>NZ_WQLA01000003.1 GCF_009755275.1 Mucilaginibacter aquatilis | reverse complement strand
GCTCGTTACTGGAGAGCTTTTACAAAGAGGCTGCTTTCCACAGCTTTTACATGCAACATGAAGGTATGTACAGCGAAATGGTAGCCAAGGCAAACAACGCATTCACTTTAGCAGCAGCACAAAAGTCAGTAAGTGCACAAGGTTACCAGGTAGTGGTATCAGCCTTAGCAAAAGGCACCAGTACCATGAGCATCAAAGGCCATGCCTACACCGAGGGTGTGATCTTTGCCGGTATGCAAGCTGAACCAGCTCAAAGCACACCAGCACAGGTACTGGCCAGCAGAGAATAACTGCAGTTGACAAAGCCCAAACAAGTTCCCTATTAAGTTTTCATATGTAATGTAGCGGTCGTTTGATTATTCAAACGGCCGTTTTTTATATAGCAAAGGCCAATCACAACTGATTGGCCTTTGCCGCACTACCTCTTTAGTATTCTGCTTCAATTTTGCTGAGGACATTTCTTACAAAGTAGTAGCTCAATGATAACGCCAGCCCAATGCGCAGTACATCAAGCAGCAATAAACAAATTTCAAATTTCATCATAAATTATAAGAGATGGTTGCATTTAGTAGAAGTTCAACGCGTTTTAGCCGTGGTAGGCCATTGACTTACTTAGCTCCTCATTAAGTCTAAATTCTTTCTCAAGCTGTTCAAGCTTAGACATAGCACGGTCATACGCATCGCTTCCTAACAGTAGGTAAAGCGGAGGGTGTTCCTCGTAAGCAAGGTCAATTAAAGCTTTTGCACCCTTCTCCGGATCACCGGCTTGCTTACCATCCATTTGCAAATACCTTGCGTGTACATCACGTACCGCAGTGTATTCATCAATAGGGTTTTTGGCCAGCACCAACGATTCGGGCGTTAAAAAGCTGGTACGAAATGCACCCGGAGCTACAACTGTTACATTGATGCCAAAATCTTTAACATCCTGCCACAATACCTCCGATAAGCCAATTACTGAAAACTTAGCAGCCGCATATACCGCCCAACCCATGCCCGGCGCAATTCCGGCTATCGAAGATAAATTTATAATGTGACCGGATTTTTGCTCGCGCAGATAAGGCATTACCTTACGTATTACATTCAATGTACCAAATACATTTACATCAAAACTGTGGCGGGTTTCTTCATCGGTTAGTTCCTCAATACTTCCCCCAATACCGTATCCGGCGTTATTAACCACAACATCAATGCGGCCAAAGGTATTATGCGTTTCAACAATAGCGTTTTTTACGCTTTCCTCATTTGCCAGTTCCACCTGTAAGGGTAAAAACAGTGATGAGTTGGAACCAACTGCCTGTTTAAGATCATCTATATTACGGGAGGTAGCCGCTACGGGCTGCCCTTGTGCTAGTAATTGTTTTACCAGGCTTAAACCAAAACCTTTAGAAGCACCTGTAATAAACCATACTTTATTTGTTTTCATAGCCTTGTTATTTGTGTTTATTTAATAACACAAAAGTACATAAGGCAAAAAGTAACCGTTTGCATAAATCAACCTGATTATTGCAAAATTCAAACTAAGTATAAGATTATTTACTTAATACATTCTAAACTGTCTCAGCATTTCGATGGAAACCTAAACGAACCGTCAGGTAGAAAAAGGTTAAACGCGGGATAAAAAGAGATAAATTCGGAAAGAATTTGAAAGATTAAACATGGTGCTTTAATACAAAGCGACCTTTAGCCTGACCGTTTAAAATTTGGTTAAGAGCATCAGGGAGTTGTTCAAGAGTTATCTGAGTGGAAAGCTGGGTTAATTTTGCTGGCTTCCAACCGCTGGCCATCAATTGCCATATTTGAATGCGGTGCGGCATTGGGGCCTGCACAGAATCGATACCTGTGAGGCATACGCCGCGAAGTATAAAAGGGAAGATGCTGGTTAATAACTCGGGTGAGGCAACCATGCCGCAGCAGGTTACCACCCCGCCATATTGTACGGATTTTATAATTCCTGATAGCACTTCACCACCAACGGTATCTACACCCGCGGCAAAGGTAGGAGTATGCAACGCCTTGCCATTGTGCTTATTAATAAATTCTTCCCTGCTGATGAATTGTTTAGCCCCAAGTGTTTCTGTTAAAAAATCCGGATCATTTTTTCCTGAAATAGCTGTAGTGCTAAACCCTATCTTATTAAGTATTGCAACAGCAATACTACCCACGCCACCAGTTGCACCGCTAACGGCAATTTCTCCTTTAGAAGGAGTGATGCCGGCGTTAACAATCTGGTAAACAGAAAGAGCGGCTGTGAATCCAGCCGTTCCGTATATCATGGATTCAAATAAAGATAAGCCTTTTGGCAATGGTACTGCCCACGCAGCAGGAATGCTTATGTATTCGCCGAAGCCACCCCATGTGTTCATACCTAAGTCGTAACCGGTAACAATTACCTCATCACCTGTTTTAAACAATGTACTCTTAGATTCAATTACAACGCCGGCCGCGTCAATACCGGGCACATGAGGAAAGTGTTTAGTTACGCCCTTATTGCCTGATGAAGACAATGCATCTTTGTAATTAACCGACGAGTAATGAACTTTTATAAGTAATTCATTAACAGACAATTTACTGGTGTAAACCTGTTTAACTTCTTTAATATACTGCCCGGCATTCTCGGTAATCACAAGTGCATTGAAAGTAGCGTCCATAATCAAATATAGTTTTCCATTCAAGCAAAATCAACTTTAGTTTGAAGTAAAATAAATTGCCTAAGATGCACTATATTGATAAGAGCACTCAATTAAGCTGCCAGCCTGAACTTGGTAGGCGTAACCTGAGTTTGCTTTTTGAAGAAGTTATTAAAATGCGCAGGTTCTTCAAAACCAAGGCAATAGCCAATTTCAGATACATTCCAGTTGGTGTGGCGAAGTAGTGACTTTGCTTCAGAGGTCACACGTTCGGCAATTAAATCTGTGGTTGTTTTACCTGTGGTTTCTTTGATAGCGCGGTTAAGGTGATTAACGTGTACCGCAAGTTGCGAAGCAAAATCCTTGGCCGACCGCATGGTGAATCTTTGAGAAGGCGTTTCAATTGGAAACTGGCGCTCAAGCAGTTCAGTAAACACAGCCGTAATGCGCGACTTTGCATCAGGGTGCTGGTATAAACTTTCTTGTGGACGGGTTTTTAAAGCAAAGTGAGTAAGCTCCGTTAAATAGTTGCGTATCAAGTCATATTTAAAGGCGTAGTCAGAATTGATCTCCTCCAGCATACGTTTAAATATGTCGCCAGCCAGGCCAAATTGCTCTTCGGTAAGTATATAAGCAGGCTTGCCACCAGGTGCATACATTGGCAAATCGCTCAACGTGCCGCGCAGCTTATCAGCAAAAAAAGATTTTGAAAAAATGCAGAAGTAACCCGAGCGTTCATCAGATAGGTTTTCAACCGTATAAGGCACCTGCGGATTAAAGAATATCAGCGTATAGCCATTCACCTCAATGCTTTTATCAGCGTAGTGAAAACGGTAATGGCCTTTTGACAGGCTTACCTTATAGAAGTCGCGGCGCGCGTATACAACAGGCTTGGCATCAGGTTTATAGCAATCCTCAGTTTTAAATACATTAAAGTGGCCAATATCCTGTTGCAGGTTTTGTGGCAGGTAATTGAATTTATGCTGGTAAAAATCCTCTAAAGTTTCAGCCTTGCTCATGATTGCAAATTTTATAGTTCAAATTTACATGTTGCAAATTTCAAGCAATTGCAATTTGCAAACAAATAGTTGCAAAATTCAAACATTGAGTTATTCTAAAGCCAATATTTTAATACTCTGTTATACCAATTTTACCCGAAATTACCCCGAAAAATACTTTTTGCCTATCTTTCCTCCCAAATTGCAATTAAATTGGTAACCGATAAGTGCTGATGAAGTTTTCATACTATTCCCGGTGCGTATGCATCATAATGTCTTTAACTTCCATCTTAACCTGGATGTCTTGTAAAGAACATGTATCAAGTCCTGATATTGACATTGACAAGCAACTAAGACTAACCGACAGCCTGATAACGATGTCAAAAGGCGATAGCGGACTTAGAAACTTAAAAAAGATCCGTCCACTCATCAAAGATTCGGATCCGGCTGTAACAGATTACTACTGCTTTTTAGCACAGTGGGAAATTGATTTTGAGTTGCGCAACCGTTACGCTGATAGCGCCATGGCTTTCTTTTCAACAGACGCCCGCAAAAAGCAACATCCAAATCAATATTACAAAGCCCTGTTATGCAAAGGAGAGGCAAGCGTTAACTTAAAGCAATACAATACTGCCCTTAAATATTATTACAAAGCCAAACAAATACTTAACAACGGCAACTGCGATGACGGCTACTTGTCGGTCAAAATGGCTAACATTTATTATAAGCAAAAAAACTTCAGGCAGGCAGCAAGGCTGTGGTCAAATAGTTACAAGCTGATTATGCAATGTGGCAGCCGGTACTCATTCCAAAAGCAGTTTTACACTTTGCAGGGAGTACTGAACAATACCGGCATTTCCTACCAAAAGTCGCAAATATTGGATAGTGCCGAATACTTTTACCTAAAAGATTTAAAGCTTATCGATACAGCACGGTCAACAGGTATTGATGTTAATGCTGCCAGCATTGTTGTTTTTGATAATCTTGGCGGTCTATATTTAAGCAAAAATGATTTTAAGCAAGCAGAACTTTATCTGCTCAAGGCGGTGCAATTGCCTTTAAAAGAAGTTGATGGCATTAAAATTCCGCCATACTTGAAGCTTGCTGATTTATACACACGTAAAAAACAGTTTGACAGGGCCGCTGCTGCCTTTGAACAAAGCAAAACCAGGTTAGAAAAGTACGATAAGCAAAATTTGGATATTGAGGTAGGATGGAATAAAATGTATGCGCAATTTTTATTTGCTAAAGGTGATAAAGATGAAGCCTATGGATATCAAAACACTTATATGCACTTAAAAGATTCGCTTGAAAGCGTATCTGCCAATTTATACAAGCTTGATGTAAATCGTGAGCTAAACTCACTCGCACAGCAGCAAACCGTAAACAAGCTTTCGCAAAAAAATAAGCTTAAAAAGATTTTTTTGGCGGGTAGTGTGGTAATTGCATTGCTGTCAATTGTGATAATTGTACTTATAAATCGAAGCCTGAAAAGGAGCCAGAAGGCAAACAAAGAAGCGGCACTACAGAACGAAAAGCTTGAACATGCGCTTACTGAGCTTGAGCGTGTAAATCAAAACTACATAAGAATTATGCGTGTGATGGCGCATGATTTACGCAATCCATTATCGGGCATGACGGGGTTAGCTGCCATTTTACTTGGCGAAGATGAATTTAGTGAGGAAAGCAGGCACATGCTCCATCTAATTGAAACAACCGGCATTCATACCATGGAAATGATTAATGAGTTGCTAAAATCGGGCTTATCTGACGAAAACGAGGAGTTAAAGGTCGAACTTATCGATATCAAAAACCTTTTGTTTGATTCTGTTGAACTGTTGCAGTTTAAGGCTGATGAAAAGCTGCAAAAAATTAAGTTCACAAGTGACGAAGAAAGTGTGATGGCTTACATCAATCACGAAAAAATTTGGCGGGTGTTTAATAACTTAATTGTAAATGCTATAAAATTCAGCCACGAGAAAACTTCTATTAAGGTCGCTATAACAAAGAAGGATAATAAAGTAATTATTTCGATTGCCGATAAGGGTATTGGTGTACCTGCTAAAGATCAGGAAAGTATTTTTGAAATGTTTACACCGGCAAAAAGAGTTGGAACAGGAGGAGAGCAGCCATTTGGTTTAGGTCTATCCATATCAAAACGGATTATTGATATGCATAAAGGTAAAATATGGCTTACCAGTACAACAGGAGAAGGCACAACCTTTTATGTAGAGTTGCCCACTGCAGATTAATACTTTATGTTAATACATTAATTGTACAGTCTCTGAGAAATACAATTTATCATTAAAGGCCGCAAACAAATTGCGGCCTTTAATGATGGTGTAGTGTCGATGTTTAGTCCAGCACCAGTTCAGCTAAGGCATCTTTGGTAAAGCCTTTTAGCTCATCAGTGCGTTGCTCACGAATTTTCTTTACCCATTGCGGATCTGAAAGAAGCGGACGACCAACGGCAACCAGATCAAAATCACCGCGATCCATACGCCGTAACAATTCATCTAATGAACTTGGCTGTGAACTTTCGCCGGCAAATGCAGCTAAAAACTCGCCGGTTAATCCAACTGATCCTACAGTTATGGTTACTTTACCGGTTACCTTTTTTGCCCAACCAGCAAAGTTAAGGTCACTTTCATCAAACTCGGGTTCCCAAAAACGACGCTGCGAGCAATGAAAAATATCCACCCCCGCGTCAGCCAAGGGATTAAGCCAGGCTTCTAACTCTTGAGGAGTAGCTGCCAATTTGTTGTCATAAGCAGTGCCTTTCCATTGAGACAGGCGTAATATTACTGCAAAATTATCGCCAACCTGCTTGCGTACTTCCTTTATTACTTCAATAGCAAAGCGGCTCCGTTCGGTAAGGGTTTTACCGCCCCATTTGTCTGTACGAAGGTTGGTTGCATCCCAAAAAAACTGGTCAATTAAATAACCATGCGCGCCATGCAACTCAAGGGTATCAAAGCCCAAACGCTTTGCATCTGCGGCGGCCTGGCCAAATGCCTTAATGGTATCGGCAATGTCGTTATCTGTCATTGCTACACCGTTTTTTAGGTTTGGATTGTTTAGCCCGGACGGGCCTTCAAATAGCTTCGGCGGTGTCCATCCCGACGCGTGATTATTCATTACGCCCATGTGCCATATTTGCGGCCCCATAGCTCCACCCGCAGCATGAACGGCGTTAATTACATTTTGCCAACCAGCCAAGGCGTCACTGCCGTAAAAATGCGGCACGTTGGGTTCATTTGAAGATGATGGACGATTGATTACAGTTCCTTCTGATAGTATAAGTCCAACTTCGCCTTCTGCACGTTTAGCGTAATATGCAGCCACTGTATCAGTTGGTACACCATTTGGCGAGAAAGATCGCGTCATAGGCGCCATCACAATTCTATTGGGTATGTTTAATGATTTCAAGCTGAAGGGCCTGAATAAGCTATCTGTTTTCATAAATAAGTGTTGTTACATTTATTTACAATTTAGCATTGAGAAAGTTGCTAAACCCTACAATAGAATCTTTGTAACTGCACTAAAGCAAACTTGTACGCATAAAATTCCACGGGTGAAATCATGATTGATGCGAACTAACTTATAAAACATTTAGGAATGCAAACTGTCTTTAGCTTAACTCCTGGCACATATTTACATGATCAAGACTAAAACTGAGCACACTACTCAAAAGGAACTTACTTACATACAAAAGGTATGGCAAACAGTAGCCATAATTGCACTGCTGGTAATTATAATACTTATAGCCCGTGTGGCATTCAACTTATTGCTAATGGTACTGTGCGGTACATTGGTGTCGGTTTACTTTCACGGACTGGGCGATTTAATTGAACGTAAAACCCGGTTGAGCCGTAAATGGGCCATGATTATTTCGGTGTGCGGTACTTTTGCCTTACTTGCAATATCGCTTTGGTTTATGGGGACAAAAATTGCGATCCAGGTTTCGCAACTGAGTGAAAGCCTTCCTCATACCATCAATAACTTTCAGGCTAAGCTTTCAAAAGATCCTTTGGGACACAAGGTGCTTGAGTATTTTAACGGTAGAAACAGCAATCAAAAAATGATGGACACTGCGCAATCATTTTTTAGTACAAGCTTTGGCGTATTAGGAAATATTTATATCATACTTTTTTTAGGTATATTTTTTTCGGTTAACCCATCCATATATAAGGACGGTATCTTATTGTTATTGCCCGAAAACAAGAAGTTTATGGGTCTATATGTAATTAACCGTATAAGCTTGTCATTAAAAGGTTGGCTGAAAGGCACGCTTTTAGCCACCGTATTGGTTACTGTTATGCTAACCATATGCTTCACCTTTATGGATTTACCAGTTGCCCTGGTGCTAGCCCTGATTGCTGGTATACTGCGTATTATACCCAATTTTGGTACGGCTGCAGCAATGATTCCGGGTGTTCTATTGGCTCTCACAATTAGCACTAACACTGCTATAATAGTAGCATTAATGTATATTGTAACTCAAACCATTGTTGGAAACATTATAACTCCTATCATACAGAAAAAGTTAATTAATATGCCGCCGGCACTTACCATTATCAGTCAAATACTAATGGGAACTTTATCAGGGGCCCTTGGTATAATTCTGGCTGTTCCGTTGTTAGCTATCGTAATGATTTTGGTTGACGAACTATACGTTAAGCCTATGCGCGCCAAAGCAAAGGGACAAATAAACACCAACTTAACTGTATAAAAGTTAGTAGAACCAATTATTATATGTGTGGGTTTATATTTTGAAGCCCTGCAAATACTTTATGTAATATTCAGTTCTTACGTAGAATTATATCGATATAAAGCTGCTAAATATTTAATAGGCAACTAATTATAATTAAATATCGTACAAAGGAGTTTAACCTGCTATATTTGGTTAACCCCTATGTTTAATTTCTACACCTGTAAGTTTTACACAGGCCGTATTAGGTACATTATTGTGTTGTGCCTAACGCTGCTGACTAATTACGGCTTTGCCCAAAAGCGAAAGGTAGACTCACTGGAAAAGGTGCTGAGCCAAACCATGCCCGACTCTTCCAGGCTGCCTTTACTGCAACAACTCACCGAAGCTTATTCGGGAGTCGATCCACACAAAAAATTTTACTACGCAAATATCTACCAAAATTTAGCCGGTAAACTTGGCAACAAACAGGCTTATGCCGATGCATACGTACATATGGGTATTTCATATGGTATACAAAGTAAGCTTGATAGTGCACTTTATTATTTTGATGTAGCGTACAATCAATCAAAAAGCATAAACTACCAACTAGGCATGGGGCGTAGTTTAGCTTGTATGGCCTACGCTTATGACAGGCTTGATGATGAACAGGAATCTATAAAATATAACATCAAGGCACTCAAAGTATATAAAAAGATTGCCTACACGAGGGGAATAAACCAGTGTTTGGTTAATATTGGCTCTATATATTACGATATGAAGCAATATGGACTTGCCGAAAGCTATTTTCAGCAAGCCCTAAAGAGCTATGGTGCCGTTAATGATAAAGCCGGTGTTGGCAGCGCGCTTTATGAGCTTGGTAATTGTTATCAGGCAACGGGTCAATTTGTAAAGGCACTAATTCATCTAAATAAAAGCTTGCAAATAAGGGAAAGTGTTGGAGATATTAATGGCGGTTCACTTTCGCGCAAGGGCTTAGGCCGGCTTTATTATAAAAAAGGTGATTACAGTGAAGCATTAAGGCATTTCAATATTGCTATAACAGGTTTCCGCACCTTACATGATAAATTTGAAGAGGCTACAGCACACACCATGGTTGCCGACGTGTACCTGGCTCTTAAACAAGATGAGCATGCCGAAGAACATGCACTGCTGGCCATGAGCCTGGCGCTGGCAGCTCAATCAAAAATTGCTATTTCTGATGCGTTGCAAAAGCTGGTTGCTGTGTACAAAATGCGTAATCAAATTGAGAAGGCCTTCCACTATCAATCGCGCTATATTGCCAACCAGGACAGTATACAGGCCGAAAACGCATTAAAAAATGTTACCCTCACGGAGTTCAACCGCATCAGGGTTGAAAATGCTGAGCTTACCGCTGATAATAGACAAATTACCAGGCAAATAACAGGTTATGAATCACAGGTAAAAAAGTATAGCAGCGTCATCATCATCATTATAATTGTATTGGCATCGGTATGTTTACTGCTTATTATACAGTACCGCCGCAATATCGAGAAACAGGCAGCCAACAAACTGCTCACAAAGCAAAAAGAAGAAATAGCCCAAATTAACATCACACTCGAAAAGCTTAACCACGATTTAAACGAACAAATGGATTTAACGCACAGACAAAATGTGGAGCTGGAGCGTTTAAATGATGTAAAAAACAAGTTTTTCTCAATTGTATCTCATGATTTGCGCAGTCCGTTGAGTACATTGCAAACGCTGCTGGAGATATATCATGATGGTGAAATAGGCGAGAAGGAGCTTTCAGTATTGCTGATTAAACTTGAAGATACGATATTAAGTACCGGTAACTTCCTCGATAATTTACTTGAATGGTCTAAAAGTCAGTTTGAGGGTATACAGATCAATCCGGTTGCCTTTGATGTGCGAAACTGCATAGATGAAAACATTCAACTGTATGCCACTAAAATTGGATTGAAGAATTTACATATTAAACATAGCATTGCTACGCCGGTAAATTTATTTGCCGATAGAAATATGATTAGCCTGGTTATACGTAATCTGCTATCAAACAGTGTAAAGTTTTGTAACCCCGGCGATAGTATCACCTTCCACGCAGAAATAATTGATGATAGGGCAGTAGTATATATCAAAGATACTGGGCGGGGAATGAGTGATGATGATCAGGATAAGGTCTTTAACCTCGACCATACTTTGACTACCGGCACACAAGGCGAAAAAGGAAGTCATCTGGGCTTGATACTATGCCGAGACATGGTAATGCAAAACAAAGGTATTATATGGTTTGAAAGTACATTGGGCGTCGGTACTACATTTTATATAGATTTACCTACCGTGTAAATGCCCTTTGTAGTCTGCAATTACTGATTAAATCTTCTTTAAACTGATGTAATTATTCGTTCGGTTAGGCCCAAAATTTCTTATCCATCATCCCAACTAAAAAAGGTAATTTTACTTTCTTTTTAAAAGCGAGACTACGAATGGCCTGGGCAGAAAAATTAAAACTTAAAAAGGGTTTGGTGCGTGCTTTAACAGAAGCAGGCTTTGACGGCCCAACCGATATTCAACAAAAAACGTTATCCCGCATAATTGGCGGGCAGGATGTTATAGCCATCGGTCCGCATGGTTGTGGCAAAACTACCACTTATATTACAGGTATACTTAACCGTTTTACTTACGCAGCCGATGGTATAACCCGCGTGCTGGTGCTTGTGCCAGATGCAGAGAGCGTTGATGCGGTGTTAGAACAATTTGACCAGCTCAATACCAATAAATCAATACGTTTGGTGGGGCTGCATGCAGCTGGTAGCACCGAAGTGCAAATGGACGATATGGCCGAAGGTGCCGATATTGTGGTGGCAACACCTGACCGCGCTCGAGCAATTTACCTAAAATTAGGGCTCAACCTAAACACTGTAGATTTATTGGTGGTTGATGATGCCGACCTAATTGTTAAACAGGGATTGCAATTACCGGTTAACGAGCTTGCTCAAAGTATTCAAAAAGGACAGCACCTGGTGTTTACCGAAGTGATGCACGATAAACTGGAACGTATGATAAGCCCGTTTATGCGCCAGCCGGCAACCATTGAGGTTGAGGAAATGAGAGAGCAGGCGTTTGAAACTATCGACCAGCTATTATATCATGTACCTAACTTTGGTACCAAGGTAAATTTGTTGCGTTTGTTTATGCAGGATGAGGACCTGTTCACCAAAACGGTGGTATTTGTAAACACCCGGCAAACTGCTGAAAAACTATACAAAACCCTTCAAACACGCAATAACAGCTCTGTGTCTCTATTTAGTTCGTGGTTTTATGATTATACTGGCTTTGATTCTGTAGAAGCTTTTTTAGCTGATGATAACGCGCGCACGCTTTTGGTGGTTAACGAAGATGTAGGTGAGCTTCCATTACAAGACGTTCCTTTTCTGCTCCATTTTGAACTACCACAGGATGCTGAGACATACCTTACAAGAGTTAAAAAAGGCAACGAAGCAGAGGAAACAGAAATTATGGCACTTACTTTTGTAACCGATCTCGAACTGAACGGGGTGCGCAAAATAGAGCAGGCAATAGGAAGTAAAATTCAGGTTGCTGAATTACCGGAAGACCTTATTATTGAAAAGGAACGGAGGAAAACACCGGAAGATGCAGAAGCGGGAAATGCAAAGCCGGATGAAAATGAACGGGGGGCAGCATTCCATGAAAAAAAAGCCAAAAACGCTAAAACGTACAACTACAGTTCGGGCGAAAAGGCTAAGATGACTAAAAAGAAAAAGTATGGTTGATACAAGCCCGGTTGAATACCGGGCTTTTTTTATGCTTCATTGTATGTCGTATAAAACTAGCAGCTTCTTCAGCCTGCGTTTCCGTTCACAAAAATGATGTAATAGGATTTATGAACTTGTTTTAATAGGTTTTTTAACTTATCAAAGTAAGGCAGGTAATTAAAAACGAAGGAGGCAATTAGGCCTATTTGCAAGCGTAGTAATGGCAAATTACATCTTTCTTTACGTATAGTGATTATCGACATAAATCACATATCTATTTTATAAACAATATATTATAAAAAATCATGATAATATATACGAACAAGTTATAACGACTCAATAAGTTATTTTACCCACCAATGATATTACGAAATGTAAGGTTTATGCGTGGACCAGTGATTTTTGTTGATTTAGGCAGAGAATGTAACCAATAATGTTGCGTTGACCCTTGCATCAAAAGCACACTACCATGATTGAGCGCTAATGAAACGGTAGCTTTCGTTTGCTTATGTTTGAACGAAAACTTTCGATTTACTCCTAAGCTCAAAGATGCTATAATCGGATCATTACCTAATTCCTTTTCGTCGTCACTATGCCAAGACATACCTTCACTGCCATTATGATATAAATTTAACAAACAGGAATTAAATGTTTTACCGCATGTTTCCTCAATTTGTTGTTTAATCATTCTAAGGCTATCAATCCATGGCAACGCATGCCTGTCTATTCTTGAATAACTGTATTTATAATCAGCGTCTCCGTACCAGGCAACTTTCCTTTTGGTGATAATGCGCCGGCCAAACATAATGGCTTCATCGTTTACCCAGGCAATTTCTTTTAAAAATATATCAAAGTATTTGTCGGCCTCAATGGGATCCAACACACCCTCATGGTATATAGCTTCTCCATCATAAGGCAGCAAATTCTGCACGTTGTTATTAAATAATTTCATCGGATGAATTACTAATTGAAAACCTTGATGCCTCCCAGCCAATCATGGCATTCTTACGGGTAGCGCCCCAATGATATTGACCAATTTCGCCGGTTGAGCGAATTACGCGGTGGCAAGGTATAAGAAACGCTATCGGGTTATCGCCGACTGCTGTACCCACCGCTCGACTGGCAGTAGGGCTATGCAATTGAGCTGCTAAACGTCCGTAGGTAATCAACCCACCTACAGGTACGGTGAGCAGCGTTTGCCAAACTTTAAGCTGAAAAGGAGTGCCTTTGAGGTGGAGTTTTATAGCAGGCAAGCTACTCCAATTATGCTTAAATAATAGCATGGCATTTTGTTGATGACCATCAGTAGACGGTAAATAATTGGCGTTAGGATAGCGCTTTTTAAGCAACGTAATGGCAAGCTGATCATCTTCATCGGCAAAGGCCATATAACACACGCCTTTGGGAGTTGAAGCAACGAGTAAACGCCCGAAAGGACTTTGAGCGAAACTATGATTTATAGTAAGCTGTTCACCACCGTTCCTGTATTCGCCGGGCGTCATTCCTTCTATCTTAACAAACAAATCATGTAGCCTTCCGGAACTTGACAGTCCAGTTTCCAAGGCGGTATCAAATAGTGAGGCTTGTTTGTTAGCAAGAATAGATTTTGCGTGTTCAAGGGTAAGGTAGCTTATAAACTGCTTAGGTGATACGCCTGCCCAATCTGTAAACATACGCTGAAAGTGAAACGGACTTAAATTTACATGTGCTGCTACCTCATCCAAAGCAGGCTGGCTTTTAAAGTTTAACTTCAAAAATTCAATCGCATCGGCAATCCTTTTGTAATCTGTTTCGTTCTGCGTTTCCATTTCAATATCTAATAACAGCAAAACTAAGTTAGCACGTTTTCGTTTCCAACCCGTTTCTTGCGTAATTAAATATATTGATAATGATGCACACCTGATAAAAGGTGGTAAGATTATAGTTAGTTTTGGTCTTGAATAAACACTTGTATATTTATTTAAGTACACAGAAATTTAAATGTTTACCGGAATAATTGAAACCCTGGGCCGGGTGGCCAAGCTTGAGCATGAAAGCGGAAATGTACACATAACCGTTGAAAGCGATATATCCTCTGAATTGAAAATTGACCAGTCGGTAGCCCATAACGGTGTATGCCTTACTGTAGTAGCTGTTACCAATGGCAGCCATACTGTTACAGCTATCGACGAAACGCTTAAAAAGTCAAACATCGGCAATTTGGAAGTTGGTGCCTTGGTGAATCTTGAACGTTGTATGCAGATGAATGCCCGTCTTGATGGACACATTGTACAAGGGCACGTTGATCAAACTGCTGTTTGCAGCGGCTTTAAGGCACTTGATGGCAGCTGGGAATATACCTTTACATATGATACCTCTAAAGGTAATGTTACCGTTGAAAAGGGTTCAATATGCATTAACGGCATAAGCCTTACCGTGGTTAATTCACAGGCTGACAATTTTTCGGTTGCTATCATCCCTTATACTTATGAGCATACCAATTTGCAAAACGTACGCGAAGGTGATGTGGTTAACCTTGAGTTTGATATTATAGGTAAATATGTTGCCCGGTTAATGCAACGCTAATTGGCCGTGCCAGCAAGTGTACCTATTCGTGTTTTAGTATAATCAATATAAACCTGCTGCATGGCAGGCGGATTGGTTGCGAGGTACTTTTTATAATATTTTATTGCTTTTGCTTTATTTTTTAAGTCGGCGTCGTAAAGCGTAGCCAGCGAATATAGTAGCAACGGACGTTCGGCAAACTCCAAACCTTTCTGGTAGTTTAGTTCGGCTTTTTTAAAGTGCTTTGATTCCTGAAAGCTGTTTGCAATTTCGCCGTAATAAGTGGGTATTGCCGGAGATATACCATCGCTGATTGCTTTTTCAAGGTAGCTTATAGCCTTTGCATATTTTTTAAGTGCTTTATAACTTAAGCCCATGTAGTAAAAAGATGTTTCGTTTTGCTGCATTTCGGGCATGCCCGCCAAAACCTCAAGGCAACATACATAGTTTTTTATTTTGTAGTATGCCTGCCCCAACTTAATTGCGGTAGGGTAACTACCGTCTCCCAGTTGTAATAATTGCAGGCCGGTTGCAATGGTTTCGGGCCACTTTGATTGCGCGTGCGTAAGCTTTAATAAACTTTGCAATAAAACAACATTTTGTGAATCAGCCGCTATGGCTCGGCTAAGGATATATTGGGCGTTAGCAAATTTTTTACGATTAACTAACTCGTTACTCAGGTCAGAGGCTACATCGGCATCTTCGGGATTAAGTTTGTTAGCCTTAATAAGAGAGTTAACGTAGCCAAGTGTATCGCCGGTAAACATGCTGATGCGAGCGAGCTGTGTATAAATGTAGAAGTTTGTACTATCAACTTTTATAATACGCTGGTAGTAGTCATTTGCCTTTTTGTAATTGCTCCTGCGCAAATTTATTCCGGCCAGGCTGTTCAGTACCGAAAGCCTTGAACTGTCAATATCAAATAAGCGTTTGTAATACAGTTCAGCATCGGTAAGCTTACCGGCCATTTGTGATGCATAGGCCAGGCGCGATAAGGCAGTAACATCAGTAACAGGTTCAGTATAATTACTTTTTAAATAATTGGCCGCTTCCAAAAATTTTTGGTTTTGATAATACTCCAATAATTGTGTTTCATTAATTTTTTGGGCGAAAGTATTTGCTGTAAAACTACCTGCAAAAAGCACAATAAATAAAAAAAAGAGTGTTTTCATTGCCTTCGATTTGTCAACTAAAGTATTAGTTATAAATTATAATTCAAACTATTTTGCAAAAAATCTATTCTTAATGCTGAAACCAATCTTTAATTGAAATGGATAAGTTGAAAAAAGCGGAATTAATGGAAAAGATTGTTCACGAACTTGAAGATTTGAGGAACAGTCAGCAAGCAGTAATTCAGAAACTGGGAAAAATTGAAGTTGACAATATTGACTTAGGCAATAAACGGTTGGAAAAAGATTTGCCTGAAATGCACCAGCGTGTGGCAGACAACCTCGATAACATTGCATCAATACTAGCCGACTTTGCTAACGAAACCGATGATTTCAATAGCAAAAACAATATTCAGGCCTTGAAAGAACAAGAAGCCATTAATAACATCTAATAAAAAAAGCCTCCCGAAAGGGAGGCTTTTTTATTAAGTTACTTTATGCCTGATACTCCCATACACTTTCATACCCGCCAATGTCCTCGGCATATTTAATCAAATCACTATAAAATTTATGTTTTGCCAGGGTGGCGCTATCGCCTACTAAAACTACTTTGCATTTTGCACGTGTGATAGCTACGTTCATACGCCTTAAATCTGTCAGGAAACCGATGCTACCATCACTATTACTACGGGTTAATGAAATGTAAACAACATCACGTTCCTGACCCTGGAAGCCATCAACCGTATTTATTTCAACGTTGGTACCTGTAAGCAGGTTTTTTAAAAGCAACACCTGTTCTTTGTAAGGCGCTATTACTGCCACACTTGCTCCATCGTAATTGCGGCTTTGTATATGTCGGGCTATAAATGCAGCTTCTTCATTGTTTACGGTGCTGGTACCTTCAGCCTGTTCTTCATAACCTGCACCTGCGGTATCAATAAATGTAAATGGTTTATCGCCGTTACTCAAAAGCCTGTTGCTTACCGATGCATGGGCAATAAGTTTATTATCGTAAAACTCTGCCGATGGAAACTGCATAATTTTTTCATTCATGCGGTACTGTTCCTGTAGTAACACAACTGCCTCAGGGTGCCTGGCAACACACTTCTCAAGTAAGGTATTGACTAAGTCACTGTCAGGAGATTTTACAGTGGGAGGGAGCTGAAGGTGATCTCCGGCCATTATTACCCTGTTAGCTTTTAAAACAGGTATCCAGGTTGCGGGTTCAAGTGCCTGGCCAGCCTCATCAATTATAACCGTATTAAATACACGGTTTTTAATGGTGTAATGATTGGCTCCTACCAGTGTAGCAGTAATAACTTGTGCTTTGCTTATAACATCATCGCTTAAAAATTCCTCAATTTTGGCAACATCGCGCATTATGCGGTGGGCCTCGTTAAACAAAGCTTTGCGTTGTTCCCTTTCGGCGCGGCCGAAGCTACGCTTATACTTATGAGCCATGTTTTTATACTCAGACGCCTGTTTTTTCAGCTTCTTAATATCTTTTATCTGTTCGTGGCCGGCTATCTTCCTATCAAGCGTAAGCCGTTGTAAAGAATCACTTACCCGTACAGAATTACCAATACGTAACACATTAAGACCTGTGGATGATAGCTTTTCGCTCAGCATATCAACAGCTGTATTGCTGGGCGCAACCACCAATATTTGCGACTCGCCCTGCTTAATCAACTCATTTATGGCGGCAACCAAGGTGGTGGTTTTGCCTGTACCCGGCGGACCATGAACTATAGCTAATTGCTGTGCTGCCAAAATTTTAGCCACAGCCATTTGCTGCCATTGGTTCAAAGCATTGTTGGTATACGATATTGTGGTTGAAAAGGTCGCCTTTGCCTGGCCGGTAAGTATGTTCACTATCGGTGCTTCGAGCTTGCCTGCGGTTTTGAGCGCCGCTGTCATTTCATCATAGCTGTATGCATCAAATAACAAATCAACACCTAATTTGCCATCGCTTGCCCAATCCGGTAGTTCATCCGTCAGCAAGGTAATTCGCATCCTGTCGGTACCTACGTAGCTAACTGTACCATTGATGCGATCATTATCATCATGATTAGAGAACAGAGCCACAGAGCTGCCAAAACGAATTTGATGCGAAACATCTTTATGCGTAGTACGCTCAACTTCAATACTGGTATAGTCACCGCGTGCTGGTTCGGTACTGCGAATGGCAACCGGATACCAACATAAACCTAACGTGCGGCGTTGTGCAGCGCCTGTACCGTTGGTAAGCGCAGCAAATGATAGGGCATCGGCCTGGCGTTCGGCATCGAGTGAAGTTACCAGGTTCTTAAAATAAGGATTCATTAAAATTTAATTGAGCTTTTACTTTGCAGCAGATGGGGTAGTGGCTTGTTTACCAATTATGAGATTGCCAAGTATGATGTTTTCGGCGTTAGTGAAACTTATAGCGTTGGCGCATGTGTCAATACTGATGTTTGAAAAATTTATATTATTTACTTTTTTGCCTGGGTACCCCTGTATAACTAAGCCAGAATTTGCAGCATTGTTAAATTTGATATTATTGAAGTAAACCTGGCTGATATCTGTTACATGCCCTTTACCTTCGCCATGATAATTGGAGGTGATATAGATACCATCCTCAACCTTACCGAACGTTAGATTATTTACGTATACTTTACGAATAAACCCGCCACGGTCAGCATTTGACTTTAAGTAAATTCCCCTTTTACAGTCGCCGGCGTAAGTGCAGTTTTCTACAAAAACGTTTTGTACACCTGCCGACATTTCACTGCCAATTACAACGCCATGTAGGCCTTTAAACCTGCAGTTGCGAATTATTATATTTTCGCAGGGAGCAGCAGTTTTACGGCCCTCATGATCGCGACCGGCTTTTATTGCTACGTTATCATCACTATTATTGAAGTCGATATCTTCAATAAATACGTTCCGTGAATATTCAGGATCAAAACCGTCGTTGTTTCTGTTGAATGCATTGAATTTAACTTTGCGTGCGGTTATATTTTCTGACTTTAAAAAGTGTACTGACCAAAACGGGGAGTTAATAATCTTTACTCCCTCAACCAAAACGTTTTTGCACTCATAAAACTGAATGAGTTGTGGGCGTAAAAAGTGCCCTTTGCCAAACATTCGTTTATTAACCGGAGTACCATCGTGGTTCATTTGCCTGCTTAATTGCTGGTCGGCCTTTTGCAAATCATACCACTTACTAAAGCCGTTTGCGCCGTTTCCGTCAATGGTTCCTTTACCGGTAATGGCAACGTTGCTGGCCTTATAAGCGTAAATAAGGGGACTATAATTGTATAGAAAAGTTCCTTCCCAACTGGTTGCAACGGCCGGTAAATAATCATGCGCGTTAGTTCCAAAAACGAGCTTAGCTCCATCATTTAAATCAATTGATGTATTTGATGAAAGATGAATAGGGCCATTTACTAAATACGTTCCTGCCGGAACACTTAGCTTACAACCGTTCTTTTCCTTGCATGTTTTAAGAGCTTTGTCAAACGCTGGTTTATTATCGGTAACCGAATCACCTTTAGCGCCAAAATTGGTGATGGATACGATATTATCAGAAATTTTAACCTTCGGAATGCTCTTTAAAATATTGCTTTTGATATCGTTTACAGATTCCACATGCTTATCAGCCGATTTACATGCGCCGATTAAAATCGGGATAAGGAAAGCAAGGTATAACTTCATTTAAAAGATATTTTTGCAAACCTAATTAATTACTCAGAAGTGAAGAGTGCAAAAAGTGTCAAAAGCAAAGGTTTGACAGTTTAGTTAATTGCCAAACTAAGCCAAACCTGTACTTTGCTTATGCCTGTAATTTTTGATTAACCTGAACAATGCAGGCAATAATTTGATCAAGTACCTGCGATGGTAACTGATGATCATTGTTGTGTTTCCAGGTATCATTCTCAAAATAGAAGTGGAAATAGGTTCCGTTCATTTCTACTTCATAAACGCTCTTTTCCTGGTAGGTACTTGGTTCAATAGTGATGGTAGTTTGTTGGTTGTTGTTGTTAATTGTAAATTGATGAATCACAAAATTAAAAGTTAGAATTTAGATGTTATTGTACAGCATCGGTCCATTGATGTTTATTGCAGTTACTGCAGTTTTCATTGCTCTGAACGGGCCCTTGGCGAGTTAGGCCACAGCTTCCGCATACGGTAATATCTGTTGGCTTATTTAATTGATCAATATAATCATGATCAAATAGCGGCAACACCACAAGTCCGGGTTTTATTGGGTCTTGTTTAATTAGAGTGAAGGTTCCGTTTGCTTCCATGTACAACCGCTTTACTTCGCCAAGGTGCTTTATACCGCTTGACCTCAGTTCGGCCACCAACCGTTCGCGGGTAATACGAGAACGCTTCATGTTTCCCAGCTCCATAACCGAATCTTTAATCATCACGTCAATGTTTCCCTGTGAAAATTTTTCAAAATCCTGGTTATTTGAGGCTCGGTGTGCAATCCATTTGCCAACATAAACCACTATAAAGCCAATGATAATTGCGGGCAGCAGTCCCCTTTCGGGCGTTTGCAAAGGAATACCAATTGCGGCGGCCAGTGTTACCAGTGCTGCCATTTCATTACGGCTTAGTTGTGATGACATCCGCTTGCCAAGCAATCGCATGGCAACCATTAAAAAAATGTAAATGAAGGCTGCTCTTATTACCAATTCGGTATAAAATTCGGCAGGCACATCGCCATACAGCCAACGCCCCCAATCGGTAAACTTTATATCTCCGGGTTTCATCTAGTTAAAATTATTTAGCGTTTATCCAATTGTCTTTACCACAGTCATGGCAAGAACCATCTGTGCTTTGAGGCTTAACCATACCACAGTTAAGGCATGCCATGAGTACTACTTCGCCATTATTTGATTTATGTTCACTTCCTAACGCTTCCAATATTTCTTTATCATCGGGAGGGAGGGTCATGAGGCCCATCTTTGGCTTTGGTGCCTTAAACACACTTATTAAACCGCTTGCTTCAAGGTAAACACGTTCAACTGCGCCAAGGTTGTGTATGTTTTCCTTACGCAGTTCGGCAAAAAGCTGTTGCCTTGATATCCTGTCTTCCTGCATTTGCTCGAGCTGCATTACTCCGTCTTTAACCAGCATGCTTGGCTTCCCTTGAGTAAAGTTTTCAAACTTATGATTGTAGAATGCCAATAAACTTATACCCCGTTGAAATCCCACTGCGCAAAGCAACAATATAACACCTTGTAAAATGCCTCTTTCGGGCACCTGCATTGGTGTTGATACAATGGCACCCAGCGTGAGCATTACCGCCATTTCCATGATGGTAACCTGTCCGCTCATGCGCTTGCCCAGCCACCGTATAACAAACAATAATATAATGTATGTCAAAACGGTACGAATAAAAACCTCAAGCAAAAATATAGGGGGTGCTTCGCCAAACAGTATTCGTTGAATATCCTCTAAATGGATTTCTTCTTTTTTCATAGATGCAATAAAAGTTACCGGAGAAATAAGTGCAGAGGCAATTACATCAGAATAACAGCCTTGCTTACTTTAGGTTTCTTATTTATAAAATAATTAATCTAAAATTTAAAAGACAACTTATGGGAATAAAACAAAATGTTGATTGAAAGAGTTGTGATTTCAAACCTGCTACAAAGATGATTAAGAAGTCACAATTTTCATTTTGGTACCGTAACGGACTTACATTGTTTTTCCTCGCTCTTTTTGCAATTACGCTAGTTGGACAGGCATTAACCGGATGGAAAGAAAACAATAAAGAAATTGAAGAAAAAGGGGGCAAAGCATTAGCTTTTGGAAGTTACCTGCATAGCGGACACTTTATATCGGCCACGTTTGAAAACTTTCAGAGTGAATTTTTGCAAATGGGAATGTATGTGCTTCTCACCGTTGGACTGCGGCAGATTGGTTCGGCAGAGTCAAAAAGCTTAACGGAAGAAGAGGATGTTGATCGTGAGCCTAAACCTGGCCCCGATGCCCCGGTGTTAGTGAATAAAGGTGGTTGGTGGCTAAAAATATACAGCAATTCACTATCTCTATGCTTTTTGTTGCTGTTCCTCGTAAGCTGGGTTCTTCATTTCTACGGCAGTTGGGTTGATCATAACAACCAGCAACTATTGCAGCACAAACCAGCCGAAACGCTGACCGGCTTTTTATCACAACCCACATTTTGGTTTGAAACTTTCCAAAACTGGCAAAGTGAGTTTATTTCAATAGTTTCTATTGTGTTTTTAAGTATTTATTTAAGACAAAAGGGATCGCCAGAATCAAAACCGGTTGATGCACCACACATGGAGACCGGTAAATAAGCACGGTGATATCAATAAATTAGTATAGTTATGAATATTAAAGACATACTCATGGCAGGCTTTACAGGAACTACCGTAATGACGCTTTTCAGCGAAACGGTATCTCAGTTGAAGAATGCTAATTACAATGAAGCAGAGATCTTAGCCAAACTGATCAAGCGTGCTAGCAAAATGAATAAGCGCCAATCAACTATAGCGGGGTGGGCAGCACATTATGCAGTTGGAACCTTGTTTGCGGTTACTTATAAAGCGTTGCTTGATAAAGGCAACATTAAACCTGATTTATTAAACGGCGCTTTGTTTGGTGGTATAAGCGGACTGGGTGGTGCTGCCATATGGCATTCAACATTTAATGCTCACCCTAATCCGCCCGGGGTAAACCTTAAAAACTACTATACACAACTGGTTATTGCTCACGTAATATTTGGAATGGCTGCGGCGCTGGTATTCCGTGTTAATAATCAAAAATCCAAATCTAACGATGAAGATGCCCGATAAGTTTTATTTATTACATTGTTACCGCAGGTAATGTAAAATAGAACGCACTACCTGCACCAGGTTCGCTTTCTGCCCAAATTTGTCCGCCATGCAGATTTATAATCTCTGCGCACAAATACAAACCTATTCCGAACCCTGAAATGTGATTTAGTTCAGCGTCTTTAACACGGTAGTATCTTTCAAACAGCCGGGGCAGGTCGGCTTCACTTATTCCCATTCCGTTATCTTTAACCGCTACAACAGCGCTTTCGTTATCGCCAAAGCAGCTTACCTCAATATTTGAGTTGACCGGTGAATATTTAGTAGCGTTACTAATAAGATTATTGAAAACCTGTGCAATCTTTTCTCTGTCTGCGTTTACAAAAATATTTTCAATGCAGTTGAACTTAATGCTATGACTTGAAACGGTAGCCAATACTTCATCTTGCAACTCGGTTACCAATTCTGCAAGGCTGAATGTTTGTCGGTCAATTTGTATCCGTCCTGATTCAAGCCGTGAAACGTTAAGAAAGCCGTTAATCATACGGGTCATTTTGCCCAACTGTTTATTCGCACGCTCAAGCATATCGGCAGCCATCTTATCTTCAAGCTGATTCATGCGCTTTTTTGCAACCTGTACGTAGCTTATTACCGAGGTAAGCGGAGTTTTAAGCTCGTGGCTCACCATGCTTATGAAATCATTCTTGCGCTGCTCGTTTTCTTTAATTTCGCTTATGTCACGTGTAGTGCCGGCAATGGCTTCAACTTCGCCTTCGGCGTTAAATACCGGCGAAAAAATATAATCATAAACCCGCCTTCCAAATACAGCATGCGGAAAAGCTACTTCTCCTCTTATGGCTCGTTTGGTTGCCACCACATGATCAATCTCACGTTCATGCATTTCTGCATGCCAGTCTTCATAGCCGTTCTCAAGTAAGTTTCTGCCAATTGCCTCATCCCAGGTTTTACCCCACATTTGCAACAGGGCCGGGTTGGCAAACGTAAAACGATAGTTTAAGTCAAACATGTAAACCAAATCGGGCGTGTTTGATGTTACTACTTCGGTTAACCGTCTTTGATGCTCAGCTTCAAAGCGGGCAACCTTAAGCTCAACCTCCATTTCCTTACGGGATGTCACATCGTTTACAGCACCAAACCATTCAGTAACCTCGCCTTGCTGATTTAGAATTGGAATAGCTCTTGAAAATGCCCAGCCTGTACCACCGTCGGCCCGCAAAACCCTGTGCTCCAGTTTGAACATTGATTTGGTTTTAATAGCATCGGCAATGGCATCCCGTACCATTTCCTGATCAATAGGATGTAGATATTTATCCATCCAGTTATTGATAGGCTCGCCGCTAGATGACAGAAATGTTCCACCGTTTAGCTGTTGCATAACAGACCAATCGGGGCTCATGGTGTAAATAACATCGGAAGTTGCTGTAACAAGAGCACGATAACGGTCTTGCTCGTTTATGGATATGCCGTTGGTGTATGAAGAGCTATGAACAGACATTTATAATTTGACAGGCTAAGTTTACGAACCAATTCGGGCTCGCCGTAACGTTTATTACGCTATTATAAGCATGAAAATTACAAATTGTTTAATCTGAGGGCAACAAAACTTTTATCTATTGCACGACAGTGCAATAAGTTTTACTACAATAAGGGCGAAAAAAACCGGCAACTATAGCTGCCGGTTAGAAGATTAATCGTGGCCTTCTACTTTCACAATTTTGTTATACAAACCTAAAAGCAAAAATGGGGCAGCCCATTGGCCCACAAATAATGCCGTATGTTTCTTTTTCATAATTTTTAATGCCAGTGACACACCCATTGAGCCAACAGCGGCCCATAGGAAAAGGTCAGAAGGCAGTTTTGCAGTTTGTTCTTCAATAGCCTTGGCAACTTTGCCTTCACTATGCTGCGGATTGTAATTAGCCATGTGTAAGTTGTTTAAATTAAAATTAATTCAATATTCTGATTGGTATTACAACTTACTTTACTTTGAATAGTTTTAATTAATAATTAAAATAACCAATCAAACTATTTATTCCTGAGCGTTGTTAAGCAATATGTATTTTCAGTTACGCATGATTATGTTCCGTATTATTGAATTAGTACAGCTATCAAATTGATGTACATTATATAAATAAACATGGCTGAAAGAAGAATAGAAACCTGCAGTAAAGTATTAGCGCAACGCGGACTTACCATAGCTTTTGCGGAAAGCGCGACAGCCGGGTGGCTTTGCTCAGAATTTGCACTCACCCCTGATTCGGGTTCGGTTTTAAAAGGCGGAATAGTGTGCTATGATGCTTTGCTTAAAGAAAGCTTATTAGGAATTTCGCATGATATAATACAGGAGTTTACACCAGAGTCGCAAGAGGTAACAGATCAACTAGCTTTAAAACTTAATGCACTTATACCGTCTGATATACAAGTTGGCGTAACAGGGTTAACAACAGCCGGCGGTAGTGAAACCGACGAAAAGCCGGTGGGTACAATGTTTGTGTCAATGCTTATAAAAGACCAACTCATTTCAAAACGGTTTACCTTTAGCGGCGACTGTGAAGAGATTATACATCATACTATTAACGCTGCCGCTGATATGCTTATCGAGCATTTTGAATAATGTCTTAACCATAAATTAACAGATTTTTAATGGTATTTGATTTTTAGATAATTCAAAACAAGCAACTTGGCTTATTTAGGGACAAAAGAGCGGTTGGTAACATTCATGTTACCAACTCAATTGCACACACTAAGTAACATACTTATTATATTTTCGCGGCCGAATATATAATAATATGAAATCAACCTTCCTTATCGCGGCCTTATTAGGCGCCGCCATGGCTTCTTATGGCCAATCGTCAATGTCTGATAATGAATTTAAGCCACAAGCTAAAGCCTTATCTACGGAGTTAAATTTTAACCCTTTCAATGGTCAGTTAAACCTTAACAACTCTTTAAATCAAATTAAATTCAGGTATTTTGTTAAACCGCAACTTGCTTTACGTCTCGGCTTTAACGTAAACAAAAAAGATACTGTAGTAAACTATAATAACCCATATGGTTCAAACAGTTACTTTTTTAAGGATGACAGAAAGAGCACAACCTTTGGTTTGAACTTTGGTATCGAAAAACACTTTAACGGAACCAAGCGGTTGTCTCCGTACATTGGTGCCGACGTAAGCTTCTCAAACAGATCGGCTAATCAAACTATTGACAATAATGGCTCTACTACTACCGTAAAAGGTGCATGGTACAATACCACTGTTATAAACAATAACACGGTAATTAACCAGGTGCAACAAAACGGCTACAAGCGCTACGGTGTAAACCTTGTGTCGGGGTTTGATTTTTATATGGCAAGTCACTTCTTTTTCGGTTATGAATTTAACCTGGGTTTTTACAAAGTTGACTGGAAAAAGATTGACGTTACTCAAACCGGACAAGCTAATAACACGGGCAACACCACTAATGAAAACTCGAGCCTGAACTTCGGTTCAACCTTGATGAACGGAATCCGCATTGGTTATAACTTTTAAACAAGCAAGCAAATGAAAAAACATTTACTCTTACTGCTTGCCTTCATTACTTCACTTGCTGCAATACAAGGTTGTAAAAAAGATAAGGATAACGAGCCTAAAATTCAAACACTCGAAATTTTAGCACCGTCACCGGCCAAAGTAACTTTTAAAGGTAATATTATAAGCACTGGTTCATCAAAAATATTGGATTACGGCTTTATATATAACTCTATATCAAATATTGATGAAAGTAACGGAACAAAGGTTTCCCTGGGAGCTGAAGCCAAAGAAGGTGATTTTACAAAAGAAGTAAACTCACTTACTTTTAATAACCAGTATAACACATCAGTGTTATATGCACGTGCCTATCTTACTAATGAAAAAGGAACTGTATTCGGTAAGGTAATATCAGTTAACATGCCATTGCTTACTGCAACCAATATTGCGCCGCAGTCGGGCAAATCGGGTGAGCAGGTTACCATATCAGGACAATTTTTTGCTTCATCAGCAGATCAGGTAATTGTAACCTTCAACGGTGTAAGGGCTAAAGTAACTGAGGTAACAAGCTCTAAAATTGTAGTAGAGGTTCCATCAGGTATTAATGGTGTTCATGGTTCACAGGTTCCTGTTCAAATAACAATTGGCGGACAGCGCGTTAACAACAACTATTATTTCACCATGATGGCTAATGTAAAAGATTACAGCCCTAAAAGTGGAATTATCGGAACGCTCATAACTTTTAGCGGCGATAACTTACCTGTTTATTACAACACCGGTAACTTACGGGTATACTTTGGTCAAACTGAAGGTAGCATTAACTATACCTCAAGCAACGCCATGCAAATAAACTTACCGGTTAGTGTTACTGCGGAGAAGTTTCAGATTTCAATTTTGAACAACGGACAAACTACCGTTTTACCAGGGGAGTTTGTTGTTACCCCTCCAACCATTACATCAGTTTCGCCTACAACGGTATTGCCAGGCAGCACCATTGCCATTACCGGAACCAATTTTCCAACAAATTATGGCTACGGAACAAACCCTGCTGTGCTGATAGGCAGCACAGCCGCTTACGTTTCATCAGTAAGCAGCAATTCAATGTATGTAAATATACCAACAACTGTTACTGCAAATGATTATACGGTTAGTATTAAAGTTGGGCCGCATACTGTTAGTGCATCTGATAAATTAAAAGTATTGAATCACTCTATAAGCAGTTTTTCACCTACAAGCGGTGCTCCAGGTAGGGAAGTTACCTTAACCGGAAACTTTGTTTCAGGCCAGTATTACAACGTGTACTTCGGATCGCAGCAGACTTACACACAGGCAACGTCATCTACCACCATGCGCGCTACAGTACCAGGCTTCATTGATCCTGGTAGAGTGCGGGTATCATTACAATATAATAGTCAAAATATACTGGCCCCGGGTGAATTTACCATCCTCGGCCCGTCACTTGATTCATTTACACCTGCGTCTGGTGTTGCGGGTTCTATAATCACTATCAGTGGTTCGGGCTTTAGCACCAATAGTACGAGTGTGCGCTTTGGTACCATAAATGCCAATATATTAAGCGTCACTGAAAATCAGATTAGGGTAGCAGTGCCATCAAACCTAAATTTAGGTGCTATGAAAATCACTGTTGTTTCAAGCGGGCAAACCGTTGTAAGCAGCGGTAACTTTACCGCAACTAATTAAAGTTCCACAATTTATACGTCAAAAAGTCCTGTTTTTAAAAAGAGCAGGACTTTTTAATTTTTAATAGAAATTAGAATATGCTTTGTAACAGGAAAGTTGCAAAAAACTATCACTCCTTTAAGGTGTACTATGTAGTTTTGACTTAACCAATTATTTACAAATTATGGCAGCATTTGAACTTCAAAACGCCATTATTGAGCTTTTAAAACGCGAGTTAGGTGGTGGCAATTCTGTATCACTTTTGCGCGACCAAATACTTGTACAAATAAGTACTGCCGATTTTGAACACCGTTTAGGCAACTGCCTGCAGCAAATTTACAGTGTGATTGATCAGCATGTACCTATACGTCGTCAACATCTCTCGCTTATCATTAGAGATGCGGGCCATCGGTACGAGAACGTTTTCAAGATCTGGAAATCTGTTTTTTAAAGCTTAATACAACTTTTTGAAAAAGTGAAGGGAGGCCGAAACCTCCCTTCAAAACACCACACTCAAACACAACTATAACTACAGCAAGTAACTGCTGCCTATAGTTATTCTTTTACTGCCAGCCACCACCAAGCGCCTGGTACGCGTTAATACGGGCGTTTATCTGTTGTTTCTTGGTTTCAATTAAATCAAATTTTGCTTCAAGCGCATCACGCTGTGTCATCAGCACTTCCATATAATCGGCGCGGGTTGACTTGAAGAGGTCATTTGATATATTGATGGATTGCGACAACTTTTGCACTTGCTGATATTTCAGGTCGAAGCTTTTTTCTAAGTTGCCCATTTTTGACAACTGATTGGCCACCTCCATATAAGCGTTTAAAATTGTGCGTTCGTAGTTAAACACTGCCTGTAACTGCCTGGCGTTTGCTGTACCGTAAACTGCTTTAATGGCATTACGGTTAATAAACGGTGCTATTAAATCTCCGCCAATTGAATACAGCAAAGATTGCGGCGTGTTAAACAAGTAAGACGGATTAAATGCATTGTAACCTATAGATGCAGATATACCCAGTGATGGGTAAAATTGCGCCTTGGCAACTTTAACATCGAGCTTAGCCGCTGCAAGTGCCATTTCCGCCTGGCGTATATCCGGACGATTCGTAAGCAATTGTGAAGGCAAGCCTGATTGTATATCCACGTTCTTTAACGCCTCAAAGCTATCCTTATCGCGTGCAATAGGTTGCGGGTAACGGCCCAATAAAAAATTAATGCGGTTCTCCGTTTCAACTATTTGCTGTTGAATATCGAATTGCAAGCTACGTGTACTCAGCACCTGTGCTTCAAAACGGCGTACAGCCAGTTCAGTAACCCGGGTTGCTTCTTTTTGAATACGTACAATTCGCAATGCATTATTCTGAATTACGATGTTTTGCTTCACAATATCGAGTTGATTATCAAGCGCTAATAATTCATAATACGAATCGGCAATTTCACTGATAAGGTTGGTCACCATAAAGTTTTTACCCTCAACGGTTGACAAGTAACGGGCAACGGCAGCTTTCTTCGCATTGCGCAACTTATGCCAAATATCAAGTTCCCAAGTGGCATAAGCTGCCACCAGGTAATTTGGTAGCGGATCGGGCGTTTCTTTGCCTGGCTTAATTTCTGTAGTAGCCTCGCTGGCACCACGGCTGGTATAACGGCCCACCTTCTCTAAATCGGCACCGGCTTTTAGTCCAATAAAGGGTAGGTATTCGCCTCTGCGGGTCTTGATTTCGTTACGGTCAATTTCAATGTCCTGTAAAGTAATATTAAGCTCCTGGTTATTTTTGAGCGCGGTATCAATAAGGGCATTAAGGTGTTCATCATTAAAAAACACCTTCCAATTGGTTTTAGCTGTATTCGTAGTGTCTAACGCAACTTGTCCGTAAGAATCGGGGGTGGCTTTGTTAGCTTCACGTGTAGTAATTTTTGGAATAGAGCAGGCCCCGTAAACAACCGACAGGCAGGCAACTGCTAATCCCCTTAATATGGTTTTGTTATTCATGGGTATTATCTGCGTTAATGATCAACTCCTGGTTTTTTGATTTCAGAAACCAAAACTTTTTCTTTTTCTTATTGCTATGAGTAAAATCTTCGGTAAGCGGAGTTTCATCCTCGTCTTTAATAAGCTTGCGGCCGTCGGCAAGTGTGCCAAATATGTAATACAAGCCAGGCACAATAATTACCCCGAATATGGTACCAAACAACATACCGCCTGCAGATGATGCACCAATGGTACGGTTACCTATAGCCCCCGGACCTGATGCAAACAACAATGGAATTAAACCTGCCACAAACGCAAACGAAGTCATTAAAATAGGGCGGAAGCGCACCTTTGCACCCTCAATAGCGGCTTCGAGCACCGTTGACCCTTGCTGATGTTTTTGAATGGCAAACTCAACTATTAATACCGCATTTTTACCCAGTAACCCAACAAGCATTACCAAACCTACTTGAGCATAAATATCATTGGCAAGGCCCATAATTTTAAGCAGTATAAATGCACCGAATACACCGGCAGGCAATGAGAAGATAACCGCCAACGGAATGATGAAGCTTTCATATTGAGCAGCCAACACCATGTAAACAAATATGAGTACAACAATAAAAATGTAGACTGCCTCATTACCACGGCCAACTTCATCTTTTGATAGGCCAAGCCAATCAATATCATAACCTCTTGGTAAAGTTTCTTTGGCAACTTCCTGTATAACTTTTATAGCTTCACCGCTACTGTAGCCAATGGCCGGCGCACCGTTAATGGCCGATGCGGTATACATATTGAAGCGGGTAATTTCATTCAGCCCCTGCTTCTTTTTTATTTTCATGAAGGCTGAGTATGGAACCATCTCTTCCCGGTTGTTTTTTACATACAGCTTCAAAACATCTTCGGGCAAAGCACGATACTCAGGTGATGATTGCACATATACCTTGAAAAAGTTACCAAACCTAATAAAGCCCTGCTCGTAGGTACTACCTATTAGTATTGATAAATTGTTCATTGCCGTGCTTATAGTAACACCTTTTTGCATGGCGGCCTTATTATCAATCTCTAACTCATACTGCGGATAGTTCGATGCGAAAAAGGTAAATAAACCAGTAAGCTCTTTACGCTTTTTAAGGGCCGTCATAAACTCTTCATTTACTTTACCAAATGATGCGTAATCGCCTGAATTGGTTTTATCTAACAAACGTAATGAGAAACCGCCTGCCGCTCCGTAACCTGGTACAGCCGGTGGTTCAAAAAACTCAATAGTTGCGCCGGGTATTTCATGCGCTTTTTCTTCAAGTTCTTCAATAATCTCTTTTGCTGAATGCTTACGTTCTGACCAGTCTTTTAAGTTAATTAAACAAGTACCGGCGTTTGAACCACGACCTTCTGTCAATACCTCATAACCCGCCAGTGCCGATACCGATTGAACGCCGTCTACATGTTCGGCAATTTTTTGAAGTTCGTGCGATATGGCGTTGGTACGCTCAAGCGTTGAACCCGGAGGGGTTTGAATGATGGCATAAACTTGTCCCTGGTCTTCATTTGGAATGAAACCGGTAGGCAATGAATCGGCGGTAAAGTATATACCAGCGCAAAAAGCCAGTAACAAACCAAATGTAACCGTACGGCGGTTAACGATAACGGTTAGCAAACTTGTATATCTGCCTGTAACCTTTTCAAAAACGTTGTTGAAACCGTCTAAGGCTTTGTCTACTATCGTTTTCTTTTTATGGGCACCATGTGGCTTCAATATCATGGCACATAAAACCGGAGTAAGCGTTAACGCTACTATACCTGATATTACAATTGACGTAGCCATGGTAATTGCAAACTGTCGGTAAAATATACCAACAGGACCCGTCATGAATGTTACCGGCACAAATACCGCCGTCATGAGGAATGTGATAGCTATAATGGCTCCGCTTATTTCCTGCAAAACCTGCTTTACGGCTTTGAAAGGGGATAAGTGCTCTTCGGCCATTTTTGCGTGCACGGCTTCAACCACCACAATGGCATCATCAACCACCACACCAATAGCCAGCACAAGCGCAAACAGCGTTATCAGGTTTATGGTTAATCCGAACAACTGCATGAAGAAGAAGGCGCCGATCAACGATACAGGAACCGCTATTGCCGGTATTAACGTTGAGCGCCAATCGCCAAGGAAGATGAATACTACAAAAGCTACCAGCACAAATGCCTCAACCAATGTATGTATTACCTTTTCGATTGATGCATCAAGGAAACTCGAAACGTCATAGCTAATCTGGTAGTCCATTCCGGGAGGGAATGATGTTTTCTTGATTTCCTCTAACTTGGCTTTAACCTCTTTAATAACGTCACTTGCATTACTTCCGTAGGTTTGTTTTAAGGTAATAGCAGCAGATGGGTGCCCATCCATGTTAGAGTAAATATCATAAAACTCACTGCCCAATTCAACATCAGCTATATCCTTTAAGTAAAGAATTTCACCGTTTTTGTTGGCACGTATAATAACATCTTTATATTCTTCGGGCTTACTGTACCTGCCTTTATAAGTAAGCACATACTCTAATGATTGCGAGCGTTTGCCTGTGCTTTGCCCCAAACGACCTGGAGAACCAATGATACTTTGCTGAGAAAGCGCCTCCATAACCTCATCGGTTGATACGTTGTAGGCACGCATACGATCAGGCTTTAACCAAACGCGCATAGCATATTGGCGGCTGCCTAATATTTTGGCACTACCAACACCTTTAAGGCGGCTTATTTCGTTAACAATATTAACACCGGCAAAGTTGTACAGAAAGTTTTCATTTGCCTTAGGGTCGGTACTGTACAAGTTAACGTACATTAACATGTTAGGAGAGGTGTAGCTCACTATCAAACCCTCACGCTGCACCAATTCGGGCAGGCGATTAGTAATTTGCTCAATACGGTTTTTTACGTTTACTACGGCCTGGTTAGGATCAGTACCTAAATCAAACACAACCTGAACGGTTGCTTCACCTGCGCTGGTGGCATCTGATGTCATGTATTTCATACCCGGAGCGCCGTTAATGGCTTTCTCCATTGGTATTAAAACCGAATTAACCAGTACATCGGCACTGGCACCGGGATATGCTATGTTTACCACCACCATAGGTGGCGCAATAGATGGGAACTGTGAAACGGGTAAAGTTTCGATAGCCAGTGCCCCCATAAATACAATAACCAGCGACAGTACAATAGCAAGTACTGGTCTTTGAATGAATTTATTAAACATTTTAGGAAGTTTAAAGGATTAGCTATTCGGCATGTAACCTTAATTCAGGCAATACCTTTCTCATGTTTACATAGTTGTAAGCAATCTTATCGTCGTTGTTTACCTTACGCAGGCCTTCAAGCAAAATTTTATCATTTGCATTTAATCCTGAACGTATCTCATATAAATCGGCCATATCGGCACCTATGGTAATTTCGCGGGCGTGTACGCGGTTGGCATTATCAACAACATAAACGTACTTTTTTTCCAGTACCTCAAAAGTTGCCTTTTGCGGTATAATAAGGGCATCTTTAAGAGGTACGGTCATTTCAACATTACCAGTTTCGCCATGACGTAAAAGCCCATCTGGGTTAGGGAAGGTGGCCCTGAAGGGTATGTTTCCGGTTTCATTATCAAAATCGGCCTCAATGGTTTCAACCACACCTGGGTACTTAAATACTTGATGATTGGCCATTAATAAATTTACCGTTTGCTTTTTTTGGCTGCCTTGTGTTTTATAATCAAGATATTCGGCTTCGGGTACGTTATAGTAAACCCACATCTGGCTGTTGTCGCTTAAAGTGGTGAGCAAGTCACCCTCATCAAGCAAACTACCTATACGCACCTGCAGACGGTCAATATAACCATCATAAGGAGCGCGTATTTCGGTGAATTGGTAGTGCACCTTCATCAAAGAAAGTTCAGCCTTTGATTTATTTAGCTTTGCTTTGGCCATAGCCAGTTCATTAGGAGCTACGATGTTACTGTCGCGCAGCTTTTTGGTGTTTTGATATTCAATTTGCGAAAGATCAACTTCGGCTTTTGCCTTGTCAATTTCGGCGCCGTAAAGCTTGGGCATAATTTGAAAAAGTAGCTGGCCTTTTTTTACAAACTGGCCTTCATCTACAAAGCTTTTTTCAAGATAGCCACGCTCCTGGGCGCGTAACTCAATATGCCGTATGGAGCGCACCTGGCATACATATTCATTTACAATTGAGGTGTCCATTTTTAACGGACTTGTTACTAAAAGCTTTGACTCTTCTTCTTTTTGCTTTTCTTTTTGCTTACAGCTGGTATGGCATAGTGCAACGCACAAACCTGTAACCACGAATAAATACTTCATGATAGTTTATAAATATTAATCGGAAAGATTGATTGCTATTTTTAGCGGTGTGAATAAAACAGGGACGCGCAAATCCCTACCGAATTAGTACACATGATGGCTAATTCAAAGGGAAACAGAAATGCAGGCAACAGAACATTGCACTGCAAAGAAGATTAAAATCAGATACGGAAAACGCTTATAGAGCGGTATAATTTATTAGATGCCGGATATTGAATACAACGGCTTAAACAGAAGCATGATTTTAGGTAATGGCCGTTGATGGCAGCTACCCTTGTGTAAAAGAAATGCGAAGAAAAATCATCATGAGCCGATAGCTTTTTGTTTGTTGATGATTCGTCGGTATCATCTTTAAGCTCCTCATCGGGAACATTGTGATGATTTTTATGCTTGTGCTTGCTGGTAAATTTTGTGCCTTTATCAGCTTTTAGAGAAACATGGGTTGCGGATGTATAGCCAAAAATATCCCTGTCTTGCAGCGAATTAGCAGTTAATGCCAGGTCGCAAAACAAGATAAGGCTTAAAGGCAGAAATATCCTAACTAACCATTTCATTTATGGCTGCTAATATAGACAAAAAATTAAAATGCATAATATTTAACGCAAATGTTACAAGTATCGCATTATATTAATCGCAAATATGCTAAATTAATAACTTGTGGTTAGGTAAAATAGTACACGAACATGCTAAAATAAATTAGCAGCACGGTTGCTTAAAATATTTATTTGCAAGCCATTTATATTGACGCTTAATTTGCAGTTATCTGCATAGCATAAATTATATCCAACTGATAACAATACGTAAACGAAGTTAATAACATGTTTAGTTTAAAAAATAAATCGGCCGTAATTACAGGTGGCGGCAGTGGTATAGGTAAAGCCATATCAAAGTTGTTTGCCAAACAAGGTGCCACCGTGCATATTGTTGAGTTAAATACCGATGCTGCTCAGCAAACACTTGACGAAATTAAAGCCGAGGGTGGACTGGCATTTGCGTATAGCGGCGACGTAACCAATCAGCAGCAAATAGTTGAGTTGTTTGCGGGCATTGGCAAAGTTGATATCCTCGTAAATAACGCAGGCATTGCTCATGTTGGAAACGTTGAAAAAACAGCCGAAGCTGATTTTGAACGCGTTTACAACGTAAATGTAAAAGGCGCTTACAACTGCTTTTACGCTGCTATACCTTTGATGAAAAATAGTGGTGGTGGTGTTATTGTAAGTATGGCATCAATTGCTTCATCGGTTGGTATTGCCGATAGGTTTGCATACAGCATGAGCAAGGGTGCAATACATGCCATGAGTATGTCCATAGCACGAGATTACCTGCACGACAATATTCGAAGCAACAGCATATCACCTGCACGCGTACATACTCCGTTTGTTGACGGCTTTATAGCTAAAAATTATGCAGGACAAGAAGAAGAGATGTTTGATAAATTATCCAAAAGTCAACCCATTGGCCGTATGGGCAAACCCGATGAAATAGCAGCACTTGCCTTATACCTGTGCTCGGAAGAAGCCGGCTTTATTACCGGATCTGACTATGCTATTGATGGAGGCTTTATTAGGTTGAATAACTAGCATAAACAACAAAAGAAGGTCCTGCTAATAATTTGGCATGACCTCTTTTTTGCAATATACTTAATCCCATAGCGTACCTGCCAAACCTAATACCGTTCCCAACCATAGACCAATAATGTATATCAACAGGCTCAATAAAACCGTGGCCACCTTTACCCATCCGCTTTGCGGTAAGAGTTTAGTTAAATAGTAAGATACTGCACCACCCGTTGCGCCTGCAAGCGGAACTATAATAAAGGGCCTTACCATCCAAAATTGTCCCCATTCGGGCCGTACATTTTTTACAGGCAACAAAAAGATAGCGATGAGTACAAGTGCTACGCTGCCGCCAATAAGCATACGTAATTTCAAGGAAGAAGAATTTTGCGGTATTGCTGTAATTTGATGTGACATGATATATGTTAAATTCATTCGTGTTCAAATATATAAAAGTACTTTCATTTTGAAAGTATATATTTAACTTTTTTACAGTAAACAATTTCCATTATTGTTATTGAAGAGTATCGACTCTCATTTCTGAGATATCTATCTGCATTTCTTCTTTACGAATGGCATCGTCAGAAAACAGCTTGTACTTACGTAATAGGTAAAGCTCTTTGCGCTGAGCTTTGTAAATGTCTTTTATAACGCGCCGGTAAACGGCCAATTCTCTTTTACCATTTTGGGCGCATTCCATACACTCCAGTTTTTGGCTGGTGTTATTGAGGTTGCTCTCATACTCGTCCCTAAGTGCAGCTAATAAAGTGTTATTTGCCAGGTCCTGCTTGTAATCATGCTCAAGCCTGTCAATAGCAGCTTTAGTTAAGCGAATCCTTATCTCTGCTTCCTGCTGCTCAATTGGTATCATAACATCAACCTCTTGTATGTTGAGCAATTTAATAATCCAGGGTAGTGTGAGGCCCTGAAAAACAAGGGTAACCAATATTACTACAAATGTTATAAAGATGATAAGATTACGTTCGGGTAGGGGCTGGCCATCAGTAACCGTTAAGGGTAATGACAAAGCCGCCGCAAGCGATACAACGCCACGCATGCCTGCCCAGCCAATAACAAATGGTCCTTTCCAACCCGGAGGAGGTTCCTTTAAACGCAGGCTTTTAAACAACCAACGCGGTACAAAGGTTGCCGGATATATCCATGCCATGCGTATTGCAATAACCAAAGCACTTACCAGTAAGCCATAAACTGAGGCCTGCATTAATGAGTAGCCCTCCAAGCCGGCAACTATACCGGGCAAACCAAGTCCAATCATTATAAAGACAAGTCCGTTTAGTATAATGGATATGGTTGACCAAACATTTAGGGTTTGCAAACGACTTTGACCATCAACAAATATTTCGTGCGACCGGTATGATAAAAACAATCCACCGCTTACTACTGCCATAACGCCTGAAAAATGGAATTCTTCGGCAGCCAGGTACATCAGGTACGGTGCAACTAGGGTAAACGCTGAGTCGATACTTGCAGTGGTTGGGAGAAATCTGTGAATTAAGTATATAACATGAGCAACGGCCAAGCCAATAACTATCCCCATTATAGTAACAGTTACAAAACTCACCGATGCATCCTGAAAAGAAAAATGACCTGCTATTGCCGTAGCCAAAGCAAACCTGAATACCGTTAAACTTGAGGCATCGTTTACCAGGCTTTCGCCTTCAAGTATGGTGATGATTCGTTTTGGAACCCTTATGCTTTTTAAAACCGAGGTTGCTGCTATAGCATCAGGAGGTGAAATTATACCGCCGAGTAAAAAGCCTGTTGCTAACGTAAAGCCGGGTATAAAGGATGACACCGTATACGCAACTACAGATGACGTTAAAAACACCAGCCCAAAGGCCAGTAACGATATAGGACGCTTCCATTTCCAGAACTCATTCCACGATGTCCACCAGGCCGCCTCATATAAAAGCGGGGGGAGGAATATCAAAAAGACAAGGTCGGGTTCAATATTGATTACCGGCATGCCCGGTATATTACTGATGATTAAACCTGCCAGCACCAGAAATATGGGATAAGCAATTTTTAAACGACGGGCGAGTAATATCAGCAGAAATGCTACTGTTAAAAGAAGAAGAAATTGAAGTAAGGTATTGTGCATAAAAAAGTCCCTAAAAAGTAACTTAGCAATGAATCGAAGTTTCATTGCTTAAGCGTATTTAGGTAGTGAAGATAATAAATACCTTACGTTTTCAGAGACTCATTGTTACGCTTCCCCTTCTTCAATGATTGAAAGGAAGTTTCCGGCAGGATCTTTAAACCAGGCAATTTTTGGTCCGCCGCCTAAAAAAATACCGTTTTCATTAGTTTTGAAGTTCGGCTCGTCGTAAATTTTAAATCTTACTCCCTTCGCTGTAAGCTCAGCAACTGCCGCTTCAACATTCTTTACCGGAAAGTTCAGTATCGTAAACGTTGCCGGGTTATGATTGGGTTTGACATAAATAAGAACTTTGCCACCGCCGGCAATATGCAGACGCAAAGTGCCTGACATGTCCAACTCCTCAACATCTAAACCTAAAACAGTACTGTAAAAGTGTTTGGCCTTTTCAATATCATCAACCGAAAAGCCACTGAATGCTTTGGTATCTTTGAATATAATTTCTATTTGATAACAACTTATGACAAGTTGGCCCGGTCGCCAAAAATTAACTTATCTAAAGAGAAGCGTCCGGCACCGGCAGCCAAAAACACTAAAGCTATACACAGGTAGTTTGCAGCTAATTCATATGATTTGCCTCCGGTTGCACTAACAAAGGGATCACCACCCATAACGGCATGTACGTAAACTGCTACCGCCATTGTAATCATTATGCCTAAAGCGGCAAGGCGTGTGGCTAAACCTAATACAAGTGCTATGCCTCCTCCAAATTCAGATATTGCAGCTAACGCCTGGAACACGGGAGGGATAAATGATTCGGGACCCATCCAGCTCATCGGACTTTGAATTTTTCCATAGCCATGCATTATAAATGCAATTCCGCACGAAAACCGTAACAATAAAAGTGCAACATCCAGGCTTGCAGGCAGGTTGTAAGGAGCAAAAAAACGTTTCATAAGAGTGTGAATGATTGGCTTAAAATATGTTAACGCACTCATTACAATATGGTTTTACCTCGGCTAATGGCTTTATATTTTTAGCTCAGATTGTACCGATTTAACAATATGTAAAAAGGACTAAACATTTGTTTAAATATATACCTTTACCTTATTACATCAACACTTTGTACATGATTAATTTTTTTGAATTTTATAATATACCCGAGTCCTTTAACCCAGACGAGGCAGCGATAAAAAATAAGTTCTACTCCCTGAGCAAGCAATATCACCCCGACTTTTTTGCAAACGAAGATGAAGCAAAACAGCAAGAGATACTGGAAATTTCAACCTTAAACAATAAAGCATACAATACGCTCAGCAATCCTGCCAAACGTTTAGAGTATATATTAAAACAGCATGGTTTGGTAAACGAGGGAGCGAAACCTCAATTGCCTGCCGACTTTTTAATGGAGATGATGGACCTGAACGAAAGGCTAATGGAGGTTGATGATGCTGAAGAATTAGCAAAATTACGTGCTGAGGCGCTTGCTGTTGAGGATGATTTGAATGGGCAGCTGAGCGCGCTTACTGCTGACTATGAAACACTTAATGACACCGCAAAAGAAAGCAGGCTTAATCAAATTGCAGATATTTACTATAGACAAAAATATTTGTTGCGAATTAAGGATAGTTTGAATACATTTGCATCCCGCTTCTGAAAGGAAGTTGCGGACAGGCCCAGATGGCGGAATCGGTAGACGCGCTGGTCTCAAACACCTGTGGCCGCAAGGCCGTGCCGGTTCGACCCCGGCTCTGGGTACATAATCGGACTTAGATCCGACTTTTGAAAGGGTTGCTCCAAAAGAGCAACCCTTTTTGTTTAAGTGTCAATAGTCATTCTAAAAAGTGTCGATTTGATAAAGCTTTTTTTTAAGGCCAAACTTCCTCAAGCCAGTTAACCTTGACCCGCTGCTTTAATGAACCCCTTTGATAACGCTACATACATCAGTGATTGTTTGTACATGAACGTTCTAAAACGCCTATTTAATTGCTAAAAGCTATGAACTATCACAGGCACTTAATTATGCAAAACTGTTAATTCGCCTTTGTAAAAATTGAAGCTTGATGCAACGAAAATCTCATAATATATATGGTTGAGGGAAATCAAGATGATGATTTTTAAGTGCAATACTTTAGATTACACAAAGCTCAATCAACTCATTTGTTTTACAAGTGTTAATAGGCTAAATTTGATACGGCCGTCAAAAATTGTTTAACCTTGTCACAAAAATGCTCGAATCTATAAAAGCAAAGCTGGAAGCTTCACGTAAAGAATTATTGGATCTCGGTTTAAGGAACCCTCTTCTAAATTATAAGACTCCTAAAGGGAAAGGGCTTAAAATAGTCCAAGAGAAATCTGAATTCATTTTTGATATTCTTGCAAGGCAAAACAAGGCCATGACTTTCTTGGGTATATCTGAAAAGAAAATCAGTAAAGGTATTCAAGATGTTGTTGGCGATCACATTGAAGTGGCTGAATTGCCTCAATCAACAGATGAATCTTATCAGGACACTAAATTACAAACCAGCGAAACAGAGCAGAAATTACAAACGAGGTTACTAAACACCTACTATTTTGCCCGTACCAGCATTGAGGAACAGGGCGTAAACATACTTTACCTGGCGCTTGGTATGCTCAAATGGTATGAGCAGGGTGATACAGACACGCCGCGCTACGCACCACTCTTACTTATACCAGTAGAGCTTGAACGTTCCAGCGCGCAAGAGCGTTTCCGCTTAAAATATACAGGAAGCGAGATAGGCGCAAATCTATCATTGCAGGCCAAAATGAAGGCCGACTTTAACATATCAATACCGGATATGCCAGATTCGGAGGATATGAATGTTAACTCATATTTCAAGCTAATAGAAGATCATATTGCCAACCAAGAGTTATGGGCGGTTGAACACGATGAAATTGAGCTTGGCTTTTTTTCTTTCGGCAAATTCATGATTTATAATGATCTTGATACTGCAAAATGGCCAGATGCTCAACAGCCAGGCTTAAATGACAACATTCAAGCATTATTTGAAACCGGGTTCCATTCGAACTATCAGCCTGAAAACGAAGACGCCAAAGACCTCGACGAAGAAACTAACGCAAACGCCTTATTTAAAGTTGTAGATGCCGATAGCTCACAAATGCAAGCAATATTGGCAGTGAATGAGGGACATAATCTGGTTATACAAGGCCCTCCAGGCACAGGCAAGTCACAAACTATAACCAACATTATTGCCGACGCCATAGGTCAGGGAAAAAAGGTTTTGTTTGTGGCCGAGAAAATGGCCGCGTTGGAAGTTGTAAAGCGTAGGTTAGATTCCGCACAGCTTGGCGAGGCTTGTTTGGAACTACATAGTCATAAGGCCAACAAGCGTGACCTGTTAGAAGAACTTAAACGGGTTATGGAACTTGGAAGGCCGTCAATTAACCAGTTGGAACTAGAAGTTCAGCAACTGGCTGTTTTCCGCAATGAATTAAACAATTATTGCAATGCAGTGAATGCTGGTGTTGCCGGTAGCGGTTTGAGCGCTAACCAGGTCATAGGGTATCTATTACAAATTGATAAAGAGATTGGTGCGCAACACTTGCCTAAAATACCTATTCATAATATTGATCATTGGAACGCTGATAAGATACGTGAGGCAACGGCAATATGTGACCGTCTTCAAGCAAGGCTTAAAGATATTGGCACCCCTCAAAACCTTTTATTTTGGGGCAGCGAAATTACCGTTTTGTTACCGCACGAGAAAGGCCCGGTTTTAGAACAAGTACGACAGGCAGGTCAGGCAGTTGCGGCTTTGCGCGAATTATCAGACAAAATACATACCTCTACCGGCCTTGAACCGGCCGACGATGCTAACTCATTAAGCTTTTTAAGTACTCAATTAGAAGTAGCATCCAAAGCTACTGATCTTACCGGCCTTGATATTAGCAATGATGTATGGCTTTTAAAGAAAGAGGATATTCGTGAATTAGTTGACGCAGGGCAAGCACTTGACCTGCTTTACAAAGAACATAAAGACAAGCTTATACCGGAGGCCTGGTCGCAGGATATTCTGGACATTCGTCAAAATTTGGTAGCGCATGGCAGTAAATGGTACAAGTTTTTGATTGGAAGCTACCGCCGGGCAAACCAAAGGCTGGCATCTTTTTTAAAAGTCGGCCTGCCGGATGAACTTTCTGAAAAATTAAAAATAGTTGATACTATCTCAGAGGCCCGGCGCATGGAAACTGAGATGGCCGCATTAGAACCATTAGCGGCATCTATATTTGGTAAGCGATGGTCAAAACAAAAATCGGAATGGAGCGCGCTAAGTTGTGCAGCTGAATACCTCTCAGACGTACACCAACAGTTTTCTGACAACCGGATTAGTGCTCAACTAATTGAATTTTTAAAACATAATAATGCAGCCTCTACCGCTGCTGCGTGGGCAAAAGAGCTTAAGCAACATGCGAACAATATCGAAATTCAACGGCAAACAGTTTTCACCACGCTGAGGCTTAACGAATCAAAGGGCGTAAAGCAATCAGAAATAGATGCAATGACGTTTCGTGCACAGGCGGCATTTTGGTTAAAACGTGCTGAGAGGTTTGCGGAGCTTCAACTGGTTATTGATTGGAACAATCTTGCCCTGGCAGCAAGTCAGGCCGGTTTTGATTTTTTGGTCGACGTTTCAACCCATTGGGAAATTGCTTCTCAATGGTTAAAAACTGCCTTACTGAAGACATGGTACGAATACCTGATTGAGCAGGCTTTTAAGTCAAATCCGGCGCTAACACAGTTTGAACGGGTAAGCCATGAAAGCGTTATTGATCAGTTCAAACGGCTCGACCAGCTTAATTTAGTGTATAACCGAGCACGGGTATCCTTAAAGCATTGGGAAAATATACCAAAGCAACATGCGGGCGGCCAGGTAAACGTTTTAAGAACTGAATTTAACAAACGTGCCCGCCACATGCCCATACGTAAGTTGGTTGAAGAAGCTGGTGCTGCCATGCAGGCCATTAAGCCGGTGTGGATGATGAGCCCAATGTCTATCGCCAATTTTCTACCACCGGGAAACATACAGTTTGACCTTGTTATTTTTGACGAAGCGAGCCAGGTGCGTCCTGTTGATGCTTTGGGGGCTATCATGCGCGGGAAGCAATTGGTGGTTGTTGGCGATACCAAACAACTGCCGCCAACGAGCTTTTTCGATAAGCTGAATACCGAAGTGGAAGACGAAGACAACCAGACAGCTGATATGCAGAGCATTCTTGGCATGTGCGATGGACAAGGTGCACCGAGCAGTATGTTGAAATGGCATTACCGTAGCCGCCATGAATCACTGATCACTTTATCAAACCATGAGTTTTACGAAAACAAATTGGTAATTTTCCCCAGTCCTGGTTCACGTCAAAGTCTTGGACTACGTTTCCACCACCTTGCAGAGGCCGTTTACGATCGTGGTAAAACACGTACTAACCCAATAGAAGCTGAGAAAGTTGCTCAAGCGGTTATTACCCATGCTAAGCAATATCCTGAGCTAAGCTTGGGCGTTGTGGCGTTCAGCACTTCGCAAATGCAGGCCATACAAGCGGCGTTAGAATTGCAACGCCGCCAGCATCCCGAAGTAGAAACATTCTTTAAAAGTCATCCACATGAACCCTTTTTTATAAAAAATCTTGAAAACGTTCAGGGCGACGAGCGCGATGTAATTTATATAAGTATTGGCTACGGGCGAGTTGAAAACGGTACGGTACCCATAAGTTTTGGCCCACTAAACAATGAGGGCGGCGAACGCAGGTTAAATGTACTCATCACAAGGGCAAAAATGCGTTGTGAGGTATTCACTAATATCACATCGGCAGACATACCCGTTAAAGAAAATGCGAAGTTTGGTATCCGCGCTTTAAAAAGCTTCTTGCATTTCGCGCAGCATGCAAAATTTGAACAAAACAGCGAATCTATTTTAACAGAAATAAGGCCTTTTGAAGATGAAGTTGCAAACCAGTTGACCGCTCTAGGTTATGTTGTCAGGAGTAAGGTGGGTTCGGCCGGCTTTTATCTTGATCTCGCGGTTGTTGACCAGCATAACCCAGGACGTTATATTATTGGAATTGAATGCGACGGGCGAAACTACGCCAAAGCCAGATCAGCCACAGACCGTGATCGATTGCGCACACAGGTGCTGGAAATGTTTGGATGGAACATTTACCGTGTGTGGAGTACAGATTGGTACCGAAACCCTGAACGTGAATTAAAACGTTTGATTAAAGCAATTGAACAAGCTAAAGCCATAACCGACAGCGCAGATCAGGAAACGAAAGTTTATGAAGAAGAACAACGCGTTTTGGAGCGTGAAAAGGTAGAGGAAACAATTACTAAAACTGTTTACTATCAGCTGGCAACACTACCAGCTGCCATTGGCTCTCAGGAAATGCACTTACACTCTTTCGGCAGTTTAGCTGCTTGGATAAGTGAAATTGTTAAGGTCGAAAGCCCGGTTCATTTTGATGAAATGGCCCGGCGGATGGTCGAAGCAGCAGGCATATCGAAGGTTGGATCGCGGATAAAATACACACTGACACAGGCCTGCAATCTTAGTGAGCAAAATGGTTTGATAAAAATGAAAGGTGATTTTCTTTGGCATTACGAAATGGAAGAACCTGTAATTCGTAATCGAAGCCAACTTCCGTCTTCTTCCAGAAGATTACAGCTCATTGCGCCTGAGGAAATAAACCTGGCAATTAAACAAGTTGTATGTGAAGCAGTTGCTATTACTGACGAAGCTACTGCAAACCTGGTTGCCAAACTGTTTGGTTTTAGCAGGTTAACAGAAGACATGAAACAACTGTTGCTCGAGGCTATCCAGGTTGCAGAGAATAATGCGGTAATTAAAAGAGATAACGGTTATCTAAAATTAGTTTAATTGGTTCTTGTTATAAATTGGTATAAAATAGCTTTTGAGTAACATGCAAATCAAAAGTTCTAAAATTGAATGACAAAGGTACCTTAAACCGATAAGATCTAATAACATCCTCGCAATAATTAATATACTGCGAGGATGTTGAAAAACTTTAAGCTACAGCTTTTCGAGGCTGATATCAGCTATGCCTCTAACTTCTGTTGATAGTTCGCCTAACCAGCCTAAGTTAAATTGTATGCCGGTTTGCACTTTAATAAAGTCAATACCGTTAAGCTTAACCTTATTTCCTTTGTCATCAATTGCATTGCCAATATCAACCTTATCGCCACCGGGAGTGCTGTCGGCGTAACCAAAATTGAAGGGAGCGCTTGTGATAAAGGATGGGTTATTTGCATCTATGTTTGTTGATGGTAATAGAGTGCCTTGTAATGTATAGCTTGCGGCTGTTACAGCTTCGGGATAATATGGCTGCTTGTGAAACGTATTGGTTTTAACCAAGCCCGAGTCTTTCAAACTACCCTTCCATTTAACGTCACCGGTAACGGGGTCGGGGCGGGTGTAGGTTACCTGGTAGTTACGCACATAGCCTGCGGCGTTTGTTGCAGATCCTGCAAGTTCAAACCAGGTATCATCAGGAAGGCCATTTTTGTTCGTGTCCTGCATTACCCACACTACACCTGGCTCAGCAGAACCGGTTGCCGCGTTAGCATATATCACGATATCCTCTTTGCCATCAACATTTAAAACGGTGTGGTCAAAGCCAAATACAATACTGCCTCCAAATGCGCCTAAGCTTACCAAACCATTTTTACCATTAAGTACGCTTTGAGCTGCCTCTGTATTACCTACCGAAGTATTTATAAATTGCCCCGGAGCAGGGTTGTAGCTAAATAGCTGCGTTACATAAGCTTTACTTAGATCGGTAACGGGCCTTATTGGCTGTGTAGCTTCAGGGTCTGTTGGAGTTTGTTCATCTTTCTTCGAGCACGAACTTAGCAGCATTACACCACCAGCTAGTATGGAGATAAAGCTGAGCGTTATTTTATAGTTAATGTTTAACATATTTATAACAAGCCTTATTTTTTGTAATTATAAACGAATACAGCCGATTTAGGGTTAACCGCCGTTTCAAACTCAAGCTTTTTAACGCCGGCCTTGTCGTAATAATAAGCACGCCAAACTTTGCTGGTAAAGCTTACATCATCGCCAATTACAACGCCGCCGCTAAATGGGTCAACGGTTAATCCGTACAATAAGCCAACCGATGTGCCATCAGTTATAAAGTTATTGCCCACTGTTGATGTAGCAGCATTAAAAACTTTAATGTCAGGCGTAAAGGTGGTTGTATTAGTTAAACCTATAACGCCCGCATTCTGGTAAATTGATACTGATGTGCTGTAATCCACACCTTTAAGAGTCGTAAGCGTGGTTTTGGTATCGGTAAGGCTATTGATAACGTCTACCTGTGCTGCTACTGTGGTATAATTGCCCTGGCAAATCACATACACGTTTCCGTTGGCGGCAGCCGTAACCTTTGTTGGATTTTGCGTAACCGTAATATCGCTCAATTTGGTAAATGAATTTAAGTTAACTACAGAAACCTTGTTTACGCCGTTCAAAAGATAATCTGAATTGGCAACGTACAATTTACCGTTGGCTACCGCTAAACCTTCAAGGTAAGGAGCCTTAAGATCTAACTCACCATCAACATTTAGAGTTGCTGTATCAATACGACTAATTTTGCCATCATAGCGCGAAACGTAGGCCTTACCCTGGTAAAAGGCAATATATCTTGGCATATAGCCGTTGGTAGCAGAGTTAAATGATATTCTTTTGATGGTTTTGCAGGTGTTAATATCCATTACGTCTACAAATGATTTTGTTGCGCCGTCAATACCTGTTACTACACAATACATTTTGCTGCCATAACGCTGCAGGTCATTTGATGTTTCACCCAGAGCAGTACCATTAACTTTCCGATAGTAATCTTTCTCACTTGTTTTATTGGCCATATTATAATAGGCAATAGATCCGTTACCTGCACCATACGAGCCTTCACTCAGCATATAGATGCCGGCAATGCTCTCAACTTCAAGTTTTTGAAATGGTTCTGTTTCATTTTTCGAACATGATGAAAGCACCGCAATAGCGCTGATTAAAAGCAAACAAATTAATTTGTTGTGTTGTAAAAGTTTAATTTTCATTCTTTGAGTTTGATTGTATATAATTTAAAAGATAAAAGCAAAGTGTGCCGGAATATCGCCCGTTGTGACGCTCCATTTCCGACGTCCGGCGGTGTCAAAGCAATAAAGTGTGCCCGGATTTACATAACTGCCGGCATCAGTAAGTAAAATCTCCTTTGTAACAGGATTCACGGCAATTCCATATGGCTGTGCAAGCTTTGCACCCGTACCATCGGTAATAAACGACCTGTTTAATAAGGTTTCAGTATCAACGTCGATTATGCTGTAGTCGAAATTTTGCCCGTTACTGTTGACCGTATACAGGTATTTATCATCTAAGCAAAAAGTTCTTACGCCAAGCTCAAATGTTTTTTTGAGCTGTTCTGTGCGGGTGTCAATCACAAAAAGTTTAGGTTTGATATTGAGGTAATCACCCTGAGAGGTAACGTACAAATCACCGTTAGCATCAGCAAGCATACGGTTCAAGTTAATAGCAACGTCAATTCGTTTTATTTCAGTAAACGACGCTAAGTCTACTACTGAAATGGTACGTTCGTAATTTTTAGGACTATATCCGCCAGAATTGGCTACGTATAATTTATTACCTACAATAGCAATACCCTCCGGCTGACGACCTATCGTTACACGCCTTTCAATTAATAGGGTGGTGGTATCAATTTCGGCAACTATACCGTTACCTGCGTTTGCATCGCCAACGGCGCTAACGTATGCACTTACGTAAGCCTTATTGTTTTTGAATGTAATGTAGCGGCAATTTACTATGTCAATTTGCTTTATACGTTTGCGGGTTCTTGCATCAAGTACTTCAACTTTATTGGAGTTGTTTACAACGATGAACAACTTTGAGCCGTATATAGCCATGTCATTACCTACATCGCCCAAACCTCTTCCAGCTTCGGGGTTAGCGCTGCTGTAAACATTTTTTTGATATACTCCTGTAGTGTAATCAATATAATCAAGCGATGCTTTGTTCATGTTGAGATTTCCCTCGTTAAGCAAATAAAATCCCTTAACAGCGCTCGCAATGTTACCTTCAAAAACTGTTTCGGTTTGCTCGGTATCCGGCTTGGCATCTTTGCGGCACGATGATGCCAGCATAGCAAAACCCGCCAAAAGCAGATAGCAATAAGTATGTCTAAGCTTTTTCATTTCAGTAAGTAAAAGTCATTTTAAGTCTGTAAAACCTGCCCGGCATAGGGAAATTTGTAACGACATCATAGTATTGATTGAATACGTTGTTTATTTCTGCACCAATATTAAGTTCGTGGTCTTTCAAAGGTTGACGCCAGTTTGCAGACAAATCATGTGTGTACCAGGGTTCAACATAATTTGATGCGATATTTGCCGCCTGGTTGTAGCGTTCACCTGTGTAAATAAAGCTATAGTTGACGCTGTAATTCTTGTAAAGCACACCCGCCAAAGCCGATCCGCTGTGAAGTGGGGTGTAGGGTATTTGCTGTTTTGCTTTAGCGCCGGCCGATGCATCGTAGGCTTGCTGATAGGTGTAGCTTAAGCCTCCGTTGATAAGCACCTCATCATTTATATACCATCCCGACTGCATATTACTTTCGATGCCTTTGATGTTAACCCGACCTATGTTCTGCATTGTCCACCGTTGAAGGTTGAGACTTGGTACCGCTATAATTTTATTATCTACCTTGTTACCGTAAATGTCGGTTTGAATACTGATGTTACGCAATATGCCACTATTGCGCGTTAGTTGAAACGTAAATCCAACATCTAACTGCCGACTGTATTCGGGCTGTAAATTTGCGGTCCCAACAAAAGTGTAATACAACTCGTTAAAAGTAGGAATGCGGTAGATGCTTTTATAAAAACCTCGCAAACGGAATGCTTCAGTTTTGAAGGGTTGCCATGATGCCGCTATAGTTGGCGTATATTTATATTCAGTTTTGCCGGTAATGGTTTGTGTGTGTTCATTAATGATGTTGCTCAGTAAATTTGCTTGTAAATCAAACCTACTCCATTTAAGCTGCGTTGCTATTGCTATCAAAGCCGTATTACGTAACGGGTTAACAAACCGAAAAATGTTGGACTGCATTGCATTGCGTGCATAGTCGGCAGAGATGCTTACGTTCCAGTATTTTTCCAACTTTAATAAATTGGCTACCGAAAAGTAGAACTCTTGCTGATGATAGCGACTGTCTGAAAATCCATCCGTCGTAATAATGTCCGGGTCGAGATAGCGCAAATAATCATTAGCATATTTTGCTTTGAGCATAACACTATAAATCTTGCCCCGGCGTTCAAAACCCGACTGCACAAATAGGTTACGATCCCACTCGCGTTGATTGTAATTAAACCTGTTTTCAATTATTGCTCCGGGCAAACCGCGCTCTGAATTATATAGGTATCCCTTAATCTCCCATGAGCTGCTATCAGTAATTGCTGTCTTTAACCCGGCTTCAAATCTTAGCGCATTAATATCTCCATTATTCCTTACAGCAATGGTATCATACACACCGTTTGTATACCTGAATTTATACCTGCCGTTAGCATGTGTATACTCAGCATTTAAGGTGCTAAAGGTTGCATTACTAATACGGTGCTGCCATAAAATTGATGGATTGACAAGGCCAAAAGAGCCGGTTTTAAATGTTGCCTTATATAGGTCCTTTGAATTTCCTTTAAAAGTTGGTGATTTGGTTGTTAAGTAAACCGAATTCCCGGCTGCAAAACCACGAGCCGGTTGAAAAATGGTATTTTTTTGCGCATTATATAATTCAATGCTGCCAATGTTGTCCATGCTAAACTTGCTCAAGTCAACCTGGCCATTTTGCGCATTATTAACTTGCAGCCCATCATAAAATACGGCTGTTTGACTGCTGCCCAAACTACGTACATTTACAGTTTTTAGCCCGCCAACACCGCCGTAGTCTTTCATTTGTACACCCGAAAAGTATCTTATAGCATCAGCAACTGATAAGGTATTCAAACGCTGTAACGCAGCACCCTTTAGTATTTGTGCGGGGGTAGGAGATGTGATGTTTATTGTATTGGTACGTTCAATAACTTGCACTTCAGCAAGGCGCTTAACCGATGCAGTATCCTGGCCGTAAAGCGCAGTGCATAGCCAGCACATTGCCGCAAAAAATGCAACACCCGGTTTAAAACATACAACAAACCCTGCGCGCAAAAGCACGTAAAGCCTACCTGATTCCATGTGTGATGTGAGTTAATACCCCACAGCATACCGAAAATTGTACACCAAAAATGAAAAACACGAAAAGTATCTTCATTCAGCCTCAATCCGCGAAAGCTATGAATTTTATACGCTAGAGGCAGGTATTCTGACTTGTTCCCCTTGGCCCGTCTTCCCATATGCGGTAAGCATACAGTGACTAAAGATTGGGCATTGGTTTAAATAGAACTTACAGCTGCGGGACAGTTTTGGATTTGCACCAAATTCCCTTTTAATCCCGGAGAGCGATGCTTCGGGAACCAAAAGCGAGGGCAAAGGTAACAAATAGGTCGTAAAAACGAGCTAAAATGTTTACGTTGACTTTAGCGTACTTAATTAAGTGAATACAATGCGTTGCTGAACTTTGTCAATTTAACCGTATTTTTGCACCTTATGAAGATTCCGAAGTTTAACGATCTTATAATTTACGAAGATGATAATGTGTTTGTGGTTAATAAACCACCGTTTATAAGCTCGCTTGACGAACGCGGTGATGGAAGCAGTGAAATAAGCATGCTGCGTTTGGCCAAAAACTATTGGGATGATGCCCAAATATGCCACCGCTTGGACAAGGAAACTTCAGGCGCGCTGATTTTTGCAAAAAATCCGGAAGCTTACCGTACGGTATCAATGCAGTTTGAACGCCGGCAAGTAAAAAAGGTATATCATGCAGTTATTGAGGGTACGCATGTCTTCGAAGAACTTTTTGTTGACTTGCCTATTCTTAATACCGGCAAAGGATCTGTTTCAATAAGCAGGCAGGATGGCAAGCGGGCCGAAACGTGGTTTCAGTCGTTAAAATACTTTAAGCATTACACCCTTGTTGAATGCAAACCTGTAACAGGACGCATGCACCAAATTCGTATACACTTAGCCACTCAGCGGGCATCAATTGCCGGAGATGAGATGTATAAAGGCAAGCCGGTCTTCTTGTCTCAGCTTAAGCGCAAGTATCATTTAGGTAAAGACCAGGAAGAACTTCCGATCATGAAACGCTTCGCTCTACATGCGTACGAAGTAACATTTAAGCCCGATGGTGTACAGGACGTAAATATCCATGCTCCTTATCCAAAAGATTTTGAAACCTTACTAAAGTTGCTTGATAAGTTTGACAGCTAAACTGTAACGACCTATTTTCCCGGCAGTTTTTCTAAATCTTCAGGAGTGTCTACTGCCTGTGTTTCTAAATCAGTTTCGGCTACTTTAATACGGTAGCCGTTTTCAATCCAGCGCAGTTGTTCAAGGCTTTCGGCTTTTTCTAATGACGAAACAGGCAACCTGGTAACCTGCTGCAATACATCAGACCTGAAACCGTAAATGCCTATGTGTTTAAAGTAATTGAAGTGAGTGAGCCATTCCTCAGGCTCTGATCCACGCACGTGAGGTATGGCCGAACGTGAGAAATATATTGCCTCAGCCAGCTTGTTAATGATAACTTTTGGCGAATTTACATTATGTAAATCTTCGGCTTTTGTTATTTTTTTTATGAGTGTTGCAATTTGTGTATCGGCGGCAGTAAAACAAGCCGCAACTTTACTTATTTGCACCGGGTCAATGTAAGGTTCATCACCCTGTATATTTATAACAACGTCATATTCAGGATAGCTTGCTGCAACTTCAGCACACCTGTCGGTACCGCTTTGATGGTCTACTGATGTAATCATGGCCTTGCCACCAAAATCATGTATATGACTTAAAATACGTTCATCATCTGTAGCAACAATCACCTCATCCAAGCTCGAACACTTAACGCATTGCTCATACGTACGCTGTATCATTACCTTTCCGGTAATATCAACTAATGGTTTACCCGGAAAGCGGGTAGAAGCATAACGTGCAGGTATTACGCCAAGTATTTTCATGTTATAGTGTACTGGATGATGTGCTCGAGCAGGCTGTTAATTATAGAGAAAAATTGAAACGCTCAACAGCGGCTAAAATAGTCCGTGTATATCGCGTTCTATTAAGTTAATGATGGTGCCTAAATCTTCAGTGTTGTTGGCAAAATCCAGGTTGTCCATGTCAACAACAAGGAGTTTACCTAATTTGTAATTGGCAATCCACTTTTCATATTTCTCATTGAGCTTGGAAAGATAATCAAGCCTGATGCCTATTTCATACTCCCGGCCACGGCGGTGTATGTTGTTGACTAACTTGGGAATGGAAGCTTTTAAGTAAACTAAAAGATCGGGTGGTTTGATGAATGAAGTAATGTTTTCAAATATAGACTGATAATTTTCGAAATCACGAGTATCCATCAAATCCATATCATGCAGGTTTTCTGCAAATATGTAAGCATCTTCATAAATGGTACGGTCTTGTATTACGTTGCGCTCGCCGTTTTGAATTTCACTAATCTGACGAAACCTACTATTCAGAAAATATATCTGGAGGTTAAAGCTCCACCGCTTCATGTCTTTGTAAAAATCCTCCAGGTATGGATTATTGTCTACAGCTTCAAACTGCGGTTCCCAGCCATAATTTTTGGCAAGTAGGGTAGTTAGGGTGGTTTTACCTGCGCCTATGTTTCCAACAATTGCAATATGCATCTTTTAGTTGATAGTTATTAGTTGACAGTTCATAGTAAAAAGGCAGGCTCAATTAAGCTCTTATTGCTAAGATACATTATGAACCATGAACCATCAACTATGAACCCAAATTAAAAGCTTCTGAACCCTATAATTTCCCGTACTTCACTAATAGTTTTCCTTGCACTTTCGCGGGCCTTGTCGGCTCCTAAACGTGCAACGCGACTCAGGTATTCGCTATCATTAGCTATATCGTTTATCTTTTCGCGTATGGGAGCTGTTGCCAATACCATATCTTCCGCCAGTTGCTTCTTAAGGTCGCCGTAGCGTATTTGCATGGTGTTGTACAAATTATTGAAGTGATTGTAAGTGTCATCAGTTGATACCACTTTCATCAAATCAAACAGGTTCTGTATCTCATCAGGCTTTTGTTGATTTTCAGTAGCCGGACCTCCATCTGTTACAGCTTTCATTACTTTTTTGCGAATTACCTCGGGCGAGTCGCTCAGGTAAATGGCATTGCCTTCACCCTCAGATTTACCCATTTTGCCCTTACCATCAAGCCCCGGAATTTTTACCAGCTTGTCGCCGTAACTAAAGGCATATGGTTCAGGAAAGTATTCGTTATTGTATAAACGGTTAAAACGGTTACCAAAGGTACGAGCCATTTCTAAATGCTGTTCCTGGTCTTTACCCACGGGCACCTTTGTTGCCTTATGTATAATAATATCGGCTGCCATTAAAACAGGGTAGGTCAACAAACCGGCATTAACGTTATCAGGGCTGGCACGTACCTTATCCTTGAAAGATGTAGCACGTTCAAGCTCACCAAGATAAGCATTCATGTTAAGGTAAAGATAAAGCTCAGCAACCTCCGGAACGTCACTTTGGATATAAATGGTAGCCTGTTCAGGGTCAATACCTGCGGCCAGGTATTCAACCAACACCTGTTTAACATTTCCATGTAAATCAGACGGGGTTGGATGCGTAGTTAGCGAGTGTAAATCGGCAATAAAAAAATAGCAATTATACTCATGCTGCATTTTTATAAAGTTTTGGATTGCACCATAATAGTTACCCAAATGCAGTTTACCGGTTGAACGAATACCACTTACAACAGTTTCCATAATGGCGCGAAAGTAAGGAATTTTTATATTTTTGGCATTGATGAAAATACTATTGAAAAAAGTACACGCTTATTTTTACCGCTACAGTGTTGCTGCTTTCTTCATCATATTATGGCCGCTGCTATACTTTTTTTCACGAAACCCAGCACGTTACCCAGCAATGAACCGCATGCGAAAAGTATGGGGAGTGCTTAGTTCATCAATTGCGGGTATATTTTACACCTTTAGTTACGAAGAGAAAATTGACTGGAGTCGCACTTATATTATATGTCCTAATCATACCTCAAACCTAGATATTACCGCTGCAAGCCTGTTGGTAAAAAATAACTTTTGCTTCATAGGTAAGGAGGAGCTGCTGAATAATTTTGTGACCCGGTTATCATTCCAAACCGTTGACATACCGGTTAACCGCGAAAGTAAGATGTCATCTTTCAGGGCCTTTAAAACTGCTGCCGAACGCTTACAGCAAGGCATGAGCCTTGTTATATTTCCGGAGGGTAAAATACCTGATGATTTTCCGCCCAGGCTACATGAATTTAAAAACGGCCCTTTCAGGCTTGCTATTGAACACAAGGTGCCAATTATTCCGGTTACAACACTTAATGCCTGGCAAATTCTGTGGGACACCGGCCTTGAGCGCGGAAGCAGCCCGGGAATATGCAAAGTTTATGTACACCGCCCTATAGAAACCAGTAACCTTACCGTAGCTGATGCAGATGCTTTGCGCGATGAGGTTTACAATATAATAAACAGCAAATTTGAAAGCTATGTTAATAGATAAAGATACCGTTGCCAAAGTTGCACACCTTGCACGCCTTGAAGTAACCGAACAGGAAACCAATGAACTGGTAGGCGATATGAACAAGATACTTGGCTTTATGGATAAGCTGAATGAGGTTGACACGCAAAACATTGAGCCGCTTATTTACATGACAGAAGAGGTAAATGTATTGCGCGAAGATGTAGTAAAGCAAGAAATTACCCACGAGGAAGCCCTATCAAATGCCCCCGAGCAGGATGGTAAGCACTTTATGGTGGCTAAAGTAATTGGAGGTAAGTGACAATAATTTATTTTATTGCGAAAATCTATATATTTAAAGTAATAATATTTTTTTGCTAATTATATTAGTATTTTTGCATGAATAATTTTGGAGGTAATTGGACCGAGACTAAAATGGAAATGGTTGTTGCTTACGCAAAAGCATATTTAACAATCATGAGCAAACAGAGCTGGGTAAAAACATTATATTTTGATGGTTTTGCAGGTTCTGGATTGATCGAAAATAATGAAACGCAAGAAGCAATTAAAGGAACTGCATTAAGAATTCTCGATATAGAGGACCCCCAAGCCTTTTGATCTATATTATTTCGTTGAAAAGGAGGAGCTTTTCAAAGCTTCACTAGAAGATAGTATTAAATCAATTTACCCTAATAGAAAAGGAATAAACGTTGTAAAAGCGGATTGCAATGAAAAATTAATAGCAATGGCTAAATATTTAGATAGTAACAAAGTATATAGGGCACTTGCTTTTATTGATCCATATGGTATGACTGTAAATTGGGAATCTATACAAGCCTTAAAGGGGCTTGGTATAGATTTTTGGATATTAGTTCCGACTGGTTTAGGCGTTAGCCGATTACTTAAAAACGATGGAAATATATCAGAAGCTTGGCAAAGAAAATTAGAGAAGTTTTTAGGCTTAGACAGACAATATATCATAGATTATTTCTATCAGAGAAGAAGTGTAAGTACTTTATTTGGTGAAGAGACACAAATCAATAAAGAGAAAGATATTGTTACTAAAATAGGTAATCTATATACTGAAAGATTAAAAACAGTATTTGAATATGTATCTGAATCTTTTGTTATGAAGAATAGTACAAATTCTATAATGTATCATTTTATGATGGCTACCAACAATCATAGTGGATTAAAAATCGCCAATGATGTTATCAAGCCTAAATATAAGTTATAATGGCGCAATCAAGTATTGAATGGACAGAGCTTACTTGGAATCCAGTAACTGGATGTACCAAAATAAGTCCCGGATGCAAATTCTGTTATGCAGAAGTAATGTCAAGAAGATTGAAAGCAATGGGAGTTGATAAGTATGTCGATGGATTTCAGATAAGAACTCATGCTGATGCCTTGAACGTTCCATTTACATGGAAGAAACCTAAGATAGTGTTTGTGAATTCGATGAGTGATTTGTTTCACCCAGAAGTTCCTTTGGAATTTATAAAGGCGGTATTTACTGTAATGAATAATACCCCACAACACATATACCAAGTTTTAACGAAAAGGTCAGAAAGATTGCTAGACTTATCATCACAGCTTACTTGGTCTAAAAATATTTGGATGGGCGTTTCTGTTGAAAGTGAAGAATATACGTTTCGTATAGATGATTTATCAAAAACTGCTGCTAATACAAAATTTCTATCTATCGAACCGTTAATAGCACCTGTCTATACCTTGGACCTTGCTAAAATTGATTGGGTAATTGTTGGGGGAGAATCAGGACATAAAGCACGGCCTATAAAAAAAGATTGGATTCAGTACATCAGATCTCGCTGCCAGGATTATGCAGTCGCTTTCTTTTTTAAACAATGGGGAAAAGCGAAAAACAATGATAATCCTAACGATCCAACAATAATTTCAGATCATCCGCAGCATGCCAAAGGAGGTTGTGAGATTGACGGAAAAGTTTATCGGGAAATGCCTAAACGGGCTGCATAGTAAAAATGTATTAGCCACTACCCTATGAAAACTGAAAAACAAAAAATGCTTAACGGCGAGTACTACCTCGCTTATGATACTGAATTGGTTAAAGAACGTACCGATTGCAAGCGTTTGCTTCACAAGCTTAATATTACTGAATATGTTGTTGGGGATGGTACAAAGGCTGTCCTTGCCAAATTATTGCCTAACGCACCTGCAAGCATATACATTGAGCCACCATTTCATTGTGATTATGGCTATAATATAATCTGCGGCGAAAACGTGTACTTTAATGTTAATTGCGTTGTGCTTGACGTTATGCCTGTTACCATAGGCAACAATGTGTTTTTTGCTCCGGGTGTACAGGTTTATACGGCTACACACCCGCTTGATGCCGTTGAAAGGCGCAGCAGGGAAAATGCAGAACCCATTACCATTGGCGACGACTGTTGGATAGGAGGTGGCGCAATCATTTGTCCGGGGGTAACCATAGGCAACCGTTGTGTGATTGGAGCAGGAGCGGTAGTTACGCGAGATATACCTGATGATTCTTTAGCAGTTGGAAATCCCGCCCGTGTAATCAGGAAGCTGGGGAAAGAAGACAAATTAGTTTAGTTAAATCAATATTATTAATGCACGGAGATGAGTTTTGAAAACCTTTTCCGCTAATATTGAGCATCAACCATAAGCTGTAAAACTTTCCAGTAATTTATTTGTCAGTTTGTCAGCCCCCATTTGTGGCAAGCAATTTGATTGTTATATATTTGTTAAAACATAAACATTTAAAAACATGGCTTTAGAAATTACCGATGCTAACTTTGATGAGTTGGTATTAAAATCAGATAAACCGGTATTAGTTGACTTTTGGGCAGAATGGTGCGGTCCGTGTCGTATGGTAGGTCCGGTTGTAGAGGAAATTGCCAAAGAATATGACGGTCAGGCTGTTGTAGGCAAAGTAAACGTTGACAACAATCCTGGTATTTCAATGAAATTCGGTATCCGTAATATCCCTGCGTTGTTATTCTTTAAAAACGGCGAAATTGTAGATAAGCAAATTGGTGCTGTGCCTAAGTCGGTATTAACCGAAAAATTAGGCAAACAACTTGCATAAGCAGTTTCCCTATGATATTAAAAGAGCGTTTCTTAAAAGGAGACGCTTTTTTTATTTAAATTAGTTGCAATGGCTAATCTTAACACTAACCAGGAAATACGTCAATTAGCAAACCTCGAGCTGCTTGCAAAGCAGGTTGTGGAAGGATTTGTAACCGGATTGCATCAAAGTCCCTTCCATGGCTTTTCGGTTGAGTTTGCCGAGCATAGGCTATACAACAATGGCGAATCAGTAAAAAACATTGACTGGAAATTATTTGCCAAAACTGATAAGCTTTTTGTAAAGCGATTTGAAGAAGAGACAAACTTAAGGTGCTACCTGCTTTTGGATACTTCATCTTCCATGAACTATCCGCAAAAGGAACCAAGTAAACTTCAATTTTCCATTTACGCCATAGCGTCGCTTATGTACCTGTTTAAAAAACAGCGTGACGCCTTTGGTTTAGGCTTATTTTCGGAAAGAATTGATTGGCTGAGCTCTGTCAAATCTACATCTACACACCTGTTCTACCTATTTGCCGAATTGCAAAAAGCTTACGATCAGCCAAAAATAAACGTGCAAACTAATTTAACTGACGTAATTCATCACCTGGCCGAAGAAGTACATCAACGTTCAATGGTGATCATTTTCAGCGATATGTTTGAAAACAGCATGAACGAAGAAAAGTCACAGGCTTTATTCTCGGCGTTACAGCATTTAAAATATAACAAGCACGAGGTAATTATATTTAATGTGAATGACAAAGTAAATGAGGTTGACTTCAGCTTTGATAACCGCCCACACCACTTTGTTGATGTTGAAACAGGGGAAGAGGTGAGGGTGCATCCCGGCCGTGTGAGAGAAAGTTACCAAGCAGCACTCAGCAGCTACAGGCATCAACTGCAACTAAAGTGTGCACAGTATAAGGTTGACATTATTGACGCCAATATACATGATGGCTACAACGCTATACTTAAGGCGTATCTCATCAAACGGAATAAAGTTATTTAATTAACCGTTAATTATTTATCAAAAGCTTGGCGGCAATGCGCCATTTACGGTTTAATATAAAAAACATAAAACCTTAAGCACTATAATTTGTGTAGATTATGACAACTATTAAAGCTGAATTATAATTGTATTTTCGGTTAAAGCAATTGTAATTTTGCCACCACTGTTATAAATATATACAAACCCTATATGAGACTTTCTATCGAGCGTAAGGCTGTAAAAGTAAACCCCGATTCTAAGCGTGTTATTGCCCGGTTCTTTTTTAACGGTAACGAACGTTCAAAAGAAGTAATACAACGGGTTATGGATGTTCCGGAAGATCAAATTTTCGGACTTATATCGCCCTTGCTACAAGAGTACTCAAGCCGGCATCGTAATATTACGAGAGTTTTAAACCGCCATTGCGCCAAATTAAAAAACCTGTTTATTGAACTGGGAATTGACTTTGACAGCTTAAGCGTATATCGTAAATTGCTTATCGGCTCTTATTTCACTCACGAATATTCAATTGAATCGGCAGCATTCTTTAATCCTTCCATTATAGATGATCCGGACCAAAGCGATTTGGAAGAAGGAGAGCGCCGTGTAATCATGAGCTTTAGGGCGGTAGGAGAAGGTCACATTTCGTCAATAACTTTCAGACGCGCGCTTTTTGACAAGCACAATAATATTACTGTATTACCAGCAGGAAACTATATTGATGAAGCGGAGATTGTACGTAATGCAGTTTATAACAAAAAGCTGTTTTTTGAGAAGGCTATTACCACCCAAATAAATATTGATGTACTTAAAGAGTTGGAAAGCAAACTCGATCATCACTTCGAGTATTCAAACCTTCGCCGGTTGATTCTTGATTCGCAAAAGCTTCAGGGTGATGACATGAGGAGGCTTGAGTATGACAAGGTGTTATGGCTTGCCGATTCATATTACGAAATTGTATTTTCGTTGGATACTGATATATCTGATCGTGTCATTTTTCCAATATCAGAATACGAACGTAAGGGTATTGAGGATGCCCGCTTTGTTAAATTTTATAATGAAGATGGAAGCTCATCATATTATGCTACGTATACGGCTTATGATGGTTCTTTGATTATGCCTAAACTGCTACAAACAAATGACTTTCTGAATTTCCGTATTATGCCTTTATACGGTGCCGGATCTCAGAATAAAAATCTGGCATTATTTCCTCGTAAAATTAACGGCAAATATGCCATGTTATCGCGTATTGATGGTTGCAACAACTACATCATGTACTCTGATAAAATAAACATATGGGAAAATCCGCAGTTGCTGCAAAAACCTAAGTTTGCATGGGAGTTTGTACAAATAGGTAATTGTGGTTCGCCTATTGAAACAGAAGACGGATGGTTGATTATAAGCCATGGCGTAGGCCCTATGCGTAAATATGTATTAGGTGCCAGCCTACTTAAACTGGATGACCCATCAGTGGAAATAGGGCGTTTAAAAGAGCCATTGTTATTACCTAACAGCGAAGAGCGTGAAGGTTACGTACCTAACGTAATTTACTCTTGCGGTTCAATAGTACATAACAATAAGCTTATATTACCATACGGTTTGTCAGACTATTCATCATCATTTGCCGAAGTTGATTTGAAAACTTTGCTTAACAGGTTGAAATCAGATGGCGTTTAAGCCAGCGAATAACAAAATACTTTGGACTATATGTTCAAACAAAAAAAGCTTACCAAATTGGTAAGCTTTTTTTGTTGTATATTGATGATTACTGCTCCAGTATTTTGCGATACAGTTCGTAGTAGTCATCTACCATTTTATCGCTTGAGAACTTTGAAACTGCCCAATCATGGCATTCCTGCCTGTTAATTTTAGGGAGTTGAGCTACACATTCAACGGCCTCGTCAACGGTGTTGACCAGGTAGCCGGTTTCCTGGTGCTTAATCAGCTCAGGCATTGATCCTTTGTTAAATGCAATAACAGGTGTACCACAAAGCATTGATTCTGCTACGCTCATGCCAAACGGCTCATTAAAATTAATTGGGTGAAGCAGGGCAGAGGCATTACCTAATAATTTTTGACGCTCCTCGGGGCCTGCATGTCCAACATAAACAATCTGCTCATTATCAATAAACGGTTCAACTCGTTCGCGGTAATAATTTGCATCCTGAATAATCCCTGCAATCAGCAGTTTTTTGCCGCTTTTGCGCGCAATATCAATAGCCTCCGCTGTGCCCTTATCATGATGAATACGGCCAAAATATAACAGGTAATCTTCTGCAGTTTGTATGTAATTAAAATCTCTTACATCTAAACCATTGTATACAGTTGCCAGGTAATTTAAATCGGTACTACGGTCGGCATTACTTATGGAAACATAATGCGAAGTTGCGTTATACTTCTTGTACACCGGAATTATCCGCTGTGATGAAAAGCCGTGGATAGTTGTTATAACAGGCGTATTAATTAATCCTGAATAGGTGAGCGGTAAAAAATCGAAATTGTTATGAATGATATTAAACCTATCGGCTTGCTCCATGAGATTGCTGATGTGAAGGCACTCTAGCACCTTAGCATCCTGCGAGCGATCTTCTTCGTAGCCAGCTTCGCAAATAGATTGCAGCTGACCGGCGGTTATAGAATCGCCGGTGGCAAAAAGGGTGACTTCTGCACCCTTTTTAACCATACCTTCGGCAATATTTGAAGCTACCTGTTCCCATGGTCCGTAGTGCCGTGGCGGTGTGCGCCAGGCAACGGGAGATAGAACGGCAACTCTCATTAGCAAACCTCTATTTTTTGCCCGTATTTATTATACTCATACTCCAGCTCAAATGCTTTAAGTACTGTTAAATGCGATATCATATAAGCCAGCGTACTTTCAGCACCTTGATTACGATTTATACCGGTTGGCATTAAACCATCGCAGCAACCTTTGGTTTCATGATCATATAACGGAGCACGTAACGTATTCTCGCCAAGGAACCACTTATAGCTCAGGAACATCTTTTCGATGTATTCCGGTTCACGTAGCGTTTCATAAGCCTGGAAATACATCAGTACCATGGCCATAGTTTCAATTGCTTGCTGGTCAAAGGTAGGGAAGGTGCCACCACGATAGTACCATCCATCATTACCAATAGGACTTAAATAACCATTAGACAAAGTCAACTTGTCAAGGAATGCCATTGATTCCATTGCAATTGCCCTAACTTCTTCGTTGCTGGTTATTTCGCAAGAGTGCAATAACGCTAAAGGAAGAATAGCATTATCATACGTCATTACATCTTCAAACCAATGCCACTCAGGTGATGATGTTCTTTTATAAGCTTCAACCAAAGGAGTTGTTAAACGAATAAGTTCATTCACCATGCCTTCGTCTGTAGGAATAGCTTTCAGGTATAAAGATATACCGATGATGGTGTTAGCCATACCGCGTATGTGCTCCAGCTTTTGGAAGTGAGGATATGATCTGTGAAACAATTCCATTGCAAACTCGCGGTACGAATTATGCGCTGCACATCCTATCAAATGGCCTAAAGCCCAAATTGTACGGCCGAATGAATCTTCAGAACCTACCTCATCCAAATAACGGCGATCGAAACTTAAGAAGTTACGGAAGTTACCGTCATCAGTTTGCATATAATGTATGTAGCTGAGATATATTGGCAATAAGTTAAGTGCTTCCGGGCTTTTATTACGCTGATAAGCCATCAACGCCATAATAAGCGCCCGTGAATTATCATCAAGGCAATACCCTTCTTTTAAGTTAGGTATGCCGTATTTAGCATGCTGTACTATGCCGGTATCATCAGTAAGGCGTAAAATGTGAGCCAAGTTAAATGCAGGCATAATTTCCGGATCAACAATGCTGTTGCGTAGAATTTTATCGCGGAAGTCATGACGGCTTACCGATTCCTGTGCAATGCGAATGTACTCAGCGCCAATTACCGGCCAACGCAGGTGTAAACCGTATTCGTAAGCGTTTTGCTTAACTTCATTAAGTGACTGCTCGTTATCAAGGAGGCTGTTTACAGTTTCAGCCAATGACTCGGCATCTTTGAAATCAAATAAACGTCCGCGGTTATCGGCAAGTAACTCAGTTGCGTGCCAATATGGAGTAGATACTACCGCTGCACCTGAACCTACTGCGTAAGATAAGGTACCGCTGGTAATTTGAGCTTCGTTATGATAAGGGGTAACGTAAACTGTAGCTGCCGTTAAGTAATTAATCAGCTCTTCCTCGGCAACAAATTTATTGATGAAAGTTAAGTGATTTGAAACTTTAAGCTGTGCAGCCAGGCTTTTCAAATAATCACGATATTCTTCACCTGAGTGTTTAACCACACCAGGGTGAGTATTGCCCAACACCACATACATAGCATCAGGGTGTTTGGCTACAATTTTAGGTAAAGCTTTAATAACAACTTCCAGTCCTTTGTTGCGGCTTATTAAACCAAAGGTAAGTAACACCTTTTTATTTTTAAAGGCACTGATATTCTGTACAGGGTTATTTTCAGGAGCTTCCAGGTCAGGAACACCATGTTCAATAATCTGTATTTTCTCTGCCGGTATTTCGTAAATAGTATTCAAAAATTCAACTGCACGTTGACTCATTACTACTATTTTGGCTGATTGTTCTGCAATCTCTCTTACTATAATACGCTGTACGTAGCTTGGTTCGCGCAATACGGTATGCAATATCGAAATCAGAGGCTTCTCTAAACGGTTTAACAACGGCAAAATATAAATACCGCTTTCGCCACCGTAAATACCAAATTCGTGTTCCATTATACACACGTCTGCGGTGCTGGTGTTAATAAAGTTAGCCGCGCGTATGTAATCTTTTTGGTGGTTTTGACGGATGACGTATTTTACCTCTTCCGGGTACTCATACTCCTGTAAATCTTCCGAATCATTTACAGCAACTACAAAGCCTCCTTGTGATAATGATTTTCGTTCAGGAAAATTAGCACTGATAGCACGCATTAGGTTTTGGTTGAACGTAGCTATACCGCACTCACGTGGCGGATAGGTGGAGATGTAGGCAATTTTCATTTTGTTTTTTATAGATAGATTTTTGAATTATTCAAGTTTATAAGCCGGAAATCGTACACTTCTGACTTAAAAAGAGGGCATCCCGACGTCCAAAATGCTGTAAATACAGCGCAAGCCCCCGTAATTTGCGAATACATGAATATAAGTGCATAAACTATACCAATTAAGTTCAAAAAAGGTGTTTATGGTACACTAAGATGCCATTTGCTATCATTAGCAGTTGATAAAGATAACATCAAAAACTGCTGGTAAAAGGCGGACGAGAAAAAGAAGCTCAGGTAGGCTTAAAACTTAAACGTAGTGATTTACAGCATTTATAATAATGCTGCATGCATCTTTAATTTGTTGTTGAGTAATAATTAGGGGAGGTGCAATACGCATGGAATTGCTGCAATGTAAAAACCAATCCGTTACAACGCCATCTTCAATACACTTGTCTATAATTTTTTTATTCAAATCAAAACTGTCCAATTCAGCAGCCAGCATTAGACCTTTACCTCTAACTTGCTTAATTGCCGGGTGAGTGAGTAATTGCTTAAACAAAGCTTCTTTTTCAGCAACGGTATCAATCAGCTTTTCTTCAAGTAAAACATTCAATGAAGCCAACCCCGACGCACAGCATACAGGATGGCCGCCAAAGGTGGTAATGTGTCCAAGTATGGGATTGTTCTTCAATGCACCCATAATGTCGATTGATGATACAAATGCTCCCAATGGCATGCCACCGCCAAGTGCTTTACCCAAAACCAGTATATCAGGAATAATATTAAAATGCTCGAAAGCGAAAAGTTTACCCGTCCTGCCAAAAGCCGTTTGATTTTCATCCAATACTAGCAGCGTACCTGTTTCATAGCATCTGTTGCGTAACTTTGTAAGGTAGGCGGCGTCAGGAACTCTTATGCCGGCCTCACCTTGTATGGTTTCAATAATCACACAAGCGGTATCTTCAGTAATGTAAGAAAGGTCATCAATGTTGTTGAATTCAATAAACCTTACTCCGGGTAACAGCGGCCTGTATGCTTGCTTAAACTCTTCATTACCCATAATGCTCAATGCACCTTGCGAGCTGCCATGATAAGCGTTACGGCAGGCAATAATTTCACTACGGCCGGTAAAGCGTTTGGCCAGCTTCATAGCACCTTCAATTGCTTCCGCGCCCGAATTAGTAAAGTATACAGACTGCAATGCATCCGGCAGTAAAGAAGCAAGCTTTTCGGCAAAACGCACCTGTGGGGTTTGCACGTACTCACCATAAACCATCAGGTGCATATATTTATCAAGCTGATCTTTTATGGCGTTAATTACCTGAGGATTTCTGTGCCCTATGTTGCTAACGCCTATACCAGAGATTAAATCAATCCACGCCTTACCTTCATTGTTGTACATGTATATACCTTCGGCACGCTCAAACTCCAGGCATAAGGGAAAATCGGTAGTTTGAGCATTATTATTAAGAAAGAGCTGGCGTAGCGTTAACATGCTACGAAAATACAAATTACAATTTGGTATGCTCACATCATGCTAATACTGAATAGCGTAAAGCTTGTATTTACTGTATCACAACCGAACAACCGCTGTTGCACAAACGAACAATGATTGTTAGGTTATTCAATAAAAAACATTGATTATAAGCACATTATGATAGTGGTATAAAAATCTCCCTTAAGGAGTAGTTAGCGGGCAAAATTTACTGGCACTGTTATAATTTTACATCCATGTTATCACTTAAACAAGTATCCAAATACTACAATACCGGCGGCAATAAAACCTATGTATTAAACAAGGTAGACCTTGATATTGACCAGGGCGAATTTGTATCCATCATGGGACCCTCCGGATCAGGAAAGTCGACGCTACTCAATATTATAGGTATGCTCGACCAGCCCTCTGATGGTTATCAGTATTTTTTAAATGAGCCGGTTCATCAGCTTAAAGAGAAACAACGCTCAACACTTTACAAACAAAATATTGGCTTTGTATTTCAAGCCTATCACTTAATTGATGAGCTAACGGTTTACGAAAACATTGAAACTCCGCTTTTATATCAGGATGTAAAAAGCGCCGAGCGTAAAGCACTGGTGGCAGATGCTTTAGATAAATTTAATATTGTTGGAAAGAAAGACCTTTTTCCAGCACAGTTATCAGGAGGTCAGCAGCAGCTGGTAGGCATAGCTCGTGCACTTATCGCCAAACCAAAATTGCTCCTTGCTGATGAACCTACCGGAAACCTTAATTCAAAACAGGGTGAGGAAATTATGGACCTGTTTAGAAAATTAAATAAAGAAGAAGGCGTGACCATTATACAGGTAACTCACTCTGAAAAAAATGCAGGCTATGGTTCACGCATTATCAATCTTCTTGATGGTAAAATTGACTCAACTTTAAACCTGTGATTAGTAAAATGCGTTTTTTGTTTTTATTTTTATTCGTAGGGATTTCCAGCGTTTACAGCCAAACATCCGACAGCACGTTAAACCTGCAGCAATGTATTGAAATTGCTATTCAAAATAACCTTACTGTTAAACGCAGTGAGCTGGAAATGGAACGTGGCCGTGTTTACTGGCAGCAGCAGCGCGCCTATTTACTGCCAACTTTTAACGGCAGTGTTAATCACGGTTTAAGCACAGGTCGAAGCCTTGATCCTTTCACAAACACGTACCTCAATCAGCAAATAACATCGGCCGACTATAGCGCCAACGCCAACTTAATTCTCTTTAACGGTATGACTATTCAAAATAGCATACGCCAAACATCACTTGCCTACCAGGCAGGTAAAATGGATTTTGAGCAGGCAAAAAACGATATCACCCTTAATGTGATTACAACTTATTTGCAGGCCATAAATAACAGCGATTTATTAACCCTGGCAAACAATCAGCTAGAGGTATCAAAGCAACAAGTGCAGAGGTTGCAAGTTATGAAAGATAACGGTGCAGTAAAGCCTTCAGACTATTTTGATGTGCGCGGTCAGCAGTCTACCGATCAATTATCAGTAATAAACGCTAATAATTCGCTCGAGGCGTCAAAACTGAACTTGCTAATGCTAATGAACGTCCCGTTCTCTAAAAACATAAAATTGCAAAGGATTGATGCTGCGCAGCTGCCATCAACCAAATTTAGTGAAACAGCAGACGATGTTTACAGCGCAGCACTCTCAAACTTGCCTACAGTAAAGGCTTCTGAGCTACGTAGGCAAAGCGCCGAAAAAAAGGTAAAGGCAATAAAAGGATTATTGTATCCGACACTTTCATTATTTGGTGGTGTAGCCACCCGGTATTCGAGTGCTGCACGTCGTTCAGTGTTTGTTGATTCGATGGAGATAAACACTGGTAGCTTTATTAAAACGCCTACCGGTAACCAACCGGTATATGCTTTTAACCAAAATTATACTAATGAGCGCCTTGGTTATTACAATCAATTTAAAAACAATTATACAACCCAGGTTGGCATCGGATTGCAAATTCCAATTCTAAATGCTTTTCAAAACCGCAACCGGGTAGCTTTGGCAAAAATTGATTTATCAGAAGCACGTTATGTTGAAGAAAATACCCGTATTCAGTTGAAGCAAAATGTTGAGCAGGCCTATTTAAACATGACATCGGCTTATGACAGATTGCAAATTTTAACTGAGCAGGTTGATGCATTCAAAGAATCATTTCGTACGGCTACAATCAGATTTAATGAGGGAGCGTTAACTTCAGTAGATTACATTGTATCAAAAAACAATTTAGACAGGGCTAACAACAACCTTATCAATGCCCGTTACGATTATTATATACGGACAAAAATACTGGCTTATTACCGAGGCAATCTTAGCTTTTAAGCAAATCAATAGCTGTAGTTGATTTTTTATAGCACAAAAGTTAACAAACATTGTTAACGCTATAATCATACACTACACTACTATGAAGAAAATTTTTTATATGATCATTGGAGCATTGGGCATTGTTGCATCAGCAAGTGCGCAAACAGTTCCACTGATGCCTAACGTTAATATAGGCATCAAAGGCGGTGTAAACTTATCTGCATTTTCAACCGAGAAAACTTTAAGTGCCGATAACAGGGCAGGATATCTTGCAGGTATATGGGGCCGTATAGGTATTGGCGGGCTTCATTTCCAGCCGGAGTTATATTACACATCGAAGAATGTGAAATTTTACGACTCTGGTGCCCGCGCTGAAAACACAGCAAAATTCAGAAGCATCGACCTTCCTTTATTAATTGGTAAGCGTTTTGGCTTAATGGGTGTTGGCACACGTTTTAATACCGGACCGTTGGTTTCATTTGCAGTAAGCCATGACCAAAGCGTAGGTGATGCTTTCAGTAATGCCAGCCGCCTGCGTGTTAAAGACCAAAACTATGCCTGGCAATTTGGAGCCGGCCTTGACGTTTCGCGCTTATCACTTGATTTACGTTACGAGTTGGGTTTAAACAAAGTAAAAAACGGCGAGGGTAATGCCGATGTAAGATTGAATATGTTCAACTTCACTGTAGGTTACCGCTTATTTGCTATGTAAGGCATACCAAATCACTATAAAAATACAAAGGCATCACTATTAGTTTAGTGATGCCTTTGTATTTTTATAGCAAAGCAACGCTTTTAAGCGTGTTTTATAGCATGTTCTAGAGCAGCATTATGTTTGTATCTGAACACGAAAGGAAATATGATTGCAATTATCAACGCGTATGCTGCAAATGTAAGCCAAATGCCTTGCCAGTCTTTAGTCTTATCGGCAAGTGTAAAGTAGTGATCAATGAGGTAACCACTGGCAAAGCTACCAAACAGGGCGCCAAAGCCATTTACCATCATCATAAACAAGCCCTGCGCGCTACCGCGAATAGCTGGCGTGGTTTGAGTTTCAACAAATAATGATCCTGATATATTAAAGAAGTCGAAAGCCATACCATATACAATGCATGATAACACAATCATCCATAAACCTGCTGCAGGGTTACCAAAAGCAAACAGCCCGAAACGCAATACCCATGCAAGCATACTGAACAGCATTACGTATTTAATACCAAACTTGCGCAGGAAAAACGGAATAGCCAAAATGAACAACGTCTCAGATATTTGAGAAATAGACATAATAATGGCCGGGTAACGCACAGCAACAGCATCCTTATAAGCATCTACCTTTTCAAAGTCATGTAAAAAGGTATCGCCGTATGCATTGGTTAATTGAAGTGCTGCACCCAGCAACATTGAAAAAGCAAAAAATATGGCAAAACGCGGTGTTCTGAATAAGGCAAAGGCATTGAGGCCTAACCTTTCGGTAAATGAGCGCTTTTCACTTAACCTTAATTGCGGCGGGCATTTAGGCAAGCTGAACGAGTACAAACCTAAGGCCAGAGCAACACCAGAGGCTATGTAGAACTGATTGGCTGATGTTTCATTGTGAGTTAAACTTACCGTCCACAAGGCAGCTATGAAACCAATTGTACCCCAAATACGAATGGGTGGATAATCTTTAACCACATCAAGGTTGCTGCCTTTAAGGGCTGAATAAGCTACCGTGATGGATAATGACAATGTTGGCATGTAAAATATCATGTTAAGCAACATCACCCAAAAGAACGTTGAGGGGTCGCCAACCAATGGCAGGCAAAGCAACGTTAACGCGCCGCCTATGTGCATTATTCCGTAAAGTTTTTCGGCATTTATAAATCGGTCAGAAAGTATACCGGTAAGGGCAGGCATAAATATAGCCGATATGCCCATAGTTGAAAATATTGCACCAAACTGTGCACCCGACCACTGTTTGTTTTGAAACCAATATGCACCAATGGTGAGCAGCCAGGCCCCCCATATAAAAAACTGCATAAAATTCATCAGTATTAAGCGTGACTTAATATTCATAAAAGCACGATGAGTTTAATCGGGAAATAATAGTTTTAATTAAAGGGGAAAAGTAGCTAAATATTGCGAAATGAAAAAGATTTTCGCGTAAGAAAACTGCAATATTATTGAGCATGGCGACTAATCAACTTCAGAAGAAAAATCGTCAAAAAACCAAAGAAGTAAATTTCATGCAGCCTATTTAAGACGCTTTACGCTTGTTTAGTTCGTCTCTGATTTTTGCCGCCTTTTCGTAAGCTTCTTCATTCAGTGCATCTTTAAGCAGGTTTTTTAGTTCATCGGTACTTAAGGATGTATAATTAGTTACGCTGCCGGTAGCCGCTTGTTTCTCTTCGCCAGGTTCGCTCAAGTTTTCCAGGTAAACAAAATCATTACCCTCAATTACAATACCCGCAGTGGATAATATAAATTCATGTGTATAAATGGGGCAAGAAAATCTAACAGCCATTGCAATAGCGTCAGACGTACGCGCATCAATTTCGCTAGTTTTTTTACCGTCAGAGCATATAAGTTTAGCATAAAAAATTCCGTCAACCAGGTTGTATATAATTACTTCCTGTATGTTTATGCTGTAGGCCTGCGCAAAACTTTTAAATAAATCATGTGTGAGCGGGCGGCTTGGAGTCATTTTCTCAATCTCAATGGCAATTGCCTGCGCCTCAAAGCTGCCTATAATAATGGGCAACCGGCGACGACCGCTAACTTCGCCTAAAACTAAAGCATAAGCACCCGATTGTGTTTGGCTGTAAGATAAACCAACAATATCGAGCTTTATTTTTTTCATGTTATTACCCATCACAACTTAACCTTTAACGGCTATATAGCATATTTTATGCCGTACTAACTGTTTGCTACTATAATCCCTTAAACCTGTTAAGTCCGGGTTTGTTGCAGAAAAGGCAATTTTATATGCCTGCACAAACGTGATAACTGTTACAAGGTTGATGCTATAGCCGCCAAACATTACATTTGCACAGCAGGCAGCATAGTTTTGCGGCCTTATCAGCAAAAGTACACAAAAAACACACAGTTTAAAATGCAGGCTAACCGCTTACAAAAACTGCTCGAATTTTTACAAAGCGAGCCTAATGATGAGTTTGTTCAATATGCTTTAGCAACTGAATACTTAAAACTCAACGATACCGAAAATGCGCTTAAGTATTTTGAAGGATTGGTTAATAATCACCCCAACTATAGCGGAACCTATTACCATTTGGGTAAGCTATATGAACAGTTGAATCGCAAGGAAGATGCATTGAGAACCTATCAGCAAGGTATGCAAATAACCCGTCAAAAACGAGATAATCATGCACTGTCTGAATTACAATCTGCGTATAACCAGGCATCCGGGCTGTATGACGACGAGGATGATGACTATTAGCAATATGAGTGGGCGACCGAAAAGCATCTTTTAATAATTAAGTTTTTTTTTAACGGTAACCTACCAGTACTTAAATATTTGTTCCAATAAACACACTCCTGTGAATTGAAAAACCGCCAGCTACTTTTCCTTCGCGACACCTTAATTTACACCTTCAGTACATTTGGCGGGCCGCAGGCGCACGTTGCTATATTGCTGCGTGAGTTTGTAGAAAAAAGAAAATATGTTACCGAAGCGGAGTTGATGGAGTTGAGTGCTTTATCGCAAATTTTACCCGGACCATCGTCAACCCAAACGCTTGTTGGCGTTGCCTGGAAGGTAGGAGGGTTGCGGCTGGCCTTGTTAACTTTTTTAATTTGGGTTTTGCCTTCAGCTGCTATTATGTGCCTGGCTGCAATAGGTTACAAAACCTTTGCTTCAACAGGAAAAATTAATAACATATTGCATTTCATACGGCCTGCCGCCGTTGGCATTGTAGCCTATGCTGCAGTAACATTTGCGCAAAAGATTGTGAAGAGCAGGGTGAGCGCTTACCTGGCGACGGGCTCATTAATAGCGACACTTATACTGCAAAATCCCTATGCATTTCCGCTACTAATTTTGCTTGGCGGCATCATATCGTCAGCATTCGAAACACAACCTGTAGAAGACGCTATAAGGGTTAAGTTGTTTTCAAACGTAAACCCAAAAAAGGTAGGTTACTTTATTGGCATACTGCTGTTCTTTGCAGCGCTTGGTGCGTTAATAAACCGAACATCGCCGTTTAGTTTGCCAGTACGTTTGTTTGAAAACTTTTATCGTAACGGTATTCTTATTTTTGGTGGTGGACAAGTATTGGTGCCGTTGATGTATACCGAGTTTGTTGAATTAAAACATTACTTAAGCAATGCCGAATTCTTGTCGGGCTATGCACTTCAACAGGCCTTACCGGGGCCAACCTTTTCATTTACCTCATTTGTTGGAGCAATAACTTTAGGTAACAATGGTTATGGAATTGCTGGTGAGGTAATTGGAAGTATAGTAGCCGTTATAGGCATCAATTTGCCGGGCTTAATTTTAATACTTTTCATAGTTCCGTTTTGGGAAGATTTGAAAAAAATCACACGTATCAAAAACTCGCTTAGTGGCATAAATGCTGTAGCGGTAGGCTTTATGGCTACTGCGCTAATACTGTTGGTAGCACCTTTCGGCACGAACTGGATGTCGTACCTTATTATGATTTGCGCTTTCTGTCTCCTGTACTTTACTAAAATAAAAACGCCTGTCGTTATTTTAGCAGGCGTTGTATTAGGATTGTTAATCTAATTAAAAAGGAGCTTCATCATCCATATCATCCATGCGAGACGGCCTGATGATGATATTTCCCGGATTACTGTCAAAGCCCTGTGATGGCGATAAGCCCGAAAACGCATTTCCGCCGCCACCAGGTGGCAGATAGTTATCCATACTGGTTTCCAAATCGGCAAACTTAACGTACTTGCCCACAAACTTAAGTCTTACAGTTCCGGTTTCACCATTACGGTGCTTGGCTATAATAACCTCGCCCACTCCTTTAGTTGGGTTGTTATCTTCGTCAAACTCCAAACCGTAGTATTCTGGACGGTAAAGGAATAACACCATATCGGCGTCCTGCTCAATAGAGCCCGACTCACGTAAGTCAGACAACATTGGGCGTTTTGATCCACCCGGACGGCTCTCGACAGCCCGGCTCAACTGCGAAAGTGCAATTACAGGTACCTGTAACTCCTTGGCCACCATTTTAAGTGCACGAGATATGCTACCAATTTCCTGCTCGCGGTTACCTCCGCCTTTACCATCAACTTTACCCGTCATCAACTGTAAATAGTCAATAATGATTAACTGAATATCATGTTGTGATTTTAAACGACGGCATTTTGCGCGGAACTCAAATATATTTAAGCCTGGTGTGTCATCAATAATTAGGGGAGCTGCCTCTAAGCGGCCAATTTTAGAGTGGATTTGTTGCCATTCCCACTCCTCCATTTTACCTTTTCTGATTTTTTCCTGCTCAATTTCGGCCTCGCCCGATATTAAACGGTTAACCAACTGAACCGACGACATCTCCAAAGAAAACACTACCACAGGTTTGTTGAAATCAACGGCAGCATTACGTGCACAGCTCAATACAAATGCTGTTTTACCCATGGCCGGGCGGGCAGCAATGATAACCAAATCTGATTTTTGCCAACCCGATGTCATGCGGTCGAGGTCGGTAAAGCCTGTACCTATACCGGTAAGCCCGTCGGTCTTATTTTTGAGCTCTTCAATTTCTTTCAAGGTCTCCTGCATCAAATCATCCATCTTACGCGAGTCGCGTCTGAGGTTGTTTTGAGCTATATCAAAAAGATTTTTTTCCGCACGGTCTAATAGTTCAAGGATATCCGTGGTATCCTCATATGCCAGGTTAATGGTATCGGTTGATATACGTATCAGCTCACGTTGAATGTACTTTTGAATTATTATACGGGCATGGTATTCAATGTTGGCTGCCGAAGCTACACGATTGGTAAGTTCAGTGATATAAAATGCACCACCTACCATTTCAAGTTCACCCTGCATACGCAGTTGTGCAGTAACGGTTAAAATATCAACAGGAGATGTTTTTTCGAAAAGTATACGAATGGCGTTAAAAATTTTTTGATGCGACTCAACGTAAAACACTTCCGGCTTCAACACGTCAATAACCGACGACAATGCATCTTTTTCTAACATCAGTGCTCCAAGTACAGCCTCCTCTAAATCACGGGCCTGAGGGGGCAGCTTACCAGCAAGCATGTTACTTGCAGTAAAGTTTTTACTGCGACGATCATTGCCTGTACGGTTGTTATTTTCAAATATCATTATGGGTTTCTCCAAAAATAGTGGGGGAGCAAAAATATACAAAATAGAGGTGCTGGCTTAACACTAATTTGCTTTAGTTACTCACTAACGCTGTTGAAAAATATTTAACGGCTTAGTGTTCATATTATTCGCACCTATTTTGTATTGATTATGTTTACCATTTGCTCTTATTTACATAGAACGCATTTTGCCCGTAATAATGTGTATTTTTGGCATCTTATTTTTATTTGAACATGGCAGAAAACTATCCACCCAGGCGCAATAATAACGCGCAGTTTATTTTTGGCATAAGGGCTATAATTGAAGCCATTGTATCGGGCAAGGATATTGAAGCGCTCTACATACAGCGCGGCTTAACCGGTCAGCTATATCACGAACTTAAAGAAACTGTTGCTGAATACCAGCTTACGGCTCAATTTGTTCCGGTAGAGAAGCTAAACCGCATGACCACCAAAAACCATCAGGGTGCGGTAGCTGTGATTTCGCCTATTACTTATCAACGCATTGAAAACATCATACCAGAGATTTATGAAAAAGGTGAGGTGCCGCTTATATTAGTGTTGGATAGTATAACCGATGTGCGTAATATGGGCGCTATAGCGCGTACGGCCGAATGTGCAGGCGTGCATGCCATATTAATACCAGCTAAAGGTTCGGCGCAAATTAATGCCGATGCTGTTAAAACATCAGCAGGCGCGCTTTATAAAATACCGGTATGCCGCCACGAAAATTTTGTGCAAACTGTCCGGTTTTTACAGGAGTCGGGTTTGCAACTGGTATGCTGTACCGAAAAAACGAACGATTATCTTTACAAGCCCGATTATACAGTTCCTACAGCTGTAATAATGGGATCAGAGGAAGATGGTATTCGAAATGATATTATCAGGATATCTGACCATCTGGCCAGGATTCCAATGTTTGGCGAAATTGAATCGCTCAATGTTTCCGTATCCGCAGGAATTATATTGTACGAGGCTGTAAGGCAAAGAACTGTTGGACAATAAATAAAGCCCCTGGTATTATAATATCAGGGGCTTTTTTAGTTTTATAAATGTATACGTCAAACCATCTTCTCTGCTTTGTTTTCTACTGATAACTTACCATTGCCTTCAACCAAAAACACCACCAAACCAATCAGTACAGATACAGACAGCCAAAACTCTGCATACGGTCTGAAAATGTGCTGACTGAGGTTTACAAATAGTACGGCAACAACCAGGATTGGCAGGTTTAACAAACAAAACATGCGGGTGTGGGAGCCGAGAGCAATGAAAAAGCCACCAAAAACGTGAAACAGAATAATAAGATGCGCAACAATGCTTAATGATAACGCCATTGGCAGTCCCGATTCGGTCATTAATGATGTAAAGGCGTGAAGATTAAGCATGAAGGATATGCCTTTCCAAACCAACACAATACCTAAAATAATGCGAAACAGATCTAACCACTTTGGATGATTCTGATCACCCCAAAGCTGAATGCGGGAAATAAATTTCATAATGTTTATAATTGGTATACTAATGTAACGCTTTTGTAGCTTAATTTGTTACCTAAATTAATCATAATAACCTGTTTATTAAATAATTATCATAGTATTAACCATACTAGGTTAAAGTAAATAAAATTTCAATGAAGACACTTTTAAGTAATAAACTTTCAAAATTTACGTCGCTTTATTGCTTCATAGTTGCAATTTGCGTGACATCATTTTCTCATGCTCAAATCACTAACCACACAACAAAGTTTGCTAAAGGCGCTGACATTAGCTGGTTGCCGCAAATGGAAGCAACCGGATTTAAGTTTTACAACTCGGTAGGAAAGGAGGAGGACTGCTTCAAAATCTTGAAAAATAAAGGACTCAACACCATTAGGTTGCGTACTTGGGTTAATCCAAGCAATGATAAAGCAAGTGGCCACTGTAGTAAAGATGAAACGGTTGCTATGGCCTTACGCGCAAAGAAATGGGGAATGCGCATAATGATCGATTTTCATTACAGTGATACCTGGGCCGATCCGGGAAAACAGGTTAAACCTAAGGCTTGGGAAGGGCACGACTTTACTACACTTTTAAACGACGTTTACAGTTATACAAAGGAGGTAATGCAAGCCTTAAAAGATGCAGGTGTTTATCCTGAGTGGGTGCAGGTTGGCAATGAAACACCGGGTGGTATGATATATCCGGAGGGAAGCACAAACAATTGGGCGCAACTTGCCCAGTTAATTAATAGAGGGTACGATGCAATAAAAAAAGTGTGTCCGAAAAGTAAAGTCATCCTGCATCTCGACCGCGGAAACGACAATGCACGCTTTAGAAATTGGTTTGATAAAGCCACAACGCATGGTGCAAAATTTGACGTTATTGGCATGTCCTATTATCCTTACTGGCTAAAAGGCAAACCTGATTATACACTATCCATAGATGATTTAGGGAAAAATATGAATGACATGGCGCAACGTTATAACAAAGAGGTAATGATTGTTGAGGTAGGAGGAGAGGCCACTAAGCCAGATAATACCTATGACATGCTTGTAGCTGTACAACAAAAGGTAAAGCAAGTACCTAACGGCAAAGGGCTTGGCGTTCTGTACTGGGAACCGCAGGGCGCAGCATCATGGAGCCATTACGCATTAAGTGCCTGGGGAGACGATGGTAAGCCAACCAGAGCACTTGACGCATTTTTAAAATAATGATGTTCAGTGAAGATATCATAATACAAAGCAAAGATGTTATAGATAAGGGTTATTTATAATTCACATTTTTGGTTACACGAGCCTTATTATTCGGGCTTTTTATAAACCAATTATATACCCTTATGAAATCAGAATTTATACTGCGAGGCCTTGCCATTGCAGCCGGTACGTTATTAGCACAATTTGCTACGGCACAAGTAAAAGATACTTCCTATGCGGCGGTTGCAAATAAACGTGCGCTCAATATAGTTGAACAGCTAAAACTTAAATCCCCTTCCAAACAAAATCGCGTAACCACTTTAGTTGCCGCGCAGTATGTTGGTTTGAACAACTTACAAAACCTCCGAGACAAAGAGCTAAAGGCTGCAGCTACAGATACAGTTAGGGTGCGGGTAATAAAAAGCAAGACGGCTGAAGCTACAGCAAAGCTTCATAAAGCTTATATAACTAAGCTTTATGCCCAGCTTACTCGAGAGCAAGTGGATGCCGTTAAAGATGGCATGACTTACAATACTGTACCGCTTACCTATGCAAACTATTTACTAATGCTTCCTTACTTAACAGAAGCTCAGCAAACACAGATAAAAAATTATTTAATTGAAGCTCGTGAGTTTGCAATTGACGGAGGTACAGCAAAGGAGAAGCAGCAGTGGTTTGGTAAATATAAAGGCAAAATCGCCAATTACCTTGCCGGCGAGGGTTACAATTTGAAAAAGGAAGGAGATGATTGGGCGAAACGACGGGATACTACATCACAAGATGCAGCCATAAAAAGAGCTAACGAAGTAATTGCAACCTTGAACCTTGACGCTAGTAATAAAGCTAAAAATTTAACAATTTACAACTTGGTGGCTTTGCAATATCAAAAGATAATTGAGTTTAACAATCAGAGAAATGATAAGCTCAAAAGGTTAAAAGATAGTATGACCCTGAGCAAGACTGAATTCAAAAAAGCAGATAATAGCACCTGGCTTGAAATGAAAACGGGATTAGAGAAGCAAAGAAATGCTTTTACACAAAAACTATCACCCATTTTGAGCGCAAAGGAATTAGAGCATTTAAAAAACGCTATGACTAATAATGGGCTAATAGTTGAATACGAACATTTTATAGCATTGCTTCCGAACTTAAAAGCTGATGAGAAAAAACAGGTTCATGCCTACCTATCAGAAGCAAGGGACAATGCTATGGATGTACTGACTAAACGCGAGATTAATCAGTGGTTTGCGAAATTCCGTGGCCGGGCCAACAACTATCTTGCAGGCAAAGGGTACAATTTGCGCAAAGCTACCGAAGAATTAGAGCTGAAGACAGGTAAGCCGCAATAGCTTACCTGTTAATTTACTACCGGAATTTTAAAGCAAAAAGTAGATCCGTTACCAAATTCACTTTCTACCCATATATTACCATTATGACGCGCCACAATTTCCGAACAAAGGTACAATCCTATGCCAAAGCCCGAGATTGCAGTCATATGTTCTCCTTTTACGCGGTAATACCGGTCAAATAACCTTTGTTGATCTTCAGGTTTTACACCCATCCCGGCATCGGTAACGCATACCTCGGCAAAATTCTCTTTAGTTACACAGGCAATTTGTATGGTACTGCCTTGCGGCGAGTATTTAACCGCATTACTGATTAAATTATTAATAACCTGGCCAATTTTATCACGATCGGCAATTACGGGAGTATACTCCACCGGTGCAAATACAACTTTGTGACTGCTAATTGTTGTGAGTGATTCATCTTCAACCTCTTTAACCAGTTCGGCCATATCAAAAAACTGCTTATCAATATGAATCTTGCCCGATTCGAATCTGGATACATTCAAAAATCCATTGATGATGACAGTCATCTTTTTGATTTGGTTGGCAACCTTATCTAATGCACCGGCAGTAAAAACATCCTGATTTTTAACCGAACGCCCTTGCAGCATTTGTATATATGCATTTACTGAGGTAAGCGGGGTTTTTAACTCGTGGCTAACCATGCCTATGAAATCATTTTTACGCTGTTCATCCTGTTTACGTTCAGTGATGTCCAACAACATTCCATTAAGACTTTCGGGCTTGCCGTCTGCGTTAAAGCGTGCTTTACCTTTGGCTTTAACTATTCGCGGTATATTTGTATTAGGATTAATGACAGTATATTCAATATCATATTTACCATCAGATGCAGGATTTAATGCTGTAGCTATCGCTTCATTTACAAATCTGCGGTCTTCTTCGGCAATTACATTTGTTGCTAACTCCAGGCAAATATGTTCGTCGGCTCCTAAACCAAACCATTTCTTCAATATTTCATTTCCCGAAAAAAGATTAGATTGTGGGTTATAATAAAATGCGCCAAGTTCACCAGCATCTATAGCCAGATTGAACATTTCCTGCATATGTTGTGCCTGTCGGCGTTCTTTAACAGCATCGGTAATATCTTCAAGTATAATCAAAACACCGTCAATCACACCCGATGAGTCTTTCAAGGCTTCGTAAACTGAATTTACAATCGCTTCGCGCATGCCGTCACCGCTACGCAGCATTACTTTAAATTCACGGTTTACCTGGCGTTCGCCGGTCTGATATACTTTGTCGAGCCAGTCAAACACTGGCTGACCTTCCAACTCCGGACGTGCCTGACGATGTGGGCGTCCAATTACATCCTCATATTTACGATCCCATATGTTCAATATGGCGTCGTTAGCAATTTCAATTACATGATCAGGTCCACGCAAAACGCACATTCCTACAGGTGCCTGCTCCAATACATCGCGCAAACGTGCCCTGCTATCGCTCAAATTATTATTCGATTGTAATAGTTGCGACTGGGTATCGGCGAGTTCCTCGTTGGTAGCGCGTAACTCTTCGTTTATTGATGCCTGCTCTTCGTTAATTGCATATAACTCTTCATTGGCATCCTGTAAACGGCTTTCACTTTGTTCAAGCTGTAGTCTTGAATTAACTTCTTCGGTAATGTCAGTTACAGTACCAATAAAGCGTTGCGGTTTATCAGCCGCGTCGAAATGCACTTGTCCAATAGCATGTACCCAGCGTATGCGTCCATCTTCTGCGCCAACAGTACGATATTTTACGTTATACTTGCCGCCGGTTTTTTGCTTATTATATGCGTCACTTACAGCATTAACTGTATGTTCACGATCGTCAGGATGTAAACCGTTTACAAAGTCAGAAGAGTAAGTAACCTTCTGTTTAGGCGATACACCGAATAGTTCTTTACAGCGCTCATCCCAAATAAGCACATCATGAGTTACATCTAAATCAAATATACCTACACCACCGGCCTGCTTTGCCATAGCCAGTTGCTCAAGCGCATTGCGGTTCTCTTCGCTTATTGCAGCTAATTCCTCGTTTAGTGAGCGTAGTTCTTCATTATTAGCGGTAAGTTCTTCAACTAACTGCTGCTCATTCTCAATACGCTCTCTTATTTCTTGCCAGTACTTTTGCTGCTGAGTAACATCGGTAGCGGTATGTAATATGCATAAAGTACTTCCATCATCATTTTTGATGGCCTTATATTCAAAATCAAATAACGAGCGTTTAAATTCTCCATTAATCAGTAATTCGGCAGGCATACATTCCGCAACGTATGTTTCACCAGTACGCCAAACGTTTTGTAACAAAGAAGTAAACGGCTGTCCTTTTATTTCAGGCAGAGCTTCTTCAAAAGCTTTTCCAATCACACTCCTGTCCTTGCCCCAAATGCGGAGCATTGAATCATTAGCAAAACGTATATGTAGATCTTCGGAGTTATAGATAGCGGTAGCCTTTTTACTTTGCGCTAATACCTGCAGAACTACAGAATCATCTAGCGTGGGCTTTATATTATCAGTCATTAACAATGTAACGGTGTATAGCTAACAAAAATATAATACTTTTTTAAAAAGGGAAAGGAGTATTTAATAACATCTACTCACAATCTGTGGTTGTACACGTATACTCAAAATCACTAAGTGGTTAGCAAAGTTAGCAACTCATCCAGGAAACTCTTTTGACGCTCGTTGATTCTCACACAAGCATCATTATAATTGAACCAACCAGCTCTATCAATTTCGGGTACGGTTACAAATTTTCCTGATTTATAAGGGTATTCCATATCGAAGCTGTTGCTTACAATTTTGCCCTGATTAACATCTGCTTCAATAGCCCAGCAACTTACAATTTTACCGCCTTTTTGCTTAATTAGTGTAAGTGCTATAAAGTTATTACCTTTTACAGGTAAGCCGGTTTCTTCCTCAAATTCACGTTTAGCTGCACTCAGCGCATCTTCGCTGCTATCATACTCACCTTTTGGTATACTCCAAACGCCCGCATCTTTACCCTTAAAGTAGGGCCCTCCAGGATGGACCAAAAAAAACTGAAGCTCGCTATTACGCTTGCGGTACAATAATAATCCGGCGCTTTGTTTTGTCATTTATAAAGTGAACTTGTAAATGGTTGATGCAGCTACAAACAGCTTAAACCTGTTTATAGTTTTAAAACCAGAAGCGAGATTTAAAAAAGAAGAAATCTTTTAGAATTTGCTCAAATAAATACATAAAAAAAAGCCTCTTAAAATTTAAGAAGCTTTATAAAAAGTGATCCCGTTTGGATTCGAACCCATCCTTATAATATGCTTATCACCAGTATTTTATGAAGAAGGTCAAATTTAAGGTAGTCACTTAGGTGACTCAACCCATTTACATTCAAATATAGCAAATGCCTGTGATAAAACCCGTATTCTCACTCGCTATTAATCGTTAACGACATAATTAAGCATAATAGCTGAAATACTGCGGTTTGTTAATTGTAATAACGTAGAGCTTAAATAATCATCTTATTGATCAGGCAATCCTGTACTTCCCTAAACAGAACACCCATCACTACGATGCTATACTATCTACCCTTGGTGTGTTAGGACATACAAATCAAGAATCAAAACATGTTGGTGTACTACAGCCCAAGAATGTAAATATCAAATGACCATACATTAATTACTAACAAAATAAACAATTGCATAACCCAAGGGTTTAGGTTACAATACTTACCGCCGAAGCATCCTATGAGTTAGCAAATCGGGCCATCAGCTAAAAAGATATCGTCATTTACCATTCGTGCATTATGAAAAAAGAGTCAGGGGAACCTAAATTCAGTACTAAAACATCGCCTAAAGAGCAGCCGGCTTTGCTGGAATTATTTACAGACGGCATTAAAGACATTTATTGGGCAGAAAACCATTTGGTTAAAAATTTGCCTAAGATGATCTCGGCAGCTACATCGAAAGCGCTTGCTCAAGGAATTGCAGATCATCTGGAAGAAACCAAAACGCATGTATCACGCTTGGAACAGGTGTTTGAATTGTTGGGCGAAAAAGTACAAGCACAAAAGTGTGACGCCATGGAAGGATTAGCCAAAGAGGGCGAGGGCATTATTGAAAGCACCGCACCCGGCACAGCCACACGAGACGTCGGAATCATTTTGGCTTCCCAAAAAGTGGAGCACTATGAAATCGCTACATACGGCGGATTACATCAACTTGCCATTACGCTTGGTCTGGAAGACGTTGCAGGTATTTTGGCTGAAACGTTGGCGGAAGAAAAGGCCGCAGACGAAAAATTAACCCAAGTAGCCGAAAGCGACATTAACTACACAGCAGCAACTGAAGCATAACATGGCAAAGAAACCATCACCTAAAATGGGTACTGAGGCTGCCATTGACAAACAACTGGCCCCACAACCTGAAAATACAAAAACTCAAAGCCTTGCTCCACATACCGCAGATGCCGCGGGCGAGCAAATGAACACAAATACCGGGTTACCGATAAACGATGATCAAAATTCGCTAAAGGCGGGCGACCGTGGCCCGTCTTTGTTGGAAGACTTTCTCTTCCGCGAAAAGATGACGCATTTTGATCACGAGCGTATACCCGAAAGGGTAGTGCATGCCCGTGGTTCGGGTGCGCATGGCGTGTTTAAATTATATAAACCATTGACTGAATATACTAAAGCCGCATTCCTGAACAACACAGATGTGGAAACACCGGTATTTGTACGCTTTTCAACAGTGGCAGGCTCAAGGGGGTCTACAGATTTGGCGCGCGATGTGCGCGGTTTTGCTGCAAAGTTTTACACCACGGAAGGTAATTTCGACCTGGTAGGCAACAACATGCCGGTTTTCTTTATACAGGATGCCGTTAAGTTCCCGGATTTGGTCCATGCTGTTAAGCCCGAGCCAGACAATGAGATTCCGCAGGCAGCGTCTGCGCATGACACCTTTTGGGATTTTATTTCCCTGATGCCGGAATCGGCGCACATGATTATGTGGGCAATGAGTGACCGCGCTATTCCGCGCAGCTATCGGATGATGGAAGGTTTTGGGGTGCATACATTCCGCCTGATTAATGCTGAGGGCAAGGCCAGTTTTGTGAAATTCCACTGGAAACCGTTATTAGGCGTGCATTCCGTAGCCTGGGATGAAGCGCAAAATATTTCCGGTAAAGACCCGGACTTTCATCGCCGCGACCTTTGGGATGCTATCGAAAGCGGCAACTTCCCTGAGTATGAATTGGGCTTACAGATCATTCCGGAGGAAGATGAATTCAAATATGACTTTGACTTGCTCGATTCAACCAAATTGGTGCCCGAAGAATTAGTACCCGTGCAGCGCGTAGGTAAACTAACACTGAACCGCAATCCGGATAACTTCTTTGCAGAAACAGAACAGATTGCTTACCACATCGGTCATGTGGTGCCGGGCATTGACTTTACCAACGACCCGTTGTTACAAGGTCGCCTGTTTTCTTATACTGATACACAACTGACCCGTTTAGGCGGGCCTAACTTTCAGGAGATACCTATTAACCGGCCGATAGTACCGGTACATAATAACCAGCGCGACGGATTTATGCGACAAACTATAAACCGTGGTAAAACCAGTTATAATCCGAACTCATTAAGCGGCAATGACCCGCAGCAAGTCAAAGAATCCGCAGGAGGGTTTGTAAGCTACCGCGAACGCATTGAGGCCCGCAAGGAACGCCTGCGTAATAAAAGTTTCTTTGATCATTTTAGCCAGGCAAGACTATTCTTTAATAGCCAGTCGGACCCGGAAAAAAATCACATTGTGGACGCGCTCACTTTTGAGTTGGGGAAAGTTAAAACCATCGCCATCCGCGAGCGGATGCTGGGTATTCTGGTACAGATTGATAAGGACCTGGCTACGCAAGTGGCTTACGGCTTAGGGTTACACCTGCCTGATGTATTGCCAACCAATCAAAGCATTCCGGCTGACGGCAATCCGGCAGATTACCAGTCGGTACAAGTAGACGGCGCTCTGTCTAAGTCTGAAGCGCTGAGTATGGCCAATACCGTTAAAGATACTATCAAAAGCCGCAAGATTGCTTTGCTTGCTGCTGACGGCGCAGATGCAAACTCAGTTAAAACAGTTAAAGACGCGCTTACCGCCCAAGGAGCTACTGTGGAGGTAGTTGCACCGCGCCAGGGTTTTATAATAGCTGAGGACGACTCAAAAATAGAAGTGGATCATAGCTTTTTAACCGCTGCTTCCGTATTATTTGATGCTGTATACGTGGCTGGTGGTAACAATGCCGTAGCTACATTGGAAGCAGAAGCGAATGCCGTACACTTTCTAAATGAAGCATTTAAGCATTGCAAGCCAATAGCAGCAGCGGAAGAAGCCATGCAAGTGATTGATGCTACCTATTTCAGTAAAAAGCTACCGCCTGATTTTTCTGAAGACTCGGTATTACGCGAAGGTATACTCGTAGGAAAGCCAGATAAGCTCTTTGCAGAGCTTTTAACCAAAATGATTGCACAACATCGCTTTTGGGAGCGTGAAAAACCAAGACTTATACCTGCTTAATTATTCTGCGTTTTATGACTAACACGATTCAACCTATCATCAACGCTGCCCGCACGGGCGACGTTGATGCTTTACAAAATCTCATAACTGCTGACACTAACCTTAACGCAACTGATGAAAAAGGTTATACGCCGCTGATTATTGCTTGTTATAGTAATCGCCTGGAAGCAGCGCGATACCTGATGCAAGCAGGAGCAGACCCCAATGCAGCCGACTTTGGTGGCAATACAGCCCTAATGGGTGCCTGCTTTAAAGGCTACCCTGAGATAGCCACATTACTTATTGAAAATGGAGCAGACTTAAACAGGCAGCACGGAAATGGTGGTACTGCATTGATGTTTGCCGCAATGTTTGGCCGCAATACTATGATTGAGCTTTTATTGAAGCACGGCGCGGATATAACATTACTAGATAACCGTGGTATGTCCGTGTTTGATTTAGCCGCTCAGCAAGGGAATGAAGACGGCATTGCGATACTTGAAAATTATCAACCAGCATAGAGAATATCACGAAAGCGATCATTCAGCTCGCTTATACTGTAGCGTTGACCTTAAGCAATTATTTGTCTATATAAGGTAGCTCCAAATATGAATCTTTCCGTATTTAAGGGCATCACAATATGTGATGCCTTTTTGTTTAGCTCAATTTCTATCTTATTAAAAAGTACCACTTTCGCATTTTATATTGATGTTGGTGGTACGATTTTTCAAATAAAAGGAGTTATAGCAAACATTTTCAACGCGATCAAGACAGACTATGACTCTGAGCTATAGAAATTGATTTTAACTATAAAAGCGGATACCGATAATTTAGCAAGTGAATGAAATGCAGGAGTATTAAATACTTCGATGATCTGTTGGTGAACAATAACCAACCTCCTAAAACCGCTAAAAGTCTTTTGTGTTTAAATTTGATATACAAAAAGTTGATAGTCCGAGACAGCATGATGAATATGGCAGGTAGCTACGTTGGACCCTTTAGTAAATTGCTTTGAGGATCATGAAACATTTGCAACGCTTTGCTAATTATATTTTATTAATCTTTTGGGCCGTGTGTTCATTGATCTATTTCACTTTAGACATCTGGCTGGACTTGTATACTTACAAAGATTCAGCTAAGGTTGCCTGGTATATGGGAATAGCCGTGATGCCATTGGTGGCCTATACGATTTACCTGGGCAAAGAGATCTTTTTCTCCAAATGGTATTATGGTATAATACTGACTATTAGTACGTTTGGTATTTACTTTTTTGCCGCTTACTTTAGTTTGCTGAATATAGATCTGCTGGTGAGTGCCGCTTTTGGACCTGCAAAGAAAATGGTATTGCCGGTTGAACGGGTGGAGAGGGTATTTGCCAGGAAAGCTGGTTTTGTGCATACCAACGTCACAATTAAGTACAATCATCGATTGTATGTTTTGGAGGGAACTAGAACAAGTTATTACTATTTAAGAGACAAAAAGCAGTTAAGGGCAATGATCGGTCGTTCTTATACCGGCAATATATATGCTGTCAAATTAAACGTAGCTCCACACCAGCGCTATCAGGCTCGATGGCTGTATATTAAGGACTGGTTCAGCCGTTACTGGTGGCTTTTCGTTGCGTTTACACTGTACATATTGTATTATTCATTTCGAGGGAAATATTTCTCGAATGCAATAAAAAAAAGTCATAAGAATCAAAGTAGACATTTTTTCATATTAAACCGTGTAAAGGTAATTTTGCTTGCAGTATTTTTTATTGGTATGATTTTGATATTGGCCGCCGGTCTTTTGCTTTAAGTAAACTCAGTCACTGGATGCCAAATTAAACAACAATTGTTTTGAGATTTCATTGAACACTAATACATTATTTTTATATGAATATTAATAATGATTGAAGGTTCGAGTTTACCAAGTTGAGAGATTGTACCGGATATGAAATTAATTTGATTGAGTACTGTACGCTTCATCGAAATCACTAACTCAATCACCCGGAAAAATGTACTACTTATGTCCACTTGCTTCGCTCCCTCTGCGCGAGCACTTTGGACACGGTATTTTAAGCAGTGATATTATTTTCGGCTTAAAAAAAATGCCCGACTGACTCAGTGGGCATTCCAGAAGGATATCTCTCGTCACTTTTATTTCAAGCTTTATCTAGAGGAATTTCGCTCAGCAAAGCTTGTTGTGATAAGTTAACTTAAACTATATGCTACAAACAGAATTTATTCAAGCTGTATGTGCTATTGTTAGCAAAACAGCTATCCCGCTAAGCCATCTTTTTTAGCTTTTTCTAAAACTTTAGCCGCCCGTTCCGCACTGTCCGGATGTGAACTCAGCATTTTTTCAGACTTGCTTTTCTTGGCACCTGATGACTTATCCATATCAGCTAATTTATTGAAGGCGCTGGCTAAGGCGGTTACTTTATAATTATGCTGTTTCATAAAGCTATAAGCAAAGTCATCAGCTTCACTTTCCTGTTTACGACTATATTTGCTGTCTAACAAGGCGCCGGCAAAAGCACCCAACTGGCTTTCTGATAACGTATTCACCACTCCGGACTGTGAAGATGCCGCATCGGTTAATGCCTCCCTTTTGTATGCGCTTCTTACCGCATCACGTGAATCTTTATTAGCTACATGACCGATCTCATGACCAATAATTCCTAATAGTTCGTCATCTGTCATAATGTCCATCAGCGATGAGAATACGCGAACACTACCGTCGGCGCAGGCAAATGCGTTAATATCGCTCACTTTGTAAACTTTAAAATTCAGTTTTAAGCCTCCTTCATTCTGATGTTTGGCGAACAACTTTTTAAGCCTTATAGTGTAAGGATCATTTTCTCCGGCTACAGTATTGTGCGTATCCATGTAAGCTACTGCTTCTGAAGCTAACTTAGCCGCATCGGCATCAGAAAATGTCACAGCTTTTACTCCTTTTCCTAAGGCGCCTATACCTTTTGAATTTAATTTGATTTGAGCAGTGGCGCAGGGTGCAGTAGTGATAAGTATCCCGGCAACACCTAAATAGATAAAAGATCTTTTCATTGATAAATGTTATAAGTTAGCTTATAAACAATACCCTATTATTAATGTTTGTGAGTTGTTATTGGTTCGAATCCACTAACAACGGATATTTACCGGTGTGGTGATTATTAGATGTTGTGATGATGATTAAGCTTGAACTTATTTTCTTTTTTTGTGGTTTTTGTTTAACACCTACTAATTAAGAAAACAATGTTTTAGGTATGCTTTTAGGACTACAGGTGGTAAAAACACATTTTCCCGGGCGCAGAATCGCTAATAAACAAGTTGCTTTTACAACAATGTTATGCTGAAGCATACCAACTATTGATGGATCAGGACCCTGCAAAATTCCAGTACTTTATAACCTGGCACTTTGCCTGTAATGGAGTGGTACCTGCGAGGACACACTAAAACAATTGGAGCGGACTTAGCTCGCACCGCAATTACATAAAGGAAGCCAGCTAAGTACTGATAGTCAATACAATTCAAATTGATAAAAAGTCAGCAAAACGAAACTACTAATGATTACGTTAGATTTTTTCCAGCTTTAACTCGTGATTTAATTATCCGGCTGAAGACAGATTGCTGCCATTAGTGGGCGACTATGCAAAGGTGATTGCTAGTGCCACTCCGATCGAACAAAGGAATAGAAATATTAAGGAAGCTTTAAAAACAGCTCAATCAGCCAATGATAACGGAATTTGATCAAATTAAGGAAGCCTACCAGCGCAACATGTTTGCCGCCCCGGGTAATAAGGTTGATGTTTTGAACTTAATCAAGCTGCTACCTGATACCAGCATCACCAACGACTATGAAGAAAATCTTTATCACCTGGCGGCCCAATTCGCTGACGCGGAGGCCATTCGGTTTTTAAAGAAGTCAGGGCTGAAACCTGAAACTGACGAATATGGCAACACTGCATTTCATGCACTTACCAAAACACGTTTTGATTACGACGATCCGAACCTGAATGAAAAAGCTGCAAAAATTTACGATACCGCTCGGGCATTGTTAGATGCCGCTGTAAATCCTAAAAGGAAAAATGATTCGGGCAAACTGGCCTATTTTGAAGCCGGCTTGCTCTATATGTATCCATTTTTGCAGGCCATGGGCGAAGCCGGTGTTAAAATGGATGCAGCTGAATCCGGCGGTAGGAACCTGTTGCATGTGATCTGTGAAAAACTGGGTAACCGGAAAGATATCAAAGGCGCCATACCCGCCGTTATGAAAACCGTACGTATATTACTGGAAAAGGGTGGTATCGACGTAGAAGATAAAGATGTTTTTGGTACAACACCGCTTACTTACGCGCAGCGCAGCGGAGTAAAAGAGGTAGCGGCACTAATTTCTGGCGATGAAAGTGACTTGGCTACCGGTGGAATGACCATCCATGAAGCTGTCCTAAACCGCGATCCGGGTGCGTTGGAAGCGTTGATTAAAGCCAAAGTTCATCTTGATGAAATAGCAGATCAATACAGGCGCACGCCACTCATGCTAGCTTGCGAGTATGCTTCTGCACCTTTGGTAAAGCTATTGGCTGATGGTGGTGCTGATATCAATTTTAGGGCAGGCAGCGGTGAAGCAGCAGTATACTACTTGCTTACCAAAGCTATATTTAATATAGGGCGTGGTATGAGCCAGGTTAATAAAGAAATAATTACGATGCTACGCTATTTATTGGACAATGGGCTAGCTGTGAACGCGGCGATTGACAATGAAGGTAATACTGCATTAAACCTGCTTTGCCAGGCAAATTATTATCTAGCTGATCTGGATACCACACTGGCCGAAGAATTGATCGATAGTGGCGCTAATGTTAACCTGCCAAACCAGTCAGGCAAAACACCTTTGATGTCGTTTGCACAGAAGGGTAACGAAATGAAATTTGGCATAGCCGAATTACTCCTGGATAATGATGCTGATGTTAATTATGTGGACCAATTGGGCAACACGGCCTTAATTTACGCCGCTGGCAATCCAGATCACATATCAGGCAAGCAGATAGTCTCTTTAATCCTGGACAAAGACAGATCAACCCTCGAACGATTGAATAATGCCGGTCAAACGGCAATGGACGTGGCCATACAGCATAATAATGAGGCTGTTGTTAAGCGACTTATGAAATAAAAGAAAAGCGGAATATAATGAACAATATGTTTTTAACGCCTGTAAAAATGCTCAGAAACGGTAATACGGGCTTTTTAAAAATGGTGGCGTTAATGTCGATAAGTGCTCCATAGTTAATACACCGCTGTATTAACTATGGGGAAAAGGCGCTAAAAACATTGCCAAATTGCCAATCGATCCTGATTCTGACGTAAACCTAGCTAACAATAGCAGTGAGGTGCCGCTGCACATCGCTTCTCGTAGCGGCAGCAAAGAACTGATTAAAATTAGTAGCTGCACAATGCAGATCTAATGATTAACAGCTATGCAGATTGAGAAAGAAACAGACGTAAATGCAGTAGATAATGAAAGTTGCCGTGCGATGGATTTTGTTAGTGAGCGTAATCATACTGAGATATTAGAACAATTGTTAAGGGCCGGCGCTGACAGCAAATAGATTTACAGGACTGGATATAGGATAAAACAAAAAAACGCAGCACTTATGCGTTGCGTCTCTTGTTTTCGAATAGCTTATCAGGATACGATATCAGGCACCCTGTTTGTTTTTCACTTCTACCAGTTTCGCCAATAGAGGTCCTTTATGTTGTAAAGTAAAGGTAACGAATTTATCTTCTTTTACCGCTAAGCGTACGACCATCGGAAGAAATGGGTAAACTTTTCTGGCAAGCATTTCAAACGTTTGATCATCCTGAGCCGCGGCTAAAGCTTTGTCAGCGTAAGGTTCAATCTTTGGCCAGTTTTCAGCAATTACGGGGCCTACAGAATTCATAATTTTGCTTGTAAGATCGCTGTTTTCAGCGTTATTGTCTTTGTTTATTAATGATGACAGCATAGTTTTTTAGTTTTAATTGTTAACAGATTAAGCCTCCTTTAGTTTAGATCATCGGCCACATCCCAGGCCAATAATGTAACCATTAGTAATTTTATAACCATCTGAGGTAACTGCATTCTTGTAAACTATAAAGTGCACTGGCTTAAAATCAAACCACGTTGCGTTTGAGACTGCGGCGAGGCGTTTCACACTACTTTGGTATTGTGACGATCATCAGAAGATATTCAAAATAGCGAATCTCACTAGGTACAAGGCTCATCTAGCGTAACGGTTGGACTTTTGCACTTCAGTTAATGGCGCTTGTAAATCTTTGTAATAAGAAAGGCAATAACTGCTGAGCATCTCATCTCCACCTGTTCGTAACAACAATTTTAAAACCATAATAAAAGCGGCCAGGCATTATTGAGCGTATGCAGGCCAATGCTCCACCATAAACCTGCCCGTAAAGAAACATAAGCGAAGATTAGTCCATTGACGGCAAAAGGCAGCAAATTGATCATAATTGCACCTAAGTTTGCCTGATCGAAATTGAAGTTGTGATAATGCCAAAGTCCAAAACCAAAGGCGCTGATCCATAGTAACCAAGGGTATACATCAGGCCGGTTACACCATCTCATTGACATGTAAAGCTTTTTCTTCGAGAAAAATACTACTAATACAACGGTTGACAGGATAACAATAGTCTCAATCGTTATTAGATAGAAGTTCAAGCTCAACACTTTACAGGTGAGTAGGTAAATCAAGGTAATAACACCTATGCGGAAATAAGAGAACTTGCGTTGTAATATGCCCCTGAAAGCAGATTCTTCCAAGATCGGCGCAATTAAAACGATTTCGAGAAAAATCCGGTAGCGGGGTTGTTCCCGGAGATATTGGGGAATTGGTCCGTGTGAAGGTACCGTGGAAATGAAATTCCAACGTGCCAAAAGCATTTGAACTAAAGCAATGAGAAAACTGACCGCAAATAACGATATAAGTCCCCAAACCAGCATCTTTAATAGGGAGAAAAGCGTCTGTCTGCGCTGACAGACCGGAACACCTCTGAGAAAGTGAATAAGAAACAATAATGAACTTTTAGAGCGCATATACCTAAGCGATTGACATAACAATGATGAAATGCAGTACTAAAGATAGTACATAGCACACCACAACAAAATTTTGCTTCGCCACTAGTGGTAATCTAAATAACGATGTAAGTTGATAGGAGTAGAGCCTAACTGTGTAACTTCTGCTATCCAAGTCTTAAAGTATTTTGACGTTCATAAATGTTGAGACTACCCAGTTGCTTAAATGCGAATACGATATAACGTCCGGCCATAGTCTGCATTTGATGGCTACGTCTAGCTGGAGCATATGAATGAACATTGTCAACAACGTTAGTCTAATAGGTACAAGCTACTTCCATTCGCTTATACCTAAATTTAAGCACTTTCCATCTTCAGTGCTATTTGAATTTACATTTTCCTTTATACTGGGCATCGCACTTCCAATTTAACTAATATGACTTGGAAGTGCATTATTATTGTTAGATCATTTACATTCAATATTAGAACAATAAAGCTTCTTCAAGGTTGTTTAAATTTTCTACAACGGAATAATGATATGATAGAGCCTTCATTTACTACTATAGCAGCCAGATTACTGTTCGTTTGTGAAGAAGAGATCATTTTTTCGACTTCTGATTTGAACGCTTACAAAAAGCATATACACCCACATGATATTGGACAAATGTCAACAGGTGATCAAATTTACATTGGCAAAAAGCTTTATAATATCGACAGCATTAACATTGAGCATTATTCTTGGCCGATGGAAGGACACATTATTAATCAATTGGGAACATTGTATCCATACACTATTAATATAACAGTAATACTTACTGCTCTCTTTGATAAATGGCAGTAGCAGCGGTACTTGGAAGTGGCTGCTTGATAATAGAAAGCCTATCTTATCTTATCACTTGATTGACATACTTGCTAATAACGCATTAAGTTCTAAATCAAACACTTTAGCCATCTTAACCAGTCTTCGCAATAATATCATGTACTCTTATCCCAAATATTATACGCAATTTTGATGACATAGAACCTAAAATTCCTTTATTTTTTGGCTCTACTATCATTCCTTTAATGGTGACAAGTTTCAAATGAGTTGCTTGTTCTTTTGAACGTTGTAAACCTTTATTTGACATAAAATTTCTGATTGTTATAACTTAACATAAACCTGTGAGTAAATATAAATGAATAGTAAATCATGATGTTCCCTCTTTTCAGCAAAGTAAACCGATCCAAAAAAGTTCATATATTCCACCTGGTAACGAACACGTAGTAGGCCAGTCGATCATATTTGCGTGACCTTCAAAAATTGATATTGTGCGTGTTTTTAATTTCGGCCATTACAAAAGTACTGTGGGTGCTGCCTATGCTTTCTACCGAACCTAATTTGTTAAAAACGAAATCCTGATAGTGTTTCATATCACGGGCAAATACTTTTAAAAAGAAATCGTAATCACCAGAAATATTATAGCATTCCACAACCTCTTCAATCTGCTTAATATCTTTCACAAAATTATGTCCGATCTTCCGGTCATGCTGTTTCAACTTGATGTTACAAAAAACAATGAAGCCTTTGTTAAATTTTTCCGGATCCAGCAAGGCGATATACTTTTTGATATACCCTCCGGTTTCTAAGCGTTTAACACGCTGCACCACCGGTGATGGTGTCAAATTCACTTTCGCTGCAAGTTCCTTAATGGTAAAACTTGAGTCATTGGCTAATATTTTTAATAGTCTTAAATCTATATCGTCCAGTTGTTCCATAGCATAATTCACCGTTTTAGAATACGAAGTTAAATACAAACCGCATAAAAAGTTATCAAAATCAAAATTTCAAGCTGGTTTTACTTATATCACTTGTTTAATATAGCGTTTATAGCTGTTTACTTAGCTTTGTACAGAGTTTTAACTCGTGGTTCTTTGCTTATTTAAGCAATCAGTAAAGGTTTTACTTAACGGTGAATTAATAGGGAATCGTGTGCAAATCACGAGCTGTCGCGCAACTGTAAGTAACGCAAAAGGCTTGGGCAAAGATGGTCACTGCGCAAGCGGGAAGGCCGGTAAAAGCCGTTACAAGTCAGGATACCTGCCTTTACTGAATTGACGATGCTTCCGCGTAAAGAGGTCATTGGTCAGATTGTATAGCTTTTAAGGTGCCAGCTTATAAGGTTGATTGCGCCTGCTCGTCCATGCATCTCCTGATTAACCCGCCTCTTTACCTTTAGTCTCTCATCTTACTTACAATTTGATAATAAAAAAAAGGTGTCTAGATATTATGCAGTATACAATTAAGAATGATTTCGTGTTCAAATTGAGCAGTGTTTATTTTAATGAGGACTATAAACCGTCCATTAGTACGCGCACAACTACCAACTTTGCTAACCTGGCAAGGGGAACAAGTCGTCAGGAGAACTTGCGTAACACCATTCAGATGATCAATAATCGTTTCAATACTTTAGCACATTGGGATAATCCTGAAAACGATCGCTATTCGGTTGAACTAGAAATTGTTTCTGTTGATATGGATATTGATGGTAGTGGTAAAACATTCCCATCGATTGAAATATTAAAAACTTATATAATTGATCATCAAACATTAAAACGTGTTGATGGAATAGTCGGGAACAATTTCTCTTCTTATATACGCGACTATGATTTCAACGTTTTACTTTCAGAGCATAACAAAGGCAAAGAGCAATTCAGCATTCCTGACGACTTTGGCGAATTACACGGCAAAATGTTTAAGCATTTTGTAAATTCAGAAAGCTACAAAAAGCGCTTTATCAAACCACCTGTTATATGTCTGAGCGTAGCGGAGAGTAAAATCTATTATCGTACAGGAAACTGTCATCCTATATTAGGTTTTGAATACAAACCCACTGAATCTTCTTTAACAGAGCAATACTTTAGTAAAATGGGTCTGAAGGTTCGCTATTTTATGCCACCACATAGCACTGCACCTTTAGCATTTTATTTTTTTGGCGACCTGTTGGATGGTTATACCAACCTTGAACTAATTAGTACAATCAGTACCATGGAAACATTTCAAAAGGTTTACAGGCCTGAGATTTATAATGCCAATTCCTTTGCAGGATCATGCTATAAGCCAAGTTTGAAAAATAAAGACTATTCGTTAACAAAGATCATTTACAACCGTGAAGAACGCAGCCAGTTAGCCATTGAGCAAGGTAAGTTTGCAGAAGAGCATTTCATCAAGCCTTACAAAAGTTTATTAGAAGAGTGGTCAGCCAATTTTGCGCATTAATCTTACAATACTAAAAATTATTTTTATCATGAATATATTATTGCCCACCTCAATTGTGGGAAGTTTACCGAAACCTGCCTGGCTGGCACCACCCGAAAAACTTTGGTCGCCCTGGATATTAGAAGGCGATAAGTTAATGGAAGGTAAACAAGATGCTTTGCGCATCGCTTTGCAAGAACAGCTATTGGCAGGGGCAGACATTATATGTGATGGTGAGCAAACACGCCAACATTTCGTGACTACGTTCATTGAGCATTTAAGTGGTGTAGATTTTGAAAATCGTAAGATTGTAAAAATCCGTAATCGTTATGACGCGAGTGTCCCCGTTGTGGTAAATGAGATTGCCCGTCAGAAGGCAGTTTTTGTTGATGATGCTAAATTTTTACGTAAACAAACAGATAAGCCCATAAAGTGGGCATTACCAGGGCCGATGACCATGGTTGATACCTTGTACGATGCCCACTACAAAAGCAGAGAGAAATTGGCGTGGGAATTTGCTAAAGTACTCAATGAAGAAGCGAAAGAATTGCAAGCTGCCGGTGTAGATATTATACAGTTCGATGAACCTGCGTTCAATGTTTTTTTTGATGAAGTGAACGACTGGGGAATGGCAGCATTAGAAAGAGCCATTGATGGCTTACACTGCGAAACTGCCGTGCATGTATGCTACGGTTATGGCATACAAGCTAATAATCATTGGAAAAAGACCTTGGGATCAGAATGGCGTCAATACGAAGAAATCTTCCCAAAAATTCAAAAATCTAATATTGATATCGTCTCGTTGGAATGCCACAATTCGAACGTACCCGTAAGTTTAATCGAACTGGTCCGTGGTAAGAAAGTGATGGTCGGTGCAATAGATGTGGCATCTGCCAAGATTGAAACACCCGAAGAAGTAGCCGATACATTACGTAGAACGCTGGAGTTTGTAAATATAGAAAACCTTTATCCATCAACTAACTGTGGTATGGCTCCTTTGTCTCGGAACATAGCAAGGGGTAAACTGAGTGCTTTAAGTGCAGGAGCAAAGATTATACGCAACGAATTTGCAATTTAAACTCAATACATCAATTGTAAAATTGCATTTTCCTTTACCTCCTTCCATATGTGGAATTAATAGAAGGGGATCAATAAATTTATTTGGTTTGAACAGCTAACGGTAGAGTTTGGCCGGATAAATAATGCCATGCAAGTAAACTGCTTAAATGACGCGATTGCTTCAATTCAGTAGCATGCAGAGATGCTTGAACACTTTTTAAAAGCTGCGATTTATTGATACCGTAATTATTTAAAGTAAACCGGCAAGACCGTAAATTTTAGAAATGTCGTAATTTAGTTGCAGCGATTAACAAACAAGCTGAGTGCTCGGTTAACATTAATAGGCCATTTAGATTAAGTGTTGGAAAAGTAAATTTATGAAACGAATTTATGAGTTGTGAAATAATGGCAGCAAGCTTAGTGTGAAAAACCTTTGACTTTATTCGAAAACGTCTCGTGGAAGTACTTGATACCTTTTTTTAAAAGCAACTGTGAAATGGTGTGCATTCTTGTAACCTACATAATCCGCAACTTCATTTACGGGCAACCCTTTTTGCAGCATACTTTTGGCTCTATTCATGCGTAATTCATTCAGGTATCCAAACACGGTAAAACCAAACGCTTCCTTAAAACCTTTTTTAAGCTTAAAATCATTTAACCCGCATTGTTTAGCCAGTTCGGTTAATGTAAATGGTGACCTGATATTTTGTTCGAGCAGCTGCTTGGCAGTTTGCAATTTAGATAAGTCGGTATGTACTACATCTGATTTTGTATTATCAGGCGTAAAAAACATGCTATCTTTCAATTGCAGCGAAAGTAGTTCCAGTATCTTTCCTTCCAGGTAAATACGCCTGATGTAAGTAGGTTGCTCAGCACCGGTAATCTCGCCAATAATAGTTTTGAGTTCCGTAGTGATCAACTGATTGCCGGCTATAAATACCTTTTCGCCATTATTAGCCAGTTCATCGCCTGTAAATACAGAACTTTTCCAAAACAGATGCTTGATAAATCGACGGGTAAGACACACGGTAAATACATGCGTTTTGCGTTCAATACCAGCCTCAACAGCCAAACTGCTGCAGTAAAAGCAGTTAAAATGATTTGCCTTCGTGTTAAGAGCTGCATCCATTTGAACCATGGTGTTTAGCTCGCCATCCAGTACAAAATTCATAAGCCAACAGGGGCTATCACACTGCATTTTTAACCGGCAATGCTGGTTAGCTTCTATAGTGCTCTGAAAAACACATGCCCCGTCGAACCATAACTCGTTAACAGTCAAGTTACCCCAAGCAGCAGTTTTTTGCGAGTACCGCTCTTCCAACTGGTGTAAACCCGAAAACTCCCTAGGGTACTTGAGTTCTAAATTGAAGCTTTCTTGCGAGGCTGAAGTAATGCTGATGGTCATAAAATCCGTATGGCGTTGATAATAATCCGTATGGCGTTGATACGTTTTGGCTGCAATGATACACATTTGCAGTGTTATTTTTAATAAGTCTAAATAAATGAAAGCTTTCTTTACCCTAATTTGTATCTTTTGTGCTACGACGTATGTATGTGCTCAAAAACAGGGTAAAATAACAGGCAAAGTTTTGTCTAGTGATGGCCAGCCAGCAGGAGGTGTCACCATCATTGTTAATAATAAGCCGCTTGCCGAAACAGATGACAATGGTTACTACTCCGTTACATTGGTACGGGGGCAACACCAATTACAGGCAAGTTTTATGGGTTTGGTACAAACCGCCCAAACAATAGACGTTGCAACCGGCAAAACTGCTAAGCTCAACGACATCATATTGAAGCAAAGCTCACTGCACTTAAAAGATGTTGTAGTGACAGGGCAATATGAACCGCAGTCACTTAAAAATTCGGTTTATCAGATTCGCACCATCAGCGCGGAACGCATCAGGCTCAGAGCAGCTACCAACCTCCAGCAAGTACTAAACACCGAGCTAGGCGTGCGCTTTACTAATGATTTAACTTTAGGTACATCAGACATTGAGATGATCGGCGTAAGCGGTCAGCGGGTAAAAATACTATTAGATGGAGTGCCCTTGCTCGACCGCGGTGAAACGCGCGAAAGCTTGGGACAGATTGACATTAACATGATCGACCATATTGAGATTGTGGAAGGTCCGATGTCGGTCATGTATGGTACGGATGCTTTGGGTGGCGTCATTAACCTGATTACAAAAAAAGCAACATCTGAAAATAGTGGTTTGAGTGCCAGTGTACGTGTGCAGGAAGAAAGCGCCGGCAAGCAATATAAAGGCTTTAATGGCAGTGGTACACACAATCAAAATCTCAACTTAAAATGGCGGCGCAACGGCTGGAACATTGGCGTAAATGCCTCCCGTAATTACTTTGGTGGTTGGAGTCCTGGTGACGGCACGCAGGGCTGGTTGCCTAAAAACCAGTTGCTGGGCAGCTTTACCACCGGTTACCGTAACCAAAAATTGGGTATATGGTATCGTATCAACGCTACCGACGAGGACATCATCAGTAACGGTGTTCCTAATCTTTCTACCAATGTCTCCAAAGATCAGAAATATATCACACACCGCTTTTTGCATGAACTGCAAGGTAATTATGCTTTGAATAACAAGCTGAGTTTTAACGCAGCTGCATCCTATACCGATTACACACGCCGAACACAAACCACAGAGCTTAATCATACCACCGGCGAAGTACGTTTAACGGCAGCAGCGTCAGAGCAAGCTAAGGCGGCTTTCAACAACACATTTTTCAGAGGAATGGCGCTTTATGAACTATCGCCTGCCGTATCGTTTCAGCCAGGGATAGAAGTTAATTTAACTGGTAGCACCGGCGACCGCATATTGGGCACACCAAGGATTAATGATTATGCATTTTTCGCCTCATCCGAAATCAAGTTTACTTCGGCTATTACGGTTAGACCTGGTTTACGTTTAGTACACAACTCAGTGTATGATGCACCTCCGGTCATCCCCTCGGTTAATGCTAAGGTGGCACTATCATCTGCGCTAGACCTACGCCTGGCTTACGCTCGTGGCTTTAGGGCACCTGCGCTTCGCGAATTATACTTCAACTTTTTTGATGCCAGCCACTCCGTTATAGGAAATCCTAATTTAAAGGCCGAGTATTCCAATAGCTACAATGGTTCGCTATCCTTGCGTGCATTAAACGGGGCTCAATTAAATCTTAAAACTGTTGCGGGCGCTTTCTACAACCGGTTTAATAATTTCATCGGAACAGCTTACGATGCCGCCAATGGGTCTATCACCACTTACCTCAACATTGATAAATATAAAACTGTAGGAGGGACGCTCGAGAATACCATAAATTATAAAAGCCTACAGGCTACGTTAGGGTTTTACTACACCGGTCTCTATAACCGGTTAAAGGATGAAGACCCCACTTTGCCAGACATGAGCTGGACGCCCGAGGTGAACAGCAATATCGTCTACACTATCACGAGGTGGCAAACCACCATGAGCTTATTTTACAAGTTTACCGGCAAACGGCCATCGTACGAGTATGTTTCCAGTGGAAGCACCACCATCATACAGCGGGCCGCTATCGGCTCGTTCAACACTGCTGATTTTACACTGAATAAGATTGTAAACAAAGCGCTAAGCATTAGCGGCGGTGTACGCAATCTGTTTAATGTGACCCGAATCAACAACACTTCGCAGGATGTGGGTAGCGCACACAGCACAGGCGGAGCGGTTCCGGTAGGCTACGGGCGCTCATTGTTTTTAGGCCTTAATTACCAACTTTTCAAATAATTCCACTTTTCAAATTCAACAATCATTTTATGAAAAAACTATTATCCATGCTTATCGCTTTTACAGTGCTGTTTACCGCCTGTAAAGAAAACGATCCGCCGGTCGCCGACAATGCAGTCAACTTCCAGGCTGATAAACAAGGCTTTACAGCAGCACAAACATCGGCAGAAGTAAAGCTTACCCTCTCGCGCAATGCTGATGCAGCAGTCCCGGTAATAATCAGCCTGTCGAGTACAGGCTTAACTTATGGTACCCAGTTTACAACCGAGCCGGCTGCCACTAATGGTACGGTATCCGTTACTATACCTGCCGGCAGTAATTCAGCTGCCATCAAGGTAAATAAAGCAGCCAATTTGTTTTTAAACGGTAACGAATCGATCACCTTTAAAGTGGCTTCGGCAGGTTCGCCGGTGGTAGTGGGTGCTACCAGCCAAATGCAATTAAGCTTTTCGTCTATCGTATCAACTGGTACACAGCTAACGTTAGATGGTGGCACCGGCGGTTCGGCAGCCGTAAATTCAGTTTACGTTGACCTGAGCGCTAACAAGCAAACCAGCGTTGCTCGTAACGACTGGGATTTGGGCTTTTACTCGGGTGCTGATTATCGCGTGATCTTGAACAACACGCTCGCCGCATCGGTGCTGCCTACTACCAAAACGGACATCAACGCGGTTACCGCCGCCGATGTGACCACCGCAAATCTGGCACTTGGATTTGGTCAGGGCAGCTTTAGCATTTTCGACGATGTTAATGGCGACCTCACTAAGACGGCCATTGCTGCGGTAAGTGCCACTGACGCCGATAACAAAGTATATATCGTTAACCGTTCGGGCGGCTCGGGTACAGTGCTGCCGGCGGCCGATTTAATGAAAGTTCGTATCCTGCGTAATATGTCAAACGGTGGCTACACATTACAATATGCCAAAGTGGGCGAAACCACTTTTCAAACCCTAAGCATTGCTAAAGACAGTCAGTATAACTTCCGTTACATATCGTTTGCCAAGGGCGCCGTTGAAATTGAACCGGCTAAAGCCAACTGGGATTTGCAATGGACCTACAGCATTTATTACACCGGCACTACGCCTTATGCGTTTTCTGATTTAGTATTTACCAATTACCTGGCCGGTACCCAGGTGGCCGAGGTTTTAACCAGCGCGGTAAGCTACGATGCTTATACCGAAGCTAATATTGCGGCCACCACTTTCACGGCCAGCCGTAATACGGTATCCTCCAACTGGCGCGTAACCAGCGGCGGTACGGTTGGCGTAAAAACCGACCGCTTTTACGTCATCAAAGACAGCGCAGGTAACGTGTACAAACTGAAATTTGTCAGTTTCGGTCCGGATGGCGGCACACGTGGCTACCCGGTACTTGCCTATGCCTTAGTCAAAAAAGCATGATTTGTTTCCTTGAATAGTAGTAAGTAAGGCGTCCCTGGTGCGAATTAGGGAGCTTTTTCAAATTTTTTAACATATGAAGATTATCAAAAATGCATTGTTGCTTTTCCTAATGATCAGCACATCTATCAGCGCCGTACAAGCGCGTCATATAAATGCTACCTCTAAAAAAATTGTTTCTGTTAACGGTACAGTAAGTGAAATACTCGCAGCTATTGGCCTGGAGCCTAGTATTGTTGGTGTGGATGTAACCAGTACTTACCCCGTCAGCTTAAAAAGCAAACCGAAAGTGGGCCATAACCGTAACCTATCTGCCGAAGGCATTCTGGCTTTACAGCCCGATGTGGTTACCGGACTTTCTACCGATATTAAACCTGAATTGGCTGACCAGTTGAAAAGCGCAGGAATTAAGCTGGTGTTATTTACGCAGGAATTAAGTGCTGAAGGTACCAAGAAACTCATACGCCAGGTAGCCAATAGTTTTGGTAATAAGCCTAAAGCTGAAGCCTTAGTTAAAAAGCTGAATGCTGACTTGGCCGCTGCCGCAAAACTGACCAGAAGTGAAGGCAAGCCTAAAGTGCTGTTCATTTACGCCCGAGGAACGGGTACCATGATGGTAGCCGGGCAAAACACTCCGCTCGAAAAAATGATACAACTGGCCGGTGGCCAAAATGCGGTGAAAGGTTTTAACGATTATAAGCCGCTCACTGCTGAAGCACTGGTGGAAGCTAATCCTGATGTGATACTTCTGTTTAGCAGTGGTATGCAAAGTTTGGGTGGCCCTGCCGGATTGCAGGACGTGCAAGGTGTTAACCAAACTAAAGCCGGTAAAGCTAAGCGCTTTATCACCATGGATGGCGAATTGTTAACCGGGTTCGGTCCGCGTTTGGGACAGGCAATAGCCGAACTGGCACAAAAATTAAAATCGTAGTGCTTAAGAGTTACAGTTTAATATTAGCCGGTCTATTGGGGTTGCTGGTGGCGGTAATGATTGCCTCGGCTTGTTTGGGTGCGGTACATATCCGGCTCTGTGATTTTTTTGCTATCGTGGCCTACCGAACAGGAGTCAATCCGCAAGCTCACTATCAACCACAGCAAGAGGCGGTGCTGTTTGCGCTACGCTTTCCGCGGGTATTGTTGGGCGTTTTGGTCGGTGCCGGGCTTGGAATCTCGGGCGCCTCCTTACAGGGCTTGTTCCGCAACCCGCTGGCTGATTCAGGCCTGATTGGTATTTCGTCCGGAGCCTCCTTATTTGCCGTTATGATGATTGTGCTCGAAGCCACTATCTTTAAACAGTTGCAGCAGGCCACGGGCTATTACGCACTTTCACTTGCAGCTTTTGCCGGAGCTTGCATCACCACATTTGCCGTGTACCGCATCTCAATTCAACAGGGCCGGTCGGATGTTTCAGTGTTGTTGTTGGGTGGTATAGCCATTAATGCATTGGCCGGAGCTTTGATCGGACTCATGACCTATATGGCCACAGACGAACAGCTTCGTAACATTACCTTCTGGAATTTGGGTAGCCTGGGCGGTGCCACCTGGAAGTCAGTAACTGCATTATCACCATTTATTGCCATACCGGTAGTCGCATTGCCGTTTTTATCCAAATCATTAAACGCCTTTGCCTTGGGCGAAGCGCAGGCACGGCATATGGGCGTGAATACCGGGCTGGTGAAACGACTGGTGATTGTACTGGCTACCATGGCCGTTGGTTCGTCAGTGGCAATATCCGGCATCATCGGGTTTGTCGGATTGATTATACCGCACATTATCCGCATGGCTTTTGGTGCAGATCATCGTCTGCTAATTCCGGCATCGGCCATCTTGGGTGCCGCAGTACTTACCCTGGCCGATTTGGTTAGCCGCACTATTGTTGCCCCTGCCGAATTGCCTTTGGGCGTAATCACCGCGTTGTTGGGTGCGCCCGTTTTTATTTACATCATTATGAGCCGCAAAAGGAGAACACAATTATGATCAGTTTAAATCAGGTGAGCTATAAGGCTGGTAAGAAAACTTTACTGGCTGATATCAACCTTGAGGTGCAAAAGGGAGAAATGCTGGCCGTTATAGGTGCTAACGGTGCCGGAAAAAGTACGCTGATGAAATTATTGAGCGGCGACCAGCAGGCTCATACTGGCGAAGTTCGGTTAGATGATGAGCATATTAAAACATATAGTATGGCGGCACTTGCCTTGCGCCGTGCGGTATTGAGCCAGCATAACACCTTATCCGTTTCATTTCTGGTAGAGGAAATCGTAATGATGGGTCGGTACCCACACTTTAATGGCCAGCCGTCGTCACATGATGTTGATATAGTGAAAAGCGTTATGAATGAGACAGGCGTAAAACATTTGGCTGGGCGCGACTATAGCACACTTTCGGGCGGAGAACAACAGCGAGTGCAACTGGCTAGGGTAATAGCCCAAATTTACGATATAGATGGGGCTTACTTGTTTTTAGACGAGCCTACCAACGGGCTTGATCTGCTTTATCAACAGCAAATACTCAACACCGCACGCCACCTGGCCGATAAGGGCTTTGGCGTGGTAGCCATATTGCACGATATTAATTTCGCATCCAGATATGCCGACAGGGTGTTGATATTGAAAGAGGGACGAATACTGGCGTTGGGTACGCCTAACGAAGTAATTACCGCCTATAGTATACAAGAAGCTTTTGGGGTACAAATGGCATTGTTTGATGCTTATGGCTGCAAGTATCCATTTGTAATACCCAAGGGCATTGTCTAAAATTTATAAATTATAATGATCATGGAAAATACAATTACCTCCATCAAAGAGCAATGGCTAGCGCTAAAAGAGCAACAGCCCAAAATCAGAATACGCGATGCCGCTAAACAACTAGGGGTAAGTGAAGCTGAGTTGGTAAACACTGGCGTAGGCAATACCGCTATCAAATTGGGTGGCGATTTCAAAGAACTGCTGAAAGAAGTGGCGACATTGGGTTACGTAATGGCCTTGACCCGAAACGACTTTTGCGTACACGAGCGCAAGGGCGTTTACAAAAAAGCAGGCTTTAACGGCCATGTAGGGTTAGTAGTCACTCCTGATATTGATCTGCGCTTATTTATGACGCATTGGCATTTTGGCTTTGCCGTAAACGAGAATGACCGCTTGAGCTTGCAGTTTTTTGACAAAGACGGCCAGGCCGTACATAAGATTTATTTAACCGAGCAAAGTGACGTAGCCGCTTATCATGTGTTAGTAGCTAAATATCGTGCTGAAGAGCAGGAGATTGATATGGTTATTATGCCTACGACCAATAAGACGGTTGAAATCCCGGACCATGAGGTGAACCTGAAAGACTTCCATCATGAATGGATCAATTTGCAGGATACGCACGATTTTCATGGTATGCTGCGCAAATACGAGCTTACCCGTACGCAGGCATTGCGATTGGCTCCGGATGGCTTTGCTCAACGCATGGAAGTTAGCGCTTTAAAGAACATTCTGCAAAAGGCATCAGCCTGGAAGACCGAAATTATGGTATTTACCGGAAGTGCAGGCTGTATCCAGATACATACAGGCCAGGTGAATAAGCTGGTGGAAACTGGTCCGTGGTTTAACGTATTAGACCCGGAGTTTAATATGCATTTACGCCTGGATGGCATCGCCGCCATTTGGCTAGTCAAAAAACCAACCGTAGACGGTTTGGTCCACAGCATTGAAGTATATGATGCGAAGGGCAATACAATTGTTCAGTTCTTTGGTAAACGTAAGCCGGGTATTCCCGAAAGTGAGGCTTGGCGTAGTATTTTAAACTAAAGCAATAACCACAATAAAAAGCAAATGCCCTATGTACTTTTTAAGGACATAGGGCCATTCTTACCTATGTTAAATATCAGTCAATTTTAGCAGAAGGTAGAGGATTTGGAACTAAAATTTAAAAAGAACTTAGTACTGAGTTTTTCTGAGTTATGCGTTCGTACGAAACGGCTGACCGAGATTGACGCCGCTTTGGTTCGTTTTCTTGGAAAATAGCGTAAGTGGTTACTTTGTGGAACTTAACCCATCCGTGTTTAGCAAATTTGGGAACCCTATTTTTGCATTTGGACTGTCGGTGGCTTTTGAGCATGCCGAAAATATTGAGCGGCATTTTATTACACAATCAACAGTCAAGCATTTCTATAAGATTTTACAACAGAGCATATTGTGCTCAGTAACATGATCTACTGAAAGAGCAAAATAAACAGATCGAAACTTCAACCTTGGTTTCCTGTTCAATATCCATGGCTAAAAATGTTACGGATGTTTCCGGCTTTGTTCGGGTACGCGGTGCGCGCGAACATAATCTGAAGAATGTGAATCTGGACATTCCCCGTGGTGCCTTAGTCGTATTTACAGGGGTCTCCGGCTCGGGCAAATCATCTTTGGCATTCGGTACGCTATACGCAGAAGCGCAGCGACGCTATCTGGAATCCGTATCGCCTTATGCCCGGCGGTTGTTCAATCAAATGGCTATTCCAGAAGTGAATGAGATCGAAGGTCTGCCCCCGGCAGTCGCCTTGCAGCAGCAACGTGGCGCGGCCAGTACCCGCTCCTCAGTAGGCAGCGTTACTACACTTTCCAATTTGTTACGCATGCTTTATTCGCGCGCGGGAGATTACCCGGCAGGCCAAGCTATCATCTACGCGGAATCATTTTCGCCCAATACACCCGAAGGCGCCTGTACGGAATGCCATGGTCTTGGCCGGGTTTACGAAATCACCGAAAAAACGATGGTGCCCGACGACACCCTCACTATCCGGGAAAAAGCGATCGCCGCCTGGCCATCTGCCTGGCAGGGACAGAACCAGCGTGATATTTTGACCACTATAGGTTATAACCTGGACATACCATGGAAAGACCTGCCTAAAAAAGACCGAGACTGGATCCTGTTCACCGAAGAGCAGCCTGTCGTCCCGGTCTATTCCGGCTATAACCACGAAGAGATCCAACGCTTTATCAAGAATAAACGGCAGCCTGATTACATGGGCACCTTTACAGGCGCGCGCAGGTATGTAAGGCATACGTTCACCAACACGCAAAGCGCACTTATGAAGAAAAGGGTAGCGCAATACATGATCAGTAGTGAATGCCCGTTATGCCATGGAAAGCGTCTGCGGCAGGCTTCCTTATCTGTTAAATTCGCGGGTTATGATATCGCGGATCTATCCAGACTTGCATTGAACAAGTTAGCCACAATCTTTGCGCCCTATGCCAGCGGTGAAGCCAGGGCACTGAAGCAACTCGAAGAAAAACATCCCGAAAAGGCGGTGGTCGCCAAACGCATTGCGGAAGACTTTCTGGCCCGCGTGCAGGTCATGCTGGACCTTGGCTTAGGTTACCTGACCATTGAAAGAAGTACCCCGACCTTATCGCCGGGTGAATTGCAGCGCCTACGTTTAGCCACGCAAGTGCGCTCAAATCTCTTCGGAGTGGTCTATGTGCTGGACGAGCCATCGGCAGGCCTGCACCCGGCTGACACGGAGGCCTTGCTAAGGGCACTGGATAAATTAAAAGCATCCGGCAATTCTTTATTCGTCGTTGAGCACGAGATCGACGTGATCCGGCATGCCGACTGGATTGTGGATGTAGGCCCAGCGGCCGGTGAAAAAGGCGGTCATATTTTATACAGCGGCTTACCTGGTGGTTTGCGCGACGTGAAGGAATCGCTCACCCGCCACTATATCTATGACGATAGGCCCAAAAGGACCAACGACCTCAGGAAAGCCAAAGAATGGCTAAAACTAGAAGGCATCACCAGGAATAATCTTAAGAATCTCGATGTCGCTTTCCCCTTGGGCGTTTTAACCAGCGTGAGCGGTGTATCCGGTTCCGGCAAAAGCAGTCTGGTAAGCCAGGTACTGGTTGAATTAGTTAGTGATCAATTAGGTTTGCAAATGGATATCACCAGCGATGGCGAAACCGACCCTTTGGAAGACACCCCAGTACAAACGACGGGCGGTAACATCACCTGCGGGATGAAGCATGTCAAAAGATTGGTGGTTGTTGATCAGAAACCTATTGGGCGTACGCCACGATCAAACCTGGCCACTTATACCGGCTTGTTCGATCATGTACGCAAACTATTTGCTGCCACGCCCATGGCCAAAGCGCGTAAATTCGATGCCGGCCGTTTTTCGTTCAATGTTGTTAAAGGGCGCTGCCCACATTGTGAAGGCGAGGGGATGGTGATGGTTGAACTGCTATTCCTACCGAGTGTTTATACGCCTTGCCCAACCTGCGGCGGCACCCGCTATAACCCGAAAACATTAGAAGTTACTTACAAAGACAAAAATATTGCGGAGGTACTGAGCCTGACCGTCGATGAGGCGGCAAACTTTTTTTACGAAGAGCCTGCAATCAGCCGCGCGCTGGAGGTCGTCCGTGAAGTTGGATTGGGCTACCTGCGACTGGGACAGCCCGCGACCGAACTTTCAGGCGGCGAAGCACAGCGGATCAAACTGTCAACAGAACTGCAACGCGTACAGCACGGTCAAACGCTATATGTGCTAGATGAACCAACCACAGGGCTGCATCCATCAGATGTGGAGCGTTTATTACTGCAACTCCACCGTCTGGTCGATGCCGGTAATACGGTGATCATGGTAGAACACGATATGGACGTGATCGCGGCCAGCGACTGGGTGATCGATATCGGGCCGGGCGCAGGCGAATCAGGCGGCCGCATCGTAGCCGAAGGCGAGCCGGCAGCGATTGTCAAAAACGAAGAGAGCCGTACCGCTCCTTACCTGGCCAAGCACCTATAGAGCTGGATAAACCACCGTACGGTCGCAGAAGCGAGTGGGCGTTATCAATGATAAAAGCTGAATTGAAAAAGCAGGGGCTGATTATTTCATAGGCAAAACCTTCACACAAACTTTAATGTGACATACGTTAGTGTTTAGTAATCAAATTAAGGGTTGTATTCAGCATGAAAATCATCACACTAAATGTGAGCATGCCTAGCAGATAAGCCGCCAAAGCCTTAAAGTAACGGCCGATCTTTCTCCGGCTGTCAAAAAAGTCGCCTATGGCCCAGGCAGAATAGCCCAGACTAATTACCACCGAAAAAGCCATTGTTTTATAACTGGTTATGCCTTCAATCAGCGCGAACACAGACAAGATAAGCATGCCCATACCCATCACAAAGCATAGCAGTATCAAAATCTCAAAGTAGTTATAATTGCTCCTTCTAAAAAATAGCTGTAGCCACCCTGCTATACATATGCCCATAATGATATTGGCGTATCCGTAATGGCTTTGCACCCAATTTTTGATGGAACTGGTTGTCAGGTTATCCTTGTCGCGTATGGTAATATACCCTTCATCTAAATGAAAAGAATGGCTGACAACGGTATATAACAACGAGGATAGAATAATAAAAATGACAGGCTTAACCAGTCGGCTCCTGTTTTCGGCAATAAATGCCCGTACGCTTTTGCCAGGGTTCAAAAGTAGCTCCTTAATGGTGTACAATATTCCTTTTTCAAAATGCAGCACATGTAACACTTCGTGCTGAATATAGTGAGCGTCTATACGGTTAAGTTTAGCCGGCTGACCGCATTGCGAACAAAACTTATGCGTTATCTCGTTATGGCAATGGCCACAAGTGATAGTATCTAAAATCATAAGAATAGAAAATAGTAGTGCAAAAATTAAAAAAGGGATGGGTTTGCTAACTACACTGAAGTGTAGATTTGCTATATAAATTCGCCCCACGATCACTGAAAGCAAAACCGCACTGTTAACAGATAATGAAGTAATACAGTTAGCCGAGGCCGACTATTTGCAGCAATAGGATCACTCGGAAGCAAAAAGCGCCTTTTCCCGAATGAGTTACGGAAGCATTTATGTTATTGATTATAAAAAGATGAATTTTAGTATGTATCAGAAATCCGCTGTTTTTAAGCGGGCATACTCAATTTTATAATTAGAAAATTGATTGATAGCGTTTTATCAAACTAGAGATAAGTTTGATGTTCAGGCAGGTAGCAACTAGCACCGCCATGTGATCATGGGCATACATGGGCTGCCATACGCCTCACCTGATAGTATCTAGTACGTATTCGATTTACTGGTAGTAGTATTTCCCGATTATACAACTGCACCATCAACATACATGTAGAGTAATTAGAAATAAACTCATCTTTAGATGTATAAACAGTATAAAAACGAACGCAGGTGTACGAAAATGAACACTTAATAGTTAACCATATATCTGACTATGAATAAATTACATAATGGCGTAGTTTTAGGTATTTAGCTAATAGTATGACGAATCTGAGTATTAAGATTGCATTTCGATCGTTTCTGAAAAGTAAAGTTTTTTACCTCCTTAACATTGCAGGACTGGCGATAGGACTGGCTGCTTTCATCCTGGTCAGTTTGTTTATTGATAATGAAACCAGCTATGATAAATGGAACAAAAATTTCGACCGCGTTTATCTCGTGGAGCGAGAGTTGCCAAACGGGCCATCGCCTTTTACTCCAGGAAAATTAGCAGCAGCTATCAAAGATCAGTGTCCTGAGGTTGATGAAACTGGCAGAATCACTACAGCTTTATTTCAAATTCCATTCTTCACCAAATCAAGGAGGTTTTTGATAAAAAAATGGATTGGTGCAGATTATTCAATTTCGAAAATTCTCGGTATTAAACCAAAAGGGTTTGTCTTGAATGCCAATAGCTCAACTCCGGCCATGTTGCTTTCTAAAGAAACCGCCGAAGTGCTTTTCCCAGGCGACAGTTTAATACAAAACAAAAGTATCAACATGATGTCGAGATCCGGAATGGCTATGCCCATAGCGGGTATTGCAGAAGATTTTCCAGGTAATACGAATTTAAAGTTTGACTGTATTGCCTTTTCAGCGGATATTACTTCCGGGAAGGATCAGACCTATGCCACGCAGATTTATCAAACGTATATACTTGTTAAACCATCAACTGACATTGCCTTATTATCTTCGAAAATCGACAATATTTACAAAAGGGGGGCATTAGCAGATACCAGTCAGGTAGCCAAGGAAGCAATAAGGCGTTCAGACCGTCCTGCCATTTATTTGGACCCATTGAAAAACCTGCATTTAAAACCTCACTATGGCTCTCATGTGAATAACCAAATCGTTATTAGCCTCGGTATTTTGGCTATCGTCATTTTGATAATTACGGCGGTCAATTTCACTAATCTTTATATTTCTCAAGCCGATGCGCGTTCAAAAGAGGTCGGTATTAAAAAAGTCAACGGCGTCGTTGGAACACACATAGCATTACAATTTATTTTGGAAATATTCTTTCAATGCCTTCTGGCTCTTGTGCTATCGTTTGTATTAGTATGTGTGACTCTTCCATATTTCAACAAAATCCTTCAGACTCAATTGCTGTTAACTGGAGTCAATGCTCATCTCATCATTCAGCTTATTATTACACTGTTAGTTCTTACCCTACTAGCAGGCACTTATCCAGCAATCGTTATGGCAGGATTCAAGCCAATTGAAGTTTTGCGAGGAAGCCAGCTGGCGAAACAAGGAAGACTTTCATACCTACCAACAATTGTCACTCTGCTTCAATTCACCGTTGCTATCACATTTGTAATTACTCTTGTGATCGTGAACCAGCAGGTAACTTATATGAAATCCGAAAACCCTGGCTTTACAGCAAAACAGGTATTATACATCGACAATCTGTCACTGTTCAACGATCCAAAAAAATTTGGACCTGTTCGGGATCGTATCAAAGATATACCGGGTGTGAAAGCGGTAACAGTAGCGTCAAATATTCCCGGAGGCATAATGCCGGCTACTCACGACTATCTACTCCAAGGCAGGCCATATGCTTTGAACACCATTGCTGTTGATTATGAATATTTTGAGACGCTTAATATTAAGTTAGCCGCTGGTCAAACTTTTAATGCTCATAATTCGGGAGACTCTGCCAATGCATTGATCAACGAAGCCGCAGCTCAAGTAATGAATTTAAAAGGAGCTACGGGTATCATAGAAGGTTGTAGTGGGAAATATAGAATAGTAGGCATCATAAAAAACGTCAAAGCTTACGGATTTGAAGAGATTACTCAGCCTACTATTTATTTGATGAAAGATCATTGCGGAATTTCGAAAACCCAGATTATGATTAGTGTGGAGAACAATAGGCTACCTGCAGTTATTAAGACATTAAACAAGAACTGGCCTGACATCAATAAACTGGACGGCGATAACTTCAATTATCATTTTTTGGATGAACTATATGAACAGCTATTTGTAAAACAGGAGCAGTTACAAGCCGTTCTTGTTTTATTCTCCGTACTGGCGGTGCTTATAGCAGCACTCGGCTTCTTTTCTTTGGCAGCACAAGCTATACGCGTAAGGATGAAGGAAACCACCATAAGAAAGGTACTTGGAGCAAATACAAAGCAATTGATGATCACACTATCCAGGCCATTTTTTTACATTGTGTTATCCGCAAATTGTGTTGCCTGGCCATTGGCCTTTTTAGTCGCACATGGATGGTTGGAAACATTTGCATACCGCGTTCATATAAATATCTATCCATTCTTGATTGCATTAATAACGTCAGTTGTTATAGTAGTATTTACTGTAAGTTTTCAAATCAATAGAGCTATTAAGTTTAAGCCAACAACGCTGTTAAAAGATTAAAATAATTGCTTAAATGTAGGTGACGTTGTAGTGATGAATTATACACTTTTGGTTTTGAGAGCGACTATGATCAATTGTTTAGGCGCACAATGGTACTGCAAAAGGCTCAAAAATGGTATCAATTGCCCAATTTTCCTTAAGACAATAAGATCAACGTAGTATTGATTAAAAGCAGAGATATGATATAATCACTCTTGAACACTTCCATGAAGATTAGACTTGCATTGGTACATGATGGACCTTTATGATTGATAGGCTTTTGATTACGTAAAAGCTGTCAAAATCCTAGATAAATTCAAAGTTGAGATTTATCAGTGCTATGTTATACATTCCGTACATGGCCTTCAAAAACTTAATCGCATAGCGCTGAGACACGACGTAATGTTTTAATGTTGCAGGATGAAGTACTTTATTGAAGATCTCATCGAGATAAGCGATAAACTTGATTAATGTATATCCTTGTTCTTCCTCACCCAAAAAAGGCTCTTGATCGCCGCAAGGTGATCGCTTTCCTTTTCAATTGATGGTTGTTAGGAATATTAATGATCAGTGTCTGCACCTCATTTACGTAACGGTATAGCTCCTTCGCTTCATCTTTGTGACTTCTGGCGAAACCTCTGCCTATGTTTCACAAGCCGATCGCAAATTGCCGTTTCAATGCGGCAATGCATTTTTCCTTGTTCAGCGTGATCGCTAAGTAAAGCGGGGCGTAGCCTGCTTTTTCCTTGTCCATTCTCAGCGTAAAATATACACTGAACTTCTTTTGGGTCTTCATATTTCCCCTCCAATCTTAAAAATTAAAAGTTGGATCACAGGTTCGAATGCAATTGAATTCAAATTACCTGAGACCGTTAATAAATTAATTGTCAATGGATTAAATACTTTTGAAACACCTAAGGTAAGGTTTACCCACAGGTGTTCATTTAGGTATTTAGAAACCTGGCTTTACTAAGGGTTACCGAGGGGATAATTAATGAAAAAACCCCTTAAATAAGCTATTTAAGGGGTTTCGGGTGGTGAAAAGATCACCTGTTGTGATCCCGTTTGGATTCGAACCAAAGACCTACTGCTTAGAAGGCAGTTGCTCTATCCAGCTGAGCTACGGGACCTCTTATTTTTGGAGGTGCAAATATGCATAATTGAATTGAAATTGGCAAAATGTTATTTTGGTAATTTTGCTGCCGCGCAATTCGGCTTATAAATCATTTATATTTGGATGTAAAAATCAATTAATGGCTCATATTAGTCAGTTATATATTTACCCAATAAAATCCTTGGGTGGTATTGCATTGCAACAATCAAATGTAACCAGTCGCGGACTTGAGTTTGACCGCAGATGGATGCTTATTGATGACCGGCTGCAATTCCTTTCCCAGCGAAAGTATCCGCAAATGTGTTTGTTTGATGTTGCGCTCAAAGTCAACGGATTACAGGTTACCCATAAGCCAAGCGGGGAGAGTATTATGATTCCATATTTACCGCAAACTACCGAAGAAGTTAACCTGCAAGTTTGGGATGACCTATGCTCAGGGACGTATGTATGCGAGGAAGGGGACGCGTGGTTTACCAAACATTTAGAGATAAAATGCAGGTTAGTTTACATGGCCGATAGCCAAACGCGGCAGGTGGATGAACGTTATGCCAGCCCGGAGCATATGACTTCCTTTGCAGACGGCTACCCAATGCTATTGGTCAGCGAGGCATCGTTAAAAGACTTGAATGGAAGACTTAGTGAAAAGATTGATATTAACCGCTTCAGACCAAATATTGTGATTACTGATACGGGGGCCTATTACGAAGATATATTACAACACTTTTCGGTTGATCAAGTCAACTTTTACGGAGTTAAACCATGCGCACGCTGCGTAATGATTAATGTTGACCCCAGCACTGCTATTACAGGCCCTGAACCGTTGAAAACTTTGGCGAGCTATAGAAAAGTAAATAAGAAAGTAATGTTTGGCCAAAATTTGATTCATAATGGAACAGGAGTTATAAAAGTAGGTGATGAGATTTTCGAGCACGAAGTAGGCGAAGGACTTATTTTTGAATAAAGTTTTTAGTTGCCATAAACCAAGTACGGTTTCGAGGGTTATAGAGTTATGCAAAATGTATTTGAAATAGAAATACCCAAAAAGGACCATGCCATTGCTGTTAAGGTTCAACGCCGTGAAAAATCTGAAGAAGCTAACGTATTTGATTTATACTATTGCGATGAGCTGTGTGGCTGTATTTTTAAAAACGAGCACAATATCTGGATTTATGAGCCCCATGCTCATGCAGGCCTTTTGTTAGACGCCAGCCAAATACAACACCTTGGCCATGAAATAGGCGAGAAAGCTTATAACAGCTAATTATCAGTTTAAAGTCATACCGGCTAATGCTAAAACTAAAACGGTAGAGAGTTACGTATTTAATGTTATGCGTAAAATAAAAACTGTATTACTTACACTGGTTTTAGCCATGGCAGTACAAGCCGTGTCAATAGCTCAAGGCTCAAAGCCAGCTACTGAAAAAGCAACTTTTGGCATGGGATGCTTTTGGTGTTCAGAAGCCATTTTTCAGCGCCTGAAAGGTGTTACCAAAGTTGAATCGGGTTATGCAGGCGGTAGTGTAAAAAATCCAACCTACGAAGCTGTATGTTCGGGCACCACAGGTCATGCTGAAGTTGTGCAGGTAACCTTTCAGCCGAGTGTTATTTCCTATAAAGAACTGCTTGAAATTTTTTGGAAAATGCACGACCCTACAACTCTTAACAAACAGGGTGCAGATGTAGGTACTCAATACCGATCGATAATTTTTTATCACAATGAGCAGCAAAAGGCTCTTGCTAATACTTATAAAGCAGAACTAAACAAACAAAAGGCTTTTCCAGACCCGATCGTTACTGCTATTGAGCCGTTTAAAAACTTCTACGTTGCTGAAAACTACCATCAAAATTACTTTAAACTAAATGGTAGTCAACCCTATTGCCGCATGGTAATTTTGCCAAAGGTTGATAAACTGGAAAAAGTATTTAAGCAAAAGCTCAAACAATAATCTGCCTCATTCTATTGTGGATTACAGCCGTTTATTTTTATTTAATGAAGTTTGATATAGCTTTTTTATTTAAATAATAAGTATAAATTTATACGCTGTAAACCACAGTATCAGAGAATAGATAATGAGTAATGAGTTTGAACGTTTAAGGGCAGTTAACCGTTTTAATAACCTTGATGCCGGCATTAAGACCGATTTGAACGAATTGGTTGAGTTGATTGCCGGTATATGCAAAGTGCCGGTTGCGCTTGTTACCCTTGTTGATGATAAAATGCAATGGTTTAAAGCTTCATTGGGCGTTGGCGACTTAACATGCAATGAACGGGAGCTGTCTTTTTGCAACGAGACCATCAGTCAAACTGATGTGTTGGTTGTACCTGATGCTTCAAAGGATGATCGTTTTGCTGATTTGCCTGTTGTGAAAAATGAGCCTCATATAAAATTTTATGCAGGTGCACCTTTAGTTACATTTGACGGACATGCCGTAGGTACGCTTTGTGTGCTCGATGTGAAGCCATCAAAATTGACGGATTTACAAATTAGAACACTTAAGACGTTGAGCAGGCAGGTTTTGAACTTAATTGAGCTTAACTGGAGTATGCAAAGCTTGCTAGAGCAAAGCTTGCTCAATCAGCAACATAACAAAGCCTTTGAGGATTCAGAACTTAAGCTTAAAGCAATTTTTGATAGTACAAAGGATATCCATATACTTATAGGGCGCAAAATGGAAGTGCTGGCCTTTAACAAGGCTGCCTATAATTATATAAAAAACAAGTACGAAAAGGATTTAAGAGTAGGCGCTCATTTGCTAAATATTACCAACCAACTGCTTACTACTCAAACAGCAAATCAAATAAAAGAAGCGCTTGATGGAAAGGTTGTTGAAGTTGAATGGCAAATAAATCATGACTCGCCAACTTCCTGCTGGTTGTCAATTAGCTTTAGGCCTGTTTTTAATAATGACGGCATTGTTACCGGCGTTGCTATAAACGCTGCTGATATAACCACTCAAAAACTGCATGCCATGCAAATTGAAGAACAAAACGCGGCATTGCAACGAATAGCCACCATTCAATCACATGAATTGCGCCGGCCGGTGGCATCGCTATTAGGCTTGCTAGAGGTTATAAAGCTTGATGAGAGTTACACTGAAAACGTCTTTTATAGGATGATTGAAACTACGGTACACGAACTTGATAACAAGATAAAAACTATTGTGCACGAGTCCGAGTCTACTATTAAGGAAACCAGGGAAATTATTCCCGAAACTAAAGGATCTTGCTAGAATCAGTTTTCAGATAATCGTTCCAATCATTCACTTTGAATTGATAGTTAAGCAACTCTTCAATTTTGACGCACTTGATAATTTTCCAGCCTTCTAATTCATCTTTAAATTGGGGGAGGGGAAGGTTCACATTAGCAGCGGCCTTGGTATAAAAATCGCTTTTGGTAGGATGATGAGGTGTACAGGCATTAATCGTGTAACCGTACAAGTTGTTGCTTATAATCGCCATAGTAATCTCAATACAATCATCAAGATGAATTAAGTTTATCGGAGCCTGGCCATTAGCTATATTTTCTTTACCAGCAAAAAATCGTCCTGGGTTTCTGCCAGGCCCAACAAGCCCGGCAAAACGGATGACAGTTAACTTATCGGCCAGGGCATCACGTAATATATTTTCGGCAGATAATAACGTTTTTCCGGAAAGAGTATCAGGCTCGATATCGCTGAGCTCGCTCAATTCTCCGTTTACTTCAGGATAAACACCGGTGGAACTGATGAATATAATACTCTTTATTAATTTAGTTTGAATTGCATTGACCAATGATTTAATCTTACTTAAATACTGCTCGTGTTCACCTTTTCTAAGCTTGGGAGGGATGCTAATGATAAGTAAATCGCAATTAAAAAAATCACTGTCAGCAGGTACGTTATCGCCATTTAAATCAATTACAAATGGATTGATACCTTCGCTATTTAGCACTTCAATTTTGGACGGGGTTGTGGTTGAACCCTTTACAACATAACCTTGTTTACAAAGGGCTTTTGCTAATGGAAGGCCATACCATCCGCAACCTAAAATGCTGATATATTTCATTAAAGCTTAAAAGTTAAAGTGTAAATTTACGTAGATTGTAAGCTATTACAGCAAACCCTCACGCTTTACAAAGTCTTGTATTGTGTCGGGCTGTTTCATCAAATAAGTTCGTATGCCTAACTTTTCTGCACCTCTCAAATGTTGTGGACTATCATCTATGAATAAGGTTTCTGATGCATTCAAGCCATTCTCAAATAAAACCTGCTCAAAAATAGCTTGTTCGGGTTTCCGCTTACCTGTAAAGTGCGAATAGTAAACTTTTTCAAAAAGATGATCATTACCGTCGAACTCAAATACATCCTTCAAATACTTCATGATAAATTGATAGTGAATATCATTTATATTACTAAGTAAAAAAGTACGGTATTTGTCTTTCAACTTAAGTAGCAGATCGTGGTTTCCATCGGCAATGCCTATCAAAATACTGTTCCAGGCGGCATCAATCTGATCATCCGTCAAGTCCTCGTCACCGGCTTTCTCTCGAATTTTATCTCTGAATTGCGCGGAAGTAATCTGCCCTCGATCAAAAGCATCAAAAACCGGATCTTGTTGCAAATGGCCAAAAAACACTTCTACATCTTTGATTCCTAAATCTTTAAGTGACTGCTGAACCCTAACGAAATTGATACTAAATATCACATTGCCATAGTCGAAAATGATGTTTTTTATATTTTTCATTTAAAGTTTGGGTATTTGCCACAAATATCTAAATTTGCACACCCGCAAACAAAACGGGAACACAAAAAAAGCTGCGCCTATAGCTCAGTCGGTTAGAGTAGAAGACTCATAATCTTTTGGTCCCTGGTTCGAGCCCAGGTGGGCGCACCGGTAGTACTTCCGGCGAAGTACGAAACCCTCTAAGTCATTGATTTAGAGGGTTTTTTGTTTTATTTCAATCCTTTTCAGTCCTTACGAATACAGCCTTTAGAACCCCAATCCGGCACCCCGAAATTAGTTTTTAGATTTGGGGCGCATTTAAGAGTTAAGGATTTGTTTTTCAGTTAGTTAAGTCGTTAAAAATAGACTATAAAGTACTCAAAAAGACTGAAAATTTTTTATTCCTGCACCCTTTCCTGCACCCCGAAAACAGGCGATTTCGGGCGGTAATTAATCATTTATTCACTTAAAAACTGTTAAAAGATGAGAACATCGCAGTCGTTTGGTGTGCATTTCACCATCAAAAAGGACAAAGTAAAGGACGGAGTAACCAATGTTTACGTCTGTATCACGATCAACAAAGACCGGATCCATTTTGCGCTGAAGCATTACGTCAAGGTCGAAAACTGGGACAAAGGCAAAGGAGGCCTGAAGATCAAGGTGCCCGAAGCTAAAGACACCAACGCTTACCTGGAACAGGTAAAGTTTACGATCACTACTTATTACCAGCAATTACAGATAGCGGGTAAAGAAGTCACTCCTCAACTATTAAAGGCCATGTTTCTCGGCGAAGAGACAGAAGAAACCTATTCGCTCAGCAAACTGATGGATTACCATTATGATACCGCATCTGCTGCGTTAACCTGGAGTACATTGAAACATTACGCCGTGACCAGGCGGTATCTGGAGAGATTTCTCAAAGAGAAGCGCAATACTACGGATATCCGAATTCACGAGATTGATTATAAATTCATTATAGATTTTGAGACCTATTTGCGTAACCACAAACCGGCAGACCACTTCCAACCATTGAATAACAATGGCGTAATGAAGCATCTGATACGCCTGCGTAAAATGACCACATTGGCATTTAAACTTCAGTGGATTCACAAAGACCCGTTTAAAAACTATAAGTTCCGCTATAAAAAGGTTGAGACGGCGTTCTTATCGGCCAATGAACTTAAGATGCTCGAAAATTATCAACTGGCATCCGATACACTGGAAGCCATAAGGGATTATTTCCTGTTCGCCTGCTACACTGGCCTTTCTTTCATTGATTTAATGAATTTAAACGAGGGCAATGTTGTGCGTGGTGAGGACGGAGAAAAATGGCTAAAACTGTTCCGTCAAAAAAGTAATGAGGCGACAAATCTACCGTTACTGGCCCCGGCGTTGTCGATCATGTATAAATATAAGGATAACCCGAGATCAGTTTCTTTAAATAGAATATTTCCGACCATCACCAACCAAAAGGTCAACGTCTACCTGAAAGAGATCGCGAAGATCGTCGGCATCAAAAAGAAGCTCACGTTCGGAGTTGCCCGGCATACTTTCGCCACCACCATCACCCTGGCCAATAATGTGCCGATCGAAACCGTAAGCAAAATGATGGGCCACACCAAGATCGCTACCACGCAGATCTACGCCCGCGTACTGCTTAAAAAAATCAGCGAGGATATGCACGTTCTGCGGGAAAAACTTGAACCGGACGCGCCAAAGCGCAAAGCGAACCGAAAAGCGAACACTAATTCTCACTTAAAAAGAGTAAGCTAATGATGCCTGCAGAACAACAACAGCTATTTCGATCGGTCCAGGAGCTGATCGAAAACGCGAGATCAAGCGTAGTCAAACAAGTAAATTCCACGATGGTCCTAACCTATTTTCAAATTGGCCGGATGATCGTTGAAGATGAGCAAGGCGGCACGTCCTATGCTGAATACGGTACTAATACAATGTTTAAGTTAAGTCAGCATCTGACTGCTGTATTTGGACGCGGTTATTCTGTAGACAACCTCCAGTACATGAGACTGTTTTATATGGCTTATCGAAATTACGAGACACTGTCTCGTAATTCTGAGAACCCCGAAACAAATTCCGCAACACTGTTGCGGAATTTGCCGACCGGCCTGAATTTGAGCTGGTCACATTATGTAACCTTACTGAAGATCAAGAATGATCAGGAACGAAAATTTTATGAGTTGGAAACCTCCCGAAACAATTGGTCAGTCCGGGAACTGCAACGGCAGATTAACACATCTTACTATGAACGACTGGCCTTAAGTCGTGATAAAGATGGCGTGAAAAAACTCGCCGAAGAAGGTCAAATCATCGAACGCTCAACCGATATTTTAAAAAGCCCGGTCATACTGGAGTTCCTGGATATTAACGAAGATCACCGCTATTCAGAAAACGACCTTGAAACCGCCATCATCAACAAACTTGAACACTTTATGTTGGAACTGGGAAAAGGCTTTCTTTTTGAGGGCAGGCAACGCCGCATCAGTTTGGAAGGCGACCATTTTTATATTGATCTAAGCTTTTACAACCGCTTACTGAAATGCTTTGTATTGATCGACTTAAAGATCGGTAAACTTACGCATCAGGATATCGGGCAAATGCAGATGTATGTCAACTACTATGATCGCAAAATAAAGCAACCAGACGAGAACCCTACGATCGGTATCATCCTTTGTAAAGAGGACAACAAAGCGGTGGTAGAGTTTACATTACCGCTTGATAACGAACAAATTTTCAGCCGGGAGTACAAGCTCTATTTGCCCAGCAAGGATGAACTTAAAAAGCAATTGTTATGAGCGGGCAAGATCAACAACCCCTTAACCAAGTTTACTGGTTAAGGGGACAAAAGGTAATGATCGACGAAGATGTAGCGGCACTGTTTCAAATCAACCTTGGAGTTTTGAGGCGGGCTGTAAGCAGAAACAAACGGCGGTTCCCGCCCGATTTCTTGTTTACACCTACATCAGAAGAATGGCTGCAATTAGAACGCCAGGCTGGTTCTTCGCTCAGAATTGGTGGAGGTCAAATACCGCTGGTATTTACAGAAGCCGGGCTGCTGATGGCTTCTGGCGTCATCAAAAGCGATGTCGCCGTTAAGATCAGTATCGAAATTATTAACGGGTTCTTTCAAATCGCAAAAAATATAAATCGGTAATTATTATGGAAGCTATTGTAGATATAAACCAAATACCCGCTATGATCCGTAAAGCGCGATCTGCACAAAACGTGACCCAACAGCAATTGGCCGATAAATGTGGCTTACCCAAATATCACATCATTAAACAGAAAACAGCATTGGGGAAGTTCACATATCCAGTCTACGAACAATTGTAGAAAAGGGCTTGGGAGGCCAGCTTCATATCGCATTTGAAATTTGATTTAAGGCGACTCAAATTATTTAGCAGGTGTCACAATTTGTGACACCTTTTTTATTGCTGTTCGTTTTGATCCATTCTGATCTTTTCATACCCTAAAATAACTCCACCTACCCCAAAGTTGTCATTTTTTGATTTTTCCGTTCCCGAATTTTGAAGTCCTTTAAAAATTATGTTATGGATAAAACAATTGAACAAAGGTCAAGAATGGGCATGGTTCCAACCCGGAACCAGATATTAACTCTTGGCGACCTGGAGGATTTCAAAAATGACATGCTCCAGGAGGTTAAGCGCATCATTAAAGAATGCGCCAGCGGCGTACCCGGTAAAAAATGGCTTAAATCTGCTGAAGTCAAAAAGTTACTCGGCATCTCTCATGGCTTCCTGCAATCGCTGCGGGATAGCGGCGTATTGCCATTTACTAAAATAGGCGGCTCTATTTATTATGATTATGAGGATATCACCTATATGATGTCCACGAACAAAAGCGCCTGATGTTTCATCGGCCGGGCCTGTATATGGGTGCCCGGCCATAAATGTTACCTATGTTATTTCCAACACCCAAACGAAAAGCTAAAAGGCTTCCTATAGAAGATCGTAAAGCAGAACCTATTCAGCAAAAAGGCTTCGGCACCGATATGCCGCCGCAAAAGATCCTGGTTGACATTTATTTTGATCAGAAAGGACTTGCCGCGCAGGCAGGCATATTTTATAGCTATTACGAAAAAGCAGATTGGTGCAGCCCCAAAGGGACACCTTACCGCAACTGGAAGTTGCTGGCCGGGGAATGGATATTTAATTATGAGCAGGAACGAAAGCTCAAAAGAAGGCAGCGTGAGAACGCGCTGCTATGAACGTAGCATTCTATACACATAGCAAAAATAGCATTATGGCAAAGATCATCACCATAGCCCATCAAAAAGGGGGCGTAGGAAAAAGCACTTTAGCGATCAACCTGGCTTTATGTTTCCAGGACCAGTTATCAGTAGCCCTTGTAGATACCGACTTACAGGGAAGTTTATATCATATCCGGCAAGATTTTCCTGATCTGGAGATCATTGGCATTGACCAATTGCCGGATCTTCAACAATTGGCCTATGATCTCATTATCATCGATACGCCACCTTATTTATCCAATAAACTGCCGGAACTATTCCTGCAATCAGATTTTATCCTGGTACCGACCAAAGCCGGCTTCTTTGATGTGATGGCTATTCGTTCTACGCTGGCATTGATCCGGGAAGCGCAGCGCAAAGCGCCGCACTTGAGATCGGGCATCGTACTCAACATGGTTAAGCCGCGCGCTGGGATCACCCAGGATGTGGCTGACCTTCTGCAAAGCATGGACACGCCATTGCTGAAAACAAGAGTGCATGACCGGGTAAGTATCGCGCGTTCATCGATGACGGCCGGTATCTTAAATAGCACCGACAAGCGGGCCAAGGAAGAACTCATGGCACTGACAGAAGAGGTTGTTGAGCGGATAGCATCATAGCTTTTTATTTAACTAAAAAGCTAGCAAGATCGCAAACTAAGACCCTAGCAACTTAGCAAGCTATCGTCATAGCAAGTTATCAAACTAGCTGAGGTTGATAGAAAACTATCAAGCTAGCAAACGACCCAACGGGTGCTAACAAACTATCATGATAGCAAATGGAAAACTATAAAAATAAGCTCGGCAATTTGGCTGATAAACTCAAACAAGAGCGACCGGCTACACCTATCCAGGCGGTGATCCCGGTCAAAGCAGCACCTGTTCCGAATGAGCCGGACGTACAGTTCAATAACCGGATACCCAAAGGCCTTTTAAAGCGGCTTAAAATATTCGGACTGGAACATGATGAATCCCTTAAAGACATCAATATACAGGCGCTTGAACTTTACCTGAGCCATAAGGCGAAGCCGGAAGAAATTTCAAAAAAAGCCAATGAATAACTAATAGCAGGACTAGACTGCCCGCTTTGCAGCAGTCAGCAAGATGTACGTTTGTAATACAAACGGATCTTGCCCCTGCCTCCAAAGTCGGCCGCGGTCTGGCAAAAAGCGCTCCGAAGTCGGCTTTTTAAAGACAAGGAAAATGGGAACAGCAGAAGATAAATTAACACGGGTGTTGCTGACAAGGTTCAAGCAGGCGGAATACGATCTGATCAATAACAGATTCAAGAAAACACGTTTCCGCAAACTCAGCGAGTATGTGCGGAGCGTGCTGCTCAACAAACCAGTGACGGTATTCTACAGGGATAAATCTATGGATGATCTTTTGGAAGAAATGGTCAACCTGCGCCAGGAGTTGAATGCCATCGGTAACAATCTCAATCAGGCCATGCGAAGCATTAATGCCACACACGGCCATGCCGATGCCCGGCTTTGGATGAATTTACTGAATGTGGTCAATGGTAAACTGGAGCCTGCTATCCTACAGATCAGGGATCGCATGAACAATTATGCAGAGGTATGGTCGCAAAAATTAAAAGCGGTAAAAGCCTGATCGGCGCATTGAACTACAATGAACGGAAGGTTGCAAAGGGCACCGCGAAACTGATTGCGGCTGTTCGATACTCAAAAGATATGGACAAACTAAATTTTCATGATAAGCTATTGCGGCTGACCGACCTGGCTGCCGGTAACGAGCGGACAAAAACCAATACTGTTCATATCTCTTTAAATTTTCCGAACGGTGAGCGATTGTCTGATGACAGGCTGCAACAGATCACGCAGGACTATATGATAGGCATCGGCTTTGATGGACAGCCGTACCTTGTCTATCGCCACGAGGACGCCGGACATCCGCATATTCATATTGTCACAACCAACATCAAATCTGATGGGGAGCGGATCAGCCTGCATTACTTAGGGCAGAACCAATCAGAAAAGGCACGTAAGGAAATCGAGGTCAAATACCAACTGACCAAAGCGGAAGATCAAAAACTGCAAAAGCCTGACATGAAAGCCGGGGTAAAAGCAGCCGATTATGGTCAGGAAGAAACTAAACGATCTATTACAAACATCCTTGGTTATGTTGTCCGCACCTATAAGTTTACCAGCCTCCCGGAATTAAATGCGGTGCTGCAACAATACCATATTGCTGCCGACCAGGGCAGCAAAGACAGTCGTATGTATGCGCGGTCTGGCTTAATGTATTGGATGCTCGATAGTAAAGGCAACAAGATTGGCGTACCCATCAAAGCCAGCAGTATCTATGGCAAGCCAACGCTGAAAGCCTTGGAGGAACGCTTTAAATTGAATGCCACACTACGGAAGCCCTTTAAAAAAAACCTGATCAAAGTACTTGATGAGATGCTAAAGCATCCGCTGACCGCACAGCAACTTCAAAAACAACTTTGGGCAAAGGGCGTCCAGATCATTCTGCGCAGAAATGAAGAAGGGCGGCTTTATGGTGTTACGTTCATTGATAAGAATAACAAGGCCGTATTCAATGGCAGCGACCTTGGCAAAACGTATAGTGCAAACCAACTGGCAACCAAGTTACTGCCGGAACCAAAACAAAACAGGCAAACACAGACGGACGATTGGTCACCAACGGCAACCGATCACGGTCAAAGCATCCGAAGCCAATTATTGGATGTACTGTTTGAAGCCGAGCAACAAGACCTTGCCGCACTAAACAAATTCAAAAGAAAGAAACGTAAAGGACTAAATCTATAATTATGCAAACCGGAGAAAACGAACAGGCCTTGCGGAAAATCATTGATTTTACCAGGCTGCTAAGTATAACCATACTGATGATTCATTTCTATTTGGCCTGTTACGGTGCCTTCAAAGAACTGGAATTGGTACACCGGATCACTGATCAGGTTTTATTGCCCCTGGCACGCATGCCGATATTCAAGACGATGCTGACCGCTAAACTCAGCGCACTATTGCTATTGGTAGTGTCGCTCGTCGGTAGTAAAGGTAAGCGCGACGAAAAGATCAGGCCTAAGACCGTCATTACCTATTGCGTAACGGGCTTGCTCCTTTACTTTTTGAGCAGTTATTTACTGCATTTCCCCTGGCTTTATATAGGTGCTGCGACTTTTGGTTATATTTTATTCATGACCGGTGGTGGCCTATTATTCCGCATGCTCAAGCTGAAGTTAGGCCAGGACATTTTTAACAAAGAGAACGAAACGTTTCCGCAAGAAGAACGCTTGCTGGAAAATGAATATTCCATCAACCTGCCAGCCAAATATCAGTTAAAGGGCAAAGAGCGGAAAAGTTGGATAAATATTATCAATCCGTTCAGGGGCACGCTTGTTGGCGGCAGCCCCGGCGCGGGTAAATCATACTTTGTCATCCGGCATCTCATCATGCAGCACATTGCCAAAGGCTTTGCCATGTTGATTTATGACTTTAAGTATGATGATCTTTCGAAGATCGCTTACAACGCACTGAGAGAACATCGTGGCCGATCGTTTTTTGTCATCAATTTCGAAAAGATCATGCACCGTAGTAATCCGCTCGAACCGGAAACAATGCTGGATATTACGGATGCTATGGAAGCCGCCCGGACAATCATGCTGGGCTTGAATCGTGAGTGGATCAAAAAGCAGGGCGATTTCTTCGTGGAATCACCGATCAACTTTGTGACTGCACTGATCTGGTTCTTAAAAAAATACGAGGGCGGCCGGTATTGCACCCTACCGCATGTGGTCGAATTATCGCTTGTTGATTACAAGAAGCTTTTCGCATTGCTGACGAATGAACCTGAGATCGAGGTCTTGATCAATCCCTTTATTTCCGCCTGGAAAAATGAGGCTTTTGAGCAGTTGGAAGGTCAGATCGCAAGTGCTAAGATCAGTTTGGCAAGGTTAAGTTCTCCCCAACTATACTACGTGCTGAGCGGTAACGATTTTTCGCTTGACATCAACAATCCTGATGATCCTAAAGTGGTCTGCCTCGCCAACAACCCGCAAAAGTCACAGACCTATGGCGCCGTCCTTTCACTGTATGTGAACAGGATCAATAAACTGGTGAACCGGAAGCACCAGCAAAAATGCAGTTTGATCTTTGATGAGTTCCCGACCATTTACTTCAATGGTATAGATAACCTGATAGCGACCGCCCGTTCGAATAAAGTAGCGGTTACCCTGGCCGTGCAGGATTATTCCCAATTAAAGAAAGACTATGGCCGCGAACAGGCCGAGGTCATAATGAACATAGTCGGCAATATCATCTGTGGACAAGTCACCGGCGATACCGCTAAGCAGCTTTCGGAACGTTTTGGCAAGATCAATCAGCAAAAAGAAAGCGTATCAATTAATGCCACAGATACATCAGTCAGTCGGTCGACGCAATTGGAGTATGCAATACCTGCTTCTAAAATTGCTGCTTTATCATCCGGTGAATTCGTTGGCATAGTAGCGGATGACCCAACCAATAAAATTGACTTGAAAATGTTTAATAGCAGTATTCAAAACGATCACGAGGCAATTGCCAATGAAGAACGACATCATTATGCAATCCCAAAAGCGAGAAATGTGACCCAGAATGAGATTATTAGTAATTACTTTAAAATTAAGTCAGATGTAGCGGAAATTATATCCAATGTTACGGCGTAATGATAGCTGTTTTACGGCTCGGGAGCGTAAGCCAATACGTATTTCATCGCCATGGTTCGATCCCAGTTTCCAACACCAAAGGTGGAACCCGCGGAGAAATATATTTAAATCTATCAGCATCGCTTTCTTAAAGTCGAGTACATTACAAGGCTGATTATCCGGCCAGATATAGCCTTTTCGGCCCCACACTATCCTACCATCAGTTGCCATAAAAGTGATTTCATCAACATCAAGAGACGTTCAGTCTTGATCCAAATATGAATTTCAACTATTATATCAATGAACCTGCTCGCAATAACACAGGCTAATTGATAAACGCCACAACTTTAAATAAGTGGTGCTGCGTTTTGTTCTGTTCGGGTAAAGGCGAAATGCTGGAATTCCTCAGTTCCAAGATACCTGAACTTCTGCGCAAACAAGAAAGCTATATCGCTATTCGCGGTTGCAAAAAAGAGTTGCCGCCCGGATTGCTCAACCAGTTCGCGCAGATAATCAAAAAAGGAAAGCGTGTTCAAGTCATCGACATAAGTTACCGGGTCATCCATCAAGATAATGTCCGGTCCGCAAGGCAATTTTTTATTTAAACTCAAAAACAGGCTAAGCGCGACTGCTGTCCGCTGACCGGTGCTCACCTGGTTGATCGTATGCCAGAAACCCAATTGATCTTTCAGCCTCACCTTGTTTTCCGCGAAACTGATATCCTCAAATTCTAACGGAGAATGGATTTGCCGGAAGATACTCACAATCTCCTGCTTATTGGCCGCAATAAAATCCGCTAGGTACCGCGTTTTGCTGCGTTCATTCAGCAGATAATCCAGTTTTATGATAATCGAATTAACCCGCGTGGCCATCATCTGGTTTGAACGGAGCCGCTCATCAACATTCTGGCGCGACCGAGTAATCAGTTCCATTGCTTCGGTCCGCGTTTTCTGCGCATACCAGTTATCTTTATATGTCGTAAATACGCTGGTTAGTCCCAAAACGTCCTGGTGGATTCTGGTCACGGAAAGATTGTCAGCCACCGCCACTTTACTGCGAATCGTGGTCAATGCCGCCTGGGCGCCGTTCCATTTCCGGATACCAGCCATCAGGGCTTCTTCATCCGGGTATAAGGAATCGAAGATCGCAGCACCGCGTTCACGTAAGCGCTCGATCAGTTCGCTTTGTTTACGGAACTGCCCGTTGAGCGATTCGGCTTGACGCTCGATTATCGCCAGTACATTGCTGAGATCGGCCTCATTTTGCACTTCCACGTTAAAGCGGGTCAGCAGCGCTTCACGCACTTGCCGCAAGTGGCTAAAAGACAAGCCCGTGACCTCAAACCGTTCCTTTACTCCGCGCAGTCGACTCAGTTCCGTGCGCGCAACGGGAAGCATGTCTGTTTCGTTTTCCCAAAATTTGCTGAGTTCATCGAGGCTCCGTTCTGATACTGCGTCAAGGTAATTATGGGGGATCAGCGTTTCAAAGCGGTCAATCGCCTCCAATACCCGGTCGGCATCGGCTATTACCCGCTCATACCGGCGAATCTCTTCCTGACGTTGCTGGTAAAGTGCTGGATCACCAAAATTCGCCGCTGTCGCGCGAATCCTTTCGGCCAGCACGTCGTGCAGCAAAGGCGTATCGCACAAAGGGCAATGGTTGGCTGCTGGGGTAATATCTAGGAAATCTGCACCGAGGCGCTTGATGTCAGCAATCAGCGTGGTAAGCTGATCGACGCTCTGGCGGAGCGTTTCAGCGATCGCTGCAGCGGCCTGCCGGTTCGTTTCTGCCTGCTGTCGTCGGTTCATTTGCTGCTCGCCATATTCGAACAGGGTTTGCGTACCGGTGCCGGCCGGTTGTGAGGTTAAGAATGTCTGAAGGCCGCTCAGGCATTCCCCTGCTTTCTGTAATAATATCACCCTGGCTTCAGCTTCCTGTATTGCTAGACCAATCCCCTGGAGCAATGCCAGATCAGGGTCCGCAAAATAATCCTTAAGACCGGCAGCAAAATCAGCCAACTCGTTCAGTTGATGCATGGCGCCCTGTAATTGCTCGTTCAATCGCTGGGCTGCGTCGTGTTCCTCACGAAACAGTGTTAATGTATTGGCCTTAAGCGACAGGCTTTCGATGGCGGCGGCGATTTGCACCGGACTTTCCTCCCCGGAACGCGGCAGGTTAAACACCATATCATCGTAAGCGTGATTGACCAGTTCCAGCGCAGCAGCAATCTCTGCGATATAGTTTTCATCTGGCGCTTCGTTGATCTGCCAGCCGTGGGTTTCAAGATACTCTTTCACTGATGCCCGGAAGGCGCTACTATCGGTCGAGGAAGCCCTGACCTCTTCCATATTGCGGGCGAGTTTGTTCAGCTCGTCGCGGATTTGCCTTTCTGATTTTTGCAAGGTGTCGCGCTGTGCGTCAAAGCGTGAACGGAACTCCGTCACGCGCTCTTCCAGGCGGTTGATCTCTCTGCCTACAGCAATATCGGTGATTGTCCGCTCGATTAAGTTCTCTCCGCGGTCGTCCTCGGTCTTGAGCACAAAAGCGGCATCGCTCGAAAAATAATTGAACTTATTAAAATTTCCGGAAAGATTATGGCCCCGCGTGTTTACGCTCTTATACCAGGTAACGTCTCGCTGGCGGTAAACGGCGGCCGTATCCGGATAGGGCAAAGTAATGCCATCAGTCGTGTCGAGCGCTAGCCGGTAACCATCACCGTCCGCGCCTTTGGCTTTACCGGTTAGGCAGAACTCAAGCGTATCAAAGAACGAGGTCTTGCCGCTCGCGTTTGCACCGCTGACCAGGTTAACCTTGCCAAATCGGAAATGTCGGGTAGCTGGAAGGGAGCGGAATTGGCTGATTTGCAGGTGTCTAAGCTGTCGTACATGCGGTGCCGCTCCGGTTGCGTTGCCAGATGTATGATCTGTCGGTGTGAGGAACGGTCGACCTTCAACGTATTGGTCTACCCAGCTTTTATAATTGGGATAATTTTGTTCATCAAATACAAAGCTGAGTCCTTCTGTCCGCAGATAGTCTAACCATTCAGTATAGAGATCGCCCCCGTCCAAATGTCCTCCCTGCTGGCCGATCCGTCCGGCTTTCCGGAAGCGCTCCAGCAAGTCTGCTTCGGTAAGCACGAATTTCCGGGCGAAAGCCTCGTTGTTTTCAACCATGCGTTTAATATCTGCATGTTTTCGCAGCAGCGTTTCGTCAGCAATAAAGTAATAATAAAAGTTCCACTGTAAAAACGGCTCAGAAGTATAATATCGCTCCGCCAGTCGATCTTCGAAATAGGCTTCCAGCCCAGCCTGTAACCAAGCATCACTGCAATCCACGTAGTTAATCTGGTAAACAGATCCGTTGGTGCTTGTTTTATAGCAGCAAAAAAGGTCGGTGCGCTCCGATGGAAGCACTACGTTCTCTGCGCCGAAATATTGTTTAAGAGATTCGAGGATGGCCATCAGCTTTTTGTTTTTTTGTAGGAATTGGTAGGTTTCGTGGTGTTGTCAGCTATCTCCGGTACGAGTTGCGGTACTTGGGTGATCAAACCGCCCTGTGCGAGATACCATACTAGCACCTGTTTACCCTGCTGCCCACCGGTAAACAGGTTGACCACGCGGTCACGAACCGCCGCTGCTTTATAGGCGGGCACCAGTCCCAGGTAAATGCCGGTCGCTTTTCTTTCCGGCTGACTCTCTGAACGCAAGTTCAACAAGTGACGATTAATCGCTCCACCAGACGGCTCGTATTCTAATATGGCGTCTTTTAGACCTGGGGGAAGATTATCCGCATTGCCCAGTATCGTGTGCTTTAAAAAGCCGTAATTCATCAGGCGTTCCTCCCTTTTTGCGGTTTGTACAGCCGAAGGGTCATGAGTAAAGTTGGTGCGGTTCGTAAACTCGTCGTCGCCCACCTGAAAGGCGCTGAGCTTGGCCGGGTGGTGCCAATCCGGCGCTGGGTCGAGCGTACCGAGGGTCAATTCAAGCAGGCGTTCAACTGCGATCGCACTGGGTTGATCCCTTAAGCAGGAAATGTCGCCCGCATCTGGTTCGAGTAGGTTACATAAAGTACCAAAACCATCGTCAGCTACTGCCGCCGCTTGCCAGCCATTGTCCCAAGTGTACAGGCCTGTCAATTGTGGTCCAGTGCGTCGCATTTGCGCCGGATCGGCAGCTAGCTGCGAAGTCTTAGTGTTGCGCAGCCGAAAGACTTGCTCCTGATATCCTAGGAAATAAATATGGCTACGCCGGTTAGGCCAATGGTTATAATAAAGACCCAGCAAATGATTTTCATCGATCCGGGCATCACTAAGCTGCAACTGATCGGTTTTGACATAGAACGCGGAACCTCCGTAAACATTCCAATCCGGGTGGCCGTCTATATTGACGCCCCGGCCCCAGTTCAAACAGAGCACTTCCCTGGCCGAATCCTTTCCACCAGCGGCGAATAATAAGTTACGATAGTTTTTGTAATTGGTTTGAAAAGGCCGCTGATTGAGCTGTATATGGACGATCAACAAAGGTGTGTTTAAGAAGTAACCATCCGCTACTTCATTATAATTGATGCCCAGCAATGCGTCTGAACATATTTGGGTAACCAGTCGGACAGAAGATACACGATTAGACAAGACGTAGAACTTTGCCCCTCTTATTAGGTTATCCCTTTCCCAAATAAAGTCACCGCCGCCAAAGAACAGATTTTTGAATTGTACTATAACCACTTTTCGGGGCTGACCTGCGTAATCCGTTGTTTCCAGTACTAGGCAAACAGGATCAAAGAATTGCCCATCCCCGCGGTGCTGATTGATTAGATCGTCTTCGCAGATCCAGGTTACTTCGGGATGGCCTTCAATAAAAGTATCCAATTCTTCTGCCGTAATCGATTGCGCACCAACAATCCAGAGATCGCCAGCTGGGCATAGGCGATCATTTTTTATGCGTTCACCGATTACCGTCCAGGGACAAGAATATTCAGGCGTTACTGCCAGCGCCGCCCTTTCAGCGAGAGCCAAGTCAAAAAAACCATGAAACTTTGCTGCGGCTCGTTCGCCGTCGGTCATCCAGATACCGTGATTGTTGTACGAAATATCTTCGCGCACCTGGAACAGCAGTGTTGTATATAAAGCGGGGTCCTGTACCAAGCAACTCAGCGTCGGCTTATTGAGTTGACGGCCATCGGCGTTCCAGAAGTTTTCATCAAATTCAGGCATATAGGCGCGGATAAGGCAGATAAAGATAAGCGATGAGATTCCGGAAACAAAATTTGCTTATGCTAACATTACCAGTGATTGGATTATATGGTGTTAGGTTACCGGGTATCTTCAATTTACTCAAGTCAAATTAATACCAGACTAGCACAAAGCCCTATCTTTTGTCCTGTTTTTCAAACCAGGTCTATTTCTGCTATCCTACGCATATCGAAATGAAGCGGTGCGTTTATAAGTAATTTGTCCACCACCAAAGGTGCAATCGGTTGGGAAAGTTTTTTTCAAGCATATCATTGATATATTTAATAATTTTGTTTTTATAGTTATAGCAATTTGAATAATCATCAGCTTTTTGTACTATGTGAGGATATTAAGAGGTCACTCGCGAAGTTGGAGGAGAACACGCAGCCGGGAACTTTTGTAGAATATTATGGTAAAAATGATATTGTTAAATGGAACTTCAATTGTAAATCTATCCAAGAAAAGACTTCAGAATTAAGAGATTTGGCAATCAAACTCTGGAGTTTTAAAGATCAGCTAAAACTAAGAATGACGACACTCGGCAAAAACAAAAATGATGTTGAAACTTTCGTTGACAGTAAAAAGTATTTACAATATACGGCCGATATTGCTAATAAAAGTAAACATGCGGTTTTAACAACCAGCCGGTCTGGTAGGTTTGTAGATATAGATGAGGTCATAATGCAATGCAATTCAGGATCTCATACTTCAGTAGATCCTAATGACCCTGATAAAATAATATTCATGGTAAATGATCCTACATCAGTTTCATACAAGGCCTATGTGAGGGATAGTCATAGTAAGTACGTTGGCAAGGCCGAAATTATATTAAAAAATGCTTGGATGGATTGGCAAAAGTTTATTAACAAACGTAATTTATTATAATTAATATTTTCTTTTAGTTTTTCCAAGTTTAAATTATTTCCTCGTTAATTATGGTAACGATACCAGCGAGTAGTGGTAAATAAATTAACCTTAGTTTTTTTAAGTTGATTATAACCACAATGAAATAAGTAAAAAATTAACCCCATATCGGCTAAAAACCAGAATCGGCGATTTTTTTCAAATAAGGCAGGAAAAAGTTCGAAATGGGTATGCTACCCACCCCTGACTGGATTAAAAATTAACTATTTCGTGCAACAAGTTTATGGTAGGTTTTTTATATCAAAAAATTGTTGAAATCAAATACCACTTGCAAATACTAAATATTTTAGTAAAATTTGTATATGAATGACCCTAAGGTGTTTGATATTGAATTGGATGGCAGTATTTGCCAGGTCAGCACGCATACTATAAAATCTACCCGGGTTTTCCATATCATTTACGGTGATCGCCGTAAGCCTCTGAACATAACCATCGCCACTAGAGATGACGACACCAAGTTTTGGGCTTCTTTGCCTGAAGGTCGTCATGAGGAAGCGGAATTTGCAGGCAAGGTAATTGCTGCGTATTTTCGTGAATACAGGAGGAACCAAGCATGTGTTACTACAACGGACAAAAAGTTAGCCGCTCCGAGCTTATTCGATTAAAGAATCTGGAGAAAGCGGTTCGGAATTATAATTTTCTGAATGTCGGCGTTCATAATGGGTTTAATTATGCGCCCTGCGCGATATTAATTCCTTCCGAAGACGGCAAAGACTTCGAGATCGTACAGGCTGAATGGGGCTATGTACCAGGCTTTGTCAAAACACGGGCGGAAGCGAATATCTTCCGGGCTAAGTACACTACGCTGAACTTCAAATCAGAAAACTTATTCCTGAAAGAAGACGGTAAAAAGTCGATGTGGTCATCTGCAGCAAAAAACCGCCGTTGCCTGGTACTGTCAACTGGCATTGTTGAAAGCCGTCATGTGCCGAAGATTGGCAAGAAGGGCCAGCCTTTGAAAGAGACGATCAAGTACCCATATTACATTACAGTAAAGGGGCAGGAATACTTTTTTATGCCCGGTTTATATAATGAATGGCTAGACCCGGAAACGAGTCAGTTTGTCAACACCGTAGCCATAGGAATTACGGAGGCAAACGCACTAATGAAACAGGTGCACAACACGAAGCTGAGAATGCCAACCATACTGACAGACGATCTGGCTTATGAGTGGTTATTGGAGAAACCTTCTGAAGAACGCTTAAGTATTATCGCTCGTACGCAGATTCCTTCCCGCTTGCTGGAATTTTGCACCATTGATCCTGATTACCGCACCGCTAAAGAAGCAACACCGCGCGACTTTGAGGAATTGGCACCGATCGATACGACCTATTTATATGAGGCCGAAGAACTACAGTTCAATCATTGGCCGGACGATTTGGAACCTGTGTTGGCGGGTGCCGAACGCACTGAAATTAAGGCTTTCCAGCTAGCGGACGGAGGTCGCCAAGGCAACTTGTTTAATTGATTTTCCCACTATTTAAAATTCCTGCCCTTGTGCAGGTAATCGGCTGCTTCATTATCAAGCGTTTTTAACGGCTTGTCCATTGGAATGAACGGTGATGCCTTTTCATCTGCGCGCGATAAAGTCAATACTGGTTGCTGTTCGTTTTTGGTATCGGTTAAATCGCCTAATAGTTTGGTGATGTTGAATACACGGCGAACGATGATATGTGTAACTTCTGTCCGCTCGACCACACCTTCCACCATCAACAGCCTGGCATGTAAAATTTCTTTGCGGTATTTGTCGAACAGTTTGGGGAAGACCACGAGGTTGGTTGTGCCTGTTTCATCTTCGAGTGTAATGAAGCAAACGCCTTTGGCGGTGCCGGGTCGTTGCCTAATCAGGATTAGTCCCGCTGTTTTGATGAGCTTTTTGTTTTCGGTATTGTTAGCGTCTCTAGCAGTCTTGATATGCAACAGGTCCAGTGTATGACGGATGAAATTGAGCGGGTGGCCCTTGATGGATAGCCCTGTCGTGGCATAGTCCTGTACGACATGTTCAGATAAGCGAAGTTCAGGAAGTTTCACTTCAGGCTCGTGAATGCTTTCTGATTGTTGACCTTGCATGAGTTGTATGGGCCGGTCATGCAATGCTGAAACCTCCCATAAAGCGCGACGTCTGTCAAGTCCCATAGAACGAAAAGCATCGGCATTGGCCAGTCTTTCCATGGTAGCCACACTTACACCGGCATCGCAAAGCTGGTGCACTTCAGTATAGGGCTTGGTTCTGCAAGCAACTAGCTTTTCCATTTCTTCCTGGCGGATACCTGTAATTTCCCGTAAGCCTAAGCGCATCGCGAAGTATTGGCCTTGTTTAGCCTCCAAGGTATTATCCCAATTAGAATGATTGACATCGATGGGAAGTACTTTCACGCCGTGTTCACGGGCATTACGCACAATTTGGGCGGGCTGGTAAAAACCCATCGGCTGGCTATTGAGCAACGCGGCTGCAAATACTTCCGGATAATAATATTTCAACCAGCAGGAAACATACACCAGTAAGGCGAAACTGGCGGCATGGCTTTCAGGGAAACCATAGCTGCCGAAGCCTTCGAGTTGTTTAAAAATGCGGCGGGCATAGTCTTCACTGTAGCCACGGGACTTCATGCCATTGATGAGTTTGTGCTCAAACTTGCTGACCATACCATTGAACTTGAAGGTGGCCATGGTTCTTCTCAAGAGGTCGGCTTCTCCCGGTGTGAACCCTGCGGCGACGATAGCTAGCTCCATGGCTTGCTCCTGGAATAACGGTACTCCAAGCGTACGTTCTAGTATCCCCTTGATCTCATCGTTGGGATAATCAACCGCTTCTTCGCCATTACGCCTGCGGATATAGGGATGTACCATGTCACCCTGTATCGGCCCGGGACGAACGATAGCTACTTCGATCACCAGGTCATAAAAGCACTTGGGTTTCATACGGGGAAGCATCGACATCTGTGCACGGCTCTCGATCTGGAAAACGCCCAGCGTGTCAGCGGCAGTGATCATTTCATAAACTTTGGGGTCGTCCTGCGGGATAGTGGCGAGTGTCCAGGTTTCGTTATAATGGAGTTGGATCAGGTCAAAAGCTTTGCGGATGCAGGTGAGCATGCCGAGGGCCAGGATATCGACCTTCATAAAACCGAGCGCGTCGATATCATCCTTGTTCCACTCGATATTGGTGCGGTTTTCCATGCGGGCATGGAATATCGGGCACAGGTCGCTCAACTTGCCATCTGTGATAACAAAGCCACCGGTATGCTGGCCTAACTGACGGGGGAAACCAATCAGTAATGACGTCAATTCGATCACTTTTAGCAAATGCGGATCACCGGGATTCAAGCCTAATTTTTCAACCTGGTCAGGCGTGATCTCTTCATCTGACAGGTCACCGAAAGCGTCTGATAATATTTTTGTGGTATCTACCGAAAGCCCCATAGCCCGGGAGACATCATTGACAGCCCCTTTATAGTGCAGCATGAATACCGTCGGTAATATCGCAGCCCGATCCCGGCCAAAACGATTGTAGACGTATTGAATAACTTCTTCTCTGCGCTCATGCTCAAAATCCACATCTATATCAGGCGGTTCGTTTCGTTCCTTAGATAAGAACCGGGCAAACAGCAGGTTGGATTTATCGGGTGCTACGGATGTAATTCCGAGGACAAAACAGACCGCCGAATTCGCAGCCGAGCCGCGACCCTGACAAAGGATGTTCTGGTTACGTGCCCAGGTGACGTAATCTTCTACGGTCAGAAAGTAATCCGGCACATCGAGTTCGGCAATAGTTTCCAGTTCATCAATCAGGGCTTTTTTTACTTTGGCTGGGATATCGCCTTTGTAAAAGTTTTTAGCGCCTTTCCAGGTTAGGTACTCCAGTTGCTGCATGGGTGTCCGGCCTTCACTCGTCAATTCACTTGGGTATTTATATTTAAGGGATTTGAGATCAAAATTACAGGCATCGGCAATCAGCCTTGAGTTGCTTATTGCTTCGGGATAGTTACGGAACAAACGCTCCATTTCCTTTTTTTCTTTCAAGTGGCGCTCCGCATTCTGATGCAACTTATAGCCCGCGTCGAAAATGGTGCACTTCTCACGGATGCAGGTCAAGACATCCTGCAATTCCCTGCGGGAAGGATAATGATAATGTACGTCATTGGTAGCAACCAGTGGAACACCTAATTCCGACAGGAGGAATAAGCGTTTGGCATCATCGCCCGTGTAGTATTTAGTGGCAGCTAAAAAGAGATTGGGCAGGTTTTGTTGGTATTCCTTGACATGATGATGAAACACCAGTTCAAACTCAAAATCCTGTGTGATCTTATCAGGAGGGATAATGATGAAATAGCTGCCCTCCGAATGGTGGTAAACATCTTTTTTTGTGATAAAGCATTTTTCTTTTTCAGCCCGCAGGTTCCCTAAAGTAAGTAGGGCGGATAATCTGGCATAAGCTTGTTTGTCGGTTGGATAAGCCAACAAGCTTGGGCCATCCAATAAATCCAACCGCACACCAGGTATTAGTTTGATATTGCGTTCTTTAGCAACCGTGTAGGCGCGTACCATGCCGGCAAAGGTGTTACGGTCGGTCAGGCCGATAGCATCATAACCCAGATCAGCGGCCTGGTCGATCAGTTCCTCGGGATGACTGCCGCCGCGCCGGAAACTGAAATTACTGGTCATATGCAGTTCCACGTAGCTCATGCGAAAAATCCATGTAAATACCAGTGCTGATTATTATCTGCATTGTAATGACCGGAACGGAAAAGCCAGTAGCGGCGGCCCGCTTCATCTTCCGCTATATAATAGTCCCGGTGCTCGCCCGGTTCCAGCCACCATTCCCGTTCGATACGTTCAGGTCCGTCCGCGCCAACAATGATATGTTGTTGCCCTTTCCAGGTAAATTGTTTAGGTGGGTAATCCGGTGTCAGCGCCATGGCCTGGATACGTTCAGGTTTATCCAGTAATTGAATTGGCCTTGGCTTATCAGTGCGCCATTCACTTTCAGCAGCTTTCTTTAGATCAGTATCTTTTTGCGGTGTCCGTTCCGGCCAGTAATGTTCGCCGGGAAGGTAACGGTTAATATAAGCATTACCGATTCGTCCGGCTATGCGGTCCAATAATTCTGCAACTTCGGAACTGTCTGTCCCACCTTTAGCTGCCCACAGTTCACTTTGTTTGTCACTGATCGGCTCAGTTTTCGTTGCAGCCAGCGTAAACAGCTCAATGCCTAGTCCTGGCGCGACATTGTCTAGCTTGATAAAGAATAGTTTAAAAAGGTGCTCTACCCGGTTATTGGACTGGTTGGTACCGATGGTGATATTACCGCTTTTTCCGTCGATGCGGTACCAAGTGAAGGTAGCCGAACGCAAGCCTAGACCTTCCTGATAAAGCCTTTTACATAGGCGTTCCAACAGATCGGTCAAACCGGTTTCAATGGCAGAGCGGGTTTTCACAGGTTCTAGACATTCCAGCCGCTCCGTGAACGGCACAGGCTCTTTGATCGGGAATAGGTATTCGACTTCCTGTCCCAAGGCTTGGTGAAGGCGCAATACCATACTTTTTCCAAAACGACGACGGATAACCGTGTCGGGCATATAAATAAAAGTACTGATGGTATGCAGTCCAAGATTTCGCAGTCTTTGCAATTGATCAACCGGCAAGCGTAAAGCGTATGGCGGCAAAGGCATTAAGGCATTACGATGCATGCCTTCGGGGACGATGAGACCAGAGATTGCACAACGGGCCACACCCCAGGCGGCACCTATGGTGTCGGCAATAGCAGGGCGTATGGTATAGCCAATGGTTTTTAAGCGGTCGGCGATCTCTTTCAGGTAGGCTTTTTCACCGCCCTTTAAATGCGTACAGCCGGTGACGTCCAGTAATAAGCCATCGGGTGGGTCGAGTTGAACCAGTGGCGTGTAACGCTGGCACCATTCTGCTAATCCCGTCAATAATTTTATATTGTGACCGGGCTTACCATCAAAGACTTCCAGATCGGGCGCGATCACACGTGCATCCGCGACGGTCATACCCTCGATTACACCGTAGCCGCGCGCTTTTTCCGTTGCTGCGGTGATCAGCATACGCCCATGGTCAGGCTCAGCAAAAACATACGCCGTGCCTCTAAGGCTGGGCTGGCGGATCGCCTTCCAGTCTGTCAGTAAATGACGGAACCATATGGACGCATAACGTTTAGGCATATCGGCGGGCTTGTTCGGCAATTTCCGGAGCGTAAACGGTTTTAAAATTTTGATTGGTCCATTCAATGATCCAGTGACCGGGCTTGCCGTTCCTCACTTTGAGCAGGTCGACCTGCCAGCGTGGTACACCCACGCCGGGCATACCGCGTCTTAATTTACTACGGACAGGGCGTACCTGCCAGCGTGTTACGCAGGCGGTTGTATTGATCTTGGTTGCATCTTTACGCAAAATGAAACCGGTAACATGGCTTTTTTCAACCGCCAGTTGCAGGCGTTGCGATTCTGTAAAACTCAAATCCTTGGTTTCACAGATCACCGTTGCCACGCCTTCACATTTTAAGGCCTCTTCTGTTACCCAAAGCACATCTTTTTGTAAGGGCACATCCACAAAGACAACCTGGTCGGGATTGACGCCGAACAACTTTAAAGCGGGAGGGTAAATCCTGCGCGTATAGCTGACCCATAGACAGGCACCGCCCGTAATTAACAGTTTTTGCACCAGGCCTGCAATAAAGCCGCCACTGGCGGCGGTATCTTCAGGACTTTGACTAATAAATTCATGAATGACCCCGGTCGGAAACATACCGCCCGGAAAAGCCTCTGCCAAGGGGCCGAGGCCCATGTCGTTATTGGTGCCAGCCGGTGAAGGCCTGAAGCCTTCCCAGCGCAGAATATCCTGCTTGAGTTTATCGATGATAGCTTCCCGTGTTCTCGACATGATCGTACAGGTTAAAAGTCAAAAGCCATTTGATCGAAGCGTAGTATACGCCCATTGTTATATTCTTTAATTGCTGTTGCGATCACCTGTATTTCGTCAGTCGTGAAGGTTTCGTCCTCACCAAATGATTTCCCATCGTTCACGCAGATCACGGAATGGTGGTTAAAGCTGGCTACTTGGTAGCGCATAAAGCCATCATCATCACTTAATGGATCTAATTGTTCTACCGTGATTGTCAGTGGTTTGCTCTCTATTTCGATTTGCAGATAAAATGGGGTCATAGCAATGAATTTTGGGACTATAAAGTTATGCTAATATTTTTAGCATTCTTGCCATCTTTTTTACAATTATTTTTCCACTATTGTTTTAATGGAAACATAATTGGTGCTATAACCGAGGAGAGTGGAGCTAAGTGTTTTTCTTGTTGGGATGTGATCTCAACAAAAATATCTCCTGGTGCGTGAAAGTAAGATCCGTACCCATCTCGGATCTTGCAGGGATTGCGAAGATCGCGATCCCGTATTACGGTGTTCTGGCATGTCGGACGATTTTAAAGGTCACATAGCTACTAAACACGATAAAAAGAAGCCATTGGCTGATAGTGAGGAAGTATAAGCCGCTCAGAATGCCGTTGTTTTGAATGTTATTTTTTCAAAATAGATGGTGACCTCCTCGCCAACCGATTCCCACAGAATACTACCCGCGCTGCCTTCAACTGTTTTTCCGTCGTTTGTAAATTGATAAGTTGCGCGATTGTTGTATTTGCGATGATAGTTGGTCAGCAGTTTAGCTTTGGTGATCTTATAGCCTCTGGGATTGGTAAAATAGATATCAACCAGCTTACCGCCATTGTGGATGCTCAGCACGAGCAGTGGGATCAGTATAATCACTGCGAACAAAAAAAATGGACTGAATAGTTGCTTTTTTGGCGCATTCATCCATCGCTTAACACAACCGTCGTTGCAATTGTTTAAACCTGATCTCCAGCCTAGAGATGGATGTTTGCTAATTTCTGTAGTAAATTATTAAATGAACCTTTATCTTTGATCTGTGCTGACCCTTTACAATTTTAATGAATTAACAGATCACGGAAAGGCCGAGGCGGTCTGGTCAGGCAGCTTTCTGGCTGACCGTGAGGAAAACGGAGTGATCGTCCAGTTGTACAGTGTGCATGCCTTTTATGTGGAGACGTTTTATGACCCGGCCGCTAATAAGATCCTGCGTTTTCAGGCGTTTACTTCCCGGGATTTATTAGTACCCTACCTAACAAAGATCAAATTTAATCAATGAAAAAATATCTGTTTATCGTACTCGCTTTGAGCGGCGCTGTCGGTTTAATATCTTGGGGCTTTAAAGGGCATCGTGCTGTAGCGACGATCGCGCAAAGACATTTGACAAGTAACACGGCTTATGTCGTATCGGCCTACCTGGGCGGACAACCCATGGATGCCGTCAGCACTTGGGCGGATGAGAACCGCGACCCGAAAACAGCAGCCTGGCATTATATAAACTTGCCGCTTGGCCTGAACCGCGAGCAGTTCGTAAAAACGGTACAGGAAAGTGAGGGCACCGTCTATACAGCGATCCTGAAAATGGAAGCGACCTTGAAAGATCCTGCTGCTAGTGTGGCACAGAAGAATGAAGCGCTCAAATATCTTATTCATTTTGTTGGTGATGCACACCAACCTATGCATGTTAGCCGCAAGGAAGATAAAGGCGGAAATACGATCCAGCTGCGACTTAACGGTAAAGGTACTAACCTGCACAGCTTGTGGGACAGCAAATTGATCGATCAGGAAGGACTGTCGCAAGACGATATGGTGAGAACCTACGATAAAGCCACACCTGCCGAGATCAAAAAATGGCAGAACGACAGTCCTATGGAATGGCTATGGGAAAGCTATCAGGTCACATCTGAATTATATGCCAATGCCAAACCCGGGCAAACCATTGATGACGCTTACTATCAAAAGTACATTCCTGTTATTCGTAAAAGAGTGGATCAGGCAGGTATCCGATTGGCGGGAGAACTGAACAAGCTGTTTAACAATGCGAACGCACCTGCTCGATCAGACAAAGCTGACAAAAGCAACATGCTGAAAAATAACGCCACTAAAGGGATCGCGGTAGGCCCCGTGGACATTAATGACGTAGCAAAATATATTGGAAAGACGATCTACGTAACAGCGAAAGCCTATAGCGCTAAAGATATTGGTAGTATGGTACTGGTAAATTTAGGGGCGGCCTACCCTGATCAGTTGCTTACACTGGCGCTAAAAGGCGATGCTAAAGCCCTGGGAGCCCAGTTGGAAGGAAAAATGATCACCGTCAGCGGTGAAGTGATTGATTTCAAAGGTAAACCGGAGATCATAGTTACCAAACCGGAACAGATCACTGTCAAATGAACGAGCCCTTTATTCTGGAAGTAGATCATGCTGACCAAGTGCTTGAATTACACGCGGCTTTTCAACGTTATGGCTACACTTACCGTATCGCTGTCTCCATCAACGACCAGGCTTATGTTTTCGAACCGGATGAGGAAGGAAATTATCGCGTGTTAGGCACCGGCGATGCAGCGGTCGGTTTACTACACGCGATCGCTGACCGGCTGAAACAACTTTCCATTTAGTTGCCGCCTTGCCGATCCCGCCGAAACTGTACGGGTGTACTATTTGTCCGTTGCTTAAATAGCTTATTAAAAGATTGCGGATGTTCAAAACCTAATTGGTAAGCGATCTCTGCTACGTTGAGGTCTGTTTGATTCAGCAATGTTTTTGCTTTTTCGATCAGGGCCAGATGGATATGTTGTTGAGTTGTCATTCCGGTCATGGAACGCAACATATCTGAAAGGTAACGTTGCGAGACGTTTAAATAAGCAGCGATATCTTGAGGCGATGGCAAACCATTTATCAATTTTTCGCCGTTATCCAGTTGATCATATATCCATGCGTTCATTTTCGCAATAAGTTCGTGATGAGTTGGTGTCCTGGTTTGGAACTGTCGGTTGTAAAACCGGTTGCTATGATTAAACAGCAGTTCCAACTGGGCTACAAGTACATCATTGCTGAACTGATCTATCGAATTCTCTAACTCAAGACCAATGGCCTCAAAGACAGTCACTATTACTTGTTTTTCTTTAGCAGAAAGGAACAACGCCTCTGCAACGGTGTAATCGAAGAATCCGTATTGTTTAATGCCTTGTGCTAAAGGGTAATGTGCTAAAAGATCCGGATGAAAATAGAGCGCATACCCTTCATAGTCATTTTGGTCGCCACTCATTTGTACCACTTGTCCTGGCCCCAGGAATGCCATGCCACCTTCTTTAAAATCATAACTTCCCGGGCCATATTTAACACTGCCCTGAAAGGTTCTTTTAAAGGTGATCTTGTAAAAATCCAGCATGAACCATTTTCCGGCGTCAGACAAACTGATCTGTTGCCGGTCATAATTAACTAATGCGATCAATGGATGCATTGGTGGCGCTAACGCCAACCGTTGCATAAGATCACTTACCGTACTAAACTTCAGAACATCCATTTACATTATTGCTTAGTGGTCAATTTAGCCTTGAACAGTTGGCCGGATAACAATATCGCCGATGTCAACATTGTCTGGCTGTTCAATGGCATACGCAATGGCACGGGCGACAGCCTCTGCCGGTAAGGCAATATCATCAGCCGTTTTTTGAAGTTGATCTCTGATCGCATCGTTCTTAATATTACTTACAAACTCGGTAGCCACAAACCCGGGTGAAATACCGGTGACCCGCCAGCGGCCCTGCGACTCCTGTCTTAGCGCTTCGCTGATGGTACGCACCGCATTTTTCGTACCAGCGTAAACGCCCATCGTAGGAACAATAGCAATGCCCGCGGTAGATATGACATTGATAATATGGCCGGAGCCCTGGTTTTTAAAAATGGGTAAAGCTGCCGCGATCCCATATAACGTGCCTTTTACATTAACATCGATCATTTGTTCCCACCCGGCTACATCCAATTCCTCCATTTTTTGCAGTTGACTGATGCCGGCGTTATTGATCATCACGTCGAGACGGCCGAACCGTTCTAATGCAAAACCGGTTAAGTTGGCAAGATCGCTTTGCCTGGTCACATCGATCTCGGCATATATGGCCGCTCCGCCATTTTCGTTGATCTGATCTGCGATTTCTTTTAATCTTTCAGCCCTGCGGGCACCAAGTATCACTTTAGCGCCTTGCGCAGCAAGCAACTCCGCTGTAACCCGACCAATGCCACTGCTTGCCCCTGTGATGGCAACTACTTTGTTTGCTATTCCGTTTTTCATAGACCAAAGTTCGGTAGGAATTGATTTTTAATTGTAGCCGATTTGGTTGAAGATGTAGCCTTTTTAGCCAGTTGACAAAAGACAGCGTACCTTTTTAGCGCCGCTGACCAAGCACTTATTTAGTCAGCCCTTTGTGTTTATTTCCCCAGGCGCTCAATTGTTTGAAGATGGGTAAAAACTCAAGTGCCATGGGTGTCAACTCGTATTCCACGCGTGGTGGCACTTCCGCATAAACAGTCCGTTTAACCAGGCCGTCGCATTCCAAAGCACGCAATTGAAGCGTGAGCATCCGTTCCGTTATCAGCGGGAAGATCTTGTTCAATTCACTGAATCGAAGCTTTTGATCACTTAATTTATCTATGATCAGGATCTTCCACCTGCCACCGATCTTATTAACTGCGTAGGTCAGATCGCACTCGGTCAGGAAGCTCTCATTTAAGGTAAAAGTTGAGTTTAATTTACGTTTGGTCATTACTTACACTTTTGTTCGTACCACACATTTGGTTGCTTACCAACAAAAGTAGATGTTACCGGCTAGCTTTGAATCAATTATTTAAAATACAACATGGATCTTTATTTAAAAGGAAAAACAGCGGTTATTACCGGGGCCAGCCAAGGCATTGGCAAGGCCATAGCGATTGAATTAGCACGCGAAGGTGTTCAGGTTTTTGCTGTCGGCAGAAATCAGCAACTACTGCAAGAATTAATACACGATGTAAAAGCGCTTAACGGCGTGGTCCCACTGACATTTACACAGGATATGGTCGCCACAGACAGTGTCCAGAATATTGCTAATGCTGCCTTAACGGCACTTGGACAGGTAGATATACTGATCAACAATGCCGGACGTAGCCAGCCTGTTGATGTGGTTGGCCCAGAGGAACCCTGGGTTGAATCGATGACACTTGATTTCGATCGCCACCGTCAATTAACGCAAGCATTACTCCCGGGTATGATCTCCGGCCGGACAGGCACAATATTAAACCTCACCAGCACCTATGAATTGCGTTTCCTAAATGCTTCGTCTATTGCCAAAGCAGCCATTGTGATGTGGTCAAAGCAACTTGCCGGGCAATTAGGGCAGCACGGGATCAGGGTGAATTGTTTACAACCAGGATTGATCGACACAGAAAATATCCGAAGGATGTTTACGACCGCGGAACGTAAAGCCCATGCCGCACAAGAGATACCACTTGGGGATTTTGGTGAGCCCCAAGATATGGCAAATATGGCGGCCTTCCTGGTTTCGCCGCGTGCGAGTTATATCACAGGAACGGTCGCAGTGGTAGACGGCGGCGCCCGACGTTACGCCTTTTAAATCGGCTGGAGTATGGTTAGAATTTGCATCGGTCATTAAAACAAAAGTCCCCAAACACTCGCTGCCGGGGACTTTCAACCTAAACCTTATCACAATAAGCCGGCAAGACCGGCTTAGACCGCAAGTATAATGATTTATTTTTATACGCTTTGTCTAGCGCCCTTGCGCTGCTTTTTTACAGGCGCAGCCTCCTGGGTCTGCGCTTGCTTCTGGTCCTTTTTAGTTTCCGCTTTCAGTTCAGGCTTTTTGTAATGTTCCAGCTGCTGAGCTTCACCCTTCCAGTTCGTCAGGTTGACCCGGTGTTCAGCTGGGTTGGCTTCCAGAAATAGCTTCACCTCTTTGCCATCCTTCATTGCTGTGACCTGATGACGGTTGCCCTTCTCTAGTGACCGCATCAGTTTTTCACGGGCACCTGGGTCGTCAATGCCGACGATATCCAATTTATCTACCGCGCGCTCCGGTTTATAGTTCCAGCCATCGGTGAACGGTCTTAACTTAAAATTACCGTTATCGGTCTTGCTTTCTTTGTCCAGCACGATCCAGGCATTATACTTTTGCTGTTCAAGATTTTCCAGTTGTTTGTATACCGCCCGGCCTTCCATGAGGTTAAAAGCCTCCTTGGCCGTAATGGCGCCGCCTCTGTTGATATAGAACGTTTGCTGCATGTCTTTATCCTTCAGTGATGCGTCATACTTATTGAAGAAGTACATTTCCTCCTTATCACCGGCTTTAAAATGTAAGGCGTAGTCGACGGGCTGTTTGTTGTATTCCAGCGTAGCGTTTAACGTGAAGCCTTCTGGTTTACCTTTGATCTGTTTCTCAAGTTCAGCATTCATGCCCTCGCCGAAGCCCAGGTTCAGCAGCTGTTTTTGCAGATAGCTCAAATTTTGTGTGTTCATAACATTCAATTTTAATTAACGATTGATCTTCAGCAGCACGGGATATTCGTTCTGCAGTTTGACTTTAATTTTCTTTACTTTTTTACTGAAAAGGTCCTTTGCGGCGTTGATGCCGCCGGCTGCCGCTTGAGCGCCGATCGATTGATCCATGCTCAGGATCTGCATACTCTGCAAGGCCTGATCGGCATTACTGCCGGTGACACCACTAAGTTCTGCTTCAGGTGCCGGAATGCCTGGCATACCGTCGAGGCTGAATACGGTCAGGTTGACCGGGATGATCTGCTTATCCAACCGGATATTTTGTATGGTTAGCAGCAGCCTTTGATTGGTGATCTGGCAGGAACCATACAGCAATTGTCCTTTGTTGAGCAGTTGTTTCTTGATCGTGACCGTATCGGTCAGCTTAAGTTTGACCGTTGCACCATCGGCCACTTTTTGTTTACCATCAATGATAGCCGTAATGGCCCGGAATGGCTTAGCTGCTTCCGTAACTTTTGGCTTTGTGACAGTAGCACTTGGGTTTTGGATGGCCTGGATCTTGTCGAGCATTTGGCTGAGTTGCTGCATTTCGGGATCAGCCGCATTATCAGCGTGGGCACGGCGCATCATCTTTTTAAGATTTTTGACCTGTTGCGGTTCCTCTTCCGGATAGTCAGCTGCAGCCTGCCTGGCGGTTTCTGGTTGGCTCAACTGCTGGTTCAACTTCGCCAGCTTTTCCTGGATCTTCTGCGCCGGATCATCTGGTGTAGCTGCGGGATCCGTGATGCCCAATGATTTAAGAAATGCCGGGCTGACGCCGTCCTGCGTTGAGTCACGCTGAGCGGCCTGATAAATGGCCAGTTTGTTGTTAGCCTGGTCCTGATCTTTGAATTGAGCCTGCGGCAGATCGGTATCAAGACCTTTAGTATAAACGATCTCCTGACGGGCTGTTTTGCCGCCCCCGAGTGCCCAGAAGGCCATCGTTAAAAACGGGATCACCAGTAATGGTAACACCAGTAAAAATTTGCGTTGCTTTTCCATATGCTTATTTATTTAGAGTGGATGGATCTGTTACTTTGCCGGAAGACTGGCCAATGTGTGCAGGGATGTCGCTTTGGTAAACCCGGGTATCGAAGCGGATATAAGTGATACTTAGCCAAATAATCAGAAGGAACAACACACAAAAGCCGATGAGCAGAGAAAACTGCTTGTTCTGGTGCAACCCATTGTACCAGCGGCTGAAACGGCCGATCAATGCTTTCATCATGGCCTGGTTAGCGTGGTGTCCCGGTTGGAGATCGTTTCCCAGCGCTCGATCAGAAAGCCGTGGGCGTTGTTATCGGATCGGCTCACATTGCGCAGATAACCTTGTGTGATCAGTCGTTTGTGGATCGTTGACGTAGCCCGGATCAGCTTTTCCGTAGCGAAACATTTGAAATAATAGGGATACTCATTCATGTCGAGTTGGACACTGTCGACCGCGATCTGCTGGCTGATGTTGCCGGAGATCAGATTGTTGTAATAACTCTTTTCTTTCAGGTCATTGTATTGGTTGCGGGCACTTTCATCCGCCAGGTAAAGCGCCTTGCTGATGTTCCCGTTGATCACCTTTTCATCCGGGTCCAGCGTGAAAAAATAATGATGAAACATTTTGATGTGATCACGGGCCTCTACCGGGATATTGTCCTTTCGATCGGCAGCGATCGCTTCCAGCGCTTTACCATTGGCCAGGACGTAAATGTGCGCGGATGCATTTTGATAGGCTGCGAAGGAAAAATAGATGGCAGCTATGGAGATGAATGCACTTGTCAAAATCACCAGGGCAACGATCTTTTTATTCTGCTGAAATGCAGTTTCGATATTTTTGAGATGGGTGAACATGATCTTATTTTTTAGGGTTTCCGTTTAATTTTTCTGATTGTACCGTGTCGCTGCCGCCGGACCGGTAGCCGTCGGCGATGTGGCCCGGAGCATTGACGATATTCTGAGCGCCGTTACCCATTCGTTCTCCCACTGCCATACCAGCGGCATAGGACGAAGACCGGACCGAACTCAGGCTGATCGACGTCAGATTGGTGACCTTATTGAGTAGGCCATTGCCGCCGCCGGGATTGATGATATAGCCGGCTACCGCAGGGACGGTGAAATAACCGACGATCCCGATCAGCAGGAAAATGAGGTAGGCCGTATCGGTGCCTGAGAAAAACGTATCGCCTGCACCCTGAACCTGTTGTATATCCAGTTTGAGCATATTTTCCTGCACCTTGCCGATGATCGCACCAAAAATGTTGGCCACCGGTAACCACAGGAACACGTTGAGGTACTTCGCCAGCCAGGTCGTGAGCGTATGCTGAAACCCGTCATAAATGCTCAGGCCAAAGACCAGCGGTCCGAGTATCGCTAACACCACCAGATAAAAGGTCCGGATAGTATTGATACAAAGTGCCGCGGCTTCGTAGACCACCTGCAGAACTTCGGACATCCATTGTTTAACGCTGTTTCGAAATTTATAACTGGCCTTGTCCATGGCGAACTTGACATCGTTGCCAAGCCCTGTCAACAGCTTATCATCCTTACCTTTAGGATCAGTTGGATGGGTGTATTTATACCATTCTTCTCTATTTCCTTCTCCGTCATCACCCACATAGATTTGCCAGGTTTTGGTTTGCTTGATCGCATTTTCTTTCTGCTCCAGCAATTTGGCGATGGCTGCATCAGAATTCTTGACCATTCCGCCGGTAGCTTTGACCGTTGGGTTCATAATGCCGTTGATCACAGCGGTAACGGTCGGAAACAGCAGGATGGCGAGGCCAATACCAAATGGCCGCATGAGCGGGTAAAAATCGATGGCTTCAGCACTGGCAAGGTGTCGGTAGACCCGGGCGGCGATGTACCATAATGCTCCGAATCCGGCGATGCCTCGGGCAACACCGATCAGTTGACTGCACATCGGGAGCATCTCGTTGTAGACGTTGTTAAGCACGCCTTGTAAGCCTTGTATATCATTCGCTAAACCGTCTGCCCGCGAAAGTATAGGGATGAGTATTCCTGTCAGCGTCAAAAAGACGCATGTAAATAGCTTTTTCATACTGTTATTTATTTGATGCCGTAGAGACGTTTCAGGGTTCGCGTGTCAGTGATGTCTTTGCTGCGCTGTAAGCTGAGCAGCACAGCTTTCCGGTTGAAATAACGCAGGAATTGAAGCTGATCGGTGCTGCTTTGATAGATCCGGTCGATCGCCCGCAGCCGGTCGTCATCAGACATCCGCAGCCGGTTGGCGGTCGTAACGTTAGCCAGGTCATTTACATTTTCATCGCTTTGCCGGATCAATTGGTTGAATACATTATTGATGTAGCTAAGTTCATTGCCGCTGAACGACCCGCTTTGCCGGAAGAGTGCCTGGTAGCGCTTGTATTCCCTGACCAGGTCATATTGTTGACCGATGATCTCGCTGATACGTGGATTGTTACGGATCTCCGGGCTAACTGCCATCAGCCCGCTCAGGTAGATATTGTGCAGGTCAAAGTTGCCTTTTGATAGATTGGATATGGTACCATAGCCGTGTTGATAGATCTGATATCCCTTTTTCATATCCGACAGGATCGCTTTGAACTGGGTCAGTTTTTCGAGGTTGAGCAGCAATTGTTGCAGCTCATCACTTTGTGCCTGTGCTTTGACCGTTATCACGAACAAAGCCACGATAATGCTAATGGTTTTCATACAGTTTCCTTAATCGTTTGACGTCCAATTGTTCCTTATTCTTGCTATAGGCATACCAACCCAGCTGAGCCTGAAAGCTTGTGACAAACCGGAAGTTGCTTTCCATCGCTTCATAGATCTTTCCCGTCTGCCGTAAACGTTCCTCATCATTCATGGCCACTTTATTGGCCGCCAGGACCGTTTCCAGATCGTGCAGTTGCGCATCGCAGTCATTAAGCAGTTTTTCAGTGACTTGGGCAGCATAGGTCGCTTCGGATTCATTAAGCCCACCTTGTTTATTAATAGCCCTGGTTACAAAGAGAATATCCTGCTGCCAGCGCATGATCTGCTTTATTTGCGGATTGCTTTTGACTGATGGACTGGCTGTTTTTAAGCGGTCATAATAGTCCTTATGCAACAGCAGTTCGTGACCGATATAACCGCCGATCGAACCAAGACCTCCCTGCGCGATCTGGTAACCCTTGTGCAGATAGCCGCCATAAACTTGGAGGGCAGCGATCTGCTGTAACAGGTATTTCTTCTGAGTCTTCTTTTGCCGGAACCATTCGGAAAAGTTTTGTGCCTTTGCGCTGGTACTAAACATCAGCGCGATCAAAACCAATCTAACGTAAGCCATAATACCTCCTGATGGTTTGTATCTCGTTCTGGTCTTTGCTTCGCTGGAAGCTAAGGATCATATTCTGATTGTTGAATTGCTTAAGGTCACTGAAGTTTTTATCAAGCCGGTCCCCGGCGGCATTGATCGCTTCCAGGCGTTGCTGGTCGGTCATCTGGGTTCTGCCGGGGTTGATCGCCAGCATGATCTGGTCAAGGTTCCTGGCAGAGGCGTCAAGCAGGCCCAGGTAGACGCGTTCTATTTCGATGATCTCTTCCGGACGGAAGTGTCTGTCAGCACGAAAGAGCTTCCAGGCCCGCTGGTATTCGCTGACCATTCCCACCTGCTTTACGGTCAGCTCCTTAATACGCTGATAATAGGCGATCGTTGATTTGACTTTCCAAAGTTCCTGGTAGTAGTCGTTGTACAGTCTCTTTTGTTTTTCCGACCAGTCTGAGATCTCGGTCAGCCGGAATTTAGCCAGTTCGTTTTCCAGCGTTTTTTGTGCGTTTTGCAGCCAAATGGTCTTATTCTGCATCCGCTGAACTTTCAGGTCGATCGCTTTAATTACTTTTTTAACGACCAACTTTACTGCTTCAACAACAGGGATTTGGGCTTCCGAACGGCTGGTGCATATGGTGAGCATCAGCACACAAAAAATGAATAGTTTTTTCATGGCTCGATCTTTTTATAAATGGTTCCATTAATAGTGATTTGTCTGCTGCCAAACTGAATAACCGGAGCTTCGAAGTCACCGACATGCCAGCTTTTGATCGAGAAATGCTTAGGCAAAACTGAATCATTGATGATCTTATGGTAACCGATACGTTTTATTATGAGATCTCCATTTAAAATGATCGTATCTTCAGCTATGGAATATTGACTGCTAACTTTCGTTACATATTTTCCATCGTGGTTATCTTTACAGGCGGCACATAACATTGCCGCTACCGCAAGGACTATTAGATTTTTCATAATTGCTTTCTTTGTTTTTCTTCCTGGACGATAACGGCAATGGCCTTTCGGATATCGCCATATTTTTGTTGGTAGGCCTTAACCTTCGCCTTTTCAGCCGATTCTGTGGTGTAGGTCCAGTATTCTTCCCGGCTGACCTCTGTACGGTATACCCGGGATAACTGGCCGTTCAGGCTGATGAATACTTCCTTGTAGCGATAGCGTTCATCATTGGCCCGGTTCATGCTCATGATCAGCGCCGTCTCTTTATCGGTGATACCCAATAGCTGCTGGATCTTAGGAAAGTCGTTCTGATATTTTCGCTGGTCGAGCAGGATCTTGCAATCTGAGTTGTTGATGATCGCCTGCTTGACCACGGGCGAACTGATGATGTCCTCGATGTCCTGGGTAACGACCAAGGCCTCACCATAGAATTTGCGCACGGTCTTGAACAGGTATTTGATGTATTCCGCCATGCCTTCACGGGCGATCGCTTTCCAGGCTTCCTCGATCAGGATCATTTTGCGCACGTCTTTGGGTAGTTTGCGCATCTTGCTCACAAAGGTTTCCATGATGATCAGCGTAACGACCGGGAACAGGATCGGATGATCCTTGATATTGTCCAGTTCAAATACAATGAACCGGCGGTGCAGCAGATCCAGGTTTTCGGTCGCGTTCAGCAGATAGTCGTATTCGCCGCCCTTGTAGTAAGGGCGCAGTACGAACAAGAGATTATCGATGTCAAAGTGCTGGTCCTTCACCTTACTTTGTTTCATGTTATCATAGAAAGGTCCTTTCAGGAATTCATAAAAGGTATTGAAACAGGCAAACTCTGGCTGGCTTTCATAATAATGGAACAGCGCATCAGAGATCGCGATGTATTCGGAACGCAGTACACCTTCGTCCTCTTTTTTCCAGAGCGCAAGGATCATGGCTTTGATGCTTTCCCTTTTCTCCGTATCCAGTGTATCACCGGCACCCACGTAAAAGGGATTGAAGCTGATCGGATTGTTCTCGGCATAGGTAAAGTAATAACCCCCAACGAACGTACACAGGCCTTCATAACTGTGGCCGACATCAACGAGCACGATATGTGCGCCTTGCTCGTAATAGCTGCGCAGCAAATGATTTGTAAAGAAGGATTTTCCGGAACCGGACGGCCCCAGGATAAATTTATTCCGGTTGGTAATAACGCCATTCTTCATAGGTTCATCGCTGAGATCGACATGCAACGGCTTACCGCTGAGCCGGTCGCCAAGCCGAAGTCCGCAAGGCGAAAGGCTGCTTTGGTAATTGGTCTCCAGGTTAAAAAAGCAGCAGGCTTGTTCCGCGAACGTGTCAAAGGTGTCGTTCATCGGAAAATTACCCGCATTCCCGGGAAGTCCTGCCCACCAGATCTGCGGCGCGCCATCGGTCTCCTGTTTCGGCTGGGCATCCAGTTGAGCTAAAGCAGAACTGACCTTATTCTTTACATCCTTCAATTCGTCTTTATCTGCCGTCCAGGCCAGGACATTAAAGTGCGCTTTTACCGGCAGGCGCTGTTCGCTGATCGCCTCATTTAAGAAATCCTGGGTAGCGTCGCGGCCGATCGCATTTTCGCGGGAATAGGCCGACAGGGATTGCAGCCGCAGTTTTTTTGCTTCAAGCTTTTTGATCGTCTTGCCGGTATCCTCCAGGAACAGGTACTGATTATAGATATGATTGCAGTTCAATAATGCCCCGAGCGGGCTTGCAAAACCGGTACTGAACTTCGTTTTGTCCGTACTGTAGGGTTCGTAGGTGATCCGGGGACCGCACAGGGCCGGCAGGTGTTCCGCATCAGCCAGCGTATATAACTGACAGTAATTATCACCGATACGCATAGCATCCTTGAAATGAATATCCTTTAAAACCGGTTCCTCTTTGCGGTCCAAAAGGAAGCAATACCGTTCCAGGATGCCGGGCGTCACCAGTGTTCCGGCCAGGTCTTCGTCAGCAAGACGGCGTAATTTGACCAGACCGCTGTCCTCCAGTAAACGTTTGAATTGACCGGCCCGATCCGCGAAGTCACGGAACAGTTCCTGGTCGGTAGCCTCTTTCGGCACGAGGTGCTTGCGCAGCAAACTGCTGGCAGCACTGTCCACAACCTTGAAGTTTTCCGGTCGTTTGGTCAGCATGATCAGGCAGTGATGCGCCAGATACGGACGTTCATGAAAGAACCGTTCACTGGCATGGCTCAAAAAGGTCTGCTCGGTGAATGTTCCCTCGTGGGCTGAAGAAACGAACCAGTCTTGCTTGTGCAGGATACTGTTGGTCGGCAGCAATTTGATGGCCTTGACCCAGGTCTGGTGAAAAGCCAGGTACTCCTCATTGGAGAGGGTGAACAATTCAGGCAGTGTCACCTCGAAAGCAATGGTCATTTCGCCCTGCGTGGAAAGCAGGGTGTTGTGCTCCACCTTATAGATCGGGAAAACTTGTTCAGCGCTTTTCATAAAATATCTTTCTGGTTTTGAACTTGAGGTATTTGGGTAAATAGCGTTTGGCGTTCCTTTTCATCAGGCCGTGCGCACCGTAGCGGTGACTCATCGCGAAAACCTGGTAGAACAAGGCGCTGCCTGCTCCGGCGATCAATAGCACACACAAGAGTACCGGCGTGCCAATGAGATAAAGCACCGCGAACAGGATGAGCAGGAGGACCAGCCCGCCGCCCAGGTAGCCGATGTATTGTGCTTTAAGTCCTTTGAATTCGATCGGACGGTTGATACCTTTATTGATACGATACATAAAGCGGGTGATTAAACGCCAAAGAATGATTTGAGCACAGTAGCCACCACCACCAGGAAGATGCAGGAGCCGAACCAACTGGAAGCCACCTTACCGGTATCGTGTTCACCATCGTTCCATTTCTTGTAAACTTTGATCGCACCGACCAGACCGACCACGGCGCCGATCGCATACATGAGATTGGTACCGGTGTCGAAATAACTTTTGACCTGATTGGTCGCCTCCGTAATACCGGCATTGCCGTCCTGGGCCATTGCCGCTGTGCACAGCAGCAAGGCCGCCGTAAGGGTTTGAATTCTCTTTTTCATGAGCTTTATAGGGATTAAAAGGTTAATGGCCATTCCGTATCGTCGATACCGAACGGCAGATCTGCTTGAGCAATAGGTTGGAGCGCGGCGATAACGGCGGGCAGGTGTATCTCGTCGCTGAGCGGTTCATATTGTTCCACCAGTAGCTTCAGCATGGACAGGAAACCGGCTTTATCGTTATTGTCCCGGTAAGCTTCGATCAGGGTTAATGCCGATCCAAGCAGTTCATCTGACGGCCCTTTGGGCAACGTCAGGTCACTGATGTCATCGCTTTGGCTGTCTGCAAAAATGAGGTCGCCGGGATCGCTAAGCCCGGTATCCGGGTCAGGTTTTATAGCGCCGATCACATCTGTCAAATGGTTGGCCACAGGTGGCACGAGCTGCCTGGAAGCCGGTTTGATCTTCAGGAAGGCCGAAAGCTCGGCGCGGTAGTAATGTAAGGCTACATAAGCGTACCAGGCTGCGGTGACGAGGAGGACAGCAGAAACGTATTGCTGCCAGGATATCGTATTGAGCATCTTCTTTGTATTTGATCCCGGAGCTCCATGCTGCCGGGCAGAACAAAGGTGGCTGGCTCCTAAAAAAATAAGGCACCACCTGTCAACGGGTGGTGCGCTTATTCATCAAATAGGGACAGAAATGCATCGATTAAGAATCAAAATAAATTCTGGCAGGATTTTTTATGGGTACCGGCTTTAAGACGCTCTGCCTAAATGTGTAAGTGCACATCGATCATAGATTTGACGATAAAACTCTTTTTATACGTCTTACAGAACCACTTAATTGATAGATCTCAAGTCATTTAGCGCCCATAAGTACCGGGCCGCTATTCCAGTTTTTCGAGAATAAAATTTTGGAAGCTATTGGTTAGTCGGTTCAAAAAAACAAATACCTCTTTTTTTCGCTTGGTGATATCCAGCAGTTTGTGATACGGCTCGTTGATCTCCATCTGAAAGATGAATTCCCAAATGCCCACCAGTTCGTTGATCTCGATATTGCCGTTGTTAATGGCGCAGGCCGTCTGCAAAGCATAAAGTAATTCGGCAGCATCGGTCTGACTCGCCGTCCATTGTGGATGGTTGAAGGGAAATATCTTTTGGCCGTTCAGCGCTACGATGTCCTCATTTCCGGTTTTAGCCAGCTCCAGGTTCAAAAAATCCTGGAACTTTTCATTGGCGATGATCTTGGATAGTTTGTAATCATGGCTGGTACTGTATTGCTCATCTTCCTCAAAATCTTCCAGTTCTGCAAAGACGTCAAAGCCGCCCCGGGTGAAATAGACTTCGTCCATTTGGATCATGCCTGAACGGTAATAGCTGTAAAATGCCCGGTTATGGTCAAAAAAGGCTTTGAGCTCGAACAGGTTGGCCCGGATGTAATCCTCCTGGATACTTTCACCACCGGTGGGCTTCTGCATCAGGTAATTGTACATATTGACATAATAAATGTATTTGCTGTAAAACTGCGGTTTGATGTGTTTGAAAAAGGTGATCTCTTCCTGCGCGGTCATTTGGTAGGCAGCAATATAATTCTTCAGTTTGCTCATCGCTTTCTTGCAGATCAGGATCGACGCCTTGATCTGCTCCAGAACAGATGCATGATCCAATTGTGCGTGCGTAAGTTGCCGTTCCATCGCGGCGTAAAGTCGGTCTGTAAATGTGTTCAAAGGTTGTATCATCGTAATAAGATCTAACCCTTAAACTTATCCCTCAAAATTCCTTAAAGTGGTGACACGCTACGATTATTTAACAAAAAGTTAACTTTTTACATCTCCGGAGGAGGATGTCACCACCTGGCCGCATCTTATACACGAACTTTAGCACAAATGCCGGAGAGATGAGTGTTGCTTTTTTCATTGCTTACCTGAACAATTTGATCACTTTGCCGGCGCCATTGGCGGGTAAGCTTGAACAGGCTTGCCATGAAGAGATCTATCAGCCACACCAGGTGATTCATGCAGCCGGTCAGCCGGAAACAAGGCTCTGGTTCCTGTCTCAGGGTTTCTGTCGCGCTTACTACTTCGATCACACCGGCAAGGAACACACACTGGCTTTCTATGATGCCGGCGACCTTATCTTTTCCTATGAAGGTTACTGGCAGGAAAGCACTGACCGTTATCTGGAGGCCCTGGACCGTTCGGTATTGATCTCACTGCGCTATACAGACCTTCATAGTATGCTGCAAGACTATCCGCAAGCCATAAAACTAAAAGACATTTTCGTTCGGCGGCATGAGCATCTGGAACGGTTCCGTAAACGCCTCATGACCTGGTCAGCAGAAGAGCGCTACCTTCAAACGCGCAAATTGCAGCCGGATCTCTTCCGCAAGACCTCAGTGCGCCTCATTGCCACCTATCTCAATATGACCCGGGAAAACCTGAGCCGTTTGATGGCGCGTGACCTGTGATGAAAACCTTGTCTTTGGTCATCACAAATAATGAATCTCTTTAGGCTTAGCCGTCGCCGGAGTTTGTCCGCATTTGCCATGCACTTGTGGCGGGGTGAGCTCCGGTATGAATTGGACTGCCCATCTGGCTTAACTATCATTTTTCTGCTGTTGGCTATTGTCGCGATAGTTTTTGAGAACAGGGAAGGAGGAGCGCCACTTTAGACTAAAGAGCTAAACCAGCTCGCTGCCGGACAGCGATCGGGCTAAGGAAAGACCGGAAAACCAAATAATCTACGTTTCCAGAGAAGCCCAGTCAATTACCCTCTCAATAGTTTTTAAGATCTCGTTTTGTCCCTCTGAGGAATGGATGTCTATATCACAAAAGATACTGCCATTGGAGTTGGCGTGGAGAATGGTATAATAGATGCCGCCGACCAATAGCGCGGCAAGGGCTCTGAAGTTGACATTTTTGTTTTGGAAGCGCGCCTCTGTTATGTCAAGCAGCAATTGTGCTTTTGCTTCCCGGGCGCGGTGAATGCTTTTCATCAGTTCACTGTTGCCGGAGATTTCCCATAGGATGAGCCGTTGCATTTCATCCTCCTTAAGGAAGTATTTGAATTGGTTTTGCAACAGATCGGTAATAAATTGTTTGACCTGCAAAGTATCGCTTTCAGCTTCGAGTTGCTTAAACGACTTGGAGAATGTTAGCCAGTAATCGTTCTCAACCACATAAGCCTCGATCAGGTGATCGACATTGCCGAAATAGCGGTAGATCAGTTTTTTACTGACCCCGGCCTGCCTTGCGATCCGGTTAACACCTAAACTTTTATAGCCTTCATTTTTTAATAGTTCACCAACGGCTTCTATCAGCCGGCGCTTGGTCTGATCCTTATCTTTAACCATTGGTCAACATGAACAGTAGTGATATGGTTAGGTGTTAACTTGCTGATGTCTGTAATGATAAATGCTTGCTGATCTCAGGCTTACTCAATCAATATAGTCTTATCGATAGTATGCTACAGGTTATCGTCTGAAATCGCGAATGAACTGATGTTCGAATATTCGCTCGTGCGTTTACACATACTTTAATGGGTATTTGCTAGCATATTTTCCGTTTAAGATCTTGCTCAATTTCCGGTTCATCAGTTGCTTGCTCAGTGGGCTCAAGTGTTCCAAATAGAGTTTGCCTCTCAGGTGATCATACTCATGTTGTATCATCCTGGCTGTCATTCCGCTGAAAATTGCATTTTTTGATACGAAATTTTCGTCTTGATAGGCTATTGCGATTTGCCAAGGCCTTTTAACCGAGCCGACCAAACCTGGAATGCTCAAACATCCTTCATCATCTGACCAGTACCGGTCCGGAAAATAGGTGATGTGCGGGTTGATGAAGAGCTCCTTAACACCCTGGTCACCATCGTAGTACAATGCCTTATCTTCCGCGGTCATGGCGTCATAGGTAGGTTGGCTATCGACGATGAAAAGGTTGATAGGATGATTCACTTGAGGTGCAGCTAATCCGCAACCTGTTGCGTTATACATGGTATCCCACATATTTGCGATCAGTTGATCAACTTCTGGATAATCTGGTTGAAGGTCCACGCTCTCTTGTCGCAGAACAGGTGAACCATAGGCCATAATAGGTAAAATCATAAGTATTATTTTATACAAATCTCAGGTTCTGTATGAGGGTGTTATGGTAAAAATTAGACATTAATTATCCATCTAAGACATATTATTTCCGATAACTTTGTGTTATGCCAATAGAATTATTTCATCATATCTTAAAACAGTCTCATTTAGGTGAGGTGAAGAACAGTCTTGGCAAGGCTCACAAAGCGCTGTTTATCGAGAATTCTTACAGGATAACCGCTACGGATTTTAACAAAAACAGACTGGCTTTTAATGATGGTACGCCTACGATCGCATTCTTTGATAGTTCAAACAGTTACATTAAAGTTTCGCAGAAGGATCGATCTTACACGATTCACTCAGCCTGGCTAACTAGTCAATATTTGGAAGAAGTATATTTTGATGAATTAGCTGAAACAGACAGTTTGCTGATCATAAGATTCAATCCTGTTTTATTTTATCAGGCATTCGGAGTAACTCCCGCCACCTTGAGAAAGCAACCGGTTTGGAGCCTGGCAGCATCTTTGGGCACGCGTGGAGCGCAATTATTGAAGGCCGTAGAAGGTGGATCCTCAACCAACCAGAAACTGGAAGCTATCGAGGGTTTTATGCAGAAGCTTAATGCGATCACCATACCGAATAAGATATTAGAAGATGTTTTAGGCATTGTTATGTTATATAAAGGTCAGGTGAGTGTGGATCACCTTTCAAAAAAAACCAGGGTCAATTACAAGTGGTTAGAAAGAAATTTTAAGAATTATATCGGGTTAACTCCTAAAGAATATATCAGGCTGCAAAGATTCATGCATGCTTATCTCCATCTGAACAATTCGCATGATGGCAATAGCTTGTTCGCAACAGCCATTCAACATGGATATTATGATACGAGCCACTTGCAAAAAGAATTAAAACTTTTTACAGGAAAACTGCAACCTTGATTTGTGGTTGATTGAACCGTTATATTCTTTTTGATTTCAATGCGATAGCATCCCATAGGTCTAAGTTATGTTCTTTGACGTAATCAACTGATTTAATACCGTTCTTGCCCGGGCTGAACAATAGCGTTTGATGATCACCTTTTACACTTGGCTTCCATTCTGGCAAACCACCGGTATTGGGATTTCCGCTGCGCGCAAAAGTTGAAAAGTATTTGATCATATCATCAGATAACAGGGTCTGTTCCTTATTTAGAAGTCCACCGGATGGGAAAGCATAGATAACGTCAGCGCCATGGAATGCTCCTTTCAGATTCGCTTTTACACCAAATGCCTTGGCCAGGATCTGTGGCGGGGTCGGATCGTTAAATTCATACTGATAGACACGTGCTAATGGTGCTATTTTAGCGGCCGCGACATGCGATGGCCATATCCAGACACGGTCGGTCACTATGGCGCTCCAGGCCATGGCAAAGCTCTGATATCGTTTTATGGAGTAGCGTTCTTTAACTTTGCTCGCATCAGCGGCAAAAGCCTTCTTAAGTCGTTCGTCAAATTCTTTTTCGTCCAACGGCTCACCTGCTTTTCCGAGTTCTTCATCGTGCGTGTTACCAATGATGACCGGGATCCGGTTAAATGTGCCATCTTGAATAGCCTTTACAGGGTTTTTGGGCAGCAAAGCACCACCGTAGGCTGGTACGATCATGGCTTGATGAATGGGCATAAGCTTTGCAGCAGGCAAGTTTCTCAGGCAGGCTAATGGATCAGCTGCTTTTTCGCAGCCCAGTTTAGCCGTTGAAACCATAAAGTTCCCGTACTGCTCGCTTTCTTGTTGAGATATATAGACAGACGGCACCGCCAGGCCATCTACCATTGTTCCGAATGGTGCGCTCATCATGGGCGACCCGCTTTGCAGAATAGCTTTGTGTACGAGCCCCTTGACTAGGGGAGAGGTAAGCAATGCACCGGTACTGTACGCACCGGATGACTGCCCCATAAGGGTAACATTACGGGGATTGCCACCGAAGGCGCTGATATTGTCGTGAACCCATTTTAACGCCGCCACCTGGTCTTGAAGCGCAAAGCTCCCTGAGCCTTCCAGTCCGGGATAGCCGAAATAACCGAAGACGCCTAACCGGTAATTGATCGTTACAACCACTACATCTCCCAGCACCGCCAGGCGTCTGCCATCCATTTCCGCGCCGGCCCCGCTATGGAAGCCGCCGCCATGTAACTCGACAATAACCGGCCTTAAAGACATACGGCTTGCGCTGGCAGGTTTGGTGACGTTTAAGTATAAACAATCCTCGCTACCAACGATTTTGGAACCAGGTCCGCCCGCCAGTTGCATGCACTTTGCTGCAGGCATAACAGTTTCCTTGACGCCTGACCAGTTACCAACGGGTTGTGGACTCTTCCACCTGAGTTCACCCACAGGTGGTTTGGCATATGGAATTCCCTGAAAGATCATATAGCTGTTAGTGGCGATACCACGTACGATGCCATTCATGGTCTGGACTTCGGGTTTGTTATTATTCATATTATTGGAAGTACAGCTAATTGAAAAAAGGATGAATATGCACAGTCCAAAGATCTGTAGGGTGCTCATATCGCAACTTGGTGTTTGAATTTTCGAAATAATTTTCATTTGATGATTCGTCTAGATCAGTTGAATTACCCGGATCTGATTGGCCGGCCTGATACAAAAATATCGGCGGCAGGTACGCCGCCTGAATTTGTTGAACCAACACGGCTATTGCTGATACCAACAGTTTTTTAATGCGAATGCGCTTGATCAGTGGCCCAATGAGATTTATTGAATTGACCTGTTGATTTTTGCGTTTGTCGTTCAGGAAATGCTTTTGGTGCAGGTTAAATGCCAATTGGTTCAAAATCGTGATCCTGAAATATCGCCTGCACTATCTTTGAAACGCTGGCGCTGTCAATGCTGGAGCTTGCTAAGGCATTAAGATTGAATGTTTTATATACCTGCTGTACTATTTATCAATAAAAAGATCCGGTAATGGACGCTAAGATTTGGTTAATGATGTTCTGGCGACGGTACAGGTTTATCCTGACCACCTATAGCGTATTTGCGTTATTGATCTTTTATGCTGCCTGGCTGGAAGGTCCCGAAACAGTATATCAGCGGTACGGTGACAAGCGTGAATGGATACCAGGTATTGCTTTCGGCATATTAAAGGTAAGCGTCATATACTATATCCTGATCTACCAGATCGCTTTGCCTTTTGTCCGTTCAAATAAATGGAAGCCATTACTTCTTAAGTTGGTGCTATTTTTTATTGTGCTGACCTCGGTTGAATATTTAATGGAATTTCACCTGGGTGATCCGACGATCGCCCGGCGGATGAACACTTCTCTTCAGGAGTTTTTGATATGGGAGCTAGCCATTGCCTGCTTTATGACGCTTTTTACCATAGCCATCGCGGTTTCTGTCGAGCTAAGACAGAAAAAAGCCCGGGAGTCCGAATTGGAGAAACAAAAGCTAAGTGCGGAACTGGCTGCGATAAGGTATCAGATCAACCCGCACTTTTTGTTTAATTCTTTGAGTTTGATCTTTACGAAATGTGTAAAAGAAAATATGGAGGTTGCGAATGCCGTAGCCCTGCTATCAGAGGTAATGCGTTATGCTTTGGAACCTGAAGAGGACGGGCAAGGGAAGGCGACCTTATCGAAGGAGATCGATCATATGAACAATGTCATCGCGATGAACCAGATGCGTTACAATAACGGATTAAGAATCAAAAGCATGATAGACGTGGATAATTACTCGGCACGGTTTCCGCGTTTGATGCTGATCACATTAGTTGAAAATGCCTTTAAACACGGCGACCTTAACGACTCCGATAATCCATTGAATATCCAATTGTCATTAAAACAAGGCAGGTTCAATTTCTATATAGGGAACCGGAAGAAATCAGGCTTGAAGGAACTGTCCAGCGGTATCGGTTTGGATAATATCAGGCAAAGGCTGGAACTGCTCTATGGAAACGATCAGTCATTCAATATCAGGCAGCAAGCCGATTATTTTATTGCAGAAATTAAAATTGACCTCTAATATGCTGACCTGTATTATCATAGACGACGAAGAACACGCAATAGAACTGTTGCGTCTGCACATTGAACAAACACCCTTTTTAAAATTGGTACACACAACAACCTCCCCGGTCCAGGGGCTGGAGTTCGTTCTGCGGGAAAAGGTGGACCTCGTCCTATTAGATGTGCAAATGCCCGGTATAACAGGAATTGAATTTATAAAGTTACTCAAAGGCAAGTCTAAAGTGATCCTGACGACCGCCTATAAGGAATATGCCCTGGACGGTTTTGATAATGAGGTGGTCGATTATTTATTGAAGCCGATAATTTATTCACGCTTTTTACAGGCAGCCAACCGCGCATTAGCGGTATGCGGTCGCAATGTAATTCCGATAAACGATTACCTGCTGGTAAAAACCGAATTGAAAGGAAAAATGATCAAGATCGATATAGATGATATTATCTATATCGAGGGGCTGAAACAGTATGTAAGTATCTATACCCAACAGGAACAACGCAAGATCGCTTTATTGAACATTAAAGACCTTGAACAGCGCTTACCTGGGCATCAATTCTTGCGTGTTCACAAATCGTTCATTGTTTCGGTTCGCCATATCAATATGATCCAGGGCAATATGGTCTATCTGACAACTAAAGAATCGATCCCTATTGGTCACACCTATAAAGAAGCTTTTACAGCATTTATGAAAGATAAGATCATGTCTTAAATAGCGATTTAAACACAATAATTAATCATGAAATATATTGCATTGCAGGTATTAGGGATGATAATGATGGCTGTAGGGGCAGCAATATTCATCAAAAGTATGTTCAGTCCCACAGACCCTAACTTTCTGGTCTATGTGACTGGTAACTTTTGGACGCGCCAGGTGATCTGTGCATGTCTGGCCGTCATTGGGGTGCTGGTGACAAGATGGGCCGCTAAAAAACGGGAAGCGGATCAATAGCTAAGGGCTTAAGCCGCTAAGATCCGGAGTCAAACTCAATTGGTTCATTAATTCCGGTAGTTCGTTCAAAGTTTTCATTCATCAACAAAGCGAAGAGCAGCTTTGTAAAATGAAAAATATTAGAGATCAATACTTTAACAGGTCTGTCGGCCTCTTAAAGTTAATGCCTGGCAAATTCCTGACCAGGCTGTGGCTAAAGCCGAGCATCGTTGTATTTATCTGTTTGGCCTGGCCAGCGTTGCCCGCGATGTCCCAGCAAAAGCGATATATGCCAAACGCAGTGAATATAGCAACCGGACTAATGGCTCAAACAAAGCCTGATTCTATCGTGATCATTGATGTAGCGTCAGATCGTAAACTTTACAGTTTGGCGTCACCCGGACAAAGTGCAAAGTATATCACATTCAATAGCTCCGGTACTTCTTTGATCTGTGCTGATGAAAACGGAACAACGATCCTGTATACGATCAGCAAAGATAAGGGGGATAAAACTTTCGAATTACCGGTAAAAACCATTGCTGGTGTGTTTGACAAAACTGGTGATCGGTTATACGTTGTGCACTCAAAAACCTGGATAAGCGCTAAACTTAGCCTGGTGGAGTTACCCGGTTGGAAGATTCTGAAGACAGTAAATGTTCCTGCAACTATAAACGCAATTGACTTGAACGCTGACGGATCAGCACTGGCCTACACGAGCGGGCAAAATATAGTTGAAATAGACCCCGGGAGTTTAAAGACCAGACGATCGCATTGGGAGCGGTCAACTCAGCAGTTGCTGGTTTATCATCCAACGGATGTTAACCAAAGTGCGACGACAACAGGTCAAAATGTAATTCAGATCCGGGACCTGAGCGGCGACTCTGTAGTTGTCGAGATTTACGGTCATCAAAAAAAGATCAAGGCGCTTTCCTACAATAGTGACGGTAGTTCAATTTATAGCTTAGATGAATCCGGCGAACTGAACGGCTGGTCATTGGCAGATCGCCGAAGGGTTGTTAAGCAATCGGACGTGCGTGACGCACCCTATTGGGACAAAAGCGGAACCTTAAAGATCTGGCAGATTGATGGATCAGGTAACCAACAGTCCCAGACAGCTAAAGCGGTTGATTCAGTTGAGCACTGTTGCTTTGTACCGGCGTTTACGCTGCCGTTCGAATTGATTCCGCAGCCTGTTTTGACCTATACCCCTGAAACTGGTTTTATGATCGGTCTGAACGTCACTTTGCTGAAGAATGACCTGGCTGCACCCGCGGGAGCGCCATATCGCCCGTCTATGTATAGTTTATCAACCGCCTATGGTTTTGGTGGCAAACAATGGCGCAATAGCTTCTCCGTCTACAACTATTCGCCTAAAGGCTGGCATGTCGTTGCGCAGATCCAATATAATCGTCACGACAAAAATTATTATTTTGGTATAGGTCCGAATGTCAGCCGTAAAAACAGGGAGTCCTATGTAAACAACAACCTGACGTTCAGCGGTAGCGTAGCTCATTTTTTATCCAAAAGTTGGAGCTTTGGCCTCAAGTATGAACTTAGCAATTACACTGCTGCAAAATTTGATAACAGTGAGGTGGTGTTACCATTTGGCACGGCGGGCGGTTTCCTGACCGGTTTGGGCCCGACTATACAATATGATAACAGGAACGATATCTTATTTCCAACTAAAGGAAGTTTCATGGAACTGAACTTTCTAAAATATGGCTTATTAAAGACGGGTAGATATGCCTATAATGAAGTCCAGTTCGATTACAGAAAGTACTTCAGTATTGGTGGTAGTAATGGCACCACTGGTTTTGCACTGCAAGCTTATGCTGATGCAGTATGGGGCGGCAATGTGCCATTTTACAAACTGCCATATTTTACCTTTGATAGAAGCTTTAGAGGTATGTGGCGAAACCTGTACATTAATCAGCAGGTAGCGACAGTTCAGGCGGAATTCCGCTCGCTATTTGACAAGGCCAACCCGCGTTTAGGCTATGTATTATTTGCAAGTGCCGCAGACGGTACCGCTAATTTTTTCAAAGCTTACAATGCAGATATCAAATTTGCCTTTGGCGGTGGACTGCGTTCACAACTGTTACCCAAAAAACGCATCTATGCCCGTATTGATTACAGTTTTTCCAATAAAGGAGATTACGGTATCTTCGGGGGCATCGGCACAGCGTTTTGAAGATAATATGGATACCCAGGTAGATCAACTATACTAACCTAAAATGAAAGCGACCGCACTCTTCATTTACTTATTTCTTTATCTCATGATTCACCTGACCACGTTGGTATGTGGTCAGGTGAAACTGACTGTTAATGCCCAATATGATCCGGTCAGCATTAATGGCACACGGTGGCTATATTATGAACTGTTGATCAGTAACCGGGGAACAGCACCAGTTAATATATTAAACCTTAAAGTCAAAGGCAAAAACGGGCAGACTATCGTCGATCTTTCCGGTAGTAAGCTTCAAGCAAGACTTAGAACAAAGTTGTTAAACAATAAGTTAGCGCCAGGAACCAGTACGTTTATGTATATGGAAGTTCCAAAAATGGGACGAGATCTTCACCCGCTAAACAATATCCTGACCTATATACCGGATGGCGATCGTACTGTTCAAACAGTGTCTGTTTCAACCCAACTTTCTAATAAACAACCGCTTTTAATTGGCAGTCCTCTATCGGGTGACAACTGGGCTGCTGTTTACGATCCGGTTTGGGAAAGAGGGCACCGCCGGGTGTATTATGCGGTCGACGGAACGTATAGATTACCTGGACGCTTTGCCATAGACTTTATTAAGCTGGATTCTTCAGGTCGTTTCGCAAAAGGCGATCAGGATTCGATCAAAAACTGGTATGGCTATGGCGCTGATGTGCTGGCAGTAGAAGATGGGGTAATAGCCGCAGCTGTAGATACCTTTAAAGAAAGTCAAACACTTTCTGCTCATCCCGCTCATGATAGCAGCCGCGCGACAGGTAATTATATTGCTATGCAAATAGCGCCCAATGTCTTCGCTTTCTATGAACACCTAAAGCCGGGTAGTGTCAGCGTAAAAGTTGGTGAGCGGGTCAAGGCTGGTCAGGTGATCGCTTCAATTGGCTTCACCGGGCAGTCTACCGGCCCTCATCTACATTTCCATTTGGCAGATCGTAACTCGCCCTTAGGCGCAGAAGGTATACCATATGGATTTAAAAAATTTGTGAAGATAGGCACGTATCAAAACTTTGAAGACTTTGGAAGGAAACGCTGGAGCCCGTTACCCCATACATCTAATAATGTCGGCATCGGGCTTCCAGCATCAAATTCAGTCCTTAACTTTTGAGGCATTCGGATTTCACCTTGATCACAACAGTTTAAAAATGTAATTGTCTGCTTCATAAGAGGAATAAGAAAGTTTGCCGCTCTGATTGATGCAAACTTTCCTGCCTTTATAAGGATAAGGTACGGTAGCTTATTAATTTTCTGATAGGGGAGATGTGATCCACCAGGTATTGCCGAATGGGTCCACAACACCTGATGAACGACCGAATGGTTGCGTTTCAGGTTCTAAAATGGATCGGCTACCATTCGCTATTGCCAGTTGATGCAGCTCATCGCAACTAATTACGTTAATAAACATACCTGCATTTTGTACCGGGTACTCATCAGTGCTTTCTGCAAACATGATTTTGCTGTTTCCTATCACTACCTCGCAATGCATGATCGTCTGGTCATCCCTTAACGTTCTGATAATTTCTGTCGCACTAAATACCCTAGAGACAAAAGTGGCAAATGCCGCTGCATCTTTTAAAATTAGGTAAGGCACAATGGTTTGATCGGCCGAAGAATGGGTGTTTTTCATATTTTTTTTCTTCAAAATTATCACCCATCTTCATTACAAAATTGTAAAAACAAGACAGATTACCATTCGCGAAATTGTGTGCCTTCTGCTTTTCCGGAAAAATAAGCTTTCGGGTGATAGCCCGTAAATGCTTTCACATCATGTATGAAATGCGATTGATCGTAATACCCGCAATCCACGGCGATCTGGGTTAGCGTTTGATGCCCACTGTAACGCTCCAGTGCGTCGTGTAATCGCGAGATCTTAGCATAAAATTTCGGACTGAATCCGGCATAGTGTTTAAACTTCCTGTCGAACTGACGCATAGACAAGTTAGCTTGATTCGCCAGGCGGCTCACGGTGTGAGGTTGATTGGAGTGAATGACCTGCTGGATGGAAGCAATGATACTCTCATCTTTTCGTTGTACAGTGGTTAGTCGCGCACTAAGATAATGACTCAATATCTCGGCTCGCTTAGCGTGATTGTCTGCCAGCACGATCTGTTCCTCCAGGCGCTTGGCATCGGAAGCGGAAAGAAAGCCGTCTAATTCAACAGAAAGGTTACTGCCTTCTTGGGCCGAAAAATTAAATAACAGAGGTACTGCATAAGGGTACAGGTAAGCGCCGAATATGACAAAGTCTTCTGATGTAATGAACCTGGTGTACCGGGAACTTTGAAAATGCATACCCGAACGCCAGCCTTTTTGGACACTGGTATCCAGTAAATCATCAAATAGGCCTTTCACGTGAAAAACGATCTCAGCGCAGCCATCCGCTATCGATCGGTAAACGTAATTTTGTTCACCTGGCGCCAGCGTATATTCCAGCGCCCAAAAGTAACGGACAAAAGATTTTAAGTGCGCCGGTGGCGCGATCGTTACATAATTCATGGTTGCTTACCTAGTGGATTCGCTTCGTTTTTCTTCATATACGGTAACGTTTAATTGTATCCAGTAGGATCGTTTCCCTCGGTGAATAAATTTAAGTTTTTTTTGGCATAAAGCATTATTTATGCTTAAGCGCAGTCCTGGCTTTTTCACTTTTGACCCAGGTATCCATGTATTGTTCAAGTACCGTTAAAGGCATGTCCCCTTGGCTCAATAAGGCGTCATGAAACCTAAGCAGTTTGAATTGTTTGCCAAGGCGGGCTTTGCATTTCTCTCGGATACGGACCATTTCCAACTCACCGACCTTGTAAGATAAGGCCTGACCGGGCATCGCCATGTATCTTTCCGTTGCACTGGTTGCATCAGCGAAACTGATAGATTGGTTGGCAAGCATGTAGTCGATCACCTGTTCCTTGCTCATTTTGCCTGCATGTAAGCCAACGTCTGCTACAAGTCTGATAGCCCTTAACAACTCATTATTTAACGCACCCATTTCCTGGTAAGGATCGGTATAACATCCTAACTGCTTCCCGAGTGATTCCGTGTAAAGTCCCCAGCCTTCGGTAAATGCGCTGAATGATATTTGTCGCCGGAAAGCCGGAAGTGAGGTGTTTTCCTGTTGAAGCGATATCTGATAATGATGTCCTGGGATGGCCTCGTGTATAAAGGTCGCCTCCAGGCCCAGCGTTACCATATTGATCTTGGTAGCATCCGGAACAGGTACATAAAATATTCCCGGACGAGACCCATCAAGTGAACCGATAGCGTAAGATGGCCCGTTTTGCGAAGCCTCACGAAAGGCTTCAACCCGCCGGATCTCAAATTTACTTTTGGGAAATATGCTAAAAAGTTCGGAAAGATGCGGCTTAACAGTTTGGTAAACATTACGGTAAGCTTGCAGCACTTCTTCAGCATTTTTAAAAGGCATGAAGCGTGGGTCAGTCTTCAGGAACTGGTTAAAATCCTGCATGGAACCTTGAAAGCCGGTCTTATTTTTGATCGCCTCCATTTGCAATTTGATTCGCGCGACTTCTTTTAGACCCAGGTCATATATCTGATCAGGCGTCTTGTTCGTGGTGGTGAACAGTTGGATATAATAGCGATACATTGCCGGTCCACCAGGAATTCCCGAGAGACCCGCAGAATCAGTAGCCGCAGGCAGGTATTCATTCTTCAAAAATAGCGCCATGCGTTGGTAGGCAGGCAACAAAACCATATCGAGCGCTTTGCTTAGCTTATGCTGAACTTGCTTACGCGCTTCGCCGCTAATAGCTGAGGGTATGCGGTTTAAAGGACCGAAAAATACGTTAGAAGTATCATTTTTCCCGAGATCTTCCATCTGCGGGATCATTCGCTTTACCAGGATCTTAGGCAATACAACACCCGAGGCCATACCTTTTCTCATATTGGCTATTGCTGTATCTGCCCATAATTCAAACGCACTGATGCGTTTGATCCAATTTTCATAATCTTTCAAATTACGAAACGGTTGCGCCGACTGTCCTGAACCTAATTGTCCGATCAGAAGCGGTATAGAGGAGAACTGGTTGATAGGCAAATATTCCAGGTGATGATTGGCGGCATCCATATCGGTTTGCAATATCTGTTTGAGCACATCGTAGGAAATCTGATCGGCAATACTCAGATGCTCTCTTTTTATGCTTTGTAGCCGGCGAAGATATTTTCTGTCAACATTGACTGAAGTTTTAATGAACGCTTGTGAGATATCATTGGCTAATTCGCCATCATATCGATGGTCACCCGAAAAAGTTGCGTTGATCGGATGTAATTTGAGATTGTCCTCCTGGTATTCTTTGAAAATACCCTTTAGTTTTATTGGATCTGACTGAGCGAAGGCCGCCATTGCCGACCCCCAATAAGTTAGTACGAGGCTAAAAATAAGCTGCGCTACTTTGATGCTTATAGTTGATTGATTTTGCATATGTGTTAATTCTAAAGTGTTTTTTCCATCCATATTGAACAGCCGAAATGGCCGGAATTGCCTAACGGAGAAGCCAGATAATTAAATCCCTTCTTTTCGTAAAATGCCAAGCCCGTAAGAAGCTCTGGAAGCGTTTCCAGATATATATGGGTATAACCTGCAGATCGCGCGAAGTCACATGCTTTATCAAATAGTGCGGCTCCGATACCACTGCCCCGAACGTTAGGTGCAACATAAAACTTCACGAGTTCACAGTGTCCGGCAGGCAAACCATCCGTTGGATAAATACCGCAACCCCCAATGACCACCTTGTATCGTTCAGCCACCCAATAGCCTGAACCGGGTTCTGTAAATGTTTGACTTAGGTTTTTTAGGCTATCATCGTAAAATGCCGTACCTGGTTTGTTGGCTTGATAAGAGGCTAAAACGTCTTTGATCAAGCTACAAATTGCAGCGTTATCGGAATGCTGTATTGGCCGGATCACATAGTCGACTTCCATTTGCTGTTGATTTTAAGCAAATGTAAATTGTCGTAATTTTTAAAAATTGTATGGATTTAACAGCGGGTTAAAAACCGCGGTAAGCTTTGGGAAGCGTACCGGTGGTGTTTAAAAAAGTGCGGGTGAAATGTGCCTGGTCATAAAAGCCACACATATAAGCGACCTCTGTTAAAGAATGTTTCTTATTTCTGATCAGGGTGAATGAACGTTCAACTTTTAGCCTGCGCAAATATTCGCCGAACGTGCAGTGAAACGCAACAGTAAACAGCCGCGATAAGGTTACCGGATGGATACCCATATGTGCGGCTAGATCAACAAGGGTGATGGGATTATTCCAATGGTCATTTAGTAAACTTCTGATTCTGTTCATCCACTCTATTCCGGGGTGACGCGTCTCTTGCTTACTGCTTATCAGTTCTACACAAGCTTGTTCTATGGCTACAGGGGTGCCGGCATCATCTAATCTAAATTCATTAAGAATTTTGATAAGGCCACCGGTATTCAGCATCTCATTTGCATCAAACATCAGCCTTTCCTTAGGGCTTTCCAATTGGTGGTGCTCAAAAAAAGATTGCTCAAGTTCAATATTAATAATTCTGGTTCCCGGCTGATAAGCTACATTTCGATGCGGTATGCCCGGAAAATAAAACAATCCCTTCCCTGGTAGCTGATGCTCAGTAGATTGTGGCCGCTCTTCCATGCTTCCACCACTTAAAATATGGGAGAAGTGAGGATTCTGATGAAAGTGCCAATCTGAGCACATTCCTGCCTCAAAAACCGTTTCACTGACGATGATGCCACCAGATACAAGTTCTTTTGTCTTGTTTCCAACGTACTGCCCTTTGGCTAATGTGATAGGGTATTGCATCACATGCTTCACTGCGTAACTTTGCCAATCGTGCATACTTGATTTTTAAATCATATACAGCTCAAAATATACCTCCTTTATTATTTATTCAAATTATAAAGACATTGAGGTCATTCTGAACATCTTTTTAATAAGGATACCTTGATGTCTAACAAATATATTAGTGTTATTTATTTAAACATAATATGCACTAATTCAGGCTGGAGGTCATTTGGATAATTGTTTTGTTGGTTTAAGCTTCAATACAATTATTTACAATGACGTCGCCTTCGAGTGGGCGCTCTGCTGTATATGCTGTGTAGGATGCCGCGCTGATCCCTAATTCTTGTTAATTCCGTGGCTATGTCACCATAAGGTATCGATATATCGGTATTATTTGCCGGTTATTATCCAGTCAACTGGCCGTAAACCCCGCTGCGGCCCTGGCGGACGCCGGCCGGAACCGGACGGCCAATCAATATCTTACCTGGACCGGTCACAAGAAATGGTGATCTTATTCCCTCAATCCGGTGATCTGTTTGACCATGCCTTCATTACCTGGCCGGTACCTTTAGGGTAGCATATGAAAAGGTCATTTATCATCGATATGGTCATCTCGCTGCTGGTGCTGCTCTTCGTGCATACAGCGGTCAGTAAGCTTTTAGCTTATGCAGATTACCGGCTCAGCATGGGCCGCCAGGCATTGCCGAAGGCGTTATTGCCCGTCCTGGTGCCCGTCCTGCCCGCAGCAGAGTTGCTGGCGGCAGCCTGCTTGCTGTTCCGGCGTACGCGCAGGATCGGGCTGTATGTTTCAGCGATATTGATGCTGGTCTTCACCACTTACGTGGCCCTGGCGGTCTCCGGCTTTTTTCCGCATTTGCCCTGCAGTTGCGGCGGCGTGATTGCCGGTATGGGCTGGACCGCTCACCTGATCTTGAACGTCATTGTCTTGCTGTTGAACATCCTCGCTATAGTACTGGAGAACAGAGAAAGGAGGATCCGGCTTTCCCATCGCTAAACTGACCCATGTTGTTGCCATGCAGCAGCCCCGGCAGGCCGTGCCCGTCCCTGTGACCACGGGTAAGATTCCATTCATCAATTCTTATTTTAAAAAATGTATCCATGAAAAAGTTAGTATTACCTGCCCTGGCCATCGCTTTGGCCTTTGGCACCAGCGCATTCACCGCTAAGAAAGTGAACAGTAATTTTTATGCCTATACCGGTTCTGCTGCACAGGCAGACATCCAGAACATCAATAACTACGTGGCGACCGCTACGAATCCTTGCAGTGGTGCGCAGGACGTTTGCGGGGTGACTTTATCGACCAGCCGTGCGGTCGGCCAGACCCCGGTCGCCTCAGAGTTCAATGCCGAAAAAGCGAATCTCTGGGCTTCCCAGCAGGCGCATGCGCCGGCGGATCCGAACATTGACATGAAGAATTAACAGGAGGGGGGCTTAAAGCCCCCCTTTTTTATGGGTTTTGCTCCAGCCCGCTCAACCTGACCGCCTCTTCATCGATCTGGAAGACGTAGCGGAGATCGCCCGGCTTCAAAGTGTAAAGGGTTCCGCTGATATTCCGGTATAGCAGGATCGCCCTTGCCGGCTCTTCATTCAACCGCCGCAGATCGGTCCAGCGCAGCGTACGGAACGGCAGTTCTTTTCGGCGTTCTTCCAGTGTTCTGGTCAGGACCTGCGCGGCATCAGTGCCGGTCACCGGCGTGAAGGTGCCCGTTTTCCAGCGCTTGCTCAGCAGCGTATTCAGGCGCTGCAATGCGCCGCTGATATCCGATGCCCTGGCCTTCGCTTCCGCGCTGATCAGGTACAGTTCATCTGTAGCGATTCCGGTGAATAAGGCTCCGTTCGCCTGTCCGCTGTAGGTCCCTTTAAAAGCTTTGCTGCCATCCGTATTGTTTTTGTAGTAAACGGCCTTACGTAGGTCATTGGCGGCGTAACTCGCATAGAGCAGCGTGTCCACCTTGGCGCGAGCCTGTTGCAGTGCTGCCGGGGCGGCGACCCGGGCATCGTAGATCACTTCGTCATGGAACTGAGGAAAAGGCACGTTCGCGTTCGCATTCACTTTATTGAGGTCGATCAGCGTGGAATAGATTGCCAGTGCAGCGTCCGCGTACTTTCCAGCGTTAGGAAAATCGCTCATACTCAGGTACACCCTGGCCAGCAGGCCGTAGGCGGCACAGCGGCTGACATGGAATTTCGTATCGGCCAGCGGCGGTAACTCCGGGATGGCTTTTTGCAGGTCAGCGATGATCGCGATATAGGTGTTGGCGATGGTCGTACGGACCGGTTTGTCGGCGATGTCAGCGGTCAGCCGGACGGCGATACCGAGATCCTTGTCGGCACGCGCGGGACGATAGACGCCGCAGAATAACTGGGCTAGCGCGTAGTGATAGGCGGCCCGGATGTACAGCGCACTGCCTTCGATCTGCCGTTTGCGGCTTTCTTCCCTGATGCTGATCTTCGGCAGCGCGTCCAGAATCACGTTGGCGTACTCGATCGCATTATACGGCGCCATGTAGTCGGTGCCGAGGTTCTTGCCATATTTCTGCCAGGTATAGAAATTTCGCTGGTATTCCAACAGGGCGTTATAGTCGCCGGTCTTTAGGTAATAATTATCCGCGGCGATCTCGCCGGCCGAAGGATACCGCGCATTGACAAAATTGTAATTGTTCAGGATACCTTCCAGGTCCTCCGGGGTGGATGGTGTCGCGATACTCTGGTCCGGCTTGGCTTCTAGATATTTTTTGCAGGAACTAAGTGCCAGACAGGCTAGCACACCGGCCATGGCGCAGCAAAGGTTGAGGCCGGGCGTTATTTTCTTTTTCGTGTGTTTCATGGGTTCAGCATTAAAGGTTGATCTTGATACCGGCAGAATAAGTGGCCGGGGTGCGGATGCCATAAATAAAGTCCGGATCGATCCCGTCTTGATTGGCCTTCCAGAGCAGCAGGTTCAGTTGATTCGCATACAGGTAAAATTGTATAGAGGAAAAACCAGCTCGCTGCTTCGTGAGGGGTAGGGTATAGCTCAGGTACAGGTCGTTCAGCTTGATGTTATCGGCCCGGTCGACGTTGATCTCCGCAAAGCGGTAGAACTGGTCACGCAGGGCATCGCCGGGATAGCTGAACGAGGGCACTTGGGTATGGGCCTCATCGCCTGGCTGTTGCCAGCGCTGCCCGTAATCCTGGTAACCGATACCGTTCTCGACCAATGTGCTGAAGTTCGTGGTCGGCTTGCGGAAGTAATAGCCGAAGCGGTAGCCCAGTGTTACCGCCATGGAAAAGCGTTTCCAGTCCAGCGTGTTCCGGAAGGAGCCAAAGAACGGTGGTACGGCCGGACCGCTGATCACCTGCTGTTCGATTGGGTTGGTAGCAATGGCGGCATAATCCTTGCTGACCTGCCCGTTCACGTAGCCCTGCGGGTCGCCGGTCTTCGGGTCGAGCCCCGCCCAGCGATAACTGGCAACGGTATACGGGTTTAGACCTAGCGTCGGGAAGATGAAAGTGCCGTCACTGACCAGTCCTTGGGCGGGCGGTGGGTTTAGATTTTTGGTGACTTGGTAACGGACATAATTGAACAGGATCATCGAACGCCATTGGAGCGCCCGGTCGATGTTCAGCGTATTCAGCACCACATCCATGCCTTTGGTAAAGATCGCCGCCGAATTCTGGTTCGCATTGGAGAACCCGGTCGTCGGGTCAAGGAGCACGCTATTGATGAGGTCGGTCGAATGCTTGGTATAGTACTCCAGCGAGCCGCTGATCCGGCGGCCGGACAGCCCGAAGTCGACACCGGCATTAAACGTCTTGACCTGCTCCCAGCGCAGATGCGGGTTGGGCGGCGCAGCGATGCCCACGGATGGCAGGTTAACGGGGGAACGGGAAGCGTTAATATAGGTGATTCGCGTTAACGCAGATTCGTTTGGCGACAAGTTACCGCTCGACCCATAGGTTATGCGCAGGTTCAGCTGCGGCAGCCAGCTGATATGATAGAACGGTTCCTGGTCGGCCCGCCAGAGAAGGCCCGCCGACCAGAGCGGTACCCAGCGCTGGTTAGTCGCTACGCCGAAGAGGTTCGAGGCATCCCGCCGCGCGCTGCCGGAGACGGTATACCGGTCCTTATACGTATAGGAGGCATTCGTGAACACCGACACGAAGCGGTTGACGTATTGCGAAAAGCGGTTGCCATTGAAGATGTAGGCATCACCGTTGATATTGGCATAGGTCGGGTACAGATTCGCATAATCGACCGGACTCAGCGTCAGCGTGTTTTCGTCATAGCCATAGGTGGTCTGGTAGGTGGTGTTCTGCCGGGTTTCGCGCACTTCGGCTCCGGCGATAGCCGAGATAGAATGCGCTTGCCAGCGGTGGTCCGCGCTGAGTTGACCCCGGAAGGCCTGCTGCTGGTTCCGGCCTTCGGTGGTCGTCAGGATCGCTTTTTTGGGAATGGCATAGGTCAGCTGGTCGCCGTTGAGCTGCGTGTAGGTGTTGATCAGGTCCCTGGCGGAATACGCATTCAGGTTGGCCAGTTGCCTGGCATCGTTACGGGCATGCTGGTACTGGTATTTCAGGTCGGCGCTCAACCAGGGCGCGATCCGGTAGCTGCTGCCCAGGTTGACCAGGATGTCGGTCGCTTTACTGCTGTTGTCATTATTCGCCAGTTCCTGCAGTGGCCGGTACTTCCAGTCCAGCAGTTTGCCTCTCCCTGCCGTGTCGGTAAACGCGCCGCTGTGGTATAGGTCGACCGCCGCCGGGCTGCCGTCCGGGTTGATCAGCCGGGCGTAGGGGGCCAGGCTTTTGTTATAGCCTTTAAAGCCGTTATAATCACCGGGGCTGTTGGCCGTGCCCTTGCTCCGTGTGAGGATCACGTCGCTTTGCAGTTGCCACCTGGCGGTCAGGTTCACCTGCTGGTTATAGCGCAGCGTCAGCCGGTCGTTGTCATTGCCGCGCAGCGTGCTGCTGTTTCGGTCATAGCCCGCCGAGAGCAGGTAGCGGTTGTTCGGACCGGCGCCGCTCAGGTTCAGGTAGTACTGCTGGGCTAACGCCGGCCGGTAGAGGTAACGCAGCATGTCCTGCCGGACGTCCTGTTGCCGAAATGCTGCCAGTTGGGCATCTGCCTGCGCGGCCGTCAGTTCGCCGTTCCGGACACGGTTCAGCACTTCGGCCACGGGCGGTACGCCCGGGAACGAGGGGTCGTTCAGGGAGGCATCATAGTAGCCTTGCTGGAACAGGTAGCGCTGCAGGTCCACCGCTTCTGCGGGGCTGAGCTGATTCGCCTTCATCAGGTTGGGTTTGGGCGACAGGCTGATGTTGGCGTTGAAGCTGACGCGCAGCGGCTGCCCGGCTTTGGCCTTTTTCGTCGTGATCACGATTACACCGTTGCCGGCCCGGGCGCCCCAGATCGAGGCGGCCGCGGCATCTTTCAGCACCGTCACGCTTTCGATATCATTGGGGTTGATGTTATTGATGTCGCCGGCATACGGGAAGTTGTCCAGCACGATCAGTGGTGCGGCGGCATCATAGTTCAGCGTGCTCAGTCCTCGGATCTGGATCGTGCGCTGCTGGGTGTCGTGGTTATCGAACAGCAGGCCGCTGGTTACGCCGTCCAGGCGGCTGAGGATATCGGGGCTGACCCGCTGGTCGAGCAGTTGACGGTCCACTTTATTGAACGAGCCGGTCGCCCGTTCCCTGGGGATGTCCTGATAGCCGGTGCTGATTACTACTTCCTGCAACTGGGTGACCGTATCGGCCATGGTGATCTTAACGGGAATGCTACTGCTGGATTTGATGACCGTATAGGTGGTCTTATAGCCGACATGGGTCGCTTTGATCGTGTCTGCTGGCGGGAAGAACAGGAGCTTAAAATGGCCTTCGCCGTCTGTCGCGGTGGTGCTGTGGCGTTTCATCGACTCCAGGCGCACGCCCGGCAGGGGCTTGCCGTCGGTCGAGCGCACTTCGCCGTAGATCGTATAGGGGTCTTGTGCGCTGGCCTGGTAACTGATCGCGCTGAGCAGGATCGTGATGATATAGATCAATGAGATAGTTTTCATGGCGTCAGTCGGTCTTTTCTTTTACATGGATACGCTCGCCGGCGATCACCTTGGCGATGTTCTGCGCGGTGACCTCTTCTTTACCGGTGATCGCCAGGATCTTGCCGTCCCTGCCGATCCAGATCGTATGGGGTACCGAGCGGAATTTAAAGTATTGCTTTACCGTGGTATCGGCCATCACGATGGGTAGTTTAAAGCCGTTCTTTGACCAGGCTTTGGTCCGGTCGATGACCGCCTGGATGGCTTTGCGGCTGTCTTGCGCCGAGGGGTTGACCAGGATGACCTCGAGTTGGTCGGGATAGGCTCTTTGCAAGGAGTCGAGTGTCGTAAAGCCTTCAATGCAGGCGGAGCACCAGGTGTTCCAGAGGTCCAGAATGACGATCTTGCCTTTCAGTGTGGCCAGGTCTATGGTTTTGGCTTTGGTGTTCAATAGGTTTTGCAGGCGCAGTTCCGGCATCTGGTCGCCGGGATGCAGGTAGGCGAGGGGGCCTGCGGTTTGTGCCCGGGCCGGTAAGTAAAGGCAAAGCGCGGCCAGGACACTGGTGAGTATCGTTTTTTTCATGGGATTATTTAAGATTTGAATGGAATTTGTTCAGGAAAGGGACGCGCGATAACGGCGGCCCGCAGGAGCTTAACTATTAACTGATCGCAGGCCTGCCGTTATCGGTAGGTCATTCGGGCGGGCAGATGACGAGAAGCCAGAGTTTAAACTTGATCGTTGTTCGATTCATGGGAAATGGATCTTTCGTTCAACAATTGTTTCACCTCAGCCTCATGGTAAATGGCGCTGACCAGTTCGGGTAAGCAGGCAAGCCCATTTAGCTGTAGTTGTTGTTGAACATCGATCCCTTTTTCCGATAGCGAGGTATAGAACCAGGCATCCAGTTCCTGCTGGAACTGCTCATAGGGAATTTGAGCAAAGCGTTCCATGATCCCGGTAAGCGTACCGAAGTCAGGTTTGTCTTGATGTGGTTCTAAGTTTTCCATGACAATGAATTTAATTTCAAGTATGGAGTCCGCTGAAGGGGATGGTCTGTTGTAATACTACAGGCATGGGTCCCAACTTATTGTTCACGGAGGCTTACCACAGCCTGGAGCACAAATAAGAAGGGATACCCATACCTGTAGCATGGGCATTCCGGCTTCTCATCTTGTGCTCGTTTTGAAAGTGGTAATTTCCGTGAGCAAGACTCAAAGCGAATGCTTCAATATTTTAGAAGTATCCGCAAAATTAACATATGTGCGTGAATGCACAGGTTTATTTAGCTTTTATTCATAATCAAATATAATTAATAGAAATAATAACGTCAATAGTGACGTACTTATAAAATTAATTTGGTGGTTGCTTTACATGGATAATGGCAAAGCAATACCGTAATCAAGAATTCATTGATCAAATCATTAAACGAATTGAAGAGATTCGCTTACACAAAGGTATTGTTCAAGAAGATATCGTTGAAAGAACCGGTTTCACTCAAAAGCAAGTCTGGTTAATGCTTACGGGGAAAAGTAATTTTGCTATATCTCATTTAGAAGCCTTAGCACATGCTTTAGAGGTGCATCCAAAAGAGCTTATGGATTTTAATTTCGACCAAGTTAAACACCCACCTACAAGAAAAGAACGAAAAGGTAAGTAGGTGCTGCTGTTTTGGGCGATGCCTACGGCTCGGGCTCTCCGCTATATCTGCTGAGCAGGATGTCGCTGCGATCTCTATCGCGAATGAAAAGCGAATCAACTTTAAATTCGTTCGTCAGCCAATGTATATCTCATTAGCTTTCAGCGTAGATAATGTTCCTTTGTTAATAGTGGAAAAAATAAACTTTTATAGTTCCAAGATTCTAACAATTTTTATACTTTAATCAGTTGCATGGTAATACCAATCCGAGTCCATTTTAGTTTCGGCAAGACGATTTTAATTTGTCCCCAGTCTAAACGTATGCGGTTTCCAATCTCTTACGGTTCAATTTGATCGTATCCATAAACGTCGCCTAAGCCGAGGCGATATATCTTCATAATCTAAGTAGGAAGTTGATGTTTGTAGCGACTATGTTGGATGATTCGGTTTGCCTTGCGCGATTTGAATTGTGCTGCACAATCAACTTGCATCTGCTGAATAGCCCTTTAGCGATAGTAGTGGGAGCACGAAGCCCTCCTATCAGCCGCGAGGTCTTGGAACGGATAGCGCGGGTCGCAGGCAACAGCATAATAATTTATTACACAGGATAACCATCACATTGTTAACAACTTGCAAGAATGCAAACAACAATAATTAGTAAATTGCCCTTTCATAAACAAAGGCCTTGTGGCAAAAAAGAATAAAAAAATAGAAGTAGACAATCATATCGTGGAAACGAGGCCAGCGATCAAGGAACCGGACAAAGTGAGGTTATGGGTACGCTCTGGCGGACGCTGTGCGATCTGCAACAAATACCTGCTCGATCTCAATTACGATGTTTCCATCGGCGAAATGGCACATATTGTGGGATGGAGCAAGGCAGACAAATCTCCTCGGGGCGACGCCGAACTTGCCCTGGATGCGAGGAATACGGTTAACAATCTGATGCTGCTTTGTGCAGACCATCATAAGATCATCGATACTAAAGAGCTACTGGAAGAGTTTACGCTGGAACGCTTGATGCAGCACAAGGCCGACCATGAAAAAAGGATACACCACCTGACCGACTTACAGATCGATTCGGAAAGTGTGGTTTTAAGAATGCTGGGCGGGATAAGGGGCGCAACAGTAGAGGTATCCAAGGAAAATGCCCGGAATGTTATTTTTAACAGTGAACGCAAATTTGCCATGTTCATCGATAGCTTTGACAAACACGGCATTGAAATAGATCTGAAGGCGTTGCCGGAGCCGGAAGAAAATTGGGAAGGGTACTGGTCGATCGGGCAGGGTATTATCGACAGGAGCTTAAACCCGCTTATCGAAGGCGTGGTCAAAGGTCAGGTTCGCCACCTTTCCGTTTTTGCGATGAGCCGCATACCCTTATTGGTTTATCTTGGCTACCAACTTGACGACAAGATACCGACATCCCTTTATCAGAAACACCGTGGCGATCAGGAAACCTGGATGTGGTCTGAAGAGACGAAAACGGAAACCTTCGAGGTGTTCAAACTAAAGGAAAATGCCTCCGATAAAATTGCCTTGATTCTATCTCTAAGCGGGAGTATCAATCCAAGCGAACTGCCGGAAAAGATTTTGGAAAGCTGTAATCTCTACGAGATGGTGCCTGTTGGAACCACGCCAAATCGCGACATTCTAAGGAGCAAGGCCTCCTACGAGAACTTCAGCAAAACCTATCATGGGTTTCTAAGTCAATTGGAAGTATCGCACAAATCCTGTAAACAGATTAACCTTTTTCCGGCAGTACCGGTGACTGCCGCCCTAGCCTGTGGCCGTGGACTGATGCGTGACGCGCAACCGGCAATCATCGTTTATGACCGAAGCGGAACCATTTATAAACCTGCACTAACCGTAAATGCCAAATGAAATTAATCAACTACTTTAAAAGCTTCTTGGATAACGAAGTCAACTTAAATTCAGCTAGGATCACGACTCTGGACGACCGGACGGAAATCATTACCGACCTGTTGAGCGAAAGCGATAAATTTAAGGATAATTTTATCGATGTGATTCCACAAGGTTCATACGCGCATAAAACGATCATCAAACCGGTCAAAGCCACCCATGAGTTTGACGCAGATATATTGCTTTATCTCAAGGAATACCCGGAATGGGAAGCAAAAGATTACGTGCACGAACTTTACCAATTTTTCCGGGACAATAGCACCTACCGGGAAAAAGTCAGTAGGAAAACTAGGTGTGTGACAATCAAATATGCCAATGACTTCCACATTGATGTTGTTCCCTTTTTAGAGCGACATGGGCAAAAGTTCGTGACCAATCGCCATGAGAATAATTTTGAGCTGACAGACCCCGAAAAATATACGGAATGGCTTGATGAGCGCAACCGGATCACCAAACATCATTTTGTGAAAGTTATCCGTCTGATCAAGTATATCCGTGACTACAAACAGACTTTCGCTATCAAATCCATCATCCTCAATACGCTTGTAGGTGAGCAGGTCAATGATGCCGCCTTATTGGAAGACGAAAATTGCTACAGCGATGTTCCCACAACTTTGTACACGGTCATGAAAAAACTGAAGGCCTATGTTCACGATCACGAATATATGCCAACTATTGCAGATCCCGGAGAAACGGGCGAAAACTTTGGGGATCGCTGGAACCAGGATGGCTGGGCGGTATTCAGAACCAAGATGATTTATTACAGTGATAAGATCACGGAAGCCTATGACGAAACCGATAAAGAAAAAAGCCTGGTCAAATGGCAGGAAATATTTGGGGAGTGCTTCAAGAAACCGAAAACAAAGACAGAAGAGCAGCAAAATGCCGCCAGCAGAAGTCTGGTGTCCTACAACAATACCGAACAACAGATTACCGAGCTGGGCTTTCCGCTTCGCATCAATCCCATTTATAAAGTACGCCTGACCGGGCGGGTAAACAAAAAAACAGGCCACCGGCATTATGACTTGGCCACACAAGGAAACAAGGTCGGACGGGGCAGGTGGATCACCTTTACCGTAACCAACGTGAACATACCGCAACCATACGCCATATACTGGAAAACCTTAAACCGTGGAGAACATGCTATCGCCTCGAATTGTATCCGTGGCCAGATCAATGAAGGGGGGGTAACCCATCAGGAGCCTACGAGTTTCAAGGGCAACCATTTTGTCGAATGCTATATCGTTAAAGATGGTATTTGCGTTGCAAAGGACAGGCAATCGGTGATTATTACCTAAGAACACTACATAAATTAAAATACTAATAGGTCCAATTTAACAATAACTACAATGGACTACATCAAGAAAAGAGCTGACAAATTTGTCAGCCATCATATAGCACATCAGGTAGATGAACACAAGAAAGTGATTAGTGAAGCCCAATCCGAGCTATATAATATCAATAGCCCTCTGGATAAAATCATTTTCCTTCGCGTGATCCTTGAAGCGAACGATCAGGAATACCGGAAACATCTTTTGGTCTGTACCAACAAAGACGAGTGCCAGACCAATTATGAACATGAATCGATTCACTATTTCCTGGCCAACGAACTTGACGATCTCGGCATTTCGATTAACGAAGACCAGTTTACCAGGGAAGAACAATGCCGGTACACGTCTGCGCACTTTACGACGCTTATTCATACCCAATAGCAGGTAAACCCTCCTTACACGTTTATAGTTCCAAAGTAACCCTTGCTGCCGAATACGACTGTAATACAAATCCTGACCCTCGGTAGGATGTTTCTCGGATAGCTCCAACAACTTATCGATGGTGGCTGAGTCATCCCGGACGTTCTTATAGTAAAATATGGATTTGGGCAGCTTCACTACCCGGCAAGCCCTGCTGATACTTACCTGACGGAACTCCAGTAGATAAGTAACCATGTCCTTGCGCTGGCAGGGCTTTAAAACTTTTTTGAGAGTACATCTTTTAACAAGCTATGATCTAAAGCCCATTCCGCATACATATGCTTCAGCTTTCGGTTCTCTTCCTCCAGCTATTTGAGCCGCTTCAGTTCCTGGCTATCCATACCGGCATACTTTTTACGCCAGTTGTAAAAGGTTGATTTGTGTACGCCGAGTTCGCGGCATACATCGTTAAGCTCACGGCCACCTTCATACTCTTTGATGGCCTTGACGATCTGCGCTTCTGTAATGATAGAGTTCTTCATTTGTTTGACTGTTTAAAGTTAAGACTTTTCGTCCGCTAAGCAGTCCGACTTTTAGGAGGGGTTACAAGAAGAGTAAGGTAAACTAGTTAGCAATCCTAATTATTGCTAATGTTACAACTGTGACCACATTCCATATCCTCTGGTTGAAATTAAGTAGTCACAATTCTTTTTAAGCTGGTTAATGGCTATGTCATGCCAATCGTCGCCTTTTTGTAAACCTAATAAAGCGATGTGAAGCTCTTTTTGAAAGCGCTGAGGTTTGTTATTGTTGATGAGGTCCCAGTAATGGCAAATTAGTTCTTTTCGGCCTTCAATTAGCGCAGGACTGGGAATCTTGTCGCGTTTTTGGTTATTAAGGTCAGGACGTGTAGGCAGCAAATTCCATAGATCATTGTTTTTCCAGATGGTGAAAGGGAGGATATGATCAATATCATAGTTGGTGATTTTGTCGCCGCTCCATACGCAACATACCTGCCCTTCAGTTTGCAGAATGCTTTTGTATAAGGCTTTAGATTCAGTGATTTCACGCGAAGTGATGGGACTTTTGAGTACTTCGTCAAGTACTTGTGTTACAGACAGAGTTTTGCCCGATGCCTGAACAGAAAATTCTGCCCATTTAAACAATATGGAGTCCTGTCCATTGACAAAACTGCCGAGCACCTGGAAAGCTTCGTAATATTCGAGCGGTATAGAAAATGTGCCAAAGTTATTAATGAGGTATTCGGCGTCAATACTGTTGGTCCGGTGAAATTTTACTTTTTCATACTTATAAATGCCGTAAAACTGATCATAAATGGACGTGCCAATATACTTCATGGGCATCAATGTGATCGTTGCAGCCAGCTTTTTGACAAGCTCTAAAAACAGTCTATGTAATTCCTGGGGAATGCCTTTGTTCTTCAGGTCATTATAAAAAGCCGAGAATCCACCCCTTAATTCATAGGTTTCTATCAATGTTTTTAACGGTCCCGAGAACGCCAGTTGCGTAGACCGGTTGATCTGCGGTATATTGACCAGCGGGTAATAATACAATAGCCATTTTTCAATAAGTAAGCCTAATGGAAAATGTATCCTGTCGCCTTTGATAACAATGAAAGGAGAGTTGTCATCAATTAAGTCGATGGTCCCCCTTAACAGAGCGAATTTATAGGTTGAAGACTTACTGTCCCTTGCCAGTATCTGGTTGATGTTTTTAAACGTCTGGAGATTCAACTTACTTTTATAAAACAGATTTTTTTACAGGGTTAATGACATGAATAAGATCCTATAAAGGCTGGCATTCTTAGTTCAAAAGTTCTGTTTATCAAATATAAGAACGCTTCTCGTACAATTGCTGTTTGATACTTAGGAATTAGGCAGTTAGGCATATCCTTGAGTGGAATCCAGCCTCGCTGATGTAAATGATTTGGCAGTGACCCTTTTACGCTATCTTTATAAAGTGATTTCTTTCAAAATTTTCGTTAGGTAGTCATTTAAGAATGTGCGGTTATTTTCATCGATGTTATCTAACAAGTTTACGAGATCCTGATCGATTAAGGGAATAATTAAGCCTCGTTGTGCGGTGTACGTATCTCGACATCGCTCGATGAATAATTGTCGGTTATCAAAACTTCTACAAACCACAATTCCAACCTTTCCCCGATTGATTGAAAATCGCCCCGCAAGCTGGTCAAGCTCAGGGTTGGCAATATCGGTTGAATAGTTCTTACACTCTATAAAAATATGACCACAAGGTAACATGAAATGGTTAGATAAGTTAAAGAAAAAACCACTGGTACTGCTGTTGTCAAAAAGTATATCGATTCGCTTTCTGCCTTTGTCGATATCTTGTTCTTTGACAGGATTCATCAGGTCAGGATAGAACAACAATTCTAAAATACCCAGCACTATGTTATGGAAAGCACTGGCATCTTTGGTACCGAAGGGGATTTTTACTAATTGAGATCCTAACGATTTTGCAATAGTCTGAAAACTAACATCCGAGATTTGGCTATTCTGAAGCGGAGGGGGATTTGTTTGATCTTTGAAATCTTGCAAAACCTTGGGGTGTTTGAAGGTAAAGCTTCTTAGAAAATCTTTGTTTCTGGGGTTATCCGTTTCAAGGGATTTCTTTGTAACAAATCGGGCCCCTTTAGCCCTCCTTTGCACTAACGCCGAATTGAGTCGCAAGTGTTCATTCTGTAAGAAGGTCAATACAAAATGCTGGTAGTATCTATCTGGTGTATACGATTGGCTAAACGACACAGCTCCCTTGGGCACAAGAAGTATGGGTTTACCGCCAGCGATTAAACGTTGCGATGAAGAGTTTTCCCAGGAATTGCTTTGTCTTGACCAATAGTAACCTGTTGATAATCCACTATGCAAAGGTATATTGTGGAAAATGCATTGTCTGATCGTGTAATCAACGAGGTGTTTAGTAATGATGTTAGTCGCCATGTCTGACAGCTTATCTCTTCCGAAATTGTCAACGAATAGGATGCTGTCTTGCAAGTCTTGGACTAAGCCAGTTTGTATGGCTCTGCTTTTCAGGAGGCTTTGAAAGATTTTTGCTGTATCTCTGTCTCCAACACCGTTACCTCTCGGTCTGCCCTGAGATAGACCAAGACAGGTAGCGTTTGGTTCTCTCAGATAGTCAAACATGTCTTTCGCAACATCAATTTGATCCGTACGAACGAGGTCAATGATTCTTTGAAAGAAACTTTTTAAAGTGAGGGTCGCCTCAACTGACCAGCTATCTACTCGTTTGCTTAAAAAATGTGGGTCCAGAAAAAGCGGCGTATCTCCGTCGGGATCAATATCAACAAAATCCAACTCTGCCTGGGTTTTACCCAGTTGAAACAATTTGCTTATTTTCATTGTGATTGTACGGTTAAGTACTGGTTATCAGGCAATCAAAAGCTACTATTTTCAATGAATCGTTAGCATTATTTTAAGCAGACGACATATAGTGAAATGTTATTCATTCTTTTTTAACCAGTGTGTGCTTCAAATGCTTGGTTCATCGATTTTCTTTTTCAGGACGCGTTTCAAGCTTCTCAAAAGCTTCGGAAGTTAGGTCCTGCCATTTGCCGTTCTCATATAAGCTCAGCTTGAGCAATACTTCTTTATGCCGAAGCTGTTCTTGCTGCCGAAGCGTTTCCTGTTTTGAGCGCTCGATCTTGTAGTCGAGAAAATCCTTCATCGATTTTTGTATGAATTCCAGAATATGTTTTCCGCCTAATGCAATGATAAGGGCGACTACCATCGGCTCTTTGTGAACACCAGGCGTCATTTCATAGTGTTCATCAACGATCAGGCTTTTATTTCTCTCATAGAGGTACTGATGAAATTCGTGCAGAAGCTCGCGATTCTCTGATTCAAATTTTATTTTCATTGGTGACTGTTTTGCAGGGAATGTTTGATAAATTCTTCAAGATAAAAATCAGAGTCAAGTTTTTGACTTAAACAGTGGTTAAGTATATCGGACATTTGTCTTTTAATGAATGCTTCTAAGGAATGATGATCGTACTGAACCATAAAACTTGTATCCGGATAGACAGTAGCTTTATGCTTTACGAAAAAAGGGAACATATAGTGATGTGTCCGGAACCTGCCCTTTAGTGCCAGGTAAAAAAACAGCGCGGGGATCCTATCCATGATTACCTGGACGTATTTTTTGATTTCCGGTATCTGGAAAACCGGTCGTGGATCATCCTTATGATCCGGGAATTCGATCACTAAGAAACTGAATAGTTGTTCCGGATCACGGGTGTTGCTGATCTTGTTTAGGAATTCTCCTACATAGGAATAGTCATTTTCATTCAGGACTTCCTTATTAATCAAAAGTACAATATGGTATTGATCAAGTCCGACATAACGGAACCGGTCTTCCGCGAATTTGTCATTAATCCTGAAGAATTCCTTCTCATAGGCCTTTTCCTGCTCGGCGTTGATCTTTTTCAAGCAATTATCCTCAACGGATATTTCGTACAGATAATTCCATGCGAACCAGGACGGGAACTTACATTCCTTATAATCGGCCGGAACAGAATTCCATTTTCGGCAAATTCCAATGTTGTAGTAAGCGCACTGTTTGTGATGGCACAAAAACGGGGTATCAGCCATCGCATCGCTGAACAAAGCCAAAGTGATCTCTTTCATTTTGACCATCTCCTTGACTATCGTACCATAGTCGACCGTATGATCCTTGATTTTGTATTCTTGATAATCCGGAGAAGAACACACTAATGCGGTATCACGGGCATGTAGGTCAAGGAAATTAACGTGGATAGCAAACGGGAAAAAAGTTTCCAACAGCTTTTTCGATCTTTGGTGGTCGGTCTCGATCAACGCCATCTCCCGTTGTTCGTTCTCTTTTTTCCAGTTGAGATATTTTCCGGCATGTACACTCAGGGGATAATGCGCGGAACCGGTGTTCATGTTCGCATAGGTAATGATCTTATCATAAAGTGTATCGTCGATAAAGCCGACGGGTATATCCTGTATAAAGTTCGTGTTTGCCGGATCGAGATCAATGGTCTTATAACGTATCTTGATCATATCCTTGAGCAGAAAATAATCGATCCCGTCAAAATTCTTGTCAAGATTATAGGCAATGGTCATGTTAACGAGGTCACGAAAGATGGAAATGGGTTCAGTTGTATGGAAAGCTAATTGCGTTAATATCGGGATGAAGTGGTAAGCGTACTTCGGGTCAAAACGCTTACACAGGAACTTGTAAAGCTTTTTATAGGCTCTGTTAGCGGGATTTTGTATCCACTCAAAATATCGTTCAGGACCGGCATCTTCGTTGGATGCCTTGAACTCGAAAATGGTTGTGCTGTCCTCTATCAGGTCATTTAAACAAAATATATCTGCATCATACCAGTCTGTCCATTGCTGGTAGTCGACATCGATCTCCAGCATATTACTGTCATTCCAGTAATAGCGGAAGTTCACGCAGCAAAAATGAAAGTTGTTTACCGTTGGCGTGTTGAGTCCAAAGTGATCGAATGGCACCTGTGCTTCTTCTGATAGCCTGACCTCTCTGCGCAGGTGAACTACGCCATGGTACTCCAAAAAATTGATATAGAATAGAAACGGATAAAAGAGACTTTGCCAGTAATGATGTGATTCATGAATCAGGACCTTTTGCAGCTCCGGGTTCAAAAGATTCGCCATTAAATTCTGTGAGATCATCTGTCCTTTAAAATTATTAGACCCCACAAAATTCTGAAAGAGCTCGCGGATCTTCTTGACTTCCTTATTTGCAACAGTCATACGAGTATTAATGTGTATGACTCTGAGCGCAGTATCGGTATAAGAATAGTAACTCATAATTGTGACAAGTAGGCGGTATGAAAGGGTTTCATCTATAAACCTAATAAATATTTTTTGTTGCTGAAAAATTGAAACGCGATTCGGAGTACTATGAAAAAGTTATTTTATCAAACTATTAAAAATGTGCTGATTTAAGTATACAGGACGGTGGGCTTATTGGGTCATTGTCGCTTCAAAATCGTAATTGCCACTACCCCACATGAATATTTTATATATTTATTTTTTCTTTCACCTTACCATATCATGGATGAACATACGACTAACCTTATAGGTATCAAACTAGGCTCGAAATACGGCGTTTTGAGCGACCAAATACTTTGCTTTGATCAACGCTTTGATATCCGCATTAATCATAATGCATCTAAAACATTCATTACGATCGCTCAGCGCGAAGATTTAATCAAGGATTTTTTCGGTCAGAATATTATTTATGTGACTGGCATTGTCGGTAAAAACGGCGTGGGTAAATCGACGACGCTGCGTTATCTCAGGGATCTGTTCATTAAAGATAAAAAAGAGCTGGATGAACGGGAACAGGACATTGTGTTTTTTAAAGACGGAGGTGTGATCAAAGTATATATTAATCAGTATGCACGTGCCGATATTGAAATTGATAATGAGACCGGCTTGCCACTCGAAGAGGTTTATTACCGGGATTATCCAAAGGTGCTCGATCGCATTAAGAATCTGACGACCATATATTACTCCAATAGCTTAGAGACCGATTTCTTTGAAAAGGAAAGCGTCAATTATTATAATGTATCAACCGGTTTTCTTAAAGAACAAATCGGTAAGATCAATCAGGCGGTCAGGAGCAAAAAGATCCGGACCCTAGGCGGCGTCAAAAGGTTTCGTTATACAGAGCTGAAACGGCAGGTGGAGTTCCTCCGGGCATTCAATGAATTGCAACGTCGCCCGGACATTCCTTTTAAACGTATAGACGCGATAGCTGTAAATATTCACACATTGTCCAGGAACGATGTTGACAGGCTGAGATCGTATCTGATAGAGAATATCGAACGCGTTACTGATAACATGTCTTTACCAGAAGGATTTGTTCGGGATCTATCGGATCGGTTATCCGCAACACTAAGTGAATTCGGTAAACGGATCGAATTTCGTTATGAACACGGAACTGATCCGCTACAAGGTCGTTTTTACGAGAACCTGACCTTGTTCCTTTTACGGAGTATCCTGCAGGATAATGTTTTAATTGATCTGCTGATTCAGCAACAGGAACATTTTATCCAACTGATCGACATATTCCGGGAAGGTCAGGAATTTCTGGACCACGACAATTCGCGCTATGGGAGACTGATTGATAATTTACGTGGGCTATTTGAGGACCTGCAGCGTCGTGCAACAGAAAAAAATGAAAAAAGATCAAAGAAGCAGTTGCCGATCCTGGCTAAGCTTACGGATATTGAAGCGTTGGAGGTGTACTTCCGGCGTCACTGGCCAGAGTTTGAAAAAGATAAACATTCACTGACTTTACGGACAAATTCAGATTTGTTTAGCGAATTCTTTGAGCGTCATTACAGTACTGCCCTGGATTTACCCTTTATGAACATGCGCTGGCCTTCGCTGAGTGCAGGTGAAGAATCTTTAATCGCTTATTTTTCCAGGCTGTTTGCTATTCTCAAAGATATCCGAAGCGATAACGTACTCATGCTCATCGATGAAGGCGATTTGTATTTTCATCCAGAATGGCAGCGTGATTATGTGCATTTCTTGTTGGAGTTCCTTAATTCTGAGCTTATACGTCCGAACGGAATTCATCTTATTCTTACCACACACTCACCCTTTATCATTAGCGACCTGCCCCGCGAGAATATTATTCTGCTGGAAAAAAGCGAAGATGATCTCGGGTTCTCGAACGTTCGTGTCAGCAGACCTGAAAAACGGACCTTGGGCGGAAATATCCATACGTTGTTTACGGAAAATTTTTTCTTGGGCGAATCAACCGTTAGCAGTTTTGCGAGGCAAAAGATACAAGACGAAATCATAGCACCTATACTCAGCAGTGACCGCTTCGACATCCGAAAGGTGCAGCAGCTGATAGACCGGGTCGGTGAACCGGTATTGAAACGTATTCTGGAAGAAAGATTAAGTAAAAGACTCAATGGTTAAGATCGAAAGGGGTGCAGAAAAGCCCATAACGGAGGTTGCCGAAGATCATTGGAATCTGATAAGTCCGTATATTAAGGCTCAGGAACGTTATCATGACTATTCACTCGTCATGCGCGTCGTACGCAAGCGCGACTTTTATCAAAATAATGGCAATGCTGCACGTACAGCTTTTTATAACGAACTGCTTGATGCGGATTGCGCTCTGCTGAAAGAGATTATACTGGTGCGGCCGGAGACAACACCGGCATTGATCGCCCGCATGAACGCCCTGTATGCCCGACATGGACTTGCACATGGAAGTGCTGATCCGGGGAGCCTGGGGCATGAGATACTGCATGAAGTTTTTGATTATGAGAACTGGCGACGAAGTGTCAAAAGCAAGAGATTGTTGACCATGCTTGGCATCGATGTTTGCCCTTATTGTAACATGTTGCCGGTCTGGGTTCATTGGGATGAGGAGCGTCAGTTGGCGATTGTAAGCTATGATCACTTTTATGATAAGGCAACTTATCCATATTTATGTTTATCATTTTATAACCTGATACCTGCTTGTTCACCCTGCAATGAAAATTTTAAGCAACAGCGGACCTTCACTCCGGTAACACATTTTCATCCTTACCTGGATCATTACGACGATGGTAATACTTTTGATCACGACTACGCAAACGATTTGACACCTTATACGATCACCCTTGATCACACTGATGAGCGCTCGCCGGTATTTAACTTCGATCTGGGCATAGTAAATCGGATCAATCTACCTAACGAAAGGAGATATGCCAAACTGATCCATCGGGCATCGCAACGTTATCCAGACTCGGTCAAAGAAGAAATGATTGAATTGTGGGGTTTGGCCGACTTGCATGAGGTTGAGCAAAAGATCTGTCAGGAAGAGGAAATACCTTTTAAACAGTCTGAAATCCTCAATCGTACCTGCGGTAAGATGCAGCGGGATTTCGCTTTGAAGGGTCGCATTTTTTCGAGGGAAAATCCGCTTCTTTGATTATATAAGTTTTGAATTACTCAATGATCAACAGTGTCTTAAATGAGCGACCTGGTAGATAAGGGCGACTTTGATGATGATCAGTAACATGCAACTGGTAGGTTCGAGGTTAACTAGATGACAATGGCGCTTTTTATTTACAGAATTTATTTGATTTGAATATTGGTGGCTTGAATATATACATGATTCACGACAAGGTAACAGCAACTAAACAACAAATACGAAAGGTCATTCTTCAGGCGGCCGGACTTGCACGGAAAACGCAATTCGGCACGCGGGCGGAGGCTGTCTTATAGTCTCCCGCTCCGCCTTTGCGACCGCTCCTCTGACTTTCTTTTTTATTGTTTTTCTTTTATAGACAGCTATCCGGGAGGGCTGCACGGGTAAAGGGATAGCGGAGTAATCAGATCTTACAAGTTCGTAATCTGTTTCGGAATTTCCGCTGACAAACGTTTAACATGAACTATTTAATTATTGAGCAATGGCTAAGTAATGGAAGAACAAATGTTGGTCGATCGCATCCATTAATTTCTCATTTCCTTTATTGAAAATGGGATCGGTAAACGTTTTCGGCATGGCCGCAAACCCGTTGAATGCACCCCAGAACGTATATGCAATGTGATGTTGTTCAATATTCTTGTTGAAGAGGTACCGTTGAAGTTCTTCCATACTATTGGGTTTGAATAAGAACGCGATAAAGTTCCTTATCAGGGGTGTGTTATCGGGAAGAACGTATTCGAACGCCTTTGTGGCACGGTAGTCCTGCAGCTGGTGTAACGCTTTTAATGAGTCAGTCAACTCATTTTTACCGTTCATTTTGCGGATCACGTCACTTAAGATCGAGTTGATCTGGCCCTCGTTAATATCCTGCTGCCCTTTGGCATTCAGCAATAAGGTATCAATGATGATCCTGAACAATTCACTATCAGGAAAATGTGCCTGGTCATGCGCTAAGAGTATCTGATCATCGGTCTCAACTTTGTCATTGTAGTAGCATCTGGTCAGGTGCTTGATATCGAACAGATATGGTTCAAGGTCAAGTTCAGTATCCTTTCTTTTCTTACCCAAAAATCTTGCCTTATTATTGAAATTCATCTCGGTCACTAAAGTGCCCATCTTGTAATAGATGTCCTCAATGTTGCCATCGAAATTTGTCCTGCCGTTCAGCGTTCTGTTGAGACCCCTGTATTGCAGGGAGTTGATGCGCGACTTTAAAGCGGAGATATGCTTTTTAAGTTCCTTACCGCGGTCGTTAAGATCAGACCTTTGTTCTTTCAACAAGGACCGCCGGTCTTTGTACTTGGCCGACCGTCCCAGGTCCTTTAATTCATCTGTGATCCGCTGAATATCAGCATTCAGTTCGGACAGATGCCGCTCTAACAGCTCTTTTCCGCTCATGGCATCACTCAATAAAGGCGAACGGTACTCAGTATCCTCTTCAACGGCTGGGATCATAGCGGTACGTTGCCGCGCCAACTCCTGTGATCGTCTTTCCGTGTAAGTCACCAGTTCATTAAGGTAATGATCCAACAGGTCGAATTTGCTTGTCTTTTCCTTTTTGTTCGCGGCCTTGAAACGATCTCTGGTGCCCTTGATTTTTGCGCGGAGCTCAATGAACAGATCCGGCGTGAAACCTTCGGATAGCTCTGCTTTGCCTTTGGTTGCGGTCATCACGTTCTGCAACTCCTGAAACCCTTTTTCCAATTCGATTTCTGAATCGTTCCTGCCACCGATGGTGCCGCAGATCAGTCCATATAATGTTCCTTTGATCTGATTGAAGGCCCGGTCAAAATACGGTTGGGATTCTGAACGCTTATTCAGCAGTAACCTGTCAGGGTAATGAATCTGAGGACTATGGAACATCAGATCGAACTTACGGTCGTCTGCAATGATCCTGAAACTGGAACTTCCTTTGAACAACAGGTATTTAGGGATAGTCTTCACCTCGATACTCGGTGAGGCATCTGCCAGTATCAACTTTTTATCTTCTTCCGTTGCGATGCAGATAAAGCACTGATCCCTCCTCAGATAGATGGTACGGTAGCAATAGGTCAGGCCATCCTTGCTGACAACATATTTGCTGTCCGGCAGGCTCGTTTTAAGAATGGCCAGGAACACCGGCCGGCCTTTTAATGGTCTGAACCGGAATGGTTGAGGATAGAGAACCAGACAATTATCGAACTGTAGCGGTAACTCCTGATCCGTTGTCAGCGTGTTACGCATGGTACCAAATCGCCTTGAACCGTAGAAATAATGTGGGGATACGCTCTCGGTTGTAAACAGACTGTTGATGTTCCAGGATGATAACGGAAGATAATGATAATTATTGATGTTCATATTCAGACACTTCTATAGCAGGACACAGGTACTGGTGCAAAAGCTGATGTCAGCTTATCCTCATAAGTAAGATATAATTCTCTGCTGGCACGGGTCATTGCGACATAGAAAGCATTCTTTTTGATCCCATTGAAATGCATACTGTCGTTAGCAAACGGTATGAACACCGTCTCGAACTGTGTCCCTTTGGAACTGTGGTAAGTAAGTACACAAGGAAGCGTGCTCTGAAAATTAAGGTTGTCAATCTGGTTATAATAACCGCCTCCGAGTTCTCCGGACATAAAGTCGTTCAAGGCCTCAGTGAAACCACCTAACGGACGGTTATAGCGATATTGTGAATCCATTCCTTTTTCATTCATTTTTTTGACCACGATCTCGACCATCTTGTTGGTCGGCACCAATATAGCGACATCTGTCAGATCTTCTGCTTTGATGATGCCTAATATGAAGTCGATCTGCTCATCCAGGGACTTGCATTTTTTTACTACCGGTAACGCGTTGCCCCAGTCCTTGTTACATCTGCGGACCAATGTCCGTTCATCGTCAGGTAACATATATTCGGCCAGACGTGCGATCTCCTTAGTTACACGATAGTTCTTTTGTAATTCGACGTATTCGCATGCCATGGTCTTGGCAATCGCGTTTATGGATGTCCCCGATGTGGAAAGCTTCTGACTTGTGTCGCCGAAGAACACAATGCTTTTGGTAAAATCCGACCTTAATGATTCTATCTGCTCGGCCTGAAAATCCTGCGCTTCATCCAGAATCATAAAATCTTTTTTGAACTTGAACGGCACGAACAGGATGGCACTTGACAACGATTCGAATTTGGTGCTGTCCGTCAATCTCAGTTCCTGCGGGGACAGGATCTTTTCCAATTCGTAAAAACATGTTCGTCGTCCATAGGTCTGCCAATAGGCATTACCGATCCAATCTGCAAAGTCGACGGAGACGAACCTGGTGATCTCGGCCTCCCTGCTCCGGATCTCTTCCGGGGTAAGCGTTTTGAAATCACGAAGATAAGCGGCATGCAGTGCGGCATAATGTGACTTCCTTACATGGTCACTTTTTTTGTAGACCTCGATCCGGTCACCTTTTTGGAGATAAATGTGGCTTGAAAGATATTGTACATTCTCTCCATTCTTAGTGATAGGGAAAAAGACCAGTCCGGAGAGATCCATTCCCCGGTTCTCCCAAGCCCAGGCATAGATCGTTGCGTCCGCGGACAACTGCTGAGCCATAAATCCGAACTCCAGCATCGCTTTAAGGGCCTTGTTGAAGACCAGGAGTACGAACGAACCCAGATTGGACACTCTTTTTGCCCGCAGTACGGCGAGCACGGTCTTTCCGCTGCCCGCATTACCCGCAATGACCATGCTATTGCCCGGTTCGGACATATAAATCTCATATTGTTGCTCATCCAGCCTGCTGTCAGCGACAAGCCATTCTTCTAAACGCATTTGATAAGATATTAGGTTTATTGAGTATTGTGAATATTTGCTTATTGACGATCAGTCCATAGGCCTCGAACCCCATACATCCCTCTTCGGGCTATTCCTTAACGGCTATACGACAGTTCTTCCGGTATTGTGACTAGGCGACACTGCTTGTTCTTAATGCAGGAGAAATCTGCGTTCGTAGGGGAGGATATCAGAAGACTATCCAACTTACCGGGCTCGGCCGGTTGCGGTTTCCGGTACGCACTCACTTCACCCAGGCTGGCCATTAACGTACTCTTCTTACGCATCTGCCTGAAGTTCGCTGGTTTGGTCAGATGGTCCTTTTGAAATGTCCGGACCGTTACATATTGGTCGACGCATTTCCCGGTATAGAATAACTTGTAACGGTTGTTATGCCTGCCTGGTATCTTATAAAAACAGGTGTCACGGCATTTTTCTTCTTGTAGTTCCCTCAGAGCTGCGAACGTCAAGGGTTTTCCCCATGTGATATTGACGTTCACACGTTTGTGTGCGGATTGATGCATCGTAATAAGGTTATTTTTTAAAGTTAAAAATTACTCTTAAATTCAGGAACTAAATCTGTAATACACAATTAATAATGTCAGGAACCAGGTTAGAGACGAAGGTTATGAGTCTGAAGGACTTACTGGCGGATCATGATCTTACCATACCGGTGTATCAGCGTCCGTATTCCTGGACGGACCAGCAGGTGATCCCGCTTATGTCTGATCTTTACAAAGCGAAGAAGGGGGATACGCTGGTCATGGGAAGTCTGATATTCCATCGTAACGGCTCCCTGACCGATATCGTTGACGGGCAACAGCGTCTCACCACCTTCGCGATACTGCACAGATTGTTGAATACCGGGGCCTCTAACTTTCTGATGAAAAGGCCATTCCGTTACTTATCGGCTCAGGAGAATGTCAGGAAGAACGCCGCTCTAATAAACGATATGATTAAAAAGAAAGGTGGTGGTCCGGAGCTTGATTTCGCGGATATCTTCTTTATCGTTCTGTACGCTCCTGATCTTGATGACGCTTTTGCATTTTTTGACAGTCAGAATTCGCGTGGAAAAAGGCTGGACGACCATGAGATACTCAAGGCACATCACTTACGTTACATTGCGGACCCGGCTCTGGCGGAGGATTGTGCGGTCAAGTGGCAATCCCTTGAAAAAGATCCTGCCCTTAAAATTGGAACGTTGTTAGGCAGCATCCTGGGCAGGGGGCGAAAATGGGGGCGTAAAGAGTACCGCGAACTGGATATCAAAAAAGAGTTCCGCTCGCAACGTATACACAGGTCTGACCGATCAGGATATCTCATGAACAGATATCAGCAGGCCCCCTTATTCAGGACGTGGAGATACGACCCGGTCAGCGGCAAAGGCCTGGAACTGTTCTTTGACAGACATGACGGTATCTATCGTTCCGGAAGTATACTTATTAATGATGATGCCCTGCTTTCGCTACCATTGCAGATCACGCAGTCGCTTGAAGGTGGCGAATCCTTCTTTTGGTTCACCCAGAAATATTACCAGCTATATAAACAGATCATCGTCGGGAATAAGCTTGGCCCTTTCTTTCGTGAACTGGAAACCAACCTGAAGCATTTTGACCATAATACAGGCACCCGGTATGTTCATGAGCTATTCGTTGCTGCGGTCATTTTCTATGTGGACAAGTTTGGTCATGAAGAAGCGGATTATGTTCTGGCCTGCTTGTTCTTCACCTGTTACCATTTAAGATTCAAACAACCGACGGTGCAGTATAGTTCGGTATACCGCTATATACGGGAGGAGCATAATCCCTTCGCGCTGATCGAAAGGGCCGGACATCCCGACTACATTGTTGAACGCTGCAATGTACTTCTGGAAGGTGCCTATCGGGAGCAAAATATAAAGTCCAACAGCATACGTGAAAAAATGAGGATTTCATTATTCGAAGATCCTGAACATGCGTTCTTTTTAGGCCACCGGCATCTTTTACCAAGGTCCCTGTCATTTTTAGCCCGTTTATGACCATGATACCTGAACCTATACCTTTTACACCAATTGAACTTAACGCGATCCGTTCGTCCCATCAGGTTCGTACCTTTAATATTCCCATCTATCAGCGACTTTATTCCTGGGGGCATAAGGAAATCAACAGATTATTAAAAGATGTCCTTGACGCCGCGAACAAAGATCCCGGGCGTGATTATTATATCGGTAACATCACGTTACACCACAATAAAATTTCTCAGTGTTTTGATATCATCGACGGTCAGCAACGTTTGACAACCTTATGGCTGATCGGCTCGGTCATGCGTTCGATAGGATGTCAGGGCTGGGACCTGTTCCTGCTGGCTGATGGTTCACCAATGCTGGGTTTCGCCGCAAGACGTGAGGATGAACGATTCCTGAGATCTCTGATCGGCGCGAACATCGATGAACCTGCAGAAATCGTTGATGAAGATATCAACCTTATAATGGTCGATGCAATCAGGTCCATAAAAGAGTTTCTACGCGAGCTTTCCGCTTCTGAGACCGAACGGCTTTCCGGTTTTTTCCTGAGGCAGGTCAATATGGTCGCAATATTTCTGCCGGACAGTGTGGACCTTAATAAATATTTTGAGGATATGAACAACCGCGGTCTGCAGCTGGAAAGTCATCACATCCTGAAAGCGACGTTATTATCTCATATCGATCCGGAACTACAGGAAGGATACGGTAAGATATGGGATGCGGTGGCACAACTGGACCAGTATGTAGAATACGGACTGGATGGGGGTCTGAGCTTTAACCGGGCAAAGCTTTTAAACATCGATGTGAGGATCATGTCCTTTTTCAATGCCGGGGGCAATGGCTCGGATCTGCCTACGCTGGAGACATTGATCGGGGAGGGCGTTAAAGCTGGCAGGCAGAGACAAAAGGAAGAACAGGACCCCGATATGATAAGGGAAAAGGTCGGCTCTATCGTTAATTTTCCGGAATTCCTCTTACACTGCCTTAAACTGTTCCTGAAGGGTTCGGACACTTCAGGTCTGTCGGTAGAGGATAAGAAACTCCTGACCGGTTTCGAGACCTACTTCAATATTAGCGATGCGGATCGGTTTATCCGGCATCTGTTCAGGTGCAGGATCCTTTATGATGAGCATTTCATTAAAAGTATCAATACTGAACAGGGTTATTGTTGGGAGATCCGTGGCATCAGACAGATGGACCCTTCCAAAGACGAATATGTTCGGACCTGCGCAGGTAAGGACGCACTGCTCGTTCAGCTGCAAGCCATGCTGAACGTCAGCACAGCACCTTCCCTTTGGTTTACCAAAGCGCTTGCGCACCTTATTCAGGAGGGCGATGACCAGATACGCCTGTTAGAAGTACTCGGGACAATAGACAGGAGTATCGCGATGAACTTTCTCCGCGGAAAAAGACTGAGTTCGGTGCTGAACAACGGAACAGGCACGAATCGGTATTGGTTCTATAATCTGGATTATATCCTGTGGAAAGAATGGACGACCGGGTCACTCAAACTTCCTGTCGTCAGGATCGAAGACCATCGTGAAAAGATCCGGAACTTCCAGTTCCGGGATAATCGTTCGGTAGAACACATCTACCCCAGAAATCCGGCTTTCGATACCTGGTCGACGGTTCCTATACCGGAAGGGGTGGACGAAAAAATAAAGGACAGATTCGGTAACCTGGCACTGATCAGCGTAAATTCTAATTCCGGTTACAATAATCAATCACCTGATCAGAAGCGTTGGGATTTTATACACCGGACAAATAAGTCCGGTATAGAGAGCCTGAAACTGGCGTTCGCATATGGTCATGAGGATTGGTCCGTAGCAGCCATGATCCAGCACGAGCAGGATATGATGAGCGTTCTGCGAAGATACCATAATCTGCCCGAAGAAGAGCCCATACTATCTGAAGGTCCTGTAACGCAATAATAATAAACAGAGCCTTTTCTGCCTTTGGCAGGAAAAACTCACTCGTCCGGCCGAGCACTTCCGGCAAGCGGACGCCAGAGAGCAACTCCTCCTGCTACTGCAATCACTGCCTGGGCAATATTCGCCGGCACTTCAACAATGGCTCCGCCAATATCGGTTACTTTAAAAAACGGGACGTAACTGCCAAGGTAAGGATATATATAGGCCTCAAATAGAAAGTACCCGGCGACTATGATGAATCCACCAACTGAGGCTGCAATCACCCTTCGTCCGACACCAATTCCACGATGTCTTCCGATCAGACCTACTACAAATCCTTCCAATCCCTTGATGATGGCTGTAGCGAGAATGAATTGCGGAAAGCCGACGGCGTCTGCAACGGTTGGCCCTACAAGCCCGACAATGAGTCCGGGAACCGGTCCGAGCCATAGGCCAGCTAAAACAACGAAAACGTCACCTATATTAAAATATCCGTTCGTGACCGGGATAGGTACTCTGATGATCATCGTCCCTAAAGCAGAAAGACCGGTTAAAGCTGCAACGACAGCAGTTTTACCAAGTGTCCAGTTATTACTCATAAGCTATCTGTTTTCTCTGAAATTGATTATATTCTTCATCTCCTCGGTTAAATAAGGTATGGCTTCAAATGTGTGCATGATCATAGCAAGACACCAGGTGACTGCCGAATTCCGCATCCAGTTCAACCAGGCCAGCGGACTGAGCCTAGACTCCCATAATTCATCACTGAATCTGGGACTTATCATTTTGGGATTCTCTTCTCTCCACACATCAAGCAGACTGATTGTCACATCGCCGACATGCTGGAAAACCCTGAGCGCTAACGCCAGGTGTATTTTAGTTCTATGATTTTTTACAGTGCTGAAATCCAATCTTGATATGAAGCTGGAAACTGAAAAACAATTGATAAAAAACAGACTGTAAGGTATCACCGAAACCATGCAGATGAAGAGCGATAACATCCTGATAGAAACGAGCGTCATGTCCTGTCTGCTGGCACCCTGAATAAATCCGATTAAATTCCGTATTCCGGCGCCTACCAGGCAGGTAATTAACGCGAGGAGGAATGCAAACGAAAGATAGCTGAGCAGCTTTTTAAAACCTGTGTTCAGCAGAATAAATAACCAGATAAAACAGCCGTAGGAAAGCCACATGAAAAGATTGTGTAGTGGATCTTTCGCAGTGGCGAACAGTGTTAATGGCCAGCCGGTTATGGGAGGCAGGCCGATAATGACCAAAATCAAAAAGCGCAACCATACAGGTTTTACTTTTGCTACATGCAACTGGTATTTTTTGTTCATTTAATTAATCTGCTCAATATGAACCTCCTGCGGATTTTCCATTATCTTTAAGTTGATCACGCTTTTATATAAGTTACTGTACCAATTCCGCAGATGCGTTATGATCAATACCGGAATATGAATTTTATGTGCAGCATTCACAACAATTGAAGTGAACAGCCCGGTCACTGGTCGTGAAAGGCACCAGTCGGGCTCATCAAGTATTAATAGCGGCGGCTTAGAGGCAAGGCGCTCACAGACTAATGCAAACTTTACCTGAAGTACCGTTTCTATCGTACCGGAGTTCGAAGCTGCTAATTTCATTTTTCTTAATCTCACATCAGTCTTGATTGCAAGCCGGAGTTCATCTAACATTTTTTCGTATAATTCTCTTGCCTGTTTGCCTTTAGCCTTGTCAAATTTAAATACTCTTGTAAAATGGTCGTTGATGGTTTCCCCGAAGAGCTGGTCCAGAGAATCCTGCATGAGTACTCTGGCATAACCTTCGTTACCGAGGCACCTTATGGCTATTCTTCCGGTTGTCGGCTGGTAGATGTTACTCAGCATCTTGACAAAAACACTTTTTCCGACGCCGTTGTCACCCGTTACCAGCGTTGGCGATTCAAATTCCCTGTCAAAGTCAGCCGGGACATATCTGATTATTTTCTCGGGGCTGTTTTTTGGGAATGTCTGAGCGTCAAATATTTTAAGCAGATTTTTAATATAAAGGCTCCAGGGGAGGCTCTCCACCTGAACGGACGACACTTGTTCCTGTTCCTGCAGGTCGTTATCAGGCGCGGTTTCAATCTGTTCTCCCTCTAACAGCAACAGGCTGACAGTCTTCCCACTATCGGAATACTCCTTAATTAAGTTTTCCAGAAGAAAATACTTGGTGGGATGAAGCCATTGAGTAGGCGTACATACATATAACGTCTCTGTCAGATCTTTTAATCCCTGTGCTTTCGCGAAACTCAGCAATAGAAGTTCACCACCCGACAGCGTCATGGTTTGTCTTTTGGAAAGGCTGGCGTCCAGATGGTAGTCGTTTAATATTCTGTTTGCCTGATCATATGCGGAAGGACTGCTGCACAGCGAACAGGCAACAGTTATTTCATCAATCGGGTAAGGGTAAGAAATATTCAGCTTTGGATCGGGGAATATGCAACGCCAATTGACGTTTTCCGATGACACGTCTTCGAAATTTGTGAACCACTTGTTAAATTTACCCAGGAAAAGGCCTTTACCCTCTATTATCTGGGGAGGTGCAAATCCTGTTTTCAACTCAAGATACCCGACAAGATCTTCATAAGTAACAAAATACCTGGATTCCACCATGTGAATATGAGATAGGTTCTTCCAAATATACAATTCGTTGAAAGACAAACGTATCACTCTTGTTACTTTTTTCTGAATTATAGCATAGTCTAAATTACCGCGCATAATTTTTCAGTTGTCATTCTGCCAGGACATGGGTTATGATTTGCTTTGGATGGCTGACCTGTTTGCTGATTTCTTGATGTTTTATGATCCGGTGAAGCATTGTTAAACTTAATTATACTTGTGGCAGTTACGCCTGCACTTATTTGAAATTGCAGCCAGTCAACATCCAGTAAGTATACAAGCAATTCGGGCTGCCATCATTGTATGCATGAGGTCGCTGTCATTTCAACATCTGTTACCGCCTGGAAATCAGATTTAACAAATGTCAGCGATGTTGCGCCAAAACGGTTCTTCTTATTTGGCAGACACTTACAGGGATTGCTGTAAATAAACTGACGCCTACGCTGTTTCCAAAGAAAACGGACAAAAGCGGCGTCAAGTTCGGTCAGCCGTTTCGTACGAACGCATAATGGCCTCCACGTTGTTCCGGCCACCCTCCGGGACTTATAGTTCTCCCGCTCCGCCTTTACGACCGCTCTTCTGACTTTCTTTTTTACCGTTTTTTCTTTTGAAAAACAGCTATCCGGGAGGGTCGCACAGGTAAAGGGGAAAGGAGAGTAGTTCATTTCATTTTTAACGACTTAAAATTTAAAGGTCATGGAGATCACAGGAAGACTGGTAGCAGATGCTGCCGTAAGGAACATCGAAGGGGACCGGACGGTCACTAATTTCAGGGTAGCGGTGAACCGTAAGTATGTATCGGGTGGTGAACAGAGAGAGGACACCACATTTATTGATTGCGCTTACTGGCGCTCCGATGCGGTAGCGCCTTACCTGACCAAAGGTTTACTGGTGCAGTTGTTCGGGCATATCAGCGCAAGACCGTGGGTAAACCGTGACGGGGAGCCGATGGCGAGCCTGAACTTTTACACGAACGAGATCAGGTTGCTTAGTGCTTCGCGAAAGGCAGATGCGGTAAAGGCGAAAAATAAAAAGGACAGGAAGAACCAGGCAGCACAAGGCAACTAAGCAATCAGTAAACATTTCAGATTTAAGATCATGGCACACAATATTTTTTATAACGGAGAGACAGAGAAACACAGCTTTTTCAGTGTAAAGGAAAAGGCATGGCACGGTTTGGGGCAGATCGTTGAAGACTGTCCGACAAGTGCGGAAGCGATCCGGTACGCGGGATTAGACTATTTTGTGGAGAAACGGCCTTTGTTTACCAATGGGGCGGCATTGGGGCTGGACAGCGTCGATACCGATCTGGCTTTTCCCTCTGTTGAAGTCCCCGGTTTTTACGCGACCGTACGCACGGATAATGACGCGGTTTTGGGTGTGGTCGGTAAAGATTACGCGGTGGTACAGAATGCGGACGCGTTCCAGTTTTTTGATGCCATCGTGGGCGGTGGCAGCGGGATCAGATACGAGACGGCCGGTGCGTTGGGAAGGGGAGAGCGGATATTTATTACTGCCAGGTTGCCGGAATACATCAAAGTGGGTAAGGAAGACTTGATCGAGCAGTATTTGTTTCTGACCACTTCCCATGATGGTTTTGGCAGTATCACCGCAGCCTTTACGCCGACTCGTATCGTGTGTAACAACACGCTCAACGCTGCCATGCGCAACCATACCAATGGGATCAAGATCAGGCATACCGCATCAGCAAACGACCGCTTAAAGCAGGCGCATACGCTGATGGGTATTTCGCATGTGATGGCGCAGGAGCTGGAGGAACTCTTTAATTACTGGACAAGGGTGCGCATCACTGATAAACAGGTGAAAAAGATGATACAAGTCGCTATGGCGCCCAATAAGGATGTATTGAACAACCTGGAACTGGGTTTATTGGATAAACTGTCAACCACCTATACCAATATCGTAGATAATGCCTTTGCCTATGCAATGGGCAACCCGACACAACAGATGGAAACGACCGCCGGCACGTTGTTCGGCGCGTACAATGCCATTACGGGTTACTACCAGAATGTGCGCAGCTTCAAGGATGGTGATGCTAAATTCAAGTCGATCATGGATGGTACCGCTAAACAGCGGGCGCAGGTCGCCTTTGATCTTTGCGGGAACTTTGCCCGTCAGGGTGCAGATGCGTTAAACATCTTTAAAAATTAACGTGATGCAACCCTTATCTATATTGAACAATGTGCAGAAAGCAAGGCTTTTGCACAGCCTGCTCAGCAGCGAGATACCCCGGTTTCTGGGGTATCTCCGGGAGTTGACCGAAACGGTTCTAAGCGATCAGGAACGCATTGCGGCGCAGTGGAAAGATCAGATGTTCGGCGTAGAAATGTGGTTCGAACTCGCGAGAGAAACGCAGAAGGTCATGGCCAGATATCCAAAAGACCTGCGCAAAAGTGCGCCGGTCTTCGCTGACCAGTTGTTCGGCGGGTTCATGGCCCTGTTTACCGTGCATGCATTACTGCAGTATACGGCGCAGGACAGGCAGGATGATCCCAGGTTTAAGCTGGCTGTCGGGCTTTTATTTGGCTGATCTGAAAGCGCGTTATAAATGTTTCGTCCACAGCGGTTGCTCTTATAAGCTTAGATCATCAAACAGTTAGCATATCGACAGAAGAAGTTTCAACCGCAGAGGAGGGCACGGATAAAGTACTTTTCTGCACACAGGTAAGCGCTGTTGATCCGTGCATGGAAACATTAATTAATATAGCCAGGAGCTGCCCGCATTGTAACCGGGTGGCCCAGGTATTAATCAATTACTTTAATTAGATTTGTAAATGGACTTGTCAATGATACCAGACCGGCCCGGACAGATCTGTAAAATGGTATCTGTTGTTCCTGATATAAAATCTGATCAGGTTTACATCATAGCTGAAGATCCTTCCGGTTTTGCTGACGACGAGGAGATCCTGGTTGTGAATCTGAGAGAGTTACAGCGTAACGTAAAGTATCCGGATGCCGCAGCGCGGGAGTCTGTCCGTAAAAATGAACTCGTAGTGATCAGCGAAAATCTCGAGAACTATATCAGATCGTGGAATGACCGCTGATCTGGACAAATAGTCAATTGTTAAATCATGAGCTTCCGGAGAAACACCGGCTGCTGCTGTAAGAATATCACCTAAATAGCCGAGGAAAATCTACTGTTTCGTTAATGCAATGGCCCCGGGAAGATATTCAGGAATGGCTGCTATGGATCATTCTGACAAAATTTACAGCGATGAACAGTCGTCTGTAGAGCCGAGGAATATCACGACAAGTGATGGAGAGATGGAGATTTTAATTTGTCAGGCCGATGACAACTGGATGCTCAGATAAAACCGAATATCATGATAACCGAAATTAAAGACTTACAGGACGTGGCTGCCTTTATGCATTGTCTTATTGAAGAAAGTGTAAATGCACACCCGGATGATAGTTTTTCGGATTATGTCCATATAGATACCGGGTTGCCGACCTATACAAACGAGGAGGCTGCTTTAAGAAACCGGTTAATGGAACAGGCTTTTGAAGTCTGTGAAGGCAATCACGCGGATATTTACAGTGTTATGCAGGAAATCTTTTTAAAGGAGACCGGGCTGGATACTTTCATCCCGCTGCCATCTGCGGTAATCCCCGATTCTGGCATCTGATTTGTCAGACTTTGGTATGGCCGATGTGCATTCTCCTGCTGTACGAAGTTTTAATATGTCCCGTATCAGGGGCAAAAATACCAGGCCGGAAATGCTGGTCAGGAGATTCCTGTTTTCTCAGGGGTTTCGTTATCGCCTTCATGATAAAAAGTTGCCCGGGAAACCGGATATCGTACTTCCCAGGTATCGTACGGTTATTTTTGTCCACGGTTGTTTCTGGCACGGGCATGACGGCTGCAGATATTTTGTTGTTCCGAAAACGAGAACCGAATGGTGGACTGAAAAGATCAACAGAAACATTGACAACGATCATAAATCGGTTGAATCGCTTAAACAGGCAGGCTGGCATGTTTTGAATGTATGGGAGTGCGATCTGAAAAAAGATAAGATCAGGGATACACTCACACGGCTTGTAAGGGATATAAGGCACATGTGATTTGCCGGATGTAAATGCACAAAAATGTCTTTGAATCTTCTTATCTTGTGCATTTATCTTATATGCCTTTCTCAGTTATTGATTTATTTGCAGGTCCGGGTGGTCTGGCCGAGGGTTTCAGTTCACTTGTGGATGAAAACAATCAGCGTGTATTTAAGATCCGGCTTTCAATCGAGAAAGATGCTCACGCTCACCAGACACTTACTTTGAGATCATTTTTGCGGCAGTTTCCAAAAGGGGAATTCCCGGAAGAATACTATCTGTTTCTTAAGGAAAAAACGGACATCAGAGACCTTTACAAGCAATATCCTGCTGAATATCACGAAGCTTCAAGAGAAGCGTGGCAGGCGACGCTCGGGCAGACTCCTGAAAAGGAAATTGACGGGCGCATCAGTGAATGTATTGGTAATGAAAAAAACTGGGTGCTGATCGGCGGGCCGCCATGTCAGGCTTATTCTATGGCCGGACGATCACGTGTCGGCGGAATATTTGAAGAAGATCATCGTGTACATCTCTATAAAGAGTATCTCCGTATTATCGCACGTCATCAGCCATCAGTGTTCGTAATGGAAAACGTAAAGGGACTGCTTTCCGCAGAACTGAACGGCGAAAAAATTTTCAGTAAAATTATTGAGGACTTGCGCAGACCCGGCCACGTGTTTCCCGGCTCTGAATCGCAGGATTACCGCATTTATTCGCTTGTGACCCATGATATCAGAAGTGATTCCGATTATCTGATAAAATCAGAAATGTATGGTATCCCCCAGAAGCGGCACCGCGTTATTCTGCTCGGTGTGCGGGGAGATATAGATATGAGCCCTGACATACTCAGAACAAAAAGAAAGACAGACCTGAAATCAGTGATCGGTGGTCTGCCACCGGTCAGAAGCGGATTGTACCGCGAATTTGTAAGCAGTGAGATCGTTCCTGACGGCACAGGTTTTAAAAAGAAAAGAGTTTATAAAAATCTTACTGATTCATATGCTGACTGGTCAGAAAGGGTTCTGAAATATACCGGAGAGCTTGTCAGCTCATTTGAAAAACAGAAGGTTGATGTGGATTTTAATCCTGTCTATCCACAGTCGACCGGTGAAGAGTATCTCAAAATCTCAACCGATACAATCTCACCGGCACATCCGCATTACAACTGGTATCATGACAGCAGGCTTGACGGCGTAGTTCACCATTCCTCCCGTGGCCATCTTACGCAGGATCTCAAACGTTATCTCTTTGCTTCACTTTACACCCGCATTTTTCACAAGTTTCCGCGGATGGCTGACTACCGGAAATTCGGCGAAGATCTCTTACCTGATCATGAGAATGCAGAATCGGGTAAGTTTAATGACCGTTTCCGGGTTCAGGTGCCGGATGAGCCTGCTACAACGGTTACCAGTCATATTTCCAAAGACGGACATTATTTTATTCATTATGATCCGGGACAATGCCGCAGTCTGACCGTCAGGGAAGCGGCACGGATTCAGACTTTTCCGGATAACTACTTTTTCTGTGGCAGCAGAACCCAGCAGTTTCACCAGGTTGGAAACGCTGTGCCTCCTATGCTCGCCGGACAGATCTCCGTAATTGTTTCAGATTTATTAAACCGGATCAATGCAAATCATCAGCTGGAGTTATGGACAACAGGAGAAAATTAGCATTGTATCCGGCGTATTACCTGGCGAGGTTTAATGAAGTTGCTTATGCCAGGCTTGGTTATGGCACAATGAATGAAACCCACAGAGCTATTGCCGAAATACTCGACGTCAAACAGACAACGCTGAAACAGATGCGTGACGAATTTGACCCGCTTTTTGGTAACCGGGCCGGCTGGTATCAGAAAAAAATGATTGTATCCCGTGAACTGGTTGCCAAAGCAATGGAGGGACTGGGAGAGAATGATGTTTTTGCAATTGTCACTGAAATACTCAACAGGGGGATACAGAATGCTGATTCGATCGCCGTACTTCTTGCTGTACCGGGTTCTTCGGACAGAAAGAAGTCTTCCCCTGTATTTGTACCGCGCGGGCCGACCGGCCGGAAGGCTGAAGAGATTTTCATGAAATGGTATGCTGTACATAAGCTCCCTGCAGCCGGCAGGCTGATCGATACCCGCGAGCTTGGCACGGGGTATGACTTTGAAATAGAAACAGAAAACAGCTCCCTTTTTGTTGAAGTCAAAGGTATCGGAGAGGCTGAAGGAGGGATCGGGTTCACCGGCAAGGAGTGGGAAACTGCTCTCCGGAACGGCGACAGCTATTATCTCGTAGTCGTAGCAGCAGTAAAAAGCGCAGAAAGAATTCTGCTGATTCAGAATCCGGCCTCAAAATTAAAACCTAAACAAAATATTATCACAACCATACAGGTAAACTGGAGTATCACATCCGGTCAGCTGTCAGCCTTCTATTAAATGGATTATAGTTTATTTGAAACCGAGCCTGCGGTGCCGGAAGCATCTTCAATGATTGAAACTTTCCGTGCTATAGGTTATACAATCGAGGCCGCAGTCGCGGATATTATCGATAATTCAGTATCCGCCGGTGCATCCGGTGTATGGGTGGACTTTGAATGGAAAGGAAATGATACATGGCTTTCCATAACAGACAACGGGACCGGTATGGACAGCGACGAACTGGTTCAGGCCATGCGTCCGGGAAGCAAAAATCCGCTTACTGAGCGTGGCGAAAAAGATCTCGGGCGGTTTGGCCTGGGCCTTAAAACAGCAAGCTTTTCACAATGCCGGAAGCTGACAGCCACCAGTCACCGTAAGAACGGGGAGCCGGCTATGTGGACTTGGGATCTTGATTTTGTCAGGGAAACCGGACGCTGGGAACTGCTTAAGTACCGGCCGGAGGACTCCGGAACAGACAGACTCACTCAGCTGGAGTCCGGCACGGCAATACTATGGAATGATATCGACAGGCTGGTTCAGCATTTCCGGAAAGACGATCAGGGCGCGCTGGAAAAATTCATGCATATCATGAATCAGGTCAAACGTCACCTTGCAATGGTTTTCCACCGCTTTATGGAATCCGGCAAACTGAAAATTTTTTTTCAGGACCGGCTCATTGAACCCTGGAATCCTTTTCTTCCAACTCATAAATTCACCCAGGCTCAGCCTGAGGAACATCTGCTGAACGGAAAAGTCTTCCTGAAAGGTTACGTTCTGCCTCACAAGTCGAAATTATCAGGAGACGAATTCCGGGCGGCTGAAGGGCCGCGCGGGTGGAATGAGCAGCAGGGGTTTTATATCTACCGTAATCAGCGCCTGCTGCTGGCCGGTGATTGGCTGGGTATGTACCGTAAAGAGGAACATTATAAACTGGCGCGTATTATGGTGGATATACCGAACAGTCTCGATGCACAATGGCAGATAGACATTAAAAAGTCCGTTGCCCGGCCGCCCCTGCTGCTCCGCGACCAGCTGAAAGCGTATGCCGGACAAATCAGGAATATTGCCGTCGAAGTTTACCGGCACCGGGGTAAAACGATTTCAAGATCGCCGGGACAGCCTTTCGTTCCCCTTTGGGCAGAGCACAAACGAGGCGATAAATGGTATTTTAAGATTAACAGAACGCACCCGTTAGTCGAAAAAGCAATGCAGGAAGCCTCAGAAAACCCGTCAAGGGCGGTTGACCTGCTGCTCAGATTTGTTGAAGAAACCGTTCCGGTGAAGTCAATTTACATCAGGGAAGCGGAGCAGCCGGAGCATCAGGGCTCTCCGTTCGACGGCGCTGCCGGCAATCCGGTCGGAGAAACACTTGAGCTGATTTTCAGAAATATCCTGTCGACCGGTACAGATAGCGATCAGGCAAAAAAAATACTGATCAACACAGAACCTTTCAACCACTACCCACACCTTATAGACCTTTTACAAGAATGATCAAACAAGCCGTAAAAACAGCATTGGTGATGATATCACGGATGCCAAGACCCCTTTCCGGGGAGGTCATCCGCTCAACAGCCGAAAAAGTCATACAGATTCTGCCGGTCGGCGCTGATGAACTTGCTGCAGAAATTAAAGATATACTCGACAATCCGGATTCCCTGGAAGAAGCACTGCGCTTTGCCAGAACCGATCTGCCTCTTACAGGTTCTATAGACGATGCACGCTTTGAAGAAGTAATAGATAACGTAGTCTGCAATCCGAGATTCGCCGGTCTTGGTCGTGATATTATCAGAGAGGAACTGATGTCCCTTTATAATATACGGATGGAGGATTTTAAGGTCCTTGAACGAAACCCAAAACCATGGGTTTACGAAAAAACAGCATCTATCCGGTGGAATTTCTGGAAAAGATACAGTGAATACCTGCTGGAGCAGAAAGGTATGCCGTCAGCAGTAGTCACCCAGACTGACCGGCTGACCTCACGTATTCTGGATGGTCTGTTTGATCCGGTGCTCCCGGGTGCAATCACCAAATACGGACTTGTTGTGGGGCAGGTTCAATCCGGAAAGACGTCGAATTATACCGGACTGATCAGCAAGGCTGCTGATGCCGGATTCAACCTGATCATTGTTCTTGCCGGAACACAGAACAGCCTCCGCAGCCAGACGCAGCTCCGGATTGACGAAGGATTTCTCGGATTCGACACGCAGTTTCAGAGAGCATTTGATACGGGGGAGCATACTATCGGTGCAGGAATCAACCGTCAGCGTCTTCCGGTACATTCTGTCACATCCAGCGCGAGCGGCGGTGATATCGGTGGCAGCACAACACTTACATTCCATACCAATGAGCCCATTATCGTTGTAGCTAAAAAAACAAAGCCCCGCCTGGAGAAACTCGTTAAATGGCTTTCAGCCCAGGCAGAACAGCGGCCCGACGGAAAACGCGTTATCCGTTCAAAGAAAATGCTGCTCATTGATGACGAAGCAGATCAGGCATCTATTAACACCAATAAGGAAGATGATCCTGCGACTACAACCAACCGCTTAATCCGGGACGTAATCGGTCTCTTCGAAAAATCAGGATACGTAGGCTATACGGCAACGCCTTTCGCCAATATCTTTATTCCTATCGAGGAGGATCAGCTTTTTCCCCGTGACTTTATCATAAACCTTCCCGCGCCGTCCAATTACATCGGACCTGACCGGGTCTTTGGCTTTTCTGTACTTGAAGATGACGGAGATTCTGATTCGGTTCTTCCTGTCGTGCGCCGTATCAACGATTATGATACATTTATACCAGACAAACACAAAAAAGCTGATCTGCCCATCTGGAAGACCAATGAGGCTGTCGAGCAGAATTACATAACTGATTTTCGGGGCAGAGCTCCTGAGTCGCTCAAAACTGCTGTCAAATCCTTTATCATTACTTGCGCTGTACGCCTGCTCAGGGGACAGTCAGCTGTTCATAATTCGATGCTCATACACATCACCCGTTTTCAGAACTGGCAGAAACTCGTTTTCCGGGTGGTCGATGAGTTGCTGTCTTACTACAAGCTGGGGATCGAACAGAACGTCCCGGAGATTATAAGCGAACTCCGTGCGGTTTTCGAAACAGACACTGATGGTAACAGATCTTATATAACAACCACCCGGACGATTCTTGCCAACGGTTTGGGTAAACTCGATCACCATATGCAGGTTCATTCATGGGAGGATGTCGTTGCCGTTTTACATGATGCCGCCTCCAGGATCCAGGTACGGGAAATCAACGGCGGTTCAAAGGATGTACTGGATTATTACGAACACAAAGGCGGACTGTCAGTGATTGCCATCGGGGGAGACAAACTTTCCCGCGGATTGACGCTCGAGGGTCTTTCAGTGAGCTATTATCTGAGAGCATCCCGCATGTACGATACACTCATGCAGATGGGCCGCTGGTTCGGATACCGGACGGGTTACACAGATCTGTGCCGGCTTTTTACCAGCCGGGATATCAACGAATGGTTCTGTCATATTACGCACGCCTCGGAAGAACTGCGTGATGAATTCGATTACATGTCCAATGTAGCCGGCGCGACACCTGAAAAATATGCGCTGAAAGTAAGAACGCATCCCGGGGTTCTGCAGATATCTGCATCGAATAAAATCCGGAAAGCGGTCGATATTACCATATCATGGGCAGGGCGTCTGATTGAGTCCTATGAGCTGTCCAAAAACAGGGATACCGTTCTCCGGAACCTTGAAATTACCACGGGTTTTATAGAGTCTCTTGGTAGCAGCTTCAATGTTAGAAAAGACAACTACCTGTGGAAGGATGTTTCTGCCGGAAAGGTGCTGGAATTTCTGCACGGGTTCAGACTCTCGGAGAACCTCCGGGCCGCTGATCCCTCAAATCTTATCCGTTTTATCAATCTCCAGCTCACCAACAAGGAACTTACGTCATGGAACGTGGCCCTTATATCAAAGAAAACCGCTGACCCGGACAAACATACAAGTATGATTGGTGGTGCCGTGAGTGCAGGCTGGTATCTGCGGACGGCAGATGCCATGAACACAACTTCCGAAAATTATTATCTGCGCAAGTCACACGTGATCAGTCCAAGAGATGAGTTCATAGATCTTGAAGATGCAGAATACCTGGAAGCGATGAAACGGACAACTGCAATGTGGATAGATAAAAACAAGGAAGGTGCTCCCCAGTATCCCAACGGAGAAATCGTACGTAACGAAATCCGCGATCCATCGACTTCGCTACTGATGATTTACCTGCTGGAACCGAAAGGAGCCTTCCTGAAAGACGAACCGGCAACATTCAGTGAACCGGTTGTTGCTTTTGCCATCAGCTTTCCGGGAAGCCGTTTTAATTCAGCGGTGTCATATAAGATTCCCGAACAATTGCTGCCCTATTTTGACCAGGATTTTGAATTCGAACAGGACGAAGATGATGACGATGACAATTAAGGAAATCTGGAGCCAGCAGGAAAACGATCCGAAATTTACCTCCGGCATTATGCTGAGGGGTTTTACAGGCGGAATCCTGCCTAATGTTTTCGTGGCACTCAGGTCGCCAGGGAAATACAGATGTCTCGCGGCCTCAGTCAGTAACGGACTGGCTCCGGACCTGACACCTTATAACGGACTCAGGGATCTGGAAGTTATACTGGAACCACATCCACGTGAAGCCGGACGTAATCTGCTGCTTTTTAAACTCACCAACCCTGACCATAATGATATCTTCGGAATACTTTGTGAAGACCTGATAAATTCCGCCCGCACGATAACGGCCGAACAAATGCTCGTACAGACAATGCTGAACCGGTTTGAGAACTGGAACGGCTTATTTAAAAAAGCCGCCGGTGACTGGCTTAAACCGGAATCACAGCGTGGGCTCTGGGGAGAACTTCACTTCCTGAGGCTCTTTCTTTTACATGGCGGGCCGGACCATTTCGGAAGGGTAAGTGCGTGGGTGGGCTGTGAAGGGCAGGTCCGGGATTTTCAGGCGGGGCTGTGCGCCGTTGAAGTAAAGACGACCAAAGGAAATAATCACGAGAGCGTACTTATAAATGGTGACCGCCAGCTGGATCCAACCCATCTCAGTAATCTTTTCCTCTTCCATATTTCACTGGAAGTATTGCAGGATGCAGGTGAAACGCTTCCGGCGCTGGTAGATGAAATACGACTGGCGCTTATTGCCAATGCGGCCGCCCTGAACAGATTCAACGCCAAACTGCTTTTTGGTGGCTATCGTGATGAAGACCGTGACCATTATACAGAAACCGGATATCTTATACGCGCTGCGGAATTCTATAAAGTAGAGGGGAACTTTCCAAGAATTCAGGAAAATGAATTGCGTTCCGGCATCGGGGATGTCGAGTATTCAGTCATGATTTCGTCCTGCCGGGATTATGTGGTAACTTCAGCAACAGTATTAAACAGCCTAGATCATCATGAGTAATTTATACGAAAGCGCCGGTATTAACCGGTTTTATTCCGAGGTATCACGTGAAGTCCGCTCGACCCAGCTGACCGGCGAAAACGGCGGTACACTCGAACAAACCTTCACCCAGTGGGCTCTTAACCTGCTTGGTGAATCGGGTGAAATCGAGAATGCCAGGCCGTCCTATGATGAAAAGGCCCTCGGAACGAAGAATCAGCATAAAATCAACGGATATGCGATATCCGAAAACTATGAAACCGTCGATCTCATCATAACTCTTTACAGAGGATATGACGAACCGCAGAAAATTGCACGTGAAGATGTCGATACCGCGGTAAAACGGATCACCAATTTCTTCCGTAAGGCTGTTTACAAGGATTATGCCGGTGAAATTGAGGAGGCCTCAGAAATATTCCAGTTTGCGCACACACTCAGCACTTCTTCTGACCTGCGGGAAAATCTGGTCCGGATTAACGCAATCATTATTACCGACGGTATTTACTCGGGTAAACCTCCTGCGCAGGCTAATATATCAGGTTATCCGGTCTTCGTCCGGATTGTAGACCTTGAATATTTATATAATATCAGTGTAAAGTCGCACATTCCGATCGAAATCAATTTCCGTGAAGACGGATTTGAGATTCCCTGTGTAGCTGCTCCGGGACCGGCCACCGAATACCAGTCCTATCTGGCCATTGTACCGGGCAATGCACTTGCTGTTATATACGAACGCTTTGGCGCACGTCTGCTGGAACAGAATGTAAGATCCTTTCTCCAGTTTTCCGGTAAAATAAATAACGGTATCCGTAAAACCATTATGACCGAGCCCCAGATGTTTCTTGCTTTTAATAACGGAATTGCTGCCACCGCTGAGGATGTCACGATAGCTGCCTCCGCAGATGGAAAAGGTCAGGTGATAGCCTCGGTAAAAGACCTGCAGATCGTTAATGGCGGACAGACAACCGCATCAATATACCACACACTTAAAAAGGATAAGGCAGATATTTCCGGCATTTACGTTCAGCTGAAACTTTCGCTTGTTACAAATAAGGACAATCTGGGCAGCATCGTTTCCCGTATCGCTGAATATGCCAATACGCAAAATAAAGTGTCTGTATCGGACCTGAGTTCCAACAAGCCTTTTCATGTGGAACTTGAAAAAATATCCCGTGCATTGTTCACACCGCACCATGATTCAAGATCTGTTCAGACCAGATGGTTTTATGAACGTGTCCGCGGGCAGTATAAAAATGCCCGGCTCAAGGATGGCTTCACAGATGCCAGAGCCAGAGCCTTCGATATTAAAAACCCGAAATTCCAGGTGTTCAGCAAAGAAGACATTGCCAAGTACGAGAATGCCTACGGGGAGAAATATACCGGACGTACCCTCGCCGCAGGTCCCTGGACCGTTGTGAGAGGTAATCAGAAAAACTACGTTCAGTTCATGGCTGTAGCCACAGCAGTACCGGACAATATCTTTTTCGAGGATCTTGTTGCAAAAGCAATTATTTTCAGGGCAGCCGAAAAAATATATGGTACTAAACCGAACGCAATCGGAGATATGCGCTATATAACAGTTCCCTATGCAATCGGATGGCTGGCTCATAAAACAAATTATCAGCTTGATTTATTCAAAATATGGAAAGAGCAGCAGATTTCAGAGAACCTTTCTGAAACACTGTATGATCTGATGAGTAATATTGATTCATGGATAAGAGTCAATGCTCCCGGTTCGCTTTATGGAGAATGGGCAAAAAAGGAAGACTGCTGGAATCAGCTTAAAAACATCGATTTTAAAATTGACCTTTCTTCACTGAAAGGCGACTTCGCGGACAAAAGATCCGGTCAGCGAAAGAAGATTTCCGAAGATGAGGCCGCACAGATATTAATTGCGGAAGATACAGAGCGCCTGCGTTCGGTACCTCCCGCTATATGGCGTAAAATTGATGACTGGGGCAAAGCAACAGGAAATCTTTCGCTTCAGCAGCAGGACCATTGCTTTAACCTGGTCGGGCGGATTCGCAATAACAAACTCCTAACAGATACTGAGCGTCTGGCCGGCATCCGTATTCTTGAAATCGTCACAGAACGGGCACCCGAAATCCTTTATACGGATGACCCTGATGAAGCTGCCGGAAAAAGTTCAGAGGAGGATATCAATGTCACTCTTGAACTGCTTGGGAAAGTACTTGCATGGGATCGTAGAGCTAAAAAGCTTCAGGGTTATGAATATCAGTTTATGAACGATCTGGTGACGGAGAAAAAATCCCTGACGGACCATAATAAACGTATTGCGCTTCTTAATATTAAAAAAGCCATCCGCTGTGGGTTTACCCTGTAATCATCCGTGCTTGATTTATTACCACAGAGAAGCAATTCCTTGCATTTACATACAACCTTCTTTTCATGAATGCCTGACACGAAAGTTTAGCCAAATCTGATTGTATCCGTCAGGGTGTAATCACATTTGGCTAAGTCTTATACCTCGCATGTATAGAACCCGATAAAACCAGATCTGCTAAACAGAATAAAGCGATTTTCTGTTCAACGGTTCAGTTCCCGGCTAAGCAGCATAATATCCATCCCGTCGTAAACGTACCATTATACTGATCCGGGACGCTGTCGGAATCGGCTGGCTGACGATAACTATGTTCGTAACAACTTCCACTCTCTTAATTACCTTGAATGATTCAGGATCTCAATTCAACTAAGCCGATTGAAATATTCCGGCACCTGACCGTAATACGATTTAATGCCTGCTTCAAAGGGGAGGCTAACACTGTTTCCCAGAAAAACGGACAAAAGCGGCGTCAAGTTCGGTCAGCCGTTTCGTCCGAACGCATAATGTCCTGCACTTTGTTCCGGCCACCCTCCGGGATTTATAGTTCTTCCGCTCCGCCTTTGCGACCGCTCTTCTGACTTTCTTTTTTACCGTTTTTTCTTTTGAAAAACAGCTGTCCGGGGAGGGGCGCACAGCTAAAGAAAAGCGGACTGATTATTATTAATTATTAAAATTAAAAATTAATTGAAATGAGAGCACTGGTGCACAACAACTATTACGAAATTACACCGGACACAGAGATTGTTTACGTGGACGGAGCAATAATCCCGATTACTGATGATGGTAATGACAATTGGGGTTTTATTTTTGAAGGAACCTTTATCCCTTTGAATACCTTTGAGGTTGAGGGGGTGATATGGTACTTCACTAAAGACTATCAGCAAGTGGAGATCCGGGAATTCCTGGAAAACGGTCTTTCTTCAACAGGCTATAGTCAACATGAAATTGAGTGGTTCAAGACTTGCCAACACCCGCACCAAGAGTGGAACGTCATTGCCTATTTTAAGGTCCGGGATAAAGAAATTTACTGCAGCTCATCTTATCAGGCTGGTTCTGAACTTGCCTTACTGGAGTTATTGGCGAACGATTTAAGGTCGTAGTTAATGTCTGATTCATGCTTGTCGGTGGGTGACGACTTTGCGTAGAGTTGTAAATGGAAATAATTTAGCGGTTATCAAATGATTGCTTACTTTTATGTTAACTGGCAATGGCGCTACCGACAGGGTAGTCACCAGAACGTCATTCAAAAAAAGGTTAAGCAGCCTTCAATCAGCCGTAAGATAAATGTCAGAGATACAGGAGATCATTCAACAATTGATTAAGTTCCGTGATGAACGGGACTGGCAGCAGTTTCATAATTCCAAAGACTTATCGCTTGCTATCTCCATTGAGGCCGGTGAACTGCTTGAACTGTTTCTCTGGAAACAAAATGAAGATGTTGATCCTCAAAGATTAAAGGAGGAACTCGCCGACATTTTGTCTTTTTGCTTTCTTCTCGCTGAAAAGCATCAGCTATCTGTCCCCGAAATCATTAAGGAAAAGATTGCTGAAAATGACATTAAATATCCCGCCTCAAAAGCCAGAGGCAATGCTAAAAAGTACACCGAACTATGATCGTTTATAAAAAGTCAAAAAGTGAATTCCTCAATGACATCGATGACTTTATTATAGAGGATATTATAAAAGAAGAAGTGCTTAAAAAACTGCACCGCAAGGTTGGAGAAAGCGAATACCGTTCCTGGAAATCGTCTCTGCCTTACATGAGTAGTGTTTTAAGATCAAATACCATTCCTGATGATGCGGGAATCGCGATCGAATACAACATACCTCAGACCGGCAGCAGAATTGACTTTATCGTATCTGGTCAGGACGCCGAAGGTGTTGAACATGCGGTATTGATCGAACTTAAACAATGGGAAAAAATTAATATTACGTCTAAAGATGCGATGGTGAAAGTCCGTTTTGAGCATGGATTAAAAGATACGGTTCACCCCAGTTACCAGGCCTGGTCATACTCCACGATGATGCACGGCTTTAACGAAACTGTTTACACGGAAAATATACAGTTAAAACCATGTGCCTACCTGCACAACTGTAAAGATATTTCTGTTATAACAGATTCTTTTTATGGTGAGTATATCGCTAAAGCACCTTTGTTTTGCCAGGAAGATAAAATCAAACTGAGAGAGTTTATTGCTTCTTTCGTAAAGCATGGCGATAAAAGGGACTTGATTTTCCGAATTGAAAATGGCAGGATCAGGCCTTCAAAAGCTTTGGCAGACAGCATCGCATCGATGTTGAAAGGAAACGAAGAGTTTGTTATGATCGACGAACAGAAAGTGGTTTTAGAAGAGGTTCTTGCGATCACAACCAATTCCAGTGCATCAAATAAAAATGTAATTATTGTTAAAGGAGGGCCAGGTACAGGAAAGTCAGTTGTGGCAATTAACCTGTTGGCCAAAGTCATAAAGAAAGGCCTGGTGCCTGTCTATATTTCCAAAAATTCTGCCCCAAGAGTGGTTTATGAAAATAAACTTACCGGCTCATTTAAAAAGAGCCGGATTTCTAATCTATTCAAAGGTTCCGGGATTTTTACGGAGACACCCGCCAATTCGTTTGATTTACTGATAGTTGATGAGGCCCACAGGCTCAATGAAAAATCCGGTATGTTCAAAAAGGGTGAAAATCAGGTGAAGGAAATTATCAACAGCGGCACGTGTTCAGTCTTTTTCCTTGATGAAGATCAGAAAGTAGCACTTCTTGATATAGGTTCGGATGACGAGATAAGAAAATGGGCTGCATTCTATAATGCCAACGTCACGACGATGGAACTGACATCTCAATTTCGTTGTGGCGGTTCAGATGGTTACATGGCCTGGCTGGATAATTCCCTACAGATCCGGAAGACCGCAAACGTCGTACTGGACCCGGGTGAATACGACTTTCGGATTTTTGATGATCCTAATGAACTCCGCGATACTATATTTGAAAAGAATAAAGATCGCAACAAGGCCAGACTATTGGCAGGGATTTGCTGGAAGTGGGTTAGCAAGAAGGATCCGTCAATCATGGATATCACCGTTCCCGAGCATGATTTTGCCATGCGTTGGAATTTAGGAACCGATGGTATGCTATGGATTATGAACCCCGAGTCAGTTACTGAGGTCGGATGCATTCACACTAGTCAAGGGCTGGAAGTTGATTATGTAGGTGTGATCATAGGTCCGGATTTCGTAGTCAGAAACGGGCAGGCGATTTCTGATGCATTCAAAAGGGCGAGTGATGATACAGCAACTTATGGCAAAAAGGACAGAATGAAATCCAATCCGGTTGAAACTGAGGCGCTGTTAGATAAAATAATCAAAAACACCTACAGAACTTTGATGTCCAGAGGGATGAAAGGTTGTTATATCTATTGTACAGACCGCGAGACCCGCGAGTATTTTAAAACTCTTCTTAGAGAAGTTTAACCGGGTGCGGATATGGTATAATAGCTGCTGCAATAGTTTTTAAATAGGAACCCGTATGCCGCCTTTGAATTTCAGGCGTTCTTTCAGTTAAACATACCGGGAGGTACTATCCTCCAGACCGCAAAGTTGTGGACGACTTGCAGCCAGTTACAGTGGATAAGTTTAAATGTGAAAATAGCAAATTCTGTACATGCGCCTGATCGGGCTCGAAGCAGTCATCTATCTCATTAATCAATAAGGTATTACAATCCGCCTATGGATTTGAGGTGCCGTTTTAGTGCTTTTGCATCATTATCCTTTCGTGAAAGGAATTAACTCAATGAATACCTACAATCACCATTACTTTTTTAATGAAAGTATTCCACTTAACAATTCCTGATTGAACTGATCAATGTTAATGCCTCGCAACATATCGTATATACGAGTCCTTATCGCCTTGAACTCATCGTGCAGTGGACAAGGGTTGACCTCCGAACATTGCTTTAAACCTAAAGCACATCCTCTGAACAATCCATTTCCATCTATGGCTTCTACAATATCGCTGATAGGACGTTTTAGATTTTCACTGCTGATATAAAAACCGCCATTAGGGCCCTTTATAGAATTAATGATACCCTTGCGGCTCAGGTCCTGAAGAATTTTTGCTAAGAAAAATTCCGGAGAATCTATTCCAGCAGCGATCTCTTTGATCCCAATACGACGTCCGTTAGCGGATGTGTGGGCAATAAAGAACACCGCCCGGATACCATACTCACATGTTTTTGAAAATATCGCCATTGAACAAAGATAAGATAAATAAAGATAATTTGGTCTTTTATTCTTTTTATCTATAGATTTGTCCCGTAACAAAAGCAGCGCTGGCTTTACTACGTTAATAAAAGGATTAAAAGGTATTAATATATTTATTATGACAACCGATCAGAAAGCACTCATTACGGCAACCGTACCCATTCTTCGTGAGAATGGCTTATTGTTAACTAAATATTTCTACAACAGGATGTTTATCCATCACCCTGATCTGAAGAACATATTCAATATGGGTAATCAGAAAACAGATAAACAACAAATGGCGCTTGCTATGGCCGTGCTTGCTTATGCAGAGAATATAGCAGATCCGAAAGTGCTAATGCCGGTGGTGGACAGGATCGGCCACAAGCATGTCAGCCTGGATATTCGACCTGAACATTATCGAATCGTCGGACACCACCTGCTGGCCTCGATACAGGAGGTTTTGCGCGATGCGGCCACCCCTGATATTGTAGATGCATGGACGATCGCCTATAACCAGCTCGCCGCGATCATGAGCGGCCATGAAAGCGGACTTTACCAGGAAAAAACTAGTCAGATGCATGGCTGGACGGGTTGGAGACCGTTTAAAGTAGAACGCAAAGTTTGGGAATCGGAAGAGATCACCTCATTCTATCTGGTACCCGTAAATGGTGGAAAAGTTGCCAGGCATGTCCCTGGGCAATTTATCAGTCTCCGCATCTTTTTACCGGAAATGCAAGTTAATCAAGCCCGGCAGTACAGTCTTTCCAGTGCACCCGATGATAGTTATTATCGCATCTCTGTAAAAAGGGAACTTGGTAAAGAGATCGATGCTAATGGCATGATCAGCAACAGATTGCATGATCACGTTTCGGAGGGTGATATGGTTGACCTAACGGCCCCGGCAGGTAATTTTGTGTTGCCGGAACTCCTGGATGCCCCCGTTACCCTCATCAGTGGAGGCGTCGGACTTACACCGCTGTTAAGCATGTTATATAGCCTGGTTGACAAAGGACATCCGTTCCCGATCACCTGGTTGCATGGTTGCAGGAACGAGCGTGTTCATGCGTTCAAAAAACAAGTTGCTGAGCTGGCTGATCAACATGCACAGGTCCGCCATCATATTTTTTACGATCTAGCGTCCGAAACTGACCAGGCCGCGGGTATATTGAACGGGTTTCTGGACATACAGGGTATCGATGGACTGGAGCTCGATCCGAACGGGCACTATTTCCTATGTGGGCCATCGGTCTTCATAAGTAAGCAATACAAAGACCTTGTATCAGCCGGGATAAATAAGGACAACATACACTTTGAGGAGTTTGGCCCACAAGTGCTTTCCCTTAACTAATTCGTTGATTAAAATTAAATAGAATGTCTACACTTAATCTCCATATTCTTGCCGCTGCACCGGCCAGAATATTTAAAAGTCTTCATTTGTCTCCATGGAAGGCGTATTTGAAGTTCCTGGATAATCAGGAAAGTTATAAAACCATGTGGTGGTTCATTAATCTGGTCGTACACGCCAATTTGGTATTGGCAGTACCCGCAGTACTGGTTTATTATTACAATGCTTCCGTATTATTGGTCGGATTGACTGTCGGCGGCTTTTTCGCCAACTTGGTCGCAAATATGGGAGGATTCGGTATCCGGGTAACGCTGACCGCATTCTTTGCGAGTTTGCTTGTAAATTTCGGCTTGCTGACGTTTTATATCTGTGTTTAACAGGTACACAATAAAGGGCCGAAAGCAATAATTTCCGGCCCTTTTTATTTGGTTATTTTTGAACCTCATGGTCCTTTTCCAGTTTTCTAACGCAACGGTCCATATTAAATAAATATATGGCCAGACCCAGGAAGACGATGGCTATCCTGCCGACCACCACCTGGATCTATCCTGAACTATAAATGTATCTGCCATCTGCACACCATTTGAGTGTTGTGCAATTACCGGCGAGCCGAAGATCAGTAGGAGAATAGAATTATATTTTTCATTAGTGATCAATTAAGGAGAAAACAGTTTGAAGACTATTTGTTCGCCTGACAAACTGAATGCGGTATCGAAGGGTGGCAATGCAAACGACTAGTAGCTCAGCCGATATTGGTTAAAATAACGTTTTCGCAATACTATCTGCACTGGCCAGCAACGCTTCTTCTTTGCTTTTTGGCTGCCATGTTAACACTTGCCTTGCTTTTTCATTTGATAAGTTGATATAAAAGCGCTCTGGAGTTGGTGCTATTCTATTGATTCCCGCTGCAAGTTCCGGACGCTCTTTCTTAATGAGTTCGGCCACATCATAAAAGCTCATCACGCCATCCGCCGTGGCCAGAAATCGTTGTCCTTTTGCATCGGGATGCAACATGGCCTTAATATGAATGTCTGCCACATCACGTACATCCACCACGCCAAATGTAAATTCCGGACTTTGGCTGACCGCGCCGGTCATTATTTCTTTCACTACCGAATCCAGCGAAGCAGAAGAGATGTCACCAATGACCGGCCCGAATATGCCCACAGGATTGATAACAGTCAGTTCGAGATCACGGGCTTCCGTTTCGATGAAATTCCAGGCTGCCTTCTCAGCCACGGTTTTTGATTTGATATATGGCATTAACGGGTCAGCCTCATCTGTCCAGTCCTCTTCTGTAAAGACATGCCCCTGTAAGTTGTTGCTATAACCTATTGCAGCGAATGAAGAGGTCAGGACAACGCGTTTAACCCCCGCATCCCTGGCAGCTCTCAATACCCTTAAGGCACCCTCGCGAGCCGGTATGATCAGCTCACTTTCATCTTCTGGCTGCTTTGCCGGAAATGGGGAGGCTACGTGTAAAACGTAATCTACGTCTTTCATCGCTTCTTTCCAGCCTTGGTCACTGGTTAATTCTGCCTGGAAAAACTGGAGAGGTTCAGGATCTGCGATGCCCCCGTCCCGCAGGGCCTTCAAAACAGTGTCTTGTTTAGAGAGGTCCCGCAGGGTAGTTCGTACACGATAGCCTTGTTGCAATAATTGCAAAACGATGTGGACCCCAACAAATCCGGACCCGCCGGTTACCAATATGATATGATCTTTCATGATAGGAGATGATTAAAAATTGAATTTCAAAGTTGTAACACGCTCGGCATAATCCCATAGTTTTGCAGCTAAGGAGGCATCATTCATGGCTGGCGTACTATGCTTTGACAGCGCCGGATAGCCGGCATATTCCTTGTCACCATCCGGCCCATAAAATTTCCCTCCGGATACTGTCCTATCTGTAGCTGCAAACAGTGCAGGAAGCGCTCCTTGCCAGGGTTCCATTATTTCCGGATATTGCGCTAACATACCGTCCAATACATCATGCGGAATATGGCGTTGTAAACTGGTACGAGTTACGCCCGGGTGCGCGGCAGTAGATATGATGTTTAATCGTTTAGCTTGCACTCTTCTGTTCAACTCGTAAGCGAAGAGGATATCCGCAAGCTTACTTACGGCATAGGCGGTCCACTCCTCATAGGGCTTTTCCAGTTTGAGGTTATCAAAATCTATCGTTGAAACTAAAGTGGCTGCTCCACTGGAGAGGGTAACCACTCTGCCTTCAGGTGCCTCTTTAAGTAAGGGGAACAAATGCGCTGTCAAAGCGAAATGCCCTATAAAATTAACTCCGAACTGTAATTCATACCCGTCATCCGTTAGAGACGGCGGCGGGATCATTACGCCGGCGTTGTGGATGAGAATGTCCAATTTCGTATTTTCAGCTTTGAAGTTTTCGGCAAAACGCTGTATTTGCCCAAGGTTGCCCAAATTCAGAATGCCGGTTGCCAGCGTTCCATTACCGTTGACTTCAGTCCTTATTTGTGCGGCAGCAGCCTCCAGGTTACCGGCATTCCTGCCCGCCAGCGTTACATCAGCACCAGCTTTATAAAGCGCCTTCCCTATTTCATAGCCGATCCCGGTATTAGCCCCGGTCACCAGCGCTGTTTTCCCGCCTAAGCCTGGAATATCATTTGTTGTCCACATATCTTTAATAATTTCATACAAAGTTCGGCATAATCATAGGTTGGTAGTTTTGTTGTCAGGTCCAGTTTTACTTTGTTGTAGAGTTCAGAAGGCACACGTAAATAAAATTCCGATATCGAATAAGCCGTGTATACACTTTTGGTCCCGGCAGGCACTTTTAATTGAAGTATCCGGGTGATGATTAGCCTGATTATTTATTTACGAATCCCCCGTGGCAGATCCGTTTTTACACTTTGTGCCTTATCAAATACAGACCCTAAAATATGATCCCAAAGCGGAGAACTCACACCGTAACCTTTTTCCGGTTGCTGGTAGTGGTGTAGCATATGATGTTGCTTGATCCGTTTAAATATCCCGCTTTTAAAATTGAAGTGGTGCATGGCATAATGGCCAATGTCATAAACCAGATACCCGATTAAAAATGCTGCAAAAAAGCACCAGAAATAACTTAAAGGAATGATGAACCTGAAAAAATAATAAAAGCCGATTGCTAAAGGAATGCTCAGTGAGGGGGGCATAACAAGCCTTAATCGGTCACTTGGATAATCATGATGCACACCATGAATGATAAAATGCAGGCGCTTTCCAATCTCTCCGGGCAGTTCACAATGAAAAACATAACGATGCATGATGTATTCGGTTAATGTCCAGACCACCAGACCTATAATAAAGGTAACTAGATATTCCCACCACCAAAGCCCTGCATTTAAACACCGGTATAAACAATATAATATTACCGGAATAAAGAGGAACAACGGCACAGTGTAATGCACCTTTGAAAGCGGTTCAAGCAAGTTACTTTTGAACATCCGAACGGATTCCTGTGAGTTGGATTTAAACTTTTTTCGAGTATTGCGTGACATAACATAGTAATTAAACCATTAATGGAATGTTATAATTGCTTTAGTGTGAACGGTCAGTCCTGTAAATAGCCTCGACCAGGTAATAAAAAATGATCAATGCACTGACTATCATTAAAGAGCGGGTTATATAAAAAAAGTTGCTTTCCATTTTTGTGTATTTTATAAATGCTTACTCGTTTTGTTATGACTGATGAGAAGCGAGTCTATGCTCCATTTGAAGTAGTCCATTTGTGCTAAAAGCAGGCTTGCGCCGACGAATACAAACACCGGATACTTGACGGGTGCCAAAACACCGTTAGAAATGATCATGCTTACAGCAAAAAGAAGCGTTAATATGGCGCTGCCAATTGCAGTAACACGTATTTTGAAACCTAATAGCAAAGACATCCCAAAAATTATTTCCAGAATAGTAGCGATCAGGGCACTCAGATCACATAATGCGCGAGGCAAAAATGCCATAACCGTATGCGAGTAATCTGTGAAATGTTTCCAGTCACCCCAATTAACTCCTGAACCCGGCGCGCCGAGAAATCCTAAACGATCCGCTACAGGGTAAAGAAACCCAACACCTAAAGCCAGCCTTGTAATTAGCTGTGATATGTTTTTTAACTTGTCTCTCATTGTTTTGAGCAAAACTATGCCTTTAAAAACACAGGTAAATGATCCAGAAGTCTCAAAAGAGATGGTCCAGAGCTTCTTTTATGCATTAAAATCAATTGAGTTTATTCTAGGTCAGGTTCCTTTATCAAAGAGTGATTAGCCTACAACGTAAAAAAGGCCTCCGATAACGAAGACCTTTAAAAAACGACGCGTGAATCAAAATAAACTTCGTACTTGTGTACCGAATGGATTATCGATGATATATCTCCAAAATCCATCTTCTCCTTTGCGTGCGATATCATTTGAAGTAGCTACCATATGTACGTGCTCACCGTTAGGACCTGTGCCTACAATGTTCCAGTCCAATACCAATGATGCAATATTTCCTGCTACAAAGATGTGTCTTGCCGTTATCTGCATCGGAAGACCAAAGCTAAAGTATAGCGCCAGTTCTTTACCTATCGCCTCACGACCTTGCTGAGGTTCGCCTTTAGCATTTACCAAAATGCCTTCAGGTTCATAAAAACCAAGCATGGTTTCTACATCCAGTGAATTAATATGTAATAATAAAGACTCAACGATACCATCAGGCGTGGTTGCTAATGCGGGTTTTGAACCGCTATTAAATTTTTGACTGCTCATTCTTTCAATTTTTTGTTAATAATTTTTGATCCGTATTGCAATACTCATTCTTTATTACAAAGGACGGCAGCTATTGAATGGCAATCAATCCGACAGATAGCGGTAAGGTGTGGACGAATCACCTATGCATGCTTAAAATGATATATCTAATAGCCGTCTATACGATTTTACACTCGTTTACCATTTACACTACGGCTTCTGTAGATGCCTGGTGATAACCCGGTGATCTTGCCAAATAACCTGGTGAAATATTTTTGATCATCATAACCTAATGAGGCTGCGATCTCCTTAACGGTCATTTCAGTATAAGTAAGTAATCGCTGCGCTTCTTTAATGATCTCATTTTGAATAGTTGAGGTTAATGACAGACCTGTAACGCATTTGACCGTATCGTTGAGGTAAGAAACCGTAATATTTAACAGATCAGCGTAAGCACCAGGCTTTTTTATTGATTTAAAATTAGTCCTTACCAGGTTTTTAAAACGGCGTGTGATCAGGAATGGCCTGGACGCTATGTTTATCTGTTCGGTTAATTGCCGCCTCTGATAACTAAAAATTGCCTGAGAAACGAAAGCAGATAATAACGAATGTTCAACTTCAGGAGGTGGCAAGTCATTGATCTCACCTAAATCCCTAATAGAATTGATCAGCTTTATGAACCATTCAAATTCTCTAGGACTTAGAGTTACGGATATTTTTTCCGCCAAAGATCTGTTTAGAGAGGCTTGAACTGATTCATCGATCAGGGCGTCGTCAAACGAAAGATACCACCCGTTACCATTTTTTGATGATAAAACCTGATGTACTTGTCCGGGATAGGAAATGAACAACGTTCGTGCTGACATTTTAAAATTTTCAAAGTCAAGCAATACGTCGATCTCGCCATGCTCAAGTAACATACAAGTATAATGATCGTGCCTATGAGGGTGAAAGGATTCATCCTTATCAACATCTTTATCTCCCCAGCGCCCTAACTTGATACCGCTTCCGCTTCTTTCCAGTTTGTGCAGCATGATGTGCGGTTCAAATTCCATACTGTTAATTAATCTAAATTCAGCACGATTAAAATGTTAGAGATATTCAAAAGCAGTCTTTTGCTATGATGATACTGTAAAAAGTATGGCCCGAAATCTTAACTCCCGAGCCATATATGTCTTCCAATTAAGTGGTAGGACTATTATTCACTGTTTGTTCTGTTGATCTTGTACATGATCAGAACTTAACGGCTTTGTAAAATGATGGCACGGTAGGATGTAACCCTGATTCAGATAAAGACGGTGAGCCGGATGTAAGGCATAACCGCTATCAAGGTGGATAGACTGTATGCCGGCGGCTAAAGCTTCAGCCTCTATATGTTTGAGCAGCGCCGCGGCATAACCTCTTCCTCTGCATTCGGGTGAGGTAAAAACATCGTCAATATAGATGATCTTACCTGTGCGATACATTTCGTAACTTCTATAGCCAACGAAGGCTGCCGCCTGCGAATGATCTTCAGTAGGAATGTAAGCAATTTTAAACCCCTCGTCCATCATACGTAAGGTTTGCCCCACCAGTGTTTCGGCGTTGAGATTTGGCCGGAACTCCAATATCGCTTTTGAACAAATGATGACGTCATCCTTAGAAGCAACTTTTTTTATTTGAACCATTATCCAACAGTATTTAAATTACTGATGTGCACGTTGATGCTCTGTTTTGCCTTGCTGATGGCTTCATTCCGAGCTTCCTGATCCGCAAATTGAACCGGGGAAACATCGATAAATTCCACAGCGGTCATTCCTATAAAGCCGAACACGGTCCGTAAGTACGGTTTTATCTGATCCATCGCTTCCATGTGCGGATTATTAAAGTCTACCCCGCGGGTGCTGATGACGTATACCTTTTTATCTTTTAAAAGTCCTTCAATGCCATCTACTGTCATGGCGAAGGTCTCGTTTATCCGGACGATATTATCAATAAAGGCTTTTAAGATCGATGGGATCGAAAAATTATGCATGGGAACACCGAATACGATCACATTCGCATCATGCATTCTTTGAACCAATGAATTGGATTCGGCCAATGCTTCCCACATTTCTTTGCTCCTGGTGTCGGCTGGAGCATAATTTGCCTGTATAAACAACGGTGTCGGGTGTGATGGAATATGTTCAGCAAGATCAAGATGGTCGATCGTCGCATCAGGAAACTTTTCTTTTAACTGCTGTACAAAATGCCTGGTAAGATCTTTGGATACTGACCAGTCACCGCGAACGCTGCTGTCGATATGGAATACTTTCATGTTAGATTTTTTCGTAAAATTACGCCGTCATTGGTTGGCCTTAATCATCCAAAACTTAATATCATGACCGTCCAAACATTGCCATTCAGCAATCTTATAGAGATCGACAGGAGATCGGCCACACCTGTTTTCAGGCAGATTGCAAACGGATTGATGAACTTGATTCGGAGCGGTAAACTGAGGCCAGGCTACCAGTTACCGGCAAGCCGTGAAATGGCCGGTATGATGAAATTGAACCGTACCACCATAGTGGCGGCTTATGAAGAACTGAGAATACAAGGTTGGACAGAGGTGGTTGGCAAAAAAGGAATGTTCGTTTCTAAACAACTTCCGGTGATCAATCCCAAAACTTTTAAAGCAGCAGCACTTGATGGGTCCGTTTCGTCAGAAAAACCGGACTTTTATCGCCAGGTGAGTTTTACCCGCCCGCCTTTCCAGGAATTAAAACCCTACCAGTTGATCATAAACGATGGTTATCCTGATCAGCGGATCGCGCCGCTGAATTCCATATTTAATCGCTACAAAGCCTTATTGAGCAGGGCATATTTGCATGGCATGCTCATGACGGGAAATTCTGCCGGAAGTTTAGCTTTGAGAACGGAACTGGCTGCTTTTCTCTCAAAAACACGAGCCCTAAGTATTGGATCAGAGAATGTGCTTGTTACACACGGTGCGCAATTAGCGATTTTTACTGCGGCCAGTATGGTATTGAAGCCAGGCAGCAGGGTAATTGTCGGAGACCTTAACTACGTGCTGGCAGACAAGCTATTCGAGCAACTCGGGGCAACATTGATCAAGGTAAAAGTGGATCAGCACGGTATGGATGTTGACGAGGTCGAGCGAATTTGTAACGATTCCCGCCCGGATCTGTTATACATCATTCCTCACCATCATCATCCTACAACAGTGACGCTAAGCGCGGAGAGAAGAATGAAGCTTCTGGACCTGATCAGAAGATATAAGCTCCCGGTGATCGAAGATGACTATGATTATGACTTTCATTATGAAAACAGCCCCATCTTACCACTAGCCAGTGCAGACCATCAGGGTTATGTATTATACATTGGCTCTATATCCAAAACGCTAGCACCGACGATCAGGCTTGGCTATTTAATTGGTAGTGAGGATTTCATCTGGCAGGCATCTAAGCTAAAACAACTGGTTGAGATCCGTGGAGACGTTTTGTTTGAAGAATCAGTAGCGCAGTTATTTAGTACAGGCGAAATGCAGCGACATATCCGGCGATCCGTTAAGTTATACCGGCAAAGACGTGACCAGTTTTGTGATCTTTTGGCAGCATCCATTGGAGATATGGCGCACTTCACCGTTCCGCAAGGGGGGATGGCCGTCTGGACAACATTTGATATGGAGTATTCAATACCAGAGCTATCCAAAAGATTAGCTGTTAAAGGTATCTACATGAACGACGGAAGTCTGTATAGATACAATAATGACGTAAACGGTATCAGGTTAGGCTTCGCCTCACTTACCGATGAGGAGGTGCTGAAGTTCACCAAAGCATTAAAAGAGGTAAAGTGATTCAAGGTAATATTAATTACCAAAGAATGCCTTCATAAAATTTATGTATTCAACTGGCATAGCCCTGCCCTGAAAACAATTTGTAAAAGCAAGTATGATTATTGTTGATGTCATAATGCCGATCGTACCAATGCCGTAAGACATCATTTTTGACCCGGTTTTGAGATAATGGATGGCAGCCACATGAATGCTGATCGCAGCAACCCCTAAAAAGTAATACGGTACAAACAGATAGACCGATGGTGAAAAGTTTAAGCCTACGGCTCCAAAATAAAAGTTAGTATCCAGGTGTTGAACAAATCTCGCTGAGAGGACCGCGCCGACATGTGCGATCAAAAAGAAGGCTAGGTACCATCCAGAATAGACGTGCAACCTTTCTGCAGGGAGTTGGGCCTTGCGCCGGATAGCCAGCCGAACACCAGTTATCACCTGAAGAAATACGACGAGCAGAAGTAGGGTTTCGACGATTGGGTTCCGGTAGATCTTTCGGAAGATATCCATGATCGCTATATGTCGCTCAGGACCCGCGATCGCATATAAATGATTGATGAGGTGAAACCCTATAAAAAGCGAAAGCGTTAGCCCCGATACATAATGTAGTTTTTTGATGCGGTTTCTGAAATGGTTTACGGTAATCATAGCGGTAGTAAAACCAGGCAGATATCTAAATAATCCGCTTGGTCAGCTTGTAATCTCCTATTCGAAATTATTTTATTTATAAATGGGGGCTTTTTGATGCAACTGATCAATGAGATTGTATCCAGGTCTCAAAATCAATTCGACCGGAGTGAAATTTATCAAGCGGTACCAATCCATCTTTAGGGATATCAAAAAACATATATTTATTCTCGTCGTCTGATACGACTATTTTGCTATCACCCTTCGCATTAAGATACTTTTGAACAAATTCGGTCATTGGCGCACGGTCAGGGCCGGCAATTTCCACTGTGCCATTCTTGGGTGGTGCTAAAGCGAATTGTAACACCAAGTCGACAACGTCCTCAGCCGCAATAGGCTGATAGTCGATCGTCGAAACATTGACCTGGGTTTCGTTTCCCTGAACCGCAATAATTGTTGGAGTGTGCTCATGAAATTGGGTGGACCTGATAATGGTGTAGGGGATACCGGATTCTTTAATATTATCCTCTTGTTCCGTTTTTGCTTTAAGGTAGCCGATATATTGCGCACGGTCCGTTCCCACGATGGATAACACCAAGTGGTGTTTTACACCAGCTGCCTTTTCATATGCTACCAGATTTTTACCGGCCGCGCGGAAAAAGTTTAAAGCTGTTTCGTCATCCGGCGATTTAGAATTGGAGAGGTCAATAACAACCTCAGTGCCTTTCAAGGCATCAGCGAGCCCTTCCCCGGAAATAATATTTATGCCCTTAGAAGGAGATCCGATAATTACCTCGTGACCAGTTTCAACCAATTTCTTACTGACTGATTTGCCGATCAAGCCTGTTCCACCAACTACTAAGATTTTCATGTTTATAAGATTTACTTTAAATAAGCTGTTGTTAATTCTTGTGAACGAAATAATTTTTACCGATAAACTAACTTTAGGTAGTATCTTTTACCTTATGGTTCAAAGTAAATAATTTGATGGATGGTCTTCGTCATCCAAAAAGTATAAGTTAGGCAGTCCACGATTAATATTCCTAATTCATGGTTAGCAAAAAGTTACCTCATAATTATTCATTAAAATTGACTGCAGAATCAATCAACTGCATTTATAAGTCACTGGACGTGATTGCACTATAGGCCAGTTGGTTAGAGTAGAAAACTCACGATTTTTGGTTTCTGACACGAGCCCATTTGGAGGCGCTGCATAATGTTTAGCGGCTGATATCAGTTGCTTTTTTAGAAATAGTTTAGGACCTCGATAATTTATGATCGAAATATAAGTTTAGCCCTAGTTGGGCTCGAACCAGGAAACAACCAATTTTTAGCCCGGATTTTCGGTGTCTTTCAGCACTTATTAGTACTTTTATACCGCTTGAGAGGTGGATACCTAAAACGGCACCCAGTGCTGGCTGTGACCCTCGTAAGTTACTGATAATCAATTGATAACAGAGATACTGAGATAGCCCAGGTGGGCGCACAAACTCCGCTTCCAGGAGTACCTAAAACCCCTTAAATAGCTTATTTAGGGGGTTTTTTCATTAATTATCCCCTTCCTAACCCCAAAGAAAGCCAAACTTCTGAGCACCTAACTGAGCACCTCTTTTAAGTTTTTAACTTAGGTGCTCAGTTTCGATGCAATTTGTTGAAATGCAATCGGTTACGGTATTTTTTAGGTTTCATCGGCCACTTTACATGCACGGAATATGTAGCCTGCTACATCAATTTGAACATTAAATAAGGAGATAAAAAATGAAAACATCACAATCATTCAGAGTGCACTTTGTAGTTAGAGCCTATAAAGCGAAAAATGGTAAAGCTCCGCTCTACGCGGCAGTTACAGTAAATAGGGAAAAATGCCTCATTGGATTGAAAGAAAGTGTTCCAATAGAGATGTGGGATGTTGACAAGGGATACCCAAAGGGAACTCGGGATCAGGTCAAAAAGCTCTCAACATTCCTTGAAGAGGTACGCTTGAAGTTGGGAAATTGCTATAAGGAATTGCAATTGAAAGGAAAATTCATTGACACAAAATCGATCAAGAGCCTTTTCCTCGGTGAGAAGGAAGAAGCCTTTACGCTTAATAGCCTAATGAGCTACCATAATGAAACGGCTACATCTGACCTGAAATGGAGTACGCTTAAGCATTACTTTGTTACCCAGCGGTACCTAAAAAAGTTCATTGAAGAGCATTATAAGGCTACTGACATTTACCTACGTGAGCTTAATTACAAGTTTGTGAAAGACTTCGAAGTTTTCTTACGTAACCACAAACCGAAAGATCATCAAAAGCCGCTTAATAACAATGGAGTGATGAAACACATCATCCGGTTAAAGAAGATGACCAACCTGGCCTTAAATCTCCACTGGATAGATGCAGACCCATTCGCCACTTATAAACTTAAAATTCAAAAAGTAAATAGAGAGCAATTGTCGGAAGTTGAACTAAAAGCTATAGAAGAAAAAAAGTTTGGAATTGAGCGTTTGGAAATGGTGAGAGACATGTTCGTCTTTTGCTGCTATACGGGCCTATCCTACGTGGATGTAAGCAATCTTGAGCCCGAGCATATAGTAATGGGTGCTGACGGCGACCGATGGATTAGGACATGCCGTGAAAAGACGCTTATACCTGTGATAGTGCCGTTACTGCCCAAAGCGTTAGCTATTCTTGATAAGTATAAAGATAATGAGCGGGCTTTATACGACGGCCGAGTGTTTCCAAAAATATCTAATCAAAAAGTAAACAGCTACCTAAAGGAGATTGCTGACCGATGTGACATTATTAAGAATGTGACTTTTCATATCGCTAGGCATACTTTTGCTACCACCGTAACATTATCTAATGGTGTGCCTATTGAAACGGTAAGCAAGATTTTAGGTCATACTAAAATTACGACCACTCAGATTTATGCTAAGGTTGTTGAACGGAAGTTAAAAGAAGACATGAAGATGCTTCAAAGCAAATTATCTTGATTAGGGAAAACGTTAAAAAAATCTTAAACATGTCATTGTCTTGCATTTAAATATGTTGTATTAGAATAAACCTCAACGCAAGTCCACTCATTTTCAGCGGTATAAAAAGCTAAGGAATTTGGATTTAAAAAAATATTAAGTAAGTTTGTAAAAATATTACCGAAAATCGGTAATTAAAATTTTTGAAATGAACATTAGTTACCGTTCAAACAAGATCAAGAAAAAGCTTTGTTCCGCAGCCGAAATTAAAAAGGCATACGGTACAATGGCTAAGAAAGTACAGCAGAGATTGGATGATATTGAAGCATCCCCTAATCTTAAAGTACTGATGCAAATCCCTGCGGCAAATTGTCACCCGCTTTCAGGCGATATGCAAGGCGAATGGGCATTGGACATTTCAGGGAATCACCGGATGATATTCGACATCAACCATGATCCTGTTCCTCAAAAGGAATTCGGTGGTATCGAAACATTGGAAGTGACCGATATCAGGATTATAGATACGACAGATTACCATTAATCCATATCAAAAGAAGAGACATGAGCAGCAATATAAAAATAGAAAGAGAATTGTTAACTAAGCCTGGGGACACTATTTTGGAAACTCTTCAGCATCTAAAAATGAGCCAAGCTGAGTTAGCTGAACGCATGGGGAAAACTCCTGGAAAGATCAATGACCTGATCTCAGGAAAAGCTCCTATAACGGTTAATTCCGCTATGCAGTTAGAAAAAGTTTTGGGTATAGATATGCAGTTCTGGCTGAACCGCGAAATGTTTTATCGTGAGAAGTTAGCGAGAATCGAGCAAGAGGAATTTTTAGAACAATGCCTGGATTGGCTAAAAGAACAACCGGTCAAAGAATTACAAAAGTTCGGGTATTTAAAAAGTGATAAGGTTGGAACGGAAATGGTCGAGGAGTGCTTGCAATTCTATGGCGTAGTCTCGCCAGTTGAATGGGAAAACGTGTATATCGAAAATTACGCGCAGACCAGTTTTAGAAAAAGCCCGAATCATAAGACGCTTTTAAGCAGTATGGCAGCTTGGTTAAGGATTGCAGAACTAAAGCTAAGAAAACAACAATATCCGGAGTTTAAAAAAGATACTTTTAAGTCAGTTCTTCAGAAGGTTAAAAATTTAGTACAATCACAACCGGAAGATTTTCCAACTACCCTACAATCATTATGTCAGCAGGCTGGAGTTGCAGTTATTTATTCGAACAGTCTTCCAAAAGCACCAATCAGTGGTGCTGCTCGATGGGTCGGCGGGACACCTTTGATCCAAATTACAGATAGGTATAAGACCAATGATCATTTTTGGTTCACATTTTACCACGAAGCTGGGCACATCTTATTACATGGGAAAAAAGACGTTTTTATAGAGGAATTTGAGGGTGTGGAAAATGACAGTAATAAAGAACAGGAAGCGAATGATTTCGCTCGTGATTGGTTGCTTCCGGATACTTTTTTAGAACAGATTGATGAACAGCAAGTCGATGAAAAGATTGTTCGAAGAATTGCCCGGGAATATTCCACACATCCGGCTATTGTGGTCGGACGTTTACAAAACCTCAAAAAGGTTCCGCATTTCTTTGGATCGAATCTAAAAGTAAAGATCAACCTCGATTATTTCATTGAACACTAATCCAATTAACTAAATAGCCATGAGCATACCAACTTACATACCGGTCTTTAGATTACGTCAAGAGGAAAAGAAAGTATTGACCTCATTCAATTTCGGTGCTGATATTTTTCCATATGTTGAAATTTTCAAGGAATTTGAACGGTTACCACCGAAGCCTAAGGCTGGAAAACCCAAAAAAAAGCCGCGTGAACCTAAACATTTTAATGAGATTTATATCCCAACGCTTAATAGTATCAATAGCGAAAAAGTTTTTGTTGACCTGCCTGTTCATTTGCAGCAGTCAAGGAAAATGAAAAAAGAGGTGCTTGAGTTTCTTCGTGGTGTTGTTGGAAACAGGAAGGTGCGGACAGATTACCTGTTAAGCTTAAGTATTCTGCGGAACAAGGTCATACCTGTGATTAGCACCTATTCTCAATTAACCGGTGAGCCAAATTCGATTAAGTTGCAGGAAGCTGATCTGCGCGTCGTTTATCCAATTCTAGCTTTTAGAACGTCTGAAAAAACATTTACCAATGACATGAATCAGATTAGTTCAGTTGCTCAAGCAGGTGATTTTTTAATCGTCGATTTGGAAGACTACAATCTTTCAGACAAGGAAGATATGGCAACGATTCAATTCATGATCGATTTCTTAATGGCGTTTGATCAATGTCACGTCGTATTGCTGCGCAACAGTATCCTTAACAGCATCAAAAACTTTGAATTGGGGCATTGTGAAAGGATTAACGTCATTGATAACAGCTTAATGAATCGCTATGACAAACTTGGAGCGAACTGCTTTGCAGATTACGCAGGCATCAAAAAGGACAAAGTAGAAGATGGCGGAGCTGTTAGTCCAGGATTTATTTTTTACGATGCTGTACAAAATAATTTTTTCGGTTTTAAAGGATCTGAAAAACGTGAGTTGAAAGACTTTGAGAACATTATAATTCCGGCTGTTCTCGCATCAGATGCGGCTGCAAGAATGCAAAGCGCAGAATCCGACTATCTTTCTGTTGAAAATAAAGGCTGGAAAATGATTGAAGATATTTGGGATGAAGAAGAAAGCGGCAAGAATCAAGCAAAATTCAAACGGATATCAATGGAACATTATTTACATTGTATTAGAACAAAGATTGAGGACGGTTATTTTCTACTTTAGCTGTAGATATGTACCGGTTTGATGTTTTTGTTAAAAAAGAACTGAATATCAATAGGTAGAATGTCATTGGAATGTTCTACAACAAACTCCCACCTGCTACGGTAGCGCTCTTTAAGTGCAAGTTTAAATAAGTCATTTATAGTTGTGATATTATTGCTGATCAAAATATCTTCTTGGTTGCCCATACCGAAAAATTGCACTAATTCCTTTTTGGTTAGCAATGACAATTGAACTGAAGGATTGAGATGCTGATTAAACTTCGGTTTACGATAAAAGCTGTGCTGATCTTTTTCTACTGTGATGATCCCAAAATTCTCTGGTATTATGCCAATGCATCTCTTAAGATGACGCTCATGAATGACCAAGTTATTGAACTCAAAAGCTGATAAATAGTCAACGGATTGTTTTGCCAACTTATCTAAGTTATCCAGATTTGATTTAATCTCGAAACTGGTGGTAAAACCATTAATGGTCAGAAAGTCTACTCGGCTCCTTTTAACCTTTATCTCATAAGCCGCCACGACGTTTTTATCGTGGAATTCCTTAAATAATTCATACTTAAGCACCTGTTCACCATCATAGCTATGTAAGATCAGATCGTTGATCTTTTGATGCAATTCCAATTTGCAGCATTTGCTAAAATTGTTTTTGGGATAGATCATTAAAAGCAATTCCCGCAACTTTGGTCCATAGTGCAAGGTACTGTAACCTTTTACTACTTCCTTAACTGCCTTATAATCAATTGCTGTTTGTTGGCTTCTTTTTCCCATGAGTTCTTTGTAAAATAACTCAAAAAATTATGTTTAATGAATTATTTATGGAATATATCGTTATGGCATACTTTTGCTATCCTGTCACTTTATCGAACGATGTACCTAATAAGCACTTAAACTAAAACTTGCTTTAAAATCACTAATTTTTAACATCTACAAAATTCTATAACGAAGTTCGGAGAATAGCTTAAATATTTAAGCTTCAAGCAGCTGTTGAATCCAAGGATGATTTTCAGCACGTTGACCCCGTAATAGATACCTCATTTCACCACTATAAGGCGCTTCGCGACTTATAGTGGTGTGAATACGCTTGGCTACTTTTTTAAAACCTGGTTTTCTTGTTTCATCAACTTGGGAAATATCAAAAAGATTCTTCGCTTCCATGATGTCGGCTATTAGGCTAACTGCAATACCATGCCGCCTAACGCAAGTAGCATCTCTATCTAAATGGAAAATTTCAATTGATGCATTAACTCTTGACAAATCTAACTGGACTTCTGTCGCACAGCATGGTTTTCCGTTTTCTTGCTGGCACCCTAATAACTCACAGTCCTCGATTACGCAAGGGTCTAATAACTTGGGTCCTTCATTATCTATGGATGCTTGTTGATAAACCCTTCTTGCTTCGTCAAGCAGTGGAAACTTGTCAGCTTTTCCTCCTGCGGTTCCAAATTCTACATCTATTCGTTTACTGTTGCAAAATGTGCATGCCAGACGAAAGTTAGACTTATCAAGTGCGAGCCATCGATATCCAGTATGATTTAATGCTTCAAATACCCTGTTTTTAGGACGATAGTGATCTACTGCATTATCATTACGGTCAACGGGCGATTCGCAATACCAGCATTTGAAATGGGATAATTGAAGCATGGCAGGCTTAAGTTCTCTCCAAATATCTCCATAATCATCCGGGGCTGCTCCACCAGCTATTTGAGCTGCTGCGACAGCTGATCTTGCCAGCCACCCATCTGGCATTCTCAAAGAGTCAATATTAATGTATCTCATATTTGCTGATTGTCATTGTCAGCCAATAAATCGTCTATTAACTCTTTCGCCAGCTGTTCGCGTTCCTGTCTATTCAAACTCACAGTGCTCTTTGATAAGGCCTCTGTTTCTTCAGTTTTGAAACGCTTTGTTAGTGCGCGATGTCTAATTCTTAAATAACGGCTATATTCATCATCGGGATGAAAAAATCTAAAGCCTAACTTGTTCAGTTGATCATTAAGTTGATCAAGCTCTTGTTGTTCGCTTAGTGTGAGATTCTTTTTCGCACCTAAAATTCTTTGTTTTTCCAAAGTCTGTTGCGTCGATTGATCTAAAGTTGATGCTATACCAAACATGTCACTTGCGACAATCGCAGCATATCCCATTCCTCGCGGGTCATCTTCAGGGTAGGTTGCAATTACTTTTCTGTTCTGTTCTACATCATCAATATGCAAAATTTGAACTTGCTCTTTAACCAACTCTGCAATTGCTAATGGATTATGAGTTGTTAATAAAATGTGACTATTAGTATTTCCTTTTGACGACCTTGTAATCACATTTTTTAAGTAATTCAAATAATCTACACTCCATCGAGGATTTAAATGTGTATCTGGTTCATCAAGTAGAAAAAGGCTTTCTTCGTCTGCGGTAAACTTTAATAATCCTAAAACAGTAAGCAATTGTTGCTCGCCCTCACTTAACTCCCGAAAGGTTACCGTTTGATCACTTTTTTTCAATTTTACCTTTATTCTAACCTCGTTGATTAGTTGAGATACATATGTGCTTTCAAGATCTCTAAAAAAAGCAGCTGGAGATTGATCACCGACTAATTTTCGAAGTGAAGCAATGTCTTTGACAAATAAATATTTAAACTGCAACGTTTCCTTATTCCATAGAGAGACTGGAACTCTTCTCGTTGTCTCAATTGGGGCTAAAGAAATATCAAGTAGTTTTGATAAAAATTTACTTACTACGCCTTTTGCTCCCCAAAACCTAAGATCACCATCATCTCGCGGTTTCCACGGTGGCTGTCTAAGTACAAAAAGAACTGATTCTAATCCATCTATTGGATCTAATCCAAGATTATCTCTTAAAAAATCGGCAATTAGATCATCATCGCTTTCTCTTTCAATCAAAAAGGCAAGTAAGACGAACTGGCTATGTACTGGTAATGCATAAAACAATCTTTTGTTACCTGGATCTTCACCTTTTCTTAACTTGTCATCATACCATTCCAAATAAGGTAGAAAAATTTCATGCATCCGCTGGCTATCTCCAGAGTAGTAACTAAATACATACCGTGGAAGAGCCTTGGTATCGTCAAGAAATTTATTGATGGTTATAATATGATCTCTTTTAATGTCATCTGTGAAATACTCGCTTATTGATGCGTTATTCATAAGAGACTTTTCAGCAATATGAATTAAAAACTTATTGCGAATTCTGTCAGGATCATGGTCAATTACTACTGCTCTTTCGTCTTTGTCTGTGCCTATCCAATAGGAAAGATTGAAGGCAAAATCAATTTTCGGATTTTTTTTAGGACTAATAAACTCCCTAAAAATGATCGCTAATGCCTCAAGAACATTTGATTTTCCTGTTCCGTTCCAGCCTATTACAACTGTTACCCAATGATTTTGATCAAAATCAATTGTTATGTCTTTTAAGTTTTTAAATTGATGGCTTGGACTCTTAGACGAGGAACCAATTGTGATTTTATCTAATCGCATTCAAGTAGTATTAATGTGATAATTTAATGCGATCAAAAAGTTTCCTACCTTCAGAATCCAATACTGGTTGTACAGCCAACATACCTTTTTTGTCTAAAGCTCTTAGCTCAGCATATAATGGCTCAATTTCTTCAGTAGTTGAGTCCAGCCTGATGCCACATCGTTGAAATGCTTCTTGAGCAGCAAGCCATTCGTCAGCTTCTGATAAAACATCTAAAAGTTTTTTCATAATATTCGCTGTGCTTTTGCCCGTTTGTTTGGGCTTTCTTATGATAATTTTATTTGCATTTATATCATGCAGTTTAATTTGATCTAAAATATCAATTGCGGTGTGTTCGTGAGTAACATTTCTGGTAAGTTCTCCACTAAATGCTTTTGAGTAAAAGGTGGTTTCGAGACTGCTAAGTTTTCCTGAAGCGCCATCAACGCCATTTATTATATTTATGATACGGTTAAAGTTCTTTTCAATGATAGCGATGATTTCCCGTTGCTCTTCTACTGATGGTAACGGAAGAATAAATGTTTTTAGCTTTGTCGCATTAATATTTGACTGGCTAATTCCGTCGCTTTTAACGCGTCTGCAAAACTCTCTTCCCTGTGGGCTGTTCAGGCAAATATTTAAATAATCAGGAAGCATAACATCACTACAACGCACTCTTATCAAATAACCAGCGTAAATAGCTTCTCTTTCACCTTTATATACAGCAGTTTTCCCAACCAATTCAGGACTATTCGTTCGGTTGAACAAAACATCACCGGCTTTTAATATATACTTTTTTATCTCCTGATTGTCGTTAGTATAAACTAAGTCACTCCAATCAATAGCTCCGTCTTGTATATTACCCATCCGTAAAACTGGAATTTTACCAATTCTAGATGACTTAGATGATGTCCCATAAGTAATTTCTGAAATTATACTGCCAAGTTGAACTCTTTCAGGTGTGAATTTTTTGTGTTTAAATCTCCATTCTTCCGTTAACACTCCCGAATAAGCATTCTCAAGAACTTTGGCCTTCAAGGTTTCCGCTAATTGTACGGCAGCATTTAAATGTGATCGCGTTCTTTGAAGTTTACTATTCAGTCCTGATAGGTAGTTCACAATCACAGCCTGTTCCTCTAATGGCGCCAATGGAAAACTAATAGTAGATGCTTTAAAGCCAGAAAGTTCTTTAAAGGTAGTACCACTTGAAATACTCTCTAAGTAGTTCTTCGAGAATAAAAGATAATATCTGACATATTCGGGATTAATAGAGCCTTTTAAAACAAAAGTCTTAAATCCTTGGCTTGTACACAATTCATTTGCAGCGATAACACAATAACCAACAGGTGCTCTTGAGCTTAAAAGCACAGAACCTCTTGGTACAATTTTGGCCGAACTATTAGCATAGCCTTTCTCACTTAGACTTCTTTTACCCTTTCGTATAAAGGTTTCTGAATACCCGGTTAGATCCGCAGGTGTAATCCATGGTATTCCATTCATTTCAAAATTGGATCCATCTCCGGTTGGTGGCGTTCCTCCGCCAATGACTTCAGCTAATTCTCCAAGCCTCACCCAACACCAATCATCGGGTATGATCCACCGCATCTCAGTCATCGTTACCCTTTGATTCTAAAGCTTCGAAATCCTCTGTTAAATCTTTTATTTCACTCATTGCTTCCCGCAAATGATCAAAAATAGCAGCGGCAATTTCAGTCGTATCAAATACCTGATCTTCTATTGCATTCTCTGCTTTTAACCATGAAATATCAAGACTATCATCATTTTCACGAATTTCATCTCGCGTAAAGGAACGCCATCGCCCTTCATTTCCTTGATCAACTCGCTCGCTGTTACCTTTAGGATCCCTTCCAAATGCAATTTCGAAGGCTGCAAAGTCCTCTGTAGAAAGAGGCCTCCTCTTTCCAAATCTAACGGGTAAAGTCCTCATATCGTAAAACCAGACATTACTAGTATTTGCATTACCTGATTTCCCTTTTGTGAAAAACAAAACATTTGTTTTCACTCCTTGGCTATAAAATATACCGACAGGTAATCTCAAAATAGTATGAAGGTTGCATTTTGCCATTAACTCCTGACGAATGGTTTTTCCAACACCTGCCTCAAACAATACATTATCTGGAAGAACGACGGCAGCCCGTCCGCCAGGTTTTAGGGTCGAGATGATATGCTGTAAAAATGCAAGTTGTTTGTTACTTGTAAAATGAATTATATCTTGTCTTTTTTGCCTTGCGCTACCGGCTTTAGCCCCAAATGGAGGATTTGCTAAAACAACGTCGGCGCTTGAAAGTAATCTTGAATCATCCGTTAATGCGTCTCCTAAGATGATTGATGCACTTAATTGATGTAAGAATACGTTCATCAAACAAATCCTATAAGTTGACTTCTCAATCTCAACTCCCTCGTATTTGGGTGGATTCTCGTTGTAAACATTTAAACTATTATTATCACGTATATACTTATCAGCAGATATTAAAAATCCACCGCTACCAACAGCTGGATCTTGAATTAGTTCGCCAGCCTTAGGGCATATAAGTTTTACGATAGTATCTACGAGAGCTCTCGGAGTAAAATATTGGCCAGCACCAGACCTTGCGTCTTGGGAATTTTTTGAAAGCAGGCCTTCATAAATATCGCCCATGCCATCTTGGGTTATCGAATGCCAATCAATTTTTGCAATTCCATCGATTACAGCTTTCAGATTTTCCGAATGCGAAAATACGGTTGTCGGAAATGCATAGATTTTTCTAATTATATCAACACTAGCATGTCCCCCTAAAAACGTAAGTATATCCCGATACTCAGTCAATAAATCATCACCTTTATAACCGATTAATTTTCCCCATCGACAATGGTCGGGTAACAATTCCTCAGTTTTGTTTTCTTCCGCAATCTTTAAAAATAATAGATATGTCAACTCAGAAATGTACTCATGATAGCTAATGCCATCACCCCTTAGTATGTGACAAAGGTTCCATATCTTTTGAATTATATTCTCATTGTTCATTTACAATCTTTCAAGCTTCATTTTCCTGCTAAAGTACGTTGTTTTAGTGGCATGGCAGCGAGTAATTGACGGTGTCACTTGAACTAACTGATAATTAAAAATAAAATTTCTAAAAAAAAACACCCTACCTTGTACATGAGGTGTGATGTTTTCAATTTTCACTTCTTCACATTTGCTGTTGCTAAATTTTAAGCTATGGCAAATCATAATGAAATCCAACATGACTTTCCTAAAGTAAACCGTGATCAGCTCATCACGGTTCAGGACTTGCTCGACTTTAAGCAACAGCTGATCGTTGATATTAAGAAGTTGCTCAAAGAACAATCCGGCCAGCCGGGCCACCAGTGGTTGAAAGCTTTTGAGATCAAAAAAATGCTCCGGCTTTCTGAAAGCAAACTGCAATACCTTCGGGATAAAGGCTTGATCCCTTTCAAAAAATTAGGTGGTATAACCTACTACAATTCCGAGGAAATTGAAAAGCTGATGGCTTCCGGCAAGTTGAACGATCAGATGAAAATGGCATGAAACGCAAGGCCAAACGGACTATACCGAGACAGCCAAAGGAGGTCAGGAAAAGCAGCAAAAATATTGTGCATAATCACGACGGCCTGGGAACTACCATGCCCCCCGACAAGGACGTTTTGCTCATCTACTTTGACCAAAAAGGTGAAGGCGAATTAGCTGAAGACTTTTTCAACGAGCATGATGCTCGTGGATGGAAGACCCCAACTGGCGGCAAGATCTTCAACTGGAAGGTATGTGCATCTGAATGGATTTATAACCATCACCAGGACGTAAAACGCAGGTTTAGGCAGTCCCCATTTTACAGTGAATCGTTTTAAGTTGATGACGTTGAACAAATCCAAATCGAGGATTTTGCAAAAGGACGAGATTGCATTTTTGAGCAATCAGCAAGATAAACCGTTGTCGGACAACGGAATCTTGCCATCCCTTCCAAAGTCAGTTTGGGGGCACTATAAAAATCCTCCGAAGTCGGATTTTTAGAAGATGTGAGTTATGGAAAATGAAGAAGAGAACAGGTTACGAAAGATCACCACGCGATTTAAACCAGGTGAATTTTTACTGATAGACAAGCGTTTCAAAAAGACGCGGTTCAGAAAGATGAGCGAGTACATCCGGTGCGTTTTACTGGAGAAACCGATCACCGTAACTTACCGGGACAAGTCCATGGATGAGATGCTGGAAGAGCTGGCTTTACTGCGCCGGGAGCTCAATGCCATCGGTAATAATCTAAACCAAGCTGTCCGTCAGATCAACGCGGCACATGGCTCCGCAGACAACCGTTTATGGTTATCGCTTATGTCTATCATCAGGTCCAAAGTTGATCCCGCCATCGCCCAGATCAAAGACCGCATGCAAAACTTTTCAGAACTATGGTCGCAAAAATTAAAACCGGACGAAGCATCCTCGGGGCAATAAATTACAATGAGCATAAGGTGCGTTCAGGCAAGGCTGAATTGATCCTGGCACAGGGTTATTTGAAGGAGCCGCTTGACCTGTCTTTCAGCGACAAGGTGAACCGGTTGACTGACCTGACAAAACGGAATGAGCGCACACAGGTCAATGCCTTACACGTGTCATTGAATTTTGCTGTTGGCGAAAGTTTGGAAAAATGGACACTTCAGCAAATTGCCGATGAATACATGGAAGGCTTAGGATTTGGTAAGCAACCCTACCTTGTCTACCAGCATTACGATGCCGGACATCCGCACCTGCATCTCGTTTCTACCAATATTAAACCGGATGGTGAAAGGATCAGCTTTCATTTGCTGGCTAATAAAGCCTCTGAGCAGTCGCGGAAGCAGGTAGAGCTGAATTATGGATTAGTCAAGGCAGAAGATCAAGGCAAAGCACAACATAACATAAAATCTCTATCCCTGGAACAAGTAGCTTACGGGAAATCAGAAACTAAACGGGCCATCACTAATGTCGTAAGTGAGGTATTGCGAACATACAAGTTTACCAGTATCCCGGAATTCAACGCGGTTCTGAACGGCTTTAACGTGACGGCTGACCGGGGTTCAAAAGAATCCAGAATGTATGAGAAAAACGGGTTGGTATACTGGGCACTGGATGGTAAAGGCAGCAAGATCGGCGTTCCCATCAAGGCCAGCAGTATCTACGGTAAACCAACGTTAAAGGCGCTCGAAGGACGCTTTGCTTTAAATGACGTGCTACGCAAATCATTAAGAGAGCAGGTAAAGCAGACGATTGATGATCTGCTGAACAAACCGATTGGTAAAACCGAGTTTCAGTTAAAGCTTAAGGAACAGAATATTGAAGCCATTTTTAGGCACAGTGAGGATGGCCGGTTGTATGGGGTGACGTTTGTCGATCATAAAACTAAAGCTGTGTTCAACGGCAGTGACTTAGGCAAAAAATATAGCGCAAACAGCCTTTCACAATTCTTTGCACGATCAGAAGGAAGCATTAAACCAAGCCATAACGTTGAACTATCCGGCAATAAACATTTGCCTGATAACACAGGAATTACAGGTAGTAACAACTTCAGCAGTGGCAGTGCATTCCTAGAAGCCTTATACCAGGAGGAAAAACAAGATATGACAGCCATCGGCAGGCTTCAGCAAAGAAAGCGCAAGAAAAAACGCAGAGGACATTCACTTTAAATTTTACAGTTATGCAAACAGGTGAAAACGAACAAGCATTAAGAAGGATCATTGATTTTACCCGGTTTATCAGCCTGGCCATTCTTATCCTTCATTTTTATATTTCCTGCTATGCCGCATTTCAGCATTGGGGGGTGACCAAGCCGGTCATTAACAGTATCCTACTGTCTGTCTCGAAAATTACAGTCGTCAAAAGTGTACTTTATGCAAAACTTGCAGCACTGTGCGCTTTGATGATTTCCTTGTTAGGCAGCAAGGGGAAGAAAGATGAGAAAATCAAACTTAAGACGATCACTACCTATGCGTTTACTGGCTTGCTGTTATACTTTATCAGTGCAGTATTCCTCAACGCCAACTATCCGGTATCAATCAGGGCATCACTATATATCGGCTTAACCGCGTTAGGGTATCTACTGATCTTGTCAGGACTAAGTGCGCTGTTCAGAATGCTTAAATTGAAGCTGGCTGATGACATTTTTAACAAGGCCAACGAATCATTTCCACAGGAAGAGCGGTACCTTAACAATGAGTATTCGATTAACTTGCCTGCTATCTACCACCTGAAAGGTAAAGCGCGTAAAAGCTGGATCAATATCATCAACCCTTTCCGTGGCACATTGATAGGTGGCAGTCCGGGTTCAGGTAAGTCCTACTTTGTTATCCGCCACATTATCACCCAACATATTCAAAAAGGTTTTTCCATGCTGATCTATGATTTTAAGTATGATGACCTAACCAAGATTGCCTATAACGCATTGCTTCAACATGGTCACTTGTACAAGGTCAAACCGACCCAGTATGTGATTAACCTCGAACAGATTATGCACCGCGCGAATCCACTGGAGCCAGAAACCATGCTGGATATAACAGATGCGATTGACGCCAGCCGAACGATCATGCTTGGTTTAAATCGGGAATGGATCAAAAAGCAGGGAGACTTTTTTGTGGAATCACCGATCAACTTTATCACAGCGATCATGTGGTTTCTGCGAAAGTACCAGGATGGCCGCTTTTGTACTTTACCTCATGTTATTGAGTTAGCTCAAGTGGATTACAAGGAATTGTTTGAAGTATTGCTACAAGAACCTGAAATCGAAGTATTGATCAATCCTTTTATTTCTGCCTGGCAAAATGAAGCCTATGAACAGTTAGAAGGTCAGGTGGCAAGCGCTAAGATCAGTTTGGCGCGTCTATCATCACCGCAGCTTTATTATGTGTTAAGTGGCAATGATTTCTCTTTAGACATTAATAACCCTGACGAACCGAAGATCGTCTGCCTTGCCAATAAGCCGCAAAAATCACAGGTTAACGGTGCTGTGCTGTCCTTGTATATCAACCGCATTAACAAGCTGGTCAACCAAAAGAACCGCCAGAAATGCAGCATGATCTTCGATGAATTCCCAACCATTTACTTTAACGGCATTGACAACCTTATCGCTACGGCAAGGTCGAATAAGGTAGCGGTGACATTGGCGGTTCAAGACTATAGCCAGCTTAAAAAGGATTATGGCCGTGATCAGGCAGAGGTTATTATGAATATCGTAGGTAATATTATTTGCGGGCAGGTAACAGGCGATACAGCCAAACAGTTGTCAGAACGCTTTGGAAAAATTAACCAACAAAAAGAAAGTGTATCCATCAACAGTCAGGATACCTCGGTGAGCCGTTCTACTCTACTGGACTTCGCGATACCTGCATCTAAAATTGCTGGGCTGTCCTCCGGTGAATTTGTGGGCATGGTAGCCGATGACCCGACCAATAAGATCAGCTTAAAAGTGTTTCATAACGAAATTCAAAATGACCATGACAGTATACGCAATGAAGAGTTGAATTATCAGCCAATCCCTACCGTTCGAGATATCGATCAGGTGGAAGTCCTGCGTAATTACCAACAAATCAAAGATGACATAAAGGCTATCGTTCAAGACGTTGTGATTAATTCTTAAGTAATAATGCCAATCGTCATATTAACGTAATATTGATTTAAGGTGAAGTTAAACGAATAACGTGTCGTAACACGTTATTCTTAATTTGCGTATTAAGCAATAATCCTAATTACCTAATCCAACTCCTTATGCGCACTATCACCGAGCGTTTCTACAGCGCTTTAGAAAATCAATTGAACGAAATTTCCACGAACGGCGAACCTTTAGCCGAACAATACAAAGCTTCTATTATCCTTTGCAAAAAAGCAATGGCCAAGCTGAAAAGCTACATCTCCAGCTATTCTTTTGAAAGTATCGAAGACGAGATCCATTTCTTCAAAGAAGTAAAACCCCAATTCTACAGTAAATACATTTACTTCATCAGCGTTTATAACTACCTAATGAAAAGGCCGACAGGAGCCGAAGATCATTTAAAAGAATATATCAACTCTGAACTGGCCGATCTTAAACGTTATTTCGATCATAACGCCGCTTTTTATCAGTACTACCGCTCCGGTTCCACTCAGATGGATGAAGTGTATTTTACGCGTGGTGGATTTGACGTACATGTGGAACTGGAAAAATTTGAAGAAGACGAGGTGTATTCAACCAGTCACGACTACAAGCTTTCCAATATTATCGCGAACGAAAAATATCAGGACTTTTTAAATATCGAACTTCAAAAGCTCAATAATCATGATGAGCGCCCGCCAGAGATGAGCCTCGAATTGCCGCTCACCTGGACATTTTCAAAGACCGATCTGATCGAACTGATTTACGCGCTGGTTGCTGCTGGCGTATTTAACAATGGCAATGCGGAGATCAAAACTGTTGTTAGCTTTTTTCAAACGGTTTTTCATATCGAACTTGGCCAGTACTATCACAAGTACACCGATATAACGCGGCGAAAAAAGGATCGTACAATATTACTTGATAAGCTGAAGCTTGCCTTACTCCGTAAAATAGACCAAAAACTTGATGAAGATGGCTCTATTCAGCAAAAGCTAAAATTATAGCTATTTTCAACTACTTGTTTTTCAATCTGTTATAAAAAATTTATCCTACCCTGTACATGAGGTGTGATAAAAGTTTTTTGGATAGGCCAACCTTTGCTTTCGAGATCGCTGCATGGTGCAGATGGTCTTTAAAATCAAAGTGTTATGTTGTCATCCATCTCCTGGCAGCAGTATTTAGCAGCCATCGCTATCATAAGCGCATCTTACTACCTGTATGTGATTCTTCGCTACTATCAGCGCGAGGTTACCAATCTTTTTATAGCTAAGCAATCAGGTCAGCTACTTGCCCCAAGCAGCACCCTTTCATCTTTTACGGTGATGGGTCAAGCTAAGCAAGATCAAAGCATCACCGTCGTAGCCGACGAAGAGTTACAATTCGCGGAAGCCGACATCGACGAAGACTTAAACGAACCAGTTGCTGAAACAACAGCAGCAAAGCCCGTTGAGTTTTTGCCACAAACACAACTGCTTAATGAGACGGACAAACTCATTGATGCTTTCGCAGACGTTGACAGTAAATCAGAATTTATTTCATTGCTGAACATTCTGCTTACCTCTTATAAACCTTACGAGTCGGAAATAAACTATCTACAGGTAATTGAGCACATCTTGAACGAATCGCACGGAAAATTGCCTTTCGACTTGACAAGCAATGACCTGCCTGCCTTGAATGAGTAACATTTTTTAAACCCTTTAAAATAAATAATCATGAAAACACAGCAAGTAAAAAGAAATAACGATCTGAGGCATCTGTTGAAGAAAGGCTTCGGCACATTGACATTTATCCTTTTCGCCTTCACCTTGTATGCACAGGACGGTAATGCCGGCATTCAGGAGGCAACCACGCAGGTCAAAAGCTATTTTACTACCGGTACAACCTTGATGTATGCTATTGGTGCTTTGGTAGGCCTGGTAGGTGCTATTAAGGTTTACAAAAAGTGGAACGACGGCGAGCATGATACCGGAAAGGTTGCATCCAGCTGGTTTGGTAGCTGCATTTTTCTAGTAGTTGTCGCTACTGTACTCAAATCTTTTTTTGGCGTTTAACTGCATCAATATGGCATTGTATCAGATCAATAAGGGCATCAATAAACCCATCGAATTTAAAGGGCTAAAGGCCCAGTACATCGGCTACCTCGGAGCAGGCCTCGTTATTCTGCTCGTCGGCTTTGCAATCATGTACCTGGTGAGCATACCGGTGACCATGTGCCTGATAATCGTAGGTGCATTGGGGAGCCTGCTGTTTTTCCAGGTGTTTAAGCTTAGCCATAAATATGGCCAATATGGGCTGATGAAGAGATCGGCAAAGCGATATCTGCCGCGTTACCTGCAATTCAAGACACGAAACGTATTTCTCCAATTAAAAAGAAGATCATGAGATCACACAGCAAAGCGGAACAGGTATTTCCTGTTTATAAGGTGGAACACGATTGTATGCTTTCAGCGCAAGGCGACCTGACCATTGGTTATGAAGTTGACCTACCGGAAATTTTTACCATGTCCAATGACGAATACCACAGCTTTCACGAGGCTTGGATCAAGGCAATAAAGCTGCTGCCGAAAAATACCATCTTCCATAAGCAGGACTGGTTTATAAGTGAGCAGTATAAGGCCAGGTTTCAGGAAAACGGCGAAACGCAGGTTAAAACGTTTCTGTCACATTCCAGCGAAAAGCATTTCCACGAGCGTCCATACCTGCATCATCATTGCCATGTTTTCCTGACTAAGAAGCCCGAAAAATTCAAACACTATACGAGCGCGGTAAGCACATTGATGCGAAAACGCATAGTCCCTTCTCAAACCACATCAGAAGAGCTGTTTCGTGACTTTTTAGATAATGCCGGACAGTTTGTAAAGGTGCTGGAAGATAGCGGCCTAATTGCATTGCGGGGCATCAATGACGACGGACTGTCCGGTACGCCTAAGACACCCGGAATACTGGAACAGTACTGCTTTCTGCTCAACAAGAACAGCAATACGGTTTTAAAGGATATTCATATTCAGGACGAGATCCGCATTGGCAATGATTATTGTCAGCTTTTTACTTTAAGCGATGCGGAAGACTTGCCGCCGCTTTGTGGCCCGAGGATAACCTTTGACAAGTACAGCACGGACAAAACAAAGTTTAGTACTGGATTTGCCTCACCGATCGGCACTTTGTTGAGATGCAACCATGTGTATAACCAGTACATATTTATCGAAGACAGCCAGCAAACCTTAAAGAAGCTGGAGGCAAAGAAGCTGCGCTTACAATCGTTATCCGCTTATTCCCGTGAAAATGCGATCAGCCGGGATGCGACTCACGAATTTTTAAATGAAGCAATCAGTCAGCAGCGGCTGCCGGTTAAAGCACACTTTAATGTGATGGCCTGGACAAGCGACCGAGCCGAACTTAAAGACCTCAAAAATAAAGTAAGTTCAGCTTTAGCTCAAATGGATGCGCAACCTAAACAGGAAACGGACGGAGCACCGCAGATATGGTGGTCGGGATTGCCAGGCAATGAAGCTACCTTTCCAATGAATGATACCTTTGATACATTTGTTGAACAGGCAACCTGCTTTTTAAATCTTGAAACAAACTACCAATCCAGTATCAGTGCCTGCGGGCTTAGGCTCGGCGATCGCTTGTCAGGCAAACCTGTCCATGTAGACATCAGTGATGAACCGATAGAGAAAGGCATAACGACTAACCGGAATAAGTTTATTTTGGGTCCGTCGGGCAGTGGAAAGTCTTTTTTTACCAACCACCTTTTGCGAAGCTATTTTGAACAGGGCGCTCACATTGTATTGGTCGATGTAGGGCACAGTTACCAGGGGCTTTGTGAGTTCGTCGGAGGATATTACTTCACTTATTCAGAAGACAACCCCATCAGCTTCAATCCCTTTTATATCGCTCAGGGCGACTACTTGGATACGGAAAAGAAGGAAAGCATTAAAGCCATGATCCTGGCATTGTGGAAGAAGGAAGATGAAGGCGTACAACGTTCAGAATACATTGCGATTTCCGATGCTTTGTACCACTATTATGAAAAGCTTAAAGTGAATTCTGATATCTTTCCTTGCTTTGATAGCTTCTATGATTTCCTTGCAGGAGAGTTTTATGAGACCATGAAACAATCAAAAGTAAAAGATGAACGTTTTGATATTGATAACATGCTGTTCGTATTAAAACCATATTACAAAGGTGGTGAGTACGCTTACCTGTTGAATGCAAGAGAAAATCTCGACTTATTGCATCGCCGCTTTATTGTCTTTGAATTGGATAACATCAAAGATCACCCCATTCTTTTCCCGGTAGTGACACTGATCATTATGGAAACCTTTGTATCCAAAATGCGCAAACTCAGTAAGGCCACCCGCAAAATGATCTTAATCGAGGAAGCATGGAAAGCTATTGCGCGTGAAGGCATGGCCGAATACATCAAATACTTATTTAAAACGGTTCGAAAATATTTTGGTGAAGCTTTGGTAGTTACCCAGGATATTGAAGATATCATCAGTTCGCCGGTGGTCAAGCAGGCTATTATCAATAACAGCGACTGCAAAATTCTGCTTGACCAACGCAAGTACCAGAATGACTTTCCGAAAATTCAGCAGTTATTGGGCATCACGGATAAAGAAACGGCACTGATCATGAGCATGAACCGGAACAATGATGAAAAGCTAAAATACAAAGAGGTGTTTATCAGCCTCAATGGTCAGTTGTCAAAAGTTTACCGGACAGAGGTGAGCCGTGAGGAATACTGGACTTATACAACGGAATCAGCGGAAAAAGCTCGTGTTCAAGAATACGCTAAGAAATATGGAAGTATTCAGCGAGGCATTGCGGCTATTGTTCAGGAAGAATTAGAAAAAGCAGCTTAATTAAATTATATCATTATGAAAGCATTAATCATTCTATTATTGATATTATTTATCATCTACGGATGCTCAGAGACCGCTAAAGAGTCAGACCCGTCCGGGACTTATGTAACCCATTTCAAGAATGAATATTCGCTTACAGACGATACTCTTATTATCAGAAATATCAATTCTTCTAACCAGGCATATAACATTGAACGAAAATCTGGTTTTCAAAAAATCAGAAATGGCGTTTTAAAGAGCAAGGAATTTAAGTCTGCCAAATGGGATGCCACTTACAACGAAGATTCAAAGGTACTACAGCAAACTGACCTTGGAAATCAGGTTTATATTACAGACCATAACGGCGTTAAACTCGGCGATTCCGAATACAAGAAAATAAAATAGCAATTTATTTCTTGCCTTTTTTAATCTGATAAATAATCGGAAAGGGACTTCTTATGAAAAAATTTAAGGTACGACCAGCGATATTAATCGCCTTGATAATGTTATTGTTCACAGTGCCGAAAGCTAATGCGCAGTTCGTAGTAGCAGAAGTAATTAAACTCACCGTCAAGAAAGTGATCAAGGCCATTGACCTTAAAGTTCAGCGGATGCAGAACAAGACCATCTGGTTGCAGAATGCACAGAAAGTGTTAGAAAACGAGCTATCTAAAGTTAAACTTACGGAGATATCCGGCTGGACAGAAGAACAAAAACAATTGTACAGCGGCTACTATACAGAGCTATGGAAGATCAAATCCACCATTGCTTATTACCAGCGGATCAAAGATGTCACCTTGAAACAGGCTGCTTTGGTGGGTCAGTACAAGCGGGCCTGGGGGCTGTTTCAAAAAGACAACCACTTTCGTCCGGAAGAAATCAATTACATGCAGAAGGTTTACAGCGGCATCTTAGATGCCAGCGTTCAGAACCTCGATCAGATATTAATGGTCATCAATAGCTTCAAAACGCAAATGTCCGATGCTGATCGGCTCGAACTGATTAATCATGCAAGTGACCAGTTGGATATCAATTACAACGACTTGCAGCAGTTTAACAATCAAAACATTCGGATCTGCTTGCAACGAAGCCGTGACCTTGCAGATACGAAATCAATTAAGGAATTGTATGGAATCAATTAGCCAGTTAAAGCGCCGTGCTGATGATATCGGCCGGAAAAGCAAGGCACTATTAACCTATGCGCTGGTGACCGCCGCTGCTTCGTTATGGTTGTCACAATCACATGCGCAGACTTTTGCCGAATGGTTCTCTCAAAAGAAAACCCAAAAGAAATACCTGCTTCAGCAAATAGCAGCTTTACAGGTTTACTCCAATTATTTGAAGCAAGGTTACCAAATCGCTAACGGCGGCTTGGGTTATATCACCGGCTCGTTAAAGGACGAGTTCAGTTTGCATACGACCTACTATGATAAGTTGAGATCCATCAATATGGTAGTCAAGAATAACCCGCAGGTGGGTAATATCCTGACATGGCAAAGGGATATTCTAGGAGCAGTTAAAGGTCTTGATCAGGCAACTTACCTGTCAACGAAGGAAAAGGTTTACGTTGGTCAAGTCAAACAGGCACTGCTTTCAGACTGCGATGAACAGATCACAGCGCTGCAAATTCTCCTCACAAACGGCAAACTGACCATGACTGACGATGAACGTTTAAAGCGGTTGAACAGCATTCACCTGGCGATGCAGAGCAATTACCGGTTTATCGCAGACTTCGCAGGCAAGATCAAGGTTTATGGCCTTCAGAAACAGCAAGAAAATACCAACCTCGAAACCAGCAAATACATATTCGGTATTCGATAATATCAAGGATTATGAAAAAGCACATCAAAGCATTTTTGCTGACAGGATTTACAGTAGCGACTCTCTCGCATACTCAGGTATGTAAGGCTCAGGGCCAGGAACTACAGCAGTTGTTATTGAATATAGAAAAGCTAACTCAGTTGAAGAGCATCCTTTCCGATATGAAGACAGGTTACCAGATCTATCAAAGGGGCTACAGTACGATTTCGTCGCTATCCCAAGGAAACTTTAATCTGCATGATGTGTATCTAAACGGCTTGCTTCAGATCAGTCCGGCTGTCAAAAACTACGGCAGGGTTGCCGAGATCATCTCCCAGCAGGCCAGTTTGCTAAGTGAGTACAAGAAGGCTTTTTCCCGCTTTAAACAAAGCGGATCGTTTTCCGCAGGCGAACTTGACTATATGGGTAAGGTATATGGCGGGCTGGTAAAGCAAAGCCTTGACAATATCAATGAGCTAACCAATGTATTGACAGCTTCTAAATTGAGGATGACCGATGATGAAAGGATCAGGGCAATAGATCGGATTTATGTGAACTCTACTGATAAGCTTCAGTTTTTGCGATACTTCAACCGCAACGGTGTGATGCTCAGTTTGCAGCGAACGAAGGAAACCGGCGATGCCCTCTCATTAAAGAAGCTCTACGGTATAAACCACTAATTCAGACATTATGAAAAAGACAGCTTTTTTAACCGCAATCATTGCGGTAACGGGGATTCTTTTCCCATTATTTTCAAATGCAGCAGGGCTTGCAGATAACATCCAGGGATTGCAGGGAACGCTCAATAATGTTTACAATGATATGCTGCCGATGTGCAGCGGCTTGATCGGCGTAGGCAGGGCCATCGCAGGATTCGGCGCACTGTGGTACATCGGCAGCCGCGTATGGCGGCAAATTGCGGCGGCAGAACCTATAGACTTTTACCCGCTGATGCGTCCCTTCGCTCTCGGGCTGGCGATCCTGTTATTTCCCACGGTCATCGCAATCATCAACGGCATCATGCAGCCTACCGTAAATGCGACGGGCGGAATGGTGCAAAACTCAGATGCAGCGATTGCCGCCTTATTAAAAGCCAAACAGGAAGCCGTTGAGAAGACAGATACGTGGCAAATGTACGTTGGGCCTGACGGTGATGGTGACCGGGATAAATGGTACAAGTATACCCATCCTGAAGACAAAGATGGCAGTGGTGAAGGTGTATTAGCAAGCGTTGGAAATGATATGAAATTCGCTATGGCTAAAGCGTCCTATAACTTTCGTAATACCGTGAAGCAATGGATGTCAGAGGTACTACAGGTATTGTATGAAGCCGCAGCACTATGTATCAACACTATTCGTACGTTTTACCTGATCATTCTGGCTATCCTCGGGCCGATCGTTTTTGGGCTTGCGGTATTTGACGGTTTTCAAAGCACGTTAACGGTGTGGCTGGCTAAATACATCAATGTATTCCTATGGTTACCAGTCGCGAATATATTCGGTGCCATTATCGGTAAAGTGCAGGAAAATATGCTCAAACTGGATATTTCACAAGTACAATCAGCGGGTGATACCTTTTTTAGTTCGACTGATACGGCTTACCTCATTTTCCTGATCATTGGGATCATAGGCTACTTCACGGTTCCGAGCGTAGCCAATTACATTGTCAATGCAGGCAGCGGCCATGGGCTTTTACAAAAAGTAAATGCACTGGTCATCACCAGTTCCAATGCCACCGTGGCGGCTGGTTCTCAAGTGGGAGAACGAATGGTCAACGGCGCAATTAATTTAAGCAATGCACCAGGCGACTTTATGAGCGGCTGGAACAATGCGGGTCAGGAAAATAAGTCACAGCCCGCTAACCATCAGGCAGCTCGCATCAACGGAAATTAAGTAGTTCACCATAAAATTCGTAGCCATGTTTACACACCTAAAGAATATTGAAACTGCCTTCCGGCATGTGAAGTTGTTCAGTTACTTCCTGATAGCGGCCTGCACGATCATCTCCTGCTTTGCCCTTTATAAAAGTTACCAGGCAGCAGACCTCGCCAGCAGGCATATTTACATATTAGCGAACGGCAAAGCTTTAGAAGCCTTCGCCGCAGACCGCAAAGATAACATCCCGGTTGAGGCACGGGATCACATCAAAATGTTTCATCACTACTTTTTCACGCTTGACCCTGATGAAAAAGTGATCAATGCCAACATCGGAAAGGCATTGTACCTGGCCGATGAAAGCGCCAAAAATCAGTACAACGATCTTAAGGAAAAAAGCTATTACAACAACTTGATTTCCGGCAACATCAGCCAACAGGTTGTGGTGGACAGCATTCAACTCGACATTGATAAGTACCCTTATTACTTTAAATGCTTTGCTACGCAAAAGCTGATCCGCGCAACATCAACCATTAACCGCAGTCTGGTTACCCAGGGTTATCTCCGAAACGTGGCGCGTTCAGATAACAACCCGCACGGATTCCTGATTCAGCATTGGGAAACATTAGCCAACAGGGATACTACCCTTCAACATCAATAGCCATGAAAACACAAAGTAACGATAATAGCTCATCCACTCCGATGAACGACCGAATAGCGAAAGTGGTCTCGGAATTTATTGTAAGTTTTCAGGCTAAGTTAGCAGCGTCAATCGGCCAACGGTTCAATGCTTATAGCGCCGGTAAGCAAAAGGTCCTGCTGGTGAGTGTCGTGGCGATCATAACGGTCATATTGTTAGCAGGACTTTTTACCAATTCCTATACAATACCGGCCCTTCATCAATCCTATAAACCCGCAACACATATCGGTATGGCATCCGACGTCAATCTCTCTGGAAGAAGGGATGCACAATTAACAGATTCACTAACTAAAAAATGATTAGATCATGGAAGCAACACTCAAACAAGGCAATTTGCCTGCACACGCTCCTGAATTTCTTAAAGAGCGTAAATTCTTAATGATGATACCAGTATTGATCTTTCCTTTTCTGACGATGGCCTTTTGGGCGTTGGGTGGCGGACGGAACAGTAGCCATATGACCGGCGAACAGACGGCGGTCAAAGGGCTGAACACTACTTTACCTCAAGCTAAATTTAAAAATGGTAGTGATCAGGATAAAATGGGTGTCTATCAAACATCTGCGAAGAACTCAGACAGTTCCGCCGCGGGCAGCGTAAGCCAAAACTTCGTTAGTTCGATGGGCTTTGCTGAACAGCAGGCTTCACAAGGAGAACTGCAAAACACCTCTTCGTTACCAGGCGAACTGGCGGCGAACGATCCTAATGAAGCCAAAATTCAGGCGAAACTTGCGCAAATCAATACGCAGCTCAATCAGTCTTCGTCACCGGTACAAACGGGCGGTTATGAGCCGCAGCCAAATTCCGGTGCAGCCGTTAAGCGACTGCAAATGATGATGGCTTCCATGAACAGCGGCAGTGCTGAAGACCCGGAAATGAAACAGCTCAGCCGCATGCTTCAGCAGATCAATGATATTCAAAATCCCGGCAACTCCGATAACGTCCTTCGCGCCCGCTCCCTAAAAAATCGTAACCGTGTCTATGCGGTAACTGCCGTAAGCGATGATAGCGACGAATATGGTGAAGGGCCCAACGTTAGGTATGCAAGCAATAAAACCGCTCAGGGTGAAAATGCGGAAGGGAATACCATTCAAGCCGTGATTCACGAAGATCAAACGTTGGTCAGCGGCGCGGTGGTTAAACTGCGGCTGTTGGACGGGATTTATGTTAAAGGCAAAATGATTCCTAAAGGCAGCTTCGTTTACGGCACTTGTGCCCTGAACAACGAACGCTTGGAAATCAAGATTGCCAGTATACGCTACCTGAATAACATCTTGCCGGTCGCACTCACTGTGTATGACCTGGATGGTCTGGAAGGTTTATATGTGCCTGGGTCCATCAGCCGCGACGCTGCTAAGAACGGAATGGGCAACGCCGTTAGCTCCATGCAGCTGATGACCATGGATCAATCGTTAGGCGCACAAGCAGCCGGGGCCGGTATTGAAGCCGCTAAAGGGCTGTTCGGCAAAAAGGTAAAACAGATTAAGGTCAAAGTCAAAGCCGGATATGAAGTTCTGCTTAAGGACAACAATGACCGCGATAATTAAGGAGGTAATATGAAAAGATTAACAGTTATATTTTTCCTTGCGTTGATAGGGAAAATAGCGTTTGCACAGGACACAGCCTATGTAAGCCACGACAAGGCAACAGCATTATTTTTTCAAGGGCCAGTTAAAGTGCTCGGCAGCCAAAGCAGCAAGTACGTAATTACGGACAAAGGCAATGGGGTGTTAACGATCAAAGCAGTCGCGTCGAATTTTAAAAATGTTACGCTTAGTGTTCAGGATCAAAGCACCAAAAAGGTCTACAGCATCCCGGTAGCTTATTCTTATGGACGGGCAGGGCGACGGATTGGCTATGGTATGACGCTTGTACGTACACTTGTAAATAACAGGCCGGAAAATACCGAAGAGGTTATCGCGCAGCAATTGGCATCAGGAAAACGTGCTGATGTCGCAACCCATGAGAAAACGGGCGGTATCAAGGCCTGGATCAATAAAGTTTCACTTGCGGGTAACCGGATCTATTTGCGGCTTGATCTACGAAATCGCTCGAACCTGCCTTACGGGATTGATTTTGTCCGTTTCTATATTCGTGACCGCAAAACCGTGGACCGGATGGCTACCCACGAACAGGAGATCGTCCCGCTTTACAGCACTTTACGGAGCCGTACAGCTGTAGTCAAAGATCATGATGTTACCAAAGTATTTGCTTTTAAGCGGTTTTCGCTATCGGAGGACGAGGCGCTATTCATCGAGGTTTACGAGCGTTCGGGTAACCGGCACCTTTATTTACAAATCAGGCAAGATGATCTGGATGATATCAAAGTCCTTCCTGTACCATCACGGGCTGCGCTGACGCTGGCCGCTAATTAATAATCATTTAATTAACCATTTAATTCATACAGTTATGAAGACACAAAATTCAGAATTTTTAAAGAAAAGCCTTTTGAATTTAGGTTTTGGAGAAAAGGTAAATGCGGAACTTGACAAGGAAATGGAAGCGAAAACGCCGGAATTCAGGTTAGGCCTAAGCCACGAGTTCAATCAAAAGACCGTCGATTACACCCTTCATTTTAAAGCAGGCGACAACCAGGACATGTACTTTTTTAATAAGTTCGATGCGCATATCCGGCACGAAGACGCTGCAAAGGAGGTCAGCCAAACGTTTTTTATTAATAAAGGAAATGGCGTTACAGCTAAAGAAGCCTTCAACTTGATGGAGGGACGTTCTGTTCATAAACAGCTAACGAACCTGGAAAATCAAAAATATCAGGCCTGGCTAACGCTGGACGACCAAAATCTGACCGAAAGTGGCAATAAGAAGATCAAGCATTACCACGAGAATTACGGCTATGATATTGAAAAGGTCATTGCCGGAAAAGGTATCAAGGAACTGGAAGATCCAAAAGCAAAAGAAGATTTATATCGTTCTCTGAAAAAGGGCAATGCGCAGCAGATCACCGTTGCAACCGGTGAAGGCGAAAAAAAGTATTTCATTGCAGCTAACCCGCAGTTCAAAACCGTCGATCTTTACGACCATCAGATGAAGAAGATCAAGCGGGAAGAGCTGTTAGGTACAAGTGCCAAAGCAACAAAAAGCTTGAAGTCTCATGCGCAATCCTCGGAGGAGCTGCCAAAAAAAAAACAGTCGCGTAAAAGCAAAATGAGTGTTTAACATTTTTAGGCAACAGGTCATCATTGACCTGTTGCTATTTATCTAAAATACTCTATTATGAAAACATTAGATGAGGCACACAATGTATTATTAAGCGTATCAGACGAGCAATGGCTGAAACTCGTCGAGATGCTAACCTATGGCGTGTTAGAGCTGAATGCCCGCACGTTGGCAAAAGTGGAGATTATGTATAGTGTCGGCCATTACCCGGCGATGCATTTTCGTTTAACGACTATTTTAGATGATCCCACTGATGGTAACCCTTTACCACAAGTATCCGGATTCCGGTTTGCCTTCGACCAGGATATTGATGATGACGTATATATTGAACCCCTTAGTTCAGACGGCTATTGGGAAGACTATCTGGAAAAAGAAGGTATCACCCATGTGTTTGCGAGTAACGAAGTTGGAATCAGGAAGCTATATCGGTTCATCAACGAGGAACTGCATCTATGGGATGATGTGCCTTTTGCAGAAGTTGAAAAACCTGTAGAAGATACCTGGAGAACGTTGTTTGAGCTTAACCCGCTTCCTGATCAATGAAGTGCTTGTTGTATAAGTTGATGATATCTCGTTTGAGTTCCAACGGCAGATCATAACCCTCTTTCCATATTAGCTTGCCTGTAGGCACCTCACCCAGAGGGGCTTGTATAATGTCGCAGCCTTCTAAGACGTCCTCAATAGCATGAATGTCAAGATACGGCTCGTACCTGGTTTCCATTGCTTTTAGTTCGGGGTCTGCAACAAGACTGAACATCCTTTCTCTGTATGGCTTTTCGTGCTGCTCCACTGTCATGATATTATGAATTGGCTTTACCTTTAAGAATTTCTACTTTTTCCCGTTCGCTTGCGAGAAGTTGCTCATAAAGCTTCTTGTTTTCTTCGTAGACTTCAATTAACTTGTCTATAGGATTGAATGTAGGGTTGTAATTTACAGCATTTAACATCGAAGTATCGTTAAATGTATTCGAGATGATATTCACCGCCTTTTCCTCATCAAAGTTTTTGATGGCTTCAACGGGAACTTTAAGTATAGCAGCTACTTGCGCAAGAATATCTTCTTCAATAAGCTCTTTTCCCTCCAATAACGATACTCTTTTTTGGCTCCAATCATCTCCTAACGCTAAAGCCAAGGCCAAGGCTTCTTGCTTTAACCCGAGCATCTCGCGAAAGCGCTTCACATTGCGTCCCTGATGAATATTTTTTGGCGAATCGGTAGCTGTCCTCATGACGAAAATGGTTGTTTAAGCAAATGTATGAAAATTTGAAGTTTCAAGTTACCAGTTTTATCGGCCTAAAGCAAGCATAAATTATACGAGTTTGCTACTTCGATAGAAAGCTGTAGAATAGGTTAGAAAGCTGTTCCTGCGGTCATTTGTCTTGCTGGCAACAATGGCGGCATCAAGACCATGACGATGTATTTAGGAAACATAGCACCGTGGGAGCAGTACCCCAAACATCTGCGTTTTAGCGAAATTATGAATCCTTTAAAAGTCATTACCGACTTTTTCAGTTCTGGGTGGCCCAAAGATCACCGGGAGGATTTAAAGGAATGGCGTTTTTATGTATTAAATGACAAGTTTTATAAAGATCGGCATGGGCCTGGACACGTGTTATTCATTTATGATCAAACCCTTCAGTTGATCGAAGCTCTGCATTTATTACTACTCAGAAATTACGACAGGTGGCCACGCTTACAGGACGTGACCGAAGAGCAGATCGAACAGGAAAAAAAGGAATGGGTATACTTTCCAAAAAATTTGTCTGCAAAAGAACTTGCTAACCCATATAAAGCCGTGAAGAAGTGTTTCAAAAAAATAACGCCGCAGGATTATCGCGACTATCTGCACGAATGGCTGCACAGCGCCTTGTATAACAGTGCTGCTGACGAAACGCTGATCGCTGGCGAGATCATTGACGTGTATGATAATATCCGTAAACTTTATTCCGCAGCATGGCTCATTCACCAGCGCGAGACCGAAGAAACGATCACGCATAAAGGTTGGGGCAGAAACCGGAATGCGTCGGAAAAAGAAAGCATTGATGATAAATTAGCACCACTAAAAGACCTTGATCCGGTATTAAATCAAGCTGAAAAGTCAGGCATTGACGAAGTAAAGAACCTGATCGTTGAGCGTATTCCATCTGTTTGTATGATTTACCTGATGGGTACACACTCCAACCCATTTACGTATTATTTACTGATACTGATAGACGACAAGGAAAAAACGCCTGAACACGAGATTGCCAACAAAATTGAGGATAACTGTCGTCACCTGGCATCAGTATTCGCCTTTGTACATAAACTGGCCAGTGCCAAAGATGCGTTGGCAAACAATAAGCGTTTTTGGCACAACACACTCTTCAAAAGTATTAATGTTTATAAAGCTCCTGATGTTGAGCTAACAGGTGCGCATTCCATTGATAATAGTGTGTGGCTGGAAAGAGCCGGGCACGACTGGAACAGATGGGGTGTTCAAGGCAAAGAATTCATGAAAGGCGCTCTTCGCTACATTGAAGATAACAATTATTCACTGGCACTTTTCTCCCTTCATCAGGCTGCTGAAAGTAGTTTGATTGCTATTATTCGGGCGGTATTAGGTTACCGCTTATCGGTGCATAATTTGTCGAGAAAGATTAGAATAACATTGTTATTTACTGAAGAAATTAAGCGGGTTTTGCAGTTAGACACGACGGAAGGCGTTCAGCTATTCAATTTGCTGCAATCAGGATATTCGGAAGCACGATATAAAAGCCAATTTAATCCAGATGAAGAATCTGTAAAGCGCTTAAAAGATAAAGTTGAACTGCTGATAGCTAAGATTGAGCAAATTTACCAGCAGTTTATTAAAGAAAAATCCGCTCCACCAAGCACCGGCCAGTAGTAGCGGCAGGCGGCTTGAGTTTCTCAGGCCGCCCTGCTCGCTATGATATGCATTGATGTTTCCTGAGCTTAGATGGAAAAGACGCTGCCTGATCAATCTACATCACTGCACTATCAATAGATAGCTAATGTTTATCAATTAATTATCTTGTTTTATATAATCAATCTAACAATGAATTACAACGTGTCATTTGCAGAGATGAACCGGTTAGCTATGAAGATAAAAATCCGTCAACCTAAACTTTCTCTCGAAGATATGCGAAAACAAGCGTTGCGACTTGAAAGCACCCGTACCGCTAAAATAAAAAAGCAGTCACCTTCTCGTTAACAGCTAAATCGTGAATGTTATTAACGATATTGGTGTGAATAAAAATGGATTGATTATTGCAAAGGTCTATTTATTTGTACGGAATTTTTCCGTATATTTGTTTTGAAAGGCAATAATTATGGAACGAGCGATCAAAGCTGAAAAGACAAGATTCGATACCAAACTGACAACAGATCAGAAAACATTATTTGAACGGGCAGCAAAATTAGGCGGTTACCGTACGCTTACCGATTTTGTGGTATCCACTGTTCAGGAAAAAGCAAAATTTATTGTGGAACAGCACGAAGCTGTTCTGGCTACAGAAAGGGACAGGAATGTTTTTTTCGAAGCAATCATGAACCCGCCGAAACCTGGCAAACGCTTACAAGAGGCTGCTGAGCGCTACCGTGAATTAAATAATCAGTCAACGGAAGTTTAATGAGTTATCCGATTGAACCGCTGCATTCAGGACTTAACAAAAAAGAGTTTACCTGCGGCAAGGAAATGCTGGATAATTACCTGCACAAACAGGCAAGCCAGGATATCAAAAGGCGTTTAAGTACCGTGTCTGTCATGCTGGATGGTGACCGCATCATCGGCTATTATACGCTATCAAGTACCAGCATACCCTACGAACTGGTGCCGGAAAAAGTGCAAAAGAAAATGCCGCCTTCTTACCATAACCTCCCTGCTATATTATTAGGAAGGCTCGCATTGGATCAAAACTATAAAGGACAACGCCTTGGCGAATACCTTTTAATTGATGCGTTAAAGAAGTGCTACGACGTCTCTTTGACGCATGTCGGGGCAATGGCTGTGATCGTCGATCCGCTTGACGCCGATGCGGAAGCCTTTTACTTAAAATATGACTTTGTTAAACTGGACTCTGGGAAAATGTTTCTGACGATACAGACCATAGCTGCGCTGTTTACAAATTAGGATTGTCATGTGATATTCTCTGGGTAAACAGCGAGATATTATACAAGCGTATAAATTGAAAGCTCGTTGGCTGTCCCCAAGGCCAGGCTTTTCACTATATCTTTTCCATGAAAAGGATGCCGTTGCAATCCTTGACAGGCTAACTTCTCCAATGTCTATTGCTTAAAATTCCGCTCCTGCATTTTTGCTGCGCTGCAAAAGCATTCGCTTATAACGTTTGACTGGCTACGTCCTGCAGGCGCATCATTCCGGACTTCACTCGTTTACCCGCTCCGTTACCCTTCGCCGGGAAAAGCTTCGCTTGCCTGCATTCCTGCCCTTGCTGATTCGATTTAAGGGACTTCTTTTAGCTGCTATTTTCCAACGAAAACGGACAAAAGCGGCGTCAATCTCGGTCAGCCTTTACGTACGAACGCATAATGTCCTTCGCTTCGCTGCGGCCACCCTTCGGGACTTATAGTTCTCCCGCTCTGGCTTACGACCGCTTTTTTGACTTTCTTTTTTACCGTTTTTTCTTTTGAAAAATAGCTTTTTAAGGGAAGTCTTCGGGAAAAGAGGGAAACGAAAAACAAATTTTTTAACCCTTTAAAATCTTCTAAGATGAAAACAGCAGAAAAAAATGCAAACGGTGTACAAGTTGCAGCAGCAAAAGCAAACGAAGCTAACAGAACTACAAACCGCCCAAGCCTTACAGGCAAAGAAGCCAAAGAACATGCAAACACTACCAATGAACAGCCCGCCGAAAATTCACAAACTGCGGAACCTGCGCCTGCCCAGGCTGCGCCCAGTGGCACCGCTACAGTGGATAACCAACCCATTAACGCTGCAAACCAGCCAGCCACCGAAGAAGTGAAAGCCGAAGCACAGGCCGAACCCGCTAAAACGGAAGAAGTAAAATTTGAGCCTAAAAAGTTCGCGCTGAATTTAGAGCAAACGCTCAAATCCGTGAATGACCTGCACCGCTTGTCTATCCAGCGTTTGGCCCTGATAGCCCGAATTAAGACCTTAGAAGATTTTGAGGTGCAATTACAGGAAGAGAACGACGAACTGGAAAGCAACCCCTACCAAGGCTGCAAACTCATCATTCAGGATGATAAACGCCGCGAATTCGTCACTAACACGCCGAACCTTATCCGCATGGTGGCACAGTTCATTTTTGATGCCTGCCACGAAAAACTGGCCGACATCGAGGCTAACATCGTTTTTCCGAACGCCTGAACAGGTATTGCTCCCGGCGTTTAGCCGGGGGCATTTTTAAGTTTCATCAAAACAGCTACTCCCATGTACGAGCAATTTATAGAACTGACCGACCAGCTATTTTGGGAAGGTTACGCCGAACAACTGGCGCAGGAGAACCCCGCACAATTTCAAATGGAATTCCGTGATTTTTTGAACACCTATCAATATTAAGGCAATGGAAGACAAAATTTTCATACTGGTGAAAGTGGCCATTCAAACCACGCACCCTAACATACACGACGCTATTGCAGAACTGCAAAACAGCGACGTAAAAATTACGAGCACTGGCAATGTACAGGTGCTGCGCACCGAGATCATACCCATGAATACAAGAACTACAAAAAATTAAAGCAATGGCACATCAGATCAATTTCAATCAGAAAACAGGCAAACACAGCTTTATGAGCGTAAAGGAAAAAGCCTGGCACGGTTTAGGGCAGATCATTGACCGCTACCCGACCAGCAGCGAAGCGATACAGCATGCGGGTTTGGACTACATTGTAGAAAAACGTCCTTTGTTTACTTATGATACTGCCAACCATTTGGGTGAAGGCAGCGACGATATGATCATTCCTGAAATAGAAGTACCGAATTTCTTTGCCACCGTAAGGGCAGACACGGAGCAGGTTTTAGGTGTAGTCGGCAATGACTATGAAGTTGTGCAAAACCGTGATGCGTTTTCGTTCTTTGACGCCATTGTCGGCGGTAGTGATGGTATTTTGTACGAGACCGCAGGCGCATTAGGCAACGGCGAACGAGTATTCATAACCGCCAAGCTGCCTGATTATATCCGTGTAGGTGTCAAGGACTGGATAGAGCAATACTTGTTTTTGACCACTTCGCATGATGGTTTAGGCAGTATAACCGCAGCTTTTACGCCTATCAGAATTGTATGTAATAACACGCTTAATGCTGCTATGCGGAATCATTCAGGAGCAATTAAGATACGGCATACCGCGTCTGCTGCCGAGCGGTTAAAACAAGCGCATACGCTCATGGGCATCAGCCGTGAGTTGAGCCAGGAAATGGAAGGCTTGTTTAACCAGTGGGCAAAAGTCCGCATTACAGACCGTGAAGTGAGAAAGCTGATACAGATTGCTATGGCACCTAATAAAGAGGTATTAGAACATTTAGCCGAAAGCAGGTTTGAACAGCTTTCTACGCATTACACAAACATTGTTGACAGCGTTTATGAATACGCTTTAGCCAGCCCGACGCAACAGATCGATACGACTGCAGGAACGGTATTTGGTGCTTATAATGCGGTAACCGGGTATTTTCAGAATGTACGCAGTTTCAAAAGCGAGGAAGCGAAGTTTAAATCCATCATGGACGGCACCGCCAAACAGCGGGCACAAACCGCCTTTAATCTTTGCCGGGATTTCGCTACGCGAGGCAATGAGGCACTAATATTTAACTAAAGCCAACAAGGGGGAGCAATCCCCCTTGTTTTCAAAAATTGCCGGACGGCGGGCTATCGCCCGCCCATTTAGGACGCCCCCTGTTTCCGTATCGATGATGATTTTTGGTGAAAACAGGGGGCGCTTTATTTTGAGCCAAGTTTATATTCAAAAATGATAACTGGCCAGACCTTATCATATCAACAGCAAACTGGACACAAACTGTGTCCAATTTGACATCGACCAATTATCCAGCACTAAAATAACTCATTCCTAACATATCTATTGTATGCTCATATTTTTTAAAAACAAATAGCGTTTTGATTGTTATGATTTAAACGGAAATGGTGTCTTCCGTTCAAAATAACCGCCTCGTGCTGATGACGCCTACAATTATAGCATAGATGAAACCTTGCAGGTCTTGTCGTGAACATTATTGTAGGTGAATGATCAGCGGTACTTCAATCCCTTTTCTATCCCGTCTCGCATTTAGCCAGGTCACCTCCCTGCTCATTGTTCCGGCATCAGTTCATGGTTTTGTCCATGCGATTTAAACTTTTAAAAACAACATAAAATGAACATCAAGAACATTATGGCCAGGGAAGTTTTGGATTCAAGAGGTAATCCGACCGTTGAAGCGGAGATCACTCTAGAAGATGGCTCAACAGCAAGGGGGATCTCACCATCGGGTGCCAGCACCGGCGAGAAAGAAGCGGTGGAACTACGCGACGGCGACCAAAGCCGCTATCAGGGCAAGGGCGTTGAAAAAGCAGTGGCCGGTATCAATCAGGAAGTAAAGCGTGCACTTATCGGCTCCGCATTCGCTGATCAGGCATCCTTTGATCAGGTGCTGATCGACCTGGACGGAACACCCAATAAGGCCCGGTTAGGCGCTAACGCCATTCTGGCCGCTTCGATCGCCTTTGCGCGGGTGAACGCTGTATCCAAAAAGATCCCCCTTTACCGTCAGCTTATCGAGCGCGATACCTATGTGATGCCGGTCCCGTGTATGAACGTGATCAACGGTGGACGTCACGCGGACAATAACCTAGACTTTCAGGAATTCATGATCGCTCCGCACCATGCGCCGAACTTTAAAGAAAGTATCCGCATGGGCGAAGAAGTATTTCATACGCTAAAAAAGCTCTTGTCGAATAAGGGCTATTACACCGGTGTGGGCGATGAAGGCGGTTTTGCACCCAACCTCAGCTCCAACGAAGAGGCCATCGAAGTGATCTTGGAAGCTATTCAGAAAGCCGGGTACAAACCCGGAGAGGATATCTCTGTTTGCCTGGACCCGGCCACCAGTGAGATGTGGGACAATGGTCATTACAAAATGTACAAGAGTAACCAGCAGCGTTATAGCTCGGAAGAGATGGTCGATCTCTGGGCAAAATGGATCCGAACTTATCCTATCGTGCTTTTAGAGGACGGTTTGGGCGAAAACGACTGGAATGGCTGGAAGATCATGACCAATCAGCTGGGCAGCGAAGTGGAACTGGTCGGCGATGATATATTTTGCACGAACCCTTCGATCATTCAGGAAGGTATCGATCGGGGTATCGGGAACAGCGTGTTGATCAAGCTTAATCAGATAGGCACGGTATCAGAGACCTTGCAAGCTGTAGCACTGGCGCAGCAGAACGGCTACCACTGTTTTATCTCTCACCGAAGCGGTGAGACAGAGGACACGACCATCGCTGACCTGGTGGTGGCCACCAATGCCGGGCATATCAAAACGGGAAGTGGCTGCCGCTCGGAGCGGGTCTCCAAATTCAATCAGCTTTTACGCATCGAACAGGAACTGGGTAGCAAAGCCCGTTTTGCAGGGATCGAAACTTTTAAACGGTAGCAGCAGATCAGTATATGAAAGCTCTCATCACCTCGGAGCGCTACCAGATCATCAAAGAACTGATCAGGTGGAGCTTGCTTATACTTCCGGTAGCTGTCGCTATCGGAAGTATGGTCGCCTTGTTTCTATGGATACTGGACCTGGCCATCAATTACCGGTTCCATCATCCCTGGCTTCTATTTTTGCTCCCGCTGGCCGGGGTACTGATCCACCTGATCTATCGCTCGGTCGGCAGGTCTTCCGAAAAAGGCAACAACCTGATCATGGAGGAGATACACGAACCAGGCGGGGGCGTCCCGCCGCAAATGTCACCGATCATTCTACTGACCACGGTATTGACACACTTGTTCGGTGGTTCTGCCGGTCGTGAAGGTACCGCGGTACAGATTGGCGGAAGCATTGCCCATTTATTTGGAAAGTGGTACCGACTGTCCGTTCAGGATATGCAGTTATTGCTCACGTCCGGAGTTGCCGCCGGGTTCGGTGCCGTATTCGGTACACCGCTGACAGGTGCGCTGTTCGCCCTGGAGGTCTTGGCCATAGGGCGTATGCAGTATAACGCATTACTGCCTGCACTGATCGGCGCTGTCGCCGGGGACTACACGGTAGCAGTCTGGGGAGTTCACCATACGGCCTACCAGATCAGCGCCTTTCGGCATGAGGCATACCCTTTATCAGCTTATCTTCCTTTTGATGGTCTGTTAATGCTGAAAGTGATGTTAGCGTCCGCGGCATTTGGGATGTCCAGCGCTTTGTTCTCTTCACTAGTTCACGCGATCAAGGTCGTTTCAGGTCATTTTATACGGTTGAAATGGCTGATCCCTGTTGCGGGTGGCCTGGTCATTATCGCGCTGACCTATCTCAACGGAAAACCTGACTACCTGAGCCTTGGTGTTGCTGCAGAGTATCCCGGGGCCGTTACGATCCAGTCGGCTTTCCATACCGGAGGTGCAGACCTGCTCAGTTGGTTTTGGAAAATGATCTATACGGCCGTCACGCTTGGCTCTGGATTTAAAGGCGGAGAAGTAACCCCCTTATTTTATATAGGGGCTACCTTGGGTAACACGTTGTCTAATGTATTGCATGCACCGGTGGGCTTATTTGCAGCGCTGGGATTTATTGCCGTGTTTGCCGGCGCGACCAATACGCCGCTGGCTTGTACGGTCATGGGAGTAGAACTGTTTGGCGGGGAACACGTGCTTTATTTTGCGATCGCTTGTTTTACGGCCTATTTATTCAGTGGCCATTCGGGCATTTACAGCGCGCAAAGGATCGCTGTCCCCAAATTGCTGAATGCCGGTATAACGCCCGACTCCGCTTTGGGTGACCTGGGTAAAAGCCGGCCGCATTGGTATGAACGGTTTCTAAAGTAATAACTGCAAAGACGGGGCGCGGTTTTACCGCGCCTCTATTTTAACGGTCACGATCTTGTTGACCATATAGGTCCTGCGATCCTTATCGTGTTCCATAGGTTGCGTATTTCCCTGACTGTCGGTCGCCCTTGACATCAGCTTATACTGGTTCTCGCCCGCAGGAACCTGCCAGTTGTATTCCCAAAGCCGCCAGGCGAACTTAACGTGCTTGCCTAATAATTTTGCCGGTTGCCAGGTTACGCCTTCATCAAGGCTGACCTCGACTTTTGCTACTTCATTTTCTCCGCACCAGGCCGCACCATGCACCCGGTATGTTTTACCTGCAGGGACCACCTCGCTTAGCGCAGGTCTGGCGATCTCTGCTTTGACCTGTACCTCGGTCACTGCGGTCAGTGTCGGCTGGTCATCAGTGCGTTTCCAGTAAGCATATTCCAGGGTTTGCCAGTAGCCATCAAATGGCTTGTCCACCGCGGTTATTTTGGTAAGCCACTTTACGGAAGCCATGCCATACCAGCCTGGGATGATCGCTCTTACCGGGTACCCATGCTCGGGGCTAAGATCCTTTCCGTTCATTTGATAGGCAAGTATCACTTCCGCCTGCATCGCTTTGGTAAGCGGTAAACTTCTGGCGAAGTGGATAGCACCGGGAGATTTGGGTTCTTCCGAAACTTCGCCCTTATCTGCCCCTTCTAAAATGATTTCCACTGTGCCCGGCTTTATACCGGCCTTTTCCAATACTACAGAAAGTGGCACACCTGTCCATTCTGCGTTTCCGACGGCACCCTGTTCCCACAATAAGCCCTTTACCTTTGGAGCCAGGTTGGCTCGCCCGTTACCGGCGCACTCCAGTATCGCCATCACTTTTTTAGCGGGTAAAGCACGTAACTCATCATAGGTTAAGGTGATCTCTCTATTAACATGGCCTCCGATGGCTACTTTCCATTCTTTTGCCTGCAACTTCGGAATGGGAAAATGGGTTCGTATAAAGAACTGGTTATTGGGCGTGATCAAACTGGAAAGCATCGGAAAAGGGAATTCAAAATTGACCGGTTCCTTTTCCCTGATGATTAGGCCCGGGAAGGATGGTTCAGATCCTTTATCTGCGTTACTCGCTGAAGCGATTCCCGGAATGATTGCGGTTGCCATGACGGGAACTGTCCCTTTCAGGAAAGCACGTCGTCCGTTATTGTTCGTTCCGTTATTTTGCGCCTTATCCATAATTGACCGATTTTGATTGGAGTGTTAAATAATTAAGGATCGGCAGTGCATTTTGTTTGAACAGGCAATCTCGACCGGTTGCCAACAAATCAGCTTTTCAATTGCTTAGATCTTATGGAAATACCAAGCGCAAACACGAACAAAGAAAAGATCAATCCCGGTGATCATCTGGCCAATGAACGCACCTTTTTGGCCTGGATCAGGACAAGTATCGCTTTAATGGGTTTTGGGTTTGTAGTCGTAAAATTCAGCTTGTTCGTCAAGCAATTATCCCTCGTTATTACTGACAAGATCGTTCTGCCAGGGAAGGGCTTTTCCGCGACCATCGGGATCATACTCGTCGCTATCGGTGCCCTGATGGCCTTGTTAAGTTATTTCAGGTATCGACGTATTGAAAAACAATTGCTTAGAAATACCTACTTTCCTTCGTTCGCCTTATCGCTTTTGCTGACCGTTGCGATAGTACTGGTCAGCGGGTTGCTGCTTTGGTATCTTTTACCCAATACCTGATAAACTCCTTGTGGAACAATTTCTATGCTTTATGGTTAAATAAACATGGGAATACATTCTGAATTTATGGTATCCGCTACGATACCTGGCGGTTCCGATCAGCAATATAAAGTGACGCACCAGGACGAAACATTTGCCGTGGAGACAGATAGCGGAACGATCACACTTATAAATAATGGTGATAATTCATGGAGTATTGTTAACGGTGATATCTCGCAAGAGTCCGCCAATATTATTGGGCAGGCTATTGAAGACCATTATCAGAAGTAATTCTTTCTGAACTATCGCTCAAGCCTTTCGATCATCTTCTTCATTTGTATGATCTCTGCCTGCTGTGCCTTAACAATACTATCCGCCAGTTTGCGCACCTCCGGGTCTTTGAGTTCGGCGTTTTTACTGGTCAGGACCGCTATAGAGTGATGCGGTATCATGCCCTTCATCCACTGGATATCGCCCACAGCGATTTGAAGTCTTACGCCCCATAAGGCAGTGCCGAAAATGACAATACTGAATACCATGATCAAAAAATTCTTCTTTCGATCGGTATACATATTGCGCATCATCATCAACATTAGAACTGCCATCGGGCAGATCATCAGTAAGGTCATGTAAAATCTGGTCAGGTTAAGATAAATATGATCCCACTCATACACATTAAGATACATAACGGCATACATGATCATGAATGACAGCGCAAGCATGATCAGGAAACGTGTATAGACTTTTTTATTCATGATCGATCTTTTATGGTAAAACCCAACTGTTTCTAAAATGTTCATTTGTTAAGATACCATAACCACAGGTTATCAATCATCAAATTTTGTGATATAACTTCAGCCTTTTTCGCTTGTACTTTTGATGTATCAACCAACAAACAAAATGAAACAGCAAGACGAAAATAGAGAAGTGACCAAAGCCTTGGTAAAAGTATCAAAGGCCTTAATTACCGTAAGTGTTTTGTTTGCGGTTTGTATAATAGTGGTGATCGTGACATTGATAGTACCAACTGGTCATTTACCTGGTAAGGATTCCCAGAAGATAAATGGCAGATCCGACCAACCAGTTACCATTCCATCTACCGAAGCCTCTGCCGGTACGACACCACGCCCTATTCCGGCTGATGCATGGAAAGCTCCAAATGATAATACGATACCTGCCGGTAAAGATGGCGAGATGATCAAATATGGCAGGGAGCTTGTAGCACATACCGCCAGATATTTTGGCCCTCAAGGCAGCATCGCGAAGATCACTAACGGGATGAATTGTCAGAACTGCCACCTTGATGCCGGGTCACGCCTTTTCGGTAATAATTATGCCAGCTTTATTGCTAGTTATCCAAAACTGAGCAACAGGAGTGGCAGGGTGGAGCAGCCTGAAGAACGCATCGCTGAATGCTTCGAGCGTAGTTTGGCCGGTAAAGTACCTAACCCATCCAGTAAAGAGATCCAGGCCATGTTGGCTTACATGAAGTGGATCGGCAAGGACGTAAAGAAAGGTCAGAAACTATTTGGAAATGCAACAGAAAAGCTGGCATTCATGGACCAGGCAGCAGACCCGGCCAAGGGCAAGGAAGTGTTTATGATGAAATGCCAAAGCTGCCATGGTGCTAATGGCGAGGGCCTGCTTAACGCCGATAAAAAAACCTACGCCAATCCGCCGTTATGGGGAAAGCACAGCTATAACGATGGCGCAGGCATGTACAGGCTGACCAATTTTGCAGGTTTTGTGAAAAACAATATGCCATATGGCGCTTCATATCATAGTCCGCAATTAACAGATGAAGAGGCCTGGAACGTTGGCGCCTTTGTTAACTCCCAGCCGCGCCCTCATAAGGATCAGCAACATGACTGGAAAGACCTGAAAAAGAAACCGATCGATTTCCCGTTCGGGCCTTACGCCGACCAGTTCAGCGATAAGCAGCATAAATACGGGCCGTTCAAACCCATCAAAGACGCACAAAAACAAGCATCAATCATCAAATCATAAAATAAGAACCATGAAAAAGTACATCATCATTTTAGCAGCCTTCGCGCTGACCGCTTTCACAAAAACTGTTAAAGCACAACAAACCGATCCCGCCGCCTTTACGGGCGCAACCGCAAAGCTCAAGCATTACGATGCGCTTTACATCATCAATTCCGGCGATGATAAAAAGATCAAGGGGACGTTAAGGAACATCAATAACGCGCTGGAAGATCCAAGACTAAAAGGTAAACTCCATGTTGAACTGATCGCTTTTGGTGACGGCGTGGCTGTTTACATGAAAAGTAGCGCCTATGAGCAAACTTTAAAGGACCTACAGGCAAAGGGAGTGGTGCTGGCACAGTGCGATAACACGATCAAGGAAAGGAAAATTGACAAAGCCGACCTGTTTCCATTCATCTCCTATGTGCCGAGCGGCAACGGTGAGATCATCATCCGCCAATACGAAGGCTGGGCTACTGTACATCCCTAATAAGCATCCTCATTCAATTTATATAAACCATCATGAAATATCTTCAAAAAATAACATTTGCAATAACAGCAATAACAGCCTTGAGTAGCCAGGTAAAAGCACAGGATCACCGATTTGATCCACCCTGGAATACCCCGCCTGAAAGCAAGGTGCAATTTACCGTCCCGGGAGTCGACAATGTACCCGATCTGTTCGGCGACATTAACGACCCGCAACTGGTGGTATTCTTTGCCGGAAATCAGTTCATGTGTATAGACGACCTGCTGGCCGCGTTCAAAAAACAATACCCGCAATACCAGCGTGTATTTGCCGAAACCTTGCCACCGGGCATACTGGCTAAGCAGATCATAGGTGGCAGCATTGTTATTGGGAACATGCGTATCACCTTGAAACCCGATGTTTACACTGCAGGAAAAAGCCGGATCGATCAGATGCCGGAATATTTCAGCAAGACCGCACCTTATGCCTACAACCGTTTAGCTATTATGGTGCAAAAGGGTAATCCTAAAAAAGTGAAGGGATTGAAAGACCTTGGGCGTAACGATGTGCGTGTAAGCATGCCCAATCCGGAGTGGGAAGGAATTGGTAAACGTATAGAGGAAGCTTATGTAAAAGTGGGCGGTGAAACCTTAAAAAATACGATCATGGATACCAAGGTTAAAAACGGCAAAACTTTTCTAACCCAGATACACCACAGGCAAACGCCAATGCGCATTATGTATCAACAGAGTGATGCTGCACCGGTATGGTACACCGAAGCCTATTATCAGAAAATGATCGGTTACCCGGCAGATATGGTGGAGATCCCTGAGAAAGATAACATCAGCGCCACTTATGTGGCCGGACAATTAAAGGCCGCGCCGCACGCGCAGGCTGCGCAGGATTTTATGGACTTTTTAGTAAGCCCGGTAGCCAAATCAATTTACCGGAAATATGGTTTTATAACAAAATAACAATATGAAAAGATCGATCATTATCATAGTTCTCATGGCCAATGTAGCTGTGGCCTTCGCCCAAAAAGACACCCTTCACATTTACGGACCCGGCGGCCCGCTTTCAGCCATGCAGGATTGCGCTAAAGCATTCACCGCTAAAACAGGTATTCCTGTAAAAGTAACCGGTGGCCCGGAACCGAAGTGGCTTTCACAAGCGCAGGCAGACGGCGATGTGATCTACGGCGGTGCGGAATATATGCTTACGCAGTTCATGCAAACCCATCCGGGAATGGTTGATGCAGCCACACGTGTGGAACTTTATAAAAGACGCGCGGCCATATTGGTAAGGTCGGGGAATCCAAAACAGATCACAAGTTTAAAAGATCTTGCCAAACCCGGTATAAAAGTGCTGGACGTGAACGGAGCCGGGCAGTTGGGCTTGTGGGAAGATATCGCCGGTAAAGAAAACCTGATCGGCGCGATACAAAAAAACATCGGCGGTTCCTACGCCAATACCGCGCTGGGCATCGAGGCCTGGAAGAAAGACAAAAGCTATGATGCCTGGATCACCTACGCATCGTGGCACAATAATTTGAAGGATGTTACGCAAGTTGTGGAATTGTCTTTGGCATCACGCTTATATCGTGGTACGCCGGTAGCACTTACATCCAATACCAAACAGGCTACGCAAGCCAAACAGTTCATTCAGTTCTTGCAAAGTGTCGATGGCCATGTGATATTTAAGAAATGGGGCTGGGAATAAAGCTCATATTTAAAACCCTAACATGAACTGAACGACAGAATCAGCCTGTTTTTGCCTTATATGCTTGAGCTGTTTTTCATAACCTTAGGCTATCAACCATCTGTTTTGACGATGAAAATGACTTGGTGTTATGATTGATCTTTGAGTTATAAGCAAAGAGATCATGAAAACTATTCAACGTTATGTACATTATCAATTTGATGACCAAGCAATAATAATTGGCAACAAGGTTATAAATATAGCTGTATCAGTCATCGCCTTGGCAGCAGCTACTTTCCCATTTTTGTTGTTATTTTTCCGACTTAGCTAATAACATTTATCAGTATGTTCGATTTTCGATTACAGGTTTTTCATACAGTGGCCAAGAGGCTGAACTTTACTAAAGCTTCTGCTGAGTTGTATATCAGCCAGCCTGCGGTAACCAAGCATATCAAAGAACTGGAGGAACAGTTCAAAACGACGCTGATAGAACGTAGCGGGAATAAAAAAATATCGCTCACACCTGCTGGCGAAATGTTGCTGGCTTATGCGGATAGACTGGCCGCTGTTTACAACGAGCTGGACTTTGATATGAACCTGCTGATCAAAAAACATTCGGGTACGTTGCGTATCGGTGGCAGTAATACGGTTGCGCAATACGTGATCCCCCCGGTATTAGCCCGGTTCCACGAAAAGTTTAGAGACGTACAAGTGAACCTGGTGCCCGGTAATACTGAGCAGGTGGAACTGGCATTGTTAAACAAAGAGATCGATCTGGGTATAGTAGAGGGCATCCTGCGTAATCCGCAACTCAGCTATCAGGAATTTTTGAGTGATGAACTGGTGCTGATCTGTAGCGCCTCAAATACTTTTAAAAAGGACAGCATTAAACCGGAAGAATTAAAAGATTTACCCTTATTACTACGTGAACCAGGTTCAGGGACTTTGGACGTCATTGCTCACGCTTTAAAGCCTTTCAATATTAAGTTATCAGATCTGAATATCGAGATGCAGTTAGGCGGCACGGAAAGTATAAAGTCTTATTTGCTACACAGCAAATGTTTTGCATTTGTATCTGTGCAGTCGATATTAAAAGAACTAAAATACAACGAATGCAGGATCATTGATATCAAAGATCTGACTATAGAGCGTCCATTTTATTTTATCCTGCCACACGGTCAACCTTCATCGTTAGCAGAAATATTTATGCGATTCGCTAAAAGCTATAAGAGCCTATAAGCCTCTGATATGACTGAAAAGAGAAATAAAGTCATCATCATGTTTATTGCTGAAGCGCCTGGTTCTATCGATAAACATTTTTATTTAAAGAACACCAATTTATTCCGGGCAATGCGCACGGCCTTTGAACAGGCTTTTGGTAAATTTAGTTCTGCTGACGACTTTCTTGACTTTTTTAACAAGTCCGGATGCGTCTTGGATCACCTTTATCCTTTGGGTAAAGAAATATTGACTAAACCAACGGGTTATGCTGCCCGGCAGTTGGCAGATCGCATGCGTTCGCTTCAACCTGATCATGTTATTATTCTAATGAAGCGTATTGCTCCCGTTATCTGCAAAGCTGCCGTCGATGCTGATTTTCCCTCGTCTAAAATTCTAATTACAGCATATCCAGCAGGAAGTGAAAGGAACAGGCAGCTTTTTATAAGAGATGTATCAAATTGGTCAAAAAAAATGTTCGATAATATTTAGTTATCGTGATGTCTGTTTACCATAATAGATCTCTTTACGGCAATAGGATCTGATAGCTTGGTTGGGCTGGAAACTTTCCCATCATTTGAGGGTTTATTTATCATATTCAAATGCTATGAAAATATCTAAATATATCCACTCTTGCCTACTACTGGAAAAAGACGGTTTTCAGTTATTATTCGATCCCGGTAAGTTTACATTTGCCGAGGACTTAGTAAAAGTGGAGCAATTTATTAAAGTCAATGCTGTCATCATTACCCATAGTCATCCCGACCACCTGCACGTGGAACAACTGAAAGCCATCGTTAAATTAAGCGGCGCTAAGATTTATACCAACAAAGAAGTCGCTAAAGAATTAAAAGAGTCCGGGCTATCTTATAACTTGGTTGAGGCCGGGTTGTTCGATATCGGTCCTTTTGCTTTGCAGGCGATCAATGTAAAACATGAAAATATTCTTGATAGTCCATTGCCTGATATGCAGGCCTACTTGATCGATGGCAGGGTCTTAAATCCTGCGGATTCTTTTGGCACTTATGATGATGAATTTCAACAGCCTGAATTATTAATACTGCCTGTTATGGCTCCGTTTACGACAGAGATAGCGGTAGCGGAGTTTGCTGATCATATTAAACCCAAGGCCGTACTACCGGTGCACGATGGCTACGCCAAGGAATTCTTTTTAAAACAACGCTACGAGACCTATAGTAAGCACTTTGAAAAACGAGGGATCGTATTTCATCAGGCCATGCAACCGGGTTTTAGTATTAGCATTTGAAGAAGCAGTATTAGGTAATAGATCTTAAGACTGCTAAATTTACTCAATGATACAGTTTGGCCCTGCGTTGCAATTAGAATTAGAGGCAAATAGCCAGCGTAAGCAGTTGCCTGCCGGTACGGTGCTGATGTCGTCAAACAGTTATGTGCGTTCGTTGCCGGTGCTTTTATCCGGCAGTATGCGGGTGATGCGGCAGGATGAGGATGGCCGCGAAATATTACTTTATTACATTAAGCCCGGCGAAAGCTGCATCATGTCATTCCTGGCCGGGATACATGAAGATACCTCGAAAGTACACCTGGAGGTGGAAGAGGATGCCGATGTACTGATGTTGCCCATTACCAAAGCCAGCGAATGGATAAAGAGCTATCCCGAATGGGCCGATTTTATCTTTAAGCTTTACCACCAGCGTTTTGAGGAATTACTCACGGTAATTAACGAAGTGGCCTTTCAAAAACTGGACGACCGCATTGTTGAACTGCTGAAGAAGAAGGCTGCGGTATTTAATTCCCATGAATTTCAGATCACTCACCAGCAACTGGCAGAAGAGCTGGGTACTACCCGCGAAGTCATATCACGCCTTTTGAAGCAAATGGAAAAGAAGGAGATGATCGCCCTTTCTCGCAATAAGATCACTTTAAATTTCCCTGTGTAACATAAGTCACCAATTGCCTGGCTGAAAGCAGATAGCTTTGTTCCATTAATCATCAGGTTTTGGAAATAGCAGGTTACGCAGCTTCGGTTTTAATTGGTTTGTCCCTTGGCTTAGTTGGCGGCGGTGGCTCTATTCTTACCGTACCTATTCTCGTTTATTTTTTTGCTATCGATCCGGTGTTAGCGACCACTTATTCTTTATTTGTAGTTGGACTAACCAGTACCGCAGGCGCGGCCAGCCATTACCTAAAAGGCAATGTGGATGTTAAGACCGCGTTGATCTTCGGTTTACCATCCTTGGCCGCCGTATTTACCATGCGGAGATGGATAATGCCGGTGATACCAATTCACTTACTTACGCTTGGACACTGGGCTGTTACCAAAAGCATGTTACTGATGCTGGTTTTTGCCGCTCTGATGCTGGCAGCATCCCTTTCGATGATCCGGAATAAAAAGGAAGATCGTGGTAGTTCCCTAGAGCTCAGTTATACAAGATTAATTTTCCAGGCCATAGCTGTTGGCCTCATCACTGGTTTTGTAGGCGTTGGCGGTGGTTTTCTTATTATTCCCTCACTGGTTTTGTTCGCAGGTTTGCCAATGAAAAAGGCGGTGGGCACTTCACTTATAGTAATGACCATAAGCTCGCTGCTGGGTGTATTGGGTGATATCACCGGGCATGTAGTAATAAATTATGCGTTTTTAGCCGTCTTTTCGGGTTTTGCCATTGCCGGTATCATCCTCGGCAGTTACCTCACGCGGTTCATCAGCGATACTCGCCTGAAGCCTGCCTTTGGCTGGTTTGTATTGGCTATGGGTATCTTTGTTTTAATAAGCACTTTAACTAACTCACATGGACATCATTAAACAACCGTGGCCCTGGTATGTAGCCGGGCCGTTGATAGGGCTAATCGTGCCGGCACTATTAATATTAGGTAACAAAACATTCGGTATCTCATCTACTTTGCGGCAGATATGCGCGGCTTGTATCCCGGCAAATATTTCCTTTTTTAAATACGACTGGAAGAAGGACACATGGAATTTGTTTTTTATTGCAGGCATCGTTATAGGCGGATTCATCGCCGCGCATTTATTGTCCGATCCCGGACCGGTGGGCATCAATCCTAAAACCATTGTTGCCTTGCAGCAGCAGGGCATTAAAGATTTCAGCGGTTTACTGCCACAGGATATTTTTAGTTTCAAGGCGCTAACCACTTTAAAAGGGTTTGTGTTTATTGTAATCGGCGGTTTCCTGGTTGGCTTTGGTACGCGCTATGCCGGTGGCTGTACTTCAGGTCATGCCATTATGGGTGTTTCCTCTTTACAATGGCCTTCCCTGGTAGCTACCTGCTGCTTTATGATCGGCGGCTTTGTAATGACCTGGTTGATCTTACCTTATTTATTACAGCTATGAAGAACCTCAAATTTTTACTGGTCGGGATGTGCTTCGGTATCATCCTGATCAAATCCGAAGTGATATCGTGGTTCCGCATACAGGAAATGTTCCGCCTGCAAGCCTTCCACATGTATGGCATCATCGGCAGTGCTATTGTAGTCGCCATGATCTCCATCTTGTTGATCAAACGATTCAATATCAAAACGATCCATCAAGAAGCGATCATCATCCCGGATAAGCAGTTTAACTGGGGCTATGTTTATGGTGGTTTGATCTTCGGATTGGGCTGGGCGCTTACCGGTGCGTGCCCAGGCCCCATATTCGCGCAGATCGGCAGCGGCATTTTGGTTACAACATTAACGCTGCTGAGCGCCGTTGCAGGTACCTGGGTTTATGGTTTATTACGTGAAAAACTTCCGCATTGATATGAAAATTGAACAATTTGAAGATAAAGGACTATCACATTATTCTTACGCGATATTAAGCGAATGCGAAAACAAGATCGTGCTGATCGATCCGGCAAGGGATGTTACGCCGTACCTGTCTTTTGCAAAAGCACATGATGCCAACATCATCGGTGTGATCGAAACCCATCCGCACGCTGATTTTGTAAGCGGGCACCTGGAATTACAGCAGGTTACCGGAGCGGTCATTTATTGCTCCAAGCTATTAGAGGCTGAATATGCACATCAAACATTTGATGATGGTGACGTGATCGCATTTGGTAAAATAAAATTGAAAGGCCTGAATACCCCAGGTCATTCGCCGGATAGCATCAGCATTGTTTTGGAGCATAATGGTCAGGACAAAGCCGTATTTACCGGCGATACGCTGTTCATTGGTGATTGCGGTAGGCCTGATCTGCGTGAGCAGGCCGGAAACCTCACTGCGAGGCGTGAGGAATTAGCCCAACAAATGTATCATTCACTGCGCGACAAATTGTTGGTGTTGGACGATGCGGTTTGGGTTTACCCGGCACATGGCGCAGGTACCTTATGCGGTAAAGCGCTAAGCGATGATAATCGCAGCACTATCGGCGCAGAAAGAGCGGGCAACTGGTCGTTACAGGAAATGAGCGAAACTGAATTTGTGCAGACCTTGCTGGAAGAGCAGCCATTCATACCAAAATACTTTGCATATGATGTTGCCTTGAATAAGCATGGCGCACCACCATTACAACCAGCATTAGCTGGCGTTCCGGCCAAAAAACCAGTCGAGCTGAACAGCGAAATGTTTATTATCGACGCCCGCCCTGAACAGGAATTTAAAAAAGGGCATTTGCCGGGATCGATCAATATTCAGAATGGCGGCAAATTTGAGACTTGGCTGGGCAGCATCATCGCACCCAAAGAAGCTTTTTATTTAGTAGCTGAAAACGAGGAGAAACTAAAGCAAGTAATCGGTAAAGCCGCTAAAATCGGCTACGAAGCTTTTTTAGAAGCCGCATTTGTGATTGACGGAGGCCACGAACAAATGGCAGAACTGAACTTTGCTCATTTTGCTGCGCACCCGGAGCAATACACGATAGTCGATATCCGAAACGAAGCTGAAGTAAAAGCGCAGCCGGTTTTCCGGAATGCTCTTCCTATTCCACTATATGAACTGCGTGAGCGTTTAGCGGAAATTCCTTTCAGTAAACCTATTGTGGTGCATTGCGCCGGAGGCTACCGCAGTGCTGCCGGCAGCAGTATTGTTGCCAACGCATTTGATTCGAAAACCAACGTGTTCGATCTTAGAGAAGCGATCAAAAAGTTTATATCTTAACAATGGCTGATAAAAAAGAACACTGGGAAAACGTTTATGCACAAAAAAAGCTGGCCGAAGTAAGCTGGTACGAGCCAATACCAGAAACCTCGTTAACGATCATTAACAGCTTAAATCTTCCAAAAGATGCAGCGATCATTGACATTGGGGGTGGTGACAGCTTAATGGCGGATCATCTGCTGGCATCGGGTTACACGAATATTACCGTATTGGATATTTCTGCCAAGGCTATTGACAGGGCGAAGTTTCGGTTGGGTGATCAGGCTAATGAAATTAAATGGATCGTAAGTGATGTGCTGGATATGGAAATTGACGATCAATACGACCTTTGGCATGACCGGGCAGCATTTCATTTTTTGACCAATACAGCAGATCAAAGCAAATACGCTGAAGTGGCAGCTAAATATTTAAGCGCTAATGGAAAACTTATCATCGGGACTTTTAGTATCGACGGCCCTGAAAAGTGTGGCGGATTAGCGGTTGAACGTCATTCACCTGCTTCGTTATCAAACATTTTCCGGGAGCACTTTCATTTAACGGGGAGTATGGAGCATATCCATCATACGCCATTTAATACCGGGCAGCTATTTAACCACAGTTGGTTTCAAAAATTACCATAACCTTTAGTTATCGACCATCGCCTTTTATGATAAAATTTATCACTAAATAAGACGGAATTTTGGGTATCAAAAGCAAAGATCATGGATACCCAACATCAGTTAACTCAAACCCATACATTTCTTCACCTAAACGAAAATACCCGTAAATTTATCTTTATCATTTGCGTGGCTTTATGCCTTACACCAATCGTCAGCCCGGCTATCGCGCTGTTATTAGGCTTGGCGGTCGCGCAATTGTCAGGTCACCCATACCTGCATTTAAATCATAAGGCTACACACCTGTTGTTACAGGTATCGGTTGTAGGGTTGGGTTTCGGTATGAATGTGCATAGTGCCATGCAGGCTGGTAAAGAAGGCGTGCTGTTTACCATCGCTTCGATTAGCAGCACTTTACTCTTCGGTTTCCTGATCGGCAAATGGCTGAAGATCGAAAAGAAAACTTCTTACCTGATCTCAAACGGTACCGCTATCTGCGGTGGCAGCGCCATTGCAGCCATCTCTCCGGTAATCAAGGCTGAAGAAAAACAGATCTCTGTCGCTTTAGGTTGTGTGTTTATACTGAATTCTATTGCGCTGTTTGTGTTCCCGGTAGTCGGGCATTACTTCAACTTATCACAAACCCAGTTCGGTTTATGGTGTGCCATTGCCATTCATGATACCAGTTCAGTTGTCGGGGCTGCCAGTAAGTACGGCGCACACGCTTTAGAGGTAGCTACTACAGTGAAATTAGCCAGGGCGCTGTGGATCGTGCCGATCGCATTTTTGTCGACCTTTCTGTTCAAAAACCAATCTAAAAAAGTAGCTATTCCTTATTTCATCGGGTTATTCATTCTGGCAATGATCGCCAACACTTACATGCCTGTCGTCAAACTAATCAGCCCCTATATGGTAATGATCGCTAAGGCGGGACTCACCTTGACCTTGTTCCTGATCGGTGCCGGTTTATCTCGCCAGGTGTTGGCTTCAGTAGGATTCAAACCTTTGGTGCAGGGTGTGGTATTGTGGATATTGATCTCAGTAAGCGCTTTGTACGCTATCCTGCATTTGGTATAGATGAACATGGGGTCAAGAAGTATCAAATACCCTGTTTTCGGTCGGTCATTTTATTTTTTAGGATCAGGCTGGGTAGTATTTGGTTCTAAACCAAAAAGCCAAATTCACTAATGCTATCAGCGCCGGAACTTCCACAAGCGGGCCGATCACACCGGCAAATGCTTCACCTGAATTAATGCCGAACACGCCGATGGCAACAGCGATAGCCAGCTCAAAATTGTTACCGGTTGCCGTAAAGGCAATAGAAGTCGATCTTGAATAATCGGCACCGAATGACTTGCCGATAAAAAAACTGGCAATAAACATAATGGTAAAATAGATCACTAATGGGATAGCGATGCGCACTACGTCGAATGGTATTTTTACGATCAGATCACCTTTTAAGCTGAACATGACGATAATAGTGAATAGCAGGGCGATCAAAGTTATCGGCGATATGAAGGGTACATATTTGGTATTGAACCATGTTTCGCCTTTCAGTTTAATGAGCGTATAACGGCTGATCACGCCCGCTGCAAATGGAACACCTAAATAGATGCCGACCGACTTGGCAATTTCTGCGATCGTGATGTTAACGGCCAGACCTTTTAAGCCGAACAAGGGCGGCAGGAGCGTAATGAATACATAAGCATAAACACTGTATAATAGCACTTGGAAAATACTGTTTAAAGCGATCAGGCCAGCGGCATATTCGCGGTTGCCCTCAGCGAGTTCGTTCCAAACCACAACCATAGCAATACAACGTGCGAGGCCAATGAGTATCAGGCCGACCATATAATCAGGATGATCCCGTAGTAAAGTAATAGCTAACACGAACATCAGCACCGGGCCGACAATCCAGTTGAGGATGAGCGAAGCACTCAATACCTTAGTATTACGGAATACTTCGCCCATTTTCTCGTATTTCACTTTGGCCAATGGCGGGTACATCATCATGATGAGGCCAATGGCCAGCGGGATATTGGTCGTACCGCTCGAAAAGGAATTAATAAAAGTGGCCGATGAAGGGAAAAAATAACCAAGGCCAACACCAATGGCCATCGCCAGGAAGATCCACAAGGTGAGGTAACGGTCAATAAAGCCTAATCGTTGTCTTTCAACGGTCGGCGCGCAGTGGTCAATACTCATTAGTCCTTTAGGTTTTCGTTCACGAAATTCCTTGCGTATTGCCTGATCATTTCCCGCACTTCGCGAAACTGCTCCATAATTTGTTCATCGGTACCGGTAGCTTTGGCCGGGTCCGGAAAATTTTGATGTAGTTTAATGGCCTTGGTTGGAAAGTAAGGACAATTCTCCTTCGCGTTATCGCAAACGGTGATCACGTAGTCGAAGGCGATGTCGGCATACTCATCTACGTTGTTGGAAGTATGACCGGATATATCTATACCATCACGTTTCATGATCTCGATAGCTTTGGGGTTTACGCCATGCGTTTCGATACCTGCGCTGTAAATAGTTGCTTTGTCGCCTGCAAAATAACGCAGGTAACCTTCGGCTATTTGGCTGCGGCAACTGTTTCCTGTACAGAGCACTAATATGTTTTTCATTTATAATTTAATTAGTGGTTTTGACATAACGACTGCCGAAACCGGGCAGACATGGGAAAATTCGGATGAAGCTTTTAACGGTTCGGGCACTTCTTCCCGGCTGATGCGTTTAAAGCCATGGTTTTCAAAATGACCAGGAGCTGTTTCTGTCAGCAGAAAAAGCTTGGTCATGTTTTGATCTAAGGCTGTAGCTTCAATTTTTTGCAAGAGTTGAGCGGCGATGCCTTGTTTTCGGAAATTGGGGTGAATGACCACCGAACGCAATAGGCCATTACTGCCGTAGATCTCCACTCCGGCGGCCCCGATGACTTCGCCATCGTTAATGGCGACAAAGAAATTGTTCAGTGTTTCCGGCAGATCTGCATAAGGTAGTTTGGCCAAACTTAAAAGTTCAACTACTTCTGCTTTGTAAGGTTGCGCAGCTTTGATCTCCATGATGAAGTTGTTTAACAGCAGCCCCCGCCCGGTGTGCAGCAGGCTTCAGCGGGTGCAGCCAGGTTCACTAATTGTACTTTTGGTTTTTCAACGACCGCAGGCGCACAACATTCCTCACCCTTATCATTCGTGCCGCAATTGCCGCCGCGACCAATAGCCTTGCATTGCACCGCATCCGGGCGCAGGTCAACGGTTAAAGCATTTTCACTCACGATCATTTCATTGGGGAACATTTGGCGGGTATCAAATTCAGAGTTACCGAACTCGATCTTTACTGTACCGTTGGGGTTCAGTGGCAGCATTTTCTCGACGATATCCACGATAGATAAAGCTTTGCCTACTTTCATCGATTGCTCTTGCTGTTCGCCCTCCGGCACCCAAAGCTGTACGATAATTTCTGTCCAGGCATTCATTACGCCGCCGCAATCCACGGAAGTGATCGGCGCTTGTTTGATCTCGGTGATATGGTAAGCTGGATCTACCAGTTTGCCTTCTGCATATTGGAATTGCAGGTCAAGGTCCGAATGCTGTAATAAGGTATCCTTAAAGGTTTTCCAGTTGATTGCTTCTATATTATTCATGGCTGCATGCTTTATTTATTGCAATATTACGATAGATTAACTCAAAAAATTTTAACAGCAATTGTCTTGCTTTTCTTTGTAAGAACCAAACAGTACATTTAGTTCCAGTTGTAGTGCTTTCCAGGCTTTCGGCTCAATGCAGTAACAAACGCTAACACCCTCTATAGTGCCTTGTATAAGCCCGGCGTTTTTTAGCTCTTTCAAATGTTGTGAAATAGTTGCCTGCGCAAGCCCGAGTTCTTCAACCAAATCACCACATATACAAGCATTCGCTGCGATAATATGCTGCAAAATAGCAATACGTGCAGGATGCGCAATAGCTTTTAACTGCACTGCCAGCTCGTTTTGCTGCTTGTTGAATATGTCCGTTTTGGTGATGCCCATAATTAATATCGCAATATTACGATATAACAACAAATTTTCCAAATTTTATCATTTTCGTATATTTGAATAGTCAATAAAGTGGGCACCTAACTAAGCACCTGAAGATTGACTTTCTTTGTAATAAGCTGATAATAAGCACATTTTAGAAAAAGGTTCGAGCCCAGGTGGGCGCACAAACTTGCCTCTGTCGAGGTATCGAAACCCCTTAAATCAGCGATTTAAGGGGTTTTTTCATTAATTATCCCCTTACTAACCCTTTGTAAAGCCAGAGTTCTCGTTACTATCCGACTACCTGTTTTTTGTTTTTACCTTAGGTAACACAAATCGATTCAAGAGATTGAACTTCATTTAGTTACAGCGATAAAAGTTGGTCAAAAGCCGCTTTTTATATTGTGCTTGTGTTACCTGTGTGTTACCTCAAAAAATGGGATGAAGTATGAAACATTTAAACTCAAAAATTAAATTTTATGCAAACATCACAGTCGTTCGGTATTCATTTTATCGCCCTTTTGGACAAAGCGCAAGATGGAAAAGAACCTGTTTGTGCCTGAGTTACGGTCATTAGCTTCAACAAGAAGACAACGGCTGCTCTACAGCAGCCGTTGTGTCAAATTCTATATCGACTCTTATTATTTAGCAGGGTGCGGAGCGATCAGCTGAACGCTCACCGAACCACCGCCATCCAAGGTGAGTCCTTTTTTGAATGAACCATTGACAGCATCAACTTCGTATATACCCGCTTCTGCGCCCACAGGCGAAATGCTGGTATAATATTTACCATCATATACCAGAGGGGAGCGCACCATCGCTACAGGGCTAAGCGGGGTATTGATCAGCGTAGCTGTTTTATTGCGCAAGTCCAATTTCACCAACTGACCAACGTCTTTCAGGCGATCACGCACCGATGTCATCATTTCTTCGTATTGCACGCTACCGATAGCAATGCCGTTGCTTACATAATTCATGCCCATTAAGCAAGCTTGTTTGCCCAAAGGTGTTGTTACATCTAAAAAGTAGTCCGGATCAAACTCAGCCGCGCCTTTCTTAATGCGCACCACGCCCGATTTGCCACCAGCACCTGTCCAGAATTTACCGGCGCTGGCTACGAAATAATGATTACCTTCTTCGTCGGTGGTCAATGACGATAAGTAATCGTACCCTATACCACCGGCAGTTGCGTTGGTTTTGATGACGTGCATATTGGTCATGGCCGGATAGTCGTACACCAGCGCTCTTACACCGTCCACATCATATGCAGCCGTTGCACTATTATAGAAGTAGCCGCCCACAATAAATTTACCATTATCAACAAAGCCACGGCCTACCGCGTAGTTTACACTTGGTTTGGCAGCATCATAAGGAACCGCCATGGTACCTTTTGCCTCAACTTTAAATTCATTGAGATTGATGCGGGCCCAGCCAACGGTGCCGCCATTGGCATCAAGCGCACCTAATACCAGCATGGTGTTATCGTTCACGATATTTAAGGATTGAAAATAATTTGGCACCACGCCATCGGTGAGGATATAGGCTTTTTCTTTCAGACTACCATCAGCACCCATTTCGTATTGTATGAAACGTTTCATGGGCAGGTTCATCAGGTAAACATATTGCTTATGCCAGATATAGCGTGAACCGTTGGCTTCCAAACCCTTGCCTTTGAAGGTCAGCGAGCCGCTGGTCAAACTGGGTACTGATGCCACATACTGGAGGTCGGCGGTCCAGCTCGCAACAGTGAATGCACCTCCGGCTGCCTGAGGGTCTGAACCATTGTTACCGGTATTGCAATTTTTACATTCAGTTACACTATTGTCTTTGCTGCATGATGTAATGGCTGCTATAAAAAAGGCCAGTCCAGCTATAACGGTCAGTGATAATCTTTTTAGAAATTTAAGCATTGAATTTATGATTTGATTATGAATAATGAATTGATTACTGAATGAGATAACGCAGCTTGAGGCTGACAAAGCGCCCGGGCTTTTGCAGGAGGTAATTATCAAAGACCTGCCTGTCGAACAGGTTACGACAAGCTAAGCTGATGCTATACCGACTTTGCTGTAGAGCATAGCTCAAGCCTGCATCCTGCACAAATTGTGTGGGTATTACAAGTTTGGTATCTGCAGCCCCCAGGCTGGGCCAGCCCAGGTAGTAGCGTTGTACGAAATGCGTGTTGGTATAAAAAGTAAATTTATTCTTCAGATGAAGTGCTTGGTCCAAGTAAACGCGGATCTCTCCATTAGCCAATAAGTATGGGATATTGCGCAGCCGATCATTATATACAATGCTCATTGCGCCGTTAGGCTCAAATTGTTGCCGGTTGCGGATATCCTGGTAAGTAGCGTTAGCTGATGCCTCTAACCATTTATTATGTGCATAATTCAGTTCAAATTCTGCACCCATAGCACGTACCTGGTCAAGGTTCTCATAACGGGCAGTACCCATCAAGTCCGATTCGCCAAGCCAGATCAGGTTACGGGTATTGCGGAAGAAGGTCCCGATTGATGCCTGCAAACGGCGAGCGCCCCAACCAAATGTTTTATGCAGTGATAAATTGATATTCGTGCTTTTTTCGGGTTTAAGCGATGAAGAGTTCAGTACAGTGCTACCGTCGCCCAGTAGCTCCAGCGCTTCAGGTAATCGGGTGGTATTTTCTGCCGAGAGTTTAAGCAGGTATTGACCATCAAAAGCAAACTTGCCTGCATAACCCAGCCCCCAAGCACCATCACGGGTATCACGGTAAAATAGTTCTTTATTCTGGCTGCCATTGTTGTAATCGTACACCGAGGCTTTGGCCTGGTAGCTGAAGTATTTAACGAAGATGGTATTGGTAAAGCGGTCATTCAGCACTATGGCTTCATAAGATATTCCGGCTACCTGCTTGTTCATATCCTGTGGCAAACGGAAAGGAATAGCCCATTCTGCAGTTGATATTGCGTCAGACCCCGAACGTGAGGTATTGTTCAGCGTATAATTAAAATTAAGGCTTTGCTGTTGAGCAAGCGCATAAGACAGGTTTAGCCTGCCTAATGTTGTACGGTCACTGAAGGTGTAGATCGTCTTTGCCGGACTACGAATACCTCCCAACTCACCGTTAACCCGACTGTCGAAGGTCTCGCCGTTCCATTTGTACTTATACGAGCCGGTGTCAATAGTTGTACCGTTCAGCTTATTGTATGAGGCATAGGTATCAATATTCAACTTAGAATCAATGAACCCACGTTTTGCATAGCGCACCGAAGGCATAAAAAAATCTTCACGGTAGCGCACATCCCCATAAACATATGCCATGGTACGCCCGGTTTGAATGCCCCGGTGCTGATCCGCCTTAGTGATTCCAATCAGCAACTGGTCTGCCCAGCCAACATTTGTATAACCAATATCAGCTTTTACGGTATATGACCGGTAATCATCATTGAAGCGCCTGAACCGGGGGAAACCCGGTATCGGCCTGCCGTCCTCACCAGCCACTTCAACCGTTGGCCCCCATACCTGGTAGTTATTGTCTGAGTAGTTATAAAAAGAGTTGGTCTGCAAGGTGAAGCCGGAATGGTGACGCCACTTGCCGGATATAGCAGAACGATTCGTTTTAAAAGAGCCGTAGCTATGCGAAAGGTCAAGGTAGTTTTGTACTTCGCGGCGGGTAACCAGGTTAATGGCGCCGCCCAGGGCATCTCCACCAAGTTGGACAGGGGTAACCCCTTTATAGACCTCGATCCGGTCGATAACGTTAGCCGAAAAGTTGTTAATACTAAAAGACCTTCCGAAGCTTTCCATGGGGATGCCATCAACAAAAAATTTGACCGCCTTGCCGGAGAGTCCGTGTATAGAGTAGTTAAACTCAGATCCCAATCCGCCACTTTCCTGAACGCGTATGCCTGACTGGCCGTCCAAAAGCCTGTTGATATCAATATCCCTTTCTGCAATCTTTTTTGCATCAATAACTGTAACCGCGAATGGTTGCTGACGGGTAGCCTGGACCACGGTCAAACCGTGTACATTTACAGTTTGCAGATCATGTCGCCGCTCCTTAAGCTGAACAACCAGCTGTTTCGGCAAGCCATTTTGAAGAATTACTTCCTGTTCGCCCAAAATAAACCCTATTATGGATACTTTGATTTTGTAAGTACCGGGTGTCAGTTGCGATAAAGTAAAATTGCCATTGACATCAGTGATTGTTTGTTTCCCTGAGCCATTTAGCTTTACAGTAGCACCTGCAATTGCGGCACCTGTGGTATCGGTTACACACCCCGTCAGCGAAAATTTTGATGCTGTCTGTGCGTAACTACAGGAAAATAGGGCCAATAGAATGGCCGTTAAGAAAATCTTCTTAAATTGCATGGCTGTCTTGTTCCTCCGAACGGGTCAGTAAATCTGCATTTGCAGTCACGGTTACGTAGTTCCCGCTACGTAACCATTTTTACTATTAGTAATTTAATTCTTATGAGCTGAACCACTGTTGCATCTGGCGCTGAACGGTTCTGTTAATTTTCCTTTAATTCATCTGTTATTGCTGTTATGACACTGTATTTATCAAGGTGCCCGACAAACTTTAATGTTTGCCAAATATAATTATTTAGACTAATTAAAAATAGCATAATCTCAATTATTCATATTTTTGGTTCAATATAAACTTCATCGAGTGTGCCCGCGTCAAATGGAATTGTTGTGCGCACAGTCAGACCCTGTCATTACACTTTTGTTTATCTCGTAAGTGATTAACGGTAAGGAATAAAACAATACTATGCACCAAGTGGGCGTACGTTACCACTTTGTCTGGGAATATAAATAACTTGAGCTTTAATCTAGAGGCATTACGTTAGTGCATTTAATAAGCAAAAGAACAGCTATGAATATTTGTAAAACAAGCTACCTGCTTTAAGAGTTGTTCGAATATTTTATCAGGCATAGATAACGCTGTGATACAATTTTGAAATGTTTGATTTAAAAGTCACTATTCACGCATGTCTAAAAGTTCATTTAAAGTTTAAACAATGCAACAAATCTTGAAAAATTCGCTTTTAGCAATACTTATAATTATATTTTCAACTGGATGTAATCGGTCAAAAAAGAACCAAGCATCGGTTTATCTCAAATCCGATACCGTTGTTTTGAGCAAAGACGAAGTTGTATTTATTTCGCCAAGTGATAATAGTATTGAAAGCCTTAAGAAGAAACATGGGGATGATTTTTATACGATTGCTGATGATGCCAATAACTATTTTGCTGAAGCTGCAAATTACCTCGACTCTTTAAAAGTTAGTTACAAGAACTTTGATGACAACAAGGTTATAGTCTTTAACCAGAACAACAAAGTTATCCAAATTCCCAGGCACACCAGCCCTTGGTACGTTATCTTCTATAAAAACGGAAAGTATGAAACGCTGGATATGATCAACGTTCAAGAAGACTATCCTAAGTTTTTTAACGATAAAAGCCCGGTAGATCATGACAATCTTAACGTTAAACATATCATAGATTCCATAGCCAAGAAAAAATACTATGTGGTGGAAGAACAAGAGTGTGATATAAATACGGACGGATATGACGACAAGATCATCGTCTTTGGATACAATGGTGATATAAACACACAAGACCCTGCAACTAAAATAGCACCTGTTGCTCTTTTGATAAATGAGCAAAATAAGAGATATAAGGTATTAGTTAATGGAAACATATATCCAAATAACTTCGGCGATGCTTTCAAAAAGTTAGCTGTTAAGAATAATTTCTTCACCATTGAATTATTAAATGAGATCCCCGATCAGTATTTGTCAGAAAAGTTTATAACGTTCACATTTAACGAAACTACAAAAGAGGTCGTTCTATCAAAATACGGCGAAAACATCAATTGGAGTGACGGAAGAAAAGACGAAATACGATGTTCAGATAGTGATTTCGGAAAGATTTTATACAAAGAGTATGATTCTAATACAATCAAAGCCAAATGCAGTAAATGAGTCTTTGTAAAATACTGTTTTGAAGCGAGCTGTTAATGTGCAAATCTCAAGACTGATGTGCATAAACCATTCCTTAATAATTAGCGGTTTCAAGCAATTTCACTTTACACGCTTTTTTATATTGGTCCTCAATTTTATGAAAGTGTTATGGTGATAATTGATACAAATATTCCACTATAACTCAAACTTAAATTGTGATGCGAGATCAATCAACAATCATCGAGCGCTTAATTCAAGCAGCTTATAGTGGATTTAATACACGCAATATTAACAGCGTGCTATCTTTGGTGCACCCTGACATACACTGGCCAAAAGCATTTGAAGGTGGATATGTGAATGGCAGAAAGGAAGTTGAAACTTACTGGACAAGGCAATGGAGTGAAATTAACCCGATAGTTAAAACATTAGCAATCAAAGAACTTGAGGATGGGAGGGTAGAGGTGTTAGTGTATCAACTTGTGAAGGACCTGGAAGGAAATGTAATTTTTGATGATAATGTAAAGCACATTTATGAGATACGAGACGAATTGCTTTTTAAAATGGTTATTGAAGATTGATAAATTGGTTGTCTGATTTGATGATAATTAACTTTACAGGTTCCATAAAATTGCTCAACTAAAAATCGTAATAATGGACAATGGCTTCAAACTTAAGTTTCTTGCTCCGCCTTCATCTGTAGCAGCCTTTGTAGAAAATATTGGTATGTTTCAGAACGAAACGGCTGAAACCAAAGAAGTTGTTGTGTTGCCCGATGGCCGTATAGACCTGTTTTTTTGGCGAAATGGCAACGAACCTTTCCAGGTTATGTTGATGGGCCTGGAAACCGCGCCCGAGCAACGCTATGTGCTGCCGCAAACCAAAGTATTTGTCATTAGCTTTAAGCCGCTTGCTGTAGAATATATTTTAAAAAATTCAATTGCCGGCATTTTAGATACCGCTAAAACACTACCCAATGATTTTTGGGATTTTAATGAGGAAATTTTAGAAGATTTTGATGCGTTTTTCGAGAAAACTGTGGCGAAAATCACCTCGCTCATTCCAAATGAAATTGACGGCCGGAAACTTAAACTTTTCGATCTCATTTATACGTCGAAGGGGGACTTGTCTGTAGCTCAACTTGCCGAACAGGCGGCGTGGAGCAGCAGGCAGATTAACCGGTATTTCAATCAGCAGTTTGGCTTATCCTTAAAAGCCTACTGTAATATTTTGCGGTTCAGGGCCTCACTGCAACACATTGCACATGGCAAATTATTTCCTGAATTAAATTTTACCGACCAGGCCTATTTCATAAAGGCCGTAAAAAAATTTGCAGGTGTGGTGCCCAAAGAACTATCACGTAATAAAAACGACCGATTTCTACTATTATCCCTTTTAAAGCAAAAGTAGTTTTGTGCCGTATTTAAATTATACGGTATGTTATTACACAACAAACAAGTAGCCATTGTAGGCGGTGGTCCCGGTGGCTTAACATTAGCAAAATTACTACAACTCAAAGGCATCGGCGTCAAACTATATGAACGAGATACTAATAAGGATTCTCGCGTGCAGGGTTCTCCTTTAGATATGCATGAACACTCCGGAATGGCGGCATTGCGTGCAGCAGGCTTGGAGGAGGTATTCAAACAAAACTATATGCCGGGTGCCGATAAACAATTGATAGTAAACGAGCAAGCCAAGGTATTTTTTAGCGACCATGACAAGCCAGAAGAAAATTTTGGTTACCAACACTTCCGCCCGGAAATAGACCGGGGAATGCTCAGGAATATCTTATTAGAATCTTTGCAAGCCGATACAGTAGTTTGGGGCAGCCATTTTACTCTAATGGAAAAGCAAGGCGAAGGCTGGTTATTACGTTTCAAAGATGGTAAAACAGCTTATGCCGATTTGGTTGTTGCAGCAGATGGGGCCAACTCTAAAATAAGGCCTTACCTAACCGATGTTAAGCCATTTTACTCGGGCATTACGATGCTGGAAGGCAATATAACTGATGCTACAATCAACGCCCCACAGGTTAACAGTTTAATAAACGGCGGTAAGATAATGGCCTTTGGCAAGGGTAAGAATTTACTGCTTGGTCAAAAAGGTAACGGCGATATTGGCTTTTACGCCAGCCTTAAAGTTCCCGAAAATTGGGCAGCAACAAATGGATTAAATTACAACGACAACCTACAAGTATTGAATTGGTTTAACCAAGAATATGCCGGATGGAGCAGTATTTGGGATGAACTTTTTACCAATGCAGAAACGCCATTCATTCCACGGCCAATTTATTGCATGCCTTTGGAGCAAATGTGGGAAGCACAACCTAATCTGACTTTGCTGGGTGATGCCGCACACGTGATGCCACCATTTGCCGGTGAAGGGGCCAACATGGCCATGCTGGATGCATTGGAACTAAGCTATTGCTTAACAAACACTAATCACTCAACTCAACGGGAAGCTATAACTGATTATGAAACGCGTATGCGCGAAAGATCGGCGGAAGCCGCCCGAGAATCTTTACTTAACGGCGAACGCATGCACTCTGACACGGCTTTGCAGGATATGCTTAGCTTTTTTAGTAAGCATTAATTGTTAGTCGTCAACTGAGCGCTACAAATAAACGCAGGAAAGCAGGTGTATCAATGTTGATCTGCTTGTTTGGTAGTTGTTTTACTAGCCTATACCAACAATAGGACATGGTGTGCGTTGTGAACAAATGGATAATAATAAATCAGGCATTCAGCTAAGCGTTAAAGATGTAGACAGGATTGTTGAGATGGCTTGGGAAGATCGTACGCCGTTTGATGCTATACAAATGCAGTTTGGATTAAGCGAGAAAAATGTGATCGATCTTATGCGCAAAGAAATGAAACAATCAAGTTTTAAAATGTGGCGCGAAAGGGTTCAAGGCCGAAGCACCAAACATTCAAAATTGCAATCAGAAACAATCACACGGTTCAAATCAAATCTTCAAAGACACATTACTTTGAATAAAATCAGTAAGAGAAGTTGACGTGCACACTAATATATTGATTTTATACTTTTTACTTGTTGTAGTCTAACTTAAATGAGCCACGTCTGGATGTAGAAAATAGGAGGGGCTTAGCTAATGCAGGCTTTCACCTGCATTAGCCAATTTACCAATCCTTAAATCATCGAAACTTATTTGTTGAGGAATTTGTCCTTGTTTTCTTTCGCAAATTCGAAGAAGGAGCGGGGCTGGCGTCCGGTTAGTCTCAATACCTCTTCACCCAAATCATGATCATGATGCTTGGCAACAACTTCTGCATATTGGTTAATGAGACCGTTTGCCAACCATTTTGATGCACCTGTGGCTCTTAACAAAACGCGAAAAGCAAAAGATGGTAAGTTTAAATATCGGACTTTCTTTTCTATGGCCTTTGAAATCAGCTTGGCTGTATCTTTCATCTCCAGCGTTTCAGGCCCATTAAGGTAATAGGTAGCTAGCTTATGATCACCTTCAGTCAGTACACTGTATGCAACGCTGCCAATGTCTTGCGCATCAATGTAACCTACAAGCCCCTTGCCGCCAACCTGCGGTAAATATCCTTTTGAAATAGGCTTGGTCATTGCCAAAAAGTTTTGCATATAGGCGGTGGGTTTAAGTATTGTCCAGGCTAAGCCTGATGTTCGAAGATGGTGATCAATATGTGCATGATTTTTTGCCCAAGGTACTAACGACCGCAAATTTGCATCTGAGGCAGACACCCTTACAATGTATTCTATATTTTCTTGTTTGGCTATGTCAATGGCCTTGGTTTCACACTCCAGTTGTTTTTCATTTGGAGGACTAACCAGAAACAGTGAAGTACAGTCTTTCATTGCCAACCTCAGGCTTTCTGGTTTTTCGAAATCACCTAACACGGCATCAATCCCTTGCTTACGCAACTTTTCCAATTGATCTTCTTTTCGGCACATGGCACGAAACTGTTTGTTGTTTTCAACCAAAAGATCACATAGTTTTTGTCCAATAACACTTGTAGCTCCGGTTACTAAAATCATAATCCAATCGTTTTAATTTATATGTAGTATCTGAAAATAAAATTCATCACACAGTCGTAACTCAAAAATTGACCAATAGTCATTTTTTGGAAAAAAAATTAAGCTTTCATTCCGCCAACAATTATATCAGCATATAACTCAAGTAAATCTTTCCTATTGAGCTTAATAATCTCTTCAATAAAAACTTTTTTGGCTTCAATAAAATTCATTAAACCCATACAACTTCCCCAAATAATGTAAGTACAATAGGAGGTATCAAGATCGCTTTTAATCACCCCTGCTGCCTGGCATTTTTTCAAGTGATCGGTAAAGTAGTTCTTCATCTCCAGGCTTATATCCAGATAGCTTTGCACGTTACTGCTGAAATCGGGTCGTTCCATATAAATAAACAACTCAAAATATTTAGGATACATCAAATAATACCTGTAAAAGGACATTATCATTTCCCGTAATGCAGTTAATGGATCATGCCTTTTTTTTTCCGCTGCTTTAAAATGATCAAGCAATACATTTAAAGCTTTAACACTTACCTCCGCAAGAACATCATCTTTGCTTTTATAATATTTATAAATGGTACCCTTAGCAACGCTTAAATGAGAAACCATTTTATCGATAGTAAAATCGTGAGCTCCAAACTCTTCTAATACCTTATCGGCAGCATCAATAATTTGCTGTTCTCTTTGTGATTTTGGAAGATGCTTAGTTCTTTTAACCATAAAATGACCGTTAGTCACTTTTAGACAACGTTGATTCTATTTTGTTTTCGTATTGTTATAAATTATTAAAGAGTTACAAAAAAATAGGAATTATTACAAAAGACCCGGCACATAGCCGGGTCTTTTTTTGATAAACTTGCACTATGCTTATTGCGTTAATGAATATATATATATTAACTCACTACAGGTAACGAACCGCCATCAATTGCATAGATTGTACCGGTTAGGTAAGCAGCCGATGGTGATACTAGAAAGTGAACCAGCTGGGCAACTTCTTCCGGTTCGGCCATACGCCCCATTGGTATACCACCGGTTTGTGCCATAAGCTGTTTCATTCCTTCTTCGGGCGTAATACCTGCTGATGCTGAGAAATCATTCAAAAACTTAACCATGGGTTCCGTTTTAGTTGCACCTGGTGCAACTGTAAGCACACGTATACCTTTTTCGGCCAACTCGGTAGATAATGCTTTGCTGTAACTGTTTAAAGCTGCTTTAGACACGGCGTAAGCCATGTTTAAATTCCACAAGGCTTGTTTACCTGCTACCGAAGATATATGTATAACTACTCCGCTATTTTGCTCAATCATTTGAGGTAACAATGCTCTGTCGAGCCTAATGGCAGAAATAAGATTGAGATCTAATTCCTGTTCCCAATGCGCATCAGTCAGTGAGCCATGTCCTCCGCCCGGAGTGGTGAGCCCGCCTACGTTATTTATAAGTATGTCAATACCACCAAAGGATTCCGTTATTTGCTGAGCAAGAGCAGCAACCTGGGCAGCATTGGTTAAATCGGCCGCAATGAAATGATGAGGCGTATTTTCAGGCGCTGTTCTGGCGCTAATGATGACTGTTGCACCTGCTGCTGCCAATTCATTGGCAATAGCGTTACCTATGCCTTTTGTACCACCGGTAACCAAGGCCTTTTTTCCTTTAAGATCGTATAATTCCATTTTTGCGAAATTTTAATTCTGAAACAAATGTTTCAGAATGAGTTAAAAAAAATTTATTTAGTTAATTGTTTAATAAAATATGCTGCCATACGTTTGATCTTGACGGGGTCTTTATGCAATATGTAAGACTCATACCATCCCGTCCATGTGCTGTTGAAATAGTCGGCCAGTAATGCAGGATCTTCATCATTCTTAATTTCGCCTTTATCCATTGCTTTTTGTATGAGATCATACAAAAACCGGTTAGAGCGTTGATCATCAGCCGCCAGAATCTGCTTAACCCGCTCGTCATTAGTAGCAACTTCAAATGCACTTTTAACCGCCATACAGCTGTCTTCACCATTTATAATTATATTCACTGCTTCATGAATATAATCAGTCAATACCGCCAATGGCGACCTTTCACTTGCTAAACGCAGGTCCCAGTCTTTTTTGCGAATGTTGGTATAGTGTTGCACGCATCGCACAAATAGCTCCTGCTTATCCCCAATAGTATTATAAAGACTACTGCTATTGATCTGCATGGCATCGGTAAGGTCACGCAGTGATGTGGCATTATAGCCTTTCTTCCAAAAAACTTCCATTGCTTTTTGAATTGCTAAAGCTTCGTCAAATTCTACATTCCTTGCCATACGTCACAAAGGTACGCAAATCTGAAACACTTGTTTCAGATTTGCGTCATTTTAAAGTACCGATAAAAAACTCAATTAATTATGATTAAGATATAAACGTGTATTGATCAATTAGCCGTTGTGATAATCAAAAATCAGAAAGGAAATTTATATAAGATTGTACACCGAGATTAATGTGCTCATCAGTAACATTGTATTCCATTCCGTAAAATGCAAACGGTGCCTGGTAGTTAGCTTTAACATACTCAAAGCTTAGCTCAAAAGGTCTTGTAAGTTCGTTTAGCGTGTATTTGTACTTTGCCGATTCACCCAACTCACTTTCATCAACACCTAATGAAATAGCCAAGGCTATTTTCTTACCCTCCATTTTATAGCCACTTTTACTTCCATAGGCCCACCCATGAGTCATTACTACATCTAGCCATTTCTTAAATAGTGAGGGAGCATTAAACCAGTAATAAGGAAACTGAAAGATGATCTTATCGTGCTGTTCGATTAAACGCTGCTCGGCTTCAACATCAATTTTTTCGTCGGGATATAATTCATATAATTGATGAACGGTATAATTTTCAGAAAGCTTTTTAAGCTCTTCTATCCATCTCTTGTTTATTACAGACTCACTGATATTTGGATGCGTTACAATAATTAGCGTCTTCATTGTTGTATTATTTGATATGATACAAACTTACGATGTCACTCAGCCTTTTGTATATTGCCTGCCCATTGTTAGGTACTATCAAAAATGTAAGTAATGAGCCAGATAAAGCCCACATCTACTAATTTTTCAAATAAGACAGCCTTAAGCGATGAATGTCCGGAGGCTTATGCTTCAAGCATTATAGGCGGGCAATGGACCTTAGTTATATGTTCGTGGTTGTTGAGTGGTAAGCTGAGATTTGGCGAATTAAAAAAGCGCTTGCCTAATATTACAGAACGGATGTTAACCTTGCAGCTACGTAAGCTCGAACAAAATAAAATTGTGAGTAGGGTGGTTTACGCAGAGGTTCCGCCGCGCGTTGAATATGAGCTAACTTCCATTGGTTATGCCTTACAACCGGTAATTAAAGAGCTGGAAAAGTGGGGAGAAAGTCACAAACAACTTACTAATGAATGACTTAATTCAGTTACATTAAATTGTGTGTCGATTGTTTTTCCGTCACGTTTTCACAATCAGTCCAAATACACCGAGCCAAAGGATAAATGTTTAACATCCATGAATTAAAGATCTTAAATTGCTTATCTACAGCAATTTCGGCATAAAAGGAGATTCTAATAAACCTTACTAAACCTCATGCGTTAATTTTTTGTGTTTTGAGGTCACGGTAGCTACAAACAGCTTGCAATCTCATTTATCCGTTAATCAAGGCATTTCGCCTTTTACCGCTTATGAATTTTATATTGATTTTAACGGCTCTTTTGGCCATAAGTACTCTTTTTAGTTTTGTAAACGCACGTTGGATACGTTTACCCGGCGTGATTGGTGTTATGGTACTTGCAATTATTTCAGCAATAGTAACGGTTGCTGCCGGTTCTGCAATGCCTGGATTTACACGCCTTATATTGGGCTTAGCAAACTCAATCGACTTCTCTAAAACTTTGCTTGATGTTATGTTGGGCTTTCTCCTGTTTGCAAGCGCACTGCATTTTGATGTAAATAAGTTGAGAGATAACCTAAGGGGTGTATTAATTATTAGTACAATTGGTGTTATACTTTCCACGGTAATATTTGCCGGTTTACTTTACGAATTGCTACTTGTATGCGGTATAAATATGCCGTTTATATACTGCCTGGTTTTCGGAGCGTTAATTTCTCCAACTGATGCCGTAGCCGTAGCGGCGTTATTAACCAAATCAAAAATGCCCGATCGTTTAAAGACAATCATCTCCGGCGAGTCGTTATTTAACGATGGTATTGGGATTGTTCTGTTCGTCAGTTTTTCTGAAGTGGCCAGCATTCCCGAAAAAAACTTTTCGTTGATGGAAGCTGCCAAGCTTTTTGGGCAAGAGGTTTTTGGCGGTTTGCTGTTAGGGGGCCTATTAGGATTCGTTGCTTACCGAATGATGCGCGTAATAAGCGATTTCCAAACCATAGTTATGATTTCGGTAACGTTGGTGTTAAGCATTGCTGCAATATCGGGTTTGTTACATGTTTCTGCTCCGCTGGCAGTTGTAGCCGCAGGCTTGCTAATAGGAAGCCACTGCTTTAACCGGCACGAATCCATTGAACATAGTGATGAATTGGAAAAAGTATGGTCGCTGGCTGACGAACTATTGAACACTGTTCTTTTTGTATTGATTGGTCTGCAATTGGTTTCAATGATCATTAAGCCTGATTATCTGTTGATTGGTGCAGCTGCAGTTGTTATACTGTTAGCTGCCCGCGCGCTAAGTATAATTTTGCCCATAGCCTTTTTAAGGCGCAGCTTAAACATGCATTACAATAGCGTGGCAATACTTACCTGGGGAGGTTTGCGTGGAGGCATATCGGTTGCCTTGGCGCTGTCGCTACCCGAATCACCTTATAAGTCACTTATTCTAACGGCCGGGTTTGTAATCGTGGTATTTTCTATTATTTGCCAAGGCCTTACACTGAACAAGTTCATTAATATATTGGCATCAAAACGTAAGCCATTGGTTACTGAGTGATATCTAAGATTCACTTGCAACCCATTTTAATAAATAAATGCCATTAATTAAAGACAAGTGTCTGTGTAACTATAATAGCTTACAATTATATATATATAGGCTGTTAGCCCGAATAAGCTAAATTCACAAAAATGTTTTACTTTGATAGCCATAATAACGCTTACTCAATGACTAAATTTATTAAACACTTATTAGCCATATTCATCTTTTCGTTTGCAGTCACATCGGCTAAAGCCCAATTCATTCAGGTTAAAGAGGGTCGATTTGTGTTAAACAGTAAGCCATACAACTATATTGGCGCTAACTATTGGTATGGCGGTTTACTTGGTGGTAAAGGTGATACTACTAAAGGCAAGCAACGCATAAGGCAAGAGCTTGACTTTATGAAAAAAAATGGGATAACTAACCTACGCATATTAGCTGGTGCCGAAGGACAAGGCATCATCAACGGTATTGAGCGGGTTAACCCAGCCCTGCAACCCGAAAAGGGAGTTTTTGATGAGAACGTAATGAAGGGACTTGACTTTTTACTTTATGAAATGGGTAAAAGAGGTATTTATGCTGTTATATATTTAAGTAATAATTGGGAGTGGAGTGGTGGCTTCCTGCAATATTTGAACTGGAACGGACAGTTAGATATCTCAACCTTACGCAAAAAACCAACCTGGGATGAGCAGCGCGATTACACCAGCAAATTTTACAAATGTGAGCAGTGTATTGAAGATTACAAAAAGCAGGTAAATTATGTCATAACCCGGGTTAACACCTATACCGGCAAGCCTTATGTTAACGATAAAACAATTATGGCGTGGGAACTGGCTAACGAGCCAAGGCCTATGCGCCCTGAGTCTATAGACTATTATACTGCCTGGATTAAAGGTGTTACCGAAATGATAAAAGCGAAAGATAAAAATCATTTGGTTACCATTGGTACAGAAGGGTCAATAGGAACTGAAAACTCAGATCAACTTTATGAACAAATTCATGCTAGCAAGAACGTTGATTATTTGACCATTCATATCTGGCCGAAAAACTGGAAGTGGTTTGCGGATAATAGGATAGCGGAAGGGATGCCATATATAATTGCTAATACTAATAAATTTATAAACCGCAATTCGCCTGCAGCTATACACCTTAAAAAGCCACTTGTTATCGAAGAGTTTGGCTTACCCCGGGATAACCATTCTTACGAACCCACGGCCACAACCAAATACCGCGACAAGTATTTTCAAACAATATTTGAATTAATAGCCAAAAGCAAACTTAAGGGCGGCGTATTAGCAGGTTGTAACTTTTGGGCGTTTGGTGGTGTTGCCCGTCCGGTTAAAAATCAGCTGTTTTGGAAAGAAGGTGACGATTTTATGGGCGACCCGCCGATGGAAGAACAGGGTTTAAACACTGTGTTTGACAGCGACCAGACAACGTGGATGCTTATTAAGAAGTACGCTAATATCCTAAGCAAGTAAATGCAACCTTAAATGTGCTTTAAATCACATTTTAAGTTGATGACAGTCATGGGGTAGAATTCTGAGTAGTGCCATATTTGTGTATTAAAAATATACAACACCATGGCAACTCTAAAAACTACAGTACATGCAACCTGGAACGTTGCAACTGAAAATAACACTAATCAAAATACCACATTATGGACTAGGTTTACCGCTTTTGCTGATGCGCAAAAGGGCAAACAAGTACAGTGGTTTTTCATAATTTTGGTGGTGCATGGCGTTTTCTTCTTGCCGTTACCGGCAACCTTGATGTATTATTTTGATGCGCCCGTTATAGTTTTGGCCGTAACCATGGTTAGTTTTTTTGCTAACCTAATAGCTACCATGGGTGGCGCTGGTATCAGAACCGCATTGTTATTTTTTGCAGCCAGCGTTACCATACACATTTTAATGGCACTCGTCTTTATACTTTAATCAACTCCTATTAAACAACAAAAGCGGCCTTAACAGACCGCTTTTGTTGTTTGATCAAAGTTCAGTTAGCCTTCGTTGCAGCTAAATTCTCTGATAGATTTGATATAACAGGCCAGGCCTTTTTCCATTCAATCTTATTGATTATCAGTTTCGACTTACCGTTATCGGCTGCATCGTAGCCGTGATATACCAGGTAGTCATCTCCATCAAAGCTACAAATACCATTATGGCCAACACCGTACCAGCTTTCGTTGCCGGTTAACAGTATGCTGCTGCCACCACAATCCATACGTATGCCGGCTTGATCACGGTAGGGACCGGTAACCTTCTTTGCGCGCCCTACAATCATCTTGTAGGTGCTTTTGGGCCCTTTGCAACAGTAATCAATTGATGCAAACAGATAATAGTATTTGTCCTTCTTAAATATAAAAGGAGCTTCAATGGCATTGGCAGTTTTGGTTTTTAAATTACCCATTTTGTCAAATGCCATGCCTTCGGCGTTTACACGAGTAGCTATTGTTTTAATTTGTTCAATAGGTTCGGCAACAGATAACCTGTTTTTATTCAATTTTGTGATCTTTAAATCGCCCCAAAATGAGCCGAAGGTAAGGTAGGCATCATTTTTATAAGTAATCAAATTTGGGTCAATAGCGTTCCAATTTGTTATGCCCGGAATTGATTGAATGACTTTACCATGGTCTGTCCATTTGTAAGCAGGACTATTAACATCTAAGGTTGGAGTAGTGGCTACACCAATACAGGATGTGTTTTTACCGAAGGCTGATACGGAATAATACAAGTAATATAGTCCGTTGTAATACGAGATATCAGGTGCCCAAATGTGCCCCTTAAAACCCGGAACTGCCTCAACCGCCCATGCTGGTGCCTGTACAAATACGGGTTTTTCCTGATGCCAGTGTACCATATCCTGCGACGTCCACATTGATATGCCGTTACCGGTGCAGAATAAATAAAATGTAGAGTCTTGCCTAATCATCACCGGATCATGAACTCCAATGTTAGTACGCAATGTATTTTGTTGTGCATAGCAAAATGTGGTAACAGTCAGGAACAAAATCAACAGTGAGTTATACTTCATAACTTAGCTACCAGTCTATCTTTAATAATGAAACTCCCTGCCGAGGCAGTTCAAAGTCAACACTCAATTTGTTATCGCTGCCAACTTTAACTTTCTTTGGTGATACGAAAGTTGCCAATTGTCCTGCCCTTTGCAGTTGAGTAATTTGTGCTGCTGTAGGTTGTTGCGGAGAGCCCATCTTTTTCCAAACCTCGTAAGAGTTGCTGTGCTTATCATCAATCCTGTAATGGGTAAGTGTGACAAGTTTGGAGGGAACATCATTTACAGTTACCTGTACCGGTTCGGCAGGGCCTTGCTTATCGTCATCATGGTAGTTCCAAACCATAACAGCAGCCGATTTAGCATTCTTTGAAGCCAGCACGCCTATATCTGATTGTTTGCCTCGTACGCTTGAGTCCATAACAATTTTAAGTGCATACATACGATCACTTACTGCTTCAACACGATTACCACCCATTTTGCCAAACATCCTGAATACGTTTAACACTGGCTTATCAACCCCGTTAGTGGCTAAATCACGGAAGCCATAAAACCAAGGCTGGTTTTCAAACTCGAACGACCATGACACAGCACCTTTAAAATTTATATTATATTGATCCTCAAGCTCATATTTACGTGCAAATGTAGCAGCGGCATAGCTGGAGTACATGGTGCCATTACGATATGCGTTTGATGGATTTGTTGCCATACCACAAGCCGCGCAACCCTCCGGGTCAGACTCGCCAACAATAAGCGGTATGCTTTTAGTTTGAGGGTAGGTTGCCGCAATTTTAAATCCCGTAGCTATGTCACGTAACTGCGGCGACATATTCATCTGAACTATCCCGTTAACTAGTTTAGGATTTCCCTTTGCATGGAAGGCAAGCAAATCAAGCGGTGAGCCTATTTTACCGGTAGCGTAATTCGTATCGGTAAGGCAATGCTTAATGAAAGCATTGGTCCACTGTTGAGCGCCGCGGCCGGATGTACCCGCAATATTTATTCCGCCTATTTTTGCTGTTGGAAGTGCGCGCTTTACACCATCGGCGGCATAATCATACAATTTAAAAAACTCCTGCTGTGTACCTTTCCAGTAATGGCCGTTGGGCTCATTCCAAACCTCCCAATACCAACTTTCAACTTCCTTTTTGCCGTATCTTTCAATACAATGCTTAACCCAGTTATAAGCTAAATCACCCCATTTTTTATAATCCTTAGGCGGATAGGCCCAACCGGTAATAATGTCGGTGTAAGGGGCGCCCGGTTTCCAGTGATGACGATAGGGATCTGGGTGAGTTGACAGGGCCTGGGGCATGAATCCAATTTGGGCAAAAGGCTTCATTCCGCGTTTAACATAGGTATCAAAAATACTGTCAACCAAACGCCAGTTGTAAACTGGGTTTCCCTGTGCATCTTCGGTGTAAGCATTGGTTGATCCCCATTTAAGAGCGGCCTCGCCATCGCCGCTAACCAATAGGCTGTGTGTTCGTACGTATACAGGCACAGGGCTTAGCTGTGAAATTTCAGTCAGCAGCTTCTTGCCGTCTTTCATATACGTATAGTTCGGCTCGTCGTAACCAAAACAGGCCCAAACCGGCTTCATAGGCGCCTTAACTTTGTTAAGACTAACTTGTACACGAGCCGGTGTTTGCGCTGCTCCATTATTATACATAAAAACAGCAGCTGCGAGCATTACCGCATTGATAACAGATTTAAGCATAGGCTATAAAGTGGTTTATTTAGTGTCAGGATGACGCTTAAAGGTAGTAAAATATTGTTGGTTTCAAAATTGGTGCAAGAGAACATCCTATAAACAAATGCTTATTAAGTACATGGCATAGCATCTATTATTCTTCAATTTTACATTTCCATATTTGTTATATAGTAATAGCTTTGCCACGGCAGCAGTTGCTACGTCTTAAATAAATCTAATGTCTCAACACAATCAAATACAAATACCGCCTGTAATATTGGGTACCAGCGGTTTAGGTAATTTATATGTGGCTTTGCCTTATGAGGTAAAGCTTGAAATTGTTCGGCAGTTTGTACAGCATAGTCAAAAGCCGGCTGTTTTAGATTCGGCTGGTAAGTATGGTGCTGGTTTGGCTCTTGAGTCGTTAGGCAAATGTTTAGCCGATTTAAAGGTATCTCCTAATGATGTAATCATCAGTAATAAGCTTGGCTGGCTACGTACACCGCTTGTGACACCGGAGCCAACCTTTGAACCGGGGGTATGGATAGATTTACAATTTGATGCGGTTCAAAAAATAAGCTACGATGGCATTTTAGAGTGCTATCATCAGGGTAATGAACTGTTAGGAAATTATGAGGCACAGTTTGTATCAGTGCACGATCCTGATGAATATTTAGCTGCCTCCGCCGATAAGGCTAAGAGATATGAAGATATTTTAGGTGCCTATGACGCTCTCTTAGAACTAAAAAGCGCAGGTAAAGTAAAATCGGTTGGCGTTGGTGCGAAAGACTGGCACAGTATACAACGTATAACTAATGATGTAAAGCTGGATTGGGTAATGATTGCAAACAGCATGACGGTGCACAGTCATCCGGCAAATTTGCTTGAATTTATGCGTAAGCTTAATGACCAGGGCACTGCAATAATTAATTCGGCTGTATTTAACGGTGGCTTCTTAACCGGCGGTGATTATTATAACTATCATTTAATAGATAAAGAAACCACCGAAGGCAATGCGTTATATAACTGGAGGAAACGCTTTTATGAACTTTGCAAACAGCATCAGCTTGAACCGGCAGCAGTATGCGTACAATTCGGTCTTGCGGCACCGGGTGTAAAAAGTGTTGCTTTGAGCACCAGCAATCCAAAACGTGTTGAGCACAACCTGCAGTTATTCAACACCAATGTACCCACTGAATTTTGGACATTATTGCGCGAAGAGAAGCTGATAACGCAGGAAGGCTTCAACTTAGTAAATTAAGAACAACGATTAACATATACCATAAATGAAACTAATTAGATTTGGTAATGAAGGCCAGGAAAAACCGGGCGTTTTGATTGACGATAAAAGATACGACGTATCGGGCTTTATTCCTGATTACAATGAAGCATTTTTTGAAACAGGCGGTTTAGAAAAACTTAAAGCAATAGTTGACGAGCATGGAACTAACTTGCCAACGGTAGCTGATGATGAGCGCCTGGGCAGCCCTGTTGCACGCCCTTCAAAAATATTGTGCATCGGCCTTAACTACGCCGATCATGCTAAAGAAACAAATGCACCAATACCACCAGAGCCCGTTATATTCATGAAGAGTACTACAGCAATGGTTGGTCCGGATGATAGCGTGGTAATTCCTAAAAATTCAGTAAAAACCGACTGGGAAGTTGAACTTGCCTTTGTAATAGGTAAAAAAGCAAGCTACGTTGATGAAGCCGATGCTGCCGATTACATTGCTGGTTACGTATTACATAATGATGTTTCAGAGCGCGAGTTTCAACTTGAACGCAACGGTACATGGGACAAGGGTAAAGGATGTGACACATTTGCACCCTTAGGTCCGTTTTTAGCTACAGCCGACGAAATTGCCGATGATAACAACCTGAATTTATGGTTAGATGTTAATGGCAAACGTATGCAGACAGGTAACACTAAAACTTTCATTTTTAAAATTCCATTCCTTATTTCATACGTAAGCCAGTTTATGACCTTACTACCGGGTGATGTAATATCAACCGGCACACCAGCAGGTGTTGGTCTTGGGTTTAACCCACCCGTTTACTTAAAACCGGGTGACGTTATTGATTTAGGTGTTGATGGGTTAGGCACTCAAAAACAAGTTGTTAAAGCTTACGGAGAATAAAAATCTTAAAACATAAAAAAGGCTGCATTTTAAAAATGCAGCCTTTTTTATTGGACTAATTAAATGCTATTTGTTATAAACAATTCTATAAATTGTTCCTTTAAGGTCGTCGCTCACGTAAAGCGAGCCGTCGGCTCCCTGTGCAAGTCCGCAGGGTTTGTGATCAACCCGGCCGCTGGCAGTTTTAGCTGCTGATCCGGAAAAGTTATCAGCAAACACTTCGTAGTTGCCGTAAGGCTTTCCGTCTTTAAATGGCTGAAATACTACAAAAAAGCCTGCTTGAGGTTCAGGAGAACGGTTCCATGAGCCATGAAAGGCAATAAACGCTCCGTTTTTATACTTTGCAGGAAACATGTTGCCTGTATAAAATAGCAACGCATTTGGAGCCATATGGCCCGGGTAAGCCGCTGCCGGATCTATAATTTCTTTAGCACCCTCTTTCTTACCATCTCCGCCATACTCAGGTGCAACTATCTTTTTATGCTGATCCTGATCATAATAAATGTATGGCCAACCTGCGTTGTCACCTTTCTTTAGCGCATACATACATTCGGCAGGATAAATAGCCGATTGCTTTACCGTATATAAGTCAGGAAACAAATCATGCAACTGATCACGGCCATGTTGCATTACAAATAATTGATTGTTTTGCTGGTTCCAATCTAAGCCCACAACGTTACGTAAGCCGGTTGCATAACGCACACCATCCTTATAGCTTTGATTAAGTTTATCGGCTTTAAACTGCCAAATACCACCTGCCGAATCTAAAACAGGGCAGCCCTTTTGCCCCATAGATCCCTTTTGCCTGTCGCGCTCTTGGCACGAGTTTGAATATGCGCCAATATTTACGTATAAATTACCAACGTTATCAAGAGCAATCGATTTTGACTCGTGCTGGTTACGGTTAATTAAACCGGTTACAATTTTTTCAGGCGCTTCTGTATTTACAACTTCCTGCTTATTGTTTAGCTTGTAACGGTATACTTCGCTATCTGATGAGGCATATAGATAATCGCCTTTAATGCATAAGCCTGTACCACCGTAATTGCCAAAAGACTTTACTGCCTCAAATTTGCCATCAGCGTCGGTGTCTTGCATGTAAACAATTCCTTTGCCGCCTTTTAATCTGTTAAGCTTAATATATATGCCTCCGTTAGCGGTTACCGCTATATGCCGCGCTTTGCCCGTACTGTCTGCAGCTTTTAGCGCACCAAAGCCTTCGGGTAACTTCAAACCTGCATTATCGGCATCGGGTGTTATGGGCACGGGTGTACCAGCAGGCTTATCAAAAGCGCCATAACCTAATAGGCCTGCCAACGCAAGCATAGGTACAAATGATGTTAAAACTTTATTTCTTTTCATAAATGGTTGTTGATGGCTCAAAAATATGCTTTTAATATGATTGTAAGCGCGCGCTTTAATTACTGCAAGTAATGATTTCATTACACAGTGAAGGCGTTAAACCTTGAGGGCTGCATCATCGTCATACCTACAAAATAACAGCATATGAAAAAGTATTTATTAACCATCATAATTGCAGCCGGAGCATTTGCTTCGCAAACTGCAAACGCGCAAATTGGCATCAGCGTTAACATCGGTCCGGTTGGTATAAACATGCACAGGCCGGTTGCTACAAACGTGGTTTACGATGACTTTTATTATTTGCCAGATGTAGAAGCGTATTACTCGGTACCCGAACATTGCTATTATTATATGGATGGCAACCGTTGGGTGAATGCAGCGTATTTACCCGGTTATAATCGTGATTATGACTGGAGATCGGCACGCCGTATTGAGGTACACGCCCGCAGGCCTTTTGATAATCATGGTTATTATAGAAACAAATTCGGCGGCAATTCACGCCGCGACTGGAACCGCAGCTGGAACAACGGACGTGATTATAACCGTGGCAACAGGGCCGAATATGGTAACCGCTATCTTGATTCACCCTTTGACTCCAATAACAGAGGCAGAAATGACCAAAGAAACAATGGCTACCAAAATGGTTCAAACCGTTGGAATGATAGAAGGGATGATAACCGTAACCGGGGAAATGATAACAAAGCTTACGGCCCCGACAGAAACCAGGGAGGATATTTACGTAATGAAAGCCGGAATGAAAACTATAACAGAAGAAACGGCAATGAAAATAACAGGCGGGGTCAGCGTTTTGTAGAAAACGACAGACGAGACAGCCGCCCTGATTTAGCTTCGGTTAATCGTGTAGCCTTTTAAACTCCATCATATACATGAAGGGCCGTTCCCACGGGAGACGGCCCTTATTTCTTTATTTCTCGTCACCATCATGATAAGTAGTGCCTTCCTGAATTTTATCAGGGTTACCTTCTGCGCCTCCTTCATGCTTGTTATCATTTGCAGCGTCAAATGACGGTGACTCCTCTTTACCCATATCTTCGTCAGGCGCACCTTCCTGATGATCGGGCTGAAAATTTTGATTTTCCGGATGCTCTTCAGCAGGCTCAGTTCTTCTGAAGTACTCGTTTTTATAACCTGCATTACGCGATGGATTACCCGGCGAATCACCTGCAGGCGTTTCATTGATTTCACCAAAGGCATGGCCACCCATACCATGGCTTTCATGACCTGGAGTTTCTGCATCTGCCATTTCGCCGCCCCAAATTACGTTACGCGCCTTAAGGGCTTTTTCATCTAAGTTATTATCGTCTTCAACTTTATAGGCGTGTGCTTTTTGCCCCTCCGGGTTGAAGTTATTGTTTGTTATCTCGTCTTTGCCAAGTGCCATAAGTTTATGTTTTTGATATACTTAAACAATTGCCGAAATACAAAAAAGTTTTAACAACGTAGTTAAATTTGATTTAAAGCGGCGTCCATATCAGCTATCAAATCGTCTATATGTTCTAATCCAACTGATACACGAAGCAGGTTTTGCGGTGTTTTTGTATCGGGGCCTTCAATAGCAGCCCTGCGTTCAATTAAACTTTCAACTCCACCCAAACTGGTAGCGCTGGTAAATAATTTGGTAGCATTAATAACGCGTTCGGTTTGCACAACGCCACCTTTAACTAAAAATGAAAGCATTCCACCAAAGTTTAACATCTGTTCTTTGGCCAATTCATGCTGCGGATGCGATGTTAGGCCAGGATATAAAACCTGTTCAACATTAGCGTGATTATCTAAAAACGATGCAAGTAAACCCGCATTTTCGGCATGTGCACGCATACGATAAGGTAATGTTTTAATACTTCGGGTTAACCAATAACAATCAGCAGGAGAGGAAATTGCGCCGCCCATTTGTTGTATTTGTTGTATGCGTTCCCACCATTCATCTTTAACAGGAGTTATAAGTGCGCCGCCGGTAAGATCACTATGGCCGCCAAGATATTTTGTTGTTGAATGCATAACCAAATCGGCGCCAAGCTTTAACGGCTGTTGCCCTAGCGGACTGGCAAACGTATTATCGCATGCTACTTTAATGTTGTTTTCATGTGCTACGGTTACCATCTCCTTAATATCTGTAATTTTAAGGAGAGGATTCGATGGCGTTTCAACCCAAATTAAACCGGTGTTTTGTTTAATAGTATTTTTAAGCAGGTTTTCATTGTTTAAATCAATAAAATCAAACTCTAAAATGCCGTTAAATAAGATTTTTAATTGATTGCGCAGCCCGTGGTACATATCATCAGGCGCAATAATATGCGTGCCTGGTTTTAACGATTGAAACACCGCCATACCTGCCGCGTTGCCCGATGAAAATGCAGCAGCGTCAACACCACCTTCTAATTTGGCAAGCACATTCTCTAAACTTAAACGGTTTGGATTCCCGGCACGGCTATAGCTAAAACCTTTGCTGTAACCTCCATCTTCATCGCGCTCAAACGTTGTTGCCAGTACAATAGGTTGTATAACTGCAGCGGTTGATGCATCAGTGTGGTTGGCTGCATGAATGGCCAGCGTTTCAATTTTCATAAACGGTATTAAAATTAGTATTACAGCAAATGTAAATGTTTAAATAACATTTAAAATGACTATTTAAACCGGGAACACATTAATACAAAAAGCGCCGTTTAAAATTCCAAACGGCGCTTTTTGTATTGCTTTGCAAAATTATACTGCTAATACTTTCACTTCAATGTTACCCCTAACGGCCTTACTGTATGGGCAGGCACGGTGGGCTTTATCAGCCAATTGCTGGGTTTCATCAAGGCTCATGCCAGGTATATGAACATGCAATTCTGCTGATAGAGCATAGGCGTTATCATCCTTATTAAAGCTTACATGTACTTCGGCTGTAGCCTCACTTACATCAATATCATCTTTGCGTGCTACGCTACCTAACGCGCCTAAATAGCATGCGCCATATGCACCGGCAAATAATTGTTCTGGATTTGTGAAAGCTCCGCCTTGTCCGCCCATTTCCTGCGGCTTATGCAATTCAACATCTAAAACGCCATCTGATGATTTAATATGACCGTCGCGGCCGCCTTTGGCCGTTACCACGGCTGTATATACTTTTTCCATTTTGATAAATAAATTTTCTTTCTAACCAATTGATAGTTGTAAAGTTTTTACACCATACAAACAAATACTAAAATATTTAGTATTTTTGATTGGTATGATTGAGGAACGGATAATAGAAAAGCTAAATATTTTGGCTGATGCTGCTAAGTATGATGTGTCATGTTCATCAAGCGGTAGTAAGCGTAAAAATGAAAATAAAGGTTTGGGTAATGCCAGTAATGGAATTTGCCATACGTATACAGAAGACGGCCGGTGTGTATCATTACTTAAAATACTACTAACAAACCATTGCATTTTTGACTGTGCTTATTGTGTTTCGCGCAGTAGTAATGACATTAAGCGTGCAGCTTTTACCGTGCAAGAAGTTGTTGATATTACAATTAACTTTTATCGCCGTAATTATATTGAAGGGTTGTTTTTAAGCTCCGGCATTTTCAAAGACGCCGATTTCACCATGGAACGATTGGTAAGGGTAGCTAAAAAACTACGTACTGAGCATAAATTTAATGGATACATTCATTTAAAATCAATACCCGGTGCAAGTGATGAATTAATGCGCGAAGCGGGATTGTATGCAGACAGGCTTAGCGTAAATTTAGAAATACCTACCGAAGCAGGTCTTAAGTTGTTAGCTCCTGAAAAAAACCGCAAAGACATGATTCAACCAATGGGGTTTTTGAAAAACGAAATTATACTCCGTAAAGAAGAAAAAGCTCTGTTTAAAAAAGCACCAATTTTTGCTCCTGCAGGACAAAGCACTCAAATGATTGTTGGCGCCACACCCGAAACTGATGTACAAGTATTGCAAACAGCCAATCACTTTTATAAAAATTTCAATTTAAAAAGGGTTTATTATTCGGGTTATGTACCAGTATTGAGTGATAAGCGCTTACCGGCTTTACATACCAGTGTGCCTATGGTGCGTGAAAACCGCCTTTACCAGGCCGATTGGCTTATGCGTTTTTACGGCTTTAAGGTAAACGAAATTGTTAACGATACTAATCCTCATCTCGACCTAGATATTGATCCAAAATTGAGCTGGGGCTTACGTAACCTCGAAGTTTTTCCTATTGATATTAATAAAGCTGATTTACAACTTATTTTACGTGTACCGGGTATAGGCTTGCAATCTGCTCATAAAATTGTAAGTGCCCGCCAGTTTGGTAAACTTAATTGGGATCAGTTAAAGAAAATAGGGGTTGCTTTAAACCGGGCAAAGTACTTTATAACCTGTAACAGCTCGCGGTTTGAACGGCGCGATTTAACTGCAACCAACATCAAGCAGTTTATTTTATCACAATCACATAGCAAGTTTTTAAAGAACGCAACAACGCAATTAAATCTGTTTTAATTTATGACTACGCTGGTTTACGACGGAACCTTTGAAGGATTATTAACCTGTGTATTTGAAATTTACGAACGTAAATTACTACATGTTAAAATTCAAAAAGGAGAGTGGCTGAGTAAAGCTTTGTTTGAAGAAGTGATTCAGGTAATTACTGATGAAAAACGTGCCGGCCGGGTTTTACAGGGACTGCAAGAAAAGCTTTCGGCCGGTGGAATGCAGCGTTTGTATGCTGCCCATTTAGCCGGCATGGACGATGAAGACATTATGCTTATTGGCTATATACGCTATGTTTTTGACTCAAAAAAAAATGTAGAAGAAGACTATGGCAATAAATATGTGTTGCGGCTTGCTGAAATTATAAGAATGGTTAGACGCGAAAAGCACAGAATGGAAGCATTTATAAGGTTCCAAAAATTGCAAGACGGAATTTTTTATGCGGCCATTGAACCTGATTTTAACGTTCTACCACTTGTGGGTAAGCATTTTAAAAACCGCTATGCCGATCAAAAATGGATTATATATGATATGCGCCGCAATTATGGTCTTTATTATGATTTGCACCATATAGAGTATATAACACTTGATTTTGCAACGTCACGACCTGATAACGTAATATCATCTTATACTGAAGATGAAGGTTTATATCAGAATTTATGGAAAAACTATTTTAAAAGCGTTAACATTCCAGCCCGTAAAAATACCAAACTTCATATGCGCCATGTGCCTAAACGCTACTGGAAGTTTTTAACAGAGAAAATTTGAACTGTTTAACCTATGCCTACTTTATTATATCTTTAGCGCGTAAGCATTTTTATAAATGCTATACCAAACTACCGATAGATGAACAGAGAACTTTTAACCGAACTTGAAAAAGCCCTCGAAATAACTCCTGATAATATCATATTACGCAAACAGGTAGCAAAAGGCTACTTTGCTTTGAATGATTTTGATAAAGCTAAAGATCATTTGAATATAGTGCTCGGCTATGAACCTGCTGATGAAAGTAAACTGCTTTTAGCCAAATGTTACCTTAAGCTTAAAAATTACACACCCGGTATTATTATATGCGAAGAGTTGTTGAACACCAACGACAATGCTGAGCTGTTGACCGTTTATCTCCAATTATTAATTGATTCAGGACATACCGATGATGCAATTGCACATTATCAGGCATTTATGGTCAAATATCCTGATTGGCACGACGCTGATATTGAACGCCAATTAAAAATTCCAACATTCGAAATTGAAGACGAAGATGATTATAATGCCTTCATAGAAAAGCCTGACATTAACTTTAGTAATGTTGGCGGAATGGATGAAATTAAAGACGATATACGTATAAAAATAATTGAGCCTCTGGCTAACCCTGATCTTTTTAAAGCTTTTGGCAAAAAGGCAGGAGGAGGTATATTGATGTATGGCCCTCCGGGATGTGGTAAAACCTATTTATCAAAAGCTACCGCAGGTGAAATCGCCTCAAAGTTTATGAATATAGGTATTGAGGAGGTTTTAGATATGTGGGTGGGCAATAGCGAAAAAAACCTGCATGAAAAATTTGAAATTGCCAGGAGTAATAACCCCTGCGTAATGTTTTTTGATGAGATAGATGCACTGGGTAGTAAAAGAAGCGATTTAAGACAATCTGCCGGTAGAAATTTGATTAATCAATTTTTACAGGAAATGGATGGTATAAATAGCAAGAACGACGGTGTATTGATATTGGGTGCCACTAATTCTCCATGGCATATTGATTCGGCTTTTTTACGTCCGGGTAGGTTTGACCGGATAATTTTCGTCCCACCACCAGATGTATCTGCCCGTGCTTCCATCATTGAAATGATGCTGCGAGACAAGCCTGCCGAAACAATGGACTACGACAAAATTGCTGGCAAAACGGATAGTTTCAGCGGTGCCGACTTAAAACTTTTAGTTGAGCTTGCCACAGAAGACAAGTTGAGGCAATCAATGCGTTCAGGTAAAATTGAAAAAATCACTCAAACCGACGTAATGAACGCCATTAAAAAAGTTCGGCCATCAACTAAAGAATGGTTTAACACGGCCCGCAATTATGCTTTGTACTCTAACACATCGGGTATGTATGATGATATTAAAGCTTACCTGAACTTGTAGCATGGAGCATCAATTATTTCAGCAAATACAAAATCTTATCAGCCGCGATAAGATAGATCTTGCTTTGCAAAAAATATCAGGAGCCCTTACTCAATACCCCGATTCTGATGAGTTATATAGCCTGCAGGCATCAGCTTTTTTAAGAATAAAGGATTTAAAAAATGCGCAACAAGCCGCCAATACTGGTATAGGGCTCAACCCCGAAAATGACTTTCTATTTTACCTAAACGCCCACATAGCGCTTGAGCATGATGATTACAAGCTTGGTGAAGAATTTATCGATCAGGCCATAAGCATCAATCCATATTCGGCAACCTACTTTGGTCTAAAAGCGTTAATTTTTATTAACCAAAAAAAGTACACAGAAGCCATTGAGACAGCGTTAAACGGCTTGGATCTTGATCCGGATGACGCCATGTGTAACAACATGCTTTCTATGGCACAAACCCGTGCCGGTTTAAGCGGTGAAGCGTTTAACCGATTAGAGAACATGCTGGCTGATGATCCTGAGAACGAACTTACGCAGGCTAACACCGGCTACTATTACTTACGGCAAGGAGATGCGCGGAAAGCTAAAGAACATTTTGCCGCTGCATTAAATGCCGATCCGGGATATGAATTTGCACGTACCGGCATGCTTCAAGCTATAAAATCGAGCAATGTTTTTTATCGCAAATTGCTCCAATTTTCCTATTGGCTCGAAGAAATGAACGGTAAGTACAGATGGGGATTTGTTATTGGCCTAATATTGATTGTAAAAGTTATACCCATACTGGCAATACCGTATCTCATCTTTGTTTTCTGGACGTGGTTCACCGGACCAATAAGTGATGTAATCATTTACTTTGATAAGTATGGCCGTTATTTGATGAAACCTCAAACAATGTTGCTCACTAAAATAAATATTGCAGCAATTGGTGTGGGATTATTAGCCGTAATAGCAGGCATCACTTTACACTACAGCTTTTATGTACTTGCGTTTTCTTTGCTCCTTGCCACCATTCCCGTTTATTTAGTTGGTGGCATAACGAAGCGATTTAAACAAATAATTTTAGCGGCTTTTGGCTTATTGTTTATTGGTTGCGGTATATGGAGCATTTACCTGGGGTACGTAGCTAATCAATCATTGGAGTTTGCGGTAAGCACGCTTATAGTTTCCGCAGTTGTTTTTTCATGGGCTTTGGCCATTATCAGGCGGTAGTCATCAGAAAATTCACCTCGTTAGTTAATGAGGTTATCTGTAGTTTTTAAGATATCTGCACTAATTTTTTGAATAAAGCCTAATTGTTCTTTAACCAGGTTTTCATCGGCTGTTAAATCAGTTAGCTCTGGCGTTTCGCTTTGCAACTTTTCTGCAGTAAAATCTGCTACCTTGCCGCCAAGCTTTTTTGAGCTTTCATTAAGCAATGCAACACTGCGCTTTATAAGCTTAAGATTGTCGGCCTTTGTGCGGTGTACATCCTTATCGGCAACTGTTGAAGCCATTGTAGCAACGTATGACGAAAGGATATGGTTAAGCACTACAAATTTGTGCAAATCCTTTATCTTTTGCTGCCTTGTTTTAGGCTCCGATGTCATGCGCTCAAAAGCCGCCGCAAGGTTGGCCGATTTAATATAAACCTCCTTACGCGACAGTTTATATTCTGTAGTGGTAACCGGAACGCCGTTTATTGTATCAGCTATTTTAGTCAAGTAACCACTGTTGGCAGCTAAAACCTCGCCTGATATTTCTCTGATTTGGTCTGATTCCCATGAAGGAAATAAAAAGTAATTAGCTCCCAAGGCAATTATAGACCCAATTATGGTGTCAATTATACGCTCCTCGGCTATATTTAAATGACCTACACCCAAAAACTTGAAAAGTATAAGCACATACGGAGTCATTAAGGCAATGGCTACAACATAATTAGTACGTATAAAGCTATAAGCACCCACCATTAAAACGGCCAAAATCAAGAACTGTGCAGTATCATTATGCACAAAAGTCAAAATAGCTACGCCCATAAGTCCGCCTACAATGGTGCCAATGAGGCGTTGATAGTTGCGTTGCTTTGATAAACTAAAAGCAGGTTTTACAATTACTATAATTGTCAAAATTACCCAGTAACTATGTTGACCGAAGCTTATACGCCTACCGCTCAAATCATCGATGAGGTGCAGCAGGGCAGGGCTTTTTGTAATTAAGAAGCCCACAAGACAAACAATGGAAACGCGTAAGGCAAACCTGAACGTTGATGACTCGAACGTTAAGTTATCCAGCAATACACGTGGTGAGTAGTCTTGATGCTCAACAAATTTTTGATATTCTACCTGATGCGGATTTTTAATGAGCTTTTTTGCTGCCCGCGTTTTATGATAACGATAAATGTTGATTATCTTTTTGTTTAAATCGCGCAGGTTAATGAGCACCTTTTTCAGGGCCATAATACTGCCCGAATGTCCCTCGGCACCAATAGCATCTATCCGGGTTTTCAGCTCTTCCAAATCTGCAAGGAAGCGCACATTGCTGTGATAGGAGGTGTTGGATAAAACGGCATACCCAATGTTATCCAGTTCATCGCCCATACGGTGCAATAATTTACCTACATCTTGCAAAATACCGGTGTTGGCAAACTGCTCGCGCATGTGATTGTAATCATAGTGGGTTGCCATCACCTGTTCAAACAAATCAACCAGGTCAACAAAAGTAAGTACCAGCATCCGGCTATAATTAGTAGACTCGCGTACTACCAAGCGGCTTTTAAAAAGCATTTCTCTTACTGCGTCCTGATGCTGGCTTACCTGTATTTGCTTTAAAACAAGCTTCTTGTAGTTTTCATCAATGTCAGTCTCTGGCAAATAAAAATCAGCCTTTATGCGTAAATAGCTAACAATATCGGCAATGTTTTCGCCAAGGGCTTGTTGTGCAGCACGATAAGGCCGTATTCCAAAAAACACAAGGCTCCACAACATATACCATATACCGCCAGAAGATACAGTTAAACTGTAAGTCAGCACATCTTGCGGCTTTAGCGCCTTATCCATAATAAATATCATGGCCAGTAAGCCTGCTGTACCAATGGCCGCTGCGCGGTTACCATAAACCACCAAAAAAGAGCAGACAAACGTAAGCAGCGTAACCTCAATTCCCAGGCACCATAAATTGTAACGCGCAAAGCCCGTTAATACCGCAACTAAAAACACCAGCACGTTGCCAATAAGCATAGCGTTTCGTTTCAGCACTACCGGTCCGGGGTTGTCAATAACGCTCATGCACGCCGCACCTAGTGATATTGTAAGCCCGGTTTGCAACATATCAAACTGAGCAAATATCACCGCAGGTAAAAGCAATCCTGCACTTATGCGCAAACCGTCAGAAAAGTACTGGCTGAAAAAAAAGGTTTTTATTTCGCGGCTTTGGATAGACATCAGGCTTAAAAGAGTAGGGCTGAAACTACTTGCAAAAGTAGAAAAGTATGGTGCATGTTGTACAATTATTAATTAAGTCTACTAAATAACTATAAATTATCAGGTTGGTTTCATGTTTTACGGCTAAGATGTGTATTTTAACCCCGTCGTTACAGGATAGGTGTATCTTGTACAATATCTACTAAGCAATTATGTCTGCATCACAACAATCACATCAGCGCCTGACGTTATTTAACCAAGAGGTAGTTACGCGGTTTGAACTGTACAACAGTTTATTTTTAACGCTGCCATTTTACCAGGTGAAAGATACCGGTATACTATTGCCGTTTTTTAGCTCACACTGCGAAAAAGGAGTGGCGCAGCTTAAATCGCCCAGCGAAATTATTGAGTCTTTCTTTGAAGAACGTGTACCCGGTGTTGATGAGCGCGAACAAATTAACCGTTTATTTAGATTCATACAATACATTGAGCGGCAAGTAGTATTGTTTGATGCTGTGGAAGATTCATCTTTCAGCAAGCTGAGCCGCGCCGATGATAGCGGCACATTACAGGGTTTGCTACAGCAAGTAGCAGGTGACGAGGAGATGCGTGAAAAAATCACCGAAAAGCTAAAAAATTTCTCCCTAAGACTTGTACTTACTGCTCACCCAACTCAGTTTTACCCGGGCACCGTGCTTACCATCATGACCGATTTGATTGAGGCATTGAAGACCAATGATATAAATGAGGTTAACCAGTTGTTACAGCAATTAGGTAAAACTCCATTTTTCAATAAAACATCGCCCACACCGGTAGACGAGGCAATCAGTTTAATATGGTTCCTGGAGCATATTTTCTATTATGCCCTGGCTAATATTCAAACCAAGCTTAACGAAGAATTTGGAACCGGCGAGCTTCTGCATCAAATTTTTGAATTAGGTTTTTGGCCAGGCGGTGACAGAGATGGCAACCCTAACGTTAAAACCGATTCAACACGCACAGTAGCATATACCTTGCGCCAAATTATATTCAGGTGTTACTATCGCGATTACAGGAACTTAAAACGCCGCATCACTTTCCGCGGTGTTGAAGATGCAATGGGTAAATTGGGTGATATTTTGTATGTAAATGCATTTAATCCGCAGCCTAACGCGGAAGATTTACAGCAGGTGATGCTTGGATTATTAGAGGACATTAAAAATACACTTGTTGAGGATCACAATAGCATCTTTATAAACCTTATTGAAGACTTCGCACTTAAAATCAAGCTTTACGGATGCTACTTTGCATCGCTTGATGTAAGACAGGATAGCAGGGTTTTAAGGAGTGTATTTGAATACGGTTTAAACACCAAAGAACTTAATAATAGATTGCCAGCAGATAAGTGGGCAGATTTGAGCGAGGAAGAAAAACTTAAACTTATTTCGTTTAACGTATTTGATTATCAATGTGCCGAAAAAGCCGCACAGGGTGATGACCCTATGATTAACGACACGCTTTGTACCATTCGCCTTATGCACGAAATACAAAAGCATAACGGCGAAAAGGCATGTCATAGGTATATTATAAGTAACTGTCAGCAAGCATCAGATATATTACAGCTGATGAACCTGTTTTTATGGTGCGGCTGGACTAAAGATGATTTGACCATTGACTTTATGCCGCTGTTTGAAACTGTAAATGACCTTAAGCATGCAGCAGAAGTGATGGAGAAGTTATACAATCATCCTTTTTACAAAGAGCATTTGAAACGGAGAGGAAACCGCCAGATGATCATGCTCGGCTTTTCTGACAGTACTAAAGATGGTGGGTATTTAATGGCCAATTGGTCTATATACCAGGCAAAGGTTGAACTTACGGCCATAACTAAAAAGTATGATATTGAATTAGCATTTTTTGATGGGAGGGGAGGTCCACCGGCACGTGGCGGAGGCAAAACTCACCGTTTTTATGCTGCAATGGGTAAAGAAATTGCAAACGATCATATTCAACTTACAATACAAGGCCAAACCGTTAGCTCGCAATACGGCTCAATAGAGACAGCGAAGTATAACATTGAGCAACTGGTTAACGCTGGTGTTACTTCAGCTTTGCATCCAAACCATCATGATTTATTGGATGCTGAACATAAACAGCTGATTTCAACAATGGCCGATGCCAGCTTCGAAAAATTCATGGCTTTACGTAAGCATCCATTATTTACTCAATACCTCGAAAATTTAAGTCCATTAAAATTATTATCAGGCATAAACATTAGCAGCAGGCCTACAAAACGTAATGCAGATGCACCGCTTAAACTGGAAGATCTTCGTGCAATAAGTTTTGTAACTTCATGGAGCCAGCTTAAACAAAACGTTCCCGGCTTTTATGGCGTGGGCTCAGCGTTGCAAAAGGCAAAAGATGCCGGAAAATGGGATGAAGCGGTTGAGTTATATAAGTCATCAGGTTTCTTTAAAACCATGATCGACAACAGTATGATGTCAATGTCTAAGTCCGATTTTCGCATTACAGCTCACCTTGAACATGATGCTCAGTATGGCGAGTTTTGGAAAATGCTGAAAGATGAATACGACCTTACTAAAGCAAACGTACTGGAACTTACAGGAACGCAAGAGCTTATGCAGGAATCGGCAGTAGATAAGCGCTCAATAGCAATGAGAGAAAGAATTATTTTGCCTTTAGTAGTAGTACAGCATTACGCTTTGCAAAAACTTAGAGATACAGAAGACGAAGATTTAAAAAGCGCCTACAGTAAGTTGGTGATAAGAACCGTTTATGGTATTGTTAATGCAGGACGGAACCTTGCTTAATATTTAAAAATTTTAAAATCCAAAGGCGCTTAATATTTGTTATCATTTTAAACCAGTACAGCCTTTAATTGTTCAATAATCAATTAACTGCAACTATTATCTGTTTAAAATGAAAAACATACTTTATTTAAGCGCTTTTGCTTTTTTTGCTATCTCTGCAACTTCTTGCAATGACAACAAAAAGGCAAGAAACTATAATCAGAAAACTACGGTTGATGATCAGGGTATAAACTTTATTAAAGAGGCTCACATGGGCGAACTCCTGGAAATAAAGTTTGCAACAGTGGCTCAGAGTAAAGCGCAGAATCCACGTGTTTTGAATTTTGCTAAAATGCTAATAGCCGACCATACTACAGCTCTTAATGAGTTGAACGAGTTGGCTGCCGATAAAGACGTTCCTAAACAAGATACTACGTTGCTTCCCGATCAGCAAAAAATGATAGACGGCGTAGCGCAGCTAAGCGGAGCGGCCTTTGACAAGGCTTATATGCAAATGATGGTGACAGATCATGGCAAAGACATTGAGCTTTACAAAGAGGCAACAGGTAATAAGGTTGTTAAGGTTAGAAAGTATGCAGAGAAAACTTTACCGGTGCTAACAACACATCTCGACTCGGCCAAAGTTATCAGCGCTTCCTTAAAATAAAAGAACGTAACGATTTGTAGAAAGGCCGCTAAAAGCGGCCTTTTTTTATTTTAACGGCACGTAAGCTCTAAAACCTCTTGCAGCGTAGTATGATGAGGCTCCATTGTGGTAAATAAATACATGGTTATAACGGCAATCACCGAAAATAGCACCACCTAAATCACGAATCGCCGGTGGAGTTAATAACCAGCTTGAGGTTTTAGTATCAAAGCTTTCGAATTCCTGCAATTTACAATATTGATACTCATCCAATAACTGAACACCCATACTGCTCGCAACTGCTAGAGCACTTGATTGCGGTTTGGCTTCTTTCCTTGAACTCAGCGCTTGTTCATCGTAACATAAACTACGCCGGCCACATGGACTTTCTTTACTACAATCGCAATAAACATAGTCGTCATCATTAAATATGATTACATCCGGCTCGCCACCGGTTTGTTCCAATTGGCTAACTGAACTTAGTATAGCCGAATTACCATTTAACTCGGATTCAACAAAATCCCAGTCCAAATTATTATGGCGATGCATGTTTTGCAAAAAGCGGAGTTTCAACTTAGCTAATAGTGCTGATTTTTCATCGATAAATATTATGTTCATATTAGTGAATTTACTGAGCTTAAAATACCACATTCTATCAAATAATCAGAATGAAAATAATTCACATAATTAACATTATGTTAAATAATATATTTGAAAAAAAGGCCCGATAAACGAGCCTCTTCTTTGTTATCTTATTGCATCAATTTTCTTTTTCAGCTCAGTCATCTTTGCTGTATCTTTTTTGATGATATAGTAGTTACGTAAATTCCCTAAAGCACTTGGATCATTTGGTTGTAGTTGAACCGCTTTCTCCAGGTAAGGCTTAGCTTTATCAGCAGCAGCGTTAACTTTGGCCATCATAGCATTAAATTCCTTTTGCTTGCTCATTGGTAACTTGTTGGCTACGTTGTAATCTTCAACAGCCGGACTCATTAAAATGTAACCCATATTTAAGTTAGCCTCAAAATAATTTGGATCTAATTCAACTGCTTTTCCGTAAGCAGCTGTAGCTTTGTCATAAGCCTCATTACGAGCTTTTACCGCCGCTGCTTTTGCTGCCGGATCTTTAGCTGCCTTTGCTTCTTTATCTTTCGTATCACCAATTTTACCATAAGCTATGCCTGAGTAAAAATGTAATGATTTATCACTTGGGTTATTGTTAATAGCAGCCTGAATTTTATCAATAAATTCTGTTGCCTTACCTTGCTGTAAAGCAATTTCTACCTCGCGACCACGTAATGATGCATTGTTTGGAAATTTGCTCACACCCTCGCTTACGGCATTTAATGCAGCGGTGGTGTCTTTTTGCATTAAATACAAGTTTGAAAGGTCAGAATAAATATCAGCACGACGGCTGTAGTTAGTTGTTACCAGTTTTTTATATTGGTTAATTGCTACCGGAATGTTTTTAGAATTTATAGCAGCTAAACCTGTGTAATAAATTGCAGTGGTGTCTTCCGGATAATTTGAGCGGTATAAATCAAATGCTTTATACGCTTCTTCAAAGTTTTTAGCCTGAAAATCTTTTACACCTTTGTTTAATGAGTAATAAGCTACATACTGGTTACCAGCATCGGTCAATCTTTTAAACTCACCTTTGGTGTCAGCTTCTTTAGCTTTTTTCAAAGCTTCAACAGCAGTAGTGTACAAAGGCATAGATGAAGTAGCAACGGTATCATTATAAGCTAAAGCACCATAAATTGCACCTTTTAAAGCATAGGTTTGCGGCATGGTAGCCGTTTTCTCATTTGCAGATGCTTTATCAATTGAGGTTTTAGCAGTGTTGATGCTTGTACGGGCCATTGTTGCCATGGCTTTATTTTGGCGCATGGTTTCGTATTTGTCGTACTCGCTTTGAGCCGTGCTCAGTTCTCCTTTTTGGGCAAGAACCGTTGTTGCCGTAAACAGGCTCAAAGTACCTGCCATCAAAAACTTAATTTTCATAGATCTATCTAATTAGTTAACTGTTGTAATTTATTATTTATGTTACTTAATTGAATATCGTTTCCGTTCTTTTGGTAAATTAATTGCAAAAGCTTTAGGGTATTAACGTTTTTTGGCGACATTTCATATGCCTTCTGCAACCATTGTGCAGAACGCTGTAAATCTTTGGTAGCCTCCTCCCCTTTTTTACCCGCCGCATGCTTAAGGTAAAGTAAGCCTAAATTAAATACAGGATCGTATGCCGCGTTATTAATTTCAATAGCTCTTAGATATTGAGATTCAGCCCTGTCATACTGTTCCAGATAATCATAACAACTGCCTGCAATAAAGGCAACGTCGGCGTTATTACCGTAAGCACCAAGTAATTCTTGCAATAATGGTTCAAGGGCTCTATAATTTTTTTGGCTATTATAGATGCCGGCTTGTTCAAGCAACAGGCTTTTCTCATTAGGTAGCAAGCGCCTTCCCCTCTCCAATACGTCCAAGGCTTTAGCGGTATCGCCCATTGTTTTGTAGATACCGGAGGCTGCAATAACATATTCTGTTTTTACGCTGTCAGGCGTTAATAAGGTTGAGTAGTACTTTGCAGCTTCAGGTAAATGACCGGCTTTGGTATTAGCATAAGCAATGTAAGCGTTAATTTGACCAAAACGCGGTGAGTAAATCTGAGCATTTTTAAACGAATTGACAGCATCTTCAAAATTTAAAGATTTGATGTTGCTAAATCCGTTTCTAATATATACGTTGGCTAAACATCGCTTTGCAAAATCAAGCTCTGTTTGGTACTTGTATATTTTACGATGCTCTCCCAGTCTGTTTACAAGCAAAACTGTTTTATCAAAAAAATCAGGCGGGTTGCCTAGTTTATTGTTAGAATCAATATAGGCTATACTGGAGTAAACGATAGCTTTATAAATGTTCTTATCAAGGTTTGAAGAATCGGAGCGTGTTTTTATCAAACTATCTACCGATTTTTTGGCATTGGTCAGATACTTAATTTCTCCTTTTTGGCGGTAATAAGCCAGATTGTTTACCACTACCTTAAGCGCCTCGCCTTGGGCAAAGGCTTGAGGTGCGGTAAACAATGCTGATAAAACCAAGAGAATGATTTTACGGCTTAAAGTCATATTTTTATTCGTTTTCTGCTTCGTCTGGCGAATCGGCAGCCGGGCTGTCTGTGTCTTGAGCACCTACGTCCGAGCCGGTTGTTTCAAGGCTGCTTTCAATAGCTTGTTCCAGTTCCTCCTCCTCACTATGCTCAATCTTAGCTACCGAAGCAATCTCATCACCTTCTTTAAGCGATATTAATCTTACTCCTTGTGTGGCCCTTCCCATAACCCTTAACTGATCCATGGCAATACGTATAATAATGCCAGAACGGTTAATGATCATCAGGTCGTCAGTATCAGTAACATCTTTTATGGCAACAAGTTTGCCGGTTTTTTCAGTTACATTAAGTGTTTTCACACCTTTACCACCACGATTAGTAACGCGGTAATCATCAATATCAGTACGTTTGCCGTAACCTTTTTCTGATACCACTAAAACGGTCGTTTCCGGATCGTTAATGGCAATCATACCTACAACCTCGTCTTTTTCACCGTCAAGCGTTACACCACGTACACCGGTTGCGGTACGTCCCATTGGCCTTACTGTGGCTTCGTTGAAGCGGATTGCACGTCCTGATTTAAGGGCCATAACTATCTCACTGGTACCTGTGGTCAAGGTTGCTTCCAGCAAGGTATCTCCATCATTGATGTTGATTGCGTTGATACCGTTAGCGCGAGGACGGGAATAGGCTTCTAAGGAAGTCTTCTTGATAGTGCCTTTACGGGTACACATAATAATGAAGTTGTTCTCCAGGTATTCCTGGTCTTTCAGGTTCTTCACTTTGATGTACGCCTTAATTTTCTCTTCCTTAGGAATATTTATAATATTTTGGATAGCGCGGCCTTTTGAGGTACGCATACCTTCAGGAATTTCAAATACACGTAACCAGAAACAACGGCCGGCCTCGGTAAAGAACAACATGTAATTGTGGTTTGATGCCACCAATAAGTGTTCTATAAAATCTTCATCGCGGCTGTTGCTGCCCAGTGCACCCTTGCCACCACGTCCCTGACGGCGGTACTCTGTTAAAGGCGTACGTTTAATGTAGCCTTCGTGTGATATAGTGATAACAACTTCCTCGTCCTCAATAAAGTCTTCGGTCATCATTTCGGCGCTTGAGTGTACCATTTCGGTCTTACGCTCATCACCGTATTTTTCTTTTATCTCCAGCAACTCATCTTTAATGATTTGCATTTGAAGAGCCGGATCGGCAAGAATAGATTTGTAATACTCTATCTGCTTCATCAACTCGGCATATTCTTCTTTAATTTTGTCACGCTCCAGACCGGTTAAACGGCGAAGGGTCATATCCAAAATAGCACGAGCCTGAATCTCACTTAGGTTAAATTGGCTCATCAAACCTTCACGAGCTTCCTCCGGAGTTGATGATGCACGAATCAAACGTATAACCTCGTCTAAGTGATCTAAAGCTATAAGCAAACCCTCTAATATATGAGCGCGCTTCTCAGCTTCGGCCAATTCGTAACGGGTACGGCGTACAACTACTTCCTGACGGTGTTCCACAAAATGGTGAATCAGGTCGCGGAGGTTTAGCATCATTGGGCGGCCCTTAACCAGTGCAATATTATTTACACTGAAAGAGGTTTGCAATGACGTATACTTATAAAGGTTATTTAAAACAATGTTGGCATTGGCATCGCGTTTAACTTCGTAAACTACGCGTATACCTTCGCGGCTCGATTCATCACGAATAGTTGAAATACCTTCAAGTTTTTTCTCGTTTACCAGTTCGGCCGTACGCTCAATCATGTTGGCCTTGTTTACCTGGTAAGGTATTTCGGTTACAACAATACGTTCACGGTCATTATTAAAGGTCTCAATCTCAGCACGGGCACGCAGCACTACACGACCACGACCTGTTTCAAAAGCCTCGCGTGCACCTTCATAACCATATATGATACCGCCGGTCGGAAAATCAGGGCCTTTGATGTAGTTCATCAATTCAGCCACCTCAATCTCGCGGTTATCAATTAAAGCTACGGTGGCATTGATTACCTCAGTAAGGTTGTGTGGCGCCATATTAGTGGCCATACCAACAGCAATACCCGAAGCACCGTTTACCAAAAGGTTAGGAATTTTTGCCGGTAGTACACTTGGCTCCTCCAACGAATCATCGAAGTTTAACTGATAGTCGATAGTATCCTTGTTAATATCGGCCATCATTTCCTCGGCAATCCTTTGCAGGCGTGCCTCGGTGTAACGCATAGCCGCAGGGCTGTCACCGTCAATTGAACCATAGTTACCTTGACCGTCAACCAATGGATAACGTAAGCTCCAATCCTGGGCCATACGTACCATGGTATCATATACTGATGAGTCGCCGTGCGGGTGATACTTACCCAACACCTCACCTACTATACGGGCCGACTTTTTAAAAGGCTTACCGGCAGACAAACCTAAATCGAGCATGCCGAATAACACACGCCTGTGAACGGGCTTTAAGCCATCGCGCACATCGGGTAATGCCCTCGATACGATAACCGACATTGAATAATCAATGTAAGCCGATCGCATTTCTTCATCAATATTTATTGGAATGATTCTGTCTTCGTTCTGTGAATTCTCTTCAGCCATTTGAAAATTAGTGTAAGAAAAATTTGCTCAATGTTTTAAGGTTGATGCGATATATTTGACCTGCGAAGATACGAATTTTAAGCTATTATGAAGCTATAGTTACCAACATACCGGGTGTTGATATAAGCTTAGCCAGTTACTTAAGCCGGCAGGTGATTACATCATATTTCGCCTTCGGAAATGTAATAGTAATTTGGCATCACAAAAGCGACTGTGTACCTGGCCAACGCAGCTTTTAAGAATGGACTATTTTTCCTTTATCCAATACTCCTCAACCTGCATACCTGTTGGCAATTTACCGCGGAGTATTAAGCTATCATTTTTTAATTGATAACTGTAGTTTACATTTACACCAGTAAGTGTTGATGGTTGAGTGCTAAATGTTTCTGTCTCGGTGCAGCTGTCTCCTTCAAGCTTATAATTGCCGGCCTGGTATTTTTGGGGTTCACCGCCGTCTTCAATCATAAATGCCTCAAAATCTTTATCCGTGTAAGTACGCTTCAACAGATATCCTTGCGTACTTCCCTCCTTTTTTCCGTTGTAGATACCGCCTGCATAGTTCCATTTACCTTTAAAGGACTGTGAACTGTTGCATGCCGATATTATGGCTACAAATAAAATAGAGGCTGCAATTAAACTTTTCATAGAATAGTGAAGATATGATGGTTAAAGATTTGCCGCAATATATCAATCCGTAAATCAATTAAAATACCCAATCACTCACATACAACCACGGGTTTTAAAGTATTAGCCTTACCTATACCCAGTCTATGCCCTTTTTCAATAAATCCAAAGTTTTGGCTTCTTCGCTGCCTATAGCCGCTTCATAATTATAAAACCATTTGGCTGTTGGAGGAAGACTCATCAAAATAGATTCAATGCGCCCGTTGGTTTCCAGGCCAAATTTGGTGCCTGCGTCATAAACCAAGTTAAATTCGGCGTACCGACTACGGCGTTGATATTGCCAATCTTGTTGCTGTGGTGTGAACTCTTTAAAACGGTTACGATTCACAATTTCGCTATAGGCTGGCGCAAAAGTACGTCCTAAAGCTTTTGAAAATTCAAATATAGTCTCCCAGCTAATTTCATCGGTAGCTGTTAAACGGTCGTAAAATACGCCGCCTATGCCACGTGTTTCATTGCGGTGTTTGATAAAGAAGTAATCGTCGGCCCAGGTTTTAAATCGTGGGTAAAAACCAATATTAAAGCGATCGCAAACATCCTTAAGTTGTTGATGAAAGTAGCGTGCATCTTCTTCAATAACGTAGTGAGGAGTAAGATCAATTCCACCGCCAAACCAACGTAATGGCTGCCCGTCATCTATTGATGAAGGCATTTCGAAGTACCTGATATTCATATGAATAATAGGTACCATGGGGTGATTAGGATGAATTACTATAGAAACTCCGGTAGCAAAAAAGTCATCTTGTTCAACTTTGAATGCCTTTTTAACACCATCAGGAAGTTTGCCATAAACAGCTGAAAAATTAACTCCGCCTTTTTCCAGAATGTTGCCATTTTGGATAACGCGGGTACGGCCTCCGCCACCGCCATCACGCTCCCAAAGTTCTTCTTCAAACTTTGCGGCGCCATCAAGCATTTCAAGGCTTTTGCAAATTTCGTCCTGTATGGTTTTGTAATCTTCGGCTATGGTTTCTTTGCTAATCATCCGCACAAAAATGCAAAATTCAGTATTACGTTATGCTATATTAATGTCACTTACCGGGTCATTTTTCTCAATGTAATTTAAATCTTTGCTAAAACTCTCTTTTAATTGGCTCAAGGCAAGCAAAGCAATTACGGTAACTAATCCCATCATAACATAGCTGGCAATTATGAGGCTGTTTTGATAGCCCTGCGCTTTAAAATGCTTAACTAAAAACTCAAATGCCCATGTAATCGGAATTAGGGAACCGCGTACAAAATTTGGCACTGTCGTAGTAACCGTTGCACGTATATTAGTACCAAACTGCTCAGAGGCAATAGTTACAAACGTTGCCCAATAACCTATAAAAAATCCAATAAACAAGCATATACCAACGAACTGAGTATGAGTTATTCCATGTAAGTTCAAATACACTATAACACTAATAACAGAAATAAGCTGAAACACCAGCATAGTTAAACGCCGCGATTTGGTAAGCTGTGCAAACAACCCGGCAAACATATCGCCGAATGATAAGCCAATGTAGGTATACATTACGCCGGTTCCGGCACTTAGGGGTTCAGCTGCGCCAAGTTCCTTTCCAATTTCAGGCGATTGTGTAATAAGTATCCCAACCACAAACCATAAAGGCATTCCTATTAAAATACAATTTAGGTATTTAAAAAAGCGCTTCCGGTTATTAAACAGCATCCAAAAATTTCCTTTTGAAACTTCGGCTTTTTCGGCCTGTTTAAACATGCCCGATTCAAATGTGCCTACGCGTAAAAGCAAAAGCAACATTCCCAGTCCGCCGCCAATAAAGTAAGCATTTTGCCATCCTAGCTTTGATACCATGTTGGCAGCAGCTGCACCGAATAAACCAACTACGGCAACAATCATGGTTCCGTAGCCCCTTTTTTCTTTGCTCATGGTTTCGCTTACTAAAGTAATACCGGCTCCTAATTCGCCTGCTAAACCTATACCTGCAATAAAACGCACGGCTGCATATGTATAATAGTCGGTTGCTAAGCCATTGGCAAAATTGGCTAATGAATATAATAATATAGAGCCAAACAATACTCGTATACGCCCAAACTTGTCACCTATAATACCCCACAAAATTCCGCCGAGCAACAAGCCAAACATTTGCATGTTAATAATGAACTCGCCCTTGGTGCGCATCTCAACGTCACTTACACCAATATCATGCAAGCTTTGAACCCGCACTATGGAAAAAATAAGCAAATCATAAATATCAACAAAGTAGCCAAGCGCGGCTACTATTACCAAAAACGTTACATTTTTTGCGTTTTTTTGAATCGCGTTATCAGACATGTGTTAGAATTATATTTCCGGAGTTGTAAACCCGGGCACCAATATACAGTTTAAGCCATAAAAAAACCCCTGAAAAATCAGAGGTTTCAAATATGGTAATATAAGTGATTATACCTTTTTAACGTTAATAGCCTGAGGCCCTTTACGTCCGTCTTCTACTTCATATTCTACACTATCGTTGTCTTTAATGGCATTAACACCACCTTGCACATCTTTAAAATGCACAAAAAGATCTTTGCCCTCTTCGGTAACAATAAATCCGTAGCCTTTTTGGGTGTTGAACCATTTTACTTTCCCAGTTTTCATAATTTTTAATGTATAAGTTTATAAGAGGTTTAATTGTAAAGCCAAACTGAAATGCAAAACGTTTAAATTCAGAAAGGTATCGGTAAAAAACTATTTATTTTTAACCAAATATATAAATTTTGCAATAACCTAATCATATTTTAATTTTTTTTGATACCGTGCGTACGTACTGCATCTGATGAAGTTATCTTTAAGTTAACATTAATAATTTAAAATACTATTTAAAGCACGGAATATTTCACACATAGGTTAAACGTTTCAACTTTCTTGCAACATTACGCGCAAATTGTTGTTGGAATATTTTGCAAGTACTATACCCATCTACAATGAAACATACCTATAATACCGGCATAATTGGCAACTGCGGCTTTTTAGCTCATATAAATAAAAATACAAACGTTGATTGGCTTTGCTGGCCAAAATTTGACAGCACGTTTGTTTTTGGCGGACTGCTTGATAAGAAAAAAGGAGGCGAATTTTCCATCCTTCCTCAGGGTGAATACACTTCTCATCAATACTACCTTGAAAACACTAACGTATTGATTACCGAAATTACGCTTGAATCGGGCGGCAGATATCGCATAACTGACTTTGCGCCACGCTTTCAGGAATATCAGCGCTACTACAAACCCTTGATGCTGGTGCGGAAAATAGAGGCGTTAGAAGGTTCTCCACGTATTAAAGTTAAGTGTGAGCCCGTATCGGAGTACGGAGCCAAAAAGCTTGATGTTAACAGAGGCAGCAATCATATACAATATTTAGGTGGTGAAGAGAAAATAAGGCTAACTACCAATATTCCAATCAGCTACGTATTTGATGAGCAATATTTTGTACTTAACGACTGCAAATATTTAGTTTTAACATACGGCGAGCCACTTGAGGCCCCGCTTACCAGTACAGTTGAGCGCTTTTTGCGCGAAACTGCTCAATACTGGCGTACATGGATCAAGCATTCATCAATAGCCGGATTTTACCAACCTTACGTTATCAGATCGGCGTTAGCTCTAAAAATACACCAGTATGAAGATACCGGGGCTATAATAGCAGCAAGCACAACCAGTTTGCCTGAATCTCCGGGCAGCGGCCGTAACTGGGATTACCGCTACTGCTGGTTGCGCGATACATACTATGTAATAAGCTCGCTTAACCACATAGGCCATTTTGAAGAAATGGAAAAGTATTTCGGATATGTTACGGATATTTCCTTCTCCGAGGATTTCAGATACCAACCACTTTACAGCATAACCGGTAAAAAGGATCTGGAAGAATATACCGCCGACCTAGAAGGTTACGAGGGCAACAAACCGGTGCGCATTGGTAACCAGGCGTCTGAGCACATTCAAAATGACATATACGGTCAGGTACTCGTATCCGTCTTACCTCTATATACCGACCATCGATTTATTATTGACGAACGTAAAGATTCGGCCAAGTGGGTTGATTACCTGTTAAGTAAAATTGAGCGTACCATTGATGAGGAAGATGCAGGCATATGGGAATTCCGCAACATGGCTAATATTCACTGCTACAGCAATTTGTTTCAGTGGGCCGGTGCATGCGCTGCGGAGAAAATGGCACGTACAATTGGTAATCAAGACCTAATTGACCGTGCTGTTGCTATGAAAAATCGTGCGGCTGAGCATATTGAAAGCTGCTATGACGAGGAGCGCAAGGTGTACACCAACGCTGCCGGAAGTAAACATTTGGATGCAAGTACGCTGCAACTGATTATGATGAATTATCTTGACCCGGCGTCGGACCGTGCAAAGGATCATCTTAAAGCCCTTGAGGCCGAATTAAAAACAGAAAAAGGCTTGTTTTACCGATACCTGCATGCCGATGATTTTGGTAAGCCGAAAACCACATTCCTCATCTGTGCTTTTTGGTATGTTGAGGCACTGGCTTGTGTAGGGCGTTTGGATGATGCCATACGAGAGTTTGAGAACATCATTAAATATTCAAACCACTTATTATTATTTAGTGAAGACGTGGCCGAGGAAGATGGTAGCCAATGGGGAAATTTCCCTCAGGCATACAGTCATGTTGGCTTAATGAATGCGGCCTACCGTATAGCTATGAAACTTGATAGACCTATATTCTTGTAAAGCTTAAAAACTTATTCATTAAAGCCATCAGTTATTACAGAGCTGATGGCTTTAATTCTTTTTTAAAGCAAACACTATCAGGCAAACCTCTGTAGACACCGTATGCAGGTATTTGCTTATAATTTGCTTTCTTATACAATCCATGTGCTTCAATTTGTTTGTTACCGGTTTCAAGTATTAAATACTTATAATTAAGCGCTGATGCCCATTGTTCAAGCTCTGTGAGTATTTCAAAACTTAAGCCCTTGCCCCTGGCTTGCGCTGCTACGTACATCCTTTTCACCTCAGCTGTGTTTGCATCATACTTTTTAAAGCAGCCGCATGCAACAGGGATGCTATCCAAATATCCAATTACTACCGTTTCAATCTCTTCAATTACATTGTGTTCGTCATACAGATCCATTACATCACCATTACGATCGCGTAAATCCTTATCTAATTGCGTAACCAGCACCTTAAAATCTTTATCGCCGCTGTTGGTGCGCTTCAAAGTTATTTGCATGTTGTAAAGGTAAATAGTTTGCTTTAAACATAGGTTAAATTGTAATTTTACGCTGATTATGTGTGGCAGAGTAAACTTTCCGGGTAGTGCCGAAACAGCGAAGCGGCTTGGTGTTAATGATAACGATACGCCTAAAGATGGTGATATTAACGGCTTTGCTTTTAAAGACAGCTATGTGTTTGGCCTTGCCGACCGCGCTCCGGACACGTTGCGGCATTTTCACTGGCCGCTTATACCAGGCTGGAGCAACACTTACCCTTCCTACCAAACTCACAACGCCCGCAGCGAAGACATGGCTGAACGGTCTGCATATAAACACTTGTTAGGTAAGCGCCACTGCATTATTGCCATTAATGGATTTTATGAATGGGAACGCAGCCGCGAGAAAACACCATGGTATTTTAGTATGGCTGATGAGAGTTTGATGTTACTTGCCGGGCTATGGGATTACAATACTAAACTGGATGCACCTGTACTGAGCTGTACGGTAATAACACGCGAGCCAAATCAAGTTGTTGGCGAAGTACATAACCGCATGCCTGTTATACTAACCCGTGCCGATGCTGATATATGGCTAGATATGCAATTACCTTATCATGAGCGGGCAAAAGTATTACAACCAATAGAAAACAGTGCATTGCTGAGAGTGGAAATAGGCAAAAGCATTAATAAGGCCGAAAACAAATCGGGCGATTGGTTTAACGGGCCGGATGAAAAGCCTTTAAGCTTGTTTTAGTAAGTAACCGAATCTTAAGCACGCTTATAAATATTTCTGTAAACCATTTTTTACCTGTGATAAATAACTTGTGCCAAACAAATTGAGGTGTAATAACAACGGATACAAATTCCAAAGGTCAACCCGCTGTTCCCAACCTTTAGCTAACGGAAAACTTTCGTTGTATTCCGCGTAAAACTTTTCGGAAAAGCCGCCAAATAATGTAGTCATAGCTATATCGAATTCCCGGTGCCCATAGCTTACTGCCGGGTCAATCAAATAAGCCTTTCCATCGTTTCTGATAAGATAGTTACCGCCCCACAAATCGCCATGCATCAGCGCGGGCTTTTCTTCATCAAACAGTTGAGGCAGGCGATTGTAAAGTTCCTCGAACGCAACAACATCCGTATGCGTCAGTAATTCTTTATCGACCGCCAATTTAACCATAGGTTCCAAGCGTTCGACTGTGAAGAAAGTTGCCCAGGTATCGTGCTTTCTATTACTTTGCGGTAACGAACCCATATAATTATCAGAATCAAGACCAAATTGTGATGCGGTATACGTATGCATGCCGGCCAGCTCGCAACCTAACCTTGCCGATGCAACTGGAGTTGCATTTATTGCTTCTACCCATTCCATTAACAGGCAACTATAGTCTTGAAAATCGAATTGTAAGATAACTTGAGGTACAGCAATGGTTTGAGTGCTACGGATGGCTTGCAAACCTTCTGCTTCACGTTTAAACATACCAGGATAAGCACTTTTGCTGTTGAGCTTAAGCATGCACTTTCCGACATTGGATTTAATACAGTATGTCAGATTTATATCTCCGCCGCTAACAGCATTAATTGACTCAATTATTATTTGGTTGTTGTAACAGGCTGTTAAGCAGTTTGCTAGATACTCCTTTAATTCAATGGATATGGCCATTAATTCAAATTAACTAATTGATAGACTGGCATACAAATTTATCGCTGTAAAAAGCTATTTTTGCGTTTTGAAATGAAGCACATACGTAACTTTTGTATCATCGCACACATTGACCACGGTAAAAGTACCCTGGCTGATCGTTTGCTCGAATATACCAAAACCATTACCCAGCGTGAAGCGCAGGCCCAATTGCTTGACGATATGGACCTTGAACGCGAACGCGGTATCACCATAAAGAGTCATGCCATTCAAATGGATTATACGCTTGATGGTCAGCAATACGTTCTCAACCTTATTGACACCCCCGGTCACGTAGATTTTTCTTATGAAGTATCACGCTCAATTGCCGCCTGCGAGGGTGCATTGTTAATTGTGGATGCATCACAGGGTATACAGGCACAAACTATTTCTAACCTGTACTTAGCTTTAGAGAATGATTTGGAGATTATACCGGTACTTAACAAAATGGATCTACCGGGCGCAATGCCTGAGGAAGTGAAAGATCAAATTGTTGATTTGATTGGTTGCAAACGTGAAGATATTCTAGCAGCATCGGGCAAAACAGGCATGGGTATTGAAGATATACTTCGTGCTATCATTGAACGTGTTCCTGCACCGGTTGGTGACCCCGAAGCGCCGTTACAGGCTTTGATTTTTGATTCGGTTTTCAATTCATTCCGTGGAATTATTGCTTATTTCAAAGTTGTAAACGGAGAGATACGTAAAAACACTAAGGTGAAATTTATGGCTACCGGCCGCGAGTACTTTGCCGACGAGGTGGGTACTTTAAAGCTGACACAATTGCCTAAAGACGTTATCAAAACCGGAGACGTAGGTTACATTATATCAGGTATTAAAGAAGCACGTGAGGTTAAGGTTGGTGATACCATAACACTTGTTGAACGCCCGGCAGCCGAAGGCATTCAGGGATTTGAAGAGGTAAAACCGATGGTATTTGCCGGCATTTATCCTGTGGATACCGAAGATTACGAAGAGCTTCGTGAATCAATGGCAAAGCTGCAGCTAAATGATGCATCATTGGTTTTTGAACCGGAATCGTCGGCAGCGTTAGGCTTCGGTTTCCGATGCGGCTTTTTGGGTATGCTGCACATGGAAATTATCCAGGAGCGTTTGGAGCGTGAATTTGATATGACGGTTATAACAACCGTACCCAACGTATCTTACATCGCCTACACTACAAAAGAAGAGCAACTTATTGTCAACAACCCGTCAGACTTGCCTGACCCAAGTAAGCTTGAATTTGTTGAAGAGCCTTACATTAAGGCCAATATAATTACCAAGGCTGAGTTTGTTGGTCCGGTAATGTCATTATGTATACAAAAACGTGGTATAATTGTTAATCAATCATACTTAACGGCCGACCGTGTTGAACTGGTGTTTGAGATGCCAATGGGCGAAATTGTATTTGATTTTTACGATAAGCTAAAAACCATTTCAAAAGGTTACGCTTCGTTTGATTATATGCAAATTGGCTATCGCCAATCAGATTTAGTTCGTTTGGATATTAAACTGAACGGTGAGCCGGTGGATGCGCTATCATCATTAATTCACCGCAGCAACTCTTACGACTTTGGTAAAAAAATATGCGAAAAGTTGAAAGAGCTATTGCCACGTCAGCAATTTGAGATAGCTATACAGGCATCTATAGGTGCCAAGGTTATTGCCCGCGAAAACGTACGTGCATTACGTAAAGACGTTACGGCCAAGTGTTACGGTGGTGACATTTCACGTAAACGCAAATTATTAGAGAAACAGAAAAAAGGTAAAAAACGCATGCGCCAGGTAGGTAACGTTGAGATACCGCAAAGCGCGTTCATGGCAGTTTTAAAACTCGATTAATTCTACATTATTATAATAGGGACAAAGGACGAACTTCTTTGTCCTTTTGTTTTTAATACAAATTCAATTTATGCAACTACTCGACGGAAAATACGTATCTGAGAAACTGAAAGTTGAGATTGCCGAAAAGGCAGCCGAATATTTACAACGTAGCGGCCGTAAACCACACCTGGTGGCAGTATTAGTTGGCCATGATGGCGGCAGCGAAACATACGTTGCAAGCAAAATGAAAAATTGCGAAAAGGTGGGTTTCAAATCAAGTCTGGTTCGATATGAAGACAATGTAACCGAAGAAGAGCTATTACAAAAAGTAGCAGAGTTAAATGCCGATGCCGACATTGACGGCATCATTGTTCAACTTCCGTTGCCTAAACACATTGACCCAGAGAAGGTAACCGAACGTATAGATCACCGTAAAGATGTTGACGGTTTTCACCCGGTAAATTTGGGCCGTATGCAGCGCAACCTGCCGTCATTTATCCCTGCTACCCCATATGGAATTACCTTGATGCTTAAAGAATATGGTATTGAAACCGCTGGTAAGCATTGCGTTGTAGTTGGCCGCAGCAATATTGTTGGCTCCCCTATGAGCATTTTAATGGCGCGTAATACCCAGCCAGGAAACTGTACCGTAACCATTTGTCACAGCCGTACGCCTGATATTAAAAAGTTCACACTTGATGCCGATATATTGATTGTAGCTATTGGTAAAAAGAACTTCATTACCGCCGATATGGTAAAAGAAGGTGCTGTAGTTATTGACGTAGGCATGAACCGCGAAACATCAACCCTAACCAAGTCTGGCTACAAATTATACGGTGATGTTGATTTCGAGAATGTGGCTCCTAAAGCGTCATGGATAACTCCTGTACCCGGTGGTGTTGGTTTAATGACCATTATTGGCCTGTTACAAAATACATTGGCATCAGCAAACAGAGTGGTTTACCCAGACTTGGCGTAGCATCTTCCATTATAGACATAAGGAATGTAAGCTTTGCAATAGAATGGCTTACATTCCTTATTTATTTCTTGCCGGTAAGTCTTTCAAGCCACGATGTCACCTGCACATATACTCCGTCATCTTTTATCTCAACAGAATAAACGTTAATAAAATCGTTTTGTCCCGGCGCTCCCTTACCTGTTTCAAGATCATAGGCATAGCGATGAAACGGGCAAATAAGCTTTCCATTTTTGCACCAGCCGCCACTTAGGTCTGCGCCGGCGTGAGGGCATTTTGAAGACACAGCGTATACTTTATCTGCATTAACCAAGCAAATTGATTTGCCACCAGCCGATACTTTTCTTATAAATGGCTTACTTAAATCAAAAGCATCAGCAACTTTATACCAGGCCATTATTCAAAATCAATCTGCAAATTCATTAAAGTTGGATTTTTAATCAACTCATCCATATTGGTTTGTATGATCACTTGTTTTCTGTCTGCTGAGAGTGTTGCCCTTTTATTATCAATTTTCTTTACCGGCTTGGCAAAATTCAATACAACCTTGTAAGGTGTTTCAATAAGCAGCGCTTTTGCTGCGGCGAAAGCCGACCCGGTTTTCTTCAAAAAATTATTGAATTTCTCTTTGTCAATTATGCGGCAAAACTTGCTTGATGTTACCTGGTACGAGTAGCACTCCTGCCCTGCTATCAACTGCTGTGCTGTAAAATCCATGCTCATGCCTTTTCGTTTTTCCTGACTGCCATAGTTAGCCAGTTTTGACATCTGTTGCAGGTAGTATTCTAAATCGGCAGGTGTTGCTGCCTGATGCTTTATGCTTACCTTCATCAAATCTTGTCTCAAGTTCATGTTAATGGCCAGGTTACTGCTTTGCGCTAACTTCACCTCATTGGCTGTCATTTTGTTTTGCGTGCTATCGGGCAAAGCATTATATAAATTCATCACCGTATCTTTGGCGATAGCAAATTGCGGTGTAGCCATAACCGAGTCTGATAGTAAGTTATGTAGTATAGAGACGGCCTTGCTCATGTCAAAGTCGTAAATAACCTCACAAGTGCCATTCGCTTTAAAGTTATATCGCTCAATGATGTCTACGCAAGATGTAAGCGTTAAGCATGTAAGTACAGCACACAGCATGTAGAGTTTTTTCATATAACTTATTTTCAAGTAATTATAATCAAAAATATCATGTTTTTTCCAATTGATTTTAAATAAATATTAACCATTGGTTTAACAAAACTAAACTGTTAATGGTTCTTTTCGCTATCATTAATCTTTATCAACAGTAAAAACTTATAATATTAACCTTGAAACAATATTTATATTTGATACGTAAAAGGCATATTTTTAGTGCTGAAACAGATATGATTAATGTTAGGTATTGGCTTATTTTACTGCTGTTTTTTTTAGGGTTTAAGGTAACCGCACAGTCAAAATACAGCACAACTAACGCTGCTGCCATAACTTATTACAAAAAAGCTGGTGCATTTTTAGACCGTCAGGACAGGGCAAATGCTATTCAGCAATTACAAAGTGCTATAGCGGCCGATGACAATTTTGCCGAGGCACATGTGCAACTTGCCGATCTTCATAAAAGTTTACAGCAATACAAAGATGCTATTGTGCATTACCGCAAGGCGCTGGACCTGAACGCAGAGTTGAGCCGTAGCATATATTTAAAATTAGGTGAGCTTGAAATCAATTCGGGCGAGTATGAACAGGCTAAGGTTCATCTTGAAAAATATATTACTTACGCAAACTTAACTGCCGAGAACCGCTTCTTTGCAAAAAAACTAATAGCCGATGCTGATTTTAGTATCATAGCTATTAAAAACCCTGTACAGTTTAAGCCAATAAATTTAGGCCCTGAAATAAACTCGCCAAATGATGAGTACATGCCTGTATCGGCGGCAGATGATAATACGCTGATATTTACACGTAAAGTTCAAAATAATGAAGACTTTTATAAAAGCATAAGACTTAATAATCAATGGGGTGCTGCCACGTATTTAAGCAAATTTATTAATACAGCCGAATACAACGAGGGTGCCCAATCGCTTTCTCAGGATGGCAAGTATTTATTTTTTACGGGCTGCAACCGGCCCGATGGTATGGGCCGTTGCGATATATACGTAACGCAACGTAAGGGCGATGATTGGGGAAAGCCATTTAATTTGGGCGCGCCCGTAAACAGTTCGGGCTGGGAATCACAACCATCTATATCTGCAGATGGACACACCCTTTATTTTGTTAGTAACCGTAAAGGTGGCTATGGTGGTTACGATATTTGGAAATGCCGCTTAACCGACAAAGGCTGGGCCGAACCTGAAAACCTTGGACCAAACATTAACACCCCTTATGACGAGCAGTCGCCATACATACACCCCGATGATAGCACACTCTATTTTTGCTCAAATGGTTGGCCCGGATTAGGTAATAAAGATTTATTTGTAAGCCGCATTAACAACGCCGGCAAATGGCAAAAACCCGAAAACCTGGGCTATCCTATAAATTCCTGCGGTGATGAAAACGGTATGAGCATAAGCACAACCGGCGGCTTTGCTTACTTTGCTTCAAATACATTAAGCGGTTACGGCGGCTTTGATATTTATATGTTTGAGCTTCCTGAAAAATCGAAGCCACATGCAGTTACCTATGTCAAAGGATCAGTTATAGATGCAGCAACTAAACAACCGATGGAAGCCAATGTGGAAATAGTTGATTTAGCCACGAACATCCCGGTTTACCAAAATACTAGTTCGGCCACAGGCGGCGATTTTTTAGTTCCGTTAGTTACCGGCCGCAATTATGGCTTAACCATCATCAAAAACGGTTATCTGTTTTCATCAGAAAACTTTTCGCTTAATAAAGGCGAAACGCATAAACCTTTTAATATAGAAGTCCCTTTAAACACAATCGAAATTGGCAAATCGGCTATCCTGAAAAACATTTTTTTTGATATAAACCGGTACGATCTGCGTCCCGAGTCGCAGTCCGCTTTACGGTATTTGATTGATTTTATGGCCATGAACCCAACCGTAAGTATAGAAATAGCTGGTTATACCGACAATTCTGGAAACGATGCAATTAATCAATCCTTATCGGCCAACCGCGCAAAAGCAGTTTACCAATATTTGGTTAATCATGGCGTAAATGGTAATAAGCTTCAGTTTAAAGGTTATGGCAAATTGAATCCTGTAGCTCCAAATACTACTGAAGATGGCAAAGCAAAAAACCGCCGCACTGAATTTAGAATAGTGGCTAAATAACTTTTCTATAAATTATAAAACACCTGATTTTCGCCTTCAAGGTTAGAAAGATCTGGCGTGCTTTCAAATATGCCGAAAACTGAAGCACCACTTCCACTCATTGATGCGTAAAGGGCACCTGCATCATATAGCGCACTTTTCACTTTTTCAATAATTGGAAATGCTTCGAATATATGTGGTTCGAAATCGTTTTTAATACGTTCTATCCAGTCTGTAACAGGTAGTTTTATAAGCTCTTTCAGTGCCGCGGAGGGCAACCTTGGTATAACACCATTGTAAGCTTGCGCTGTTGAAACATGTACCGGAGGCATTACCAACGCCAGGCTGTACGGCGCGAGGTCCAGTGCTACACTTTCAAATTCGTCTCCTTTATTGAAAGCATATAATGGTTTGTTACTTATAAAAAAGGCACAATCAGCTCCCAGTTTACGTGCATAATTCATCATATGCTCATCCTCAAGCCCCAATTTGAACGTTTCATTCATCAGCTTAATAAAGAAAGCAGCATCAGCCGAGCCGCCCCCTAACCCTGCACCAATGGGTATATTTTTATGTAAATGAATACTTACGTAAGGCAGCTGCGGAAAGTCATTTTTGAGCAGGTTGTAAGCTTTTAAGCAAAGGTTGCTTTCAACGCTACCTGGAATTGCAATGCCTGACGATTGGAACTGAAGCGTATCGCTTTCAATAATTTCCAAGACATCTTTAATCATTAACGGATAAAAAACGCTTTCAATATTGTGGTAGCCATCAGCACGTCGTTCAGTAATATTGAGGCCGATATTAATTTTTGCGTTTGGAAAAATGATCATAATTGCGTTAAAACATTACCTATTTCTTCAAATTAATAGGAAAGCCAAAATAGATTAATTTTATTTGTATCCGCAAGCAATTTAATGAGGTGTTTAGGTGCTTGCAACCTGTTTATATGAAACAATATCTTGACCTGATGCGCCACGTGCTGGAAAATGGCGCTCAAAAGCACGATCGCACCGGAACCGGCACTATTAGCGTTTTTGGTTATCAAATGCGCTTTAATTTAAAAGAAGGCTTTCCGTTAGTGACTACCAAAAAGCTTCACCTCAAATCTATTATACATGAGCTTATATGGTTTTTAAGCGGCGATACAAATATCAAATATTTGAAAGAAAATGGCGTACGCATATGGGATGAATGGGCTGATGCAGAGGGGAATTTAGGTCCGGTTTACGGGTACCAGTGGCGCTCTTGGCCAACGCCCGACGGCAGGCATATAGATCAAATCAGTCAGGTTGTAAAGCAGCTCAAAACCAACCCCGACTCACGCCGTATTATGGTATCTGCCTGGAACGTTGCCGATGTTGATCAAATGGCGCTTCCACCCTGCCATAGTTTATTTCAATTTTATGTTGAGCCGCCAAACGCTGATAAAGGGGAAACCAAAGGCAAGCTATCTTGCCAACTTTACCAGCGCAGCGCTGATATATTTTTAGGCGTTCCATTCAACATTGCATCATACGCATTGCTTACCATGATGATGGCACAGGTGTGCGACCTTGACTATGGTGACTTTATACACACTTTTGGCGACGCTCACCTTTATAACAACCATATTGAGCAGGCCAACCTGCAACTATCACGCACACCTCACCCACTACCGGTAATGAAGATAAACCCGGAAGTGAAAGATATATTTGCTTTTAAATTTGAAGATTTTACGTTAGAGAACTATGAGTCTTGGCCACATATAAAAGGTGCTGTAGCGGTTTAGGTAGCTAAACAGTATTAACAGACCTCACTTTTCAAAGCAATATGGTTAAAAACCTTCAATGAATATTAATATAGTAGTAGCCATAGCTACCAACAACGCAATAGGAAAAGATAATGAACTGCTTTGGCATCTTCCAAATGACCTTAAGCATTTCAGGCAATTAACCACGGGCCATAGCATAATTATGGGCCGTAAAACGTATGAATCTGTAGGTAAGCCATTGCCTAACCGACGTAATATTGTAGTTACCAGGCAGCAAATTAATATTGAAGGCTGCGAAGTTGTACATTCAATTGATGAGGCACTTAACTTATGTAAAGGCGAGCCTGAAATTGACATTATTGGCGGAGCTGAAATATACGCCCTGGCATTACCATTAGTAAACCGCATTTACTTAACCATTGTTCATCAGGATTTTAACGCTGATGCTTACTTCACGCAACTTAATAAAAACGAATGGAGGGAAACAGCGAGGGAAAACTTTGAGGCTGATGAAAAGCACGCTTACCCTTACTCTTTCATTACCCTTGAGCGCCGCTAACAGCTATCAACTTTATTTTGTTTTAATTAACACGTTACGCTTACGAAATTTTATTAGATTTGCCTCCTTATTTTAAAAAGCTTATAAATTAATTTTACACATAGATTACACCATGCAAGGTAAAGGGGTTATTAAATTTTTTGCCATTATTGTGGCAGTTGTTTGCTTATACCAGCTTTCGTTCACGTGGGTTACCAACAGCGTCGAAGATGATGCAAAAGCCTATGCTAAGGGCAACCCGGACAAAGAAAAAGCTTATCTCGACTCAATAGCGTCGCAGCCGGTATATCCGTTATTTGGTCACAATTATCAGTATTGCAAAGACCGTGAACTTGCATTAGGCCTTGACCTTAAAGGTGGTATGAACGTTACCATGCAGGTTTCGTTAAGCGAGCTAATCAGGTCATTATCAAACGACAACAAAGATGTAACCTTTAACCAGGCATTACATAACGCTGATGTTGTTGCTAAAACCAGCCCTGATAATTACATTGACATTTTTATGCGTGAGTATAAAAAGCTAAGTCCTAATGGTAAGCTGGCTCCAATTTTTTCAACCCAGTCAAACCAAAGCAACCTTAAGTTTGATGCCAGCAACAATGACGTTGAAAAATACCTGCGTGATCAGTCAAATACTGCCGTTACGCAATCATTCAACATCTTACGTAACCGTATTGATAAATTTGGTGTAACATCTCCTAACATTCAATTACAGGCAGGCAACCGTATACAAATTGAACTTCCGGGTGTATCAGAAGCAAGTAAAGAGCGTGTACGTAAACTGTTACAAGGCTCGGCTAAGCTTGAGTTTTACGCGACTTTTGATAATACTGAAGTTTTCCAATTATTAAATAACATCAATGGTATACTTGCTGCTAAAAACAAAACAGCTAAAAAAGATACCGTTTCTATAGCCCCTGCAGTAGCCGCTAATGACACTGCAAAAAAAGGCGGCTCGTTACTTAGCAAGGTTAAACAAAACAATGCGAAAGATACCTCTGCATCTGCATTGAAAAACAAAAACCAGCTTGCAGAAACTATGCCTTTGTTTGCTGTTTTGTCTCCTGCATTTGGTCAGGGTCCAAATGGTCCTCAGGCTTATCCTGGTCCAGTTGTAGGTACTGCCGCAATTAAAGATACTGCCAGAGTTAATGGCTACTTAAAAAGCGCAGAAGTACAGGCAGTATTGCCTAAAAATCTTCGCTTATTGTGGGCTTCAAAATCAGGCGATGTTGCTGACAAAAGATTAGCACTTTACGCAATCAAGTTATCAGGTGCTGATAACGGCCCTGTATTGAGTGGCGAAGCTATTACTGATGCTCGTAGCGATGTTGACCCAAATAGCGGTGGCTATGAAGTAAGCATGGAAATGAACTCTGACGGTGCTAAAACGTGGAGAAGAGTTACTGCTGAAGCAGCCGGCAATCCGGGTGATGAAAATGATAACCGCAGCATTGCAATTGTTCTTGATGATAACGTTGTATCTGCTCCGCGTGTAAGCAATGAAATATCAGGTGGCCGTTCATCTATCAGCGGTAGCTTTACCCAGGATGAAACCAAAGATTTATCTAACGTTTTAAAAGCTGGTCGTTTACCTGCTCCTGCTCGTATTGTTTCTGAAGACATCGTTGGTCCTTCATTAGGCCAGGAAGCTATCAATGATGGTTTAATGTCATGTGCTGTTGGTTTGGTAATTGTACTTGTGTTTATGGTTCTTTACTATAACAGTGCAGGTGCAGTTGCTGATGCTGCAGTATTTGTTAACGTATTCTTCCTGATGGGTGTACTAACCAGTATTGGTGCAGTACTAACTCTACCTGGTATTGCCGGTATAGTGCTCATCTTAGGTATATCGGTTGATGCCAACGTATTAATTTACGAACGTGTACGTGAAGAGCTTGCACTGGGTAAATCGAAGCGCCTTGCCATTGCCGATGGTTACAAACACGCATTATCGTCAATTCTCGATTCACAAATCAGTAGCTTTTTAACAGGTGTTATCTTATTCATCTTTGGTACCGGCCCTATCCAGGGTTTCGCTACTACATTGATGATAGGTATCGTAACATCATTGTTCTGTTCATTATTAATTACCCGTGTAATTTTTGAATGGATGCTAGACAAAAACATGGATATCAAATTTTCAAATCCATGGAGCTCTAAGTTGTTCAAAAACGCAAACTTTGCATTCGTTAAAAATCGCTTCAAATTTTACGCTTTCTCAGCTATATTCATTTTAGCTGGTATCATTTCAATGTTTACCCGTGGCTTTAGCTACGGTGTGGATTTCCAGGGTGGCCGCAGTTATGTAGTACGTTTTGAACAAGCCGCTACTACCGAAACCGTACGTGAGGGAATTGAAAAAACTTTGGGTGTTGGTAAATCAGAAGTTAAATCTTTTGGTGGCGATAAGCAGGTACGTATCACAACCAACTACATGATTGATGATAACAGTACCGTTGCTGATAACAAGGTAGAAACAACCTTACGTGAAGGATTGTCACAAATCACACCTAAGTACACTATTTTAAGTTCGCAAAAAGTAGGTCCAACCATAGCTAATGACATCAAAACATCAGCTATATGGACGGTTATTTTTGCCATCGTAGCTATATCGGGTTATATCTTAATCCGTTTCCGCAAATGGCAATATAGCCTTGGTGCAATGGTTGCTACAGCACACGATGCTTTGCTGGTGCTATCTTTCTTCTCGTTGTTCAATGGCATCTTACCATTCTCACTTGATATTGACCAGGCTTTCATTGCGGCTATACTTACCGTTATAGGTTATTCAATTAACGATACCGTGGTTGTGTTTGACCGTATACGTGAGTTCTTGAATCATACACACGCTAAAACCGATGATACTGCACTTGTAGTAAACCAAGCAATTAACAGTACTTTAAGCCGTACAATAATTACTGCATTAACAGTAGTGTTTGTTTTAATAGTATTGTTTATCTTTGGGGGCGATGTAATCCGCGGATTCTCGTTTGCCTTATTAGTGGGTGTGTGCTTCGGTACCTACTCATCTATCTGCGTTGCAACCCCGGTGATGCTCGATTTTGGTAAGAAGCTTAACGCATAAAACTTTCGAAATACGAATTTTTAAAAAGGCTTCAAAGAACATTTGAAGCCTTTTTTGTTAATACTACATTACATCGGCCCTATATAAAAACTGTTACTATAAACAAACATGGATTCAAAACAAAACACAAAATTTCCGCTCGTTGTAATTGTTGGCGGCGGATTTGGCGGTGTTGAACTGGCAAGCCGGCTAGCAAAAGAACCGGTTGAAATTCTTCTTCTTGACAAGCACAACTATCACTCTTTCCCACCGCTGCTTTACCAGGTAGCAACCGGAAGTTTGGAGTGTGAGTCAATCGCTTTCTCACTTCGTAAAAATTTTGAAGGTCAAAAAAACCTTCGTTTCAGGGTAGCTGAAGTTACAGGAGTTAATACCGAACAAAACTATATTGAAACAACCATTGGTGAAATAGCCTATGACTACCTTGTTATGGCTACCGGATCAACTACCAACTTTTTTGGCAATAAAGACATTGAGCATTATGCAATGCCAATGAAAACCATACCGGAAGCACTAAACCTGCGTTACATGTTTTTGCAAAACCTTGAACAGGCTGTAATTGCTAAAACTAAAGAAGAGCGCGATCCTTATTTAACCTTTGTGATGGTTGGCGCCGGCCCTACCGGTGTAGAGCTTGCAGGCTCATTTGCCGAGCTGCGCAACCACGTGCTTTCTAAAGATTATCCTGAGCTTAAAAAAGAGGATATGAAAGTTTACCTGGTAGACTTCTTACCTCGTGTGCTTGGACCAATGTCTGAGCAGGCTTCAAACAAAGCTAAAGAAGCATTGCTAGGCATGGGCGTTGAAGTGTTACTGAATGTCAAAGTACAGAGCTACGACGGCAACGAACTAAAGTTTGAAGACGGCCGCGTTATTCGCACTAAGAACGTTGTGTGGTCAGCAGGTGTTATGGGTATTGTTCCAAATGGCTTTGCTAAAGAAAATATTGTTAGAGGCAACCGTATCAAAACTGATGAAATCAATCGCGTTGTTGGTACTAATAACGTATTTGCAATTGGCGACGTTGGTGCTATAATTACCGAAGCTACACCAAATGGTTATCCGGGCGTTGCTCAAGTTGCTATACAGCAAGGTAAAAAACTGGCTGAAAACATTGCTCACTTAGTTAAAGGCGAACCTACTGAACCATTCAAGTATAAAGACCTTGGTTCGATGGCAACTATTGGTCGTAATAAAGCCGTTGCCGATTTGGGTAAAATTAAATTAAGCGGATTTATAGCGTGGTTGATATGGATGTTTATTCACCTTATATCGCTATTAGGCTTCCGTAATAAGGTGGTAACCTTCATTAATTGGTTGGGTAGCTACATGACCTATAATGGCGGTACGCGCTTAATTATCCGTCGTTATGTACGTGAAGCACTACCCGAGGTTGATGAAGCTGTACAGCTTCCTAAAACAGACTGATCTGTTATATAAATAACCGAAAGGGCAAAGGCGAAGGATACATCCTTTACCTTTGCCCTTTTTTTATTTCATGCAGCTTTACATTCAGTAATTATAGCTTAGTCAATTACTTTACCGGTTCAAATACCATTTTGTGATGTTGTATTCCGGCCTCCTCAAACATGGGTCCTATTTCTTTGAAGCCAAACTTTTTGTAAAGAGGCGTTGCCTGTACCTGGGCGTGCAGATAAATGTACTGCGCATCTTCAGGTAAATCATTCAATACTGCCTTTACAAGAGCTTGCCCTACGCCCTGCCCGCGGTTTTCTTTTAATACGGCAAAACGTTCAAGCTTGTAGCCTTTATCTGTTTTACGCCAGCGTGATGCGCCTGCTGGTTGTCCGTTAATTTCGGCTAAAAAGTGTGTGGACTCGTCCTCAAATTCCCACTCTAATTCGGGCGGGCAATTTTGCTCGTCAACAAACACCACGCGTCTTACTGCAAACACCTTGTCTAAATCTTCCTGCTCGCTAACCTTTTTTACGTTTACTATTGTACTCATTTATTTTCTGGGTAGTATTTTTAATCTTTTCGCTTTTGTTTTCGTGGTTGAACTCTGCTGCATCAATAGTATGCGTACAACCTAAATTGTCTTCGGTTTTTGCAAGCTGCGCCAGGCGCACATAATAGTTATGTATTTGTTCCAGCTCTTTCTCACTTAAGTCTTCAATGTTCACCATACGGTTACTTGCGCCCTCCATTGCAGCAATAAGTTCGTTAAGCTTTAGATGCAATGCACGTGAGTCTTTATTCTGGGCCTTTTGTATCAAAAACACCATTAAAAATGTTATAATCGTGGTGCCCGTATTAATTACAAGCTGCCACGTTTCAGAATAATGAAAAAGCGGACCGCTGGCGCCCCATACTACAACAACTAAAGCAGCCAACACAAACGCTGCCGAACTGCCGGTTGCCGCGGTGGCCCAATTAGCAAAACGCTCAAATATTCCGCTTTTTTTCTTTGCCATAACTTAAATAGTTAAAAAGTAATTATAACAAAAAACGCCGATACCAGGATGGTAACGGCGTTTACCTTTTGTAAAAAAATTAAATTACAATTTGCTGTTTACGTCAAGGCAGTTTAAATCGGCAAATGCCTGAGTTAAACGTTGTACAAAGGTTTCCTCACCTTTACGCAACCATACGCGTGGATCGTAATATTTTTTGTTTGGAGAATCTTCACCATCAGGGCTGCCAATTTGTGCTTGCAGGTAACCTTCTTTTGCTTTGTAGTAATCTTTAATGCCTTCCCAGAAAGCCCACTGCATATCAGTATCAATATTCATTTTGATGGCACCGTAAGAGATTGCCTCACGAATTTCTTCCTGGCTTGAACCAGAACCGCCATGGAATACAAAGTTGATTGGTTTTTCAGCAGCAATGTTGTGTTTTTGTTTAAGGAACTCTTGTGAGTTATGTAAGATTACCGGCTGTAATTTTACGTTACCTGGTTTGTACACACCGTGTACGTTACCAAATGCAGCAGCAACAGTAAAACGATGACTTACTGCTGAAAGATGCTCATAGGCATAAGCAACTTCTTCAGGTTGAGTATATAAACGTGCGCTGTCAACATCTGTATTATCTACACCATCTTCTTCACCACCGGTTACACCTAACTCAATTTCAATGGTCATGTTCATTTTAGCCATGCGCTCAAGGTATTGAGCTGAAACTTCAATGTTTTCCTCGATAGGCTCTTCTGAAAGGTCAAGCATGTGTGATGAGAACAATGGCTTGCCGGTTTCAGCAAAATGTTTTTCGCCATGCTCTAGTAATCCGTCAATCCAAGGCAGTAATTTTTTTGCAGCATGGTCGGTATGTAATATAACGGCAACACCATAATGTTCGGCCAGTAAATGTACGTGCTTAGCTGCTGATACGGCACCTAATATACAGGCTTGCAGTTTAGAGTTATCTAATGATTTACCGGCGTAAAATTGCGCTCCACCGTTTGACAGTTGGATAATTACCGGTGAGTTAACAGACTTGGCAGTTTCCATAACAGCGTTGATAGAATTGGTTCCTATCACGTTAACTGCAGGTAAAGCAAACTGATGTTTCTTTGCTGCTTCAAATAACTCCTGCACCTGATCACCGTGCAAAACGCCTTTATAATTTTTTAAATCCATAGTTGTTGGTTGGTTTACAGCACGAATGTATAAATTTTATGCATTTTTCAGCCAAATGTTGCGTTAATTTGATATAATTTGTTTAATTGTTAATATTTGAATAACAATCGTAATTTGTTACTAACAGTTTAAATAAGATAATTTTCGTTTCTTTGTACCTTTAATTATCATTGATGGAATTACCAATGGCGTGGTTTAAGAGAGAATCAAAGGGTATTACTACCTCTACCGAAGATAAAAAAGAAGCTCCGGACGGTGTTTGGAACAAGTGTCCAAACTGTAAACGCCCGTTACACTATACAGAACAGGTTGAAAATCAATACGTTTGCCATTACTGCGGTTATCATTTACGCATAGGCTCAAAAGAGTATTTTTCTGTACTTTTTGATAATAACGAATTTACTGAGTTGTTCAGTAACCTGCGCTCAGGTGACCCGCTTGAGTTTGTTGACACTAAAAAATACAGCGACCGCCTTAAAGAAACGCAAGCAAAAACCGGTTTAAAAGATGCTATCCGTGCAGCTCATGGTAAGGTTGACGGACAACCGTTAATGGTTGCCTGTATGGACTTCAATTTTATTGGTGGCTCAATGGGATCAGTTGTGGGTGAGAAAATTGCACGATCAATTGATTATAGTATTCAAAACAAGGTTCCTTTTTTGATGATATCAAAATCGGGTGGTGCACGAATGATGGAGGCCGCATTTTCATTAATGCAAATGGCCAAAACGTCCGCTAAGCTGGCATTATTAGGCCAGGCAGGCGTGCCTTATATATCTCTACTTACCGACCCAACCACAGGTGGCGTAACTGCATCATATGCCATGCTGGGCGATATCAACATTGCCGAACCTGGCGCGTTAATTGGTTTTGCTGGCCCAAGGGTTATTAAAGAAACAATTAAAAAAGACTTGCCTAAAGGATTCCAAACTGCAGAGTTTTTGCAGGAAAAAGGCTTCCTTGACTTTATAGTTGATCGTAGGGAGATGAAAGAAAAATTAGCATCGTTCCTTAAAATGATGGCAAACTAAATACAGCACAAAACTTAACAAAAAAGCCCTGCTAAGCAGGGCTTTTTTGTTATCGGACGTTTTTGTCCGATTGTTCGTCTAATTCATAAGCTCCATATTTAATAACAAAAAACACCCGTAAATTTATTTACGGGTGTTTCAATTTATCATTAATTACTGTTTAAACGTATTCAAATTTGTAGCCTACGCCCTTAACGGTTGATACATAATTTTCTCCAAGCTTTTCACGCAATTTACGGATGTGGACATCAATGGTGCGGTTAGTTACCACAACTGAATCTTCCCATATATTCTTAAGGATTACTTCGCGTGTATAAACCTTACCAGGTTTTGAAGCTAACAGATACAGTAACTCAAACTCCTTTTTAGCCAAAACCACTTTGCTGCCATTTTGATAAACCAGGTAACTCTCACGGTCAATTACCAAATCGCCTACTTCTAACTTGTTATCTGATACTTCTTCGGTACCCGCGTTACGGCGTAGTATAGCATTTATACGGCTTACTAAAGCACGCGGTTTTATAGGTTTGGCAATGTAGTCATCGGCACCTACGTTAAAACCAGCTATCTCAGAGTACTCTTCACTACGAGCTGTTAAAAACACCATAAAAGTATTTTTAAACTCAGGCATGGTGCGCATAATGCGGCAAGCTTCAATGCCATCCATTTTAGGCATCATTATATCCAGAACAATCAAATCTGGCAATACCTTTTTTGCTTCTGCAACAGCTTCTTGGCCGTTATGGGCTAAATGAACCTGGTATCCTTCTTTTTTTAAGTTGTATTCTATTAACTCTAAAATGTCCGGTTCGTCGTCTACAATTAAAATTTTTTGCTTTGCAGTAGTACTCATCAGAGGGTTGAATTTTGGCATAAAGGTAATACCAAAACAAAAGCAAATAGTTAAACTAATGTTAATAAATTATTAAAGCTTAATATTTGCTTAAAGTTTAGCAAAGGTTTTATTTAAAAATTGTTCGAGGTTCTGGCCAGTTATGTTTTTAGCAATTATATTACCTTCTGTATCAAGTATAAAGTTTGATGGTATTGCCTGTATTTGGTAAGCACGTGCAACTGGCCCGTCCCATTTTTTCAGGTCAGACACTTGTTGCCAGGCAAGTTTATCTTCTTGGATGGCGCGCTGCCATGCCTGTTTGTTTTCATCGAGTGATACGCCTAATATATTAAAGCCTTTGCCTTTATACTGGTTGTATAATTTTACCACGTTAGGGTTTTCCTGACGGCAAGGACCACACCACGATGCCCAGAAATCTATCATCACATATTTGCCTTTGTAATCGGCCAGCTTAACGTCTTTCCCGTTTACATCCTTGACTGTAAATTCCGGAGCTTTATGTCCTACCGATACCGGCTTAACGGCTTCCATCTGTTTTACAAACTGCTGTACCGGAGCATTATCTTTAAACTCCTCTTTCAAGTCATCGGCATAGGCCACCAATTGCTGTTCGTACTTGTTTGGGTCTAAAGACATTGCTGCATAGAAAGCTGCGAGCGATTTTTTATTGTCGTTTACAAACTTCAATACTTCCTTGCTGTAAGCATCCATATTTTTTTCAAATACGGGCTGATAAATTTTTAATAAAGAGTCTTGGTTGTTATCTTTTACTTTGCTTTGAAATTCATTTACAAGCTGCGAGTTTTTTGCGCTGTATACATTACTGAATGTGTTGAACTCCTTAATCTTATCTGACTCCTGCGATCCGCTTACTTTGTACTCATGCTTTTCATCAGCCAGGTTGGTCTCAAATTTAATATCATCTCCGTTCTTAGCAATCAAATCAAATAAAGACTGCCCTAAACGCAATTTGAATAAGTTTGCAACAGTAGATTGGTTTTTGAATTCGAACTTACCGTCTTTCAATTCAGACGAGTCAATTACGCTTACCTGATTGGTATCAGCTCTTAACAAGTATACTTTTTTTACATCAGCCGTATTGCTGATGTTACCTTCTATTTTGAAGCTTTTTTCATCCTTACATGAGTACAAGCCTAACAGAACGGCTAATATGGAGGTTGATACGATGTGGTTTTTCATTTTATTTAGCTTGTAATGCTTTAATAAGTAACTGATTTGTTTTTTGCGGATCAATTTTGCCTTTTGAGCGTTTCATGATTTCGCCCATGAACAAACCTAATACGCCTTTTTTACCCTTTTGGTATTCAACAACTTTATCAGGGAACTTTGCCAGTGCATCCTGAATGAAACCTTCAAGCTCGTTACTATCTTCGCTTATAATCAAATTAAGTTCTGTTGCCATCTGCTCGGCAGTTTTGCCTGCATCTGCCAGCATTGCCGGAAACAGTTTGTGTGATGCAACGGTGTTATTTACTTTACCATCATCAACCAGTTGTATAATTTCCGCCAGCTTTGAAGGCAAAAGTGTTAAGGTATCAATGGTGAGGTGATGCTCGTTAAGATATGACTTTACAGCACCCATCATCCAGTGGGCGGCCGACTTGTAATTTTTTGTATGCTTTACCAGCTCCTCAAAGTAAATAACCAGATCATGATCTGCAGTTATTACAGAGGCATCATAATTACTTAACCCTAATTGATTAATGTATTTACCATAGAGCTCCTCAGGCAAAGCTGGCATTGTTTGCCTAATAGCTTCCAGATAGTCATCACTTAAGAGCAGTGGTTGCAAATCTGGTTCAGGAAAATAACGGTAATCGTTAGCCATTTCCTTGCTGCGTAAAACAGATGTTTCGCCGGTGTTTGCATCAAAGTTCAGTGTGTTCTGATCTATATGGCCACCCGCTTCAATAACAGTTACCTGCCTTAAAAACTCATGCTCAATTGCCCGTTGAACGTTACGTATGGAGTTAAGATTTTTTACCTCGCAACGGTTGCCAAGTTTAGTTGCACCTTTTAACCTCACTGATATGTTAGCGTCGCAGCGCATGCTACCTTCCTCCATGTTGCCATCGCAGACGCCAAGGTAGCGCACCAGCTTACGCATCTCTGTAAGATACAAACCAGCCTCTTCTGCACTATGGATATCAGGCTCTGATACAATCTCGAGTAGTGGCACTCCTGCCCTGTTCAGGTCAATAAGAGTATGTGTATCATGGTGATCATGCATGCTTTTACCGGCATCCTCTTCCATGTGTATATGGTGTATGGCAATCTTTTTTACGGTGCCATCTTCACGCTTAACACTTACATAACCGCCTGTTATAATAGGGTGCTGATCCTGACTTATTTGATAGCCTTTGGGTAAATCGGCATAAAAGTAATTTTTACGGGCGAAGTTGTTATACTGGTTTATTCGGCCATGGCAGGCAAAACCAAGTTTAACGGCATACTCAACGGCCTTTTTATTTAAAAAAGGTAGTGTGCCAGGGTGCCCTAATGATACCATACTTACATGCTCATTAGGACCTGCGCCAAATGCAGCGCTATCGGCCGAGAAAATTTTGCTTTGGGTAGAGAGCTGGGCGTGTACTTCCAAACCTACTACCAGCTCATATTTATGGCTTGCTTCGGTGTTATAATTTATCATTACAATGCATAAGACAGTTGCACTGCCTAACACGGCAAATATATATTTATTCGTCAGTTATAAAGGCAAAAACCGTTTAAAGTTTAAATTGGTGAGTTTCGACATGGAAAATAAAGTCCCGACGATTTGCCAGTTTATTCAGCATTGTATATGAAAAAGCCGGTATTTCAAAGCTTGTTGGAATAAGCAGCATAGCTCATTTCACAGGAGAGGGCTTTAACTACTGCAATAAAACAACAAATGCCACCTTAATCAGGTGGCATTTGTTTGTATTGTTTGCTGATGTTAAGCTATCACGCTCTCTTCAATATTCTTTGCCTGATGCGGCCTGCCATTTTTAAAGGCTTTACGTGGTGTTAATCCTAAAAGCTCAAACATTGCCATATCTTCATCAAATGCAGGATTCGGTGTGGTCAGTAGTTTTTCGCCTGCAAAAATTGAACTTGCACCCGCCATAAAGCATAAAGCCTGCTCAACAGTACTCATTTCGGTACGTCCGGCTGACAGGCGTACAACCGTACGCGGCATTACAATACGCGCCGTTGCTATCATGCGCACCATATCCCAAACAGAAACACGAGGTTGCTCGGCAAGTGGAGTACCTTCAACTGGTACAAGCGCATTTACCGGAACCGACTCCGGGTGCTGAGGCATGTTTGATAATGTTTTCAGCATTGATATACGGTCTTCTACGGTTTCGCCTAAACCTATAATACCACCACTGCAAACAGATATTTTAGCTTTGCGCACGTTTTCAATCGTTTTTAAGCGATCATCGTAAGTACGAGTAGTTATAATACGTTTATAATCATCTTCAGAGGTATCAAGATTGTGATTATATGCATACAACCCGGCATCGGCCAAACGTTGAGCCTGGCTTTCGGTAAGCATGCCAAGAGTACAACACACTTCCATGTCCAATTCATTAACCGCCTGCACCATTTCAATTACTTTGTCAAAGTCGCGGTTATCGCGCACTTCGCGCCATGCTGCGCCCATACACAAGCGCGATGCACCGCCAGCCTTAGCTTTTTGTGCGGCTGCCACTACCTCTTCTTTAGGCAATATAGCGTGTACATTTACGCCGGTTTGATAGCGTGCAGCCTGCGGACAATAAGCGCAGTCTTCAGGGCATCCGCCGGTTTTAACCGAAATTAGTGAACTAATTTGCACCTCGGCGTAATCTTTATTTTCGCGGTGAACAGTTGCTGCACGGTAAATTAAATCGAGCAGCGGCGTATGGTATATGTCAGATATTTCTTCTTTGGTCCAGTCGTGTCTCACTTCAGTCATAAGCGTTGAAAATTAAAGTGACAAATTTATAATAAAAGCTTTGTTGCCAACCATAAAGGCAATAAAAATCCTATACAATCGGTAAATGTGGTTATAATGATTGATGATGCGACAGCGGGATCAATACCTAAACGTTTCAAAAGCATAGGCACAGTGGCTCCTGTAAGTGCTGCTACAATAACATTTCCGGTCATGGCGAAGAATAATACCAGCCCAAGCAAAGGGTTTGCATCGTACCATACGGCAACCATACTTACAATAATGCCATTAACAGCTCCATTGGTTAACCCTACCAAAAACTCTTTGCTAACAGTAACGTAAGCTTGCCTGTCGTTAAGATTACTTAACGAAATACGCCTAACCGTTACGGCGAGTGCTTGCGTTGCAGCATTACCACCCATACCGGCTATAATGGTGATATACGCCTTTATAATGGGTAGTTTATCTAGCGTATTGTCATAAGCCCTTATAACAGACGCAGCCAAGAATGCTGTAGCGAGATTTATAACCAGCCAGGGCAAACGGCTTTTTACGGCATCGCGCCAACCACCGGCTAACTCCTCATCTTCAGATACACCTGATATTTTTAAAATATCTTCTGTGTTTTCTTCCTGAAGTACGTCTATAATATCATCAACTGTAATGCGGCCAAGCAATTGCATAGTGTCATTCACCACGGGAATGCTGGTTAAATTGTATTGAGAAATAAGCTTGGCAACTTCTTCCTGGTCAAGATCAGCCTTAACATACACAAATTCCTTGTTTACCAGCTCGTCAACCTTAACCTGTTTTTTTGCTTTGATAATATCTTTGATAGATAGAATGCCTACAAGTTCATTATGATCATTAACAGCATAGAGAGTATAAAACTCTTCCATTTCTTCTGATTGCTGTATAATTTCTTCAAGAGCCTCGTTTTTGCTGTAGCTGATGTTAACTTTGATCAGCTCCGTGTTCATTAAACCACCGGCGGTGTCATCATCATAACTTAACAGCGCGCGTATATTACTGGCATCCTCCTGATCTATTTCATCAAGGATCTCCTTTTGTTCTTCTTCGTCCAGTTGCGAAATAAGGTCGGTAGCATCATCATAATCAAGTTCTTCAACAATTTCTGAGCGTTTTTCGGGTGTAAGGCTCACCAATAATTCAGCCGGATGATGCTCTTCATCCATTTCTGAAATTACACCCGAGGCTTCTACGGTTGGAAGAATGTTTATGATTCGTTCACGCTCTTCGGGTTCGAGCTTTTCAAAAATGATGGCAATCTCTGAGCTATGATATTGTTGCAGAACCTCTTGTAGTGTACTGTCATCACTCTCGAGTGCTGCTTTAACCCGTAATAGGTCCGACTTATCTATTTCGAACGATTGCATTTACGCCCAAGTTACAAAAAACAAGTCAATAAGGCACAAAAAAGGGCAATTTGAATGCATGCCCTTTACTAATAATCACTGATAAGAATACTCTAATTAAGCACTAAGCTACCTTACGTAATTTGTAAGAAGTATTATCATGATTGATAACCAACTCATTTTGGTTAATTGATTCAATCATAATTTTGCGCTCACCCATGCGGTCATAATTATGAATAAGCAGGTAAAAGGTTTCGTCATTTTTAATCATGCGAAACGGAGATACAATAGTGCCTGCGGGCTGGGTTTCTTTAAAAAATTTAATTTTTAGCAAATGTTTCACAAAATCGAATTCGAACCTACTCTCGTCCTCGAGATAGATTCCGATTGGTTGCGCGTTCATGATTTTCTATTAGGTTAGATGGATGTAAATGTGTAAACCAAGTTAAGTATTGGTGCGCATATTTGCAATTAAATTTTCGTTTAACTAAATATTCTTTTAATTGCTGTGCAGGTAATCAACTTTAACCTTATTAATACTATTGAAACGCGCAATTGTTTGATTGACCTTCATTTTCCTTACAGCTATCTTGTAAATACAACGATTATCTGATTCTTGCTCTATTATAGTTGTACCTTCCTCCTTAATGATTTTCATTATATCATTCATCTGCAGGTAATCAAATTCAATTTGGTAAACGTCGTTAATCACATTCTCTACAATACCTGCAGCACTTAGGCCCATCTCGGCAGCAGTTTTGTAAGCATTAATTAATCCCGGCACACCCAATAGCTTACCGCCAAAATAACGCACTACCACCACCAGTACATTGGTTACATCTTTTGAAAGCAAAACGTTCAAAATCGGTCTGCCTGCTGTTCCTGATGGTTCTCCATCATCATTTACTTTGAATACAGAGCGGTCGGGGCTTAAACGCATAGCCCAACAATGGTGATTAGCCTTTGTATGCACAGCCTTAAGCGCACTTACCAAAGGTTTTACATCTGCCTCCGATTTTATGGGATAAACAAAGGCGATGAATTTGCTACCGCGATCGGCAAAAATGGCCTCGGCCGGTTGTTTAACCGTTAAATAAGTATCATTAAACAGCATAGGCGCAATTATTAAGAGTAAGCAATTAGCAATATGGCTGCTACGGCAAGACCTACACCAACTTTGTGAAGGGTGCTTAGTTTTTCTTTAAAAATTAACAAGCCTATTAATGTTCCGCCGGTTATAACGCCAATGTTCATTGCAGTAAAAACTGTTGACGGATCTTTTGCCAGAGCTTGATGAGCTTTAAGGTAGAACAATATATTGCCAAAATTAAATACGCCAAGTATCCACCCAAAAAATATATGCCTGAACAAAAAACGTTTCTTTTTAATAGTAACCTGATATATAGTTCCCAGCACTGACACTAAAAATGCAGCCACGTAGACCACAAACAGCGAAGCACTGTACGGTGCCGTTTTGGTTTGTGCCATTTGCTTAAACAATATATCAATTATTCCGAAACCTAAAAAAACGCCAATCAGATACAGCCATGTGTTCTTATTATTTTGTGATACTACGTGTTTTGTTTGCCATGGTATAAGGCAAAAAATGGCTGCAAATCCGGTTAAAATGCCTATGCCTTTGATTACGGAAAAACTATCTCCAAATATCAAAAATGCAGCACTTAACGATATTAATAAAGACAAGCGCTGAGCCACATCCGTGCGTACAATGCCTGCTCCCTTAATAGCGGCTGCCATCACATAAAATATTAACGGTAGCAAGACGCCTAATAATAAATAAAGATTGAGCGGCGGATGGGTTATACTATCAGGCTGTGGCTTTAAAAAAATCCATGTAAGCAATGCGGCAATAGAATAATTCCAGGTAATAGCCTGAGCAACATTAATTTGATAACGACGAGCTAACTTAAGTAATATAGATACCGTTACGCTGCAGCAAACGCTGAGTAATATATAAAGCATTAGTGATCTATTGGTTGAATATAATTTGCAGGCTATCATCACCTACCGTGTCATTACTAATGTTTTTTCCAAAACATTCCGGAGCTTTAATGCCGTTGGCGAGTATAGATTTGCCGGTAAATATACGTGCTTCGTCCCATAAGTTTTCGTTGATAAAACTGTTTAGCGTATGCGCTCCGCCCTCAATAATTACCGATTGAACATCTTGCAGGTATAGCTGAAACATAATGTACTGCGGAACAAATCTGTCAAAATCTTCAAGCGCGATATACTTTACCTTATTATCAAACTCTGTCTTGATGGCATTGAAAACAATCGTTTCTACAGTATTGTCGAATAAAAATAACTCCTTATCCAACTCAAGATTACGGTCTATCACCACCCTCTTAGGCGATTTACCCGGCCATAAGCGTGTATTAAGTTGGGGATTATCTATGCGTGCTGTGTTTTTTCCTACAAGTATGGCATCTTCCTCAGAACGCCATTTGTGCACCAGTTTTTTTGACTCGGCACCGGTTATCCAATGCTGCGTACCATAGGCTGGTGCAAAATAACCATTAGATGTTTGGGCCCATTTGAGTATGATATATGGTCGTTGTTTTTGTACCCGTGTGAAGAATCGTCTGTTTAAATCAAGACATTGTTGTTCAAGTACACCTGTTATAACATTAATGCCTGCCTGCTGTAATTTTTCGATTCCCTTTCCGTCAACCTGGGCGAACGGATCGCGGCAACCAATTACTACGTTGGGTATGCGATGTTTAATAATTAAATCGGCACATGGTGGTGTTTTGCCATAATGGGCACAAGGTTCAAGCGAAACATATATTGTCGACTCACTAAGTAATTTACTTGAATTACTAAAGTTTTCAATCACCTGATTAATAGCATTGACCTCAGCGTGCGCTTTACCGTATTGGCGATGATAACCCTCGCCTACAACGCGGTTGTTATGGACAACTACCGCCCCAACCATTGGATTAGGGCTAACTTTTCCGGCTCCTAAGGCCGCCAGTTCAAGGCAGCGCTGCATATAAATTTCATGGAAATCCATCGCACAAAAGTAGCTTTTATGTTTATTTGTTGCATGAAAACGGTTAAAGATGCTTTTGATGTGTTTAAAAATAAGCTGGCGCCTTTATATGAGGTAACTGAGATAGAGTCTATAGCATCATTATTGATTGAGGAATTAACTGGGTTAAGCAGAACTCAACTTAAAGCGTTCCCTGAAAGGGGGCTAAACGTAGTTCAAAGTGAGCGCCTATTAACTCAGCTGAGTTGTCTTAAAACCGGAATGCCGGTACAATATATTTTAGAATCTGCACATTTTTACGGCAGTGATTTCAAAGTCAACCCATCCGTATTAATTCCACGTCCTGAGACTGAAGAATTAGTTGATTGGATATTAAAAACAATAGGTCACCAACCCTATCAAAAAATTCTGGATATAGGTACAGGAAGCGGCTGTATTCCTATTTCTTTAAAGTTAAATACAATTGATAATGAAATTTTTGCATTGGATATATCACCCAAAGCTTTAGAAGTAGCCGTTGCTAACGCAAAGCTAAATAATTTAGATATATCATTTTTTGAAGCCGATATTTTGAACCATGATTTAACAGCGAGAAGCCTTCCGGAATTTAATGTAATAGTCAGTAATCCTCCTTACGTTACAGAAACAGACAAGCAACAAATGCATCAGAACGTTTTGGATTTTGAACCACACAGTGCTTTGTTTGTGCCACAGTCAAACCCGCTTTTATTTTATGTCGCTATTGCCAATTTTGCTGTTACCCATTTGGTTCAAAATGGCTATCTGTTTTTTGAAATAAATGAAAGCTACGGCCCTGAAACGGTTGACATGCTTGCCGCAAAGGGCTTTGCTGATATTGAATTACGTAAAGATCTTGCCGGCAAAGATCGCATGATAAGGGCTGTTTGGCCTGGCTGATATCAGCTTAAAAACTTTTACCTGCAGCCTAAGTTTTATAATGGTAAGCCATCATTATGAACTGTAATAACTATGCCCTATTTGTAATTGCTTTAGCTTTCTTTACATCTTGTAGCAACAAAGGGCCGCTAGCAATTTTCACTAAACTAACACCGCATGAAGCCTACGCACAACGGCTGAAGGATGCCAAATTAGATGGCACGGCAATGGGCAGCAAGTGGTTTAAGGCCGCTGATAACAGTTTAAGTAACGCCTTAAACATCAAAATTCCGTACAAAGAAACGGGTTACTTCTCGGCTGAAAAGGTTCCATCAACTGCTTTTAGGTTTGATGCGCGCAGGGGACAAAAGCTACATGTGGTGTTAGAGAAAAAGCCTGCCGATAACTTTGACATTTATATCGACATACTACAGCAACAAGCTGACGGCAAAACAAAATGGCTGACGTCAGCTGATACCGTAGGAATGGTGCTTGATTACGAAGTTAAGGCGGACGGGAAATACCTGCTTCGCTTGCAGCCAGAATTATTGCGTAGCGGCGAATACACGTTGACTGTTACCAATGGCCCGTCGCTAGAATTCCCGGTGTCGAATTCAGGTAAACCAAACATAGGAAGCTTTTGGGGCGACGGCCGCGACAATGGCGGACGCAAGCATGAGGGTGTAGACATTTTTGCCAAAAAACTGACTCCGGCAATTGCTGCAGCTGATGGCACGGTTACTAACGTTACCGAAAATAATTTGGGTGGGTTAGTAGTATTTATGCGTCCGGCTAATCGTGATTACACTTTGTATTACGCACACCTTGACAAGCAATTGGTACAAAGCGGACAGACCGTGCGTACAGGGGACACGCTTGGCCTGGTTGGCAATACAGGCAATGCCCGTAACACTCCCTCGCACTTACATTTTGGAATTTACACCAGTGGTGGCGCAATTGATCCGTTTCCGTTTGTGAATCGCAACGTGCAAAACGCAAAGCCTGTGTCAGCCTCCCTTAATCTACTAAACGCTACAGCCCGCACCACAGCTAAAAGCACACGGCTATTTATTGAACCCAATGATCAATCCGTATCAAGGTTAACATTACCTGTAAGCACTGCATTAAGTGTTGAAGCTGCCACCGGCGGCTGGTACAAAGCTACCCTGCCTGATGGTACCGTCGGCTATATAACCAGTAAAAATGTTACACCGGCATCATCACTTCGTAAACTTACCATTAAACAGCCTGTAGCTTTGCTAGATGCGCCTGACACTGTAAATGCCGCCCGTAAAAGTGTAATTGAAGCCGGCAAGCAAGTTGATGTAAAAGGTTCTTTTGGCAACTATTACCTGGTTAGTGATGACGCTAACACGGGTTGGATTGAAGCGAGATAACAATAAAGATTTGTCGATTTTCAAATTGTATTACTACTTTAGTTTCAACCGCATGTATGCAACCCATCACAGTAAATAACCAACTTAAAATTAGCTTAAGCATGAGTATCGAGAACGATTATGATTCGATTACTCAAATGTTGAACAGCTCACTACTATTCAGTTTCAGAACCATAGGTACCTGGTACAACGAGTATTGCACAAAGCAAGGGTATAATTTACAGGAAAATCCGGTTTTAAATAATCTTGCGGAGCAGTTAGAGCCAAAGTATGGCCCTTATTTCAATAAGGAGAACTTGCTACGGATGACAGCATTTGCGAAAAGGATGTCCGCAAACCCAAAACTTTTTGATCTTCATTATTATGTTACCTGGGAACATATTGTACAGTTATTGCCCTTTGATGACGACGCGTTATGGTTGTTTTATGTAAGGCTTACCGAGAAGCACCGCTTAACGGTTGAGGAGTTAAGCAATGCTATCAGTTTAAAGCAATATGAAGACGATGTAACTTTTTTAGGTAAGAAAAACTTAAAACTTGCTTTGCAGAAAAGCTTGAGTCACGGCTCACCCGACGAAAAATTTTTACCGTTATGGATGATGAAATATCAACGCGACTGGAAGCCGCTGTTTTCACCGTTTAAATATCCTTTAGTATTATCGTTTGAACCATTACTTCGTATCGATGAACATCCGGTGATAAATTTTGACAACTATAACAATGAAGATTTACTTATTCGCATTACGCATGATATAGATAATTTAAGGGTTCGCCTTAATAGGAGCCTGAATGAAAACCTTAACGTTTTATTTTGGCATACAGGGAAAAAGCTTATGCCTGAAAGCATAAATGAATTCAATCGGGCGGCATCGTTTGAAAATACTAATGAAACGTCGACGGTTGTAAAGGGAGTAAGTGTAATTGACGACACCGGCAAAACATATGATTTAAGTACAACCGTAACTCAACAAGTATTTGATGAAGAACAGCAACAAAGGGTGACTAAATATCAATCATTGTTTACCAATTTATTTAATCAGCAAGAATTGCAGCACATGCAACTGTTTGCAGCTAAGTTTAGCAATACAAAATTGATTGTAGGTTTTTGCCATTTAGTTACCTGGGATCAAATCAAAGAGCTAATACGCCTTGATGAAGGAGATGATATAATTAGGCTGGCCCTTGAAATTGTTCAAAACGAGGTTAATGATAGCGATTTAAAAAGTTTAGTCGACGAACAATTGAAAAACCCGACGTTAAAAATAAACGGTAAAAGCAAATCCAAGCACAAGTATAATTTAAACGACTTCTTTAATGCAAAAACAAAAGTTAGCGTTTTTAAAAATGAATATTTCATGCAATTTGTTGCTGCAATGTAAACACCCTTGATTGCTAATGCATTCACTTAAATCAGTGTTTCAAATTCAATAATCTTATGTGTTTTGAAAGACCCTCAAAAAAATTCAAGGATTATCTAGAGGAAATTTTTTTTACATCTAATTTAAACTAACAATTTTAGCATTGCAATTAAATGCTTATTTTTGTTTCTCTGATGTACGCCATTGTAGATATTGAAACCACCGGAGGGCATGCCAACGCAAATGGCATAACCGAAATTGCCATATGCATTCATGATGGTCATGAGGTGGTCAAGCGTTACGAAACGCTGGTTAATCCGGGTGTTGATATTCCTGTTTATATACAGGCGCTTACCGGTATTACCAATGAAATGGTAAGTACTGCACCTCCGTTTAAACAGGTTGCACATGAGGTTTTTAGCTTGCTGCAAGGAAATATTTTTGTAGCACACAACGTTAACTTTGACCATTCTTTTGTAAAGTACCACTTAAACCTTGCCGGTTTTGATTTGCAGTGTAATAAGCTTTGCACCGTGCGGCTTAGTCGCAAAATTTTACCGGGCATGAACTCTTACAGCCTTGGCAAACTGTGTCATCAAATTGGTATAAGCAACTCGGCAAGGCACCGTGCAGCCGGCGATGCCGAAGCAACGGCCGAATTGTTTACTTTGCTACTGAACAGCGATGTGCACAATCACATAACCGATGCGTTGAAGCAGCGCTCAAAGGAACAGGTTTTGCCCCCCAATTTAAACCGCAGGTTTATTGATCAGCTCCCTCCTACGCCCGGCGTTTACTACTTTCATGATAACAAGGGTAAGGTTGTGTATGTGGGCAAAGCCGTGAACATTAAAAAACGTGTAGCCAGTCACTTTGCAGGCAACAACTCCGGAGCACAAAGGCAGGAGTTTATGCGGCATATACATCAAATTAGTTTTCAGGAATGCGGCACCGAACTTATGGCATTGCTTACCGAGGCTGTTGAAATAAAAAGGCTGTGGCCTAAGTTCAACCGTTCGCAAAAGCAGCTTGATTTTAATTTTGGTTTATATACTTATGAAGACCAGCGCGGTTACCTGCGGCTGGTAGTTGATAAGCGACGTAAATACTCATCGCCGGTGCATACATGCAGCTCATTGATTACCGGCAGGGCATTACTTGCCAAATTAATAGAGGCCTATGAGCTTTGCCCTAAGCTTTGTATGATACAAACTAATACTGATGCCTGTACCAGTGTCAACTCGCTTCAATGCGCCTGTACCGGCCATGAAAGTACTGAGTTGTACAATCAAAAAATACAGAAATCTATTGAGGGGCTGAAAGAAGCGTTGCCAACATTTGCTATACGTGACGAAGGCCGCAAAGATGATGAGCATAGCTGTATTTTAATTGAGGAAGGTCGCTTATATGGTATGGGCTATATTTCTCATTACATGGAAGCAAATAACCTGGCGCAGCTTAAAAATCACCTTACGCCATACCCATCAAATGATCATATGCGTAACATGGTAATTAGCCACGCCGAGCAATATCCATGGAAAAAAGTTGAACTCGCTTCTTAAAACACCTTTCTTCTTTAAGCTTAAAGTGACCGTAGTTAACTCAAACTTTGGTTTATTAACTTTTTAAACAAAACACAAGCGCAACCGTTATTTATGGGCATTCACTAAATACCTATAAAACATGGATAGTATAAATCAAAATCAGCCCGAAGATAATTTCAAAAACCTACAGGGCGACGAGGCTAAGCAGAAAATTAAAGAACTTGCCGAAAAGGCGGCCAGCTGTTTTTTCTGTTCTAACATCAAAACAGGAGTTCCGTTTTCTACACGCCCAATGGCGGTGCAAAAAATAGATGATGAAGGTAATTTTTGGTTTTTAAGTGCTGATGACAGCCATAAAAATGAAGAGTTAAGCCATGATCCGTTTGTGCATTTATTGTTCCAGGGTTCGGCTCACTCAGACTTTTTGAATATTTACGGCATTGCTGAAATAAGCAAAGACAAAGAGAAAATCAAGGAATTATGGGAGCCGATATTAAAAACCTGGTTTACCGAAGGTGAAGACGACCCACGTATAACCGTTATTAAAGTTGAACCAACCGAAGGTTATTATTGGGATAACAAACACGGTAATGCTATAGCTTTCATTAAGCAGGCAGCCGGAGCCGTTTTAGGAAAAACTTTGGACGACTCTATTGAGGGCAAGCTTGATATTGACTAATTGATTAAGGCTTTTAACAAAGAGGGTGATGTTTAATTAAACATCACCCTCTTTGTTTTTATCAGTTTCTGGTTCTATACCTCGGCCAAATATTTGTGAACAAAGCTTATCGCCATCGATCCTTCACCAACGGCTGACGCTACCCTGTTCATGGCGCCTGCACGTACATCACCGGCTGCAAATATGCCCGGACAACTAGTTTCCAGTAAGAACGGATCGCGCTTGAGTTTCCATTGCTTCCCAAAATCATCGTACCCGGTTAAGTCGCGCCCGGTTTCAATAAATCCTTTGCTTTTTATAATGCCCATTTGAACCCATTCGGTGTAAGGCTTGGCACCTATAAATATGTATAGTGCGCTGGCCTCAACATCAGTTGTTTCTTTGGTATTTACATTACTTAGGGTCAACTCGTGTAAGCTATTTTCTCCACGTGCTTCAATAACCTCTGTAAAAGGCACAACTTTGATATTCGATGTATCTGCAATTTGTTCGATAAGATAGGCCGACATGGTTGCCGTTAAATCCTCCCTTCTTATTACGATAAAAACGTTTTTCGCAAATTTAGATAAGTACATTGCGGCTTGCCCTGCGGAATTGCCCCCGCCAATGATGTATACCTGCTTATCTTTACAGGCCGATGCTTCTGTTATGGCAGCACCATAGTAAACACCTGCACCCGTAAACTGATCAATGCCTTTAACTTCCAGCTTACGGTAATCAACACCGGTGGTTATAACAATTGATCTGCTGATGATCTCTGAACCGTTATCTAAAATAATGTATTTATAACCGTCACGCTCCTGAATATCCTGTACTGAGTGAGGTGATAAAAATTCCGCACCTAAACGCCTGGCTTGTGTTATGGCACGGTGCGTTAAGTCAGATCCGCTTAAACCCGATGGGAAACCAAGGTAGTTTTCGATACGTGAGCTGGAACCGGCTTGTCCGCCTGGTGCTTTGCGTTCAATTAATAGGGTACGTAAACCTTCAGATGCTCCGTAAACAGATGCCGCCAGTCCGGCAGGACCAGCACCTATAATTACAACATCGTAAATTTCATTACTCACCTGTGCACTAATGCCTAGCTTTTGTGCTATATCTGTTATTGATGGTTTTGACTGAAAACTACCATCTTCATAAATAACAGTTGGCAACTGGTCATTGCACAGGTTATTTGCGTTAAATAAGGTCTTTGCTTCTTCGTTGCGCTCTATATCAAGCCATTGGTAAGGAATAAGATTGCTGCCCAGGTAATCTTTTATAACGTGTGACTGGGGCGAAAACTGGAATCCAATCAATTTAATTCCCTTAAACGCCGGTATATAATGCGTATGCCAGTCATTAAGCAAGTCATTAATTACAGGGTATAGTTTTTCCTCAGGCGGATCCCATGGCTTCATCAAGTAATAATCAAGCTGTACATCATTTATAGCCTTTATAGCCGCATCGGTATCTGAGTATGCTGTTAGCAAAACTCTTTTTGCATCAGGATAAATTTTAACAGCCTTTTGCAAAAAATCAACACCGGGCATTTCGGGCATACGCTGGTCGCTTATAAAAAGCGCAATAACATCACCGGCATTTTTCATCTCAACAAGGGTTTCTAATGCCTCATTGGCCGATTCGGTTGTCATTACTTTATATTCTTTGCCATACTGTGAACGCAGATCGCGGTTGAGTGCACGTAGCACCTGCGAATCATCATCAATAGCAAATATGATAGGGCGGCTCATTACTTTTTTTTTTGGTAAAAATACAAATTCCGTTAAATGTGAAACATCTAAAAGAACTCTCAATGTACGATAGAAGCAGGTTTAGTCTGATTATTAAAGTGCGCTTTGGCTATTACGCAGGGTTAATTGGAATGCAAACAATAAACTCTGTTTGACCCGGTTTGCTATTCACTTTTACCGAACCCTGATGCTGCGTTTTAACGATGCGTTGCACAACCTCTAAACCCATCCCAGTACCTTTACCCATTTGTTTCGTTGTAAAAAAAGGATCAAAAATGCGGTTCTTTACATCATCTGGAATGCCCGGACCGTCATCAGTGATAACTATTTCAGCAAATTCACGGTCGCGGCGGGTTTTGATTTTGAGATTACCTTTACCGTTAACCTCCATTGCATCAAGCGCATTATCAATGAGGTTTGTCCACACCTGGTTAAGCTCCCCTACCAGCATTTTAATTTCGGGCAGTTCATCATCATAATCTTCAGTGACTGTTACGCTGCCTGCTTTAATTTTGTGGCCCAACATCTTCAAAGTGTTCCGTATACCAACGTCAACCCTGGCGTACTGTCTGTCGGCCCCCCTATCCATGTGGGTAAAGGTTTTAATTGAGGTAATGAGATCGGCAATTCGCTGCGAGGCGTGATGTATGTCATCAACCATTTTAGCTGACAGCATAATATCATAAATCCATGCAAACACGGGCGATGCAGCCGTGGGTGTCATACACTGATATATTGGGTCTAAATGCTCAGTTTTGAAACCCTTTTCAACAAAGGTTTGAGCCATATCATAACCGTTTTCAATATCATGATCGTCAAACCAATCGGCAATTTCGTCTTCCAGATTGTTTCTTTCGCGAAGCGTTAGCTTGATGTCACTCTTATTTTCGAGTATGTAAGCAACTTTCTTTTTAATGGTGGCAACCTTGTTTTCATCCAAATCTACAGCAATTAGCTTGGCAAAAGTTTCGGGCTGGTTTTCCAAATGCTTCATTAGTGATGATGCGTTACGAACAATGGAAGCCGCCGGGTTATTCAATTCGTGTGCTAAGCCTGCTGATAGCTTGCCTAAAGCCATCATTTTTTCATTTTGTTGAATTAAGGCAGTTGATTCGCGCACGCGATTGCTCATTACGCCAACCAGGGCTTGGGTAAGTTCATAATGTTGCTTTATCAAATCCATTACACGCTCAACCGGTAGGGTCATTACCTGGGTTTCGCCAACCGAATCGCCAAAATCCATAGATATTTTACCGCGTGAATATGGCAGGTAGCCGGTTATGGCCCTGTCACGTACGGTTGCCATTTCGCGCCTAACGCCACCTTGTGTAAAGTATAACCTTACTTTACCGTATATAATAAAATGCGTACCGGTGATGGGTTTGTCGCGCTCGAAAAGGTATTCACCATCGTTTAAAATATAATGACGGCTGTTATCAATAAGCCATTGCAATTGATCGTCGGGTACCTGATTGAGCACCTCAGTACCTTTAAGCCACTCGGGAGTTATTTGAAGCATAAACGCGTTATGTTTTAAAGTATAAATGCCTGTTTTATATGGCAGTCATTTCGTTCAACAATATACCACGAATAAACTATATGCTCCAAACCCATCGTATACTGCCAAATGGTTCAAGGGTTTTTATGTTTATGTACTACCTATACAACGCCATGATTTAAGCGAATACCCGCCCAAATAAACATACCTGCTGATGATTTGTTAAGCATACCGGTTTGTTTGGCGTTCCGTTTATAACAATGCGGTAGTTTTAAGCAAGCTTTTTGACTTAAACATACTTAACAAGCATGAACTTAAACGGTAAAAATTATCTTATTGCGGGAGCTACATCAACTATAGCTACTACACTAATTAACACGCTTAGTGAGCACGGCGCTAATATTTACGCAATTGCCAGAAAAACCTCTGACGGCTGGTCTAAAGGCGTGAACTTTTTGGAAGCAGATGTTACTCAAAGTGTAAATGGCGTTGCCGAATTTTTACCGCAGCAATTACACGGATTTGTATACTGCGCCGGAAGCATCAATCTTAAACCATTTAGCCGCTTAAGTGGAGATGATTTCTTGAACGACTTCCGTGTAAATACCTTGGGTGCGATTAATTTGACACGCGATGCACTGCCAGCTTTGAAAGCCGCAGCGGGTGCATCAGTTGTGTTTGTAAGCTCAGTTGCGGCAAGTACCGGTATGCCTTTTCATACCAGTATATCAACAGCCAAAGCCGGACTTGAAGGGTTTGCAGTAGCGCTGGCTGCCGAAGTAGCTGCACAGCAAATACGTGTTAACGTTGTTGCTCCTTCACTTACCGATACGCCTTTGGCGGCCAGCTTACTAAGCACTAACGAGAAAAAAGAAGCATCGGCTAAAAGACACCCACTTGGCAGATATGGCACACCTAATGACATTAGCAGTGCTATTGAATTTTTGCTGTCAGATAACTCTGGTTGGGTGACCGGGCAGGTTTTGGCAGTTGACGGTGGTATGGGTGCGCTTAAAACATTTTAATATGACGGTTATAAACGCGCAGCAAATTGACGGTATGGAGAAAGCATACCGCACAGCATTGATGAATAGTATTACGGGCTACAAACCACTGAATTTATTGGGTACAGTAAACAATGACAATCGTACTAATCTTTGCATTGTAAGTTCCGTTTTTCATATGGGTTCAAATCCTTCGCTTCTAGGTATGGTCATCCGTCCGGAACGGCCGCACAATGATACTTTAAAGAACATCAAAATAACTGGTGAGTATACGCTTAACAACGTTATGTGCGATTTTTACAAGGAGGCGCATCAAACCAGCGCAAGCTATGAGTCCGGTGTATCAGAGTTTGATGAGTGCGGCTTTGACGAGTACTATCATGAAGGCTTTAAATCGCCCTTTGTAAGGCAATCATCACTTAAAATTGGTTTGAGATTACAGGAAATGATTGATGTTAAGCTAAATGGTACTACTATAGTTATAGGAAAAGTTGAACTTCTAATTGCCAATGATGAAGTTATACAAACCAATGGTGACGTTGACCATATAATTGCCGGCAGCGCAGCAGGTTCGGGCCTTGACGCCTACTTTAAAACGGTGCAGTTAGACAAGCTTGCTTATGCAAAACCAGAGCGTGCACCTGCAAGTATTCTTTAACAAAGGGCTTTGTACGCGGGATACATCTGTTCAATTTGCTTTGCCTAAAAAGGATAATGTGTTAAATCTTAACCTAACACATAGGTGTAATATGATTACATCACTAACGTAGTCAATGCTTTTAAGAATTCAAAATCCGTAACTTTGGACATGGTCTCAATGGAAAAAGACTTTGCAGATTTACTTCGTAATCACCATTTGAAAGTTACAAATGCCCGGCTGGAAGTTTTGAAAGTAATTGCCGGTCACGGTGCTGCCGTGTCGCAGCCTTTTTTGGAAAAATTGATAGGCACCGGCGTTGATAGAGTAACGCTTTACCGTATACTGAATACCCTTGATGAGAAAGGAATATTACACAAGGTAATTGATTTAGATGGCACGGCTAACTACGCTATGTGCTCAACCGCATGTACTGAGCACCAACATCATGATGAGCATATACATTTTAACTGCACCAACTGCCGCAAGGTATACTGCATGCATGATTACATATTACCCGATGTAAATGCTCCGGAAGGGTTCGATATACAAAGCTTAAATCTTTCAGTAAATGGTATTTGCAAGAATTGTAATAACGAACAATAGACAACATAAAAGTTGCCATATAAATAAAACGTCCTGCTTAAATTAAGCAGGACGTTTTATTTATAAAGAGGTAATTATTTAGTTGATACCTATAACGGTTACATTGTCTAAACGCATACCAAGGTTGTTGCTTGCGCCACCAATAAATTCAATTGTGTTATTGTCTTTAACGGTTATGTTGGCTAATTCAACAGTCACAAATTTGTTGTTATCAGCATTTGTTAACTGACGGCTTGGAACATTAACAGCATTACCATTTACCTTAACTGCAATAACGTTTACATCGCTTACAGAGCTTGATGAGGAAGCGTTAGGCGCTAAATCATACTTCAATTTAATTTTTGTAAACCCAGTTATTTTAACACCATCTATTTTCAGTACAGCGTCTTTTGCAGCAGGCAGCCAAATGTGTCTGTCGCCAGGCAGTGTACTGATTGTGCGCAGGTCGGCAGCAGCAAATGGATCGCTGAAGGTCCAGCTCGTGTTTTTCCATTCGGTGTAAGCAGCAATTTTAGGGCGTGCTGTTGATGCAATGTCGCCAGTACCAAAGTTCTCAGTGTATAAAACGGTTTCGGTACCTGGTTGCGGGTTAGTAACCGGGTCTTGACCAACAGTGTATGAACCGCCTGGTACGGTAGTCCAGTTAGTTATAGAAGCAGATAATGCTACTGCTACAGGATTAGGGTTTGTAGAAGTTTCATTTTTTAACTCAATTTCGTAAGTATATTTCTTACCTGCTTCAAATTTGGTTGCTGCAGGTAACGTTAATTTAAATTGACCAGCAGGAAGACTGAAGGTTACAACTTTACCGCTTGCATCAGCCAATGGAAGCACAATAGCCTCAGCCAATACTGTTGCATTTTGTGCTGTGGTTTTAGCGCTTATATCGGCAGTTGCAGATTGGTTCGCTAAAGTACCGGTAGCTAAATCGAAATCAGCTTTGGTGTTTTGTCCGCCTAAACTTACTGTTAAACCATTTAAATCAGCTACGCCTGCACCATTTTTAACCGTAAATTCAATTTTTGACAATTGATGTGTAAACACAAGATTTGCAGTTGTGCTGGTTTTGCTTAGTCCGGTTGCGTTGGCTGAATATAAAAGATCGATAGCACTTTGGTTATTTTGTACAGCTACGTCAACCGGATAGTTGGTGCCAGTTAACGAGGTTTTGTAAGGGTAATACGCAATAAAGTCTACTGCGCCATTTTCAGGATAGTAAATGGTTTGATCGGTAGCTGAAGCAGCAAAAGCACCATCGCCATTAGTAGCATATGATTTATTTGCAGCCAAAATATTGCTTAAACCTGTGCCTGTTTTCATGTAAACGCCTATGGCATCGTTAGCCTCCCACTTATTACCCACAGCTTTAGTTTTAATTTGGCCGTTTATTGATGATGTGAATTTAACGGCGCTTAAGGCTCTAGGGTCGGTAACCTCAGGCTTGTTGTTCTTGTCTTTTTTACAAGAGCTACCTAATACAAGCAGCGACATTGATGTAGCTACAAGGATGTTTTGAATTTTCATTATTTGTTTGTTGTAGAGTTTTAATTCCAAATGGTATTATCAATAGTAGTTTTATTAGCTGCAGTTAGCTTAGGAAAAAATGTAAAGCCGGTTTCCTTTTCTAAATCGCTTACATTTATGCGGTAGTTATTATACGTTACACCGGTTGGCATTACCTGGTTGTTGATTTTGAAGCCAATAGTGTAGTAAGCATCACCTTTTTTTAGTGCCAGCGCTTTGTAGTAATATTTTGGAATGGCCGAGCCTTTTATATAAGTTATTGTGGCGTCACTGGCAGTTTTTATTGCTGCACCGGTAACAACGTACATAGTGTCACCTTTTGCCATCCAGCTTCTTACCTGCTGCTCAAGATTGTTCCATATTCCTTGGTTCATCGATGAGACCTGCGCAGTCATGTTGCTGTAGTAAAAGGTTGTTTGGTTTAGTTCCCTGGTTGATGTGCGGTCGCCGCTTGGTATTTGGTGTCCCCTGTCATAACCGTTGCCAAAAGAGCTGCTTAAATCAACCTGTGAATTTTGTGGAATTGAAGGGTCAAATTGCCAGGCATCGGTACGGCCTGAGCCGCCAACGTAAGATGAGTGCAATGGATATGCCACCCAATAAGCCATTTTGTAACGTTTATCATACAGCATGGCGTAGTTTCTTACCTTATCGTTATTCGGTGATTTATGGAATACATACATCATGTTATCATCAGTTGTAATAACCGGCGTTTCCATGTAACCTGAAATTGATGGTGGATTGGTTGTAATCACCTCCTTGTTCAATGAATACGTTCCAGACGGAACATCTATCCAATTGGTAATAGTTGCATTAAGCGTAGCTGCTATACCGCTATTACCACCCTCACCCACTAATTCAATTTCATAGTTGTATTTCTTACCCTGCTCAAACTTTGTTCCGGCTGGCATTGTCCAGCTGTAGCTTTTTGAGCCAATGATGAATACCACCTTAGCAGGGTTTTCATCAGTAGTTGGTAGCAATACCGCTTCGGCTACGGTTAAATTGTTGCGTACGCTGGTTTTCGCTTGTATGTCAGCAACGTTGGCTTGTCCACTTATTGCACCGGTTGCCAAATCAAAATTGGCAGCGGTTTTTAAACCGTTTATATTTACCTTAATGTTCTCTAAACTGGGTACGCCTACGCCATTTTTAACAACAATTTCAATTTTAGAAAGCTGATGCGTAAATGTTAGTTGAGCGTTGGTGCTCACCTTATTCAACCCGGTAGCATTGTTGGCGTACATAAGGTCAATTGCTCCCTGGCTCGTTTGATTAGCAACATCGACCGGGTACATGTTACCGTTTAAGTTTTGCTTGTAGGGGTAATAAGCAATGAAATCAACATTGCTTCCATTCTCAGGATAGTACATGGTCTGATCTGCAGAAGATGCATTAAAATTGCCGTTACCAGAGGTGGTATATGACTTGTTAGCAGACAGGAGATTGCTTAAACCATTACCGGTTTTCATGTAAACACCAATGGCATCGTTGGCCTCCCAAGTATCATTAACAGCTTTTGTTCTTATCTGACCGCTGATGATTGAAGAAAATTTGACTTCGGTGCTTGTGGTAGGAACATCCATGTTAGGCCTGTCTTTACGACAAGCAATTACAAAAAGAATGAGCACCGCAAGGGCAGAGATTCGTAGAAATTTTAAACGCATATTTATTAATTAGAATAATTCGATTGAGTAGCCCGAAGCTAATTTTAAGCACCTGACAGACTTACTTTTTGTACTGACAGCAAATAACATTTTGATTTGGACTGCAAAGTAACAGTACAAATGTAGGCTATCTATTAACGGTTCAATAAATATTTGTTAAGTGCGAAGTGTGACAAAACATATAAATAACCACTATTTTCGAATAAAAGCAACTCAACAAATGAGGGTGCTGACTTTATGAATCTGAAAATCAATAAGTACTAATGCCCTTATTAAATTTAATAAATTTTTAACATTGTCACTTCAAACAAAACTTAATTTTGCAGATTAAAATCTTAAGGTGCCTAACTTTTTTAAATCAATAGCAGTTACTACACAAGCTTTTTGGACCTGTTTACTTGCTGCTGTATTTTGTAGCTGCAATAAAGATAATGGACCTGTTCAACCAACCATAAGCAACAAGACAGTGCTTGTTTACATGGAAGCCAACAACAACTTAAAGTATGATGCTTTAAATAGCATCAACATGATGGAGCGTGGTGCGGCGAACCTAGATGGCAATCTGCTGGTATACATAAAAACTGAAAGCGCAACATCATACCTGCTAAAAATAAAGTTTGATAATGACGGTAACAGAATTGTAAGCGATACGGTTAAGGTTTTTACGGGTGATAAACCATCTGACCCAGGCAGGCTTAAAACTGTTATCGAATATACCCAAAGCCAATACCCTGCTCAAAGTTATGGCTTAGTATTATGGTCGCACGCAACATCATGGGCACCCGCAAACAACAAAGTAAGTGTTAGGTCGTTTGGAAGTGACAACGGCATTGAAATGGATATAAAGGCACTTAAGGACGCCTTGCCAAATAATTTTGAGTATATAATTTTTGACGCATGTTCGATGGGTTCTGTTGAGGTTTTGTATGAATTTAAAGATAAAGCTAATTACCTCATGGCCTCGCCCACCGAAACACTGGCAGAGAGCTATCCCTACCAAACAATTACCCCATTATTATTTAATTCTGCAGATCAGCTTTCAACGTTGGCAAAAGCTTATTATGACTATTACAACTCTTATACAGATGAACGACGATCGGCAAGTGTAGTGTTGGTAAAAAGCAGTGAACTCGAAGCCTTGGCCGTGCAGACAAATAAATTATTTAAAAACTACAAAAAAAGTGGCGATAGGCTGATATCTTCAGGTGTTCAACGACTGGATTACACGGCGGGATTTCCGGTTCCAAATTATGATTTTACCGATTTTTTAGATCATAATTTCAGCACTAATCAACTTGATGAGATAAAGGAACAACTTAACAAAGCTGTACTCTATAAAGCTGCAACGCCTAAGTTTCTCGGTACAAATATTCAAAAGTTTTCGGGATTAAGCTGTTATATCCCTTTTCCGGGTGACGTTAATTTTAGTTATTACCAACAGCTGAGCTGGTATAAAGCCAGTGGTATGCCGGTTCTCTTTGGAAATTAGAATAATTTTGCCTTTAACACAAAACGCCATGTGAATACATGGCGTTTTGTGTTTAAAATTTAAATTAACTATTTCAGTTGATCAAGTACAGGTTCCTCAACCATTTTGAGCGTTTGGTTGCCCGGCTTGGTTAATTCAAGCACCGTAACGTTGTTTGAGCCTTTTTTTAGCCACTCTTGCGGAACATATACGGTTTGTTGCGGACCTATAGACCAATACTTACCCAGGTTATGTCCGTTTATCCAAACCATACCCTTACCCCACGCTGTCATATCTAAATAGGTATCTCCAACTTTATTCAGTATAAAGCTACCCTTAAGTATAACAGGCTCGGTGGTGCCTGGCTTACGCTTTGAGGTTTTTAATGCAGCATCCTTATTGAAGGGCATACTGTACATCTTCCAGTTCTGTACTATTTTACTATCAAGGGTAACTTGTTCGGTTATGCCCTTTTTGTTTTTTAATAAATACGGTCCAAAGTTTATACGCCCCATGTTTTCAACTAAAATATCTAACTGCACATTTCCTTTGGGTAGCTGAATATGCATGCTATCCTGGTTTAAGCGCCTGTCGAGTGTTCCAACACGCTTACCGTTAATGTAAACAAGCCCATAATCACGTAAATCTTTAATCTTCAACATTGCCTCTTTTCCACCTTTAACAACGGTGCGGTATAGTACAAAACCATAAGCTTGGTTTAAGTCTTCAAAGCTCATTGGCATTTTTGAGGTCTTTGGAATACCCACAAGGTCAAACATACCGACAGAGCGGGTTAGTTTCACAGCAGGTACCGATATTGTTGCCTTTTTTGCTGGTACCGGAGGCAACTGCTGTCCTTTAGGAAGGTGTTTTGCAATCACATTTCTAAACTGCATAAACTTGTGCGTAGCGTTACCGGCTTCATCAAGCGGGGCATCATAATCATAGCTGCTTATTTGTGGCTCGTATGGGCTTTTATCATTGTAGTTGGCACCATTCATGAAAGCCCTTGTTGTACCGCCATGAAACATATACATGTTTATTGATATGCCCGCTCCTAAAACAGAATCTAATTTAGGAACATACTTTTGTGCAGGCACAGTGTGGTGTTTGGTTCCCCACCAATCAAACCAGGCCGGGTACCATTCGGCAATGTAATATGGCCCCTTACCGCCGTGGTTTTCGTTTATTAAACGCTTCACTTTGGCAACATCGTCAACACCATTTATTGCCGGAAGCAAGCCAGGCAGGTGACCGTCTTTTATGGCAGCTTCGGGGTCGCAGGTGTAAAGCAGGCAATCAAATCCGGCCGCTTTAAACATATCTTCGTTTATTTTAAGATACTCTTTGTCGTTACCGTATGAGCCATATTCATTCTCAATTTGTACCATTAAAATGTTACCGCCATGGTTTACTAAAAGAGGCGACAATTGCTTACCAACCTGCATAATATATTTTCGGTACTCATTCAAGTATTGTTTTTCCTTGCTCCTTACTTCAAGCCCTCTTTCATTTTGCAACCAGTACGGATAGCCGCCAAATTCCCACTCTGCACAAACATAAGGGCTAGGGCGTAGTATCACCCAAAGACCTTCTTCTTTAGCAATACGCACAAACTCAGCTATGTTATTATCGCCGGTAAAATCAAATTTGTCTTTTTCAGGTTCATGCACATTCCAAAAAACGTACGTGCCTATTGTGTTTAACCCCATAGCTTTGGCCATTTTCATACGGGCTCTCCAGGCTTCGCGCGGAACACGCGGATAGTGCATTTCACCCGATATCATTTGAAAGGGTTTACCGTCAAGCAAAAATGCAGATTCGCCCAAAGCAAACGTGTGGGCATTTTTTTGTGCCTTTAAAGCGCAGGGTAAAACGAGCAGAATTAAGAATAGTAATTTAGATATACGCATGTGTTGTTATTTTTCCAATAAATAGCTTGGGATTAGTTTGTTATCACTTTATACTGATAGTTATAGATTTGAGTGCTGGAGACGTGATGTCAACAGTGATATTTCCGGTATTTTTTAAAGACTGGATGTAAGCAAGCAAATTGCCGTGCAATGCTTTACGCTTTGTACCCTTGTAGTTCTCATGGCTACTTGAGCTTCCACTTTCGAGACCGAGCAGTTTGCCGTTTTCGCTTACCGTAACAGTGATTTCGTTGTCAGCGTCATACACGGGAATTCCGTTTTTATCAACTACTCTAATTATTAAATGAGATAATCGGTTTTCACTCCCTGCTTTATCTGACTCAACGGAAACTTGCAGGCCGTAAGCACTACCTGAGGATTTTAATACGTATTCGACCTGCTTATTACCATTACTGTTGCCAATGGCTTTTACTTCTCCCTCCTCAAATGGAATATCCCACCAAATAAAATTATTACCCTGTTTGGCTTTTTTACCCATTGATTTGCCGTTTACAAACAGCTCCGCGTTCTCACAATTGGTAAAGCAGTTCAGTCTTACCATATCTCCTTCTTTCCAATTCCAGTTTGGTTCGGCGCGTTTATGGCTCCATATACCTTTATCTTCGCCTTTGGGTACAGCTGTTGTGCCAATGTAAATCATGGGTTTGGTTGCCCAAATGCTTTGGCGAAAGTAATACTCGGGTTTTCGGAAACCAGCAAGGTCAAGCAACCCGGCACGGTTGCTGCGCTCGGGCCATCGCCCTGCTTCGCCTAAATAATCAATACCGGTCCATAAATATTGTGCAGATATATACTGGTTCGAGTCAACAGCATTCCAGGCAGAAAGCTGCATACCGTTTTCACTACCATAAATTATCCTCTTAGGATAAGCTTTATGGTCGTCGGCGTACCGATACTCCTGATAATTATAGCCAACAATGTCAAGGTTGGCAGGATAATCAGTTGTGTTAGACATTACCACACCTGCTAAAGCAGCGGTAACCGGTCTGCTGGTATCAAACTTTTTAACGGCACCGGCAAGTTGTTTCGACAATGCACTTAAACGACTTACTGAGGGATGATCGGACAGGAAACCTTTACCATAAATTTGAGGGTTACGACCGGAGTTTAACACCTCATGCGTATATGGGTCATTTGGATAATCAATTTCATTACCAATGCTCCACATAATTATGGAAGGCCGGTTAAAGTTACGCAGCACCATATCCCTTACATCAATAGATGCCCATTCCTTAAATGCACTATGATAGCCATCATTACTTGGAGTACCAACGTTCCAGCCCTTTACCCACTTATTTTTACCAAACTCCCATTCGTCAAAGGCCTCATCCATCACCAAGAACCCCATTTGATCGCATAAACGGTAAAGGTAATCAGCATGAGGGTTGTGGCTCATTCGTATGGAATTGCACCCGGCTTCTTTTAAAAGTTTCAATCGGCGCACCCAAACACCTTCGGGCACGGCAACGCCAAGGGCTCCGGCATCATCATGTATACAAACGCCTTTCAGTTTCAGGTTTTTATCGTTCAGGTAAAAGCCGCTGCCTGCATCAAATCTTATGTTTCTAATACCCACTTTGTCTTTCCATGAGCTTATGACCTTGCCAGCCATTTTAACCTGAACGCTAAGTTGATAAAGGTTTGGATCATTTACCGACCACAGTTGCGGAGATTTCACCTTTAAAGACAAGTTGCTTTTTATACTATCGCGGTTGCCTGTAAAAAGCTTTTGATTTGATGACGCCACAACCATCCCATTGGCATCTCTCAAATCTGAAATAATGTTAATCGTGGTGTTTTCCTTAATCTTGTTAACCAACGTAACTTCAACATTGGCCTCTGCAACTGAACGACTAACCTTTGGGGTAAAAAACTTAACGCCCCATTTGGCTATGTACAAAGGGTTATTGAGCTTTAAGTAAACGTTGCGGTAAATGCCCGAACCTGTATACCAGCGCGAATCTGCGAACTGGCTGTGATCTGCTTTTACCGTAATAGTGTTCTTGGTACCGTATTTAAGATGTTTATTCAGTTCGTACTCAAACGGGATAAAGCCATTTGGCCTTTTACCAAGCAGTTTGCCGTTGAGGTAAACTTCACTGTTTTTGTAAACGCCATCAAAGTAAATTGACACCACCTTTGACTTCCATGTTAACGGAACCGTAAATGATTTTTGATACCAACCTATGCCACCCGGCAAGTAACCTGTTGCACTGGGCCATTCATCACTAAATGGTTCCTCAATGCTCCAATCATGCGGAATGCTTACTGTTTTCCAATCAGCTCCATTGGTTTGTGCTATTGCTGTTTGGCCAATTTCACCTTTATGAAACTTCCAGCCGTCATTAAATAATGTTCCGTTCTGATTTTGAGCGTTGACATTAAACGTAACTGGCAACGCAAGAGCCATCAATAATAATAACTTTTGATGCTTTTTCATTTGGCAGGAATTTGTACCGGTGCATTTTCGAATGACCCGTTATCCATTTAAAAACTAAAGCAGGACTTAAAGTACCTGCTTTAGTTGCTTAATTATTAATAACCTTCGTTTTGGCGAAGCTGATTGTTTGATGCCTGGATTTCGGCACGAGGTATAGGCAACCAATAATGTTTAGCCTGAAAGCTTCTACCATCAAGTGCAACCTTTGGCGTAAAAGTGAATCCGGTTGCGGTTTTAGTAACTGTAATACCCAGGGCCGGTTTGTTCTCTGTTACATCTGCAATTTTCCAACGGCGTACATCGTAAAAACGATGCTCTTCAAACGCAAGCTCAATGCGGCGCTCGTGGCGTATTGCCTCGCGCATTTGATCTTTAGATGTTACGTTGGCAAGTGCTGGCATGTTTACACCCTGGCGAGACCTGATAGCGTTAACGGCCGTGCGTGCAGAACAGGTAGCGCCGGCAGGAACAACATCCGGTCCGTAAGCTTCATTAGCAGCCTCTGCAAAATTTAACAGTATTTCAGACAAGCGGAAGTAAGTCCAGGTTTGGAAACCGGCATTACCCCAAGGGTTTTGGATAGGGTACTCTTCGTTAATGAACTTGCGCAGGTAATAACCCGTTTTTGAGGTGTTCCAGTTCTCGCTTCCATCTCTGCTATCTCTCCCACCCGGAATAAATGTTTCCACTGCACGGCCGCGGTATGGTGCTCCGTTATATAAAATGGTTGCAGCAAACCTTGGATCGCGGTTTGCGTATGGGGTATTTACATTATAGCCAGATGTTGGATCGGTAATAGCCTTACCGTTGCTCATCTCATAATCATCAACCAGGTTTTGCAACGGAGAGTTACCAGCCCATCCGCCGTAACCGTTGGGTCCGTTTGCAATTTCTAAATGCACGTGACCAGCCTCGCGAGTGTAATACCTTGCAAAAATGGTTTCTGAGGTTTCACTAACGGTAAACATGTTGGCGTAGCCACCTGAATACAAGCTATACTTATTTAAGCCAATTACGGCCTGTGCAGCAGTTGCAGCTGCTTCCCATGTTCCTGAAGCATACAACGGACTTGCTGCATAAAGCAACAAACGAGACTTTAAGGCCAAAACCGCACCTTTAGTTGCACGACCCGGAATCCAGCTTCCGTCATTGTTCAAAGGAAGCTTTGCAACGGCATCATCTAATTGCGCTACAACATAATCAATCGACTCTTTAATAGTTGAACGTTTGAATAAGGCAGGATCCTGAAAATCTTCGCCTAATTGTGTAACACGGTCGCCCATAAGCACTACCCCGCCATAGTTACGAATAAGGTCAAAATAACGGAAAGCCCTCACAAATTTCAACTCGCCCTCTAACCGGGTACGGTGTAACGCGCTCATTGGCACGTTAGGTAATAAGCTTAGTGCAAAATTGCATTCGCGTATACCTCTATAACTCCGTCCCCAAAAAACATTGGCTATGCCCAAATTATCAGATGATAGCTGTCCGCGCTGAATAAACCACGTATCATCATCGTTATTGTAAATGGATTCATCAGTAAGTGAACTCCACATGGCGTATTCAAAGCCACGGCCAAAGCCCGGGGGTGTACCATCACCCTCTTTATTGGTAAGCTGTGTACCAATGTAACGGTTGGTTACGTATGCTTCAAAAACTGAGCTATCTGACTGTAATGCCGATGTAGCTATGCGGTCGGTTGGCTGAATATCTAAGTAATCTTTTTTACAGGCAGAAAAAAGCAGGACCGCACTAACCAATGCACCCCAGTATTTTTTATTGTTGATTTTCATTACGCTTAAAATTTAAGGTTAACACCCAGGTTAAATATTTTTTGCTGAGGATAAAACTGTCCGCTTCCGCTATCACCTTCCGGATCGTAATCTTTAACCTTTGTTATGGTGAATAAGTTAAATGCACTAAAGTAAACCCTTAGGTTTGACACCTTAATTTTTGATAAAAATGCAGCGTCAACGTTATAGCCAATTTGTATGTTTTTTAAACGTAAAAATGATGCATCGTTTAACCAAAAAGTGCTTGCATACTGGCCGCTTATTGAACTTGATGATCTTTCGGTAACTAATGGGAAGGTACCATTTGGTGTATTTGGTCCAAAACGGTTATCAGCCCATGATTTGTAGAAGTTTCCTATGGTTCCTGATTCAGGCAGTACGTACTGGGCAACCTGAGCCTGACCTGCAATTAATGCCGACAAATCGAAGTTTTTGTAAGCTGCGTTTAATGTAAAGCCGTAAGTAATGCGTGGTACGTTGCCATATATGTTTCTTACTCTGTCCCTGTCATCAATAACTCCGTCCTGGTTAAAGTCTTCCAGTTTTAAATCGCCTACTTTGGTGCCAACAACGTGAGGGTAAGCAGCAAGCTCTTCAGCACTCCTGAAAAGGCCTAAACTGCGGTACAATAATGGAGTATTTAATGAATTACCGGTTACAGTTTGATATGGTAACAAGCCGGGCGCATCATCTAAAAATACTCCTGTGCTTTTAGCGTAAGTTACGTTACCTGAAAGTCCCCAGGTAAATTCCTTACCGGTATGGTTATATCCTAAAGTCGCTTCAAACCCCTTGCTGTTTACTTTTCCAATATTCTCATCCGGTCGTAATTTATCACCACTATAAGGATCAACAATACCTGTTACAGCGGGAACTGAACCGCTACGAGGCATCAGAATTTTCTCTCTGTCCTGGTTGAAGTAGATTGCCTCTATGCTGAAGTTTTTAAGAAAAACAGCGTTCAGACCTATATCCAATTTTTTGGCAACTTCCCACGTAATGTTAGCATTACCTAATTTTATAAGGTTAAGGTTAGGCTGAATTGATGTTCCGCTTACAAAACCGTTGCGTACAATGGTGAAGTTGTCAAAATATTGAAACTGTCTGATTTTATCATTACCTAAAGAACCATAAGAAGCACGGATTTTTAAATCATCAAAGAATTTAACATTGTTTGCAAACCAATCTTCTTTTGAAACACGCCATGCACCCGACACAGATGGAAAATATCCCCACCTTTTATCAGATGGAAAATTAGAAGTTCCGTCAGCCCTAAACTGAGCTTCAAGCATATACTTCTCATTGTAGTTGTAAGCAATTTTACTGATTACACTTCGGCGGGTAAAATTTGTACTGTAACCTGAATTTAAAGCATCTGTTGGTAATGCACCACCTTGTCCAAGCTCGGGTAAATCAGATGATAGGAAGTTCCTACGGGTTGCATCAAAGTATTCTCTGCGGTTTGAACTTTGCTCATAACCCACAAACGCATAAATGTCATGCTTGCCAAATTTGCGTGCATAATTCAGCTTAGCATTTGATGTTAGCTGTACATCATTCATTTGCGATTCAAAAAGCTGCGGACGGCCATTAAATCCACCATAAAGCCTTGGCTCGTAAACGTTTGTACTTGCAATATAATTATAAACGTTATATGGTTTTGAGAAGTTTTTAGAGAAGTTAAAAGCACGATCTACTGAAAAGAAACCGTCAACAGATAGTCCTTCAACACCTGGAATTAAATAGTTGGCTTTCAATATTCCGTTGAATACATGTATTGGGTTACGGTTTACGCCACCAATATCGGTTACCTGTAAAGCCGGATTCTCGCCTTCAATACCTATAGTTGGCAAACCGTTAGGATAGTAAGGGGCAACAGTTGGGTTGGCACGATATATAGACCTGAAAATACCGCCGCCGCCGGTTGTTGGGTATTGCCTGTTTTCCTGCCTGCCCGATAACAATACACTTACCTTAAAGCGTTTAGTTATGTTGGCATCAATGTTTGAACGGAAGTTATATTGCTTATACTTGGTAACGCCGTTTTTATAAAGATTATCCTGGTAAATTGTACCTAACGATACATAGTATTTAACATCTTCATTACCTCCGTTAACCGATAGGCTTTGCTGGTTTTGAAGTGCTACTTTTTTCAAAGTTGCATCTATCCAATCAGTATTTGGGTAGTTCAGCGGGTCAGACCCGTTACGGAAGGTTTCAATTTGAGCTGCACTGTAACGTTGGTTTAAGCCCCCTTGAGCATTGCTGTTATAAAGCATTTCGTTAACCAGTTGCGCATAGGTTGCTGCATCTGCCATTTGTGGCAAGCGTGTTGGCTGACTAAAACCTTGATTGAATGTATAGCTGATACTTGGCTTGCCTGTTTTACCGCGTTTGGTAGTAACCAAAATTACACCGTTAGCGGCACGGTTACCGTAAATTGCAGCCGAGGCATCTTTTAATACCGAAATACTTTCAATATCATTTGGATCAAGACGTTCAAGACCTCCAATTTGCCCCGGAATACCATCTACAACTACCAGCACAGAATTGTCGTTAGTGGTAGCTAAACCGCGGATGGTAATGCTTGAGCCATCATAACCCGGCTCACCTGAGCGGTTATTAGCAATAACACCCGAAAAACGACCTGCTAAAGAGTTTGACACGTTTGGCTGCGGGCTTTTTACAATTTCAGCACCTTTTACGTCAGATACAGATCCTGTTAAGGTTGCTCTTTTTTGGCTGTTATAACCAACAACAACCACATCATTCAATGATTTTGCCGATACGGACATGCGTATGTCAATAACAGACCTATCGCCAACTATAACCTCTTGCGGGTCATACCCGGTAAATGTAAATATCAACGTGGCGTTTTTATCTTTCACATTGATGGAGTACTTACCGTTAACATCGGTAATAGTGCCGCTGGTTGTACCTTTAATGGTTACGCTAAGCCCTGCAAGCGGCTCACCTTTTTCATCAAGCACCCTACCTGATATAGGTGTGTCTTGCTTAACCAATCTTACCGCTGATGATTTGTGCGGTACATTTGTAATACGCGCATCGGCTGCAAATGGTGTTGTGATCAATAGCCCGGCAATCATGGCTTTGTTAAAAACCGAGGTAACGCCCGAACCATACCATAACGGAGAACAATTAATCCGTAGAAGTTTGTTCATAATTTAATAATGTTTAATTGGTTTGAAATTCTTCAGGAAACGCACACTACTATTGGAGAAATAGTGAATGCAGTAAGCCGGAAATACAATTGGTTTCGGAGGCTAAATTGATAAAAAACCTACCTTAAGAATGAGTGGTAAACGGTTAAATTTAGAGGGGTAAACAGTTAAAATACCGCTTGAATGTTAAAATTTACCTGTTCAAAGCAATAAATCAATTGAGCAATGCGGTATGAAGCTGTTTGGTGGGGTTATGGTAATAAGAGTCCATCAGAGGGCTTACCGACGAAGTATCGCATCTGCGAATTGAACGACAGTAAATGAAATAGGATAATTTTTAAAGACGGGTCGAGCTGTGAAAATTCAGCCACCAAGAACTAACTTATTTACCTTTATACGCCTTCATCATAGCCGGACTAAGATGTAAATTGTTGCTGAAGGGCTTACGGAACTTTTTGATGTATTGGGATGGGTTCATGTTGAACTGTTTGCAAAATTGCTCCCTGAAATACCTTGGGTCTCTAATACCTACCATGTAGGATGTTTGTAGTATGGTATGATCTGAATTGATAAAAATCTCAGCGGCCTTACGTAACCGTATAAAACGAATAAAGCTATTAGATGACTGCCCTGATATTGACTTGATTTTATTGTATAGCTTAGAGCGCGACATGCCAATTTCGGCAGCCAATACCTGAATGTTAAAGTCAGGGTCGGTGATGTGCCTTTCAACTATCCGGATACAGGAATTTAGGAAGTCTTTATATTCAGAAGAAATCTTAAGATCGTTTGCATTAAGCGTTACCTCATTATAAAAATACTTTTGAAGGTTATTTTTGCTTTTAAGAATACCCGCTACCCTGGCTTTAAGTATTTCTTTATCAAAGGGTTTACTTATGTAATCATCCGCTCCACCCTCCAGTCCCTTCAATTTAATTTCGGGCGATGAACTAGCGGTTAATAAAATGACGGGTATATGCGATGTCGCTTCGTTTTCTTTGACAAGATTACAAAGCTCTATGCCACTCATCCCTTGCATCATTACATCGCTGATGACTATGTCGGGCAGGTACTCGTTAATCATCTCAAATCCGTGCTCGCCGTTTGATGCTTCATAAATGGTAAATTCAAGCTTGAATACCTGCTTCAAATATTCTCTGACATCATGATTATCATCAATAATTAACAAAGTTTTTGTTTCGGATGTAAGCGGATCATCAAATAAAACTTCATCGTTTGCTAAATCAACTACTGCATTTGCTGTAATTTCATCCTCAATCAATTCTTTTAAGAGAACAGATTCTGTATCGCCATCGTCCTGTATGTTTGTTGATAGCGCATATTCAAGCCCTTTTGGGAGTTCAATATTGAAAGTTGTGCCTTCTCCTTCTACACTTTCATAGTTGATCTTACCCCTCATTGCGTTTATAAAGCTTTTAACTAAAAAAAGACCGATACCAAATCCGCCCTTAAGCGAAGCACCGCTGCCGGTGTCCTGATAAAATTTATTAAATAGCTTATCGCCAATGCTTGGTGATATTCCGCACCCGCTATCTTGAACACGTATTAAAGCGTTTTCATCGTTATCACTTACCTCAAAGGTTATGATACCACCATCGGGCGTAAACTTAAAGGCATTTGATAGTAAGTTAAATAGTGCAATCTCTATTTTTTCCCTATCAGCGTAAATAGTTAAATGCTCACTTGCGGAGTTAAAATTGTAAGAGATGCTTTTTACCCGTGCCTGGTGCGTGAAACATAAGTATACTTCTTTACTCAGTAAGACAAGATTTAGCTTTACAATCTTTAAATTATCAATTTCGGCATCAGCCTTCCTGAAAAGTAATAGTTGATCAACTAAACTTAACAGTCTGCGTGCATTTCTGTAAACGGTGTTGAGATTGGTTGTATCAACATTTTTATCATCCTTGTAGAGTAATTCCTTTACTGGATTGATTATCAATGTTAAAGGAGTCCTGAACTCATGCGATATGTTAGTAAAAAAAGAGAGCTTTTTTTCATTCAGTTCCTTCTCACTTTCACTTTGTAAGTGAGCAACCTTAACTTCATATTTTAATTTCGCCTGTTTATCACGATACACAATATAACCGTAAATTATGACGCCTATACCTAAGCAGTATAACAAATAAGCCCACCAAGTTTGATACCACGGAGGCAAAATAGTAATGCTTATCGTACGCCCTTCCTTATTCCAAACACCATCATTATTAGCAGCAATAACCTTAAATATATACTTACCCGGATTCAAGTTTGTGTAGGTAGCCTTGCGCTGGTTGCCTACGTAATTCCATTTTCTATCAAATCCTTCCAGTTTGTAAGCATAACTATTCCTCTCAGAGTGAGTATAATTTAAAGCTACAAACGTTATGGAAAACATATTTTGCCTATGTTTTAGTGCAATGTTTGATGCTGCACCAATACCCACCTTGAGTGGTGAATTTCCTCCGGGAACTATTGATTTATTGAATATTTGAAAGTCAGTGAAGTAAACGGGTGCTTCTTCTGAATTATGCTTTATCCTCATAGGATCTATATGCACAATGCCGTTTGTACCTGCAAGGTAAATGTCTCCGGTTTGTGATTTGGCGATTACGCTGTTTGCATACACACCGTCTGATTCATCAAAGTTTTTAACCTGCAAATTATCAGGGTTAAATTTAGATACGCCCGTTTCGGTGTTAACCCATAAATTATTCTGATTATCTTCAACAATATTGATGAATACATTGCTTGAAAAACCATCTTTTTTTGAGTAGCTTTTAAAGCTGTTGGTTTGGCGGTTAAATTTGTTTAAACCATCAGACGTGCAAACCCACAGATTTTTTCGCGAATCGAGAAAAATGCTACGGACAATATTATTACTCAAACTGCCTGTAACCTTATCGTTAAATGTATAGGCGGTAAAGCGTTTGGTTACTGTATTGAAGCGATTTAAGCCACTACCGTAGGTGCCTATCCAAATTATGCCGTCGGCATCTTTCAGTAAGCTGTATAAATGATTATTATTTATTGAGCCCGGCTTTTTATCTTCACTGTAATAGTGTTCAAATGTGTTATTATTACTATCAAAAATCTTTAATCCTGCATCAGTTGCCAGCATAAACACACCGGGTTTAATCTCCAGAATATCCCTGAAAACGTCTTCATTATAGAGGCTTGATAAGGCCGAGTGGTGAAAGTGATGCTGGAAAGAGTTGCTCCTTTCATCGTACCTATCAAAACCATTTTCAGTTGCTATCCATAGGTTGCCGCTTGCATCTTTATAGAGTTTGCTTAACTCATTGCTGCTTAAACTGCTTGATGCTTTATCATGATAAAACGCTTGTTTAGTACCATTAATAAAGTCGAATTTGAATAGTCCGTTATTAGTCGACAGCCAGATTTTTCTTCCGTCTATCAACATGCTTTTTACTTCACGTGGTTTGAGATTTAGCGGTAACCAGCCAAATTTGTATTCTTTGTAGTCAATTTGTGTAAGTCCATTTATTGAACACAGCCATATTATGCCATGTTTATCGTCATAAACTTCTCCGCTGGCATTATTAATTAAGTCTGGTACTTTTTGCCAACTGTTTGTACGCGTATCAACCCAATAAAAGCCTGCATTACCACCAACCAGTAATGTATTTGAATTTTTTTGTACAACAGTAAATACAGAGGTATTGGCCCCGTCTGGGCATTTTATTGATGTAAACTTTTCGGTTGAAGGATTAAAGGCAAAAAGACCTTTCCAATAGGTTGCCACACATATTTGTCCGTCTACGCCATAGCACAGATTCCATACGTCATTTGGATTTTTTTGGCCGCTCAAATGTGGTTGCTCATAATTAATGAACTTGTGCAATTTCTTATCAAACTTAGCCAGGCCACTGCTCCAGCTCCCAAGCCATAAATCACCAAATTTGTCTTCGATGATAGAATTTATTGATTTACCCTTAAGCGCAAACTTGTCCCTCTGGTTGGGTAAATAAACGTCAAAACCTTTATCTGCATTAATAAAACGGTTGAAGCCGTTATCGGTTCCTACCCAAACTTGGCCAACCCTGTCGCATAGTAATGACCATATTTTGTTATTGCTTAATGAATTAGTATGATTGCTTTTGTGAAAAAACCGCGTAAATTTTTCCGTTGTTGGGTCAAAAATATTTAACCCATCCATGGTTCCTACCCAAATACGTCCGGCTTTATCTTCTACCAGTGCATTAATATAGTTACTGGTAATTGATGTACTATCTCCGGGTATATTTACATAAGCTTTAAACGCATAACCATCAAACTTACAAAGTCCGTTTTCGGTACCAATCCACATTAAGCCATTTCTATCTCGAAGCGCAGCGGTAGTACTTTTCGAAGGCAAGCCATCATGCGTTGTGTAAGTGCGTAATGAAAAATTATGTGGATCAAAGGCGCCATGCTGTTGATTTACCCATACCTGTGCTTTTACATCATGTAAAAATGTAAATAACAGTAATAAACTAAATACTTTAGCTATCCTCATAACACAGTGCAGGCAGTTGCTTGAAAAAATCAGTTTGGTTTGCTTAATGGCTACATTAAGCGTGTAATAAATTGGTTACAGGATGCTAAAGTAGCTAAAATTAAGCTAACAAGAAATTCAACTAATCCAGATTGGAAAGTTTGCACGCTTTAATCATAGTGAATAGCATATGACTTATGTTTAACCAACAGCGAGCAAAGAGTTTGACATTATAAGGGTTGTAATAGTATGTATTTATTTTGTTTAAATACTTTTATTAATATGATCACTCAGCAAACTTAAATTATACAAAAAAAGCAAGGCGTTATGCCTTGCTCTCCTTATTCTTGTTTGCCGCTCTTTAAAGAAGCATCATATGCTAGACTTTACCGTGGTAGCTTCCTCGGGGATTTTCTTCTTTCTTCTAAAAATCGGGAAACTCATAGGGCTATGTTGAGGGCGTTCATCACCTAATAACACTCCCCATTGCTTCATATGTTCTGAGCGGTCGAATACAATTTTTAATACTGCAATCATTGGTAAAGCCAAAAACATACCCGATATACCTGCCATGGTGCCCGCCAACAAAACCCCCACTATTGCTGCCAAGGCATTAATCTTAACCTTCGACCCTACAATGCGTGGCATCAAGATATTGTTATCTAAAAATTGTACTACGGCAATAGCACCAAGCACAATAAATATGGAGGATATTTCTTGTGAGGAAGCTAGGGTGATTAATACGCCTAGTATGTTTCCTATTAACGCCCCCAGGTACGGGATAAGATTCAAAAAGGCGAATATTACGCCTATCAGTAAAGCGTGTTTAATGCCGAATAGAAATAATGCTAAACCTAAAAGTATGGTGATATAAGTAATTTGTATTAACAAACCAATCAGGTAACTTTTGATGATGCTTTCGCTGGCGCGTACGCCCTCTTCTACCTTTTCATGGTGGGCCTGATCAAACCACATAAATATGAAGCGGAGTAACAAATTTTTGTATAACAATATGAGGTAGATGTAAATAGGAAGTAGACCAAAAAACAACAGTATGTTACCTACCGAGCCTACCATGCTGCTTAAAATACCGCCTGCAGAATTTAAAAGTTTACTGCTTTGTTCATCAACAAGTTTAAGTTGCGCATCGGCAGAGTATTTAAAAGTCGACGCAATCCATGAGCTTAGCGCAGCCAGGTGGTGCGAAACATTGTTTTTTATCTGTGGAAAATCGGCAATAAGTGAACCTATCTGAGCCGAAAAGAACCATACAATAAGCCCCAGAAACATAAACAGCAATAGAATAGGAATGAATATGGCTACAACTTCCGGCAGTTTTAGTCGCACAAAAAAGCGGAGTACCGGCAACAACATCAAACTGATAAAGAATGCCATTAGCAACGGCATTATAAGATTTTGCCCAATAACAAACAGGGCACCAATTAACACCAGTCCTAATAATTCGATAGCGCGTCTAACGGTTACCGGTAGCTCTCTCATAAATTTTAATTTAACTAACTAATGAATTTGCAACAATTTTGTTTGCCTATTTCATGTTAATTAATTAAGGGCAAAAGTCTCCCAGCCGCTAACTGTTGCTCGGTTACATTTCATCACCGATTGTCCATCTTCTGAACTGATGTATTTGCCATTATTTCCTCGTAATGATATACGTCCGTTTGCATTTACAATCCAGTCAAACTTTTCCCAATCGCTTATGGTGGTGCGGCTGCAGGTAATGCCGGTTGTAGCTCCGTTTTCTGATGATATATATTTGTTCATGCTTTTTAAGGCAACCTTGCCGCCGCCTGCATCAACAACGGTAAATGTTTCCCAGGTAGATGCAGTTGGCCGGTTACACATCATAGCTGTTTGGCCGTTTTCGCCAGATGCAAACTGATTGTTAGAGCCCCTTAATTTTATGCTCTGACCTATTGGAGGGGTAGTTACCGCGGATTGAACTTCCACATCACCTAACTTAAGCCACCCATTGATAACGTTACCCGTAACGGCAAGTGCAATGCCTGGCTTGTTTGCGTTTGTTTTGTCAACAATAGCAATTGCCCAGCTATAAGTTCCGGGGGTAACATCAACCGATGTTGTAGTGAAATTATAAGTGATGGGATTGTTTTTAATCCATTTAGATGGATCGCTGGCGTTATCTATAAATAGTTTTTTAACTGCTCCTGATGCATCTAAAAGCGCAAAAGCAACCTTGTATTTATAGTTCCATTGTGGTATGTTGTTTGGGCAGTAGCCCCAACCTGTGTTCACCCATCGGTGGCTAAGCGAAGCAGTAGCACCTGCCGCAATAGTGTTTGGTAAGGCCACTTCATCAGGATATAAGCGGTAACCGCCTTCGGTGTTAAAACGTTGAACCAATGGAAAGCTGGTTTGAAACCATGATGTAGTTTCCCCAACCCTAAAATCCATCATGTTAACAGCAGCTTCGGCCGAGCGGTCGAACTCTGCTTGCCTTACATCTTCCGGGTGACCTTCGCGGTACTGGCCGCCCGAATCAATCCAATATCTATGAGTGCCGGTTACAATCCAACCACCTTCCATTATAATGGGGCGTTTGTGCTTCCAGGTGGCAGCAAAAGCTTTCTCCCAGCTTTGGTAGTAATCCGTCATCGCAAATGCATCGTGCCGCAAACTGTAACCTTTATTGTTAATGGCATTTGTGAGCAGCATATTGCTATTTGCGTTTACTGCACCCCAGCTTGTAGGGTGACCAATTAAACGATGATAGTTTATAACCAACGGAATTTTGGTGAACGTTCGGGCGTATAAACCTGTAATCCAATCCAATGTTTCGGCCTTGGCTGCTTCGGTTTGTGCATCTGTCAATGTTCCGGGAGCTGCATAAACCACATTATGTGCCTCTCCCCATTTGCCTAAGCCATAGGCATCTATAAATGAGGTAACCACCGGATCGTTAAAGTCTTTTGCAAGCTCCTCAATCAATGTGGTATAATGCTGCCTGAAAACAGGGTCTTGCGGAAACGGAGTTTTTTGAGACGTATTGGCCGAATTAGAAAGCCAATACCCGGCACCTGCATTAAAAACGAATGCCGGTGTATTTTCACCCTGATCGCGTCCATCAACAACAATACGGAAAGCAATGGGCAGGCCTCTGGTTTTAACACCGTTTATAAGCTTTCCCATTTGCGAGGTAAGATCTCTCCAGGTGTAAACACCCGGACTTGGGTTAAGTGAGCGCCAGCTTGTACGTATATAACATGCCGATGCATAGTCAATAGCCTTTACGTTTGCTCCAAGCTCGGGCACAAAAAACTGCGTATCCCAATAGGCGTCCGTAGCATCGCGTTTGCCGTACATTACCCAGCCATTCAGCGGATTACGCAAAAACGATGTACTGTTGTAAGTGGGCCTTACAATTACGTTTCCAAGTTCGGCAGCTTTTTTTTCAGCTTCGGCCCTGCTGACGCCCGTATCGCCTTCATCAAGCGATTTTCTACACCCTACCGTGTAAATACACGCGAGTGCTAAAGCGGCAATCTTGGCCACTTTTTTAAAGTTTGGTTTTCTCATAGTACTGATATTTAGATTATTGGTTAATAATTTCAGCAGGACTACCAGTTACATTGAATTAATGTCGATAGAACTTTTGTGCACAGCAAGCTTAACAGTAATGTGTACCCGTAAACAATGGACAACATGACTGCACAAGTGCCAAATGCAAATGCTTAATTTAAACGGATCAGGAAAATTTATGTAACAGTATATAATTGGCATAATTGGCTTGATATTGAAATGCCTTGCGCTTTACAATATCATAGGCTTGTGTATAAATTGAAGTAAACCTGATTATAGGCTACTTGCAAAGCAAACCTAAATGGAAACAAGGAGTTAACACACCTACAAATTCATCAAAAAAGGGTATTTTTTCGACATCTTGAATTTGAAAAATCGGCCTATGATGTGTATTTGCATAGATTATCGATATTAAATCACATAGCGTCTCTTATCACAAATCAGTTTGATTCCACTAAATGCAGAACCTTAAAAATTTCTTACAAAGCAATTTAAACGTCAATACAATTGAGTTAGACGATATTATAAGTGAGTTTCGTGAAAAGACCTATGAAAAGGGACAACTGGTTTTAAAACGAGGTCAAATTGCTAATTATTACTATTTCGTGAGTGAAGGCGCACTACGATTTGAGCTTGGGGATGATGCGCCACTTACGGCATGGATTGTTGAGCCGGGAGAGTTTTTTACCGAGATAACAAGCTATAATCCTCAAAAGCCAACTCGTTTTAATATTGAAGCGGTAACTCAAACAACAGTGTATTGTATTAATAAGGCAAGCATGGAGAGGTTGTTTGAAAAGTATGCTAGCTGGCAACAGTTTGGCCGTAAACTTTGGGAAACTATGGCTATGCGGATGATTGACGAAATAATAAGTTTTCAGGTTATGACCGTGGAAGAACGTTACCTTCAATTTTTGAAAAGGCCGGGCTTTATGCAGCTGATTTCGGTTAAGCAACTGGCTTCTTACCTGGGCATTACACCCAATGCGCTTAGTCGCATCCGTAAAAATCTTCGTTAATAACATACTACCAAATGGTAGTTTTAGCTATTGCAGTGGCAGGTACTTTTGTGTTAAAATTTATCTGCTATGAAAAAAACAATAGTTGTTGTCGGTGCAACCGGAAACCTTGGTGAGCTTATTTGCCACGAACTTATCAACAAAGGCGCTTTTGTAAAAGCCTTGGTACGCGTTGAAAGTCAATCGGAAAAAATTGAGAAGCTAAACGCGTCTGGAGTAGATGTTATTATAGTGAATTATGATGACAGCTCGCAACTTTCAGCGGCATGTGAGGGTGCCGATTGTGTTATTTCGGCACTGGCTGGGTTAAGAGATGTTATTGTTACAGCACAAACACACCTACTTAACGCAGCGGTGCAAGCCGGCGTGCCGCGGTTCATTCCTTCTGACTTTTGTACTGACTACACACAATTGCCGAAAGGTGCAAACCGAAATTTTGATTTACGTAAAGAGTTCAGAAGCATTTTAGATGATACCTATATCAACGCTACATCTATATTCAATGGTGCATTTTCTTATGTGCTAAAATATGGCATCCCGGTTTTTGATACTAAGAGTAAAACCGTTACCTGCCCCAACAGTAAAGAAAACTGGAAGATTGATTTTACAACGGTTGCTGATACCGCCAAATTTACTGCCGCAGCAGCGCTCGATGATTTAACTCCACGAGACTTACGTATTGCAAGCTTCCAATTAAGTCCGCTCGATTTTACGTTGCTTGGCGAGCAGTTATGCGGCTCACCATTTATGTTGCAGCATCAAGGTACAATGGAGCAGTTTTCCGAAAATATCGATCGATTACGAGCGGCAGATACCGACGGTGAAACACAATTATACCCGCAATGGCAACAAATGCAATACTTGTACAGCATGTTTTCGGCCCAAAACACAAGTCTTGACAACGACCGCTATCCTGAAATAATTTGGACATCGGCTTATGATACGCTAGGTAAATAATACTAAACTTTTCACAACATGAACACTAAATTTAACAGCACAGAACTTGTGCAACAGTGGCCGGGGTTTGAAAGTCACATAATACATGTAAATGGAGTTGATTTGCACTACGTTGATAACGGTATTGATAAACCTGTTATAGTTTGCATGCCAGGATGGCCTCAAACCTGGTATTCGTATAAAAACTTAGCACTTCCACTTTCAGGCAGCTACCGCGTTATAGTTGTTGACATAAGAGGGATGGGTGGTTCGGCAATGCCAACTAACGGCTACGATAAAAAAACAATGGCTACCGATATATATCATTTAATAATTACGCTGAAGCTGCAAAATGTCACGGTAATGGGACATGATATTGGTGGTATGGTAGCTATGAGTTTGGCTTACAACTATCCTCAGGTGGTTCAGAAGCTTATTGTGGCTGATGGTTTGCATCCAAACGAAGGAATTTTTCAAATGCCGCTCATACCTGCGCCAGGAACATTCACTGAAAAAATTGACAACCAGCAACCTTACACTTGGTGGATGAGCTTTAACCAGGTGAAAGATTTACCTGAAAAGCTTCTTGAAGGAAGATTTCGATTTTTACTTGACTGGTTGTTCAGTTATGTAATGCTTGATGAAAGTAAAATCCCTGCATTTGAACGCGACATTTATGCCAACGTTTATAACCAGCCTGAGCGTATTCGAGCATCAAATGCCTGGTATCAAACCTTCGGAACTGACATTGCAGATGCAAAATCATATACCAAACTTTCTATGCCGGTGTTGGGCATTGCCAGCAACGTATCATATGGCTATTATAAATATGCTTTGCCATCATGCGCTTCAAATTTTGAGTTGATTCACTTGCCCAACACAGGTCATTACATGTTTGAAGAAAACCCTGAAGAGGTATGCAAGGCAATTGAAATTTTTATGCAATAGGATATTTGATGCCAACCTAAACGTTATCACAATTATCACTCAATTATATCAGGATAAAAAGGCGGCCTTTATTTTTTTCTAATTGTTTAACGGTTACATTTACCACATAAATTATTAGCCGTTGAACTTTACCGGTGTAAAAGACCACAACGCCATGCTGGCCATTATCAGGAATTTGCCTGGTAATTATTTAATTGTTTTGCCCAATGCACCTATATTCACTATTGTTGAAATTAGTGAAGCGTACAATGAGGCCACCTTTACCCGCCGTGAAGATATTTTAGGCAAGGGAATTTTTGAAGTGTTCCCCGACGTTCCGGGAGATGAGATGGCCGACGGCGAACTAAATCTTACAGCATCGTTCAACAATGTTATAGCAACCCATCAAAATCATGAAATGTTGGTACAGCGCTATCCGGTACGCATCCCGGGCAGCGATGTTTTTGTTGAGCGGTTTTGGTCAACAATAAACAAGCCTGTAATAATTGATGGTCAGTTACATTACATCATACATTCTATTACCGATGTAACCGAAAGTAAACTATTAAAATCGCGCGAACAATATTTTAAAGCCCTTGCCGACGAATCTCCTTTTATGATTTTACGGTTTGCAGGGGCATCGTGCTTATACGCAAATACAGCCTGGGTGCAAACCACCGGCCTGACATTTGAGGAAAGTGTTGGTTTAGGCTATTTGAATGCCCTGCACCCTGATGATGTTGAACATGAAAGGATTTTATTTAACTATGCCGTCAAAACCAACGGATCATTTGAAAGCAAGTTCAGAATAGTTAACAAGCTAAATGAAACAAGGTGGCTAACTGTTAAAGTATTGCCTTTACATACCGATGGATTAATAACTGAGTTTGTAGCAAGCTTAATTGACATTACCGAGCAAGAGATTGCCGACCAACGTATACGCCAAAGTGAAATGCTATTGCGCCAGCTTGCCGACTCCATTATACAAATGGTTTGGGTGACAGATGCGGAAGGCATGCACGAATACTATAACAAACGCTGGTATGATTTTACAGGTACAGCTTATGGTGAATCAGATGGTGAGGGATGGAATGCGGTTTTTCATCCTGAAGATCAGCAAAGGGCATGGAACGTTTGGCGACATTCATTAGAAACCGGAACACCTTACGAAATTGAATACAGGTTGCGAAAGTTCACCGGCGAATACATTTGGGTTTTAGGTAGGGCGGCACCGTATTTTAACGAGAATGGCAAAATTGTTAAATGGTTTGGCACCTGTACTGATATTCACGAGCAAAAATTATTGCAGCATCAGAAAGATGACTTTATAAATATTGCCAGCCATGAGCTAAAAACGCCATTAACAAGCCTGTCTGCCAATATGCAGTTCATTGAACGCTCATTACTGAGAAACAGGCCTGATGATCATGTGTTGATCAGTATGATAAGTTCATGCTTTAAGAACGTTAAAAAGCTCAATAAAATAATTGCCGACCTGGTTGATGCAAACAGTATTGGACTTGGCGAGCTGCTTATAAGAAAAGAGCGTTTTGACATTATTAAACTATTACAAGATGTAACCAGCAATATCAACATAGGCACATCAACTATTGAGATTATTGGCGAAAGCAATTTGATGGTAAATGCCGATGCGGGCAAAATTGAACAGGTTATAGTTAACCTGGTGAATAATGCTTGTAAGTATGCCGGAGAATCAGAAGTGATTATAGTGAAAGCCGCTTTGGAGGATGAGTACGCTAAAGTTGCAATTACCGATCAGGGTAAGGGAATTCAGGAGGATAAAATAAAGTATTTGTTTGACAGGTATTACCGTGCTGATACTGCTAACATGAAATACAGCGGTATGGGTTTAGGGCTGTACGTTTGTGCGAATATAATACGCAGCCATGGTGGCAGTATTGGCGTTGAAAGTAAGGTGGGCAATGGAAGCACCTTTTGGTTTACGCTTCCAATTTGATATAAACAACCGCAATAAAATCTGCTGTTTATAAATTACTTGCGTTGCTGCGTAGCATTTACGTGCTTGGTAATTACAATTGTATCAGCTAGTCGGTTTGCAAAACCAAACCTTGCCGGAGTTTTGCCGGTACAACAAGCTTTTACTTTAAGTTTCTGAAAAGCCACTTTGCTCTTATTTTGTTTGATGAAGTTTTGATTGCAGTTTGTCAATAAAGCAAACACTGCGATCATTGTTAAATTTATAATATATTGTTTTCGTTCCGTCATTGTAGTAAAGTTAAACAACTCAATTTTAAATCAGCCGTTGGAAATGAAAATGCCCTATATTATTCAATACAGGGCACAAACATTATGCTTCTTAATTAATTAGCTGGGCTAATTAAGCCAAATATTTTGTGTAAATGCACCATTAACCGCTGCATCCCAAACTTCAAGCCTTACCCATTTTCTTCCTTTCAAATCAACCGGAATGCTGAATTGCTTTGATCCAAAAGCTGTTGTGTTTTTTAGATCAATGCGCTTGCGATAAACTTTTTGCCCATCTCCTGATATAATTTCTGCAAACTTTAACGGGAACGTCCAGCTAACCGAAAAATCAACTGACGTATTAGCTTTACGACCACTTTTTGCCGATGAAGAACCGTTCACCTTAAATGCAGGAATAAGCACCTCGCCAGTGGTTGAGAAAAATTCACCTTTTTGTATAACGTCTACTACAGGTTGCCAGCCATTGCTGAACTTGGGTAAGGCATCTATTTTAAGATAATTTATGTTCACGTGAGCATACATCTCATTATCGTGCGTTATGGTAAATATATCCGATTCGGCAATAGCTTTTTTCTTAAGACCCCAGTTGCTCATATCATCCATCAAGTCAAAAATGCGCTTGCCCATACGCTCGGTTGATAAGTCGGCTGGAATGTTTTTCCATGCAGCACCGTTAAAGCGGTCAGATTTGAAAAACTTTTCTTCTTTGTACAAATCCGGGTATCCGGTTGATCCTTTGGTGCGGGCATGAGCCGTCCAGGCTAATCCGCCTTCTAACTCAAGTAGTTTCAGCATATCGTCTTTGCTGCCTATATGATAAACCTTCCCATAGCGGCTGTCATTAGTAATGAAAGGCATTTCTCCCTTGCGCGACATGATCCAGTACACCGGCTTAGGAAAAATTCCCATCCAGTGGCCGCCAAAAAACTCATTTGGCTCTTCGCCCGGCAGGAGCAGGAACTTATTACTTGATTCCTTTTCACATTCTTTAAATAAGGCATCCAATTCTTTCAAACGATCTTCATCGGGCCCTTTTGGATGACCTGTCCCATGAAACTCACCTAAATGAACAATATCAACACCCAGCTTTTTGAAGACCTGTACATATTCAGGCTCCTTCACGACCGGTTTATTTTTTAGCGTTACATTAGTAGTATACTCGTTATGGAAATGACTAGCCATGGTTTTGTAGCCTGGCAGCGGCACAAACTTATCATTGTGCGTAAATTGTTTTACTGCGTTTAATGCAGCCTGCCCTCCAGACAAGGTAGCCATGCAAAAGAAATTAAAACGCTGATGTGTGCCGGGCGGCGCGTTAAACCACGGCACAAAACGGCGGTCGCCGTATAAATCTTGTCGTATGCCTATACCATAACCAGGTATCATTTTACGGTAATTGCTTCCATACCAGGTAAATTTCAAATTAAAAGCTTCATCAAGCGGGTAAAAGTATTGATGCGGTGCCGGAAACACGGCAAGTGAACCTGCCGTTGTCTCTCCTATGATGGTACGATACTTCACGGCAACATTCTGGCTGGTATCGGCATTATGATACGCCATACCGTCAAATTCATCATTGATTTTTGCCCAGATAATTTTTGACCATTGTGGGTTACTACCAACCATGCCGGCGTCATAAACAACGGCTGTTGAGTCGATAGGCGTACTCATTACAGCTGCCACATTAAAAAGCGGACTACCGTTATAAAATGTAATCTCAACATTCCCGCTAAACGGACCAGCTTTGGCGCCGCCTATGCGTACTATGGTACGCGATCCTTCTGACGTTATAACAGCGCCCGATTTGTCCAACGTAACTTTATATGCCTTAAAGGGCTTAAGCGGTACACGATCAAAAAATATGTTCCAGCCGTTTTGTGAAATAAGGTCGCGCTTACCAACGGTTAGTATAAATTTAGGGTTAAGATTGGAAATTATTTGTTTAAAAGGGCCATTATTCGATGCCTGAATGCTACTGAATAAAGCGGCGTTCTTTTCCAAGCTCAATACCACTCTCCCATTTGTGCCTTTGCCAGTTGGCCATGTTATATCAACCTTTTTGGCCGATGTGTTTACCTTGACCTGTTTAGATGTGCTCAAGTTCTTGATTCCGGCTGTGGATTGTGCTGATGTAGATTGAATGCCAAATACAGCAAGGCACATAAAAACTTTTAAACACGGTGTTACAAATGTTTTTAAACAGGTCATAGCATTTCACTTGGTTATTTTAAGCAACCGCAATGCTTGCCTAAAACTATTTTGGGCAAACATTGCGGGGCTATAAGAATTGATTATTAGAGCTTGTTGCTGCTATTTAGCGCTGGCTAACTTGTTTTTGAGTATAGGCATAAAGTACCCGCCTACAACGCTACGAGCTTGAAAACCAACCATTTTACCATCAGTGGTTTCATGCCAATCATTAAGTGGCACTCTTGAAGGTGTGTTAGTAGCAAATTTGTAAATAGGACTGATCAGCGCTTGAAAGTCCTTGTTTGTATTGGTCATCGTAGCGGTCCATATTATCCAGTCTGACTTGGTGTAGGTTTTGCGACTGTCTAACGGTAAGCCAAATTTATTTTGCTTGGTCAAGTAGTATTTAATCTCCGTATCGTAAACCTTTTGTGGAAATAACCCAAGATTTAAAACCTTATCCCAAACCAGATTATACTTTTGGCTCCAGGTGCCTTTGTTGTCAAACGTAAGGGTATAGTGATCACCGTCGTCAGCCAATTTCATCCACCGCGGAACCATCTCTTTGGCTATTTGATTGTATTTAGCAGCAACAACTTTGTAACCTAAAGCATTTGCCAATTTAGCATAGCAACCTATTCCTACAATTGCCTTAACAGATAAGTTGGCATTGCGGGCCAGGTGACCGGCAAAATCATCAGTACACAACTGGTTGGCGGGGTCAAAACCTTCTTTAACTAAGTAATTAACCCAGGTACTCAAGGTTTTCCAGTGCTTTTTAGCATAAGCAGGATTGCCTTCAGCAGCCGCTATGGCAGCGGTAAGTATAATCATATTGCCCGATTCTTCAACAGGCATACCCTCACCATAAGTTTGTCCGTTGGCCAGTGGGTAAGTACCCAAATCATGGGCAGCATAATCATGTCCGTACTTGCCGCTCTCGCTAAAGTAAAATATACCATTCAGCATACCCTCCATCAATTTAGGATTGTACAAAAGGTAAAGCGGTGCCGACGGGTAAGTTACGTCAACAGTGTTTACAAATCCACCACTGAAATTTTCTTTTGAAAACCATAAAATTTCGCCTTTAGGGCTTTGTAAAAGCTGATGGGCAGCTATACTTTGCCTGTAAGCTAAAACGCATAACCCGGCGTACTCTTTACCTCCGGTTTTTAAGGCATCACCGTATAAGCGCTGGTTAAAGGCAGTACATTTCTGTAAGACAGCGGCATAATCACTGGCAGCCTTATTCATTTGGTTGTCAATGGTTTCGTTGCCCTGCTTGTTCCACCACGGCCTAAGCCTGGTACCAAAATATTCCATCGACCAAATTTCATCATAGGCCACTTCAATAAATTTCGAAACAGGTGTTGAGCCTACTTTTCCCAATGGTACTATGGTATTTAAGGCCAAAGAACTTCCGTTACTTACTGTAGTATTTAATTTACCTTGTCTGAAGCTGTTCACCGCATCTTCACCAGCTGTAATATATTGCGTGGCTCCTGTTGATTTGGGTACAGCCACATATGCATAACCCCAATCAATGCGTACATCGTCGCCTGCTTTTTTCAATACCGGCTGCTCTGTAGTGCCAACTTTCAAAACATTTAAGGTTGACGTGTTATACTTACTGGCTTTTACTGGCTGTTTAGGCAAGTTCACTGCTAAATCAGTCGACGCGCTAAAAAACACTTTTACCGAATGGGTTTTGCCATCGTTTGATTTAGCCTGGTAAGTGATGTACGATACCGGCCTCGACAACAGGCTTAAATCGGTTAGTAACAATGGCGACGTGAATATTACATCAAAATTTACTTTACCCGCCTTAAAATTATACGTGGTTTGAGTTGCTTTAACCGTTACATTGGTTTGTTCTGCAGTCTTTAATTCATCGCTTATTATTGGTTTCAGTTTATCGGCAAAGCCAACATCAGCACGTGCGCCGCCACCTGTATTTACTACGTGGTAGGCTATGATGTTTTCACCCACCTTTAGTTTGCTCTTAGCCAGGGGGATCATTTCATAACCCTTGCTTACACCCACTTTGGTGTAAATACGCTCGCCGTTCAAGTTTACTTCAATATCATCATCAAAAGACGCCTTTAAAAACAACTCGTTAATATCGTCTGTACGGCTTATGTTAAAAACACGCCTGATCCATATATCACGGGATTGCCATTGAATTTTATTTTCTTTTCCGTCACCAATGGGTGATTTTCCCTCTTTCCAATCGGCGGCAGCAAAGTCAGTTTTAAACCAATCATCCGCCGGCTTTTTCTCGGTGTATTTAACGGAGTATTCAGTTTCATCACTGGTGGCTAATACAGTTTTGTAGCGTACCGGTTCCTGACCCAAAAACCGGTAATTGGTACCATCAACGTTCACAATACCAATTAATGATTGGTTTGATCCGGTCCAGTGATGGGTAACCGATTCGTTCAGCTTATCGGTGTTTGACCATACACTGAAATAGGTATTGTGTGTAATTAAGGGATAAGCAGGCGCCTTATTAATTTGCGCCATTACGCTAGCCTTGCCTAATAAAAGTGAAACTAAAACTATTGCTCTGTATTTTATCATAAGTACTAATGAAAACGTTTAAAAGTATATAATTGCGAACCGGAAACTTAAACTACCAGTTAATTTGCACATTAACTCCCTGGCTAAAGTTATCAAAGCTAAGCAATAATGTATGCGAGGCAGCATCCCAATCACTGCGGTTTACTTTCAAGGCACCATCTGCATTAGCAACTTTTATAGTTGATGGCTTATTTGGCAGCAAAATTCGCATTGAATTAATGGTTTTATCAGGGCTTTTAGCAATAATTTTATAAAATTTTTTTCCTCTCTGTTCATCGGTTACTCGTGCAGCTGATGCGAGAACCTGAGTTTGCTGTTTGCCTGGTGCACGTTTTAAATCATATAAATAGGCCTGAGTGTTAGGCGTTACGATCTTTTTATAAACAACCGGCAGTTGTGGGTCAAACAGATCTATAAAGTGTCCGTTCAATTCCAGGGTTTTGCTATCAGCAGATTCATCAAGCACGGCAGCTATGGTATACGGGCCGCGTTCCAATACAAAATTGTTTTTTACAAGGAACTTACCCGCCTTTGCACCTGTTTCATATGCTTGTTTAACCGTTGCAATAAACTTTTGATGCCCGTTAGCTGTCATTATAATATCCTTAGGATCTTGCTTTGTAATGTAAACAGTGCCTTTCCCAAACTTAAAAGTACCGCCTGTATTTGCCTTACTGTTAATGCTCAAAAGTTTAAATAAATGTTCAGACGGCGCATTGTATTTATTCTCGCCTGTGTTCCACCATTCTTTTACCTGCTGAAAAGGATCATTGTCCTGACCGTAGTATAGCAGCACACCTCCTGCCCTAACCCAGTCTGCAAGATGTTTATGCTCGCTGGCAGATGATGGCTTCATGTTGGCATAGCTCATAATTAACACCTTGGTGTCTTTAAGCGCGTTGCCAGCCAAGTTTTCCATATGCACAGTTGATACCGGTATTCCATGTTTTAACAAGGGAACCGCCATACCGTAAAAGTTTGACAGTTGAGGGTCTTCATATCCTTTGTGGGTTGGGTATCGCTGAAACATCATTGAATTGCTTAGCAATACACTTATGCCGTGGCTGCCGTTCAGTTTATTATCAGACTGTGGCATGCTGTTAAGTGAGTTAATCATCACTTGCATTTGCGTAGCATAAGCTGGGGCAATGGTTTGTTTATCGGCCATGCCTTCCACCTTAAACTTACCTTTATAAATGCGGTTAGGCCATGGCATTACCTCGTAACGGTTTACCATAGGATATAAAAGCTGGGCTGTAAATGTTGCCTGATAATTTAGCTTGTAATCATCCCATGAGCGTTGCCAGTCTTCAATAGGGTCGGTAAGGAAATATATGCGCCTGCCGGTTGGCGCAGTCATTGAAACCATTGATCCGTATTCTAAAAAAGCGTTTTCAAACACGCGCTCTTTCTTAATGCCATTATAAAATAGCGGTTCGCGCGATGTACCGGTCCATACCTGCGCTATGTAACCGTCCATACCATCAAGGTTTGCCAAACTGGCCTCAGGACTAACAATTTGCCACGACGAGTAATTTAGTAAGGAATGTGTTGGAACATAGCATTTAACGTTACGCCCAATACTCATGCTATATGATTTTACGTAAGTAAAAATTTCTTTAAGTGCATCAAAATACAATTGGTATTTAAGCTTTGAAGATAGGTATGTAGCTTCAGGCGACTCATGCTGCGCCATCCACGGAAAGCCATAGTGTTTTTGCCAGGCCTTTTTAAATGTTTCGCTGTAACCGGCGCGTGCCCAAAATTCCGGTTCCTCGAGGTAAATGGCCGTAACGCCGGCATCAATAGCACGTTTAACGTGCGTTTTCATGTAGCTTAAAAAGTTTGCGGTAGGCACTATATATGGCACGTTTTCGCCGTGCCATATGGTTTGGCCGTTCTGCATCATCTGGCCTTCGTCAAGATGTTTCTTACCGTCCCACTCCCCCAAAAAATAATCCTTGTACTGCCCCCAGGCAATGCCGGTCATAAACTGCACTTCGTAGCCTTTGTCCCGGTAACCTTTCACCCGCTTTTCAAACTCTCCGCCGTCATCATTAATGCCGTATACCATGGCAACATCAGCCCTGATGTCAAAATCGGGACTAAATGGTGCAGAAGCCTGAAATGAGGTTTTTTGCAACGACTGCCCTGAAGCACGTTCGACAGGATAAATTGCAGCCGGCAAGCCAGCAAACACCAGCCACCGGAGTATTGATTTTTTATTCACGGGCTATTTTGAATTAACTGGAGTGAATAATTGCATAAATGCTACAGCACTACTTGATTCATATGACTGTACTACACCTTTTGGACAAGGTGCTTTATAGTTACGGTGCATAATGTTGCGGGCTAGGTCGCGGTTATTCCATGCATAATTGGCGTTCATAATTGCCCACTTATCATAATTGCCTTGCGGATAAATCTTTGCAAGTTGCGCCAAGTATTGTGCAAATATGGCTTTAAGTACTCCCTGCTCATTGTAATCACCCTCTGCAGGTAGTATACCCTGGCTATCGCTCATGCGCTGCTGGGTATAACGGGCAGCTAAGTTGGCATCGTCAAGGTATTTCTGCTCTTTGGTTACCTCGTAAAGCATAACTGCTGCGCCTATGCAAGTGCCCTGGTTGTAAGTATAATCTTCATAACCCGGGTTGTTATTACCTATTTTATGATCGGCTACTCTACCGTTGCTGATGTCGAACAAGTTTTCTCTCGACCAGTTGTAGATGGATTTTGCCTTATTTAAGTACTGTTCGTCTTTGGTAATTTGGTAAAGCCTCATTGCAGCAATAGCGGTTGGATAGTTAATACACGCATTTTTGCCGCTGTGTTTAAAATCCCAAAACATACCTCCTTTAATTGGGTCATATGAGCCGTTCCATACCCGTTCAAAACCGGCTTTGGCCTTGGTTAAGTAAGTTTCGTTTTTGGTGATGTTGTACGCCCGGGCGAGTGATATAACCCACCACATCATATCATCATATATAAACCATGTGGTTGTATTGTCCCAGTTGTAACCGTCATACCTTTTAAAGCCGCCGTCGTACATATCTGCTACCAGTTTGTAGTAGGCTTGGTCTTTAGTACGCTCGTAAATATGCATAGCCATATCCCAGTAAATTGCCTGCGTCCAAATGGCACCAATGTCTTTGCGCTCGGTTGTACTGTAATAAAGTTTATCGTTTGCACTGTAGTAAGCGGTGTTGAAAGCATTGAATGCGGCAGTCGCATCAGAAGTGCTGTAGTATTCGCCTTTTGTTTCCGGAACGGGCTTTGGAGTTTCAACACTGTCACTTCCTTTACTGCATGATGCGGCGTGTATTGACGCAAACACGATAAACAGTTGCAAGAGCCTTAACTTGTTTGAAAGTAATATTTGTGATAAATCAAATTTCAACATATGTGTAGCGTTATAAATTTCCGGACGAAGTAATTAGCTTCATCCGGAGATTCAGTTATAAGATTACCAGCCCGGGTTTTGTACCATCAAATTATCTGCGTTAACATCTTTAGCAGGAATTGGGAACAAATAGTGGCGTTTTGTAAACACCCGGTTTTCAAAAGGAATTACGGTTAAAAATTCAGGCAAATTTTTGGTTATGCTAAGTCCGTAAGTTGGGCCGTTATCGGTTGTTTCGGCTATCTTCCAGCGGCGGGTATCAAAAAACCTTACATTTTCAAAAGCCAACTCTGAGCGGCGCTCTTTGCGTATAGCATCGCGCATAGCTTCCTGTGAAGTTGGTACCGGTAAGGCATCCGTGCCTGTACCGTATTGCGGTATGCCTGCACGCTCGCGAATGCGGTTAAGGTAAGTCAGAATTTCAGGGTTGCCTGGAGTTGACTCATTCAACGCTTCAGCATAATCAAGGAACAAGTTTCCTACCCGGTAAAGTATCACCGGGCGATTACTTTCTCTCCAGTTACCAAGCCCCATTGCTTTGCGCACTATGTAGCCGGTTACACTGTAATCGTTTCCACCGGTTGCTTTACCTGAGTTACCGTTGTTGTTAAGCTCGGTAATGATATTTCCGTAAGTGGTATTTAACCATACGCTGTTATGGTAAGTAATATTAACATAAAAGCGAGGTTCGCGGTTAACCCATTGGTTGTAAGTGTTAGTAGCGATAGGACTGCCCGGAGCCTTGTAATCAGTAAACCCTGATGTGCGATAACCGGATGCAGGATCGTTAATACTACGACCATTTGCCGTAAAAAAGGCATCCACCTGATTCTGAGTAGCCGCTAAACCGCCCGAACCTCTTGTTTCAGAGTTTTTGCCATTATGGTAAGGCGTTAGCTCATATTGACGGCCTTCTATTGAAGCCTCAATACGCGACATGATAATTTCGTTATTGAAACGATCAATAAATATATCTCGACATGAAAGGTAAGGATCAAACGCCCCTGCGGAATTGTTTTTACGGTATAAGCTATACGTTCCGGGAACAAATTCAGTAATGTAAGCTTTATACGCATCTGATGCTCTTTTCCATTTACTGGCATCAAAGGTTTGGCTTATCAGTTGCTTTCCGTCTTTGTTGCGCAAGCCAGCCAAATCGGTGTTACCGTTATACAAGGGGCTTGCAGCCAGCAAATACGTTTGCAACTTGTAGCATAGCGCCATGCCTTTGGTTATGCGCCCGTAATTGTTATCATTTACAGGGTTAACAGGCAAATTAGCTGCAGCCGCATCAAGTTCGGCAGCAATGTAATTAACGCATTCATCAAATGTATTGCGTGGCAACCTAACACTTTCCGATGGCGCATCGGGCTCAATCACATTTTCTCCTAATAGTATTACCGGACCATAAAGCCTGATAAGGTAAAAATAAAACATGGCCCTTAATGCACGAGCCTCATTTTTGTACTGAACAATAAGCTGAGGCGTAATGTCTTGCGTTACCCTGTCTACATTGGCAATAAAAAAGCTTGCCGATCTAATGCCCCTGTAAAAGTTATTCCAATAATCATTTACGAATCCGCTGTTTGCATCCCAGTTACCAATATTCAAGTTATTGGTTTGAGCAAATCCCCAAATGTATTCGGCCTCGTCAGATCCGCCTGTCCATAAACCGGCATTCTTACTTAAGTCAGGGTTACGCTGGCCAAACTCATCAGGAATATTGCGGTAAATTCCTGCTAAAAATCTCTCTGCAGTTGCGCGGTTAGTAAAAGTTTCATCAAGCGTAAGCCGGTCATCGGGTACCTGATCTAAATATTTAGAACAGGAAGTATTTAGCGTTAGGCCTGCAACCAATACTAAAATCAAATATTTTTTCATCTCTGTAAATTCAATTAAAATCTCACGTTTAAACCTAAAGACAGTGTTCCGGTGATAGGGTATTTAGCTCCGTTTGCTCTGCCATCAATATTAGTATTGAGTTCAGGGTCCCAAAGCTTCCATTTGCTGAACGTTAGTAAGTTGACTCCAATAAGGTATATGGATGCATTGCGAACATGAATTTTTGACGTTAAGCTTTGAGGCAAATTATAGCTCAGCTGAGCGGTTTTAAGCCTCAAGAAACTCATATCCTTTACCCACCATGAGCTTTCGAGCGTGTTGTTGAAGTTTTGATCTTCGCCGTAAGCTAAACGAGGGTAAAACACATTTTGACTTGGGTTTTGCGGCGTCCAGCGGTCAGTGGCGTTTTCATAAGCGTTACTTAAACCACCGCCACCATTAAACGGAAATATACCTGAGCCACCCAACATTACATCGGCGTTACTTGTACCCTGGAATAATGTGCTTAAACCAAATCCTTTGTAGGAAACGTTGAAACCAAAGCCGTAAACCGTATTAGGAATATCACCCCTGCCAATCCGCGTTTTGTCATAATCGTTTATTAAACCGTCATTGTTTAAATCGGCATATTTAATATCGCCCGGTTTAATGTTAGCTTTTGAGCCCGGGGTAGCACTGGCATCAATTTCGGCCTGTGTATCAAACAGCTTTTCGGCAACGTAACCAAAACGTGATAACACGTTAGTACCTACCCTGTTCATCCATGGATATGGTTGCGGTGGGCGATCATCATTCAGCAGCTTATCTTTATTATAAGTAAATGTTCCGCGTAAGCCAACGTCAACCTTGCCAATGTTAAAATTGTATTCTAAGGTTGCGTCGATACCCCTGTTATCTACCACACCCAGATTTCCGTATGGTTGGTTTACTAAGCCAACATAGCCCGGTATTGATTGCCGTTGTAAAAACACTCCTGTACGGCGCTCTCTGAATAAATCAACAATAAGGTACAGATTGTCATTCAGGGTTCTGATCTCCATACCCAAATCCTGCTTACGCGATTCCGACCAGCGAATATCAACTCCGTAATCCGACACGTCGATTGACCTGTAACGGGCAAAGTTTTTTCCTAACTGGTAGCCTGAGTTACCATCACCTTCATTTACCAGAGTCAAATAAGCAAAGCGGCGGCCGTTGATACGGCCTATACCCGTTTTACCGTCAGAATACCTGAACTTTAAGAAAGAGATTGCTCCTTTGATAGGTTCCCAAAACTTTTCATTTGATGGTATCCAGCCTAAACCAAATGCCGGGAAAGAACCGTAGCGCTTAGAGGGTGCAAATAGTTCAGAACCGTTATAACCAAAGTTTAGTTCCGCAAAATACCTATCATCATAAGAGTAGGTAGCGCGGGTAGCTAAACCAACTTGTCTTTCAGGTATTGAAGATGTAAAATCACCCGCAAACGGATTGTTATAATCTTGGGTGTAGCCCAGCACGAGCCCACCTATACGATGTTTACCAAATGCGCGATCATAATTTACAGCAGCTTCGCTGTATAATCTTCTATTTCCGCCACGTGCGGGATCAAAGCTAAGATAGTTGCCACCGCTTGTAAAAGTCTGTATCAGATTTAAGCTTCCATCGGGCTTGTAAGGAGAATTGGTACCCGTAACGTTTTGAATAAAGTAGGTACTTTCCCTTTTTGACCTGGTTATGAAGTTTTCGTTATAATTATCGAAAGCAACCATAGCAGTAGCACTTAGCCCTTGCGTAATCATATTCAAATCTTGAGTAAGCCTCAAATTTGTATATAACTGGTTAGTAAATTCAGTACGATAGCCACGTCTTGTTAAATCGGCATATGGGTTTCTAAATCCACCGTTTGATGAACGACCTGGTATGAAGCCGCCCGGATAAAGTTTCGGATACTCCACGCCCGATACATCAAGTGCTGAACGAAATATGTTTTGGGTACTTTCCCCAGGATAGTTACCGGTTGCTGCATAGCCTTGAATACCCAAAGCCAGTTTTGTGGTATTAGTAAGCTTTACATTGAGGTTACTGGTGAAGTTGTACCTTTTATAATCAAGAGATGAATTGTAAGCCGCTAAGTCATCCGTTTTAAGAAATCCGGTTTCATTGTAATATGCTAATGAAATATAATATTGCGCATTATCAACACCACCACTTGCATTAAGGTTTACCCTGCGGTTACGGCTGTATTTATTAAAAAGCTCATCCATCCAGTTCACATTTGGATAAAGCAACGGATCGACACCTGATGCGGTATTGTCAATGTATTCCTGGCTGTACTTTGGAGTGCCTCCACGATTGGTAAGTGCTTCATTGGCTAAATTCATATATTGTAAGCCGTCTAAAACTCTTGGCCGTTTTGTGAAGGAGCTAACACCTTCATTGTAATCCAAGAAAATGTTTGGCTTTCCTACCTTACCAGTTTTGGTTTTAACAATCACTACACCATTTGCTCCGCGGACGCCATACACCGCAGTTCCTGATGCATCCTTTAGTACTGTGAACGATTCAATGTCCTCCGGATCAATGTTATTAATTGATCGCTCAACGCCATCTACTAATACTAACGGCGAACTTGAGTTGCCGCCAAAAGTGGCAATACCTCTTATCCAAATATCAGCCGCACTACGGCCTGGTTCGCCACTGCGTTGTACGCCTACCACACCCGCAATACGCCCGGCCAAAGATTGTGTAACGCTTGATACTGGTAGTTTCAAATCCTTTGGTGTTACAGTTGATTGCGCACCAATAAGTGAAACTTTACGTTGAGTACCAAAGCCAACCACAGCTACTTCTTCCAACTTGTTGTTGTTAGGTTCGAGCTGTATAGATAAATTGGTTTGGGTTCCTACCGCTACCTCTTTAGTTGTGTAACCGATGTAGGTAATTACTAATACCGCCGCTTCGTTAGGTACGGTGATGCTGAAACTACCATTTACATCAGTTGAGGTAACGCTAAGAGCGCCTTTTACTTTAACGCCTACACCCGGAATAGGCACGCCTTTTTCGTCTTTAATAATACCACGCACAACAATGTCTGCAGGCAATTCATTACTAACTTTAAGTGCCTTATAAGGCGTGGCCATAACCTCTGCCGTATGTGCAAGGCAAAACCCTGTTGTGAGGAATACAGATAGCACACCTACTTTAAGCCTTTGCCGCTTAACTATAAGCTTCGTAAATTTTTTGTTCATAAATTTGGTTTTGTAAAATAATTGGTTCGTTATAATTGTATTTGTACTTGAGTAACTGACGTGATCAGTTTTCGCCTACTGCTGATTGGTTAGTGAGTATGGTGCAGCACTTTTTGCTGTACCGCGTTTGTATTCAGGCCTGCCCGACATGCTGAAATCAATTGTTGCCCCCTTCATTAGCTCATCGTGCTTAAGCCAGTTAAAATCATAAGGCTTTCCGTTTAAAAGTGCTTTACCTACATATGGGTTTCTATCGCTGTTATTGGCAGCATTGATAACAAGCTGCTTACCATTTTGAAGCTTAACGGTGACCTTGCTAAACAAAGGTGTTCCTATTACATACTCAGATGCTGCCGGACAAACCGGATAAAAGCCCATAGCCGAAAACACATACCATGCAGAGGTTTGGCCGTTATCTTCATCACCGCAATAGCCATCGGGCGTAGGTTTGTAAAGTTTATTCATTGCTTCACGCACCCAGTACTGCGTTTTCCAGGGTTGGCCTGCGTAATTGTATAAATACAACATGTGTTGTATAGGCTGATTACCGTGAGCATACTGCCCCATGCCGGCAACCTGCATTTCGCGTATTTCGTGTATTACACCGCCATAGTAGCTATCGTCAAACACTGGGGGTTGAGTAAAAACAGAGTCAAGCTTGTTGACAAAATTTTGCTTACCGCCCATAAGGTTTATAAGGCCCTGCACATCATGAAATACGCTCCAGCTGTAGTGCCAGCTATTTCCCTCAGTAAAGGCATCCCCCCATTTAAGCGGATTAAACGGCGATTGGAAACTTCCATCCTTGTTTTTACCACGCATTAAGCCCCATGCCGGATCATACAGATTTTTATAATTTAAGGAGCGCTTTTTATACACCTCAATTTCAGCTTGTGGTTTATTCAATGCTTTGCCCAACTGATATATGGCAAAATCGTCATAAGCGTACTCCAGGGTGCGTGCTGCATTTTCTTTGATGCCTACATTGTACGGTACATAGCCTAACGAATTATAATATGACACTCCACGCCTGCCGGTAGCCCTTGGTCCTTCGTTATTAGCGCCGTGAGTAAGCGCCTGATAGAGCGTTTCCACATCATAACCGCGTAAGCCTTTGAGGTACGCTTCGGCTACAACCGATGCCGAATTATTGCCGATCATAATATCAGCATAGCCCGGGCTTGACCATTCAGGCAACCAGCCGCCTTCTTTGTAGGCGTTCAGTAGCCCTTCCTGCATTTCCTTGTTAATTGACGGGTAAACCAGGTTTAAAAATGGATATAATGCCCTGAAGGTGTCCCAAAATCCGGTTCCTCCAAAAAGGTAGCCTTTATGCGTATTACCTGTGTAAGGGCTCCAGTGAACTATTTCATTTTTAGCATTTACTTCGTACAGCTTATTAGGGAAGAACAGCATACGGTAAAGGCATGAATAAAACGTTTGACGCTGGGCCGGAGTTCCACCATCAACCTTGATGCTGCCAAGTGTGCTTTCCCAAACATTTTTAGCTTTTTGCTTTACCTCATCAAAGCCGGAGTTGCCTTGTTCACGTTTTAAATTAAGTTCGGCCTGCTCAAGATTAATAAAAGATGAGGCCACGCGTAAATGCACTTTCTCGCCAGCTTTTGTCTTGAACCCGATAGCTGCTAATGCATGTTCTGCCTGTACGTTTAACGATTGGCCGGCTACTCCATTTTTATAGGCACGAGTGAAAGAAAACGGCTTATCACAATATATAACAAAGTAATTTTTAAAGTTTTTAAGTGGCCCGTTTGCATGTTTAGTTGAATAGCCGGTAATTTTGTTTTCACCCGGAATAACCTGAATAGACGAGCCTTCATCCAATGCATCAATAATTACGAATGAACTATCGCTTTTAGGAAATGTAAATTGGAACTGCGCCGAACGCTCTGTAGGTGTAAGCTCGGCAGTTACATCATGATCGGCTAGGTAAACACTGTAATAATAAGGCTTGGCAATTTCGGTTTTGTGTGAAAACCAGCTTGCCCGGTCTTTTTGATCAACCTTTAGCTTTCCTGTTACCGGCATAATTGCAAATTGCCCGTAATCTCTCATCCAGGGCGATGGCTGGTGAGTTTGCTTGAAGCCGTTTATTTTATCTGCATCATAAGTGTATTGCCATCCGTTACCCATGTCGCCTGTTTGAGGCGTCCAGATATTCATACCCCATGGCAAGGCAATTGCCGGGTAAGTGTTGCCGTTTGATAAGCCCGGTTTTGACATTGTACCCATTAAAGGGTTTACATCATCCGTTAATGATGATGATTTAACCTGGGCACCCGCCTGTAAAAAAAACAATAACGAAATAGTAGTAAAGTATATCCTCATATTAAGGGTGTAAGCATTGTAATAAATTGGGTTCAAATTGCAGTGCGTTGATAAGCATAAAACACTCTGCAAGATTTTACACTCGATAGCATTAATGCCGTTTTGATTGCTAAACGCATTTAGCGAATCAAAGCTTGAACGACTTGAAATTGAACTTTTGGCTGTACTAATTGGTTATCGCATTGCTTTGCGATTGTGATAACAATTGTAGTGCAACAAGCTTAATAGAGGGGTTAAAATTGGGGTTAACGCTTAAAAAAATGTTATTAACCGCTTAAAAAGCATGTTTTGAAGCGGTTAATGAAAATCTATTTTGATGCTGCTTCGAAGTCGTGTTGGTACTCTTCGCCAAATGCATCGTAATAGTTGGCGCAATATGATCTGTAGAATTGCCTTGCATACTCAGTGCCTTTGGTAGCTTTAAGAGCTTTTAATCGCAAGTTGAATGCACTATCGTTAAACGGATCAATGCTTAAAACAAGCTTAGCAATTTCATTAGCTTCCTTCCATTTTTTGAGTTCTGCCAACTCATTAAGTTGTAATTGCAATGCATTTACCGCTTTTTCATCAAACGACTGTTTGTAATCATCAAGCCAATGTTCTGACATGTCGTCGAAAATAGGTCCACGAAGTAATAGTTGATTGAGTTGACGCTGTTTACCTGCGTCTGTAGCAGATGAGTTGTCGAGTAAGTCAGATGCAAGGTAATAGTCGCAGAAAAAGGACTGATTTGTGGTAAACAAATAGGAATCATTTACAAACTGGAGATCAATTCCCTCTATTCCGCTTAATATATTACGAAGATGATTAAAAGTAACCCCGCGCAGGTTTTTCGCTTTCGTAGCATCTTTATCCGGCCATAGAAAACCTGTAAGTTTCCTTGAGGTTATACCTCTTGAATCTTTGCTGTTCAATAAGATAAGTAAAAAAAGCTGTTTGATTTTAGGACTGAACAAATGTTTAATATCCCGACCTGAACTATCTGTTACCGCAAATTCTCCTAACAGGTATACAGCGTTTTTAACGTTTTCTTCCTGAGTTTGCTTTACTAAAATCACTGATTCATCTTGCTGTTCATCCGCTAATACAGTTTCTGGATCTAATTCATTATCAACTGGAGCCTTTTGAGAAAATTTTTCACGCTTAAAATATAGCAACGCACCGCCCATAGCCATTATAAGGCAACCAATACCTGCAGTTATCCATAACATTGCTGCAGAATTTCGCTTTTGAGAACGTTTCAAATATGCTTCCTCGCTTATTGGAGGTGCATCTAAGGCTAAAACACGTATGCTGGAATGCTGGGGATCGGTAAACTCCTGTATGCTACAGTAAAACTGCTCACTGTCACTGTTATAAAACAGATTAATATCAGTCTCAATTTTTTCGGAGGTGACAGGTATTGAGCTCCCCACTTCCTCAAAACTGCCATCTTCAATGGCAAACTTATATAATTTCAGATGTGTTTTAGCTACCTCATGAGGATAGCACAAAACGTAAAATGATTTTTTATCGGGAGATAATAACAAATTGTTAGCAGGTACAAACTTTTTGCCATCAAGTTTAATACTCCAGCACTTTTTAACCTGATGAGTTTTTGTATTGATGCGGTAAAGGTCGTAATATTCTTTACCTCCAACCACCTGGCTACCCGATTGGTTACCGAATCCTCCGAATATATAAACCTCATCCTGGTTCTCTGCCGGTCCGGATGCTGAAAAAAAGCGCGGATGAATATCATCGCCGTTGAATTTGACTGTCACCCATTCATTGGCCGACTGATCAAACTTATAAAACGAGTTATGATATTTGAATGAGCCATAGCCGCCAAACATAAAAAGCGTGTCTTGCGCGGCATTAAAAAATACATTGTGGTGGTGCCGTTGCGTAGGTAACTGGCCTTTGCCTAAACCTTTCCAGGTTAAATTTTGAAGTTTTAATGCGGCAATACTAAATCCATCGTCTCGTATATCGTATGGCTCATAAACATACAAAAGCTGTTGCTTCTCACTATAGATACTTTTACCCAGTATCATAGCAACTGGATGCTTATTTACATAGCGCTGCCCATCCAATCTATTTGATGATGGAGAATATGTATAGATTGAGTCCCGACCGTATATTAAAAGCTGTTGCGGTTGTGTACAGTAATTTATGCCTGCAACATCGGCAAACTTCTTACTAAATAAAGGCTTCCAAAAATAGGAGTCGTTAATTAACCAAATCGGGTTGTCAACGTTTCCTATAGTCTTTCCGTTGGCATTTGATACGCTGTTACCCGTCCACTCATTCAGCGGAAAATTCTCTGTGTCGTCATCATAAACTACGTTAACATTCCGAATGGCCATATCAGGCACTTCGGTATATGATGCGTTTTTACCAAAAGTGATATTGCCAGTTGCGGTGCTACCAAAAGGAAAACCTGATGCTTTGAACTCTTGTCCGCCAATGTTCAGCTCGACAGCGTTGTGTGCAACATCAAGGTCAATAGCTATTTTAACCCACTTTCTACCTAACTTATTCAAATCAAACGGCGCTTTAATCTTATTGCTAACACGATCAATATTTAAATTGAGTGATGAGGTATCGTGCGTGTTCAGGTGACTAAGGCTTATGGAGTTTTCGCTATTCCCAAACTGGAATATATAGCCTAGGTGGTTTTGATCCCACAGCATTAATTCAAAATCAACGTGCAGATGGGACTTGACACTTATTTCGTTTTTCCCAAATACCTGGTAAGACGTGCGTTTTGAAATAAACGCATTATTAGAGTTAAACAACAACCCCTGAGCACTTACTACGCTGCACGAAAACAACGAAATTAAAAAGTATGTATATATTACTGATTTCCAGTATTTGCCGCAGCCCGCAATCATTATTAAGTTTATAAGTGGAACCAACGATTATAGCGTATACAGCAAATAATCGCCTTATGGCAAATATATACACTCTTATATACATTCGGGAAGTTTGATTACGCTATCTACCAAAGTAGGGAACCGGAAGCTAACTTTCCGTTTTATCAGATGCAGCTTCTAATTAAGTCCAATACAATATTTTGGCTTTTGGAAAGCGGTTAGCAATTTCTGTTTCAAAAAAACTACGTAATTCTTTCATCAGGTCTTTTACAAACACATATTTCTGCCCTCCAAACTTGTTTCTTTTAATACTGCGGTTTGTTTCGCTAAAATCTAAGGTTGTGTTAGGATACCAGCCAAGCAATATATCTCTCGAACCGGGCGTAAATCGGTGCGTAATAAGTTCAAAAGTCAGGTCGGTTTCAAAGTTAAGGTTTGATGACACTTCATCCAATAGAGTGGTATAATGTAATTTCCAATCGGGTATTGGCATTATTGGCGCCAGTACAATCCCTATTGGATAACCACCTCCACCCTGCTGCTTAGGCAACGCCATTTTACGCAGTGCTTTAATTCTTGCTGTTACAGTGGGCGTTCCGCCTTCAAGGCGTTTGGCTACGGAATCGGCATTTAAGCTGCACCTGAATCTGGTATGCCCGTTGTGTTGTAAATTTAACAATGGCTCAACATTATCAAATTTGGTCACAAAACGGAGATGAGTGTTGGGTTGTGTAGCAAAAAAGTTGATTGACTCTGCCAAACCGCCGGTTAAGTGTTCTAAACTTAAAGGATCAGTATAACAACTGGCCTCGTACGACACCAGTTCATTTAAACGCTGGTAGCGGATTGTACTTTCCAGAATTTGTGGCAAGTTTGCAAACACGCGTATTGCCGGTGGCCCCGAAAGGCTGCCTGCAAGATAGCAATACTGACAATGAGCAGGACAACCCTCCGCAAGATGAAACTGCCAATCGGCTGAGGGCGGTATGGGACGTAGATTGAATGCACTTGGAGGTGCCTTTACAACAGCCAGCGTGTTTTTTGCAATACGATAAGTCTCCTTTTCGTCTTTACCACGCAGGCCGGTTATGCGGTTGTTCTTGGCTATTTCTATTGGTAAGTTCAAAGCAGAAACTTTGTCATAAATCTTTTGACCGTAGGATTCATTCATTGCATCAGCAGTAAACACAACACGCTTAGGCATCCAAAGCTTAAATCGTTTGTCGTCATCTGATACCAATTTTGCACTTCTGTTAATGTCCTCTAGAATTTCCGTTAAACTCATACATCTTTCTAAACAAGACGTATGCCGTAGTTTATATTTTTTAGATTTTAGTTGACTTACACGCTACGTTATTAAACTAAGGGTTAAATATTTTACGATAATTAAATTTTATCAGTCAATCTAATCACCGCTTTTAAGTGACAGTGCTGAACTTTATACCAATCACTTTTAATTAAACGTAACAATTGAATCAAATACATTTTATAAGCCGGAATATGACTTCGCTAACACCAGCAGTTTATAATGCAGCAGATATTCAAAGTAAATAAACTTTCAAGAGACTGCTCAAACACTAAATTTCAGCAAACCGCGTTTAATAGGTTAATTCCTGTAAAGGCATTTACCCGTATTAACATATATGGTTAACAGTAGAGCAAAGCAATTAAAAATAATTCTGCTTAGTGCGGGATATTTATTTGTTGTGCTCAGCCATGTAGCGCTTATCATGCCTGGTTATATTGTTGCACCCAAGGCAGCTGTATTTAAAGCAAAGCATCTTTCCAATAGCTATGAGGTTAAGGGCAAACGTGTCATCACGGTAAAGAAAGTAAGCAAATCAACACTTCACAGGCAGTCGTTCAAAAAATATTTAAAGGCATTAACTGGCAAACCTCTTTCAGCATTTAAAATTCGTTTTCTTACACATGCATTGCCTTTAAACTTTGGCAACCACTTATTACGCTTTATTCAATTGATCAAGCAGCCTCTCTTCCATTTCCGTTTATGATTACTGTTTTATTTGGCTAAGGCTGACTATACTAACAGCAATTCACTGTATTAAATAAACCGCTTACCTGCTGCCTAACACAGCATTTATGGTTGGCATAAACTTACTATTATGAATTTTATTGATAAATTGGTTGAAGGACTTGAACTTAAATATATTGGCAAACGCTTTGCAGGCTTTAATGAAGAAGATCCGTACGTTACATTTTTAGGTTACGATACTCCAGGGTGGTCTTACATTTGGGTGAAATATAAAGGCCGCCATATATACACCTCTATAACTGATGTTTCGTTATAGCATTTGTTACTAAATTACACCAAAAAGCCGCTAAGCCTTAAGGATTAGCGGCTTTTTGGTGTATAAAACTTACTAAAACCATTTTCCATTCATCCTGCCTCAGCTTATAAATAACTGATAATAGTTTGTACTACACTTGTAGCGGCTAATACAACATTATAATCACGTGACTGTTTAATCAAGCAAACTCAACTTTTGAAATGAAAATACTCCCCATTGTTATAACCATTATCATTATAGCCCTGCTGGTTTTTTTGGGTGTTAAATTTTTAAAAAGCATAGAAAAAATCAATGATAAATTACCGGGAAAATTTAACCATTACCAATCTATCGATAGCTTAAAAACTATTAAATCAGGCGGTATACAACTAAAGCTGCTGATTACCGGCCAAGAAGAAATTCAATCTATAATTACTAAGGACAACAATGTTATTCTGTACTCTATATCGGATAAAGACACCAACACATTCATAAAATTAAATGGTGACGGTGATGTTATAGACTCATTGGTTATAAGCTGCAGACCTTACAATCTGGCGTTTGTAAATGGTTTTATAATAGACAAAAAGAATAATGAATATTATAATTGGAGCTTAACCGGCAAAAAAACACCAATAAAAATAGAAGTGCAAAATGCCAGCTTTAGTTGGGATGTTGAAAACGAGAAAGAGGAGATAAAGAAGATTGCTAAAGAATCTTCAGCAGTATACGTTGATTTCAAAGAAGAGGAACTTAAACCACAGCCACAAGTTAGTGGAAAATTACAAGCCATACAAGCCATGAAGATGTATACTGTACTTACTTATTTTAATAACGATAAATGCATTCAATTCAGCACTAGGCAAGACGTTAGCAAGTATTTCCCATACTCGTACACTGAGGAACTTTTGGTCAATAGCTTGTTCAAGCATATCGACACTGCTGCTCGCAGACAGAAGAAATTCATAAAGAGTGTAAATGTGAATTACAAATTGTTTCAGCGCACTAAGTACGAAAAGGTTCGCTTTTCGGGCGGAGGTGGCAATGCTCCGGGTTTTGATGTTGAACTATACCATGGAAACCTATTTACTGACATAGCGTTCAAGAAAGACACCTTACGGCTCAAAGAATTTATGTACCAGGATAAAAGCTGGCAGCAATCGGAAATTACAGTTAACGGAATTAAATTAGGTACCTTGACGAAAAATAAAGCTCAACCACCCATTATAATTGAGGGATACGGCTTTTACACCAATCCTCAACTTGGCTATGCCTTGTTTACCAACGATGATAAAAAGGTTTATATTATTAAGTAAGGCTTCGGAAAAATCCTTTGAAAAAACACTATTAACTTGTATAAAAGGGCAAAGAATTAAAATCAACTGTTCACTAAATAATTTATAATGATAACTATATTAACTTTATTTAGACTTATTGTAATTACCAACCAAAATCTTTATTGTATGGTTAGAAAGCTTAAATTGGTGAACTAATTCCGGCACTACTGTTCAGGCTTTTATATAAACCGGCCTGATCGAAAATTACACATTGAAGGAATTTGTTCTTATGGGACTTATTGGTAAAATATACCTGTTTTTATTTTTATTTATTTATTGTGGCTTTACAGCGTATGGCCAGCGTGAGGTTATCAATCTTTCTCCCTTCAACAGCTTTCAGGGACTTTCGCAAAACACTATCAATGCTGTTATCAGAGATCATTATGGCTTTATTTGGATAGGCACACAAGATGGGCTTAACTGCTATGATGGATACAAAAACATCGTATACAAGCACCGAAGCAATGACGCTAACAGCCTTCCGGCAAATTATATTTCATCTATTTGTGAAGATGCTCACGGCGATATTTGGATAGGAACCAGAACCGGCGGACTTAGCAGGTATGATCGCCGAACAGAATCGTTTTTCAACTATTTAAACGTAAAAAATAAGGGCTCAGCCGCATTCAGTGAAAAAAACATTAATACTGTATATGCAGGCAACGGTACAATGGTTTGGATAGGGACCGATAAATCACTTATCCAATATGACCTGCAAACCAAGCTCTTTAAAGACTACCAATCGCTTTCCTTGCCTATTTCGCCCGGCGTAGCAGCTATATATACGGTTTACCAGGCCGGCAATTATAATTTATGGGTAGGAACTGACAACGGATTACGATTATTTAATATTCTTAACAAAAAGTGGCTTAATCCTCACATCAGCAATATTAAAGCAAGTAAAAGTGCTGTTTATGCCATAAATGAAGATAAGGACAATAATTTATGGCTGGGAACCAGCACCGGGCTTAGCTTGTTAAACGTAAAAGACGGTAAAATTATCTCCTATGCTGTTGAACCGGACAAAAACTCTGAAAACAAAACTAATCCTGTTTATTGTATAGCACAAAGTGGAAACATACTTTGGCTCGGCACCAATACAACGCTACAAACTTTTGATATCCAAAAAAGGGAACTAATTAAACTTCCAATAAAAACATCAGACGGCAGCAACATGCCTAATGATGCAGTATACTCTTTGTTGAGTGATGCAACCGGAACTTTATGGATAGGCACATCGAGCCAGGGCATATTAAAGTATAATAAAAACATCACGATTGTTGAATGGTTCAAGGCGGCTAATTACTCGCTTCCTTCAGCTCAAAATATTATAAGGTCCATGGCCGAAGATGGCCGTGGAAATCTTTATCTAGCAACTGATGATGGATTAGATTATGTGGAGCAATCTGGTAAACTTATTAAACACTATCATCACCTATCAAACGGCAACAGCTTATCAAGTAACTACACAACCGATGTTTTGGTAACTAAAGACGGCAACACAGTTTGGATAGGTACGTCAAATAACGGCCTCGATAAACTTGATATCAGAACAGGAAAGTTTCAAAACTACAGCTCAGGTACCGGCGCTGACTCTATGAACTGCAAGTCAGTAGCCATGTTGATGGAGGACCGTAATGGAAAGCTTTGGATTGCCACAGGTTGGGGTGGAATAAACATATTAAACCCTGCAACAAATAAGTTCCAAAAGCTGACCAATTCTCCTGCTAATAAAAACAGCATTGCGGATGACGCCGTTCAAACTATTTATGAAGACCGTACTGGAAACGTATGGATTGGAGGCTATACAAATGGAATAAGCATTTATAACCCTCAAACAAAAACTTTTACACGCTTAAATACTGGTAACAGCAAGTTAACAAGCAACGTAATCAGTGATTTTTACGAAGACAGGCTTGGCAATATGTGGATTGGGACCATGGAGGGTGGTTTAAACTGCTACCATGCAAAAAGCAAAAATATAACGGCACTAACCGAGCAGCAAGGCCTTATTGATAACACCATACATTCAGTATTAGGAGATAAGTACGGTAAGCTTTGGCTTAGTACCAATCAAGGTATTATGAGGTACAACCCTCAAACTAAACGTTTGAAAAAACTGGACAGGTTTAACGGATTAAAAAGCATTGAGTTTAATATTGGGTCGGGACTTACATTAAAAAATGGCAACATCATCATTGGCAGTATAAACGGGTACACCATTATAAACCCTAAAAACGTAACAGTTAACACTACCCCGGCAGATGTTGCCATTACCGGTTTATGGATATTAAACAAAAAAGTTAACGCAGGTCAGCGAAAATCGGTACTTCAAAAAAGCATTCTTAACACATCGTGTATTGAGCTTAACGCAGGTCAATCAGTTATCAGCATCGATTTTGCCGCGTTAAATCATACCATACCCGAAAGAAATAAGTACGCTTACCGGTTAAATGGCTTTGATCAAAACTGGATTTACACTGATCAGCGCAGAGTAACTTATACCAATCTTGATGCCGGAACCTATGTATTCGAAGTTAAGGCAGCTAACTACGATGGCTATTGGAATGGAATAGTGCGTTCGTTAACAATAACTGTGCGGCCCCCATTTTGGAAAACCTGGTGGTTCAGGTTATCTGTATTGTTATTTTTATCGGCAGTGTTGTATCTGTCTTATCGATTCAGGACGCTTTACTTAAGGCAACAACGATTGGAGCTCCGTAGACAAGTACGCGAACGTACTGCGGAAGTAGTATCGCAACGAGACTCCTTAGTCAAACTCAACGATGATCTTCAGCGCCAGTTCGAAATTTCACAAGCTCAGTCTGAAGAGTTGCAGGCACAGGCAGAAGAATTGCAGGTGCAGTCGGAAGAGCTAATGTCAGCCACTCAAAACCTTGAAGCGATGAACACTCAACTGGCCGAACAAAAGGAGGTTGAGCAGCGTGCCCGTGAAGATGCCGACCGGGCCAATAAAGCTAAAAGTACCTTTTTAGCTACTATGAGTCATGAAATACGCACGCCTTTAAACGGCGTTTTGGGTATGGCCTCACTCCTATCTGCTACTGAGCTGAATAAAGAGCAGCACGAATATACCGATGCCATTTTGCAAAGCGGCCAATCTCTCTTGAACGTAATCAATGACGTTCTTGATTTTTCAAAAATCGAATCGGGTAATTTGGAGTTGGATCCGCAGGACTTTGAACTAAGGGCCTTAATTGAAGAGGTAATGATGATGTTTGCTGCTAAAACAGCCGACACAGGGGTAGAGTTGTTTTGCCATATTAAAGGTGATGTTCCACCGCTCCTTTGCACCGACAGCATTCGTTTGCGTCAGGTTTTAATTAACTTGGTGGGTAACGCCTGTAAATTTACTGATAAGGGTGAAATTGTGATTAAAGTGAGTAAACTCTTTAGTGACGATGAAAGGTTAACATTACTATTTGAGGTAAAGGACACCGGAATTGGTATTCCGGCAGATAGAATTAGCAACCTGTTTGAAGCCTTTAATCAGCTTGATTCATCGGTGACACGTAAATACGGAGGATCAGGCCTTGGTTTGGCAATTTGCCAAAGATTGGTGCGCCTGATGGGTGGCCAAATAAGGGTAAGCAGCAAGCAGTCATCAGGTAGTGTATTTTCATTTACTATAGAGTGTAAAACAGCTAGTAGTGTAAACTCAGACTCTACCGCTGTAGGAACTTATTGGCCAGGTAAAACTGCAATTGTCAACAATAACGAAACCTGCACAGCTATTTTAAAAGAACACCTTGAAGATAAAAAGATCGAGGTTTGTACCTATAAAACTGGTAGAGAAGCAATCGCAGCAGTAGAAACGAATGATTTTAAGTTAATCATTGCAGGTCAGAACACTGATGATATGACCGGCAAAACTTTTTGCCTGCAACTAAGGAACATAGCATCCCAATGCCCGGTAATTTTAATAACAGGCTTGGGCATGGACATATCAAACAGCGATTTTGGAGCCAACTTTTACACACTAACTAAACCTGTAAGGTTAAATGAACTGCATGCCTTGGTTAATCGCATGGCTAAGGACTATAATGCCGCACCTGCCAAGGATATAAAATCGGTTCTGTCGCAAGATTTTGCTACACATTATCCTTACAAAATGCTGGTTGCAGAAGACAATGCCATGAACCAAAAACTGATTGTTCGCATACTGAACCGACTGGGCTATCAGCCTGATTTGGCAAATGACGGACAAGAAGCGCTGGAAAAGGTAATGGTTACCAACTATGATATTATCCTGATGGACATACAAATGCCAAATCTTGATGGATTGGAAGCTACGCGTTTGATAAGAAACCGTTTAGGCAACAAGCCTATAATTGTAGCTCTTACAGCAAATGCACTTACTGAAGATAAACAGTTATGTTTTGAGGCAGGAATGAATGGCTACTTAACAAAACCATTAAATTTAGACAACTTGATGAACACCTTGCAAAATTTGCATTCTTAAATCAGATACTAAATAAATATGCACCTTATAATTCGTAAAGTTGCGTGAACATATGTTTTTGCGAATCTAATTTACCATTAAGGAAACACTTTATATCTTTGAGGAAAACTATTGATTCATTATAATGCCTGCTGAAATGTTACCAGAGCATGTTTTGCTCGAAACCATAATGCACTCCAACGAAGCTATTGCTATTTATTCAAGTGAAGAATTGCATATCAGCTTCGCAAGCGATGCCATGTTAAGAATATGGGGCAAGGATCGTGATATTATTGGGAAAACATTTGAGCAAGCTATTCCTGAAATAATTGGTCAACCCTTTACAGCGCTGTTGCAGGAGGCCTGGCATACGGGTGTAACTTATACCGCAACAGATACACCTGCCACCGTTAAGATTAATGGTGTGATGACCACTTCCTACTTTAATTTTGAGTACAAAGCCGTTAAAGATGCTTTTGGTAAAACCGTGTGCTTACTTCATACAGCAACAGATGTAACCAAACAGATTGATTCTCAAAGAGCATTAAAAAAGAACGAACATCAATTACGCCAGCTTATTATGACTGCACCAATGGGTATGTGCATTATTAAAGGCGAAGATTTGGTTGTTGAATTAGCTAATAAGCCAATGCTCCGGATTTGGACCCGTTCAGCCGAAGAGATGATGGGCAAGGGTTTGCTGGATGTTTTCCCTGAATTAAAAGAGCAATCATTTCCAAGATTGCTTAAAAGCGTACTTCAAACTGGCGAACCTGTAAATATATCTGAAACGGTAGCTGAGATAGCAGAAACAGATGGAACGATCAATACAGTATACATCGACATTTCATATCAACCACTATTTGATTTAAACGGAGTACCCGAAGCTATTCTGGCAACCGTTATTGATATAACAGAAACGGTTCGTATACGCCAAAGACTTGAGGAAAGCGAAAGGAAGCTACAGGATGCCAATGAGGAATTAAGTGCAATTAATGAAGAGCAGGAATCAATAAATGAAGAGCTTACTTCTACAGTTGAACAGTTGGTTCAAACCGAATCATTATTGCAGCAAACAAACCTCGAACTTACGGAAAGCAAGGACAGGTTACAAACCATACTTGATACTGTGGCCGAAGGCATAGGTATTACAGATACTAAAGGCAATGTAATTTACTCGAACGAACGTGCTCAGGAGATTTTGAAAGTTGACCGTGAAAGTATATTAAAACGTAAAAACAGTTCGCCTGAATGGTCTAATTGTCATTTGGACGGAAGCCCGATGTTGCATGAAGAACACCCTGTAAGTGTGGCAATATCAAGCAATAAGCCGGTTTACAATCATTTATTTTTGATTCAGGCTAAGGACGAAGATCCGATGTACATCAATATGAATGCGTCGCCAATACGTGATAAAAGCGGTAATATAACCGGAGCCATAGGTAGCTTTACAGATGCCACCGAAAGTCACCAGTTACATCTGGAACTTGAGCAAGCTCATCGCTTATTAAGTGAGCACGATGAACAACTAAGACTTGCAATCCAGTCGGCTGAATTAGGTACGTGGTACATCAATGCCGAAACAAAGGAATTTATTCCATCAAACCGCTTGAAAGAAATGTTTGGCTATTATCCGGATGAGACGATGCCTTATGATGCTGCTATTACGCAGGTAGCGGAAGAGTTCAGAGATAAAGTAACTAACGCCGTTGAAGCTGCCTTAACAAAAGGAGAATCTTATGATTTGGAATATCCCATCATTGGCTTCCGCGATAAGCAATTACGTTGGATAAAGGCAACCGGAAGATTGTATCCATCTGCAAAAGAAGGACAACCCGGGCACTTTTCAGGCACTGTTGCTGATATTACTGAACGCAAGCTTGATGAACAACGCAAGAACGACTTTATAGGCATTGTAAGTCACGAGTTACGCTCTCCACTTACTTCAATGAGTGGCTATGTACAGATGCTGATGTTAAAATCTCAAAAAAGTAATGATGCAGTTATTAACGGCATAGCGAGTAAGGCCAAACGCCAGATTGACCGCATGATGGCACTTATAAGCGGATTTTTGGATGTAGCACGTATGAGCGAAGGCAAGATACAGCTTAAACGCAGCTGTTTTGATATGGCTCATTTGGTTAAATTGGCCGAAGAGGAGTCTATGGCTACTCATACATCGCACCAAATTGTCTTTCACCCGGTGGAATATACGCCCATTGAGGCTGACCAGGACAAGATTGAGCAGGTATTAGTTAATTTTATAAATAACGCAGTAAAGTATTCGCCCGAAGGTAGCGCCATTAATGTGTCTTGTTATTCAACCGGCGGCAAGGTCAAAGTTTCGGTGAGCGATCAGGGTATGGGGATTTCAGCTAAAGATCAGCCCCATGTTTTTGACCGATTCTACAGGGTAGAAAGCGACAACATGAAGTTCACAAAAGGGTTCGGTATAGGGTTGTATATTTGCAAAGAGATTATTGAGCGACACGACGGTAAAATTGGCGTTAGCAGCGAATTGGGCGTAGGTAGTGAATTTTGGTTTGAGTTGCCTATAGATAACCAATAATAACGCCGCATACAACAAAACCTATCGGTAGCAATTGCTAAATCATCAATAATTTATCAACGCCCGTTGCTTCGGTAAAAGCTTATAAACACATTAGTTTAATACTGTTACTTATGCTTGATTATAAAGGCCCTACCCTGTCCAAAGCGCGGCCCATAAATAAGGAACGCAGGTGCTGCTTTTTTTAATAACCGCGGAAATTTACAGTAGGCCAATTCTGTTTCAAAATCGTTTGACTCCAAAAACATAAAACCGTCTTTTGTTGCGGGTGATCGGAATCTTAAAGTTTCACCTGCTATGTGCAAATCGTAATAAGCCATGCCAGACCACGCCGGAGCCGGACCTGCACCATTGGGACTACCCATTCCACGTAATGGCGTTAACCAATATGTTTCAAAATGTTCAATTTCAAAATGCTTAAGGTAAAGCTCTGCGCTCTTATTTTTCCACTGCGGAAAATTCGGAACATAATCAAGCATTAAAACGCTATTGGCCTGCCAAGGCTGTTTTATGCTGTAAAAGTTGCTGATTTGTCCAACTGGTTTACCACTTTCATCAAAGTAACAAATGTTCTTCTGCTCGTCGAGTAGTCCTTCGGGGCGTTTCACGTTCTTTACATATTCATTTGTGGCTATCATAAACTGGTTTTTTACTGTATCATAATGTACAAAGCCACCATTTTTGGGCCAATAACGGGCAGGTTCAAGATGCTGTAAAGCTGTATCCAGCTCCTGTGAACGATCTGAACCGTATTCCCCATGAAAATACTCAATAGTTTTACCTTTCAGTTTCAGCTCTACCAAAACGAAGTTTTCACTTTCAATTGGTTGTCCCAAGGCTGGGTAGTCCTTTTGCAGATTCCTGGCCTTCATTTTATTAACGAGTATAAGTATAAAAGGCACTGCAATAATTGCCAGTAATACGATTAGTATATTCACCATCCTTTTCATTTTAAATATAATTGGACTAAAGCTAAGTTCAACAAAATAAGCACTTTGAATTGGCTCACAATTGCTTTGTATTTATTACCTGCTGCAACCTTAACACAATTTTATCAAATTATATTACAACTCGTAATATCTTCTACCACACTAATAACCAAAATTAAACCCAACAATAGCGTTTTACTTGACCAATAAATCAAGGTTTTTAAATAACGGTTCAAATATCTCCGCATGTTTTACTTACTCTGCTCTAAAAAAGACAGAAATACATATTTTACAAAATTATATTGTGCAAAACATTTTTAAATTTGTGCCGTTATATACTCATGGAAGATTTACTGAAGCTTGAAAACCAGATATGTTTCCCGGCATATGCGTTCTCCAGAAACCTTACTAATTTATACAGACCACTGCTCGCTGAATTGGATATTACCTATCCTCAATATTTAGTGCTAATGGTTTTGTGGGAGCATAAAGAGCAAACTGTTAATCAATTAGGTGAAAAGCTACATTTAGATACAGGCACCCTTACTCCTCTTTTAAAAAGATTAGAACTTAAAAAATTAGTTAACAGAACAAGAAGTAAGCAGGACGAGCGTATTGTATTAATCTCTCTTACAACATTGGGCATTAAACTAAAGGAAAAGGCGCAACATATACCTATGGAATTGGTAAAGTGCTCAAACGTTTCTATTGATGAGCTTATGCAGCTAAAAGCTCTTTTAAATAAAGTCTTAGGTAAGTAAATGCATCGCTCAACCATAAAAAATATTGCCCGTGTGGTACTCGGTGGCTTTCTTGCCTTTGCTGGTGTAAGCCACCTCACATTCAACCGCTCTGAGTTTTTGGCGCAGGTACCTGCCTGGTTACCTATAAATCCAGACTTAACAGTTGTGCTGTCGGGAATAGTAGAAATCAGTTTAGGCTTAGCCCTTGTCTTTGCGGTTAAATACAAAAAAATGGGTTGGGCTGGCTACTGCCGCATTTTTTGTAGCAATTTTTCCGAGTAATATATCTCAGTATGTAAATAAAATTGATGCATTTGGTCTCAACACTGATACAGCCAGGTTAATGAGGTTGTTCTTTCAGCCTGTATGAATTCTTTGGGCTTTATGGAGTACCAGTGCCTTAAAGAAGAACAAGCAATAATTATAACATTTAAACAATAACCTATGAAAATTTTATTTGTAGTTACATCTCACGATCAATTAGGCAACACAGGTCATCAAACAGGTTTTTGGGTTGAAGAGTTTGCCGCGCCATATTACAAGTTTACCGATGCTGGCTACGAAGTTGTAGTAGCTACTCCAAAAGGCGGGCAGGCACCTATTGACCCTAGCAGTGAAGCACCATCGGCACAGACAGATGCAACCGAACGCTATTATAAGGATGCTAAGGTACAGGAAGTAATAGCTAATACGCATAAGCTTGCTGATGTTAAGGCTTCAGATTTTGATGCCATTTTTTACCCGGGCGGTCATGGCCCGCTTTGGGATTTAGCTAACGATGAAACATCGGCACGGTTGATATTAGACTTTTACAACAGCGGCAAATTAGTAGGTGCCGTTTGCCATGCCCCTGGCGCATTCAAAAACGTAAAATTTGAAAACGGCCAACCGTTTGTAAAAGGAAAGAACGTAACCGGGTTTTCAAACACTGAAGAAGCAGCCGTTAAGTTAACAGATGTAGTTCCCTTTTTAGTAGAGACTGAATTGCAAAACTTAGGTGCGAATTACAGCAAAGTTGAAGATTGGGGCGTGCACGTTGTAGAAGACGGATTATTAATTACCGGTCAAAATCCAGCATCTTCAGAAGGTGTGGCCGAAAAAATGATTGCCCGCTTAAATAAATAATACGCCTTAACAGATTAATTGAAATGAAAACTATTTATACCGCGGATGCAACCGCAACAGGTGGCCGCAATGGCCAGGTTAAGAGCAGTAATGGCGTTTTAAACCTTGAAGTTAGGATGCCTAAAGCACTTGGAGGTGCCAATGATAATTACACCAACCCCGAGCAGTTATTTGCTGCAGGTTATGCTGCTTGTTTTGATAGCGCTTTAAACTTAGTTATAAGGCAGGAGAAGATTGAAGTTGGAGATACCCAGGTTACAGCAAAGGTTAGCATTGGTCAGAATGATGCAGGAGGCTTTGGCCTGGCTGTGGATCTTGAGGTTAACATTACAGCAGTCGAGCTTGATAAGGCCAATGAGGTGGTAGCAAAAGCTCATGAAATATGCCCATATTCAAATGCAACACGTGGGAATGTTGAAGTGCGTTTGGTAGTCACCAATAATTAACAACTAATGGCGGCATGATCACTGCCGCTAAAAAATTTATAACAAATGTCATTGATAGAAAGTTTAAAGTGGCGATATGCCACAAAAAAATATGATCCTTCAAAAAAGGTAAGTCAGGAAGATATAGATAAAATTGTTGAAGCCGCGCGTTTGGCACCCACTTCATCGGGTTTGCAGCAATTCAGAGTATTAGTGGTATCAAACCAGGAGATCAAGGAAAAACTTGCTCCAAGCTCGCTTAATCCGGAGGTAATGGTAGATTGCTCGCACGTATTAGTTTTTGCGGCATGGGACAGCTACACCGCTGAAAGGATAGATACCATTTACGACCGTATTACCGACGAGCGGGGTTTGCCGCGCGGACGGTTTAGCAGTTACACTGACAAGATTAAGAACATTTATCTTAATGAAACGCCTGAGGAAAATTTTGTGCACACAGCAAGGCAATCATACATAGCCTTTGCAATGGCAATTGCTCAAGCTGCCGAGCTTAAGATAGACAGCACACCCGCCGAGGGTTTCAATAATGCCTTGGTAGACGAGCTGCTTGATCTCAAAGCAATAGGATTGAAAAGTGTGACCTTATTATACTTAGGCTATCGTGATGAAACAGATTGGCTTGCATCAATGAAAAAAGTGCGGAACCCTACTGATGAGTTCGTCATTGAGTACAAATAATTTAAGCAAGGTTTTAGTCTCTTTTTTAAAAGATATTAAACTATTAATAAGGACTACATCTATATATGTGGTCCTTTTTTTTAAAGACAGGTATTCTCATAAATTCCGGTCTGACTTCTTAATGTGGTGATTATAGCTTAAAGTTGTTCGACGGTTTTTTGAACATCATAAAACATTTGTTAGAAACGCAGCGTTATTACTAATATAATTAGCATAAACATGGAAAACAAAAAGCAAGAGGAAAGTTTGTTTAACGAAGAAACAACTGCAGATATCAAAGGATCAAACATGGTTAAAGATCCTGACAATTGGACAACCGGCGACGAGCCTATGACGGGTGCCCAACACTCTTACCTGGAAACACTTTCTGCCGAAGCTGGAGAAGAGATGGACGAAACCCTGAATAAGGCCGAAGCTTCAAAACGCATAGACGAACTACAGCATCAAACCGGGCGCGGTGTTGATAAGTAGCAGATATAAAAGCAGCCCAACCAAATGGACTGCTTTTATTTTTTAGTGGCCGCCAGTATTAAACGTCAGTTGGCTAATTTGTAGCACAAGCTAATGCATTTTAAAGCACTTAATGACCTTTGCGCTGCTTGCGCCATTCCGCTAAATTATACTGGCGGTTTATTTTAGCATCGTAATAAAAAATCTCGAAAGTTTTTGGGTCTACAGCAAACTGATAATAATTTAAATAAGTAGGCGCATTATCATTTACGTTTACTTGATAATAAGGTATATACAGTTCGGGCTGTGCACTAATCATCAAAGTAATTTCTGTTTTGCCTCCACTTTTTTCTCGTATCTGTTTTGCACGCTGCTGCACTTCCGGAAGGTTGGCAATCAACGTTAAAATCTTTTTTTCTCTAGGGGTATTAGCCCTAATTTCTTGTGCCGAAACGTCAAGCACACACCACTTAAAAAAAACTGCCGCTAATAACACTAAGCGCATAATATAATATGTTGCTATAATTTTTGCCAATTTAATTATTATAACAATCACATTGACCCCAATTCAGGCTTAGCTCAATTTAATGGTGTTGAATATTAAAATTTCTGACATAAAATCGATTTGTTTGGAATAGTGGGTTACCAAACCGCAATATCCGGTATTAAATAAGAAACACAATAACGTATGGCAAATCGTTTCAAACCGTTGTTATCCATTCCTTTCATTATTTGCCTTACGGTATTGATGGTAAACGATTTTTATTTGAAAGAAACATATCACAACACTTTTACAGGCAAGCTATCTGACATTTGCGGCTTGTTTATCTTTCCTATATTTTGGTCGGCTGTATTTACGCGGCATCGCTTGGTTGTCTTCCTTTTAACCGGATTACTATTTATCTATTGGAAGAGCGAATACTCATCTGGCTTTATCCATTTTTTTAGCACTTACTTTTTCACCATTCAACGAGTGGTTGATTATACAGACCTCATTGCACTACCAGTTTTATTATTGGCTTGGCTTCGTATTAGTGATGCACCAAAAAAGGTTGATGCTTACAGCGTTTTTAAAAATGTAAGTCCTTATCCTCTGGCCGCCCTTACCATATTTGCATTTTGTGCCACTAGTCGACCAACCTATATACAAAAGTTTGATCAGCCGGAGTACGTACTATTTAAAGCAACTGCTTTGCCCGATTCAGGCGTTTTTGGAGAAGATTTTGGGTTTTACAAGTTCGACTCTTTGGTTGTGGTGCAGGTAAATAGTTTATACTCCCACAACCGCCCGGCTACGGATGATGATTACAATAAAAATATGGTGATAAGAGATCTTGAATTGCAGGTGATAGACATGTTACCCGGCACGAAAAGTTTGGTACACCACAACCAGCAAACGAGATTGACTATCAATACACCGCAAGGTAACGACCATGTGCAATTTAAAGGCAGCCGCTTACACGGACGTTTTTTAAGGGAAGCAAATGGAAAAACCATTATTGAAGGAACTTACAAGTCGGGTTTAGAAGATTCAATCTGGACGTTTACATCTCCTGAGAACAAGACAGTAACCAAAATAACTTTTATAAACGGCGAACGAACCTTAGTTCGGAAGTTTCACGGTAAAACGCTTACGTCATCAAACAGCATAAATACACGTGCAGATGTTAAACGAAACAAGATTATACAAATAGCAATATTGGCTTTATTGATGATAGTGACCATTAGCCAAATTGTGAAAAGCTATCGTAAAAAATCTAACGACTGTATTGAGGTATCATCATCCTGGAAATGGTTAGCAAGCTTTCTTTAACCTGTAATTGTTTGGATGTTTCAAGCCTTGATAACACACTTGCTAAGCAACTATCAGTATGATTTGCTGATGATTCCTTTTATGATTTTTGTGATTTATGTTGTAACCTGCCCATTGTTCTTCATTATAATATTCTGGATTAAGCTAAAACGCAAGGTTGATATTTTATGGTATTGCTTAACATTTGCACTTGCCATAAGCATATGGGTTGAATACGGAATATTGATCAATCTATCAGCCTAGTTTTATATTGTGTGACTTGAAAATTACCCGGCGAATAGTATCTTATCAAATTTTAAATACTTCTCATCTGTCACCTTAAAAAAGTAAATGATTGCCGACTCGCTTTCGCTAACATCATCACCATTTTCAGCTGCTGAACCACTGTACGTAACCGATAGTTGCAATGTAGCTGTGGGTTTGTCATAGTTAGCTATCATACAAATTTTTTGATCGCCATACTTAATTGAAGGCGTAGTATACTCACCATTTTGGTATAGTTGCTGGGTTTTTACTTTTAAAATGCTTTTGACAAAGGCTTCGTTAAAAAGTTTGTCGTGATATTTATCCAAATCTTTAGCTGTAAATGTAGCAGGATAGTTTTGCGGGCGTTTCGTTTCATCTAAATTGTCATTAACAGCAACCCAAATTTGCGTTGTATCTGCCACAACCGGGAAATTGAAATAGGTTTTCATTTTTGCAACATCCTTTTGATAAACCGATGTCCTGAAATTCTTGAAATCATCAAGCCAGTTGTTGACTGTTGCGTAGCTTTGTTGAGCCGCAACCTTTGGCTTAATATCAGATATTTTGTCAGCCTCCTTTGCTTCAGGCTTGTTCTGAACGCATGAATTTAACACAATCAAAACGCACAGTGATAGTAACAGACTTTTGTAATTTATGAGCTTCATATATTGTAGATGAGTATTTAGAAATTCCCGACTAGCTAGTTTAAAAGAAAATGTCTATATAATCTGTTGTTTCACCATCACAGTTTAGCATTTGCTGCATGCGCCAGTACTTACGCTTACCAGATGCCTTGAATACAGCCAGTCCATTCCTTTCACACGGCTCACCGTTATTAACGTAAGATATTTTAGAAACAATTTTACCGTTAAACTTTAGTTCCCGCCCCTTCGCTAAAAATGTGCCTTTAATTGTGACATAATCTTTAGTCTTACTATCCCGCTGTTCTCCTTCAATACTGTACTCATCTTTACCAATAGGCTTAATGATGACTGAACCTGGTTCATTATATTTTTCGAACGTTATAAATTGAATTGTGAATGCATGTTTACCAGCTCTTACCGGCAAAGTTTGGGAAACCGCCGTCAGCTTAAACATAAACAAAACGGCAAAAAACATCAAAAATCTCATTAGCTACATTGATAATTATTCAGTTTAACGTGTAAAAAGGCCTCTTGTTTAATAATTTAAAGCACCAACAATAACTCCAATTAAGTAGAAATGTGCCAAACTAATAATCGGCGTTGATAGGACTAGTTTGATAGCTTTAAACAAAAAACGCCTTCAGTGATACTGAAGGCGTTCTTAAATTCATTAACTCCTGGAAACTTTAAACCCATCGGCAGAAACCGACCAGTCAACAAATCTTGCCCGCTTGTTAGTTGGGTTAGCATTTAACGTAGCTTTTATACGCATAGCTGCTTCAGCATCCTTTGCAAACATTAGCATGTAACCTCCGCCGCCTGCACCTAGTAGCTTGCAGCTTACCAGGTAATCGGCAACACGGTCAATAATTGCTTGCGTTTCAGGGGTGTTGGTTCCGCTATCCAGGCGCTGGTTAAGCTTCCAGCTTTTACCAATTGCTAAGGCTACATCATCCATGTTCCCATACTGAAACGCTTCGTAAGTCTTTAGCGCATGATGATTCATCTCCTCCAAAATACGCAGGTACTGGTTGCCATTTAAAAACATACCTTTCACAATTTCTGCAAGTATATTTTTTGCCATGCGCGTAATTCCGGTATAGTACAATAATACGGTTGATGCACTAGCCGGATCAGAAAAGATATGATCAGGCGCCCACCTTACCGTTGGTTGCTGTATTATCCCGGGCTTGCTTTCCAATAGTTTTATGCCGCCAAATACACCGCCATACTGGTCTTGCCACCCGCCACCTGTGGTAAGCATTTGCTCAAGCATCAGCGTGCGCGAGCATATGGTATATTTATCCCATTTCAGGTTACAAAAATCGCTCAAAGTGCCGAAAACTGTACTTGCCAGTATAGAACTTGTACCCAAGCCTGATCCTTTTGGTATGGCGGCCAATAGGGTTAATTCAATGCCGCAACCAAATGCCTCCAATTGCTCTTGAAGTGATGTATAATTGACGGCCGAAAAATCAGGGTAAAAGCCGGCCAAACATAAAGCCGCTTTGGGTATACTAAAGGCAGAACCAATTGCCGTATAATTTTTTAATTCATCAAAAGAAGTAACGTCTTCCTTTACACCCAAGTCAATCGACCTTAAGGTAATGCCGAAATTTTCCGAAGGTTTAATAAATACTTGCAAAGGTGGCTGTCCGTTTAGTTCAACTGCAAGGTTAAGTACTTTACCACCGTTTATCAAACAATTGGGAGGCGTATCGGTCCATCCTCCTGCCAAATCAAGCCTTACCGGGCTGCGGCCCCATACAATTTGGTCAGACATTACGTTCAACCGTGGTTCAGCCAAATTGGTCTTTGCTGTTTCAACTATTGTTTCGGCCAGTAAACTGAAGGCCCTTCCCTCATGTGCTTTTGCCTGAGTTAGCTTTTCGTCAACGCCCGACTTAGCCAAAACTTCACTTCTGAACATTTGATCGTGCAAGCGTGTCAGCAACGGTGCATCCTGTCCTAGTTCGGGTGGCAGGCTTAATTCGGCCTTATTGTATATGGTGGCAGCGTGCTTTAAATCGAGCTGGTAAAAAACCGAACGTTTCCAATTACCGGCAATAGCCGCCATATTTGATTTTAAATATTCATTACGCTGTGCATATTGCCTGAATAAGTTTACTTCGTTAGCAAGATTAGCAGCGCTAATAAGCCTTCTCTCGCTACCAATATAGCTAAACGGATTATCAATTAAATTTTGAACAACCGCTTCCGTCAACTCGTCAGATTTAAATATTTCATATACCGGCTCATTAAACCAGTCATCAGTGCTAAATTGATGATTTGCATTAACACCGCGCTTAGGCAACTGCGGGTTGAAGAAGTCATAAATGCGTACACACCAATCATCGCTATCACCAACAGGTATAAAATCAATACATGTTTGAGCCGGTAAATTTATTCGCCAGTCATTTTGCGGAACGCCGGTTATAATGTGCTTGTTATCCACAACCCATCTAGACCCAACCCAGCTATTTTCAATCCATATGTGGCTGTTTTTGCTCTGCAATTCAATTTTGGTAATTGCATTTAATGTAAATAAATCAGGCGTAGGCTTAATTTTGTTCTGCCATATTTCCTCCTGATTTTTTACCAGGCCTTGAAGTTTACTTGTAGATTCAATCAGTTCGGCACTATTTCCAAAGTGATAAAATTCACCTTTTGGCAAGGGCACAACAGCTACGGTCAATTCATTAATAGCTTCATCAACCAACGTTGGGTTTTTACCAAGCGCCTGCCCAAAAGTGGTGTACATATCGTAAAACGATGGGGCATCATTGGCAAAACTTTGTGATGCCTCGTCCCACCCACAACGCTCAAAAATGAGTTTAAGGGCTTTAGGTTTAAATAGCCATATACCTATATCGATGTAAAAAAGATGATCGGGCTGCAACTCCTGCAATCTTTCGGGCGATGGCTTTTGCAAAGTAAAAGCAAGTTCATGAGGTGATGTTTTTTCTGAAAAGAACACACCAAAGTTGGACGCCTTTTCGGCCTGTTCCCACAACCCAAAACATACAACATCTGCATCAGGTATTTCGGGTAATGCACCTTCAGTACGTATAAGCACATCTCCGCTTGCAACCAGGTGATTAAGTCCTGCTGGAGCGTTATTCAAAATATCTTCAAAAAGCGGTATTTGAAGGTCAATAAGCGATTGATCTATTTGCTGGCCACGTTTCCATTTAAAAATGGGCATGGGCGTAAAAACCTTACCTACCGCTGCATAAGCAGGTGCCCTGCGGCTTTGTCCGCCGGCATGTATAATAAGACGGCTATCTTTTTCAAGCCAGGTATTTAAATCTGTTGTGCCAGCCTCCTGTTTAAAGGCCTCATTTAATAAGTTTACTGTTCCTCCCCCTGAGCCAACCTTGCCGGAAGCAGGATCGGTACAAAAAAAATAATTCTTATCAGCAAAATAACTGTCGCCAAAATTTTTGAAAGATGGAGGAATAGTAAGCAGCTTTTTTAACATTGTAGATGCGAGTATAGTTGTGCTGCAAGATAGGAACTAAAACGCTTAATTAGCTTAAAAAAACAACCGAAACTTAGCCCAGTTTAAAATGCTCAAGCTTACGGTAAAGCGTTGTAAGCCCTATATTCAATAGCCTGGCAGCTTCTGTTTTGTTTCCCTGGGTGTAATTAAGCACTTTCAGTATATGTAATCTTTCTATAGTTTCCAAATCAAAAGAAGTATCTGAAACATTACCATGTCTGAATTCTACAGGTAATAAGCTGACATCAATAAGCTCATTGTCATCTGCCAGAATAAGCACCCGTTCGATAGTATTTTTAAGTTCACGAATATTTCCTTTCCAGCGATGGCCAACCAGAGCGCTCATGAATTCACTGCTCATGCCTTTCACGTGTTTTCCCATTTTCTGCGAAAATTCGTTTAAATAATGCGTTGCCAAAATTTCTATATCGCCCTTACGTTCATTTAGTGATGGCAGATGTAAGGTAAATACCGATAACCTGTAAAACAAATCCATACGGAAACGACCTTCATCAGCCTCATTTTGAAGGTTGCGGTTAGTGGCAGCTACAATGCGTACATTGACTTTAGTGGTTTGTGTATCTCCCACTTTTATGAAGGTTTGACTTTCAAGCACGCGCAACAGTTTTGCCTGTAAGTCAAGACTCATTTCACCGAGTTCGTCTAAAAAAATGGTACCGCCGTTCGCTTCTTCAAATAGTCCGCGCTTATCTTTAACAGCACCTGTAAAAGCGCCGGCTTTATACCCAAATAGCTCACTCTCTAGCAAATCATGCGGAAAGCTGCTACAGTTAACAGCTACAAAAGGCTTGTTACGCCGCGTGCTTTCTTCATGAATGGCTCCAGCGAATACCTCTTTACCGGTACCTGTTTCGCCAAGCAGCAAAACGGTTGTATCGGTCACGGCCACCTTTTTGGCCATATTAACTACATCCTGTATTGCTTTTGAGTTGCCTAAAATACCTGAGAAACCAAAGCGTTCATTTAACCGCTTTTGCAGATTCAATACACGCATTTGAAGTTGCGCCTTATCGGCTGCTTTAAATACGAGTGGAATAATTTTGTCGTTATCATCGCCTTTGGTAAGGTAATCAAAACCACCGTTTTTAATTGCCTTAACTCCATCACCAATGGTGCCGTAAGCCGTAAGACTTATCACCTCTACATAAGGTTTTAACTCCTTAATATTTGCAACAAGGTCTACCCCGTTTACATCAGGGAGTTTAACATCGCTTATCACTACATGAATGTCTTCGGCCTTTAAAACCTTCAATCCATCTTTACCTGTGTGAGCTTGGTAAACTTTGAACCCTTCTAACTCTAAAATGCGCGCAATAAGCCCTGCCAACTTTTTTTCATCATCAATTACAAGTACGTTGGCAGTAGCAGGACTGTGCTTATCAGAAGAATTCATGTAATAAAATTATGCGTGACCAGACAATTGAGCGATATCCTATCCCATCATTGCCTTATACCGCAAAGGTAATATTTTACCACATCGTTGGTTATCTTTCGATATACTCCACATCTAACCTCGAAAAACGACATTGCCAGTTTTCTAACGTGGGCTAGCTATCAAAAATTTTCTTAAAATTCAGTCACCACTTTTATCCCAATTGCAGCTCACATTCTAAACCTTCTTTATTACTTGAATGCTAAACTTACCTTTCGACTGAGTTGTAATTTTTAAAATGTACAAGCCATTGGCAACTTTGGTCAAATTAATTGGCTGGTTATTACAGGTGGCTTTGTATTCAAAATTTTCATTAAGGCATAGGAGCATTGCGGCACCGTTATTTGAGGCGTTATCAAATAATTGAAACTCTCCATTGTAGCCGTCATTATTAGCACCTAAACGTTGCTTAATGCACCACAAGTTAAAGCCGTGGGTGATTGTGCCGGGTTTGTACAATGCATTATACCAATTAATAACCGGCGATGACAAAGCGCCAAACTGGTGCCACCCACCGCCATTACCCGTTTCTACACCAAAGTTTTCCCAGCAGTTGTAGGTATCATCTGTTTCTCTCTTCCAAACATTTAAAGCGGTGTTAGCTATTTGCAGTGCACGCTCCGGCTCATTTAAATCAAACATGGTTTTCCATAAAAACCATTGGTGAGGCATCCATACCCTGCCGTTCCAATAACCGTCTTTATTGTAATATGGTGAAGACTGATCAATTGCTGTTATCCCCTGGTCTGTCCATAATTTACCATTTGTGAATAAGTTGGCCAACAGCTTGGCTTGTTGCTGCGGTGTACAGATACCAGCAATAAGAGGTGAACATCCATCCAGGCCCATATTATAATTTACTCCTGTATCGTGCTTTAAAATGCCGATTGCTTTTCCGTTGGCATCGTGGTTTACATAACCAAAGTAACCCGACGTTTCATCCCATGAATTTTGTTGCAAGGCATTAGTGTACACTTTGATATCTTCATCATAAATAGCTATATCCTGCTTATAGCCAAGCTGCCATGCAGCTGCTTTGAGTAATTTGGCAAAGCGTATTTGGTGTGCGGTGTTAATAACCGGAGCAATGAACTTTTCCAGCTTTTTGTGATGCGTGTATACCTGCGGACTATAATCGTCCCAACCACCCGAGTTGTAAAATATATCCCACGTTTGTATCATGCCGCTTTTTAAGCGGTGTGTTGGTGAGTTTTCGGCACCTGCTAAAAAGCTGTAGTAGCGTTTTAAACGCGGATAAAAATACTTGAGGTACTCCAGGTTCTGAGTTTTATCCCAAAGCTCATTAAACAGGTAAGCCTGCACAGGCAACGGCGTACCATGTTCTAAAAATGCCGATTGCTCTTCCTCACCCATGGTGTAAGCGTTAAGGCTTTCCAACGCCCTCCCTAAATTAATGTTGGTGTAACCTAAGCCAATAAATCCCGAATCCCAAGTGTAAAATGAACTCCAGCGCTTACCGGGAGTAGTATGTTTAAAATATTTGTTACCGGCAAAAACAGGATAGTTAAGGTTCGTTAACACCGTGGCAGCCATTAATTGCTGACTAAACGAGAAAGGCTTACCACCTTGATTTACCTGTGGCAAGGCGGCCTCGTTTTTACGTTTTGTATAAGCTGTTTCAAAAGATGCCCATTGGCTATTGAAGGACTTAAGTTTTTCAACCACCTGATCTTTCGTACTACCAGATACTACAATGAAGTTTTTAGACAGCGTTTGCCCCGGCTTCACTACAATAGGTGTTATGAACACGTTGTCGAAATAGCCTTTACCATTACCGTTTATACGGCCTCCGTTAAGTCTTGCATGGCCGGCTTTTACGAGGTTGTCAAACTTAGCAAGTGCTTCATCCGGACTTTGATCAAGTATGGTTCGCCTATCGGCGGTGGTGTCTTGCCAAAGTATGCCATAGTACTCCTCAATGTCATTATACTTAAGTATTGCACCGTTATGAAGTACTTTCGTAATTTCAGGCTTTAAATTCAACTCTTCATTTTGAAATTTTACGGACGGTACGTCATCGTTATCCACTAAAGCAAAGCCATCTAAAAAAATTGAACCGTCGCCAATGGTATTCAACAAAAAAGACAAAAATTTGCCTTTCAAATCATCAACATTCAAAGCTAATTGAGTATAATTAGTAGTTGGTTTAAAAGCCAGTACTTTTGCCCTTCGGCCATTTACTACCGCCTGTAGTCTGGCATCTTTGCTACCGTTATTTTTATACCTGATAATGATAACTCCATTTTTTGAATGCCTTAAGTTACTTAAGTTGTAATTGATGATTTGCCCGGCAATTTTGCTTGTTTGTATAGCCGTGCCGCTTACAGCGTTCTCGTCGGTAACCTGGCCACGTAGTTGCCCGTTATATATCAAATTATAGTTAGCCGGTTTCACAGAATCGGTAAAGCTTATGTAACTCGCCGCCTCTTGCCAACTAGTACCTTCAGGCAGTATAGCTTTTACCTTTTTGTTATACGGATAGCTAATAGTGCTAAAAAGATTGAGTGCCAAACTGCGGTTGCTTTGGGTATTATTTACAAATTCGGCTTTAATTAAACGGCTTTGCTTATCAATTTCACTGAATGAAACATCGCAATACACCCTGTCTTTCCATTCAAGTTCATACCTGTAAGAAAAATAAGAAAGCGTAGGCGAAGCTTGCCACGGATGGTAGCCCGACTCGCGTTGTGTGCTGGCAAGCGCAATATTATTTCGCAGATAAAATGAGGGCTGAACAATTACATCAAATCTTATCCCATTGTTACGTGCGGGAACGTGGCTTATACCATTATAATTGGTTGAGTAAGGCCCCCAAGCGGGTAAGGCCATATCATGAGTATTTTGCAGGCTTTGGGTAAAGCCTTTCTCCCAGGTTTTGTAAATTCTATCAGATGGTTGGGCTGATAATCGCCCTGCAAAAAGGCAATTTATAGTGATTAATATAATTAGGCTCGCGAGTTTTACTATTTTGAAACGGGTATAAATCATGCGTAATGAATAGGGATGTATTAGCGTAGCTCTAAACTACTTGTGCAAGGTAGTACTTAAGAACAATAAGCCGATATTGCTACCGGCTTATTGAATTTTTGATGTAATGAGGTTGTTGGTTTGGTATTTTATTAGTACTTTTTACTCACCTATTGGTACGGCAAGTTTGGTACTGTTGGCTACCGCGGTTCCAAAGTTTGCAGAACCATCTGCGTTCCAGGTTAATTTTTGCATACGTGGGCGCCTTTCGCCATTAGATGTATTAGCAACATTACGTGCATGATAAATAAACCAGTTTTCGGTTTTAGCAACGCCATCAGGATCAGTATAGCTGCTAGTGAAAAAGCCATTATGGCCCGGGCCATAAACCCCATTGGCATCATTGCGTACAAAAACCTGTTTTTTATTAATCCAATCAGAACCAATCAACGGATTGCCGCCAGATTTTAATTGAATTTGAGCCAGACAGTAGTTATCGCTGCTGTAGCGGCTGCCTGAATAAATAATAAACACAGGGCTGCTGGCATCTTTTTGCAAAGCAATTGGCCCCTCGTTTACACCGGCGCCAAGGTTGCCGCTTGGCTCATAACGTTCCCAATTATTAGTTGGCGATGATATAAGCACCCTGCTGCCAGTGATAGTCCATGGGTTTGACATTTGCGCAATGTATAAATACTGCTTGTATTTGGTTGAAGAGTTTTCCCAGCCCGACCAAACAAAGTAATTGGTTGAGCCAATGGTTAAAACCGTTCCGTCAATAGCCCATTGGTCTGTGGTATCAAATATTCTTCCTTTAAAAGTCCAGGTACCTGTAGTTGGATCCGAACTGGAATTTTCCAACACAAACATATGGTGGCTATCAGCAACATTAGGGTCGGCTGCGGCAAAATAAATGTACCACTTGCCCGACAGGAAAAACAATTCAGGGGCCCATATACTTCCTGAGTGATCGGTGCCTGATGGCGGAGTCCAAACTGTAGTCTCCGGCGCTATTGCCAGTAGCGACATATCAGCTGTTTTTGTAATTGATATGCGGTTCCCTTTGGTAGATAAGAAATAATAAAAGCCATCCTTTTGGGCAACGAACGGATCGGGGCGGCCGTTGTTATTTACAGGATTATTAAACTCAAGATTATGGAATTCAAACCTGTCCTGCGTTCCACTCACCGTACTTTTTTGCCTTATTTTTGAACCTGGTGTACTGCTATCGGGATCAATAACCATTTTCATTCCGGTGGCCTTGTTGGTTAAGGTAAAGTTGTTACCCGTACCGGTGTAAGCAATTGCCCATCGCTGAGAATCGGTTCCGTTATCGGTGCCCTGTTGCAAAATATCGCCGGATGTTGATGACGGCGACTTAAGACACTTTCCGCTGGTGAGGTTAACCAGTTTATAATAAGTGGCATCTGTTTTAATTAAGCGCCATTTTTGTCCGTTGTTTGGAAACCACGACCATTGTTGAATTTGCTGGTTTTCGGCAGTTGAATTTCCTGTAACTTCCATAGCCGGTCCACCTGCTATGGAGGCAAGCCCCCGTATGCGGTAAACCGCGCTGTCAACCAATGTACCAAACGGCGGGGCCGCATTAATTTTGTAAGCGGTTTGTTCGGCAGACATAGCTTCAGCATCAGTGCTCAGCCTTTCTTTTAGGCAAGCAACAGATAGCAAGGTAGCGCCAGCAAGCGTTAAAGTAAACATTTTGTTTCTCATCATTTTACTGAATTTAGGTTTACATATAATTGGTTAAAAACTTACATATCAATCCCCTGCGCCATACGCCTTTTATTCGAACAGCTGCAATGAGAAAAGTAATTTGTAACGCTTTGGAAATTCTATCTCTTGTTAGGGCAAAGAGATGCTTATAGGTTTATTGCTGTTAATAATCCAAAGTAAACGATAAGTAACAGTAAGTTTTTCTCAACCTTTTGTCGATTTGTATCAAAACGTTTTAAGTTGAATCAAGTAAAAACAGATCGCAAAAGAAAAGCCGGGGCCGGTTTTACAACCTAGCTCCGGCTTATAAGAAAACGTATGCTCCGTTTTATGCCTTTACGTTATAATCATCTTTCCAGTGTACAATTTCATTGTTGTACAATGCCTGGTTTGCTAAATGAACACATATGGCAGTTTTAGCTCCGGTATATATATTTGAATCCGGTAACTCTCCGGTACCAATTTTTTCGTAAAAATCATTCAGGGCATACCAAGTACCATCGCGGGTAGGCTCAGGTAAAATCGGCGTTCCACCCTCTTTAGCCCAGGTAATGCGGGTGGCACCGGTTACGCCATCAACAACACCTTTTTCTTTGAGTAAACTTTGTTCAGGGTAAAACATTCCCTGGTCTGTTAGCAATGATACCGTTCCTTTGGTACCTTTTATTTTAAACAGGTAACCATCTCTGCTATTTCCACAAGTAGCTCCGAAATTTCCAATCAGGTTTTTGTCGGGATAGCGTAGCGTTACCTGCACGTTGTCAAATGTTTCGCGTCCGTCTTTGAAAACATCAATGCCCCCGGTTGCCATAAATTCAGAAGGATGGGTATCAAATGCCCAGTTTATAAAGTCAATTTGATGCGAAAGCAATTCGGCCACTAAACCACCAGAATACTCTTTGTACATCCGCCAGTTAATTTGCCTTTCTAAAGAAGGATCGGGCACCGGCCGGCGCCAATTAGCATTGCGGTCCCAACGGCAATCAACCTGACTGATTTGTCCTAAGTAGCCCTTTTCAATCATTTCCTTCACCTTGTAGTAAAGAGGTGAATAACGATACTGGTGACCAACCTGCACCACCTGCTTTGGATGATTTTTTACCAGCTTGAGTAAATCCAACGCCTGACGCACGTTATACGTCATGGTTTTTTCAAGATACAGATGCTTGTTTGCCTTAAGCGAATCAACGGCAACCGGGTAGTGCATGTTAAGCGGCACTGCAATTACAACGGCGTCAACATCCTTGTTTTCCAGCAGCTGCTTATGATTTGTGTATTGCTTGTAAACGGTTTGCTTGGCAAACTTTTGAGCCTCTTTAAGCCGCATATCAAGCACATCACAAATGGCAACGGTTTTAAACTTATCAGGAAACTGATCAATTACGCGCATGATTCCCTTTCCCCTGTCTCCACAACCAATGATGCCAATTTTTATAACGCCGTTTGCCGGCTTGGCTAACAATTGCCCGTTGCTAAGTAATAAGCCACCGGCAACAAGCCCCGAATTTTTTAAAAACGTTCTCCTTATCATCTATTCTGTAATCGTCATTATGTTAAAACCTTTTGTTGTAGTATCGGCAATTGAGCCGTTTGCTTGCTTATAAATGATGTAAGCGCCAATATCTGTTCTATCTTTTAAATATTTCAATGTTTGTGTAAGTCCCATGAGCATGAATCCATTGTCAAAGCCATCGGCTGTAATAGCATCGCCTGCGCAAACTGTTACGCTTATCATTTTATTACTTACCGGATAGCCCGTTTTAGGATTTATCAAATGAGAAATTTCCTTTCCGTTTGCTTCAACATGCTTACGGTAGGTACCTGATGTGGTAATTGCACCTTGTTTTAAAGAGACAATCTTCGGCATTGGTTGAGGGTCAAAATCATTTACATTAACAGACTCAATTCCGATTTGAAATAAATCGCCGTCGGCTTTGGTGCCTTTAACACGCAGCTCTCCTCCTATTTCAATCATGTAGTTGTAGATGCCCTTTTGCTCCAGTAATTCCGCTAATAAATCAGCAGAATATCCCTGGGCAATGCCGTTAAGATCTATTTGTACCTCCGGACGTTTTTTTGACAGATAATTGCCAACAAGTTTGAGGTTGCTCATTCCTACATACTTTTTGAGTTTAGCAATAACGGCTGAGTCTGGCTTTACGGTATTCTTAACAGCACCAAATCCCCACGCATCAACAAGTGGCTTAACGGTTATGTCAACCATTCCGTCAGTTTGCCTGTTGATTTTTATAGCTCTACTAATTAACACTTTAAATAAAGTATCAATATAAACACCTTTAGGTGATGTATTGAACTTGTTAATGAGAGATGCAGGCCGGTATAACGATACAGATTTATCAAGCTCCTCAAGCAAGCTGTCGGTTTGCTGTTTGTTTACCTTAGTGTCTGCAGCATAGTAAATTATGTTGTAGGTAGTCCCCTGCGCGTAGCCGTGTATTTCATACTCGTTAAGCTCAGGTTTGTAAGTAAACCCAAAACAAAGCCCGGCAGCAAATAATATTATTATTGCAACTTGATGATTACAAAAAAACTTACCTATCAGTAATCGGCTCATTTATATATATGATGAAACAACAAATGTTGTTGCCCGCTAAACTTGGTTTATGTAATGGTTTACAGGTTGTAAATATAAATTTAATCGAAACTAAAATCTACTTTTAGTGGTGCGGCGAGCTATTCATTTTTTTGTCGATTTGTCTCAATATGCCGGGTGTAGTTTGCTAAAAAGTTGCTTTAACCTATTATAGGGCAACTATTGGCCGGCTGTTGAAAAAGCAGGCAATCAGCAATGGTGTAAAGCTATTGTTACATCAACGTTTTTAATATATTTGGGCTACTGATTATGCGCCTGTTCCTTCGTGCGGCTTGTGTTGTGGTTTTATTAATTGGAGCGGCTTTCGCCTGCTTCGGGCAATCTTATTATTTCAAACATTACCAGGTGGATGATGGCTTATCGCACAACGCGGTGACATCAATTTTACAAGATAGTAAGGGCCTAATGTGGATTGGAACACGCGGCGGCTTAAACCGATTTGACGGTTACACCTTTAAGCTTATAAAAAATAAAAAAAACAAGCTTGGCAACCTCGGCAATAACGTAATTACTGCTATTAAGGAAGACCGCAAAGGAATGCTGTGGATTGGCACCGGCAAAGGCATTTTTAAATATGACCCTTATAAGGAAGTGCTGACATCGCTTGATGCCGCGCCTCAATCATACATCAGAAGTTTATTGATTGATCTTAATGGCAACCTTTGGTTCCTGGCCGACTATTCTCTTTTTAAATACAATCAGCAAAAAAACAAGGTTGAAGACGTATCTATAACGGGAACTTGCACAGCGGTTGATAAGCACAATAATATATTACTTGGCACTAACGACGGTGAAATCATTACCTACTCACCCACTAGCAAAAAGGTTGATCATATACGCGCTGTTGACCAGAGCATACAAGCTAAATTGCGTTCAATAAATAAAATTTATCCGCTTGAAGACGGACGAATCCTCATAGGATGCTTTAAACAAGGACTTAAAATATTTGACCCTGCTACGAGGTTTACACACTCAATTGCTTTAAGGGAAAAGAATGATGCTGAAATTTACGTGCGCGACATTACATCAGCCTCAGATAGTGATTATTGGATAGCAACGGAATCAGGAATTTTCATTTACAATATGCTCACTAATAAAAGCTTTAACGTTCGTAAAAGCTCCGAAGACCCATATGCTATTGCTGATAACGCCGTTTACGCCGTTTGTAAAGATAATCAGGGTGGTATGTGGGCAGGTACCTACTTTGGTGGGCTAAACTATTATTCCAAAGAAAATGCACGATTTCAAAAATACTATCCGCAGGTAAAAACAAATTCCATTTCAGGTGATGCTATACGTGAAATAAGGCCCGATAATAATGGAAGTTTATGGATTGCGACCGAAGATGCAGGACTAAATAAACTAGATTTAAAAACCGGCAAATTTTCAAACTTTACGTCAACTGGTAATACAGCAGACCTGTCTTACCCCAACATTCACGGCTTACTCTCAATTGGAAACGAGTTGCTGATAGGTCCATTTTTTCATGGAATGGAAATAATGGACACCAAAACCGGGAAAATAACCAGCCGCTTTAAATACGTTGGTGATAAAGATGACAATGCAAGTGACTTTATACTTTGTATGCACCTAACCAGGGATAGTACTATTTTAATTGGAACGGCTTACAACGGCTCGGGGCTGTTTACCTATAACCGCAAGCAAAAAACATTTTCACGCATAAAGCAGATACCATATGACTCGTATGTGTTTCATATAGCTGAAGATAACAAAGGCAATATATGGACGGGCAGCGTTTCACAAGGTGCCTTTTATTACAACCCTAAAACAGGCAAAACTGATAACATACGCTTTGGCACCAAAGTAAACAACAAGTATATAAACGAGGTGGCTGTGCATTATATAATGCAAGACAGCAACGGCAACATGTGGTTTGCCACAGAAGGTGCCGGATTAATCAAAGCAAGTCCTGATTTAAAAACCTTTAAAAGGTTTACCACCACGCAGGGAATGCCTACAAACGTAATATTTTGCATGCTTGAAGACGGCAATAAAAACCTTTGGGTAAGCACACTTAGAGGACTCACTTGCCTGAACCTTAAAACGGAAAATTTCAAAACGTACACGCAATCTAACGGATTGATTACTGACCAGTTTAACTATAATTCAGCTTATAAAGATCCATCTGGAAAAATGTATTTCGGTTCGGTTAAGGGAATGATTGCTTTTAACCCGGCTGAATTTGCACACAAGGATGCCAGTCCACCTACTTATATTACCGGTTTTCAAATAAATAATAAGGAAATTGTACCTAACGATAAAAGCAAAACCCTTACGCGGTCAATTCTTTACACCGATACTATCACGTTAAATCATAACCAAAGCAACTTTAGTATCGAGTTCGCAGCGTTAAATTATAATTCACCGCAGGTTACACGCTACAAATACTTTATGGCTGGCCTCGATAGGCAGTGGACTTATCTTAACAGTAACCGTAAGGCTTACTTTACCGATTTATCGGCAGGTGATTATACCTTCCATGTTCAGGCCGAAAGCAACGTAGGCAGCTGGGTTGGTAAAGAACGCCGCATATTTATAAAAGTATTACCACCTTTTTGGAAGAGTAATACGGCTTATGCATTATACATATTAGCTACTTTTATAAGTTTCTATCTTGCCATCAGGTACTATCACCAATACCTCGAACGCAAAAACCACCGCAAAATTCAGCTGTTTGAACATGAAAAGGAAAAAGAAATTTACCAAGCTAAAATTGAATTTTTTACCAATATAGCCCACGAAATTCAAACGCCCCTAACCCTTATTGTTGGCCCTGTTGAATGGCTGGTAAAAAAGGCTGAGGAACAGCCTGCTATTAAAAAAAGCCTGCTGTTGATAGAAAAGAATGCAAAGCGGCTAACAGAACTTACTGCACAATTGCTTGATTTCCGTAAAACAGAAATGAACCAGTTTGGACTCAACTTTGTGAATACCGATATAAGCAAGCTCCTTAAAGAGCAGCTGATTATTTTTAAGCCTGAAGCCCTGAAAGGCAACATTTCCTTAGAAATTAATATACCTAAACAACCCGCCATTGCATTTGTAGACAGAGAGGCATTGGTAAAGATTTTAACTAACTTAATTTCAAACGCTATAAAATATGCTGCAGCAAAAGCTACGGTAACTTTAAATACTATTGATGCGAATGATGAACATTTTACTATTTGGTTTAGTAATGATGGCAAGGGTATACCGGCAGACTTGACCGAAAAGGTATTTGAGCCGTTTTTTAGAGTGCGCGGACATGAAAAGCCTGGTACAGGTATAGGTCTGTCTTTGGCACGATCACTTGCCGAATTGCATAACGGCTCTTTAAAACTGATAAAAGGCAAAAGCAATATTACTGTTTTTGAGTTGACACTACCTGTGCACCAAAAGTTTGAATTCAATTTAAGTAGCTGGAAAAAGATTAAATGATATGAGCGACACTATTTTAATAATTGACGATAACGTGGATATTCTGGAATTTTTGTCTGAAGTTTTGAGCGATACGTACACCCTACATCTGGCCCCTAACGGTGAAGTTGCACAAAGTATACTGGCAACAGAGATGATTAGCCTCATTATATCTGACATTATGATGCCGGGCATTGATGGATTTGAACTTTGCAGGCTTGTAAAATCTAATGTTGATTACTGTCATATCCCTATTATCCTATTAACATCTAAAAACACTTACAGTGCTCATATTGAAGGCCTTGAAGTTGGTGCCGACGCTTATATTCAAAAACCATTTTCACCAGAATTGTTACAGCACCAGATTGCTAATCTGTTAAAAAACAGATTGAAGATCAAGGACCACTTTGCAAGTTCGCCGTTTGAAGACGTAAGGGTTATGGCACATTCAAAAACGGATGAGGCATTTTTGAAGAAGCTTGACGAATACATCAGGAAAAACCTAAAGGATACGAATATGGATATTGATAAACTATCAGACCATATGAACATGAGCCGCCCTACTTTTTACCGTAAGGTGAAATCTATATCGTCATTATCGCCCAAAGAACTAATTGACCTAACACGACTTAAGAAGGCTGCCAAATTGATTGCTCAGAATGAATTTACGTTATTTGAGATAGCTAAGTCTGTTGGGTACAGTTCACAAAGCTTGTTTACACGTAATTTCCAAAAATATTTTAAGGTAACCCCGCTTGAATACATTAACTCTTTAAAAGCCAATTTGCCAACCGAGGGATTGAGCGATCAGGTAAAATCATTTATGGATAAATAAAAAAAAAGCAATATAGATATATAGCTGCCTTGATTTGGATTTCTGATTAGTGCTTATGGTTTAAGCAATGTGCTTGTAAACCCCTCTACTCAGTCATCACCGGTATAAGGTATCAACCTCACTATCCACCTGTAAACAGAGCAAAAATTAGATTTACTAGTTTAGTTGATTAAGAATGTTCTGTACATTAAAAGTTGAATAATTTTAAACAAAAAGAGTTGCCAGCTTGCCCGGCAACTCTTAAAGCCAAAGCCTTTTAAAGGGCTTTGTTTTGAACATTAATTTATTTCAACTCTTTAATTTTGATGTTACGATAGCTCACCTCGTTGCCATGATCCTGTAACAAGATGTGCCCTTTAGGTGCTTCACCAAAGTTTTTCCAAATTTTGTGCTTGCTCATTTGAACCAGTTTCCTGAAATCTTCCGAACCACGTTCATATTCAAGTACCTTAACGCCGTTTAACCAATGCTCAACATGATTGTTAGGGTAAACTATTACTTTACCTGTGTTCCATTCACCAATAGGTTTGGTTGCACCTTTTTTATCAGAGGTTTTCAAGTCATAAAGTGATGCCAATGTGCGGTTTCCGTCTCTTCCTAACTTGGCATCCGGATGAACTTCATCATCTAAAACCTGGTACTCCAAACCAATTGCCGATGCGTTTGAGTTTTCTTGCAGTGTTACAAAGTACTTTACACCACTATTAGCACCACGTGTAAGTTTAAAGTCAAAGCTTAATTCAAATGCACCGTATTCTCCGGTCGTAACAATATCTCCCGCATTTTTTGATTCGGCACCATTGGAGGCTTGGATAGTAAGTGTACCATCTTTTATAATCCAGCCATTTGTACCAGTTGGAAAGGTTTCCGCCTTGGCACTTCGCCAGCCTTTACTTGATTTTCCGTCAAATAGTAACTTCCAACCTTGTTTTTTCTCTTTCGACGACAGGGTGTTAGTCTGCGCGTTTGTAGTGCCGCCAAGGGCAACCAACAAACCCGCGCAAATTGATAATTTATAAAGCCATTTAAAATTCATAGCAATTTTTAGTGTTTGTTATTTTTTTAAAGTATTCAGATATTTTATGCTTTGCGGCACCTGCTCAACTGAAGCACTGCTTTCGTCTTCAATATAATAATGCTTAACCCCAGCCTTGCGCGCCGCTTTAATAACGGCAGGTATATTAATTTGCCCCGTGCCCAGTACCACGTCATTATTTTGATCGGTACCACCTGAGTTGTTACCAGCTACACCTCTCTTTAAATCTTTTAAATGCAATGCAACGTAACGCGACGGGTATGTTTCAAGCAGCTTGGCAGGATCCTGACCAGGAAAAAATGCCCATAATATATCAAGTTCAAAGCTTACATATTTGGGGTTGGTGTTGTTTACAATGTAATCGTAAAGCGTTTTGTCTTCATACGGTTCAAATTCAAAACCGTGATTATGGTATATAAAAGTAAGCTCATAATTATCCGCCAATATTTTACCAACCCTATTAAATTCGCTAACTGCGTTTTTTGCGTTATCTAAAGTAAAGCTACCTTTAGCATGTGGTATATTGGCTATCCTTATGAATTTTGCGCCAAGCACTTTGGCTGTTTGAGCAACCTCATTGGTTTTGGTTGTAATGGTTTCCCAGTTTACACCATACGATGAACATTTCAAGCCGCGCTCATCCAGCATCCGTTTTAAATCCTCAGGCTTTTGCCCAAACAAGTTCGAGAACTCAATATCGGTTATACCGTTTCCCTTAATCATATCAAGTGTTGACGGAACATCCTTTGCAAACAGGTTTCGGTAGGTAAATGATACAATGCCAGGTGCTTCAGGAAATAACAGCTTTTTTGATTGCCCTACAGCAGTATTGACCGTTCCAAAAGATACAAGTATGAAACCGATCATGAGGAGAGTATATCTTACGTTTAACATATTTCGTCTATTATTTGCCAAAGGTGTTAGCCATTTTATTAATTTGTTCCGGCTTAAGTGTTTTACTATCGTTATTGATAACTACACGGTATTTGAACGTTGCCGACTCATTAGGTTTAAGCGTTAATTTCTTTTCAGATTTTCCGTTGGTAAAAACCTTCTCCCCTAGCGGATTAGCTGCGAACAAGCCATATCCCCGGGCATGCCAAAATGTTGGATAATTTGGATTTTGCGGATGATCAATGATAGCAACGCTTACCGAATCGGCACCCATTTTACCGTATACTTTGCACCAAACACCACGGCTGCTCCACGCTGCATCGCCAACTTTACCTTCACTTGTAAGGTAATTGCCGGTTGGCACTTTGTCTGTTCCGCCTTTTATTACAGTTACAATGCCTTTGTTGTCGGTAAACTTCTCGTCTTTAGTGGTTGGCATTTGCAACTCGTGCGCAAGGCGTAAGCCCAACATGCCATCTTTCACATCGCTAAATAAAGCCTGCTGTACAGCTGTCAAAGTGGTTATTCTATCAATTACACGCTGGTTTTTATCACCGCTGAATTCAAAGCGTGTATTCTCCTTTAGTATAACATCACCAGCTTGGTTGGTCCAGTCAGCGGTATAGGCTAAAATACCTTTTGTGCCACTTTTTGCCTCGGTAATTTGCTGAGTTTTGATCCAACCATACTGACTTTTCCTGGCAGCAGGAATGGCGTAAGAGTTATTCCAGAAATCTAACCCGTTAACGTTTTCATAGTTAAACCATAAACCAATATGATGCGGATGATCTGTAGGATCTCCCGGTTTTGGATTAAGCGGAAAACCGCGTGTAATTTCAGCGCCCGATGCGGTTCTTATCGGGTACAAAAAGGGTTTTTCCAAGGTATCTGGATACATGAAAGTAGTGAAGGGTTTTCCGCCAACCAATACTTCAACCTTCTTTTGCTTGTCGTTACGCTTAATGGCAACAGTTTCAACTTGTGCTAAAGCACTTGTAGAAACAATCAATGCTGCTGCTAAGCCACTTAACACCTTAAACTTTGCCATATTGCTTAGTATTTAAATACTTTACCGTTAACCTCAACTTCCTGTGCTTTTTCATCGAAAGTGGCTTTTGAGCCGGTATGAGCTGCAGCGGTGGTCATGATGTTGGCAATACTGTGATAGTAGCCAGCTTCAACCGGTGCATTAGGCTGCTTGCGGCTGCGCACACATTCCATCCAGTTACGCACGTGATTCGATGTCAGCCTATCGCCGCCAGTATTAGCCGACGCCACAACCTGTTCGCTATTGTCAAGGCTTAACTCGGGCAACAAATTTGCCGACATGTTCATAGCTGCAGCTGATCTTTGAGTTAATCCGCCTTTAGGGGATATTTTGTTGGTGATCAAATTCAACTCGCCACCATTTGAATAATATATTTCGGCCGGATGCTCATCTCCGTTATGCATGCGTGAGCCAAACGTAACCTGAAATCCTTTGGTCATATCATCCTCAGGCCCGTAATCAAATGCAGCCATAATGGTATCCCAGTTACGGCGTCCATCTTTCCATTGGTAAATACCACCATTGGCAACTACGCTTCGCGGATGTTTTAAACCGGTAAACCAATGCACGGTGTCAATTTGGTGGCTCATCCACTGCCCCGGCAAGCCTGAAGAATAAGGCCAGAATAAACGATACTCAAGGTATATACGCGGATCAAACTTTTCAAACGGACGGTTCATGATAAAGCGTTTCCAGTCGGTATCCTGCTCCTTTAATTGTGTAAGTAATTCAGGGCGGCGCCAGCGTCCGGGCTGGTTTACGTTCCAGGTAAGCTCTACCATAGTTATCGGGCCAAACTTCCCTGATTTAATGAAGTCATTAGCTGCATGGTAATTAGAACCGCTTCGCCTTTGCGAGCCTATCTGCACTATTTTCCCGGTTTCCTTAACAGCCTTTAATGCTGCCTTATTGTCTTCCATGGTTTCGGCAAAAGGCTTTTCAACGTAAGCATCACAACCGGCTCTAACTGCTTCAATAGTATGCAAGGCGTGTTGAAAATCGGCAGTGCCTATAAATACAGCATCAACCATTTTGCTGTTATATAACTCATCATTGTTACGGAAGGCTTTGACGTCGTTTTGCATTTTTTGCTTCCACATGGCTGCACCTTCTTCGCGTCGCTTATTCCATATATCAGATACTGCAACCACCTCGAAATTCAGTTCCTTGCAATGATTCATAAAACAAGGCATATGTGAACTACGATGACGATCTGAAAAGCCTACTACACCTACTCTAACCCTATCGTTAGCGCCGATAATACGTTTGTAGCTTTTGGCGCTCCAACCCGTTTTGCTAAGCATTACACCTGCGCCGGCTAATGACGCCTGCCTGATAAAATTACGACGAGACTTTTCCATCTGTTAATTTGGTAGTTAAAATGTATTGGACAGTATAATTGGTTAACCGGTTTACCCGGCATCGAAATCAAATATCGTTGATATTACTGAATTATACTGCACAGCAAAGCATGTAAAAACGCTTGCATCATAAAAATTACAATTCGACTGAATTGACTATCAAGTACTTAAAACTGATCTGATACCGCTTTAACATTTTAATTTGAGACAAAACGACTAAAAAATGAACAAACGACCGGTAAGATATTCTTGTAGCTTTAGGACGTATTCACATTACTTTAGAATCTTTCCTTAAACGAAATCTAATGAAGCGACTAATATTCAGCATAATACTAATTTATACATCACTTTGTGCTTTAGCACAAGGCGACAGCATTACCTTGGCTGACCCAACCATATTTAAGGATGCAGACACTTATTATTTATATGGTACAGGCAAAGCAAACGGCTTTGGAGTTTACACATCTACCGACTTAAAATCCTGGAAACTTAATGAGTTAAATGCGTTGACCAAAGGTGAAAGCTTTGGTACATCGGGCTTTTGGGCTCCGCAGGTATTTAAACATCAAAATAAATATTACATGGCCTATACGGCAAACGAGCAAATAGCCATTGCAGAAGCCAGCAGCGCTATGGGGCCTTTTAAGCAACAGCAATTAAAACACATTACTTTATCGGGCAAACACATTGACCCTTTTGTGTTTAAAGACACCAATGGCGACTTCTACTTGTATTTTGTAAGGCTCACAAACGGCAACCGAATTTATATGGCCCGTTTAAATAATAACCTTACAGATATTGATAGCACTACACTAAAACCTTGCATTGCAGCTACCGAGATATGGGAAAACACTGCAAATTCGAATTGGCCGGTTACTGAAGGACCAACCGTTGTAAAGATCAAGAACCGATACTACATGTTTTACTCTGCTAACGATTTCAGAAATATTGACTACGCAGTTGGCTATGCTACCGCCCCTTCGCCATTAGGTCCTTGGAAAAAATATAAAGGCAACCCTTTAATAAGCCGTAGAATTACTAACCAAAATGGAAGCGGCCATGGCGATATCTTTAAAGGTAATGATGATAAGTGGTACTACGTGTTTCACGCGCACAATACCAATAGCAAGGTGGGCCCACGTAAAACAGCTTTAATTAAGCTTAAGCTAACTGTTGATGGTAATTTTGAGACTGTACCATCCAGTCTACGTTATCTTAAAAATCAATAAATTTTAAGCTTGTCCATAAGCAATTTCTAGATTCCTACTTGACGTTAAAATAAATAAACGAGCCTTCGAATGAAGGCTCGTTTTAAAAATAATATAACAGACAAACGCGAAGCTTCTACCAACCGTAGTTTTGTACCAGGTTAGGATCCTTATCAATTTCTGTTTGTGGTATAGGCATCAGGTAATGCTTATCTTCAAAATTACGGGTTTGAATAACCACCGGTTTGTAAAACACCGCAACGCCCGCAGCTTCACTGGTAACGTTTAATCCGGTTGCGGCCAGCTCAGCAGCAGACGGACGGGCATTAAGAGTGTGCACCTCCCCCTTATCTACGGTTTTAGCAATAAGCCAGCGCCTTACATCCCAAAAACGGTGACTTTCAAATGCAAGTTCAACGCGGCGCTCGTTTTGTATACGTTTACGCATACCGTTTTTAGTTTGATCATCGGCCAAAATTGGCAGTGCCGGCATGGAAACACGGGCCCGCACCATATTAATGTATTGATAAACGCTTTGATCAGGTGCTTCTAAATATTCGTTCATGGCCTCAGCGTAATTTAAATATACCTCTGCCAACCTGAATAATGGAAAGTTTCGTGTTCCGGTACCGGTGTTTGCGTTTCTGTCATAATCGGGCGATAAAAACTTGCGCACATTATACCCTAAAGGGTTTGTACCCGATTTGCCGGTTGCCCACCCATCTGTTTGGCCGTTACCTGAACCGAACCACGCCAGTCTTACCGGCCTTTTCATAGCATCAAAACGCCATACGGTATATTGGAAAAATATGGATGCATAAAAACGCGGGTCGCGGTCTTTGTACATATTTGATATGTTAGTTACGTTTTGAAACTTAAGTCCGTCCCATAACTGTCCACTCCAGGTACCGGTATTGTTGTACCCCGAACCCTGGGCCGTAATAGGATAGCCATTCTTCATTTCATAAGTATCAATAAATTGTTGCAGTGGGGTGTACTTGCCGCTACCTTTAAAAGGCGCACCGTTAGGCAACTGGTTGGCATCAACGGTTACGCTATTACCCATAATACGCGGAAGTATAGTTTCGGTATAATCGCGGGTGTAAAATTGGGCAGCGTAATTTTGCACCGGGTTATTAGGATAGGGGCTGTACAAACTGTAAGTGCCTAAATCAATCACAGCCTTTGCTGCGTCGGCAGCCTTTTTCCATTTCTCCCTGTCGTACACTGCGCTGAATAATGCCTTGCCATCTTTATTTCTTATGTTGCTGTACAAAGGGTTGCCGTTAAACAGCGGACTTGCATTATAAAGCAGTGTTCTTGCCTTTAAGCTTAATGCCGCTCCTTTAGTAATACGCCCTGTTTGAGCGGCTTCCTGCGTTGGCGGCAATGCATCGGCAATTGCATCACATTCTGATGTTATAAAACCTACTACTTCATCAACAGAATTTCTGGATACCTGGGTATCTTCCAGGTTATCGGGGTTTACGTCTTTGGCACTTGTAAGTATAGGTACAGCACCATAGCGCTTAAACAATTCAAAATAAAACATAGCGCGTAAAAACCTTGCTTCGGCTTTATAACGCGGTTTCCAAATTTCGTAGTAGCTGGCCCGGTTAAGTGGTATTGGCACATTGTCTATTCTATCAATAAATATATTAGCGCGCCTAATATCCTGATACCGGCCAGACCAATTGCCCAGTGGGTTGTCATTAGTACTCCAGCTACCTAAGTTATACTTATAAGCGTTTATAGCCTCACCATTATCAAACCAATGGTGATACGTTTCGTCGGTACAGGCTGTGTAATAGGCGGTCATTTCATCGGGCAGCGCATTATACATGCGGGCCAGTGCCTGCTCAGTAAGGTTGATGTTATTGTATACGTCGTCCGCGCTTGAATATTCGGCGGGTACAACGTCAAGATATTTTTGGCAGGAAACGCTACCTGCAAGCATGGCTGCAAATAATAAGATCGTAGTTTTTTTCATAACATTACATTGATACGTTTAAGCCTAAGTTTACTACACGCAATTGTGGGTAATTGCCAAAACCGTTAGGTATTTCCGGATCGAATATTTTCATTTTAGACCAGGTATAGATGTTTGAGCCGCTAATGAACGTTCTAACGTTACTAAGCCCGATTTTTTTAACCCAGGTTTTAGACAGTGTATAACCTATCTCTATGTTTTTAATACGCAAATAATCTGATGACTTAAGCCAAAAAGTTGAATTTTGGTTATTGTTTACGTTGTTGGACGAAGAGAGCCTTGGGAATTCTGCATTCGGGTTAGGGTTTTCGCTTGTCCACCTTCCGTCTACATAATCAGCTAACACCGAGCTATTGCTGGCAAATGCCCAAGCAGATGTGCCGGTAAGCCATGTTTTTCCGCCGGTTGTACCTTGAAATAGTACGTTAACATCAAAGCGGTTATAAGTGTAAGACACTGTTAAGCCCATAATGGATTTTGGCGTTGTTACCTGCTCTAAGTATCCTTGATCTTGCGTGTTCACTACCCCATCCCCATTCCGGTCAACATATTTTATATCACCGGGGCGTACCGGTCCAAACTGCTGTACCGGGCTTGCCGCAATATCAGCCTGATCTTTAAATAAACCGTTGGCTATTAATCCGTAGGCTTCATTTATTTGAGTACCCTTAAGGCCTCTGTAGGCCAACGCATATACAGGTTCTGCGGCGTAAACAATGCGGTTGGTGGCGTAAGAGTATGATCCTCTTAGCATGAGGTAATGGTCTTTAAACCGTTTACGCCAGGTCAGCTCACCTTCAAATCCTTTATTGTTTACAATGCCTGCGTTAATAGCTGGTAAATTTTGTACACCGGTTACATCAGGAATTACACGGGCTACCGTTAATATTTGCGTACGTTTTTCCCTGAAAACGTCACCAGTAAATGCAATTTCGCCATTTAAAAGTTCGAGGTCAATGCCTACGTTGGCTTTAGCTGATTGTTCCCAGGTTAAAAATTCGTTACCGGTCGCGCTTTCCTGCGCACCAGAAAAACTGTTACCATCTGCAGCTAAGCCAAACCTGTAACCACTGCCGTTACCTGTTTGCCAGGTACTCAAGTAAGCAAAACGCCCGGCGCTATTATCAACCCCCACAATACCATAAGAGCCTCTAAGCTTCATCAGCGATACAACTTTAGAGTTCTTTAAAAACTCTTCGTTTGATACAATCCAACCTGCAGAGCCGGCCGGGAAAAAGCCCATTCTTTTGCCTTTTCTGAAGTTTTCTGAACCGTTGTAGCCGGCATCAAACTCCAATACGTAACGCCTGTCATAGGCGTAGTTTAACCTGCCAACTAAACCTAACTGTTTGTAAGGTAGAGCTGCAATGGCACCATCATCATTTGAGGTTGCTAAAAAGCTTTGTGCCTGGTTGTAACGGATCATACCGCTTACGGCGTGCTTTTTGGCAAATGTACGGTCGTAATTAAGGTAAGCTTCATAGGTTGATTTGCGGCTTCCGTTTGCTACAATGGCAAAGCCAAGCAGCCCATCGCCGGTGCTTAGTTCTTCGTAATTTCCTTTACTTAAGTCAGTCTCGCTTTCGTTAATGGTAAATTTGTAAGTAGAATAATTACGCTTACGATTGATGTTCCGGTAGTTTAAAGCATCATAAGCAAACCTTGTTCTGAAACTTAAACCCTCGGTTATAAAAGGAAGCTTTAAAGTAAAGCCCACAATAGAGTTGAGCGTATTTTCGAACATACGGGTGTAGCCATATTGGGTTAACCTTCCATAAGGGTTTGGAGGTGCATCCTTTTGGGCCGCAACCGACCCGTTAGGGTTTTTAAGCGGATACAGGTAAGATGGCGTATTTCTTATTTCGCCCCAGAACGCACTGGCTGTTTCGGTAGGATAATTACGGTCGCGTACTATGTTTGATAGATTTAGCTCCAGCTTAAGCAGCGAAGTAAGATCAATATCAATATTACTGCGGAAGTTATATTTGTTAAGTACAGCGTTGATATTGTAAGCATTCAGGTTATCATATTTATATAAACCCGCCTGCCTTAAATATGCCATTGAGACAAAGTAACGCGCTGTTGATGAACCACCGCTTACGTTAAGGTTGGTTTGGTTCATTAACGAATAAGGCTTGATCAATTCGTCGCTCCAGTTCACGTTGGGATATAGATACTCATACGTTGGGTTGCTGCGATCACGAAACTTATTTAAGTACTCATCGGTGTATAAATTGGCGTTTAGTCCATCATTGTTCAACGCTTCTCTGAATAAAGTCAGGGCGTTATACGAATCAAGATATTTGGGCATGTTGATGGGTTGCTGAGCGGCAACCTGTGCTGTTAATGATATAACCGGCTTACCAGTTTTACCACGTTTTGTAGTAACCAATACAACACCGTTTGCGCCTTTCATACCATAAACTGCCGTGGCGGCAGCGTCTTTTAGCACGCTCACGCTTTCAACATCATTAGCATCAATGCCGTCAATGTTGTTTTCAATACCGTCAACGAGTATCAGCGGACTTTTGCCCTGGTATGTGCCAAAGCCGCGTATATACAGCGCAGAGCCATCGGCACCGGGCTCGCCGCTGCTTTGTATAGTGAGTAAGCCCGGCAACCGCCCTGCCAAACTATTGGTAAGACTGGCTGTTGGTGTGCGTAACAACTCTTTAGATGTTACCGAAGTAAGCGCGCCGGTAACATTGTTTTTTTGCTGGGTGCCGTAGCCAACAACCACCACATCTTCAAGTAAGGCGGTGTTTTGGCGAAGCCTTACTGCTATAAAATCACGTGAGCGTACAGGTACTTCCTGCCGTAAAAAGCCCATTAAATTATACACCAGTGTGGCATCTTCAGGTACTCTTATTAAGTAACCACCATTAACATCGGTTACTGTACCATATCCGTTTCTTCCTTTTACGGTTATTTGTACGCCCGGTAAACCAACTCCTGAGGTATCGGTAACGGTGCCTCGCACCTCTATGTCTTTAAAAGTTACAGGCTTGGCGGGTAAAGCAGGATTGCTTATACTGGTAGCACTGATATTAGTAAATGAAGATGATTTTGCCGTAACTTTAAACGGAAGGAAAAAAAGTGCTGCTATAAATACGGTGGTAATTTTCACTACCGCATTAAAAACACTTACTCTATACTTAAATAGAGGTTTCATCATAGTTTTACAGTTTAAATTGTGACAGATAGGACGCTTTAGATGAGTTATGGATTGATATGTAAAGCGTTCAATAAATTACTTTCGAAAGGCGGACTGAACTGTTCAATCCGTTTTAATGAATGGGTACATTTCAAATCATAGGCAACAAGGTTTGGAGTGCTTTTATGAGTGAAGCACCACTTTTGTAGGTTAATTGGTTTGATTACAGAAAAATAAATCCAATTAATATCCAGCTACCACAAGTTGAATACGCATGATTAGTTTACCCGGCGTACTAACCTGGGATGTACTTAACCTAGTTTAATGACAGCATTTACAACAAATACTTATGCGTATAACTGCAATGCTACAATCAATTAAGCAAACACTTCTTTACAGGAAATTTTTATAATTGGTTTATTATCAAGTCAAATCTATTGCATGCCTTAATCACTTTTTAATCATTCTCTTGACGATTCGTCTCATTTTAACTACGTCAAGTTTGTAGATTTACTTGGACAGTTACGCCAAAAACAAAAAAATCAGCACCCTTTTCAAAGTGCTGATTCATTAAATTTGAAGTAATACGAGATTAGTTTTTGCCTGTTACCTTTTTGATCTCTTCTATCTCCTCAAGTTTGTATGGAGTACCGTCTTTTCTGAATACATCATGAAACCAAAGTTGCGGCTCACTGCCGTCAGCTATCGGAGTATCCCATGCATATATAGTATTTGTTTTTCCCGATACCAATCCCCAGTTAATTGCACCAACATTTTCTTTTTTAAGCATTGGCAATGTATTACTGAACAAACTGTTGTTACGGCGGGCCATATATTCTGTACAAACCATTGGCCTGCCATGTGTACGCAACATTTGCAATATGCGCAGGTGCTTTTCGGGCGCTTCATATTCATGATAGCTAATAATATCCGAATTAAGTGCCTGCATGGTGTTTAATTCGTTCAAATCCCATTTCCACAAGCCTACCGATATTGGCTGGTCATGCTCCGTTTGACGTGCCCAGTCAAACACTTTTTGTAAAAGTTCTAATGATTGATTTCCTTTTTTAGAGTTTCCGGGTTCGTTATATAAATCCCAAAACATAATGCGCTTATCGTGCCCAAACGTTGTCATTACGTCTTTTACGTAAACAGACAGCTTTGCGAAATCTTTTGCATCAGTAATATGTCGGCCCGGGTCTTGAGCCCAACCTGAATTATGAATACCGGTTTTTGGTTCGGGCTGTTTACCCATTTTTGGATTTGGATTCCAGCAGTCGTCAAAAAACACAAAGATGGTTTTGATGTGATGCTTATCGGCAATATCCAGATACTGTTTAACCCTGTTTTTAAAGCCGGCTGCATCTTGTTCATAAGCAAGGCTATGTAAAAAAACCCGAATAGCGTTGAAGCCAATTCCTTCGGCCCAGCCAAGTTCGCGGTCAATGGTTTTAACATCAAACGTTGACGCCTGCCACATTTCCAGCTGGTTTATGGCAGTACTCGGAATGAAATTGGCTCCAGACACCCATCCGGTTTGCTTTTGCCAGGCGGCGGCCTTATCAACACTCCAACGTGGTGATATTACTTTTGCCGTTTGTGCATAAGTTAAACATGTAGCAGCAGACAGCATTGCTGTAAGCAGTAATCGATTAAGTTTTATCATATAATTTTTTGTTCCTTACAAAAGCCGTTTGCTGTAAGAAGCAGTGAGGTTTAATAATTTCTGAATTACAATTACAAAAAAAAATTACATCACAGCAATTGGCGAGCAATTGCTGTGATGTAAGGCTATTAATTATAACCCGGGTTTTGTTCGAGTTTAGCGCCGTTGTTGCGCTCAATTTCTGATGCAGGTATTGGCCACAAATTATAGGTAGGCAAAACATCAGAATAATAAGGGTTACACTTTTTAACGCGATCGTAAATTTTCCCCAAACGCATAAGTGTTATCCTTCTCTTTTCTTCTGAGCCTAGTTCCCTCATTCTTTCATCAAGTATGTACTCAATATCAACGTTTGCAGGAAGAACATTTGAGGCATTTGAACGGCTGCGTACCACATTTATATCTGCAGCTGCATTAGCTTGCTGATTTAAGCCAAGGTAAGCTTCAGCCCTTAGCAAATAAGTTTCTGCCAAACGGAACATGTACTGATCGGCATAGGTACCACCGGCACTAGCTTTAAGCAACAACTGTGATTTGTCCTGAAACATGCCGTCGGGGTGATCGCCGGGAGTGGTCACTTTTGATTGAAACGCATACAGGTTTCTGCGTGGAACGGTTATACCTGCAGGCGGATTGATTGTAGAAACTGTTTGCCCAAATTGAGGGTGAGTAGGATTGTTGACTTTGAATTCTCTTACAAAATTAAATGGTGCATTGCGTAAGTCATTGTTAAAATCACTTTGCCAAATAACATCAGAGAAGTACTTGGTTGATACACCCCAGCCTATGCCCCTACCACCCGAATAATCACTACGCGGGTAAAGGAAAGGCTGTGCGTTGCTTCCCGGTAATCTGAACGATAAGATTTGCGGTGCAAATACCCTCTCTGCCTGGTAGGTGCCACCTATACCTGTCGATAATGCTCCGCCTCCGGGAATATCGGTTTCGAATTGAATAACCCACAGGCCTTCGCGGTTTGTGCCATTTTTGCGGTTTTGGTTACCTTGTTGAAACAAATCCCAATACACGTTTTTAGTAGCGTCTGAAGCTTTTACGCCAAACCTGTTACGCATTAAGCCAACGTTTGTGTTACTTATTACAGCCGTCGCAGCATCAACTGCACTTTGAAATTGTCCGGCTGCAAGGTACACCTCTGATAATAGATGGTATGCTGCAAGGTTATTTATCTGGCCATCAGTCACAGCGTTTATTGCCGGCAGGTTTTCGGCTGCAAATTTCAGATCGCTTATAACCTGCTCTAAAACGGCCGCTTTAGTAGCCCTTACGAAGTCTGTCTTTGGCGATTGAACCTCCTCAAGATTCAAAGGAACACCACCGTACATGTATGCCAATGTACGGTAAGCCAAACCCCTGAAAAACTTTGCCCTTGCTTCGGCGAAAGTTTTTTGAGCCGCTGTCATTGCTGAGTTTGGAACACGGGCAATAATGGTGTTCGATTCGCTCACCAATTTATAAAGTGAGTTCCAGTGATCACCGGGTATGTTATTGCCTCCCTGTGGTGCATAGGCTGCAATCATATTCGTATGATGATCTACCGTTGGTTCGCCATCATAAACCAGGTCGGTTCCAAAAACATAATCAAATGGCCTACGGTCGCCGTTTGTAAAAAATTCACTTCTAACCCGGGCATAAAGGTTGTTAATTGAAGCGTCAAAATCTTTAGCTGTTATGTATGCATTATCGGTGCTTAAAAATGATAATGGTTGTTCATCCAAGAAACCCTTTTTACATGAATAATTAACTATTGTACTTAATGACAAAAGTGTTATTATAATCTTTTTCATCGTTGCTTTTAATTAAAATGTAACATTAAGTCCTACTGAATAACCCCTTAGTACCGGGCGGCCTTCTGATGATAAGCCGCGGTTACTATCGTCGCTTTCCGGGTCCCATCCCTCCCAGTTTGTCCAGGTAGCCAGGTTTCTGCCGCTTACAAATAAGCTGATGTTTTGAACGTTCATGCGCTCAATTAATTTGCCTGTAAAACGGTAACTTAATGAAACGTCCTGCAACCTTAAAAAGCTTCTGTTTTGATAATATGACGGACTAATTGTAGATGTTACTATTGATCGTGGGTATTTGCCATCTGGGTTTCTCGGCGACCAAAAATCTGTTCCGCTGAAGTAGTTATCACGTATGGTATTATCATTTCTTACCATGCGTGGCGTATTAGTTGCTAAGTAATTTTTATCGCCGCCGTAAACACTGTTTAAGAACACAGACAAGGTGAAATTGCCATATTTAAACGTGTTGAGTAAACTGGCCCTGAATGACGGAGCACCGGCACCTAATATGGTACGGTCATTAGCATTGTTAATTATACCATCGCCATTTTGATCAACTATACGGTATGTGCCGGGCGAGTACCCCGCCGGAATTTGATCAGTAAGCTGCCAAATACCGTTAGTTTGATAATCATATATTACTGATGACGGTTTACCAATAAATAAGCCGCTTTGCGGAAGGTCATCTTCCCTTCCATCACCATTAAAATCACCAAGTAACTTTACTATTTTGTTTACGTTTCTTGCGAAGCTCAAAGTAGAATTCCATTGGAATTTGTTGCTACTAACGTTTCTTGAATTAAGCAATAATTCAACGCCAGAATTATTCAACTGACCAATGTTGGTAAGGATTTGGTTGAAACCGGTGATGAGCGGGATATTAACATTGTATAACAAATCAGTTGTACGGGTTTTGTAATATTCTACTCTACCAGACAGGCGGCTTTTCAGTAGGGCGAAGTCTAATCCTACGTTTATCCCCTGGGTACGCTCCCATCTTAAATTCGGGTTAGGTAACGAATTGACCTGCTGGCCAAACTGAGTTGTTCCTCCATCACCAAAAATATACTGGTAGCCAGGAAGCACCTCAACCCTCGGTAATGATGAATATCTGCTGGTTTGATTACCAACAACACCGTATCCAACGGTTAACTTTAAATTATCAACCCAATCAACTTTAAAGAATGACTCCCTTGCAACATCCCAACCAGCTGATACGGATGGAAATATTGCCGACTTATAATTTTCTGCAAAACCGGAAAAGCCATCTCTTCTCACCGTTGCGGTAAGCAAATACTTACTATCGTAACTGTAATTTAAACGTGCCATTTGGTAGCTTAGAGATTCTTTATAAGCATTTGATATGGCAAACCTGTTTAAACCTTGTTCCAGGTTATTGTAACCCAAAGTTATCCTGTCAAAAACAGTAGCATAAGCTCTGGTGTAATCATTTTTGCGTTCAACCGAGCCATACAATAAGGTTCCCACAATATTGTGTTTGCCAAAAGTTCGGTTGTAGGTTAAAATGTTATCTAAAGTATAATCATAGTAAACAGTGTGCTCTTTAGATGCCTGCCCGGTAAGGTTAGCATCATACCGGTTTGATATAAACTTTTGATCGAGGCGGTAATTGTTACCATAGGTAAGCTTGTAGCTTAAGCCTTTAACCGGTAGTTGTACGTTGGCATATATGTTTGCGAAAAAGTAATTATGCCTGTCAAAATCATCGGCCTGATAACTCAAAAACGGGTTAGTTAAATTTGAGTTGTAAGGATTGATGATGAAGTTACCATTATCGTCTTGTGAACGCACAAGCGGCGAAAAGGTACGAAGGTTGCCTAAACCCGGTTCAACACCATCTTCGTTCACAAAACTGCCGAACGCCTGTAAGCCAACGGTAAGCCAATCGGTAGCTTTTGTTTCGATGTTTGAACGTAAGCTTTTGCGCCTGAAATCATCATTTCTGATAAAACCTATGTTTTTTGTGTAACTACCAGAAAGCAAAAACGTAACTTTTTCTGATCCGCCCGACAAACTAAGCTGATTATCAAAGATGTAGCCTGTGCGTGTACCTTCTTTGTACCAATTGAAATCATAAGGTGATATGTTACCTTGAGCATCTCTCATTGAAGGGTCAACCACATTGGCAATATTGAAAGCTGGGTTGGGCTGGGTATAATCAGGAGCTAAATAGGCCTGATCGTAAAATAAATCCCTGATTTTTTCCAAATACTCTTCCCTCCGCATAGGTTTTAAACCGTTGCTGGGCGATTGCGTGGCATATTGCGTGGAGAAGGAGATTTTGGTTTTTCCGGCAACGCCTTTGCGGCTGGTAATTAACAACACACCATTAGCTGCCTGGGCACCGTAAACGGCAGTTGCACTGGCATCCTTTAATACGTCAATTGAGGCTATATCATCAGGATTGATGGAAGTTAATGAGCCTGTGTACTGTACTCCATCTAGTATAATTAATACGTTTGAGTTACCTCCTAAAGTGTTGGTACCCCTGATACTTATATTGGGTGTAGAGCCTGCACGGTTAACCTGGCCAACATTTAAGCCCGGCGTAGTTCCCTGTAAAAGGTTAGCCACGTTGGTAGTGGGAGAATTACGAAAGTCATCCAGGTTTGCTCTTACAACAGAGCCCGTAACATCTGCCTTTTTTTGCGTTCCGTAACCAACAACCACTACATCATTTAAGGAGTTTAATGAGGGCTTCATGGTAACGTTAATGTTTGCCTGGCCACCTAGTGCTACTTCCTGCGTTTCGTAACCAATCATGGAAAATACCAGCACCTGGTTTGCATTTGCGGGTGAAATGGTGAAGGCACCGGCAACATCAGTTTGAGTGGCTATTTTGCTGCCTTTTACCTGCACGGTAACGCCCGGCAAAGGATCGCCGTTGCTGTCAATAACTTTACCTTTAATCTCAACACCTTGTGGTAGCTTCGGCTCATTAATTAAATAATCTGCTCTTGCAGATGTAGCTTTGGTTGCGTTTAAAGCCCAGTCTTTTTCTTTTGACCAAGCCTCACCATAACAACAAACCAATAACATTGTGCCCGAAATTAACTTAGTAACCAATGCCCCCTTTTGCAGGTAGCCGGCACTACGTTTACGCTCAGAATGTGTAAATACTTTGTGCATACTTTATGTTTAATTTATAATTGGTTTACAGAGCGATGTAAATGCAGCAAGAGTTTTAAGCACCTGTATTGCTTTATCAGGGTGCTATTAGTTTTGATTTATGAATGGCATCAACATACCAATGCCTATTGTAAAACCAAGTATTTCAAATACCTGGTTCAACATCCAACTAAAAATGTATTGTTTGCTTGTTGCGGTTTACTAAAACCAAAGTAACTTAATGCCCTGCGTAATATTTGTTCAAGGTTTTGTCTATTCGTCTCAATTTGGTAGCGTAAATTGATAGCGGATTATCGGAATGGGTGATAGATGAAAACAAAAAGAGCGACATGTTAGCTTAAATACTAACAGGTCGCTCTTTTATCGAAATATTATAGAAAGGCTGATTATGAAGCGCTTGTACCGTGATATTTTAAAGTAAGCAGTGCTATATCATCAAATTGGTTAGCCGTGCCTATATAGCTATTTACGTGCATAAGCAAATCAGTATTTATCTTGGATGGCTCATCGTTGATAAGACATTTCAATACATTTTTGCTTGAATCAATGGTGTATCTAACATCAGTAATGTTGCGTGCATCTTCCAAACCATCGGTGTAAAGTATAACGCTATCACCGGGATTTAATTTGAATGTTGATGAGAAATACGGAAAATCTTCAACCAGGCATATTGGCAATCCACCATCTTTTTTCTTAAGCACTTCAACCTCGCCGGTTGCCTTGCGTAAAATTAGGGGCTGCTCATGGCCGCAATCAACGTATTCTATTACGCCGGTTTGAATATTTAATATGCACGCAAAAACAGTAACAAACATGTACGACGGGTTATCACGCGCCATTATATTATTAATGTGTACAATTTGTTCGGTTAAATCGGCATTAGGGTAGCTGGCAAAATGGGTTTTAAACAACGTGCGTGTTATAGCCATGAATAAAGCTGCCGGAACACCTTTGTCTGATACATCGCCAATAAAAAAAAGCAAACGGTCATCAGATAATAGCATGTAATCGTAAAGGTCGCCGCCTACAGACTTAGCCGGCTGCAACAAACCATGTAATGAAAATTCATGCCTATCGGGAAATGGGTTTTCCTTTTTGGGCAGCATTGACTGCTGAATTTCATACGCGATGGCCAGATCCTTCTCTATAGCAATAAGCTTATCGCGGTCATGCTGGAAGTTAGCGTAAACCTCAATTTCGCTCAATGTTTTTTTGATGGTAATTTCCATATCATCAAAGTTTATGGGCTTGGTTATAAAATCAAACGCACCACGGTTCATGGCTGTACGTATGTTATCCATATCGCCATATGCCGATACCATAATGGTTTTGAGATCGGTTATATTAAGCTCCTTGAGTTTTGACAAAAAGGTAAGGCCATCCATTTCAGGCATGTTAATGTCTGATAGTACTATCTTAATTTCGCTGTGTGCAGCCAGCTTTTCCAGCGCATCCTGTCCGTGGCAGGCGAAAATAAATTCATATTCCTTGTTTCTGATTTGCTTACGAAATTGCTGTGTTACCAGCATTTCCATATCCGGCTCATCATCTACACATAATATGGTTATCATAGTTTTTGTCTTATTAATCTGTTAATATTTTACAGGTATATCTATCACAAATTCAGTGTATTCGCCTGCTTTCGAATTTACCTCCAATTTACCTTTATGTAGTTTTTGAATGATATCATGTGTCATTGACAGGCCCAAGCCTGTACCATCACTACTAGTCTTTGTGGTAAAAAATGGCTTAAAAATATTCTCTTTAATCTCATCAGGAATGCCGGTGCCATTGTCCATTATGCTGATGCGAAAACCCTCTGTAGTTTTCTTTGTAGCAACTGTAAGTTGTGGCGTATAGGTGCCGTCTTGAACTTGTTTGCTCTTCTGCTCCATGGCATAACACGCATTACTTACTATATTGAGCAAGCCGCGGCCAAGGTGGTGTGCATTAATGTTTACCTTACCAATACTTGCATCGAAATCTGTTATTATTGATAAGTTGAATACGCTGTTGTTACCTCTGATACCATGATAAGCTAATTTGACAAACTCGTCTACCAATTGATTAATATCCGTTGATTCAAAATCCTCAGCGTTCTCCCTTCGCGACTGTGCCAGCATATTGACAATAATGCGCATAGCGCGCTGTCCATTTTCGGTAATCTTATTTAGGTTGCGGTTTAAATTTACCTCAATGTCTTTCAGCTCATCAAAGTCATCGTGAGTAAGATTGTTTACGCCTTTAGCTAAAACCTCCCGGAACTCATCAAGTAGTCCGGCATTTACTTTCGAAAAATTGAAGATAAAATTTAGTGGGTTCCGAATTTCATGCAAAATTCCGGCGGTAATTAGCCCTATAGATGCCAGTTTATCCTGCTCTTTTAAAACGCATTGCAGTCGCTCAACCTCGTTCAAAAATTGCTTGTTCGGGTGTGTGTCACCATTTAATGGTTGTGAATTTACATCCATATTAGTTGCTTAGCGTTGTGTGGCGTGATTTGGGTATTCGGATGGTAAATTCTGTATAAACGCCCTCTTCGGTTTCTACCATTATTGAACCTTTGTGTTCTTTTACAATATCCAAACTCAGGTATAACCCTAAACCTGTGCCTTTAGCAGTAGGTTTAGTTGTAAAGAACGGCGAGAACAACTGCTTACGTTCCTGCGGTAAAATGCCCTTACCGTTGTCCCAAATTTTGATCTTTAATGCCTCATGATCGAATGCCGTGCTCACCCTTATTTGAGGCTGATAATTTGCCTGCAGCTTTTTACGTTCGGCTACCACGTAGTAAGCATTTGATATCAGGTTATTTAATACGGTATTCATTTCAGATGGAAGCATATCTACATTCTCCGCATCGGCTTGTAGATTTAAACTTATATCAACACTTACACCCGGAAATTCCTTTGAGCCTTCGAGCAATACCTGCTTCATGCTTGTTTCAACCAGCTTATTAATATCAGTGCTTATAAATACAGTTGATTTTTCGCGCAATATCTTTTCCATCCCTTTTACTATACGCGAGGCGCTTGATCCATGCTCGTGCACTTTATGCATATTGCTTTTTACGGTAGTCAAAATATCAAGTATCTCCTCCCTATCTTCCACGGTTATATCCGGTTTTTCAACCACCTCCAATGATTCATCTACAAGGTTGGCCGATAGGCTTGAGAAGTTATTGATGTAATTAAGGGGGTTAAGTATCCTATCAACAATTCCTTTGGTTAACTGACCAATGGAAGCAAGTTTTTCCTGCCTGATAAGTTGCTCCTGGGTATTTCTTAAATTTAGTAAACTTTCCTGAATGTCTTCCAAAAGCGTTGTCTTGATTACTGCGGCTACAAAGTGCTCCTTTAGGTTTTTAAGTAAACTAAAATCGCGCTCATCAAATGCATTGCGCTTTTGCCAATTTTCCATAATCATGTAAGCGTGTATTTCATGATTAATTCTTATAACCATCATGAGACTGGATTTGGCTTTATTTACACTTGCTAACTGCGCGTCATTTTTGATGCTTTTAACTGATTTCACAAAATAGATGTCCTCAAATATCTCCTCGGCGGTTGATAAATAACGTATTTGGGCATCTTCAGGCGTAATATTAATTTCATCAAGTATTGCCGTATTATAGCCATAACTTGCCTTAAATTTAAAATGACCGCTTGCTTTATCAAACACCAACATAGCGGCTTTTTCGGCACCGCGTATTATTTTAGCACGCTCTAATATAGCCTGCATGAGGTTGTCAAAATTGATTTCGGCATTAATAGACTTTACAATCAAGTTAATTTTTTCGAGTTCGTCATTTTTGCTGGCTAATTCCTGCGACTGGCTTTCTATCGCTTCTTTTTGCGTAATGACCTCGGCGGTGCGCTCTTTAACAAGTCCCTCCAGCTTTTCTTTTTCCTTTTGCAATTTTTGTGAACGTAACCGTGCTATCCAAAAAACCAACCCGCCAAATATTAGTGCATACACGCCGTATGCCCACAAGGTTTGATAAAAGGGCCGCGTAATGCTAAAGGTATAAGTTGCCTGCTTGCTTATAAGACCAAATATGTTTTTAGCCCTTACATGAAACCTATATTTGCCGGCAGGCAAGTTTGAGTATTCTTTTGATGTTTGATTTGACCATGATGTGCTGTCACTATCAAAACCTTCCAGGTAGTAGTTGTATTGCATATCACTTTGGCCCGTTGCCGATGGTGATGTGAACGTAAAGCTGATGCTATTATGGCGGTGATTAAGCGCAGGTATAAGTTGAGCATTTTGATTGTAGCCAGGCAGGTTTTGTTTGTTAAAATAGGTTCCGTTAAATAAAACCGAATCTGTGTTGACTGTTACAGAGCGAATTAATGCAGGCTTGACAGCCGAAAATTTGACATCATATTTTGAATTGAAAAATATAAGCTTTTCAGCGCTGCCCAGCCATACCCCCGAGCCGTTACTATCAGGATAGATAAAGTATATTTGATCATCTTTAACCGGTGCCAGCACAGCGTTTGTTGGTTCGTATTGGGCAGCGGCTTTTTTGAACATAGTTACATCTGTACCATTCCCTGATGTTACCCATAAGTTTCCCCTCGCATCATTAACCATACGGTTTAGCCATGCGTAATTAGTTACCGAATCGCCTTTGAAAATACTGGTATGCTCAAACTTATTTCGGGCAGCATTGAATTGGTAAGCACCCTTAATAGTTCCAATTAATAATTTGCCGTCAACAATATTCATGTGATTGCCGGAATTATAAGGCAATCCCCCTGCTTGTCCGTATAAGGTAGCTTTATTGTTTAATGTGTTATAGCTAATTAAGCCCTGCGATGGTACCTGAAGCCATAGTCGCCCATTCTCATCTTCAGTTATTTTGCGCACCTCTTGAGTAACGCCACTTAAGCGCCCTTTGTAGTTAAACACGCCTTTAGTGTTTTGAATTTTTATTACGCCGTTGATTAACCCGGCGTACACAAGATCAGGGTTTGCTTTTGATTGATATAATGTTAGAGCGTATCCCTGCGTTACGCTTTGCACATTATTACTGTTGTAACTGTAAACACCGTTAGATGTTGCTACCAACAAGCGGTTGCCCAAGTTAAGTATAAAAAGGCAAGGCACTTGAAGGCCGGCTACCTGCTTAAATTGCATTTGCGAGGTATTATAACAAAGCAAGCCCTGATCAGTAGCTGCATACAGCTTACCATTAAAGCGGGATATACGGTTTACGTTACCTGTTACACCTTTTTTACTGTTATAGAAAGAAAGGTATGAAGGCATTTCAATACGGGTAATGTTTTTTTCCGTGGCAATCCAAAAACCGTGGTTATCATCTTCATACGTACAGTGTATGTTGTTGTCGTACAAACCGGTTGTAGCTTTGTTTAATACCTGTTTAAGTATTCCATTGTCGGTAACAATAACCACTCCGCCCCCTACGGTGCCAATGGCGAATGAACCGTCTTTAAGCTTACTTCCATACGATACCAAATGGCGTTTCAGGTACTCGTTAGCTTCACTTTTAAAAGGCTTTATGGCACCATTACTTAATAAAAATAACCCCTGGTTACCGGATGCTATGATTACGTTGTTATTACCTGCAGTCATCATAGCGTTCACTGTTACTTGCTCAGTAAACTGCATGCCTCCATTCAGGTTAGTAAAACGTCCGTTATTGTAAGCCTGCAAGCCGCCAATTTTAAGCTGCACATACAACTTATTGTTTACATAAAAAGCACTAAGTAGCGGTGTGCTAAAGCTTTGCACCTGTAACTTCTTACCATTCCATAACATAATTTGATTGGCCGTTATAAAATATATTCCCTCGGGTGAACTGTAGCTATATCTTACATCTGGAAATTCAACATGATATGGCTTCAATTTTTCGGTAAGACTAACAAATTGCATGCTGCCCAAGCTATCAGGCTGTAGGTAGCCAATTTCACCACGGGTGCCTACATAAACCCGTCCTGTTGCATCGGCCACCAATGTGTTTACCTTGGTTCGTTCCTTGGTAAGAATGGTTCGCCACGTTGTACCGTCAAATTCAAGTATGCCGCTAAAGTTGGCAACATAAATTATTCCGCGTTTATCGGCCGTTATAGCAAAATTTTGGCCTCCGGCTTTATAGTCTGCCGGTAGAAAGTCTTTTTGTATGGGAATGCCTGTTTCCGCGATATTTTGCTGTGCTAATGCCTTATTATCGCTTAAGGCGCAAAACAACGTTGCAATAGCAAGGTAACTCAGCCGCGTTATATAATTTAACAACTTTTTTGTCATAAGACGGCTTCCTTATCAGCTATTACAGTGAGCACTTTTATCATTTTTTTTATCCGGTTATCATACCCTGCCAGCAACTCATACATTGCGCTTGCACTTATTTTGACGTAAGCAGTATCAAATACAGCTTGAATGTTTAAAGACCAGGTTGCACCCTGTGCTACAAACCAGTAAAAGTCAGAACTTTCAAGGTGGTGTTCACCGTAGTCATCGGTAATTCTTAGCTGTCCTTTCATTACAAAATATAGCGCCTCGGTATCATGCTCATGCGTCAAGTTAGCGCCTTCCCCTTGAGCCAGATACTGTTGCCTGGCAATCTCACACAGGTTCATTAATTCAAACATGGGTAAGCTTTTAAAGAATACATTTTGTTTGAATAGACTGACCAAGTCTGTAAGTAAATATCGCTTTACATTAATATTTTTGAATCGTTTGGTACGCTCCAACACACGGTCACGGTCTGCAGTGTTTAGTCGTTGGGTTACTACATCTATTAAATAAGGGTTGCTGTTATATAGTTGCCAAAGTACAGTTTCACAATATAGTTTATTATGACTTAGCATTTGCGCCTGTAACACCTCATCGCTACCTGCAAAAGTGGTAAGCAGGTTTACTGCCATAGCTTTAGTCCAATAGTTTATTTTAGTGTAATCTTTGTTTACAATATCAATCAGCCTGTCTTTTACTGCCAAACGTTGCTGATTATAGCTATCGTCATAGGCTTGCACCAATTCGGCATTGCTCAAATCGTTCAATAAAGGCATGAATAACTTTTTGATATCAGCAGGCACCGTCATGTCCAGCACCTCCATTGCGTAGGCTCTTTCCTCGGGCGATGAACTTTCGAAGCTATTGATGAAGAAGCGAATAACGTTGGCATCATACATCATGGAAAGCAATTTGAATGTAAGGCCAATTTTGAAACGCAGCTCCAACTCGAGACTTTTCCTTAATTCCGCAGCACCGGCCTCAATCTCAATATCTAAAATTGCCGCAGATATCCAGGCAATAGTTTCAATCTCATTTTCGATGTATTCTTTGAGCATTTGATGCTCATTTGCCGGGAAATGATAATGGCGGTTATGAAGGGCCGTAAATATATTATTGCGTATATCAGCCTCAACCAGGTTTAAATGAGCTATCAACAACGGCTCAACTTTGCTGCTATTAATTGCTGCAATAGTTTTCACTACCCGTATATAGCTATTCTTGCTTAAATCAACACGGTTTAGCAGCGCATCAAGATATGGCAGCAAAGGCTCGCCTACATGCTTTATGGCGTGTATTGCAGCATAAGCTGTTTCGTCATTGAGCAAACCCTTTATCATAAGTGGCCACAATTCACGCTTTTTAATGTTGCCCGAGGCCATTAATGCAGCGTTGCGTACCGTAATCACATCATCATGTAATAGCTCGTTGAGTATTTTGTAACCGTTATAGTTTTGGTAAAAAGCCATCAGATGGGCTACACTTAGACGTTCGGCAGCCATAGGTGACCGGGCTTGTTGTAGTACAATTTTATAATCGGCCCGCTGTTGCTGTACGAGATAAGTTTTGAGTTCGGCATAACGACTGGTCATACCGGTTGGATTATCATTTTTCAGGCAAAACTCCAACACGGGTACAGCAATTGTTATATTATCCTGCTCCAATTTGTCCAGTATAATGTTATGAAGCGAGCCTTGGCTTTTAGGAAGTAATCGAAGCAATATGAGATTGAATGCTGAGGGCGCTATTTTTTGGAGTAAATTTAATGCGGCAGCTGTTTTTTTAACGTTATGGGTATCTATCATCCCCAAATACTGACTTATAGCCAGGCTGCCTGTTTTATCATCATTAACAACATAGGCTGTTAGCTTAGCTACTGCTGATTTTAACAGGTGCTTGTACTCATGAAACAACTGATATGATACCCATATCCATGCAGCAATTATTACCAGGAAAATGTAATTGTACATTACTACATTCAAAAATTTGGCCCGCGCAAGTAACAAAAGCATTCCGCCGGCAAAAATAAATCCGATGGATTTTGATACACCTTCTACTTTACTTTGCAACCCTAGGCGGTACTCAATAGGAACAGGTTGATAGAGTATTTGAAATGACGGATCGAAAAACAACGTGCGCACAACCCGCACAAACAAGCGGCTTAAAATTATAAACGAGAAGAATAAGCCAACCGTACCGTAAAATGTACCTAATACAGCGGCTAATGTTGTAGAAAATGCCAGTAAAACTGGCAGCAATAACAAACTCAACAACAAGCCATATTTGGTCATTACCCGGCCCGATACAAAGGTTTTAAGTATGAATTCGGCAACCGACATACTACCCATAAATACACTTATAAGACCACTGATTACCTTCGCGTTAACAAACTGTATCTTAACTTGTCCTAAAAATATAAAATCTACATAAAAGGTAGCAAACAACGGAAAAAGGGCCAGTATAAATATGAACAGGAAGTAACGGTTTTTAAAAATACTTTCGCTGTTTTTACCATGTTGTGCATCAACCGAAAGGTTTGGCTTGGCCACATTAATTTGCCCTTTGAGGTAACGCGTAATAATTGGCATAAGCACCAGGCAAATTACTAATCCACCAATTGACAAGTAGAACAAATCGGCAGTTTTTATAGATTTTAGCAGTAGTGGAACAGATAAAAAGCTGATGACTCTTGCCAGTATTTCACCGGAGCCAATCAGGCCAAATAATCTTTTAGCCTGACTCAAATTGAATATTTTAGCAGCTATACCCCAAAAACCTATTCCATTTAGTAACAGGAATATATTATACCAAACAAATAAAGCATAAGCCGAAAACTTGCTTTCATTATATATATACTCTAATGAAAGCACCACTACACTCACAAATAAGAATATGCCACCGGCTACAAAAACCTTTGAAAATGACATGTACTTTTGCAAACGCTTAAATAACAGCCATACAAAATAATTTACTACGCCCTGCCCCATGTAAGCATATGGCAGCATGCCTATTTCAAACTTGCCAATAAACAAAGAAGTTGAGGCTGTATAAAAGTAAGCGTATGCAATACCCATAAAAAAAGAATAGCACGTTAGTAATGCCACTACTTTCTCCTCGCCTTTTTTAAGGTTGAATACCTTAGCGCTTATACTATTTAATTTACGGGCGGCCATTGATTACCGAACAAATCAGGGTTTTATTAAGGAATAAACACTGCGTTTAAAATTGATATACACGTTATCATCCAAGCTTTTAATTTTAAGTTCGGTGCGTGTAGCTATGTCCAGATCCTTTGCAATTTGCAAAATGTAGTCGTTCCAATCTTTAAGCTTTTGCTTATCACCAAAAAACTCCTCATTGAGTCGGTTTCGGGTGTGCAAATGATAGTCGAAGGTGAGTTGCTTTTGTATGCTCGTAAATCCAGCCTCATGTGTTAAGCCACAGAAATCGGCGTTGAGCAGAAAATGCCGGTTTTGGACTAACGACTGATATCCGGCAAGCTCATCTTTTTTACGGATTACACTGGTATAAAACTTATAATCGCTCTCCTGCAAATCAGGGTTCCACACAACAAGCCTGCCGCCCGGTTTAACAATTTCAAATAATCGATTTATCAAAGCTTTTTGATGAATTGCAGGTATCTCATGCAAAAACATTTTACATATCACCAAGTCATAATAGTTACTTTGCAAGTTTAGCTCTGTAGCATCCTGATGCAGATATCTTACCACCGACTGATTATTGTGTTGCTGAAGTGATGCACTTATCCGCTCCTCGCCTTTTTTTAGTTGCAGCATACCGCCGTCTAACAAATCGTACTCAAAGTTGACATGAGGTTGCCGGGGTAGTAAACGCAAAAAAATTGATCCGTAACCACCACCAACATCAATTACTTTATCGCCATCATTAATGTTTAAGACCTTAATGAATTGATCAAAGTCAACTTCCGATTCGGCATGAACAACAGAATAATCAGCGTTACGCACTTCATAAGCATTTACAGGCGCGGTGTTCATAGGTTAAATTTTAGAGTGATTAAGAAGTTTCGGTCACGTTGAGCCACATACGGTACAAAGCCCGATATGGCGGTAGTAAAGTTAGCGTTGGCATTACGCGGCCCGGGGTTGTAGTACAGCGTATTTAGGATGTTGTTAACTACAAATTGCAGCGTAAAGCAGTTATAGCGTTTATTTTGATAGGTTAATGCAGAATTGAATAGTACGAAGCGGGGAATGTAGTTAGTGCCATCTACACCTGCGTTAGCTGGTACAGTGGTCCCCTCGCCAACCGGTTTAGCGTCAACGTAATTTCCGCGAAGGTTAATGTTGAATGCACTTTGACTTAGGTTAAAGGCGTAATTTACCCCGGCATTGAATTTCCACGGAGCGATGTCGGCTATAATTTGCTTTTGAAAATCAATCACCGAACTGTTTGCTGTTTGCCTTGCACGCGTGTACGTTACATTGAAATAAGCATCCCAGTGTGATTGCTGGGGATGATATAGTAGGTTACCTTGACCGGTAAAAATGGTGTACTGTCCATTATTTTGATTTATAGTGCGCCCAGCGTTATTAGGGTCAGGCCCACTCGAAACAGCGTCAATTATTGACGAGTATGCTACAGATAAATCCCAATTAATAGCGTTTACACCGTGTTTGTTCAGTACTATAAATTCATAGTTGCGAATTTTTTCGGCACGCAGCGTTGGGTTGGCATTACGGGTTGTGCTGGTTGAGAACTTAGTAAATTGTGATGGGTTTTGAATACCTTGGGAATATATCAATTTTAAAACCGCCTTTTTAAGAGAGGCAACCAAAGCTAGCTTTGGTGAAAACACCTGCCCAAAACCTGCATTGGTATTAATGCGGTTGTAATCAAAACGCCCGCCGGCAGTGGCATATAATAGCGAATCTTTAAGCTGGTAAGTAGCCTGACTATACACACCAATGTCCATGGTGTTGTATTGGTTTCCGCCACGAGGCAAGGTGGCTGTAGTGCCTTGTTCCTGCGCATAAGCAACGTTACTTTGATCAATTGGCTCGGCAGTGGCAAAATTGGTATACGTAAGATAATCGCCTTGTAACTGGCTGTATCTGTATTCAAAACCACCTAGTATTGAAAACTTATTTTTGGCGTAAGTTACCTTACTATCAGTTCTGAACTGCTGCCCTTTGTAATAGTAAAAGCGGTTACTAAAGGCATTCATATTGCCGTCAATCAGTGTTGTTGGCTCAATAAGGTTAAATAACGACAATCTGCTTGTCTCACTATAAAACGTATTGGCGGTAACCAAATTAGACGCTTTATCTAAACCCGATATTTCATAGGAAGTAAGGTTGGAAAATGTAATATTTTCAAAGCGTTTATCATAGGTAGTATACAGCGTTGTATTGATGGGCGCCCATGCACTGCCATTTTTTGTTCCGGCTGCATAGAGGCTTTGATAATAATTAAAACTTTCCTTTAACTTCCAGGTACGGAAACCGGCTTCAAAGTTATCAGAACGTACCTTGCCGCTTACAAACCAATCGGCTGCTGAGTTTGCATAACTCCAAGGGTTACCATTTACGTTTGATGAGAGCGTTGCCTTATCGGCGGCTCGCGCCCTATCAATAAGCGTATTTATTGCAGCAGGGTTAACGCGTGCCGTATAACTGCCATCAGCATTTCTGGTACTTACGAAATTTCCAGCGCCGTAACGTGCTATGGCAGCATCAACAGCCGCCTGTGTACCAGTGTAAGATAAACGGTTAAGATTGGCAGCATAGGTTGCATTGCTAATCTTATCAACCTGTTGCGGTCCGTATTGGTAAAAGCTTTGAAAATCGAGGTTGCGTTCGTTGGACTGATAGTAAGCGCCCGAAAGCATGTAAGTAAAGTTGCTGGTTTTTCCACCGATGGTTACATCAAGATTACGCGTATTGTAGCTTCCGTACGAAAGATTTGCAGTAGCATGTAAGCCTAAAGCGGCACTATCTGTACCGGCAGTAAAAGGTTGCGACTTGGTTTGGGTAAGATCTTTATATGACTTTGTAATAATATTAATAGCCCCTACGAAGGCACGAGGGCCGTAAAGTGTTGAAGCAGGACCGTAGATAACCTCCACTTCGCTGATGTTTGTAAGAGGGTACTGCCGTGATATATAAGCAATGTTTGACCATACGTCGTTCTCCTCAACACCATCAATCATGAACAGTGTACGCTCAGTATTCTCCTGCCTGAAACCGCGCTGATAGATATTGGCATAGGTTACAGAGTTGGTGCGTGATATATTAAAGCCAGGCAAATCACTAAGCAAATCAACCAGGTTTCCATATCCACGTTTAACCATATCAGCATATTTAACAACAATTACTGATGCCGGTGTAAGGTCAATGTCTTCAGGGCGTTTGGATACGGATGATATCTGGCGTTCGGCTAAACTATCTTGCACGTATTGCACCATGCTTTTAAAAACGGCCGGGTCATCATCAGTTACATAATTCCCTGGTTTTGATTTTACGTATTCAGTAATATTACGTAACGAATAGCTGTTAGAATCCAAAGCAAGGTAAATTTTTGCCTTAAGCTTATAGTATTCGCTGGTACGTTGACCGGAGCACTTATAAAACTCCTCAACCAGCTTTAAAGCATCGTTGAGTTTGCCGCCGTCATACATATCGCGGGCAATAGCGAGCCTACTGGCACAGGTATCGGCTTTTTGAGCCTTTACCTGAGATAAGCACATACAAGGAACTAATAAACAGCAAAGTAAGTATTTTATCATGCTGTTCCGTTTAAATATTTACTGGTCATAGCCATCCAAAAAGCTCTGAAGTTTTTGTACTTCCCAAGCCATAATTTTCTATAAACATCTGCACCAATTTCCTTTTCAAGTTCACGCTCGTCCAGGTCACCTGTAATAACTTTTTTGTTAGCTTCAATACCGGTTAGCTCGCGCAATGCAACACGCTCGGTAAGGGGCCAAAGTTGCATAAGGCCTGATTGTCCAACTGATAATACGTACCGGTAATTGGGCGACATAGCGATGTTGCGTACCCATCCCTTACGGTCCTGAAATATCAGGTCTTCGCCTTTATCCTCTTTTCTTGATTTCCACTTAACAAGTCGCACCGTATTGTCTAAAGAGCCGGAAGCAAGCGTGCTTTGATCCCGGTTGAAGGTTATACCAGTAATGCGCGAAGCATGGTTGTTTAAACGCAGGTCTAACGCAGGCTTGGCACCACTTATATCATACATATCAATATTGCCGCCGTCAGTACCAACAGCAAGTATATCGTTGTCATTACTAATGTTCATGCTGCTGATTTTGTCGCGCATGGTAAACGCAACGTTTTGAGATATAAGGTCACCATCGTTATTAAAAGTAAGCTGGCAGGCTGCCATTCCTTGCGATACATAAACATTGGCGCCATCCTTTTTTATTTGTACCGCGCCACCTGTTGATGCATTGTCGTTTGAAGCCTTGCAAAGCAGATAGCGGTTAAAAAGCTTTGAGCCGTTTTTGTCGTGCGTATAAATACTGGCATACTTATCACTTTTAACCATAAAGCGGTAGCCGTTTGTGGCAGGTAAAAAGGTTACAAATTGAGCCTTGGTTGCATTTGGCAACGTAACTGCCAGCGGGGCTAAAGTAGCGGCATTCCACAAATTGACTGTACCAGCTACCGAACGGCTCAACAGGAATTTTTTATCGGGTGATAGTACTATTGCGTTTATGCTTTGCCCGATACTTTTACTTGATTTTACAGCCTTGATTTGAACCGGAGCATTTGTGATAGTCCATTGCTTGATGGTTCCATCGTCGCCGGCTGTGAAAAAGTCAGAATTGTTTATAAAGACTACGCTCCTAAAATCGTAACCTGTAGGGTTTGATTTAACACCGTAAGTATAACGCAGCACTTTGCTGTAATAGCGGTTTAGCTGGGCTTTTAAGGCATCATATACCGCACGGTTTTGACCTGTACCACCGTACTCGCGGTTAATTACATACGACAAAAATGCCATTTGCATACTCAGCGTGTCCTTTTGCGAATCTCCGGATAGTTGATTTGACTTAAATGCAATTGAGCGGGCTTCCGAAAGCATACGTAAGGTTTCCACCTCGCGTCGTGATATAATAGCATTATCACGCTGGCGCTGTGCAACTTTACCCGAGTCAACTGCCGCTAAGCGTGCAGTATCGGCCTGCCGCTTTTGGTAAATTGCTTGTTGCCGCTGCAAGTTAGCCTCACGTGTTTGCGATTGTGCAACCTGCTTTTGCAGCTCGGCATTGTGACGTTCACTTATAGCGGTTAACTTTTGCTCTTCGGCCAGGCTTTGCTGCTGTGAGGCGATGCTTTGCTGTTGTTCTGCAATTTTTTGCTGCAGCACTGCCTGTTTACGTTGCATGTCGGCCTCGGCACCCTCAACCTTCATTTGCTTCTCGTTTTCCAAAGCCCGCTTTTCACTTGACTCGGCCTTAAACTTTAAATTTAAAGCAAAAACCAGTAAAAGAATTGATAAGATGGATGCTGTACCCAGTATGATAGCCGTGCGGCGGGCCCGCTTTAGTTCATTAGCCTGTTTGCGGGCACGTTGTTCTGTTTTAAAGTGGCTTTCCTTTTTGCTGTATTCTAAAAACGACATGGCCCGCTCAAAGGCAGGGTCATAGCGTTTAGCCCATGCCACGGTAGGATTAGTGGTTTGTTGCCACTTAACGGCCAGGGCCAAATCAGGATCAACCCATAAGCCGGCTTTACCCTGCTGATACAAATCTGCTGATTTGGATAAACGGGTATATAGCTCTGCTGATTTTTCTTCGGCATAAACCCACTCGTTTAAACGGGTCCAAACCCGCATAATACTCTCATGTGCAATATCAACAACGGTATCTTCTTCAAGTCCCACGGTGTACACAGGCATTAAAAATGCACGCCCAGGTGCGCGAAACTCATCAATTACGTCCACCACTTCCCGCTCAGGAGCGCCGGTGAGTTCAATTAACTCACAAAGCTGTGCAGGCCTGCGGGTACCCTTGCTGTTGGTTGTCACATCAGTAAGAGCCTTAAATATTCTTTCGGCAATTTTTTGTTTACGCTCGTTTAAGTGATTGTAAATTTCTTCAGCATGTATAGATAAAGCCGCTTCCATTGTACCAATGGCTTCGTAGTGACTTACATCAATTTCAGTATCGGCCGATTCATGCTGCTTCCAATAATCCCACGTACGCATCATAGCGTGCTGCAAAACAGGGAGCTGATCAAGGTTGTCACTTAAGTCGCTCATCAACATGCTTACCAAATCGGCCGTAATTTGAGCGTTACAAACAGCTACCGGCTGTGTAATAATCTCAAAAATTCCTTTTCGGTTAACTTTAGGTAACAGGTACGACGCCTTATTAATGGCTTCGGGCAATCCTTCAAACTCGGTACAGTTATCTAAAAAGTCTGACCGCATGGATATCATGATATATACAGGCAATTCTGAATCAGCCAAACCCGATAACAGCAGGTTAATAAATGCCTGTGAATCATCATGATCATCAACCTCATGATTATTCCTAAAACGGAATACCTCTTCAAACTGGTCAATTACAATGAGCCAGTTTTTTTCGTTGACATTTTTGTATGTTTTGTAAACGTTTGTTAAACTTCCTGCCTGGTTTTTCAAATAGTCGGCAGTTAACTTTACGTGATTTTCCTCATCACTGTAGTTATTATCGCCGGCAACATTAATAAGGGTATCGGCAAATGAGTGAAAAGGGTTACCATCAGGTCGGAAGTAAAGGGTGGTCCACCCCCCGGCAGGTATTATATTATTTTTTTGCTTGGTGATAGCGGGTATAATACCTGCTTTAATGAGCGATGATTTACCACTACCCGAGTATCCAATGAGTGCCAAAAAGCGGGTAGCTGTAAGCAGCTGCGTTATATCATCAATTTGCTTATCGCGCCCAAAAAACAGGTAATCTTCATCCGGCTCAAAATTTCTGATGCCGGGGAACGGATTAACTGTATACCTGGTTTTACTCATTATATATAATTGTGAAAAGGCTTTAAGCCTGTGCGTTAATTACAAAAATATTGTAATTACTGCCATCTTTATACTCGTAATTAAAATCATCAACGCTTTGCCGGGCCAACACTATACCAAGGCCTCCAATAGGGCGCTCCTCAAGTGGTATATTGAGGTCTGCCTCTTCAGGTGTTAAGTGTTGCAACGGGTTGAATGGTGTTGCAGTATCAATCAACGTAACCTTTAACTGATCACTAAAATTAGTTTGCACATGAACCTCTATTTGCCCGTTTGATGCACCTGTAGCCGGATAACCGTAGTTTATGATATTAGTTGCAATTTCGTCCACCGCCAGGCAAAGCCCGTAAGTTTGCTTTTTATTGAGATTTACCTCAACACAATGTTCCGCAATAAAATTCCTTATTGGCTCAAGTGAATCAAGCGTAGCCGCAAACGTTTTAACCATTTTATCCATGGCTTATTGGGCTGGGTAATTATCAACAATATGTACGCTGTGTATTATGCCGGTCATTTGCAGGGTATCCACTATCTGGCCCTGCGGTTGTACTATATAAATTTGCACCGATGTACCTAACTTTTGCTTGGCAAAAATGAGCATGCGCAAACCGGCTGATGACATAAACTCAAGTTCGCTAATGTAAAGTACCAAGGCAGACGGTGCCTGCGTAGCTACCTTTTGTATCTCAACCTGCATCAATGATGCCGATGAAGAGTCAAGCGAACCTGACAGGGTTAATTTAGCAATTCCTTCGCTTATTTCTGATGTAATTATAAAAGCCATAGTGTTATTTTACAATGGGTTAGTATTTTTAAGTTTACCTAGTAATACAATTACTGAACGCGGGCCCAAAACATATTGTACCGTGTTTTGGATAACAGGCTCGTTGCCTATATCAAAATGGCAAGGTGCATCAACTATTCCAGTATTGACTGATGTATGCCAGCACATACCGTTGGACAGTAAAGGCAATTCCAATTTAAATGCTTCGCACGATGAGTTGGTGGCTATATAAATATAATCATCCAAACAGGTGCCGTTTTTAGCATACTGCCCGTTAAGCATGCAAGCAAACACCCTGCTATCAGCCGAAAAATCGCATTGGAAGGGTTTCACACCGTGAAAGGTTATATCGGCAAAGCCGGTGTGCATGTAATCGGTATGCGTAAAGTGATTACGATTGCGCAGCACAGGGTGTGCTTTGCGAAAGGCAATTACATGCTTTGCAAAAACAAATAAATCGGCGTTCTCGTTTTTGAGTTCCCAGTTTAGCCAGTTTATATCGTTATCATGACAGTAAGCATTATTGTTACCATGTTGTGTGCGGCCCATCTCGTCGCCCATATAAATCATGGGTACGCCCTGGCTTACTAACAATATGGTGAGCGCATTTTTCATTTGCCGGTGCCGCAAGGCAATTACCTCTTCTATAACTGTTTCGCCTTCGTAGCCACAGTTCCAGCTTTCGTTATTGCTGCAGCCATCGTTATTGTCTTCCCCGTTTGCGTAATTATGTTTAGTGTTGTATGCAAATAAGTCATACAAAGTAAGCCCATCATGGCAGGTTATAAAATTTATACCGGCGGTAGTGCCTCGCGTTGGGTACATCCACGGCGAACCTTGTATTGCCTGGGCTAAGTGGCCAACCATTGCTGCATCGCCTTTAAGATATTTCCTCACATTGTCGCGGTATTTACCATTCCATTCGGCCCAACGACCGTACGCCGGAAAATTACCTACCTGGTACAATCCACCCGCGTCCCAGGCTTCTGCAATAAGCTTGCAATTAGCCAACACAGGGTCAAACGCCAGTGACTCTAACAATGGCGGGTTATTCAGCGGACTTCCATCAGGTGCCCTTCCTAAAATTGCTGCCAAATCAAATCTAAAGCCGTCAATGTGGTACTCCGAAGCCCAGTAACGTAAACAATCCAATACCATGTTGCGCACCACCGGGTTGTTGCAGTTAAGCGTGTTACCAGTTCCCGAAAAATTGAAGTAATAACCTTCGGGCGTAAGCATATAGTAAGTTTTGTTATCAATTCCTTTAAAAGATATGGCAGGTCCGCGGTGATCACCCTCGGCGGTATGGTTAAACACAACATCCAAAAAAACCTCAATACCGTTGCTGTGCAAGTCTTTAATCAGCGTTTTCAATTCATCAACCTGCATACCCAGCCTGCCACTGGCAGCATAGCCCGCTTTAGGCGAAAAGAAATTGAGCGTGCTGTAACCCCAGTAGTTCACTAATTGTTCACCTGTTTCGGGGTGAAGTTTGCTATGTTCCCATTCATCAAATTCGTAAATGGGCATTAACTCTATACAATTTATGCCAAGCTCCTTTAGATATGGAATTTTTTCGCGTATGCCGGCGAACGTACCCTTATACTTAGCGCCCGATGTCGGGTGCATAGTAAAGCTGCGCACATGCATTTCATATATTACCAGGTCTTCAATAGGAATTTGCAGCGGACGGTCATACTCCCAGTCAAAATCCTCAAACACAAGCCTCGACCGAAACGAATACATTTCATCCTTATTCGGCAATGCCAACCATGTGTCACGGCCGCCAATAGCTTTGGCATATGGGTCGGATAGTATAGTATCCTTATTGAACCGATGGCCGTTAGCTGGATCATAAGGTCCGTCCATGCGGTAACCATATTCCAAATTCTCAAAGTCGAGATCAAATACAATCATGCAGTAAACGTTACCAATTTTGAACTCATCCGGAAACGGAATCTCTGCGAAGGGCGATGCCTCACCCCTTTCAAACATTACTAACGTACAAGATGTTGATGCGCTTGAGTATACCGAAAAGTTAACCCCGTTAGGTACCATAGTGGCACCAAAAGGCAACACATGACCACGGCGATATTTTATGCCCTTATGCTCATGTGTTGGGTAATAATCAATACGCAGGTCAAGCTCGGCCATATTAATTATTTGCAAATGCTTCCTTAAGAGTTGGTGCAATTTCAAAAAAGGTTATAAAGCCGGTCATAAACATCACATCCATTATTTCTTCAGACACACCTACCAGCACAACCTTACCGTTATTGCTTTTTAGCTGACGGTAAACCATAAGTAATACCCGTAACCCCGCACTGGATACAAAGCTTACAGCAGTAAGATCAAGCACCATGAGGTTACGGTCGTTCACTACCGGTAATATACTTTGCTGCAAATCGGGAGCAGTTTTGCTGTCAATACTGCCTTCAATAGAGGCAATCACTGCTGTTTCGGTTTCCTTTACGGATACTTTCATTATAAATTTATCATTTCTAAATTCCTAAGGCTGTGGCTTATCAAATCATATTTAATCTAACCATGTTACCGGCGCAAGCTTCACCTTTACGCGCACCTGGTTATCGGTTTGAGGCAGGTTTACAAAAAGACCTTTGGCATCAAAATCATGGTAAGGTTCATCGTTTATAAAACAGGCTTCAATACAAATACTGCCCTCAGGTAAAATATCGGGTGAAACCCTGAGTATGTTGTCCTTAAATGAATTTGGATAAGGCTTGAAATACATAAACATAGGCTGCTTTTTAATGAGAAGGTTAATGTAAGTAGCCGACAGATAGCACAGCTCCATGCTATGATAACCACTCATAGAATGACTGCCTTTAAACCTTTCATTACCAACTAAATATGGCAACCCGTTGGCTAAAGTATTGAAGTAAACCCCACCGTCATCTGTATCCAAAAAAAATGCGCTGTAAAAGGCAGCAACTTCCCGTGCATAGCGTAGGTATTCATCATCTTTTAAAGTGCCATGCATAATGAGGTAGGCTAAAATTGCCTGCTCTTGCTGCCACCAGGCCTTACGATCATGAAAGGAAAACTCGTGATGTTTGCCATCGGGCTTTTTAATGCGATCAACCACGTCATACCAGCCGCCACGTTGCCGGTCGCAGCCAACATCCGGCATTTCTTCGGCTATTTTGCGGGCAAAATCAAGGTATTCTACTTTTGGCTTAAGCGATTGCATGCGCATCAAATTCCATGCAATTTTAAGGTTATGCCCTACAACCGCGCGGTTTTGCTGCCAGCCCCACACCTGGTCTTTACTCCAATCCTCGTTAAACCGCTCCTGTATAAACGGGCTATTCAAGTAATCAGGAAAGAACCTCGTGATAGTATCAAATGTATATTCTAAGAACTCAGCATATTTAGAATCCCCTGTGGCCAGGTAAAGGTTAATGAGATAAGCCGGTGCATGATCACCAATTGAATTCCAGTTTTTACGCGCCCTGTTTGCACCTAATGATTCATCACGAGCACTCAACATTATAGGATCGATATGTGAAAAGTAACCTTCCTGCGCCTCATCTTTATAAAAGCGTTCAAAAAGTGAGATAGTCTTTTCAATATCCGTCATAATACGCTGATCGCCCGTTATACGCATAGTTTGCGTAGGGCCGGCAAGTGCATAAATTTGCTCATACATGGGTATGGAGTCGTAGTCGTCCCCAAACTCAGATGTAAGCAATTTAGTTTCCTTTTCACCATCGACCTTTATACCATGATACCAGTACACGATATCTTCGTCCTGGTCAAAAAAACGCATATGCTTGCGCAGGTAGTTTGTACCGGCCTCTGCTCCTTCCAAAAACTCGTCTTTGCCGGTTAATAAATAAGCTGATGCAAAGCCATACACCAAACGAGAAATTGTATCTGTTTCCTGCAAATAATCGCCGTGCTTACTGCCACCTAAATGCAAAAATGTGCGGTATTGGCGATAATTGATAGGCTCTTGCGGATAATTGAACTGCCATTTCAGATAGCTATGGCCTATAGACTCAACTTGCCTAATCCACCAATCGGGTTCTTCATGGCGATAGTTACTCGGTCCTTTACCCGGAAAAATTAACCATTGTGCCTGGAATAGCATGCCGCCATTTCCTGGATAAAAAGTACCGTAAGCAAACACCATTTGCCGCGGCAAGGCCAACAGATGATTAATTTGTTCGGTTGCATCCTGATAGGGCTCGCCCAAATTACGTGCAAAACGTGCGTAAGTGTTAGGCATAAGGTGAATGACAAACTCACGATCATCAGATGTTTTTAGTTTGAACGATTGCTCGCGCAAACTAAAATCAATTACGTAACCGGCAATAGTATCTGAAAAGGTGAAGTTAATATCCATACGCCTTGTATTTCAGGTTAAAATTGGAAATTACAATCATGCCTCAGCACCTGACAGAAGTTGAATTATTTTTTTGGCAAATAAATGTGCGTGACCACCTGAACGTGCAGTAACAAGGTCATTATCAATTACTACATCTTCATTGGTGTAAACTGCACCATAGGCTTTGGCATCTCCAATAAGGTTATTATGGCACACCAGCTTACGTCCTATAACAAGTTCTGTTGCGGGTGCTACAAGCCATAAACCGTGGCAAATTATGCCTTTGATAATTTTTTTATTGGCAAACGCCCGTTTTAAAAACTGCGTGGCTGGTGGTAGTTGATCTACGTCTTCGGTATAACGAAGGCGGTCGGCCACAAAACCCGATGGAACTATGATGGCATCAAACGAGTTCAATTCCTCATCTGTCATGCTTTCAAAACTCTCAATACAATCTAAAGGCGCTTTATATTCTTTACCGTAGAATGTGAGTTTTGGTTGCCCCCATAAGCGGGTTAAGAAATGCAAATCGGCACCCTCTTCAGCAAACCGGTATTGGTAGTAAAAAATCTCGTTTTCAAAAAAATCACTTTCTATAAGGATTGCTATCTTTTTTGTGCTGAGTTTCATTTATTGTGATATGCTGTAGGTTTTTCGCCTACTAATTTAAACAAAGCATCTTATTACCGCTCGTAAAATGTTAATTATGTTTAATTTATACTTAAACATAGTAGCTATATCAAAACAAAAAGCCCCGGTAAGCAAACTTACCGGGGCGTTGGAATGAATGAAAGATTTACTTTCTTTTCTTTAGGAGCAAAGCACCCACCCCTACCGCCACGGCGGCACAAAGCAAGCCTTTGGCTATATATTTTTTTGGATTGTACTTCAATTCCATTTTAATGCCACCCTCAGCAAATGTGTTGGGCATATAGCCTTTGGCTAAATCAGCAATGATGCCTTCATATACGTTTATACGATCAGCAAAAATAAGGGGCAGCCAGTGACGATATCTGTCTTCGCTATGTTTAAAGGCGTAACGCCTTATCATGCCACTTAAACCTGACGGAGGCGTAGAGGTGCCAAATACAGCCGTTATTACAGGGCGCTCATTTGAACACAGCACCTCAATGTTTTGTGGTTGCTGTGCGGCCCGCTCATAATTGATACGGTTATGATCGTCACCTGTGTAGTTCTTCATCGGGTATGTTGGTTCGTTTTCCGGATCGGCATCCATGCCATATCCCGGGATGCTTTTTACATCAATATCTTTATTGGCCATAGATCTATGCTTTAGCAGATGGTATTAAAACAGTTTTTATACAATTATCAAGCTTGGAAGAGAACAAGCGATAAGCATCAGCTACTTCTTCCAGCGGAATACGATGCGTTATCAATTCGCTTGGTTTTAGCCTGCCCGCCTGTACGTGTTCAATTAGCTTAGGCAGTAAACGCTTTACTGATGCCTGGTTAGCACGAAGAGTAATGCCCTTATTTACAACATTGCCTATTGGTATTAAATTAAACGGAGGACCATAAACACCCACTACTGATACAATGCCTCCTTTTTTAACAGAATTGATTGCCCATTGCAACGCAGTACCTGCACCCGCTTGCATAAGTGCCACCCTCCCGCTAAGTGTTTGCAAGGTATTACCTTCTGCCTCACAGCCTACGGCATCAATACAAACATCAGCACCGTACCAATCGGTGGTTTTCTTTAAAAACACAACCGGATCACCAATCGACTTGAAGTTGTAAGCTTCGCACTTGGAATAATTTCGGGCAAATTCTAAACGATACTCAACATGATCGATGATAATCACTCTCGAAGGCCCGAAGAACCATGCGCACCTGGCTGCCATTATACCAATTGGTCCGGCACCAAATACAACCACAGTATCACCTGGTTTAATGCCAGCCATTTCGGCTGCCTGATATCCTGTTGGTACCACATCGGTCAACATTACTGCATCATCCAGGTCCATATCGGGCGGTATAACCGTTGGGCCAACATCTGCATAAGGCACCCTTACATATTCTGCCTGTCCGCCATCAAAACCACCGGCCGTGTGCGAGTAACCAAATATGCCGCCAACCGCTGTTGCTTGCGGATTTGATTCGTGGCAATTGCCGTAAAGACCCTGCTTGCAAAAATTACATCTACCGCAGGCAATATTGAACGGCACCAAAACATTGTCGCCAACTTTAAGATTCTGAACTGCCGGTCCAACCTCCTCTACAACCCCTGTAAACTCATGCCCGAAAGTCATACCAACACGCGTATCAGGTACAAAACCATGATAGAGGTGCAGGTCAGATCCGCATATACAAGTACGTGTTACCCGTACAATGGCATCTTCCGGATGTAATATTTCTGGCATTGGCCGTTGTTCGGCACGGACCCTATACGGGCCTCTGTAATTCATTGCAAGCATGTAAATAAACTTTTAAAGGTTTGTAAAATTTATTCTTTAAAGTTCTAACACTGATTTACTATACTGGTTTGAATTATTTAATTTATAATTAACGAGTGAAAGGAATTTGAAAATTATTTTATGATTAGTAAATACACTTTATGCTTAAAATTAGCATCACAGTGTTAACCGACTGGTAGCACCTTTTAGCTTAAGCCATGCGCCGTAATACAGTTGACATCTAAGGTTGATACTCTAAAGTTCAATAAATAACGAGGTACGTTCTTTTGCCTCCAGGTTGCGGCTTCGGTGTCCTTTACCGGTAACATCTTCCATTAGTAAAATTTCTCCGGAATGAAAAGCTCGCTTCTCACCGGTGGATGTTTCTATTTCAACGCCACCATCAAGCAGCACAACAAACTGACGAGCTGGAGCATTATGAAAGTCATCATAGCCAGCGGGAACCTTCCGCAAAATAACGTTCTTTACGGCTATTCGTTCAGACAAGGAACCAATCGCTCCGGCATCGGTTAAGGGATAGTAGACGTCTTCAAAACAACTGTCACCCTGTATGTTCGTATAAACGCGCGTACCTTTGAAATTTTCCATATTGATGATATGAGCAAGTGCCCCCCTTTAAGCTAAAAGTCTGTTCCACTCGGGGTGGCGCTTCAAGTAAAGACCCACGTAAGTGCATAAGGGTACTAGCTTAAGTTTATGTTCTTCAAGGTAAGCAAACGTCTTCTCAACAATAGCCTCGGCAGCACCTTTACCTTTTAGTTCAACAGGCACTTCAGTATGAATCAGGTACACTTTGTCGCCCTTTTGCTTATAATCTATAAAGGCACGGTGCCCTTCTATTACCAGTTCAAAATTATGAATGGCCTCGTTGTTAACTAACTGAATATCTTCGTAACTCATGTTGTAATAAATATAAAATTTGATGTACGATTGATCAGGCAAATATTAACTGGTTAGCCAGTTCAACCTCATCCATGCTTATGGTATGTGGCCTACCTTCGTAAACTTTAAGCGTAACCCTAGCGCCAAGCCTACTTATTATCTCTACGCTTTCATTAACACGACTTAAAGGCACATGCGGGTCAGGGTTGCCGGTTGTAATAAGTACAGGTGTACCGTTAAAGTCTCCGTTGTAATTTTCCTGCCTAATGTGCTCGCCTATCAGGCCGCCGGTAAAAGCCACCGCACCACCAAACACTTTTGCATTACGCGTTATGTATTCAAGTGTTAAGCAAGCACCCTGTGAAAAGCCTGCAAAGTATATCCTATCTTCAGTGAACCCATCCTTTTTTATTTGATCAACCAATTGATCAATTACTTCAAGGGCAGAGTTAAGCGCAGGTTGGTTTTGCTCATCAGGCGCCATAAAACTGTATGGGTACCAGCTATTGTTAGCTGCCTGGGGGGCATAAATAGCAAGGTTTGCAACGCTAAGCTCTTTTGATAAGCTCATAATGTTTGTGGCGGTACTCCCACGACCGTGCAACATTACCAGTGCCCCTTTTGCTTCGGCAGCAGGGGCACCAGTTGTTTTGTATTCAAACTGATGATTATACATGCTTATACTAATTTAGGTAAAGTAGTTTCTAAACTTGCACGGTATTCTTCGTATTGTGCTGGTAACTTAAGGCGCATTCCTAATTCGCTTACCGGTTCGTCAACACTAAAGCCGGGGTTATCAGTAGCTATCTCAAACAATACACCTCCCGGCTCACGAAAGTATAATGAGTAGAAGTAATTACGATCAATTTTATCGGTTATATGCAAACCCAGCGCTTCAATTTTTTCACGGTACTGCATCAATACCTCTTCATTTTGCACCCTAAACGCAACGTGATGCACTGAGCCGCCCGCAACATGACCGGCATGTTCGCCCGGCACCTCCACCAAATCAACTATGTTAGCGTTTTCAACTGCATCAGTCACAAAACGGAAACGGTTTACATGCTGTTCTAAAAGTTTGTAACCAAACACGTTAGTCAAAATGTCGGCTGTTGGCTGCATTTTATTGGTGGTAATGGTAATGTTATGGAACCCTTTGGTTGCATGGTCGGCTGTAACCTCTTCTGTTTCCCAAGGCAAACGGCTATCAGCGGTTTTTGATGCAATCAGTTCAAGCTTCAATCCATCAGGATCTAAAAACGTAAGGTACTGCTCACCAAATTTCTCTGCTGGTTTGTTGTACACTACGTTGTGTTTCTCAAAACGATTAATCCAGAAATCAAAGCTGTTTACAGGAACTGAGTAACCTATCTCTGTTGCCTGGCGGGTGCCGCGCCTGCCCGTTGCAATTCCTTCCCACGGGAAAAAGGTAAGTATACTGCCGGGTGTACCCTGCTCATCGCCATAATATAAATGGTAGGTTTGAGGATCGTCAAAGTTTACCGTTTTTTTAACCAGGCGTAAGCCTAATACTTTACTGTAAAAGTTAAAATTACGTTGTGCATTACCGGCAATGGCTGTAATGTGATGAATACCTCTGATTGAATTTTCCATGATATTTGTTTTAAGTATTTGTTGTGTTTTGTTAAATCAAATGTCGGAGTATTACAAAGAGCTACACTTAACGTAGGTTAAGAAATTGCAATGCTTGATTTTTTCGTGATTTTAATTAAACAACAAAGCCGCTTTGCATACTGCAAAGCGGCTTCAAATTTAAGATGTCACTTTTTGCTTAATTTACTTTAACCTCTACCCTACGGTTAGTAGCGCGCGCTTCTTCTGTACCATTGTTGTTAAGCGGTTTGCTTTCGCCCCAACCTTTAACACTCAAAGCTGCTCCGTTTACGCCGGCGTTAACGAGGTATTGCTTAACCGAGTTGGCACGATCTTCACTTAACGACTGGTTATGCGCTGCACTACCTTCGGCTGAAGAGTGACCATTTATCATGAATGTTTTTGAAGCATCCTTTTTAATTTCGGCAGCCACCTTGTCCAGTAATTCATATGAACCGGTTTTAAGTACGGCAGAATTAAATTCAAACTGAATATTACTGAAGTTATAGTTAGGCTTTGGCGGTGCCGGAGCTTCCTGAGGTGGCGCGGCAGGCGGAGGCACAGGTTTTTCCTGTTTTGGTGGTGCAGGTTGCGCAACCGGGGCCGGTGCTGCTGGTTTAGTTACAACCTTTTTTGTTTTACAAGCCTGAAACGTAAGGCTTACTGCAAATGCAGTTATTAAAAAACTAATTTTAGATATATTCATAAACAATTGCTTTTGGCGCCAAACTTATAAAACATTCGGCAAAACACCATTTGTATTTAACTATAATAACTTTTGACTGACCCTTTTGAGCTAGATAAGGTCAAAGGCACGGGCGTACTGGCTTAACTCGTAAAAGCTTGTTGTACCAAGTTTTTGCCTGATGTTTTTGCGATGTGTTTCTACCGTATTGGTTGATATGAATAGCTCCTCTGCAGTTTTGGCAGCGCTTTTACCCATAGCCAACGTTCGCAGTACTTCGCGCTCGCGATGGCTTAATTTTTTATATAAACTGAAGTTTTTCCGTAAGAAGTTGTTCTCCTCTAATAGCCTTGATGCTTTGGAGGCCATATGGTGCATGGCATCTATTGCAAACGACATCGTTATTGACAGTACAGGATGATCTTCCTCATCCCGAAGAAGAATTTTGGTGCTGCTCATGTGCCAGGTCCAATCGGCATATTGATTGATACGTACCTGCTGAAAGTAAGTAACGCTATCTTCAAGATTACCAGACTGGATTAATCCTAAAATTTTGGGTACATAATCCTTGGCATCTTCGGGGTTAAAATGTCTGGCATGATACTCTTCGGCTGTAAGTGCAGTTACTTCGCTTAATGCAACTCCCAGCTGCTTTAAGCCATTGCCCGACATCCAGATTACTTTCCAGTTACGCAAATCATGAATAATGGTTACTCCCGGGTAGGCGGCTGCAGTTTCGGTGATGTAATCTATCGTTTGCTGTATATTTGTTTCGATAAGTTTAGTTTGCATAAAAGTCGAACCAAAATATTCGTTTTTTCATAAAAACTCAAACCTATTATATATAATGGGTGATATAACGGTGCATGTAGGCCACTGACTTAGCCCATTAATCAGAAAAGCATTGACCTTATATCATGGATGATTAAGCAAACCTAATAGGTCATCCCGGTTAAGGGATTTGAAGAAACCATCATCTTGCCCGATAAGATGCTCTGAAAGGTTAAGCTTGGTTTCCTGTAAAACAGCTATCTTTTCTTCAATAGTGTCTGTACAGATTAACCTCACCGCAACTACATGTTTTTGCTGACCTATGCGGTAAGCCCTATCAATAGCCTGGTTTTCTACTGCTGGGTTCCACCACGGATCGACAAGGTAAACATAATCAGCTGCAGTTAAATTCAAACCCGTACCACCAGCTTTCAGGCTCACCAAAAATACTCTTACATCATTATTATTTTGAAACTCATCAACCACTGCCTGCCTGTTTTTGGTGCTACCGGTTAGCTTGGTATAGCCTATATTGCACCAGTCTAGCTCTTTACCTATAAGGTTAAGCATGGTAACAAATTGCGAAAAAACAAGAATTTTGTGATTAGATGCTTTGCTTTGAATCTGCTCCAACAATACCTCAATTTTGGCTGATTCATTACCAGGAAGTTTATCTCCGCTGATTAGCAACGGCGAATTACATATTTGCCTTAACCTTGTTAAGCCGCGCAGTACATGCATTGAATTTTTGGGAAGTTCTTCTTGCGTTACAGCCGATATATACTCGCGAAATTCACGCTCGTATGCCTCGTAAAACTTGCGCTGCTGCGTTTGCATTTCGCAGTACACAACCATTTCAGTTTTTTCGGGCAACTCGTGGGCAACTTCTTGTTTGGTTCGCCTCAAAACAAAAGGCTTGATTTTTTCCTGTAGCTCAACAGAACGGCGGCCTTCTTTAAACTGATCAATTGGCGTTGAGTAAATCTCTTTAAAATATTGTTTGCTGCCAAGCAGTCCTGGGCATGCAAATGAAAGCTGAGCGTATAAATCAAACGTATTATTTTCGATAGGCGTACCAGTTACCGCTATACGATTACGGGCCTTTAGCAGGCGAGCAGCTTTGTACCTTTGCGATTCGGGATTTTTAATATTTTGTGACTCATCCAGAATAACGTAGTTGAACTCAAATTCTTTCAGGTAATTAACGTCAGATAATAACGTACCGTAAGTAGTGAGAATAATATCAAATTCATCAAACCCGGCTGTGGATCTGCGCCGATTGGCACCGTACAATGTGTGCAATTTCAAATTCGGCGCAAACCTGCTTACTTCTGTTTGCCAGTTGAACACCAGTGATGTAGGCACTACAACCAGGTTTACATTGTTTGCTACCTTTTGGCGTTGCAACAAAATAAACGCTATAATTTGAAGCGTTTTGCCTAAACCCATATCATCTGCCAGGCAACCGCCAAAGTTAAATTCATCTAAAAAGTTCAACCAATTTAAGCCCTCCTGCTGGTAGCCACGCAATGTTGCGTTTAAGCCAACCGGTATTGAAGCCTGTTTTATACTTTTAAATTCTTGAAATTTACTTTTGTAGTTGCGTATTTCCTGTATAACGTTGGCCTCCAACATACTGGCATCATACATTTGCTCAATAGAAGCGAAACCGGTTTTGGGTGTAAGCAATACATCCTCCAACACCTCTCCCACGTTAAACCAAACAGCAAATTTTTGCATCCACTCCTCGGGCAAAATGCCAAGTGTGCCATCGTCAAGTTGTACAAATTTACTTTTGTTGCGTATGGCTTTATGCAGGTGTTTTAATGATGCCCGCTGCTTTCCGTATTGAGCCGTAATTATAGTATTAAACCAATTTATGCCACTTATTACCTGTACTGTTACCTTTACCTTATTTGCATTAAGTTTGTTATTGCTTAGTTCACTAAAGCCTAAAATATTGATATTCGAATGGGTCCATTTTTCGAAGGTATTCAAAAGCCAATCAGCGTTTAAGAAGTATTTTTTGTGCAGATAAAAATACTGTAGTTCATCTGTCAGTTGCTCTTCAAAGTTTATGTGCTGACGAAGAATCAGGGACATGAAGTGAGCCTCCGCATCATGGTTACGTTTTACCTGAAAGTACTTTCCTTTACTATCCTGCGCATGGATTTCCTTTTTTGTACGAATAGGCACCTCCGTTTCGCCGTAAAGCATCACCGGAAAAATCATCACATGCTGTCCGAAATCTGATAAATAAATAGTCATCTCCGGATTCTTGTCAAAGCCCTGTTCAGCAATCTGATCTTGCGTTGCGGGCTTCAAGTATGTATAACTAACATTTACACTCTCTTCCAAGTTACTTAAAACGTGACTTCGTAATTGATTATACCTGGAGTGATGTATGAGCAGGTCGGCCTCTATGCGGCCAAAAAATGCAATAATGTTGAGCATCTGCACATCTTTAACCAAGTATAGGTTTTGTGGCACTTGTATGAAATAATCGTGTGTGATATGCAATTCATTAAGGGCATAAACCACGCTGCCCAGTTGTAACGTGGCCGATACGCGATAAAAATCACCCTCAATGTATACTTTGATGTTGATGTTATGCTTTACCCTGCTAACTTTCACGGGCATTAAAGCATTGGCTGTCAACTTCTCCGATATTTCGCTATTATGGAGGTAGCAAGGTAAGCTTAAAGGGTTTCGAACAACAGCTTTAAGACTTTGAATAGTTGCATTATCTACCTTTGCGTTTACAGCACTTTGGAAACGCATTAAAGCAGTAAAAAACTTAAGCTCTAACGGGTCGTCAGTGCTCCACACCTGCTCAAGCGGATTAACTGCTTCTACCGGATTTTTGATCTTAGCATCTTTTGTTAATGGCGCATCGCATAAATCAATCATTAAATGCTTATAATACTTATGCTGTTTAAAAACAATAAAACGCTGCTGGAAATTATCATTTTGATGAGCTAACGGTACCTCTTGTTTGGGAAGCAGCAATTGCTTCATATGGCTAAGGCTGTTTAGGTTTACAGGGTATAACCCATGTTGCAGGGGCTTTACAAATGCGGCACCATCTTTATAAATAAGTTCAAAATAAAGGCTTAAATCAGGTTCGTTTTGCAGGCCAAATTCAATAGCTTTTTGCTTAAGATGCTGATTACGCAGGTCATCATCAAAAAATAAGCGTAAGTCATTGGTGTGTGTAATGTACTGTACAACGCTTGCCTGGTGTTCGCAAAGCCGGTTACCTGTTTGGTTACAATGGCAAGTTATATGAAGGCCATCATCCAGCTTTACAACTTCGACTACGGGGAACAATGCAGCATTGAACATGGCACTGAATATCCCTCTGTTTACAGTCAAAAAATCAACTTGCAATGGTTGAACGGTAGCGTACTGACCACCAGTGCTGTGTTGGGCAATAACGGTGTCAGTGAGGTCTCCTATACTTTTATTAAGTACATAAGTATGCGACGAAGGCAACTCCTCATTGTTAAAACCGGCATTAGTCATTCATCGGCAAATATAACTTATCAGCGGCGTTAGTATGTGGTTATTCATCATCACTATATCTATCATTGCGCCATGGGTACGCCGTATTCGAATAGCCTCGATCCTCCCAAAAGCCGGGCTTATCCTCGGTTAAAAACTCAATACGTTTTATCCATTTAGCACCTTTCCAGGCGTATAACTGTGGTGTGATCATACGAACGGGGCCACCATGCTCAACAGGCAATGGCTGCCCTTCATAGGTATGAACCAGTAAAACATCGGGCTTTAAGGCTTCTTCTAACGAAATGTTGGTTGAGTAGGTGTCATAACTATAGCACATAATGTGGGTGGCATTTTCATGCGGTTGTACTAACGAAGCAAGGTCGAGCATGCTTACACCCTTCCAGTGCATGTTTAATTTTGACCATGTGGTTACGCAATGGAAATCAGAAACATCTTTAGTTTGTGGAAGAGCTAAAAATTCCTTCCATGTGATACGTACAGGGTTTTGTACTGCACCATCAATGGTTAGTCGCCAACGGTCTGACGATATGTTTGGATGATATCCTAAATCAAGCACCGGCCACTTGGTTGTAGTAGTTTGCCCTATAGGAACAGATGGCATACCATGACGATTTATTTTGCCTGAACCGCGAGGTGCACTATCAACCAATGATGGTGTCAGCTTAATTTTCTCCTCAAACCGCGCTTTAATCTTCATCCGCCATTCAATTATACGGGCCAGCTTATCATCGTTTTCCATGGTAGTTGCGGTAACTCAATGTCTTATAATTTATTTCTGTCACATCACTAATCAGCACTGTTTTTTGTGCAATATATAACCTTATATCGATTAGGGCCTTAAACCAAGGTCTCAGCTTTGTTCTTATTTCGGTTATCGGCGATAGCATAATCTGGCTTATAGCAGCGCGTCATATAATATTTCAACCGGGTGTAGTGCCGTTCTGTTTGCACCATCCAGTATTTGATGGCGGCAGCTGATGCCGGTAGCAGCAATTATGACTTCTTCAGGCGCGTTACGTACTGCAGGAAGTAAAACTAATTCGCCAATTTGCATGGAAAGCTCATAGTGCTCCTTTTCGTAACCAAATGAACCGGCCATACCACAACATCCTGAGGGTATTGTTTCTAGGTGAAAGTTTTTAGGAAACGATAAGATATATTGCGATGAACCGAGCAGGTTCAATGCTTTTTGCTGGCAATGTCCGTGCAATTTTATAGTCTTTGGCTCATGAGTAAATTGATCCTTTTTGATGTTTCCATTTTTCATCTCGCGGGCAATAAACTCATCTATCAATAATGAATTTGAGGAAAGCTTATGTGCCGCTTGCAGCAGATGCTCATCCACTAAATCGGGAAATTCATCTCGAAAAGTTAAAATTGCTGATGGCTCGATACCTATCAAAGGTGTATTAATATCTACGAACTGACTTAGCAATTCCACGTTCTTATTAGCTAACGATTTTGCCTTGCGCAACAATCCTTTTGATATTGCTGCACGGCCGCTCTCATAATGCTTAGGCACAATTACCTGATAGCCCAAACGCTCCAACAGTTCTACTGCTTTTAAGCCAATATTCGCATCCTGATAATTTGTATACTCATCGCAAAAAAAATAAACTTTTTTATCAGATGCATAACCTTTACGTTTTGAAAACCAATGCTGTAAGGTAAAATTGCAAAGCCTTGGAAGCGATCTTTTATTCGCAAAGCCTATGGTGTTTTTTAAAAGCTGACTTACAAATTTATTGGTTACCAAAAAATTGTATACGCCTGGCAAAAATGCACCAAGTTGTGACAACTTAGCGTAGGCCGCAACCAACTTGGTTCTAAAGGGCACACCGTTCGCATCATGATAATGTTGTAAAAACTCAGCTTTCAGTTTAGCCATATCAACGTTAGATGGGCACTCCGATTTACAACCTTTACAACTCAGGCATAAATCCATCACCTCTTTTATCTCAGGATGATTGAAGCGATTAAGCTGCGTGGAGTTAGTAAGATAACTACGCAGGATGTTTGCCCGTGCACGGGTGGTATCTTTTTCATTGCGGGTTGCCATATACGATGGGCACATGGTACCGCCCATTAAGTGAGATTTACGGCAATCACCCGAGCCGTTACACTGCTCGGCATGTTGCAGCACATTTTGGCCATTATACCTGAATGCAGTTTTAATTGCTGGCACTTGCTGCCCGGGGTTATAACGCAAATTTGTATTCATTTGCGGTGTATCAACAATCTTACCGGGGTTAAATATATTATGAGGATCCCAAGTGGCTTTTATTTCTTTTATAAGGCCAAAGTTTTTAGCCCCTATCATCTGCTCAATAAACTCTCCGCGCAACCTGCCATCACCATGCTCGCCGCTTAGCGAGCCCTGGTATTTTTTTACCAGTAATGCAATTTCCTGCGCAATTACACGAAACAGGCGATTGCCTTCTTCAGTCTTTAAGTTTAGTATTGGTCGCAAGTGAATCTCGCCCGAGCCGGCGTGCGCGTAATGAACGGCATCGAGCCCGTACTTTTGTAATATGGTATTAAATTCGGCAATATAGGCTGGTAAATCTTCAACAGCAACGGCAGTATCTTCAATTACCGCTACGGGTTTAGCATCGCCCGGTAGATTGCTCAACAATCCTAAGCCTGCTTTACGCAAAGCCCATATACGCCTGGTATCATTGCCGAACAAAAGGGGAAAATGATAGCCTAGCTTGGCTTCGCGCATTTCAGCTTCGACTTTTAAAGCAATTGCTTTTATCTCACTTTCATTATCGCCCGAAAACTCTACTACAAGTATGGCTCCGGGATTGCCACTTACAAAAAACCGGTTCTCGCGTTGTTCAATGTTGTCTTTGGTACATTCTAATATGTAATGGTCAATCAATTCACTCGCACCCGCACTATATTTAAGGGCAATAAGATTGGCACGTAAGGCCTCATCAACGGAATTAAAGTGAATGCACAGCAAACCGCTTACGGGCGGCGGTAAAGGTGATAAATTAAGCTTGATTTCGGTTATAAAGGCAAGTGTACCTTCTGAGCCGGCAATAAGCTTACAGAAGTTAAAGGCCTTACCTCCTGCCGTAAACGGATCACTTTCAAGCAACGCATCAATTGCATAGCCGGTATTCCTTCGCTCAATCCCTCGCTTTGGAAACTCGCGCTTTATTTCAACCTGATTGCTATAATCACTTAGTTGTGCACGGATGTTACGGTAAATTGCTGCTTCGAGCGTTTCGCCGTTGCATTTAGCTATAAAATCATCAAAGCTTAAGCTTTTGAATTCAACCCCACTTCCATCGCTTAGCAAGGCTTTAACCTCAAGCAAATGTTCGCGCATGCTCTTATATACAATTGAATTTGAACCACATGAGTTATTACCAACCATTCCACCTATCATAGCCCGGTTAGCTGTTGAAGTTTCGGGACCAAAAAACAGTCCATGCGGTTTAAGGAACAAATTCAGTTCATCGCGCACTACACCCGGCTGCACCTTCACCCAATGCTCATTAACATTAAGTTGAAGTATTTTGTTAAAATGCTTTGATACATCTACCACAATGCCGCTACCAACCACCTGCCCCGCAAGCGACGTACCCGCAGTACGCGGTATAAGCGAAGTATGATTTTCACGGGCAAAACTTATAAGCCTGGCTATATCTTTAACTGTACGCGGTACAGCTACAGCTAACGGCATTTCTGCATAAGCAGATGCATCGGTAGAGTATAATATGCGCATCGCGTCATCAGCGTAAAACTCTCCTTCAAGCGCGGCACGTAACTCATTAAGCTTTTGCTGCATTAACACTACGATTTGGTTTGCCCTGTATAGGTACTTTCAAAAATCTTGTCGGCGTTATTTGTTTCAAATCCGTCACGGCGGTGCATAGCCTTTATGTGCTCAACAGGCAAATTTTTATATTGCGGTAAAATTAAGCGTTCGGCAAACTCAACGTAGCTGCCGGCAATAAGCATGGTCTCTCCGTCGGCAAAAGTGGCGTTTTGCATTTCGGCTACGGTGCTGCTCTGTTTCAGCAAACCGTCTCCGCTTATTTTAACTACTCCACCAGCATTATTCAGCTTTATGCCTAAACCTTCAACAAAGGCATCAAACTCTTCCAAAGTGTTATACCCCGCCATTAGAGCATGTACGCTTATAGTATAATGGTTTAAGTAATACCGATTGAAAATTACCCAGGCAGCGTATTCGCTTTCATTTAATAGCGTTTCATAATCTTGCTTTGTGGGTAACGGCCATAAGAATGTATGAAAGAACTCTCCTATTTCCTCGCCATTATCGAGGTTAAGGCTTAAAACCGGGTCGGCCGTTATGTGCTGGGTATACTTACTTATAATATCTTGCGCAGCAGAAGAAAGCTGATCGACAATTAATTCACTGATAAATATGCGTGGATATTGTCCGCTTGGAGGCGCGTACCAAAATGCATTTAGCTTCTTTCCTTCAAAATAATAATAATCGCGCTTTTGATAACCGTGATGCAGAAAAATCTGTTCAAAAGATTGTATTCCTAAATGAGGCACTCCCAGCGTACGGAATGCAATATGATCATTTACTATCTCCTCTTGTGATGATACTACACCTTGGTCAATAAGGGCCTTTGTTATTTTCTTTACCGCGGGCACTTTGTCCTGATACCGTTCAAAGAGCATATTCAGGAACACATCTAACGGGGTTTTATGGCTAAACTTCATCTCGTGTAGATTTATAAAGCTAATATAGCATCATTTACATCAAGTATTTCATAATACAACGCTACACGGTTGGATGAAATGGATTAAAGTTGCGCTGTGTAATTTCCATACCGGCAGCCCTGCAAACGGTTTTATTGCCAAATTTAAAGTTAATGCTGTCCATGGCCTTGTATAGCTTTATCTGCTCCTCATTATCTTCAAACAGGTTTATCTGATAGCTGCCCGAACATAGCTGACTTAGTTTCACGCCAATCAATCGTATAGGTCTATGCTGGTTCCAGGCGCGCTTAAGTAAATTCTTTATTCCTGGTATTAAAACATGCTCGGCAGATGTTAGCGCAATTTTCTCTTGCAGGGTATGCGTTTCAAAGTTTGCATAACGTATTTTAATAGCCAGGCATGAGGCTAACTTATTCTCGCTTCGCAGCTTAAATGCAAGCTCTTCAGTCATGGAAACTAATATAGTTTCCAATTGATGACGATTAGCTGTATCTTCATGAAAGGTATGCTCTGTTGAAATAGATTTCCTGTCGCTGTACGGAATAATTTCACTGTCATCAATGCCGTGGGCTTTGTCCCAAATGTATTTGCCCGCCTTTCCAAATAAGCTTTCAAGAAAACGAACATTAGTTTTCTGCAAATCGCCTATTTTTTCGATGCCATAAGTGTAAAGCTTTTCGCATGTCTTTTTGCCCAGCATGGGTATTTTGCTGATGTTTAAAGGCGCCATGAAGTCAACCTCACCACCATGAGGCACCCTTAGCTGTCCGTTTGGCTTGGCCTGATTTGTGGCCATTTTAGCAACCGTTTTACAAGATGCCATACCGAACGAAATAGGTAAACCCGTATCATTAATAACGCGTTGGCGAAGATCTGTTGCCAGTTGATAAGGATCATAAAAACGGTCCATGCCGGTTAAATCAATATAAAACTCATCAACAGATGTTTTTTGATATAATGGAACTGAATCATGAATAATTTTCGTGACCTCGCGCGATGCTTCTGAATATCTGCCGTGGCTACCTTTCAAAAATATAGCATGCGGACATAAACGGTATGCTTTACTGCTGGGCATTCCTGAATGTATGCCAAATTGCCGCGCCTCATAACTGCACGAGGTAACTACCCCTCTATCTTTTGAACCGCCAATAATTACAGGTTTGCCAATAAGTGCCGGATTTAAACGGCGCTCAACGGATACAAAAAATGAATCAAGGTCGATATGTACTATATGCCTCAGGTTTTCCACAAAACAAAGTTGAAAAAATAATTTGATTTTTTGCTAAAAAAGTTAGCATTTTTGAGAATCAAAATTCATAGTTATGACCGATTACAAAGATTATCTGTTTCTCTTGGAACCCTCAGAAGATGTAAAAAATCAGATTAAACACTATAAGCTTAAAGCATGTGAATATATCGGTACATATCCGGGAGTAAAAGGTACTGCACATGTAAGTTTATGTTATATTGAAAGGCAAAAACCGCATATTGTAACTACCGCTATAAACTCTTTCAGAAACAAAGTATATGGCATGCCTCCGGTTAAACTGCAGGTTGATGGATTTAGCTTTTTCTTACACGGCAACAACAGCGCTACTATTTATGCAGCAATTAAGCCTACTCAAAAAACTGATAACTGGTTTGCACTTTTAAACAAGCAACTAAATGTAAAGGCTACCATAACGCCGCACATTACTGTAACAAAAGCTATTCCTGTTGATGATTTTTATAAACTGTGGCCACATATTCGCTCGGTAGAGTATAAAGATAGTTTTGTGGTGGATAAGCTTACCATATTAGCGCGCGAAACTTTTAAACCTAATGCCAGGTATGAAATATATGAACGCCTTGACTTTAAGAACCAATTGACCTATTGAATTTATTTTTACGGATTGAGCATCAATTGCTTAACAACAACTTTACAATTATTTACTTAAAACACGTAAAAATTTCTACTTTTGTGACGGGTAAGTCTTTTACGACCAGCTCCTCTTGAACTCCCCCAGGGTGGGAACGCAGCAAGGGTAGAGAGTTGAGCGGTGCGATAGAAGTAGCTTACCCATTTTTATTTTCTCTTTTTTGTGTTTCCTGCACAACTTGTTTTACAGCCCTACTATCATTCCAATATCATTATAAAATTTAGCCACAGCGGTTTTGCTTATTTAAGCGTTGTTATGTTTTAACTTACACGCAATGGAAATAAAACATCATACCACAGGCGACGACGGAATTTTTTATATTGATGAGCAGGGTGAACGCCTGGGCGATATGCGTTATATGTTGGTGAATAACACCGAAATGGACATTTACCATACAGAAGTTGATGCAGCTTATGAGGGCAAAAGCCTGGGTAAACAGCTTATTGAGGCGGGAATAAATTATGCACGCCAAAAACATTTCAAAATCATTCCTTCTTGTACATTTGCCAAATCAGTACTTACCGGTAACGACCAGTTTAAGGATGTATTGGCGTAGCTGGTAAAATTAAAATATGCTTGATATTGTTATTATAGGCGGTGGCCCCATTGGCTTAGCTTGCGGGCTTGCGGCACAAAAGGCCGGACTGAGCTTTGTTATTATTGAAAAAGGAACGCTGGTTAATTCGCTTTACAATTATCCATCTACCATGACTTTCTTTTCCACGTCAGAAAAGTTAGAGATTGGCGGCTTTCCCTTTTCAACAACACATGTTAAACCTAACCGGGCCGATGCACTTGAATATTACCGCCGGGTAGCTTTAGCTAATAGTTTGCCGTTAAATTTATTTGAGGAGGTTCTGTCTGTTAATAAAGCAAACGATGAGAATCAGGCCTATAACATCAATACTTCTAAAAGCAGTTACAAAGCAACGCATATTGTTATTGCTACAGGGTTCTATGACATTGCCGTAAACCTCGATATACCTGGCGAAAATTTGCCTAAGGTTAAACACTACTATCAGGATCCTCACTTCTATACCTTACAGAAAGTTTTGGTGGTTGGCGCAAGCAACTCGTCTGTTGATGTAGCTTTAGAAACATACCGTAAAGGTGCAGAAGTAACTATGGTTGTACGTGACAGCGAAATAAGCAACCGCGTAAAATACTGGGTACGACCTGACATTTTGAACCGAATTGAGGAAGGCAGCATCAAAGCTTATTTCAACTCCAATTTAAAAGCAATACGTGAGCGTGAGGTAGATATTCAAACGCCAACTGGTATGGTAACCATCCCAAATGACTTTGTAATGGCTATGACCGGCTACAAACCTAACTTCGATTTTTTAAGAAATATTGGAGTTAACTTATCTAACGATGGCAAATATATCCCTCAGTACAATCCTCAAACAATGGAAACCAATTTGCCGGGTGTTTATCTTGCCGGCGTAGTTTGCGGTGGTATGGACACACACTTGTGGTTTATTGAAAACTCAAGAATTCACGCCAAAATGATTATTGATCATATTTGTGCGCCACTGACCTGAGCAGAGGTAAACCTGTTTTTAATTAAAGCATATCCACCAAACAGAACAGCACCAAAAAACGCATCGGCTAACAGCATGTTGCGTTCAAATGGTATAGCCATTAGTAATGATTCGCCATAACCTAAAAGGCCTTTATCATAATAACTGCTATACAACCATGGTTCAATATCGGTTAGTAACCAATGTATTGCCACACTTGCTAATGATGCCAGCAGCACATTTGTAACGTTGGCTTTTTTAATTAAGCTCCCTATGCCTATCATAATAAGTAAGCTACCATACAGCCAAAGTGCGCTGTTTCCGTACCATAAAATAACCTTATTCATGTATAGGTAGTTTATGAATACGTCTGTAACAAAAAGTGTAATAATTGATACTAAACCTGCCTTCCACTTATCGGCAAAATAGGCGCCACCAAATATGGCAACGGCTCCCATTGGTGTAAAATTACTTAGCACAGGCACATAAAAACTCAGCAAGCGCATTGCTCCGGTTGTTAAAACCGAGGCCAAAATAATCCATAACAGTTGGGGTGTGCTAAGTTTAATTTTTTGTATTGATGACATGTGCTTATTGTATATGCACGCAAAGTTATCAAAAAAATCAAATACATGATTACCGGCGATAATTGGTTCAATTCAGCTACAAAACCTGTTAAAGGAAATTAAATTTCAGTTAACGAAAACTTAAATATTTGAGCCATGTTTACATAAGTACCTATAAAAAACAATGTTATGGCAACTACAGCAACAGAAAAAAAACCGTTGATAGAAGGCTGGACCGAAGCCCCAATAAATTTAGAATGGCCTGAACGCTATGTTTCAATAGCAGCAGGCTTGAAGTTTTCGCTATCGGGCCTTGCCAATATTTTCAATAGTCCGTTTACCAGCATACTAAAAATAGGTGCAGGCGGATATTTAATTAACAGAGGCATTACCGGCCATTGCGAAGTTTACTCGCGCGTTGGTAAAAACAGCACCGAACCGGTTAACGTAAACATACGCTCATCATTTACGGTGAACAAATCCCGCCAGGAAGTGTACGAATTTTGGCGCCAGTTAGATAACCTGCCTAAATTTATGAAACATCTTGAAAGCGTTGAGGTACTTGATAGCAAACGCTCGCACTGGGTGTTGAAACTACCGGCCAATGTAGCTACCGTAAGCTGGGATGCAGAAATAGTAAATGACGAACCGGGCTACGCTATTGGATGGAGTTCATTACCAGGCTCTACTATTGACAATGCCGGTAAAGTACGCTTTCGCGATGCGGAAGATGGCAAAGGAACACTGATAGATGTTGTAATTAGCTATTTGCCGCCTGCAGGTGGCGTTGGTACAGCGCTAGGCCATGTGTTAAACCCGTTATTTAAAAAGATGGTAGATGATGATGTACGCAACTTTAAACAGTACATTGATATAGATGAGAATCCATCAGCTATAACCAGTCAGCTGCACAGCGCTGTTGTATAACCTGGCATTTTCATCAATTTAAAAAGAGGGCTGCGGATAAACAAATCCTGCAGCCCTCTTTTTATTTCTTAACGGTTTCACCTTCGAGTTCGAGCATTTTTTCAGCATATCTTCTCCCCAATTCATCTGCTGAATGACCGTTAAAATGTAACCCGTCACCTTTATGATCCAAGCCGTCTGATGATACTACTGCTGTGTTAGATACTACCTGTGGCAGCTTCACAATCTCTATATTGAAATCGTAAAACTTATTGTTGAACAATCCTAATTTACCAGCTACAAAAGGCAAGTCAGGATTTTTAACTAATTTCCTTATACGGCCAATTAGTTCACTCAGCTGGGCAAGGTAAGTTTCAACCTTTTGCGGACTGGAGTTAGCCTCGCCCTGATGCCATATAACACCTTTAATGGTGCCTTGCTTCATCGCAGCCTCAATCCTGGCAACCGCATCATCGTAAGGGTGTGTTTTAGTAACTTCATCATAAGCGCCGGGCACCCATTTTTCTATTGATGTGCCGCCAACAGCGCATGGCACCAACCCTATGGTTACACCCGGATGAGCTTTCTTCATTTCCATACCAAACATAAGCCCGGGCCCGGCTCCTGCCATTGATGGCTTGTCGTAATGCAAGGGATGATGCGCGACAACCCACTCGCCATCTTTGTTCAACACCAGCACACTGTCGTTATGTTCTTGCGCGAGTGTTCCGGTTATAACACCGCGGCCCGCCATGTTAGATTGGCCCATTAATAAGTAAACAGCCAATGGCTTGCTCTCCTTACTTTGTAAAACTGATTTGCTCTTCAATCCTGCTATCTCTATTTCGCTGGCATTATCATTTAGGGTATATACTTTATTCAGTCCCTTAAAATCATTATCAGACAGATTAACCTGTTTAATGTTGCCGCTTAATGCCAGGTACGCGGCAACGCCCGGCTGAACAACTGATTGGCTTATAATCACGTTTTTGGTGTTGCTCATTTTAACTACTGACTTTGCAGCAGTCACTTTTGCATCGAGCTTTTTAATGCGGATGGCCTCTACATCGTCTGTCAAGAATGCCGGCCGGGCATCAGATTTTACACTGCTCAATTCAAGTCCATTAATATTTACATTTTTTGCATGGCGCAAATTGATGCCATAGGCAGGTGTTACTCCCCAGTTAGAATATTCCGGATAAACAGCGGGCACCTCAGGCATTACCACTGTTGCATCGGCAGGTAGTCCGCCACCCGCAAAGCGAAGTTTGATGTTAGTTAAATTGATGTCAGTTATGGGATTCATTGGCATCCCTGATAGTATTACTCCAATCCTTTCATCAGCGGCATTTTTAAAATAGCGGGCGCGTTTATCAGGCTTCCAATAGCCAATGCTATCTGCAGAAATATGGTTGAGCTCTACATTATACAGCGAACCGTTTCCATTTCCGCTTCGCTTACCAAGTTTCATAAAAATTGCACCATTCACCTTATTCATCGTGATGTTGCTTATTCTTATATTGTTCAGCGTTCCGCCATCTACTACCTCTAACGCCAAGCCCGATAAGCGCGTATTATAAAGCTTACAATCGGATATATAAACGTTGGTGAAGCCTCCAACGCTTTTGGTGCCAAACTTAATTGCATTAGACTGGCTACTCGCGCTGCAATTTTTGACTACAATATCTTTTACGCCTCTTTTACTGTCACTCTTAAAGCAAATTGCGTCATCCCCACAAATAAATTCGCTGTTTAAAATAGTAGCCGTATGACAATCGGTTAAATCAATACCATCATTATTAGCCACAACTTTGCTAAACACCTTTATGCTTTCTGCTTTAATGGAGTCACAATTTTTGATATCTATACTCCAATGTGCACTATTACGCAAGGTAAAGTCTTTAAGGGTTACGTTTGTGCAATCATTAAACACAATGCAATTTGGTCGGCCTGGTAAACCATTTTTCATGTCGGCACTGTAAAAGGTGTCAGCTTCGCCTTGCCCATTTACACTACCCGTACCGGTAATCCCTATATTATGCTGTTTTACCGCACAAATAAAACCGCGACGCTCAAGTGCATTGCTGGCATTGTAATCAAGCATTTTTGTACTCCCTTTTAAAACAGCAAGTGGAGAAAGGAAAAGGGTTACGTTTGATTTAAGAAAGATAGTTCCACTCAAAAACTTACCATCAGGAACGAGTACATTACCCCCGCCCTTTGATGCGCAGACATCAATAGCTTTTTGAATTGCCTTAGCATTATCAATAGATTCACTTTCAACTGCACCATAGCTTTTGATATTAAAAACATTTTGAGCCTCGCACACTGTGTTATTTGCTCCCCAAAGAAGTATCAGCAGGGCTATATAAAACTTCATATTAGGTTTCATAATGATAATGCCATTAAACGCTTAGAAAAAACGCAAATTACAGGAAAACAGAGAAGAATTATTTAGGTGGCTGAGAAAAAAGAAAGCCGTTAACTTATAAGTTAACGGCTTGTGCGGAAGAAGGGACTCGAACCCCCACGCCTCGCGGCGCCAGATCCTAAGTCTGGTGCGGCTACCAATTACGCCACTTCCGCGTTATTGAGGTGCAAATATAGTGTTATCTTATAAAACTTAAAACTATTTTTTGCACTTTGATGGATGATGCTGATTTATAGCCGGTTATTTTTCAAATAAGCTTAAAAAGCATTTTTATCCCCTTTTATAGTCCCATAAAAAGTGAGGAATATAATTTTCAAATCCAGTAAAAACGACCAGTTTTCCAGGTACCAAACATCTGCCTGTACGCGTTGCAGCATATCTTCGGTAGTTTTGGTTTCGCCACGCAAGCCGTTTACTTGTGCCCAACCTGTTATTCCGGGCTTTAAAAAGTGTCTCACCATAAATTGATCAATCAGGCTCGAATATTCTTCGGTATGCCTTAACATATGCGGACGAGGCCCAACAACCGTCATATTACCCAACAGTACGTTAAAAAACTGCGGTAGCTCATCAAGATTCGTTTTGCGCATAAACGCACCAATCTTGGTAATACGTGCATCGCCCCGTGTTGCTTGTTTAGAGTCAGAATCAATGTTGACCTGCATGCTTCGAAACTTGTAGCAATTAAATGCCTCATTGTCGCGACCTGACCGGCGCTGCACGAAAAATACCGGCCCCGGTGAGGTTACTTTGATTATAATAGCCAGTATTGGCATCAGCCAGCTAAATACAAACACAATGATAAATACCGAAAAGGCAATATCAAACAGGCGTTTGAAAAAGCGGTTAAGCATGTTTTCCAAAGGCTCGGGCCTGATGGATATAACAGGTATGTGACCGAAGTTTTGTACAAAGGTAGGTTTGTGGGTATAATAAAATTCAGGTATGAGTTTAAACCTGATGAGGTTCTTATCGGCATCCATCATAAGGCGTTCTATCTTGGTAGCCTCACTGTTGGGTAGCGTACAAAAAATTTCATCAACCCGGTTGTCCTTTACGTATTGAATGCATTCATCAACACCACCCAAATACAAATCGGGATCTATTTCATTAACCCTGTCCTCAAAGAAGCCAACGATTTTATACCCTCGTTCTGGATTTTGAGTAATGAAGTTATACAAATCGTTACCAATGCGTCCACCGCCAACAATAACCACTTGCCTGAAGTCGGTCAGCATTGCTCTATCGCTGCGACGTATTGCCAGGAAAACAAGTTTCCAAACCCCAAGCAAGAACCCGAATAGTGCGAGTGAATAAAACAGGTACTGCCTTGTAATTGAATAAGCTTTAGTACCGATGATGATTAAAACAGTAAAGCATATTAAGCTTACAAACAACAGGTATGTTTTGAAAACTCCTCTGAATGTTTTGATGGAGTCCTTATTCAATACCTGCTCGTAAAACCGGGTGATGTTAGCAGATAGCAGCCATATTAAATTGAAAACCAATACAATAGGTAAATAATTTTTGTTATTAATCCAAATGATGTATGATTTATCAACGATGATATAAGCCAGTATCATACTTACATTCAAAATCACATAATCAACAGAAAGATTAATGGCTTTGATAAAGGTAGCGTATCTGTGACTCATATAAAATATTGTGAAAACATCCGATTGCCGAACAAGCAGTTCGCTAAATTAGTACATTAAATTGTAATATCAGCTTCGGGAAATAAACTTTCTTGTGTAATTAATAATTAAATAGCGTATTATTAAGATTTATTTTAAATAGAAATATCTTAAATTAAAAATCTGAAAATACACTTGATATAGCTAATTATGAAAACGAGTTAGGCTTTATGTGGGTACTTACGGTAATATTGAATTAAATTATTCTTATTAATAATATAACCATAAATTAAGTCTAGCAATTAGCTGTTGAGATCTATTCCTTCGCAAATAATGTGGCCTATGGTGATGTGCATTTCCTGTATACGGGCTGTTATTTTTGAGGGCACTACAAGGTTTAAATCACAACACTCATTCATCTTGCCTCCATCATTACCGGATAATCCAATAGTTGAGCAACCCATTTGCCTTCCTAGTTCTAACGCTTTCAAAACATTGGGACTACTTCCGCTTGTTGAAATGCCTATCAACACGTCGCCCGCAACTGCCAACCCTTCAACCTGGCGTTCAAATACTCGTTCAAACCCATAGTCGTTACCTATTGCCGTTAATGCTGAGGTATCAGTAGTTAACGCAATTGCCGGATACGAACGCCTGTTTTTAACAAACCGTCCCGTAAACTCCGCAGCAATGTGTTGTGCATCAGCAGCACTGCCCCCATTACCAAACAGTAAAACTTTTTTACCGCTGTTTAAGCAATCAATAACTATTTGACAAGCTTCGGTGATTTTATCAGTAAGTACAGCTTGTGTTTGCTGCGCTACATCTATATGGTTATTAAATATATCTTGTATAACTTGTTTCATAAGCATTAGATGTGCTTAATTGATTTGTGCATTAATTTCATTAATTGTGGCCGTTGCGCTTCCAACTTTACTTACTACCACTGCCGCCCCAAAGTTAGCAAACTCGCAAGCCTCAGGCAATGAATAACCCGAGGCCAGGGCAACGCCTAGCGATGCCAGTACCGTATCTCCTGCCCCGGTAACATCAATAACACCTAAAGCCTTGGTTGCAATAACCGTTAATGTGTTATCTGTAAACAATGCAATACCATCTTCAGAAAGGGTTACTATCACGCTTTCACAATCTGTTATCTCCTTTATTTTACGACAAGCTTGCTCCAGGCTTTCCTGATCTTTAATTTTGATACCGGTGGCTAACCCGGCCTCTTTACGGTTGGGCTTAATAAGCGTAGCACCCTTATATTTCGAAAAATCAGTTCCCTTTGGGTCTACCAGGATTTTTTTACCGGCTTGTTTGCCAATCAGCATAATTTGCAAAAGCAATGTTGGTGTTAGCAGGCCTTTGTTGTAATCGGATACTAGTATAACGTCATAATCATCTACAACGGCTTTCAGCTTATTTATAATGGCATGCTCCACCAATTCACTAATACCATCGGTTAGCTCTCTATCTAACCTAATAAGCTGATGCTTTACAGCTAGTACACGTGATTTAATGGTTGTACATCGACTATCATCATGTACAAGTCCCTCGCTTTTGCTGCCCGCTTCTTTAAGCAGTTGTTTAACGCGTTGCGCATCTGCATCGTTACCTACAACCGATAGTATCTCTGAATTACATTCGAGTGCATTTATATTTTTAACTACGTTTCCAGCACCTCCTAAAGTATGGGTTTCATGGGTAACCTCCACAACAGGAATTGGTGCTTCGGGAGAAATGCGATTGCAATCTCCATAAATGTAGTGGTCGATCATCAAATCGCCAATAACAAGAATTTTTACCGAGGTATTAATTTTATACATTTAAAATAAGTAAGCCAAGCAAGGTTTAACTATTAATCAAAACAGCCGCACAAGTTACATGTTTATGTGTGAGCTTAACATTACAAAGTAAATTTGGTTTACTGATACCTCCATTAATTACTTATGTTCACTGGCGTTATCTGAGGTATGAACAATGTTGGCTATATTTGCCCCGCATCCTTTACTATGAAAAAACACAGACTTATCTTACTAACAAAGATTTTTGTTGCCACTGCATTCTCATTTAACGCAAAAGACGCTTGGGCGCAGGCAGAATATCAGCCATACAGCTATCAGTTTTATCAAAAATTAAGCGATTCTGTATATTCAACCAACAGTAAGTTTCACAGTTCAATAAAGCCCTACATCATATCTGAGCCAACCCTATATCCTAAATACAAATCGTTAATGGATTATGGTGTTGACACCGCGGTTAAACATAGTTGGGTTCATCGTAAACTTTTTGATGAGCACCTTATCGACATCAAACACGAAGACTACACCTTCTTTGCCGATTACTTGCCCGATTTAACTATTGGCCGCGATTTCAGTAATTCACGAAACACATGGCTTAACACACGAGGCTATCAGGTAGGCGGAACCATCGGTAAAAAGTTTTATTTCTATTCTAGTGGCTACGAGAACCAGGCAGTTTTTGCCAACTACTATGATACTTATGTTAATCAAACCGGTGTAGTATCGGGGCAGGCGTATGATAGGAAATATGGCCAGAACCGCACAAAAGATTGGTCGTACGTAACGGCATTAATGTCTTTTACACCATCGAAATACATCAACATTGCCTTCGGTCATGATAAAAACTTTATAGGTGATGGTTACCGGTCAATGTTATTATCTGATTTCAGCTCGCCTTATACATTTTTGAAATTAACCGGCACCTTGGGTAATGTACGCTACATGACCATGTGGAGCTACATGCAAGATCCACGTTCCGCTAAATTAAGCTATGAAACCGGCAACCGGAAAAAATGGGGTGTGTTCCATTACTTAGACTGGAATGTAACTGACCGTTTATCATTAGGTTTTTTTGATTCCATTATTTGGGGAGACACAGATGATGCAGGCAACAAACGTGGATTTGACTTAACCTACGGTAACCCAATTATATTCTTGAGACCACTAGAGGCTGATAACGGTTCACCGGATAATGCGTTGATTGGCTTCAACGGTAAATATGAGTTCTCAAATCAATTGATTGCTTACGGACAATTTGCCTTGGATGAATTTGAAGCCAGTAATTTCTTTTCGAACAAAGGTAGTTCACGTAATAAATATGGCTGGCAAATAGGTTTGCGGGGAGCAAATGTATTTAATGTTAACCGTTTGAACTACTTGGTTGAATATAATGGTGCAAAACCATATACATATGCCCAGGAAAAATCTATCAATAATTACGCTCATAATTCTGAACCTATTGCGCACCCTTGGACTGCTAATTTTAAAGAAGTTGTAGGTATGGCCAACTATAGCTATAAACGCTTTGATTTTTCAGGCCAGCTAACCTATGGGCATTATGGCTTGGATTATAACAACTTAAACTGGGGTAAAGATCCTTTCAGAAATTACCTAACTGGAGCCAGATTTGACGGACCACCAGAAGAGTTTGGCACTCGTGCTTCCATTGCTACGGAAGGTAATTACACCGGACAGGGCTTAACAACAAATTTATATTATGCAGAAGCAAAGGTTGCATACATACTCAATCCTAAATACAATTTGCGTATTGAACTTGGTGGCTTATACAGACGAGAAACTAATTCAGTGTTTGCGGACCATACGAAAATGATAACGATTGGATTAAGAAGCTCTTTCAGAAATTTATATCAAGATATAACACGGTACTATTAAATTACGATAATTCTTTCCTGTTACAATCATTAAACCAATCCTCTATAGCATCTTTGAGACTAAATTTTAATGCATAAGGGGATTGGCTAAGCCTTTTACCAGAGATGTTAGTGGAAACTGTTAGTTTTTTTACTCTATCCGGGTGAATACCATTTATTTTCTTACCAGCGAGTCTTCCTGCAAAGTATATTGTACTGGCAGCTGTTTTTAACAAGGCAGAAGGTACAAGAAGCTTCGGAGCTTTTAAATCTGTTACTGAAGCAATTGTTTCACAAATTTCCTGGATAGTTGGCGCTGGGTATATACTTAAATTATACGTTACAACTCCTGGCTGCTGTTGCATGGAAGCGTCAAAAAGTATGCGCACAACGTCTTTGACGTAAACGGATGCCTTTATCGTGTCTTTACGACCCGGATAAAAGAAGAAGCCCTTTTTTAGTGATTGATATAAGCGTGTATAATTGCCGCCTTCACCATTGCCAAACACAACACCCGGACGTACAATTATCAGCTTTCGATTCCCAGCATCCTCAGCCTGCCAAACTTTATGTATGTATTCTGCAGTAAGTTTTGAGATTCCATATGGCGTGTTAGGCATTGGAATAGTTGATTCTTCCTTCAGAGTTTCTGAAGCTCCATAAGGAGCAATTGAGCTTGTGAAAACTATTGTATTTATATTGTTTTTACGGGCAAAGTCACAAACGTTTTCGGCACCCAAAATATTGGTTTCAAAGTATTCATTATCAGGGTGACCCGGAGTAGTATGAACTGCCGCAAGATTGTAAATTATGGAATTGGATTTATCATCAGCATTAATAACTATAGGATTTCTTACATCAAGTGTTATGTAATCATCACTGACTTTCTTTTGTATATCGTATTTAAAAACTTTTGAGTCGGCTTGATGTAATAACTCAATGTAGTTTGCCAAATGTGTGCCTATAAAGCCGGCACCACCAAAAATAAAATAGTTCATATGGATGCAACGTTGCTTTTCACCTTAGTGTGCTTGTCCCAATAATGTTTGTGCATTGATAGTTTTTTCACCAACCCACCTGACAATTTGCTGTAATTTAAGCCAAGCTTATAGCCAAGCCATTTAGCAAAAATCGACCCGACCATCTTAGGCAAAACCAGTGGATTTTTCTTTAAAACAACCGACAATTCTGATTTTAGATACTTCATGCCTTCCCCGCTTGCACTTCCAAATTCCTCAAGCAACCAATCATTCATTTTATGGAAGACGCCTATATCAAAGTATCTTTTAAACTCTTCGGTTATTGTATAATCATGAGAGTGATAAGATTCGGCGGTTGCAACATAGGCAATCTTCCACCCTTTAATAAGCATTTTTCCGCCTACAATTACATCTTCGCCTAAAATACTTGCTAAGGGAAATCCTCCAACGTCGTTTAAAGCCGTACGACGATAAGCAGCAAATGAGTTGGAGCATGATGCTGTCTTTATTCCCATTTCAACTTTATCAGACAAAGACTTTAATCTTGATTGAGATGGATAATTAAAGATTCTACCGTGAGACTCTAACAATTTGGCATTCCTTCTGGGCAGTTGGCGGCCGTAAGCTAGCCCTACATCTGCGTTACTAAAAGCTTCAACTAAATTTTTTAGACTGTCTTTGCATGCAAGTATACAATCTTGAGTAAGATAAATCAAGATATCACAAGTGGAACAAGCATCAGCAAGTACTTGGCGGGCGTATCCGTGATCAAAGTTTCTTTTATCTATCCTTAAAACATTAAAGCCTTTATCTTCAGCTAATTTGTCGGTACCATCTGTTGAACCTGAATCAAGTATAATCTTAAAGTTTATTCCTAAGCTTTGTGAATTTACAGTTTCAAGAAACTCCTCCCAATACTTACCCGCGTTCAAGGTTGGTATTAGCAGAGCTATTTTATAATTACTGTTTTGTTCCATTGCTAATCTTAAACTTTATTAAATTACGTATCAGGTCAAACCTGTTTATTAATTGATCTTTCAAAGGTAAACGTTTTACCAATGTTCCGGAGGCGTTTACACTATGCCTTACATAAAGCATTAAAGGTTCATTTAAAAAGAAAACTTTGCCTTTCAATTCAGCAATCAATCCTATCCACCAATCATGCATATGAATTGAATGTGGGAATGGCAATGAGGCATTAAGTATATCTCTTTTAAACGACATACAACACCCGATATATGAATTTGTTAGAAGATTATTAAGCAGACCTTTTTTTGATTTTCTTTGTTTAAAAAAAGATGAAAAAATAATCTGATGATTTTCGTCTACAACAGTTGCATCTGAGATAACTAAGTCATAATCTTCATGCCCGTTTATATGCTTCTGATACTTTCCCGGTAACCACCTATCATCTTGGTCTGCAAGGAAAATTATTTCCCCCGAGCAGTGCTTAAGAGCATTTTCAAAATTTCCCACCGGCCCTTTTTTCCCCACGTTGTTTATGACCTTAATACGTTCATCTTTAAAATTATTAATGGTGTCTAATGTTCCGTCGGTTGAACCGTCATCGCTAATGATTATTTCATCACTCTGATTAATTTGTGACAATATGCTATCAAGTTGGATAGATATAAACTTATTGCCATTGTAGGTAGCCATACACACAGAAACCATATTAAATACTTTGAAAAGTTAATGCTGTTTTAAAATGTTTGCTATAACTATATCCTGCAATAAAAAAAAGTATTGACATCGCCTTATACGCAATGTGAATATCAATCATCAGCATATTTATAAACAATGAAAGAACTATGGCTGTTGTTGAGAAACTTATAGTTGCTATTCTTTTTAACGATAGAAAAAAAGTTGTCAATCCAATTATCCCAGTCTCCGTTAGTAACCTGATCCATCCACCATCTAACGCAGGTCCCCATGCGCCAGGACCAACCCCTATCGCATAAGTTAAAGATGTATTGTTCCATGCTCGCAATGCATAAGTCCATTTTGCCATACGCATCAGCCAACTCATGTCAGCATCGTCTGAATATAATATATCAGGAAAACCTTTGAAGTCTTTCTCAAGCTTAACATGATTGTAATCGTAAATAAACAAATCAATGTTTTCCATTGAAAGTAGGTTTTCTGATCGGCTCACCACTTTATTGGGAATTAAGAGTACTGCCAAAATAAATGGTATTATCACTGCCGCTATTTTAAACAAAAAAAACAATTTAACTTTTGAACGTCTGTACAATGCAATCATCAATAATACTAAATGAGTTAGAGTTGGCATTCTAGCTCCTGTAAGTAATATAAGCGCAAACGTCACTACGAATATTACATACAAACGTTTATTTGAAACAGGAGGATGTTCTGTATTGCCAAAAACTAGTAAACAAAATATAAAATTGATAATTGCCCCTATTTCCCATGGTCCGCCGGTTAAGCCAATAGCCCTGGCCGATGAGTCATCAACAAAGCCCTCCGAAGAAAAACCACCCATTAGACCAATGGTTTGAAGAATCATGATGGACCCATTAATACACAAAAAACCAATAAGCAACTTATTAATATCAAAATTTTTGGAATATAGATAACCTATGTAAAAGAATATAATGTACTCAACATATCTAAATGAGTACAATATGTTTGACCTATTGAAAAAGTAGGTATTAAATACATTAGATAAAAAAAAAGCAAACAACATTAAACCTAAATACATTTCAATTTTGTTGATAGCATTTAGCTTAAATGATAGAAACAATGGTATAGCTAACACAAGTAATACGATATCATCAATACGTATGCCCGCAGATTGGCCAGCAACTGATATTAAATTTATTTTAGGTAGAAACAACAATGCAGCACCCAGTACAGAAATTATCTTTTGATATTTATTTGAAAAATTACCTATCATTAACTGAATGCTGATTAATCGATGTAAAGTACTGGTAACGTTTTAATTGCTAAATGTTTGTTTTGTATTAAATATAAATTTAGTAGCCTTTCTGCCAGGAAGCCAATTACTCGGCTTTGATAAGCATCATTTTGAATTTTAACCTCTTCATAAAGCTTAAATAAAATTGGAAAAAGCCACTCACAATATTCGTTGAAAGTTTTTCTTTTTGTTATGAACATATTGTAGGCAAACAATTTAGGGCTGTCTTCCATTTGTTTAAAGGCATCTGCGTAATTCGGATGCTTATTTAACACTATCGTTTTCAACAATTCCCAGTCCTCGTTTGAATGTAATTCAAGGTATTGTTTTTTAATAGTGCGGCGTTTAAGAAAATTAAAATAGTGAGGAAATGGTACGATAACGTCCTTCCCGTTAAGTAGGTTGTGAATGTATTTTACAAAGCTATCATTTATCAAGTTGTCGAAAGTAACTTTGTTGAGTTTTAATTTATAAGACTTAAAAAAAAATCCTTGAAAAAAAGAGAACAGCGTGTCTTTTATAAAATATCGTCTATAATGACAAATTCCGATCCAATCGTCTTCCTTTTGCTGGTAGTTTTTCCAAATCCAATAAATAGCTGTTAGCTCACAAAAATGTTTATTCAACTCTGCAATATTATCTCCCGTATCGTCATATAACCCATTCTCTAAAGCAGGTTTATTAGGTCCGACAAATATGGGCTTTAAGTAAGCACTTTCAGGAAATGGATACAATTTATGCGAAACAGTGAAAATCATTTTCTCATTTTGATGGTAATACTTTACTCAAAAAACTGAAGAACGGCCTTAATGATGGAGCTTTTGAGGTATAATAATTTTGAGTAGCGACGGAAACAGGAGTCGGTGTAAAGTGTTGTTCCATCTTCTTAAATTCTTTCCATCCAGAATATGTGCTGTGCAACCCTGGAAAACCTGCATCTATCAAACGCCACTTCAAATGATTTAATAAAAGCAAGTACTGATAATATTTTTTCTTCCTTGTATAAAATAGATGCAAAATCATCAACTCGTTACGTGTAGAAAATTTATATGTGTTAAGGTTTGACCTGTTAAGCGTGCTTACCCGGTGGAAAACTTTGCACTTTTTGAAAAGCTCGAGTGTGTATCCGGCATCAATACATCTTATTCCATAATCCCACTCATGTCCATAAACTACCAACCACTCAGCAAAACCACCAATTTTCTTATAAAGTTCCTTTCTGATAATTGCACCGCAACCAATAAATCCAACTAACTGTTGCTTATCAGGATCATTTAGTGTTTGATACGGCCCTCCTTCAATCTCTAAGCCTAAAACGCCTATTTGTGGATTACTTTGCAGATAATCAATAGCTTCTTTCAAACCATATTCAATGTGGCTGTCATCGTCCAGAACCAACATGTAATCATAAATAGCTTCTTCAAAACCGGAGTTCCATCCTGCTACGCCATTGTTAGCAGGCTTTGTAATTAGCTTAACATTTTTAAACTTGCCTGATACAGCCTCACTCGTATTATCATTAGACGCATTATCAACAACGATGATTTCCGATTTATATGGAAAACTTTTTAAAAAACCGTTCACTTTTTCCAAAGTTATTAACACCTCGGAAACTCTGTTATAGGCAAGAATTACTATAGATACCATTAATTTAGTATTATAATGATGCAGATACAAAATGCACTAAGCATTAAAACTTGATTTTATGATATACTGTATTCATCAAATACTGATCAACAGGCCCAAAAGAAAAATGAAAAGCAATACTTTGAGTTGTGACAGGAATGATGAGTCCTTTTTCCTGGCTATAATCAAATACACTCTCTTCTTCGTAACCTAATATGCCTTGATAAGTATTAGATAGTAAGTCGGCAAGCATATTTAACCTACTGTATTTTTCTACTATACCTCGCTTATTTTTCAGGAATTCCGCGATTTTTTGATATTTAATTTGTTTTTTGATATTGCTTTCGTAGTTGGCCTGCACTTTCCATCCACCCATTGTTTCCCAAAATTTATGGGTAAATACAATTGCTCCAATTGAATAACGATGTGGGCAAATCAAATCCTTGAATGATCCGTTTTGATTTGAAATAAACGTTTCCACAGTTGCATCAAGATTCAGGCAATGATTCCATATAAATTCATTAACAGCTTTGTCTTTAAATACCGCAACATCCATGCAGTCCTGATTGATCCTAGTGTCTGGAAATTCGTTTTGAAACTTTTCTCTCAGGTGCATAATATCCAGGAAAGGAACCCAACCAAATCCGTTTATGGGTAGCACAACTGATCCAAAACTCATTTTGTCATAATTTCTTTCGCAAACGCCAACAAAACCATTAGTCCAACCCTCTCCTACAAGAATATCGTCATCTATTTTAATATAAAAATCAGCTTTAAGCTTTGCTATAACTTCATTTTGAATTAAAGCCAGTTGATTATATTCTGTGGCATAAATATTTATAAAAGGGAACCGGTACTTGAACATGTTAATGATTTTCTTGTTCGCAGCAGTTGATTTATTATCGAGTATCCATAAATCAAACTTTTCCCAGTCAGTAAACTTTACAAGCCTATCCAATACTTTCTCAAGTAAAGTAGGTCTATCTCTTGTAACCAGTAGTATTGGTATCTTTTTCATTGTTACTTTATATAACTATATGCATTCACTGATGTACTGACCACGTAGAACGCAATCATCTGTCCAGTAGTATTTCCATTGAGCGAAACGTCCGGCTAAAATTATGCTACCTAATTTCTGTGGTTGCTTTAAATCCCAATCGGTCATGGGATACAAATCATCTTCCTCCCTTACAAGCCCAACGCTGCTTAACCAGTTTAAAACTTCCTGTTGAGCAGCTTCCCTTTTGTTGTCGAAAATTACGTTAGCCCAATTTATCCACTTGCTATGATATGAATCAATAGCATCACGGGATTTTATAAGTTTCATTGTCAACAATTCATCAAGTACTGCATCTTCTATAACCTTTATTGATTCTGTGTTTTTGTTATAATCGGAAAAATACACTTCAACTTGTATTCCGGTCTTGCCAGGTAAACCATTATTAGGAGCCAACAAATCAGTAAAATTAATTCTTGTTGAATACATTGCTTCATCATATACATAAATCCAATGGTTATCCACCGGTGGTTCATGATTAACAATAACGTTGACGATTAAAACCTGCGAGCATTTTAAGATGCTTGCTGACAACTTTATGTCCTCAGGAGCATCGCTATTTAAAATCATTTCTGGCAAAGGTAAAGTACTGACTAAGGTGTCAAACTCTTTATGCTCTCCGTCAGCAAAATCTATTCTTTTATCTGCAAATGAAATATACTGTACCTTTTTATTGTATTCAATTTTAACACCCTCTTCTACTTTTTTTATAAAAGAGTAAAAACCGCCATTTTGCGGATAACGTACCTTAGTTATATAATGCGTATGTTTTGAAATTGGAGCTAGAGCGCTTCCAACCATGTCCGAAATTTCAGGAAAGTATATTCTTTTGCCTATCCAGTCGGTAGTCAAATTCAGAGGATCCGTCGTCCAATATTTCTTAGTGTAACTTTTTGGAAATACTTTTGCAAACGTTTCTCCAAAAGCGTAATCAATCCACTCTTGATAATTTTGAGCATTTATATCGCTTTTGTTCGCTCTTACTTTTTGTACATCATCTATACATTGACTTCGCAAGGGTTCCGGGATGGCATACATGTTTGATTGTGCTGGATGTGGAATCCAATTACCCTCAAAATAGTTAGTTGGAGCAGTAGCATACTCTAAAAATTTCCCGTCACAATTAGCTTCAAAATACTCCTTAACATACTCATATTTGGTGAATGAAACGTGCGGTCCTTCATCCCATATGAAACCACCTACATTTTCACTATGAATATGACCGCCTCCATGAGACTTGCCTTCGAATATTTCAAATTCAATATTTTTTTTTCGTAGATGATCAGCAGTACTTAAACCACTTAAACCTGCTCCAAGTATTACAACCATAATTAATAGTAGGTATTTGTGATATAACTTTTCAAAGCAGTGCGCCAGTCACTCATTTGATTAATTTGGTGCAAATTAAGATTCATATTCTCCAAAGATTCGTTATCTGGCATATTTGCCTTACGTGGAAAAAGATTCGAATCAACACCTTTGATTTCATTGTTAAGCCCAAGCAGCTTAATTATTTCTGATACATAATCAAACCTGGTTGCACTACCCTCGTTTACTATGTTAAAAGTGCCCGCGTATTGTTTATTAAGCAAAAAGAATATTTGGTTGGCTAACTCCAATGTATAAGTAGGTGAACCCTTCTTATCAATAGCACTGTTTAAGACAGCCGTTTTTAAAGCTTCGTTACGCCTTGCTTCAACAAAGTTTTTACGATGCTCTTTAGAACCACCAAAAAGCCAACCGGTCCTAACAATTAAATAATCCTTACTATGTTCTTTGATTCGTTTTTCACCTTCAAGCTTCGTAAAATGGTGGTAATTTATAGGATTAGTACTGTCGAGTTCGTTGTATGGTGTTACCTTACCATTTCCATAAACACCACAACTACTTATGTAAACTATTTTGGCATTGTTTCGCGTGGAGGCAATGGCTAAATTTTGCGTACCAAGTACATTTATTTTTAATGCAGCTACGTGATCATCCTCACATAAATCAACATTGGTCATAGCTGCGCAATGTATTATTACATCTGGTTTGAAATTATTAACCCTATCCAAAATTTGCGAAAAGTCAGACAGGTCAATGTTCGATGAATTAAAATGTAAAATAGTATGGTTGTTTTGCTCTGCAATTTTTAGCAACTCTGTACCTAGAATGCCCGACGAACCGGTTAAAAATATCTTCATTAATAGCTTCTATTAGTCAAAGTTCCACTTATAAGGAATTGTAAGATCATATGGGTCAAGCCTGATGCTTTCTGAGGGCTCATGCTTTATATTTGCAATATTTAAAATAACGCTCTCTGATTCACTAATCGCAGAAAAGCCAAACCATATTCCCGGATTAATTACTAAACGTCCATAATTTTGGCGCGATAAGGTAAAATCCACAACTTTTCCGTACGTTTCACTATTTTCCCTATCATCAAAAAATACAAATTTTACTGCGCCATATGGCACAAATAAATTACATACCATTTGTGAATGTTTTTTCCAGGCTTTTGGGCTCTTGCTATCGGCCGTAGAAAAGTAACACTCACCAAATTGCTGCAAATCCTGATCAAGACCTTTAATTGCGTGCATTACGCTACCACCTGTGGTTACTATGGGTGCTAGTGGAGTGAAATATACACCAGAGATTATTTCTGTGCCCATAATATGCCTCTCTTATTTGCAATTTGTATATAAGCCTCTATCTGATTATTCGTATGAGTTAACATATCGGCAGATTTATTATTATAATACGTTTTATACCAGTTAGTGGTAAACTCAGCGGTCTCTATGAAATTAAGCGTTGGCTTCCAATTCATATCAAAAAGGGCCTTATCTATATTTAATTTTAAAAGACCTGCTTCAACAAAATCTGATGGTTCTACCTGTAGTATATTTTGTATGTCATTACTGCTCCAATTTACTGCAAGCTCGTTTATAAGATCTAATACAGTATGGTTCTGCTCAGCCGGCGGTCCAAAATTATAAGCCTCACCATTTATGCTGTTTTTGGTTGGCTGCGCAAGTAATTGCCCTGTTTGCAGGTATCCACTCAAAGGTTCAAGCACGTGTTGCCACGGCCTTGTAGCATAAGGACTTCTTATAATTACTTTTTCATTGTTTGCCCAAGCGCGGAAACAGTCTGGAACGATACGATTTGCTGCCCAATCACCACCGCCTATAACGTTTCCGGCTCTTACAGAGGCCATTTTAATATGATCGGTTTTCTTAAAATAAGAATGATAATAGGTTTTAATAACAAGCTCTGCCCCACCCTTAGATGCCGAATACGGATCTTTACCACCTAAGTAATCAGTTTCCTTGTAACCCCATATCCATTCAACGTTATCATAACATTTATCACTTGTAATCATAACAGCAATACAAGGATTATTTAGCAACCTTATGGCCTCCAAGATGTGGGCAGTGCCCATAATGTTAACTTCAAGCGCTTCAACTGGATTTAAATATGCTCTTTTTACTATTGGTTGAGCAGCTAAATGAAAAATAAAATCAGGTTTAATATCTCCTATTATAGATTTTATCTCTTCAAGATTTCTAATGTCAGCCAAATAAGAGGTGATTTGACTTTCAATTTGTGAAACTTCAAATAAGGATGGAGCAGCATAAATTTCGTCAGAAATTCCATATACATCAGCTCCCATAAGTTTAAGCCATAGACTTAGCCATCCACCTTTGAATCCAGTATGTCCTGTTACAAGTACTTTTTTACCTTGGTATATATTGTTAAACATATTTATAATTTTTTTACCAAATTTTCCACTTAGCTGTATTTGAATTCCACTCGGCTTCCAGTTCTTGCTTATCCCTCAAAGTATCCATAGGTTTCCAAAAACCGTCATGCTTATAAGTTTGCATTTGTCCTTGAGCCGCAATATTTTCCATTGGTTCACGCTCCCAAGTAGTTGCGTCGCCATCAATAAAATTAAACACTTCAGGTTGGCATACAAAAAAGCCCCCATTTACCCACGATCCGTCACCTTTAGGTTTTTCTAAAAATGAAAAGACCTCATTATTATCGCCGATGTTTAATGCACCAAAGCGGCCCGAAGGTTGTACAGCGGTAACCGTGCAATACTTCTCATGTGATTTATGATACTTGACCAACTCCGTAATATCAACATCACTAACGCCATCACCATATGTGAGCAAAAATGGTTCATCACCAATATGTCTTTGTATCCTTTTTATGCGTCCTCCGGTCATTGATTCATTCCCGGTATCTACCAAGGTAATCTTCCAAGGTTCCGCTTGCGAGTCGTGTACTTCTAAAGAATTATCTTTTAGATTGACAGTAACATCTGATTTGTGAAGAAAATAGTTGCTGAAATACTCTTTGACAACATAGCCTTTATAACCTAAACAAACAACAAAATCATTATAGCCATGAGCAGAATAAATTTTCATTATATGCCATAATATAGGCATGCCACCAATTTCAACCATTGGTTTGGGCTTTAAAGTTGTTTCTTCGGATAATCGAGTGCCAAGACCTCCAGCTAAAATCACTACTTTCATAAGGATACGATGTTGATTAATGTGTAAATTTCAATTTAGATAATAAAATTTCTTTTATATTATTTATATAATAATTGTTAGCGATAACGAACATGTATATTATATAGAATGTGGCGCATAAAGCTATTGTCAAAAAATTCTTCACCAAGTATTCTAACGCCATGCGATTAGCTAGGAATTGAATTATAAAAAAGCAAAGACTAGCAAACAAACTGTGATAAAGTATTTTTAAATCGAGCTTAAATTTGACATTTCTAACTGCTAGAATATATGTACTTGCAGTAACAATAATCTCTGTTATAACATTTGTAATTGCAGCTCCAAAATAGGAATAAAAATAGATAAGAACGAGGTTAAATGAAACACTTACAAGCATTCCAATTACAACGGCCTTTAACAATAACGATTCTTTATTTATTGAATTAAGAATTTGAATACCAAACAAATTATTTAAGCCAACCAGTACAACGTTAACAGCTAGTATGGAAATCAAAGGAGCGGCAGCGAGGAATTGGCTTCCAGCAAAAATACTAATTAGAAAATGCGATATTATGATTAATCCGATTGCAATTGGGAAACCAACAACACACAAAAATGTAAAAGATTTATTAATTAGCAATTGCATCTTAGACATGTCAGCTTCCTTATACGCTTGACTCATTTGCGTAATGGTAATTGTGCTTATTGCACTTATGAGAGTAAAAGGTATTTTAATTATACGCAGTGCAGTAGAATAATACCCAACAGCAGTGTTACCTTTCATGAAACCCAAAAAAATATTGTCCATCAAGGTATAGATACTTATAGCCAACGTAGAACTAAGAATCACAATAAGCGGCCTTATGTGCCTTTTTAATTCTCCAAGTGCTGAAAACTTAAATTTATAGAAACCAATTGTAAAAATATTGGCAACGGCGTTTAGTACATAACCACTCGCTAAAACTCCATAATAAATGTAAGTGCCTAAATGCTTGCTAAGCAATATGAACATTAAAACAATAGAGATAACTTTTACACTTATTGTGCGTACTGCAATAAATTTAAACTCATTTAAACCCTGAAAATACCATTCAAAAGAAAAAATATTTGAGAACATTATTATTATACCAATACCTACCAACGGTAACTGGGACCTTAAGGCAGGTATGGCTAACGCCATTAAAAAGTATATAATAGCATATAAAAGAGTGGATAATATATGAATAGTTAAAAGTTCCGTAAAAATTGCGCTTCGCGATGACTCGTCGTTATTACTTTTAGCTATTTCTCTAATACCGTACAGCGGTATGCCTAAAGCAGAAAATATAAGAAAATATTGAGTAAAGCTGTCCACAAAAGTTACGCTGCCAATACCCTCTGGTCCAAGAATTCTTGAAGCGTACGGAAAACTCACCAAAGGAAATAAAAACTGGCTTACAGAAAGTAATATGTTATAAAGTAAGTTTTTCTTAAACATTTAGTGATTCAAAAAAAGTTGGAATTTTTCAAGTAATACAGTCATTATTTGTTACGATTCCAAAACTTTAATTTTGACATAACGCCTTCCTCTTCAATACCATAACCATAAGCCTGCTTGTAAGAAGAATACCCAGTTTTATTCATTTTTACATCATTTATAATTATGTAAACTTTCTTTACCTTTTTATTAACGTACAAATCATCAACTATAGACAATTGAGATTTATATGTATATCGCTCTCGTGTTACATATAGAGTCAAATCAGCATGTCTTTCCAGCATTTGCGCATCTGTAACCAAGCCAATTGGAGCACAATCAATAATAACATAATCAAAATTGGCCCTTAAATAACTCATTAGTTCATCGAGTTTACGAGTTTCCAATAATTCGGCCGGATTAGGCGGTATAGGACCGGAAGATATCAGATAACAATTTGAGTTAAAACTTAAAGATTTTAGTAACTTTTTGTAATCGTATTTTTCGTCATCTGAAATTGCGTATTGTGTGTATCCATTATCTATTGTCAAACCTAAGCTTTCTGATAGTTTCGGCTTTCTTAAATCCATCTCCATGAATACTACCTTCTTTCCTGTTAACGCTAAGGCACTACCTATGTTAAGCGACAAAAATGACTTGCCCTCGCCGCTCATACTTGAAGTAAATAGTAAAACGTTTGACTTAGATGATTCGAGTATGAACTGCAAATTAGTACGTAAACTTCGAAATTGTTCTGATATAACAGACCTGGAATTCGATCCGGTTACCAAACTGTTTTTATCGCTGTTATGACCTATTTCAGCTAAGATTGGAACACTAGTCTCATGCTCAATGTCAATCTTTGATTCGATGCGTGTCTTGGTTAGAGATTTAATTATCAAGTAGAGTGACGGTAATAATACCCCTACAATAATACCAACTAACCATACAATACTTTTGCGGGGTTTAGATGGTTTAAATTCACTTTTGGCCGTATCAAGAATTCTTGCATTTGATAATGTAGAATTTTTCGAGATTGCAGTTTCTTCTCTCTTTTGCAGTAAGAAAAGATATAATTCCTGCTTTAAATTTTGTTGGCGTGCAAAATCAAGGTAGTTGCGTTCTTTATTAGGCAATTCCTTAATTTGACCTGTAAGATTTTGATTTTGTTTTTGTAATTGTTTCTTTCCTATTTGTAAGCTCTCTTTATAAGACGATATACTTTTGAGTATATTTATTCTAGCGTTATTAATTTGCTTATCAATGTTAAGCAATATCGGATTGTCGTCAGTAAGTGACAAAGTAGATCTATCTCTGTTTATTAATAACTCGTTGTAACTATTTATAGCGGCAGCTAACGCTTGGTCTGATGAGTTAACTAAAGAGCTAGGAATAATATTTTTATTTTTCGGATTACTTAAATTTCTCTCTAGGTCATTAATTATATTCAACTGTATGTCCTGTTCAGCTAGTTTGTCATAATATCCACTAGCACTAGTTACAAGACTTTTAGACTGTTCACTAATATTGGCTATTTTATTTTGTGATTTATAAATCTCAAATTGCTTTTCTATGTTATTTAACTCTTTTGAAACAAGATTTATCCTTGACTCGATGAAAGCAATAGTACTGTCAGCGATTTGTTTTTCGTTTTGTAAGTTAGATAAAAGGTATAACTGCATCAATTTATTGAGTATTGCCTCCCCTTTAGCCGGATGGTAATATTCAATACTTAAGTCAATTGTGGTAGCTTGTTTATCAGAAAGTTCTGCGCTTAAAATTTTTGAAAAGTCATCAACAGTTGCGTCAGTGGCTTGAATTTTCAACTTATACTGTTTTGCCAAAGGGAATCCGTTCCTCCTTTTAATTACTAAAGTATGTTGAGGCAAATTGATATTACGCCCAAACTCGCTGGTAATATCTATGTCTTCGTCACCGTTCGTAATTCTAACGCTAGTATTGCTTTGAACATCAATTACGTAAGTTCTTTCTAAAACAGTATCCACCTTCGAAATTACATTGATTATAAAAGGTGATTCGTTATATATCTCCCTGCTTTTTAAACCATCAACTAAGTAGGTCTTAACATTCAGTTGCATTGCAGCAACTGTTTTTTCCATCAATGTTCTTGATCTTAACACCTGAAGTTCGTTATCAGCACTGCTCTTGGGCGAGAATAGCGAACTGATACTTCCGTTCATACCGCCTCCCAAAACACTTTGAGAATTATCGCTATCATTATTAATAAGAATCTTACTTTTTATATGCCAAACAGGTGACGAATAACTAGCGTATAAAACAGCGATAGTAAAACATACTAATATGCATAAACAATAAAGTAACCAGTTACTTACGACCTTGTCAATAATGACTTTTAAGTCAAATGTTTCCTCTACCGGTGTATTCAAGTTTTGCGAAGTGTTATTTCGGTTTGAATCTGAACTTTGGTACATTCTTAATTATAGTTTGTTTGTACTTAATAAAATTGCCAGCACCGAAATTAATGAAGCACCAATAGCAGAAATTATAGATATATTACGGTTTTGAATAGCGTCAGACGATGCAATCTTTGATTTGCTTGGTTCAATATATAAGTAGTCGTTTTGACGAAGGTAGTAATATGGCGAATTCAAAATTTCACTTTTTGTTAAATCCAATTTGATCAACTTCCGGGTTCCATTTTCCTCTTGCCTTATTAAAACGATATTCTCACGTTTACCATAAATTGTTAAATCTCCAGCTAAACCCAAAGCATCTAAAATGTTAACTTTTTCATTAGATACAACATAGGTTCCAGGCTTAGCTACTTCACCTAAAATAGTTATTTTAAAATTGGCAAATCTTAAATTTACTGTAGGATCCTTGTAAAGCTTAGTAGCTTGATTTCGTATGACTTCCCGAGCTTGTTCCGTAGTTAAACCATTCACCTTAATTTTGCCCAGCACTGGTAACTCAATATACCCACTATGATCAACAAGATAGCCTGTAACTGTTTGACTTCCAGTACTACCAGTTGATGTGGCTCCTATTGCCGAATTTTGGATATTACCCATTGAAAGCACCTGAGTAGCATTGGGGTCTGCTGTTTGGATATTAATCGAAAGAATGTCGTCGGGTAATATTTGGGGATCTAAAAATTCTATGTTTTCTAAATTACTTACACCTTGAGTATCAGAAATATTACTAAAGTATTTAGTGTTTTTGATAGAAGAACAGGATGACACGGAAATTAGAAGCACTAATGTAAAATGCCACCTAAATTTGATGAACAAATTTTTTAAAAGCACAATAGAGGTATTAGTCATGTATTTTTCAAAAATAATGTGTTTTTTTTAATACTAACCCAATAAGGCTGTACTATATTTAGTGAACTTTTTAATTTAAATTGACTGGCTTTTCTTCAATGCTGAACCAATTACCTGATGCATATCATAATATTTGTATTCAGCTAAACGTCCTCCGAAAATAACGTTATTGTTATGTTGTGCTAGTGCTTCATATTTTTTATAAATTTCCATGTTATAAGCATCATTAATTGGATAATAAGGTTCCTTCTTTTGATTCCATTCCTCCGGAAACTCTTTTGTAATTATTGTTTTAGGCTGATTACCAAATTCAAAGTGCTTGTGTTCTATAATTCGGGTATAAGGTATATCGCGTTCAGTATAATTTACTACTGCGTTACCTTGATAGTTATCAGTATCTAGAACTTCATGTTCAAATTTTAAACTACGATACTGCAGCAAGCCATACTGATAATTGTAAAACTCATCAATTTTACCTGTGAACACAATTTTTTCGGCAATATTATTCCACTTCTCGCGGTCATCAAAATAATCGATATTCAGTTTGACTTCAATACCGTCTAATAAACCATTGATTAATTTATTATATCCGCCAACAGGTATACCCTGATATTTGTCATTAAAATAGTTATTATCATAAGTGAAGCGTACGGGCAATCTTTTAATTATGAATGAGGGAAGATCTTTTGCATCTCTTCCCCATTGCTTTTCTGTGTAGCCTTTAATTAACTTATAATAGATATCAGTACCTACTAGGAATATAGCTTGCTCTTCAAGATTCTTCGGATTAACAATACCAGACGCTTTTATTTGAGATTGAATAATTGCTCTAACTTCATTAGGCGTTGTAACTTTCCATAATTGATGAAAAGTGTTCATATTGAACGGCAAATTATACAGTTCATTTTTGAATATTGCCAGCGGACTGTTGGTATATCTATTAAATTCAACAAAAGAGTTTACATAGTCCCAAATGAATTTATCGTTAGTATGGAAAATATGTGCTCCATATTTATGAACATTGATGTTTTCAATATTTTCACAATAAACGTTTCCTCCAGAGTGGTCACGTTTGTCAATCACTAAACAGCGCTTACCTTTCTTTTTTGCTTCATGGGCAAACACGGCCCCATATATTCCAGATCCTACTATCAGATAATCGTATGGCTTGTTCATTCAATTGTTATATGGTGTAGACTAAGTATTATAAGAAACGATTACTTTATGTACTTAGGATGTTATTTATAATGTGGATTAAAGTGCTTATAATGAAATTATTTTATTCGTTACAATCTACTAGTTGTTGTACTTAATGGAAGAGCACCTTTGATATCATAAAGTACTGAATTTGACTGACGCTTTAATGCATTGATATCTAAAGTTAAAAATTGGCTATGTGCAACTGCCAAAACTATAGCGTCATACCTTTTACTTAATCCATCAATGTTGCGATATATCAATTGATTATACTCAAATTTAACTTCTGCAGGATCTGCCCAGGGGTCATATACATCACAAGTCGTATCATATTCTTCTAAAGTACGTATAATATCAATAACTCTTGTATTTCTTACGTCGGGGCAGTTCTCCTTAAATGTAAAACCCAATATCAGTATATCAGCATTCTTTACAGCAACGTTATTTTTGATCATCAACTTCACCACTTCCTGGGCCACATAAGTTCCCATACCGTCATTAATACGGCGGCCGGCTAAAATAATTTCGGGATGATATCCAACCTCCTGCGCCTTTTGTGCCAGGTAATATGGGTCAACACCGGTACAGTGCCCTCCTACTAATCCGGGTTTAAATTTGAGGAAGTTCCATTTGGTACCTGCGGCTTCCAATACGGCCTGCGTATCAATATTTAAGATATTGAATATTTTTGCAATTTCGTTTACAAAGGCAATGTTGATATCCCGTTGCGAATTTTCAATCACTTTACAAGCTTCAGCAACTTTAATACTGGGCGCCTTATGAGTGCCGGCATGCACTATCGTTTTGTAAAGTTGATCTACAAATTCGGCAACCTGCGGGGTTGATCCTGAGGTTACTTTAACAATGTTAGTAAGCGTATGTACCTTATCTCCCGGATTTATACGTTCAGGCGAATAACCAGCAAAAAAATCAATATTGAATTTTAAACCTGATGTTGACTCAAGTATTGGCACACAAACTTCCTCCGTGACTCCCGGATACACCGTTGATTCGTATACAACCAAGTCTCCCGGCTTTAAATATTTACCAACGGTCTCGCTTGCTTCCCTTATCAATCGTAAATCAGGGCGGTTGTGCTTATCCGTAGGCGTTGGTACGGCTACAACGTAAATATTGCTTTCGGCAAGACTGTCAGCCTTTGAAGTTACGTATAAGCCTTTCGTGTTAAGGTTATCGGTGATAACGGCTTTAAGTTGCTGGCCTTGTATCTCCTGGGTTTTGTCAAAACCACTTAACAACTCATTTACTCTGAATGCGGAATGATCAAAACCTGTAACAGGAAACTTGCTTGCAAATTCAACTGCTAAGGGTAAACCAACGTATCCTAAGCCAATAACAGCTATTAATACATTATCAAAATTGACCGATTTATATAAAGGCAGAGAATCGTTTTGTTCGTTCATTCTAACACAGGAGCACGTAAGGTAGATGTTGCAAATATAGAGCTATTTATTTACTACCTTAATTAATGCACGAAAAACATTGGTGATAAAAAAAGGTTTTTAGAAGAGAAACATTTTTTTGGCAGTTGACTCTAAATCGATTTCCGAAAAAATTATAGCACATAGTGTATTTTTTACATCATTTAATTTTTTTTAAACATTGGGATGTTTTACATTTATCCCGACTTAATTATAAAAGCCTTATGAAATTAATTGCCGACGGCGGCTCAACAAAAACAAACTGGTGCCTTGTTAATGACGAGGGGAAAAAATCATACTTTAATACCGAAGGTTATAATCCTTACTTTGTAAGTAGCGACTATATAGTTAAGTCGTTAACTGATAATTTGCCTACCGATTTAGATAAAGACAAACTTACGGAAGTTAATTACTACGGTGCGGGCTGTTCTACTGACGAAAAACGCAACATTGTGAAAGATGGCATGAGCCGCGTATTTACCCAAGCTAAAATAAACATAGGTCATGATTTACTGGCTGCAGCGCGTGCATTGTTAGGTCGTAAAGAAGGATTTGCTGCAATTTTAGGTACCGGAACAAATTCATGTATTTATGATGGGTATGATGTTGCACATAACATTGATTCGGGAGCATATATATTAGGAGATGAAGGTAGCGGCTGCTACATTGGCAAAAAATTGCTGGTTGATTATTTACGCGGCTATATGCCCGAAAGTGTACGTAAAGTTTTTTGGGAAACCTACCATTTAACACCCGATGACGTGAACGACAGAGTTTACTCGCAGCCATTGGCTAACCGTTTTTGTGCCGGCTTTAGTAAATTTGTTTACGATAACAGCAATGTTCATTTAGAGTACATGCGCAATTTGGTAAAATCATCATTTGAGGATTTTTTCCGCAATCTGGTTACCCACTATCCAAACTATAAAAATTACACTTTCAACTGTATTGGTTCGGTAGGTTACAATTTCCGCAATGTGTTAGAAGAAGTAGTCTTAGAAAACGGCATGCAGATGGGCAACATCATTCGCTCACCTATAGATAACTTGGTGAAATTCCACCTTGAGAATGAATAATGAAACTCACCATAAAAAAAGCGCTTTTTAAGCGCTTTTTTTATGGATTATCGATATCAACTCCGAGTTCGTTCTGGAAAATTTTGCTGTATTTCCTTCGATCGAATTTATACAACTTGGCTGCCCTGAATGATACGTTTTTTTGCTTTTCATCAAGCTCTTTCAAAAATCCGTAGCTCAACATTTTTTTGCGGAAGTTCCGCTTGTCAAGTTTTTTGTTCAAAATAGCTTCATATAACTGCTGAAGCTGGGTGAGCGTAAACTTTTCGGGCAGCAATTCGTAAGCAATAGGCTGGTAACTTAGGCGCCTTCTTAACTTAGTAAAACCGGTTTTAAAAATTTCGGTGTGGTCATAGGCTAGCTTAGGCAAATCATTCACGCTGTGCCAAAGTGCCTTTTTTGCAAAATTACCTGGCTTAAGTTCACGCTGTCCGTCAATGCGTATTAAAGCGTAATAGGCAACCGTAATGATGCGCCCACGTGGGTGCCTGTTTACATCGCCAAAAGTATGGAACTGCTCCATATGTAAATCCCGCAAACCGGTAAGCTCATATAATATTCTTTCGGCTGATTCCTCTATCCCTTCATGATTTTTTACAAGGTCGCCGGGCAGGGCCAGCCAGTCTTTGAATGGATTATCTTTCCGTTCAATAAGCAAAATCTTTAATTCACCAGCCTCAAACCCGAATATTACACAATCAATCGAGAATGCCGATTCAAACTTAACCAATTTTTCTTCCAAGACTACTTAAAGGTTTTTAGTGAAAGGCCGCTTACGCCTAAATGCTTTTCTTAGTATAGTTATATGCAAGTATACATTTTTATACATATTGTTATACAATTTTTACGAAAAATAGAGTTAATATAAGTAGCTGTTATTTGATAATAAATAATGGTGTAAAAATTACACAATTGAGATGAATTTATAGATTGATAAGCCGTCAAAGTTGTTATATTTGCGCGCCTACCAAAGCTATACAATACATGGTTGCAGTTATATATAGCGGTTCTAATTATGCTGACTGGCGGCTAGCCGACAAGGGCCGCACTGTGGCTTCATTTAAGACAAGCAGCATAAATCCTTTTTTTAACGACAGAAAGCATATTACGCAACTACTTAATAAAAACATAAACCTCATACACCACGCCGAGGAAATTAAACGTATTTATTTTTTTGGTGCCGGTGTTTTGAACAATCCGCTTAGAGATGCGGTGAGCGAAAGCTTTGCCTCGTTTTTTAAATATGCGCGTGTATCGGTTGATCATGATATGCTTGGTGCTGCAATAGCCTGTTGTAAAAATAAATCAGGCATTGTTTGCATATGCGGCAGCGGTTCAAACGCAGCATATTTTGATGGCAAAAAAATTAAAGACAATAACTACGGCCTGGGCTATGTGCTTGCCGACGAAGGATCGGGCAATTGGTTAGGCAGGCAACTAATAAAGGCTTACCTTAACGAAACCCTACCCGAAAACTTAAGAAAGCGCTTTGTTAAACATTATGATGCCGACAGGCGTACTTTATTAGAGAAAGTCTACCATCAACGTCAGCCGGCATTGTATTTAAGTTCACTTACAGAATTCTACGCTGACAATCAAAACGACCCATATATACAAAACGTGTTGGTTGAAGGATTCAAACTGCTTATCAATACCTATGTTGCTCCCTTAAAGCGTCAACACCCTGACGAGGAAATTTACTTTGCAGGGTCAGTTGCTGCCAGCTTTAAAACATATGTACAGCAAGCAGCTGATGAAACGGGTATTACCATATCACTTATTTTAAAAGAACCTATAAACAATTTATTAACCTACTATTCAAGTAAAAATTAAAGAAAACAAGATGAAAATAGGAATTAACGGATTTGGCCGTATTGGCCGTTTAGCTTTCAGAGCTGCTATTCAAAGACCAGATATAGAAGTTGTTGGTATTAATGACCTTGTTGAGCCTGATTACATGGCCTACATGTTAAAATACGATTCAACTCATGGTAAGTTTGAAGGCACTATTGAAGTTAAAGACGGTAACCTTGTTGTAAACGGTCAAACCATCCGTGTTACTGCAGAAAAAGATCCTGCAAACTTAAAATGGAATGAAGTTGGTGCTGAAGTTGTAATTGAGTCAACAGGCTTATTCTTAACTCAGGAAACCGCTCAAAAACACATTGATGCTGGTGCTAAAAAAGTAGTTATGTCTGCCCCGGCAAAAGATGATACCCCTACTTTTGTTATGGGTGTTAACCATAAAGAGCTGAAAGCTGATCAGCACATTGTATCAAACGCTTCATGTACTACCAACTGTTTAGCGCCAATTGCTAAAATCCTTAACGATAAATTTGGTATTGAAGAAGGTTTGATGAGTACTATCCACGCAGTAACTGCTACTCAAAAAACAGTTGATGGCCCATCGGCTAAAGATTGGAGAGGTGGCCGTGGTGCTTACCAAAACATCATCCCTTCATCAACCGGTGCTGCTAAAGCTGTAGGTTTGGTATTACCTGAATTGAAAGGTAAATTAACCGGTATGTCATTCCGCGTACCGGTTGCCGACGTATCAGTTGTTGACTTAACTGTTCGCTTAAAAAACAAAGCTACCTACGAAGAAGTTAAAGCTGCTATGAAAGAAGCTTCTGAAGGCGAACTTAAAGGCATTTTGGGTTACACCGAAGATGAAGTTGTTTCTGAAGATTTCAAAGGCGACGCTCGTACTTCAATTTTTGACGCCAAAGCAGGTATTGCTTTGAATGACAACTTTGTTAAAGTAGTATCATGGTACGATAACGAGTGGGGTTATTCAAACAAAATTATCGACCTGGTTCAGGAAATCGGTAAACTATAATCTTAATAAATAGATTGAAAAAGGCTGCAATAGTTATTGCAGCCTTTTTTTATGAGATATTATAGAGGGCCAAATACCTACCTACGATACTACCAGCCACAAAAAAAAGGAATCCATAAATGAATTCCTCCCCTATTTTGTAAAAGAAAGTTTAGTTACCTAATTCAGACATAAACTTAATACGCATCAACTGAATTTCTTCGCGCGTATAATCGTTTATACCGAGGTCAAGTAATGCATGATCAATTGAATCTATCTCTGCACTGCGGAAATAATCATAAACTTCTTCCTGCTTGTCTTCATCAATCACTTCATCAATGTAGTAATTAAGGTTAAGCTTTGTACCCGAGTTTACTATTGATTCAATTTCACGCAAAATCTCTTCATACGTAAGTCCTTTTGATGCAGCAATATCTTCCAAATCAAGATGACGGTCAATGTTCTGAATAATATAGACTTTAAGTGCTGATTTATTAGCTGCACTTTTTATAACCATATCAACCGGACGGTCAATATCATTATCTTCAACATACTTCTTGATAACCTCAATAAAAGGCCCACCAAATTTAGCTGCTTTGCCTGCGCCAACACCTGAAATTTGCTTAAGCTCGTCGGTTGAAACAGGATAATGTGTGCACATTTCCTCTAACGATGGATCCTGGAAAATGACGAACGGAGGCAGATTTTTTTGCTTGGCTATCTTTTTACGAAGATCCTTAAGCATTTGCAATAATTGCGAATCAAGCGCTCCTCCACCCTGTTTAGGCCCATCTTCCGAGTCATCCTCGTCAGCAGCTTCCATCGGCTTGTTAAGCACAAAGCGAATGCTGTAAGGGTTCTCCAAAAAGTCATGACCTTTTTCGGTAAGACGCAGCAAACCGTAATTATCAATATCTTTTGACAAAAAGTTATCAAGCATGGCCTGGCGGATAAGTGACCGCCATAAATTTTCACCATCTTCCTTGCCCGAACCAAATATATCAAGCAAGTGGTGCTCATAATGATGTACATGCGGGCCATCAGTACCCATCAACACACTGGTGATGTGATGGTCATCAAACTTCTCGCCTAACTGCTTTATCATGCTTAGCGCACGGTGCAGTTGTGCCTCACCATCAAAAAACTGACGGTCAGAACTGCAATTATCACACATACAATTGCATTTACCGGCATCAAAATCTTCACCAAAATAATGCAATATCTGCTTACGGCGGCAAACCGCCGATTCGGCATAATCAATAACTTCTTTAAGTATTTGGGTGCCAATTTCGCGTTCTGAAACCGGCTTATCTTTCATAAACTTCTGCAGCTTATCTACATCTTTTTCCGAGTAAAAAGCTACGCATATACCTTCGCCTCCATCACGCCCGGCACGGCCGGTTTCCTGGTAATAACCTTCCATGCTTTTAGGCACATCGTGGTGTATTACATAACGCACATCAGGTTTGTCAATGCCCATACCAAATGCAATTGTAGCTACAATAACATCGGCATCTTCCATCAAAAACCTATCCTGCGTTTCGGCACGCACCTTGGCATCCAAGCCGGCATGATATGGTAATGCTTTAATACCGTTAAGCTTTAAGGCTTCAGCAACCTCCTCAACTTTTTTACGGCTAAGGCAGTATACAATACCCGATTTACCCTGATGCTGCTTAATGAATTTAATAATCTCTTTTAGAACGTTGCGCTTTGCCCGCACCTCGTAATAAAGGTTTGAACGGTTAAACGATGATTTATACACCGTTGCATTGTTCATTTGCAGGTTCTTTTGAATATCATGCTGAACCTTTGGCGTGGCAGTAGCTGTAAGGGCGATGATAGGAATGTTTTCGCCAAGGTTGGCAATTACCTGCCTTATCTTACGGTATTCGGGCCTAAAATCATGGCCCCATTCTGAAATACAGTGCGCTTCGTCAACTGCTACAAATGAGAGTTTGTTGAGGCGTAAAAAATCAATATTATCTTGTTTGGTTAATGATTCGGGCGCTACGTATAAAAGTTTGGTTTTGCCGGCTAATACATCCTCTTTAACTTTTGCTGTTTCGGTTTTTGTTAAAGATGAATTAAGGAAATGGGCAACACTGTCTGAGTTACAAAAAGCTCTTAACTGGTCAACCTGATTTTTCATCAGGGCTATAAGTGGAGAAATTACAATTGCTGTTCCTTCCGTCATTAAGGCCGGAAGTTGATAACACATAGATTTACCGCCGCCGGTTGGCATAATAACGAAGGTGTCATTACCGGCCATGATGTTGGTTATGATCGCTTCTTGCTCACCTTTAAAATTATCGAATCCGAAAAAATTTTGCAGGTTATCAAAAAGAGACTTCTTTGTTTCGATCATTTTATATTAGAGAAAAGATGAAGTTTTTTCTTAATTATATAACTTAAGTAATACAAAATAACAAAAAATTGCACAAGGGCTACGGAACTTTAATAAAATATTAAACTTCTATGATTTTTTTGTGTTTGTACCTTCAATAATCAATAACTAAATATAACGGTTTTTTATTATTAAAACCGAATATTTTTTACAAATTTGACCGCAGTGTCACCACTTAATCACATTCTGCATCACCATGAATAAAAACTATTATGCCATCATTATGGCAGGTGGTATAGGTAGCCGTTTTTGGCCTATTAGCCGTACCTCACACCCTAAACAGTTTATAGACATTTTAGGAACCGGAAAAACCTTAATACAAAACACTTACGAGCGTTTTTTAAAGATTTGCCCAAAGGAAAATATTTACGTTGTAACCAACGAAATTTATACAGACCTGGTTAAAACCCAATTACCAGATATGACCGACGCACAGATTTTGACTGAGCCGGTTATGCGCAATACTGCACCTTGTGTAGCATATGGTTGCTACAAAATTGAAAGCCTTAACCCTGATGCCGTGATTGTGGTAGCGCCGTCAGATCACCTGATACTTAATGAAGCAGGTTTTATTGAAAGCATTGAGGCATCATTAAAAACTGCAGAAGAGCATAAATGCCTGGTAACACTTGGTATTATGCCTTCGCGCCCTGATACTGGTTATGGCTATATCCAATACAATGAGGAAGTAATTGATGACAAGTTTCATAAGGTTAAAACCTTTACCGAAAAACCTACGCTTGAAATTGCTAAAACCTTCATTCAAAGCGGCGACTTTTTGTGGAATGCAGGCATATTCATATGGTCGGCCAAGGCAATTGTAAGCGCATTTGACAAGTACCTGCCTGATATGCACGAAATTTTTGCGGAAGCACGCAGTGTATACAACAGTGATAACGAGAAACTTCACGTACATAATGCTTACCAGCGTTGCACCAATATTTCTATCGATTACGGAATTATGGAGAAGGCTGATAACGTTTATGTGTTGCCTTCAGAGTTTGGCTGGAGCGATTTAGGTACCTGGGCATCAGTTTACCAGCTTGTTGAGAAAGACTATGTTGGCAACGCGGTAATACCAGCCGAGAAAGTAATCATGTATGATTCATCAAACTGCATGGTTAACGTACCTGATGATAAGCTTGTAATTTTAAAAGGCCTGCATGACTACATTGTTGTTGAATCAAACAACACGTTACTTATTTGCCCTAAAGAAGATGAGCAAAACGTAAAACAGGTTGTGGCTGATGTTAAACAAAAGTTTGGTACGAAGTATATATAACTATTGCTTTTAAAGCTAACTAAAAAGCCCTGTCAATTTACATTGGCAGGGCTTTTTGTTGTTTAATGAGCTTAACAAAAAAGCACCTGCCGTAACGACAAGTGCTTTAACGATTAAATTTTTATAGTGTATTATACTACTCTTACATTTACCGCATTAGGACCTTTACGGCCTTGCTCAACCTCGAAAGTAACCTGGTCGTTTTCACGAACCTGATCGATAAGGCCGGTTGAATGTACGAAAACGTCGTCTCCGCCATTCTGTGAAATGAATCCAAAACCTTTTTCGGTGTTGAAAAATTTTACTGTTCCTTCTTTTTGCATTATATTTTTAATAAGCGTGCAAGATAGTTATAATAATCGGCGTATTGTTAACTTAATTTAAATAAAGGTGTTTATTAACATAATTGTGATAATATAAATCATCCGTTTAAATAGATGTTCTTTGCCTCGTTTGTCTACAACTCCTCATCAATTATGTAAAACGTATTGTCAGCGTTTCGCTCTAATTGGGTGCCTGCAGGCAAGTGCAAATAGGGTGCAATTGCCCGGTCATAGTTTACAATAGTGTTTACATCGTAAACCATTACGTTGTCAACGTTATTGGCGTATTCATCGGTTTCTGTTCCTGCAAAGAAACGCCAGCCGCTGTCAAGCTCATTATCCGGCTCCTCGCGGTACATGTACCCTACAGGTTCGCCGTCTACAGTAATTTTATCTGTTGCCAGGCATCCACCCATAGGATCAATCAATTGTTTAATGTCGTTTGCCTTGAGTTTGAAATTCTTGCTCATGAATTACTAACTGCATAAACGCAACAAAGGTTCTTTTAAATCAATAAAAGAACCTTTGTTACTAATTAAATTAAACGCTAACCTTACTTGTTGGGTTGTGGCGTTAAGCGCAAATACGGCTTAACGCGGGTATGTCCTTTCGGGAAACGCGCTTCAATTTCTTCATCCTTAACGGCTGGTGTTATCACTACGTCTTCACCCTCTTTCCAATCGGCCGGTGTGGCCACACTGTAATTGGCTGTAAGTTGAAGTGAATCAATAACCCTTAAAATTTCCTGGAAATTGCGTCCGGTAGATGCAGGGTAGGTAATTATCAATTTAATTGATTTATCGGGTGCTATGATAAATAACGAGCGTACTGTAGCTGTTAATGATGCATTAGGGTGAATCATATCATAAGCCTCAGCAATTTCGCGGTTCTCATCAGCTATTATCGGGAAGTTAACCTCAACATTTTGCGTTTCGTTAATGTCACTTATCCAACCGTAATGTGACTCTACCGAGTCCACACTCAGTGCTGCCACTTTAACATTGCGTTTTTCAAACTCATCTTTAAGTGCTGCTGTTCTTCCTAACTCAGTAGTACAAACCGGTGTATAATCTGCAGGGTGTGAAAATAGCACACCCCAGCTATCGCCCAAAAACTCGTAAAAGTCAATTTCGCCTACCGAAGTCTGCGCTTTAAAGTTTGGTGCTTTATCGCCTAATCTTAAGCTCATGTTTTTAATTTTTAATTGTGTTATGTATAATATAGTTTATGCCGCAATAGTTTGATAGATGTTGATCAAAGCATCAATCACCTTGTCAATTTCGGCACGGGTATTTAATTTACTGAATGAAAATCTGATGTTGTCTTTAGTAACATCAGTCAATATGGCCTGCAGCACATGCGACGCTGCACCGGAAGAACATGCACTGCCCCCTGATACTGATATGCCATGTTCATCAAAACATTCCAGCAGGCCACGTGAGTAGCCAACAGACGGTAAACCCACATTTAACACTGTGTAAAGACTGCCATTGTTGTTAGCGGAGTTGCCGTTAAAAATAACTCCCGGCACCTCACTTATCAAGCGTTCGATCATATAAGATTTAAGACTTTGAATATACTGCTGATGCTTGTTTAGATGCCTATAGGCAATTTGCAAAGCCTTGGTTAACCCTACTATACCATGTATGTTTTCGGTACCTGCACGTAGCCTGCCCTCCTGCCCGCCGCCATGTATAAGTTGCGAAAGTTTCACCCCTTTACGGCAAAACAAAAATCCAACGCCTTTAGGTCCGTGAAACTTATGAGCCGACGCTGCTAAGAAATGAATTTTTAACTTTTGCAGATCATGCCGGTAATGGCCTATGGTTTGAACAGTATCCGTATGAAATAGCGCGTTGTAACGCTCGCACAGTTCACCTATTATCTCAATATCATTTAAGTTACCTATTTCGTTATTGGCATGCATAACTGATACTAAGCTTCGTGGGCTCTCTTGCAACAACTCAATAAGGTGCGCAATGTCCAACAAACCCTTGTCATCATGTTTTATAAAGCTTACTGTGATGACCCCTTTAGCTTGTAAGGATTCAAGCGTATGCAACACTGCATGATGTTCAAATCGTGTGGTAATTACATGTTTGATGCCTTCACCGTAAACAGCAGAAAAAATTGCAGTGTTGTCGGCTTCGGTACCGCCTGAAATAAAAATAATTTCCTCGGGTGATGCATTCAACAATTCAGCGATACTTGCCCTGCAATCCTCAATTGCCTTACGCGCCTCCCTGCCCTGCTGATGAAGCGATGATGGATTGCCAAAGTAATTAAGCAAATAAGGAGTCATGGCGTTAAATACTTCCGTATCTATAGGAGTTGTGGCTGCATTGTCAAGGTAAATTCGCATGGCGTTGTTTTTTGTTTTTAGTTAAAATAAATTTCACTTATACCAAAAAGCACTGCCGGGAGCAATACATTAACAAGAGTAAATCTTGTCACCTTATCTTCCTCTTGCAAAGCAAGAGCAGGAATTAGCACCTTTTACAATGATTAGCTGTATAGGTTGCTAAGACTTCACAGGGCCTTTCCCTCAGTCTTTCTGGATAAGTTTACAAAGAACGGTCATTAAACATCACAAATATAGGAATAAATTATTAAATCTATTAATTAAGTAGATTATTTTATTTAGGGATTATTTGTAGCTGTTAATAAAACATTTTCGGGCTTATTTATTTAACATTGACAGGCAACATAAATTAGTGCCTACGTAATACCGAATGAGTAACCAGGAAGATAAAAAGCCGATAGCACAAGGAAGAGCAAGCATAGCCCGGGCACATTACCAAACTGTAGCAACCAGCGGAAACCACGCAATAGTTGCCGATGAGCCAGCCGACCTTGGCGGCACCGACACCGGCATGACACCGTTTGGTTTATTATTATCGAGCTTAGGGACTTGTACGGCAATTACCTTACGCATGTACATTGACCGTAAAATGTGGATAGTTGACGAGATAAATATTGATTTGGAAATATTTGCCGTTCCAGACGGTCACTGTATTGAAATTGCCATTAGCTTTAAAGGCGATTTGACTGCCGAACAAACAGAAAGGCTTTTGGACATTGCCGACAAATGCCCCGTACATAAGTTACTTGCCGGCAACGTAAAAATGGAAAGCCGGTTAGCCTGATTTTCAAACGTTGCTAACTCCGCGGATGATATTGAATGATGGTACTTTTTAGGTAATCTCTATCCAGGTGAGTGTAAATTTCTGTAGTTGTTATACTTTCGTGACCAAGCATTTCCTGTACGGCGCGTAAATCAGCACCTCCTTCAATTAAGTGCGTTGCAAATGAATGCCTGAATGTATGCGGGCTTATTTTCTTTTTTAGGCCGATAGATTGAGCAAGCTTCTTAATAAGCATAAATACAAATACACGTGTAAGCCTGCTTCCTCTCCTGCTTAAAAAAACGATGTCTTCTTCTCCTTTTTTGATAGCATAGTTTAATTTTCTGTCGGTAAGCCAAAAGTTAAGCGCTTTAATAGCGGCATTACTAATGGGCACAAGGCGTTCCTTATTTCCTTTACCTGTAACTTTTATAAATTCAATATCAAGGTACAGGTTCGAAATTTTGAGTTCAGTCATTTCCGACACGCGTAAACCACAGCTGTAAAGCATCTCCAACATGGCCTTGTTACGCGCACCATCGGGCTTTGATAAATCAATGGCACCAATCAGGTTATTAATATCATCATAACTCAATGTATCAGGCAGCTTACGCTGTATTTTAGGCGATTCAAGCAACTCTGATGGATCTGCCGATATTAAGTCTTCAATAAGCATGTACTTATAGAATGCTTTAATGCCGGACATGATACGCGCCTGGCTCGATGGAATCATACCAAGTTCATTAACCCATTGCAAAAAGCTGCGTAGGTTAGCAAGTATTACCATGTTTGGTTTTATAGTCACCGGCTGAGCCTCGGCAAATTGCCGCAGCTTTTCAATATCTCTGCCGTAAGCTTCAATTGAGTTTGCCGAAAGCGATTTTTCGAGTTTAAGATAGTTTTTAAAACCTTTTATAGCCCACCGCCAATCCACCTGTTTTGTTTTAAATGATTTATAGTTATGTTTGAAAGGTAATGAAAATACAGATCATCAACGGCCCAAATTTAAATCTGCTTGGCGTTAGAGAAAAATCTATTTACGGCGACAGTAGTTTTGAAAACTATTTTACAACGCTGCGTGAGCGTTATGCCAATCATGATTTACATTATTTTCAAAGTAATAAAGAGGGCGAATTAATTGACAAACTCCATGAAATTGGGTTTGAGTTTGATGGTATCATCCTGAATGCCGGGGCTTACACGCATACTTCAATTGCAATTGCCGATGCCATTGCTGCCATTACCACGCCTGTTGTTGAAGTTCACCTGTCAAACGTTTACAAACGCGAAACATTCAGGCATAAATCAATGCTTGCTGCAAATTGCAAAGGTGTTATAGCCGGCTTCGGTATGGACTCATACCGCCTGGCGTTAGAGAATCTTACTAACGCTTAAGTTGATTTATTAGCCTAATTATTTAATCACAGCTCTCAATTCATTAAAAGTAAGCGTTCTGTCTTTCTCATAAAAATTTAATAAATCAGCAAACGATTTTTGTTATTAGCTGTAACTATCACGATAATAGTTTCTTAGCAGCTACTCATGCGTAAAAGCGTACAATTCGGTCTAACATTTTTACTTGTATCGTTAATTGCGTTTTCTTTTGATGCCCTTGCACAATCCCGAAAACGACACAAGCGTACCGTTACTGATTCATTGCGTGCAGCAATGCTCAGGCGCGATTCCATGATGCGTTACTACAAAACGTCTGATACATCTACTAATAATCTCCTACAGCGTATAGAATTTTACACGCTATCATTTAACCAGATAAATAACCGGCTGGGAAAGGGGCTTGACACTGCCGATATAAGCGCCGCTTTACCACGGTTGGAAAAAACAATTGCTACCATGCGTGGCCTTATTGTAAAGGACCGCTCGGGCACGCTGCGTTATTTGTACGCCATACGCGATGTGTTAAGCAAACAACAACACCGGCTTGACGTGTGGCAAGACCAGCTGATGGAAATGAGCGATAAGCTGGCTGATATTGACGAAGACATCAACAAAATTTCCAAAGATTCCGTATTTCGTATTTTTCCGGCCGATAGTACTTTACGGCTTACATTTTTACAGCAACGCTCCACTATTGAAGCACGGGCTCAAAAACTTGATAAGGTAAACCGCAAAGCTATGCTCCGCATTGGGTTACTGCAAAATAAGCTTACCTCTATCTATATTTCCATTATTGACCAAAAAGAACTGATTGATAATAAAATCAGGAATTTTAGTATGAAGGCATTCAACTGCGAGTATGGTTACATATGGGATATGCAATCGCCAAAAGATGCTACATTCAATTCGGCTCTTGAGCGTACGGTAACCATGAACCTCAAACTGTTCAAGCTGCTTAATGATCAGTTGGTAATACATGTTTTAGCCATACTTATTTTAGCGGGCTTTATATTATGGATTGTTATAAACCGGCGCAAAATTGTAAAAAAGCGCAGGAATGCACGTGAGGTGTTTGAGCAAACTACTTATGTGGTTGGCATGCCTTACACATCGGCCCTGCTGGTAACATCGCTTGTTATACCTTACTTGTATTCACAGCCTCCAGTAGTTTTTTTACAGGTGATTTTCATGATTACCACGCTTTGCCTGCTGCGCCTGGTTTACCGTACCTGCCCTTCACCTCAATTTAAATTTTTATTTAAGCTTTTCTTATTAGGCCTTGTATTTGGCGTGAGTAATTTGTTTGTAGAGGTTTCGAACGTTGACCGGGTTGCGCTTTTATTTGCTACTGCGGTTACAGTTTACTTGAGTGCCAATTACGTACGTAAAATAGGAGCCGTTTATCAACCACACATACCATTTGCTAAAACTGTACTTTGGTTATTGATTATTGCCGAAACAGGTTCGTTTATATTAAACGTAGCGGGAAGATTTAGTCTTGCCAAAATTATAGGCGTAACTGCACTGTACAACTTTTGGCTTGCCATTGGCCTATACTACTTTGTGCAAATATTGGTTCAAGGCTTGTTTCTGCAATTGGAGACCTACAAAGATGATGAAGATAGTATAAGTTCATACCTTGATTTTAAATTACTTCAAAGCCGTTTTCGTAGCATACTATATATTGTAGCTGTAGTAATGTGGAGCGTAACGCTGTTACAGAATTTAAGTGTTGAAGACGGTGTATTTGAGCTTTTAGGAAACTTCCTTACCCAATCACGCAATTTGGGTGGCACATTATTCACCTTTGGCAGCATTGTAATTTTTGTTGGAGTTATATGGCTGTCGGCAATTGTTGCCCGCATTATAGTTTACTTTTATGACTTTGCCGAACAAAAACGCGGCAACGCGAGCCTCGAACGCAAAACCCGGACCTCATTATTACTGGTTAGGATAGCCGTATTCAGCGTAGGATTTTTGCTGGCTGTAGGCGCTTCAGGCTTTCCGTTAGATAAAGTAACCATTATTATAAGTGCGTTGGGTGTGGGTGTAGGTTTTGGTTTACAAAACATTGTAAACAATTTAGTGTCGGGGTTAATACTGGCTTTCGAAAAACCTGTACAGGTTGGTGACGTAATTGAGGTAGCGAACCGTACCGGAACCATTAAAGACATTGGAATGCGGTCGAGTAAGATTGCTACAGGTAACGGTGCTGAGATCATCATCCCCAACGGCGATCTTATATCTCAGCACGTAATTAATTGGACGCTGAGTGATAGCAATCGCCAGGTTGAACTGCTTATAAGCGTTGCTTTTGGAAGTGACATTGATAAGGTTAAAAATATACTGCGCAACATTACCGCAAACCGTGATGATATTATGTTGAACCCCGCACCCGTGGTGTTTTTGGATAAGCTTGGTGCCGGCTCAATTGACTTTAAGGTATTGTTTTGGGCCGCTGATATAAATTTGTGGGAGCAACTGAAAAGCCAGGTGCTTACATCTATTTATAAAGAATTTGACAAAGAAGGGGTTGAAATGCCTAAGCCCGCGCAGGAAGTTGTGCTTAGGGTACCGCAAAATGATTCGGCACCCATGCCCCCAACGCCGCCTGCTAATGAAAATCCTTCGGGTTTAAATCAGTAAACATTTTTTTCTTCTTCACAAAAAAATCGCTCACAATGCTGCGTTTATAAATGCCGGCAAGGTTCGGACTTGTTGTAACTGTGTTGAGATTGTTTGATGCTGGTTTCCTGCTTTTGCTTTTTCTTAAAAAGCTCAGTACAAAGCTTTGATGAGCCTTACTTACAGCCCACGCATCTTTGCGCTTACCTTCGCCCATAAAGCGTATAAGTGCAACCAGGTCAAGCCACATACGCACACTTATTACCCACGACGCCTTGAAAAACGGCATGTTTTTCTGAATTAGCCAAAGGTTGTTTCTGAAGTTGAGATACGTTTTAAAAGGGTTTTCAACATTTAGGGTACCGCCACCAACATGGTAAACTACAGATTGGGCACAATACATAATTTTGTAACCCATGTTTTTTAATCGCCAGCACAAATCAATTTCTTCCATGTGGGCAAAAAAGCGCTCATCAAAACCGCCTGCTCGCTGCCAGCATTTGCTGCGTATAAATAACGCCGCACCCGAAGCCCAAAATATTTCACCCGACTGATCGTACTGTCCGTTATCCTGCTCTATTTCATAAAACAAACGGCCGCGGCAAAACGGATAACCTAACTTGTCAATAAAACCACCAGCCGCACCTGCGTGCTCAAAGTGATTTTTATTATGGTAAGCAAGTATTTTTGGTGCTGCGGCAGCTATGCTGTCGTCAGCCTCCATCATTTCAATGATAGGTTCTATCCAACCAGGTATAACTTCAATATCTGAATTGAGCAATACAAAATAATCGGCAGTGACGCGGCTAATGATGCGGTTATAGCCTCCTGTATAACCATAATTTTCATCATTTTGCAAAACGGTAACTTCGTTAGTATAACGTGATTTTAAAAACTCAACTGATCCATCTGTCGAGCCATTATCACCCACCACCACTTCCATGTTTGGATAGGTTGATTGCAAAACAGACGGTAAAAATTGCTGTAAAAATTTGAGGCCGTTCCAGTTTAAAATAACAACAGCAACTTTAGGTTTATTCATGTTTGTTTAAATCTTCCGGCTTAAATTTCCACCTGCGGTGAGACCAAAGCCAAAATTCAGGTTCTTCTCGTATTACGTTTTCCAGATACTGCACATGAGCATTGGTTATCTCGTATTCGGCAGTATCTTTTGGATTATCAAACAAAGGTACAAATGTACACATGTAATACCCACGCCCTACACGCCTTACGTCACAAAATACAACCAAACTATCTGTAGCCTTAGCTAACTTTTCCACGCCTAAGAATACGGCTGTAGGTTGGTTAAGGAAATTGGTAAAATAAGTCACCTCATCGCGCGACGGCGTTTGATCGCCTGCTAATACGGTTAAGGTATGCTGCTTGCGGTGAGCCACAACCGTGCGAAAAGTTTTTTTCATTGGAACCATTAACGTTCCAAAACGTGAACGCAGATCAAAGAAAAACTTATCGAATATGCTATTTGATAATGGCTTGTAGGCAATGATACATTTTCTTTCTTTAACCAGCCCCATGCGCAGGCAGCCGCTTTCCCAGTTACCATAATGGCCTACCGCTGCTATTATACTTTTTCCGCTTTTAAAGGCTTCATTATCTTTTAATAAATGGTCGCGAAAATCAACCCTTTTGATTGTTTCTTCGGCAGATATGGAGTATAACTTAATGGTCTCCATCATAAGGTCGGCTAAAAAACGGTAATATTTCTTTTCTATAGCCTGACGCTCATTTAATGATTTTTCGGGAAAGGCATTCGCAAGATTATGTTGAACTACTTTGCGGCGGTAACCGGTTAAATGGTATAGCAAAATAAAAAGTATATCGGCTATAAAAAACAGTGCAGGATAAGGTAATAACGAAATCAGGTATAGCAAACCTACACCCAATCTGGAAAAACCTTTCTTTATCATTATTTTCGCAAAATATTAAGCTACAAACATAAGAGATAATGATGGAAAACGGAGCCGTGCTGCCCATGTTTTATTTACCACCTGTAGAGTACTTTACCGTACTTAACAATAACAAAAGTAATGTGCTTATTGAAAAGCACGAACACTTTCCCAAACAAACATACCGTAACAGAGCTCATGTATACACTCCCGACGGGTTACTGAGCCTGGTAGTGCCTGTAATTAAAGGTTCAAAAGTACATACTGCTGTTAAAGATGTAAAAATAAGCTATGACTTTAACTGGCAAAGATTGCACTGGATGAGTTTGCAGGCCTGCTACCGCCGGTCGGCTTATTTTGAATTTTATGAAGATGATTTTGCAAGATTTTATGAAGACAAGTTTGAGTACCTGTTTGACTACAATGAGCAATTGCTGAGTATGATTTTGAAATTCTTAAAATTACCGGCAAAGCTTACCTATACCGAAGAATACCACCGCGCCTATGATAACCTGGCCGATTACAGGAACAGCATACATCCAAAAAAAGACGCAGCATTTGAACAAAAGCCATACTTTCAGGTTTTTGAAGAACGTAAAGGGTTCTTGAAGAATCTCAGCATTGTCGATCTCCTGTTTAACCAGGGGCCTCAGGCAATGAATTATCTTTAATTTAAATGACCAGTAAACAGTATAAGCGTATATCATCGCGCATGCACAAGCGTGCGGGTAACGTGGGCGACAGGCCGGGTATGATCAGAGTGCCCGACGGCGCTTTAAAGCCACGCATAAAGATGTACTCCTATAACACAGAAGAACTGGTTACTTCTGAAGGCGATAACATACATACGGTGCTTGATCAGTTAAACGAATGCGATAAGCATACGCACTGGATTAAGATAAACGGCATGGGCGATGCCAAGCTTATTGAGGAGATTGGCGACAGACTGGACGTTAACGACCTGGTGCTTGAAGACATCATGAATAATCATCAACGCCCTAAATTTGATGAGTATGATGAATATGTATTTGCCACCGGCCGATTAATCACCTGCAATGAAAATTGCGAGTTAAGCAATACGCAACTTTCTGTAATTGTTAAAGACAACCTTATAATAAGTTTTGAAGAAACCTACGAAGACAACTTTGACGGTTTAGAGAGCAGGTTAAACGCCCCAAAAAGCCCCATACACAAGCTGGGGCCGGGCTTTATTTGTTATGCTTTATTTGATACCGTTATAGACTGGTACTTTGTTGTATTGAATCAGATTGGCGAAGAGCTTGAGGCAATTGAAGATCGTATTTACGAAAAGGCCGATAAAAGCATTATGTATGATACGCAGCACCTTAAGCGTACACTTATTGTTTTGCGAAGAGCAAGCTGGCCCGAGCGTGATAAGATTAATGATATGATTAGAACCGAAAGCCCGCTTATTACTAAAGAAACCAAAACTTATTTGCGTGATGCATACGATCATTGCATACAAATAATAGATTTGATTGAAAGCTATAAAGAGATAAGCGCCAGCAATATAGATTTATATCTATCAATGGTAAGCAACCGCATGAATGAAATTATGAAGGTGCTTACTATTATTTCGGTTATTTTTATACCCCTAACATTTGTAGCGGGTGTATATGGAATGAACTTCGCACCTGCCAATCCCGATACCAATAAACGTCTTCCGCTAAATATGCCTGAGTTGTATGAGCCTCACGGCTATTTATACTGCGTGGGCATTATGGTATTCATAGGCCTTATTCAAGTATTGTTTTTTTGGAAAAAAGGCTGGTTTAACCGGCTTTGATTATCCGGTTTAACCAACCTTTGATTTGACTGTTTGCAGCAACGACGTAAGGCCGTTTATTTTAATTTCGTAAACGGTTGACAGCATCATGCCCAACTTGCCGGCAGGCATGCCTTTGCTGTGCATCCACTCCAGGTAACTTACCGGTAAATCGCACAGCAAAGTGCCTTTATACTTGCCAAAAGGCATCGGCATTTTAACAATATCTATTAAAACTTTGTAGTCGGGTTGTATAGGTTCCACCCGGCAAAGTTAAGCTATTTAACAAATGCTTTTATAATAGCAAAGCCTGCTAATGCGCCCGCAAGGCCGGCAACTGCCTTAAACTTGGTAGTTGACCTAAATGGAGGCACATAATATGTACCCGTTTCATCGGCTTCAGCAGGAGTTTCGGCATAACGCCCACCAGCCGGAACAGCTAACTCAACAAAGTTTTCGGCCAGGTTACGCAACCCTTCCTGCAGCTCGCGGCCACGTAAAACAGGGCCATGCCCGGTACCCGCAATACGCGGTTCCATTGATGATAAAATTTTAACCGATGCTTCTGCAGCAACCCAGTCAGTTGTCATGTACCTTGGCGGGCCCGATATTCTTTTAATATTACTGATGCTGTATATAGCCGATTCCTGCTTGGTGGCTACAAAGGCATCGCCAACTATTAATGTTGTATTTAGCGGCAAAAACAATGATATGTGCCCCGGCGTATGGCCAAGCGTATGAATTATACGCCATTCGGGTAGTTCGGCTATGCCGTTTTCCATATCAATAATCCTTACATTCTTGCTTACATCAAGCGGCTTTTTCCTGAACAGTAATGACATGATTGACATAATGCCCTCACCTACTGTAGGATCTGAAGGCGGATAAGATGATTTTCCTGTAATATACGGAACCTCATATTCATGCGCATACACCGGAACATCCCACTGCTTAAGCAATTCCTCTAACGCGCCGGTATGGTCTGAATGTGCGTGAGTAAGTATAATGGCCGAAGGCTTGGCACCCGTACCAAAAATGCTCTCGGCTACTGATATTATGTGTGATGCAGAACCCTGTATACCCGCATCTACCAACACCCATCCTTTAGGAAATCCGCGACGATTAGCTATAAAATAAACATTAACAAACAATATACGTGTACCCCAAACTCCCTGGGCTACCTGAAAATAATCTGCGCTCTTTTTAAAAATCATAATAGTGCTTGAGCAATTATAACGCCTATTTGTAACTATTAGTTTTTTAAACTAACTAAAAGTAGTAAGCAAAGCCTCCAAACAATTCAATCAACAAAGCTATTATGTATGAAAACTAGTGATACTTTAACAAATATTATATGGAACATCAATTTGATGCTGTTTTAACCGGATCAGACAGTAAGATAGAAGGCGTTGTTGATTCAATAGCAGGTGATGCCGGCGTTCAGGCTTATGAATTTAAATCATTGGATGATAGCCTTCACCTCATAATTGCACGTAACGAGAATGGAAACTGGGAACGCATTGGTGGCACTGACCCCTATTTTAGTGGCTGGGTAGATGAACTAGCAGAGCAAATAGGCTTTGCCAGCTCAGCGCAGTCGCCTATACAAGAATAATAACATTAAGGCTACCAATTGTTTATTGATTTGGTAGCCTTAAATATTTAAGCCGGTTACTTTACAACCGTTGCTTCCAACTCAACCTTTAAGGTTTCAAACAAACTTTTCACCTCTAACAACGTCAAAGCTTGCTGTGTACCATGCTTCACAATCCATTGCTGAAAGATTGGAAAGTGCGGCCAAAGTTCATTTGTAGCTGTGGTATATATGTTAAGGCGCACAATGTTGCTACACTCAAACCCTGCTTCTGTTATTACATGCTCCAGGCTTTTTAAAGCGAGTGTAAGCTGCGTTTCCATATCGGCATCGCTCGAAATACCATCAGCACTTATTGCGGTTTGACCCGATACATATAAAGTGCTTTGCACATTACTTACCTCAACGGCCTGCACATAATTACGCTCGTTTTGCCAGGTCCACGGATTTATCACTCTCTTTTCCATTTGTATTAAGTTTTATACAAAGGTGAGCTGCAAGCAAAACTTAAAACGGTGACTTATATCACAATTTTAATAAATGAATCACAATCTAATTAGTATAATCTACTCAAAGTTTCGCGCGATACGCCAAGGTAAGAAGCAAGCAACCGCTTTGGCACACGTTGAACTAAGGATGGATACCGTTTAATAAATTCTTCGTAGCGCTGGGCGGCATTTCCCTTTAATAGAGATAGAATGCGCTGCTGAGCTGATATATGACCGCCGTTTGCCTTGGTTAAAAAGAAGTATGCCATGGCTGGCAACTTACTGCATAAATTATTATAGCCATCGAGCGACAGGCAAAGCACCTCGGTATCCTCCAAACATTGCAAGGCCATTGTTGCCTTGCTTTGCCGGTAAAACGCCTGAAAGTCACTTTCCCACCAGTCTTCCATGGCAAATGCGAGTATATGCTCATCACCTGCCTCATCATTTAAAGTTAATTTGAGCAGTCCTTTTATTACGAAGTAGGTGAAGTGCACAGGCTCATCTTCCTGAAAGAGATATTGGCGCCTGCTAAATTTTTTATTGACAAACTGTGCTGCAACAAAGTCAAACTCATCATCAGTGAGTGCAACTACCTTTTCAATATGCTGCCTGAGTATAGCGTACATAATGGCGTATAACAACAAAAGGCTTACATCAACCGATGTAAGCCTTTTGTTTTATTTATGTAATACTGATTACTCAGCAACAACTTCTTCACCTTCAGTTGCAGTTTCAGCTTTAGGAGCCTCTTCTTCAACTTGGGCTTTAGGAGCTTTTTTTGCTTTACCGTTAGCAGGAGCTACTTCAGCTTCGGCAGCTACGTTAACAACAGGAGCAACAGCAACGGCAACGTCAGCAGTTTCGTAAGGTAAAACTGATACGTATGAGCGGTTATCAGCTTTCTTTTTGAAAACAACCTGACCGTCAATCAAAGCAAATAAAGTATGGTCACGACCGATACCTACATTCAAACCTGGGTTATGACGGGTACCACGCTGACGAACGATGATGTTACCTGCGATAGCTGGCTGACCACCAAAAATTTTGATACCTAGACGTTTACTATGCGATTCGCGGCCGTTTTTGGAACTACCCGCACCTTTTTTATGAGCCATTTTATAATATTTTTTCAGTACGGAGTAAACCGCACCAAGTTAAACCTTCAATTATAATGTGATACCAGTGATGGCAATTTTAGTGAATTGCTGACGGTGACCGTTTTTCTTTTTGTAACCTTTTCTGCGTTTCTTTTTGAAAACTAAAACTTTTTCACCTTTTACATGAGACAGGATCGTAGCTGAAACTTTAGCACCGCTTAAAGCGCTGCCTAACGAAAATTTACCTTCGTTTTCTGCTAACAATACTTTGTCAAATTCAATACTAGCGCCTTCATCTCCCTGTAAGCGGTGTACAAAGATCTGCTGGTCTTTTGCAACTTTAAATTGCTGTCCGGCTATATCTACTATTGCGTACATTGTTGTTAATAATTAATTGTTTAAAAATTTGAGGTGCAAATATAAGCATTCTTACATAAATTAGCAATGCACCGTTTAAATATATTTTAGTGCAATAAACAGCAATTTAAAGTGCTTATTTATTTGACTAAATTCTCTTCCCTTTCGTCAAGTACTTTCTGGATTTCTTTAATCAGGCGCATGTTGGCATCTTTCAATGATGGGTCGCCGTCATAGTTCTGATCAAAATATACTTTCTTGCTTTTCTCTTTGTAAACAAATTCAATCAAATACTTTGGTGCCGGCTTTTTGCTGTCACCTTTCTCCTGTTCAGGAAAATTCCAAAAGCCCAAATCGGCAGCTTTACGGTGCAGGTAAAGCAAGTTGTCTTTGCTTAGTTTCATGTTTAGTTGTTTAACATGCCCGCCTGTAGTTTCATACTGGTAATTACCTGTTTTAGAGTTGTATTTGTTAACAAGGCTATCATTTAAGCCGTACTCTAACCTAAAGTACTGAAAATCGGTAAATCTATACGGTGCATTTTTAACCATCATACCGTAGTAGTAACCACAGTATAAAAGAATTGGAACAACTATAGTGATGCCAAAAAATATCTTTCGTGTTTTGTCTGTCATGGAATGTATTACGTGAGTTTTCGGGGTGCAAAGGTATAAAGCGGATGCGACATCTGAATCCGAAATTAATTCTTAAGCTCTCCCTCCCATTTGCTTACTACAGCTGTAGCCATAGCGTTTCCTAAAACGTTAGTAGCCGAACGGCCCATATCCAGCAGCGGATCAATACCTATAAGCAAAGCCAATCCGGCTTCGGGTATGTTAAACATTGCTATAGTACCTGCAATTACTACCAGTGAAGCACGCGGAACACCGGCAATACCCTTACTGGTTAACATTAATACCAATAGCATGGATAACTGCTGGCCAAAGGCCAAATGTATACCGTATGATTGTGCTAAAAACAATGATGCAAAGGTCATGTACATCATTGAGCCATCAAGGTTGAAGGAATAGCCCAGCGGAAGCACAAAGCTTACAATTTTATTGTTGCAACCAAAGCGTTCCAATTCCATTAAAATGCGCGGGTAAGCTGCTTCACTTGTTGATGTGCTGAACGCAACCAGCATAGCATCTTTGATACGGTTAAGTAAAGTGAGCGCGCGTTTACCTAACACCACAATACCTGCCAGCAAAATTACCAGCCACAGCACTATAAGCGAAAAATAAAACTCACCTATAAAGATGGCATAGGTTGATAATATGCCTAAACCCTGCCGTGCTATTACAGCTGTTATTGCACCAAAAACTGCCAATGGAGCTACGTACATTACATAGCCGGTAATTTTTAAAATTACATGAGCAATGGCGTCCATTGCTTTAATAACTACCTCGCCTTTTTCACCTATTGCGCCGGTAGCCACGCCAAAAAACAAGGCAAAAACAACAATCTGTAATATTTCGTTATTAGCCATAGCTTCAACAAAGCTTTTTGGTACAACGTGGCTTATAAAATCACGCAGTGATAAAGCTGTTTTTTGAATTCCTGTGCTTAAATGACTGTCCGGTAATGACAGGTGCATGGTTTCGCCGGGGCGGAAAAAGTTAACCAGCAACATACCTAAAAGCAACGATACCAGCGTGGCACTTAAAAACCATAACATGGTCTTACCGCCTATACGGCCTACGGCGCCAATGTCGCCTACTTTTGCTACGCCTACTACTAAGGTTGTAAACACCAGCGGCGCTACAATCATTTTTATTAACCTTAAAAAGATGTCGCTTAATATGCTGAAGCCAACTAATTTATCTTCGCGGGTTGTGTCGGCATCCTTACGCTCCTTAACCATGGCTGCACGTTCGGCTTTCAGCGTACCAAATTCAGCAACGGTAGTATCTTTAAGCTGCACAACTCTTGTGTCAATAGCCTTGATGCGGGTTTCGGAGGCAATTATCTTGTCATTATACTCATTAATAACATTAACATTGTATAAATAACCGGTAACAACGCCCAAAACAAGCGCTAAAAAAATAAAAAGGGTAAGTTTGCTCTGCTTCATGAAACAATTTGAAGGGATAAAACTACGATAATTTAATATTTTGCTAAAATTTAAAGTGTTACCATGGGTATCATCACTTATAATTTACAATTCATAAAAAAGGAACTGCAGCATTTAAACAGCAGCCAACTGACTGATTTATGCCTCAGGCTAACTAAATACAAGAAGGAAAATAAGGAGTTATTATCCTTCTTACTTTTCGAAGCGCACAATGAGTCGGGTTATATCGACGGCGTAAAAGAGGAAATGGATGATCTCTTTCTTCAAATGAACAGCCATTATTTTTACCAGGCCAAGGGTATGCGCAAAGTTCTGCGCTTGGTTACCAAGCATGCAAAATTTATGGCATCAAAGCCCGCCGAAATTGAACTACTACTACACTTTTGCAAACTATATATAAGCAAGGTAGAAAAAAAGATTTCATACAAGCCCTTAAAATTACTGCTACACCGCCAGCTTGAGAAGACAGCAAAACTAATAAGCGGCCTTCACGAAGATTTGCAATACGATTATAAAAATGAACTTGAAAGTACGGCATCACAAGCTGATGCGCAATATGCCTGGATTAATAAGCAGGATTATCTGTAACAATTGCTATGTTTAGCTCTCTAACACATATAAACTAAAAATCAACTAATCAGTGGCAGATAAAGATGCTGCTTTCAGGCAGATATTCGAGTCAAATTCAAAAAAGATATTCCGCTTGTGCTACGGTTATACCGGCGACGAGGATGCGGCTCATGACCTGCTACAGGAAACTTTTGTAAAGGTTTGGCAAAACCTTAATAAGTTTCGTAACACGGCCATGATTTCAACGTGGATTTACCGGATTGCGGTAAACACTTGTTTAACTTACCTACGTTCAGAAAAAAGACAAGCTAAGGAAGAACTGACTCCGCAATTTGCCGAAACCCATAGGGAAGAATTATCAGAAAAAAATGAACAGGTTGCCTTGCTGTATAAGTGTATAGCAAAGCTTGAAGAATCAGAAAGAATTATTATTACAATGGTGCTTGATGAATTGCCTTACCCGGAAATTGCAGATATATCGGGTATATCTGAAGGCAATTTAAGGGTTAAAATTCATCGTATTAAACAGAAGCTAACCGATTTATATAATCAATATGAAAGACTTTGAACACCTGCTATCGGTTTGGCAAGAACAACCAAAGCAACCCAGGCTTTCGGTGGATGATGTGCTGAAACAGGTTAAACGTGGAGTTAATAAACTGGGCATTGGCGTGCTTTATGGAATTATTGCCATAACAGTTGCTATCATTTTTACGGGCGGATTGACGTTGTTCGCTATTTTTGAAAACAGGTTAAGTTACATAGGCCTGTTTGTAATGTTGTTTGGTATGATTTCATACCTGGTGCTGCAAATTGGCGATTACCGTACCATAACGCGGCATGATGTAACGCTCAACCCAGCGGCTTATTTAAACAGCTTAAAAGAATATCAACAACGGCGCGCCTACTTAAACGGACGCTTTTACTACGCTTTTGCTTTAATGATATGTGTTGGCGTATCGTTATACACAGTTGAGGTATTTGCAAATAAACCCTTATTTTTCAAGGTATTATATTACACCTTTTGTGGTGCTACAATTTTGTTTACCACATTTTACTTAAAAGATAAATTTATAAAGCGCGAGCAGAAACGGGTAAGTTATTTAATTGAACGCCTTGAACGTTTAGAAGGCCAGTTTGAATAAATACTATAACAACGGCGATAATAATCTCGCTAATCTCTCGGGTAAATGCTTATACCATGGGCGTTGCTCCCATACAGCTGCGTCAATTTGTACTGAGTTTTTAAGGTCGGCTTTAAATACGTCTTCCAGTTGCCTGGCAGTGGTTTCGTCATAAATTATAGTGTTTACTTCAAAGTTTAGGTCGAAGCTACGGTAATCCATATTTGCTGTACCTACAATACATAGCTTGCCATCAACCACCATGGTTTTAGCATGTATAAATCCTTTGGTGTATTGATAAATTTTAACGCCGGCGTCCAACAGGTCATCATAATAAGACTTGGCAGCATAATCAACAAACAAACTATCTGAGCGATGAGGCACTAACAGCGTCACTTCAACGCCGCTCAGTACCGCCATGGTTAATGCGTCAATCAGGCTATCGCCGGGTATGAAATAAGGCGTAGTAATGCATATCTTACTCTTTGCCTGGCTTATGGCGCTCAATAAAGAAAGCAATATGGTTGAAAATTCCGAATCGGGCCCACTTCCAACCACCTGCACAGTAACATCGTTACCCGCTTCGGCATTTAAATTAAAATAACCGGGATTAGGTTCCAGATACTTATCCGAACAAAAATTCCAGTCGCCAATAAACAAATACTGTAAAAAGTACGATCCAGGGCCATCTATTCTTAAATGAGTATCGCGCCAATATAATTTATCTGTGTTTCCGGGTGGGTTTATGTACCTGTCGCTTACATTTATACCACCGGTAAAAGCTGTATGACCATCAATAACAATTATTTTGCGATGGTTGCGGTAATTTAGACGGTTTGCAAGCGCTAAAAATAATATCCTGTAAAAGGGATAAGCCTCTACGCCCGCCTGCTTAAGCTCATCAACCAGGCTGCTACGGATAGACCTGCTGCCAAAATCATCATAAATAAAACGGACCTCTACTCCCTGACGTGCTTTTTCAATGAGTACTTCTTTTATTTGCTCACCAATGTTGCCGTCTTCAAAAATATAATACTCAATATGAATATGATGTTTGGCCTGCTTTAAGGCATGTAAAACATCTTTGAATTTTTCTTCGCCATTAATAAGCAATTTTACCTTATTTCCACCGGTTAAGGGGCTCCAGCTGTGAGTGAGTGATAGTTGGGCAAGCCTCTCAAATTGCTTTAACTCTGGTGATGCGTTTTGAAGCCGTTTTTCAAACGCCAGCGTAATCCGATCCTGTATCTCGAGTTGAAGTTGCGCGTCCTTTACTATTTTCTTGTCGTAAAGCTTGCGCTTACGATAATTTAAACCAACAGAAAAGTAGATGATTGCCCCCACTATGGGCAGTACAATAGTAAGCAGAAGATAAGCAAGAGTTTTGGATGACGACCGCGTGTCGTAAATGATGCGAACGCAAACTGCAGTTACGCCTAATATGTAAAGTATTTCGGTTAGAGTTATCCAGCTGGGGTGCATGTTTTATATAAACTTTGGGAGATTACGCTCCACGCCGCCAAACTTAAACACAAACCGGATAACAACGAGTATGTTTAATCAATATTTCAAAACGCAGACACCTTGCTTAGAAAAAAACACCGCTGCTTCAAGGGCGGTGCTCTTTTTGAAACTATTATTATTAACTCAAACAAAGAACGTGAAGCAGTATTTTAGTAATATATTTAGGGGATTGCGTTTATAATATGATGCGATAATACGCATAAAGTTGCATTGTAAACAAAATTTAACAAATACTTAACACCATATAACTAACATTTAGCGTATAAAATAGATTTATAACAAAATAATATTTTGAACCAACTAATCTCTTAGTGAATTTCAAAAATCAACCGAGTTACAAAGCATTTTTGAAATCCTCAAAAATGATGCGCCGTTCAGTTATCAAAACGAGTTTTTCGGGACAATTATTATCATTTTCGTTATGATTAACCTACGCGTGGTGATTAACTCACTTCGTAAACAGCAATTATCGTCGCCAACGAGCGCCATCATTAAGTGAAATGGCAAATCCTTCCAAATAAAATATTTTTTAATTTTTTTTCTTTAAAAGCCATTGTTGTAAAGTCTATCACGGGTTTATAACGAAAATAGCCCGTTGCAGCACCTTAGACTGCATTTATGTTTTTACTACATAGAGTGAAGACGGGTATTAAAAAAGTACAATTTAATACACTGACATTCAGGCAAAAATTAATCTTTCTGAAAAAAGTAAAAACTTTTAAGCAAAATAAACTTTATAGCAGATGGCACTCAATCTATCAACTTAACACCTATGAAGTTTTTTAGTACTAAACTTTTTTTGTGCACAACACTTGTACTAAATGTGGCAGGTGCATATGCACAGCAAATACCTGATACGGTAACAAAGCCCAAGCCCCCACCTAATGACACCACTGTAAAACCCCCGCCTGTAACCGTATCACCAGCTAATCAAACGCCCACACCACCATCCAGTCCTGCTGCTACCAGACAAGACACTACCAAAAAACAAACCATTTCCGGAATTGTAAAAGATGAAAAAGGACAGCCCCTGCCCGGTGTTGCCGTGCGCGTAAATGGCAGCAATGCCGGTGCTACAACCGGGGCCGATGGCCAATTTAGCATTAATGCAAATCCAAACAGTACCATACAATTTGCCTTCGTAGGCTACAACACCCAGTCGGCACGCGCTACAGGCAAAAATCAACTTAATATTACCCTTCAGCCTCAAAATCGTACGCTTAATCAGGTAATTGTTAATGGCTATTCAACGCAAAACAAACGCGACCTTACCGGAGCCGTTTCGGTAGTTACCTCTGCCGATATTGAAAACCTCCCTGTTGGCGGTGTCGACCAGATATTGCAAGGTAAAGCGGCCGGCGTAGCCGTTACCCAAGCTACAGGTGCACCCGGCGAGGGCATTGCCGTACGTATACGCGGTGTGGGTACAATCAATAATAACAATCCGCTTTATGTAATTGATGGTGTTCCATCTACCACAGGAATAAATCAAATTGCCACGGCCGATATTGAGAGTATAAATGTACTCAAAGATGCATCGGCAGCTTCCATTTACGGCGCCCGGGCCTCTAATGGTGTAGTAGTGGTTACCACAAAAAAAGGTCGCCAGGGACCGCCACGTTTCAGCATACAGCAGTATACCGGCGTGCAAACCCACGGCAATTTAATAAAGATGGCTAACACGCAGCAATACGTATCAGCATACAATGCAGCGGCTCAGGCTGATGGTCGTGCGCAAATTCCGGCATCATTAACATCAGGCCTACCAGATGTTAACTGGCAAAAAGAAATTTTAAAACCTGCCATTATCAACAACACCAACCTGTCTATAAATGGTGGCAGCGAAAATAGCAGCTACATTGTATCGGCAAACTACTTTAAGCAGGACGGCCTTATTAAAAATAGCGCTTACGACAGATTAAACCTGCGCACAGGTATCAACAGTAACCTGTCAAAAATATTCACGGTAGGAACCAACATCAACCTATCATATTCAAAAACCAAACAAGTAGGTACATCGGGTGACGGTTTTGGCGCAGGTAACCAAGGAGCCAGTGTGCTGCGTTACGCCTTATTCCGTACACCTGCTACACCGGTTTATAAAGCTAACGGCGACTATGTTGACCTGCCCGAAAATCCTGCTTTTTTTGGCGATGGATTAAACCCTGTAGGCTATGCCGATAACTTTGACCGCAACTTTAATGCTTATGGTTTAATTGGTAATGTTTTTGCCGAAGCCAATATAATTAAAGGCTTAAAGGCGCGTACGTCATTTGGCGGCAACCTTGTAATTACAGATTTTAAGCAGTTCTTTAAAATTTGGGGATCTGACAGGGCTATTAATTCGCCCGGTAGTTTAGCACGTTCAAATGCCAACCAGTTTGATTATAACTGGACCAACACCCTAACCTATAAATTTGATGTTGCCAAACACAACGTCACCATACTGGCAGGCAGCGAGGCCATTAAAAGCCGCACTAACGGTTTATCGGCTTCAAGATCTATATTTCCTAACCAAGACCCCGACTTCCAATATCTTGATAACGGTATAGGCGTGCAGCAAAACGGCGAAAATGAATCGCGCTGGGCGTTATTCTCGTTGTTTGGCCGTGTTGATTATGGCTTTGCTGATAAATACCTGGCCAGCTTCACCGTTCGTAGGGATGGCTCTTCACGTCTTAACCCTAACAATCGTTATGGCAACTTCTACTCCGGTTCGGTTGGCTGGCGTTTAGATCAGGAAAGCTTTATGAAAGATATTAAATGGCTTTCGTTACTGAAATTACGCGCGGGCATTGGCCAAACCGGTAACCAGGAAATCAGCAATTATGCCTATACTTCATTAAACTCCCTGGTGGGATTCTACCCTTTTGGAGGTACATCAGTAATAGGCAATTCACTCACCTCACGTGGTAACAGCAACATTACCTGGGAAAGAAGCACACAAAGCAACTTTGGTATTGATGCCGCTTTCCTGAACAACGACCTTCAAGTTACCGCCGAATACTTCATTCGCAACAATACCGACATACTGTTCTCTAATCCGCTGCCGCCAAGTGGAGGCTCTGGTGCAAGTCCGTTTGTAAATGCCGGTAAAGTTCAAAACAAAGGTTTTGAGCTGGAGGTGTCTTACCGAAAACAACTATCAAAGGATTGGAAGATAGATTTATCAGGCAATTTGGCCACGCTGAACAACAAAGTCATTTCTCTGGCTGGGTCACCAATTGTTGGAGGACGTGTTGATAATGAATACTACGCAACATTGACCAACGTTGGCCAGGCCATTGGTGCGTTTTATTTACTGCCAATGGACGGCATTTTTCAAAACGAACTGGATATTTTCACTCATGCTTACCAAGGGGCAGGAATTAAACCGGGGGACGTAAAGTATAAAGATACCAACGGCGATAACGTTATTGATGAGCGTGACCGCGTGTTTGCAGGTAGTCCAATCCCAAATCTTACTTATGGCTTTACGGGCAATGTAAGTTTCAAGAATTTTGATTTAAGCTTATTTTTCCAGGGAGCACATGGCAATAAACTTTACAATCAGGCCCGCACTGATATTGAGGGCTTTTACCGTGCATTTAACGTTACCGAACGGGTAGCAACCGGCAGCTGGACCGGTGCCGGCAACACCAATGAGTTTCCGCGTTTAACCTGGGAATCGGCATCATCAACCAATAACAAACGCCCGTCTACACGCTTCCTCGAAGATGGATCGTACCTGCGTTTAAAAAACGTACAGCTAGGTTACAACTTTGGCAGCGCTATGATGTCTAAGCTTAAAATGTCGTCGTTACGGGTTTACGTAAGCGCGCAAAACTTATTGACGTTTACTAAATACACCGGCCTCGACCCTGAGCTCTATACCAACAGCAACTCGGCAGGTGATGGCGTGCGTGCAGTGGGTATTGACTGGGGTACCTACCCTTCGGCCCGAACTTATACCGTTGGTGTTAACGTTAACTTTTAATCTCATGAAAAAAAGATACATTTTACCTGTAATACTTGGGTTAATGGCTTCTACGAGCTGTAAAAAGTTTTTGGATGAGCCAGCTTTAGGTTATTATTCTAACGAAGACCTTTTTGCTAACGATGCCACCGCCCGCACCGCCATTAATGCCGCTTATATACCTTTAACCTTTAGCGATGCTGCTGCCAACCCGCTTTGGGTGTTGGGCGATGTAGCAACTGATGACGTTGTTATAGGCGGTAACGCCGGCGAACAAGCTGATTATACCAGTGTTGACCTTTACAACATTTTACCTGCAAATGCCGCAGTACAGGCACTATGGGCGCGCTATTATGATGGCATTGGCCGCTGTAACATTGTAACGGACGGTTTAGCTGCCGAAAATACAGGCACTTCGGCCGAGGTACGTAAACTACTATTGGGCGAAGCGAAGTTTCTACGGGCTTACTATTACTTTAACCTTACCAACTTTTACGGCAACATACCTTTGCGCTTAAACGTTACCACGCAACAAAATGCGGCCATGCCGGCCAGTACACAGGCTCAGGTTTACACTCAAATTGAGAAAGACCTAACCGAGGCCGCAGCAGCGCTACCTGAAAAATGGACCGCCACTAATGATGCAGGCCGCGCTACAAAAGGAGCAGCGCTTTCCCTTTTGGCAAAAGCATCTTTATTTCAAAAAAAATATACCGAAGCGGTAAATTATGCCAATCAGGTTGAAGCTTTAGGCTATGCGCTTACCGATAACTTTATGGACAACTTTAACGCATCGGCTAAAAATAATAATGAGGTTATATTTTCGGTGTGGCATATACGTAACGCCCAGCCTTTACAAGGTAACAGCTTAAACTACTGGTTTGCGCCGCGCGATTTGAATGGTGCAGGTGTATTTTACCCTACCCAAAACCTGGTTGATAATTTTGAGGCAAACGACCCGCGGCTAGATATGACCATTGCACGTACCGGAAAACCTTACTATGATTCAGAGTTTAAACCGGCATGGTCAACAACAGGATATTTGTCAAAAAAGCATATTCAGCCTTTAAGTGAAGTTCCAACAACAACTAAAAACGATGGGGCGCTTAATTACGAAGCTATCCGCTTGGCAGATATTTTATTGGTGAAAGCTGAAGCCTTGAATGAACAAAATCAAAGTTCGGCAGCACTGGTACCGTTGAACAAAGTACGCGAACGAGCACGCAAAAACTATAGTGGTACTGCACCCGCAGGTTTGCTTGCTAATATTACAATTACAAATCAAGCGCAATTGCGCACACTTATTCAACGCGAACGACGCAGCGAATTGGCCTTAGAGTTTCAGCGCTTTTTTGATGTGATGCGTTACGGGCAAGGGTATGCGGAAGCTGCTTTAAAACCAAGCGCACCTAACTTTAATTACACTACTAATAGGTTCTTCCCTATTCCGCAAAATGAACGCAACACTAATCCGGCAATAAACTAAGAATTGAACAGGCTTATGATTTTTCAAATAAACAGATCAAATACGCTTACTTCCTTCGCTATTGGCCTTGCTACAACTGTTGTTGTATTGTCGGGGTGTAGTAAGGATGATAACGAACGCGATGTTAACTCTAATAAAGCTGAGCTTAAAAGGCTCACAGATTCGGTTAATGCCGTATATTCGAACGCACCGGAGGGCCGTGATGTTGGTCAGTACCCTAAACAGGCGCGCACAGAATTAAAAAAGGCCATTGACATGGCCCATACAGTAAATACCGGCGAATACACTCAACAGGAAGTAAATAGCGCCTTCTCCAGCTTGAGGCGTGCCGTTAGCGCATTTAGCCAGCGGGCAATTGCCGAAGTAGCCGCCGAAAACCTGATAGCTAAATGGCTGTTTGCCGGCAACACATTAGATGCAACGCCTAACAAGCACGATGGAATTTTAAAAAGCGGGATCATTGGAACCGAAAAAAGCCCTGTTGATGGCGGTACGCTACCCGTACTGACAACCGATAGGTTTGGCCAAACCGGCAACGCATACGAATTTAGTAATGGTGCTTACATAGAGGTACCTTATACTGCCAGCCTTAACCCTGAGGTAATGAGCATAAGCTTGTGGGTAAATCCTAAAGAAACCTTTGGTGACAACTATATGGTATCGCTAAACCGGTGGAATGGTTTCAAATTTCAGTTACAGACCGATAACTTTCTGTTCCTGACCATGAAAGCTACTACAGCTACTTATGACCGCGACAGCAATCCGGGTAAGATGACCGTAGGGCAATGGCACCATGCTGTGGTAACCTTTGGCAACGGTGCAATAACCTTTTATGTTGATGGCGTTCAATCAAAAACCGAAAGCCTTTTAGGTACATTGGCTAAGCTTACATCTCCTATAAATTTGGCTATTGGTCAGCAGTTACCTAAAGACAAGTTTAACTTTACAGATAGTAGCAACCCAAATTACTTTTATGGAGGCTCGTTTTTTAAGGGCTCGCTAGACGATATACGCTACTATAACAAGGTACTTAGCGCCGATGAAGTTGGACGCATTTATAACAACGAAAAGCCGGATTAATCCGGCTTTTCGTTGTTTATGGAAATTGTGTTTAGCTCCACTTTATTACAATATCGCTTTCCCCGTTTACAACGTACTCCAAACGTTTTTTACTGCTTTTTAAGCACTCTACTACGCTTTTTTGTCCGTTGCTAACACTTTCAATTTTGAATACAGGCAAAGGTTCGTCGCCATCATGAACAATGCACAGCCTGCAACTAAGTACACTGCTGCCTAAAACCTTAAACGCTACTTTATTTTTTGAAATCTTCTTTTCTGCAACAGGATAATCAATAAACACCATAAAGTGCTGATTTGGTAACCTTGTGTACTGCCGTGGTATTATACCAAAAGCCAAACCCGCTCCGTAAACCTCTTGTCCAACACTTCCCGACTTCTCCCATCCGTCATGAATGTCCTCTAAAGCTATCCACAAATTTGGATCGAGCTCCCCTGTCTTCACCTCATCCGCTAACATTTCTTTTGGTAACATTGGTGGGTAGTAATATATGGCTCTGTTCACTATATACCGTACAAACTCAGCCAACAACAATTTCACCGATGGAAGAACATCCACTCCATTGGCATAACTCAAATACTCATGCACACCTGCATAAGCCTCCTGCTCTTCGTATACAGCCGTGTAAGGTGCATCGCTTAGCGGAAACAACTCAAAAAAGCTTGGGAAGTGCTTACCATAACCGTATGTACATTCCCAAAGTGCTACATTTTTGAATATGTTAGCCAAAAATAAATAACTCAGGTTTAGATAGAGTTCCTTTTTGGTTTCTCTGTATAATAAAACCATGGCCTTAGCTGCAAACATGGTGTTATTAGCCTGGTAAAAAATGTCAAAGCCATAGCGGGTCATTGTTTTGGCAGCGTTCTCTGCTTCCTGAAAGTATTTTTTGTCACCCGTTATTTCCCATACCTGTAGCATTACGTGTGCATAAAGCCCGGCTACGTCTTTTTCGCCGCCTTCACCCGGCTTTGCTTCTTCCTTAACCGTTTCAAGCGTGTCCATACGGTAGAACACAGGCCACTCGTATTTAAAATGATGAGCCACTTTTATAGCAAAGTCTACCGATTTAAGCAACAAATCCTTAGCCTCCTCATCACCTTCAGAAGCAAGGCGGGCAAGGTTAAGCAGCGGATGATGGAGATACCAGGAGTCCATTACCATAGGTACCTTTTGCTCTTCAGATTCATCAAGCATGTGCTCTTCGGTAGGCAACCAACGCATCACCGTTTTTAATTCGTCATTATAAAATGATGGCAGGCCTTGCTTAATATCTTGCTCGATTGAACAGTCACGTTCACTCCATTTGATGTACTCCGTAACCGGAAGCAATACCGCCAGTTGTACCATTATTTCGGGTGGAGTATTATAATCTGATACATAAGCATTCAAATATGGATGCCCGCTACGGTGCGACCAGCAACCCTTGTTAGTTTGCAAATCATGCAGGGCGCTATTTAGTATGTCAAGATAATTGTGATACTCGGTATCTGGTCGTGGCAGCAGCAGGTATAGTTGCGCCAGCGAGTTCATAAAGCCTTTGGCAACCTCAAACTGATCATTGGGTGTTTTATCAGAAAAACAAACATAGGCATCAGACAGGGTATAAACCTGTTGTGCCTTCATAGGTTTCTCGGTTGCGGGGGGCAGGCTTAAACCCAACTCTGGCCATTGCCCTCCTACTACATTGCCTGCCGAAGTTTCCGTATCGATGTTATAGGCGCCAAGTGATGTTAAGTTTTGAAGGTATAAAAATGAAAGGCCCTCAGGCTTGGTCACCCCTGCATATACGAGGCCAGACCGGGTTCCGGTTTGCGAAATATACACATCACCTTCTGTGTCACTTATACTTCCGTTTTTGCCCGTTATAACAATATCCCTTGGCCAAAAAGGCACAACAATGTCTTCAGCGGGTTTAAATTCAACTTTGTAATGCAATATGGTTTCGTCTGCACTTGGCCATTCAACTTCGATAATATAGTCACCAGATACAGCACTACAATTAATTTTCAGGGTGTTGTCATTGTCCGTATCTATATCAACTCCGGTGAAATCAGTTACCGAAAATGCTGTACGGAAACCAATTCTGATTCCGCTGTTATTTGTTACAACAATCCATAAGGAGTTACCATGATTTTGTAACTTAAATCCGAAATCTTCAATTGTGCGTTCATACAGAACTTCTTCCTTGGAATGGGCAATTTCATTAGCAGCAGCTACAGCCCATATTGAACTTTGGTTAGACATTTTAAGTGTGACAATTTAAATTGTTAGACATTGATTCAGCTTCATTAACTTAAAGCATGTATGAAATGGGTTTTTCGGAACGTATGGCAACAAGAACTGTTGCTGACATCAGCAAGTACGGAGGATAACAATGGCACACAACTTTAAGTTTTACAAAAAACTCTAAAATGCTTTTAAATACAATTTTAACTATTAAGTAATTTGTAAAAACTTAATGTGCTACTAAACGTTTTTAAAAATGCTGCTGCCGCTTACATTGCCCATCTTTTACGGCCATAAATTATCTCATAACTTTAATTATATAAGTATGTGCAAAATGACTGCTGCGCTCAAAACCGAGCAAGGTGATTTTAATGTAGAAGAAGTTGACCGCCCTGAGATTCCTCATCCTGATTGGGTGCTGGCGCGTATACGTATGTCGGGCATATGCGGAACAGACCTGAGGCATTGGAAGAAAGAGGAGCCCGAACTGGTGCATGAAATAATGGGCCATGAAGTTGCTGGCGAAGTTGTTGAAGTTGGAAGTAACGTTAAAAACGTAAAACCCGGTGACCGTGTAGTTATTGAAACCGTACTTGGTGATGGTACATGTGATTGGTGCAGGGTGCAGCAATACAACCTTTGTCCTAACCTGTACAATGTACGTATGAAAACCGTATCAAGGTCGTTTGCGCAATACCTCACCGGCCCGGCAGAAAAATTTCATTTACTGCCCGATCATGTCAGTTTTGAAGAGGCTACCGTACTTGATACATTTTCTGTTTGCTTACATGCCATACAACTTAGTGGTATAAAGTTGAATGATACGGTTTTAATTACCGGAGCCGGTCCTATTGGCTTAGGCCAGTTACAGCTGGCTAAACTCAGCGGTGCTGATGTGATTATAAGTGATGTTGTTGAATCATCTTTGCAAGTTGCCAGAGAGTTAGGCGCCGATCTTGTAATCAATAGTGAAAAGGAAGATGTGAAGCAACGCGTATTAGATTTTACAAACAATAAAGGCGTTGATATTGCATTTGAGTGCGCCGGAGGGCCATCAATGCCTGTAACGCTGCCCCAGGCAATTTCTTGCACGCGTGTTGGCGGTAAAGTTGTAATTGTTGGTGGGTTTGACGCTGGCGTAACAACCATACCGCTTGAGTGGCAGCATATTCAAATGGCCGAAATAAAGCTAATTCCCAGTGCCAGCTACTCCTTTTGGGGCATTCATTCCGAAATGAAAATGTGCCTTGACCTGGTAGCTAAAGGTAAGTTAAATGCAAAAAAGCTTATTACCCACACGTATGATCTGGAAAACATAAACGAAGCTTTTAAAACTGCGCAAAACAAGACTCAGACCGGAGCGGTTTTCGTAGCCCTCAAAATTTGAGCAGTACCGCATAAAACCAGGGTAAGCAAGTTTCGGCTACTTTGTTAACTTTGCGCAAAAAACTGTTTTTATGTCGCTTACCCCGCTTATGGCTATATCTCCGGTAGATGGCCGCTATCATAATGCTACTGCTTCGTTATCGGCTTATTTTTCAGAGTACGCCTTAATCAAATACCGTGTTTATGTAGAGGTTGAATATTTTATTGCTTTGTGCGAGCATCCGCTACCGCAACTAAACGGCTTTGATAAATCGGTTTACGGTAACTTACGCAGCATTTATGAACAATTTACCGAGGCAGATGCACAAAGCATTAAAGACATCGAAAAAACAACAAATCATGATGTTAAAGCAGTTGAGTACTTCATCAAACAAAAGTTTGATACGCTTAACCTGCAGCAATACAAAGAATTTATTCACTTTGGCCTAACCTCGCAAGATATTAATAACACCGCAATACCATACTCCTTTAAATTAGCTTTACAGCAAGTTTACTACCCGGCAATTGAGGATTTATTAAGCGTACTAGAAGGTTATGCTGAGGATTGGAAGGCTGTGCCATTATTAGCACATACACACGGTCAACCGGCATCGCCAACCCGATTGGGTAAAGAAATTGAGGTGTTTGTTGAGCGTATTGAAAGCCAGTTAACTCTTGCTAAAGCAATACCTTTTTCGGCTAAGTTTGGCGGTGCCACAGGTAATTTCAACGCACACAATGTGGCCTACCCTGCTATTGACTGGGTTAATTTTGGCAATAACCTGGTGAACAACACACTGGGTTTAAGCCGTTCGCAACGCACTACCCAAATTGAACATTATGATAATTTTGCTGCACATTGCGATGCGCTGAAACGCATTAACAATATCATTATGGATTTAGACCGCGACATGTGGACTTACATATCCATGAACTATTTTAAACAAAAAATAAAAGCTGGAGAAGTAGGCTCATCGGCTATGCCACACAAAGTTAACCCTATTGATTTTGAAAATTCAGAAGGCAATATAGGTTTAGCTAATGCATTATTCGAACACCTCGCAGCTAAATTACCAGTATCACGCCTGCAGCGCGATTTAACTGATTCTACCGTGTTACGTAATATTGGCGTACCTGTAGCACATACACTAATTGCTATAAAGTCAACCATCCGCGGCTTAAACAAACTATTGCTTAACGAGGCAGCCATTAACCAGGATTTGGAAGACAACTGGGCAGTTGTGGCCGAGGCTATCCAAACTATTTTGCGCCGCGAAAATTACCCTAACCCTTACGAGGCTTTAAAAGATCTTACCCGTACCAATCAACAAATTAATGCTCAAAGCATTGCCGAATTTGTTGAAGGATTAGATATAAGCGCTGAAGTAAAAGCTGAACTTAAACAAATTACACCACAAAATTACACAGGTGTATAAGTCATGTTGAGGTCAAATACAAGTACAACGTATTGTTAAATCAAAAAGCTGGTTAAATTTGTTCTTATTGTAAAACTGCATCGTCATGAATATCAACGTATATACCGAATCTACCCCTAACCCGGCAACCATGAAGTTCATTGTGAACAAGTTGCTTATTAACGGCAGTGTAGATTATGCTACAAAAGAGAGCGCCGAAAAATCAACCTTCGCTAAGGAGCTTTTCAAGTTTTCATTTGTAAATGGCGTATTTTTCGCCAGTAATTTTGTTACTGTTACCAAAACTGAAGACAGCGACTGGGCCGATATTGAGCCGATACTGAAAGAGTTTGTTAAAGGTGCTGTAGAATCAGAGCTTACTGTACAGGAAGCTCAAACAGACGAAGCCCCTAATTTTGAAGGCACTGAAGCTGAAGTGAAAATTCAGCAGATATTACATGATTATGTGCGCCCTGCGGTTGAACAGGATGGTGGTGCTATCAGCTACAAATCGTTTAACGAAGGTGTGGTAACTGTTGAGCTTCGTGGCTCATGTAGTGGTTGCCCATCATCAACCATTACACTTAAGTCTGGCATCGAGAACTTGTTGAAACGCATGGTACCCGAAGTACAAGAAGTAGTTTCAGAAGCATTATAAGGCTTTAAATACAGGTTTAAATATAAAGGCCGGATTAGTAATACTAATCCGGCCTTCTTTTACGCACTTATTTTAAATCGATATCGTAAGCTTATTCCCTTACTGTTGAGGATGATTTACACAAAGTACTTATGAATCATCTCCAGCATCTCCTTTGTTATTTTACCGTTTGTAGCTAATAGTTCGCGGGTGTTAACCACTTCATCTCCACCGCTAAAATTGACTACCTCTCCCCCTGCCTGCTTCACTATTACAATGCCTGCTGCAACATCCCACGCATTTAAATTATATTCGTAAAATGCCTCAAAACGGCCACACGCTGTGTATGCTAAATCTACCGCTGCCGACCCCATTCGACGGATGCCGTGGCAGCCTTTCATCAGTTCAGTAAACAAATTAATGTATTGTGCCTGCTTCGTGAAATCATAGTAAGGGAAACCGGTAGCTAATAAGCTATCAGCAATAGCCGGTGCAGCACTTACTTTAATTTCTTTGCCATTAAGATAAGCCGCACTATCAGCACTGGCGTAAAAGCATTCATCCTGATTGACTTCGTATACCACACCGGCAACCAGCTTATCGTATTCCTGCAATGCTATGCTAACCGAAAACACCGGCAAGCCATGTATAAAATTGGTAGTTCCATCTAATGGATCAATAATCCAATTATAACGCTCGCCTATTTTGGTTGATGTTTTTTCTTCCGTATTAAAGCCGGCTTCGGGCAAAATCTTTTGTAATGCAGCTACAATTTTTTGTTCAGCCGTTTTGTCAACGTACGATACCAAGTCGTTTAAGCCTTTAAACTCAATACGGTCAGCATTGAAATTTTTGCGTTCCTGGCGTATAAAATCGCCTGCCTCGCGTGCTACCTCTGTAACCTGATCAGTTATTTGTTGAAGCATGTTTTTTACGTAATGAAAGGTTAAATGAAAATGCCTTGTGAATAAAAAAACTGGCGAAGAACAAACTTAAAGCCGCCGTGATACGTGCGACAGTTGGATCCATTTGTAAATGCTTTACAAAGAGTTTAAGTACTTCCAAATTGGCAAAGTAACCTACAAAGGCCACCAACCCAAAGCGCATTAATTGTTGCATAAATGGCAACCTCGACTCATTGAACACCAGGTAGCGGGTAATTAAGAAATTAACCATAACACCCAGCGTAAATGAGACAATAAGCGTTAAGGCAATATTGCTGGTTCGGTGCCCTAGTAGTATATATACTTCTTGAGTAAACACGTACCGTTCAAGTACACGGAAGGCCAGCACATCAACCAGGAAACCACTGCCTGCCGATAATAAAAACCTTACAAATTTATTTTGGCTTGCGCGTTTAAAAAATGGCATATCAGCCATTGGCAACCTGGGTTTTATGCTTTGAGCGGCCAACAAGTATCAGTGCAATACCACCAATAACCATAAACAAGGAAATCATTTCGGCTTGAGTAAATGATATTCCAAACAGGTGATACTTAGTGTTTACCCTTATTAACTCAACAAAAAAGCGTTCGACACCTGCTAATATGAGGTAGATACCAAACATTACACCCGGCGATTTTATTTTGTTACGAATGCTCCAAAGGAAAAGGAAAAGCAGAATACAAACTACACACTCATAAAAAGGTGTAGGGTAAACAGGCAGTTTAAGCTCATAACAGTATTTGCCCACGCAGCCCGCAATAGGATTATCATGATCAGCCATGTTCACGTTATGAGGGTATTTAAACGACCACATCCAATCAGGTGCCCAGCTTAGCCAGTTTGGTTTTGCTGCAAGGTTCGGAATACCCCAATCACCATCACCAGCCATTTGGCAACCTATACGGCCAACACCGTAAGCCAGCATCATTCCCGGGGCGCCAATATCTAACATAGTTAGTGGCTTAACACCATTTTTGTTTGCTATATATAGTACCGCAGCTCCACCACAAATCAATCCGCCGTAAAAGGTTAATCCGCTAAAGCCAATTAACATTCCAATAGGATCGGCCATGAACTCATCCCAGTTTTCGAGCGCATTAAAGAGTTTAGCACCTGCAAAACCAAAAATTGCTGCCCAAACCAATATATTACCCATCAACTCGTGCGGATGAACCAGCACCTGCTTGGTAACAGGTTCGGCAAGCTGTTCCTTTTTCTTTTCGTAATAAGCCCAGTAGGCAATGCCTGCTGCACCAATTATACCACCAAAAATGTTGCCTCTGCCCGATAGTAGAAAACCTTGCGTATCCTCAACCATTAAATTGTAATTGAGTATGATATCAAGCAGCTTGTATCCTATTATAAAACCAAATATAGCGTTACTTACCAGCTCACCTGTTGAAGCAGCTTCGCCAACGGTAACTATTTTTTGCAACGGGTGAACGTAGCCCAATTTTTCTTTGCGTTTAAACTCTTGAACAAACGCCCAGTAAGCCGACATAAACGCTAAAGCCACAAAAAAACCAAAGGTTTGAATAGGCAAAGTTGGTAAATGCCAACCGGTTAAATAGTTAATAAGGTCGGAAATGGATGGGAACATGAGGTAGTATTTTGAAGCGAATATAAGGTTAATGAACCAATATTTCTTCGCTTTCGGTTATTTCAACGTCGCCGTCGGGGCTTATGCCAGTGAGTTTCACTGTCTTTAATTCGTTAACAAGTACCGGATCAAACTTGGCCTTTACTTTTACATAATTGCGCGTAAAGCCGTGCATAAAGCCGTCTTTGTTGTCACCCTCAAATAATACTTCGTCGCTTTTATTAAGTTGCGATTCGTAAAAGGCACGACGTTTCTTTTCAGATAATATGTGCAGCATCTTGCTCCTGTCGGCACGGGTTGAGCCGGGTACAACGCCGCTCATTTCGGCTGCCATGGTATTTTCACGCTCAGAGTAGGTGAATACATGAAGGTACGAAACATCAAGATCGTTCAAGAAATTATAAGTATCGACAAAGTCTTCACGGGTTTCGCCAGGGAAGCCTACAATAACATCAACACCAATGCAGCAATCGGGCATTAGCTCCTTTATTTTGGCAACGCGGTCAACGTATAGTTCTCTGCGGTAGCGGCGACGCATTAAGCCTAAAATTTTGTTAGAGCCCGACTGCAGCGGAATATGAAAATGAGGTACAAAACGTTTGGAAGCAGCTACAAATTCAATAATCTCATCAGTGAGCAAATTCGGTTCTATTGATGAAATACGGATGCGGTCAATGCCTTCCACTTCATCCAAAGCTTTTACCAAATCAACAAATTTGTCGTGACGGATACCATCGCGTATACCAAAATCGCCCAGGTTTACACCAGTAAGCACAATTTCTTTAACACCCGAAGCGGCAATTTCATATGCTTGCTTAACTGCGCTCTCAATGGTATCGCTACGACTAGCACCACGGGCCATGGGTATGGTACAAAAGGTACAAGAGTAGTCGCAGCCATCCTGCACTTTCAGGAAAGTACGGGTACGGTCGCCAAATGAGTAAGATGAAATGAATTGATTGGCTTCTGACACCGGCTGATTGAAAACTTCAGTTTTTTCCTTTTTAGTAAGATCTGTTAAATGATCAACCAATTGAAACTTCTCGGCAGCACCTAAAACAAGGTCAACACCCGGTATTTCGGCTATTTCCTGCGGTTTAAGCTGTGCGTAACAACCCACTATAGTTACATGGGCATTAGGAGAAATTTTAAGCGCTTCCTTTACAATCTTCTTGCATTTTTTGTCGGCATTCTCAGTTACCGAACATGTATTGATTACAAAAACATCAGGAGTCTGGGTAAATTCAACTGTTTCAAAACCAGCGTTATTAAGCAACCTGCCTAACGTTGACGTTTCAGAATAGTTGAGCTTGCAACCCAGCGTATAAAAAGCGACTTTCTTGTTCATTATCAAGCCGCAAAGATAGCTAATTTAGTGAGTAGTGAAAAATGCGTAGCAGATTGGTTTACATTACAGTGGTGTTTTTGACCATTTTATGGCTTAAGCGTATAAGCAAATACATCTTTTGACGACTTGCCTTTTTAATCCTTTTCTTCCAAAATGCAATTCATTTTTATTGAAGAAAAACATTCGTAAGTCAGCTTAACAACCTCTTTAGCGTCCTCAAATACAGCCTATGGTCGACGGTTAGAGCCAAAAGCGATTTGTACATATGCTTCATTGCTAAACGTTACCCCATCCGTTGGCCAGTACATCGGCAATGTGATAGGTTTTTATGGGCAGATTGTTTTTATCAATATAACCCTGTAAATGCAGCAAGCAAGATGCATCGGTTGATATGATGTAATCGGCATCTACAGCTAAGGCATTTTCAACCTTTTGTTGTGCCATAGCAGTCGAAACTGCGTCAAACTTTACTGCGAAGGTACCACCAAATCCGCAACAGGTTTCACCAGCGGGTAAGTCAACCAGTTCAAGACCGTATACTTTAGATAATAGTTGCCGCGGCTCATCCTTTATCTTACACTCGCGCAGTCCGGCACAGCTATCATGAAATACTGCGCGTCCGTCAAGTTCGGCACCAAAAGCATCAACCTGCAGTATATTTATTAAAAAGTCGCTTAGCTCGTAAATGTTGCCCTGCACCGAGCGACATTTGTTGTGCGCCGTGGTATTGGTAAATAAATCGTTATAGTAATTGCGCACCATGCCTGTACATGATGCCGACGGTGTTACAATTACGTCATCATCACCAAACGAATTTAAAAATTTGCTGCCCACTTCTTTGGCATCATCCCAAAAACCGGCATTAAATGCAGGCTGGCCACAGCAGGTTTGCTCGGCATTGAAGTTTACCTCACACCCTGCCTTTTGCAGTACTTTTACAGTATTAAAGGCCGTGTCGGGGAACAACTGGTCAACAAAACACGGTACAAATAACTCAACTTTCATTTCTTACGTACATTTACACAGTGCCGGCTGTAATGTTTGGTAACGAACGCTTTTGTGTACGCAACAATAAAATTAACAGCAACATACCTGCAATAAAAAACAGGCTTAACACTAAGGTTGAGTTACGCATACTCCCTGTAAGCGACTCAACAAAGCCAAATGTAAACAATCCGATTACAATAGCCAGTTTTTCGGTTACATCATAAAAGCTAAAGAATGATGCCGTATCAGTTATATCTTGCGGCAAAAACTTGGAATACGTTGACCTTGAAAGCGATTGAATACCTCCCATTACCAAACCCACTACCACAGCAAGTAAATAAAACTGCACTTCGGTTTGAGTAAAATAGGCGGCAAAGCATATACCAATCCAAATAATCACCACCCCTATCAATACCTTTACGTTGCCGTAAATTGCCGATAGCCTTGACATTAATGCAGCACCGGCGATAGCTACTAATTGAATTATTAAAATTGTTGCAATTAAGCTTTCCTGAGGTAATTTTAGTTCTTTTGCGGCAAAACCAGTAGCAACCAGCATAACGGTTTGTACGCCCATGGAGTAAAAAAAGAAAGCAGACAAATACTGCTTTAAAACAGGCATTGACCTTATTCTACGTAACACATTTCCAAGCTCCTTAAAACCACCGCTTAATATATTTTGATGGCGATTGTTGGCACTATTCGGTTGTCCTTTTGGTAACTTGTAAAAGGGTATTTGAGCAAAGCCCAGCCACCATAAACCAACCAAGAGAAATGAAAGTCGGGCAGGAAGGCTCGCATCTGTAATTCCAAAAAGTTCTGGTTTTAAAACAAACACAAAGCATACTATTTGCAAAACCACGCTACCAATGTAGCCGTAAGTAAATCCTTTTGCACTTACCTTGTCCTGCTGGTCTAAAGATGCTATTTGCGGTAAGTATGAATTGTAAAATACTGCACCGCTGCAATAGCCTATGGCTGCTAACGCAAACCAGAGCATACTTATTTCAAGGGTTTCCAGTTTAAAAAAGAATAAAGCACAGCACGATAATCCGCCCATCCAGGTGAAAAGTTGCATGTAACTCTTTTTGTTGCCGCGGTAATCAGCTATTGACGTTAAAATTGGAAGCAGCAAAACAACAATCATGTACGCCGCAGCCAGCACATAATCTTGCAAGGCAGTATTCACAAACTCGTATCCTAAAAAGCTGACCTTATCGTCCCGCTCTTTAGTTGTGGTAATTGCCGTATAATAGGCAGGGAAAATAGTAGAGGTAATAACAAGATTGTAAGCAGAGTTTGCCCAATCGAACATTGCCCAGGCGCGTATGGTTTTAGGATTGTTTTTGGTTTCCATGTGACAGGCTAAAAGTAAGTAATTGATATTAACATATCATATACAATTCATACTATCAATTGCCAAAACGGTAACGTTAGTTTTTGCTATATGCCTTAATCAAAAAGCTTAGTGTATAACACTTTAGTAGTATTTAAACCAACCCTTACCCCCGTAATTCTTTTAGTAGAAATAATTTGGTTAGTATCACCATAGCAAATCAACGTTACATCAAAAGGTGTAGCTGTATTTAATAAATAGTGTGAAAATGTGAATGCTCTCTTTCCATAATTTTCTGGATTAACGTCTGAACCAAAAACTACTGGCTCACTGTTAACGGCTGGCAGCCCTGTCCCAAAGTTGTACCCGGTATATTCAAAATTAACCGTAGCGGTAATCATTTTTGCATTGTTGGGCATAGCATCTTCAAGTACTATCTGTAAATCTCCGCCTATACGGTTGAGCGGTGCGCTAATGGTCAAAGCGCCGTTGCCAACGGTGAATTTACTCTTGTAGGCATAAATAGGTCTTACTATTTGTGCAGATGGATAATTGATGAGTGTTTGAGCAAGCGGAAAAGGTGGAAACCGGTCCTGATTACCTAAGCAAGGAACATCCTTGTTATACATCAAATACTTAGGACAACCAACCATTAGCAAGGTGTACTCGCCCGCCATAAGTGAATCGGTTAGTTTGCCAAACTCAAATGGCGCTTTTATTTGTTGCTTATCATTATTAAGTATCTTGAATAACGTATCGGCATCAAGTCCGCTGGTTTGTTGATACCTACTTACCAGATTACCCTTACTATCAAAAATGAGGTATATAAAATCTTCAATCTTGTATTTTACATAGAAGCTATCATCATACCCGCGGATTTGTTTTTGAGCAGTGCCCGCCGTTGGTGTTGTGTTAAAAAAAGAGACACCAGACACTTCAAAAGTTACGGCCTGCCTCGTATCCTTAACAGGCAATTCGTTCATCAGTCCGTCTCTTTTGCAACCATATATCAATAGCGTTACCGCAACCAATAGTAAATACTTCATACGTTGATTAACACCTTTAAACATAGATAGAATATTAATTTAAGCTGTAATAAAAACACTTCCATACTTATTATAAACAAAAAACGCCCGCTCAAAAATGAGCAGGCGTTTTTTGTTTGCTTGTATGTAAGAGTAGTTTACTTTGCAACAGCATCAACCACAGCTTTGAAGGCTTCTGGGTGGTTCATGGCTAAGTCGGCAAGTACTTTACGGTTTAAGCCAATTTCGCTGGCGTTTAACTTACCCATTAATTGTGAGTAAGAAATACCATGCTGACGGGCACCAGCGTTAATACGTTGGATCCATAATGCGCGGAACTCTCTTTTTTTGGTTTTACGGTCGCGGTAAGCGTACTGTAAACCTTTTTCAACTGTGTTTTTTGCAATGGTGTAAACCTTGCTGCGTGAACCATAGTAACCTTTTGCAAGGTTCATGATTTTTTTCCGGCGTCTTCTCGACGCTACTGCGTTAACTGAACGTGGCATTTTTTTGCTTTTTTGGTAGTGAGTGTTCTTTTAACGGAAACTTTACGAACTCGAATACCTGGTTAAAAATTAATGAATTACTTTCCGATACAAAGCATACGTTTAACGTTACCCATGTCGGCATCAGATACCATGCTGGTCTGACCTAAGGCACGCTTACGTTTGGTTGACATCTTGGTTAAGATGTGGCTTTTGTATGCGTTTTTTCTTGCAATTTTACCGGTTCCAGTAAGCTTGAAGCGCTTTTTGGCACTGGAATTGGTTTTCATTTTTGGCATAACACTTATTTATTTTATTCCTACGCTTCCACAGCGTATTATCTTTAATCAGTATATTACTGATTGTTAACTACTACTTTTTAGCGGCTTTAGGGCCAACAATTAAAAACATACGTTTACCTTCAAGCTTAGGTAACTGCTCAACCTTGCCCACTTCTTCAAGTGCCTGTGCAAACTTAAGCAATAAAATTTCACCCTGCTCTTTATAAACAATTGCACGGCCTTTAAAGTGTACGTAAGCTCTCACCTTTTCACCAGCTTCAAGAAAACCAATGGCATGCTTCAGCTTAAAGTTAAAGTCATGATCATCAGTATTAGGCCCGAAACGGATCTCCTTAATGATGGTTTGCTTAGCATTACTTTTAATCTCCTTCATCTTCTTCTTTTGCTCGTAGATGAACTTGTTATAGTCAATCACACGGCAAACAGGAGGAACAGCGTTAGGAGATATTTCAACCAGATCCAACTCTTGTTCCTGTGCTATGGCCAACGCATCGCGGGTAGAAAAAATTCCCTGCTCCACGTTATCGCCCACCAAACGAACTTCGGGAGCTTTAATGAAGTTATTAATGTTGTGCTCTGCTTCCTTTTTCTTGAAAGGAGGACGCGGACCTCTGAAATTCGGTTTATTTAATGCCAAGTTATATGGTTATTTCTTTAATTAATTGTTGTTTAAAATCTTCAATACTCATGCTTCCCAAATCGCCGGTACCATGTTTACGAACCGATAGCGTGCCTTCGGCAGCTTCCTTCTCGCCCACAATCAGCATATATGGGATTTTCTTGACTTCAGCGTCGCGTATTTTGCGACCGATTTTTTCATCTCTAAAGTCAATTAGCCCGCGAATATCGGAATTATTAAGCATTTGTGAAAGTTTTTTTGCATAATCTTCATACTTTTCTGAAATAGGCAAAATAACATACTGCTCGGGCGATAACCATAACGGGAAATTACCGGCGCAGTGTTCAATTAAAACAGCCACAAAACGCTCCAAAGATCCGAAAGGTGCACGGTGAATCATAACCGGGCGGTGCTTTTGATTGTCGCTACCGGTATACTCAAGCTCAAAACGCTCAGGCAAGTTATAATCTACCTGAATGGTTCCTAACTGCCATTTACGGCCCAAAGCATCCTTCACCATAAAATCAAGCTTAGGACCATAGAACGCTGCCTCGCCCAATTCAATCACTGTACGCAGGCCTTTTTCTTCTGCCGCTTCAATAATTGCAGTTTCGGCAAGCTGCCAATTCTCGTCTGTACCTATGTATTTGGCTTTGTTTTCCGGGTCGCGAAGAGAAACCTGTGCAACGTAATCCTGAAAGCCAAGGGCGTTGAATACATAAAGAACCAGGTCAATTACTTTCTTAAACTCCTCTTTAACCTGGTCGGGGCGGCAAAACAAGTGGGCATCATCCTGAGTAAAGCCACGCACGCGGGTTAAGCCATGAAGCTCTCCACTTTGCTCGTAACGGTACACAGTTCCAAACTCGGCGAAACGTACCGGCAAATCTTTGTAAGAGCGTGGTTTGGTTTTATAAATTTCGCAATGGTGCGGGCAGTTCATCGGCTTCAGGAAGAACTCCTCGCCTTCCTGCGGCGTTTGTATAGGTTGGAAGCTATCTTTACCATACTTTTCGTAATGGCCAGAAGTTACATACAGGTTCTTATGTCCAATATGCGGAGTAATTACCTGCTCATAACCGGCTGCAACCTGTGCACGCTGTAAAAAGTTAACCAAACGCTCGCGCAAAGCGGTACCTTTTGGTAACCACAATGGTAAACCCATGCCTACCTTTTCAGAAAAGGCAAACAGCTCAAGCTCTTTACCTAATTTACGGTGATCACGTTTTTTTGCCTCCTCCAGCATGTTCAAGTACTCGGCAAGTTCGCCGGCCTTCGGAAAAGTAACTGCGTAAATACGGGTTAGCTGTTTGCGACTTTCATCACCACGCCAATACGCACCCGCAACGTTCATCAACTTTACAGCCTTAATAAAACCAGTGTTCGGAATATGCGGACCGCGACATAAATCGGTAAAATTTCCTTGTGAGTAAAAGGTTATTGAACCATCAGGAAGATCTTTAATAAGATCAAGTTTGTATTCATCACCCTTGTCAGTAAAGTAAGCAACAGCTTCATCTTTACTTACCGGCTTGCGTATATACTCAGCTTTGGTTTTGGCCAGCTCGAGCATTTTGTCTTCAATTTTCTTGAAATCTTCCTGTGCAAAGGTGCGGTCGCCAAAGTCAACGTCGTAATAAAAACCGGTTTCAATAGCCGGACCAATACCAAATTTGGTACCCGGATACAAGGCTTCTAAAGCCTCAGCCATTAAGTGGGCAGAGGAGTGCCAAAAGGTAGCTTTACCTTCATCGTTTGTCCAGGTTAATAGTTTAACACTGGCATCTTGCTCAATTGGACGACTTGCATCCCACACGGCGCCATCAACTTCGGCGGCTAAAACGTTACGGGCTAAACCTTCAGAAATTGACTGGGCAATTTGCATAGAAGTGATTCCTTTATCGTACTGACGAACGGAACCATCAGGAAGTGTAATGTTAATCATCTACAACTATGATTTATTGTTCTTTTAAAAATACTACTGTTCAATCACCTACGGGAGTGATTGTTAATTGGGTGCCAAAGTTAAAATATTTATTAGGATTGCATTGATTATTCAGGATTGATTTTACAGCCCGTTTCTAACATCTATAGTAGTAATTATAGCAGTTATCTAGCCAAAAAAACTATAACAATGATTCGTATTTAAAGGCTTTTAAGGCCACTTACAATTCATTCCAGCGGTAGCTATCATGCTCCAAACCAATCAAATCAATTACGCGGTTCACCACTGTTAAGGCTACTTCTTCAATGGTTTGTGGTTTACTGTAGAATGATGGCACTGCCGGACAAATGATTCCACCTGCTTCGGTTACCGTTGCCATATTGCGGATATGGATGAGATTTAAAGGCGTATCGCGGGCGACAAGAATAAGCTTTCTGCGCTCTTTTAAAATTACATCGGCAGCACGGGTTACCAAATCATCAGAAACACCGGATGCTATACGACCAAGTGTACCCATAGAGCAGGGGATAACAACCATGGTATCATAACGTGCCGAGCCTGATGCAAAGGGAGCCGTAAAATCATGCTTATCGTAAAACTTGAAAGGCAAATCTTGGTAATCGGCATTATCGAGTTCGGTTTCCCAAACCTGTTTGGCATTAGTTGACATAATGATGCCTACGTCTGCTACCTGGGTAGCCAGCTCATGAAGCTTTTGCAGTAATAATTTGGCATATATAGCACCGCTTGCGCCGGTAATAGCAACTACAATTTTCCTTTTCATCACAAAACTAAACAGGGCAAAGGTAGAAAAGTTGGAAGCATAAAAAAGGGTCGAATATTACTACTCGACCCTACATCTACCTATGAAAAACATGCCCTATGAGAGGGCATTACAAATATAGAAACTATAATTTGTATATTAAAATTTAATTAAATTTATTTCAACAAATTATTTTCAATCAAAGTTTGAATGATGCCATCGGCCATTCCAACTGTTGGAACGTATATGAATTTAATGTTTGCCCACTTCATTACCGTAGTATATATTTCGCAAGCCGGTATAATAACGTCGGCACGGTCCTGGTTGAGCTTCAGCACGTTAATACGATCTTTTAACGAGTATGACGACAAGTAACTGTACAGCGATTTGAGTTTTGTGTAGCTTAATGCCTCTCCATCCTTCTCATCGCTCAGCTTAAACAATTTGTTAATATTACCTCCGGTACCTACGCCGTATATTAACTTATATGCTTTGGTATGTTTACTTACAAACTCCTGCATCTCGCGCCAGGTTTCTTCTTTATCCTGGTTATCTAGTATACGTATGGTACCAATGTTGAATGATTGAGAAGCAACCAATTCTCCGTTGGCAAACAGCGAAAGCTCAGTACTGCCTCCGCCAACATCTATGTATAAATATGTTTTACTTTCATCCAAATCAACACCTTTGTGGCTTGCGTATATTATGCCGGCCTCTTTATCACCATGAATTATTTCGAGGTCGAGGTTAGCTTCCTGCTTAATACGTTTAATTAGCTCAGGTCCGTTTTTAGCCTCACGCATGGCCGATGTTGCACAAGCCATATAATCACTTACCTTGTAAACGTCCATAAGGTTTTTAAAAGCCGACATGGTTTTAACCAAATCATCGGCCTTACGGTCTGATATATTTTTATCCAAAAAGGCATCATCGCCTAAACGCAGGGGTACGCGTACAAGCGTGTTTTTTTTGAATGTAATTTTTCCGTCGTTCTGTATAATGTCGGCGATGAGCAGGCGTACTGCGTTTGAGCCGGTATCAATTGCGGCGTATCTCAAGTTGTTAAAGTATTAAGTTGTTTTAAATATTCATAAATCTCCACCTGTGCACGGTGATGAATGTCGGTACGGGTGCGATGATATCTGTTGGTATTGCTCTTGTTAATTTCGCGTGATTTTGTATTGTCGCGCAGTTGAATTTCAAGTATATCTTTAATTTCCTGTTTTATATCTGCATCATAAATTGGAAAGCCTACTTCTACCCTATTGTCAATGTTGCGGGTCATGAAATCGGCCGAGGTCAGATAAATCAACTCTTTACCACCATTAGCAAAAACATGTACCCGGGCATGTTCAAGGTATTTATCTACAATACTGTAAACTTTGATATTTTTACTGTACCCTTCTACCCCCGGAACCAGGCAGCACATTCCGCGTATTAGCATTCTTATTTTTACGCCTGCGTTACTGGCTTCATATAGCTTGGCAATTATTTGTTCATCAGCCAAACTATTCATCTTTAAAATCATGTACGCCTCTTTACCTGCATTAGCATTATTGATCTCGGTATCAATAAACCTGTAAAGAGCGGGCCGCGAATCAACAGGCGATACCACGAGGTGCTTAATATCTTTCGCTAGCTGGCCTTTATTGATAGCCCTGAATACGCTAAGCATATCCAGCGTAAGCTTTTTATTGGCAGTCAACAGCGTATGGTCAGCATAAATATTAGCTGTCTTCTCATTAAAGTTTCCGGTAGAAAGGCAACCGTAATAAGCGGGCTTGCCTTTTTCCATACGTACAACCAAGCATACCTTTGCATGCACTTTATAACCCGGAACGCCATGAATAACCTTGATACCTTCATCTTCCAGGCGGCGGGTCCATTGAATGTTGTTTTGCTCATCAAAACGTGCCCGTAACTCGATTAAGCAGTTTACTTTTTTGCCGTTTTGGGCAGCATTAATAAGCGCGTGCATAATACGTGAATCCTCGGCAAGGCGGTACACCGAAATATTTATTTCAACTACCTTAGGATCAATAGCCGCTTCACGCAGAAAATGAATTACATAATCATATGATTGATAAGGCGTGCTGATTAGATAATCTTTAACGGCTACCAAACTCATCAAGCTCTTTCCAAATGATAATCCATCAACCGATAACGGTCGGTTACGCTTATACTCCAACTCAGGTCCGCCTACGTTAGGGAAAGCAATAAAATCTTTAAAATTTTGATAGCGGTTACCCGGTATCATATTTTCGATGTTTAGCCCCAACTTACGTTTAAGCTGGGCAACCATGTCATCGGGCATTTCGGCATCGTACAACAAACGCATAGGGCGCCCCTTTTTACGCTTTTGCAAGCTTTTTGAAAGGGCATCAATAAACTTTTCACTTAACTCTTTATCAAGGTCAAGCTCGGCATCACGGGTTAATTGCACCGAATATGCTTCCATGCTATCATATTCAAAAACAAAGAATATGTCTTCAAGGCTGTATCTGATAATATCATCAACCAGTATGATAAACTTTAACTGATTGGTTTCTGGCAGCATAAGGAAGCGGGATAAGTTACTTGGCAGCTCGATAAGTGCGAGCCTTGTTTTTTTACCTTTGGTAAGCCTTACAAAAAAATAAATAGCCCTGTCATGCAGCATAGGCAGTTGCCTGTCGTCTTCAAGCATTATTGGCACCAGGGTAGACAAAAGCTTTTCACGGAAATATTTTTTTACAAATGCTCCGCGCGATACGTTCAACTGCTTCTCATTAAGAATGAATATCTTTTCTTCAGCAAGCTGTTTTATAATGATATTCTCGTAAAGATTATGAAACTTTTTTTCTTGCTTAACTACAATGCTTTTGATTTGATTAAGCACCTTTTTAGGATTATACCCCAACAATGCCTTTGATTTTTCGTTGAGATTGGTGAGCCTGGATAACGTGGCTACCCTTACGCGGTAAAACTCATCCAGGTTTGATGAGAAAATAGCAAGGAATTTTATACGGTCAATGAGCGGAACCGTTATATCGGCCGCTTCCTGTAATACACGGTCGTTAAAGTACAACCAGCTTATTTCTCGGTTAATTAAAGGAATTGTTCTATCAGCCATAAAAAAACACCACAGGGGTTCTGCGTGTGCGTACGCAAAACTGCCTATTTAAATGTTAACATAATATTAACTTCAATATATTTTGAAGCTGTTTTGTTTATAAATACTGTTAAAATTAACTTTGCGATTCACATATTAAACACACTGCCTTATGCCATCATTTGATATTGTAAGTAAAATAGACGCTCAAACACTTGATAACGCCATAAATAACGCTAAAAAAGAAATTTTAAACCGTTATGATTTCAACGATTCGAAAAGCACTGTTGACCACGATAAAAAAACCAATCAGCTAACAGTTGTTACCGAGAATGATATGCGCCTGAAAGCTATCCAGGATGCTATTATAAGTCGTATGGTAAAACAAGGCTTAGACCCTAAAGCTCTTGACTTTGGAAAAGAAGAATACGCCTCGGGCAACATGATCAGGAAAGAAATAAGCATCAAAGAAGGAGTAGATAAAGAGGTTGCAAAAAAAATTGTTAAGAAGATAAAAGACAGCGGCCTTAAGGTTCAGGCTTCTATAATGGACGACCAGGTACGTGTTCAAGGTAAAAAAATCGACGACTTGCAGGCCGTAATAAGCGTATGCCGAGGAGAAGATTTTGGCCAGCCTTTACAATACATAAATATGAGAGCGTAGTTTTAGACCCATGTTTTGAAGTATTAAATCAAAAAATTTTTACTAACGCTGCGAAATTCTCTAAAACTAGAATTTGCGTTTAAGGAATTAAAAAAGCCGCCCTGTAAACAGAGGCGGCTTTAATCTAAACTAAACCAACACTTAACTTATGAAAACACTCTTTGCTTAATTACTTCACTGCAATTTCGCGTGCTTGTAATTTTGCTTCTTCTTTTTTAGCTACTGTTAATTTCAATATACCGTTGGTATAAGCTGCCTCAATATTGTTTTGATCAACTGTTTCGGGCAGGGTAAATGAACGTTTGAATGAGTTATAGCTAAATTCTTTTTTGCTGTATTTTTTTACTTCTGTAGCTTCTTCCTGTTTTACTTCGGCAGCCACGGTTAAAACGTTTTTATCAACGTTTATTTTAAAATCTTCTTTTTGCAAACCCGGCACCGCAAATTCAATATCAAATGCTGCTTCTGATTCTGTAATGTTAACTGCCGGTACTTTTGCTACGTTAGCAGGGCTCAAAAACTGATCGTTAAAAATTGAGTCAAATACATCGATAAAACGAGGTGCAACTGCTGGTTTTCTGTGTCCGTTGTTAAATTTTACTAAAGTCATTTTTATATCCTCCAAAAGTTTCTTTTTATTAATTTCGTAGATACCTATACAAGCGGTATACCAACGCTTAAAAACATTTAAAACGAAGATATTTGGTGACTTTTTGTCGCTTTAAAACATTTTCACAAGACAAGTTGACACAAAATGACTGAAAATTTAGCAAATTATAAATTCAAAGCTCCTATACCTATTCGCTTCTCAGATATTGATGCTTACGGAAACGTGAGTAACACGATATATTTAACCTTTTTTGAAATTGCGCGCCTGAGTTATTGGAAAGAAATAGCTCAATGGGACTTTAATAGTTGCGGTGTAATATTAGGAAGGTCTGAAGTGAATTACTTAAAACCCATTAAGGTTGATGACCAGATTGCGTGTTACCTTCGCACATCGCGTATAGGAAACAGCAGCTTTGATGTGATGTATGTTTTAGTAAAAATTAATGCTGATGGTGAAGAGGAAATTTGCACTACAGGGAAGTCAGTGTGTATTAGTTATGACTATGCTAATTTGAAGTCAATACCAATTCCGGCAAGTGAGCGTCAGCGTATGATTGACTATGATGAGCCAGGATTGATAACCAATACTAATTAATTATTGGTAACATACACCGTAACGCCCGATGCTGCTACCTGCCCTTTTAAAGGTGGATTAAGTTTCTTCACCTCCACCTGTAAGTTAGTAACATAAGGAAATTGCTGCATAACGGCATCGGCCATACCTTGTGCCACGGTTTCGAGCAGTTTTTGCGGTTGCTTCATGTGCTCATGGGCAACCTGGCACAATTGCTCGTAATTAAGCGTTTTCTCTAAATCGTCATTTATATGAGGATGCTGCGGATTAAATGTGGCTTCAATGGTAACTATAAAACGGTTACCTAAAATTTGCTCTTCTTTGTAGTAGCCATGCCGGGCAAAAAACTCAGCGCCGTATAATCCAACCTTTATCATAATGCAGATGTTTTTGAGGTAGCCCTCTAAGTAAGCGAAAATTTTACTATTTTAAAAAATCCCGGTACCAGTAACCCGAGTTTTTAATAATACGCTCCTGCGTATCAAAGTTAATGTGTACAAGGCCAAACCTTGGGCGGTAACCTTCGGCCCACTCAAAGTTATCAGTAAGCGTCCACACAAAATAACCATTTACCGGTAACCCTTCCTGCTTAGCCTTTAGTACCTGCTGCAAATTATCATGTAAATATTGTATGCGTAAAACATCATCAACGGTATCACCTGTAACGGTGTCTTTGAAAGCCGAACCATTTTCAGTGATGATAATATTCTTCACTTTTGGATAGGCACTGAACTTCTTTACCATTTCGTAAATAGCCTGAGGGTAAATTTCCCAGCCCATTTCAGTTAAAGGCACATTACGGGTTTTGGCCTCAACTAACTTAGCTTGGATGTAAGGCGTAAACATGGAGTATTTAACAACCTCGCGCGTGTAATTTTGAATGCCTATAAAGTCGAAATCAAATGCGAGCTTGTGCTCATCACCATCTTTCATATATTTTTCTATACGCTGTAGCACAGGCAAATCAGCTACAGGGTAACCCATGCCAAGCAACGGCTCAATATAAAGCTGGTTTATAAGTACATCGGCCCGGCTTGCGGCAGCTACATCACGTGGCTTAGTAGTTAGCGGTTCAATATGTGAGCAGGAAAATGTGTTGCCAATAACGGCTTGCGGCAGTAAGGCCCTTAATATGTTGGCACCTGCAGCAATACTCATGGTAACATGGTGTACGGCAGGTAAAAAGTTTTTTAACCCGGTACGCCCGGGCGCATGCAAACCCAAAAAATAACCCGCGCCTGTAAAAACGGCCGGCTCATTCATTATCATCCAGTGTTTAACACGGTCGCCAAAAGCCTTAGCACAAACGCTTACAAAATTTGTAAACCATTCTATGCTTTCGCGGTTAGTCCACCCCCCTTTTTGCTCAAGGCAAAGCGGCAAATCCCAATGATATATGGTTAGCCATGGCTCAATACCCTGTTCAATGCAATAATCAATAACGTTATTATAATAATCAATACCAGCCTGGTTTACCTTGCCGGTACCATCAGGCAAAATGCGCGTCCAGGCAATAGAGAATCGAAAATTAGGAATATTGAGCTGTTTAATGACGTCAATGTCCTGCTGGTAACGATGGTAAAAGTCACAAGCTATTTGGGCATTTTGATTACCATGTACCTTACCTTTCCTGCCGGTGAATTCATCCCAGATGGAAGCCGACTTACCATCGGCAAGGCAAGCCCCCTCTGTTTGGAAGGCAGCCGTAGAAACGCCCCAGCTAAAGCCAGGGCCAAACAAGTGTTTAGTAAACAACTGTGCAGTAGTATGATTATCCATCTAACAAACCCCAACCATTGCGGGGGCAAAATTGTTCGAATTAAATGGATAACGCAAATATTTGCAAGTAACCATTAATGAATAAAAGACGATTTTAAGCTACGTAATACCAAAAGGTCTTTCAGGCTAATTAGCACGTCTTTAATGAATTGTAATGCTTTCATGTGTCCCGGTGATTTGTTGATACCAAGATATGAAGGCAAATATTAACCGCAGATTAAGTTTTGATGACTTTATACTACCTCAACCTGTTCAGGTTGTGAGTATACGCTTTGAACCCTATCGCGTAAGTTATAGCCCGAGGCCATTACTTCTCCGTAAGCCCCTGCTGTACGCATTGCTATTAAGTCCCCACGATGCGATTCGGGCAAAGCAACATCTGTACGGAAACAATCAGTACTTTCACATATAGGTCCAACAACATCATAGTTGATTGTATTATAGGCTGTATGTTGCTTGCTAATGTTTTCAATGTGATGGTAAGCTTGGTACAACATAGGGCGTATAAGTTCGGTCATACCCGCATCCAGTATCAAAAAGTTCTTTTTTTGCCCGTTTTTTACGTATAACACCTTTGATATTAATGACGCGCTTTGGGCAACCAACGCACGGCCCAATTCAAAATGAACCTCCTGCCCTTCCTTTACCCTAAGATGTTCGCTAAAAACTTTAAAGTAGCTTTCAAAGTCACAAATTGAATTAGTGTCGGGATTATAATAATCAACACCTAAACCGCCACCAACGTTCAATACTTTTATAGCCAATCCCTGGTTGTCGAACCAATTGTGCAACTCGTTAACGCGGGTACACAGGTTTTTGAATACCTCAAGATTGGTAATTTGCGACCCAACATGAAAATGAACGCCAATAAACTCCAGGTTAGTACAATTTTTAAGCGTAAATAATACATCGTCCAGCTGCCAGGTATTTATGCCGAATTTATTTTCTTCTAAACCGGTGGTAATATAATGATGAGTATGCGCATCAACATTGGGGTTAATACGAATAGCCACGCGTGCAGTTTTACCTTTAGCGGCAGCTAGATCATTGATGACCACCAACTCCTGAACAGATTCTACGTTAAAGCAAAATATATCAGCATCCAATGCCGCATTTATTTCACGGTCAGATTTTCCTACACCAGCAAATACTACCTTGTTATTACTAAAACCATGTTCAATGGCAGCTTTTACTTCATTACCGCTTACACAATCGGCGCCAATACCAGCCGCCTGCATGGTTTGTAATACTTTAGGGTTGAAGTTGGCCTTAAGCGCATAATGCACATGGTAGTGGTATTGCGCCGCTGCCTGCGTACAAGCCGTTACAGTTTTTTGCAACAGGTTAAGGTCGTAATAGTAAAAAGGAGTTTCCAGCTGATTAAACTGGTTTATATGCTGTGCTGAGAACATGCTGTTTGAATTTCCTTGATTAAGAGCGCTAAAAGTAATATTTATGATAATAAAAACGGACAAATGACTGCAAATAAATTCATACTATTGCCTGTACAACCTGCATTTTGATATGAAAACCCATTTCATCAACCTGTTTAATTACGATTTGCATTGCAACCTGCAAATGCTCGACCTTTTATTTCAAAGCAAGGAACCCGAAAGAGCTGTAAAACTTACTGCGCATATTTTAGGCGCACAACAAATATGGCTATCAAGATGCCGTACCGACAGTGCTGCCGGTTTAACAGTTTGGCCCGATTTGCAGGCGGTACAGCTGAAGTACATTATGCAAGAAAATCATACACAATGGATTGACTATATTAAAACTTTGAATACCGATGACTTTGAAAAACCTGTTGCGTATATCACAACCAAAGGGGCGCAATACACAGACAAACTTATTGACATCCTAACGCATGTAATTAATCATGGTACGCATCATCGTGCGCAAGTTGGGCAGGAACTAAAAAAAGCCGGTATAAACGAGCTTCCATCAACCGATTACATATTTTACACCAGGCAATAAAAGCAAATTTGGTTTGCAAGGCTACCACATAAGGCTTAGTTTTGCGCCAATGTTAAAACGCTTTGTAGCCTTACTGCTCATCTGCCTAACGGTAACAGCCAATTTTTCGCGGCTGTTTATTTACGCAGGTTACGAAGCTAACCAAAAGTACATTGCCGAAAAGCTTTGCGAAAACCGCGATAAGCCATGGATGCATTGTAACGGCCGCTGTTTCTTAATGAAAAAAATTAAACAGGCCGAAGAAAAAGAACGCAGTGCCGAACGCCAGATTCAAAAAAGCTTGTTTCAGGATGCCTGCGTTACGGTTAGCTTTGATTTTGAGTTTCATGCCCAATTGCTGCAATCGTTCCCTATGCGTTACCAGGCCATGGTTCCGCAGCAAGTAAGCCAATTCCTCCTCCGCCCTCCACGGCAAGCATAATAACTTCTCTTTTTACGGTTATTGGTTGATTGCTTCAATCAGCGTTATCATTTTCAATAGAGACTTTTGTGATTGGCGAGCGGTGGCTTTTACAAGCCTTCGTTAATATCAATTTCATCCGCTCTCAGGAAGGAAATATTCCATTCCTGTATTCGTGTGCAACGTCAAAATTTCTGGTTGTTTGAAATACAACCTCAAAGCAATTGATAGATTACATCGATCATATCCCTTCCAAATAACCGTGCAACAAAATCATTCTTTCAATTACCTGGCAGCAATGCCGTAAGCATTTATTATGCGTAAAATTTTATTGTTTTTACTTTTTACAATGCCATTGGGCGCTCATGCCCAAAACACCCTTATAGGTACCGTAACAGATGCTGTTACGCACGAGCCGTTATCGGGCGTTAGCATTACAGCCTCAAGTCAGCCAACTATTGCCACCACAACTGATCGCAACGGCCATTACAGCATTAACGCTTCAGGCCAATTACGTTTTTTTATGATGGGATACATTGCCATTGTTAGTGAATTGACTACCGGTCATACTACGCTAAATGTAAGCTTGTCTCCATCGGCTGTTGATTTGCAGCCTGTTGTAGTTTCGGCCAGTCGCGAAGGCCAGTCGCGTGCGAGTGCGCCTGTTGCCATTAGCAAAATCAACTCCGTTGTAATGCAGGAGACTAAAGCAACGGCGTTATACCAATTGCTAAACAAGGTGGCAGGTGTATATATGGTTAACCTTGGCAACGAGCAGCATACCATGGCCATACGGCAGCCCATCACCTATAATGCACTTTACTTGTATATGGAAGATGGCCTTCCTATTCGGCCTACCGGAATTTTTAACCATAATTCCCTTTACGAAATCAATATGAACAGCGTAAAAGATATTGAGGTTATTAAAGGGCCTGCTTCATCATTATATGGCAGTAATTCGGTTGGTGGCGCTGTTAACTTTATTACGCCTAACCCACCGGGCGGGTATGCGGCTCGCGTACAATTGCAGGGTGATAACTATCATTACCGCCGCGTTGATGCCGATGGTGGCTTTACATCCGGTAAATTCGGCTTATATACCGGAGGGTACATTGCACATCAAAAAAATGGATGGCAAGACTATACGGACTTCGATAAATACTCGAGTACACTAAAGGCTACGTATGATTTGGATGTAGCCACCCGTTTAATAGCATCAGCCACATACAATTTTCTAAATACGCAAACACCAGGCTCATTAGATAGCGCACGTTTTTATGATCGCAGCTATACCAGTAATCAGCGTTTCACTTATCGCAAGGTAAAGGCATTCAGGTCGAGCGTTAAACTGGAACATGCCTGGAGCCAGGCCAGCAATACGTTTGTAACCTTATACTATCGCAACAACTCCACAGCACAGCTTCCCAGCTACTTTATATCAGACGTGCGCAACGCGCAAGGACAGTATGTAAGCTCAAACGGACAGGTGAACGATCAGTCTTTCAACAGCTATGGCGTACTTGCACAACACAGGGTTGACTTTGATTTTTTGCATTCGAGATTGATAGCTGGCATGTATTTGGATAACAGCCCTAGCTCGTTTTACGCACAATCATTAAACATTCAAAAAGATGTTGCACGAAATTACTACACTGGCTTTATCAACACAGGTGTTTTCATTGACGATTACCGCATTAAACTTTTCAACACGGCAGCATATGCACAATATGAACTAAAGCCGATTGAGCCATTGCGCATTGTAGCTGGTTTGCGTTATGACAGGGTTCACTACAACTTTCGTAACGGCTTACCAACAACAAGTACTAAATACAAACAACAGCAAAGCAACAATTTTGACGTATTAGCACCCAAACTAGGTTTAACATACAACCTGGGCAATAATAAAGGACTGTATGCAAACTACAGTATGGGCTTTCAACCGCCCGAAACCGGAGATTTATTCAACTCGCGACAGCAAACTCCGTTAAAGCAGGCCACATTTAATAACTATGAAGTAGGCGGCTGGTTCGCAGTTTTCAATAAAAAGCTTTATACCGAATTAAGCCTTTATCAGCTCAATGGAAAAAACGAAATTATCAGTCAGTTGCTACCCGATAATACTACGCAAAACCAAAATGCGGGCGCAACCCGGCATAGCGGCATTGAGTATACGGTAACTTACGCACCGATACAACAACTAACTTTTCGTTTCAGCGGAACCAATGCGTGGCATACATACAAAGACTATAGTGAAGTACGCACCTCGGGTGGACAAACAACTACTCTTGTTTATAATGGCAACCGCATGGCAAACGCACCAACCTGGATTGCTAACGCTGAGCTGACGTACAGGCCACAGTTTGCGCAAGGGTTTCGTATTGCACCCGAGTGGCAGCATATAAATTCATACTACACTAATCCTGCAAATACAAAGATCTATGGAGGCTATAGCCTTGTTAACGTCAGGTTAGGTTATGATTTTAAAAACACTTTGTTAAAAGGTGCCGGCATATGGTTCAATGTAGTTAACCTAACCAATAAGCTTTATGCAACATCAGTAACCAGCAACCAATATGGAGATACCTACTATGCCGCGCCGCCGCGCACTTATACACTTGGTATCAGTTACTCTCTATCAAAACCTTAAGCCATGCAAAATCAATCATTAATAACAAAAAAACAGTTTTACAAATGGCACCGCATATTAGGTTTGATTAGCTTAGTACCGGTTATTTTTTGGAGCGTAAGCGGGCTATCTCACCCATTTATGTCTAACTGGTTCAGGCCGTTTATACCGCAGGAAGTGTTTAAACCAATGACTCAACAACAGATGGCTCCGGTGCTTTCATTACAACAGGTAATGGACCAAAACAAAATTTCAACTATCCGCAATTTTAGTTTAGTTAATTTTAATAAACAAACTTACTATCAGGCTTTAATGCCTGATAGTAGCTATCGTTACTATTCGGCAAGTAACGGCGTATTACTACCGAACGGCGATAAGAAGTATGCCGTCTTCTTAGCCCGCTATTTCACGCAGGATTCAGTTTCATCAATCAAAAGCATCACCTTACAAACAACTTTTGATGATACTTATCAACCTATAAACCGCTTGCTGCCTGTTTGGAAAATAGCTTTTAACCGCGCAGATAGAATGGACGTTTATGTGGAAACCAGCCAAAGCCGGTTAGCCACTTTCAACAACAATACGCGTAAAACATTTCTCTGGATTTTCAGGCAGTTTCATAGCTGGCAGTTTTTAGCTGATGCTTTTAGCGAGACAATCAGACAAGTTACATTGCTAATTGTGATTGTAATAATGATACTATCGCTATTTTCTGGCATTACCGTTTATGGTTTGTTTTGGAAACGTTTTAAGCAAATACGGCAACAACAAAAAATTGAGGACAAAAAAGAAAAACGCTTTACTCACCGGTATCACCGGCAACTGGGGTTAATTGTGTCATTTGTGATGTTAACTTTTACAATAAGCGGCGGCTTCCATTTATGGGTGAAACTAAACGGCGAGCCGGCTACCAAACAACCGTTTGAGCAGTTAATCAACCGCACCGATCTCCAGATAAGCAATCTTAACTCTCGTATTGCAGATAGTCTTACTAAGCGCATTTCTTTAATTAAATACAAAGGCATCACATTTTACCAGGTAACAGATGCAAAAAAACTGGTGAAATACTTCAACACGCAATCGGGCACCGAAGTGCAAGATGGCGATAGGAAGTTTGCGCTGTATTTAAGCAACTATTATCGTGGAGGTAATATGGAAGACAAGACAGCCTATCAATTTAAAACAGAGCAAATTAAACAATTCACTCCCGAGTATGGCTTTATTAACAAGCGGCTGCCGGTTATGAAAATCAGCTATCCTCAAAATCAAGATTGGTACATAGAAACCTCATCGGCTAAACTGGCAACCAAGGTTGCGGGCATTGATCGCCTGGAAGGTTTTTCGTTTATATTTTTGCACAAATACTTTGGCATGACATGGGCCGGTAAGAATGTACGTGATATAGTTAGTATGCTGGCAGCAGCGGGTGTATTAGTTGTATCTTTGTTCGGTTTTGCGGCCTTTATTAAAAACAAATAACATGAAGAAGATAATGATCGTTTGCATTATGGCTGCATTTGCCGCATGCAAACAACCTGCACAAAAACAAGACAAGACACCAATTGAAAATAGTGCAGATAAAACGGTTTACACCTGCCCCATGCACCCTGAAGTAGCTGAACTAAAACCTGGCACTTGTCCTAAATGCGGAATGGACTTGGTTGCAAAGGAAGACTGATTAAATAATAACCAATGAAACAACAATATTTAATTATAACACTTGCCGGGTTATTATTAGCCTCATGCAGTAATCATAAAGCGCAGGAAAAAGATGCTATGAACGAGGTAATAAAAGTTCATGATGTTGCCATGGAAAAAAGTGAACAGGTGGTTAAAAACAATATATTGCTCGACAGCCTTATTAAAACAAAGGCTGTTGATAGTGCAACAGCATCCAACGTAACTCAGAACCTTAGCGCAGCTGATAAAGCCATGGAAGATTGGATGCACCAGTTTGAGGTGGAGCATGAAGGAAAATCGCATGATGAGACTATGCAGTACATGGCCGACCAGAAAACACAAATTGAAAAGGTGAACAAGCAATTAGATGCTGCAATTAATCAATCAAACCAATACTTATCAACTCAAAAGAAATGAAAGCTTTGATTTTAAGCGCATGTTGCCTGCTTGGCTTAGCGGCATGCAATACCTCCGATAAAAGCGATAACTTGCTGCCTATATACGGAAATCGTGAAGCGGTTACTAAAACCGTAAATGGTAAAACAGTTACTGATACCGTTTATCATACCATTCCTGATTTTGAAACCGTTAATCAATATGGTAAAAAAATCACCCGGAAATCTTTAGACGGTAGTATTTACGTGGCTGATTTCTTCTTTACAAGCTGCCCTTCAATATGCCCTATTATGCACCGTAATATGCTTAAGGTATATGATGAATTCAAAAAATCAGGCAATGTTAAAATTGTTTCTTACAGCATTGACCCGCGGCATGATAGCGTAGCCGTTTTGAAAAACTATGCTGATAAAATGGGAATTACCGGAAATAACTGGTGGTTTTTACAAGGTGACAAGCAAGCCATTTACAAACTGGCCGAAAGTTACCTTGTAGCAGTGATGGAAGATAACAAAGCTCCCGGCGGTTATGTGCACCAGGGTTACTTTGTTTTAATAGACAAGCAAAAGCGTATACGCGGTAGTTATGACGGTACCAACCCCGAGCAGGTAGCTAATCTTATTAAAGACATTAAGCTGCTGCAAACGGAACCACAAAGCATGATAGCGCAATGAAGTTCAAAATAATTGCTATACTTTTTATTGCCGTTACAGCTGCTGTTTATTCATGCCAAAGCGATGAAAAGCTTGAATTTATGCGCTATTACACCACCGGTCAGGAGCTTTACAAAACCCGGTGCCAAAATTGCCACGGAGCGCAGGGCGAAGGCTTGGCAGCGCTTATACCACCGCTAACGGATTCGATTTATTTAAAGACCAACCGCAATAAACTGGCTTGCTATGTTAAAAACGGCTTAAAGTTACCAATAATGGTAAACGGAAAGCCGTTTAATGGCGAAATGCCTCCATCGGGCCTTGCGCCGGTAGAAATTGCGCAGGTGCTTACCTACGTGCAAAATAACTTCGGCAATCATTTAGGTCTGCATAGCGTAGAGAAGGTAAATAAAGAGCTAGAGAGCTGTAATTAAGAAACAATAGTTTATACAATTGTCATTCCGACCACAAAAGGTTATCAGCTGGATTTGATTCACCTATAATCCATAAATGTTCGGGATGGCAATTTGGAATGAAATAACGGAACTAATCTAACTCGGTAACACCGCCCGAAATCACAAACTTCATTACATCGGCGGCGCTTTTATTTATATGCTTTACCTTATTTGCCGGCACTATAACTACCTGACCTGCAAATGAGTAAGAATACGGAAAGTAAACAGCAACTTCACCAGGCAAACCAATTGTGCTCATGTCTTTGCGCGTTAAAAAGCCAATCTTCTTTACACCCGATGAACCTACCTCAACCAGTACTGGCTCGTTAAATTTTTTCTCTTCACCAACAAAGGCCTCCGTAAAATCTTTAATGGATGAGTAAAGAAATTTAAAAAGGGGTATATGATTTAGCCAGCGGGCAAACCAGTGCTTTATAGGGTCGGTAATAACGTTAGTAACCAGCACTCCGGCTACCATAATAAGTGTTAGTACCGTTAAAATGCCTAACCCGGGCACGTAAATGCCTTTACCTGTTTTGGGGTTCACCCACAAAACATCGCTCAGGTTAAGTGCGCTATCTAACTTGGCAACTGCCCAAACAATCAGGAAAATAGCAACGCCCAAGGGCACCACTACCAGCATCCCTTTTATAAAGTAATTAAATAAAGCGCGTGCAAACCTGTTCATATGAAAGTGCAATTTTACTCATAAAAATACACTCTTTTAACCCGCTGCGATATATTGGTTAAAATTTCATAAGGAATAGTTCCTATTTGTTTGGCCAGGTCTTCAATGGTTTGCTGCTCATTAAATACATACACTTCATCGCCTTCGGCTACGTCTACATCACTTACATCAATCATGCACATATCCATTGCAATATTACCTACCGTTGGCACCAGCACGCCTTTTAACAGCATTTTGCCTACCCCGTTACCAAATGCGCGCAAATATCCATCGGCATAACCAATTCTTACCGTAGCAATGCGGCCGTCACTTTGCAAACTGCCATTACGGTTGTAACCAACTGTTTCGCCGGCTTTAATGCTCCGTATTTGTGATATACTTGTTTTTAGCTTTGCTATAGGCTGTAGACCGTTTAAATGAGGCGGCACGGCACCATCAATGCCATACAGGCCAATGCCCAGACGCACCATATCAAAATGAGCCTCGGGCCAGCGTGTAATGCCAGATGTGTTTGAAAGATGCCTGATAACCTTATAGCCGAGCGCGGCTTCTATCCTGGCCGATGCCTCTTCAAATCTCTCAATTTGTTTTCGGGTAAAATCGTCATGTGCCTCGGCATCACTGGCCACCAGATGCGAAAACACTGACACTACATGGATATATGGATTACCGCTCAATAAATCACAAAGGCTACTCAACTCATAACCTTCAAAACCAAGCCGATGCATGCCCGTATCAATTTTTATATGAACCGGATAGTGATCGTTGCCGTTATTTTGAATGTACTTTATAAACTTGTCAAGCAAACCAAAGCTGTAAATTTCAGGCTCCAGCTTAAATTCAATCACTTTGTCAAACGCTGATGGTTCAGGGTTCAGCACCATTATAGGTAAGGTAATTCCGGCCTCACGCAGCGCAACGCCCTCGTCAATGTACGCTACAGCCAAGTAATCAACTTTATTGTACTGCAGTATATTCGCAACTTCAAACGTTCCACTGCCGTATGAGAATGCTTTTACCATTGCCATTAACCTTACCCCTGGCTTCAGCTTAGATTTGTAAAAGTTAAGATTACCCAGCAAGGCATTAAGGTTAATTTCGAGCATGGTTTCATGCGCCTTTTGCGACAGCGCCTTACTTACCCTTTCAAACTCAAAACTGCGCGAACCTTTGATAAGTATTGCTTCATTATTGAAGTTGAGTTCCTGAAAATGCGAAAGTAGATCTGCGGTGTCTTTAAAAAAGTAACTTTGGTTAATACCCGCAAACTGCTGTTGGTTATTCAGCAAATCATCACCTACGGCAACAAACCTGTCAATATTCCTGTTCTTTACCATTTCGGCAACCTGGCCATAAAGCTCGTGCTGCTTGAGTCCGGATTGATAGATATCGGACAGGATAAGTGTTTTAGTTTTATGTTGATTTTGCTGTTGTAAGAAATTAAGTGCTATGGCAAGCGATTGCACGTCAGAGTTGTAAGAATCGTCAATCACCGAGCAATCGTTTATGCCCGTTTTCATTTCCAAACGCATGCTTACCGGTGTTAAATGCTCCAGCCGTTTATCCGCCTCAGCCGGGCTGTATCCCATAGCAAGTAAAACGGCCCAGCAGGTAACGGCATTCTCAATAGAAGCCTCATCTAGAAAAGGAATAAGGCATTCAATTTCCTGGCCGTTATATACTGCCCGTAAATAATGGCGCTTTGATATTACAGTTTCGCTGAAGACATACAAATCGGCCCTGTTGGATGAAAAACTCCAGGTGAAATGTTTGGCATTTGCGGGAAATTGTGCTGCATAGCCAGTAATTTGATCGTAGTTGCAAACAACCAAATTGCAATTTATAAACAGCTTAAGCTTTTCGGTAATTTTCTGAGCGGTGCTTTCAAAGCCTTCGTCATGTGCCGAACCTAAGTGGGTAAGCACACCAATGGTCGGCTGAATAACGGCCTGCAGCGCATCCATTTCGTTTATTGTGGATATGCCTGCCTCAAAAATGCCCAACGTGTTTTCGGCGCGTATTTGCCATACTGAAAGCGGTACACCTATTTGCGAATTATAACTTTTAGGGTTACGAACAATATTGTTATCGGCAGCCATAAGCTGGTACAGCCACTCTTTAACAATAGTTTTACCATTGCTTCCCGTAACTCCAATTACCGGTAAATTAAACTCACTTCTGTGATACGCCGCCAGCTTTTGCAAGGCTTTTAAAACATCATCAACAATTAAAAAATTGGCAGCCGAAAAATCACCATCAGGTAAATGTGTTACTATAAAATTACGCACGCCGTGCTCATAAGCCTCTTTGATAAATGCATGACCATTTCTGCGACCGTTTAAAGCAAAAAATATACTTTCTGCCGGATTGCTTATTTGCCTGCTATCAGTAACCAAACTGCTAATAGAACCTTCCCGTACAAGGGTGCCGGTTGCGTTAATAATTTGCTGCACATGGGTAATAGTGTATTGACTGCTGGACATAGCACGAAAGTGAAGATATTTATGTAAACAGAAAAATGATAAAGGCAATTTGACAATATGAAAACCCTAAGCATGCCCTGCACATAATATAATTAGCCAAAATTTTTAGTAATTTTACAAAATGGACGAACCCAAAAAGCAACGGGTAACCGACGAAAAAACCGGCCTTGCCAAGGCTGAGCACTATTGCGCTTACCAGGAGCGATCACAACAAGAGGTACGCAACAAGCTATATGACCTGGGTTTGTACCCTGACGCTGTTGAACGCATAATAAGCCGCCTTATTGAAGACAATTTTTTAAACGAACAACGCTTTGCGCAAGCCTATGTACAAGGGAAGTTTAACCAAAAAGCCTGGGGGCGCATTAAGATAAAACAGGGATTAAAGTTAAAGCGTGTACCTGATAAGCTCATTGCAAAAGCTCTTTTGAGCATTAACCCTGATGATTACATGGCTGCCTTAAGTGATCTCATTGAAAAAAAGGCCCGGCAAACTAACGAAAAGGATACTTTTAAACGCCGATACAAGCTTATGCAGTACGCAATGAGCCGCGGATTTGAAGCTGATTTGATAAATGATGTTTTGAAAAACAGTGAGTTAGCAAAAAGTTAAAAAACTTTTAAAATAATTATTTGCGGAATATGCTTTTGTGCCTATATTTGCATCACCAAAAACGAAAGGGGTTATCGAAAGAAAAGCTTCTTAAGTTAAATGCGAAAGTAGCTCAGTTGGTAGAGCACGACCTTGCCAAGGTCGGGGTCGCGAGTTCGAATCTCGTCTTTCGCTCCAGGTTTCTGCTGCTACCATAGCAGAAATTTGTTTAAAAGGTTAATTACCTGCTCGGGTGGTGGAACTGGTAGACACGCAGGACTTAAAATCCTGTTCGCCTTAAAGCGAGTGCGGGTTCGATTCCCGCCCCGAGTACAAAAAGCTTCTCTGCAAAGAGGGGCTTTTATTATCTCAATGCGAAAGTAGCTCAGTTGGTAGAGCACGACCTTGCCAAGGTCGGGGTCGCGAGTTCGAATCTCGTCTTTCGCTCACAATACAAAAGCTTTGTCATTTATGGCAAAGCTTTTTTGTTTTATACCAAGCCCTCCTATTGTCGCTCCCACGTTTATTTCAGTATATACGGCACGTAAATAATTAAAGCACAAATAGCAGCAAACAAACAAATTATTAGCACCGCGCCTGCGGCCAAATCTTTAACCTTCCCAATTAATGGATCGTGCTGCCTGGTAACACGGTCGGCTAATTTTTCAATTGCTGTATTAAAAATTTCGGCCATCCAGGCCAGGCCAATAAGCATAAGCGTAATAAGCCACTCGGTTTTAGTTACCGTAAACAATACATTTACCACAACTACAGCAATAGCTGCAATCAAATGAAAAAGCATGTTGTTCTCATACCTGAACGCCAACCATATGCCTTTTACCGAAAACCTGTAGCTAGCTATATGCTTTTGAACCTTATTCATTGCCCTGCACACTGTTTACTTAAACACATGGGCTAAATATACAATGCAATAGCTTGTAACGCACATAACAGTTTTAAAATCCGGCCTATGGAAAAGATTGATTTGTGGCCTTACCTGTTCTGCCGTTAAGATACCTGCCACCCAAAATATGATCACCGCGGCTATATCAATTAAATCAAAACGTCCGTTAGTTATACCCATTAGTTGTAACAACTCAAGGCTTACAGAAAAAATTAAGGGCACAAATACACACCAAAAACGCCGCGTGCCTATGTTTACATAATAAGGCAATGATGCTATAGTAATACAAAACACCCACAAGCCTTCGGGTAAGGAGTAGATAATGATATCATGGAGCGGCAAGAAGTGTACGATGGCAGCTTTTAAACTCCTGTATTCGTCGAGCGTTATTAGGCGAATAGCCATTTCATTCACCAGAGTACGTTCGGTGCGGTAAAACAAATAGATAAACAGGCTGACAGCTAACGACAGGCTGACTAATACCACGCTCCTATTCATACTTTTTCGAATATCAGTAATTTGAAATATGATGCAGGCTTAAACTCAATTTGCTTGAGTAAACGCAGTCGTCCGGCAGATTTAATATCATTCAAATAAAAAACCGAACGGAAGGAAAGAAGACGTGCTACCGGAGAAAATAACCTATCAATTATGGATAAATGATTAGCCGGCGTAAAATGGTTCAGAACAAATAACTTCCCCCCAGACTTTAATACTCTTGTAACTTCACCAAGCAAATTATGAGGATTGGTAACAACAGCAATTACATGTGAGAGAACAATGTAATCAAAAGAAGCATCGGCAAACACCATTGCTTCTCCATCCATGTTCAACAGTTGTACAGGTTTACTTGTGCTCATTTTACGTGCCGTTTTGAGCATACCCTCACTGGTATCAATACCCGTAACGTCATGCTCCTGGTAAAAGGCCAGGTGCGATCCATTACCTACTCCTACTTCCAGTAAGTTACCCGGAGGCTGCTGGTTAACCTCTTCAAAAAGCATCCTTTTTTGCGGTTTTAAAAACCAATCAACCAAAGGATAGAAAAATGAGAAATTGTTATAGAAGGCTTCAGATGAGTGTTTCATTTATAGTAGTATAACTTAGATTAACATTGCTTAATGGTGAGTCATTGCTATCATCAAAAACAAAAATAAATATTTACTTTTATTTTGAAAGTACTTTTTGTTTAATAATTCTTAAATTCATTTTATTTATACTGATATGAGTTAGGTAACAAAAGCAGTACATCTTTAAATTTTATTTAATTTAATATTGATATTTTAATATAAAAGGCACATTTTTGCCACGTAGTGAAAATTATAACCAACAATACAGCAAAATTAATTAGCGGCGCATTGTCGCTGATGCTGGCATTGGCATTCCTTTTCATTACTGCTGTGCAAGCGTTTCACAAGCACAACTATACATCGGCTAAAAACGACTCTGATGAAACAGAATATGTTTACGCTGCCGAAAAATGTAGCATTTGTGATTATGTAATTCACAAGCAAAGTAATTTTGCACACTTACACCATCCTCCTGTTGTGGCTGTGCCGGTAACCAAAGCTGTTACCCTGCTTACTAAAAGCTATGCAGGCATTTACAAGTTCACGTTACAGGGCTTTACTAATAAAGGTCCTCCTGCTGTTGCTTAATCAAAGCGGCAGTTAATTCGTTTATATTGTTTTTATTTATTGTTGCATAAGTACGCTTATGGGCAAAGGTATATTACGCCTTAAAGTAATCTCTCCCGCTTTGTATCCCATTAATCAGCACATCATTAAGCTGATTCAATCCCTGTTTTTACTTTTTTAACTGATTGCCGCAAGGCAAGTTCAACTTATTGTTTTTGAAAAAGCAAACCGCCTTTTGTTGTGGCCGGTATGTACAAAGCGTTTATTGCTTATTGTGCGCAACTGCCATACTTTTTATTCTTCTTGTATTAGCTACAACCAATGTTTCGGCTCAACAAAATGTCATCAAAGGCAGGGTTAGCAGTCATCATGGGCATCCGTTAAGTGGCGTTGTTGTTAGCCTTGCCGGTTACGGAACACAAGCCATGACTGATTCGACAGGATCCTTTAAACTACCTGTTAGCCAACAAGTTAACTATACCGTAACAGCATCACATGTAGGCTATAAAACCCAAAGCAAAACGGTGAGCTATACAGGCGGTTCCAAATCGGTGACGTTCATTCTACACCCTCTTAATCATGAGCTTGAAGAGGTACACATACAAGATAATCGGGCGCTAAACCGTAAGCAGTCAGAGTCAATGAATGTGGAGGTTGTTGGCAAAGACTTTATACAACGTAACCTTGGGGGCAGCTTGATGACTACTTTATCGCGCTTACCGGGTGTTAAAACAATTGGTATAGGTTCGGGGCAGTCAAAGCCACTCATACGCGGCCTTGGCTTTAACCGTGTTGTAGTTACAGATAAGGGGATAAAGCACGAAGGACAGCAATGGGGTGCCGACCATGGTCTTGAGCTTGACCAGTTTGCCGCGAGCGAAGTGGAAATTTTAAAGGGGGCGGCATCCTTTATATACGGCTCAGATGCTATTGCAGGAGTAATTGATGTAAAACCAAGTTTACCTCCAATGCCAGGAACGTTTGGCGGATCGGTAGACCTGATTGGCAAAACAAATAACAGCCTTTATGGTACGTCGGTGAATGTTTATGGTCGCAAGAAAAACTGGTTCTTTGATTCGCGCCTGACTTATCAAAATTACGGTGATTATAAAGTACCTACAGATACGGTGTATGTATATGATTTTAAAGCTAGGCTACCAAACCGGTACCTACGTAACACAGCGGGGCGCGAAAGCGGATTACACTTTAATACAGGCTATATAGGCGAACACTTCCGATCTACCATTTATCTGTCAAACGTATACTCACGCAGCGGCTTTTTTGCGAATGCGCATGGGTTAGAGCCCAGGCAGGTTGACACGTTACTGCATGACCAATCGCGCCGTGACATACAAATGCCGTATCAAGAGGTTAATCATTTTAAACTCATCAATCGCAGCCAGTATCATACCGGTAAGCACCTTTTGCAGGCAGATATAGGATATCAACGTAACTTCAGGCAGGAATTTAGTATATACGTAAATCACGGCTTTATGCCGCCGATATATCCTACTACTTTGAACATTCCGCAAAACCTCGAACGCGAATTTGACAAGCAAGTATATTCAATTAATGCACGTGACGTACTGCAACTTAACCGGCATCAGTTAACGTTTGGCTTCAATGCCGAGCATCAGGACAATCAAATTAACGGCTGGAGTTTTCTGGTACCGGCCTTTAAGCAAACTACTTCAGGCATTTTCATCTATGATAAGTTTGCCCTTAGTGAAACCGTATTGCTGCATGGTGCTTTGCGCTATGACTATGGGCGGTTGCAAACCTTCCATTATAGTGACTGGTTCCCATCTGAAGGCGAATTTGTAACCAGAGCCAACGCATTTACCCGCAGCTTTAACAGCATTGTTTGGTCGGCTGGTATAAATTACACACCCGAAGGAAACTTTAGTTTAAAGGCCAATTTGGGTAAAAGTTTTAGAATGCCAATTGCCAAAGAACTGGCTGCAAACGGCGTAAACTATCATTACTTTAGTTATGAACAAGGCAATCAAGGTTTAAACGCCGAGCAATCATACCAGGCAGATGTTACACTGGGCTGGAACACCAACAAGTGGCAAATACAACTTAGCCCGTTCTATAATTACTTCCCTAATTACATATATCTAAATCCAACCGGCCGACATGATATTTTGTACGGAGCCGGCAACCAGGTATTCAATTATTCTCAAAGCCGGGTAATGCGCTATGGCGGCGAGCTACAGGTTAAGTACAGGGTAAATAATTGGCTAAGCGCTGAAGCCTTGGGCGAGTACTTATATGCTGAACAACTATCAGGTGAAAAAAAAGGGTTTACTTTACCATTTTCACCACCGCCTTCCCTGCTCCTTAACGTAACCTATCAGCCTGTTCAAATAAAGGCACTTAAGGATGCCTACCTATCGGTGGACTACCGTTTAACGGCGGCACAAAATAATACTGTACCTCCCGAGCGTGAAACGCAGGGTTACCGGGTAATGAACATACAAGCAGGCACTAAGGTAAATTTTTACAATCGGCCGCTGATGCTGAGCCTGCAGGTGCAAAATGTATTTGACACCCGCTATTTAAATCATACCAGCTTTTACCGTCTTATTCAATTGCCCGAAGCCGGGCGCAACATTATTCTATCTGCTAAAATTCCATTTGGCAGATGATAGATTATTACATGCATTTATTCACCATTTAAATACAATTACATGAAAACAACAAAACAACTGATTTGCCTTATGCTATTAAGCGCAAGCCTTTTTACAGCCTGTAAAAAGGACAATGACAATGATTCGCCCGCCCCATCAATTGATGGCCTGGAGGTTGGAACCAGTAACAACAAAACCGCACACCCAGGTAATGATCTACACATTGAGGCACAGATAACCGCGCCGGGCACTATCAAAGATGTAGTACTTGAAATTCATCCGGAAAGTGGTGATGGCTGGAAGGTAAACACAACCTATACCGAAAATCTTGCCGGACAAAAAAATGCTGAATTTCATGAACATATCGATGTGCCCGCTACAACCGCCGTTGGTAATTATCATGGCCACATAAAGGTTACTGATGAAAACGGTAAGGTTACCGAAGCTGATTTTGACCTGAAAGTAATCGCCGATCCTACCCTGCCATCAGTAACAGGTTTTGAGGTTGGCCTGAACACCGCAGGTAATGATTTACATGCCGAAGCCACAATTAACGCACCTAACAAAATTGCGAAAGTTGTTTTGGAAGTTCATGGAGCTGGCTGGGAAAAAGAGGTTACTTATACCGATGCTGCCATGGTTGGTAAAGTTACTTACAACCTTCACAAGCATGTTGATGTTACAGGTTCACCAAAAGGTCATTACCATGTACACTTAAAAGTTATTGACCAGGCCGGTAAAGAAAACGAGTTTGAAGAGCATTTTGACAAACCCTGATTGTTGGCCAATCATTCCAGAATTTTTATTAAATAGTTAACCGGGGAGGCTGCTTAAAGCGGCTTCCCCATTATTGCTTTATTATGAAACAGTTTCTTAAATTAAGTATGTGCCTTTTGGCAATCATTATTTTAGCCGGTGGCTGCAGTAAAAACAACGAAGAAACCAAAGACACCGAATATCCGGTGATTGACCTTTCGGTAGCTGATGCTTTCCCGCAGCAATGCGGCACAGTTAAACGTGGGCAGACATTTACCTTCAGAGCCCGAGTTACAGACAATGCCGAGCTGGGATCGGTAAGTGTTGACATACACCATAATTTTGACCATCACTCACATAGTACTGAAGTGCAAACATGCCAAATGGGTGCTGTAAAAACGCCGGTAAATCCACTTTTGCTCATTAAAAGCATTTCCATTCCTACCGGCCTCAAAACCTATAATGTGGTTCAGAGTATTGATGTACCTGCAAACGCCGATGCAGGCGACTATCATTTTTTAATTCGCCTGGTTGATAAAGCAGGCTGGCAAACTATCAAGGGCATTAGCATCAAGGTAGAATAATCAGTTGTTTTCAAATAAAAACCCCTTGATGGTATAGATCAAGGGGTTTATTTAACTACGTAGTATTTTGTCCATTTTCTTGCCTTTCGCCAGTTCGTCAACCAGCTTATCAAGATACCTAACCTTTTGCGTTAATGGATTTTCTATATCTTCAATACGGTAACCGCAAATTGTACCGGTTATCAGGTTTGCACTTTGGTTAAGCTTGGCTTCAGCGAAAAACTCTTCAAATGTTACTTTTCTTTCTATCAGTTCATTCAATTCTTGCCTGTTATAACCGGTGAGCCATGTTATTACTTCAATTAACTCATCTTCGGTACGGCCCTTTTTTTGAACTTTAATTACGTAAGCGGGGTAAACTGATGCAAATGTAAGGCTGGCTATACGCTGGTTATGACTATCAGTTGCTTTCAAATCAATCAATTTTTATTAAAACTAATAAATTTTAGGCAACAGATTTCATACTGCTTCCAACATTTTATTTCAGCGATGCAAGCGGCTCAAACTCCAACGATACAGAATTCATACAAAAGCGTTTGTAAGTTGGTGCAGGCCCGTCATCAAATATATGTCCCAAATGTGAATTACAACGGGCGCAAATTACTTCGGTACGCTCCATTCCTAATGATTTATCAGTCTTATAAATAACTGCATCTTTGCGTATAGCCTCAAAAAAGCTGGGCCAGCCGCATTCGCTGGAGAATTTAGCATCGCTCAAAAACAACTTATTGCCGCATACGGCGCAATAGTAAGCACCTTTAGCATTTGCATTCCAATACTTACCCGTAAACGGACGCTCCGTTGCCTGCTCTCTGGCTACCGCATATAGTGCTGGTGGTAAAATCTTTTTCCACTCCGCATTACTTACGTTAAGCTTGCGAGTGTCGGTGTTTGAATAATAAGGATTATTTGCGTGTTTGCCAGTTCCTTTAATTTGTTGTGCATAGGTGACAGCTATAGTTGCCAGCATGAATGCCATAAGTATTAACGTCTTTTTCATTTGCTTAATTAACTGCTTGTATGATTTGCTAACGCTTTAATTACGAAATAGTATTGCCCTAAGATGTTATAACGATTGCTTAATTGCATTTAAAACATGCGTATGACAATTAATGAAAAATAAAAAAGTTCAATAAACACTGCTGACATACTGTTGTCACTAACGCGCGGTTACTTTGTATTAAATCAAAAACAATCATGGAAACTGCACAATTAGATCAACAAACAGCAACCGCATTAACAATTGAACAATTGTTTGCTCACTGGCAAGGCCACCGTAACTTAACCCGCAAAACAATTGAAGCTTTTAGCGAAGATGATTTGTTTAACTATTCGGTTGGTGGAATGCGCCCGTTTGCGTTGTTAGTTGTAGAAATACTTGACCTTACCGGCCCGGGCATTGAAGGAATTGTAACCGGCAAATGGAAAGGAATGGAAGAGCTAGCCCATACAACCGGCAACTATCCTAAAACTAAAGAAGGATTGCTATCGCAATGGGATGCTACAACAACTATTTTAAACCAATTTGCACCACAGGTAACCTATGCCCGCCTGCAGGATACCGAAGCTGCATTTGGCATGTATGAGGATAAAATATATTCAACGTTGATGTACATAATTGACAATGAAATTCATCACAGGGCGCAGGCAACCGTTTATTTACGCTCATTAGGTATTGCTCCGCCGCCGTTTTGGGAGCGCTTTTAATATTTTCTGAAATAAATATTAAGTCCTTGCAGTAAAATGTAAGGACTTTTTGCTTTATAAAACTACCCGGAATGTTTTCTTAAACACAATATTTATAATGTATGGTTATCTTTTCAATTATTTTAAGAGACCAATTAACCGAGCCGCTGCCTCATTTTTTTTGAACATACTTTAAGTCTTATAGCTTTTATGAAAGCCTTGTGCGATGCAAGAACCAAAGCGGTTGCCGCTAATATTAGAAGAACACGGGAGATAAGGAATTACACTCAGGATTACCTGGCTGCAAAACTCAGTATATCTCAAAACGCCTATAGTAAAATTGAACTGGGCTACAGCAATATCACTCTTAACCGATTACTTTGTATAGCAGATATACTGGAAGCAGATGTTGCCGAATTGCTTACCATTGATCATACCAACCAGCTTAGAAAGGCAGCTGTTTAAACTCGATGTCTTTGACAATGGTTTGATGCTATCAAGTAAAGCAGTCATCCCCAAATAAAAAATCCCTTGTTTATTTAACAAGGGATTTTTTAACAGTATGTGTATTATGTTTTAATGTACCGTCTCTGCAACGGTTAAGGAGCGTAACAAACCTCTCACCTCTTTAGGGTTACGTACGTAAAATTTAGCTACTGATGCTCCCGAGCCAACCTTGATTGTTACAGAACTTTCAGGTAAGGCGCGAAATAAATCCTCATCAGTAAAATCATCGCCTAAGGCAAGAATAAAGTCATAATCACCCTGGTCAACCAGGCTCAACGCTGCTTTACCTTTATTAATTTCCATGTTTTTAACTTCAACTACCTTGTCTCCGGGCAGCAATTGCAAGCCCTTGTCTGTAGCCAAAAACTTAAGTGTATTCATTAGCTCATTGGCACGAAGTTCGCCCAAACCACGTTGTGCTTTACGGTAATGCCATACTAACGAATAAGTTTTCTCTTCTATAAATGACCCAGGTGTACGGTCGACATATTTTTCGAGGGTATCGCAAATGTCCTTTTTCCATGAGGTAGAAAGGCCATTGATTTTATGCCACTCCATACCTTGTTGCTTAAACCAAGCGCCATGCTCTGCAACAAGATAAATGTTACGATCGCCAAACCAGTTATCAAGATTTTCGTGCTTACGGCCACTTATAATAACCACCTGGTTCAAAGGGTCGGCGGCAAGCTGATCAAGCAATGCGTATAAATCACGGTCGGGACTGGCCTGATCTACGTTAGTTTTAAAGTCAACCAGCGTTCCGTCATAGTCTAAAAATATCAGTCGCTTTGAGGTATTATGATAACGGTTTACGATAGACTGTGCAGTTGCCGATTGTACATGCCGCGTTTGCATTGATCGTTGCAGTAGTTTCACCTCATTAAGGCGCTCCATAAATATGTGCACCCAATGATTTACGTTAAACTTTGCCACAAGCGAACGCATTTGCTTCATGCGGCGACGTTGCTCATCTAACGGCATGTTCAGCGCCTCAATTATGGCGTCTTTTACCTGTATAACATTGTTTGGATTAACGATTATAGCATCAATCAACTCGCGCGATGCGCCGGCCATTTCGCTTAAAACTAAAACTCCATCATTATTGGTACGACTGGCAACATATTCTTTACTTACCAGGTTCATACCATCGCGCATGGGGTTTACCAAACAAACATCAGCAGTACTGTACAGTGCCGATAAAGTTTCAATACTTAATGAACGGTAGTAATAGCTAACAGGTGTCCAGTCAATGGTGCGGTATTTGGCATTTATATTGCCAACCTTTTTGTCAATCTGATCGTGCAGGTGCATGTATTGCGGCACCGTATCTCTTGATGGAACAACCACCATGTACAAGGTTATTTGACCTATGTATTCGGGATGTTCCTCAAATAACAGCTCCAAAGCTTGCAGGCGTTGCAATATGCCTTTGCTGTAATCAAGACGATCAATGGATAAAATGAGCCTGTTATTTTTATATATGTCTTTGATTTGATTTGCCTGTTCTATTACCTCTGGCATGCTTGTTAGCCCAGCATATTTTTGCTCATCAATACCCATAGGGAAAGACTCAACTACCACTGAGCGCTCATCACAAGTGATGACGTTGGAAGAAACCGGCATGGGTAAAATACGAGATACCGAACTCAGGAAGTGCCTTACATCATCAAATGTGTGAAAGCCTATCAGATCGGCACCAAGCATTCCGCGCAGTAATTCGGCACGCCAAGGTATAAGCCTGAACATTTCATGCGATGGAAACGGAATATGCAGGAAAAACCCGATTGAAAGGTCGGGACGTTCTTTGCGTATTAATGTCGGCAGCAACAACAATTGATAGTCATGTATCCAAATGGTATCGCCGTAATCGCAATGCTGTAGTATTACGCGGGCAAATTTTTCATTAACGCTTTGGTAATAATCCCAATTTGATGGTTTGTAAGTAGTATAGGTTGACGCATAGTAATGAAAAACCGGCCAAAGCACGTCGTTTGAAAATCCTTCGTAAAACTCCAGCACTTCATCCTGTGTAAGATAAACAGGTACTAAACTTAGCTCTTTAAGGTTTTCTGTAACCTCAGGTTGTTTCTCCTCTGCAATTACCTGGCCCGGCCATCCTATCCAAATGTTGTTATCCGTTTTATACACCGAGCCCAAACCGGTTGCCAAGCCTCCTTCGCTGGGCATAAGGTTAAACTCGTTGTTGTTTTCCTGTATTTTCACAGGTAATCGGTTAGCAACAATTATAGTTTTAGACATAATTATAAATTATATTCAACAAATATTTGTACTAATATTAAAACGAAATGAGCGTTATTGTTTGTGCCATTTCTTACCCAAGAGTTTAAAAGGCTACATTAGAGTTAAATAAACGCAAAAAAGCCGCACCTAAAATAGGTACGGCTTTTTAAAAATGTAATAGGTATATTTTAGTTTTTGCTCAGCAATTCAACTGCTGCAGATGGTGTAATACGTAGCGTTGCTTGTTTATCAGCTTTATATAAAGTAAGCAGGTAAACCTCATCATCAAAAACGTTAGTAGCAGTTAAACGGGTTAAAGCAGATGTAGGAGTTTCGGCGTATTGGAAACGAATAAGCTCTTTAACGTGGAAACCTTCATACTCGCGGGCAATTTGTTTTTTTGCGTGTGATGGTAATACATTGTAAGTTACCGCTTCGGTATGACCTAAGTATTTACCGTTTGTATCAAAAAATGCGGCCATTTTAACGTTATCTACAAAGAACTCAGCTTTCTCGTAACCTTCAGATACAGTCCAGCTTACATCTTTAGCATTGTAAAATTCCGATTCAAATTGACGAATTACAAAGCTTGATACTTTATTAACATCATCATTTTTTTTGCCACCATCAGCAGCTATAGCGCTTAAACTTAAAATTGCGAATAATGCGCTCAGTAAGGTTAATTTTTTCATAATGTTGTAAATCTTTATTGTCTTAATTTTTAAATCCGCAACAAATTTACAACTCAAATATCATTTTATTAGATTAAATGAAACTTTTATAAAAAAATCATAAAATACGTTGGTTTATTTTACGATTGTCAAATTAAACCGATTACATTAATTTAATTTTTAAATATTGATAATTTATAAATCGATTTGTAATTAAATTGTCAACCAAAAAGCCTATACGTTGCCAATTTTAAATTAAAGTTCTTTTATATATTTAAGAAACAGGTGTAGTGCTTCGCGCTTTTTACTAGTAAGCGGATAATCAATTTTATGCATCAGGTAATCGCGCAAATCAAAGTCTTTGCGCATCTCCATTTCATTAAACAGATCCTCGCGGTGGTCAAGGCCATATTGTAAAGCCTTATTAAATTCCTGAATAAAGCTCTCGGGTATGGGTTTGTTAGCAATCCAGGCAGCAAAAGTAAATGGTAAGCCGGTAAACTTACTCCATTCTTCGGCCAAATCGTATACGTACGCATAGTTGCCGGTTTTGCCAAAAGTACGGTCGCCAATTTGTACAAAGGCAGTATTTGCATCAGCAGACTCGCCATAATTACTTGCGCCCTCAACCATATGCGGCTGCAGCTTCCAGTAATTTTTTAAAAGAACCTTAGCAAGGTTGTTTGACGAACGTGAATGCGGATCTAACTGCAACAGCTTTACCTCCTCAATAGGGCAGTTACTAAAAATAAAAACAGAATTTACCGCACCTACCGCACCAATGCAGTAGTCAGATATTAAATGCCACTCGGGCAAATTTAAGGTAGCAGCAACAGGTATAAGGCCGATATCAACTTTGTTGTCTATCAGCTTTTGCGCACACTCGGCCGGGATATCTAAACTTAAATCAATTTGATTGATAATGTCGGTATGCTGAATACCGTAAAGGAACGGCTTAGTGTTGGTATAACTAACGGCCGATATTCTTATTTTTTCCAAAAGAACAATTAATGAATTTGTAAATGGATGGCGTTGTTAAACTCGGCAATTTCAAACCGGCTGCCATCATAAGTAACCTTGTACAATACCAGGTTTTGATGCGGAAACTCATCCATATGAATAAGCGACTTTTCGGTAAGCAGGCATAGCAGCAAACGCATGGCGCGGCCGTGCATGCAAACAAGCACCGTTTTTTCTTCAGGATGACTCATGATAGTTGCAAGCGCTTCTTTTTGCCGGGCTTGAACTTCATTGGGGCTTTCTCCACCTTCAAACTTAACATCAAGCATCCCCGCTTTCCAATCACGCATCATTTGTAAAAATGCAGCTTTGGTTTCGGGGGTACTGCGGGCACCTTCCAGTTTACCCCAGGCCAGCTCATCAAGCCCCGAAAGCTTTTCATAAGGTATGCCTAAATCAATAAACTGCTGTATGCTTTGCTGGGTACGTTTTAAGTCCGAAATGTAAATTTTATCAAAGGCCACATCCTTATAGGCATTAAAAAACATATTTGCCTGTGCGCGGCCTTCGGCGTTTAAATCAGTATTCATACCACGGCCCTGAACAATGCCTTGTTTATTTAAATCAGTTTGCCCATGGCGAACGATGTATAATGTTTTTTCAGTCATTTAGCTTAATTAATAACCGGCAGCTTGTAAAAATGAGGCTTTGGCTCGTCGGCAAATTCGTAATCCTGGTAATCGGTAATTACGTTATATAATGTATCACGCTCAATGGGGTGCCTGCCTACGTTTTTAATTAACTCTACCAACTGCTTGGTACTCATACCCGGATTTTGTTCTTCGGCACCGGCCATAGAGTAAATTTTGGTAGTATCATCAAGTGTGCCGTCAATATCATCAACGCCAAAACTTAATGATAGCTGCGCCGTTGTACGGCTTATCATAGCCCAGTAGGCTTTAATGTGATCGAAATTATCTAAATAAATACGGGCAATGGCGTAATTACGTAAATCTTCAACAACTGACGATTCCTTAACGTTTGACATTTGATTGTCCTTGTTACGGAATTTAAGGGGTATAAATGTTTGAAAACCACCAGTACGATCCTGCAAATGGCGCAGTTGCTCCATATGATCAACCCGGTGCCAGTACTCTTCAATATGGCCGTAAAGCATAGTAGCATTTGAACGCATGCCCAGCTTGTGCCACTCCTCGTGTATTTGGAGCCACTGTTCGCCGGTACACTTGTCTTTAGCTATCTGGTCGCGCACCTCTGGGTGAAACAATTCAGCTCCACCACCAGGCATTGACTCCAAGCCCGACTCTTTCATCAGGCGCATACCGGTAGCATAGTCAACCTTAGCTTTTTTAAATATATAATGGTATTCAACAGGAGTCAACGCTTTTACATGCAAATTGGGCCTGTGAGCTTTTATAGCGCTAAATAGCTGCTGATAAAAGGCCATGTCGTACTGCGGTAATACACCGCCTACAATGTGCACTTCGGTTACCGGCTCGTTATCATATCTTTTTACAATATCGAGCATCTCTTCCATCGTATACTCCCACCCTTCGCCACGTTGTTTTATTAAACGCGAGTATGAACAAAACTTACAATCGTACACACAAAGGTTGGTGGGCTCGATATGAAAATTGCGATTAAAATACGTTTTATTACCGTGACGCTTTTCGCGTATGTAATTGGCTAATATGCCAAGGTAGCTGAGTTCGCCTTTTTTATATAAGGTAACGCCCTCGTCAAAAGTAACACGCTCATGGTTCAATACTTTTTGGGCGATATGTTTCAGATCTTCAGCTAAACGGGCATCATTGAGTAACACCCTTAGTTGTTGTTCAGCATCCATGTATAAAAGTTTACCCGGCAAATGTACTAATTTGACAGTTGGGGCGTATCACTTGTTTGTAACAATTGGCCTAAGGGGTTGGGCTGATTGGTTGATTGGTTGATTTTATTCGCAATTCCATGTTTTATTAAATTCAGTTACTTTAACCTTTAAATAACCAACTAATTTGGGCGTTGCATGCGGCCCGGGCTATACGCTCTAAGCCCTCACTACGCTATGCTTCGTTACGGGCTTTCCTCTACTATCCCTAACGCAAACTACTAATGCATTGAGATGACTATCTTTTGCTATAATCTCCACCATGTCATTTCGACGTAAGGAAAAATCTTGTTAGTGCGCACAAGCTTTTCGAAATAAACAAGCGTTCTTTCTATGGTTTGTAATCAACTGTAAATAAATAAAAACGTCATGCTGAATTTGTTTTAGCATCCCATTTACTTAGCTCGCGGCTTTGCTTGTGAGATGCCGAAACAAGTTCGGCATGACGATTGGTTTATCTTGATGAATCAGTTACCCAATAAATCCACGCGCCTTTTCCAGCACGCGGTCTAACCCGTTTACATCCTTACCACCCGCGGTGGCAAAAAACGGCTGACCTCCGCCGCCGCCCTGTACCTCTTTGGCCAGTTCGCGTACGATGTTACCGGCGTTAAGGCCTTTGTCCTTAACCAGGTTTTCGGCAATCATAACGGTAATGTTTGGCTTGCCGTCAATATCGGCTACCAGTACAAGATACAGATCAGCTACAATATCCTTCAACTGGTACGCCAGCGCTTTAATGGCTTCGGCATTAGGTAGAGCCACTTTTTGGACGATGAAGTTTATGCCGTTTATGCTTTCGGCTTTTGCAGCAAGCTCAGTTTTAAGGCCGGATGCTTTTTCCAATACCGATTTTTCGATTTCCTTTTTCAGGCGGGTATTTTCCTCCAGTAGGCTTTCAATACTTTTGGCGATATCTTTCGGGTTTTTTAACAGATCTTTTAACTGCTGAACCAGTGTAGTTTGCTCATGGATATATTTTTCTACGCCTACACCGGTAATGGCCTCAATACGGCGTACACCAGCAGCTACAGCACTTTCAGCAGTTATTTTAAAGAAAGCAATTTGACCCGTAGCCTTTACGTGGGTACCGCCACAAAGCTCTTTTGAAAAATCATCATCGAAGGTAATTACGCGCACATACTCGCCGTACTTCTCGCCAAACAGGGCGGTTACACCACTTGTTATAGCTTCAGCATAAGCTACGCTACGCTCCTCTTTAAGGCCGATGTTTTCGCGTATTTTTTCGTTAACAATTAATTCAATCTGAGCTATTTCATCATCAGTTACCTTGCTGAAGTGCGAAAAGTCGAAGCGCAGATAATCGGCGTTAACTAACGAACCTTTTTGGTTTACGTGGGTACCCAACACCTGCTTCATGGCTGCATGCAGCAAGTGGGTAGCTGAGTGATTACTTTCAATATTTAAACGACGGTCGCGGTCTACATAAGCGGTTAAGGCATCGTCAACAGATTGTGGCAATACATCGGTAAAATGCACAATAAGGCCGTTTTCTTTTTTAGTATCAGTTACTTTTACAATCTCCCCATCAGGGAAAATCAAGTCGCCGGTATCGCCTACCTGGCCGCCGCTTTCGGCATAAAATGGAGTTTTGTCCAACACCAATTGGTATTGCTCCTTTCCTTTAGCCTTTACCTTGCGATACTTGATTACATGGGCAATGGTTTCAATTTCATCATACCCGGTAAACTCAACGCTGTCATTGTCTTTCAAAAGAACCCAGTCGCCGGTATCAATGGCGGTAGCCGCGCGTGAGCGGTTTTTTTGTTGTTGAAGGGCTTGGTTAAAACCTTCGGTATCAACTGTAAACCCTCTTTCACGAGCCATCAACTCGGTTAAATCTAACGGAAAGCCAAACGTGTCAGACAGTTCAAATGCAAATTGCCCTGCAATTACATTATTGTTAGCCGCATTAACAACTTGTTCAAATTGAGTGATTCCGTTTTGTAGGGTTCTTAAGAAAGCAACTTCCTCCTCTAAAACCACCTTTTGCACAAAGTCCTTTTGGCTGTATAATTCATCAAACACCCCCTTAAACTGCTCGGCTAATAAAGGCACCAGTTGATTCAAAAACGGTTCTTTAAAACCTAAATACTGGTAAGAGTAACGCACTGCTCTACGCAGTATACGACGGATTACATAACCCGCCTTGTTGTTAGATGGAAGCTGACCATCAGCAATGGCAAAGCTAATAGCACGAATATGATCGGCCATTACGCGCATAGCTACGGCCTCGTTCCAGCCATCTGCCCTGGGCGTAGCTTCGGCCTTGTAGATTTTACCACTTTTTTCAGCTATAAACTGAATAAGTGGCATAAATACATCAGTATCATAATTTGATGTTTTACCTTGCAGCACACGCACCAAACGCTCATAGCCCATCCCGGTATCTACGTGTTTATTGGGCAATGGCTGCAAAGAACCATCTTTAAGGCGGTTAAACTGCATGAAAACGTTATTCCATATTTCAATAACGTTCGGGTCGTCAGCATTTACCAGCGTGGCACCGCTAACTCTAGCACGCTCTTCATCGGTACGGCCATCAAAATGTATTTCAGAACACGGTCCGCAGGGACCGGTCTCTCCCATCTCCCAAAAGTTATCTTTTTTATTGCCTGGTAAAATATGATCTTCGGCTACATATTGCTTCCAGAAGTCATAAGCTTCCTGGTCTTTGCCCAGGCCTTCTTTTTCGTCGCCTTCAAAATAGGTAACGTAAAGGCGGTCTTTGTCCAGTTTATAAACACTGGTCAACAGTTCCCAGCTCCAGTCAATGGCTTCTTTCTTAAAGTAATCGCCAAAGCTCCAGTTGCCCAGCATCTCAAACATGGTATGGTGATAAGTATCAACACCTACCTCTTCCAAATCGTTATGCTTACCCGATACGCGTAAGCAACGCTGGGTATCGGCAACACGCGGCGCTTTTGGCTCGGCTTCACCCAAAAAAATATCTTTAAACTGGTTCATACCTGCATTGGTAAACATTAGCGTGGGGTCGTTTTTAACCACAATAGGTGCCGATGGTACAATGGTATGTTGTTTTGAAGCAAAGAAATCCAGAAAAGCCTGGCGTATTTGTTGAGCCGTCATGAGTGCAATTATATATAGGTGTGCAAAGATATTATATTACCAATAAGCACAAAAGGTTTTAACAGTGAGCATTTATAATCTTAATTTGATTCATCAGTCTCGTCAATTCGCAGTTGAATATTGTTGCGGTTAATATAAAATAGTAGCAGGCACAACAAAAGCCCCGCTGCAAACAGCAGGCTTATAAAAACATTATACCAAACTATAGCCGCGAGACATACCAACGATAACAGTAAAGCAACAAAAGGAAAAATGGGATAAAATGGCGCTTTAAATGGACGCATTAAACCGGGTTCTTTATTTCGCAGAACAAACAGGCTGACCATGCTGATAATGTACATTACAACGGCGCCGAGTACCGAGCAAATAATTACCTGGCTTGTGGTTCCGGTTATAAGTGCTGCAAAACTTATTACACCCCCCGCAGCAACCGACCGTTGCGGCGTCCTGAATCGTTGACTGAGCTTTGATAATGCGTTTGGCAAATAACCTGCACGTGCCAAAGCATATATTTGCCTTGACGACGCCAGCATAGTTCCATGAAACGATGCTACTAAACCAAAAAGCCCAATACCAGCAAAAAGCTTGGTTAAGCTGTGCTGCTTACCCAGTACTACAGCTATAGCATCGGGCAATGGATAGTCAATGTTGGCAAGCCTTTGCCAGTTGGTTATTCCGCCGGTTAACACCATAACGCCCAACGCCAATATAGCTAGGGTAAATAATGCACTCATGTAACCTTTTGGAATGTTTTTACTAGGCTCCTTGACTTCTTCGGCTACTGCGGTTATGCCCTCAATTGCCAAATAAAACCAAATAGCATACGGCAACGCAGCAAATACTCCGCTCCAGCCGGCTGGCATGGCGTTAGTCAAAAAGTTTTTGGATTTAAAATGAGGTGCAGTTACACCCATAAACAAAAGCAATTCGGCAACGGCAAGCACCGTAACTAAGATTGAAAAATTAGCCGACTCTTTTACACCAGCAGCGTTAATCAACATAAACACTAAATTGAAGAAAATGGCACAATGCAAAACCGGCAAGGCGGGATGCAAAAAATGCAGATAGCTGCCAAGTGCAAAAGCAATGGCAGGCATGGCAAGTAAAAAATCAATTAATGTAGCGTACCCGGCAACCACTGCACCGTAAGGTCCCAAAGCCCTTTGCGCATATGCGAAAGCGCCGCCGGCATTGGGTATGGAGGTTGTAAGCTCCGTATAACTGAATACGAAGGTTACAAACATTAAGGTAACTATTAAAGTGGCTATTAAAAAGCCAACAGTGCCAGCCACGCCCCAACCATAGTTCCAACCAAAGTATTCACCTGATATAACCAAGCCAACACCCAGCGCCCAAAGGTGAACCGGTTTAAGCGTGCGTTTTAAAGTCAGGTGATTTTCCATATGTTGCTATTGAGCTATCAAAATAACAAAACATACAACTTTCGCCAATTTTTCGTAGGCATTTGTCATGATTAGAATTGATTGCTTAGAATATTGTGATATACAAAATGGGCAATGGTACCGGCTCACACAAATACAGGCTTACAACGGCCGCTATCTGATTTGCATCAAATTTGATAGTATGAAGCTTTTTTTAGTTTAAAACCTCAACCTATTACCAGCGGCATTTATTAATTTAGGCGGCATCAAATAACCATTTATTATTAAAAAAATGAGTTTAGAACAAACATGGCGCTGGTATGGTCCTCATGATCCGGTTTCGCTGGCTGATGTAAGGCAAGCAGGTGCTACCGGTATAGTTTCCGCATTACATCATATACCCAATGGAGAGGTTTGGCCTGTTGAAGAAATATTGCAGCGCAAAGCTTTGATTGAGGCAGCTGGCTTAACCTGGTCGGTAGTGGAAAGTGTTCCGGTGCAGGAAGATATAAAGAAACGTACCGGAAGTTTTGAGTTGTATATAGAAAACTATAAACAAACGCTGCTCAACCTTGGCCGGTGCGGAATTGATATTGTATGCTACAACTTTATGCCGGTTTTAGACTGGACGCGTACTGACCTTGACTACCAATTAGCCGACGGATCGACGGCCTTAAGGTTTGATGTTACCGCCTTTGCTGCCTTTGAACTTTACCTGCTTAAACGCCCCGGTGCCGAATCAGTTTATACGCAACAGCAGCAGGAAGAAGCTAAACAATACCTGGATAGTATAAGTGACGAGGAAAAGTCTTTACTAATAAAAAATATTATTGCCGGCCTGCCCGGCTCGGAAGAAGGCTATACGGTTGAGCAGTTTTTAGATGTGCTATCTTCATACAATCATATTGATGATGAAAGCCTTAAAGCAAACTTATATTACTTTTTACAACAAGTTATACCTGCGGCCGAACAAGCCGGCGTACTGATGTGCATACATCCTGATGACCCTCCCTACCCTATTTTGGGCTTGCCACGTGTAGTGAGTACCGAAGCTGATATTAAGCAAATTTATGATGCGGTGGACAGCTATCATAATGGTTTGACCTTTTGCACAGGTTCTTTCGGTGTAAGGGCAGATAATGATTTAGCCGGAATGGTAGAGCGCCTTGGCCATCGTATTCACTTTATACATTTACGGGCAACCAAACGCGATGAAGCCGGCAATTTTTACGAGGCCGACCATTTGGATGGTGATGTAGATATGTTTGCCGTAATGAAAGCGCTTGTACTGGAGCAGAAAAAACGAAAAGCAGCCGATGAGAAGCATCTGCGTATGCCTTTCAGACCAGATCACGGACATAAAATGCTTGATGACCTACATAAAAAAACAAACCCTGGTTATTCAGCTATAGGCCGATTAAGAGGCCTGGCCGAACTAAGGGGGCTGGAGTTAGGAATCAGACGCTTTTTAGCGCAATAACTTTTAAACAAAATAGCCGCCCTTTATAAGGGCGGCTATTTTGTTTATATGACAAACCAGGAATTAGAGAGTTTTTGGCGTAAATACCTTTACTATGCCGTCATCTTCACTGCTTACAACCAGCAAACTTTTCTTGGTTGGGCTTTTAGAAGCCGGGATAATCAGCACACCTTCAGGAGCATCTCCACACTTAATCATTTGCAAGAATGTTGGCTTTGCAGGGTCAGTTATATCATAAATGGCAACCGCATCAATACGTTCCATACCTACAAATGCTACGATTTTACGGCCAACTTTACCAATAGAAAGACCTTCCGGCTCTATTGATTTGTCATCGCTGCGGCTATCATCATAAATACCGGCCACAACTGCTTTTGCATCAAGCTCGTTTTTACTGTCAAATACCTGCGCCCCGGTATTACCGTTCCAAACGCTAAATGATCGTGCACCAAATGAATACAATGCATCATATTTACCTTCTGCATTCATACCTAAAGTTGATGTAATGTTAAGGCGTCCTAATTGTTCATCTTTCCTTAAATCGGCAGCATTAGGGAATACAGCCGGGTTAAGTACAATATCTTTAACACGTTTTGCTTCTACAAAAACGTTGCTGTACTCGCGGGCATCGCCTTCGTTAGCAGTGAATAGGTAAGGCGTATTGTTATTGGTAAATACCGCTATTGCATCGGGCATATAAATGCCTTTTACCGGCCACTTGGCTGGCACACCTACTTTACTGTCACGGTCGCTTGGGTCAATTTCGTTTCCATCAACACTGTAATCTTTAAAGCCTAGCGGGAATATTTGAGTGATTGTTTGCGTAGCCAAATCAACTTTAGCTATGCCATTATTTTCCTGCAAAGTTACCCAGGCCGCTTTTGAATCTTCAGACACCGTAATATATTCCGGCTCAATATCTTTTACAAAATCATTACTCGGTCCAAATACCCGGAAGCCCTTTGCTGCCAGAGCATCTTTTTGACCGGCAAACGCAGCAAAGTTCATAGTTTTTACAGCGTAATTATTCTCTACCGAAATAATTGATATAGAACCCTCGGGGTCATTAGTGTAGTCGGCACTGGGCTCTCCTTCATTTGCCGTAAGGATGAATTTGCCATCCGGCGTATAAGTTACCATATCAGGTAGTGCGCCTACCGTGGCTTCTGCAACTTTGGTATAATCACTGGTTTTGAATACCACAACCTTACCATTCGCCTGTTTATTAACTGATTCGATGGCAGCTGCAACGTTTCCGCCTGATACAGATAAGCTATTAACCGCACCACCATAAGGCAACATAGGTATTGATTTAATAACCGACATGTTTGCCGGGTCTTTAAAATCAATTACATCTATACGGTTTTCGGTTGAATTGTTGTTCACTACAAACAACCGGTTGGTAGATGGATCAAACGCGGAGATTTCGGCGGCACCCGCACCGCCTACCTTAAAGGATGCAATTTCAGAAAATGTCGATGCATCTTCGTTTACAAAAAATTCGTCTTCAGGCGTTTGGGTTTCGTTGTCCTTTTTACAACTTACAAGGCCTGATGCCAATAAGAACATTAGTAATAGTTTTTTCATGTTGAGTGTGAGTGTTGTGAAACCTCAAAACTATTACCGTACTATTAAGCGCCTTTACCATTTGTATTAAGTGTTTGTTAACTAAAAATCCATCAGCTCACCTATAAATACTAATGGGACAAATATGCTGAAAACAAAAACAGCAACAACTGCCGGTTGAATTCAACCTTCAATTACTGCTGCTTTTTATATGTTGGATTTTAATTATTTTTTAGCTTGCCATGCCCAGATCACTCAAAGGATTTGCTTGACGTGCGCTTTCAATAATCGGAATGTTTACGTTTACATCTTCAATAACGTAATGTGTTTTAAGTTCTTTTTCACTAACAATTATGCTAAAGTCGTTGAATTTTACACCGTCTTCAAACGGATAGATAGTGTAACCTCTTTTGTTGGGATCATAAGTTCCTAACTCAAAAACCTCTTCGTATTTTATGCCTTTGACTTTAGCGCCTTGCACTAACTGGTAAGCATCTTTAATTGGTGCAAATTGTGTGTTTTTCATAGATGCACGAACCTATACAATTACTTTGCCAGCATTTGCAGTTAAATTAACTAAACCATGAAAATAAATCATTTTGAGTTAGACTTAATTTACTTTCACAACTATAATCTTTGAAAATTTGCCCTTCTCGCATCAAAATGAGCCTGTTTCCATAATAATGGGCATCTTTAAGGTTATGAGTGATTAAAATAGCGGTCAGTTTAAAATCTTTAATCAGTCTGTCGGCAGTTTTCATCACCAAATCGGCCGAACGCGGATCAAGCGCGGCAGTGGGCTCATCTAAAAGCAAAATTTTGCACTCATCCATAACACTCATCATTAGCGTGAGAGCCTGGCGCTGCCCACCGGATAGTGTACCCATATCCTGATCGAGCTTGTTTTCCAATCCCATACCCAGCAACGCCACTTTATCTTTCACGTCGGCTTTAAACTGGGCAGTTGTGCCAATAAGTAAGTCTTTGCTTTGAGTACGTAATGCAGCCAGCCTGAAGTTGTCAAGTATAGTAAGATCAGGGGCGGTGCCGCTCAAGGGGTTTTGAAAAACACGCGCAATCCATTTACTACGCTCAAAGTCTTTCAAGCGCGTAACCAATTGCCCGTCTATCTCAATTGTTCCGGCTGATGGCAGCAAACTTCCTGCAATCAGATTAAGAAGTGTGCTCTTGCCCGATCCGTTTGCACCGACGATTACCACGTAATCTTGCGGGGCAATCTCGAGGTTAAGGTTTTGTACCGCTTTTACCTCATTGGGCTTACCAGTATTGAATGTTTTGGAAATGTTACTCAGCTTAATCATTTTGCCTCGATAAGGTTAAACGTGGTAAGCTCACAAAAAGCAATACTAATACTGCAGTAACTAACTTAAGTAAGTTAGCATTTACACCTAACGATAAAGTTACCGCCAGCAACAGCTGGAAAACAACAGCCCCTGCAACTACCAGCAACAAAATTTTCCATACCGATTTTACATTGAAACGGCTGATGAGCGTATCGCCGATTATTACCGAGCCTAAACCTATAATTACAATGCCTATGCCCATGCTTATATCCGCGTAGCCTTGCTGCTGTGTCATTAAAAATCCGCTTAATGCGGTAAGGGCGTTAGCCATTGCCAACCCTATAATTTTCATGCGGTCGGTGTTTACTCCAAGCGCCCTAATCATGCTTTCACTGTTACCTGTGGCTCGCATAGCTATACCAAAATCGGTTTTTAGTAAATAGCCGGTTATTGCAACAACAGCACCTACTACAAGTAGTAGAATTAATAACGAATTCAAGTTAAAATCAGTTGTAAATGTTATGATGCTGAATACCGACGATAGATTTATTAAAGGCAAATTTGACCGGCCGGCAACAATGATGTTTATTGAGTAAAGCGCAGTTGAAACCAAAATACCTGCAAGCAAGGCATGTATTTTAAGCTTAGTATGTATTACGCCGGTTATAGCGCCCGCAATAGCCCCGGCCAGCAGCGCAGCTGCGGCACTTATGTATAGCGGGAAAGCGTGAGTAAGGAGAGTACCGGTAAGCATACCGCCAAGGGTATAACTACCATCAGTAGTAATGTCGGGAATATTGAATATCTTCATAGATATATATATTCCAACAGCAATACCGGCAAAACATAGCCCTTGTAACAAAGCAGTTAGGTAAAACTCCATTACTTTATAGCTTCGTAATTTGAAGGTACACTAATATTATACTTTTTGGCAGCATCAGCATTGTACACACGTTTTCTCACTTTCACCATTTCGGGTTTGAGGCCCTTAGTGCCGTGTGTTTTTAAATACTGCGCCGCTTGCAAGCCTGATTGGTATCCCCATTGATAAATATCTGCTCCAAAAGCGGCAACAGCTCCGCGTTGTACTAAACCCGCTTCACTGGTAAAAACAGGAACTTTCTTTTGGTTGCAGCTTTTTAGAATGGTTTCAAACGCTGCAAATACGGTGTTATCAGGATTAGCAAAGAAGGCATCAATATTTTTGTTGAGCAGCGACTGCGTAACCAGCTGTGCCTCAGTAGATGAATTTAGCGGAAGCGCTACCAACGTAATATTTAATTTACCGGCAAGATCATTTATACGTTGCATAGCATCGGCCGATTGCGGCTCAGACTGGTTATAAATCATCCCAACAACAAGCTTATTACCCCGTGGCTTCAATAAACGCGGAATAATACTGAAAGAAGTATCAATATAATTTAAATCTTCAACCGTACCAAAAAGATTTGATGGTGCTTTGCCCTGCGCATCGGTAAGGTGAGCGCGCTCAGGCGTTGGTGACACCATCATAAATATGGGTATAGTGCTGGTTTTTTGAGCGGCAGTCACGGATGAAAGCGTTGTGCTTGTAGCTAGTAAATCAACCGGTTTGGTTACGAACTGGTTTACAATTTGAGTAAGTGTTGGAATACTACCCTGCGCATTTTGATACTCGATTTTAACTGTACCTTTTGCCTCGCTAAAGCCATTTTTAGCTAGGGCATCGGTAAAGCCATTTTTAGCCTGTGCTATGGTAGCATCTTCAAAGGCATCAACAAAGCCCACAACCGGTACACTACTTTTTTTAGATGATGTACAAGCAGCGAGCAAAAAAAACGTTCCAATTAATAACAACAGGTGTAGATTGCGCATCATTGTACTAAAGTAAACATTTGCGGGTATACCGCTACAGAAGTTTTATGAACAGCAGGCAATTTTTACGCTTAATTAACTAATTTAGCCCTTAATGATAACCGGATCAAAACTTCCGCATACAGGAACAACTATATTTACCGTAATGTCGGCGTTGGCTAATGACCTTGGCGCCATCAATTTATCTCAGGGCTTTCCCGATTATGATTGTGACCCGCAACTTGTGTCGCTGGTGAATGATGCCATGAAAAACGGTTATAACCAATATGCGCCTATGGCCGGCTGGCTACCGTTACGTGAAGAAATTGCCCGCAAAACTGAAAAGTTATACGGTGCGGTTTACCACCCTGATACAGAAATTACCATCACATCGGGCGGCACGCAGGCAATATTTACTGCAATTTGTGCGGCCATACATCCAAATGATGAGGTAATTGTTTTTGAACCGGCTTATGATTCATATGCACCTGCAATTAAACTAATGGGTGGAACTGTTAAGTCGTTAGAGCTTGAACCACCTGATTACCGCATTGCCTGGGATATGGTGAAACGCTTAATAAGCAACCGCACGCGAATGATCATACTCAATTCGCCCCATAACCCTACTGCAACCATACTTAGTGAAAGTGATATTGAGGAGTTAGCTGCCATTGTTAAGAATCGTGATATCTTGATTTTGAGCGATGAAGTTTATGAGCATTTGGTGTTTGACGGGCAAACACATCACAGCATGGCACGATACCCTGAGTTACGCGAGCGTAGCTTTATAGTCGGATCGTTTGGTAAAATGTTTCATACAACCGGGTGGAAGTTGGGCTACTGCCTTGCCCCTGCTGCCTTAACTGCCGAATTCAGAAAGCTACATCAATATACGGTATTCAGTGTGAATACACCCATGCAGGTTGGGGTGGCAGAGTACCTCAAAAACGAAAATGTTTATAATGAACTGGCCGGTTTTTTCCAGCAGAAACGTGACTATTTTAGAGATGGGTTATCACAAACCCGCTTCAGGTTACTGCCTTGTTCGGGCTCTTACTTTCAATCGGTAAGTTATGAGCATATTAGTGATGTAAAAGATACCGATTATGCTATACAAATTACACATGAGTATGGCGTAGCTTCAATACCAGTTTCGGCCTTTTATAGTAAAGGTACCGACCACAAGGTGCTTCGCTTTTGTTTTGCCAAAAAGCAGGAGACACTTGAGCGCGCTATTGAGCGTTTAATAAAGCTGTAGATTTTTTGTTACTTGCATTAATCCAATTATTCACCAGTTATTTTGCCGTTGCCAATGAATAACTTAAAAATCACCACCTATCAAGGTTATCTTTTCTGGGAAAACATTGATAAGAACCTGCAAAACATATCATTGCGATTGTCTGGCGTACGCACTTCAACTGATTTGGTAATTTTGCCCGAGATGTTCAATACCGGCTTCACCATGAATGCCGAAAAGCTTGCCGAACCTATGGATGGTAAATCCATGCAATGGATGAAAGACACTGCTCAAAAAATGAATTGTGTTGTAACGGGCAGTCTAATTATAAGCGAGGGTGAAAAATATTACAACCGGCTTATTTGGATGAGGCCTGATGGCACTTACGAGCATTACGACAAACGCCATTTATTTGCACTTGGCAAGGAAGATGAAAAATACACCGCCGGCGATAAAAAGCTTATTGTTGAGTTATTAGGTTGGAAAATTTGCCCGGTTATCTGCTACGATTTGCGCTTTCCGGTTTGGCTGCGTAATGTAAATGCCGAATACGACCTAATGATTATTGTTGCCAACTGGCCAGAGCGCCGCTCACTGCACTGGCGTACTCTTATACCTGCACGCGCAGTTGAAAACCAGGCTTACGTTATTGGCGTAAACCGTTTTGGGTATGATGGCAATGAGGTATACCACTCAGGTGATTCGATGTGTATTGACCCCAACGGCAAGGTAATTTACTATAAGCCTAATGAGGAAGATATTTATACCTTCAGCATCAACGCCGAAGAGCTTTTAAAAACCCGCAGGGCCCTTCCATTTTTAAAGGATGCCGATAGTTTCAACATTGAGTAGGCTTTAGCCAGCCAAAGTATTTTTGCGCGTTAACACTAATCTCCCTATTTTGCGTTAAATCAAGTACATTATAAACGCATTTTGATGAGAATGGTAAAACAAGTACTCCCTGTACTTTCTTGCTGCCTGTTATTTTTTTTCACTGCATCGGCACAAAAAAAGAAAGATTATACACCGCTGGTAAACCCGTTTATCGGCACGGGTGGACACGGACATACTTTTCCGGGAGCTACTGTTCCGTTTGGCATGGTTCAACTAAGTCCAGATACCCGGCTTGAGGGTTGGGATGGCTGCTCGGGCTATCATTATACTGATACTACTGTCTACGGTTTTTCACACACTCACCTTAGCGGCACCGGCATTCCCGATTATTGCGATGTGCTTTTTATGCCTACTACGGGTTTGCCTAAATTTAAAAATACCGAGTACCGCTCGGGATTTAAGAAAGCAAATGAGCAGGCATCGCCGGGTTACTACAAAACACTATTAGATAAATATAACGTTGAAGTTGAGCTTACAGCAACGCAGCGTGTTGGCTTGCACCACTACGAATATCCCTCAACCAACCAGGCAAATATCATCATTGATTTAAGCCACCGCGATAAGGTTTTAAACTCCTGGATTGAGGTTGTAAATGATCATGAAATAAGGGGTTTCAGGCAGTCTAAATCGTGGGCAAATGATCAGAATGTGTATTTTCATGCTAAGTTTTCTAAACCATTCAAAACCTATGGCATATCACAAAATGATATATTGCAGCAAGGCAAGCAAAAGCTGGAAGGGAACAACATCAAAATGTACGTGCAGTTTGATGACCCAAAGGATGTATTGGTAAAAGTTGGCATCTCTCCGGTAAGCTCAGAAGGTGCCCTTAAGAACCTTGATGCAGAGCTAAAAGATTTTGACTTTAAAAAAACAGTTAAGCAGGCCCGCGCTGCATGGAGCACTGAATTGGCAAAAATTGAAATTGAAGGTGGTGGCCCGCCTGTCCCCCAGCAGCAAAACATGTCATCGTCATATGGTTACGGCTATGGGGGCTTTCCGCAACAACAAAAAAAACAGTCATTCCCTGATTATTCCAAAATAAAACAAACCATATTTTATACGGCGTTGTACCACTGTATGATTGCTCCAAACATTTATAACGATGTTGACGGACAATACCGCGGTTTGGATGGCAAAGTGCATAAAGCCGATGGCTTTAATTATTACACGGTATTTTCTTTATGGGATACCTTCAGGGCTGAGCACCCGCTGCTTACTTTGATTGATAAAAAACGCACGCTCGACTTTATTAAAACTTTTTTGGCCATGTATGAGCAGGGCGGCTTATTGCCCGTATGGCCGCTTGCATCAAACGAAACCTTTTGCATGATTGGCAACCACGCCATACCGGTAATTGCCGATGCCTATAGTAAAGGCATACGCGACTTTGATGCCGGCAAAGCATTAGAAGCCATGAAAGCATCTACAAACGCTAACCGTGTTGGCCTCAATTTGTATGCACAGTATGGCTACGTATTGGGCGATAAAGAAAATGAATCGGTATCAAAAACTTTAGAGTACGCTTACGATGACTGGTGTATAGCTCAGATGGCTAAAATGATGAACAAGCCTGAGGATTACAACACCTATATAAAACGTGCACAATACTGGAAAAACGTTTATAATAATCAAACAGGCTTTATGCAGGCGCGTGTAAACGGCACCTGGTTTACGCCTTTCAATCCAACAGACATCAATAACAATTATACAGAAGGCAATGCCTGGCATTATAGTTTTTTTGCTCCACAGGATGTTGATGGGTTGGCTACTGCCATGGGTGGAAAAGAAAAACTTGAAGCCAAGCTTGATGAGTTATTTACCACAACCGCAAAGCTAAGCGGGCGCGAACAGTCTGATGTTACCGGCCTTATTGGTCAGTATGCACATGGTAATGAGCCAAGTCATCATATGGCTTACCTGTATAACTTTACCGCTAAGCCCGAGAAAACGCAAATGCGTTTGAAAGATATATTTAGAACTCAATACACCGCCCAGCCTGACGGCCTTGCAGGTAATGAAGACTGCGGACAGATGTCGGCATGGTATGTAATGAGCGCGCTGGGAATATATAATATAGCTCCCGGGCAGCAACAGTTTTTAATTGGTTTACCGCAGTTTGAAAAAGCAGTTGTGAACCTCGAGAATGGCAAGAAGTTCACTGTATTGAACTCCGGAACATCAGTAAGCCTTAACAACACTTACCTGCAGGGTATGAACTTTAATAAGAAGCCATACAGCAAACTTTATATCGACTATGATGATATAAGCAAAGGCGGTGAGTTTGAAATTTTTACCGGTAAGCTGCCTAACCAAATATTTGTTCAGGAATTAGAGAGGCCAACATCGCGCATTACTGACTCTGTAATTGTGCCAGTACCGGGTTTTATAAGTACCATGCGAACTTTTAAAACGCCTATAACAGTTGCCATAAACTGCGCCGACATCAATGCAAAAATTTATTACACGCTTGATGGCAGCACACCAAACGCTTCGTCAAACACGTATATTAAACCATTAACCATTAGCGCTACCACTACTATAAAAGCAATAGCCTTTAAAAACGGCAAGTGGAGCATAGTAAATACCGGTACGTTTAGCCAAATTACAAGCAACACCAAAATTAAGCTCATTAATAAATATGAGCCAAACTACGCCTCTACCGGCGATGAAGCACTTATTGATGGAATAATAGGTATTGATAACTGGCGCACCGGAAACGCCTGGCAGGGTTTTCAAAAGGCGGATTTTGAAGCCATAATTGATTTAGGATCTTTGAAACCGATAACTGAAATTAGCTTGAATACCCTGCAAGACACGCAGTCGTGGATTGTATTCCCGCAATGGGTGCAATATTCACTATCTGATGATGGTAAAAAATTTGGACCACCTGTAACCGTAAAAAGCAAAATACCTGTTGATAATACAGCTACTAAAACGCAGGCATTTACGGCAAACATTAACCGCAAAACGCGCTATATTAAAGTATTAGCCAAACAATATGGCCCCTTGCCCGAGTGGCACGAAAGCAAAGGAAGTCCGTCGTACATTTTTACTGATGAAATAACCATCCGATAATAGTAACTGTAAATTACTTACATGCTGCATAATTTGTTATTTTAAATTAGCATACTAAATGCTGTTCCTGCTACATTGTACATACCACAATTTGATTTGATAAATTGAGACGGATTGAATAAAGGTTGATACAAATGCCTTGATATTAATTACTACTCTTGCTTTGTTTTACAAACAACCAATTGTACTTGCTTAACCGAGCCATCAAAATAGGCAACAAGGGTTAATACGCATATCAAATTAATATCAGAACCGTGTTTAAATTTTTTAAGCCACTTGCCGTTTTTACCGTGTTGTTGCTAAATGCAACGACAGTCCTTCACGCTCAAAGCGTTCCTCAAAAAACGTTTACAAATCCCATTTTACCGGGTGGCGCTGATCCTTGGATAATTCACAAAGATGGCTATTATTACTATACTAATACCCAAGGCAACAGGTTAAGCATTTGGAAGACTAAAAACATTGCCGATTTAGCTAGCGCCGAAAAAAAAACGGTTTGGACACCTCCTGCAGGTACGTTGTATTCAAAGAACATATGGGCACCTGAATTACACTTTTTACAAAATAAGTGGTACATGTATTTTGCCGCAGATGATGGCAAGAACGAAAACCACCGCTTATATGTGCTTGAAAATGCTAACTCCGATCCGTTAAAAGGTGAATGGGCCTTTAAAGGAAAACTGGCTGTTGAGGGTAACGATAAATGGGCTATTGATGGATCTGTATTTAACTTCAAAGGTCGATTATATTTAATTTGGTCTGGCTGGGAAGGCGATGTTAATGTGCAACAAAACATCTATATCTGTAAAATGCAGAACCCTTATACACTTGAAGGAAAAAGGGTAAAGCTATCATCATCAGACTATGACTGGGAAAAGCATGGCGACCTAAATGACCCAAGCAACCCTCCTCATGTAAATGTAAACGAGGGACCAGAAGTGCTTGTTCACAATAACAAGCTGTTTTTGATTTATTCTGCCAGCGGCTGCTGGACAGATCACTACGCACTTGGAATGCTTACCGCATCGGCATCGGCCAATGTAATGGATCCGGCATCCTGGAAAAAATCACCGAAACCCGTGTTTGAAGGCAGCAAGCAAAATAGTGTTTACGCTCCCGGGCATAATTCATTCTTTAAATCACCTGATGGTAAGCAAGACTGGATTCTTTACCACGCAAATCCTTTACCCGGTTGTGGATGCGGCGGACAGCGTTCTCCGCGAATGCAGCAATTTACCTGGACTAAAGATGGCATACCTGATTTTGGTATTCCGGTAAGTACAGGTGTTGCCTTACCAGTTCCTTCATCAGAATAATCTGCTTATAAGTTTATAAGAATTCTTCCTCATACAGTTTGGTTTGCAGGGCCCGGAGTGCGATACGCCGGGCTTTTGCTTTTTGAGATGGGGAAGAGTATTGCCAATATTCAAGAGGTGATACCGTAATTGGGGAAATTTACCCACGGCGACAATATTTACATCTAAATTAACAATTACAAACTTTTCAATAAAGCAATAGTTAATTGACCGTTTTAGCGCATTCACAATACACTTCATTAACAAAAAGGCAAATCTTAGTTTCGTTGCCGTAAATATTGGTTTGCAGGAATAGGGTTTGCCTATACTCATGTATAAAACAGTAACCCAAAATGAAATCAACTATTTACACCTTAGCAATTTTATTATTCTCAATTTTAAGCTTCTCAGTTAAAGCCCAAGTTAGCACAACTGGTCCTCAAAAAGTTTATAAACTTCCGCGCCTTGATGAACATTCTGTTATTACCGACTCAACTGGAAAAAGGATTGATTATACCGCCTGGACGACCCTGGTGAATACCGGCCGCTACAATGTTAAGGTGGTAATGCTTGCTAATGGTAAAGGTGCCTTACGCCTTTCCAAGCTTACCAAAACAGAGCGCGATGCAAGGATAGCACAGATGCCAAAACCTATGGATAGCCCGTTTTTCACTACAGGCCAAAACTTTGACAAAAACTTTAAAGAGAAAGATTTTAAAGGTGCAAGCTGGGATAAAAAAAGCTTGAAGGGAAAAATTGTAGTGATGAGCTTTTGGTATGTAAACAACGTACAATGCCGTCAGCAAATTACTGACATGAATGAAATGGTTGCATCTTTCAAAAACGATCCTAACGTGATATTCATTTCAGTGCCTATGGACGATAAAAAGATTGCGGAAGAATATTTGAATACCAATCCGCTTAATTATGTTCACCTTGAAAATGGCAAAAAATTAAGTGATAAGTTAGGTATACTTAATCACCCAACTGATGTAATCATTGATCAGAATGGAGTAATACAATACCACACTACCGGCTACAATATTGCTGGCAGCTACTGGATAAGCAAAACAGTTGCCGAGCTGCAACATACTCCAGTAATTCCGATTAATGAGCAGGTGTTAGCAAGCGTAAAATAAATTGACGTAGCTAAGTGTAAATGAAATACAAAAGGCCGGCTTAATGACGGCCTTTTTGCGTTAAGTACTTTAATTTGTGAGTGCTAAACTCTAAGTATTGTCTTTGTTGTTTTTAAGATTTGCCAACCAGCCTTCACCCAGTTGTTGCCATGAACTATAACTACCATTGAGTTCAAGGTGTTCAGCCATTTGATTCAATACGTCATTTTTTTTGTAGCCGTTTTCTCGTAAATACTTAATAGACGTTGCTCCTGCTGACTTTGACAGCTTGATGCCATTTGCCTGTTCAATAAGCGGATGATGATAAAAAACACATCTTTCGAATGAATTAAAATCTAACTGTTGAGCAAGGTATTGCTGCGCAACGGTAGATGCGAATAAATCCTGGCCGCGTACGATCAGGTCAACGCCGAAATGAATATCATCGCATAAGCTGCTTAGCTGGTATGATGGTCTCCCATCTTTCTTACGCACAACAAAGCTTTGCATTTCAGGTGATAGGTTACAAACAACCTGGCTGCTTGGCCACCTTAGCATTGATACCGGTTCGTTGTGTTCAGTTTTAAGTCTCCACGCAGCATTGGGTGAATTCAAAGCAGTATCAAGCGGTTCACACGTACCCGGATAAGTTTGATGATTTTGCAGTTGCAACCTCGAACATCTACAAGCAAATACCTTTCCCTCCTCTTCCAACTGCTTCAATATAGTGTTATATAAAGGCATGCGTTGTTGCTGCGACCAGTTGCTTTTAAAATCGTGCAGATTTGATGGACCTTCGGCATATGTTATCTCTAAAAAGTCCAGCGTATCAAACACGTCCTGAACATATTCATCACGCACACGCTCCTTATCCATGTCATCAATACGCAGCAAAATTTCGGCGCCACTCTCTTTCGCCAAAGTTGCCGTAAGTACAAATGACAATGCATTGCCCAAGTGCAAATAACCACTAGGTGTTGGCGCAATTCGGGTTTTAGCAAGCGATAGATCAGCAACTTTTAAAGACATAGCCTTGCAAGGTAATTATCAACCAACAAAAATTAAAATCCAGGCTTCTCAGCATTCACAGTCAATAGCGTATTAATTACACTAAGCTCCAACTTCAAGACGAAACGGTGTTAACTAATAAGAAATTTGAAATGAATGCTAAATATATATTGTTTACAATATCTGCACACTACGATAATCATTGCTTGCAACATTATAGCTATTTCTTTGAAAATGACATTACGTTTATAGGTTGATGGCTGACTTAAGATGTGTAAGCAAATTTTAATTAGTTCCTAATATGTAAATAAGCCGCACGCAATTTATTTGATTTTTTATTACACTAAGTAAAACTTTTGCCTCATCATGTATGTTATTAATACAATCAGATGCTCTTGATGTCATTCCAGTTACCACCACATCATTATTTCCTGATGAAATTTCGCATATAAAAACTGTATAGAATAAATCCTGGCCGTATGAAAAACATTTTATTGCTTAATGATTTTACACCCGAAGCTGAACACGCCATAAGCTACGCTACTATGCTTGCAACAGCACTTAACGCTCGTGTTCTTGTTTGGAATGTAAGTCATCAGGCTGCAAAAACTGCTGTTAAAAGAGAATTGATTTACGTGTTGAAGAATGGACAACAGCAAGTTGTTAGACCCACCGAACAGGAGGCCTTAAACAATTTGGCCGATCATCCACTAATTAGTGTTTTGGATGATAAAGACACTATTAACCGTACCGTGCATGAAATTGCCTGTAATAACAACATTCAGTTAGTTATTAAAGGCGTTAAAAGTATTGAAGACAAAATTGAACAACATGCTTTAAAGGTTGTAACCAAAAGCTGCTGTCCGTTACTATTGGTGCCTAAACAAGCGCCGTTAAATTTGTTTAAGCAAATAGCCTACCTGGCCGATTTACGTTATTGCCGTAATAATATCAACAGCTACTTAAAAGAAGTTGCACATGAGGTGAACGCAAATCTTTCAATAGCTCATATATCTGTAGCAAGCATTCCGGAGCCGGAGGTAAATTATGCAATGGACCTTTACAAAAAGGCTATTGGGCCAAATCCCAATAACATAAGCCTATCCTTTAATCAAATTAAAGAACGGAATGTACGTAAGGCTGCCGACGTGCTAATTCATGTGATGAAAAATGATTTGCTTGTAATGACTTACAATAAATATCATTTTAGCATGCTTACCAGTAAAGATCCATTACTCAATGAAGCACATGACTTGAATGTACCATTAATGGTATTCCCGTCATAAGCTGAATCATAATTCTAAATTAAAAAAGCTCCCTCAGTGGAGCTTTTTTAATTTAGTGGAGTAGTTTTTTAAATTCATTATAGCTTGCCTTAATATACATGGCCAGTTCGTAGTCAGTCATGGTTTTAATTTGATAAGCCGTAGGCCGGTACCTAATCATAAAGTTGGTTAACGAATCACCTTTAAGTGCTGTAAGCGCAATTACCTTACGTTTTGTGAAGCTTCGATCAATAAAACCTTCCTGTTCATCCTCCAAAAGCGTTTTCTGTAGCTTGCTGGTTTGCTGTTTGTTTTTACTGAATAACCCAATAGCCGATAGCACGTTAAAACCACCTATTGAAGTTGTGTTGGCCGGATTGTCGATATAGTTTCGTGGCTTATCAACGAGTGAAACTTTGTTAGCCATAAGCTCCTTTACACCCGAGCGTTTATAGTTATAAACTTCACTAAATAATTGCCTGTTGCGTACAGAGTCGGCTTTTAAATCGCGCCAGGCTGTTACGTTTACATCTCGTAGTATAATGGATGGCTTGTCTAATAAAATTTTCAATGTATCGGTAGTCACAATGCCTTTCAAAACAACTTTATGCAATTTGTATCCGGGTGCATTAACAATGCAGCTATCTCCGTTATTGGTCTTGCTTAAAGTAAACGAGCCTTGCGCTTCAGTAAATGCAACAGAATGAGGCGTTGTTACCTTTGCGCTATATACCGGTAGCTTGGTAAGCCGGTCAATTACCACACCATTTACACGTTGTGCAACAGCTGCAAACGCAGTGATAAGTGTGAGTAAAACAAATAATAAAAACCTCATATAACACCTTAAACAATAACGCAAAAGTACGTGAATTTTGCCCACCGCTAAGTTTGTTTAACAAACATTAACATAAGCCTGATAAAAACAAGCCGTTGGCAATTCACAAAAAAAGCGCACCTGGTAATAGTGCGCTTTTCTAAAAAGCATAATTTAGTTTTCCGACATTTGGAATACAATCGGCACGGTAAATTTCACTCTTACCGGGTGTCCGTTTTGCTGGCCTGGTTTCCATGCGGGTGCAAGCTTCAGTACGCGCAATGCTTCGCGGTCTAACTCGGGCGATACACCTTTAATAACCTGTATATCGGTAAGCTTGCCATCCTTTTCTATCACAAAGCTTAGCACTACCCTGCCCTGCAATTCAGTCTCAGGATAACGCAACGTTTTTTGTAGAAAACGTGACCATGCCGATGCTCCACCAATTGGTTCAGGCATCACATCAAGCCCGCCAATTCCAACAGGCTCATTACTTCCTCCGTCTACTCCTACTGTTGATGTACCATTTCCACCCGTCCCTGCAGGTTTTAATGCGTTACCAACAGGTGTATCATCATTACCTTTTATCTCTTGGCTGCCTATCGCCACATTCATGTCGACTGGTTTTGGATCAACCGCCTCTATAGGGTTATTAGTTGGTCTTGGCTCTACAAAGCGTTGGGTTTTAGTGTTTGATTTTGGAGCAGCATCAGGCTTAACGGCAGACTGCTTTGTGGCATCTTTTTTCAACGGCTCCAAAGGCTTGTCAACCGGTGGCTTTATTATAGTTAAGTCTACAATAATTGGCCCTTTATCAACCATTGGCGCTTCAATAGTATTTGCCTTGTTGTGCTTCATCACAATGGTTAACGTAGTTGCCGCTAAACCAAAGGCAACTACCGTAATGGCAAGTGCCTTCATCATGGTATCGCTATAGTTTACGCGCAATTCATAAGCACCGTAGTTTTTGTTACGGTCGGTAAATACAAGGTCGAGCCACTCGCTCTTGTACAAATCAAATTTTGAGTTCAGCATAGTGTTTGAAATTATATTTTCTAATATAACACCATACACAAACAATATTTACACTATTTAGAATAATTACTAATATCGCACTTACATGTTATTAACATGCGATAAAAAGCACGATTAATTTGGTTTTATTGCAAAGCCACATAGCGTTTAACAACTATTTAACAATTGCCTATCACTTGTTACAAACCTCATTTTCAATGCTTAGGACGTAAATTCAGCGTAAATTACCACTTTTGGGTATCAACCTTTTTAATTTCAGCATTTCCCGGCTTTACTGAGGCCTTATTATTTGCAAAATTTTTCACCAGTTCGTTAGCTTTAATGCCAAGGTTTCCAGCCCTGTCAAGGTAAAGTGACAGCTGCTTTTCGCCAATACGGCTATCTTTCTTTTCAAGGGGTGTTATAACGCCATCTACCGCAGTAAACGTTCCGAAACGGTTTCGTTGGTAAGGGATAAATTCAAAATTGGTTATAATTAAGCGGTATTTGTTTTCTTTAAAGTCTATTTTAATAGTATAATCTAAACGGCCTTCTTCCTGCCCTGTTAATAAACCTTTCTTGTACACTAAGATCCCACCGCGGCCGCTCACCTCTGCTTCCTGTGTTGCAGCCTTTATGTCTTGTAAGCCTGCCAAATTCTTTTTTAAGTAGGTTGCAAGGGCAGATAGGTTTATGCCGGGCAAGGAACTGCCTACTTTAAAATAAGCATACTTATTGTTTTCATTTAAAACTATAGAGTCCTTTTGCGCATAACAGGCAGCAACGGGCATACACAATACAAAAAATATAAGGAGTAAATTTTTCATAGTATAAAAAAGGCCGTCGCTTTAATTCGACGGCCTTCAAATTTAAGTTACTTTAATTAAAATGCATATACAGCTGCTAATACAAACTGTCCGGCATTTTTAGTTACCTGTCCGTTAAGTTTTTGGAAGGTTCCGGTTTTTCCATTGTCCAGGCGTACCTCAGGTATAAATGTTAAACCACCTGCTTTAACATTAGCGGTAAGGGTGAAAGCCTTTACATCATCACCAGGCATTATGCTTGAATAGTTGAAGCCTGTTTTACCTTTGTTTTTAAAATACTCGGCACGTAAACCAAGTGTTACCGCGTTTGACACTGCGTACTGCGGATATAGGGCAGCGCCAGAGAAGCCTCCTCCATCGTTAGGAGCAGAGAATGTAGCAGCGTTTAAACCCAATTTGAAAGCATCACTAACTTGATATGAAGTAGTCACATCAAATTCAGTACCTGAAAGCTTTCCGCTTAATACATTCAGGTAAGCAGTCCAACCCTTTACCGGGCTCACCATTAATTGCCCGCCAAAGGTTGATACTTCACGGCTTGAGGTATAATTGTTCCATGAATCATTAAATATACCAGCCATTAAGCTAACCTTATCAGTAAAAGCGTAAGTGAATTTTAAACCGGCGTTTTGGAACGGACCGTTGGTGAATAAATATGAAGTTGAATAATTGAAGTTACCTACCGGAGATATTACCTCGTAACCAACAAAAGTGCTCATATAACCAGCAGTTACATTCAATTTGTCGGTAAGATCGTAACCAACGTAAAGGTTTTGTACATGGAAGCTTTGCGTACCTAATACGGGAGCAATTTCATTTCCATTATCATCCAGCACAACGCCTCCTGTAAAATCAGCGTTAGGGATTGACTGACCCTGACCACGCGGACCAAAAGACAACTCACCTACAAAAAGTGCTTTGTTATATTTCTTCTTTACGCCCAAATCAATCATACCAATTGAAACTGAGTTAGCTTCATTGGCAAAACTGGTGGCAATGCGTGAGTTTTTCTTTCCCGCAAAATCCATTTTGTAATAAGTATCTACCGAACCAAAAATGGTAAGTCCCGGATCGGCAGGTACGGGTGTAACTTTTGATGTGTCTTGCGCCTTTACAAATGTTGTGGCGGCTGCAAACAATGCACCGGCAAGTAAAAGTTTCTTAGTCATGAGCGATTTAGTTTGATGTTGAGTAAGTTATGTTTGATTTAAATAGTTAATGTAGGGACATGAGTATGGCCGTCCGTAGCATATTTGATGCTGCAGCAGCTAAAAATGTCATTAAAGGTGATGTAAAATAAAAGAGCAGTAGTATAAGCGCTACGGCACAGAACCGGCCGCAGCGCTTTACTAAAATTATACAGTTAAACGCTGAGATGTGTAGCGCTCATCATGCTGGCTGTAATCCAAACCAACTTCTTCTTCTTCTGAAGTCACGCGAAGCGGCTCAATAAGGTTAACCAGTTTGAAAATAAGGAATGATACGATAAAGCTAAAAGGAATTACTATAGCTAAACCTTTTAACTGAGCAAAGAAAAACTCAGTTTTGCCATATAGTAAACCAACCGGACCGTTTGCATATACGGTATCGGTAGCAAAAATACCGGTTAAAATCATACCAACTATACCACCAACACCATGGCAAGGAAATACGTCAAGCATATCATCAAGGCTGGTTTTGGTTTTCCAATGTGCAACAAGGTTAGATATGATAGCAGCAATAAAGCCAATAAATATACTTTGTGGTATAGCTACGTAACCGGCACCCGGGGTGATAGCTACTAAGCCAACTACGGCACCTATACAAAAACCCAAAACTGAAGGTTTTTTTCCGCGGATAACATCAAAGAACATCCATGATAACCCTGCAGCTCCTGCAGCAGTGTTAGTAGTTAAAAATGCAGACACCGCAACTGAGCTTGCACCAACTGCCGAACCGGCGTTGAAACCAAACCAACCGAACCATAGTAAACCGGTTCCTATTAATACATAAGGAATATTAGCAGGAGGAATTGCCAAACCTTCAATATGTGCTTTACGACGTTTTAACACAATAGCACCAGCAAGTGCAGCACAACCTGCAGAGATGTGTACAACTGTACCACCGGCAAAGTCCCATACACCTAATTTAGCAAGGAAACCTTCAGGGTGCCAGCTCCAGTGAGCAAGTGGCGCATATACCAGCAAGCTGAAAAGACAAGTAAATAATATGTACGAGGTGAAACGGATACGCTCGGCAATTGCACCTACAACCAAACCTGGAGTAATAATGGCAAACATAAGCTGAAATACAGCAAATAATGATTTAGGAATTGTTGGAGCGGCTGCCCATGGTGCACCTGAGTTTACACCCTTAAAGAAAAGATAAGTTGACGGGCTACCAATAAAACCACCAATATCATCTCCAAAGCAAAGACTAAAACCTACAACAATCCATAATACTGTTACAACACCGGCAGCAACAACGCTTTTAATCATGGTTGACAAAACGTTTTTGCGGGTTACCATACCTCCATAGAAGAAGGCTAAACCCGGAGTCATTAAAAATACAAGCGCTGCAGACACAAGTACCCATGCAATATCAGCAGAATTGTACTTAGATGTATCAGCAAAGTCGGGAACAGCGGGAATAAATATTGAAAATACCGCAATTACTAACAAAACAATGAAAGGTAAATACCTTTTGAATGAATTTTCCATGCTTTTTTACTTTTTTGGGTTAGATTTTGATCATTAAGTGAATATTTAATTAAGTTTTTCTAAAATTATCAATAAATATCACATAATCATAAACATTTTTTAATAAAATTTTGCAAAACATGCATTTTACACAATTTTATATTTTGTATTCTTACTAGGTGTAATAATATTCTTAAAGCCCTCAAATACATATGTATTTAATTTACAAGAAGTTATATATTTTATTCAACAAAATATTTGCGCAAACATGGTCTATGTAATAAATAAAGGTGTTTTTGAATTTTTTGATACTTTTTTCCATTAAATGCCATTATATATATAAGGTATACCTCTATATTTGAACCAAAAAGCTTAAAACACCAAAAAAATAATGTCAAATATTCGTTTTCAGGCTCTCCAAACCGTGCTAACACGCACAATCCCGGAGATAAAAGCCCCCGCAAATAAAATTTCTGATTATTATGGTACTAATGTTTTCGATAAAAAGAAAATGAGAGAGTACCTTTCAAAAGAAGCCTATCAAAGCATTATAAATTCAATAGACAAAGGTGAACCGGTAGAACGTGATATGGCTGATCAGGTAGCTTCCGCAATGAAGGCCTGGGCAATTGGCAAAGACGCAACACATTATACGCACTGGTTTCAGCCTTTAACCGGCACCACTGCCGAGAAGCATGACGCGTTTTTTGAACCAACTGCTGATGGCGCTATGGAAAAATTCAGCGGTGATGCCCTTGCTCAGCAAGAGCCTGATGCCTCAAGCTTTCCAAACGGCGGCATTCGTAATACTTTTGAAGCGCGTGGCTATACAGCCTGGGATCCGTCATCGCCTGCCTTTATCATGGGCCGTACCTTGTGTATACCTACCGTGTTTGTATCATATACCGGCGAAGCTTTAGATTATAAAGTACCTTTGTTAAAGGCATTACATGCGCTTGATAAAGCCGCTGTTGATGTTTGCCAGTATTTTGATAAAAGCGTAGAAAAAGTAAATGCCTCATTAGGCATTGAGCAGGAATACTTTTTAGTTGATTTAGCCTTATATAATGCACGCCCCGATTTGTATTTAACAGGCCGCACCTTATTTGGGCATGAATCTGCAAAAAACCAGCAGCTTGAAGATCATTACTTCGGCTCTATCCCATCACGTGTTTATGCCTTTATGCAAGATTTTGAAGCCGAAGCTTTACTATTAGGCATACCATTAAAAACCCGTCATAACGAGGTTGCGCCATCACAATTTGAATGCGCACCTATATATGAAGAGATTAACCTGGCAATTGACCATAACCAATTGCTTATGGATATTATGGACCGGGTGGGTAAACGTCATAACCTGAAAGTATTATTGCATGAAAAGCCTTTTGCCGGCATGAATGGCTCGGGTAAGCATAATAACTGGTCGATGATAACCAATACCGGCAAAAACCTGTTATCGCCGGGCAAAACTCCTAAGAGCAATCTGATGTTCTTAACGTTTTTTGTGAACACCATTAAAGCGGTTTACGATCATGCTGATATGCTCCGTGCCTCAATTGCTTCGGTTAACAATGATCATCGCCTTGGCGCTAATGAAGCTCCACCCGCTATTATCTCTATTTTCCTTGGAAGCCAGTTAAGTGAGGTATTAGATGAAATTGAAACATCACGCATCAGCAAAAAAGCTAAGGAAGATGCGTTGCTTTGGCAAGGTATTCCAAAAATTCCGCAAATTTTGCAAGACAATACCGACCGTAACCGCACTTCGCCTTTTGCCTTTACCGGTAATAAGTTTGAATTGCGTGCAGTAGGTTCATCGGCAAACTCAGCCAACCCGATGACTATTTTAAACCTGATTGTTGCCGATCAGCTTAAAAAATTCAAAACTGACGTAGACAAAATTCTGAAAAAAGGCGAAAAGAAAGATGTGGCTCTTCTTACCGTAATCAAAAAATATATCAAGGAAACCAAGTCAATTCGTTTTGAGGGTAACGGTTACAGCGATGAGTGGGAACTTGAAGCTGAGAAACGCGGCTTGGCCAACATCAAAACAACCCCTAAGGCGCTTGATGCACTTGTTACCGAAAAAGCGGAATACATATTTGAAAACACCGGTGTATTTACCCGCCGCGAGGCTCATGCCCGTCATGAAATTTTACTTGAAGATTTTTATAAAAAACTTCAGATTGAAGCCCGTGTAATTGGTGATTTGGTTAATACCACCATTTTGCCGGCTGCTATAAGCTACCAAAGCAAGTTAGTTGAAAATGTGCGCGGCTTAAAAGAAATTGGCTTGGACGAAGCTACCTACAGTGCGCAAATTGACATCATTAAGAAACTGTCAGAACACATTAACTTTATTAAGAACAATGTTGAGCAAATGGTAGAGCAGCGTAAAAAAGCTAATGCAATTGATGATGCCCGCGAAAGAGCTATTTCTTACGATGAGAAGGTTAAGGCATTTTTTGAGCCTATTCGCTATCATGTTGATAAGCTTGAGCAACTGGTTGACGACCAGCTTTGGCCTTTACCAAAATTCAGAGAATTATTATTTATAAAATAATTATCGAAACCCTCGCTATAAAGCGGGGGTTTTTACGTTTAATTCTATAATAGCCTACTAAGCTATATTGGACCATGAATACATCACCTCAAACTACATCAACTTTACTAATGATACGCCCGGCCAGCTTTGGCTATAACGAGCAAACCGCCGGCAGCAACGCTTTTCAGCAAAAAGCTCACAGTTTAGCCGGAATTGAACAAAGTGCACTAAAAGAGTTTGATGCGTTTGTTGACCTGCTGAGAAGTAAAGAAGTTAACGTAATTGTAGTTGACGATACACCTGAACCGCATAAACCCGATGCAATTTTCCCTAATAATTGGGTATCATTTCATGACAATGGAGATGTGTTAATGTACCCCATGCAGGCCGAAAATCGGCGCTACGAACGCAACGAAGATATAATACGCAAACTCGAAAGTAACTTCACAGTCAAGCATGTAATTGATTTAAGCCGTTTTGAGCTTGATGATAAGTTTTTAGAAGGTACCGGAAGCATGGTGCTTGACAGGGCGCATAAGCTGGCTTATGCTTGCCTGTCTCCGCGCACCAATGCTGAAGTGTTGCTTACTTTTTGCCATCACCTGGGCTTTAAGCCTGTTGCTTTTAACGCAGCCGATGCTAATGGCACAGCCATTTACCATACTAACGTTATGATGTGTATTGGTAGCCAGTTTGCAGTAATTTGCCTTGATTCGATAACTGATGACGTTGAGAAACAGGCGGTAATTACGTCATTACAAGCTACTGAAAAAGAAATAGTTGCTATTAGCTATGAACAAATGCATCAGTTTGCGGGCAATATGCTTGAGGTAAATACAAAGAGTGGTAAAAGTTTGCTTGTGATGTCGGCAAGTGCCCACAAATCATTGACCGAAGAGCAAGTAAACACGCTTGAAAAATATGCTGAAATAGTTTCGGCCGATATAACAACTATAGAAACCATTGGCGGTGGAAGTGCCAGGTGTATGCTGGCCGAAGTGCATTTACCAGCTATAGCTTAAAAGCAAACGCAGGTTTTGCCGTTGCAAAAACCTGCGTTGCTGGTTAAAAACTACTACTATAATTAAACTGGTTAGCAAAAAGCCCCATAAAGAGAAACTTTCAAATTAATAGCAAGGGTTTGTCAGGCCAATTGCACCTACTTTGCCGGGATACTTTGAGTTTTATGAAGTTTATCCAACTAAACTCAAATACTTAATTAATTGCAAGCCCGGCTCGCATTTTGGCACTTACCCGGCCTAACTAACCCTGTTAAGCCCTACTTAGTACGCAAATGCACTAACAGCATCCTTACTTTCAAGTAAAGAATGGCCCATTAAAAACTCATCAACCTTACGTGCAGTTTCGCGGCCTTCTGATATGGCCCAAACTACTAGTGATTGTCCGCGGCGCATATCACCACAAGCAAATACTTTGCTTACATTGGTACGGTAAACGCCTTCTTGAGCTTTAACGTTTTTACGTTCGTCCAGCTCAACTCCGGCCTGCTCAATCATCCCTGTATGTTGCGGATGAACAAAGCCCATGGCTAAAAACACCGCCTGGCAAGGAAGTTCACGCTCTGAACCTTCAACCTCGGCAAATTTCATTGGTCTGCCTAAAACATCGGTTTCCCAGGTAACATCAGTTACCTTAAGCGCACGCAGGTTTCCATTTTCGTCGCCTAAAAACTCCTTTGTGTTTACACCCCAAAAGCGTTCGCAACCTTCCTCGTGTGAACTTGTTGTTTTTAACAGCATCGGGTAGCTTGGCCAAGGCATATTTTGTGTGCGCTGCTGTGGCGGCTGCACCATCACCTCGAATTGTCTTACCGAACGTGCACCCTGACGGTTTGATGTTCCAACACAGTCTGAACCTGTATCGCCACCACCTATTACCACTACATCTTTGCCTTCAACAAAAATCTCTGCTGTAGTAATCGGGCTTTCGCCAACACGCTTATTTTGTTGTTTTAAAAATTCCATGGCGTAGTAAACACCATTAAACTCACGGCCCGGTATTGGCAGGTTACGCGGAATGGTTGAGCCACCGGCTAATACAATAGCATCGTTGTTACGGCTTAATTCTTCCATACTTATATCTCTACCAATTTCGGTATTGCATTGAAATACAACACCGTCTTCTTCCATAACTTTAACCCGGCGGTCAATCACCCATTTCTCCAGTTTAAAATCAGGAATACCGTAGCGCAAAAGTCCACCCGGACGGTCATCACGCTCGTAAACCGTTACCGAATGACCAGCCTTGCTAAGCTGAGCTGCTGCCGCCATACCAGCAGGACCTGAACCAACCACAGCAACCTTTTTACCGCTTTTAATTAATGGAGCTGTTGGCTTAACCAAGTTTTTAGCGTAAGCAATTTCAATTATATGCTTTTCAATTTCCTCAATAGCTACCGGCGGCTTATTGATGCCCAACACACAGGCCGACTCACAAGGAGCCGGGCAAATGCGACCGGTAAATTCAGGAAAGTTATTGGTAGTTGATAGTATTTCGTAGGCTTCTTCCCAGCTTTTGCGGTAAACGGCATCGTTAAACTCAGGTATTACGTTACCAAGCGGGCAGCCCGAATGGCAAAAAGGAATACCACAGTTCATGCAACGTGCCGATTGCTGGTTAAGCTTGTCTTCGTTATACAAACCAACAAATTCGTTATAGTTCTTTACCCTTTCTTCGGGTGCTATTTTTGATGGGAGCTCTCTGTTAAACTCCTGAAATCCGGTAGGTTTTCCCATTTTCTTTTTTAGCTAACAGTTTGTAACGCTGATTTTGACAATACTCTCTTGTATTCTTTAGGGAATACTTTAATGAACCTGGCAGATGCCTGGGCCCAATTAGCGAGCAGTTGCTGTGCAACCTTACTGTTGGTTAAATGCACATGCTTTTTAAGCAGGGCGGTAATTTGTTCTTCGTCTTCCTTGCTTAACGGATCAAGGTCTACCATTTCAACGTTGCAATTACGGGCAAATTCACTTTCGGCATCATATACCCAGGCAATACCACCGCTCATACCGGCTGCAAAGTTGCGGCCTGTTTTACCTAATATAAGCGCACGGCCACCGGTCATGTACTCGCAACCGTGATCGCCAATACCTTCAACCACCACCGTTGCACCCGAGTTACGCACGGCAAAACGTTCACCGGCCATACCGCGTACAAATAATTCGCCCGAAGTAGCGCCGTACATTGCTACGTTACCAATAATGATGTTATCTTCAGGAACAAAGCTTGCGTCAGGCTTTGGATAAATGGCCAGTTGCGCACCTGATAAGCCTTTACCAACGTAGTCATTAGCTTCGCCTTCTAATTCAAAGGCTACACCTTTAGTTGAGAATGCGCCAAAGCTTTGACCGGCCGAACCGGTAAACTTGAAGTTGATGGTATTCTCGGGTAAACCTGCTGAGCCGTATTTCTTAGATATTTCGTTCGATAGCATGGTACCAACAGTACGGTCGGTATTTTTCAAATCGAATGATGCAAATACCGGCGTTTTATCGGCAAGTGCTGGCTGAGCGGCTTCAAGTAATTGCCAGTCGATAATGCTATCCATACCGTGATCCTGCTTCTCGCTGTTGTAAAGCGTGTTGCCTTTGGCATTGGTGACCGGGTGAAGAATGCCTGAAAGATCAACTTTTTTGGCTTTCCAGTTCTCAATTCCATCTTTTACACGCAGAAATTGTACGCGGCCAACCATTTCATTAATGGTACGGAAGCCTAACTCGGCCATAATTTCGCGCATATCCTCGGCAAGGAAACGGAACAGGTTAACTACATGCTGCGGATCGCCGCTAAATAGCTTGCGCAGATCAGGATCCTGCGTTGCCACACCCACCGGGCAAGTGTTTAAATGGCATTTACGCATCATGATACAACCGCTGGCAACAAGTGCAGCAGTAGCTACCCCCCATTCCTCGGCACCTAAAAGGGCCGCAATAACCAAGTCACGTCCGGTTTTCATCTGGCCATCGGCCTGTACAACCACGCGGCTGCGCAGTTTACTGCGTACCAATGTTTGATGAGCTTCGGCCAAACCTAATTCCCAAGGTAAACCGGCGTGTTTTATAGAACTTATTGGCGATGCACCCGTGCCACCATCGTATCCGGCAATCAAAACTACATCGGCATGTGCTTTAGCCACACCTGCGGCTATAGTACCTACACCTGCTTTTGATACCAGCTTAACGTTGATACGTGCAGCGCGGTTAGCATTTTTTAAATCAAAAATCAACTGGGCCAAGTCCTCAATAGAGTAAATATCATGGTGAGGAGGAGGCGAAATTAAGCCCACACCCGGTGTAGAGTGACGGGTTTTGGCAATCCAGGCATCAACCTTATGGCCCGGCAGCTGACCACCTTCACCTGGTTTTGCGCCCTGCGCCATTTTAATTTGCAATTCATCGGCATTGGTAAGGTAGTTTGACGTTACTCCAAAGCGTGCCGAGGCAATTTGCTTGATAGCCGAACGCATAGAATCGCCGTTTGGCAGGCGCTCATAACGCATTTCGTCTTCACCACCTTCGCCGGTGTTACTCTTAGCCCCAATACGGTTCATAGCAATAGCCAGTGTGCTGTGCGCCTCGTGCGATATTGAACCGAACGACATTGCACCCGTAGCAAAACGCTTCATGATGCTTTCAATTGATTCTACTTCATCAATAGAGATAGCCTCGCGGTGATGGGTAAAATCTAACAGGCCACGTATAGTGAAATGCTTTTCGGTTTGCTCGTTAACTAGCCTGGCGTAGGTTTTGTAAACGTCGTAATTGTTAGTCTTGGTTGCGTGCTGCAGCAAGTGAACGGTTTGCGGGTTAAACAAGTGAGCCTCGCCGCGGCGTTTCCATTGGTAAATACCACCTTCAGGCAACAATTTTACCTCACCTTTTGAGGTGGCAAAACCAAAGTTATGTTTAGTTAAGGCTTCACGGGCAATTTCATCTAAACCTAAACCACCTATACGGCTAACCGCACCAGCAAAGTAAGTATCAACAACATCGCTGTTTAAACCTAATATTTCAAACTGCTGCGAACCGTGGTACGATTGCAGTGTTGAAATACCCATTTTTGAGAATATTTTTAACAAACCGTAGTTAACGGCTTTAACATAATTTTTTTGAAGTGATTTAATATCGGCTGCGCTATCAATACTGCCACTGTTTTTCAACGTCTCGATAGTTGAAAGTGCCAGGTAAGGATTGATAGCTGTTGCACCAAACGCCAGCAAACAGGCAAAATGGTGAACTTCCCAAACGTCGCCAGCTTCTACAACCAGCCCTACCGAACCACGACGGCCTTTTTTAACCAAATGGTGGTGAACGGCTGATACTGCCAATAACGATGGAATTGCAGCATGCTCCGAATCTAAGGCACGATCGCTCAAAATAACAACCTCAAAGCCATCATCTACTGCATCCTCGGCATAGCGGCAAAGGCGTTCGATACCTTTTTGCAACGACCCAGGCTGACCATCAGCCTTAAAGTAGGTTTGCAACGTTTTTGCGTGGAATAAGCCAGTATCAATACTGCGTAATTTCTCCAACTGATGGTTACGCAAAATCGGGTGCTTTAATGCCACACAATGGCAATGCATTTTATCTTCATCCAACAGGTTACCGTTGCTGCCTATAAAGGTAGCCAAGCTCATTACCAAACGTTCACGTATTGGGTCAATTGGCGGGTTGGTAACCTGGGCAAAGAATTGCTTAAAGTAGCTTGAAAGGTGCTGAGGCTTATCAGACAATACGGCCAACGGCACATCGGTACCCATTGAACCTATTGGCTCCATGGCATCGGTAGCCATTGGTTTAATAATTCCGTCAACATCCTCGCGTGTGTAACCAAACACCTGCTGGTAACGGAAAACCGACTCGGGCGCAAGGCTGGTGAAAGCCACACGAGGCTCGGCTAAGTCTTCAAGCTTAATTTTATAGTTCTCCAACCAGCGGTCATAAGGCTGCTGGGTTGTTATTTGTTTTTTGATTTCTTCGTCGGTGATAATCTGATGCTTTTCGGTATCAATCAGCAACATTTTGCCCGGCTGCAGGCGGCCTTTGCTTTCCACTAACTTTTCATCAATGGCTAAAACACCGGTTTCTGAAGCGGCAATTACACGGCCGTCTTTAGTTACGGTATAACGCAAAGGACGTAAACCATTACGGTCTAATACAGCGCCAACTAATTTACCATCGGTAAAGCTGATTGCTGCCGGACCATCCCATGGCTGCATAATGGTAGCATGATACTCGTAGAATGCCTTTTTAATAGGATCCATTTGTTCATTACCATCCCAGGCCTCAGGTACCAGCATCATCATTACATGCGGCAATGAACGACCAGAGTGCAGTAAGATTTCAATGATGTTATCTAAACACGCCGAGTCTGACTGATTATTGTCAATAACAGGCAGCAACATTTCCATTTCCTCGCTGCTAAAATAGCTTGAAGCCAGTGATTTTACACCTGCGAAAAACCAGTTAAGGTTTCCGGTAAGGGTGTTAATTTCACCGTTGTGAGCTATTAAGCGGAAGGGCTGAGCCAGCTTCCATGAAGGAAATGTATTGGTAGAGAAACGCGAGTGTATAAGTGCAAAGGATGATACCAAACGAGGATCGGCCAGATCACTGTAGTACTGACGTAACTGAAAGGTTGTAACCTGTCCTTTATAAATAATGGTTTTACAAGAAAACGAAGTAAAATAAAAATTATCGCCAACGGCCGCTAACGTTTCGTTTACCGTTTTGTTAATGTAACGACGTAGTACATACAGCTTACGTTCAAAATCATCGGCATTGGTAACGTTTGAAGGGCGCAGTACAAAAACCTGTTCAACATCAGGTTCGGCACTGCGGGCAGTTTCGCCTATTACCGATGGATTCACCGGCACTTTACGGAAACCGAGCAGGGTAATACCCAGCTTTTCAGTGGCGGCAACAATCACGTTGCGGCATGCTTTCTTCAGGGTAGAATCTTTAGGGAAAAAGATCATACCCACTCCATACTCACCTAACTGGGGCAGACTCACCTCAATATCTGAGCACTCTTCCATTAAAAATTCATGAGGCAATTGTATCAATATACCTGCGCCATCGCCAGAGTCGGGATCACATCCGCAGGCACCTCTATGCTCCATGTTTTCGAGCATCGTAAGGGCATCATGAATGTTTTGGTTTGACTTAATACCATTAATATTAACGATAAAGCCGGTACCACAAGAGTCGTGCTCAAATTCAGACCTGTAAAGGCCTTGCTGTTCACTTTCTGTTTGATTCATGTTTGTTTAATATAGTATAAAGTAGGGCTTGGATTACGAATATACTGTTTTTGATTTTTTTACGAAATAAAAATTGCTTTTTTTAGAATTTTCAAAATTTTATAGCTCCTGACTGCCTTCAATTACCATATTCATAACATTTTTATGGCATATGGGCATATTCCATTGCCTAAATCATAAACAAAAAGGCAAATCGGTGCTAAAGGCTTATATTTGCTGATAAATACACAATATTATAATGAACGCTAAAAACAAGGCAGTATTTTTAGACCGCGACGGTGTTTTGAATAGAGAGTTGGGCGATTATGTTTGCCGCCTGGAGGATTTTGAAGTGCTTGATAACTTTGCAGCGCTTAAAGAACTGCAAGACCGCGGTTATTTACTTATTGTTGCAACTAACCAAGGCGGACTTGCCAAGGGTTGGTATAGTGAAGATACATTATCGCAAATGCACCAACGGCTTAAAGACACTTACGCCCCGCATGGCGTTAAGTTTACTGATATTTATTACTGCCCGCATCATCCAAACTTTACGGGTGCCTGCAATTGCCGCAAACCACAGCCAGGTATGTTGCTGCGTGGCATTGAGCAATATAATATTGATCCTTCCCTATCCTACTTTATTGGCGACCGCGAGCGCGATGTTGAAGCAGGAACGGCGGCCGGCGTTACCGGTATATTGATTAACAGCGACCAGCCCATAAGCGAGGTATTAAATCTTATTAGATAAGAAACTAATTAAGCTAGCCAGTTTCGCTACTACCAGAGGAAGCGCCGGCTGGGGGTAAGTTCGCATGCTCATTTACCCGCGCAGAAATGACGCGTAAAATGCTATCAAGTTCACCGGCACATTGGTTAATCATGTTAATTATAATCAAATATGCCTAATCGTAAATATACTTTTACCCGCCGTTGCCACAATCAAACGGCTCTCACAACACCAGTTAGTCTCCTTATTTTCGCGTACTTTATCCTTAATATAAAAAGTATAAGGCTGTGAGTGCCTTAAAATGCATCAACATTTAAACTTTCATTTTGAAATTTTAAATAACTATTTATATTTGCGGCAGCTCATCAAAACGTTAGCTATTAAAAATGAACGGTTTCAACAAACATCATCTGCATATCCATCGCCCCCTGTGGCGATAATATTGATGTATGTTTCTACGTGAAATAACAAACCTCCGTTTATTTTATAGTTTAATACCCCCAACTTTGTGAAGACACTTAAAATTGCTATCCAGAAGTCTGGAAGGCTCAATGAAAAATCTGTAGAGCTGCTGAAGAATTGCGGCCTTAACTTCGAAAATTACAAAAGCTCGTTAATATCACCGGTATCTAACTTTCCGTTAGAAATACTGTTTTTGCGCGACGATGATATACCCGAATACGTACAGGATGGCATTGCCGACCTTGGCATAGTAGGCGAAAACGTAATACAGGAAACAGAAGTTGAAGTAAGTTACCTGCAAAGACTGGGTTTTGGTAAATGCTCCCTTAAAATAGCAGTACCCAACAATACCAGCATCGAAAGTGTTACCGACCTCAACGGCCGCTCTATAGCCACCACCTACCCTGCCATCCTAAGCAAATACTTAAAAAACCTTAATATCAACGCCGAAATTCGAACCATATCAGGTTCGGTTGAAATTTCGCCGGGTTTGGGATTGAGTGATGCTATTTGCGATTTGGTATCAACTGGTGGAACGTTAAAAAGTAACGGACTAAGACCTTTTGCCGATGTAATGTCGAGCGAGGCGGTGATGATAGGCAGACCCGGATCGGAAAATGATGATTTGATTCAGGAGTTAATTCAGCGTATACAATCGGTATTACGTGCTAAAGAGACTAAGTATGTAGTATTAAACGCCGAGCGTGCTAATTTGCCTAAAATACTGGAGCTGTTGCCTGGCGTTAAAAGCCCATCAGTGGTTCCATTAGCTGAGGAAAACTGGGTTGCAGTACATACCGTGATACCCGAACGCGACTTTTGGAGCCGCATAAGCCAGCTTAAACAAGCCGGCGCACAAGGCATTGTAGTAATGCCTATTGAGAAGATTATATTGTAGATCGACCTGATAAACAGTCCAGAACCCTTTGTCATTTCGAGGGACGAGAAATCCTTTCAAAGCATTTAGCTTATTAATTCAAAAGATACCCTCGATATTCAAATGACAAAATCGATGCAGGGCTGTTCATCATCAGGTAATAGTTATTATATAATATGCTTAAAACATATAAATACGCCGATTTAACTACCGCCGAGCTTAATACTCTTGTGCAGCGCAACGTTGATGCGGCAAATGAAATACGTACAGTTGTTGAAACTATTATTGACACTGTGCAACAGCAAGGCGACCGTGCCCTGTTTGATTTTGCCCAGCGGTTTGATCAGGTGCAAATTGATAAGCTTTATTTAAATAAAGCCGAACTGGCACAAATTGCCACCGCCCTTTTACCCGAACAGAAGACGGCCCTTGAGGTAGCGTACAAAAACATCTGGAAGTTTCACGAGAGCCAGCTCAAAACCGAAGATAAGGTTGAAACCATGCCCGGCGTTACTTGCTGGCGCGAATTACGGCCTATTGAAAAAGTTGGCTTATACATTCCGGGCGGAACGGCAGTTTTACCAAGTACATTTTTAATGTTGGGTATTCCGGCTCGTATTGCAGGCTGTAAAGAAATTGTAGTTTGCTCGCCTCCGGGTAAAAATGGTAAGGTAAACGCCTTTATAGCTTACGTTGCTCAGTTACTTGATGTTGACCGCATTTGTCTTGTTGGCGGCGCCCAAGCCATAGCCGCTATGGCTTACGGTACCGAAAGCATTACTAAGGTTGACAAAATATTTGGCCCGGGCAATCAGTTTGTAACCAAGGCCAAAACCATTATTCAAAGCACAACCATTACGGCCATTGATATGCCGGCAGGCCCCTCAGAAGTATTGGTTATTGCCGACGAAACAGCTAACCCTGCCTACATAGCTGCCGATTTGCTGGCACAGGCTGAACATGGTATTGATAGTCAGGCGGTACTGGTAGCCACATCGGCTACATTGGTTGAACAAACCATTTTTCAGCTCCAAAAGCAATTACCCGTACTTCCACGTGCCGAAATTGCCGCTAAAGCCATTGAACATTCCTACGCTGTAGTGGTGAACAGTTTGGATGAGGCTATGCAGTTCAGCAACCAATACGCTCCCGAGCATTTAATACTGGCTACCGAAAATTGGCAACAAATTACAGGCAGCATTATCAATGCAGGCTCTGTATTTCTTGGAAACCAAACCCCGGAGAGTGTGGGCGATTATGCATCGGGAACAAACCATACACTGCCTACCAGCGCTTATGCGAAGGCTTATTCGGGTGTATCGGTAGATTCCTTTGTGAAGAAGATTACGTTTCAGCATTTAACTAAAGAAGGCATTCAGAATATTGGTCCGCATGTGGAGATATTGGCCGATTTAGAGGGTTTGCATGCGCACAGGAATGCGGTGAGTGTAAGAACGCAACAATAGTTTAAAAGACATCATTGCGAAGAATAAGCAATTGCTATTCAAACTTTACTTTTAGTAATAAAAGTTCACTTAGTTTTTGCAGTGAGAAAAAGAAGTAAAGACAATGTTTAACATCAACAATATCCTTCGGGAAAACATAAAAAACCTAAAGCCATACTCATCGGCTCGTGATGAGTTTAAGGGCGAAGCCAGCGTTTACCTGGATGCTAATGAGAATGCATTTGGCTCACCTTTAAATAAAGATTACAACCGCTACCCAGATCCGCTTCAATACGCCGTTAAAATGCGTTTAAGTGAAATTAAAGGCGTTCCAGCTCGTAATATATTTTTGGGCAATGGCAGCGATGAGGCTATTGACATTCTGTTCCGCTCTTTTTGTAATCCTGGAGCGGATAACGTGATACTAGTGCCCCCAACTTACGGCATGTACGAGGTATCCGCCAATATCAATGATATAGCCGTTAAGCGGGTTAACCTCACCGAGGAATATCAACTTAATTTGGAAGGCATTGCCGAGGCTATCGATAAAAACACGAAGCTCATTTTTATCTGTTCGCCTAATAACCCTACAGGCAATTCTATTAACCGCGAAGATATCGAAACCTTGCTGGCTAACTTTAATGGTTTAGTAGTTGTTGATGAGGCTTATATTAATTACAGCCGTCAAAAAAGCTTTATTCAGGAACTAACAGAGTATGCAAACTTAGTAGTTCTGCAAACCCTTTCAAAAGCATGGGGGCTTGCTGCTTTACGCGTAGGCATGGCCTTTGCCAGTGAAGAAATCATAGCGGTAATGAATAAGGTTAAACCCCCTTACAACATTAACGAGGCATCGCAACAATTAGCTTTAGAAGCTTTGCAAAACGTAGAACAGGTTAATGGCTGGATAAAAGAAACGTTAACCGAGCGCGATAATTTAGTGCTCAAGCTAAAGGAGTTTGAATTTGTAGTGGACATTTACCCATCTGACGCTAATTTTATATTGGTTAAAACCACCGATGCCAGGGGCATTTACAATTACCTGGTTGAGCACGGCATTATAGTGCGCGACCGTAGCAAGGTTGAGCTGTGTGAAGGAGCTTTACGCATAACTATTGGTACACCTCAAGAAAATATCACCCTCATTAATACGTTAACTAACTTTAAATGAGCGCAAAAAAAGTTTTATTTATAGACCGCGACGGCACCATGATTAAAGAGTGTGCCGATGAGCAAATAGACTCGTTCAACAAGCTTGAGTTTTATCCAGGCGCACTCACCTACCTGCCACGCATAGCAAAAGAACTGGATTATGAACTTGTACTGGTAACTAACCAGGATGGCTTAGGTACCATTTCCCATCCCGAAGAAAACTTCTTCTCGGTACACGAGCTGGTGATGAAAACCTTTGCAGGCGAGGGTGTAAGCTTCGCCGCATCCTTCATCGACCGCACTTTTGCTATAGACGGTGCTCCTACCCGCAAACCGGGTACGGCTATGTTGACGCAGTACTTCGATACCGAAAAGTATGACCTTGAAAACTCATTTGTAATTGGCGATCGCCTAAACGATGTATTACTGGCTAAAAACTTAGGCGCTAAATCCATTTGGCTTAACAGCGGCTTAGGCATGGGTGCTGGTGAATTTACCGTTGAACAACTAGAAGCCATAAACGCTACCGTTGCCATAAAAACGGTTGAGTGGCAAAAAATATACGAGTTTTTAAAAGTGGGAAAGCGTGTTATTGAACACCGCCGCACTACCAAAGAAACAGATATCTATATTAAAATAGATCTTGATGGTACCGGCGAGGCTAAGGTAAACACCGGCCTGCATTTCTTTGATCATATGCTCGATCAGATTGCCCGTCACGGCAGCATTGACCTTGAGGTTGTAGCCAAAGGCGATTTACACATAGACGAGCATCACACCATTGAAGATACCGGCATAGCCTTAGGCGAGGCTATGGCTACGGCCCTAGGCAACAAACGCGGAATTGAGCGCTACGGCTTTTGCCTTCCCATGGATGATTGCCTGGCCCAGGCAGCCATTGACTTTGGTGGCCGCAACTGGATTGTTTGGGAAGCCGATTTTAAACGCGAAAAGGTAGGCGACATGCCAACAGAGATGTTCTACCATTTTTTCAAGTCGTTTACCGATGCTTCCAAAAGCAACCTTAACATAAAAGCCGAAGGCTATAACGAACATCACAAAATAGAAGCTATATTTAAAGCCTTTGCCAAAGCCATAAAAATGGCCGTAAGGCGCGATGTAAATAATATGGTTTTACCAAGTACTAAGGGAGTACTTTAAACTCAGAGACAAGAAATTAGAACCAGGAGCCGAAACAACTAAACAGTTTTCATCTTAGCTCTTGTTTCTTGGGTCTTGTCTCTCAAAACATTATGATAGGAATTATCCGCTACGGTGCCGGCAATATATTTTCGCTAACCTCGGCTTTAGATAGGTTGGGTTTTGCCTATGGCATGGTGCACACTGAGGAAGATTTAGCTCAGTACGACCGTTATATCATTCCGGGTGTGGGGCATGCGGGGGCAGCCATGAGTAAGCTGGAGCAAACCGGATTGGTGCCTGCCATTAAGGCGTTGCAAAAGCCTACCTTAGGTATTTGCGTGGGTATGCAATTGATGACGGCATATTCTGAAGAAGGTGATGCCAACTTATTGCACATCTTTCCAAACAAAACCCTGCGGTTTAAAGACAGTGAGCACTATAAGGTACCACACACCGGCTGGAACCGCGTTCATCAAGACAAACAAAACCCATTGTTTAAAGACATACCTGATGATGCACACTTTTATTTTGTGCATTCTTATTACATAGAGTACAACGAATTATATACTTTAGCCTCAACAAATTACAGTTTGCCCTATTCGGCATCAATTTGGCATAATAACTTTTACGGTGTTCAGTTTCACCCCGAAAAATCGGGCGTGTATGGCGAAACACTTTTAGCTAATTTTTCAAAAATTTAAAGCATGTACATTATTCCTGCTATCGATATTCTTAACAAAAAGGTTGTTCGTCTTCGCGAGGGCGACTATAACCAGGTTACCAACTACGAGGTAAGCCTGGAAGAAATGATCGATAAGTACCAGTCGATAGGTACCGAACTGATTCACATTATTGACCTGAACGGCGCCAAAGGCGATTTCAGCAACCAGCAATACCTATTTGATGTAATCAAAAAAACCGACATGAAAATTCAGTACGGCGGTGGTATCCGTAGTATTGAAAAGGTTCAGGAATTGACCGATGCCGGCATAGCCCGCGTTATTGTTGGTACACAGGCCATCAGCAATCCTACTTTTTTAGATGAACTGAGCAAAGCAATGTGCGGAAGCACTAAATGTGCCGACAAAATTGTGGTAGCCATTGACGTACTGGACGAAGTAATAAAATACTCTGGCTGGATGGAAAGCTCCCCTATAAAACTTATCGACTACGTTGACCGTTGCCTGCACTTAGGTTTTTACCGTTTCCTATGTACCGACATTAATAAAGATGGTAAACTTGGCGGCGCAGGAGTAGAACTTTACCAAAAGCTGCTCGACCACTCTCCTTTCATCAAACTTATTGCCTCAGGAGGTGTAAGTTCAATGAACGATATTGAGGAGTTACGCAAAATTAAGGTTGAAAGCTGCGTAGTAGGCAAAGCCATCTATGAGGATCGCATTACTATTGAGGATGTGAAAAACTGGAATTTGAAGTCATTGATATCTATTTAAACGCGTCCCACAGGGACCACACTATCCAACCTGTCATTTAGAGGAACGAGAAATCTTGTTGAAGCGAACAGCTTTGCAATATGAACAGGATTTCTCACTATCGTTCGAAATGACAATTGTATTTTTTATAAAGCACAAAAAGCTTTGGAACAATTACACAATACTACATTTCCCACCTCCGGCCTTGCCAAACGCATAGTTCCCTGCCTCGACGTCAAAGACGGTCGCACGGTCAAGGGTGTGAACTTCGTTGACCTGCGCGATGCCGGCGACCCGGTTGAACTGGCCTGGAATTACTCGCAGCAAGGCGCCGACGAGCTGGTGTTTTTAGATATTACCGCCACGCACGAACGCCGTAAAACCATGGTTGAGCTGGTAAAATCGGTTGCAAGGCAAATAAACATACCGTTTACTATTGGCGGCGGCATTAACGAAATTGCCGATGCCGATGCGCTATTAAACGCAGGTGCCGATAAAATCAGCATTAACTCGGCCGCGGTGCGTAACCCAAAATTAATTGACGAATTAGCAAAAGCATTCGGAGTACAGTTTGTTATAGTAGCGGTTGACACCCGCCATATTGACGACAGAAACATCGTGCACCTTAACGGCGGCCGTATAGCTACCGAACTTGAAACCCTGAGTTGGATAAAAGAAGCCGAAAGCCGTGGCGCGGGCGAAATTCTGCTTACCTCAATGGACCATGACGGTACTAAGGCCGGGTTTGATAACACATTACTTAAAACGGTTAATAATGCCGTGCATATTCCGGTAATAGCATCCGGAGGTGCGGGTAGCATGCAGCACTTTGTTGATGTATTTGAGCAAACTAATGTTGACGCTGCATTGGCTGCCTCGGTATTTCATTATGGGGAAATATTGATACCTGATTTAAAGGATGTGTTGCGGGCGAATAAAATAGAGGTTAGGTAATATTGCCATTAGCAGTTTGCGTTAGGGATAGAAGCGAAAAGCCCCGAACGAAGCCTGGGGAAGTGAGGACTTGCAGCAAATAGCCCGGGGCATAGTCAACGCCCAAATAATAATTTGAATAGATTAATGTTGTAGTCGTGAGGCTTTAACATGATTAAAATACATACTTAAATGCAAATAGATTTTACCAAATCGCCGGATGGATTGGTACCTGTAGTTATACAGGATGAGCAAACTTTAGAGGTGCTCATGCTGGGCTACATGAATCAGGAGGCTTATGATAAAACGGTACAAGACAAAGTGGTTACGTTTTACTCGCGTTCCAAAAACCGCTTGTGGACCAAAGGCGAAACCAGCAATAACTTTTTGCACGTAAAAAGCATTCATATTGATTGTGACAACGATACCATTTTAATAAAATCCAAACCCAATGGCCCAACCTGCCATACCGGTGAACGTAGTTGCTTTAAAACAACATACAACCAAAATTTCATTTTGGAGTTGGAGAGTATAATTGAAGATCGCTATACCAATCCGCAAGAAGGATCTTATATTAATAAGCTTCGCAAAAAGGGTTTAAATAAAATAGCCCAAAAGGTTGGAGAAGAAGGCGTTGAAACCGTTATTGCTGCCCTTGCCGAAACGGAAACAGATCTTATAAACGAAGCATCAGACCTTGTATTTCACTTGTTAGTATTGCTTAGGGAAAAAGGTTTGAACATTCAAACTATTGCGAAAAACCTGGAAGGCAGGCATGCCCCAAAGTCCTCAGATCATACAGTATCTTAGGAGAATGATTGCACTAAATCCCTGTAACTATTAAATACAAACTCCACTCAGGAAAATGGGACTTATGGAAGTAAGAAAATCATTTGAACTTACCGGGCACGGCAACCCTATTTTTGCGTTGGAACTTTCTCAAAAGCCAGGTATATTATTTAGTGCCGGTAATGATAAAGGTGTGGTGGAGTGGAGCCTGGAAAAACAGGCATTTATCAAAGTTATGTTTCCGGTTACTGCTTCGGTTTATGCTGTTCATTGCCCGGTAGGTTATCCTTTAATGTTTACGGGTATGCGTAATGGCGACGTACTGGTATTCAACTTTATTGAGCAAAGGGTAACCCATACGCTTAAACAACATGGTAAGCCCATATTTGATATAAAATCGGTGCCTGGCAAAAAGGAGTTGCTAATAGCATCGGAAGATGGTAAAGTAAGCGTTTGGAATTTAAACACATTGCAGCTGCTTCATTCCATACAGGTATCACACGATACGGTTCGCAGTATCAGCATTTCGCCCGATGAAAAACAAGTAGCTTTCGGCTGTCGCGACAATTCAGTGCAGCTTTATAACCTATCTGACTACAGTTATTTGGGCGCTCTTAAAGACCATAACATGGCCGTTTTCACGGTTCAACACGCGCCTGATGGGCAACACTTAATTTCCGGAGCACGCGATGCTCAAATTAAAGTTTGGGATATTGCTACCCAATCACTAAAGCAAAGTGTAGCGGCGCACATGTTTGCCGTAAACCATATTTTATTCCACCCAACTCAGCCTTACTTTGCATCGGCCAGTATGGATAAAAGCATTAAAATTTGGGGTGCCGATGATTTTAAACTTTATAAAATCATCAGTCGCGACAAAGGTTATGCTTCACACCAATTATCAGTAAATAAATTGGCATGGAATGGCGACCAACTACTCTCTACAGGAGATGATAAGCGCATTATTGCTTGGGATATAGAGTTTTAGTTAAGTTATTACTCATGTTAGTAACGTAACTCTGTAAACCATTAAATTGTTAAAATTTCAGTTTAACATTTACGCATACCGCTTTACTATCCTCAATTTATGGGTATGTTTCTTCAATTCTTCCGAATATATCCCTTGTCCGTCAATCTTATCAATTTTAACTCGGCCCGAGGCATGGATAATCTGATCGGCACTGAGCATAATACCAACGTGTACTATACGGCCTTCATCATTATCGAAAAAAGCCAGGTCGCCGGGTTGGGCGGCGGGTAGGAAATCGACAACTTCGCCCTGTTCTGCTTGCTGACTGGCATCGCGTTTAATTTTTATACCGTGCAGTTTAAAAACAGCTTGGGTAAAACCCGAACAGTCAATACCAAAATGTGTACGGCCACCCCACAGGTATGGGGTGTTTAGATAGCTTTTAGCTGTCGTTATCAAATCGGCCACAGCAAAATCATGATCGGCTACCTCGTATAGCTCGGTATTTATTTTGCAGGTGTTGGTGTTCCAGTAAGGCAAGGCACTGCAAGCCGGCAGGTATAATTTGCTTTGGTCAGAAACTTTCACAGCTTCGGTTAGCGGCTTGCTGGTTAACGGTAAAGCTATCTGTTCATCAAATACCTCATAATCCAGCATAGCACACGTGGTTAACTGCACCTTGCTAATCCAGCCTTCGTAATCATCATATGCGGTTTTAATTTTTATCCATTTCTCCTGCGTTTCCAAAACCTGATATGTTTCGCCGAATAAAAGTTGCGTTACCATTTCGGCCCGCTCGCTGGCTTCTCCCCTAACGGGTATTATGGCTAACTGTGAAATACCGTATTCCATGCTGCTAATGTAGTCTTAATCATTTATTTATTAACAAGCGCCTTTTAATTTCTTCTCTGTTTGCTTCTAACACAAATTGTGAAAATTCAGTATAAATATTTTGCAGAAAAAGTATATCATAAGAAACTAAATCGCATCCCCTGTCGTCGTACATAAATAGAATGCATTTCTTTGTTTCATTAACGATGTAAAGCTCCCCTTCTATTCTTGGTTTGATAAAGAAGTCATTATTGGCAATACTGGTGAAAATGTTTTCGAAGTTTATATTACAGGCCTTATCCTTAACAATTAACTGGCAAGCCCCTTCCGCTTTATGAAAACCGTTGTTGTATGTAGGATGCTTACGTTTACGGAATTGATATTCAAGCTTTGTATTGTTTCTAAATTGCTTAAATAAATATCCCCACTTTCTTATCTTTCTCTTTCTCCAGGTATTAAAGTTATAATAAAGAAATATTTGATCATCACTACTTATAACCAAGGAGCTTATTCTGTTGATACGTTTTGCAACCTCCAGCATATATTCATCGTTTCCAGTATCAAATATCTTGGGTTGTAGTTCAAACCTAATAGCCGGAATTTCATTGAAAAATAATGGTTGAACTAACGTCAACCCATTAAATAGATCTGAAAGAATATCACGAAGTTGTTTAAAAAGAGCCACGTTACAATATAAACAAAAAGGGACACCTTTTGGGTGCCCCTTTTTTAAATATTTTACGCGGATACTATCCTTCCATGTGAAGCCATTCCTTTTTGGCTATCAATTCCTCTTCAGTTTCGCGTACGTTTTCATCATCAACGCAGCAATCCACCGGACAAACAGCAGCGCATTGCGGTTCATCATGAAAACCAACACACTCGGTACACTTATCGGGAACAATGTAGTAAATATCATCTGAAATTGCAGCCTGCGCTTCTTCAGCATTCAGGGTGTTGCCATCGCCAAAGTCGATAACGCCGCGCAACTCGGTACCGTCCGAAAAGCGCCAAGATGCTCCCGCATCATAAATAGCATTATTCGGGCATTCGGGTTCGCAAGCTCCGCAATTAATACATTCATCGGTGATTATAATTGCCATATATCTGTATCGCTAAAATCTTATATTCTTGTTTAACTTTGCCTCGTTTTAAAAAGCCCACAAATATAACAAAAAAATCGCTTTTGGGTTTCAGTTGATACTATACGTATGTCAAAATTCAGCAATTCATATTTAATCCAGATAATCACTCAATTAGGTAGACAATTTGCTACCCCAGATGATGGCCTGCAGCAAATTATACAAACCGAACATCATTATAATGCATGGTTTACTCCGCAAAGTGTACAACAAGCTATTGGTGCAATAGTACAGTCACTTACCAAAGAGAATTTAGAGCAATTGCTTTCGGCCTATCAATTTGCCAATCACGAGCCTAAGAAAATAGGCCTGATACTGGCCGGTAATATTCCTTTGGTTGGCTTCCATGATGTACTATGTGTATTGCTGAGCGGCAACATTGCACTCATTAAAGCCTCATCGCAAGATGCCCGCCTTATAAAATATGTGCTTAAAATACTTACTGATATTGAGCCCGGCCTGGCTCAATACTTTACTTTTACTGATAAGCTCGAGGGGTTTGATGCCATCATAGCAACAGGAAGCAACAATACATCTCGCTATTTTGAATATTACTTTGGTAAGGTACCAAACATCATACGCAAAAACCGCAATAGCGTAGCCCTGCTTACCGGTAATGAAAGCAAAGAACAACTGCATGACCTTGGCAAAGATATATTTGAATACTTCGGCCTGGGATGTCGGAGCGTATCAAAATTATTAGTACCTACCGGGTATAATTTTGTACCTTTTTTTGAAGCCATTGAAGATTACTACCCCGTTATTCAGCATAGCAAGTATCATAATAATTACGACTATAATAAAGCCATATACCTTGTTAACCGCGACAAGCATTTAGACAACGGATTTTTGCTGTTAAAGCAAGACGAACGCCTGGCTTCTCCCCTTGCTGTAATTTTTTATGAGGAATACGATGATTTACCGTCGGCACAGGATTACTTAAGCAAACAAAGCGAAAACATACAATGTATTGTAACATCAGCCAGTATTGAAGCCAACAACCAGATAGTTAATTTCGGACAAAGCCAGTGCCCGGCACTGTGGGATTACGCCGATGGAATTGACACATTGCGTTTCTTGGCAAATCTTTAATTTTACGTACTTTTGAAGGGCATGTATATTATTAAAGTAAAAGGCGTTGCCAAAATACCCGACTATGTGCAGCTGCGCGATGAGCAGTTTACCTTGCTTGCTTATTTCAGGGTTGACAGGCCCGACAAATCACTTGACAAGGTAGGACTTGCCGATAAGGCCGATTACATTATGGGTCTGATTAAAGACCTGCCTTTTGGCCAGATTTTAAAACTCGAACTGTAATTAAAAATGATAGGAAACTCCATTATAAAACTGCAAGGTGTTGATATTTTCCAGCAAAAGCACCTCGTACTATCTGACGTAAACCTGCATATTGACAAAGGCGACTTTGTATGGCTTATTGGCCTCACAGGATCAGGCAAAAGCAGTTTGCTGAAAGTTATTTACGGAGACCTGAACATCACAAACGGCGAAGGCCATGCAGGTGGTTATGATTTACGCAAACTGGCGAGCAAAGATGTGCCGTATTTACGACGTAAGCTGGGTATTGTGTTCCAGGATTTTCAGCTACTTACCGATCGTACCATTGAGCAAAACCTGCAGTTTGTAATGAAGGCCACGGGCTGGAAAGACAAAAACCTGATTGCCGAACGCATTCGTGATGTACTGGAAAAAGTTGGTTTGCGCTCAAAAATCAAGAAGATGCCGCATGAACTTTCGGGTGGTGAACAGCAACGCGTGGTAATAGCACGTGCCCTGCTTAATGATCCTGAAATTATACTGGCTGATGAACCTACCGGTAATCTTGACCCTGATACCTCAGAAGAGATTGTTATGCTATTGAAACAGATCAGCCTATCGGGAACCGCAGTAGTATGCGCAACGCATGATTATCACATCATCCGCCAGTTCCCATCGCGCATAGTAAAATGCGAATCGGGTAAGGTTTTACAGGACGTAGCTATTTAGTGTAACTGTCAAAACCAGAAGCCATCAGTCAGGGATAAAAAATTCTGACATAGTATGCCTGACAGCTGACAATACACTATTGACAATTTTACTCATCGAATTAACAACTAACTGACAGCCTGACCGCTTTGCGGCTATGGCAAGGTACTTGTTTTGCACAATCATCATGAACTTCAAAGACATGTTTAATAAAAAAAATAAACAGGATACACCCGAAGAATTAAACGACGTGAACACTGAAAATACTACTCCAGAAGAAAACGCAGCTGCTGCTGAACAAGCTGAAAATCCATTAGCAGACGAACTTAACGTAAGCAGCGAAGAAGTAAAAACTGAGATAAGCGCAGAAGCTAAACTAAAAGATGATTTGGCTCAGGCTAATGATAAATACTTACGTCTGTATGCCGAGTTTGATAATTTCAAACGTCGCACTACCAAAGAACGGGTTGAGCTGTTACAAACTGCCGGTAAAGAGGTAATAGTATCATTACTACCTGTACTTGATGACTTTGAGCGTGCCATTAAAGCTACCGAAACCGCTACTGATGTAAGTGCAGTTAAAGAAGGAATTGCACTGGTACAGTCAAAGCTTAAAAATATTTTAACACAAAAAGGCCTTAAAGAAATGGAAGCCAGAGGAACAACCTTCGATGCTGACATTCACGAGGCTATCACTAATATCCCAGCCCCTACTGATGATCTTAAAGGCAAAGTAGTTGATGAGCTTGAAAAAGGTTACTACCTGGGCGACAAGGTAGTTCGCTATGCTAAAGTTATTGTTGGAGCGTAATTTGAAAAAGAATGAGTGAAGTTTGAATGAGCGAACGAGTGAATGTATTAATCACTTATTCGCTCATTCAGTCATTTACTCCTTAACATACAAACATGTCAAAAAGAGATTATTACGACGTATTAGGCGTACAGCGCGGGGCAAGTGAAGACGAGGTAAAAAAGGCATACCGTAAAATGGCCATTAAATATCACCCGGATAAAAATCCTGGCGATAAGGCGGCAGAGGAAGCTTTCAAGGAAGCTGCTGAAGCTTACGAGGTGTTAAGCAAACCTGATAAGCGCCAACGTTATGACCAATTTGGTCATGCCGCTAATGCACAATCGGCCAACGGTGGCGGCTACGGCGGACAAGGCATGAATATGGATGACATATTCAGTCAGTTTGGCGATATCTTTGGCGGTGGTAGTCCGTTTGAAGGATTTTTTGGTGGAGGCGGTGGCGGCAGGCAGCAAGGCGGTGGTCGCAGGGTAGCTCGCGGCAGCAACCTTCGTATTAAGGTACGCCTTACCTTAGAGGAAATTGCCAACGGTGTTGAAAAGAAAATAAAAGTAAATAAACAGGTACCATGCGGCACTTGTGATGGTAGCGGTGCTAAAGATAAAACATCGGTACAAACTTGTAAAACCTGTGGAGGCTCTGGAGCAGTACGCAGGGTAACCAATACCATATTGGGCCAAATGCAAACTACCAGTACCTGCCCTACCTGTAATGGCGAAGGCAGTACCGTTACTTCAAAATGTAACGTATGCCACGGCGATGGTGTTGTGCGCGGTGAAGAAACCATAAGCATTAACATTCCGGCCGGTGTAAGCGAAGGCATGCAGTTAAGCATGAGCGGTAAGGGCAACGCTGCCCCGCGTGGTGGCGTTCCGGGCGATTTGATTATTCTTATTGAAGAAGTACCTCACGAGACCTTAAAACGCGATGGCAACAACGTTATATACGATATGCACATTAACTTTGTTGATGCAGCATTAGGTACCAGCGTTGAAGTGCCAACTATTGACGGTAAAGCAAAGATTAAAATTGAACCAGGCACCCAGGGCGGTAAAATACTACGCCTTAAAGGCAAAGGCGTGCCTGAGGTTAACTCATATCACCGCGGCGACCAACTGGTACATATTAATATATGGACTCCTAAGGCATTAAGCCGCGAAGAGCGCGATCTTTTAGAAAAACTGCAAAACTCACCCAACTTTAAACCAAGTCCGGGTAAAAACGAGAAAAGCTTCTTTGAGCGTATGAAAGAATACTTCGAATAAGCAAGCTTTAAATTATTATTTCAAAGGCTGCCTCGTTAACTATGAGGCAGCCTTTGTTGTTTTTACGTAGTATTGCTTTGGGTAGATTGAAGGAACAACTTTACATCAACAAAAAAGCCGGTTCCATTATTTGGAACCGGCTTTTTTATTAAGTTACGAATATCTTAGTTGAAGATGTAACGTAAACCGAATTGCATAGTGTAAGTTGAGTTGAAGCTCACATCATCACGGGTTCTAACTGCATTTGTTGGCAAGTTGCCGTCAAATTGCAATCTGAAAGTAGGACGTGTTGTTCCACCTGGTGTAAGGTTGTTTGCGTTGGTTGGCACTAACACGTTTGACTGTGTAATTACCTGACGAACACCCCAATTTTTGTTTACAAAGTTTGCAAAGTTTGATATGGTAAGGTTAAACTGCAAAGTGTTGCGTTTACCACCTATGTTCTGGAACAAATCTTGTTGGAATTGTAAGTCAACCTGATTAAACCACGGAGACAAACCACCATTACGTTCAGCATATTTACCTTTACGGCTTTGCAAATACTGATCTTGCTCAATAAAGCGGAAGAATATATCGCTTTGTTGCTGTGCAGTGTAAGTTACAGCGTTAGCACCAGTACCTATAGTAAACGGTGTAAATGTAATTTCACTTGGGTCTTTAGGTACATAAATCAAGTCTGAGTTACCACCATCACGGTTAAGGTCTGTGCTGTAAGTGTAAGAAATACGACCTTGGTTAGAACCGTTGTAGAATAAAGTAAGTTGACTTGCTAAATGTTTAAGATACTCTTTACGGTAAGTAAAGCTAGCAACTATACGGTTTGGTAACACGTAACCAGCATAACCCATCTCCGGAGTGTTTGAACCATTCACAGAGAAAGTGTTTTGCCATGATCCTGAAGGTTGATCTCCGTTACCATCAAACTGTGTTCTTGCCTGGCTATGGATGTAAGATAACGATGCAGAAAGGCCTTTGCTAAATTGCTTTTGGATAGTTCCTGCAATTGAGAAGTAGTGACCTTTTGTTCCGTTGTCTAATACATATGTATTTAAACCGGTAGCTCCTGTGGTGTTGTTGGCAACAGGTAAACCGGCTGCGCTTAAAACGTTGTAGTATTTAGCACCATTGGTTGACGGATAGATCAAACGGTTGTCAGGATAACCTGCAACGTTTAACGGCTGTCCTTCTACCAAGTTTGGATTTCTGAATAATACAGTTCTGAAATCGCGGTTGTAAATAGCCTCAACTGTTGCAGTAAAGCCAAAAGGCAATCTTGCGTCTAAAGCTAAGTTAGATTTGAAAGTTTGAGGAGCTTTGATCTTTGGATCGATGAAAGACAGAGCAGTAGGGATTGTAGTACCTGCTGTAGGAGGAGTTGCTGGTAAATATGCTCTTGGGTTTGGATCAAACGGACCAGCAATTGCAGAAACTTCAGATGGAGTAACTGCAGTTTGGGTAAATTGAATCATACCTGCATCTCCAACCTGGCTAACTATCCAAACATTTGGAATACCGCCTGAGAAAATACCTGCACTACCTCTTAACTGAACGCTACGATCGCCTTTAATATCATAATTGAAGCTGGCACGCGGAGATACTAAAAACGCAGACTTTGGTAAAGATCCGGTATTAAGTCTTTCGCCGTTTGCAAATGTTAAACCAGCTACCAATGGATGAGTAATAGCATCCTGGCTATATCTGTATAAAGAAGCTCTTACACCGAATGATAAACGCAGTTTTTCACTTACGTTGTAATCATCCTGAGCGTAAATAGAGTAAGTTTGATTTTTAAATGTTGGGAATGCTTGCGAGTAATCATTATTTAATGAAAACGTACGGGCAAAGGCACGAGGGTTAACATTGTTTTTGAAATCATCAAAGCTATTGAATACATAGTAACCTGTTGCAAAACGTTGGAAACCATTTTTAGTAGTGCTAATATCAGCTTGCACACCACCTAAAAGATTGTGTTTGCCAAAGCTATATTGAACATAGTCTACAAAAGATAATGAGTTAACGTCACGTAAGTTTCCGGTTGTAAACGGCTCTGAGCCAAATGATGCAAACGGACGACCATCTTTTAATATATCAACAAACGGGAAAGCAGAACCTCCTGTTGAGCTTCTTGGCTCGTTTTGGTTGTTATAAGTAAAACGGAAAGTGTTTGCTAACCTTGAGAAGAAGGTTGAGTTTAACTCAGCTGATAATGAATAGAAGTTGTAATTGGTGTAGTAGTTTGAATTACTGAAAGTAAGTGAGTTGTTATCACTACGGTTTCCACCATTAGGGTAAATTACAGAGCTGGTAAGAGGATTGGTAGAGGTACTTACAAAAGAAGGCACCTGGCTTTCTAAACGGCTGTAACGAACATTGAAGCGATGTTTGTCGCTTATGTTCCAGTCAATCCTACCAACAATATTGGTACGGGTGCTTTTGTAACCATAGTTTTGGTAATCGCCTGGGTTGTAACCGTATTTTTGTACCAAATAATCTTTGATAGCATCCATTTCGGTAACCGTTGGACGGTTAACGTTTGGAGTAGCCGGGAAAGGCTCAGATGCAGAAGAAGCTCTGAAACGTGAGTTTATACCTGGTTCTTCAGCTTTCTCAAAGTTTGCGAAGAAGAATAATTTGTTTTTAATAATTGGACCACCAACGCGTGCACCGTAAATCTTGATGTTTAAATCAGCCGGAACAAGTTCAGGGTAGTTTCTAACTTTAGTACCTTGTTGTTTTTCGCTACGGAAGTAAGTGTAAGCAGAACCGCTGAATTCATTAGTACCAGAACGGGTAGTAGCATTAATAGCACTACCAATGAAACCTGATTGTCTAACGTCTGTTGGGTTTACGTTTACAGTAATCTCATCTAACGCATCCAATGGAATTGGGTTACCATTACCAGGTAAGTTAGTACCAATACCAAATTGGTTGTTAAAGTTACCACCATCAATTGTAATGTTGTTTTGACGATAGTTACCACCACCAATTGACTGACCATCGGCACTTGCCTGAGGGGTTACACGTACAAGATCGTTAATATTACGACGTACGCTTGGAAGGTTCAAGATGTCTCTTTTGCTGATGTTGGTTGTTGAACCTGAGCGGTCAGAGTTTAATACCGAACGTGGGTTTGAAGCAACAATATTAACTGCTGCAAGCTGAGTACCTGTTTGCGCAAGTACTGCGTTAAGAACAAAAGGCTCACCTAATTTCAACGTAACGTCGGTGAATTTTTGAGGCTCAAAGCCAATGTAAGTAACTTCAATGGTGTAAGGACCGCCAGCACGCATGTTTGGGATACTGAATCGGCCATCAGCACGGGTTGAAGTAGAATAAACAGTACCCGCCGGAACAAATGTGGCTTTGATAGTGGCACCCACTAAAGGTTCCTTAGAGTCTTTGACCAATCCTGTCATACTACTGGTAGTTACCTGTGCAAAGGCAGCCACCGTAGCTAACAAAAATGTCATGCTGAGAAGTAGAAATTTCCTCATACTTTTTGTTTTGTTTAATGAACGTTTAAAATAGTTTTTAAATAATCGGCACAAAGATAAATACTGCCTTCCATATCAATGTTAAGTCAGTGTTAATAAATATTAGATTTTTTTAACATTTTCTCTCATTTTTTAAATTTCATTAAGAAATAGGTGAATAAACGCTTCTATTTTTTAAAATAAGCTGATAAAGAAGCCAATTTGTTGCAATATTTAATTCTGTTATTAATAAATTTTCCAAATTAATGTTAAGTTAGTGTAAACCAGTTTTTAAAATGGTCTGCACCACACCCTCCATCTGTTTTTACTATCACGCTTTTTAGTTAGCTTTGGCAACAAAATCTGAAAAAGTAAATCATAACATAATGAACTACGACTTAATTGTTATCGGATCTGGTCCGGGTGGTTATGTAGCTGCAATCCGCGCTTCACAGCTTGGAATGAAAACAGCTATCATCGAAAAAGAATCATTAGGCGGTATTTGCCTTAACTGGGGCTGTATACCTACTAAAGCTTTATTAAAAAGTGCCCAGGTTTTTGAATATATTAAACATGCTGCCGATTACGGTATTAACGTTGACGTTAAAGGCGAGCCTGATTTTGGCGCTGTGGTTAAACGCAGCCGTGGCGTAGCCGAAGGCATGAGCAAAGGCGTTCAGTTTTTAATGAAGAAAAACAAAATTGACGTTATTATGGGCTTTGGCAAGCTTAAAGGCAAAGGCACCGTTGAGGTTACCGCTGCCGATGGTAAAAAAGCCGAGCACACAGCTAAACATATTATAGTAGCTACCGGTGGCCGTTCGCGCGAGTTACCAAACCTTAAACAAGACGGTAAAAAAATTATTGGTTACCGTCAGGCCATGGCTTTACCTCAACAACCAAAATCAATGGTGGTTGTAGGTTCGGGCGCTATAGGTATTGAGTTTGCTTACTTCTATAACGCTATGGGTACCAAAGTAACCGTAGTTGAGTTTTTAGATAACATTGTTCCTTTGGAGGATGAAGAAGTGTCAAAAGCACTTAACCGTACCTTAAAGAAACAAGGCATCAACATCATGACCAGCTCAACCGTTGAGTCTGTTGATACAAGCGGCGATCTTTGCAAAGTAAGCGTTAAAACTGCCAAGGGTACTGAAACCCTTGAAGCTGAGATTGTACTTTCGGCAGTTGGTGTAACTACTAACCTTGAGGGTATAGGCCTTGAAGAAGCAGGTGTTAAAACCGACAAAGGAAAAGTATTGGTTGATGACTTTTACAAAACCAATGTTGAGGGTGTTTACGCCATAGGTGATATTGTTAAAGGTCAAGCCTTAGCACACGTAGCATCAGCAGAAGGTATTATTTGTGTTGAGAAAATTGCAGGTCAGCATGTTGAGCCTTTAAACTATAACAACATCCCTGGTTGTACTTACTGCTCTCCTGAGGTTGCGTCTGTAGGTTATACTGAAAAAGCCGCACGTGAGGCTGGTTACGAATTAAAAATTGGTCGTTTCCCATTCTCTGCGTCAGGCAAAGCCAGTGCAGCAGGTGCTAAAGACGGCTTTGTTAAAGTTATCTTTGATGCAAAGTATGGCGAGTTCCTGGGTGCGCACATGATAGGTAACAACGTTACTGAAATGATTGCCGAGGTAGTAGTTGCCCGTAAACTGGAAACTACCGGTCATGAGATCATTAAATCGGTACACCCTCACCCTACCATGAGCGAAGCAATTATGGAAGCCGCTGCTGAGGCTTATGGCGAAGTAATTCACTTATAATACACATAACAACGCTTAAAATAAAAAGCCCTTCTGCTACAAAAAAGCCGGAAGGGCTTTTATATTTGCTCTGATGTCTACCAACCTTGTAAACCCTATGCAATCTTCAGAAAGTATCGGGGCAAAGCTTTTCACTATTAATACCGGTCTTTTCAAGCTTGATGGCGGTGCAATGTTCGGCGTTGTACCAAAAGCCATATGGAGCAAAACCAATCCGGCAGATGAAAACAATTTGTGTACGCTGGCTATGCGTTGCCTGCTTGTTGTAGATGAAGACCGTGTAATTTTAATTGATACCGGCATTGGCAACAAGTTAAGCGATAAGGCTAAACCTTTTTACCATCTGCACGGCACTGATACGCTACATCATTCCTTAGCCAAACATGGCTTCACTACTGATGACGTTACAGATGTACTCCTCACCCATTTGCATTTAGACCATGTAGGCGGTGCTGTTGACAATGACAACGGCACCTTAGCCCCGGCATTTAGAAATGCTACCTACTGGACAAATGAGGAGCATTGGAATTGGGCAACTGTTAATCCTAATGAGCGTGAAAAAGCATCTTTTCTTAAGGAGAACCTGGAACCATTAAAAGATAGCGGCAAACTAAAATTTATTGAGGTACGTGATGGTGTACAATTTAGCCGCAACATCAAATTGTTTTTTGTATCGGGCCACACCAAAGCAATGATGTTGCCTCTTATACATTACAAAAACAAGGAAGTATTTTTTATTGCCGATTTGGTACCCACCGCCGGTCACTTGCCTATAGCCTATGTGGCATCTTATGACATGTTTCCGTTGCAGGCTATGGCAGAGAAAAAGACATTTTTACAACAGGCTTTATTAAACAATTACGTATTGTTTCTTGAACACGACCCAATCAATGAGTGCTGCACCGTAAAAGAAACCGAAAAAGGAATACGTGTAAAAGATGTATTTAAGCTGACAGATATTTAAGTGAATATCGACAGTTTGGTACAACTTATGATAAGTTATTATAAATATTGAACATGTGCTGTAAATGTTGCGATAGTAATAATTTTGTAATTATCAAATAAGAGTAGTAAATTTCAGCAACATTGTGTACCTTTGCACGTTCAATTCTAAAACAAGAATCGAGGTAATAATTAATGAGACAACTCAAAATAACCCAATCCATTACCAACCGTGAGTCGCAGTCGTTAGACAAATACTTACACGAAATTGGTAAGGTTGACCTGATAACTGCCGAAGAAGAAGTAATACTAGCACAAAAAATACGCGAAGGCGACCAGGCTGCTCTAGAGCGCCTAACCAAAACCAACCTGCGTTTTGTGGTATCGGTAGCCAAACAATATCAAAATCAAGGTTTAACGCTGGGCGATTTAATTAACGAAGGTAACCTGGGTTTAATTAAAGCGGCCAAACGTTTTGACGAAACTAAAGGTTTCAAATTCATTTCATACGCCGTTTGGTGGATCCGTCAATCTATTTTGCAGGCCATTGCCGAGCAATCTCGTATTGTGCGTTTACCATTAAATCAGGTAGGTTCGTTAAGTAAAATAAGCAAGGCTTTCTCTAAATTAGAGCAAGAGTATGAGCGCGAGCCATCACCTGAGGAGTTGGCCGACATTTTGGAAACCACCGTTGACAAAATATCTGATACGCTGAGCAATTCAGGCCGTCATGTATCAATGGATGCGCCATTTGTACAGGGTGAAGAAAACACATTGTTAGACGTACTTGAAAATCAGGAACCAAATACCGACTCCATCCTGATTAACGAGTCGTTATCTGAAGAAATCAAGCGTTCACTTTCTACTTTAACCGAACGCGAGCGCGAAATCATTGTATTATTCTTTGGCTTAGGTACCAATCATCCTCTATCTTTAGAAGAAATTGGCGAGAAGTTTAACTTAACCCGCGAGCGTGTACGTCAAATTAAAGACAAAGCATTGCAGCGCTTACGTCACACTTCACGTAGCAAAATATTGAAATCATACTTAGGTTAATAAATACCTGATGCATACAGAGCCTCCAATGAACAATTGGAGGCTTTTTTGTTTTATGCTTATATGCTGCTGCCTGCCAATTATGAAAGCCTCACACCTGCCCAGGCCATTGCTTGTCATCAGGATATGCGCAGGCATATCAACATCAGTCATCTCGATAAGCCAATAAGCATTATTGGCGGTGCAGATATATCAATAAATAAGCATGAAGAAACACAATACGCGGGCATTGTATTGTTTACTTATCCTGAGCTAAAAATCATCGGCCAAACATCAGCTGTATGGCGTACGTCTTTTCCGTACATTCCTGGGCTGCTAGCCTTCCGTGAAGTGCCAGCCTTGCTTGAAGCTTGGAATAAGCTTGAAATTAAACCAGACTTGATGATACTTGACGGCCAGGGAATAGCTCACGAGCAGCGCATGGGTCTGGCAACACATTTTGGCTTACTAACTGATGTACCATCAATAGGCAGCGCTAAAAACCGGCTTAATGGCAAATACAATGAACCTGCAAATGAACACTTTGCTCAAAGCTATTTATATGATCAAAATGAAGTGATTGGTGTTGCATTACGCAGCAAAAAAAACTGCAAGCCCATCTTTGTATCGCCGGGACACAAGGTTGATATGCAGCAAAGTATAGATATTATTAAGAACTGCATACGTGGTTACCGTATACCCGAGCCAACCCGGCACGCCCACAACTTTGTGAACCAGGTACGACTGGCACACGGCGATAAATCAAACGCCCAATTAAGCATGTTTTAGCAGCAGTTAGTCTTCCTGTACAAACATTATCAAAATATATTCCGCCTATACTAAAAGCCACGCCCATGAGTTAAGTAATTAACCTTTATTACTACTCACTTCAATGCAAAACCTTCTCAGGCTTTTTATACATTTTACAAAGCCTTTTTGGCTTTACCACTTCATTTTTACTGTTCTTGGTTTTTATATTATAGCCGGTGGCGGTTTGGTTGCGTTAATACTTGCATTACCACTTAAGCTTGCCGGTTACCTGGGTATGTTTGCTTACCAAACGTTTTTTGCCTCACAAGAGTTCTTCTACTATCGCAATGCAGGTGTTACTATTCGAAGTTTGTTTATGCTCACTTTTGCAATTGATATGCTATTGTTCATCACCGCTGTTACTATTTACTTAAGCTTAAAAAGTAGTCATGCTTAAAGTTGACAGCGTATTGCTTGAGTTTGATAACCGAAAAATTCTTCAGGACATATATATTGATTGCCGGCCCGGCGAGGTAACCGGCTTATTAGGACGTAATGGCTGTGGCAAGTCGAGCTTGCTGCGCATTATATTCGGTGTGTTGAAGCCCGCCTATAAGTACATCAATATTGATGGTAATTATATAAACAACGGCTACTCAAGCGGCAAAATTGCTTACTTGCCACAGCACAATTATTTACCTAAACACATCAAAATATCGGAACTTGCAAAGTCACTGATTAGTAATGAGGACTGGGACGAGTTTACTGCTTATGACACTTTTCAAGAAATCAGTAATAAAAAACCAGGTGAGCTTTCTGGCGGGCAACTCCGTAAATTAGAAACCTTGATAATATTGTACAGCAAGGCAGATTACATCTTGCTCGACGAGCCTTTCACGCATATATCACCCATACAAGCTGAGGAAATTAAAGCCATCATTAAGAAACGTTCAGCTTTTAAAGGTATAATAATTACCGATCATCAGTACCGAAATATATTAAAAGTAAGCGATAAAATTGTATTATTGAGCAATGGCACTACCAAGGTAATTACCAGTAACGATGAATTAGTTACCTACGGATATCTTAGCAGCCTTTAAATACCTACATTATGAAGATACCTATTTACCAGGTTGATGCCTTCACCAGTGATTTGTTTGGCGGTAACCCCGCAGCTGTTTGTCCGCTGCAAGACTGGTTACCCGAGGCAACTATGCAAAATATTGCAGCAGAGAACAACCTAGCCGAAACAGCTTTTTTTGTTAAAACTCAAAATGGCTATCACTTACGCTGGTTTACACCTGAGTTGGAAATTGATTTGTGCGGACATGCAACGCTTGCTGCAGCTCATGTTATTTTCACCGAATTAAATTACACTGGTAGCTTGATACATTTTGAAACAGAAAAAGCAGGCATACTTACAGTTTCAAAAAATGGTGAACGTTATACGCTTGATTTCCCCTCGCGCCCGCCCCACCCTGCCGAAATGCCCGATGGATTATTGGAAGGTGTAAATGGAAAAATCCCAAAAGCAGTTTTACGCTCGCGCGATTACTTTTTGGTGTATGAAAACGAGCAGGATATTGTTGACATGAAACCTAATCATATAGCACTTGCCAAGGTTGACACCATTGGCGTTATTGTAACTGCGCCGGGCAAGGATGCAGATTTTGTTTCACGGTTTTTTGCACCGGGCGCCGGTGTGCCCGAAGACCCGGTTACCGGTTCGGCTCATTGTAACCTAATACCCTACTGGGCCGAACGTTTGGATAAAACCGAACTTCATGCCTACCAGCTATCAGCCCGTAAAGGCGAGCTTTGGTGCGAGCTTAAAGGTGACAGGGTACTGATGAGCGGCAATGCCGTGACTTATTTAAAGGGTGACATTTATATTTAACTCGTATGCTACTATAATAATTTATAAGCCATCTAACTTACAATCACTTTAAGAGCTGCTTCCTAAAATCAGATAAATTATTAGTTATTAGCTTTATACAGAAACAATCTGACATTAAGAGAACTATTTGATCTGCACATGCCAGGCAAGAAAATCTTCTATATTTTTCGTTACTTTGAAGTAATAAAACTATTGAAGGTACGCTGGCTGGCAAATGCAGTTAACTAAATTAGAGGTCAAAGGGTTTAAAAGCTTTGGCGATAAAATAAGCATTAATTTTAACGAAGGGGTTACCGCTATTGTTGGCCCTAATGGTTGCGGCAAATCAAACGTTGTCGATTCCATACGTTGGGTTTTAGGAGAGCAAAGTACCAGGGCACTACGGTCAGAGAAGATGGAAAACATCATTTTCAATGGCACCCGCAGCCGTAAGCCAGCCAACCTGGCCGAAGTTTCATTAACGTTTGATAATACCAAAAATGTACTTCCTACTGAGTTTTCGCAGGTAACGCTTACCCGTAAGCTATACCGTACAGGTGAAAGCGAATATCGCCTGAATGATGTACAGTGCCGCCTGAAAGATATTACCGACCTTTTCTTAGACACAGGCATTGGTTCTGACTCCTACTCTATCATAGAATTAAAGATGATAGATGAGATCATCACTAACAAAGAAGGTTCGCGGCGTAACTTGTTTGAGGAAGCGTCAGGCATTTCCAAATACAAGCTGCGCAAAAAGCAAACCTTCAATAAGCTGAAAGATACCGAAGCTGATTTAGAACGTGTACAGGATTTGCTTTTTGAAATTGAAAAGAATCTGAAAACACTCGAAAATCAGGCAAAAAAGACCGAGCGTTACTATCGTTTAAAAGAACAGTACAAAACGCTGAGTGTTATGCTGGCGTCATTCCGTATTGTGTCATTCAGTGATTCATTGCAGCGTATTGAGGAACAAGAACAAAAGCACAGGGAAGAACGCTCGGGCATTACCACAAAGATTGATACCCTTGAAGCCGCCTTACAGCAGCAGAAACTTGATAACATCACCAAGGAAAAGAACCTGTCTGTTCAGCAAAAAGCTACCAACGAGTACGTAAGTAAGATACGCGCTTATGAAAGCGAAAAGAAAATCAAGAACGAGCAGCTAAAGTTTCAGCGTGATAAGGAAGCCCGCTTGAAGGAAGAGTTGGAACGAGATAAAAATCAACTTAACCACGTACTGTATAATATTAAACGCCTGAGTGAGGAAAAGCTACAGGAAGATGAAAATCTTGAAAGCGTACGCAACAAAGTAGCCGAGTTGAAACAGGCTGTTGACGAGCTTCGCCAAGACCAAACAGCTGCTCGGGCCGAATTGAATGAGCTTACCAGTATCAATAACCGGCTGCAAAATCAAATTTATCAAACCGAGAAAGATCTTGATATATTACGCATACAGCAACAAGCGTTGGAACAGGAAAGCCAGCGTAATATGGAAGACACAGCAAGCCGCGAGGTGGAACTGTCGCACTTTAACCAATTAGTAGCAGAGCTACAAAACCGAACAGAAACCGCCGAGGCAGAACAATGTGCGGCGGTGGAGTTTGAAACACAATTGCAGGAACAGATTAAAGATACTGAGGCGGCAATTAATGACAGTAAAGACCGCATATCTCGCCTGGGCAGGCAACTCGATGCCAAGCAAAACGAGTACAACCTTACCAAAAGCATGGTTGATAACCTTGAGGGCTTCCCAGAATCTATACGTTTTCTAAAAAAACATACTGATTGGGCAAAAAGCATCACCTTATTCAGCGACATTCTTTTTTGTCGTGAGGAGTTCCGTATTGCCATTGAAAATTACCTCGAACCACTAATGAACTATTTTGTGGTTGAAGATTATGATAATGCTATCAAGGCAATAAACCTATTACGTAATGCGTCACGCGGGCGAGCTCAGTTTTTCATTTTAAATCACTATACTTCGTTAACATCCACTCAAACTGGTGATTTTAATACAGGATGGGTACCTGCGCTTGATGTAATTGAGGTTGATATACGCTACCGCACTTTGTGTAATCACCTGTTACGTAATGTTTATTTAGTTGATGATACTTCAGAGGCATCACTTAACAACTCAGTGGTTCCGGAAGGTGTTATTCTGTTAGGTAAAAGTGGTAAGTTCAGCAAATCAGTATTAAGCATGGCCGGTGGCTCGGTTGGGTTGTTTGAAGGCAAGCGTATTGGCCGGGCTAAAAACCTCGAAAACCTGGCAAAAGAAATAAAGCAAAGCGAACAGGAAATTGCTGCACTGAAAGCCCACCAGGAAACCATGCAAAGCAAGCATGTTGCCTTAAAAGCATCAGGTAAAGCAGCCGAAATACAGCAAAAACAGCTGGAGCTTAACCGCCTCAATACCGAGCTGGTTACCGTTACCACACGCCGCGAGCAATATCAAACCTTTATTACTAACAGTCGTAACCGTAAGGAGGATATAGCGCGCAAAATTGCTACTATACAAGAGGATGAACACAAGCTTATTCCTCAGATAGCCGAGCTTAAAACCCAGAAAGAAATACAAAGCGATTTGCTGCTTGATAAGCAACAAGCCTTTAATGAGTTGAATGAGTATACCACCGTACAAAGCAACGCTTATAACCAGGAGAATATTCGTTTTCATCAGCAGCAAAACAAAGTATCGGGGTTAGTGAAAGATTTGGAGTACCGCGAGACACAGCAGGAAAGCCTTGAAACCCGCATTCAAAACAATAATGCAGAAATGGAAAAGGTACAGGTGGCCTTGCTGGAAACGCTTAAGCATACTGATTTTTCAGACGACGAGCTATTGGAAATGTATAGCCAGCGCGAGGAACTGGAAAAAGCAACCAAGGCAGCCGAACAGGAGTACTACGAAATGCGTGGGCATATAACCGAAACGGAAGCCGCAGTTACACAATTACGCCGGCAAAAAGACCATGCCGACCTTATTGAGAACGAACTAAAGGACAAACGTACTAACTTAAAGCTTGAGCTTAACGCCTTGAAAGAGCGCCTCTCTGTAGAGTTTAACCTCGACATAAACGACTTGCTGGAAACCGAAGTGCCTGCAGAAGAAAACGAAGACGATTTGCGCGATAAGACAGAGAAGCTTAAACGCCAGTTAGATGAATTTGGAGCCATTAACCCAATGGCTTTAGAAGCATTTAAGGAAATGAATGAGCGTTACGAGTTTATTCAAAGCCAGAAAAAAGATCTTATGGAAGCTAAGGCATCATTGCTTTCAACCATTCAGGAGATTGATGACACGGCTAAAGACAAGTTTATGCATTCGTTTATGATGGTGCGTGAAAACTTTATCAAAGTTTTTCGTTCATTATTTAACGAGGAAGATTCATGCGACCTTGTATTGACCGACCCCGACCGTCCGCTGGAGTCGGATATTGACATTATTGCCAAACCTAAGGGCAAGCGCCCGTTATCAATTAACCAGCTTTCGGGAGGCGAAAAAACATTGACAGCTACGGCCATACTGTTTTCGCTTTACCTGTTGAAGCCTGCGCCGTTCTGTATTTTTGATGAGGTTGATGCGCCGCTGGATGATACAAACATTGATAAATTCAACAATATCATTCGTAAATTTTCGTCCGACTCGCAGTTTATCATCGTGTCGCATAATAAAAGAACCATAGCCAGCACCGATGTAGTTTACGGTGTGACTATGGTTGAGCAGGGAATATCCCGTGTTGTCCCGGTTGACCTTCGCCAACTGGCCGACTAAATTTTTAGTGGTTAAGGCGCTTTAAACGTCCTTCGTGTATAGCACCATTAAATTGTTGTTTAACATCAATCAACTGATTGGCCTTACGTAGCATTTGATTCTCCTGAGTTTTTTCAGAAAAAGTACTGTTAAGTCCGGCTACGGTGTAGGTGCCTTTGTCTATAAAGTTTATAGCACGCGAAAACATGGCTTCGGTAGGGTCTCCAAAATCTTTGGTTACATCATCTTCTACCATAACACCCGGAAAGTTACCTCCAGGTATCATACCCTGATAAAAATCGGCTGTACCTGCCGAGTTGCGGCTTTCAAACTCAGCTAGGTATAAATCAAACTGAGATGCATTACCTAAAGGAATAGCAAAAAAGCCAACCGGTTTACCGTATGATGTTTTTCCAACTAATTGTACCCCCTGCGGTAACACGGGTTGCAGGTTATTAATCAGCAATTCGCTTGCCGATGCTGTGCTACCTGTAACCAGGAAGAATACTCGGTTTAAGTTTAAACTACCAACTTTGCTGAAGTTGAACGTGTTATTAGCTGTGGTGAAATCACCTGGATCTATTTTAAATTTACGGGCCAACAATGGATAAATGTTGCTTTGTAGCTTAGTATTAAAATATTCATTAAACATCAATCCACCATTGCGGCTTGATGGCACAAGATAGTTTGCCAGGTACTGCGAAGTTTCAACAGCGCCACCGCCGTTGTAACGCAAATCAATTACAAGTTCAGTTATACCATCAGCAGTAAACTTATTAAACGCCTCATCAATTTTTGCTTTAGCATTACTCATCACCGTAAAACGGCTGAATGCAAAATAGCCCACTTTTTTACCTGTATTGGTTGTAACAGTAGTAAACTTGGCAACAGGATTGATAGTGTATGAAGTTTTTGCTACAGTTGCGGTATAGGTTGTACCATTACGGCGGGTAAGGTTTAGCTTAACCGAACTGCTACCTAAGGCAGATGAAACGCGTTGGAATGCCGGATCGGAATTGGTGCCGGTAGTTAACGTTACTGATTGATCATTAATGGCAGTAACACGGTCGCCCCGGGTAAGGCCTTGCTGAGATGCCGATGAGCCAGGGTATACGTACCTTATACGCAAATCATCAGCGGCGGTATAAGTTAAGGCAAAGCCAAAGTCGCCGCCGGTTCCGCCAATTGAGGTTGCCGCCTGGCCCTCATCAACATAGGAATACTTGGCCGTCCCCGGATCGTTAGCATCATACTCATAAGGCTTTCCTGTTGATGTGTTTATTTTAATTTGTGACAGCGCATCTACCTCCGCCTGCAGTGCAGCCCGGTCTGAATTACCCGTAAATCTTCGGGGATTAAATGCCTCTGTAGACGGCAATCCGTCGTTCCATAAGTAAACCTCCTTGGCATACATGTAAACCGAATCGCGCAACAAATCTAAATTGCTGCCATCTTTGTTTTTGTCTTTTTTGCAGGATGTAAATGCTACTGCCAGCAATAGCAAATAAAGTAAGTTTTTTCTCATTCCTTCGCGGTTCTAAATCAGGCAATTAACGTACAAATATTTTATTTTATTACGTAATAAATTGATTAATAGTTTTTGTGTGCATCAATATAATCAATGCCACATGCCTGAGCACAAAGCTGGTCGGTTTCTGATGCGCCAATCATCACTATTTCGCGCCGTTGAAGGTTATGTTTTTTGATGAGCATATCTACCATATCAGGCTCGGGTTTGGCCACAATCTCCTCTGCAAAGTAACAGGTTAAGTATTTTTCAAGCCCCTGCCAGTCGGTATGCTTTATTTTATTAAGCTGCTGTTGCGGCTTTCCGTTGGTAACAATGAAAATTTGCTTCCTGTCTACCACAATATCCTGCAGCAGCAAAAGCATTTCCGGGTAAAGTAATAGCTTTAATGGCACCTGTGCATTTATAAGTAAATGCTCAAAATTGAACTTATACTTATCATCAAGCTTAAAACGTTCTTGCACCACGTTAAATACAGCACCGGCACCCTGCTCCTCATGAGTTTGCACCATAAGCTTTACCAATACTTGAGCATCAAGCAGCTCTGTGTATTCTAAAAAGCCTGCAAACAGGTAATACACCTGGTACAAGTAATCCTTTTCGGGGTAAAGCACATTATCGAGCTCAAAAACAAATGCGTTTATGTGCTTATCAATATCAACGTATTTAATCATGCGCGTTTATCAAGGTTATACCATATTCCTCAAATAATTGCAAAGCCGGGCTGAGTGCATTGCTTTCCTGCATGTTAAGCAGATATAACGTGCTTATGTTGTGATCAAGGCATAAGGCCAGCATTTGATGAGGATAAGTTTCGCTTTCGGGACGAGGCAACTTGACCATTGAACCGTTCTTTAACATAATTTCGGGTAACTCAAGGTAATCACCCAAAAGCACATGCTCCCCCGCTTTTTGATTTTTTAGCTGGTAAGCCTTTGCCGAGCTTGCAGCAGTAATTAATGTATACACGTGTTTTTATTAAACTATTAAGCCGTCTTTCATGGTCACCTTACGGTCGCTAAGATCGGCAAGGTCTTCATTGTGAGTTACAATGATAAAGGTTTGATTAAAGTTGTTGCGCAGATTGATAAACAGCTCATGCAAATCGCGCGCGTTGGCCGAATCAAGATTGCCCGAAGGTTCATCAGCTAAGATAAGGGCAGGTTCATTTATGAGCGCGCGGGCTACTGCCACGCGTTGCTGCTCACCACCCGATAGCTGGCTTGGCTTATGATGAATGCGGCTGCTTAAACCAAGCATTTCTAATAAGCTTGCGGCACGTTTTTCGGCCTGTGCTTTAGGCTTACCTGCTATAAATGCCGGAATGCAAACATTTTCGAGTGCATTAAATTCGGCCAGCAAGTGATGGAACTGAAAAATGAAGCCAATTTGCGTATTACGGAAATGGCTCAGCTGCTTGCTGTTTAATTTGCTAATTTCCGTATCATTTAAATACAAGCGGCCCGAGTCGGGCTTGTCTAAAGTGCCTATTATATTAAGCAATGAACTCTTCCCCGCTCCTGATGCGCCTACGATGGTAACAATTTCTCCTTTATTAACACTAAGGTTTACGCCCTTCAATATTTGAAGATTACCGTAAGTCTTTTTGATATCGAGCGCTTTAAGCATGTACAAATGTAATTGATTTAGTTGATTTAGCTACGGAGTAGTTACCCTTGAAACCTGTTGCCACAGATAAGGTTAAATAACAATTGTATCACATAGCAGTTTGCGGTAAATTAATGCTAAAGTTTTTACTTGTTTAGCATTGCATGTTATGCTTAAAAACCGCAATTATTTCATAAAAAAGCCATTCAAGTTTTAATACTCCAACTGAAATTGTAGATTTACCGCAAATTCTTCACAAGACATGAATATTCACGAATATCAGGGCAAAGCAATACTAAAAAGCTTTGGCGTAAGGGTACAGGAAGGCATTGTAGCTGACACTGTAGAACAGGCTGTTGAAGCCGCCCAAAAAATGAAAGAAGATTTCGGTTCGGACTGGGTGGTTGTTAAAGCCCAGATTCATGCCGGCGGCCGTGGTAAAGGCGGTGGTGTTAAACTTGCTAAAAACCTTGATGAGGTTAAGGAAAGAGCAGGCGCTATTTTAGGTATGCAACTGGTAACTCCGCAAACCGGTCCGGAAGGTAAAAAAGTACATAAGGTGTTAATTGCACAAGATGTTTACTATCCTGGCGAAAGCGAAACTAAAGAATTTTACATGAGCGTATTGTTAGACCGTGCAACCGGCCGTAACATTATCATGTACTCTACCGAGGGTGGTATGGATATTGAAGAAGTAGCTCACTCTACTCCTCACCTTATTCATAAAGAAGAAATTGATCCTAAAGTTGGCTTACAAGGTTTCCAGGCACGTAAAATTGCCTTTAACCTGGGCGTATCTGGTGATGCATTCAAAGACATGGTTAAATTCATCAGCGCTTTATACAAAGCTTATGATGCTACCGATTCGTCTCAGTTTGAAATAAACCCGGTATTAAAAACTTCTGATAACAAAATTTTAGCAGTTGATGCTAAAGTAAACCTTGATGATAACGCACTTTACCGTCATAAAGATTATGCCGATATGCGCGATACCAACGAGGAAGACCCAATGGAGGTTGAAGCAAGCTTATCAAACCTTAACTATGTAAAACTTGACGGTAACGTAGGTTGTATGGTTAACGGTGCAGGTTTAGCTATGGCAACTATGGATATTATTAAGATTGCCGGTGGCGAGCCTGCCAACTTCTTAGACGTAGGTGGTACTGCTAACGCTCAAACTGTTAAAGCTGCCTTTAACATTATCTTGAAAGATCCGAACGTAAAAGCTATCCTGATTAACATCTTTGGTGGTATTGTTCGTTGTGACCGTGTTGCTCAGGGTGTTATTGATGCTTACCAGGAAATTGGTGACATTCCGGTTCCTATCATAGTACGTTTACAAGGTACTAATGCTAAAGAAGCTAAAGAACTAATTGATAATTCAGGCTTAAAAGTGTTCTCTGCAATCTTACTTAAAGAAGCTGCTGAGCGCGTTAAAGAAGTATTAGCATAATTCTAGAAGATATTCACTCTAACTTTAAGGGTGATTTATTATAAAAAGCTGCATTTTAACGATGCAGCTTTTTTGCTTTTATGCCTATATGGTTGATAAATGATACCAACATTTCTTGATAAATGTCAATACTAATCTGTTTCGGCCATACTACATTTGTAATATAAATTTTTGAAATAAACATTTATGTGTTTAAACACTTAAATGATTATACTTGTAAAAGCAACATTAACAATTATAAGATTATGGCAACAACAAAATGGGTAATGGACCCAATGCACTCAGAAGTACAATTTAAAATAAAACACCTTGTAATTTCGACCGTTACAGGATCGTTCCGCAAATTTGAAGGTGAAGTTGTAACCGAAAGCGACGATTTTGCAGATTCAGAAATTGATTTTGCACTCGATGTTGACAGCATTGACACAACGCAGGAAGCCCGTGATCAGCACCTGAAATCGGCAGAGTTTTTTGACGCTGAAACTTACCCAAAGATCAGTTTTAAATCAACGTCATTGAAAAAAGTTAGCGGCGATGAATACAAGCTTGAGGGCAATCTTACTATAAAAGACGTAACCAAACTGGTAAGCCTTGATGTGGAGTTTGGCGGTTCGGCAGATGACTTTTACGGTCAAACTAAAGCCGGATTTGAAATTACCGGTAAAATAAACCGTAAAGATTTTGGTTTAACCTGGAATGGTGTTACTGAAGCCGGCTCAATTGTAGTTGGTGAAGACGTTAAGCTTATTATAAACGCACAATTTACCAAGCAAGCTTAAATCGCTCATAGCTTAAGCGATAAATACAAAAAGCTGCCTCACTAAGGCAGCTTTTTGTATTTATCGAAAATCCTCAGGCCTGGCGCCCTGGATGGCCGCACCCAATTTTTCAACCAGCTCCTCATCTAATGTACCTTCCTGCTGTTCCCAGCACTCAATTTCTTTACAAGTATGTACCAGCGTGCACAAATGCTCATTATTTGATACTACTATGTAAGCATCATTGCATGGAATTACCAACATGCTTATGAGGTTATCGCTGTCGTAAAAATCCAGTTCAATATGAAACGCGCCTTCATCGGCCGAGTTATCAAACTCCTCGAAATCAAATTCGTCTTGCTGCATAAATTTATTACAACCGCGCTGCGAATTTAGTTTGCATTAATAAAACTTAAACAAATTTTATAACATCCTGTTACCAACATACATTATCCTCACTACACAATTTCACTCTATGGAATCTCCCCTGGTATATTCGGCCAGCGCCAATGTAATGAAAAAGCATTTTGTACACCATTTAAACCGTGTTTACTTTGGTAAAAAATACTTGCAGCAACACTTGCCCGGCCTCACATCATTAGCATCATTTAAAAAATTACGTTTCGCAATTGACGAAGTATTAGAGAGTGTTAACAATCAGGTAAACCGTATTGAGCAAATATATAATGACATTGATGCGCAGCCTGATCATGAAAACTGCGTTCCTATCATCGCTATTTTTAAAGATGCATTTGAATCGCCTGACTACGGCGACGGAACTTGTTTACTTAACGACATTGATATTATCCTTTACCTTCAACTACTGGAACATATAAATATAACATCATACCGTATGTTGAAAATACTGGCGTCTTCACTTCAATATAAGAATGCCGAGCAATTACTTATTGAAAGCTTTGATGAATCGCGTGATGACGACAGGCTATTTCAAATGATTGCTGATGAGTATTTGAAAACAAATTGATATGACATTAACACTCCTGCTATCGGTTGATTAAATTATAAGCACAAAAAAAGCGGTCATTTAATAATGACCGCTTTTTTTATACTATGCTAATTAGGCGTTTTGAACTGAGGTATTCAAATCATCTGCCTCACCTTTTACTCTTGATTTTGCTTCATCAAATGCGCCTGAGGCATACTCTTCAGCTTGGTCTTTATAGTCTGATGCTGCACCTACAACGCTATTCCATTTTGATTTAGCTTTATCGGCCACATCATTGCCATAATCTTTCAAGTCGTTAGCAGCAGTTTGAGCTTTACTTTTAGTTTTGTCTACCAGGTCGTTTACGTAGTCGGCAATATCTTCTCTTAATTCCGAACCACTCTCTGGAGCAAGTAATAAGCCAATAGCCGCACCGGCAGCAGCACCCACTAAAAGTGCTGCAATAATTTTAGTTTGATCTTTCATTTTTACTTCTTTTTAGCAGATGTTTTATGATTGATTAACACTCACATGCACATACTGTTTAAATAAATTTCAAAAAAGACTAATACACTTAAACAACACTATATTTTTTTAATTAAGCAGAGGCAGTGAGAAATGGAATGCGGCACCTTTATCCTTTTCACTTACTACCCAAACACGACCGTTATGTCTTTTAATTATTTCGGCGGCTACGTAAAGGCCAATTCCAAAGCCCGAGAACGTTTGCTCGTTACGTCCTTCCACACGGTAAAAGCGATTGAATATTTTAGCTTGTTCTTCTTGTTTAATACCAATGCCAAAATCCTGCACAGCTATCACAACTTCCGTATCACCTAACGAAACATTGATATCAACACGGTCTGATTCGGGTGAGTATTTAATGGCGTTGGTTAAAAAGTTAGTTATAACCTGCGCTATGCGGTCACGATCTGCGTATATGGACACGTTAGATTTGCCTGTATAAACAATATCATGATGTGATGCAGTATGCTGCACTTCATCTACCGTTTCTTTGATAAGGTCATGCAGTAAAAATTCTTCGCTATTCAAACTTAAACGCCCGCTTTCCATTTTTGATACGTCGAGCAAATCGGTTATTAAACGTGTTAGCTTGTTTATTTGCTTATTTACTGTTGTTAAAGACTTAATAAGGAATTCGTCATGCTCGCGTTTGCTGTATATGGTAAGTAGCAGTTGTATATAGGCTTTTATAGAAGTTATTGGTGTTTTAAGCTCATGACTTGCCATGCCAATAAAGTCATTCTTTATTTGCTCATGCTCTTTCATTTCGGTAATATCCATCCCCGAACCTATATAACCGGCAAAAACGTCATCCTCACCTTCAAACCTGGGCACTCCCTTCATACCAATCCACCTGTACACGCCATCGTATGTTCGTTTCATGCGGTACTCAACGTAAAAGGCCTCTTGTTTGTCAAAAGCTCTGTTATAAATATCAAGCACTGCCTCAGCATCCTGAGGATGGAGTAGGTTGCTTTGCAAGTAACCGGTATCTGATAGCAGTTCAACAACATTGGCAAACTGCATCCAGCTTTGATTTAAGAATGTGGTACGTTTGTCAGCACCAGTCATCCAAATAAGCACCGGTGCCGAATCTGCTATACTTCTAAACCGCTCTTCACTATCCTGCAGCATTTGCTCAGTTTTCTTACGCTCGGTTATATCCATGCATGAACCCACATAACCGGCAAATTCGCCGCTGCTATGATAACGTGGCTTACCCGATACGGCTACCCATTGCATCTTTCCGTCCTTACGCTGTATTCTGAAATCTGAATGTAATGGACTTTTGTTATCTATACTACGTAAATAATCACTTATTACACGTTCCCTATCATCGTTAACAACAAAATCAATCCAGCCGCGGCCTAAGTGAGCCTCATAAGGCTGGCCGGTCCAGTCTATCCAGGTTCGGTTAACAAAAGTGATGTTGCCACGCTGGTCAACAGTCCATAAGGCGGTAGCCGCTGCATCAGTAATATCCTTAAATAATAGTTGTTGTTCTGCCAGCTCTTGCCGGGCTATGTTCCTTGCCGTAACGTCAAAGCCCATTATCATTACGCCGTCCATTTCTGCCTGGTGGTTACAGTACGGCGAGTATACAAAATCAAAGTAATAGTCACTTATAAGGCCATCATCGCCTGCTATTGTTACGTTGTAATCATAACTATTGGCAGCCTTGCAGCTATCGTATACCTGCTCTACCTTTTGGTAAAACTCCTCACCCAACTCAGGCCAGGCTTGCCTCATAGGTTTATTCAATACATCGCGGTTGTGCCACAGCTGTCGGAAAACCGGGTTCACTAACTCGCATATGCCATCGCGCCAGCGCAACATTGCTATTAAGCCGGGAGTTTGCATAAACAAACTCTTCAACTGCCCGTCGGTTTGATAAAAACTCCCGGAAAAATCGTTTTCATGAGTTGATGGTAGCATAAAACAGATGTTAATAACTAATCTCACTATTAAATAATCAAATAGCAAAAATTATTTCATTTACCCTTCGCGCGGCAGTTACAACACTTAAAAAAACAAACAGGCTGGTTTTACAGGTACATTTTTTGCACCTATTTAAACCAACGTATTGATGTATTTAATATTTTTACCTTAACGTTGACGATTGACTGACAAGTAAGCCTATAACTAAAACTACAATTTTGCGTTTAAGTGCTTGCATTCTGCCATTTTAAGTAAATTGAACCGTTTACTTAATCAACAACCTGTGAAAACATATAAATGAGTGATTATAAAGTAGATTTAACCAATTGCGATAAGGAACCTATCCATATACCCGGCAAGGTTCAAGCGCATGGATTTTTAGTTGCTGTTGATAGTAAGTGCATTATCACCTATCTGAGCGAAAACATCAGTGATTTTTTACCGGTGAAAGCGGAGGAATTACTAGGTAATGATTTGAAAAATCTTGAGCAGATTTTGCTGCCTGGCGAAACAATAGGCCTTAATCAAATGCTGCAGTTAGGCAAGCATGCTAAAAGCTTTGAAACAATTAATCCTTTTAGAATCGATTCAGGCGATGTAAGCTATAACCTAATCATGTCTCAGGTTGCTAACTTTTATTTATTGGAGTTTGAGCCTACAAGCAGTGCTACCGAGATAGATATACAAAAAACCATCGGAAGGTCAGTTACAGAAATGCTTTCGGGCAAGCAATTAAAGCACCTGCTTAATAACGCTGCCGAACAAATAAAGACACTGATTGGATACGATCGGGTAATGATTTACAAGTTTTCTGACGACGGGCACGGAGAAGTTGTAGCCGAAGTAAAGGAAAATCATCTCGACCCTTTTTTAGGCTTACATTACCCGGCAAGTGATATACCTAAACAAGCGCGCGAGCTTTACAAAATTAACCTTACACGCATAATTGCAGATGTTGATACTGAGGCATCTCCAATACTAACGCTGCCCGTTAATGGAGAGGCGCAACCTATTGATCTTACCCATTCCACGTTAAGAGCGGTATCGCCTATTCACATCCAATATTTAAAAAATATGGGCGTCGCATCAAGCTTCAGTATTTCGCTCATGTACCGTGATGAACTTTGGGGATTGATTGCATGTCATAATTACACTCCACGTTTTATAAATTATAAGGCACGCGAAGCTTCAAAACTCATAGGACAAATCATATCTTCTGCACTTGAGTTTAAGCAGGATGAAGAATTACTTGCGCGCAGCGAGGATTATAAAGCAGCTTATGATGCGCTTTCAAGGCAACTGCGCAAAGGTGGTAGCGTATCATCTATAATTACTGAGCAAAATTCAACTATACTTGATGTTTGCGATGCTACCGGCGCTGTTTTGATTTTTGAAGACCAGGTGATTAAGCTTGGCCAAACGCCAAATGACGAACAGATAAAGGAACTGAATGCATGGCTGAAACGCAATATGCAGGATAGGGTATTCCATACACATCAATTACCCGAGTTGCATAACCAGGCTAAAGAATACAGTGACGTAGCCAGCGGCCTGCTTGCCTGTACGCTATCAAAAGAAATGGGCGAACTGATGATGTGGTTTAAGCCCGAGCAAGTTACTACTATAAATTGGGCAGGCAATCCCGAAAAGCCAGCCGAAATTGATGAGCAAGGGCAATTAACGCTATCGCCGCGTAAGTCATTTGATGTGTGGTCGCAGACGGTTAAAAATACATCAGACCGGTGGACTCGCGAAGAAATTGCAACGGTATTGAAATTGCGTGAGGATGTTGTTTATGCTATAAACCGTCAGGCAAATGAAATACGCACGCTGAACGAGAAACTTAAACAGGCCTATGAAGAGCTTGACACATTTAGCTTTACAATTTCTCATGATTTGCGTACACCTCTTTCAACTATAAAAAACTATTCGGAGCTACTGCTGGAGTCAAATACCAGCCTTGACGATGATGCCCGTCGGATATTAAAAAAGGTAATTGGCGGAGCCGATAAACTGAACTTCCTTATTAAAGAGGTTTTGAATTATTCGCGCGTTGGCAGAGCTGAAATTGAGTACAATCAAATTGATATGGAAAGGTTGCTCAAGGATATCAAGAGTGACCTGGTTGTAGCACTTAATGTACCAAATTTAGAATTCAGTTTAGGAGATACTCCTCCCCTTTTGGGCGACCGTACTATGATTACCCAGGTTTTTGCAAACCTGTTAAACAATGCTGTTAAATATTCTGCCAAATCCAACCCACCAAAGGTAAAGGTAAGTGGCAAAGAAATAAATAGCGAAGTTGTATACGAAATTTCGGATAACGGCGTTGGTATTGATTTGAACTACTATAACCGAATTTTTGATTTATTCAAACGCATGGACAACGTACGTAGCTATGAGGGTACTGGAGTTGGTTTAGCTATTGTAAAAAGAATTATTGAAAAGCATAATGCCCGCATATGGGTGGAGAGCGAATTGGGAGTTGGCACGATATTTTATGTAGCATTTAAGAAAAGTGGAAATGGGAGCGCCTGATATTTTATATATTGAAGACAACGAAGACTTTATTGACGTTGTTGAGCGTGCCATTGGCCAAATAAATGGTGGCAAAACCAAACTTCACGTAGTTGAAGATGGCACATTGGCATTAAATACTTTAGATACACTGGTTGAAAACAAAGTTAAACCGCGTTTAATACTTATTGACTTAAACTTACCGGGCCTGTCTGGGTTAGATTTGTTAAGAAAAATAAAGGAAACGCCGGCGTTGCGCTATGTGCCTGCGCTAATTTTTTCGACTTCTGACAATCCGGTTGATATACGCACATCATTAGAATCGGGCGCAAATGCGTTCGTTACTAAGCCTATGGGTTACAACAATGTGGTTAAGTGCCTTAATTCTATCTCTGACTTTTGGCTTAATACCATATCAGTAGCCTAAAACATACTCGTTTAATAACAGTTAACAACATTATGAATTTAAAGCCCATACTTGCTGTTTTACTGCTAACAGCCGCGTGTAAGTCGCAACAAACAGGTTCAGCTTCAGGCTGCCCTATTGTAATGTGTACCGAGGAATTTAAGATGATACCTGTTAAGATTATATCAACCGCAGGTACCGAGGCTGAATTTAAATCGTACAAAATTATTGACGTTGCGGGTGGCAAAGAAATTAAGCTAAGCAATGATTTGCCCAACACTCCTGATAACGCTAAAACGCTGATTGTAGCCGACGACAGCCAACGACGAAACTTTTCGGAAAAAGGCACCGACATACAACTGCAGATTACTCGTAACGACGGTAAGGTAGTTAAGGTAGACTACAAAATATCTGGCGGAAGATGTGCCTGCCACGTAGCCAAGCTTAACGGCCCCGACCAGGTAGATATAGACAAGTTGTAAAAACACAACCTGTTGATTAGCTTTGGTGATGGATTTACCTCAAACCATCCTCACCCGTAAAGACGAAATTACCCGCGATTTTTTGGCTTTGTATGAAGACCATGTAAGTAAGTTGATGAGTGGCGAGCATCGTAAGCGTTACGCGGCTAAAACCTTTGCCGGTTTGTTGTTTATTGATTCGAGACACCTGACCAATACGCTTAAACTTACAACGGGCAGGTCGCCTTGTGATTACATGGAGCAGCGCATTGTTGATGAAGCAAAAAAGCTGCTTGCTGAGTCTGACTTATCGGTTGCGCAAATAGGTTACAAATTTGCTTATGATGATCCAACTAACTTCACAAAATTCTTTAAGGGAATGACAGGTTTTACACCAAGGCAGTATCGAAAACAAATACTGTCATCGGCTTTATAAATTCTGAAGGGTACACCTTTTTTTGAGCTGCACCTCGCATAATTTTGGGTTATAGTAAACAACTATTATCTATGACACAATCAAAAATTGCACTTGTAACCGGCGGCAGCCGCGGCCTAGGTAAAGACATGGCCATCAATCTTGCGAAAAAGGGATTGAACGTTATATTAACCTATAACAGCAAAAAAGAGGAAGCAGACCAAACGGTTAAAGAGATTGAAACCTTAGGACAACAAGCCGTTGCACTGCAACTTAATGTAGGCCAAACCAGTAGTTTTGACAGTTTTTTTGAAGAGGTAACAACAGCCCTTAGAAACACATTTGGTACCGATAAGCTGGATTACTTGGTGAATAATGCCGGTGTTGGCCTGTACGCCCCGTTTGCCGAAACAACCGAACAACAGTTTGATGATTTATTAAACATCCAATTCAAAGGCACATTCTTCTTAACTCAAAAAGCAATAAAATTAATGAATGATGGTGGCGGGATAGTAAATATATCCACCGGCTTAGCACGTTTTAGTCTTGCAGGTTATGGTGCTTATGCGGCTATGAAAGGCGCTATTGAAACACTTACAAGCTACCAGGCGCTGGAATTAGGTGCGCGCCAGATAAGGGTAAATGTTGTTGCCCCGGGTGCAATAGAAACTGATTTTGGCGGTGGCGCTGTACGTGATAATGAGCAGTTGAATAAAATGATTGCTTCGCAAACTGCACTGGGCCGTGTTGGCAAAGCTGATGATATTGGCAGCGTTGTAGCTTTTTTATGTACCGATGATGCCAAATGGGTAAACGCACAACGCATTGAAGTATCGGGCGGTATACATTTATAAAATAAGCAAACATAAAAAAGCCCGGTATTAAATACCGGGCTTTTTTATGTTTAAAATGTGCTGAACCATTGCAAAGCATCTCCCATCATTGGTACTACGCTTGACCCATGATTTCCTCCTGGAATAGGTATTAATGATAATTTGGCAGAACCAGTTACCGGTAAAAAGCGGTTATAAGTACTCTCAGATGTTTGGTAATAAACATTCTCATCTGCAGTACCATGATACAAGCGTGTAGCGCTTTTTGGAGCCCAGTTGGGAAAACTATTTTCCGCAACCTTAGCTTTAAAAGCAGCTTCGGCCCCGGCGCTGTTAAGGCTGTTAAAAAAGTTAGTATTAAATAAATCTCTTAAACTCAGGGTTAGCTGCGCATTGATCTGGTCACCCTTTAAGGTTCCGTCAAGTAGCGTATTTATTCTGCTTGCAAAGGGCTCTTTAAAATAATCAGTCAACGGGCGATTGAAACCATAAAGTGTATTATAGTTTTGGATGAACAGCGCAAAGAAAGACGGATCGGGGTAACTTGTTTTTGTAGCCACAGTAGCAAGCATGCCGCTAATATCATAACCTCCGGCGCCTTCGGCAGCTGCAGTTACGGTAAGTTTATGGCTGGCGTTGGTTTCAATTTCGCGTTGGGCAGCCATAGTTACATAACCTCCCTCCGAGTATCCAATTAAAAAAAGCTTTTCACTTATACTTTTATTTTGCGATTTTAAATAGTACTTAGCTGCCTTAATCATATCAACCACAGCCTGACCTGATGATTGCATATCATAATACGGATGTATAATATCCTTAGAAACCCCATAACCTATAAAATCGGGGATTACGGTCACAAAACCGGTTGATGCAAATAATTCAAACCCGGTCATGCTTCCCGGAAAGTTAAAAGCTGATGGTGCCTGAAAATCGGCGAATATAGTACCATGCTGGGCGCTTAACATTGCAGGTGTACCACTCATTCCTCCCGGTACACAAAGCAAACCTGATGCTTGTATTTTCCTGCCTTTAAAAGTAGTGTTATAAATAAACCTGTAAAAGTCAACATCATATTTCAAGGATGATGAAAAAGCACCAAATCCCATTAGTGAAGCTGCCGTTTGCAATTGCACTTTAGTTAATGTTTGCAACGGATTAGCCGATACGAAAAGCTCCTTGCCAGCATCTTCCTGGCTTTGCTCTTCTTTTTTATCTTTTTTGCATCCTGTGGCAACAAATAATGCAATTAGTACAACGCTTATAACACGTAAATTGAATTTCATTTTTATTTGGGTGATGGAAATTTTGCTTAAAAATAAACTAAATTCCTTCAAAAGCAACTGCTAAATAATCAATTATTTACACTCTAATTAAGCAAACGGTATTTTAATGTAAAACGTGGAGCCTTTGTTCAACTCACTTTTAACGGTTAGGCTGCCGCCTAAAGCCTCCACATGGCTTTTTACCAAAAATAGCCCTAAACCCTTACCTTCAACCTTAAAATCAAAACGTTTGTAAGGCTTAAATAAATCGTGCGCGTGCTTTTCTATATCAATACCCTTACCGTTATCAGCTACGTAAAGCACCGTGTGTGACTCTGTTTGATAAAAATCAATTTTGATGAACGGCCGTAAGTGCGATTTATACTTTATAGCATTACTGATAAGGTTATAAAATATGCTGTAAATGTAAGCGCGATTTGTGCGTAAAACCAATGGTTTGGTTTGAATTGAAATATCAGCATCGGTTACCAATATCTGGGGCTGCAAATCAACCATTACCTGCTGTAGTAAATCCTGTAGTATTACAGGTTCTTTAAGGAGTTCCTTATTGGCGTTGTTGATGGTAAGTATATAACTTAAGTCCTTTATTACAGTGTCGAGGTTATTTACCGATTTGGTTAGCTCTTTAAGTGTTTGCGACTGGGTTTCAGGATCATCTTTGAACAATTCAAGTAAATTTGCCAACCCAACAATATTAGCCACCGGTGAACGCATGTTGTGCGACACAATGTAAGCAAACTGGTGTAATTCCTTATTTTGACGATATAGATCATCTGCCAGCATGCGGAGTTCTAGTTCAGCCTTCTTTTTATCGGTAATGTCCGTATGCACGGTTATGCACATCTCCATTTTGCCCTCGCTGCTCATAATTGGCGTAAGCTTAATGAAGTTCCAAAAGCTTGATCCATCGCTCCGGAAGCATTCAAGTTCACGTTCAATAGCCACACCGTTTAGCAAATTTGCTCTCCCCTCTTCCAGTACAATATCATCAACGTCCTCACGGGTTATTAAATCGCTCAGGCGCTTACCTATAATGTAATCGCGCGGGTGTCCGCACATTTTGAGGAAAACGTCATTAATGAGTTCAATACTGAAGTCACTATCTAACACGGCTACACCATTGGTAGCTTTGTTTGCAACTATTGAAAGCTTTTTAAGTGTTTGCTGTAATGCAATATGTTCGCCTATGTTTTTTACAATAGCATATAGCTCAACCGTTTGCCCATCAAACACCACCGGAACAATTGTTAAATTAACAAAAAGCAATTCCTGACCTTCAGTATAAATTTGTACGTCTAACGATGATGACTTTGCTTGCTTAGTTGCCGCTATAAAACCACGTATAGCATCCATACGATTTTTAGCGGTCACCAGGTTTAACAAACCGTGTTGCTGTAATACTTCTAATGAAAATCCGGTGTCATGTGTGACCTGTGCATTGCTATGCAGAACACTGCCATCAACATCAATATTGATAACGCCGTGAGGATGGGCATTAAAAAAGTTGAAATTAGCTTGCTTAAGCTTGCTAATAGCGGCTGCACCACTATCATCAATGGCTTGCACGCTTACCATTATGTTAGTGGCCGTACTACTAGGTGTAAGTATTGAGAAAGTTAAATTAGCCCATTTGTGTATTTCTCCAGTGCCTTTAAAAACCGCCTTGTTTAACTCAAGGCTGTCACCAGGAATTTTTTGACCTATAAAATTATTAAGACTGCGCAGATGAGCCGAGCGAATAAATTCCGTAATAAACCTTCCCTCAAGGTTTGAAGCTGGTACTGTTAACCAATTTTCAAAACCTTTGCTTACCTGTACAAATCGTCCTTCAGCATCAAGCAGTAGATGAAAGTTCATTAATGTAATACGCGTAACAATAAAGCATGAAAGTTACAATTATAAATGGCATCCGATATGAAATAAATACTATTTTGTTATAATGTTTGCCAATGCCATATTTTTCAAGCCAACATTTGTTTGACACACAAACAAAGGCCGAAACTAAAAGTTAATTAATAAACTTGATTTATGAGAAACGGACTTTTTGAATACGGCGACCAGGTTGTTATTAATGAAACTGACGAAAAAGGTACAGTAAACATTAACCAAACTGAAGAAGGCAGCATGGTTGAAGTTGAGTTACAATCGGGCGAAGTGCGAATGTTTAGCGAAGATGAACTTGCATTTGATGAAGATTATGCACCGCAACCACCGGCTGACGATAACTTGTAAACATGAATTAAAAGCTGGTGATTAATGCAATATTTTAAACACCAGCTCTTTCAATAACTCTCCATGTGAAGCGTTGGAGTTCATTCCTTTGCTTTTCAAATCATACTCCCTCAGCCAACCTATAATAAGCGTTGTTTTGTAATAGTCAAACCCTCTTGAAGCGGCTTCATAATCTTTAATGAAGTATGGATTAACGCCCAGTTCGCTGGCAACACTTTTGGGCGTTTTATCTTTCACATAATGATACATCAGCACCTTTGAAAAAAAGTTATTTAAGTTTCCCAGTGTAAGCACTATTGGATTGGCCTTGGGATTTGCTTCAAAGTAATTCACAATTTGATTGGCCTTTAGTACGTCTTTTTTAATTAAAGCCGATTGTAGCTCGAAAACATTGTATTCTTTACTTATTCCAATGTTATCCTGGATGTGCTTTAGGTTGATTTCCTGCCCTGCGGAAATGTTGAGCATCAACTTATCTATCTCGTTGGCAATCTTAGACAAGTCGTTACCTAAATATTCGCACAGCATAGCCGCAGCCTGCGCACTAATCTGATAGTTCTTTTCAGTAACGTAGCTTTCTATCCAACTTGGTATTTTGTTATCATACATTGATGCCGACTCAAACACCAACCCGTTTTTTTCAATAAACTTGTATGCCTTTTTACGCTTATCAAATTTGCCATACTTGTAACAAAAAACAAGTATCGTAGTATTCAGCGGATTTTCGAAGTAGCTCAAAACAGGGTTAATACCTTTTTTATCAGCATCTTCCTTACCCCATTTCATATCCTGTGCTTCTTTAATAATGATAACCTGGTAATCGGCCATCATAGGGTAACGCTTGGCAGCGTTTAGCACCGTCATTATATCGGTATCTTTACCGTAAAGTACTGTTTGATTAAATCCCTTTTCAGCGTCAGACAGGATATGGCTTTCCATATAATTGCCCACAAGGTCAATGAAATAAGGTTCATCGCCATGAAGCAGATATAGTGGCTTAAACTTGCGGCTCTTTATGTCTTTAATAATGTCGTTAGCGGTCATTCTTTACAGGCCGTGAATTTACGAATAAGCGGTTAGGATTTGGCAGATATAATGATGAATTTAGCCCCGATGGATTTGTTACAGCCCTTAGCGCTTCCTCCGTACCCTTTTAAAATAACCGATGAAAATAATCAGCTGTATGTTTTTGATGAGATAAGAAAACGTAAAATTATGCTTACACCTGAAGAATGGGTGCGCCAGCATTTTGTGCAGTACTTAATAAACGATAAAAAGTATCCTAAGGGATTAATTAAACTTGAAGGCGGACTAAAGTTAAATGGAATGGCCCGCCGGTCAGACATTGTAGTGTATGCCACCGATGCAAACAAATTACTGATGGTTGAGTGCAAGGCCCCAGGCGTAAAAATTGATCAGAAGGTATTTGATCAGATAGCCCGTTACAACATAACTCATCGTATAAAACTATTGGCTGTAACCAACGGATTGCAGCACTATTACTGCAGTATTAATTTTGAAGCTAACACCTACTCGTTTCTTAGAGACTTGCCCGATTATAATGCAGGTTGATTGAAAGTTGCTGATGTTACCGATGCTTTACGTTTAACCAGCGTCACAATCTTTTCTTTCAACTCGTCGGGCTTAAATGGCTTGGATACATAATCATTCATGCCGGCACTAAATACCTTTTCTCTGATATCGGTTAGGGCCGATGCCGTTAATGCAATGATTGGTACCGACGATTTTACGCCATCGGGCAGCTTTCTTATTTCCGTTGCGGCCTCAAAGCCATTCATTACAGGCATTTGCAAGTCCATCAATACAATATCAAAATTGCCATACTGCATCATCTCCACAGCTCGCTCTCCATTTTCGGCAAATGAAGATTGTACCTGCCACTTACTGAAGAATTTCTTCATCAGCATAGTATTAACCACATTATCCTCTGCAACAAGTATGTGCAGGTTACTTAGTTCCGAATCATGTTGCGGCGCAATTCTTGGCTTATCGGCATGTTCTTCAGGTTTATCTGTTGCTACAGGAAGCTCAAGGCTGAACAAGAATTCTGATCCCTGTCCTGGCTTGCTTTTAACCTCCATTTGAACGCCTTTAAGCTCCAACAGGCGTTTAACAATAGCAAGACCTAATCCAGTACCACCATATTGGCGCGTTGTAGTTACTGATTCTTGTGTAAAAGGTTCAAAAATTGCGGTGAGGTTGTCACCCTCAATACCAATACCCGAGTCTTTTACCGAAAAGCGCACAACCACCTGATTGTGTCTGTCTTCAATGCAGTTTACTTTAACCTCAACATAACCCTGCCGGGTAAATTTAATGGCGTTACTTACCAGGTTAAATATAATTTGGGTTATACGGGTTGGATCGCCAATTACGGTCTTATTACGAAAAACGTCGTCAATCTTTAATTTAAAAATAAGTCCTTTTTCGTTCGCTTTGATAATTTGCCCGCCGCAGATGTTGTGCATCAATTCGGCCAGGTTAAACCGTATGTTTTCGAAAACCACTTTGCCCGACTCAATTTTATTAAAATCGAGAACATCGTTAACAATGGCCAATAGGTTATTAGCCGAAAACTTTAATATCTCAAGATTCTCCTGCTGGTCAGGCCTCGGATTGCCCATCATCAGCAAATTACTCATACCAATAACCGCATTCAGGGGCGTGCGTATTTCATGCGACATGGTAGACAAAAACTCCGACTTAGCGTGCGACGATTTTTCGGCCTTATCAATTGCTTGTTCAAGGTTTATATTCAGGCGAGACTGCTCCTCACCTGTTTTTTTAAGCTGTACAATGTTCTTTAAAAACGCATTGTAAAAGTGATTATGAATGTACACCATCATAATAAAATTGGTGAGCACACTTATAATCAATGTCGATTGGTCTAACTTTTCGGGGCGTATGCCTATGATATACAAATTGCTGTATGAGTAAATCATGAGCAATACAATAGGCAGCAAGTTAACCAAGGAATAAAACAATCCCCAGTTTTGCCCTAACATATAGAAACCAAAAATGATGAAGAGCAGTACTAATTGGATGGACAATATATCAACCTTTTGGAATATGACAAAGGCATCAGCCAGGTTAATAATGGTTCCTACAGCAAGCAGTGCGTGCGAAACCGTTTTCCAATCGGCTTTCCATGTGAGGTACTTGAATAAACCTGCAATTAGCACCAGTACCCCGCCAGCTATTACAATGAGCGGTGTTTGGTCGATAAACAAAACACTTAAAAATACAGCAAACACCGCTACAAACACCAACCCTAACCCGTAATACAATAAGCGAATACGTGCCTGAGCGAGCATTGTTTGCTCGTCAGACAAGATATTCTTTATAGAGAGGTTTGAAAAACCTGCTGCTGTGCTCATTACTTATAGGTAAGTTAAAATATTATTAATGTATCGGGTATTAACTGGTTTACACATTGCAATTAGATTGCCAAAAACTTAAGGTTCTCTTCAATGATCTGAAGTTTAGCTTCGGCATCTGCCTGCTTCTTCCTTTCATTTTCAATAATTTCAGGTTTAGCATTGTTCACGAATTTCTCGTTAGATAATTTAGCATTTACCGACTTTAAGAAGCCCACTAAATATTCTTTATCTTTTTGTAAACGAGCAATTTCTGCTTCTGCATCAATATTATTGGCTAATGGTATAAAAAACTCATCGGTTGATACCATAAAGCTTGCTGCACCGGCAATTTTATCATTGGTAAAGTTAACCGAGCTAACGTTACCTAACTTGCTTATAACGGGCACAAACGATTGGTAATCCACCGCTGAACTTTGTTTTACATGCAGTTCTAAAGCTTCTTTAGGTGATAATTGTTTTGTGTTCCGCGTATTACGTATTTCTGTAATTACTTGTTTCAGTTTTTCAATATCAGCAAGCAACTGTGTATTGGTTTGCTCAATTTCGGGTAATTGTGCAACTATGCAACAGTCTTGTGCATTGCGCTCACCAAAAAGCTCATCGTGCCATAACTCCTCGCTTAAAAACGGCATAAACGGATGCAACAACTTAAGTATGTTTTCAAAAAACTTAACAGTAGCGTTAAAGCTCTCGGCATCTATAGGGTGTTGGTAGGCGGGTTTCACCATCTCAAGGTACCACGCGCAGAAATCATCCCAAACAAGCTTGTAAACTGCCATAATAGCTTCAGAAAGGCGATATTGTGCAAACAGATCTTCAATTTCAGCTAGCGCTTCGTTAAATCGACTGTTAAACCAGTTTACCGCTATTGCGTTGCTTGCAGGCAAAGTTGCATCAACCTCCCAGCCTTTCACCAAACGGAAAGCATTCCATATCTTATTGGCAAAGTTACGTCCCTGCTCACAGTAGCTTTCGTCAAACATAAGGTCATTACCGGCAGGCGAACACATCAGCATACCTACACGTACACCATCGGCACTGTACTTACCAATCAAATCAATCGGATCGGGCGAGTTACCCAACTGTTTAGACATTTTGCGGCCCAATTTATCACGAACTATACCGGTAAGGTAAACGTTTTTAAAAGGAGCTTTACCCTTAAACTCATGACCGGCCATGATCATACGCGCCACCCAAAAGAATAATATCTCGGGTGCGGTAACCAAATCATTGGTGGGGTAGTAATAATTTATATCCGCGTTATCAGGATTTTTAAAACCATCAAATACTGAGATAGGCCATAACCAAGATGAAAACCAGGTATCAACCACATCTTCGTCCTGACGTAAATCGGCAGCTGTAAGCGTGGCATCAATGCTTTGTGCTTCTGCAAGGGCTTCCTCCAAGGTTTTTGCTACTACAAACTGGCCATTAGGCAGGTACCAGGCAGGTATTTGCTGTCCCCACCACAATTGGCGGCTAATGTTCCAGTCGCGCACGTTTTCCATCCAATGGCGATAAGTATTAATAAACTTATCGGGTATAAGCTTTACCTCGCCGTTTAAAACGTAATCTAACGCTGGCTGCGCCATTTCTTTCATTTTGCAAAACCATTGCATTGAAAGTTTAGGTTCAATCACGGCGTCAGTACGTTCTGAAAAACCAACTTGTGAACGGTACTCTTCTACCTTTTCCAAAGCTCCGGCCTCCTCAAGCAGCACAGCAATTTTTTTACGGGCGGCAAAACGGTCTTCACCAATCAATATCTCGGCTTTATCGTTAAGTGTACCGTCATCATTTAAAATGTCAATTACTGGCAAATTATGTTTTTGCCCCAGCTCGTAGTCATTCAAATCATGCGCAGGTGTAACCTTTAAGCAACCGGTACCAAAATCCATGGTAACGTACTCGTCAAGTATTACAGGTATTTCACGGTTAATAAGCGGAACTTTAACTGTTTTGCCATGCAAATGCGTATACCTCTCATCATTTGGGTTTATACAAACGGCACTGTCAGCCATTATAGTTTCGGGGCGCGTGGTAGCTATCATTATGTGCGTAGCATCCCCTTCGGCCTCGGTTAAAGCATATTTTATGTAATAAAGCTTTTGGTTTACTTCTTTACGGATAACCTCTTCATCAGATACTGCAGTCAATCCTCTCGGATCCCAGTTAATCATGCGTACACCACGATAAATCCAGCCTTTTTTGTAAAGGTGGATAAATGTGTCAATTACCGCTTCAGACATATCGTCCTCCATGGTAAAACGGGTACGGTCCCAGTCACATGATGCACCCAATTTTTTTAATTGTTCAAGGATTATACCGCCGTATTTTTCTTTCCACTCCCAGGCATACTTTAAAAAGTCTTCGCGTAATAGATCTGCCTTGGCAATACCACGCTCTTTAAGCATGTTTACCACCTTAGCTTCGGTGGCAATACTGGCATGGTCGGTACCGGGAACCCAGCAGGCATTTTTGCCTTTCATACGGGCACGGCGTATCAATACATCCTGAATAGTATTATTTAACATGTGGCCCATATGCAACACACCTGTAACATTGGGCGGGGGTATAACTATAGTGTATGGTTCGCGTTCATCAGGCACCGATTTAAAAAATTTGTGCTCAAGCCAATAGCTATACCATTTATCTTCAACTTCACTAAACTGATAGGTTTTTGAAATACTCATAGCCTACAAAAATAATGTTTTGCGGCAATAACCATCATACTAAAGCATAAACGAAATTTTGATAATCAGCGCATTGCTACCCATATTGTAACTTAATACTTTATTCAAATCAAACGCGCATTTAAACATGGTTTAAATCAGTTTATACACCAATAAAAAAGCCCTTACAGTTGAATGTAAGGGCTGATATTAACTATAATAAAGCCTTGCTGCAGCTTTTGATATCGATTAATGTTATAACTAATTTTGAACCGGCGCAGGGGCTGGTTGCTGTGCTGGTGGCGGAGTTTGTGGCCTACGGGCACGCGGTACGTAAGCTGCTTTAAGTTCGGGGTGTGATGAACCTTTATGACAGGTATTACAATTAACACCTAGTTCCATTACACGGCCTATGGAATCTTTACCTGCATCAAAATATTTTTTGTTGATAGTGGCCGTCATACGGTACATTTTGCGGGCCATTTCTTTCTCGGGCTTGCTATCTAAAGCAAAATCCATGCGTTTGGTTTCCTCGTTACGGGTATGACAAAAATTACATCTTACCCCTAACGCAGCCGCCCACTCATCCATCACACCATCAAGCTGCTTTTCAGAAATATTTTTAGGAAGAACTTTTAAGTTCTTGAACTTCTTTTCGTCCTGAACTTTTTCTGTTTGCATTGCAGTGGTTGAAATGAAAACAACGCTGGCAAGCATTCCTAAAGCAACAACAAAATTCTTTTTAATGGTCATAACAATAGCGAATTGGTTTTGATGTAAATATAAACCAAACAGCCAACATTACATTATTATGACAGTAAAATGTTACAACACTTTCTTATCAGTTACTAATAAGTTTCACGGGTAAATTTTTCGGTTAGTCTTTCACTTATTTGCCACAATTTGTTTCGTGCCGACTGATTTTGCGCTGCAAGTGTTGGTTTTACCGGTTTGCCTTTTTTAAAGTATTGACCATTAAGTTTAGGACTCAACTTAGCGGCGCCGGCCAGATATATAGATGTTTTAGCACCTTGCTCTGCTGAAATCATGAAAGGATTTATAAACATGAGCAAAAACTTCTTTAAGCCGCTCATGCCCGACCAAAAATCAGTTTTCACTACCCCTGGGTGTACTGCGTATGATGTAATTCCGTCCTGTGCAAAACGCTCAGTAAGTGCTTTGGTGAAATATATATTGCAAAGTTTTGCCAGTGCATAAGCCTTCCAACCCGAATAGTCAGCTTTAAATTGTACATCATTTAACAGCTGCGGCCTAGCCATTTTATGCGCAACTGAACTCAAATTAATCACCCGCGCCTGCCCTTTGCGTAGCAACGGCATAAGGCTTTGGGTAAGCAAAAAATGCCCTAAATGGTTCATGCCAAATGTAAGTTCAATACCGTCTTTAGTTTCTTTACGGGTATTATTGACACCGCCGGCATTATTGATGAGAACGTTAATTGCAAACAGCCTGCCCTTAAGTTCGTTGGCGGCATCAACTACCGTTTGCATATCACTTAAATCGCAGTAAATTACAAATATGCTGCGGTTACCCGATTGAGCAACTAAATCTCTCTTTAATGCCTCCCCTTTCTCCACATCACGCACAAGCAAATACAGTGCATGATCTATTTTGGCAAGCGCTAAAGCTGTTTCTTTTCCAATTCCTGATGTTGCTCCGGTAATAACGGTTGTTCTGAAGGGCATAAGCAGTTTAATGTATAACCACAAACTTACTTAGTTAAACGCGGAGTATTGTTAAGGTCAGGTCAAAACCCGGCGTTAAAAAAAATAAAATATATTTTAAAATCTACGAAACTTTCGTAGATTTACGAAGTTATCGTAGAATGATGGAAAAATTGTCACAACAAGAGGAAGATGCCATGCAGGCAGTATGGCAAGCCGGTGAAGGTTTTATAAAAGATTTTCTGGATTTGATACTCGAACCTAAACCGCCCTACACCACTTTGGCCTCAACGGTGAAAAATTTAGAACGCAAAGCATTTGTTAAAAGCATTAAACAGGGTAATAGCTTTAAATACCTTCCGGTTATTAAGGAGGAAGACTATAAAAAGCGCTTCATGAAGGGTTTTGTAAGTAACTATTTTCAAAACTCTTACAAAGAGTTAGTAACCTTTTTTGCAAAAGATAAAAAGATAAGTGCCGAAGAACTGAAGGAAATAATTAACCTGATTGAAAACCAAAAATCATAACCTGTATGCCGGCTTTAATAATATATTTATTGAAAGTAAATGTGGCCCTAGTATTATTTTGCATTGGCTACTACAGTGTGTTACGCAAACTCACTTTTTATACACTCAACCGGGTGTACCTTGTAGCGGCTATTTTATTCTCTACCGCCTGTCCGTTCGTTAATATTGATTGGTTTATACAACGTAACGAAAAACTTGCGGTGCCATTGCAACCTATAAAGGCTGTTGTTACAGGTATGAGCGACACGGTTATATATGTTGCTTACCCCGTTGAACATAATTACTGGAATTGGCTTGTAGCTATATTTTGGGTGGGTGTTGCGGTAATGTGTGTTAGACTGTTCATTCAGTTCTGGTCGCTGTTCAACATACACTTCAAATCAAAGCCTGCAAACATCTTTGGCATACCGGTACGTACAATTGACAAAAAGGTTAACCCTTTTTCATTCTGGCAAAGCATATATATCAATCCCCGCCATTATGCTCATCAAGAGCTTCATTCCATTGTAGCTCATGAACATGTACACGTAAAGCAATGGCATACGCTTGATATTTTATTGGCCGAACTGAGCCTGATTTTTCATTGGTTTAATCCAGGCGTTTGGCTGATGAAGAAAGCCGTTGCCGATAATCTTGAATTTATAACCGACCGTAACATACTACAACAAGGTACCGATGCAAAAAGTTATCAGTACAGTCTTCTGTATGCAAGTTTAAATTCCTCTCCCAACGCCGTAGTTAACCACTTTAATATTTCAACCATTAAAAAACGAATTATGATGATGAACTCAAAAAAATCTTCGAGGTTTAGCCTTGCACGCTATGCTTTCGTTGGCCTTATTGCACTTTGCCTCGTACTAACCTTTGGTACAACCAAAGCAGCTTTTATACGCAAGACGCTAGAAAAAGCTCAAAGTAATACGAACAAAATAATCAATGATTTATCTGCTTCTAAAGATTTCGTAATTGACACGGTTAGTAAAGAAAAAGCCCCCTCAAGTAAACCCCTTAAGCAGCTAATATTGAAACCAACCCTTGTGAGTAAGGAAAATGTAAAGGGTGTTGATACACCTAAAATAAAAATTGCTCCTAAAATCAGCTTTGTAAAATCTGATACGGTATTGTACCTATTCGATGGCGTTGCGTTAAGAACTGATGCCGATTTCAAAAACATTAATATGTCTGAAATTGAAAGCATTGATGTATTAAAGAACATTGATGCATTAAAAACTTTAGGTGCTGGAGCTTATAAACAGGCAGTGGTGATACATTCCAAAAAGTTGAAAGAAAGCGGAACAATTCAACTATTACAGCAAACACTTAAAGAACTGAGTGCAGAGAAAAAATCAGCATCAAATCATGCTCAAATCAGCATCGTTCCTATTGGTACCAATAAAAACAATCAGGGGAATGGTAATGACGGCAATATATCAGCATTATTGGGCACTTTACAAAGCACATCGCCACGGGTGAGTGAATTAGTGAAAAAGCGCGATAGTATTGATAAAGCTATAACTGATGAGATAAAAAATGAAGTTGCAGCGTCGCCCAAAATTGAGATAAAAGAAAAAACCAAGGTTCCGATCACCATTAAGGTAAAAGAAAAAGGTCCCGAACCATTGTGGATTATAGATGGAAAAATATCAACTCAAAGCGGCTACGAAGTATTGAACCCCGATTTGATTGAAAGCATTGATGTACATAAAGACAAGGCTACCACAACGGCTTATGGAGATAAAGGTGCCGCAGGCGTTATATTTATTAAAACGAAAAAAGCCGGTAAGCCCGCCGCTCCAAAGAAAATCAATTGAGTTTACAAGTTTTCAAAAAGCACGATTAGCTGGCCTCTGCCAGCTTTTCGTGTTCAAGAATATTCAGTAATGCTTTCTCAGCGGTGTTAAGTTCTGAGGCAGTAATGTCCTTATCCTCATCCAGGTCCTCAATGTATTTAGATAATGTACCCTCTTCATAGCTTTTAATGATAGTGGGATGCACATAGTACTTTTTACAAACCGTACGTGTATTACCTAAAGTTAGGGCAACGTTATCAAGCACGCTAATGATATTCTTTTTACATTGCGATTGGTTTTCATATTCACCCGCCTCTTTAAAAGCATATAAGGAACTTACACTTCCAGCCCAGGTACGAAAATCCTTAGCGGTAAAGTCTTCGCCGGTAATTTGTTTCAGGTAGTCATTCACATCGCCCGAGTCAACGGTACAACGCTTACCATCATCATCAAAAAATTGAAAAAGTTCTTTGCCTGGTATATCACGGCACTGCTTTACCAGGCGGGCCAGTTTTTTACTTTGTAAGGCAATTTTATGGTAAACGCCCTTTTTACCCTTAAATTCAAAATTAATCTTCGAGCCGTCAATTTTAACATGCTTATCAAGCATAGTGGTTAACCCGTATGAGCCATATAGCTTTTTGTATGACTCATTACCAATACGGATGCTGGTAAGTTCCATTAAACGAACCACAAGCGCCAATACCTTATCATGATCAAGATTACGGCGCTGCAAATCATCATCTACCCTCTTACGTATTGCGGGCAAATGTGCCGCAAATGCTTGCAAACGATGATACTTTGACTGGTTGCGCAACTTGTTCCAGTTGGCATGATAACGGTACTGCTTACGCCCCGCAGCATCGGTTCCGGTAAATTGAAGATGACTGTTCTCAATCGGCGATATCCATACTTTGGTATATGCAGGCGGAATAACCATTTTGTTAAACCGCTGTATAAGCTCCTTGTCTTTAACTAAATTACCGTCTGCATCATAGTAACTATACCCCTTACCCGATGGCTTGCGCGTGTAACCCGGCGAGGTGTCAGCAACGTACCGTAATCCGGCAGCCTTAGCGGTTATTTTTGGATCGCGACCAATTTTTTCGAGTTTTTTTAACAGGCGGTTCATAAGCGTTTTTCTTACAACATTTTAATAATGTTTAAGTTTTTGCGCACTATGTAATCTCTTTATAGCATAAATGCAGCCGATATTTTCACAGTCCTTTCAATACTTCAACAGTGTAATCAACCTGCGGTGCACTTACATCTAAATGCGTTACAAAACGTACACGGTTGGCGTCGGTACTGTTACATTTTACTCCCCTGCTGGCAAGTTTTTGCACAATTGCCTCCGCCGGCTGCAAGGTATCAAACAATACAATATTGGTTTCTACATCAACCACGTTACTTACCCACGAACAACCGTTTAAGGCATCGGCTAAAGTGCGGGCGTGATTATGATCAATACTCAAACGTTCAACATGGTTATCCAACGCATAAATACCGGCGGCCGCTAAAAAACCCGCCTGGCGCATACCGCCACCTAACACCTTGCGCAGCCGACGTGCATACTTAATAGTTGCTTTATTGGCTAATAATACTGAGCCAACCGGTGCTCCTAAACCTTTTGATAAACAAACTGATATACCATCAAAATACTTACCGTAATCAATAGCTTTATCCTTTGTATGTGTAAGAGCGTTAAATATGCGGGCGCCGTCTAAATGCAATTTAAGCCCGCGTTGCTTACAAAGCTCGGCTATGGGCGCAATTTGCTCAAGTGTGTAACACTTACCGCCGCCTTTATTAACGGTATTTTCCAATACAACCAAGCTGGTGTTTGGGTAATGTATATTTTCTTCATTTATTTCGGGCGCTATCATGTCGGCCGTTAAAATTCCACGTTCGCCGTTAAGCAAGCGGGTTGATACGGCTGAGTTAAAGGCTATACCCCCACCCTCGTAACGGTAAACGTGCGCAGTTTGATCGGCAATAAGTTCATCCAAAGGCTGTGTAAAACATTTGATGGCAATTTGATTTGTCATGGTACCCGATGGACAAAACAACGCCGCTTCCATACCAAATATGGCTGCACATTTAGCCTCTAACTCGTTTATGCTTTCATCTTCACCAAAAACATCATCGCCTATTTTTGCACTCCACATAGCTTCGAGCATGCCGGGAGTTGGTTTGGTTACAGTATCGCTGCGTAAATCAACGGTCATCATATATTCAATAAAATAGCGTTATTTGTTATATAAAAGTTATGCGCTCAATTTTAATCATTTTATTCCTGATGCTTGGTTATGTATCGGCTTTTTCACAAAAGGGGCAACCCGGCTATTTTTATGACACTAAAGGCAATAAAGTTATTGGCTTTATACAACCCGGCCAAAGCGGCAAAGGGCCAATAAAAAATGAAGGCTTTATTTTATATAAAGAAAACCCAAAAGCCAATGAGATTAAGCTAAGCGCCAGCGATATCAAATATTTTGTGATGGGCAGAGACAGCTTTATTGTTGCTCATCCGCCATCATATGAAACCTGGCCTAAAGCAGAAATTGATTTTGTTAAGGTTGAATTAGATGAGCCGCTTAAGCTATATACTTATTATGGCGGAAGCAATGGCAGCGGCGGTGGCGGCTTTAAGGTTTCACCAAGTTTTTCGGGCGGTATAGGTACTGGCGGCTTTGGAGGATATGGCGGCGGCGGTGTAGGTATAAGTTTAGGTAGTGGTGGCGGCCGTGGCGGTTCAAAGGGTGCAACCTACTATTTTGGCGAAAGCGTATCAGGCATGTCGCAGGTTACACCCATGAATTTTGTAGACGTGATGACCGATATAATGGCAGATGAGCCACAAGCCGTTGAAGCTATTCAACAAGGCAAATTTAACATCACAAAAATGGAAGGCCTCATTAAATACTACAATGCCTTAAAAGGCGCCAGGGCCAAACAATAGTTATACTAAAACAAGTTCAGACTCGGTATTTGATTGTTGCTTCTTTTGCGTTAAAGCACCTGCGTTGGCAAAGTTTTTAAACATTAATTCGTAGGTAATTATACACCAAACGGCAATGCAAGGCCATGCTTTCATTACATATTTATTGATAAATTCATGCCTTATATATTTAGGGAATGCATCGGTAGGCCCTAAACCGGTTATCAATACAAGCAAAACCAGTAACACAATATTTGTACGCGTAAATGGCTTCTCGTTCATGAAAATCCATAGCGTAGCACCTACTACTGCAATAATGTAGGTAGGATGTTCTGACCCGGTACTGAACAATACAATAAGCATCAAAGCTGAAGCCAGCACCTGGTACCTGAAACGTTTGAAGGGATACTGCTTAATCCTAAGTAACGGCAAGCCAAAGCCCATTACGCCCAACAGTAAAAAAGGCCAGTTGGGTATGTTTATATTACGTGTTAAATGCCTTGCCGTTCCCATAACCGATATATCCTGCGAACTTTCAAGCCCAAGGTTTTCGAGGTTTTTAGCATGCAGCGATTCGTACCAGTCAACATAACATTGCAAAACAAATTGCCTGCTCGAAATTAACATTGGCAATGCCAGGAAAACGCCCGTCCAAATTAAACCCCACATAACAAACTTCACCTTATGCTTCGAGAATAAGAAAAAGGTTATTCCAACAATGGGATATAGTTTGATTAACGTTCCAAGTACAATAAATAACGTTGCCCATTCATCCTTTTCGTCTTCAACCAGTAAAAAGCTAAATATTATGATGGCTGTAATTACGGCGTTAAATTGAATATAATGAGATGCATTGGCAAACTCCATTACACTAAACAGCATAATGAACATTTTATGCTTGTTGGGTAACGGTAATAAGCGTATAGCTAACACAATAAGTGCAGCGTTCAAAATGCAAAACAGAAGAAAGCCCGCTCCATCGGGCAACAAAGCAAATGGAGCTATTAGCAAACTAAACACTACGCCGTAGTGATTACTGTCGCCATATTCGGCAGGGTAGTAATTGTAAAGATTTTTTTGCTGTACGGTATGGTAGTACACGTACTTAAAAATTGAATAGTTATTGTAGCGGTTATTAAAGTACTTAAAAAACCAGCTAAAAATTGATACTAAAAAGTAAAGGCCGCTAACTAAATTGCAGGCCGATAATTGGTTTAATCTGCGTTTCATTTGTAACAAAGGGGTTACAAATATAATATTTTCTAAATGCTTATAAAATATTGGAGATTAGATATGCGTTAGATTTGTTGTGCAATTACAAAACCACACGCCCAGGCCCATTGAAAGTTGTAACCACCAAGCCAGCCTGTAACATCAACACATTCGCCTCCAAAATATAGTCCGGACACTTTTTTAGCTTCTAACGTTTTTGACGATAATTCGGCCGTATCAATACCGCCGCGCATTACTTCGGCCTTGTCGTAACCTTTATCTCCTGCCGGCTTAACTTTGAATTGATGAATAAGCTGCTCAACCAATTCAACATCAACTTTACTAAGCGATGAAATATTTTTTTGAACAGGTAAGCTGCCTGATAATGCCTCGGCAAATTTGCGCGTAAATAATGTTGCCAGTAAATTCAATAGCATTTTTTTAGGATTGCTTACCTTTTCGGCAGCTATCACATTACTCATTCTTTGGTGCGGAAGCATATCAATATAAAATACCTCACCAGCCTGCCAATATGAGGATATTTGCAATACGGCCGGACCGCTTAAACCCCAGTGGGTGAACAAAATATTTTCTTCAAAGCTGATTCTGTCGTTCCAAACCCGGCAAAAAATGCTGTTTCCTGATAATTGCTCATACCATGATTGATCTTTACCCGTAATTGTTAACGGCACTAAGGCTGGCATAGGCTTCACAACGTTCAAACCGAAAGCTCTGCCGGTACGCAAACCAAAATCGCTGGCTCCCAGCTTTTGTACAGGTAACCCGCCCGAAGCTATAACTACCTTTGGTACACGTAGTGCACCTTTACCCCTATTACCCTGGTAAGCAACTATAAATTGATCGCCTTCCTTTTGAATTGATGTTACTTCGGTATCAAGCCAAACTGTTTGCTGCAAATCATCGCACAAGCTGCTAAATACGTCTACAATATCTTTGGCCTTATTAGTGGTAGGAAACAGCTGACCGAGCGTTTTTTCCTGTCCGTAAATACCATATGTTTCAAAGAAGCCTATCGTATCATCAACCGTCCATTGTGATAATGCCGACTTGCTAAAATGTGTGTTACCCGACAAGAATTGCTGTGCCGACGTATGAAGGTTAGTATAATTACACCGTCCGCCGCCACTGATTAATATTTTAGCGCCCAGGCGGTTATTACGCTCTATAATAAGTGTTTTTTTACCCAGGAAGCCTGCCTGTACGGCGCACATTAACCCACACGCACCGCCGCCAATAATTATAGCATCAAAATTTGATTGTTTTGTTAGATTTGCATCCATGAACGAAGTTTCGCAAATATCGGAATTTGGAAAGATATTCATCTTCCTAATTGTGGGCTTTGTTATGGTGGGTGTAACTGTTTTTTTAAATAAGCTCATATCACCCAATAAACCCAACCCCGAAAAACTTACTTCATACGAGTGTGGCGAAGAACCGGTAGGCAGCGCCTGGATACCCTTCAACACCCGCTTTTACGTAATTGCGCTTATATTTTTGCTATTTGATGTTGAAATGGTTTTCATTTTTCCATGGGCAACAGTTTATGCCAATGCCGGTTTGATAGCTACAGATAACCGCTGGGGGATTTTCTCGCTTACAGAAATGTTTGTATTTGCAGGCATTTTAATATTAGGCCTTGTATATGTGTGGCGTAAAGGCGACCTTGAATGGATAAAACCCAAGCAGGCAATACCTCAAACCAACGTAAATATACCTTTTTCGGCATACGATATACTAAACAGCCGCCAGGCTGCGTTTAAGCCTAAAGAATTTTCAATTAAACATGATAATGAGCCGGTAACGGCCACCCAGCAAACAGCTGTTGCAGCACAACCAGTGCGTAAGCCCATGTTTAAGCCATCTTTTAAAAAGCAAGCTGACGATGCAGGGAATGAATGAAGAAGGGGGGGTAATTGTAACCAAGTTGAACGATTTGTTGAACTGGTCGCGCTTGTCATCATTATGGCCGTTAAGCTTTGGCATTGCCTGTTGTGCAATTGAAATGATGGGCATGTATGCCTCTACTTACGATGTTGACCGCCTGGGTGTATTTCCGCGGCCATCGGCAAGGCAGGCTGATGTTATTATTATTGCAGGTACCGTAACTTTTAAAATGGCAGAGCGTATAAAACGCTTATACGAACAAATGCCTGAACCTCGTTATGTTATCTCTATGGGATCGTGCTCAAATTGCGGCGGTCCTTACTGGCAACATGGCTACCATGTGGTTAAAGGCGTTGACCGTGTTATACCTGTAGATGTGTATGTGCAAGGCTGCCCTCCCCGCCCGGAAGCTCTTATTGGGGCAATAATTGAGCTTCAAAAGAAAATTGAGCAGGAAAGCTTGCTCAACGCTTAAAAAAATCACGATTTTCTTAACCATAGATTGAACTTTTTATTTTTTTTCAGAGTTCAAATCGCTTATTTATTTTTATTGAGATTATTTAATATTTATCGTAACTATTTGTAGATCAATCTCGTCTAAAAGTTAAATACATTATATACATGAAAATAATTTACAAAGCCCCTCTAATTGGAAGTGTGCTGCTGGGTGCCGTAACATTTAACACCGGCTGCAAAAGCTATGACGACATAGCCTCGCATTACAGCTCAAAGCACATAAAAGCCAATAAAAATTTAGTAAAAACTCAAATTCCGGAAACGGGCGAGTTGGGTTATATTGTACTGGCATTAACCGAAGCCGGAAGCAACTACGTAAACACTAACAGTCCTTATTATGATGAGGTGGTTAAACACTTCAGCAACTTTAAAAATCATAAGGTTGTTGAAATGCTTAATGAAGACTTAAAGGAAAATCCTGAATTTTTCAGCCACTTCCGCAATGGGTTGTACGCCTTTACGGTTAATAAGCATGATAAGGTGGTTTTGAAAACCGATTACCGTATAGATCTTAACCGTGTTGACTTCAGACGCTACACCAGCGCACTGAACGATTTCATGGAAGACTCAAAATTCCGTGAGTTTTATACGGCGCATAAAGATTTTTACAGCAAAATTGAAGCTGCTCAAAATCAAAACCTCACTATGACTTCGGCATGGAATTCAGTTGGTCACAATAAAAAATACACCAAACCATTTCATAGCTACCAGGTAATTGTATCTCCTTTAATGAAGGGTGAAACCAGTACATTAAGCGTTAGCGGTCGTGGTTTTAGCGAGTGCCTTATCTTTGCCGAATCGGCCGATAAGGTGTTAGCCTCAGCTAACAGAATTGCTAATAACGAAACTGCTTCAAACAGATAATAGCGTTTATAACAATATATTTAGCCCGGTTTATTTAACCGGGCTTTTTTTGTGGCTTAACATTTAAAATAAAGCATTAGCTAATAAAATTCATAATTTTAATAGCTAATTATTACCAATATTACAACAAACACGCGTTGCCTTAATACGTTTAATAGGCAACTTTCACTCATCTAAAAACACTATGCACATTAAACTTTACCACTCCTTAATTAGCCTGGCCATACTTACCACAATTGGCGGCTGCAAAAGTTATGACGTTACATCACGATACACATCGCGATACATTACCTCAAATACCGGTAAGCTTGCCGTTGTAACGCCGGAAGCTTACGAACTGGGCCTATCAATTTTAGCCTTAACTGAATTTGCCGGGCGCGACACATCATTAATTAACTCTAATACCGATTATTACAGGGAGTTTAAAGCCTATTTCGATAAATACAAAAGCCACAAAGCAGTTGTTCAACTCAATGCCGGTTTAACCTCAGCTAAAATGGTTGAGCAATTCCGCAACGGATTATTTGCTTTTAAACTTATTGACGGGCGTTTTGCACTTAATGAGAATTATCGTATTGATAATAGCAAAATACAGTTTAAACGCTACGCCATTCTATTTGAAGATTTTTATCGCGACAGCAATTTCGAAGGTTTTTACAGTGCACATCAAAGCACTTACGGCCAAATTAGACAAAAAACAGAAGGTTTAGTAAGTTTTGACAACCTGAAAAGCACTTTAAATAAAGATGCAAACAGCTTTCATATCGTCGTATCGCCGTTGATGAAAGGCTTTGCTGGTACAATGGATATCAAAGGAATGAATTTTAACGAATGCGTTGTGTTTCCTTACCTAACCTCATCATCCCTTGTTTACAAGCAAGCTAAGTAAGATAATCGCTTCAATAAAAAAGGCTGTTCAAAACTTAGTTTGAACAGCCTTTTTTGTTTTTACTCAAGTTTATCTTATTGGCCCTGCGCAAGAGAGTAACCTATCTTATCGCCAAACTTCATCAAAAACTCTACCGAACCAACTTTTACGGCATCAGATACCTGCGCAGCTAAATCAAAAATATCGCGCTGCGTTAGTTCGCTGTTATCAACCTTTTCGTAACGTATACGGAACTGGTTTACCAACTCGGTATAAACCGAACCCGTTGGCCAAACCTGTGTGCCACGGTTTGAGATCATAATAAGTTCAAACTTATCGTTCAACTTGCTTTTTGCAATTTCAGCTAACTCCGATGGCTGACCGGTGAACTCAACAAAAATATCGGCACCTAATATTTCCTCTTTGATGTTAGGATCGGTAACGGTTATCTTGTTTTTCTCAGGAGTAAAGTCGGAGTTGGTTTTGCATTCAAAATTAGGCTGACCATGAGCACCACCTACTGATGGGTGTTTACCTAAGTTAGCAATAATACATTCGGCAAACTCAGTAGTATTTGATGATTTGGTTGCACGGTCGCCAAAATCACCTGTATGCACACCTTTTTCCAGTGTATAAAGTAACGCATTCTCAATGGTAGCGGCATGCCCTGTCAAGCCAAGGAAACGTAGCATTGATATACCTGATAATAACAACGCCGTTGGGTTAGCTATATTCTTGCCCTGAATGTCAGGAGCAGTACCATGTACAGCTTCAAAAATTGAAATGTTATCACCAATGTTTGCTGATGGTGCAAAGCCCAGGCCTCCTACCAAACCGGCACAAAGGTCAGACACGATGTCGCCCTGCAGGTTGGTTAATACAATTGCCTGGAACATTTCAGGATGACTAACCAGCTTCATACAAAGGTCGTCAACAATAATATCTGAGGCTTGTATTTCAGGATAATCTTTTGCTATTTCATAAAACGTTTCAAGGAACAAGCCATCAGTAAGCTTCATAATGTTGGCTTTGTGGCCACAGGCAAGCTTTCTTAAACCTTTACGGCGGGCCATTTCAAATGCATAACGTATAACCTGTGCCGAACCCGGACGTGTAATTATACGACGACCAACGGCCACGTCATTAGTAATCATGTGCTCAATACCACCGTAAGTATCCTCAATATTTTCACGAATGATGGTCATATTGATTTGGATACCGGCTTTTGAAAACACGGTTTGTACACCGTTAAGGGTACGAAAATCGCGCTGGTTAGCATAAGTATTCCAAACTTTACGTGCGGTAACGTTTATACTTTTTACGCCCTTGCCTTTAGGGGTTTCCATAGGGCCTTTAAACAAGATGCCCAAATTTTCGATGGTGGCTTTTGCTGCTTCGGTCATACCGGTTGAGTGCCCTGCATCGAAATAAGATTTTCCCATTTCTACAAATTCATACTCAAGAGGTACTTCGTTCGCCTCAAAAATATTTAGTACGGCCTCCATAATTTCGGGACCTATACCATCGCCTTTGGCTACTGCTATTCTTGTCTTCATTAAGGGTAATGTATTTAGTTAATAACCTTCGGCAAATATACAGCTAAACATGCATAAATGATTTGGTTAAATTTTGATTTAGGCTTTTTGAAAGATTTGGGCTTAATTTGCATACTGAAATTATGAAGGCATTTTATGGCGATTTAAGGCTTGGAATTTTAGGCGGCGGGCAGTTGGGCCGCATGCTTATACAGCAAGCCATTAATTATAACGTAACCGTTAAAGTTTTAGACCCCGACCGCGATGCTCCCTGTCGCAAACTATGCGATGAGTTTGTAACCGGCTCACTGAGCGATTATGAAACCGTATATAATTTTGGCAAAAAGGTTGATCTGCTTACCATTGAAATTGAAAAGGTAAACGTTGATGCGCTTGAGCAATTAGAGCGTGAGGGCGTAGTTGTATATCCGCAGCCGCGTGTTATAAGACTTATACAGGATAAAGGTTTACAAAAACAATTTTTTAAAGAAAACGAAATACCCACAGCCGAATTTCAAATCATCAGCAACGCAAAAGATTTAGAGCAGGCACAAATACCTTTTCCGTACATTCAAAAACTGCGCCGGGATGGTTATGATGGCAAAGGCGTTTATAAGGTAGTTGACCAAAGCTATTTAGAGAACGCATTTACAGAACCAAGCCTTATTGAACGCTGGGTTGATTTTGAAAAAGAAATAGCTGTAATAGTTGCCCGCAACGAGAAAGGTGATATTGAAACTTTCCCGATGGTTGAAATGGAGTTTAACCCTGAAGCTAATTTGGTGGAGTTTTTAATTTCTCCATCTACCCTTTCATTTGAAGTACAGCAAGAGGCCGCAACCATAGCTAAAAAAATTGCCGAAAGCCTGCGCATAGTTGGCTTACTCGCAGTTGAGATGTTTTTAGATAAAAGCGGCAAAATACTGGTTAATGAACTTGCTCCACGCCCGCATAACAGCGGCCATCAAACTATTGAGGGCAATGTGGTATCACAATTTGAGCAGCACTTGCGTGCTATATTTAACCAACCTTTAGGTAATACCGAAAGCCTGAGCAATGCCATAATGATTAACGTATTGGGCGAGCAGGGTCACGAAGGTCCGGCTGTTTATCAGGGCATTGAAAAAGTTTTGAATTGCCCGGGTGTTTATGTTCACCTTTATGGTAAGGCATTAACCAAACCTTTCCGTAAAATGGGTCACGTTACCATTGTTGATGTTGATAGAGAGAAAGCGATTGAAAAAGCGCGTTACGTTCAAAACACACTTAAGGTAGTTAGCTAAGCAGTTCATAACTGATAGTTCATGGTTCATAACAGCTCTTTAGCTACATAAACGCAACCATGAATTTTTGACCATGAACCATAACCCATAAACTATGAACCAAGAATATAAAGTAGGAATTATAATGGGCAGCAAATCAGATCTGCCCGTAATGCAGGATGCTGCCGATATACTTACAGAATTAGGCGTTGCCTTTGAAATAACTGTAGTATCGGCCCACCGTACGCCCGACAGGCTTTTTGATTACGCTAAAACGGCAGCCATCCGTGGGTTAAAAGTGATTATTGCAGGTGCAGGTGGTGCAGCTCACCTACCCGGCATGGTTGCTTCGTTAACTCATTTACCTGTTATAGGAGTTCCGGTAAAATCAAGCAACTCTATTGATGGATGGGATTCTGTTTTATCAATACTACAAATGCCAAACGGTATTCCTGTTGCTACTGTAGCGTTAAATGCCTCAAAAAATGCAGGTTTATTAGCTGCACAAATACTATCAACAGCCGATGAAAACTTATGCCAGGCACTAATTAATTATAAGCAGGAATTAGCCCAAAAAGTATTAGACTCGGCCAATGATATGCAGGCGGAAGGCCTACCTATAGGTTACAATGCTTAAGCTTGCCGCGTCAAAATTTAAATAATTAAACAATAAAGCCCTTCCTTTTTCAAGAAGCGCTTTGTTGTTTAATTAAGCGTTGGATTTTCCGGAAAATTAGCAATGTGTGCATATCGTTGACCGAGGCTAATTACTACTTCACGCCAAAGATTTTGCTCATCGTGCATAAAGAGTAGTTCCGGATTGAATTTATTGGCTACAATCCAGGTATCTTCAGTTATTTCCATATCCAGCTGAGCTGGGTTCCAGCCTGAGTAGCCCATGAAAAAGCGTATCTCATCCTGGGTTAACTGGTAGGTATTTATAAGTTCTTTAACCTGGTCAAAATTTCCGCCCCAGTATATACCATCCCATATTTCAACACCACCCTCAATTTTATCAGGACAACGGTGTATAAAATGCAGTGTATTATTGGCAACAGGGCCTCCAATGTAAACGGGCATTTCTGAGTAGGCCACATCGGGCAAAACATCGCTTATATTATATTCGCTTATATGATTTAATACATAGCCTAAAGTACCATCTTCAGAATGTTCGGCCAGTAGTATTACCGAGCGCTTAAAATTCGGATCCATCATAAATGGTTCTGAAATTAAAAGTCGTCCGGCGGCAGGTGCAATAGTACTTAGCATAGTTATATTTTTATAATTATAACATGAACTGTCCGATTATGTTCATTTTGAGTAAAACCCACGTTAATTAATAATAGCAATTAGTAAGTTTGCAACAATGGATGCAACAGACATACAAAACTTAAGACAGGACTACAAAGCCAGTTCGCTTCACGAAGCCGATACTCATGCCAACCCTGTAAAACAATTTGAGACCTGGTTTAACGAAGCTGTAAAAGCCGAGATACACGAGCCTAATGCCATGACACTGGCAACCTCTACTCATGATGGCCGGCCATCGGCAAGAGTTGTTTTATTAAAAGGGTTTGATGAAAAAGGCTTTATATTCTACACCAATTACCTGAGCAGAAAAGGCAAGGAAATAGCTAAGAATCCGCATGCGGCGTTAGTATTTTTTTGGGGCGATTTAGAGAGACAGGTACGTATTGAAGGCACCATTGAAAAGTTAAGCAAAGAGCAGTCGGAGGCGTATTTTCATTCGAGGCCGGTAGGCAGCCAAATTGGTGCTGTTGCATCGCCGCAAAGCCAGGAAATTGCCGACCGCGATGTACTTGAAAAAAAATGGCAGCAACTGGAAACCGAATATGAGGGAAAAGAAATTCCAAAACCTGCTTATTGGGGTGGCTACGTGCTGAAACCGCAACTTGTTGAATTTTGGCAAGGCCGTAGCAGCCGTTTGCATGATCGTATTCTTTACAAAAAAGCTGATAAAAACAACTGGAAAAAAGTAAGGTTAGCGCCATGATTTTAGATAGCGTTAAAGACATACTGAGTGCCCGTTTTGACGATGGGGTAATTATAGGTGAGGAAACATCGGGCTTGCAGCCTGCTCTGTTGATTAATCCTGAGCAAATTGCTGACGTTTGTCTTGAACTTAGAGACAACCCCGCTACTTATTTTGATTTTTTGTCTTGCTTATCGGGTATTGATTATGGCGTTACTACAAACCGCTTTGGGGTAGTTTACCATTTAGCATCTATACCCTATCAAACTCAGCTTACACTAAAAATAAGTAAAGAGCATACGCGAGACATTAACGACTTACCCTCCTTTCCCACCCTTTCAAACGTTTACCGTACAGCCGATTGGCACGAACGTGAGGCCTATGACCTGGTAGGAATCTATTTTGAAGGGCATCCCGATTTAAGGCGCATTCTGTTACCTGACGACTGGATAGGTTATCCTTTAAGGAAAGATTACAAGGCAGCAGAATACTATAAAGGAATAAAGGTTGATTGATTTACTTCCATTTAATAGAGCTTAGCCAGAAAGATCAACCCTTATATCCAACACTCAAACCTCAAAATGACTGCATTAGAACGATATCATAGAAAAATTGCTGAAGCAGCTACTCAGGATATGATCCTGAATATGGGGCCGCAACACCCTTCAACTCACGGGGTTTTGCGTTTGGAATTAATTACCGATGGTGAAATAGTTAAAGAGGTAATTCCACATGCAGGTTATCTGCACAGGTGTTTTGACAAACATGCCGAAAACCTAACCTACCAGCAAACCATCCCTTTTACCGACAGGCTTGATTACCTTTCATCAATGAACAACAGCCACATTTGGGTAATGGGCGTTGAGAGGATGCTGGGCATTGATAAGGATATACCAAAACGTGTGGAGTATATACGTGTACTGATGTGTGAATTGAACCGTATTGCTTCGCATTTGATTTCTATAGGAACATACGGAATTGATATCGGTGCCTTTACGCCGTTTTTATGGTGTTTTCGCGACCGTGAACACATTATGGGGATGCTTGAATGGGCTTCTGGCTCGCGCATGTTGTATAATTACATTTGGATTGGTGGCCTGTTCTTTGACCTGCCGGTTGGCTTTGAAGAACGCTGCCGCGAATTTGTTGAATACTTTAAGCCAAAAATGACCGAGCTCAATGAGCTTTTAACCAACAACCAAATATTTATTAGTCGTACAGCTAACGTTGGAGTGCTACCAATGGATGTTGCCATTAATTACGGCTGCTCGGGACCAATGCTGCGAGGTTCGGGCCTAAAATGGGATTTAAGACGTATTGATAATTACTCGGTATACGGGGAGCTTGATTTTGAGGTGCCAATTGGCACCGGTGCAATGGGTACTACAGGTGATTGCTGGGACCGTAACAAGGTTAGGGTTGATGAAATTGGAGAGTCACTTAAAATTATTGAACAGTGCCTTGACCGCCTGCAAAAAGAATTGAAACGCACGCCTGAGTTTGATCCTCGTGCCAAACTTCCGCGCCGCCTTGCGCCTAAAGCTCAGGACTACTATATGCGTGGTGAGTGCTCAAAGGGCGAATTAGGATTTTACTTCATTGCCGATCCTACAGGCAAATCAGAAATTCCGTTCAGAGTTAAAGCGCGCGGACCAAGTTTTAATAACCTATCGGTAATATCCGAAATATCTAAAGGCGTTATGATTGCGGACCTGATTGCTATAGTTGGTTCAATTGATTTTGTATTAGGAGAGTTAGATAGATAACTTAAACACTACAATAAGCGCTTTAAAACAACACAGGCCGCATCAAATGACGCGGCCTATCCTACTTCACAATCTATTTAATAATCTACTTAGGGGCTTTGTTACTTGCAGTTTATTCTCTGCTGGCCAGTACCTGTGCTGGTGTGCTTTGAGCCTGCTCAGCTTGCATGCCTGCAAAAATCACACCCTCGGTGTAGGCATGGCCTTTGATGCTCATGGTATTGATGCCTTTTGCTAATGCTGATACCACTACCTGGTAACCTTGTGCGCTTACTGACTTTTGTGCTGCTGCTAACGTGAATGCATTGTTTGCCTTGGCTACCATTTCGTTGTACATTCCCTCATGCTGCATGTAAAAGCTGTGGAAAGCTGTCTCTTTGTAAAAGCTCTCTAATAATGAGG
>NZ_WQLA01000002.1 GCF_009755275.1 Mucilaginibacter aquatilis | reverse complement strand
AGATGACTGATGAACAACGTCAGCAGCAGCAAGAGCAACGCAGACAGCAAATGGAACAACGCAGACAGCAACAAGACCAACAACGTCAGCAACAGCAGTCGGATCAACAGCGGCAACAACAAGAGCAGCAACGTCAGCAACAACAGGAACAACGTCGTCAGCAAATGGAACAGCAACGCCAGCAGCAGTCGGATCAACAGCGGCAACAACAAGAGCAGCAACGTCAGCAACAACAGGAACAACGTCGTCAGCAAATGGAACAGCAGCGTCAGCAGCAGCAAGATCAGCAACGCCAACAACAAGAGCAGCAACGTCAGCAACAACAGGAACAACGCCGCCAACAGATGGAACAGCAGCGTCAGCAGCAGCAAGATCAGCAGCGCCAACAACAAGAGCAGCAACGTCAGCAACAGCAGGAACAACGCCGCCAACAAATGGAACAGCAGCGTCAGCAGCAGCAAGATCAGCAGCGCCAGCAACAAGAGCAGCAACGTCAGCAACAACAGGAACAACGTCGTCAGCAAATGGAGCAGCAGCGTCAGCAACAAGACCAGCAACGCCAACAACAGCAAGGACGACAAAGACCAGGACGCCCGTATTAAATAACCTTAGCCGGGCGTTTAATTACGCCGGGCTTTTATCATTGTAACCCCCGATGAAGTTTTTAAAATGTATTTGGGTTGTGCTTATACTCGCAACCTCAACAGTTTACGCGCAAAACAATAACGAAATAGCGTTTACAGCTACGTCATGGAACGAAGCATTGAAACAAGCAAAAGCGCAAAATAAGCCCATTTTTGTTGACGCATATGCAACGTGGTGTGGCCCCTGTAAAATGTTAAAAGCCACCACATTTAAAAATAAGGATGCTGCTAAGTTTTACAACGCCAATTTTATAAATGTTGCACTTGATATGGAGCGGGGCAATAACCCAAAACTTGCGCAACAGTGGGGAATGCGGGCCTACCCCACCCTTATTATTTTTGATAGCGACGGTAAAATACTGCTCAATACTGTTGGATTTATTACGGCCAAAAATTTACTTCGTTTTGGCGAAGAAGGCCTTAGAAGACAGTAGTATAAAAAAAGTCGGACAACTCTCGCAGTAATCCGACTCTACATCTACCTATGAAAAACAGCCCTTTGAGAGGGCATATTTATATAGACAAATCTTGTACCAATGGTTTAATCACCTATACCACAAACTTATTTTATTTCTTTAAACGATTTATATGTGGAATTATAAGAAAATATTACCCTAAAGTGAGTATATAAAACCACAAACTTACTTACTCATTGCATATGACCATCAGTACGTGTACCTACTGAACTGGTATCTCTACGGGAGGAAGCCGTATCCCTGGCGTCGGATGGTCCTCCAAATTTGTTGTTCGGGTCTTCGTGGCATGCGGTCAACACTATGAGCCACATAGCGAATAATATATATTTAGCTTTTTTCATCATCAGTGGTTTTAAAAAATAACCGGGATACAAACGGTTTGTTCACACTTTTGCCAGAAAACGCCGTTGCAGAAGCTTAGCATGTATTTATCATTAATTATTAAACTATAAGTGAGGTAGGATGTTAGATATTTATGGAACAGGCCGTATTTCTTTTAGCTACAGACCCCAATGAACCTTGCCGTGATGTAATACACTCACGCGATACCGACTTGAAGGTGAAAGTATACTGTGTAACCGACGAAAGCTTTACGCCAGACACGGATGAAATTCAGCTCTATGCGTATGCTAACAACAAACTATACGCCTTTGAGACCATTAACATTGCTCCTGACGATGCGCTGGACGTGGTGAGCGCTATACAGTGGTACGCCAGCTACATAGAATTTCCGGAGATGGAAATTTTACCTGAAGACCCACGATTAGATCAGGATATTGCTATTTGATTTGTGAATGAAATATTTGCGTTTAGTAATAATACGCTGTTCGATTTTTGCAATAGATTAACGGAAACAGATAGTGACCTGGCATCCATTGTTAAAAAATTTGGCTATCCGCCTTTTTGGTCGCGCAGCAATACCTTCGAATCGTTGGTACATATTATACTAGAACAGCAAGTATCATTAGCATCGGCTCTTGCCGCTTTAAACAAGCTTAAAGATAATATACAACAAGTAACGCCTGCCAGGTTTCTGCTGTTAAATGACGAGCAGTTGCGTGCCTGCTACTTCAGCAGGCAAAAAACCACTTATGTACGAAACCTTGCCGAAAACCTGCTAAGCGGTAAGCTTAGCCTTGATGAGCTGGAGCACCTGCCTGATGACGAAGTCCGCCTACGCCTTACCGCATTGAAGGGAATAGGTAACTGGACAGCCGACATTTACCTGTTAATGGTTTTGCATCGTACAGATATCTTCCCAATTGGTGATTTGGCAGTGGTGAATGCCCTGAAGAAGTTAAAAAAACTACCTGCTCAAACACCTAAAGATGATTTAGTGAAAATAGCCGAACAATGGAGACCTTACAGGAGCATAGGAGCAATGCTATTATGGCATTTCTACTTATCACGCTAATAAGTGTCTGCTTCGGGTGTTCAGCTTTGCTATTCTATACCCCGCTAAACATCGAAAACCCGCCATCAATATAAACAACTGTGCCTGTAACAAAGGCTGACGCATCACTCAGTAGCCAAATGAGGCCGCCAATAAGTTCTTCGGGTTTACCAAAGCGCTTATAAGGCGTGTTTTGAAGAACAAGGTTGCCGCGTTCAGTGTAGCTGCCGTCACTATTGGTTAAAAGGGCGCGGTTTTGATCAGTTAAAAAGAAGCCTGGTGCTATTGCGTTCATTCGCAAAGTATCGCCATAACGGTTGGCAGCTTCGAGCGCAAACCACTTGGTGTAAATATCAATAGAAGCTTTAGCCATACTGTAGCCCAAAACTTTGGTTACAGCCTGTTGTGAAGCCATTGATGATATATTAACAACGCTACCCCTGCCACCTTTGGCCATAACTTCGCCAAAAACCTGGGTTGGTACAATGCTGCCCCAAAGGTTCAAGTCCATTACCCGGCGCATGCCGTCAAGGTTCATGGAAAATAAATCGGTTTCGGGTGTAAGCACAGCTCCCGGTATACTACCACCGGCTCCGTTAACCAAACCATCAATACGACCGTAAGTATCAACTACTTTATTGCGCGCAGCTAAAAGGTCCTGCTCATTCATTACATCGGCTACAAGGGCAATAGCTTGCCCTCCCCTGGCTTTTATAGCATCGGCACGATGCTGTGCAACGTCCTCTTTACGACCCAAAACGCCCACAATGCCGCCTGCATTGGCTATGCCATTGATGAAGGCCTCACCTAAAACACCTGTACCACCGGTTACTATAATTACCTTGTCTTTTAAAGAAAAGTTGCTCATGATGTAATAATATTCAAAAACCACTTAGCTAACTAAGTGGCCGGCAATATACAAAATCATATGCCTAAACTGCCTTTTATGGTACAGTGCTACGCTTTGGAAAAGCCTATTCAACCGTCCAAATGGCATCAACAAACCAATTTTTACTGTCGAAAAAATGCTGCACTGGCTTAAAGCCCGATACCGAAGCCATGTAATCGGTTTGACCTACAGTATACTTTTGTGAAATCTCCATGTAGATGTACTCATCTTTAGCGAAGGTTACTGTTTGGTTACACAAACTAACCTGCTGATCGGCCAAACTAATTAAATAGCTTTTACAAGCACCTGTCTCAGGGTCATAAGTAGGGTAATGCTCAAATTTGGAAAGGTCAAAGTTTGCACCCAGTTCGCTGTTTATGCGGGTAAGTAAATTTAAGTTAAAATTACGTGTGTGTCCTTCGGCATCGTTATAAGCTGCCAAAATAGTTTTAGGGTTCTTTTTCAAATCTACGCCCATCAGCACACTATCGCCTTTGGCCAAATGGTTACGCAACTCAATACAAAATTGCTGAGCATCACTTACTGGCATATTACCAATATTTGATCCTAAAAACAAAACCACCTTACGGCGTGGAGATAGTTCAGCTGCTTCCTTAAGCATGTGAAAATACTCACCTGTTAAACCAATTAATTGTAGGCCGGGTAAAGTTACGGGCAAGGTTTCTTTAAGGTAATTAATTACATGCCCCGAAATATCAATAGGCACATATCTGAAATCGGCACTCTCATTAAGTAAATGGCGCAGCAGGTGTGTAGATTTCATAGCATCTCCGGCACCCAACTCAATTAAATCAAACGGACTACCATCTGCTATCATGGCTTTAGCCAGTTCTTGCGTTTGTTGTGTAAAAATCTCAAGCTCACAATCAGTTGGATAGTATTCGTTACTCCCCATAATTTGCTGGAAAATTTCATCGCCGGTAGAATTATAAAAATACTTTGGTTGCAAAAACTTTGGTACAGCTTTTAAGCCGGCTATAACATCGTCGCAAAACTGCTGGTTAAACTCCTGCTCGGCAACGGAAGTATCGGTAAGTACATTATTCTCAAAATTTTTCATAGGTTAGATTATTGATATTACTTGGCCAAACGTATGCCGGTAAAGTGCCAGCGCAGGTTAGGGTGAAAAAAATTTCGGTAGGTTATGCGGCTATGTCCTGGGGGTGTAGCCTCTGATGCTCCGCGAAGCACTTTTTGGTTCACCATAAACTTCCCATTATACTCGCCAATTGCACCCGGAGCCTTGCTAAACCCCGGATAGGGCAAATATGCACTTTCGGTCCATTCCCAGCTTTTGCCCCAGTTGAATTGCGCAGCAGCAACTTCCCATTCAAATTCGCTTGGCAAGCGCATCCCCTTCCATGTAGCATAAGCGTAGGCTTCATAAAAGCTTACGTGTTGAACGCTGGTGTGCAGGTTTAATGGCTCTAAGCCTCTAAAGGTATATGTATGCCACTCCCCATCAATTTGATGCCAATACATGGGCGCGCTTACATCATTGGTTTTAACCCAATCCCAGGCCTCGGCATGCCAGTAACGAAAATCCTGGTAACCGCCACTATTTATAAATTCCAGGTACTCGCCGTTGGTAACTAAAGCGGTACTGATTTGATAGGCGTTAAGATACACCTTATGACGGTTTAACTCATTATCAAAGCAAAAGCCCTCGCCAGTATGCCCCACTTCATAAACGCCTTCTTTTATATTAATAAAGCCTTCCTGCTCTGTAATTTCAGGCGATGAATATTGCGGATTATATGCCGGGAATAATGGGTTATGCCCTAAGATGTACTTTATATCGTAATACAGTAATTCCTGGTGCTGTTCCTCATGGTTAAGTCCTAGTATAAATAGTTCTTCAACTTCCGGTGATGGCTCCTGGCACAAAAATTTGTAAATAGCCTCATCAACATACTCACGGTAGCGGTAAACATCAAGCACTGTGGGCCTGCTCAGGTTACCCCTGTCAGTACGTATAACCCGTGCGCCGACAGTTTCATAATAACTGTTAAACACATAGTTGTAATCAGGATTATAATCCTGATAGCCCATAACGTAAGGCTTGAGTATAAAGGTTTCGAAAAACCAGGTGGTGTGCCCTATGTGCCACTTAGGCGGACTAACGTCCGCTATGGGCTGTACCACGTAATCTTCGGTTTGAAGGTAACTGCAAATATCTTCTGTGCGGCGGCGCACGGCTTTATAACGCTCGGCTAAAGTCATGTAAAGTTAGTTCCTATCCAAAAAGTGTTTTAGGTCTGAAATTGTTTTGATGCCCAATTCATCGGCTTGTTGCCTGCGCATCATTAAAGCATAAGCATTGTTAAAACCAATTGGTTTTAGCCACTTTATGCCATATTTTTTATTGAACTCCTGCTGCACATAATTATATGTTTTTTCGTTGTTGGAAGTTATTTGCTGCAGCTTACCTACTGGCGGCTGAAGCAGTACAAGTAAGCCAGTACCTGTATACTCGGGGTAAAAATCAATTTGGTTATTGGTGAGTGCATCAAAACATATTTTAGTTCCACCCAAACCTGTTTTGGCCGATGTAGTGTAGTTGGTATTACCTTCAATTAGCATTCGGTACATTTCGGCTAGTATGTATTGCTCTCCAAAAACTTTTGAGCCTATACGAATTACGCCCGCTTTACCTTTACGGCTTGGCTTAAACATATTGTTAGCTATTAAGAAATCTTTAGCTACACGCTCAGGCGTTTGGTGAAGCTGATCGGTGCGATAGTTCAACTCGGTCATTACCGAATCATTGATATGGCCGGCAAGTAAGTTAAGTACGTCCTCAAGGCCGGGATATTTTTGCAGTGCATCCTTTCTTACAATAGGCGCAGCGTAGTAGGGCGGAAATATCTTTTTATCATCATCAAGCACCGTTAGATTAAAAGCCTTCAGCCGGCCATCAGTAGAGTACCCGCTTATAACATCAATCTGCTTTTCGAAAGCGGCTTTGTACATCACGGCATCGTTTATAACGGTGGTATGAATTTTTAAACCATATTTTTGCTGCAAGCCCAGGTTACCATCCTGCCTGCCCATAAATTCGGGCGTAAAGCCTGCCGTAAGTTTACTGCCTGATGCAGACGGTACAAGGCAATAAATTGCAAACGCAACTACTATTACCGGCAGGGCAAACAAGACATACCTTAACTTCTTAAAGCTGATGCGCTGCACAAGAGATAGCAGTATATCAAACAAAATGGCCAGCAATGCCGACGGAATAGCACCTGCCAAAATCATATTGCTGTTGTTGAGTGATATGCCACCAAATATGAATTCACCTAAACCACCTGCGGCAATATAAGAGGCCAGCGTTGCTACACCTACATTGATAACTGTTGCCGTACGTATGCCTGCTAATATAACCGGCATAGCCAGAGGTAGTTCAACCTTAAACAATACTTGCCTTGCACTCATACCCATAGCCAGGGCGGCTTCTTTAACGGATGGTTCTACACCCGTTATACCTGTATAAGTATTACGAATAATGGGTAACAACGCGTACAAAAACAACGCTACAATGGCTGGTGTGGCGCCTATACCCAGCAACGGAATCATAAAACCCAATAGCGCTATACTTGGAATAGTTTGCAACACACCCGCTATGCCTAAAACTGTACCAGATAGCTGCTTTCTGCGAGCAATCAATATGCCCAGCGGCAAGCCAATAATTACGGCTATTAACAATGAAACCAGTGTTAAGCCAACGTGCTCCAATGTTTGGCTCAATAGCTTATTGCTTTGCTGCTGCATAAACTGCCATAAACTTTGTTGTTGCTGGTTCATGCGGGCAGGGTATTTTGATATTGATGATATGCGGCCATCAACTGCTCAAATGTTACCAGTTTCACCTCATTTGTTTGCGGAGACTTAATCATAATGTGTTTAACATCTCCTTTAAGGTACTGCATGGCCCGCCAGATATTTTCGTTAGTATCAAGCTCCAAACTGGCAACAGGCACATTATTAGCAGATGGCAAGCTGTACCAAACGTCATGCAAGGTTATAGCCTTTAACTCAAGTTGCAGGCGTTGTGTCTTTAAAAAATTACGTATAAAGTCGTTTTCCGGTTTAAATAACAGTTGAGCAGGTGTGCCCATTTGCACAATCTGCCCTTTATCCATAATGGCAATGCGGTTACCCAATTCAAAAGCTTCGTGCACATCATGCGTTACCATTACGATGGTCTTACGCTGCAATTCATCAAGCTCCTTAAATTCTTCCTGTATTTTAGTGCGTGTAATATTATCAAGTGCACCAAACGGCTCATCCATTAGTAAAACCGGAGCATTGGTGATGAGTGCACGCGCCAGGCCAACCCTTTGCTGCTGACCTCCGCTTAGTTGTGCCGGATACTTGGATAATAAATCAGTAGATAGATGTAGCTTTTGAAGCAACTCATGTGTACGGTTTTGTGTTTTTTCTTTATCCCACTTTAAAAGGCCAGGAACTATGGCAATATTATCTGCTACGGTATAATGCGGAAACAGCCCGTTATTTTGCAAAACGTAACCTATGTTCTGGCGCAGCAATTCGGGCTGTTGAGCAGTGACATCTTCTCCACCAATCCAAATTTTACCGGCAGTTGGTTCAATTAGGCGATTGAGCATTTTGAGTGTAGTTGTTTTACCGCAACCGCTGGTACCCAGCAAAATCAGATTATCACCCTCAGCTACTTCAAATGAAATGTTATCAACAGCCATAGTCTGGCCGTATTGTTTGCTGAGGTTTTGAACCCTGATCATGCTTTAAAGGTAGTGAAACCACTTGTAAATACTCACTCTTGCAAGGAGCACTTAAGATGATTTTTTGATTAGATTTATATAAAGGCAATGCTTTACAACATTGCCTTTACGGAATAATTATTTATCGTCTAACGTCATGAATAAATTATTCAACGACTCGGAGTATGTTGGGTGCGCAAACACACAATAACGTATTCGATCATAAGTTATACCTCCCTGCATAGCCATTTGCAATACCGACATTATCTCACCCCCTTCTTCGGCAAGAATAGCCACGCCAAGTATTTCCTTTGTATCGGCGTTTACAATTGCTTTCATGAGTCCGCGTACCTCTCCTACCTCAACAGCGCGGGCAACGCTTTTCATTTTAAGTGCAGCAACCCTGTAATTGATACCCTGCTTTTTTGCTTCCTCTTCGGTTATTCCTACACGGCCTAATTGCGGATCGGTAAACATGCAATATGGTACCGGCCTGTCTTCGGTGGTTAAATCTTCATTCATTAAAAGGTTACGCCAAACAACAGTAAAATCGTTGTATGCAATGTGCGTAAAGGCCGGCCCGCCATTAACATCACCTAAAGCATAAATTCCAGGTATGTTAGTTTGCAGTTTATTGTCAACTTTAATAAAACCCTTATCATCAACCTCAATACCCGATGCTTGTAAATTCAACGCTTTGGTTTGTGGTTTACGGCCCGCAGCTACCAGCACATGGCTTACTTCCATTTGCTCGGTGCGTCCGCTTATATTTAAGGTTGCTTGTATGCGGCCATGAGCATCTTTTTCAAATTTCGTTGCCTCAGTGTTAGAGAATACAGCTATTCCTTCTTCCTCTAAAAAGTTATGAACCTCGTGTGATACGTCTTCATCTTCGTGGCTCATTATGCGCGGCCCGCGTTCAAGTAAAGTTATCTGGCTGCCGAAACGCCTGAACATTTGACCAAACTCTAAGCCTATGTAATTACCTCCAATTACCAAAATGTGTTGCGGTACCGTTTCTAATTCAAGTATGCTTGTTGACGTAAGGTAATCAATACTGTTAAGGCCTTCAATATCTGGAATTACGGTTTGCAAGCCTACATTAATGAAAATCATTTCGGCTGTTATTTCCGCACTTGCACCATCATTCAGGTTTACAACAACTACCTTATGGCCGCTAAAACTGGCTTCACCAAACAACAAATCAATATTCGGATCATCTTCCAGGCTCTTTTGATTGCCGCTGCGCGAATGCATTACAATATCGTCTTTGCGCTTTTTTATTTGAGCCATATCAATGCTATAGCCATCTACTTGCACACCCAAATTATTACAACGCCCGGCAAGGTAAGCCGCCCTGGCTGATGCCACCCATGTTTTAGTAGGTGTGCAACCATCATTTACGCAAGTACCGCCAACCAAACGCTTTTCAATTATAGCCACCTTTTTACCGGCCTTGGCCATTTTACGCGCCAGCGGACTACCAGCCTGCCCGGCACCAATTATTATAACGTCATACTGTTTCATGCGGTAACTTTTACTCCCTTCCAAAATGCTATATAGCCTTTTATTTGCGCAGCAGCGTCTTTAGGCTCAGGGTAATACCAGGCAGCATCAGGGTTTTGCTTTCCATCCACTTCGAGGTTATAGTAAGATGCTTTACCTTTCCATGGGCAAATGGTATGCGTATCACTCTCGTTTAGAAATACTTTGTTAACACTATCAACGGGGAAATAATGGTTATTTTCTATAACAATGGTTTGATCGCTTTCGGCAATTACCTGGTTGTTCCACAAGGCTTTCATACTTAAAAAATTGCTGGGGTTATGAATGCTGCAACAACACTCAGGTCAACAACAGAAATAAATTGAATTAAGCACATTTTGTTTTCAGGTACACTTTTAAAGAATAGGAATAAAAAAATGTAAAATTTTGGTGAATTATTTTTTACTTTTTCAGATAAACGTCTATCTTTGCAGTCCCAAAATAAGGGATTGTTCTTTAACTTGTAAGCGTAAAACACGATGTAAATCATCATTACGCATTACCAATTTAACAATTGGTCCATTCGTCTAGGGGTTAGGACGCCAGATTTTCATTCTGGAAACAGGGGTTCGATTCCCCTATGGACTACATTGGTGAGGCATAATATTTATTGTAAGTATTTTTTTCACCAGTATCAATTTAACAATTGGTCCATTCGTCTAGGGGTTAGGACGCCAGATTTTCATTCTGGAAACAGGGGTTCGATTCCCCTATGGACTACTTAAATTAAAAGCCGCTTACATTGTAAAGCGGCTTTTTTTGTGCCTCGGCTATAAATTTAAGCAACATATCATACAGGTTTAGCTACCATTATTATATCTTTAAGCTTTCGCCCCACCTTAAGGCAATCAAGTAAACCAAATACTTCGTTAAGCTTATGGCAAATCATAACTCAAATAACACTTCTCCAACGGGATTGATGCTATTAAAGGAGGCACAATCTTATTTACCGGCACTATACATTTTGATGGTGGGCATGGGAATGCTGTTTGAATACCATAAGTACAAGATATTCCACATCAACATATTCCAATATGCCGATATATTTGATTTTTTGATTGCCCCGTTTCGGGATCCAACAATTTTTGCTTTCATCCTCTTATCTATAATCATTGTATCAGCCCTATACACCTGGGATAATCACATGAGGCTTAATAAGCCGGCGCGATATTTGAAATTTTCGTTTGGGCTGGTAACTAGATCTTGGTTTAAACCGGTTCATCATATTGCTTTTGGTACGCTGTTTTTATTTTACCTGTACGTATCGTCAACTGCAATTGCCCAAAACAACAAGCGTAGAACACTCAACCAAAAGCAGCAAATTGCAATAAAGCTCAATGACAATGAATGGATCAAAGCGCAATTAATAGGCAAAACCAAGGAGATGGTTTTTATATACAGGAATGGCAAGGTTTCGATTTTACCTGCCGGGAGCATTAAAGAAATGATTGTAGCCGGAAATTAAAGTTATGTCAGCGGTAAATTGAATAAATATACTAAACAACGACACGTTTGCCTTAAATGCAGCGTCTTAGCTTTATGAACCGCGTACTTTTTGTCTTGATTAGCCTGCTTATAAGCCGGTATGCATTAGCTCAGGACTATGTTGCTGATGCAGATAAACTTGCTGCTATTGTACAGCAACTACCATCTTATAAAGACCAGATTAAAGGTGACCAAAAACATCTGTTTGACGCAATAAAACAAAAAGCAAAACAAGACATATTGAAGGCGAAGGATCCCTATTCAAGGTTCTATACCCTATCTCAACTTATACTGCCGCTTAGAGATAACCATCTTTATTTCAGCCAAAACCCGCCTGTTGACATTACTATTCCATCTTTAAAAGACACAGCATTCATGAACCGATATCGCGGTTCTGTATGGTTTAAGCAGGCCCTAAGCAGTAAACTCAACGTCGACTCATTAAGTAAAGCTTTATCGGTTGCTCCAGCAGATAGCGTAGAGGGAATTTATCATTATGGAGATGCATTATCTATGGCCTTATACCGCACTACAAAGCGAGATAGTTTGGTAGGCGTCATTACGGGTAGTAAGATTAAAACATGGCAACCCGGGCAAATAGCCATGGTACTTAAAGAATATAAACCCAATCGTTTCAAGGCTTACACACTACATATTCTGCAAAAAACATGGGGACTGCTATTAAATGAAAAGTTGATGCATGGCATGCTTACTGAATCGCACTGGAAAAAGTTTAAGAACCAGCCCGACTTTGTAAACATTCAATCAACAGAACCACTTTTCAAATTCAAAAATATTGACTCTGGTATTAATTACCTGCGCCTAGGCAGCTTCGCAACATCCAACAAAAGCCTTGCAACCAGTGCTGATTTTTACAATACCATAAAAGACAGCTTAACTGCTCCCACCTTAATTGTTGATTTAAGAAACAATGGCGGCGGAGGCTTTAAATCATCGGGCAAGTTTTTGAAGTTACTTGAAGGATATACCAAAAGAGGGCGCATATATGCATTGATTAACAACCGCACTTTTAGCAACGCGGAGCAATTTGCCATTAAGCTATCACAACTAAAAAATGTAACTCTTCTTGGCGAAACTACAAATGGCACGTTAGCCTACGGCAACAACACTGGTGTGACTGAAACGCTTCCCTCTGGAGAGTTTAAGCTTTATATAACCGACATGCGCGACGATGGAAATTACCTTCCTTATGAAGGTGTAGGTGTAAAGCCAGCTATAATGCTTAATGCAAAAAGCGATTGGATACTGCAAGCCATTAAGATTATCAACAAAAAATAAAAGGTCAGCCTGACAGTGGTTGACCTTTTTAAAGTATGATATTTTGTACTATTTTCTTATAATAAACCTAAACGCTTTCTTTTTGTAAAAGTGCTGGTATAGTTTTCATTATGAGTTTTACGTCATTAACCAGGCTGTGGTTTTGCGCATAAACGTTGTCAAGCATCAGGCGTTCTTCTTCGCTCATATCGCCTTTACCACGCTTTTCTACCTGCCACAAACCGGTAATACCTGCCGGAGCATGAAAACGCAATGCATATTTATCAGTAGTAAGCTTCTCAGCTTCGTATAATGGCAACGGGCGGTTGCCTACTATGCTCATGTCACCAATAAATACATTCCACAACTGTGGTAATTCGTCAATACTGGTGTTACGTATAAAGTTACCCACACGGGTAATACGAGGGTCATTCTTTATCTTGAAAAATGCCGAGCCGCCGGCAGTCTTTTTATTGTCAATGTATTCACGTTCGCACCAATGTACATTATCCGCATACATAGGGAACTGACATTTGCCGGAATTCATACAGTCGGCGCACAAGAATGAAGTATTTTCAATTACCTTTTCTTCTTTTATACCTTCTTGTTCCTTTTTGGCCGCGGCATCGGTATCGTATTGATTCAGGTGCTTCAAATCTTTCAAACGCTGATCGGCATTTACATACATTGACCTGAACTTGTAGAACTTAAATACCTGGTAACCGGTACCTACCCGCAAAGAGTAATAAAATGCCGGGCCTTTTGATTCAAGCCTTACCAACAAATACACCAGCAAAAAGAATGGCGATAAAAACAACAGCGCCATGCCCGAAAAAAAGATATCAAAAGCACGCTTACCTGGCGGAATGCTGTAATTTACATTAAGGGTTTTTGTTGTCTCCTGGCGTAGAGCCTTCCAATAATCAATAAGGAAATTTACGCGGGTTTCAATATTTTGGGTTGATACCGGGTTGGTAAACACATCGGCAACACCGGCATCAAGTGCAAGCTGCCTTAGGTTAGCATTAAAATGGTTAACAATTAAAAAGAAAGGAACATTACCCATGTTGTTCTTTTTAAGTGTTTCGAGCAGCGTAATGCCTGATGATGCTAGAATTTCATCCTGCGAAATTATTGCTGCAATGTTAAGTTTGTTTTCCTGCCAGGCCGAAAACATTTGCATCCCGTTTTTGAAATGCATCAGCTGCCTGTCTTTAAAATTACACTGGTTAATGGAGATGGTTAGCTCATCACTCAAATTAATCAGCGCAATTACCTGCCGTTGCTGAGTGTAGGGTTGGCTCATAAACTTTGCACATTCTTTCCAATTCTTCTCAATATTGCTCTTACGCGTGCTTCAAGTTCGGCCGGGTTAAACGGTTTTACAATAAAATCGTCGGCACCGGTATTTAAACATCTAACCCGCACTTCAGAGCTATCCTCGCCCGATACGATAATTACCGGAATTGACTTAAAAAAGTCGCTGCTGTGTAGTTGCGTTATAAGATCTAACCCGCTAAGATTAGGCGTATTTAAATCTGAAATAACCAGATCGGGAATATTACCGTTCTGTAAAAACGACAGCGCCTCAAGCGCCGAAGGGCATATCTCTATTTCGTAAGATTTACCTAAAAACTTACGAAGTATGAGCTGCATGTAATTGTCGTCTTCAACAATTAATATTTTGGTTTGTCCCGTGTCTGAAAATCCCATGCGAGTGGATTTGTTATTTGTGCTTAATAGGTTGTTAATAACAGGTATCATACTAACTTGTTTATATACCTTGTTACGAAAATTTTAATGTAAAGGTTCTGTAATTACAAAATTGTTATGAAAAAAATACTCGTTTAAAACGTTTTAGTATTGCCTTCCATAAACCACCATCAATTTGCAACCTGCGGTCAGTAGTCCAAACTATTGATTGCGGACTTGTAACGCGGTGTATGCTGCCAAAACCTTTATTTTTTAATTTTAATGCCAGGTAACCATCTTCATTGGTACCGGGCGGATGATTAAAACTGTCTACCTGCAGTCCTTCTTCACGCCTAAAACCCGAATCAAAACCATAAACGTTTACCGCCTCATTTTTAAAATACTGGTTGTAAATCCTGGTTAAGTCAGACAGGTGCTCATAAAAAAAGTAAGTAAAACGACCTGTGCTACCCACAGGTATAAATGAAAACAAGCCATATGTAATGGCAACTTTCCTGCTTTCATCTGCCAGCGGCTTAATCATCTCCTCTACCCAAAACCTGGGGTAAATGGTGTCTGCATCGGCATTTAGTATAAACTTACCCTTTGCTTCGGCCAACCCACGATTGCGGGCCGGTGTAATGCCCTGCGTTGTTTCTAAAATACAGTTAACGCCGCAGGCTTTTACCAGTTCTTCTGTTTTATCTTTAGAGTTGTTGTTGATTACATTAATTTCAACACTCCATTTCGTTTCATTATTGCAGAGTGATGCCAAAGTTTGCACAATGGTATCTTCCTCATTGTAAGCCGGTATCGATATGGTTACATCGGGCACTGCTGAGTTTTTACGCAACTTTTGGTAAGCCTCACGCACCTTCGCAGGGTCTTGCTTATTGTAGAAAAAATCGCGCACATAAGCAGGTATCGAAACAGGTCTCATAAAACGAAGCAAATTATAATTTTTCCTTTAACTTTTTATATTTTTTATAAGCTAAACCACTCATTTAATGGAAAATTAATACCCATAGAGCTTTTAAGAGTCTTTGAGTACAATCAGGCTTTTTAGCTTTAATAACGTTATACGCAAATTGAGTATATATGGTGCATTTAATTACAATTAATTTAACTTTCCTGTAATTTACTGTTTGTGTGACTTTTAAAACAACAGCACTGACATATGCCGGGCATTGCTTAATTATTATTTAATTTAGCGCAATGAGTAAGCAACAACCAACCATTTTAGTAGTAAATGATGATGGTATTACCGCACCAGGCATAAAAGCATTAATGGAAACCGTGCAGCAGTTGGGCCGTGTGGTAGTGGTAGCACCTGATAGCCCGCAATCGGGCATGGGGCACGCCATAACCATAGGTAAGCCGTTACGGTTAGACCGGGTGGAGCTTTATGATGGCGTTGAAATGTACAAATGCTCGGGCACACCGGTTGACTGTGTGAAGCTGGCCGTGAACCGTATATTCCGCGGCAAGAAGCCCGATTTATGTGTGTCAGGTATAAATCATGGGCTTAACAATTCAATTAACGTTCTTTACTCGGGCACAATGTCGGCCGCAGTAGAGGGGGCGATAGAAGGTATTCCATCAATTGGTTTTTCATTAGATGATTATACCCTGCAGGCAAACTTTAAACCATGCCTACAGTATGTAAGGCAAATTGCTGAACAGGTATTGCAACGTGGGCTACCTTCAGGTACATTACTTAATGTGAACTTTCCGGCAGGCGATAACCTCAAAGGCATAAAGGTTTGCAGGCAGGCACATGGTAAATGGGCCGAGGAATTTGATGAACGTATGGACCCCCATAAAAGACCTTATTACTGGCTCACCGGCGAATTTCAATTAAACGATCAGGGGCAAGACACCGATGTTTGGGCGCTTGATAATAATTATGCATCAGTGGTTCCGGTGCAATTTGACATGACTGCTCATCATGCCATATCGGTTTTAAACAGTTGGGGACTGTAAGCTTGAATACTGGCAGTGGATTGCGGCGGTTGAACTGGCGCGTTTTGTAAACACCGGTAACTTAAACGTACCTTTACTGAATGTTTAGCAAAAATTCATTGCCTTTAGGCATTTTAGCCGGCTGCATACTGCCGGGTATAGCTTGGCTTATTTTTGAAGGTATGTACAAAGGCACCGTAATTATGAACCGGCCTGCCATGCCCTACCTTATTGCCATAGGCTTAAATTTGTTACTCATCAGAATTTTGCATTCAAAAGGTGCCGAAGATACTGGCCGGGGCATCATGCTGGCCTCATTTATTTGCATGGTTCTGGTTGTTATTTTTAAAATAAGGCTTTAAGCAAATGAAGTACTATTTGGTAGCGGGCGAGGCATCGGGCGATTTACATGGCGCCAACCTAATGAAAGCTTTAAAAACGGAGGATGCACACGCAAACTTTCGTTTTTTTGGCGGCGACTTAATGCAGCGGCAAGGCGGAACTTTAGTTCAGCATTACAGCACAATGGCTTACATGGGCTTTGCCGAGGTGTTAATGAATATACGCACCATTATGCGTAACATGAAGAACTGTAAGCATGATATTGCTGCGTGGCAACCCGATGTGCTGATACTTATTGATTTTCCAGGATTTAACTTAAAGATAGCCGAGTTTGCCCAAACTATAGGTTTGAAAGTATGCTTTTATATTTCGCCAAAAGTTTGGGCATGGAATCAAAAACGGGTGCATAAAATAAAACGCGTAGTTAATCACCTGTTTTGTATACTTCCATTTGAAGTTGCCTTTTACCAGCAATTTGGCATGAAGGTGGATTATGTAGGCAACCCGTTATTGGACGCCATTGCAGCGTTTACGCCCGATCCGCATTTTATTGAGAACAACAATTTCGATAATAAAAAAATTATCGCTCTGTTACCCGGAAGCCGTAAACAAGAGATAAGCCGCCTGCTACCCGAGATGCTGAGCGTTGCCAAAAAGTTTACTGAATACCAATTTGTAATTGCTGGTGCGCCATCCTTTAGTGCCAATTACTATCAGCAATACATCGGCAAAAGTAATGTTCCGGTTATTTTTAATGGCACTTATGATTTGCTGCACCATGCGCACGCCGCCATTGTAGCATCAGGAACGGCGGTGTTAGAAACAGCTTTATTTAATGTGCCGCAAGTTGCGGTATATAAGGCCCACCAATTTATGGTTACGGTTGCACGCATGTTTTTAAAAATTAAATACATTACGCTGGTTAACCTAATAATGGATAAGCTTGTGATAAAAGAATTAATACAGGAAGACTGCAATACTGATACCATCAGTGCTGAACTTGAACGTTTAATGCGGGGTAGTTACCGTGAAGCTATGCTTAACGATTATGAAGAGCTAGACTCAAAAATGGGCCAACCTGGTGCTTCGGCAAAAACGGCTAAGCTTATTATAGGTTACTTATAAACAAACAAAGCTCCGGCATGCGCGGAGCTCTATTGTTTTCATAGGTAATGTAAAAAAGCTTTATATAGGTAGATATGTAAATGCTTTATTATGCAGCAGCGTTTAATTGCTTGCTAACAAACTGCGATTTGCGTTTATGCGCTTTTAAATCGGCAAGTAATAAATTTCTTAAATCTAAATCAAACTGTTTCATCAGCTTGCTTTCAGTGTTTTGTTTAGCGTTTTTCATGGTAGATGCAGGGTTGATGAGTGTGTAATATATATTAAGCAGCCGAAAGGCCTTTTTTAGTATTTATGCTCTGTTTGATAGTATCAATTAACTGATCTTTTGCATTTTTAACCGTTTTTAAGTCCTCCATTAACAGGGCTTTTAATTCATTGTCAAAACGGGCAACCAGTTTGCTTATCGGGGTTTTGCTGTTAGTTTTCATCGTTTCTAAGTTTTAAGGTCAAAAATTAATTACTCTGTTTTTTTCTCTTTGTCAATGTGATCAGTTTCGCTCAGGTTATCTTTGCGGCGTTTTGCCTCTTCAAACTGCCTTTGCACTTGCTCCTGATTGCGCGAATCTGACGGTTGTTCAGGATTTTGAGGATTTTCCCACTCTTGTCCTTGTTGTTCGTCCGGATTGGTTTGATCAGCGGTAATCATATCGTTGTATTTGCTTAACCTTACTCTAATAAGATGCCAAACTAACCAACACCTCTAAAAATATTTTACAATGAACTGATTATTAGGCACTAAATTTACAATTACAGCATAATTATCCCCTATTAATAATTACTGAGCCAACACAGAAAAAAACGCTGACTGTATGATTATTGCAAATTTTGTATAGTACAGCAGCTAGGCTGTAAGCTTTTTTGAACTTGAAAGGTGAACTAACAGTACAATTACGGACAGTATAATTCCAATAGCGCACACACCTTGCCAGTGGTAAACACCCCATATTTTTGCAGCGAAGAATGTACCTGCAGAACCACCTGCAAAATAAGAGACCATGTAAACGGTATTGATACGGTTACGAGCCGAAGGATTCAAACCGAATATAATTGCCTGATTAGATATGTGTGTAGCCTGAACACCCATATCCATAAGAATAACGCCTATTACCAGGCCGATGAAACTTTTGCCGAAAAACATAAAAATTACAAATGACACCAACAGCATTAATAGTGTATAGGTAATTAGCCGGTAAGGGTTGGCCTTATCACTAAGCCGGCCAATAAGTGAGGCTACAAGCGCACCAAAAGCACCTATTAAACCAAAAGCACCGGCAACTGCACTACCTTCGTTAAAAGGCGGCTCACGCAGTAAAAAAACAAGTGTTGTCCAAAATGCACTAAAACAAGCAAAGCATAATGCCCCTCTCAATGCAGCCAACCTCAGCTCAGGCTCTTGCTTAATCAAAGTAACCAGTGATTGCATTAAGCTTTTGTAGTTGCCAGAATGCTGTGGCTCAACTTCCGGAACTACAAAGGCAATAAGCAGCCACATAAGCATCATTAAAGCGGCTGCAATGTAGAACATGGCACGCCAGCCAAAATGCTCGCCTACAAAACCGCTTATTGTACGTGATAACAGTATGCCTATTAGAAGACCGCTCATAATAAAGCCTATTTTTTTACCGCGCTCTTCGGGATTAGCTAAATGTGCTGCAAGGGGCAACAAAATTTGTGGCACAATGGAGGTAACGCCAACTAAGAAACTTGCAACCGCTAAAACCCAAAATGATTGTGCACTGGCTACCGTTAATAAGGATATAAAGACAAAAGCGAGGTCAATTAGCATTAAACGCTTTCTTTTAAACATATCGGCCAGGGGTACAATAAGCAGCAAACCCGTTGCGTAGCCTAATTGCGTAAACATGGCTATTTGACCGGCCTGCCCGTTTGTAATACCAAAGGCCTGCGCTATGTCACCTAAAAGCGGTTGGTTGTAGTATATGTTGGCAACCACAAAACCCGTTGCCAGGGTCATGGTCCATAGTATGGTGTTTGATAGCTTATTATTGACAGTAGCGTTCATTCAAAAATTATAACGAAGCAAAGGTTGCAAACGTTTATCATAAACCACGCTTTCAAAATCAGGCAATTGTCAAACTGAACTTTTTGTAATTAACACGTTACAACATGCATATAAATTTAACATTTATTAACATATCGTATAATTTTATGGCAACTTCATACAACTACCGCCTGCCAAATGAATAATTTGTAATTATTTTGAAAAAATATTTGGCAATTCATTTAGAAGGTGTTACTTTTACACCGTATTCAAAAGATACACAAAAAAGTCTTCTCATAATTTAGGTTTATAATTGGTTAGTAAAAGCTCCTGCCCATCAGGAGCTTTGCTTTTTTACAAACATTTCAAAAGCGCTTACCACCTCTCTTTTTAAAAAGACAACTATTAAGCAATAACTTCATACTTTTACAACATCTGATGAAAAACGCTTTTTTGAGTAGCCCGGTTACACCACCTTGATTAGTAATTAGCCAATCACTTCTCCTTGCTATGTAAGGAACAATCATTATTTCAATTACTAATTTTTAAGGCTGCTACAAATGATGTAGCCGCACAACATAAATTTTATGGCTGCTTTATTTCGCTTATTTGATTTTTCACAAAAAGTAAATTATAAAAATGAGGTTTTGGCCGGTTTAACCGTTGCCATGACCATGATGCCCGAATCATTATCATTTGCAATTCTTGCAGGTTTCCCACCATTGGTAGGCTTGTACGCTGCTTTCATAATGGGTTTGGTAACTGCCGTATTGGGCGGAAGGCCCGGACTAATATCGGGCGGTGCAGGTGCTACTGTAATTGTGCTTATTGCACTTATGAAATCGCACGGTATTGAATTCGTATTTGCAGCGGTTGCGCTGGCTGGTGTATTTCAAATTATGGTTGGTATTTTTAAACTAGGCAAATTTGTACGCCTTGTACCCCAACCAGTTATGTACGGCTTTGTAAACGGACTGGCTGTAATAATTTTCACCGCTCAGTTTGAGCAGTTTAAAACCATAATAAACGGTCAATCAGCATGGTTAAGCGGAACTCCGCTTTTAATTATGAGTGGTTTGGTTACGCTCACCATTGCCATAATTATTATACTGCCACGTTTTACTAAAGCTGTACCGCCATCATTAGTTGCAATAATTGTAATTTACCTTGTCGTTTTAGTGTTGGGTATACCAACCAAAACCGTTAAAGATATTGCTGCCGTAAGCGGAGGCTTCCCCCCATTTCATATACCGACTATACCTTTTACTTTAGATACGCTTAAACTCATATTTCCTTACTCGCTTATTATGGCGGGCGTAGGCTTAACCGAAGGCTTGCTAACCTTAAACCTTGTAGATGAAATGACAGCAACCCGTGGCAACAGCAACCGCGAGTGCGTAGCACAAGGCACAGCTAACATATTCAACGGTTTCTTTTTTGGCATGGGTGGCTGCCCTATGATTGCGCAAACACTGGTTAACCTATCGGCGGGGTCACGTGCAAGGCTTTCGGGCATCATAGCCGCCTTAACAATTTTGTGCATTATACTTTTTGGAGCGCCGGTTATTGAGCGTGTACCTATGGCGGCATTAACAGGAGTGATGATCATGGTAGCTATTGGAACATTTGAATGGGCAAGCTTCAGAGTAATTAATAAAATGCCAAGGCAAGATGTATTTGTGGGAATTTTAGTAGCACTTATAACCGTTTGGCTGCATAATCTTGCACTGGCAGTACTTATAGGCGTAATAATTTCGGCACTGGTTTTTGCCTGGGAAAGTGCAAAACGTATAAGAGCCCGTAAGTATATAGACAAGCAGGGCACTAAACATTACGAAATTTACGGACCACTCTTTTTTGGTTCAATTACAGCCTTTAACGAAAAGTTTGATGTAAACGGCGACCCAGAAAATACCATCATCAGTTTTAAAGATAGTCGGGTTGCAGACATGTCGGCAATTGATGCGCTTAACAAGTTAACCGAGCGCTACCATCAGGCTGGTAAAAAACTTCAACTTCAACACTTAAGTGCCGACTGCCGCAAGTTGCTTAAAAACGCAGATGATGTTATTGAAGTAAACATTATTGATGACCCTGAATATATCGTAGCCACCGAAAGATAATTTGTTGCAGTCATTTGCATATGGATGGTGCACTTAATTTCAGTACCATCCATAAAAATGCTTTAGTGTAAATGTGGCTAACTTATTTGCCTGTATATGCTGGGCAGGTTACGGCCCAGCTCATTATAATCAAGCCCATAACCCACTACAAACTCATTCTCAATCTCAAAGCCAACGTAGCGTAGCTCCTCTATCGAAGTTTCGAGCTTTGCAGGTTTCAAGAGTAATGAGCACACCCGTACCGAAGCCGGGCTGTAAAGCTTTAGTTTCTCAATTAAATAAGCCAGCGTATTGCCTGTATCTACAATATCTTCAACAATGATCACATGCCTCCCGCTTATATCAACACTTATATCAATGTCTTCACGAATTTTATGTGTAGAGCTGGTACCTCCAAAGTAAGAAGCAAGTTTAGTAAATGTAACTTCGCACGGAATGTTTACCTGCTTAATAAGGTCAGAAATAAACATAAAGCTACCGCTTAAAACACCAATAAATATAGGTGAGCGGTCGGCATAGTCGGCATTCAATTGTTCGCTCATTAAGTTTATGCGTTTGGCAATGGCATCGGCTTCAATAAGCGGTTCAAATGTGAGGTCGGCAATTTTCATTATGCTCAATTTTGTTAACAGAAATAATGGTAAACGTAAATTAAACTATAAAAAGTATTACATTTTATACACAATAATACGCATTAGCCTGCTATTCACACTATCGGCTACTGATAATATTTAGCGTATCTTTGCCCCTCCATGATAGATTACCAGGTACATACACTTGGCAATGGTATAAGACTATTGTTCAAGCACGCACCATCCAATATAACCCACACCTGCTTTATTGTTAATGCCGGTGCCCGCGATGAAAGCCAGGGCAAAGACGGCCTTGCACACTTCATTGAACATTTGTTGTTTAAGCAAACTGAGCGTCGTAACACCAATCAAATATTAAACAGGCTTGAACTGGTTGGCGCTGATTTAAATGCCTATACCACCAAAGAGTACACCTGTATACATGCCTCATTGCTTAAGGAGCATCTTGAACGCACTATTGATTTATTTGAAGACATCGTTTTTCACTCTACTTTTCCTGAAGAGGAGCTTACTAAGGAGCGAAGTGTTATTTTAGATGAAATTGCTTCTTACCAGGATCAGCCTGAAGAAGCCATTCAGGATGATTTTGAAAGCTATCTTTTTAGCGGCCATCCACTTGGTAATAACATATTGGGTACTGATGATACTGTACAAAGTTTAAAGCGCGCAGACATCGATAACTTCACCGCTGCCAACTACAATACCTATGAAATGGTATTTGCCGTAACCGGCGACTATAGTTTTGACAAGCTTGTAAAACTTGCCGAAAAGTACTTTGGCAGCATTAAAGAAAATAAGGCTATTAAAAACCGCGTGGCTCCCGGCGCACCTCAAAGCCAGCTTATAAAAGTTCAAAAGCCTATTTCACAGCTGCACGGCATTATTGGCAACGTGGCATTCAGCTCATCACATCCGCATAAAAGTGGTTTATTGCTGGTAAACAACCTGCTTGGAGGCATGGGCATGAGCAGCAGGCTTAATCTTGAAATACGCGAAAAATACGGCATTGCTTACACTATTGAGTCAAACTATACACCGTTTACCGATACCGGTATATTTACCATATACTTTGGCACCGATGAGGAAAAAGCCGGCAAAGCCTTAAAGCTTATACACAAAGAGCTTAGAAAGCTGCGCGAAAATAAACTGGGCACCTTACAGCTCCATCAAGCCAGGCAAAAGTTTATAGGGCAAATTGCACTTGCTGAAGAAAACCGCCTGAGCCTTATCATATCAATGGCAAAAAGCCTTATTGACTTCAATTGCGTTGATACCCTGCAACAGGTATTTGATAAAATAAATGCCGTGACTGCTGAACAAATTTTAGAGATAAGCAACCAAATTTTTGATGAGCAAAGCCTGCTTACTTTGTTGTTTGAACCCAAAGATTAACATTGGCTATTGCCTTTCGGGCGGGCAAGCCTCTGCTCCTATTTTGTAGCCGTCTTTTGTAAACAAAAAGCTCATGGGGTTTTCCGGATCCTTAATAATTTCGAGCAGAATAAAGCCCCAGCGCTTCCAAAAGTTTTCTAATACCTGCCCGTATGTTTTATTTTGCCAATCATCAAAAACAGGCCGGCCGCTTGTACCTCTTAAGGCATTGGCTTCTATAAAAATCTCTTCACCAATTGGCATAATCTCGTACTCGGGTAAACGATTAAACAAAAACGCCGAGTAAAATATCTTTGCACATACCTCCTCAAATTGAATGGGATGCAACGTATCATGCTCAATTTTGCTAATTAGTTCCTGATGATAACGACGATTAGCTCCATTATCCTGCAGGCATATAACTAAGCCAAAATTTTGTATGCGTAATGAAAAGGTAAGTGTATTGATTTCATCGCGGTACGAAAACTCGTTCTCTGGGTTATCAACCTTAAACAAAAACAGGCTGTACGGGCTAAAACCATCAAACTCAATAGGCTGATTAAGGCTTTGCAGCATTAAGTGCAGGTGACTAAACTTATGCTTTAATCCTTCTGATAAATGAAATGATTCGCCCTGCGCGTGTTGCTGCCTTATGCCGGCCTGCAACTCGTTAAAAATAATACCGTAAAGTAATTTGCCTGCCCATTGAAATAGTTTTAATGGCTCTAACTCTTTAACAGCGTCATATCCGGCCAAAAAAGCTGTTTCAATTTCACTTTCAAGAGGTGCAATGTATTGCTCATTAACAGCTGACGAGCATGGCAACTTTAAATCTTTATAACCTGTGTAGCTTTCATCCAGCAGCTTTATAACCTTGTCTTCAAGATGGTACCGTGTCATTAGCCAGGTTGGAAAAACCTGTATCTTTTCTTCCTCAGATGTCAACGGTTGCCCGGTTAAAAAACAGTTACGATTACTAAAACTAAAGCGCTCAAACGGGTTATATAAATTTGCCGGCATGTTGCAAAGATACGTACCATACCCAAATCATCATTTATAACCGTTAAATGTAATATGTATAAATTGTAAAATGATTAGTTTAGATGAACATGATTATCACCTATAAGCCGTTTGAGCTGTTGCTGAAACACCGTTTTACAATAGCACATTATTCACGAACCTACACTCCAATTATGCTTGTTAACATAAGTTATGAAGGGTATACTGGATACGGCGAGGCGTCTATGGTTCCGTATTGGGGCGAAAGCATAGCATCGGCTACGGCATTTTTGAAAAGTATTGATAGTTCAAAATTAACTTTTCCATTCAATTATAATGAAATTACCGCTTATATTGACAGCCTTGCACCAGGCAACCCGGCTGTAAAGGCAGCTGTTGACATTGCGTTACATGACCTTGAAGGTAAGCTATTAAATAAACCTTGTTGGCAGCTAATGGGCAGCAACGTCCAAACAATGCCCATTACAAGTATAACTATTGGCATTGACAAACCTGAGGTACTACTGCAAAAAGTAGAGGAAGCTGCAGGCCTGAAAGTAATTAAGGTGAAGTTAAGCGGTGAGGCCGATAAAGTGCTTATTGAAACAGTACGCTCAGTTACTAATGTGCCCTTATATGTTGACGCCAACCAAGGCTGGACAAACCGTGAGGCAAGCCTTGATATGGTGCATTGGCTATTTGAACAGGGCGTAGAGCTTATTGAGCAGCCTTTTGCAAAAACAGATTTACACAGCAATGCCTGGCTTACCCAGCGAAGTCCCATACCTATAATTGGCGATGAAGCTGTACAACGCCTGCCTGATGTTGAACTAGCTGAGGGTATATACCATGGAGTTAACGTTAAACTGATGAAATCGGCCGGAATGCATGAGGCAAAGCTAATGATTGATAAAGCTCGTGAACTAGGTATGAAAATTTTAATTGGCTGTATGAGCGAAACCAGTTGCGCCACCCTTGCTGCAGCCGCTTTGGCACCGCAATGTGATTGGGCTGACTTGGATGGCCCGCTGCTAACCAGTAATAACCCATTTGAAAATCCGGTTATGATTAACGGCAAATGGGCATCGAGCAACGCACCTGGTTTAGGAGTGCAACTATCTGTTGCTTAATTAGTTTACTTTGTATAAATTGCAGCCATTATAAACCAATTATAAACTTTTATTTTATGCGCAGCGGACTAACCTTTAAAAGGATAGTTACAGCCTTAATTATAGTTTTGCTTATATCGGTACTAAAAAACTGGAAAGATGTAAAGCGGGGCTTTATTGATGGCGTTAACGATGGCAGAGCTCATACTGCCAAAACCAGGTAAACTATCACTTACAGCAATTGTAAGCTTCAAAAAAAGGGTGACAAAGCAACAGAATAACTTTTTGTTGCTTTGCCACCCTTTTTAATTATCTATTTCTTTGATGCCGGCTTCTGCATGGCACGCACTTCTTTCATAAGCGTAATTTTCAGCAGAAAGAATATAATGCCTACAAAAGCTCCGCCTACAATAAACTCCCAGCGCCCGTGGGTAACGCCCCAGTATATGGTGTACAGGCTTATTAAAATGCCAATAGTATACAGTACGTTTAACAGAAGCTTAAAGGCCATATTAATATACGCTTATATTAGGATCAATTTCCTGCTGCCAGGCAAGTATACCGCCTTTTAAATTGTACAGGTTTTCATAACCTTGTTGCTCCAATTGCATAACAGCCATAGCGCTACGCTTTCCGCTGCGGCACATAATTACAACAGGTTTATCTTTGCTTATCTTATCAGCCTCAATAACAACGCCGCTTAACGGAATATTATCGCCCTCAAGGTTCGACATCTGGTATTCAAAGTCTTCACGCACGTCGATCAGTTGAAAATCTTCGCCGTTTTCTTTCATCCTTTTCAGGTCTTCTACAGTAACTTCTTTCATGGGTGCCAAATTTGAGGTCAAAGGTATAGTTTTAAATCCTAAAAATTCAGTCGTAAAAGTGTAACATTCAGCAACCAGCGGCGTTTCACATATAATTACAGCACAATTTTTGTACATTAGTTATAGATGAGAAAGGTAACCCGTTTTTTTTGGTTCTGTTCGGGAGCGCATATTGAAACCCTTAAAAAGTATCCCATTGAGCATAACAGGTACTTTGGTATAGGGGCCACTATTTTCTTTACAGCTTTATTTGCTTCTTTATCGGGTGGCTACGCTATGTACTTTGTATTTAGCGGCAACACCTTTGCTACCATATTTGCGTTGCTTTTTGGTGTTATGTGGGGGCTGGCCATATTTAACATGGACCGCTACATTGTATCGAGCATAAACAAACAAGGCAGTACCAACCAGCAGCTTTTACAAGCCACCCCGCGTATTTTACTGGCCATTATGATTGGTATGGTTATCTCTCGTCCGCTGGAGCTTAAAATATTTGACAAGGAAATAAGAGGCAAACTGAAAGAGGCTTATATAAAAGGGCAAAATCGTAAAATTGATACGCTGCAGAAAACATACTCGCAAAAGTATGCTATGGAGCTAAACAAAAATGCAGACCTTAAAAAGGAAAAAGACTCTTTAGAGCGCGATATTAACCGTTCACGTGTGCAACTTAATCAGGAAGTTTTTGGCGACAAAACTAACCAAACATCAGGTATAACAGGTTACGGCACTTATGCAAAGCAAAAAGAAGCTGTTTTGCAGGAGAAAGAAGCCCGTTTGAAAACTGTTACAGAAGATTTGGGACGCATGGAACAATACCTGGGCCAACGTAAAGACTTTGAAGGCTTAAGCAACACCAGATTGTTTAACAACAAGCAATTGGACAGCCTTGCTGATATCGCAGGTTTTGCTGACCGCAACTGGGCACTTGGCCAATTATCATTCAGGCAAGATGGCACCCGCGACCTGGACACTTATATGGCGCAGTCATTTATTGGCTACCTATTTATATTGTTTGAATGCTTACCTGTATTTGTAAAATTGATGAGTCCTAAAGGCCCTTACGATGTTGCTGTTGCACGCCTTGCCGAAGCTAACATTCATTACGCCGAACGCGATAAAGACCGCGAAATACTGGTAACAGACGAGGTGTTTGATCACCAGGTTGGAGCGGATATTAATAAGAAGAAAAAGATAATTTCGGCACAATCTGACTATGACCTTGAGAGGCATAACTACGATTAAAACTGTATAACGTAAATAAAAAACGGCTAAGAATTACTTAGCCGTTTTTTTGTGCTTAAACTATAGCATGTTTAAGCCAATATTTTAATTGAAGTTATGCCTTTTTAACCTTTACAGCGTTTAAGCCTTTCGGGCCTTTTTCCACTTCAAACGTTACTTTATCACCTTCTTTAATTTGTTCAATTATACCGTTAATGTGAACAAAAACGCTTTCCTGTGATTGTGCATCGCGTATAAAGCCGTAACCTTTTCCATCATTGAAAAACGATACTTTTCCTGTTCTAACAATATCAACCGGAATATCTTCCTGCTTAGGCGTTCCAATTCTGATTTCGTCAGATGATATAGCTTTTCTCTTAGTCGGATCTGGTGGAGTTGACGTAATGTTGCCATTCTCATCTACGTAAGCCATCATATCTTCCAGGCCTCTTCCCTTTACCGCATTTGCTTTACGCTCTTCTGCCTTTTCACGCTTATCGCGTTGCTTTTTTAATCTCTTTTTTTCGTTTTCTTTTTTACTGAATGTTTCTGCCGATCTACCCATATTTTACTTAAATGATGAATAAGCTCCTGAATTTTTCAAAAGCCTGTTGCCCCCCGTCCTTTACCGGTGAGATTTCTTATTTTGTGTGAAGTATTTAAAAAAGTACTTGTTTCAATAACAAAAAAAGCTGCTTCAAAACTTGTTTTGCTAACCAAGGACAACCTATTTGCTAAAGTTATCCTATCAACATTACGCACCCGGTTGATGTAAGTGATGCTAAAGATTTATGCTATAAATGGCTACACAATTGTTAAAATTTGTGACAAGCAAGAAATAGCCAGGTGCCTTTATTAAGATATGAGTACAAGATACGAATTTATTTTGGAACGTTATACTCTTGGTAAAATTCTTAAATAAAACCTAACATTTATGACATTTTAGAAACCGTATTAGCACAAAGGGCCGGCATTTTGAAAATACCAGCCCTTTGTAGTAGTTTTTAAACTTATTAATTACTTGGCTAAACGGTAAACTTCGCTCCCGGCCAAAAGGAAACATCCTAAACCATAATCTTCAAAATCGGGGATGTGATCATAATTTACAGGTTGCCCATCTTTTGGTTCTTTGCCTGTACCCTGCACGTAACCTAACATACCATCAGGGTGTATACATTCTTTACTCATGGCATTCCATGCTTTTGTTATTACAGGAAGGTACTTCTTTTTACTGATGATACCATTTTTAACTCCCCAAGCCATGCCATAAGTAAACAAGGCTGTACCTGTAAGCTCTTTACCACCATAATTGGTTGGGTCCATCAAACTAACGTTCCAATAACCATCGGCACGTTGTAATGGCACTAAGGCTTCAAGCATATCTTTCAGCATGGTTACATACTCCTGGCGATGAGGGGCGCTTTTAGGCATTACTTCAAGTACACGCACCATGGCTGCTACAACCCATCCATTACCACGAGACCAGTAGCAATTTGCGCCATTAGGTTCTTTGTAAGGTGGCACAAAATCCTTATCTCTCCACCAAAGCTTCTCGGCCGGGTTATACAGTCCATTACCGCCGTGCTTAGTTTTTGAGTAGTTATAAATTTCATACATACGCTCGTAATAGCGGTTGTCTTTGTACATGGTGCCTAATTTGGCAAATACGGGCATTGCCATTTGCAAAGCATCTATCCAGTGCCAGTCATCAATTTTCTCCCCGGTCATCATCTTGTCGATGTTTTGTTTGGTGGGCTCAATGTACTCCGCCTTTTTATCCAGCTCATAAAGTTCCAGGTAAGTTTGGCTGCAGCACTGGTTATCGGCGTTACGTGTGTTCAATCCATCGCGTGGCTCCCACTTATGATGATTTGCCCAATCTAACGCGTACTTAAGATATTGCTGCTGCTTGTTAACTTTATACAGTGCCATTAGGCCTTCATAATAAACAGCGCGTGTCCATAAATTACTTGTGCGTACCCTGCCAACGTTGGTAACAGCACCCGGATCGGGCCATTTTTTCATAAAGTACTGGTTGGCCAAAGCCATATCAATCACCACTTTATTTTTTGATGGCAGCATTTGTGCTTCAGCACCCTTAAAAGGTGCCACCAGCATTAAACCTGCTATTATTGCCGTAAAGGAAAATTTATTCTTCAGCATATTTATAGTTTATGATATATTTCAATTTCGTTTATGGCTAATACAGCCGTGGCCTTTTTACTATCGGCGGCCAGGCCACCCGCATCTTTTTTGCCGGTTACCTCAACCAGGCCAAAGCCGTCTTTATCAGTGTTGGCGCCTATCAGTTCAACTGTTAATGTTTTGCCCGTTGTTGATTGTACGGGTATGGTTACATAACCAAGGCTTTGGCTGGTTTCACCTGTATAAACCACTTTTTCATCAACCTTTATGCGTATTGGATAGCGGCGGTTGCGCCAGTTTTCGAGCTTCATGGTAACCTCGTCAACCTGCTGAGGACTAGCAAAAGTATATTTTATCCATCCGTTTTCTACTTTGCCATCGCTTTTCCAGTTGCTTAGCTCATTGTCATCAAAACTGCACCTTGCACTATCAATGCCCGACCCAGCTTTTACAGCAACAATATCAATGGCTTTACGGCTTGTGACAAAAGATTGTTTAACCGGCGTAGGGCCACGTTTTAAGTTGCCCTTAAGTGCAGCTTGCTGACTGTAGTATGAAATTCCGTCTTTAAACTCAACAGGCTTTGTAGTTAAATTTAACGATGCTCCTTTAAGCCCGTCGGCATTACACTCAATGCTTATAACGCCCGGCTTTGTAAGCGAGCGTATAATTACACGGTTAATACCACACTCCACAGGTAATGACTTGGTTAAAGTATAGTTGTTTGGCCCCTGAGCAAGACCACCGCGCCATTCGGCTGGGCCGTTAACTTTAAAATTAACCATATTTAAAGCCGTAGGACAGCGCAAGCCATTTGCATCAACCACTTCAACATCAACGAGGGCAATGTCAGCTCCATCGGCCATAAACCCTGCCGGACCAACACGAGGAGTGAGCTTAAGCGCAGCCGGCTCGCCGGCTGTTTTGAGTGTTTGTTCGGCCAGTTTTTTACCTGCATTATCAAAGCTGACTGCCTTAAGTTCGCCCGGTTGCCAGCTTACATTCTTGAATGTAAAAACAAACTGATTAGACTGAACGCCATAACCCAACGATTTACCGTTAAGCTGCAATTGTACTTGGCTCCCGGTGGCAATAACATACACATCTTTTACTGTGCCTGATTTATAATTCCAGTGACCTATAAGGTGTATTCCGCTTTTGTTAGGATCAACCCATCCATCCCAAATTACTTTGTGGGTATAAAACCCGTCTTTTGGCAAACGCAACGCATCTACCTCTCCACTACGTCTGTAGTTTTCAGTTCCGCGAAAGTGTGTGTTCGAATCAGAAAAAACGATATTAACACCGCCTGAACTTACACGCTTGCCCGTACCCGGCCGCTCTCGCCAGTAATCATACCAGCGTACGGCATTTTCAACTGCGTGCGAATCCTGATTACGGTTATAATTAAATCCGCTTTCCTGTTTATATTTTGGCCCGTCGCCATTTTTATGATAAGGTGCACTATACTCGTCCCAGTACTTGCGTAATGCCTCATCGCGGGAGTATTCCATTGCCCAAAAAGGAATGCCTGCACTTTTATTAATATACAGCATTTCGCCGCCATACTCTGCTATCTTACTATCAAGCATCTCGCGCGAGCCTGCAGCACGACCGCCATGCGGGTCAAATTCATCACGCACCGCCTTCATGTCTTGCATATGCTGCGGTATAATTCCTTTGTTTCCGGCTTCGTAAAACAGTATACTGGGGTTGTTACGGTTATAAACCACAGCATCACGCATTACCTCAACGCGTTGCTGCCACCTACGGTCTTTAGGGTCGCCTTCGGCATCACCGGCGGGCATAGCCTGAATAAGGCCTACTCTATCGCACGATTCAACATCCTGCTTTGACGGCGTAACGTGCATCCAGCGCACCAGGTTACCGTTGCTTTCTACCATCAAGCCGTTACTGTAATCACTTATCCATGCCGGAACATCGCTCCCTAACGCTGGCCACTCATTGGTGGATCGCTGTGCATAACCGTGCATTTGTATTACCTGGTCGTTAAGCTTTATTACGCCATTGACAAATTCCGTTTTACGAAAGCCCGTAGTTGTTTTTACAACATCAATAGGTTTGTTATCAACTTTAATAATGGTGTACACATTATAAAGATATCCGTAACCCCAACTCCAGAAGTGTACATTATCAAGCGCTGCATCAGCTTTTAATGTTAAAGTTTCGCCTGCTTGTATTGTTGCCTTATCTCCGGCCTGAGTTTTTACGATGTTACCGTCGGCATCAGCAATTACCACTTCAAGCTGCACATTTTTTGGCGTTGTGTACTCATTTTTAACCTGCGTTTGAGTAGTTACAACAGCTTTACGTGCTGCCACATTAAAATGATGAGAATAGATGTATACGCCTGTGGTTTTAAACGACGAGTAAAGCGGAAGAGTTTGGTAAAGCTTATCTGTAATATATAAATTTACGTTCTTATTAATACCACCATAATTGGCGTAAAAGTTAGCATTGTTCCATTGAAATGCCGAACCGGTAGCCTTTTCTTTATAATCCCATCGGTTGTCAATACGCACGGCAAGTTCATTTACTCCGTTTAAATTTACTTTATCAGTAATATCAAACCCAAAAGCCATAATGCCGTTTTCACTTAGTCCAATGGGCTTGCCGTTAAGGTAAAACTCGCCTGCCTGCCTTATACCTTCAAACTCAATAAATATTTTCTTACCTGCACTACCGGCCGGAACTTTGAACTTTTTACGGTACCAGCTTACGCCTACTGTTAAGTCATGTATGTCTTTTCTAAAAGCATCATCTTCGTTGAAAGCGTGGGGCAGGGTTACGTCTTTCCACCCGTCGTCGTTAAAGCCCGGGACTTCGGCTCCGGTAGTGTCACGGGACAAGAGCTTCCAGCCCTGGTTAAAATTAAATTTTGAACGAGGGATGGGTAATGATTGCCCAAATGCCGATGCAATGCCGGCTAACCCGGTAATACAAAGTAAAAAACAACGTAAAGGTTTAATCATAACTGGTTATATATATGACGTTTTAAACAAGCTTTACCCTTGCTGCAATAGAAAATTTTAGCAGATAGTTACTTTTTAAGATAACGGCTTAAACCAAACCCTTTGGCTTGCTTTACACCCATAGCTACCAGTTTGGCATTTAAAATAGCACCGGCTTCAATAGTATGCGTGTGGTCCTTATCATTAAAATAGGTCGACTTTACTTTTGCTTCTCCTTCGGCATCGTAATTATCAGCTACTAATGTATTAAGATCAATAAACGTTGCTCCTGCCTGCTTAGCCGCTTCGGCAGCCCATTTACCGTAATCATCAGTACTGCGTACTACTTTACCGTCTTTCCAGCTGTTACGCGGAATAAGTGAACAAACTGCTACAGTAGCACCTTTGGCTTTGGCTTCGGCAATCATTTTACGCAAATACCAGCCATAGCTATGTATAACTTCTGTTTTTTTGGTAAGCGGGTTATATAGTTCCTCCTGCTCATCGCCGTTACTTTTAATAGTACCACGCGCGCGTGACGAATCTACCAGCGGACTGGAATCATTATGCCCGAACTGCATAATCACGTAGTCTCCCGGTTTAATTTTGTCGGCCACTTTGCTCCACCAACCCTGTGTTTGAAATGTACGGCTGCTGGTTCCGCCCAGGGCATCATTTTCTACTGTAATTTTTGTGGTATCGAAGTGGTTAGCCAAATAGCTGCCCCATCCCCATAAACCACCATCGCCTTTTCCTTTACCATTTTTTACAGTAGAATCGCCAACGAGGTATAACGTTGGTTTAAGCTTTATAATAAATGAATAAAATGCGCCTGCTGCTGCAATAACAACTAATGCAAAAAATACAGACCGGGTATATTTGTTAAACATATTACTTTTTTAAATACTTGTTTAATGTAATTGATTTATTGGCTTTGATGCCTTCTACCACAGATTGGGCGTTTACAGTAGCACCTGCCTTATTGGTATGGGTATGATCGCCGGGAAAAAATTTCTTAACAGAATCAGCTCCCCACTTATCATACTTATCGGCAGAAATGCTGTTCAGATTAATAAAGGCAACGTTCTCTTGCTGAGCAATCTCTTTAGCCCATTTTCCGTAACTGCTATCGGCACGCAATACTTTGCCATCTTTAAACTGGTTGCGTGGTATCATTGACAGCACAATAGGCGTAGCTCCTTTAGCCTTTGTTTCGTGAATAAACTTACGCAAGTACCAACCGTAGGTATGAACGGTTTCCTTAACGCCATCTTTCCAGGTAAGTTCAACAGTCTCATTGCCGGTACCGCGCAATACACCTCTGTAGCCGGCTTTATTGGTATCGGGTTTACTACCCTCGTTATGGCCAAATTGCATCAACACATAATCGCCCGGTTTTAACATGGAGTCAACTCTATGCCAACGGTTTTCTTTAATAAAGGTACGTGTGCTGCGCCCGGCCATGGCTTGGTTATCAACGCTTATTTTATTTTCATCAAAAAAGCTTCCTAAAATTGAACCCCAACCCCATTGCACTTTATCGTTGTTATGTACAGTTGAATCGCCGATTAAATAAATAACCGGCTTAGACGGTTGCCTGAAAGCCTGCGCTATAACAAGAACCGCTAATGCACAAATAGCAAGTTTTGATGTCTTCTTCATTTAAGTTTATTGGATTGATTTGAAACTACTTAGTTTAAATATCATTTATTAAGGTATAACTAATTGGGTACCATCATCGGCGGCAACAGTGCTGTTATTCCATTTCCAGTTTTGTGCATACTTTATGCTACCTGCGGTTTTTGCATTAATCTGCACATTATCGAACTGAAAATTCAGCAATTGTGATTCAGGTAAACCTGCCGCATTAACGGCTTTTTTTGCCGTGGCTTTTATGTTTGATACAAACACATTTTGAAACCGCGGAACACCTTTTGATGCAGGTTCTACAGGAGTAAGCATGGCTTTCCAGTGGGCCGGAAGCACTTTTTCGTCATAACCTTCAGGCAGTTTTGAGTAGCTGTAAGCAGGGTTCCAATTGAGCGTGATTTGAAAAGCAGTGCCTACGTTATTTAAGGTGATATTTTTGAAGTGAATGTCCTCCAAGACCCCTCCCCTGGTGGTGGCCGACTTTAAGTTTAAACCATTGCTGGTACCGTTTCCTGTTAAGTTGGTTGCCAGTACATGCCGTATACCACCCGATGTTTCGCTGCCAAGGGTAAGTAAACCGGCACCTGCACGTGCAACGCAATTGCGTATCACAACATATTCGGTTGGTTTATTTACACGCAGCCCGTCCCAGTCGCGGCCGGCCTTCAAACAAAAGTTGTCGTCATTACAATCTATATCGCAATTTTCAATGAGTACTCGGGTTGATGAATCAACGTCAATGCCATCGGTGCTGGGTCCGTGGCCTTCAACGTTGTTACGGATGATAACACCATCAACAGTTACCTGGTTGGAATAGAGTAACTGAACCGTCCAAAAACCGGCTTGTTGCAAAGTAATGCCCTTTACGGTTACATTGGCTGAATTACTTACCAGCAGTGTTCGCGGACGTTTGGCATCGTAATCAACTATCCAACGCAGGCCTTTAGGTTCGTATTCTTTGCGGAGGTTCCAGTACATATCCCAAAATGGTTTGCCCTGTGCGTTCACAAGTCCTTTACCGGTAATGGCGGCATTCTTTTGATTCAATACATTAAGCAATGCAGCAGGCCATTTCATTTCAATGCCTGCCACACGTGTATCTATCTCGGGGTAATCATTAATGTTCTGGCTTCCTAAAAGCTCGGCACCCTCGTCAATCATAAAATTAACGTTGCTTTTAATGAATAACGAACCTGTTAAATATTTACCTGCCTTTACACGTACAACACCCCCACCGCTTGCCGAACATTTATCAATTGCTTGCTGAATGCTTCTGGTGTTCAAGGTTTTTCCATCGGCAACTGCACCAAAATTTGTCACGGCATATTCCTTTGTTTTTGCAGGAAAACTTTTTGCTCCAACAGCTTTAACCCACGATGGATCATTAGCCCATGCCGCAAGCGAAGCAAATAGTATAACAACATTCACTAAAAATATTATGTGCTTCCTCATTTAAGCATGCTTGAGTGTGACTTTAAAAAACGAGCAGACCTTGACCAATTATTGTTTAATTACCATCGGGTTTAACAGATGAGTTTTTTGGACTTAACGGCCAGTTAAAGGTATCCGGAGCATCAGGCTTTTGGGGGTCAAAACCGGGCAGGTTTAACAGGTATTTCTTCAATTTCAAGTCACTTGCCTTGATGCCCTCAACCACGCACTTCGCCAATTCATATGCCCCGTAAGGGTTATAATGCGTATTATCTTCAAGTGGCTTTGTTTGCCCCGGGAAGGTATTTGCCGGATAATGAACAAATCCTTTTTTTGATGGCTCAACACCCCATGCATCATAAAGGGTGGTTGTCATAGCGTTTAAGTCAATCAGGGTTACTCCCTCCTCTTTGGCCACCTTGCGTGCTGCAGCAGGATAATCGCCCAGCGTATTTACGGTTTTACCATTGGCATCAAATGAGCGGCGCGCTGTTGAGGTTACAACAACCGGGATAGCCCCTTTTTGACGTGTACGGCTAATGAATGTTTTTAAACGTTCGGTGTATGATTTATATGCACCATCATTGGGCCCTTTTTCTTTTTGATCATTATGGCCAAACTCTATAAATAAATAATCGCCGGGTTTAATAAGGCTCATTATTTTGTCTAACCGTTTGCTACCCATGAAACTGCCCAGCGTTAAACCCGATTCGGCATGATTGGCAACAGCTACCCCTGGTTTAAAAAATCTTGGAATCATTTGTCCCCATGCAGCCCAGGGTTCGTCATCCTGGTCAACCACGGTAGAGTTACCTGCAAGAAAAACGGTTATTTGATCATTAACTTTTTCAATTTGCAATGCTTTAATAGCCGGTTTCTGATCAAATTCAAGGGTTAGCTTATCATCCCAGTCAAGTTTGCCATTTTCACGAGGCTTAAGGGCAACTCTGCTGGTATCGCCAATTTGCGGCTTACGTACATTAACAATAAAATTTACAGTTTTATTCTCCCCTGGCTTGGTAGCTATGTTTTCAAGCATTAACCTGCGAGATTCAGCCTTAACCGTTGTTAGGCTTGCATCATTTCCGCCCAATGATAAAGTTACCTTGTAGTTTCCCTCGGGCACGGCCACCGAGAAATAAAAGGGCTGATTGGAGGTAATGTAATCACCTTTCCCTTCCTTTCCTGAGATAGCTTGTGTTGTGGTTCCAAAATCAAAACCATACGTACCATCAAATTTGTAATCTGCGGCAACCTGAGTATAACCAGCGCCCTTTTGCTGCCGGTTAAAGCTAAACTTGTATGAAGATGTTTGAGCCCACGCATTACTATTATTAATAATGGTGAACATTAACAAAAACATAAGGCGCGTGTACAGCGGTTTAAGCTTCATTATTACAATACTTAGATTTATAAAAAATGGGTGGCCGGCATTAGCCGCCGATAATTGGTTGGGTCAAATTTATTTTACCTGCCAGGCAAACGTATCCTGTACCATCCTGAAAAGGACACATAGTTATAACTGTTGCGGTGTTTATAACAGCAATAATACATTAGCGCAGGGAAATCATCTAGCCAACGGTTCCAACAACTTACCATAAACAGCGCGGCCATGTTTTATAGCTTCAAATGAATTCCCGTTACTTTAAAGCTTTCAGTTTATCAAGTTCGGTTTGAGTCACCTTAAATATTGTTCCATGACGTATACCTGAAGGCAGCTTAATGCTATCAGATATATCCTTCCAGTTTTTAAGGTCGGTTGATGATACTGCGCCATATTTGTGATTACGGTACTTGTCAAAATAAACAATCCACTCATTACCCTTTTGCAATGCTGTTGGCCCTTCTGCCCAATAATTTCCTGTTATTTTATCACCATCCTGTTTGTAAGGACCGGTTATTTTATTGGCGTAAGCTATCTTAATGTTTTTTTGCTCGGGCTTAAGGCGCTCATCTTTAAAAAACATGACATATTTTTTGCCGTATGGAACTATTGTAGCATCAATTACATTAAAGCCCGGCTCGTAAAGCAGCTTTACATCACTAAAAGTTTTAAAATCTTTGGTAAGGGTATAATACATACGATGATTATAACCAGCTTCTACTGTTGTATCGGTAGCAAAGCGCCCTTTAATAGTGGTTGCCCAGTAAATCATATACTGTTTACTTTTGGCATCATAGGTAATTTCGGGTGCCCATGAGTTACGCGCACCATCTTCTTTGGCCATAACCGGAATGAATTGCTGATTAGACCAGTTAATAAGATCTTTTGAATTGGCGTAGCCAATACCTTTATCGGCCCAGCTAACCGTCCATACCATATGGAACAAACCGTCGGCACCGCGTATAATGCAAGGGTCGCGCATGAGACGGTCTTTGGCTACTGCTGGTTTCAAAAACGAACTGTCGTTTTTAAGTGCTGTCCACTGCAGGCCGTCATTACTGTAAGCAAGGTGCAGGCCATCGGCACTATTACCTTTAAAGTAGCAAAAAATATAAGCATCATTGCTTTGTGCCATAAGGTTAAACCCCGAAAGCAGCAGCAATAAGAAAAGGTACAAGCTTCTCATGTAAAGTTTTGTTTGGTTAGCTTTCAAAGGTAATGAGTTTAGGCAAAGCCCAAATAGTTTAACTGTCCTACACTGTCTGCCTTAATAAGGCACTTTAAGTATATTTGATTTTAATTTGCGAAGGCGCTAGAAGCCCTTTAAACCAACTATAAATCAATATAATTTTCGTAATGAAAGCATTTAAAGCCACATTACTGCTGTGCAGTGGTTTAGCAGCCTGCAACTTTGCATTTGCTCAAAAAGTAAATGATGTAGTAACGCCGTTGCATGCCATGAAGGTTAATTATCCTACGCCTTATGACATTACTACACCTGAACAGGTTAAACAAACTCTCGACCGTATATTTAATTACCTGGATAAAAATACACCACCACAATTTGTAAAGCGCGGCAACAATCAACCTGTAGCGCTTAATGCCATTGATACCAATACCACATTTAAACCCGGAGACTTCAGGCTTACGAGTTATGAGTGGGGCGTTACCTACGCAGGCATGCTTTTAGCCGGGCAAGCTACGGGCGACAGCCGTTACACAACCTATACCCAAACGCGCCTTAACTTTTTAGCCGATGCTATTGCTGCATTTAAAAAAACCGGAAAAACAGTAGCGCGCCGTAATCCGCTACATTCGGTGATAGAACCCGGTGCACTTGATGATTGCGGAGCCTTATGCGCTGCAACCGTTAAAACAATAGGCACGGCGGGAGCATCGGCCAACTTACGCCCTATGGCAGATAACTTTATAAACTTTGTGAGTAACAAGCAGCAGCGCTTTAATGATGGTACTCTGTCCCGCAACAGGCCGTTAAAAAACACGCTATGGCTTGATGATATGTTTATGAGCGTACCTGCCATTGCGCAGTTTGGCAAGTTAACGGGCGATAGTAAATATTACGATGACGCCGTAAAACAGGTATTACAATTTAGCAAGCGCATGTTTAATAACGAAAAAAACGTTTACATGCACGGTTGGGTACAAGAAACGGATGTGCATCCACAATTTCATTGGGGGCGCGCAAATGGTTGGGCTTTTATGGCCATGACCGAACTTTTGGATGTGCTACCGCAAAGCCACCCCGGTTATGGCGCTGTGTTACAACAATATCAATCACTGGCTAAAGGATTGGTATCGTACCAGTCGGGCACAGGATTTTGGCACCAGTTGCTTGACCGGAATGACAGTTACCTCGAAACTTCGGCCACAGCAATTTATGCTTACTGCCTGGCCAGGGGTATAAACAACGGATGGCTTAACGGCCGCGCTTACGGCCCGGCAGCGTTACTTGCCTGGAATGCTACAGCTACCAAGGTAAACACACAAGGACAGGTTGAGGGTGTTTGTGTTGGAACAGGCATGGCGTTCGACCCGGCGTTTTACTACTACAGGCCTGTAAACGTATACGCCGCACATGGGTACGGCCCTGCCTTACTTGCTGGTGCAGAAATCATCAACTTACTTAAAAAACACACATTTGAAGTTAACGACAGCGCTGTAATGATGAAAAACTAAAAAATAGCTTAAAATAAAAAGGGGCGCAGTTTTGCGCCCCTTTTTATTTACATCAACCCTCGTTCTCTGAGTTGCTTGCGTCGTTCTTTTTCTAAACGTTTACGTTCGCGGTCAGCTTCCTTTTCACGCTTTTTAACGGCATCAATTGAATCTTGTGAAGCTTCTTTCTTCCTGTCGGTACTATCTTTTTTTCCACCGCCAAATAAGCGTTGAAAAAAGCCCGGCTTCTTTTCATCATCTTTCGGCTCTTCTACAACACCAGGCATAATCATACCATCTCCATCCGGGTCATCAGGGTTGTGCTGCAGCAGGCTATCAGCAACAGCAGTATCGATAGGTGCCATTTTTTGTCTCAGGCCTTCGCGCAAACGTACATTGTAAAATCCGTAGGCGCTGCTATCAGGCTGGGTAAGCCCGCGGCGCGCCATCAGGTTTCCTATGAGCCTGAAATAACCATGCAGCCTGTACCTCAGCGAGCCATCGGGCTCAAAGGCATACAAACCATTTTTAGGATTAGGCACAATGCTGGCCAGGTAAATACTTTCGCCAATATTAAGCTCAGACGGATGCTTGGCAAAATAGTAACGTGCGGCCTCGCCAATACCATAAATGTTACGCCCCCATTCAATAATGTTGAGGTAAACCTCCAGCATCCGGTCTTTGGTCATTACATCGCCGTTTACAATAAGCCATACAATCAATATCTCTTCAAACTTACGGGTAAGAGTTTTTTGCCGGCTTAAAAAGGCATTTTTAACCAATTGCATAGAGATGGTACTTCCACCACGCTTAAAGCGCTTCTCTTTAAAATCTTCAGCTATTGATTTCCTTAATGATTCTTGCACAAAACCCTTGTTTGTATAAAACGACGGATCTTCGGCGGTCATCACTGCGTTGCGTAAATCTGCAGAGATTGAATGCAATGGCGTGTAGTTAGAGTTAGCAGGCGATATGTTACGCGGCGGCATAGGCTTTCCGCGCTCATAAGGCGTATAAACAAACTCCCGGTTAAGACGGCCAAGATCTACCTTGCCAAACTTTAATATCCTGAAGTCCTTTTTAGCCAACCCCGATTCAAATTGAACGTTATCGGGATCAGTGGTGTTAAGGTAAAGGTGGGCGTTATAACGAAGCTGCCCGGCAACCTCAATGCCCTCCAATGACTCAAATAATCCTTTAGGAAATGAATCGAAAAAGTTTTGAGCATCCTGCCAATCGGTATGAATTTTTACGGTGTATGCCTTAACCGGGCGTATTTGGTACTTGATATATGGATGTATATCTAATTTTTTTACATGTATTACCGATGAGCTGTCTAATGATACATACCTGTCACCAACAAACAAGTTGGCATCAATTGATCCATCGGGCACAACAACGTCGGTATCAGAAAGCGCAGGGTGATTAACCAGCATGTTCTTTACCGCCAGGTAAGTGTAAACCTGGGTTTGATCATCGCTGGCTTCAACCTTGTTTAAACGTGTTGTAAGCGTATCAAAATTAAATTTCAGCTTAAACTTTTTTTCCAGCAGCGGAAACTCCACCTTCTTGCCGTCAGCGTAAAGCTTAACGTCTATTTCTTTATCACCCGGATGCAGTTTGCCCGCAAAATGCCATATCGACTCGTTATCATTTACATCAATGGTAGACATTAAGTCTCCATCATCAATTTTCGCCGATTTTGCCAGAAGCTTTATGTGCGTACTATCATCTTCAAAACTCATTTTAAAATTCTGAAGATCGAGGTTTTCAGGAATTTTGTAGAGTACCTGATTAATCAGGTTATCAACCAACTCATTCAAGCCTGAAGATGATTTGGTTTTGGTTGAATCTCTCTTACGGTGAAATAAAAAATCGAAGTTGCGCTGCCCTTTTTTATCAATCAGGTTTAAATACCCGTCTTTAAGTTTTACATCGGCAAGTTTAATATCACCGGCTATTAAAGGCATCAGCTTTACGCTGATTTCAAAGTTATTGATACGCACGAGACTGTCGCGCTGCTCGGGCACAACAGTAATATTGTTGAATGCAACCGTACTTAAGCCGGTAAACTTGGCCGTGCCTATTTTTACATCTAAATTATAATCACGCTTTGCTTTAGCCTTAGCTTTGTAAATGGCTTTTTGAAGCAATGCCTCACGTTTTGAGTACGCTATAAAGCCGCCAACAATAAGTATGAGTAATAGTGCACCGGCTACAATTCCGGCTATACGAAGGTATTTTCTAAAGTCAGGGCGATGCATTAGGTAAATTTTTCCAAAACTAAATCTTATCAGCTATAAAACGATTTTCGAACCACAATTATTTCTCTAACAAAAGCAAAGCGCACCTGTTTTAGTATTTTTGTGCCATATTATAAACATGCAAATAACAAAAGAACAAGTATTACAAGCCCTTAGCCATGTAGAAGAGCCGGATTTAAAAAAAGACCTGGTAACGCTAAACATGATTCAGGACGTTCATATAGACGGTAATAAATTAGCCTTTTCGGTAGTATTAACTACCCCGGCGTGCCCGTTAAAAGGTTTAATTGAGAATGCCTGCCGCAATGCAATAAGCCATTTCATCAGCTCTGAAATTGAAGTTACCGTTAACATGACCTCGCAGGTTACTACGCAAAAAAACACCGGCGTACCGGGCGTTAAAAATATTATAGCAGTAGCATCAGGCAAGGGTGGCGTTGGTAAATCAACCGTGGCCGCTAACCTTGCTTTGGGTTTGGCTGCAACGGGTGCGCAGGTTGGCTTAATTGATGCTGACATTTACGGTCCATCGGTGCCTATTATGTTTGGCCTTGAAGGTGCACGCCCTAATGCCACACAAGAAAACGGCAAAACCCGCATTGAACCTATTGAAAAATACGGCATCAAGCTATTATCAATAGGTTTCTTTACAGATCCTAATCAACCTGTGCCATGGCGCGGACCAATGGTCTCGACAGCCGTTAAACAATTATTTAACGATGCCGACTGGGGCGAACTTGACTACCTGGTAGTTGATTTACCTCCCGGAACCGGCGACATACATATCACCGTAACACAAAGCTTTCCTATTACGGGAGCGGTAATTGTAACTACACCGCAAAATGTGGCATTGGCTGATGCTAAAAAGGGCGTTGGTATGCTCATGATGGAGTCAATTAACGTGCCTATACTGGGTGTTATTGAAAACATGTCATACTTTACCCCTGCCGAGCTGCCTGAAAACAAGTATTACATTTTTGGACAAGGCGGTGGCGCTAAGCTTGCTGAGTTAATAGGTGCTCCGTTTTTGGGCGAGCTACCGCTGGTTAAAAGCGTAAGCGAAAGCGGTGATGCCGGCAAACCGGTTGTACTTACTGAGGATGGTGTTACCAGCGCTGTTTTTAAAGATATTGCCGAGCGTGTAGCACAGCAAATATCAATCAATAACGCAAAGGCTACAGGCTACGCCGATGTAATAAATCGTTAAAAATTAATATCTTTACATTAATAAATTGATAAACATGAGTTTAGTTGAAGAGGTAGAAACAGCGCTTGATACCATACGCCCATATCTTGAAGCCGATGGCGGCAATGTTTCGGTGGAAGAGATTACTCCTGAGAAAGTGGTGAGGCTTAAGTTGCTTGGCTCATGCGGTTCATGCCCTATGAGTATTATGACCTTAAAGGCCGGTATTGAACAGGCCATTATGAAAGCCGTGCCCGAAATTACTGCTGTTGAAGCCATAAACCTAACCGATATTGATGACCCTAATGCCGTATTACCGGCAAATATGCGCTAATGTTAAAAGGTGTTAAATGCTGCAGAGCATACATCAGTTGATTATATTTTTGCGTTATTAAACTATTGTAAACCCGGCAACGTATAAATTGTTGGGTTTTTAAACGTGTATGAAAAAGTGTTTACTGGTAATGGTAATAAGCCTGCTTGGTGCAGTGGCTGCCTTTGCGCAAAGGGCTGATAAGCCGCTTGTGCAATTTACCGGTATAACCTATAACGCTGATAGTGCAAAGGTGATTGTACCGTATGTAACGGTTACCAATCTATCCAACAAAAACTCTGTTGTTATAGCTAATTACAAAGGATACTTTTCCTTTGTAACGCATGAGAATGATACGTTGCAGTTTACTGCTGTTGGTTATGCTCCATTAGAAATGGTTATACCTGTAAACAGGGAAAGTAAAAGCTATACGGTGAAGGTAATGATGAAGCCGGAGATAATAGCTTTACCGGCTTTCCACATGTTGCCATGGGCCACAACTGATGAGTTCAGGAAAGACTTTTTGACGATGAAACTGGCTGATGATGATTTAGAACTGGCCCGTAAAAATTTAAATAAAACTCCGCTTACCGGCGTATCATATAGTGCAATGCCGCGCGATGCTAACGAAATACAATCGGCCGTTGCACAAGATATGCATCAGCGTATACTTAATTCGCACTCGCTTATACCCAACCCATTACTCAACCCTATTGCCTGGGGTAGTTTAATTAAATCAATTACAGCGGGCGATAAGAGCCGAAACAGCAACTAATTATAAATTTACTTTGCAGACTGGTAAGCCGGTATTACATAAAAAAAGCGACGCTGATTCACAACCAACGTCGCTTTTCTTTTTTATACTTCAGCAAAGTTATCTACCTTTTTTTGCGGCAGGAAACTTCATTTTATAATCAACCTTTACGGCACCTTTAGAAATATCATTCAGGCGCTTTTCAATTAACCGTTTGCGCAGCGGGCTTAGCTTGTCGGTAAACAGCTTACCCTCAATATGGTCATACTCATGCTGAATTATGCGTGCCGCCATACCGTTAAACGCTTCCTCATGATGCTGCATATCTTCATCATAGTAGCTTAAACGCACTTCGGGTTTACGGTATACATCTTCGCGAATATCAGGTATACTAAGACAACCTTCATTAAATGGCCATTCTTCGCCGGTCTCTTCCACTATCTGCGGGTTAATAAATGCTTTTTTGAAGTCTTTCAATTCCGGCTCTTCATCATCAAACGGGGTGGCATCAACTACAAATAATCGTTTTGATAAACCAACCTGCGGAGCGGCCAATCCAACGCCGCGTGCGTTGTACATGGTTTCATACATATCGGCAACCAGTTGTTTAAGACCGGCTATTTCCTGAGGTTCAAAATCAGTGGCCTTTTTTCTTAAAACAGGATCGCCATAAGCTACAATGGGCAATTTCATAACTGCAAATTTACAGATTTTATGCTTTTTAAAAGCATGGGGTCATTCAATGTTAATCACTCTTGTGTAAATACCAGTTGATAACCGAATTTTATTGACCATGTTTTTATCTGCTTCAACAATTGTATGCAGGCATGGAGCCGTAATTGGATACAATTATCCATCAGACCACTTAGCATGCTTAAATAGAGTTAGCCACTTTAATCAAGTGCTGCTATGGTGAGATTAATAATGTTATCAAAAAAGTCTTTGTTGGTGGTTGATTTAGCAGTGACCCGCATGCCTTTTAACGCATTGAGTACAAACCTCGAAAGTGATATTGCATCATGTTTGCTACTTACCTCCCCGTTTTCCTGGCCGGTTTTTATCACCTGGTAAATTGCTTCTTCCATTTGCTGGTCGTTGCGGCAAATCACCTCGTTAACCTCCTTATCGGTTGATGCCACCTCAATTTCGGCATTAACCATAAAACAACCACGTTGCTGGCTTTCATCGGTTAAATCATTTGTGGCCAGTTCCAATAAATTCCTTATCGTTTCCCTGGCAGATTTGCCGCTAGTAATAATATTCTGAATTTTGGCAGCACCCGAAAGCTGGTAGCTTTCAAGCGTTTTAAGAAAAAGCGTATGCTTATCTGTATAAGTGTCATACAGGCTTGACCGGCTTATGCCCAATGTGTCTACCAAATCCTGCATGGATGTAGCATTGTATCCCTTTTGCCAAAATAGTTGCATGGCCTTACACAATACTTCGTTTTCATCAAAATCCTTACTTCGTGCCATAACAATAAATAGCTTTGCTTACAGTAAGACAAAGCTATTTAAATTTAGTTAGTTATTAAACCAACAATTAACGTACGCCGCCGCTTGCAAGCAGTATTTCGCCGGTTAACCAGCGCGAATCGTCAGAGGCTAGAAATACGGCAACGCCAGCAATATCATCTGGCTGGCCAAGGCGACCTAGTGGCGTTGTACCAACTATCTGCTTTTCAAAATCGCTACCAATAAACCCGGCTGTGTGCGTACCCTCTGTTTCAACCATACCAGGGTTTATGGAGTTAACTCTTATTTTACGGCTGCCTAATTCTTTAGCTAATACGCGTGTAATACCATCAACTGCTCCTTTGGTAGCAGTGTATATTGAACTTGCCGGCGGTGCAAGACTGGTGATAGCCGAGCCTATATTTATAATACTGCCCCCGTTTGCCGAAAAGTGTTTAACCGCCCCCTGTGTAGATAATAGCAAACCCAAAACATTGGTATTAAACTGATGATGGAAATCTTCAGCGGTAACCTCTTCAATAGCGCCAAATTTGTATACACCGGCGTTGTTCACCAACACGTCTACCGCGCCAAATGCTTCAACGGTGTCAGCAAAAAGTTTGGCTACCTCCTGCTCGTTTGCTACGTTGGCTTGTAAAGCTACTGCTTTGCCGCCCGCTGCCACAATATCAGCAACTACCTGCTCAGCACCAGCTTTTGCCGATGCATAATTTATCACAACGCTTGCACCTTGCGCTGCAAGGCTCTTAGCTATACCAGCACCAATACCTTTTGATGCACCTGTTACTACTGCTACTTTATATTCTAATCTTTTCATCTTTAAAACAACGCCCCCTTATTGGAACAATCGTTCCGCAAATGTAAATTTAAAATGGAACAAGCGTTCCAAAACAAACTTATATGAGTTAATGATGACACTTTGAATGTTGCTTTCGTACCAACTAGGGATTTGTGTATGTTTGAATAAAGCCACTCAAATATGAATCACAACATAAAATCATTAAGACCTTTTATTGGCGCCAAAAACTTCGGCGAATCGAGCAGCTTTTACCGCGACCTTGGCTTCACCGAAACTAAACTTGAGCCAAAGCTGTCTGTATTTCAGTTGAAAAGTACCGCATTCTATTTGCAGGATTATTACGCCAAAGACTGGGTAGATAATACCATGCTGTTTTTGGAAGTGGATGATGTTGAGCGTTATTATGAGGAGCTTAAAGCACTGAATTTACCTGAAAAATACAGCAGTGTTAGGCTAGAACCTATTAGGGTAATGGGTTGGGGAAGCGAGTGCTTCCTTCATGATCCGTCAGGCATATTGTGGCATATCGGTCAGTTTAACCAGTAGTCATATTCAATATAGTAAGCGGTATAAATGTTACAAAAAAAAAGACCGGCTTTGGTTAAAGCCGGTCTTTTTTTTATTGTGCATCGTAAATTACAACGCGGTCAAAGTATACCCTGAATTCTTCAAGGAAAGCTTTATGCAAAGGGTGCACCTGGTAAACGTCGTGTCCGGCCATATCTTCAAACAACAATATAAGGCTGAAAGTGTAAGTTGTATCAACAACAGCGCGCTCAATTGGCGCTGGCGTACCAATGTGTAAGGTTTTAACAGTCTCAACTCCTGCAAGTGTTTCCAAGCTTGCGCGGAAAGCTGTTTTTTGTTCGTCGGTTGTATCGGCTTTAAGCCAAAATATTACGTGGTGTGCTAACATGATTAAATTTTTCTCAAATATATTTATTGATTTATATTAAACAGTATTTAGCAACCTTCATATTGCCCTCATTTACCTTTTGTCTTTCCAAATAAGTGTTGTTTAAGCATTTTGACCCAATACAGACCTGCTTATTTAAATGAGGTGTATATATTTGCCCCTTTGGTAAAAAGCTGTATGTTAAAAATTTGCTGCGTAGGTCATATTACATTAGATAAGGTTGTTAACTTAAACGGCGTTAAACACCTTTCAGGAGGCACATCCTATTACTTTTCAAAAGCCTTGCAGCACATGGATGTTAGTTACAGTTTGGTAACATCGCTTGGAGAGTCTGAAATGGCGGTTGTAGACGAGCTCCGGTCTGGAGGTACAACAATCAAAGCTTTCAACAGTAAACATTCCGTATACTTTGAAAACACTTATAGTGCAAATCAAAATCACCGTAGCCAACGCGTATTACAAAAGGCCGACCCTTTTTTAATTGAGCAGTTAGATGATATCAATGCCGAGGTTATTCATCTCGGCCCACTCCTTGCCGACGATTTTGCATTAGATACCATTAAATTTTTAACAACTAAAAGCAAGCTGTCTTTAGATGCACAAGGCTATCTGCGCGAAGTGAGAGATTGTGAAGTACATGCTATAGACTGGCCCCAAAAGCAGGAAGCACTTAAATATATACACACGCTTAAAGCCAATGAGCATGAGCTTGAGGTGCTAACCGGAAAAACCGATATTAAGGCCGGAGCGCTTATGCTGGCCGACTGGGGCGTTAAAGAGGTGGTTATTACCTTAGGTAGCTTAGGCTCTGTTATTTATGCTGATGAGGTATTTTATGACATACCTGCTTATGTACCTGCAACTATAGCTGATGCCACTGGCTGTGGTGATACCTATATGGCAGGTTATCTTTACCGCCGTGCAAAAGGTGATGATATCGATAAGGCAGCAAACTTTGCTGCTGGCATGGCCGGGTTAAAAATTGCGCAGTCGGGTCCTTTCACCGGCACAAAGGATGACGTTTATAACTTCATTGCCTCTTTTAAAAGCTAGTCCTTTTTGCGGTCTTTGTTAAACCCTATTTTCACTTTACCTGTTTCATCTTCCTTTGCAGCAAGGTGAAGCACAATACCCCTGTATCTGCGTTTTTTCAGTTCTTCCTTATCAGTTATCTCTGCATCCTTTTTAGGATTACGCAATGGCACATCAAATGCAATGTTAGTACCTTTGGTAAGTCCGTAAACGCCCGCTATGTCGGCGTTGAGTACGCTGGAATTTAACTGCATAGGGTTGATAATTATTTTATCACCCTGAATATCAAACTTAGCATCAAGCTTGGGTATTTCGATGTTTTTAAGATTACGGAAAGGGAAAGCAAACTTGCCTACTTTAATTAACGGTTGGTAATTAAGCAATGCACTGTTGCGCAAGCTTACGTACGTTGTACCATGTATTGAACGCGGAACCAATGAGCCCTTGTCATTTATCCCTCCGCTTATGTTTGCTTTAGCAGAAAGGTAACCTTTTAAGTTTTCATAAGTAATATCCTTTATTCCAAAATTATCAAACGAATAAAAGAACTGACGAATGTCAACGCTGCTAATGGTAGTGTTAATGTTGAAATTATTAAGATTGGCTCCCTGCATTAACTTGCCGTTTAAGCGCAAAGTTCCGTTTGCATGTTTTAAACCAACATCTTTAATTATAATGCCGTCGCCGGTGGTAAGCAGGTTGGCACGTACGTCAGTTGCCAAAAACTTTTTGTAGTAAACTTTGGCAACTTCCATGTGCATTTCCACATTTCCTTTATCTAATACGTTGCCTAACTGGTCAATAATGTTGCCGCTATTGCCACTTCCTCGGCGCACTGTTTTGGTTTGTACTTGTTTACGGGCACCTAAAAAGCCAATAAATTCCGCCAGTCTTAACTCCGGACTTTTGATGTTCCAGGTAAGAAGCATTTTTTCAGGAGCATCGTAGTAGAAATTCAGGAAATTGTTCACACGCCCGTTCATCATTACTACACTGTGCCCGCTTTGCACCCGTATGTTATTTAGTATTAAATCATTCTTCACAAAATTTAGTGAAAGGGAGGTGTTTTTAAAAGCCAGGTTGCGGGGCAAATAAACAGCATCGGCATTCCGGAAATTGATAACACCTGCTATAACCGGTTTATTCAGCCTGTAGTTAACAATGTCGGCCTTATAGTGCAAATCCATGTTAGCCATACCTTTGCTGAATTTGGCAATATCATCAAGCATATAATTGAAGTTTGCCAAAGGAAAATTTGATTTGAAGTTCCCGGTTGCAATAGGTTTTTCAAGATTGATAATACTGCCCGTATCAATTAAAAACGGCAGGTGATTGTAACGCCCGGTGAATTTAAACAGCCTGATAGCTGAGTTTGCATCATTAAAGCCCTTACCTTTTTCAACTTCGTTGGTAAAAACCGCGTTAAAGTTACAGCTGTCTATCTGTCCGCCCGGTATAATCAATGTGTTGTTTCTAATGGTTCCGGCTACGTGCAGATACGGGTCGCCACCACCCAGGCTACCAGCAATCGTGGTCTTTAAGTCAATTGGCTTCGTCAGGTTAAATTTATCAAGTGTCTTCTTAATATTATCAGCAAGTAGCAATGATGCACTGCGCCACATTATTTGATTTACTATAAGATGTATAGCAAAAGCTGTTTCCTTTTTGCCGGTATCAAACATGGCATTAAGCTGAAATACATCGTAACCAATTTTCAACCCCTTTGATGATATAAATATCTTATCTGTTTCGTTGTTAAACCCGGCCATCATCTGGCCCGATATAAGCTTATCCTTAATAAAACTTCCCTTTTTTGTGTTGAATGCAAGGCTGCGCGCCATTACATCCAATTGCAAAGCTGCACGCCAACCACTATCAGGGTAAGCCATTTTTCCGGAAAGTTTATTTATGTCAAATGAAAAGAGCTTATTGTTAGCCTGGTTATTTACAGCAAAGCTTACGTTACTGAGGGAAAACTTTCCAAACTCTGCAGAACTACCGCCATCATCATCAGGCTTATTTGTCTTGGGAGCGCTTTTCTTCTTTTTGAACACCGATGTATTACTATAGCCCGTACTGTCTTTATATAACTCAATGGCAGCGTTGTTTATGCCAATATTACTGATACGTATGGCTCCACGTAGCAGTGCCGCAGTATTTATAGATACATCAAAATCTTTTGCTGAAAGCAGGGTGTGCTTATGTTCGGCCCAGCGCTTGTCTTTTATAGTTACGTTTTTGAGCGATACTGAAATTCCCGGAAATCCTTTAAAAAAAGTAGTCTCCATGTCGCCGATAGCCAGGTTACCATCAAGGTTTTTGTTCAGCGTTGACGTAATTAACGACAGCACCTTAGCCTTATTAGAATTGATGTAAATAAACAACCCTACTGAGAGAAGCACAAAAAGCAAAACAACACCGGCAATTACTTTAAGTATGATTTTTAACCATTTAGGCATTGGGAAACGGAATTTAAGTTAAAAGCCTGAAACCTTGCATTTTGTTTGCTTGCAGAACTTGCATGTTTAAAAGAACGCGCTACCTCGTAATTATCAGGGTAACAATTCTATAACAAAGCGGCCTGCACTGTCCTGAAAGCGGGCAAGGCTATTTGATTTAATTGTAGCTTAGTAATACCAATTGTAATTGCATATACGGGCGGCTTTAGCCCGGTTCACTCGATTTTAAATCATGATAACAAAAATATTAACCGGCATTACGCTGCTTGCAGCAGGTATATTTTTCACCGCAAACGCCCAAATAGGCAAACGGTTCCCGTCTGAACGTAAAGTGGTTAAAGACCCGGTTACAGGTACCATGCTTACTTTTTTAACAAGCACCCCGGCGGGCGACAGTAAAATTTACCAAACGCATCCGCAATGGACATCAGACGGACAATGGCTGGTTTTTCGCTCAAACAGAGCAAAAGGTGAAGCTTTAGCTGTAAATGAAAAAACCGGCGATATGGTACAAATTACCGAAGGTGGCTATACCGGCATGCTTAACCTGGCGCGTAAAAGCATGAAGCTATATTTATTACGCCGGGTTGATACTCAAACTGAAGTTCAGGACCGCAGTGTACCAGCAGCTATGCAATTGGTAGAGATGGATTTAAGCAAGATTTTAACAGACAGCAAAGCGGGTAAAATGCAAAAACTCTCTGCCTATCAACGTATATGCGGCACTATACCTGCAGAAATGGGTGCAGGTGGCGACATGGCTTTAGATGCTGACGAAGATAAAGTCTACTTCCACGTAGGCCGAACAGAAGCAGCTAAGCATATGCAGCCCGGCACCAAGGTTGAAAGCGCCTTTGGTCCGCGTAATATGGGTGCCGGCCCCAATGGGCTGGCAAGCATGAATATTAAAACAGGCGATGTGAAATACATTGTCACCGTACCATTTCAAATTGGACACATACAGGTAAACCCATGGGTTGCGGGCGAAATTATTTTTTGCTGGGAAACCGGAGGCAAATCTCCGCAGCGTACGTGGACTGTAATGGCAGATGGTACTGGTTTAAGGCCACTCTATCCGGAGGCAACCCATGAATGGGTTACTCATGAAGCTGTAATTACGCCCGATGAGGTAGCCATTGCCATTATGGGCCATCGCAAAATACCAGGGACTAACGCCCAGGGTGAGCCGGGCACCGCAGTTGGGGGAGCTAACCCAGGGCAGGAAAGTGCCTGGGGCCCATCAGGAACACGCGAAAAGCCAACAGGTTTAGGCATAGTAAACATTCACACACGCGAAATGACCATAGCCGGCCAAACTCCAAGTGGCAGCGGTTTATGGCATGTAGGCGGCTCAAAGGACGGACGATGGGCCGTTGGTGACGATTTTTCACGTAGTGTATACCTTATTGACAGACATACTCGCGAAATGATCATGTTATCAACCGGTCACAAAACTACAGCTGCCGATCACCCTCATCCAACCTTTAGCCCCGATGGCACAAGGATAGAAATACAATCAGCCATGCTTTCAGAAGACGGCAGATCAATGAATATCTGTATAATTCCGGTACCAGACAACTGGTTAAAACGAACTTATAAATAGATGCTAATTTCAAATGGTAAAAAACGGTAAAGCCGCTGTTTATTGCATTCTTTTATATTGCTTAAGCCAATAAGTTACGCCTAATTGAACGGACTTATTACTTTGTGTATAACTTCCTATGGCATTATTTACTCTGTAAGGCTTTAAGCCTATGTATCGCGCCTCTATACTAAATTGTTTAAAGTTAATGGCTATGCCTCCTACTATGCCAAGGCTTACCCTTTTCGTAAGCACAGGGCTGCTTACCAATGTATCAATCGTTTTGGTATACCCCAAAGTATCCCTCACACCGGCTACAGCTCCAAAAGAATATGCTTGATTACCAAGCTTACCCGCAAAGCTGGCAACTGCACCACCCTTAATACTAATGAGCTTATTTACTTTATAGGTAAGTATAAGCGGAATATCAGTGACTAAAATTTTGTGCTTTTCATTCACAGTAAACGCCGAAGATGAATCGGGCTTGAAAAAGCTTGGATGTGAATAGCTGCCGCTAACCTGGCGCGCTAAATTAATACGGATACCTGAGCCTATAAGCAAACGTTGTGACAGGGCCATATTGGCTGTTAAACCGCCATAAATGCTAGTGTTCTTTGCAATATTTAATCCGGCCTCCGCTCCGATATTAAAGCTCGGGGTATTAAGCTCCTTAGCTAACGAACCTTTCCATTTCCTTTGCTTGCCGGCTTTTGCAAATAATGCAGTTTGATTATTTTCCTCTTTCTCGGGCAACCAACCTGCTAATACGGGAGGTTGCAATACCTTCATTTGATGACCATTTTTTTTGCTTACAAACACTTTAAGAGGCACCTCTTCTTCTATAGGGATGGAAGATTGATAAACAGCATCGATATAATTGAATAATTGTTGAGGGTATTGAGCGATATCTTTCCGGCTATGTTTAAGCTTTTGCCAAGGATTATAATCAATGTTGTTGGCTATGCTGCTAGGCTCTTTGGCTTTATCACCGTTTGACTTTTGGGTTATATTTTTTTGATAAGCCTTTTCTTGACTATCATAATTATTCCCTAACGGCGATACAGGCTCATCACTCTTACCTGTTAATACTCTTGCGCGCAACTCGGCACCTGACTTGTCTTCTCCAACTGACACCAAGTTTTGTATATCTAAACTATCCTTATTAGTAGCTGGTGTTGATGTGTTAAGCGTATCACCTGAAAGCTTTTTCAAAGCTACTAAGCTATCACTTGCTAATGGTTTATGCCTTTCAATGCGTTCCTTTTTTTCAATTGTTTTATCCTTCAGTTTTTGCTTAACGGGCGGCTTAACAGCAAACCAGGTGGCTGCTCCTACCATTGCCGCAGCGGGCAACACATAACCAATAACCGATATTACTTTTGCAATTAACGGCTTTGTAACCGCCGGGGCAGCAGTTGCGGGTGTCTGAACAGGAAGGTGTACATCGAGAATTTTTTGCATACCCAACCAAGCTGCATCTGCATCGGTTTTTACAGGCAGTTCTTTTAATTTTTTTCGCCAAAGCTTATTATACCATGCTGAATTTTTCATGTTGCTTTGTTTGATTTTTCAGTTGGTTTGTTAACTTGATTGTTTGACGGCTGCAGTAATTCTCTTAACTGCTTTTTAGCTGCAGAAAGATGCCAGCGCGATGTACTTTCGGAAATATTCAGTTGCTCACTGATATCGTGATGTGAGTATCCATCAATTACAGCAAGGTTGAATACCAGTTGAGTGGCTGCGGGCAGGGTACGTATTGCCAACAGCACATCATCAACATATAGCTTTTCTAAAACCGATGGTTCTACAAAAACTTCGTCAATAACATCAAAAGTATTAGCTACATTATTAAAACGCGCTTCTTTCCGGGCCAGGTCAATACAGGCATGCACCATAATGCTATGTATCCAGGCACCTAATTCGCCTTTATGTTCATTATAATATTTTATGTTTTGATAAACCTTTAAGAAGCCTGTATTTAAGGCTTCATATGCCAGTTCATCCGCAGACAGATATCGATAACAAAGCTTGAGCATGTCTGCATAAAAAAACTTGTACAAAGCTTCTTGCTCCGGGCGCCTGTTGGCTTTGCAGCCCTCAATTATACCGGGCATTTGCTTGGTAGATATGCTCATTAAATATACAGATGACAATAGGCGCGCAGCAACTACTATTATACCCTACGTAAGCTAAGTGCAAAACGCTGGGTAAAATGTGAAATTTATTTCAAGGCCAGCTTACCCAGCATTTTTCATTCTCGCTACGTAATGAAGAGTATATAAACCTTTCATCATGCACAGCATCAATCAAAAATATACAGAAGGTCTTTTATACTTCTATAAGCTATCATATAAAACAAAAAATAAAACCTTAATTAATACTTTTAAGCGGCTATTTAAACGCAAACCAAAAACGAATGACTTTTACAGCCGTTACCCCGAAAAATTCACTAACCCCGACCATTATCAATGGCAGGGAGGCCGCCTGCTTACGCGTAACGAACTGGAAAAATTAACAGGCAAATAGCTCCGACACACATTTTCATCACATTTTACGGCCGGTTGGTCACATTTATTTTTAAGCGGCAACGATGCTGGTTAAGATTGCAGCATGAAATTCAAACACCTCGAAATTGCCTTAGCCACATTGCTGCTGCTCACTCACACCTTCGGGCTGCTTAACACCGCCGATAGCTACATGCACGGCTATTTTACTGCTGATTCTTTTGATGCAGATGTTTTTAGAAAGCATGGATACGTATTTAAATTTACCAACAACTTTTTATGGCCATCAATTATTGAATACCTGGCTTACTACCTGTCATTTGTATGGGTGGCCTGTATGTTGCCCAATTACTACCTGAGTAAGCAAAAATGGGGAAAAGCCATACTTACCATTGCAATTGCATTTGTGGCGGCTATGGCATTATTTTGTGTGAATTACGTATTACGCTTTCCTTACCATAACGATTTGCTTTACCGGGCAATTGTTAAAAAACTACCTCAGGCTACCATTTGGTTCGAAGCACTGCTGGCTTACCAGGCAGCTAAACAATTAATTAATTGGTTGCTTGCGCATAAACAACACACTTATTCGGTTACACGCATGCGCATAAGCCGCGAAACAGCTTACTTTTTAATGTTGTGGGCAACACTGCTGGTTGGGTGCTTTATATTAAAGTCTCATGTGAGCGTAACATTCTTTATTGGTCTTGTTGTTCCTTGCGCCTTTATTTGCCACATAGTTATAATGTATTGGCTTATACCACAATACTGGGATAAAAGAGCCGAACGAATGGGATTTTGGTTTATCTTATTGCTGGTTACGCTTGGAATAAATTTGCCACTCACCGGTGCATTTGCCTACAAAGCCACCTACTCGGGCGTAACACGCATAATTTCATTCCTGGTGTTTTGGCTTGGGCAGCTACTTCTTATAACTCCGCTTAGCTTTTATATTTATCAATACCGTAAAAGTTTGCAGGCTGAGCTAAGCGGTTTAAGAACAGATTTAGGTGCTTCAACAGCAAATCTACAGTTTTTGCGCTCACAGATAAATCCGCACTTCCTATTTAACGCGCTTAATACCCTTTACGGTTTGGCCCTTACCGAAAAAGCTGAAAAAACAGGTGAAGGCATACAGAAACTGGGTGATATGATGCGCTTTATGCTGCATGAAAACACTTTAGAACGCATTGCATTAACGCAAGAAATTGATTACCTGCAAAACTATATTGATTTGCAAAATATGCGCACAGCATCTTCGCCGCTTATTAATATCACCGCTAATATGCCTGCAGAAGCCGAAGGGTATTTCATAGCGCCCATGCTGCTCATCCCGTTTGTTGAAAACGCTTACAAACATGGCATCAGCCTGAATGAAGAATCGTGGATAAACATAAACTTGCAAATAACCGACGGCACGTTACAATTTGATGTGCAGAACAGCATACATCAACGTGCTACCAACGATCCTGAAAGTACTCGCTCAGGCATAGGTCTTGAAAACGTACGGCAGCGCCTGCAGCTGCTTTATCCGCAAAAGCATGAACTGGTTATACGCCAAAAGCCAAACGAATTTTTCATTTATTTAACCCTTAACCTCAAATGAAAAACCTTATCACAATTTCTTTAACTATTGGCGTCATCATTACTCTTTTGCTTACTCCAAGTGAAACCCTGGCGCAATTTAAGCTGAGCGGTAAAGTTGAGCACCTGCAGCAAGCCGACACTATTCAGTTGAATATTCCATATTTATACGGATATTACTATGAAAATATTAAGCAGATACGGTTAGACAAGCAAGGAAATTTCACGGCTGATATTCCCCTTAGTACCACCAAGTTTGCTACGCTGATGTATCATAGTAGGTTGTGGACTATCATGATGAAGCCTGGAAAACAACTAGAGGTGACCATCAATTCAACTGATACCACTTTAAGCACGTTCAAAGGATCGATAGCTGCCGAGAATAAGCTATTGTATCAGGTTGATGCGGGACAGAAACCTGCTTTTATTGCCGCCGGTACACGTGGAAACAACAGCTATGCTAAAGGTACGGTAGCCGAAATAACCGAAAAGGTAATTAAACCGCAATTAAAATTAGGTGAAACACGGGTTACTCAGGTACGGGCATCCGCACTTAACACCGCCGACAAACGCCTCATAGCGCAGGAAATACGTACCGAAACCCTCAACTGGCTCAACTTTTTTGCGCGCGGCATTATGAACGTCAACAAAGCCGATTTGATGGGATTATACAAATTACTATACGGCAGCATTAAACCCGAACCCGATGTACTGCCCGCCGGGCCACAATTTTACCAGTTTGCTGATGATTATATTGGCTACATGGAATCGCAGGCGGTAATATATATGCAAGGGCTTGATAAGGCCAAAGCCAATACAACGCCTGTACCCTACTTTAATGTTTCTTTCGATGATGCCATTGCACTCGCAAAATCTAAAGGTAAGTTGTATGTAAACTGGTTAGCAGTAAAAAACACCTATAATAAACCTGTAGCTGAAGCAATGCTCGCACAATTTATAAACGCTAAATGTTCTGAAAAAGACCTTACCGAGGCTCGGCCGTTAATGGATGAAATGATTAATCTGTATCCGCAAAGTAAATACCGCCCTCAACTGGCCGCACGTATTGCTAATATGCAAAGTGCTTTGGTTACCAACAAAAGCAACGAGGGCATACACATTATTGAAGGCTTCGAGAAAATAAACTCGATATACGAAATAGTTAACCGATACAAAGGCAAGGTAGTATACCTTGATATATGGGGTACCTGGTGTGGCCCCTGCCGTGATGAGTTACGTTTTGTGCCCGAACTAAAAAAGCAATTTGAGGGCAAAAATGTAGTTTTTATCTATTTGGATATGGACGATGATATTAAAGATGCACACTGGCGTGACTTTATTATGGTAAACAACATGACGGGCATACACCTGCGTAAAAGCAATGCCGATATTCAGAAGTTTTGGGATGAGCTGCAGCCTGACAAAAATAAGCAGGGTTCTTACCCAACTTATTTTATATTTGATAAGAGCGGAAAAGCCATTATAAATGATATTAAACGACCGAGCAATAAAACGCTGTTATACCAACAAATAGCACAATACCTGTAAATGATAAACGCCATAGCTATTGATGATGAACCCTTTGCCCTGGAAGTAATACGCGCTCATGCAGCCAAGGTACCGTTTATTACAGTCAAAGAAAGTTTTACCAATGCCTTTGAGGCTATTGCTTACCTGGCACAAAACCCTGTTGATTTGCTTTTTTTAGACATCAAGATGCCCGATATATCGGGCATTGAACTAATGGAGAGTTTGCAGGTTAGGCCGCTGGTTATTTTTACTACTGCCTATGCCGAGCATGCCGTGCAAAGCTATGAGCTTAATGCAGTTGATTACCTGCTTAAACCGTTTGCGCTCACACGTTTTTTAAAGGCCTGCCATAAGGCTAATGATTTACTTCAAGCACGAAAACCTGGAAAGATACCCGGAAGCAGCATTTTTGTAAAGTCAGGGTATGAAACGGTACGTGTAAGTTTTGATGATATACTTTTTTTAGAAGCTGCCGGGAACTATGCAACGTTTATTTTAAACGACGATAAACGCATAACAAGCCGCTTAACTATCACTGAGGCAACTGAGCTTTTACCTCCAGGCACGTTTGCAAGAGTACACCGGTCTTACATTGTTAATACAAACAGGATTGACAGAATGGAACGGCATCAGTTACATATTGGAACGCACAAGGTGCCGGTTGGAAATTACCCCTTACCAACGTTGAACAAACTCAATTAAACACACCCTTTTATGCTAACTGCTGCAAAAGGGTATTTGAATTAATTTAACAGAGAAAGGCCGTTTCGGATAAACTCCAAAACGGCCTTTAATATTTTAGTATCAGCTACGCTACTAATCTAAAACGGTAATTAAACGCGTTTTGATTTGATACGTGCAGCTTTACCGGTAAGAGCGCGCAAGTAAAATAATTTAGCGCGACGAACTTTACCAAAGCTGTTAACTTCAATTTTATCGATGTTTGGCGAGTTAATTGGGAAAATACGCTCAACACCAATACCGTTTGATACTTTACGTACGGTAAAGGTTTCGGTGCTGCCTGCGCTGTTACGTTGAATAACTACACCTTGGTATAGCTGCACACGCTCTTTGTTACCCTCTCTGATTTTATAGTGTACAGTTACAGTGTCGCCTGATTTGAATGCAGGAACTTGCTTTTTTTCAACTGACTGCTCTTCAACAAATTTAATTAAATCCATGATTTTAAGCTCTTAATGCGATTTTCAACCCGTAAAAATCGGATTGCAATAATAGGTATATTTTTTTGATTTTAAAAGACGATTTTAAAAATAATTTATTTGATGTATATAATTCTAAAGCACTGATGTGCAAATAGTAAAACCACTTAACATACATCAAATAAACGCGCTGGCAAACCTCCGCATTTACGCCTCAAAAAGGCTATTCTCCCAGTAAATCGGGGCGGCGCTGGCGTGTGCGTTCCAATGATTGCTCAAAGCGCCATTTTTCAATTTCAGGAGTGTTACCGCTCAACAAAATATCGGGCACCCGATGCCCATTCCAATCGGCAGGCCGGGTATATACCGGCGCGTCTAATAGTTCACCTTGAAAAGAATCTGATAAGGCAGAAGTTTCGTCAGATAGCACACCTGGTATCAGCCTCACTATAGCATCAACCAAAACCGCAGCCGGCAATTCTCCGCCTGATAGTACGTAATCGCCTATAGACAGCTCACGAGTCACAAATAAATCTCGCACGCGCTGATCAATACCCTTATAATGCCCGCAAAGTATAATGATGTTGCCTTTAATGGAAAGCTCATTAGCAATGCCCTGGTTAAGGGTAACGCCATCAGGTGTCATAAAAATCACTTCATCATAATTGCGCTCACTTTTCAGCTTATCAATGCAGGCAGCAAAAGGTTCTATCATCATTACCATACCGCTGCCACCACCGTAAGGATAGTCATCAACATTTTTATGCTTAAGCGATGAATAATTGCGCAGGTTATGCACATGTATTTCGGCAATACCTTTTTTTTGCGCACGCTGTAATATTGAGTGAGCAAAGGGGCTTTCAAGCAAGCCGGGCAATACGGTAAGAATGTCAAAACGCATGATAATGTAATTTATAATAAAGAATGCACGAAAGACTAACTAAGAGAACCCTGCTTACCCGTTTAAATAAACATCTAACAAGCCCTCGGGCAAGTCAAGGTAAACTTCCCCTCCCTCCATATCAATACCTTTAATAAACTCCGTGTTAAGCGGGAATAATACTTCGCGGTTTTGATAATGCACGGTAGCAATAACCTGTTGAGGATATTCGGTAACATCCGTTATTTCGCCAAGCTCGCCTTGAGTTTCGTCAATGGCTATAAAGCCTTCCAAATCCATCAATGTAAAATCATTTGGATCCTTTTCGGGCATAAGCTCATTTGGCAGGTACAAATCTTTTTTAACCAGTGGAGTTGCCTTATCAATATGGTCAACATCTTCCAAAAAAAGGTAAGCGGTGTTAGCCTGCGGATACTTGATCTGGCTTACAAAGTACGGCACCAGTTTACCGGCCACATCAAAAAAAATGGCTTTAAAATCAATATCCTGCACTCCGTCAAAATCAACATATACCTGCAGTTCGCCCTTAAGTCCGCGGGTTTTGGTTACGGTACCTATTCTGAAATAGTCTTCTGTTTTCATAAGCCTTTAAACACTTAACCTTTTAAAACAGCAATAGCGAAACAACAGGGTTGTTTCGCTATTGCGTAAAAATTGATGAACTTTAAAATTACTCAGCAGCAGTTTCTTCAGTTGATTCTTCTGCAGCACCTTCTTCAGTTGCCGGAGCTTCTTCTACTTCTTCAGCTACAGGAGCATTTTTAGCAGCAATAGCTGCAGCTCTGTCTTCATTCTTTTTAGCCTCAGCAGCTAAGGCAGTTTTACGTGCATCAGCTTTAGCTGTACTTAAGCTATCTTTTTTACCAGTGATTTGACCTGATTTGTTTTCAGTCCATTCAGCAAATTTAGCATCAGCCTGCTCTTGAGTTAATGCACCTTTTTTAACACCACCTTGTAAGTGTTTTTTGTACATTACACCTTTATAAGAAAGGATAGCACGACAAGTATCGGTTGGTTGTGCACCATTGCTTACCCATTCAAAAGTTTTATCGAAGTTGATGTCGATAGTAGCCGGATTGGTATTAGGGTTGTATGAACCTATACGCTCAATAAAACGACCGTCACGTGGAGCACGTGCATCTGCCACTACGATGTAGTAAAAAGGTTTTCCTTTTTTACCGTGTCTTTGCAATCTGATTTTAGTTGCCATTCTTTTTTTCTTTGATTATGTATTCAACATTCCCCCGGAGCTATTTCTGCGGGGACGCAAAGATATAAATTAAATATTTAAAGCACAAGGGTGCAATAACATAGATGTTAGTATACAATCTTCCCCTTGGAAATAAAAAAGACCGTAAGCTCAGCCAACGGTCTTTTCTATTTTAATGTAAAGGAGATTTACAGTGATAATATATCTACGATTCTCAACAAGTTACTGTCAATATCGGCATTATGCTTAATTGCATTTTCAAATGGTGTATAGGCTATTTGTCCGTTAATAACACCAATCATTTCGTGGCTATGACCAGCCATTAACGCCTCAACCGCTGCAACACCTACACGGCTGGCCAAAACCCTGTCCATACAGGTTGGATGACCGCCACGCTGCATGTGACCCAGTACCGATACGCGGGTATCATAGTTAGGGTATTTCTCTTTAATTAAACGGCCAATTTCAAAAGCGCCACCGGCTTCATCGCCTTCGGCAACGATTAATATTTTTGAAGATTTATCACGACGGCCTTGCTCTAAACGCTGATAAAGCGCCTCAATATTAGTTTTGGTTTCTGGAATAAGGATAGCCTCTGCACCTGATGCAATACCGGTACGCAGGGCAATTAAACCTGAGTCACGACCCATTACTTCAACGATGAATAAGCGATCATGTGATTCAGCCGTATCACGAATTTTATCCACAGCCTCTACAACGGTATTTAAAGCAGTATCGTAACCAATGGTAAAATCGGTTCCTTGTAAGTCGTTATCAATGGTGCCCGGCAAACCAACAATAGGAATACCAAACTCGTTACTGAACACTTTGGCACCGGTAAAGGTACCATCACCACCAATACCTACCAGGGCATCTACCCCGTAACGTTTAAGTTGCTTGTAAGCTTTCTGACGACCTTCAGGCGTACGGAACTCCTCACTACGTGCAGTTTTTAAAATGGTACCGCCACGTTGAACAATGTTGGCAACTGACTTCCTGTCCATAGGAAACAAATCGCCGGTAATCATGCCTTCATAACCACGGCGTATGCCGGTTACTTCAAGGTTATAATATAACGCCGTTCGTACCACGGCGCGTATAGCCGAATTCATACCGGGCGAATCTCCGCCCGAAGTGTAAACACCAATATTTTTAATCTCTGCCATTGTTTTTCTCATAGGCGGCTTTGCCGCTGTCTAAAAATTCAATATAATTATTAACGTTATAATTAGCGCCTTGTGGTGGCACAAGTACATCGCCTTTTGCATTAACGATTACGTAATACGGCTGCGAATTTACATTAAATTTCGAAGCTTCATAATCGCTCCACTTATTTCCTATTGTTTTGATAGTCTTTCCGCTAAAATCAGATACATGCTGCTCATTTTTAGGCAGTTCAGCCTTTTCGTCTACATAAAGCTCAAGCAATATGTAATCTTCGGCTAAACGCTTGTGTACCTGCGGATCGCTCCAAACCTCATTCTCCATTTTACGGCAGTTAGCACAAAACCATCCGGTAAAATCGATTAAAACGGGCTTATTCAGCTCTTTTGAAACCTGTAAAGCCTGCTCCATGTCATACCACTCGTTTAAACCGGCATGCTTACCACGGGTAAACAAGTTTTCATGTTTTTTTTGTTTAATAGATACTGCCGGGGACTGAGCAATCTGATTACCACTTGTTCCGTCGTTACTCAACATAAAATCCTGAGTAGCCGGAGGCGGCAAAAATCCGCTAATTACCTTTAACGGTGCGCCCCACAAACCAGGTACCATGTATAAAGTAAATGCTAATACGCCTATGGCAATAAACGTACGCGGAACAGATAAGTAAGGCAAATCACTATCATGCGAAAACTTTATTTTGCCAATAAGATACAGAAACATTAATAAGCCCAATGCAATCCATAACGACAGGAATACTTCACGGTCAAACCAGTTCCAGTGGTAAGCCAAATCAACCCCTGATAAAAACTTAAGCGCAAAGGCCAGCTCCAGGAAGCCTAACACAACCTTTACGCTGTTTAACCATCCGCCCGATTTTGGCAGTGATTTTAACAGAGAAGGAAACAACGCAAATATGGTAAACGGAATTGCCAGTGCCGATGAAAAACCAAGCATACCCATTATAGGCGCAAGCCTCTCTCCTTTTGAGGTAGCTTCTACCAGTAAGTAACCAATAATAGGCCCGGTACATGAAAAGGATACTACGGCAAGTGTAGCGGCCATAAAAAATATACCTGCAATTCCACCTTTATCTGAGTTGGCATCAAGCTTATTTGCCAATGAGCTTGGCAGCTGTAATTCAAATGCTCCCAAAAACGATATGCCAAACACCACCAGTAGTAAAAAGAAAAACAGGTTGAATACACCACTGGTAGCTAATTCATTTAAAGCATCAGACCCAAATATTAGCGTAATAATTAGGCCAAGTGCAACATAAATTACAATAATTGATATGCCGTAAATAAGTGAGTGCATAATGCCCTTACTGCGCGACCCGGCTTTTTTGGTAAAAAAGCTAACCGTTAATGGCAGCAGTGGATATATACAAGGCATAATAAGCGCTGCAAAACCTCCTAAAAAGCCCTCAATAAATATTTGCCAAAGTGTTTTAGGCTTTTCGGCAGGTTTAACTGCTGTGATTGCGCTTGCAGCTTCTTTTGTTGAGGGTTTAACTGTAGTTGTTTCGGTTTTTACCTCAGGCTTAGCAGGCTCAACATCGGTAAATTCAATACCTTCTGTGGAAACGGTATCAGCATTTTGAAAAACAGCAGCTTTGACCTGACCGGCAGGCGTAAAAAAGCTTAGCCCTGCAATGAGGGCTAAAATAACAACAAAAAACAGGCGACTATATTTAATACTCATTATTACAGCGCCTTATTTTACAGTTACATTAAACGCTACTTCATCAGGAGGTAAGCATTTGCGGTCGTTACAGCTCATAAATTCAACCTTACCTTTAACGGTAGCTGCCCCTGCTTTAAGCTTAACTTTTTGCTGAAAAACAACTGAGTTTTCAAAAAAGCCAATATTCATTTTAAACTGGTCATCATATTTACTGATCACCTTAGGCTCAATAGTTTTACCTACAAGAGTATAATCCTTACCTGGCGTAAAAGTGAAGGTGGTGGCAATAGGCCCACCTTCTTTAATATGCTGCGAATAAATGTGCCATCCTGGTTCAATGGTAGCTTTAACAAGTACTATAGCTTCGGTAGCACTTATTTTCTTTGCGGCATAGCTCCATTTAACCGGTTCATCAATTTGGGCAAAAGCTGCAACTGTTAAAAACAGGGCAACCATCATTAATAATACCTTTTTCATCAGGGGTTTATTTATTTAAAAATTCAATCTCTTTTAAATTATACTCAGCTGTAACGCCGTTACAATCAACCTGCAGTAAACCTGTTTTACTTACGCCGGTAATTGTGCCGCCAAATATAGCATCTTGAGCCTTAAAGCTTCCGGGTTTGTTTAACCAATACAAGGTATTAAGGTAAGCTTCCTCTATCTGACTTTCATTACCTGCCTTTAGTTTAATATACCACTGGCCAATATGGCTGCAAATGTCAAACATTAACGCTTTTAAATCATAATCTTTATGTAATATCTGCTTTAGCGATACCGCATTAGGCACCCAATCGGGGAAATCCTGCTGGTTAATATTAAGTCCTATACCGGCTACCGAGCTTTTTATTTTGCCGCCTTGCACCTGGCTCTCAATTAAAATTCCGCCTAACTTTAAATCGTTTATGTAGATATCATTAGGCCACTTAATTTTTAGGGCCTCACCAATCAATGGAAACAAAGCATCATAAACACCCAAACTTACTATGCGTATAAGGTTGAATTGATTTTCAAGCGGTAAAAATGAGGGTAGTAACAACAGGCTGAACGCTAAACTTTGATTAGCTGAACTGTACCAACGGTTTTGCTGCTGACCGCGACCGGCAGTCTGGCTCTCTGCCAATATGACTGTACCTTCTTCTACTGGCTCAGTATTTGACAATAGTTTTTTTAAGAATGTATTTGTTGAGTCAACTTCTTTTAAGGTAACCAAATTTTGTGCAACAATTACCTCCGAAAATTTGTTATTTTGCAAAGTATATAAGTCTAAATAATATTTCTTACATTCAAATCGTTCAAAATTAAAGGTTTTTAATGGTAAAAAACAAAGCGTTAAGTGAATCTGCCTACCTATCTGAATTAGCCATACACGGCATACAGGAAAAGAAAGGTAACGACATAGTGAGATTGGATTTGCGAAACATCAAAAGCTCCGTATCTGATTATTTTGTAATCTGCCATGCCGATTCATCTACACAGGTAAAAGCCATTGCCAACAGTATAGAAGACGAAATTTATAAAGCAACGCAACAGGAGCCGTGGCGCAAAGAAGGACTGGAGCATGCCGAATGGATTTTACTGGACTACATTGATCTGGTAGTGCATGTTTTTAAGACAGACAAGAGAGAATTTTATGGCGTGGAAGACTTGTGGGGAGACGCCGAGATAAAGTATTATAAAAGCGCCTAACCATCTGCTTTTTTAAATTCATCTATCTATTTCAATGATGGTTATGTTTGAGCTCTATTAAATAAAATGAAAGACACTAAATCAGATAATAAGCCCCGTTTCAGAAGGGTTCCGAATAGAAAAATTACTCCAAAGCCACCACGTTTTAATTTCATGTGGATTTACGCCATTGTTATTTTGGCTTTATTGGTGGTTCCTTACATATTAGGTGGCAGCCCGGGCACTAAAATTGACTTTAATCCTGCCTTTGTAAACATGCTACGCAACGGTGACGTTGAAAAAGTTGTTGCTTACAAAGATGGCGAACGTACTATTGCCGAGGTATACATAAAAAAAGATAGCCTTAACAAACCTGAATATGCTAAGCTAAAAAATCAGCGCTCGTTGAGCATGAATGCCAACAACCCGCAGTTTTACTTTACTGATGCTTCATTTGATAGCATGAAGCAATCAATTTTAGCTGCCGAAAAAGATTTGCCTGATAATGCCAAGGTGCCAATTCAATTTGAACCTGCGCATGATAGCTGGCTGTCAAACTGGCTGGTACAAGGTATTATTATGCTGCTGTTAATGGCAGGGTTATGGATATTTATTATGCGCCGCATGAGTGGTGGTGCAGGTGGTGGCCCGGGTGGTCAGATATTTAACATTGGTAAATCAAAAGCTACCTTGTTTGATAAAGAGGCACAAATAAACGTTACGTTTAATGATGTTGCCGGTTTACAAGAAGCTAAAGAGGAAGTAATGGAAATTGTTGACTTCCTTAAAAACCCAAAAAAATACACCAATCTTGGTGGTAAAATACCAAAAGGTGCTCTTTTAGTAGGCTCACCGGGTACAGGTAAAACCCTAATGGCAAAAGCTGTTGCGGGCGAAGCCCAGGTGCCGTTCTTCTCACTTTCAGGCTCTGATTTTGTTGAGATGTTTGTGGGTGTGGGCGCATCACGTGTACGCGATTTGTTTAAGCAGGCAAAAGATAAAGCACCATGTATCATCTTTATTGATGAGATTGATGCTATTGGCCGCGCCCGCGGTAAAAACAATATTGTTGGCGGTAATGATGAGCGCGAAAACACATTGAACCAATTACTAGTTGAAATGGACGGTTTTGGTACCGATTCGGGTATCATCATACTTGCCGCAACCAACCGCCCAGATGTATTAGACTCTGCACTATTACGCCCGGGACGTTTTGACCGCCAGATATCAATTGATAAACCTGACTTGATTGGCCGTGAGCAAATATTTAAAGTACACTTAGGTCCTTTAAAACTTGCCGAAGGCGTTGATGCCAAAAAACTATCAGCACAAACACCAGGCTTTGCAGGTGCCGAAATTGCCAACGTTTGTAACGAAGCTGCACTTATAGCTGCCCGTCGTGACAAGCCATCGGTTGATATGCAGGATTTTCAGGATGCTATTGACCGTGTAATTGGTGGTTTAGAGAAAAAGAATAAAATTATATCACCCGAAGAGAAACGCATTGTTGCTTACCATGAAGCAGGACATGCTATTGCTGGCTGGTTCCTGGAGCATGCCGATCCACTGGTTAAGGTTTCTATTGTTCCGCGTGGCGTTGCCGCTTTAGGTTACGCCCAGTATTTACCGAGGGAGCAGTTCCTGCATACTACTGAGCAGTTAATGGACGAGATGGTGGTATCAATGGGTGGCCGCGTGGCAGAAGACATTGTTTTTGGCCGTATATCAACCGGTGCACTGAGCGATTTGGAACGTATCACTAAACTTGCTTATGCCATGGTTAAAATATATGGTATGAACTCTAAAGTGGGTAACCTGTCGTTTTACGATCCGCAGGGCGAGTACCAATTTAACAAACCATACTCTGATACTACTGCTGAATTAATTGACGCTGAGGTACGCCAGATGGTTGACGACGTTTACCAACGTACCAAAAACCTGCTAACTGAAAAACGCGACGGGTTGGAATTACTTGCTGCCAAACTGTTAGAGAAAGAGGTATTATTTCAGCAGGACTTAGTGGAATTGCTGGGTGAACGCCCATTTGACAACCGTACTACTTACGATAAGTTTGTAAACGGAGAGGCAGCCTTAAACCCTGAGACTGACAATAATGCCATTCCGGAAAGCGTAACCAACCCGGAGACTGCCCGTATTGACGGTACCTCTGAAAACAATTAATATAATTTCTTTTTATATTTAGCCGCTATGCAAATAGCGGCTTTTTATTTTTATGATGAAGGATAACACTACCTCGAAAGAAAAAATGTTAAAAAAGGTGCGCAAGGCACTTTTGGAACGCCGCGACAATCCATATCCAAACCTTGAAGATCAGCCGTTATATGCGGCACCTACTGAGGATGATTTGCTTGAAGTAATGTTTGCCGAGGAGTTTTTAGCCGTGGCAGGGCAATTTGTTTTTTGTGAGGATGAAATTCAGTTTATTGAATCGCTGCTTAACTTGGCCGAAGAAAGGAACTGGCATAAAATATACTGTTGGGAACCGCGCCTGCAAGAAGTGTTAGAGCAGTATGGTTATCCATACTACGAAACAGATAAAGACTTTGACCAAGCCGAGGTAGGCTTTACGCTTTGTGAAGCACTTGTTGCCCGTAATGGCAGCATATTGTTGAGTAATGCAAGCATGGCCGGCCGCAGATTAAGCATTTACCCGCCTGTACATATTGTATTAGCTTACACATCGCAATTAGTACTTGATTTAAAAGACGGATTTAGGCTTATAAGCGATAAGTATGGCAGGCACCTGCCCAGTATGATTACAACAGTTACCGGTCCTAGCCGTACTGCTGATATTGAGAAAACGTTGGTGCTTGGTGCTCATGGCCCTAAAGAGCTTTTCGTTTTCCTTTTAGATGGATAACTTTTGGCTACATTATATATTAAAAAGAGAAAGCCGCAAATCAATGCGGCTTTCTCTTTTTAATGCTTATTTGTAAAGCTTGCTTGTACAAATATAAGTCATATATAAACGCACTTACTTAGCTTGTGCAATAATGCTTTCGTTAAGGCGTATGTACTCATCGTTCTTAGCTTCCTTAGCTAAAGCTACACCCTGCTTTGCCGTAGCAATAGCACCAGCCTTGTCGCCTTTTTTAAGTTGAACACGTGCTTTCCAATATCTTATATAGTATGCTTTAGGCGCGGATTTCTCAGCCTCGTTCATCCACTCTAAAGCTTTGTTTAAATCTTTACCGTTTTCGAAATAGTATTGAGCCGCGCTGAAATAAGGTTTTTTATCACCTTTCATGGCTTCATCTATATTAGCCATTATTCGGGTATCAATATCGGTTTTCAAGTGAACCGTTACCGCCGTGTTTTCCCAAGCCAAAACCAATTCAGCGGTGGTAGCTGCCACGTTGGCAAACTGGGCTGTAAAAGTTTCAGTAAAAGCTGCAGATTTTGCAGGCTTTACTGAAACTCGCAATACATCTTCTGCCTGTTTGTATTCATACGCGCCCCATTGCTTGGCAGCTTTGTTTAATATAATGGTCCACTCCTTAGCATCAGGAATAGTAAACAATGCGTATTCACCCGGCAAAACTTTTTGGCCTTCAAGCATTACCTCATCGGTAAAGGTAATTGTTGTTGCAGAGTTAGCACCTGTACGCCAAACAGCACCATATGGCTCCAATGCGCCAAATATTTTGCGGCCTTTTGTATTAGGGCGTGAATAATTTAATGTGATTTTTCCAAGACCGAACTCTTGGGTTAATGTTTGTGCGGTACTTGCCTGGGGCAATTTTAAGCCGTTTTGAGCCTGCACAGTTGTTGCGCCACCTAAGGCCAAGGCTATGCAAACAAGGGTGTAAAGTTTTTTCATATTCTAAATCTTATCAAGTCAAATATACAAAGTGTTGTATAACGCAGTAACTCAATGTTCAGAATACGGTTAAAAATAAAAAGCCCCCCAGTCTTGCACCGGGGGACTTTCAACCTAAACCTTATCACAATTAAATTGGTAAGTTTACCAATTCGTGTACAATATTACAATTCCTGTACCAAACTACAACAAAGTGTAACATTTTTTTTAAAAATCTTTTCTGCTGATTTTTAGGCACTTTCACTCAGCCTTTATAATTTTAAATGTTACAACATTTATGAGTGCCAATTTACTGTACTTTTTTCACTACAAAAGTGTCAATGATTTTATACCGCTTCAATAATTTTACGTTTACGCAGGTAGCTATCAAAAAAGTAAAGTGCCAGTACCAAATCAAAAAACAGGAAACCGTTTAGCACATTGCCACTAAATAAGTTTTTTAATTCTGATGCACGGATAGTAGGTACACTTATTTGATTTGCGGCACCAGCCGACCAGTTTGCATTTGCTAAAGCTATTACCACTAGTGTGGTTATAGTTAATACAAAAAACGCAGCTATACCCTTAATAACCATAGTATTAATAGAAGACTTAAGTGGCTTTCGAGCTTCCTCTGCCCGTACCTGTTCCATCACATTATAGGTGAAAGCCATAGATGGCGCATCTAATTCTATATCCTGCAATTCGAGGTTAAATGCCTTAATTTCTTCAAACTTTAACCGGTAGGCTTCATCAGTGGCAATCAAATGTTCAATAACCTCACGTTCCTGCGGTGTACAGGTTCCGTCCACATAATTCCACAATTGTTCTTCAAAATTCCTCATAACAACTCGTTCACCTCATGTTTTAATGAGCCTTCTAGCTTTTCTTTTAAACGCTGGCGGGCCCTGAATAGTTTAACCTTAACGTTGTTAGGCTCAATACCTAAAGTTAGCGCAATTTCTTCTAATGATTGTTCGCCTTTATAAAACAATGTAATAATAGTGGCATCATCTGGTAGCAATTGCTCAATAGCCTTATTTAAATAGTATGACCTTGATTTGTTCTCGGCAAGGTTATTTTCAAACCCTGCGTTCTGGTTTTCAACCTGTATAAAATTATTCTCATCGTCTATTGATGATGTATCTAACCTTCGCTTACGCAAAAATGTCATGGCAGTGGTATAAACAATACTGTACAGCCATGTGGTAAATTTGCTTTGGCCTTCAAAGTTTTGCAATGATCGGTAAGCCTTTACAAAGCTGTCTTGCGCAACCTCCTCGGCGTCCTCGCGGGTTTTAGTAAAACGCATAGCCAGCGTGAATACAAACCGCTGGTGGCGCTTAACCAAATCAGCGTAGGCTGATTGGTTGCCACTTAATGTTTGCTCTATTAACTCGATATCTGAAAGCTTGCTTTGCATTTACAACACCTATGACCACATGTTATCTAAAGAGGTTACACCTGAAGCGATAAAAATATTAATAATACAGTTAGGGTGTGCCATAGCATTAATAGTATACTAAGCGGCAATGCAAACTCAGCCTGTGATAATCCATAAAATATATTTAGAAAATTTTTGAAATTGGTGTAACCTCCTTAAAAATCGTGTGGTCATAGTATACAAATCGCCGCAGTTGGCGAGGAAACATAAACGTTAACAAACAATTTAAATTTAAATACCATGGACGGCACCTTAGCATTAATGATCCCTATTTTAGTTCCACTTGGCATGTTTGCCATGATTTTTGGAATTGTTTACCTACACAAACGCGAAAAAATGGCCATGATTGAACGCGGTATGGACCCACGCAGATACAAGCCACAATCAGCACCTTACCAAAACTTGAAGTGGGGTTTGCTATTAATAGGAACAGGTTTAGGATTATTTTTAGCCTTTTTATTAGACAGAACGGTTTTCCAAACATCAAAATCAGATAGCCCTGCAATTTACTTTGCCCTTATAGCAATTTTTGGAGGCATAGGTTTATTCCTGTCATTTGTAATTGAAAAGCGTGATACCATTGACAAGGGCAAACCATCAATTTACGTAGAAGACAACGAAAGCCTGTAACCGCACTTCTTTAAAGCAAGTAAGCATCTTCTTAATACGAGGAGGCTTTTTGCTGTTTACAGTTATCGCTGTTTGATAATATTAATGTGATGCATTTCATGTCCTGCCATTATATAGAGTAACGCTCTAATTGAAACCGGCTGTCCGTTAGCTACGCCCGTAAACGCCAGCTGATCATCTTTAACCGATTCAAATAGATATATATTAGCCTCGCGCACGGCTTTAAATTCTGCAGCAATACTTTGCAGCGTACGGTTGCTTACATCGCTTTGTTCAACATAGGCATTTTCATCAAACCCTGGTAGTGCTGTGCTATCCCCTCTCATGAAGCATAGCAGCCTGAACGCAAATATTCGCTCTGCATCAACCATGTGGTTTAAAAGCTGCTTAATTGTCCATTTGCCCGGTGCGTAGGCGTAATTTCCCTTTTGCTCGTCAACAGAAGTAAACAGCTTATAGGTACTGTATTTTAAACGGATAAGTGTTTGAATAATGTCTCCGCCAGCAATTGCCGCGTTAACGTACCCGGCATAAAATGGAGCATATTCGCTGGGCTGAGGTTGCGTTATCATTCTTCTCTGCTTCTGAGTATAATTCTAAAGGTAGTGCCTTTTCCCACTTCCGAGTCTTTCACAAAAATTTGCCCGTTGTGGTAGTTTTCAACCATGCGCTTGGTTAATGAAAGGCCAAGCCCCCAGCCACGTTTACGTGTAGTATACCCCGGCCTGAAAACCGTAACAAACTTGGAGCGTGGAATACCTCTACCCGTATCAGTAACATCAATATAAACCTGGTTACGGGCCTTGCTTGCCAAAATATCAACCTTAATACTGCCTTTACCTTCAATGGCATTAACTGCATTTTTAAGTAGGTTTTCAATTACCCAGTCAAACAGCGGAATATTTATGCCTGCTTTAAGATAGCGATCGCCGGTGACTTCAAACGTTATTTTATCAGTAACCCTGATGCGGAAATAATCAACAAAATCATTAATTACTTCAAACACAGAGTGTGCCTCCAAAACTGGTTTTGAACCAATTTTTGAAAACCTGTCGGCCACTATCTCTAAACGTTTAACATCATTGCTCATTTCAGCAATCAGCGGGTCTTCCTCTGCATTAAACTTATCTTTTAAAAGTTCAATCCACGCCAGTAATGATGATATAGGCGTACCTAACTGATGCGCCGTTTCTTTGGCCAAGCCTACCCATACCTGGTTTTGCTCAGATTTACGCGATGAGCTGAACGCCGAATAAGCAACGCCTAAAAATATGGCAATAATGGTTAACTGCACATAGGGAAACACACGCAATTGGCTAAGCAGCACCGACTCTTTATAATAAACCAGCCAAAATGTTTCTCCCAAACCGGGTATATCCATTTTTACCTTAATGGGCTCGTGCTGGGCCTTCATTATGGCAAGTTCGTTTTCAAAATACTTTATGTCATAAACGGGCTGTTTTTTATTGCCGTTCTCCTGCTCGGGTGGCATTTCAATAAATGTTTTGGTGGTATCAAGGCCACGGGCAAACTTAAAATCGCCTTTATCATCGGTTACTATTGCCGGTACGGTAAGACTATCGCGTACAACAAATACGAAATTCAAATGATCTTCGTCAACAGTTTTGAAAACCTGCTTCATGGCCTGCGCCCAAACCTGTGCACGCGTACGTTCGCTGGTGGCAATATTTTTTGCCAGATATTGTGTATACAACAAAGAACTGCCTGCAATTAACACGGCAAAAAACAATAACAGGTATTTCCAGCGCTTTTTTCGTTGGTACGGGTTGCTCATGAGTTGCCCAAATATAGTTCTTTAGTTGCTTAGTAGATAAGTCCGTTAATAATGCCCCGAATGATGATTTTGTTTCATGATGTACTAAACGCTTCCATTTAGCACGAAACAGGCCCGCTGTATTAAAGGCATCTGCAATAATAAATTTGTAATACATCAGTAATTAACCACTTACTCATTAACGCATTCACTTGCTCACTCCTTATATTTGCCCTTATGTTACAACAAAAAGTAAGGGTACGGTTTGCGCCAAGCCCTACAGGTGGTTTACACCTCGGCGGGGTACGTACCGTATTGTTTAATTATTTGTTTGCCAAAAAAAACAACGGCACCTTTGTTTTACGTATTGAAGATACCGACCAAACACGGTATGTACCGGGAGCCGAAGAATACATAGTTGACTGCCTTAAATGGTGTGGCCTTATACCCGACGAAAGCCCACTGCATGGTGGCGAATACGCCCCTTACCGCCAAAGTGAACGTAAACCGCTTTACCGTGAATATGCCGAAAAACTGGTTATGCATGGTTATGCCTACTATGCTTTTGATACGCCCGAAGAACTGGAGCAAAAGCGTAGTACCATTCCAAACTTTCAATATGGTATGGCTTACCGCAATGAAATGCGTAATTCTCTTTCGCTATCACAACATGAGGTTGATGCGCTGCTTGATGCAGGTACGCCGCATGTAATACGTATAAAAATGCCGGAAGACGAAACCATATCATTTAATGATATGATACGCGGGCACGTAAGCTTTGACACCAATACTATTGATGACAAGGTTTTGCTTAAGGCTGATGGTATGCCAACTTATCACCTTGCAGTGGTGGTTGATGATTACCTGATGAAAATGTCGCATGCTTTTAGAGGGGAAGAATGGTTGCCGTCGGCGCCTGTGCATCTTTTGTTATGGGAATATTTGGGCTGGAAAGAGCATATGCCACAATGGGCACACCTGCCATTAATTTTGAAACCCGACGGACACGGTAAGTTAAGCAAACGCGATGGTGCACGTTTAGGGTTCCCGGTTTATGCTATGAACTGGACTGATGCTAAAACCGGCGATTTAACTGAAGGTTTCCGCGAAATAGGCTTCTTGCCTGAGGCATTCCTTAACCTGTTAGCCATGCTTGGATGGAACGACGGTACAGACCAGGAAATATTCACGCTTGATGAGCTGATTGAAAAGTTTTCGATGGACCGCATTAGCAAAGCGGGTGCAAAGTTTGATTTTGAAAAAGCCAAATGGTACAACGCCGAATGGATAAAGAAATTAGCACCCGAACGTTTAACCGCCGAAATAAAACCTGTGTTAACGGCCAAAGGCATTGAAGTTGCTAATGACGCTTACCTTACCGCTGTTATTGAATTAATAAAAGACCGCATTGTATTACTTAATGATGCATATGAGCATGCCTGGTACTTTTTTAAGCAACCTAAAGAATACGACCTGGCCTCAGTAAAACCGAAATGGAATGAAGCGAAATCAGATTTGTTTGATGCGTTCATTAACCACCTAAATCAAAGCAGCACTTTTGATGCCGCCACTCTTGAGGCCGACTTTAAAGCGTTGTTAACCGAAAAGGGCTTGAAACCCGGCGATGCAATGTTGCCATTACGTATAATGCTTGTTGGCGGCAAATTTGGCCCACATGTTTTTGATATTGCTGCCCTGCTTGGAAAAGAGGAAGCAATTAAACGTATTGAAAACGGATTGAAAGCTTTTAACGCTTAATACAAACTGCAAACTATCAAGCTTACTTAATAAAAAAGCTCCACGATTAGTTGGAGCTTTTTTTATTTACAAGTTTTAGGAAAGTGTAGCAGGTATGGCTCTTACAAAGCTAGGCTATCAGCTGAAGATTTTGGCAGCAAAGTATCTGCCAGCCACGCAAGCAAAACGACGCTTAAACAGCCTATTGCATTTAGCCAAAGGTAAGCCATTGTTTCGGTGTAGCCGCAGTATATTACAATAACCTCTGCAAAGAGAGCGGCTATAAATACAGCATTTCCACGTATGCTTTTTAAATAAAAGGCGACTACAAATACACCCAATATTACACCGTAAATGTAGGATCCCAGTTTGTTTACCGCTTCGAGCAAGTTGCCTAACTGCCCTGCGTACAACGCCATCAAAAGACAAACAATACCCCAAAAAACAGTAGCTAAACGCGATGCTGTTACATACTGCCCATCGGTGGCGTTTTTATTAATTACGCGCTTATAAATGTCAATTACGGTAGTTGACGCCAACGAGTTAAGCGCACTGGCTGTTGAACCCATGGAAGCCAGAAATACAATGGCTATCAACAGGCCAATTAAGCCACGTGGCAGGTAATGAGTTACAAAATTAAGAAAGACGTAATTAGTGTCGTTTACATCGGCAAGCTTATTATTTTGCTTCATTAGTGCAATGCCACGGTTACGCAAGGTATCCGTTTGAGCTTGCGCCGCATGCAGCCTGCCTTCGGCAAAATAAATAGCATCATTGTTATTTGTATTAAGCGCTTCCGTTAGCTCGGTGGCAGCCTCTTTACGTTGTTTAAAAGCATCGGCGTACTGCTTTTCAAGCGCATGGTATTGAGTGGCATAACGGCTTTTCTTCACCTGGTCTACCTCGTTTTTGTTAAAAAACATGGGCGGCTGGTTAAACTGGTAAAAGGTAAATACTAAAACACCAATAAGCAGTATAAGGAACTGCATGGGAATTTTTATTAACCCGTTCATGAGTAAACCCAAACGGCTTTGCCCTACCGAGCTACCTGTTAAATAGCGCCCAACCTGGCTTTGATCAGTACCAAAATACGATAGCTGTAAGAAGAAGCCACCAATTAAACCACTCCAAACGCTGTATTGATTTTTTGCATCAAACTTCCAGTCTATTGCATTTACGCGCCCTAACTTACCTGCTATTTGCAGCGAGTTCTTAAAATGAACCCCATCCGGAAGCATCATCACCACCAGCACTCCAGCCAGAAACATACCGGCAAATATGATACTCATTTGCAGCATTTGTGTATACGACACAGCCTTAGTACCACCCCAAACCGTATATACAATTACCAGTGTACCAATAAATAGCGTAGTGTACACTACATTAATTTGTAAAATAGCCGAAAGTATTATGGATGGTGCATAAATGGTTATACCTGTTGATAATCCTCTTTGTATAAGGAACAAACATGCCGTTAAGGCCCGCGTTTTTAAGTCAAAGCGCTGCTCGAGGTATTCATAAGCGGTATAAACCTTTAGCTTATGAAATATGGGTACAAAGGTTATGCAAAGCACTACCATGGCTAATGGTAAGCCAAAGTAAAACTGCACAAAGCGCATCCCGTCTGAATAGGCAAGCCCGGGTGCCGAAAGGAAGGTAATAGCGCTGGCCTGGGTAGCCATAACCGAAAGCCCGATATGATACCAGGGCAATGAACGCCCTCCTACCAGGTACTGATTGAGGTTTTTACTGCCACTGCTTTTGTATATGCCGTAAACAATAATTACAAGCAGCGTAACCGCTAAAACAATCCAGTCAATTACACTCATCTAAAATAAATAGTGATGAGCCAAAATACAAAAATTAAAAAAACCAGCCATACGATAATGATACCGTAAAACTGGTTCCAGTTTTTTATAAATGAAGGTAATTCTTTCTCCTGGTCGGAATTATACATCGTGGCGGCCTCTTACCAAAAACTTGATAAATAAGGCAGCAGTTAATAATCCCAATATACCACCAATAGGGATGTAAATAGCACCTCTATCAACAATAAAACCAACAAATAAGCCGGCTAAAAGAGCTACAATATAATAGTACTGATCGTTTGATTTATCTTCTTCGTGGTGTGACATAGCAATGTTTAATTTCTTAAACGCAAAAGTAGCTGATTTGCTTACGTATGCAAAATTTCTTTTATTTAAACGGCGGGTAAAGGCTAAATAAAAATCACTTTATGGTTTTATCTATAAAAGAACGCATTACATTTGCAAAGCATCGTATTATACAAGTTAACAACACGTTTTACTTTCAATTATACCGTTATTAATCTATGAAAAACACAAAGCTGGCACTACTTGCCTTTGTACTAATGGTAAGCACAGCAACAACGCTGAAAGCTCAAAAGAAAAATAAGGTAAACGCAAAAAAGCAGGTTGAGGAAACGGTAGAAAGCCTGCGTAAGCTTATGCTTGATCCGGATAGTGCCCGCCTGTCGGCCGCGGCGTCTGACAAGTTAACGTTTGGACACTCAGGCGGAAAAATTCAAAACAAACAGGAATTTTTACATTCATTTTTAACCGGCGAAACTGATTTTACCAGCCTGGATTTTACCGATCAAACAGTGACTGTTTCGGGCAATACAGCTATTGTACGCCATACCTTGGCGGGTGCAACAGCCGATAAAGGTAAAGCCCCCGGCAATGTAAAACTTTGGATAATACTGGTATTTCAAAAAGTTAAAGGGCAATGGATTTTACTGGCGCGCCAGGCGGTAAAACCCCCGGTAACATAATTTTCAACTAACAACATATCATCATACATAAATAATGAGCGATTTATTAAATTTATTTGATCTTACAGGTAAAACTGCGCTGGTAACCGGCGGTAACAAAGGTATTGGCAAGGGTATGGCTATTGGTTTAGCCGAAGCCGGTGCTGATATTATTGTGGTATCGGGCTCAATTGCTTTAGAGGGCAGTGATGTTGAAAAAGAGGTAACTGCACTGGGCCGCAAGTTTAAAGCTTACCAGGCTAACCTTGGCAACCGCGAGGGCCTGTACGATTTTGTAAATAAGCTTTTGGCCGAGAACCCGCGCATAGATATCTTGATAAATAACGCAGGCACTATTATGCGTAAGCCTGCTGCCGAGCATCCTGATGAGTATTGGGACAATGTGTTATCATTGAACCTTGACGCACCATTTATACTTGCTCGTGAAATTGGAAAACACATGATTGAGCAAGGTAGTGGCCGTATTATTTTCACCTGTTCGTTGCTTAGCTTCCAGGGTGGTATAAATGTACCTGGCTATGCAGCAAGCAAAGGTGCCTTAGCCAGCCTTGTTAAAGCATTAGCCAACGAGTGGACCTCAAAAGGAGTAACCGTTAACGGTATTGCCCCAGGCTATATTGCTACTGATAACACCGAAGCTTTGCGTAACGACCCAGACCGCAGCAAAAGCATACTTGACCGTATACCGGCGGGCCGCTGGGGCGAACCACAAGACTTTAAAGGACCGGCAGTATTCCTGGCATCAAAAGCTGGCGACTATGTAACAGGCCACCTGCTTACCGTTGACGGCGGCTGGATGGGAAGATAAGCCTCAGAGTCAAGAGCCAACACCTTTTAATTTCAACTTTACACTCTTGTCATTTTGAAATTAGGAGAAATCTTTCAAAGCGATAAGCTAAGCAATAGTAATAGATTTCTCATTCCTCAAAATGACAGGTTTTATAATAAACATACAAACTAATTGTAATGGAAATAAGATTTGAACATAGTAAGAAAGAAGTAAGCCGCATGACTACCGAGGAACTACGCGAGTCGTTCCTGGTAAAGAATTTGATGCAGGCTGATAAATTAACCACCGTTTACTCACATTACGACCGTACCATTGTTGGCGGCGTAAAGCCGGTGAATACCGAAGTAACTTTAGATAATCATCCTGAATTGCGTGCCGAGTACTTTTTGGAGCGCAGAGAAATCGGCATAATTAACGTTGGTGGCAGCGGTGTTGTTGTTGCAGACGGCGTTACCTATAATGTTGAAAAAATGAGCTGCGTTTACCTTGGTAAAGGCACTAAGGATGTAAGCTTTAAAAGTGTTGATGCTGAGAACCCGGCGGTATACTACCTGTTATCAAACCCGGCGCACGCCAACTATCCAAACCGCTTAATGACTAAAGAAGAAGCGGCCCCGGTTCAGTTAGGCGATATAACTACCTCAAACAAGCGTACTATTTACAAATACATTCACCTTGATGGCATACGCAGCTGCCAGCTAGTAATGGGTTTAACTGTGCTTGAAACGGGCAGCGTTTGGAACTCAATTCCGCCGCATACGCACACCCGCCGTACCGAAGTTTACTTTTACTTTGATCTACCAGAGAACCAACGCTTGTTCCACTTCATGGGCGAACCACAAGCCACTAAAAGTTTGGTAATGCAAAATCATGATGCTGTAATATCTCCGCCATGGAGCGTACACTTTGGTTGCGGAACCAGCAACTATGCCTTTATTTGGGGCATGGCCGGAGAAAACCAGGTTTATACGGATATGGACCCATTAGCAGTAGTTGATGTGAAATAAAGCCACAACCTGCAATAATAAACGAATGCCGTTTCAACTTAATGAGAAATCTATAGTAGATTATTCTTCAAGTTGAAACGGCATTTTACTTTTAATAATGACTAATAAAGCCTTTATACAGCATCTTCAATAGTATCCCCGGCACTCATGCTCTCAGTTGTGTGTTGTAAAAAAGCATACCATTGTTGCAGTTTATCCATTAGTTCGTCAGTTTTTACCGGTTTACTTATATAATCATTCATTCCTGCCAGTAAACATTCTTCGCGGTCGCCTTGCATAGTATTAGCTGTAAGCGCAATAATTACAGGCTGAGCACCAAATGCCTTACGTATTACTGTAGTAGCCTCCAGTCCGTCCATTTCGGGCATTTGCATGTCCATCAGTATTAAATCAAATTTAGCTGAACGACATGCAGCAACTGCTTCCAGTCCGTTTTCAACAATTTGAGGCTGATAGCCCAGTTTGCTTAAAATGTGCTTAATAACGTTTTGATTTATCTTGTTGTCCTCAGCAACTAATATGTTCAACGGGTTACGTTGTGCAAAGTCGATACTAAGGCGGCTTTTAGTAACCTTCTCCTCGGTATTTTGCTGACTTTTAACAGATAGGCTATTGAATACGTAACGGTTTAAATCATCCTGCCTTATAGGTTTATTAAGTACGTAGGTAAACAGTTTGCCATGTTCACGAGCATGCTCATGCCCTATTGAACTAAGCAGGATAATAGGTATAGCCGGATACTGCTTTTTGATACTTTCTGCCAACTGCACACCATGTATATCAGGCATTTGAGCATCGGTAATAATCAAATCGGGATTAAGCTGATTGGCCATTAATTCAATGGCTTCCATGCCCGATTTGGCAATTACCGGTTTCAGCTTCCAATTTTCAAGCTGATCTTTTAAAATTTTACGGTTGATGGCATGATCATCCACCACCAAAACTTTTTTGCCGGCCTGATCTAACATCAGTGGAGTTATAATAGTTTGTAGAACTTTTACACCCGGTTTAGTTTTGATGCTGAATGTAAACGTAGATCCTTTACGGTCTTTACTGCAAACGCTTATATCGCCTCCCATAAGCTTCACCAACTTATCGCATATAACCAAACCCAAACCTGTGCCACCGTACTTACGCGTAGTTGATGAATCAACCTGGGTGAACGCCTTAAATAAGCGGTCAATTTTTTCGGGAGGAATGCCAATTCCTGTATCTTTTACCTCAAACCTAAGTTCAATTTCGCCGTAAGCATCTTCGGGTTCGCTTTGCTCTACCTTAATTATAACTTCGCCATAGCTGGTAAATTTAAGTGCATTGCCTACCAGGTTAGTAAGCACCTGCTGCAACCTTACTTTATCGCCCACAATTTGGGCCGGCACGCGCTTATCAACCAGGTAAGCCAGTTCAATACCTTTTTGTGATGCCGTTTTGCCAAATATATCAAGCACGTCCTCAATACAATAATGTAAGTTGAAATCCTCGCGCTCCAGCTCCATGTTACCGGCCTCAATTTTTGAAAAATCGAGTATGTTATTAATTAACACCAACAGGTTTTCACCACAATTGTTAATAGTATCGGTATACATGCGTTGCTGATCGGTAAGGGCTGTTTCGGCCAATAAACCAGACATGCCTATTACACCGTTCATAGGCGTGCGTATTTCATGGCTCATCATTGCCAGGAAAATACTTTTTGCCTGGTTAGCTTTTTCTGCCTCTTCCTTGGCATCAATAGCCTCTTCCTGTGCAGCTATGGCTTCTTCCTGCGCAGCTACCGCCTCTTCGCGTGCCTCTTCGGCCTCGCGGTGTGCAACCTCGAGTTCTTCATTTTTTTGCAGTAGCTGGGCATTATATAAAGCAAGCGCTTCAGCATTACGCTGACGCTCCATATTTAACATAGCCTCTTTATGCAGTTCGCCCAGTTCAATAGCCTGTTTAACTTGTATTCTCCCGTATTTATCTAACTGGTAAGCCCAAAGTCCGCTTATGAAAAATATAACGCAGGTAAGCGATAAATGAATAATAATAGTCTGCAAATCCAAATCATCGACCTGCGTAACGTAGGCACCATTAACCCCTATATGCTGTAAATACCCAACCGTAGCGTGATGTATGCCTACTACAATGAGCATAGGAATTTGTAAGCGCCAGTTTTGATAAGTTATTAGTACAGCGCTACCTATAAATGCAAAAAAGTGCATTTCAAACATACCATGCATCTGGTATATAAATTGCGCCATAAAAATGCCCAAAACAGCACTCAATACGTATTGGTATAGGTTTGACTTTGGTAAAAGATACTTAACGCTGTAATAAGCCGACAGGCATAGCGTGGTTATCCACAGTGCCATGCTCAGCGTATCATAATATAATGAAAGCCCAACTCCTGCCGCCGCATAAGCAATCAGAAAATAGTCCATAAGCTTGTCAGAACGCTTCTTGACTTCCGCGCTCAGTTTTTCCTGATATTCGTTATTGGACATTTCTTTCTGCTTTTAAATTTTCTGCCAGGCTGCATCCGTATGCTTTAGTTGCCATAGGCAACGTTGCCACCGGCATATGCTGCAACACATCGGTTAGTGCCATACGGGCATATTCGGTTTTTTTATCGGTACAGTACCGGCTGCTATTGTAGTTACCACGGTACATTAATTGGTTTTTGGCATTTAAGATTACAGCCTGAGGCGTTGAGTAAACGCCACAGGCTGCAGCAAGTGCGGCATCTTTAAATACCGGCACATTAAGATCATACTTTTGCTGCACCTCTTGTTGTGTAATTTTTTTTTTAGTAACAAGCACAACGGCAAAATCAACCTCGTTACCGTATTGTGCTATTAATGATTTTACATGCTTAAGGTTGAACCTCGAACATGGACAATCAGGATTAAAAAAATGAAGCAGTACCGGCCTGGCGTTGGCTCGTTTTATACCGTTTGGAAGTTTGATTAGCGTACCGCTGTTTACCGCCTTGTAATTTACAGGCACAGGGGTGGGCAAAGTGTAACGGTATTCGTTATACCAAAACAAGCCACCTATTGCTATTACAAGCAATAACAACCATATGCCAACTAATAGCTTCCTCATTTCAATACTAGCACAAGGCCAACTTGCGAAGGCGTTTTAACTTCCAATCTGTTACTATGTTATTTGCCTATAATACAAGGCATTCTTCAAATATATTACAATTAAATGTTCCCTTTTAATACTTTAACACAACCTTTAAGAGATTAATCATTGGTTACATTTTCAGTAATCAAAAGGCAATTTTAACCTTTATTGCTTGCGGTTATAATTCAGGTTGTGTGTTAAAACATCAATACGTACTAAGTGTTTTAAATTTGAAGCTGCGGGATGTGATTTAACCGCCAAAAACATTAAGGCCTTTAAATTCCCTATCTTTGTACAGCTCAGCAATAAGCAATATGTTCGGATTATTTAAAAAGAAAGCCCCTCAGGCCGCTAAAGCAGACTTTGATTACGACTTTGTTTCGGTAGACATGCACTCGCACGTTTTACCCGGCATTGATGATGGTGCGCAAACTGTAGAGGATTCAGTTGTACTCATTAAGGAAATGATGGCTTTAGGCATTAAAAAAATAATTGCCACACCACACATCATGGCCGATTATTTTAGAAACAATGCACAAACCATTAATGATGCACTTATAAAACTGAATAATCATCTTCGAAATGAAAATATTGATATTACAGTTGAGGCCGCTGCCGAACACTACTTTGATGAATACTTTTTAAAGCTTATTGAAACAGATTCATTAATGCTTATAAAAGACAAGTACGTTTTATTTGAACTGGCTTTTACGGCTAAACCGCCTAATTTAATTAACACCGTACAAAAAATAACTGATAAAGGCTTAACACCTATACTTGCCCACCCAGAGCGCTACCCTTACTTAACCATTGAAGAAGTTGAAATGATGCGTAACTGGGGATGCCGCATTCAGCTTAATACCATTAGCCTTACCGGCTATTACGGCAAAGAAGTTAAAGCTGCAGCCGATGCACTGGTTGATGCCGGACTTATTGATTTTATATCAAGCGATATGCATCATCCGCGCCATGCCCAGGCCTTAAAGGTTGCCCTGCAAACATCGGGTTTAAAGAAACTGAAGGACAGCGGAAACTTGCAAAACATTTCGCTGCTGTAGAGTTCAATCCAACACCTTTCATGCTTTTTGGAATTGGTATAAATAAGCATTAAATACACACCTTTTTTAAAAAAACAGGTAGCTTGGTATATACAATCCAATTTACCTATGAAAGACCTCGACAAAGGCTTTCAGGCTGATGAAAATCATGAGCCGAAAGAAAATGCAAGGCGTGATTTTCTAAAGAAATCCTCGCTGCTTACTGCTGTAGCTTTAACGCCGGGTGTGGCCGTAAAGGCTGCAGAAAATCACCTCGATGAAAAAGTTGCTGCAGCATTTGAGAAAATGCCTGTCAATATCACCGTTAACGGAAAGGCTCACAAGCTTTCCATCGAACCACGAGTAACACTACTTGATTTACTTCGCGAGCAACTTCATCTTACCGGCACCAAAAAAGGTTGTGACTATGGTCAGTGTGGTGCATGCACCGTACATGTTGACGGGCAGCGTGTAAACTCGTGCCTTACCCTTGCCATGACGGTTGATGGTAAAAAGGTAACCACCATTGAGGGTTTGGCTAAGGGCGATGAGTTGCACCCCATGCAGGAAGCTTTTATTAAGCACGATGGCTTTCAGTGCGGTTACTGCACGCCGGGACAAATTATGTCGGCGGTGGCTTGTATACGCGAAGGTCATGCCGATTCTGAAACTGAGATACGCGAGTACATGAGCGGTAACATATGCCGTTGCGGCGCTTACCCCAATATAGTTAACGCCATACAGGAAGTGAAGAACGGAGGGCAGCAGGTATGAAACAGTTTCAGTACATACGCCCGGCCACACAGCAGAGCGTGTTAGACGCTATTACCAAACCAGGAACCAAAATTTTGGCCGGTGGCAGTAACCTTATTGATTTAATGAAACGTGGCGTAACCTCGCCCGATAAATTGGTTGACATTCAAAAACTGCCTTTAAGAGGCATTAGCCAAAACAAAGGCAATGTTATGACGGTGTCCGTCGGAGCCTTAGAGCTTAACAGCGCCGTAGCCGAAAACAAAATCATTAAAGAAAGTTTTCCGCTGCTATCCATGGCCTTGAATGCCGGTGCATCGCCGCAATTACGCAATATGGCAACCGTTGGTGGCAATATGATGCAACGCACCCGTTGCACTTATTTTTATGATACCGCCATGCCTTGCAACAAGCGCGAACCCAATTCGGGTTGTGGTGCTATGGAGGGCATTAACCGCATGCATGCCATTTTTGGCACCAGCGAAAAATGCATTGCCGTGCATCCAAGTGACATGTGCGTTGCCTTAGCAGCGCTAGATGCATCTGTTGAGGTAAAAAGTAAGAAAGGAACCCGCTATATTCCGTTTACAGAGTTTCATCGCCTGCCGGGCGAAACCCCGCAACTTGACAACACATTAGCTACGGGTGAATTAATTACCCGGGTTATTATACCTCATAACAATTTTGCAAAAAACAGTTACTACCTTAAAGTGCGCGACCGCTCATCGTACGCTTTCGCACTTATTTCGGTAGCCGTGGGTTTAGATATACGGGGAGGCAATATCAATGAAGCTCGCCTGGCTATGGGAGGTGTTGCACATAAACCATGGAGATTAAAAGCTGCCGAACAGTTTTTGAAGGGCAAGCCTGCTACGGTTGCTAATTTTGAAGAGGCTGCCAGCCTGGCTATGCAAGGCGCTAAAAGTTTTGGCCATAACGACTTTAAATTGAAAATGGCACCGGCAAGTATTATTGAAGCCTTAAGTAACGCTGCCAAATTAAGTTAGTAAGCCAATTACCTACAATCACCATGAAACAACAAGCTCAACATACTCCCCCATTTACCGAGGGTATTAACCGGGTAGATGGCATAATGAAAGTTACCGGTGCTGCAAAATATTCTGCCGAATATGAGTTGCCGGGCATGACCTATGCGGTATTTGCCATTAGCAACATTACTAAAGGAACAATTACTTCTATTGACACCAAAGCCGCCGAACGCGCCCCGGGCGTACTTGCGGTGCTTACCCATTTAAATGCACCCAAAGTACCAGGCTATGAAGCAGGAAAAGATCCGAGTAAGCCACCCACTACCGGCGGCCCGCTTAAGTTTTTTGTTGACAACTCGGTAAAATACAATGGCCAGCCTATAGCCATGGTAGTGGCCGACAGCTTTGAAAGGGCAACCTATGCAGCGTCTCTTATTAAGGCACAATACAATAAGCAACAGCACGAAACCGACACAGAGAAGAATAAATTTAAAGCAGCTGCGCCAAAAGGTGGACGCAACGGAGGCGACTATAAGCGCGGCACTCCTGATGACTGGAAAGCAGCAGCGGTTAAGGTGGAGCAGGAATATGTTGTGCCCATAAACGTGCATAACCCTATGGAACTGAGTGTAACACTTGCCCATTGGACAGCCGATGATAAGGTAACCGTATACGCAAAAACACAGGGAGTAAAATCGACCCAGAATGCAATAGCGCAAGCTTTTAAGCTACCAGTTGAAAACGTACAGGTAACTACCAAGTTTGTAGGTGGCGCGTTTGGTAATGCCCTGCGTACCTGGCCTCATGAAATTGCTACGGTGCAAGCGGCAAAATTGGTTAAACGGCCGGTAAAAACGGTTTTAACCCGCGAGTTACAATTTAATACGGTAGGCTACCGCCCATACACCTGGCAAAAGGTAAGCATGGGTGCATCAGCCGATGGTAAGCTTACCGGCATAATACATGAGGCAACCGCTCAAACATCAAGCTTTGAAGAGTTTACCGAGGGCACTGTAAACATGACACGTTTTATGTACGCCTGTCCAAGCGTTGGTACAGTCTACAAAATTACCCCGCTTGATGTAAATACCCCCACCTGGATGCGTGGACCGGGTGAGGCAACGGGTGCCTTTGCACTTGAATCGGCCATGGATGAACTGGCCGATAAACTTGGCATTGACCCTATTGAGTTACGTATACGCAACCATGCCGATACCGACCCTGAAAACGGCAAACCTTTCAGCAGCAAAAACCTGAAAGAAGCTTATGAAATGGGAGCCGATAAAATTGGATGGAGCAAACGCAAACTAAAACCGGGTACATTAACTGAAGATGGCTGGCTAATAGGATATGGCATGGGTACTGGTGTATTTGGCGCCGGCCGAGGACGGGCAACCGTTAAAGCAGCCTTGCTTGATAATGGCACACTGCTTATTCAAACCTCAGTTACCGATATTGGCGTGGGAACAGGCACTGCCATGACTCAAATTGCTTCAGAAATATTTACAGGCATACCCGTTAAAAAAATTAAATTTGAGCTGGGCGATTCATCGCTACCGCCGTCACCAACGCAAGGTGGCTCAACTATAACCTCAACTGTGGGCGGAGCTGTACATGATGCCTGCACGCAACTGAAGGAAAAGTTTCAGCAGCTAATTGGCAACGGAGGTACTGATAAGCCAGACTATGTAAAGGTGTTAAAAGAAAAGAACCTGCCACAACTGGAGGTTACCGTAACATCATCGGGCAGTACCGAAATGCGTAACTTTTCAAGCTACTCCTACTCGGTACACTTTGTTAAGGTGAAGGTACATCCTAAAACGGGCGTTGTGCGTGTAGATAATGTTGTGTCGGTGGCCGATTCAGGCCACATTGTGAGTCCGAAAACCGCACGCAGCCAAATTATTGGCGGGGCTATTGGAGGTATAGGCATGGCATTAATGGAAGAGGGTATTATGGATCACAGGTATGGCCGCTATGTTAATAATAACTACGCCGATTATCATGTGCCAATAAGTGCCGATATTCCGCAAATTGATGCTCTTTTTGTAAACAAGCCCGATTACCGTGTTAACCCAATGGGAGCAAAAGGCATGGGCGAAATTGCCCTAATAGGCATGAGTGCCGCAGTTGCAAATGCGGTTTACAATGCTACCGGCAAACGCATAAGGGAGTTACCAATAACGCCCGATAAGTTGTTGTCATAAATCATAACAATAAAGGGCGAATAATTCGCCCTTTATTGTTAGCTATCAGTTTACGCCCTCAGTTGTCATAACTACTCTCTTGATTGTTCCGTCGGCATTGTAATACAGGTTATCAATACAAACCGATCGGTGAAAACTACCATGATCGGGTGTTAACGCGCCGTTATGGTAAATAAAATAGTCTTTGCCCTTGAAGGTAATAATAGCCTGATGATTGGTATTTGAATTACCGGCTATCTCATTAATAATGCCTTTATACTGCCATGGACCCTTAATACTTTTACTCATGGCGTATGCAATTTTTTCGGGAAACTCGGTTGCGTATGAGAGGTAATACCAGCCTTTACGCTTATGCAGCCACGGAGCCTCGGTAAACTTGGGCAAACCTTCTACCTTAAGAATAGGTCCGTTTAGCTCCGTCATGTTTGCTTTTAGTTTGGCGTAGTGGCAGGTTGTGTTACCCCACATTAGGTAGGCTTGGCCGTCATCATCAATAAAAACAGTTGGGTCAATGTCGTCCCAACTAATTTTAGCTTCGGTGGTCATGTCGTTTGTAACAATGGCTGATCCTCTAGCATCCTTAAACGGCCCTAAAGGATTATCGGCTACAGCTACACCAATAGCCTTTCCATGTATACTGCCATGCGTGATAGCCACATACCAATAAAATTTACCGTTGCGCTCAATTACCTGCCCAGCCCAGGCATCACCTTTGGCCCAGGCAAAGTCAGATGCCTTAAGCGGCACGGCGTGCTCGGTCCAGGTCTTCATATCGCTGGTTGAAAACACGGCCCAATCATGCATTACATATCGTGCCTGGTCTTTGGGTGCTACATCATGACCGGTATAAAGGTATACCTTATCCTTATAAACCAATGCAGCCGGATCGGCGGTATATTTATGGGTAATAACCGGGTTACCTACCGACTTAAATGTAGTATCGCTGCTGCGATAAACGTTGTTAGCTTTCTGAGCCACAGCGCCCGAACCTATGCTCATGAGCATGACTGCTTTTACAGCAAATAAATTTATACGTTTCATTAATAATTGGTGTGAAATTGCGTGGCAATATTGAGGCAGACAAATTACGCTTTATGCTAAAATGATACAGAATAATTACACAAATTACATGATGGTTCAGGATAGATGTAAATGCATGAGTAAGTACATTGTGCCACAAAACCAATAAAATCTTAGTTAACTAACCGTAATTAGCTTTTAGCCGTAGCAATTGTTCAATGTGCAATTACTGTAATGTAATGCCAAATTGTGAAATACAACTACTGCCAATAAAGTATAATCATCCGGTTGTTAATGTGTAACCTGTTACTATTTATGACATTAAACAATTACCCTGCATTATTTTCACGTTTTAAAACAGCATTGGTAATACTGCTGGCTACAGCAAGTTTGCAGGTATCTGACGCTTATGCGCAAGGCAGACAAGTAAAATACCTTTCGGGTAAAGATAACCGCACCAATACCATGTGGGACTTTTATTGTACCGGTGGGCGCAAAAGCGGCTACTGGACCAAAATTGCGGTGCCTTCATGCTGGGAACAACAAGGGTTTGGCAGCTACAACTATGGCCGCGATTATAAAACGTATGGCAAAAACTTCAGATTTGCTGATGAGCAAGGCATCTATAAACTGAACTTCCAGGTGCCACAGGCCTGGAAAAATATGGACGTTTATATTGTGTTTGAAGGCTCAATGACCGATACCGAGGTAAAAATAAACGGCAAAGCAGCGGGCGAAAAACACCAGGGGGCATTTTATGAATTTAAGTATGATGTTACCAATAAACTTAAATATGGCACCAATAACCTGCTCGAAGCGCGGGTAAGTAAAATGAGCGCAGATGCATCCGTAAATAATGCCGAGCGTTTGGCCGACTACTGGGTTTTTGGCGGCATATTTCGCCCGGTTTATTTAGCCGCTTATCCTAAGCAGCACATTAACCGCATTGCTGTTGATGCTAAAGCTAACGGCGATTTTAAAATGCAGGTTTACCCGGAACACATTAAACAAAACCTGCAATGGGTGGCGCAAATAAGTGATGCTAAAGGGAAGGTTGTGAAGTCGGTTTCAGGAACTGTTAAACCGGCCGATTCTGTAGTCTCTATAGCTACCACTGTTTCGAACCCGCTGTTGTGGAATTCAGAAACACCTAACCTTTACAAGGTTAATATAGCATTGAAATCGGCAGGCAAAATCATTCACCAGCACTCTGAAAAATTTGGCTTCCGCACCATTGAGATACGTAAAGGTGATGGCATTTACCTTAATGGTGTAAACATTAAAATGAAGGGCATAAACCGCCATAGCTGGTGGCCCGAAACCGGACGTACGCTTAATGATGATATTCAGCTGCAAGACGTTAAGATTATGAAGGAAATGAACATGAACGCCGTGCGCATGTCTCATTATCCGCCCGATAAAAAGTTTCTTGAAATATGCGATTCGTTAGGCCTGTATGTGCTTGATGAACTAGCCGGCTGGCAAAAAGCATACAGCACAGCTGCTGGTAAAAAGCTGGTTAAAGAAATGGTGATACGCGACCTTAACCACCCTTCTATCATCTTTTGGGACAACGGTAACGAGGGCGGTACCAACAAGGAACTCGATCAGTACTTTACTCAATACGATTTTTCTAAACGTCCGGTTATTCATCCGCATCATCGTCCGGGTAATGCATTTAACGGTATTGACTGTAACCACTATGAGGACTATTACAGCACTAAGAACATACTGGCCGATAGTAATATTTACATGCCAACCGAATTTTTGCATGCGCAGGATGATGGTGGTGCAGCAACAGGTTTAGCCGATTTTTGGGATTTGCACTGGAAGTCAAAACGCTCGGGCGGGGGCTTTATATGGGCATTGGTTGATGAAGGCATAGTACGCACTGATCAAAATGGAATTATTGACGTAAACGGTGTTAACGCACCCGATGGTGTAGTTGGCCCTCATCGCGAAAGGGAAGGAAGCTTTTACGCCATGCGCGAGATATTTTCTCCCGTGCATATAACGCTTAAAGATCTTCCTGCGAATTTTTCGGGCAGTATACCTGTTGAAAACCGTTTCCATTTTACCAACTTAAGCCAGTGTACATTTAACTGGGAGCTGATTGATTACCGTAAACCCAATGACCAGAACGGCGGCTACACCGTGAAAAAGAAAGGCGTTGCGCTAAGCCCATCAGTAGCGCCACTGGCGTCAGGAAATGTGCAAATTAACCTTCCGGCCGATTGGAAAAGCTACGATGCACTTACCTTATCAGCTTATGATCCGCATAAAGACCTTGTTTACCGCTGGGTGTGGAAAAATAACAATGAGCGCTTACTGAATAACGTTATAAGCTTTGCCGGCAAAGACCAGGTAAAAGTTACCGAAACCGATTCTACACTTTTGTTAAAGGCCGGCTCAATGGGCATAACCTTTAATAAAAAGAACGGACAAATTGTAACCATGACCAATAACAGTGGCGATCCCTTCCTATTTAGCGGAGGCCCCATGCTGGTAAGTGGCTCCTCTGCGTTTAAAGATATTAAGCACCGCCAGGAGAATGATGGCGAACTGGTTGAAGTAAGCTACACAGGCGACCTAAAATATGCCCGCTGGAAAATATTTAACAGCGGTTGGGTTAGCCTTGATTATGAATACGAGCTAAAAGGAAACTACCCTTACGCAGGTATAACATTCAACTATCCTGAAAATTATGTTTTAGGTGCAAAATGGCTGGGCCGCGGCCCATACCGCGTATGGAAAAACCGTTTGCAAGGGGTGGTTGACGATGTATGGAGCAATACCTATAACAATACGCAAACAGGTAGTGCGCCATGGATATTCCCCGAGTTTAAAGGCTACTTTACCAACATTACCTGGATGGAACTTAACACCGTACAAGGCAAGTTTATGATTGCCGCCAAGGAGCCCGATTTGTATGTTCGTTTGTTCGACTTTTATGGCCTATCGGGCGTTAAACCGTTTCCGGCTTTGCCATCAGGTAACTTATCTTTCCTTGATGCTATACCGCCGTTAGGTACAAAATTGGCTTTAAATATTGATGGGAATACATCAAAACTAGGTCCTAACAGTGAGCCTAACCATATCAACGGCACAACTAGGCGCACCTTATACTTCTATTTTGGCCAGCTTGAGCAGGAAGGTAAAGGCAAGCAAAACTTTACGCGCCCGGTTAAGGATGAATTGTTTTAATTTTTTGTTTCACAACCAAGCCGAAGCTTGCGTTAGGGATAGTAGCAAAAAGCCCGGAGAGCACCGTAGCGAAACGAGGACTTGCAGCGGATAGCCCGACCCGGAGGGAAACGCCCAAATGAAGTTAAAAGTTAATATTGTTGTCATTTGAACGACAGTTAGAGTGCTTTTTAAACCAATAAATTATCACTTGAAAAGCATTTATTATCACTCGCAATGACGTGTGTTAATTATGGAAGAAGAAACCATGCATAAAGTAGCCTTTAAAATGAAGTTGAAGCCAGGCTTCAAAGATGAATATAAAAAACGCCATGATGAAATATGGCCTGAGTTATCGGCCTTGCTTAAGGCTAATGGCATAAGTGATTACACCATTTTTTTGGACGAAGAAACCAATACGTTGTTTGGCGTCCAAATACAATCAGGACAATCATCACAGGATTTGGGCAGCACCGAAATTGTACAGAAATGGTGGGCTTACATGGCCGATATTATGGATACAAACCCCGATAATTCGCCGGTAAGTACGCCGCTTACTAAAGTCTTTCACTTAGACTAACGCTCATTTTACAATATATGTTAGCAAAGAAATTTTTGTTTATAAGTGCGTTTTGCATGGCAGCAACTGCCGCAGCAGGACAGACCAAACAACCGTTGATTTGGCCTAAAGTAACAGCCCAAACCCGCCCCTGGACTCGCTGGTGGTGGATGGGTAATGCGGTAGACCAAAAAAATATAGGCATGCTGCTTAAAAAATATCAGCAGGCCGGTTTTGGTGGTGTTGAAGTAACTCCTATATACGGTGCTATTGGTTATGAAGGCCGGTATATTGACTTCCTGTCGCCCAAGTGGATGGATATGCTCAACTATACTGCCGGCACAGCTGCAACGCTAGGTATGGGCGTTGATATGAACACAGGCACGGGCTGGCCTTTTGGCGGCCCACAAATTAAAACGGCCGATGCTGCCACCAAACTCATTATACAAACGTATAAGCTAAACCCCGGCGAAATTGTAAAAGAAGCTATACGTGTTAACGATGTAAAGCAGCAGGGCATAGCCGTTTTACAGGCTTTGGTAGCTTATGACGAAAAAGGTAACGCCACCGATTTAATGAGTAAGGTAGATGCAGCGGGCAACTTAAATATGCAGCCTGTTACTTCAAAAACAGAAGTTTTTGCTGCATTTGCGGGCAAAACTCTGCAAAAAGTAAAACGCGCAGCTCCGGGCGGCGAGGGTTTTACTTTAAATCATTTATCAAAGTCGGCAACTGATGTTTACTTAGCCCGCTTTACCAATGCCTACAAAGGCCGCCAACCTAAAGTGCGTGCTTACTTTAATGATAGCTATGAGGTTTACGGTGCAAGCTGGTCGCCCGAGTTATTTGATGTTTTTAAAAAAGATCATGGCTATGACTTGCGCATGCATATCCGCGAGCTAAACAGCAAAGAGGAAAACGAAACGGTTGGCCGCGTAAAAAGTGATTACCGCGAAACCATGAGTAACATGCTGTTGCATAACTTTACTCAAAACTGGACCAACTGGGCACATGGCCTCAAAAGCATTACCAAAAACCAGTCACACGGATCGCCGGGTAACTTGCTTGATTTGTACGGTACCGTTGATATACCAGAGTGCGAAACCTTCGGCTCGAGCAAATTTCCTATACCGGGTTTACGCCGCGATAGTGCGGATGTACGAAATGTTGACCCAAACCCCATCATGTTGAAATTTGCTTCATCGGCAGGGCATGTTAACGGCAAACCGCTTATATCAAGCGAAACCTTTACCTGGCTTACTGAACATTTTAAAACATCATATTCACAGTGCAAACCTGAGGTTGAACAGATTTTTCTGTCGGGTGTAAATCATGTGTTTTATCATGGCACAACTTATTCGCCTGATGACATTAAGTTTCCAGGATGGCTGTTTTACGCCTCAATGAACATGGTGCCTGATAACAGCTTGTGGAGCCATGCCCCCGGGCTTAACGGCTACATAACCCGCGTTCAATCGGTACTACAAGCTGGCAAGGCCGACAATGAAATCTTGATGTACTGGCCCATATATGATGCCTGGAACCACCCCAAAGGACTAGACATGCCCATGGCAATACATGATATTAACGAGTGGCTTATTCCAACCGCGTTTTATAAAAACGCCGTTAAACTGCAAAAGCAAGGATACAGCATTGATTTTGCTTCAGACCTAGCCTTAATGAAAAGCGCGGGCAGCCAGGTGGGCGTTAAAACAAGCGCCAATGCGTTGTACAAAACGCTGGTAGTGCCCGAGTGTACCATGATGCCTAATGAAACCCTGCAAAGCATATTAAAGCTGGCACAGCAAGGTGCAACCGTTATATTCCAGAAGTTACCTGAAGATGTACCCGGCCTGGCCAAAGTAGATGAACGCCGCGCTCAGCAAAAGCAAATTTTGGCTGCCCTGAAATTCATCAGTGCCGGCAGTGGTGTAAAACAGGCAAATGTTGGCGCTGGTAAGGTGTTACTGGCAGATAACTTAGGTAATGCACTTGCTTACGCTAATATTCCGGCCGAAAAACTGGTAGAAAGTGGCTTGCAGTTTATACGCCGCAATGTTGGCGGTAATAAATACTATTATCTGGTTAACCATACCGCTAAAGCAATTGATACCCGCATTCCGCTGAATGGTACTTTTTCGAGTGTTATGATGATGGATCCACAAAGCAGTGCTTATGGCTTGGCATCTTCGGCTGCAGCGAATGGCAAAACAAATGTAAGGGTGCAACTACAATCGGGCGAGGCCATGATTTTATTTGCCAGTACTCAACCTAAAACAGGCATATCTAAGTGGTCCTATTTAGAAAAAGCGACTGGTGAAATAGAACTAAAAAACCCATGGACACTGCAATTTACCCAAGGTGGCCCGATTGTGCCAGCTGCTAAAAAGCTGGACAAGGTCAAATCATGGACCGATTTAGGTGACACTGATGCAGTCAACTTTTCGGGCACGGGAGTATATACCAGTACGTTCAATGTTGCAGCTAAAATCACAGGCCAGTACGTGCTAGATTTAGGCCAGGTTGATGAAAGCGCCCGCGTTTGGATAAACGATAAAGAGGTGGGCATTTTATGGAGCATTCCGTTTAAAGTCCGGGTTGGCAGCTACCTTAAAACTGGTGTAAATACAATTAAAATTGAGGTTGATAACCTGATGGCCAACCGCATCCGCTACATGGATCAAAACAAGATGGAGTGGCGTAAATACCACGAAATTAACTTTGTAAATATCAACTACAAGTCATTTGACGCCAGTAACTGGACACCTATGCCGTCAGGACTGATAGGGCCGGTCAAAATTGTAAAATATTAATATTCATATCACAAGCAACTGCACTTACGGCTGCTTGTGATATACTTCCAGCACTTTAACACCTCTCCTCTTGTACCTGCGTACAAACGTTCAATTGCCTGCTTGGTAAGTTTCAAAATTTACTTAAATTAACCGCAGATTATAAATCTGCTATCTAAACTCCATAAGCAATTTTTTGTGAAAAAAATTAGCCCTCAGGGCTGAGTTTGTGACGCACACCTTTTTAATTGTAAACTTGACAATTTATGAGAATTAAATTTCTTGCCGCTTGCTGCGCTTCTGTGCTCTCTTTAAATGCCGTTGCTCAAAAAAGTCAGCCCGTAGTTATTAACGCCGATAAGTTAACGGCCAAAATACAGCCAACTATGTGGGGCGTATTTTTCGAAGATATAAACCTTGGTGCTGACGGAGGCCTATATGCCGAACTTATTAAAAACCGCTCGTTTGAATTTACCACGCCGTTAATGGGCTGGGCGGTAAAAGGCAAAAAAATAAACGAAGGCGATGTACTTGTGCTTAACAGGCAGGAAGCTGCAGAAAACAACCCGCGCTATTTAAGGGTAAATTTAAAAGATGCTGATGCACCAACAGATGCAACCCTTACTAATGAAGGATTTAGAGGAATAGGCATAAAAAAAGGTTTGCGTTATAACTTTTCGGTAATGTATCGCCAGGCATCCAAAGGCCTTAAAATGCACTTGCAGCTACTTGATGAAAACGGCAAAGCAGTAGGAAGCGGCATGCTTAACCCGGAACAAAGCGGAACTACATGGCATAAACAAACTACCGGTTTTACCGCCAACACTGATGTTAAAAAAGGAAAATTTCAAATTTGGTTTGAAGGAAGCGGAAGTATTGATCTTGATATGATATCGCTTTTCCCGGCTGATACCTGGAAGCAACGCCCCGGTGGTTTGCGTGCCGATATGGTACAGATGCTGGCCGATATGAAACCAGGTTTTGTACGCTTTCCGGGTGGATGTATTGTGGAAGGTCGTGACCTGGCAAACCGTTACCAGTGGAAAAAAACAATTGGCCCCATTGAAGAGCGGGAGCTGATTATGAACCGCTGGAACACCGAATTTAAACACAAACCGGCACCCGATTATTTTCAATCTTTTGGTCTGGGCTTTTTTGAGTATTTTCAAATGTGCGAAGATATTGGCGCCGAACCACTTCCTATATTAAATTGTGGCATGGCTTGCCAGTTTAATACTGCCGAGCTTGTACCATTAGATCAGTTGGGCCCTTACGTACAGGATGCATTGGATTTGGTTGAGTTTGCAAATGGCCCGATAACTTCTACATGGGGTAAAAAACGTGCTGACATGGGTCACCCGGCACCATTTAACCTCAAAATGATGGGTATTGGTAACGAAAACTGGGGGCCTCAATATTTAGAACGCCTGGCCATTTTTACCAAGGCTATGAAAGAAAAGTATCCGGCCATAAAGCTAATTAACAGTTCGGGTACTGATCCAGATGGGGCACGTTTTGACCTGCTTAACAATGCTCACCGTAAAAATAAAGCTGATTTTGTTGACGAGCATTACTATCGCTCGCCGGAATGGTTTTTTAGCAATGCTGCCCGTTATGACAGCTATGATAAGAACGGATCAAAGGTTTTTGCCGGAGAGTATGCTGCTCACACCAAAAATGAACCAAACGGACCAAACATCAACAACTGGCGCGCAGCCCTTGCCGAGGCAGCATTTTTAACCGGCCTTGAGCGCAATGCAAGTGTTGTTAACATGGCTTCATATGCACCGCTATTTGCTCATACTGATGGATGGCAGTGGTCGCCCGATATGATTTGGGTGGACAATACCAGCATATACGGTACGCCCGATTACTATGTTCAAAAATTGTACTCGCTTAATAAAGGCACCAATGTGGTCGACATTAAGCAGGCAAACAAAGTAATTGCCGGTCAGGATAGTTTATATGCGTCAGCTGTAATAGACCAGAATAAAAATGAGCTTATCATCAAGATGGTTAATGCTTCAAACAAAGCAAAAGCTCAAAACTTGCAAATTAAAAGTGGCAAAAAGCTGGGGGCTACCGCTATTGTTACATCAATGAGCAATGATTTAAAAGCAGTTAACTCTTTTGACGCCGCTACAAAAGTAAGCCCGGTTGATGAACGTGTAAACGTGAAAGGTAAAACAGTAACGCTTGAGCTTAAACCTTACTCATTCAACATTCTACATATTCCGTTCAAGTAAAAAGCTTGCATAAATAATGCAGTAGTAACTGCACAGCAGGTTGTGAAATATTTTAACTATCCTTTTAAAATATTTCACAACATTTTTGTGTATATCATCGTAAACAGCACAACCTAATTATTTTAAAATTTATTGTGCGTATGACCGATATGCGACTTTACACCTCGCTGTCTAAATTCAGATATTTGGACAGGAACTATTCTTTTAAATACCTTTTTATAGCTTTTGTAGGCGTTCACATTCCTTTAATTGGTATTATCACATTCATTACCCTGTCTGACTTTACTTCACTAACGCCGGGCATGGTAATTTTATCAACCCTTGGATTTACGCTGGTAGCTTGTGCGGTAACCTTACTTATGCAAAATGCCCTGGCACGACCCATTGTTGAAACCAAAAATGCGCTTATTGATTATTTGAGTAACAAAAAGCTGCCGCAATTACCAACAGATTTTAAAGACGAGGCAGGCCTGCTAATGAGTAATACCTGCACCGCTTTGCAGGAGCTAGATAACCTGATTAAAGAGAAGCGCGATTTTATTTATCTGCTTTCGCACGATTTAAAAACTCCACTGCACAATGTGTTAACTATTACACATTTGATGAAGGAAGACACTGATAATGACTCAAAAGAGGAGTATATTAATTTAATTAGGCAATCTACCCAGTATCAGCTCCAGCTTATCACCTCTGTTTTAAACTTAGCCACCAGCGAGTTTACTGAGGGTAATGAGCCGCATGTACTATTTTTAGAACCTATGCTTAGCAAAGTGCTTAACGACCACTCAACCAGTTTGCAAAACAAAAAACTGCAGATTCTTACCGATGTAGCACCTACCATACAAATTAAAGTTAATGATGAACTGTTTAGCATGGCGTTAAGCAACTTAATAACAAACGCTATTAAGTTCAGCCGGCGCAATAGCGAGGTAATGATACGCGCGGCAGTTATGGATGATCACATCATGATCAGAGTAATTGATTATGGAATTGGGTTTACTGCTGCAAATGCACCTTCTTTTGAACCGTTCACAAAATCAAGCAGGAGTGGCACTATGGGCGAAAGTTCAAACGGCCTGGGGCTTTATTTTACCCGCAAGATAATTAAATATCATGGCGGCAGTCTTATTGCCGAAAGTGAGGGAGATGGCAAAGGAGCTAAGTTTATTATTAAACTTCCGTTGCCTGCTTAGTAAATAAAAAGGGGGCTTATTAGCCCCCTCAATTATTATTGGTAATTCTCTCTCACTTTGCTGGTTGCTCTCGAAACCGCTTCATCTGTATATTGTTTAGCTTTTTCCATCCATTCCGGAGCTTTTTCGTTCCAGTCATCAATGATAGATTTGCCGTCTTCTTTACGTTTTTCGGTTACGTATTTAATGCCGTAGGCTGCTGCTGCGCCTACAATGGCCCATTTTAATAAACCCATTTTATTTTCGACTTTAAGTTGTTTACTACTAATTATTTCGATAATTAAGTAGCAAGTTTAGTGCCAATAAAGCAAAGGGTTACAGATACTTTTGTAACGAATTAATTGGCCTATAATACGTCGCGACGTATAACGTATGTACGGGCTAATATATCATGTAACGACTGGCGGTATTGCGTAAAAAAAATTGATACCGTACCCAAACCATACAAACCTATTGATAACAGCTTAGCTAAACCTCTTATAACAGCTTTAAGTACGCTAATTTTTTGCCCGTTGGCATCAACAACCACCAGGCGGCAAAGGTATTGCCCTAACGTGCTGCTTAATGGTAAACTACATAGTACAATGTTGTATACTATCAAGCCCACAGCGTAAATTTCCTGCAACCATAGCATCAGGTCAACATTCTTCACGTCCCATTCGGTTATTTTGTAAGGCAGCTTGTCGGCAAAAATGTTTAAACCAATTCCTATTACAAATGATATGGCAAAATGATCAATAAAGAAGGCAAGGAACCTGATTCCAAAACCGGCTAAATTGGTTTCGGTTGGAAAGAAATAACCTTCAAAACGGAAGTATTCAGAAAAACCATCTAAATCGGCAGCGCGTTCCCACTCAGAGCCGGGCGTACGCACCAAATCATCGGGTTCTAAGCGGCCGTCTGTTAATTCATCAAACGTAAAAGGGCCTTTCTCTCCCTTTTCATCCTTTACAAAAAACTCATCCATAAATACTGAACGCCTTAAGCGGGGCAAAGTTACGTGTTCAATTACGAACTCATGGCATAAACCACAATATTTACGCCGAACTTGGTATTGTCTTCGGCCAAAAAACGCTTGTTCCTGAAGTCGTAATCCCATTCGCAGCCGTAATCTTTATTGCTATACAGCACACCAATGCGCCCGTTTATAGTAATAGCTTTCAAATAGTCGTGCACTAAATCATCGCCCCAGCCATTAAGTTCAAACGAAGTATTGGGTGGGCCCTTTTCAAACGTAAAGAATGATCGATACAGCTCATGATTGTTAGGGATTTTTTTTAAAGCCTGTGGCCCGAACAATGAAGCCATTTGTGCCTCAAATGATTTGGCAAACAAGCCGTCAATGTCATGATTACAGTCATCTACAAATACAAATCCACCGTTTTGCACATACTTTTTAAAGTTTGCACGCTCTTGAGCATCAAACTGCACCAATTTATGCCCGCTCAAGTAGCAAAAAGGATAATTAAAAATATCAGGACTGCTTAAGGCTACTATTTTTTCCTTAGTATCAATGGGTATAGTTGTATACTCCAACAATGAGTTGAGTATATTAGATGGCATACGCTGATCGGTATCCCAATCGCCCGAATGGTAGCTTAAACGGGTAAAAGTAAACTTAGCGCCTAATAACATTTATGTTAAAAACCTAAAAGTAGTACAAAATTTTGTCGGTTTATCGTTTTTAATTACAGCGTTTGTAATTTTTTGAATACTTGATTTAGATTTTTGCAAAATAATTCTACAATTAACCTCAAATCGCAATATATTGTGATGCCTGATGCACAAACCAAATGCTATTTGGCAATTACACGGCATAATTATGCCTGCTTTAGCAAGCATACTACTTACCTTAATACTTTTAAGCTTTGGAACTAACAGAAACTCACGTTAAATCACTGCTGGCAAAACTCCCACAGTTAAAAACTGAAATACAAAAAGTAATTGTAGGCCAAGAGCATATTTTGGACGAGCTTTTGGTAGCTTTTTTAGCAGGGGGCCATGCTTTGTTAGAGGGCGTGCCGGGCTTGGCCAAAACACTGTTAGTTAAAACCATGTCGCAGGCGCTGCACCTATCATTTCGCCGTATACAATTTACGCCCGATTTGATGCCTACTGATATCATCGGTACCGAAATTTTAGAAGAAGACCATGCCACCGGTAAGCGCTTTTTTAAATTTAACAAAGGGCCGCTGTTTGCCAACATTATACTAGCCGATGAAATAAACCGTACGCCTCCTAAAACGCAATCGGCCTTACTGGAGGCCATGCAGGAATTTGAAGTAACCTACGGCGGCCAAACCTATCCGTTAGATAAGCCTTTCTTTATTCTGGCTACACAAAACCCTATCGAGCAGGCAGGAACATATCCGCTGCCCGAAGCACAATTAGATCGTTTTTTACTTTTAATACAAATAGGCTACCCTACCGAGCAGGAAGAGTTTGCCATATTAAACCGCACTACAGGCACTACCAAAGCAACCGTTAACCCGGTTATAACAGCCGAAGAGATACAACAGGCGCAGGCCCTGGTAAGGCAGGTTAGCGTTAGCGACGATTTGGTACGCTATGTCAGCTTGCTCATTCGCGCCACCCGACCTGACACCAGTACTTATAGCTATGTAAAAGAGTGGGTACGTTGGGGAGCCGGCCCCCGCGCGGGGCAGGCGTTAATATTAACCGCCAAAGCAAGGGCGCTGTTAAAAGGCCGGTACGCTGTTATTATGGAAGACATTCATGCAATGGCCGCGCCGGTATTACGTCATCGGGTACTGATGAATTTTAAGGCTGAAGCTGAAGGCATTACATCAGACAAAGCAACCGAAGAACTGATTAGGCTGATAGAAAGACCGAAGGTGTAAAATCAAGAGATAAGAACCAGGAGCCAAAAGTTATAAAAAGGCTTATCCACCATGTCATATCAACTAGGAGAAAAATCCTGTTAATTAAGCAATGTTATCAGCCTTAACAAGGTTTTCCGCTTTATCAAATGACAATTCAAAAAGTAAAAATTCCAAAATCGAACCGCAGGATTCCGAAATCAAAACAATGATTGATCCCAAAGTACTAACCACCATCAAAAACCTGCCGCTGTTAGCTAAAACAGTGATTGACGGGTTTATGAACGGTTTTAATAAAAGTACTGTCAAAGGCCCCGGATTAGAATTTAGTCAGTACCGCAGCTACCAACCGGGCGATGATTTGCGCTGGCTTGACTGGCGCATGTTTGCCCGCAGCGACAGGTATTACATCCGCGAGTCGGAAATTGAAACAAGCATATCGGTAAGGTTTTTAGTTGATGCCAGTGCCTCCATGAAACATCATGATGGCATCTTAACCAAAATTGACTATGCACGTTACCTGGCCGCATCATTAGCTTATTTAGCCAACTTACAGGGCGACGCTGCAGGGTTATACATATTTAAGGAAGGTGGCTTATTTTCATTAGTTGCCAAACCAGACCCGCAACATTTGCAGCGGCTGTATCATCAATTAGAAAACATTGAGCCGGCAGGTACTTTTACACAGCCCATTCATTACAAAGAGCTGTTTGCGGGTGCCAGGCGTAAAGAATTACTGGTTTTCATAACCGACATGTATCAACCCGAAGGTGAGATTTTTAAATTATTGGACTCACTGGCAGCATTGAAGCATGAAATTATCGTTTTTCAATTGATGGGGCAAAACGAACTTGACTTTGATTTCAAAGGCTACTCAACACTCGAAGATTTGGAGACAGGTGAGGTGATACAAATTGGGCCTCAAGCCAAGCAACAATATAAACAGGCATTACAAACCCATTTGGAAAACATACGCATGCAGCTACTTGGCAAGCGTATTGTCTACCGCATGATTAGCACTGCTCAACCTTTGGATGAGGCGTTACAGACTTTTTTATTGCAAAGAAATAAAGGCATTTAAACACAATGTTCCAGTTTTTAAATCCCGTATGGTTTATTGGCATTGCAGCGGTTATTATACCGGTGTTAATACACCTGTGGAATATCCGTACTGGTAAACTACTTAAAGTAGGCAGCATTGCGCTTATTGAAGCTGCCTCACGCAAAAGCAGCCGGAGTTTTAAATTGCTGGATATCCTGTTGTTTATATTACGTTGTTTGCTATTGTTGTTATTGGCTTTATTAATGGCCTTGCCCGTTTGGCAAAAGCAGGTGCCTGCAGCTAAAGCAAAAGGCTGGGTGGTTATTCCACGCGAAAGGCTTAGCGAAACCTATCAAAAGTTTAAACCGCAAGTAGACTCGCTAACTCAAGCGGGCTATGAATTTCATTACTTTAATCATGGCTTTGGCAAGTCTGACCTAAAACAAATTTTTCTAAATCCTAAAGATTCCATTAAAACTCAAAACCCATGTGCAGGCAATTACTGGGGTTTAATTAAAGAGCTTAATTTAAAAGCAGATGCCTCCCTCCCTATCTGCTTATTTACACCAAACCAATTTAAACACTTTAAAGGCAGCAGGCCTAATGTGGCACTAAACCTCAAATGGCAAACCTATACCCCTGCCGATTCGGTAACTACATGGATACACGATGCATGGTTTACGCCAAATGGCAATATAAGGGTAGTGCAGGGAAAAAGCACGCCGTCGGGCATTACCTTTTCTTTTAAAAACGTAAAAGCTAGTAATGGCTCAAACGAGGTTTACATTATTCAAACAACGGGCAGCAATGCAAGTATCAAACTCAACAACAGCAAGCTACCTGCAATTAATATTGATGCAAAAAACACACAGGTAATAATTTATACCGACAACTATAAGCTTGACGCCAATTACGTGAAAGCCGCACTACAGGCCGTAAGCCAGTTTAACCAACGTAATATCAGTATCAAAACAGTGTATAATATAAGTGCTATCCCTAAGAATGCTGACTGGTTGTTTTGGTTATCAGACAAACCGGTTGGTAATGCATCGGCACAAAATATTTTTACTTACCAAAGCGGTAAAGTAACCAGTATTAACAGTTGGATGAGCAATGCCGGCAGGTTTGCCACTTCACTTGCCGATGATGATAGAACGCAGCTGTTTAAAACGATAACAGTGGCCAATACCAAAGGCCAACCTGTTTGGCAGGATGGCTTTGGCAACCCGGTTTTAACCAAGGAGCAGCAAGGTTCAAATAAGCTTTACCGCTTTTACAATCGCTTTAACCCGGCATACAACAATTTGGTTTGGAGCAGCAACTTCCCGGCATGGATGCTACAATTAATGATTGATGAAAAACCAGTAAATCCTGCTTATGACAAGCGCACTTTAAGTGCTTCACAATACATGCCCCACGTTAGTACCAACAAACCGGCAAGTACAACAGCTAAGATTACTGAAACAACAAGCCTGAGCCGTTATTTTTGGCTTGCGCTCATTATTGTATTTGCAACCGAACGCTGGTTGGCTAATCGTAAACCTAAACCTTCAGTTGCATAAATGGAGCAAGCAGCAATACATAAATTACATCAAATGCGGCAACGCTATATTGGCTACCAATTGGTAGCCGGGGTGTTTGTTGCTATTGCATGTGCCTTGCTTGCAGGCAGTGTGAGTTACTATTTGCTGCCCGGCAAAACTACATTAGCGGCCATATTAGTTTTCTTTACGGTACTTACAGTAGTAACATTCATACACCGCCCCTGGAAAACAAGTTTAGAAATCATTTGCAGTTACCTGAACTTGTATTTCCCACAACTAGAGGAGAGCAGCCAACTCATTATTAAACCTGCGGACAAACTTAACTTACTGGAGCAATTGCAGGTAATTAAATTGGAAAGCGCCATAGTAAAATTACCTGGAGAGCCGGCTATTTTTACGCAACAACTTAAAAAAGCAGCATGGTTATTTGCAGCCGCGTTGATCATCAGTATTGCTATTTTAAAGCTAGGTCAGTTTAGCAAAATCATGCCCGGGACTGAAGGAGTTAACACGAACCAATCAGCACAAGATCTCCCGCCCGAAAAGATATTACCTCAAATAGATGGTGTATTGCTTAAGATTGCTCCTCCTGCTTATACGGGCAAGCCAGCACGTACGCAAGACAAATTTACCATCAACGCTGAGGAAGGTGCTTTGGTTAGCTGGAACATAAGCACCAATATTGAAGTAAAAAATGTGTTTTTACTGTTCAATGAACGAGAGAAGATAGCACTAAACAGCGCAAATAAAACAGATTGGCAAGCACGTAGAATAATTAGCAAGCCCGGCTTTTACCAGGTAAGTATTGATGGAAAATTATCAGACCTTTACCAAATTCAGGTTATTAAAGATGCCATTCCGGTTATCCACATCAAGTCGCCTAAACAGTATACTCACATTGATGCAGGCGAAGCACAACGTGTAGCCATCAACACCACCGTTACTGATGATTACGGCATTAACAATGTACAAATTTTTGCAACCATAGCCAAAGGCAGCGGCGAGTCGGTTAAATTTAAAGATACTATTTTCAGTTTCAGCACTCCGTTTTCGGCACACAGGCGTCGGTACGACTTGCAACGCACCATTGATCTGCCTAAACTAAATATGGAACCAGGCGATGAACTGTACTTTTACATTCAGGCTGTGGACACGCACCAGCAGAAAAGCCGCACCGATGTACTCATCGTTTCCATCCAGGACACGGCCCAATTGTTAAGCATGGACGGCATTGTGGCGGCGGCCAATATTAAACCCGAATACTTCCGCAGTCAGCGACAAATCATTTTGGATACTGAAAAGCTATTGAAAGAAAAAGATAGCATTAGCACCGCCGCCTTTAAAAACCGCTGTAACGAGTTAGGCACCGATCAAAAGCTGCTGCGCTTACGCTACGGCAAGTTTTTAGGCGAAGAAGACGAAAGCGGGACTGAAGGAGAAGATAACGAAGAAATTGGCAAAGCCGAAAATTTTGGCAACGCCAAAATGGTAATGGATGCTTTTACTGATAAGCACGATAATGCCGAAGATGCAACGTTTTTAGAGCCCGCAGCCAAGTCACAACTTAAAGCCACCCTAAATGAAATGTGGAAGGCCGAACTGCGATTGCGCCTATACAAGCCACAGGATGCATTGCCTTTTGAGTATAAAGCCTTGCGCCTGCTTAAAGATCTGCAACAAAAATCGCGCTCTTACGTGGCTAAAACTAATTACAACCCACCACCCATTAAGACAGAAAAACGACTAAGCGGCGACTTAAGTAAAATAGCGGAGCCGGTTAACCAGCAAATAGTAAAACCTGCTACGGACAGGTTTGAGATGCTGAAGATAGCTGCAAGGATATTAGAACAATCTAAACATAAGGCGTTAAGTGTAGCCGATAAACGCATTTTGGAACTGGCCGCCCAACAACTGGCGCAGCAAGCATCAACGCAGCCGGGAGTTTATTTGAAAGCGGTTGGTGCTGTACGCCGCATATTGGCAAATAATAAACAAATATCTGTAAGCGACCGCTCCCTGGTAGAAATGGCTATTCAAAGGAGCTTGCCTGAAAGCAAAATAAAACCTTCGGCAACAGGCACAACTGCTGATATGGGTTTGGGCCAACGTTATTTTAACAACTTAAACCGGTAAATAAAATGAGCTGGACTTTAACGGTTATTATTATATGCCTCTTATTATTACTGTTGTTTACCTGGCAGGAGTTTAGCCGTGCCGATAAACGCCGTTTAATTTGGCGTATTATAGCCCTTTGGCTAGCCGTTGGCGCATTGGCTTGTATTATTTTACCTCTGAGTTACACCACACAAACTAATATTAGCGACGGCACTAAAGCTGTACTTCTTACCAAAGGTTTCGATATTAATAGTATTCCAGCTAAAGTTGCTGTATTTACTATTGATAAGGCTATTCAGCAAAAATACCCTAAGGCTAAGCTTATTGGCAGTACCGAAGAACTAACTTATTCTAAACCTTTAATCACCCATTTACAAATACTGGGACATGGTTTAAATAAATATGAACTGGAGCCACTTAGCAAATTGCATGTAAGCTTCAATGCGCCCGAACCAGCTACCGGCTACACGTCAGTTAACTGGCCCGCTAAAATTAAAGCGGGTAATATATTTCCATTACAAGGAAGCTATCTTAACAAAAGTAAAAAGCCTGTTAAATTATTGCTTAAAGGATTGAATACATCGCTCGATTCGACAAGTATAGCACCCGGCACATCTTCGTTTCAACTTAACACCACACCAAAACTAAAAGGTCCTGTGGTCTACCATCTTCTGGCTTTATCAGGCTACGATACTTTAAGTAATGATGCCGTACCAATACAAATATTACCTACCCAACCCGTAAAAGTGTTGCTGCTAAATGCTGCGCCAAACTTCGAAAACCGCTTTCTTAAAAACTGGCTGGGCGAGAACGGTTATGCTGTAGCTTCCAGGGCAACCATCAGTAAAGATAAAAGCAGCACAGAATTCGTTAATATGGACAAGCTGAACCTGCAACGTATCGATGCCGGCATTTTAAACCGTTTTGATTTAGTTGTGGGCGACCTATCTACCCTAAAAACGCTGTCACCTGCCGAATCTTCCGCATTGCGTAATGAGGTGACTCAAAAAGGACTTGGTGTTATTGTGAAAGCCGACAGCTCCGACAATGTACCTACATGGCTGCAACATGACTTCCCCGTGAATACGTTAGGTTTAAAAGAGCAGCCTTCAGTTGCCTTAACACTACAAGGCAAAGCCACTAAAACCGCTAAACTTAATATTGAAGCATCATACGTCAGCTATCGCAACAACACGCAAACCCTTGTAGCCGATGCACAAAATCATGGTTTAGCTGCCACTAATATTGCCGGTAGCGGCAATATTATTTTTACTACGCTTAACCATACCTATGCCTGGTTACTTACAGGCAACAAAAACGACTACGCCGCGCTTTGGTCATTACTTATTAGTAAGGCTGCAAAGCAATCATCACCTGCTTACAGTTGGAAAGTAATAACGCCCGTACCGAACATTGAGCAACCTGTTAATTTTATCTGTAGCGGTGCAACATCAGAAGCAGCAGTTTCGGTAAACTCTGAAAAATTATCACCTTTCCAAAGCTCAATTTTACCATATCAGTGGAAAATACATTATAATACATTGACAAAAGGTTGGCAACAAACAAATTTCGGCAGTAAAGGCGAAGATTGGATGTACATTTACGATGCTAAGCACTGGAATGGTATAAAAAACTTAATAAAAATAAACGAAACAAAAGAATATGCCACTAAATCAATCCAAAAATTATCTGTAACGAAACAAATACAGCAAAAAACACAGTCAGAAGTTCCAAAAGTCTGGTTTTATATAATTTTATTATTAGCTTGTACATTCTTATGGATAGAACGCAAGTTTTCCATTCAACTCTGAAAAAACTATTAAACTCAAACTATAACTAACTGCAAAAGGAGGATTAAACCTTGAAACGTAGAAATTTTATTTACCTCTCGGGCGTAGGTGCCGGTGCTATGATGCTGCCTAACCTGCCCGCCTTCGGTACGCCTATTGACCCGGCCGAAGCACTGAACCAGGTAGACGCACGCATTAAGAAAGAGCTTGCCGATGTTGCCCTTAACATGGCAAAATCAAAAGGCGCTTCTTATGCCGATATTCGTATTGGCCGTTACCTTAATCAGGCTGTTGTTACCCGCGAAACCCGTGTGCTTAACGTAGCCAATGCCGAATCATACGGCGTAGGCATACGTGTACTGGTAAACGGATGCTGGGGCTTTGCGGCTACCAACAATGTAACCAAAGATGGTATAGCCAAAACTACAGAACGTGCTGTAGCCGTAGCCAAGGCTAACGCTAAAATTGGCGGCAAACCTGTTCAACTGGCTCCTCAAAAGGGCTTTGGCGAGGTTAGCTGGAAAACCCCGATTGAAAAGAACGCATTCGAGGTTCCTATTAAGGAAAAGGTAGACCTGTTGATGTCAGTCAATGGCGCGGCACTAGCCGGTGGTGCAAACTTTGTTAACTCTACCATTTTAGCCATTAATGAGCAGAAGTTTTTTGCTTCTACCGATGGTTCATACATTGATCAGGATATTCATCGCCTGTACCCTAACTTCAGCGTAACTAAAATTGATGCCGCCAAAGGAGCATTTGAAACCCGCGCAGCTTTAAGCTCACCGGTGGGTATGGGTTACGAGTATTTAAACCCGGTTGAATCTGAAAAGGTAAAGGGTATTGTTACCCGTTACAAAAACAGGTACGACATGCTGGAGGACGTTAAGAACGCCACCAAGAATGCAACAGAAAAAGTCTCGTCAAAATCAGTTGAACCGGGTAAATACGACCTTGTGTTAGATCCGTCGCACTTGTGGTTAACCATTCACGAATCGGTTGCTCACCCTACCGAGCTCGACCGCGTGTTAGGCTACGAAGCAAACTATGCAGGAACCAGTTTTTTAACCGTTGATAAACTTAAATCGGGCAACTTCCGCTTTGGCAGCAAAAACGTAAACGTAGTGGCCGACCGCAGTCAAAAAGGCTCACTAGGCGCCGTGGGTTATGATGATGAAGGCGTACAGCCTAAACAATTCGATATTGTAAAAGACGGCATCTTAACCAATTTCCAAACCATACGTGATCAGGCGCATGTTATCGGCCTTAAAGAATCACAAGGCTGCTGCTACGCTCAAACCTGGAGCGATGTGCAGTTTCAGCGTATGCCTAACGTATCATTAGCACCGGGCAAAGCTAAGTTGAGTGTTGATGATATGATTAAAGGTGTTGAAAAAGGAATTTACATTGTAGGTAACGGCTCTTTCTCTATCGATCAGCAACGTTATAACTTCCAGTTTGGCGGTCAGCTGTTTTATGAAATCAAGAACGGAAAAATTGTAGGCATGCTTAACGATGTAGCTTACCAGGCAACTAACCAGGAGTTTTGGAATTCATGTGCAGCAGTATGCGATGAAAGCGATTACCGTTTAGGTGGCGCCTTCAATGATGGAAAAGGCCAGCCGGGCCAGTCTAACGCCGTATCACACGGCTCATCAACCACCAAGTTTACCGGTGTGAATGTAATTAATGTTAAACGTAAAATTGGATAATTAAGATATGCCCATACTTAGCAAAGAAGAAGCACAGGCTTTATTAAAGAAAGTGCTTAGTTATTCAAAAGCCGAAGCTTGTGAAGTAAGCCTTGGCGGCAGCGAAGGCGGCAATATACGCTATGCTTTAAACGCCGTATCAACCGCCGGAGATATAGGTACCCTGGGTTTAGCCGTAAGCTCTACCTTTGGCAAAAAAACCGGAACGGCTACCATAAACGAATTTGATGATGCATCGTTAGAAAAAGTAGTGCGCCGTTCAGAAGAACTGGCACAACTGGCACCACCCAACCCGGAGTATATGCCGCCGCTGGGCCCGCAAACATTTAAAGATGCCGCCACCTATAATGATCAGACAGCCGCTATGACACCCGAAGGCCGGGCCGAGCTGGTTGCCAAAAGTTTGGAGGTAACCAAAGCTGCAAATTTACAAGCCGCCGGTTTCCTTGAAAACTCTACAGATTTTCGCGCCGTGATGAATTCAGCAGGCTTGTTTGCCTACAACAAATCAACCGATGTTACATTTTCGGTAACCACCCGCAATGCTGAGGGAACCGGTTCGGGTTATGCAGCACGCGGCTTTACTGACGTGAGTAAGCTGGATACTTTTGCCGCAACAAAAATTGCTGCTCAAAAAGCAACTGGTTCAGTTGGTGCACGCGCCATTGAGCCGGGTAAATACACCGTTATTTTAGAGCCTACCGCGGCTGCCTACATGATGGAAAACATGTTTAGGTTTGATGCACGCAGCGCCGATGAAGGCCGTAGCTTTTTAAGCAAAAAAGGCGGCGGCACACGTTTAGGTGAAAAATTACTGGACGAAAAAGTTACTATTTATTCAGATCCTTTCAATACTGAATTACCATCAGGTACCTGGACCGGCGATGGCCTGCCTTTAGAAAAAACTTACTGGTTTGATAAAGGCGTGGTTAAAAACCTGAGCTACTCACGCTATTGGGCCGAAAAGAAAGGCGTAAAACCTCAACCCGGTCCAAGCAATATTATTATGGAGGGTGGAACACAATCGCTCGAAGAAATGATTAAAAGCACGGAGCGCGGCATTTTGGTATCGCGCCTGTGGTACATTCGTATGGTTGACCCTCAGGTGCTGGCCTTAACGGGTCTCACCCGCGATGGTACGTTTTATATTGAAAACGGTAAGATAAAATTCCCAATCAAAAATATGCGCTTTAATGAAAGCCCGGTAATTATGCTCAACAATGTGGAAGCCCTCGGCAAACCCGAGCGCGCCATCAGTGTAGAAAGTTACCGAAGCTATCTTATTCCGCCAATGAAGATCAGGGATTTCACTTTCTCGTCGTTATCAGACGCAGTATAAAACAAAAACGCCTCTCAAATTGAGAGGCGTTTTTGTTTGAGGATATTAAAGGAATTAAACTTCTTCGTCAGTCACAATCGGTGTCGTAGCTACAGGTTCGTCTTCAATAACAACACCCATTGAACAGAACTTGTCTACACGTTCGCTAACCAGTTCGTCAATGTTACGGTCCTTAAGTGTTTTTAAATCTTTTACCAATTGCTTTTTCAATACTGATGCCATGGCAATCGGGTCCTGATGAGCGCCGCCAAGAGGTTCTTTAATAATTCCGTCGATAAGCTTATTTTTAAACATCTCGCTTGAGGTCAGTTTCAGCGCTTCGGCAGCACGCTCTTTGTAATCCCAGGTACGCCATAGGATAGATGAGCACGACTCGGGAGAAATTACCGAGTACCAGGTATGCTCCAGCATGTAAACTTTATCGCCAATACCAATACCAATAGCACCACCTGATGCACCTTCGCCAATAACCACACAAATAACCGGTACTTTCAACACCGACATTTCTAAAATGTTACGGGCAATGGCTTCACCTTGTCCGCGCTCTTCAGCTTCAAGGCCAGGATATGCTCCGGGGGTATCAATAAGGGTAATAACCGGTTTATTAAACTTTTCGGCCATTTTCATCAACCTTAAAGCTTTACGGTAACCTTCGGGGTTGGCCATACCAAAATTGCGGTATTGGCGGTCTTTAGTGTTTTTACCTTTTTGGTGACCAATAATCATGGCAGTTTGCCCGCCAATGGTGCCCCATCCGCCTATAATGGCTTTATCATCTCCCACATTGCGGTCGCCGTGCAGCTCAATAAAATCATCACACATCAGCTCAATATACTGTAAAGTATACGGGCGATCCGGGTGACGTGATATCTGCACTTTCTGCCATCCGCTTAGGTTGGTATATATCGTTTTTTTAGCTTCTTCAAACTTGTCCTGCAACTCGTTCAACGTAGCCGACATATCAACCTTGGTCTTCTCTTCAACCTGTCTTATTTTTTCTATCTGCGTTTGCAAATCAGAAAGCGGCTTTTCAAAATCAAACGTAATTTTCATAATCCTTTGTAACGGGGGGCTAAGTTAAGCAAATTGAATGCAAATATTGCTAATTAAGGTTTTTTGAGCTTCCAGTACTGTTTGGTTTGCTGCGGGTTGAGCGTATTATAAGTATTATAACATGCCATTAACACCGAGGTACGGTACTCGCCCTCATATAAACCGTAGCGGTTCCCGTAAAAGGCAATGCTTCCTTCATCAACCTTTTGCGTGGTAAACAAATCATCAAGCTTTTTCTCATTACGAATAACGGATTGACCAATCTCTGTCTTCTTCAATTGCAGGTACTTACTTATCTCGGTGATTTTTTTTACCTGTTCCGGCGTTAGCTTCAGTTCCTTTTTATACTTAAGTACGTCATCGGGCATAGGGTAACGGTTTAGTGTAGCCGGCAAAGCCATATTTTCTAACGTCGGACCTTTCTGATAGTCAACGTACTGCTTCAACGTAAGGGTTTTAATAACCGAGGGCGTTACTGAACTATCTGTTTGGGCTTTGGCTGTTACAACCCCAATTAACAAACCGCACGCAATAAGTAACTTTTTAAACATGGGCGTAAATGTAAATGCTTCAAAAATGTACAATTTTAAAAGAATACAACTAATGGTTAATACATTTTATTGTGTCAGGTGTTTCAAAGAGCCTTTATCAGTCACCTCCCTCCCATCTGTAACAGATGTATGACGCATTAATCCTTTGCGTATAGATATACTCCAATCATCATAATTACAATAAACACATTATGAAAAAGATAATTTTAAGCATAGCATTATTAGCATCGGTTGTAGTATCATTAAGCAGCTGTATGGTTGAACAGCAACGTCGTGGCCGCGGCCGCAATTACGATCGCTACCATCGCCATTACGACAGGCACCATGGCCCTTATGACAATAATGGTTACCGTCGCCACTAGTAAAACTAAACCCGGGTTTTGACTGATCCCGGGTTTTTATTTAAAACTATACATTTTCAAATCAACCCTTCAAGCTCTTCAAATATCGGAATCATGAGCTTACCCTTTTTTGTGAGCGAATACTCTATATGCAACGGTTTAGTCTGCAAAGTGTGTTTACTAAGTAAACCCGCGTCGGCCAGTTCTTTTAACGCGGCAGATAATGATTGCTTATTACTTCCCTCCAATTGCCGTAACAAATTATTGAACCGCAATGGTGCTATTGTGGCCAACTTAAAAAGCTGCGGCTTCCACTTGCCCGATAACGTTTTTAATAAGGCTTGTGCAGGGCAATTATCATCGGTATTATCGGCGTTTAAGGTGGTCATGTTTTTCTGACTAATTGATAGTGTTTACGATATTGATCAATTTTGCGCAATGTACAAACGGTTGGGTCACGAAGCAAAGCAAACGCTTTCCAACTGCCAACTATTCACTTAACAACAGATGACTACATCAGCAGATAGCAATCCATTACTTTGCGACATCGAAACCGGTATTTGCGAAATACCAGCGCAGGAAAACAACGCTCAAACCACAACTATAGAAAATGGTAACAAGCCACTGAAGCTGCTGTATTTTACCGATCCTATTTGCTCATCGTGTTGGGGCATTGAACCGCAATTGCGAAAGTTAAAGTTAGAATACGGCCATGTTGTTGAGGTAGAATACCACATGGGCGGCCTCCTTCCCGATTGGAGCTATAACAGCGGAGGTATAAGCAAACCTTCAGATGTAGCTCATCATTGGGATGAGGTAAGCCTGCACTACGATATGCCTATTGACGGCGATGTTTGGCTGGAAGATCCGTTAGATTCATCTTATCCGCCCTCTATTGCCTTTAAGGCAGCTCAATTGCAGGACAATACAAAGGCAGTAGCTATGCTGCGCATTATGCGTGAGATGGTATTTCTTCAAAAAAAGAACATTACCAAATGGGAGATTATTGAACAAGCAGGGAACCTTGCGGGTTTGGAATTGAATAAATTGAGGGATGACTTTAACAACGCTGCAAAACTTTCCTTTCAGCAAGACCTTGACCTGGCCCAAAGCCTGGGCGTAAAAGGCTTTCCAACAATATTTTTCAACGATGCGTTAGGTAATAGTGAACGGGTATATGGCTCAAAACCATACGATGTTTACCAAACAGCCATTAAAAAACTTGCTTCGCAGTCGGCTAAGTTTACTTATGCAAAAGACTGGCAGAGCCTTTTTAGTATTTATCCAACCATGACTACCAGAGAATTTGCTGAGTTGAGTGAAATAAGCAAAACCTATGCTGGTGTTATTTTAAGCGACTTGCTACAACAAGGTCTGCTTAGCCGCTACCAATGCAAAAACGGCGACTTATGGATGATGAACGGTAAATAATTACTTATTCTCCGGAGCTATAATGCCGTTTTCGGTTGCAATGGGTAAATCCCGGCGCGACCATTCGCTCCATGAGCCTACATAGAGTTTGGCTCCTGTTAAACCGGCCTGCTCTAAGGCAAGCAAGGTGTGGCAGGCCGTTACACCCGATCCGCAATGCACAATTACCTGTTCGGGCTTAACATCACCGAATACTTTTCCATAGTTAGCTTTTAGTTGCTCCGGCGATAAATAGCGGTTCCCCTCGCCCATGTTAGTGTTATAAGGCACGTTAACGGCTCCCGGAATATGACCGGCTATTAAATCAAGCGGCTCAGTTTGTCCTAAATAGCGTGGTGTTTCACGTACGTCAATCACCATACGGCTACTATCTTTGGCAGCAGCTTTAACTTCTTCAATTTCTGCCGTACCGCTAAAACCGTGCTTAACCTGGTATTGTGTTGCCTCGGACGGTGCAGATATATCGGTGGTAATATTTAACCCCGCATCCTGCGCTACCTGCAAACCACCGTTAAGCACCTGCACTTTTTCATGCCCTACCGAGCGCAGCATCCACCAAAAGCGGGCAGCGGGATTGGCAGCTACTTTATCATCATAAACAATTACATGAGTATCGGGCGTAATGCCTAGTTTACCTAGCAAGTTGGCAAAGCGATCTACATCGGGCAAAGGATGACGGCCGCCCACAGCCGCATTGTCGGTATGCGAGGCTAAATCTTCCAGGTCAACATAAAGTGCCCCCTCAATATGGCCCTGTTCATAGCGTTCGCGGCTGTTGCCAAATCCACGGGCATCTATAAGGGTAAATGAGTACGGATCTAACTGTTTTAACGCTGTTGCTTCAATCAAAGGCTTCATAAGCTGGGCTGATGTTTAAAATCAAATATATAAGCAACGGGTTAACTAATCAAAATATTCTCGCCAAACTTTGATGATACCGTAGTTGCCTCACCATTATCAATACTGATGATCAGTGAATGGTCGAACGCAATTTGTTCAATAATTTTAATTTGTGTGCCGATATTGATTTCCAACTTATGCAGATATTTCAAAAACTCGCTGCTGGTATCGCGCACTGCTGCAACGCGATAGCTGCCGCCCACTTTACCATCGGCCAGTGAAGCAGAGAAAGATTTGGCCATTTTGCCGTTGGCTTTGGGTATAGGGTCGCCATGAGGATCATACTCGGGGAAACCCAGAAATTTTTCCAACCTATCGGCCAGGTCATGGTATTTGATATGTTCCAGTTCTTCGGCTATATCATGTATTTCATCCCAACGGTACTCTAATTTTTCGAGTAAGAAAACTTCCCACAAGCGGTGCTTACGTACAATTTGTATGGCATCTTTTTGTCCCTGCGTAGTGAGCTTCACCCCTTTCTTCTTGTCATACTCAATAAGCTGTTTATCGGTTAGCTTACGTATCATATCAACTACCGATGCCGGGTTATTGCCCAATGCTTCGGCAATGGCACTGGTTGATATTTTTTTATTATCAGGCATTTGCGATAGCCTGAAAATAGCCTTCAGATAATTCTCTTCGGAAAAAGTATTCATTTAAACATATGACTTAGCCAAATCAAACTTAAGAAAATAATTTTTACGAATTATAAAATTAGGCAAACCTAATTTTATAATTTTGCTTTATCTACTTATATAATTAGAAATGGCAAAATACTTTTACTTATTCATCACGCTGTCAATACTGTGCACTGTAGCATTTGCACAAACCGGAAGTATTAAAGGGCAGGTAACATCTTTAAATAACGGACCTATTAGTTTTGCTTCAGTTACCATACTTCATAAAAATACCGGTACCCGTACAGCAAACTATGGCCATTACGAGTTAAGCAACCTTGCTCCCGGGCAGTACACTATTATATTTTCTTCGTTAGGATACCAAAAGCAGCAGCTTAACGCAGAGGTAAAAGGAAATGCTACAACCGTGCTGAACGTAAGCTTGGTAAAAAGCGAATCGAAACTGAGCGATGTAATTGTAACTGGCGTAAGCCGCGCCACCGAGGTGCGGAAAAACCCTGTACCGGTAGCCGTAATGGCTAAAAAGGATATGGACAGGCATGTGAATAATAACATTATTGATGCTATAATTAAAGGGGTACCAGGCGTAAGTGCCGTTACTACGGGGCCTAATGTGTCAAAACCATTTATTCGTGGTTTGGGCTATAACCGGGTGCTTACCCTATATGATGGCATACGCCAGGAAGGCCAGCAATGGGGCGATGAGCATGGTATTGAAATAGACCAGTATGGCATTGCCCGCGCTGAAGTGGTTAAAGGCCCGGCCAGTTTATCTTACGGTTCGGATGCCTTGGCGGGTGTAATTAATATGATACCCTACCTACCCAATTATGAAAACAATACCCTTAAAGGCGATTATACGGTTGATTATCATACCAACAACGGCCTCATAGGTTCATCATTAGGGTTGGCCTACAAGCATAACGACTGGCGTTTTACCGCCCGCGCAACCGGTAAACTGGCACACAATTATAAAAACAGTGTAGATGGACGTGTTTACGGAACGGCATATAATGAGCTTAACCTATCGGCCATGGCACGGGTTGATAAAAAATGGGGCTACACGCAATTTGCTGTCACCTTGTTTAACAATAAACAAGAGATACCCGATGGCAGCCGCGACTCGCTAACCCGCCGTTTTACAAGGCAGGTATTGGATGATGGTGATGATATTGAAAATCGTCCCATTGTTCCGGAAAATGAATTGAAGACCTACAAACTGAACCCGCTTTACCAGCATATACAACATTACCGCCTGTACAACAGCAGCCAGTTTAATGTAGGCGAGGGCAATATAAACTTGTTAATTGGCGGTCAACAAAGTGTAAGACGGGAGTATAATCATCCAACACAACCTAGTCAGGCTGGTTTGTATGTGGTATTGAACACGCTTAACTACGATGTTAAATACAACCTGCCGCAAATTGGGGGTATAGAAACTTCGGTTGGTGTAAACGGTATGTACCAAACCAATCGCAGTAAGGATGCCACCGATTTCCCAATACCCGATTATGATTTGTTTGATATTGGCGTGTTCATCTTCGCCAAAAAAAGCTTTGGTCCTGTTGATATAAGCGGAGGTTTACGTTTGGATAACCGCCACATTAACTGGGATAACTTTTTTGTAGCCGATAACCCGCAAAACGGATTTCAGAAACATGTTACCGGGGCTGATACCGTGGGCACTTACCTGCAGTTTCCGGCGTTTAGTAAACGATATAATGGTTGGTCGGGTAGTTTGGGTTTAACGTACAACATGAGCGAACGGCTGTTGCTTAAAGCAAATGTTGCCCGTGGTTATCGTGCACCAAATATTACTGAGATTGGCTCAAACGGTCTTGACCCTGGTGCGCATATTGTTTACTTAGGTAACCGCACCTTCAAGCCCGAGTTTAACATTCAGCAGGATATTGGTATAATTGCCTACCTTAAAGATGCCGACATCAGTGCCGAACTTTTTAACAATTATATTTACAATTATATATACCAGGCACGTTTAAACGATGCCAACGGGCAGCCTGTAGTTATTGTGCCCGGCAATAGCACCTACCAGTACCAACAGTCAGAAGCTCGACTGTATGGTGCCGAGGTAACCATAAACCTACACCCGGAAAAGTTAAAATGGTTTTGTTGGAATAACAGCCTGGCCTATGTAACCGGCCTCAACAAAAATCCCGAATTATTGGCCCGTGCAGGTAATGACGCCAAATATCTGCCATTTATTCCGCCTTTACATTTACGCTCTGAGATGCGCGTAAACTTATCACCAGAATCTAAAACGTTCAGTAAACCTTATATAAAACTTGAAGCCGATGCATATGCCACTCAAAACCGCTTTTACGCTTTAGATAACACAGAAACCGCCACACCGGGCTACACGCTTTGGAACGCAGGCTTAGGGTCGGGCATTAAAAATAAGGCCGGCAAAACTGTACTGGATGTTTTTTTGCAGGTTGATAATATTTTTGATAAGGCCTATCAATCTAATCTGAATCGCTTAAAGTATTTTGAGTACTATCAAGCTTCACCAAACGGCCGTTCGGGCATTTATAACATTGGCAGAAATGTGAGTTTAAAAGTGATTGTGCCGTTGTAGACACAAGGAATAAAGCAGCATATGTGCTACCTAAACAGGCAGCTCAAACGCGGCATGGCAACATTCAAGCTTAATGCGCTGCCGATTTAGAAAAAAGATTAATAACCAACACCCCGACCACAATTAACGCCATGCCTAAAATTGCAGGCAAATCGAGCTTTTGCTTATAAATTACCATACCTGCTATAGAAACTAACACGATACCGATACCCGACCATATAGCATAAGCAATACCCATATTAAGCACTTTAAGCGTTAAACTTAAAAAGTAAAACGCTGAGGCATAACCCAACACTACCAAAACCGACGGCCAAAAGCGGCTAAACTGATCAGATGCCTTAAGGGCACTGGTAGCAATCACTTCCGAAATGATGGCGATGAAGAGGAAGATGTATTTTATCATTGAAATTTAACGCAGTGGTAAAAGTAACGTTTAAAATATGTATGCCGCACCTAAGAAAAATGTGTCACCTGAAACCGAAGAACTTTTGTAATCGCTGATGTCGGTTGAGGGCAAATATTTAAGCGTAAAATCTATCTTATTAGCAACAACGGCACCCGCCTTTAACGGAAAGTTTACCCAAAGCTTTTTAAAAGGTATCTCATTTAAATCAAAAAGCTTATTATTTGTCTTCGGATCAATTAAGACATGGCTAGCGTTAGAGGTGGAAATATTGATTGCAAAACCAGCTCCTGCATATAATTTAACTGCATTAGTATTGTAAAAATTATATAGCACTCCGGGTGCTATAGACAAATTTGAACGTCTGACTCTCCAGTGGTCTATTGCGCCTTTATATATGGGTGAGAAATCACTGTACTTAGATTCAACTGTCAACTCATGCTTACTTTTCCAGGCACTTAATTCGGCTTGAAAAGCTAACTTTCTTGTCTTTTCGTTAGGGAAAAAGTTTACCCCGGCATATAATAACGGGCCGTATGATTTACCGGCTGGTGCGGCACTCAAATCAAGCGGACCGCTTACTTTCATCTTAGAATAGTTTACACCTACCCCAGCAAAAAAACTAAAACCAGAGACTTTGAGTTTTTCTACAGGCTGAATACTCGGTGCTCCATTGCCAGCATTCACGGCATTAATGAATGTTTTTAGCGAGTTTTTATCGAAAGATACGTCTTCAATTTTATCTATTAAACCCGCGTTATTTTCAAGGTATTTACCCACCAATAAGGTAAGTTGTTGCTTGTATTTTAAATCTTTAAGTACTTTGCTTTTATCATTGTTGTAATACTCATGATAAATTAGCTCCATAATAGGCGCGCTATTGTCCTCAATAAAAAAACGGTGTCTTATTTCATCACGGTGATAGTAGAGATTAATTGCAGTACCAGCAGTTAACTTTTCTAAGAAAATAGCTTTGTGTACAACAGAGGTATCTAAATTTAAAGGCAAATTCGGATAAAAAATTTCGTCGGCACTGATATTTCCTTCAAAGCTTATATACTCACAAACACCTTTAATTTTAAATCCCCTTAAGTTTGATGGCTCATAAGTAGTATAACTTTTATCGGTTAGCTGCTGTTTATATTTAATACTTACAGGTGATTTAACCCATTCCTGAAAGTCAATGTATCCTTTAAGCGTATCCTTAGCTGTTGTTATAACATAACCACTTTTATAGTTGGATTGGGCATAAGTTATCCCGCTGAATAACAAGCTAACCAAGAGTAAGCTGAACGCTTTCATTTAAATAAGGTTTAAGTGTTTGAAAAGCGAATATACTATAATAAGCAACAATCAGTCAATTTGCTCATTCTCATAAATCATAACTATTGCTGCAATGCCGTTACAAACCCGTTCATCAACTTAAATAAACTATTGTATTTATTTAACGGCAGGGTTTTACTTACATCAAATACGTCATGATAGGCTTTGATGCCGCCCATTGTGTAAAAGAAGAAAGCCGGTACGCCTTTCTCTGTAAACCAGTAATGATCACTGTTGGCTGCCTTTCCGCGTGGAACGACTTTAACAAGATAGTTGCCTTGCGCATTAATTTGTTTGAGCAACTCAAATTGTTTAGGATATATGGTTGCGTTAACCACAGTTATACCGTCTTCGCCGGTACCGGCCAAATCGGTGTTGACTAAAAATTTAACATTATTCAGCGGGATTAGCGGATTCTCGGTAAAAAATTTGGAACCTAATATGCCGGCTTCTTCGCCCGCGAAGCAAATAAATGCCATAGTATATGGCTGCGGATGTGCAGCGTAATACTTAGCTAAGCTAAGCAACAAGCTAACGCCGCTGGCGTTATCATTGGCTCCAGGAAAATAGGTTTCTTTACCCATTCCACCCAAGTGGTCATAATGAGCTGTAATTATTATAACAGAGTCAGGTTTAACGGTACCTTTTACCAACCCGCAAACATTGTTAGCTTCAAAGGCTTCTACAAACTTGTTCTCAATGTTTACGCTAACATTTATTGGTACCTCTTTAAGAGCTTTTTTATCAATTTCAATGGAAGTGTAATCGGCCACCTGCTGTGAAACAGACCAGGTAAGTTTATCTTTTAATGTCAGCACGATTCGCTTTTGCCCCTCAATAAACGTTACGCTGTCTTTCTGGAATAAGTCACCCTTACCAGCAACACCTTTACTCTCCGGCCCTACAATAAAATCCCGACCAGGTATTAAGGTGTTCCCATTAATAACCAGCTCCATCTTACCCGGGAAAGTATTTACGTTGAAACTAAACGGCTGCATAAAGCCTTTGCCGCTCATAGGCTTTATACCGTAGCTTTTGAACTCATGAGCTATGAATGCCGCTGCCTTACCCATACCATCATTAGTGTAGCCACGACCCCAAAACTGTTTTGATGTGAGGGTATCAACCATGCGACGCGCAAAAGTGGAATCTTGCGCGAAGGTTGCACTTGTTAGCAGTAATAAAATGAGGCTTAGCTTATATTTCATCGTCTTTGTATAAAGCAACCTCATCACTTTAAGTCAAAAGCATGGTCAGCTGGCATATTTTTGCCACTCCAAACGTTAACGGCTGTCCAGGGGGCTGCGGGTGAGCTCCAAAATTCATCAGTTTCAGGCAAGCCAAGTGGAAGAAAAACATTTGTACATAGGTATAAACTTCCTGTGTTAATATAACCCTCAGCTAATCCGGGTTGCTTGCCATGTAAGCCTATATTCAGCCATCCTTTATTATTAAAAGTTCCTGTTGCACCAATGGTTTTATTAATTACAGCGGTTAAGGCTTCGCGTATTTGGCCAAGCTTTAATGATTCTGGTAATTGCTTTTTGAGCGACACGTTGGCTAAATGATGAAAAACACCACAACGGTAAGCAATTGAGCGCCCTATTACCGGATATGAACCATCGGCGCCAATAAGGCGTTCAAGAACTTGTGAATAACGTTTACCTATTTGCATCACCTTGTTCCGTTCCGCAGTGTATTTATTCGACTTCATTCCCGCTACATCAAGTATATCGCTCAGGTAAGGCTGGATTACAATGCTGTTATAGTAATCAAGATGAAACTCCATCCCATCAGAAAACAGCCCATCACCCACATACCAGTGCTGAGTAAATTCACGTATGCCATACTCAATACGAACTGGATCATGACCTAATCCATACTTCATAAAGAAGGCCTCTATGGCGCCCGTAAACAATATCCAATTGCTGTAAACAGGAACCGTTTTTCGGGTTAGCTGCAATGCAGTAATCACATTATTTTGAACGTTACTTTCCAAATGTTCCCACAACCACGGGCAACGGATTAACGCAATAGCCACAAACGATGCATCAACCAGCGGCTGCCCGCCACTCCATTCGAGGTAGTCCCTGGCATTAGGATTTACTGCGTTGGTAATTCCCTTAATGGCCCAAGTTCGGTATTGATCACGAAGCTTTACCTCTGCAGCATTACCGCCTTCCAGTTGTAACCACGGTGCGATGCCGCTTAGCGTACGACCAAATGCCTCCAGGTAGGCTACTTTAGCACGATTCTCTTTGTTGTCAACCTTTTCAGACAACTCAACAGGCATATTAACCTTTAGCTCATCGGCAGCAATATTCGTCATAACCGGCCGGGCAATCTTGTCCAGGTAGTTGAGCCATTGCATCCTCCTGTTTGACGTTTTACCCCGTTGTGCAAAAACACTGATACCGGTAAGCGTTAAAACAATAAGTGTTAGTAAAATGCTTTTAGACTTCATTTTGTAAACTGCTTATAACGCATTAACGCCTCAACAAAATAATAATCGGCGTAGGTTAGTGGTACATCAACCTCAGTACCTTGCGGCTTGTGGCCTACACTGTGCTGTAATATAAAGCCGCCGTTGGTTCCTTGAGTGGCTTTGTAAGGCGCTGTAGACAAATTTTTGAGGATGGTTTGAGCCGCGCTGAAATAGGTTTTGCCCTCGGGTGGGCTCACATAGCGACAAAGCTCCAGCAATGCCGAAGCCATAACTGCCCCTGCAGATGCATCGCGTAATGCATTTGGAATGTCGGGTGCGTTGAAATCCCAGTAAGGTATTTTGTCTTTAGGTAAATTAGGATGATTTAAGATAAAAGAAGCGATACGATTTGCCTGTTCTAAATAGCGTTTATCTTTAGTCTGGCGGTACATTACTGTATAGCCGTATAAGCCCCAGGCCTGACCACGAGCCCAGGCCGACTCATCGGCGTATCCTTGCGCAGTTTTCTTTTTCTGCACCTCTCCGTTCAGCGGGTTATAATCAATTACATGATATGAACTGTAATTGCTGCGAAAATGATTTTTCAACGTAGTATTAGCATGTGTAACCGCCACCTTGTAAAATGATGAATCGCCGGTGGTGCGTGTAGCCCAAAACAGCAATTCAAGGTTCATCATGTTATCAATAATAACCAGGTACTCCGGTTTCTTTGAATCCCATGATTTTATTGCTTTTACTTTGGGATCAAACCTTGTTATGAGCGACTTTGCGCTGTTGATGAGGATCTCTTTATATTCAGCTTTAGGTGCAATTTGCAGTGCATTGCCAAAGCTGCAATACATCATAAAGCCTAAATCGTGTGTTGTTTTGTTGTATTGCTCTTTTTTTAACCAGCCTAACATCATTTCGGCATCATTAAGCAGGTCTTTATCTTTGGTTTCCTTATATAAATATAGCAAGGTGCCGGGCGTAAAGCCACTACACCACCATCCTGAGTTACTGGTTTCCAGACTATCGGTTTTAGCATAATAAGTTTTGGGGAAACGTTCAGGCTTAATGCGCTTCATTTGCAGTTTATACTGCGTGGCCGCATCCTTAAATTGCGAGTTCAGCATTCTCGAAAGGTCTTTATCAGCCTTGAATATATTTAATTTTTGTGCATTAGCTGACGTAAGTGCCATCAAGCTTATGAGGCATCCCGTTAATGCCGATTTTGTGAATAGCATTTTATTATTTGGTTATTGGTTTCCATTGCAGTACCTGCACAGGTGAAGGTGGATTATTAGCCTTGCCTTCGCCATCAATTTGGGTGGTTTGTTGTATGAATAAACTGAGTATGCCCTTGTTTTTCCACAGTTCAGTATCATAAGTAGGTTCCCATGAGCCTACCTGCTGTTCGGTTAGGTTTGACACCTGCCATTTATTTGCTGCTAAATTGTTGTTAACAGCAATCGACACCTTATTACCCCGCTCCTCGTCTCTGAAAACTAACCCGGCAGCCATACTTTTGCCATTTTTCCAGGCAATTATTTGTGGGCGTGATACAGGTATACGCTTGGTACCGGTTCCACTCAGACTGAACGGTGTAGTACGAAACTTTAAATTGCGGGTATGCCAACCATGTTTGTCTTTAAAAATTAATTGGTACTGTGGCACAGTTTCGCCTTCCGCGCGCCAATATGTGGCTATGTAAGGGGTTCCGTTCGCATCAGCAAACATGGATGTTTGGTTAATGAGCTCGCTCTTTTCAGGAATTTTGCAGGCATACTCGGCATTGGAGGCCGTTATGGGTAAAGTATACACTTGCCTGTTTGATTTAAGCCATGTTTTACCGCCATCGTTTGAGCATGCATAAGCCATGTCGTGATTGCTTGCCACGTCGGGAGTTTCGCGCCATACCCATGATAGGTGTATATTTCCTTTTACATCTGTAGCTACCTGCCAGTAGGCACTTCGTTTACCTTCACCATCAATCAGGTTCTCCTGCAAACGAACCCATTTTGCTGCTTTACAATCATAGCAGTTGATAACCAAACTTCCATTCCCCGACCCTCCATCACGATAGAAAAACAAAAGATTGCCGTTATCCATTCGATAGAATTCAGGATAGCTTACTCGGCCTTCCTTAAGGCCAACCATACTTTGTTTGCTGCCCAATTGCAACAAGCCGGGTGCTGTACTTTTGGCATAATTTAATTGATTGTTGTGCTGCCCCCAGGCAACGTGCAGGTAACCCGCACCATCAACCATAATGCTTATGCTCTTGTGTGCATCGGCAGCATCGCCCTGGTATTGTGTTTTTTGTACCTGCCAGTTATTTTTACTAATAGTATGCTTTGCAATAACTACATACCTGGCGCTGTCATAATAAGCGGCATACTGCGTATTGTTAAAAGTAACTAAGGCGTTTTTACGGAAAATAACCGTATTAACAGAATTATTGGCCCAACCGTTTGATGCAATTGTTGATATCTCGGCCCGCTGTTGGGCAAAAGAACAAGCAGCAGTTAAAAAGGTGACAAACCCTATAAAAGAGGCACGTAAAAAGTTAAGCATTTACAATTTGGTTGTAATGCTAAATACGTCATTTTATAGCAGAATACCGAACCTTAAGCATTTTACTTTTAGATGTAGTGAGCTTAGTAAGTATATCTTTGAACTAGCTAACATATGGCAAAAAGGTGGACTAACATGAAATGCAACACTCGCCATGCCAGCTTCTTACATACTGGCTTTTTTGCTTATTATTTGTTTTTATACTGCTGTAAAAGCATTAGCTAGCATGCATTTGTTGAATGTAGCTTAACAGGCATAAGCGCCACCTCAACCGAAGGTGAGATGATCATCAAGGTTAAAGTGAATTATGAGAATTATAAACTTAAAAAAAAAACGGAGCAAGTAATCTTGCTCCGTTTAAAAATATAGTTGAACAACTTATACAGCCTTATAATTAACAGTAAAAGTTTTACCTTTTTGTATGGTTATTTCGTAGTATCCGCCGGCAGTAGCTCTTACTGCTGCGTCACTGCATTCAGGCTTGGTTTTGCTTTTAATGCGGAGTGTACCAGTACCGGTATCGGCGGTTACCTTAATTTGCGTGGTACTTATTTTTAACTTAATGTCGCCTTTAGGAGTTGGAATTGTTCCTTCCATCCATTGTAAACCGCCCAGTTTAGGTTCAATCAAGTATTGTGAGTAAGCCGGTGCCGTTGGCTTTACTCCTAAATAGTATTTTCCCAGCAGGTAAATAGGGCTTGCTCCCCACGCATGGCACAAGCTTTTACCAAACGGACGACCGTACATGGCGTAGTGCTCTGCTCCTTTTTTATCAGGATTGTATTCTTCCCAAAATGAGGTTGCGCCCAGGTTGAGCATGCCGCCCCAGTAGTCTTTCATCTGCTTTAGCACATAATCCTGTTCGCCCATGGCGCAAAGTGCTTCCAACTCATAAAAGCGCATGTAGGGCGTTACAATTTTTTGCACCTTATCATTCATCAGCACGTATTTTTTAACGTCTTGCTTCTGCGCTTCGGTAAAATAATTAAAGAAGATACCAAACATGTTGGCATAGCGGGTAACGTTGGCGGTTTGTTTACCGTTTACGCGGCTGTGTACCAAGGCATGTTTTTGTGCATTCCAATAATAGGTAAACAGTTTCGCTTTCAAATCTTTAGCCAGTGCACCGTATTTGGCCGACCCCTTAGTATCTTTCATAATGTTGGCACATAGCGCCATGCTCTCTAAACTGCGGCATAGCAACATTTGCTCAAAACTTACTTCTCCTTGCTTGCTCAGTCCATCGGCCCAGTCAATGAATACCCAGTCGCCGGTTAGGCCTTGCATAAGGCCGTTTTTGTTGCGGCGCGAAAGGCAATAATCCATCATACTTTGCATGCGCGAGTATGATTGCTCAATAAATGCTTGATCGCCGGTGTGCTGATAGTAATCGTAAATACTGATAAACCAATAGAACGTATAATCCATAATGGTATTAATGTGACTGGTTACCGGGTCTTTGCCACGCAGCGCACTAATGGTACGGGTTACCGATGGCGAATCAAAGTACAGGTAATAGTTCATCAGGTAACTCTGTGCAGCATCGCCCGACCATATCCAGCGGTCGCGTTTAATACCATCTATAAAAAACTCGCGGGTGTTGAGCTCCATAGTATAAGCCGAAACATCCCAAATCTTATTGATCTGCTCGTCAGAACACTTGAAACTACCACGTTGTTCAACCGGCAGGTATTCGTACAGCATGGACACATCCCCAATGTTCACGTTTTCATCAAACACCACATTTACATAACGGAACGCTCGCGAACCATCAAAGGTTAGGTCGCCGCTTTTATCTTGGTTTACTTCAAACTTGTCTACCAGTTCACCACCGTCCAAGCTCATGGCTTCTTCCTTGCTTTCGCCAAAGTAAAGGGTTACGTTGCCCTTGCCCTTTACATCATGCAGCTTTACAAAGCCAAAGGTTTCTTTACCAAAATCAACAAAAATAGAGCGTGCTTTTTTATCTTTTGATACCGCTTGTTGTGGTTTAACCGGCAAACGGAAAGCCGAAGGCGACGTGTTAGCCTCATTAAAGTTCCATGAACCAGCCTGTAAATACTGCGTAGCCGATATGTCGGATGTTTTGCCCGATGCATCAATCCACTCTTTATCTTCAAAAGTTACCTGCCAGGTATTATCAGTTACCACGTGAGTACTTTTTACAAACACTGCCGGTACTGCGCCCTGGTTGTAAACTTTTAGACTGATGCGGTGCTTACCGGCAGGCAAGGTTATTTTCTTAGGATAACCGGCAACGGCCTTCCCATCAATTTTAAGATTGTATTGCCCTTCAACAGCAATCTCAGCTTCCTCTGCCGATGCAATGTTGTAATCTTTATGAAAATCTATCAATACGTAATGGCTATCTAATTTCCAAAATGGCGGAAAAAAGGAACCACGCTCGGTACGGCGGTTTTGCATTTTGTTGCTTAACCAAATTTCGTAATCGCCTGGGTACCAAATCCAGGTGGCTTTGGTTTGGGCCTGCACTTCGGCAACAAATAAGGCAATAAAGCAAAAAATAGCTATGGCACAACGGCCTAAACGGGTTAAAATCAGCGCGTTTTTATTCATGTTGATATTTAAGTTAATGGCAGGTAGCCTGGAGTTAACTTTCGGTAAGCAAGATTACAAAATATTATCAGCAAACCGTTGGCTTAATGCCGCCAATTGCATTTGGCCAGCCAAAATAGTATTGGTTTACACTCGAAATAAACTTCGGTAGCTTAAAAATTTCGTTACCGGCAACGGGCGTGGAAGTAAGCCACGAAGAACTACTTTATAAATATAAGGTATAGTTGATTATAGCAGACCAACGCACCGGCTGTTGAAACATTTGCGCTTTTTATTCCTTAATGTAGCTATACCCAATAGGGCTATTTAAATACTTAATACCTATGAAAGCATTAGTATTTTTTGATACAGTTCCGCATGATACAGCACTGGCCATTGAACTTGACCGTGAAATGGAAGAATTAGGCTGGAGTCCGCTCGAAACCTTTTCATATGCCTTTGAAAAAGAGTTTGAAGCAGATTACTACGAGATAGAGACTCAGCTTATAGCTAACGTTGATGCTGTCACATTTGAAGCGGAATGGCAGGATGTAAAATACATGTACATGATTGGCGTTGAGGAGCCAAAATTTGGCTTATCAAAAGGGCAATAACTTTGATTACAAACAAGAAACGGCCTGCTGAATAGCAGGCCGTTTCTTATGGTGTCCCGGTGTGTATATGGCAAACTTAGGTAAGCATTAAAATACCGCTGTTATTTTGAGTGGCTTTGACTAAAACTCTCCCATCAAGCAATCAAAACTACCAACTCAACATGTACACACTATAAAGAATTTGTGATGCTTGAATTAATATTTGCTAAGCAATGGTAGGTTATGGATCCATTGGTTCATCAGCATCTGTTTGCAATGCTGTTACCAACGGATAAAATTCCAATGCAGTATCAGAAAGCCGCTTACCCAACTTGTAAGGCACATAGCCAAGCTCTTTAAGGCAACGCTGTTCCATATTGGCAATAAAGTCGTTTTGATATTTATCGGTTATAATTAAGCCTGGTTTTCCAAACGGCATGCCATATCTGAATATCAGCCGGGCATCGTTACGCAAGTTTGTAGTTGTATGCCGTGCGTGCGGTTCAATAATAACTGCATAGGCAGGCACATGCAGCACATTAATCATGTATTTACGCATTTCAACCGCCTCGTTATACTTGGTTTTAAACGGATGCACCGCTCCGCCAGAAACCACTACAAAAGGAGCCTTATTTGCAAAGTATTGCCTTGCAGCTGTTTTACAGCGAAGCATACCTTCTCCGCTTAAAGGCGTTGTTAAATTATCAGGCCCTGCACCCGGCACTAAAATGTGTGAGTAAGAATAAGCTGTCCATTTGGTTTGCTTTATTCTCTCAGCAGCAAGCTTATTAGCTGTGCTTACCATGGGTTCATAATCGGCCGCCTGACGGCGCTCGTTTACTTCAAGATAGGTAAGCGCAGCGTACAACGATGGTTTAAAGAACAAATCATTTTTGTTGACTGCTTCAACAACCTCACTAGTGCAATCATACATTAGTGTATAATATGAGCGCTTTTTGATGTCGTAGCTTATAGAATCAATTTGAGGATAGTTAGGCTTCTTTGCTTCCGCATAAACGCTTATGATATAATTTATACAGGCGGCATCCTGCTCCCAGGCCTTTACCAGTAAGCCAACAGGAGCTAAATCATTATATCTGATATACATGCCCGATGGTATAATATGTTTTTTAACAAGCACATCAAGCGCATTACCCACCTTATACAAAACTTTGAGTCTGTTACTAACCACACTTATCTCCTGGCTTGTAAATTTTATAAAGCCGGGCAGGCACAATGCATCTTTACATTCTGAGAGCGATAATTGTATAGCACGATGCTTGGCGGCAGCAAGCTTTGCTAGTTCAACGTCTGTTTGTAATAAGCTGGCAACTGCCTTATCCTCTTCAAGCAACGTGAGCATATAGCAATTTTTTGACTTTACCCAATCACCTCCCGACAATGGCTTGTAACCTGGCTGCGCACCCATAAACTGACTGAAACTCGCATTACCAATCAGTAACCATACAAACAGCATCAAACATCGCTTCATATATATACTTTTACTTTACTGCAAAATAACACCATTAATTTAACACGGCTACCAGTTAAAGCATGCTAAATATCAAAACAAAGAAAGCGTACCTTGAGGGTGCGCTTTCTTTTTCAACTGCATTATTAAGCAGAAGATGTTTACAGTTAATATCTTTCAACCCTGAACTCGGATACACCGCCCTTTAGTTTCAAGTAAATTTTATTAGTTGCGTTTTCAAAACCCGGCGTAACGTAATGTGTGTTACTTACCTTTGTAAAGTCATCAAAATGCTTTGAGGTAAGTCCTCCGTGCATTTCAATATCACAGCCTGCGTTTTTTGGAACCATAATTTTTGTTTCAGAAGCACCGGCATGTACACTCACATTGGTAACCGGCATATTAGCCGCCAGCTTAATATCGGTAGAAGTTGCACCTCCGTTAACATTTACATTTCGTACTTTAAACTTGGTTAGGTCAAAATCAATTTCGGCAGCGCCACCTTTAAGCTCTATATCCCAAACGGGAACCGGATTTAAGCCAATTGATACCTTATTCATGCCGCCGTCGCCGAAATTAAATTTTTGATTGTGCTTGCTCATGCTAAAATCAACAACCGTAATTGAATCCTCTTTGGTTGTACTTAAGCCATAGTCGCCAAAATGTTCACGTGCTTCTGCATGAAACAAATCCTTAGTTGTATCCTTAAGTTCATAAGTTGTACCGCCGCCTGCTATTTCTAACCTGGCTACTTTAGTACCGGCAACGAATGCTTCTGAATAGGTATTGCTGTTACGGGTTGATTTTACATCGCCGTCGCGGTCTGAATCATCATCGTTGTTATTATCGTCAAAATTAAACTGCCAGCCCGGTAATGATTGATTGCGCGGTCTTGTGCCCGAGTAAACAACTAGGCCTACACCAATTACCAAAACCAAAACTTTAACAATTACAGCCCACGCAGCCTTGGTATTGGACAGAAGTAAATTTACACCGCCAATTACCAAAAATATTGGCCACAGCTTCCAAATGTTCCACCAGCTGAAATGGATGATATTGAAACTGTTAAGTAAGAACACGACACCGATAATAACCAATACCAGTCCCGAAAATAATCTATCGCTTTTCATTGTATTATTCAATTGGAGGTTTAGGATCTAAATTTTTCTTGTTGCCTGATGTAAACACAAGCATTATACCTATTACTATAAGCGGCACCGGCCAAAGGTGTTCAAAATCCCAATAAGGAATCAAATCAAGCTCATCAACAGTAAGTATAATACCCAACAGTATAAGCATAACACCTGCAATCACAGGGGCATTACTTTTTTTTGCCGGCTTGCTTTCAAATGTAAACGGCGGCACCTGCTCACCCTGCGGAGGCGTGGTGTAATCAACTTCTGGATTGTAAAATGCGAAAGGTTTTTTGGGTAATACAATCATTAAAATAATGTAAATAATTATACTGCCACCTTTAAGAAATAAGGCCAGTAAAAACACAGCTCTTACTATTGATACATCTATATCTAAGTATTGCGCCAGTCCCTGGCAAACACCGCCAATCATTTTGTTCTGCTCGTCGCGGTAAAGTTTTTTATGTTGAGTGTACATTTTTTTAAGCTTTAATGGTTCATTTTAAATCTGCCCCGAAACCGGCTTTATTACAATCTCATCAGTGTTAGCGCCAACACTCATGTTGTAAGCAGTAAGTACAGCGGCGGCTACATCTTCTGGCATCACAAACCGGGATGGGTGCACTTCCGTTCCGGCCCAGGAGCCTGTTAATGTTGAGCCGGGCAATACAGCGGTTACTTTTACTTTGTAAGCCTGCATTTCGAGCTTCATTACAGTATTAAGACTATACAACGCAGCTTTTGTTACACTATAAGTTCCGGCATTTATTGCAGGGCTTTTTGATGCTGCAGAACATATATTAAAGATGTGACCTTTTCCCTCCTGCTGCATTTGCTTACCAAAAAAACGGTACAGCTCATAAGCCGGCATTACATTGGTGTTAAATAGGGTATCAAAGGCGTTATCATCATCATTCAACACGGTTGATGGTATAAATGCGCCAACATTGTTTACCAATATATTTATAAAGCCAAGCTTATCTTGAGCAGCTTGGGCAAATGCACGCACATCGGTACGCTTGCTACAATCGGCAACCTGAGTATGTACTTGTATTTCAGAGTTCATTTTAAGTAGTTCTATCTGCAGGTTTTGCAAATCTTTAACATTGCGCGAACAAATTGCCATACTTATTCCTTGTTTAGCAAATGCGAGCGCTATAGCGCGACCTATGCCCTGCGTGGCACCGGTTATGAGGGCGTTTTCCATGTTTTAAATGTAAATCAAATTAGCTTACTCTGTAAACGGTGAGCATAAAAATGTATTTTTAACGCACATATATACCAACATTACATGTTCACTACTTTAGGTAAATATATTTTACTGATACGCTTAAGCTTTAAAAAGCCCGAAAAATTCTCAGTTTACTGGGGAGAAATCATGCGCGAAATGGTATCTATAGGCATTGGTTCTATGGGCATCATCAGCATTATATCGGTGTTTATTGGCGCCGTGGCTACCATACAGGTAGCTTTTCAGCTTGCCAGTCCGCTTGTACCGCGTAGCATTGCAGGCAGTATCTCGCGCGACTCAACCATTCTTGAATTTAGTCCCACCATATCGGCACTGGTACTTGCCGGGCGGGTAGGTTCAAGCATTGCCTCACAAATTGGCACTATGCGCGTAACTGAACAAATAGATGCACTTGAAATTATGGGCGTAAACGCACCGGGTTACCTAATAGCACCTAAAATTTTTGCAGGTATAATAATGGTGCCCATGCTGGTAATATACTCTATGGTTTTGGGCATTTTAGGCGGATACTTAGCCTGTGCCATTACCGGCGATATTGCTACCACCGACTATGTAATGGGTTTACGCGACGGCTTTCAACCTATTATTATACAGGTGGCATTGGTAAAAGCATTCTTTTATGGTTTTATCATCACTTCAATATGTGCCTACCAGGGTTTTTACACCAGCGGTGGCGCTTTAGAGGTAGGCCAATCAGCTACAACCGGCGTAGTTTACAGCTGTATATTCATTTTATTTGCCGATTTAATTATTACAAGCGCAATGTTATGATCGAGATTCAGGATATATATAAAACATTTGGCGATAACGAGGTTCTTAAAGGCATTACTGCAACCTTTGAGGCCGGTAAAAATAATCTCATTATTGGTGGCTCAGGTTCGGGTAAAACCACTTTGCTTAAATGCATTGTAGGGTTGCATGAACCCACTAAAGGCAAAGTAATTTTTAACGGTGAAGACTTTACCGCAATGAACTTTGAAGAACGTGTGCCTATAAGGAAACAAATAGGCATGCTTTTTCAAAATTCGGCACTGTTTGACTCTATGACTGTAGAGGAAAACATCATTTTTCCGCTAAATTTATTTACAGACATGAGCAAGTCGGAAAAGCTCGACCGTGCCAATTTTTGTTTAGAAAGGGTAAACCTTAAAGATAAAAACAAACTATTCCCTTCAGAGCTATCGGGCGGAATGAAAAAGCGGGTGGGTATTGCGCGTGCTATTGCCATGGAGCCTAAATACCTGTTTGTGGATGAGCCCAACTCGGGCCTCGACCCAAAAACCTCAATAGTAATTGACGAACTGATTAACGAGCTTACCCAGGAGTACAAAATAACTACCGTAATTGTTACCCACGATATGAACTCCGTAATGGGTATTGGTGATCATATTATCTTTTTACATCAAGGCAAAAAAGCTTGGGAGGGCACCAATAAAGATATTGCCCACACTGATAACCAGGAACTGAATGATTTTGTGTTTGCCAGTAAGTTTACACAGGCCGCTAAGGAGAAGTTATAGGTTGGTGAGTAGTTGAGTGGTTCAATTAATATATTAGCACTAATTAATCATCAAAAAGGTCTCGCTGATCAGAAACATCAACTGAGTCCGTATTTTCATAAACTTTAACTATTTCATATCCTTTTACAAGAAATCCGTTATACTTAGGACTCCAAACCGATATTTTTTTTAAATCAACTACAAGTCTTGTGCCTTGCCTAAAAACTTTACCTCCTTTTACTGCCTGCTCAAAATTTATATCGTTTATAATGGCCTTTATAACCCTACCATTATATATAAATTCCCATTTCCAAGGCCCTTTCTTATCCTTGAAAAGATTTGCTTTCTTCACAAAAACTTTAACTGTAGCAATTGACTCTTTTTCTTCTTTCCTTTGGTAAGGATTTGTCTTTGCGAGGTCTGCTATATCTTCACGATTTAATTTAATTAGTGGTGACTTTTCTTCTATATACAGGTTTACACCTTTTATTTTTTGGTCTTGCTCTATTTGAGCAAAACCTTTTGAAATATTATTAGTAATCACTGTATCACCTTTATATATATGGAGGTGAAAATTTTCGACATTAAAAATATTTTCATTACCAAAATTCAAGTCAGTTGTACCGTTTCCTTTAGGGATTTCCTGTTTAGGTTTTTCTCCTTTAAAAGTTTTATGGATAGTTAATATTGATACTAAAGCAGCTAAAGATTTGTGAAGTATGTCAAGATTGTCCTTATTTAGCAGTGGGCTCAGCAGATGTGTACTTGCAAGAGTAAAGTCTATCAAATAAGGTACTTCGAAGCTCCCCTCTTTGAAAGTTCCAATTTTAATTTCAAAATCATTGGTCGGAAAATACTTACGTTGAATTGCTAATAAAGCAGTTAATATATGATTTTGAGAATTAAACAAAGTACTATAATTTATATAGTTCTCTCCCTCATATTTAAAGTTAAAATATTTTATGAGCTCCTCTGCTTCTAAATGTGCCATATTTTAAAAGCTAATTATTAAATAAGTCATTTTTGAAACTCTTATTTAAATTAAATGCGTCACCTTTATTTTGATCAAGCTTACGCAGAATATCAAAAACTTCTTTCACCGCAGGATTTTTCGCAGATTCATTAGAATCAATCTGCTTTAACTTATTTTGAAGAGTTATTTTTTCTATTTCAAGCTGGCGTTTTTCCATCGTATAATTAAATAACAACTCATTTACTTTTAAAATTATCCAACCTTTAAAATCTATGTTTAACCATTGTGCAAAGTCGGTAGCTAATAAATGATGCATCCAAAATACGGTGTTTCCTCCATCGATTTTCTCAACTGTTAATATAGGTACTAAATCGGCACTTTTATGCCTAATAACTCCAGGAGCAACCCCTTTTATAGCAGTTCGGCTAACAGACTCGCCATTCCGTTTTCCTCTGATAAGATTATTTTCAAGCCACTTTATCCAATTTTTAGTTGAGTTTTCTTCCAAAAATTTATTGACATCACTTTCAAATACTGTTGCCATCTCTGTAGCATTAACCATTAGCTGATCGGCATGAAAAAAACGCACAACCACATTATTGTATATAAATTCTTTATTCATATTAAAACATATAAGCAATACTAAGTTACAACTACCTAATGATAAATATATTAATGTTGAAAGATTAGAAATAATACTTACAAGAACCATTAAAATAAGGGTCAATCCAATATCAAAGGTTACTAATGCATTTGGAATATAAATTCAGCAAACCTATTATACCAGCATTTCATTAACTTTGCCCTGTTGCAAACTAATAACAGACAACAGAAAAATGATCCAACTTCTTACTCCAACGCACTGGAAAGATTATGAACTGATTGATTGCGGCGACTTTGAAAAGTTGGAGCGCTTTGGCAACGTTGTTTTAATACGACCTGAGCCACAAGCGGTTTGGAACAAAACCCTTTCAGATGCCGAATGGCAAAAACGTCATGATATTCGTTTTAAAGGCCGTTCTGCTACGGCTGGTGAGTGGATTAAGAAAAACCCTAAAACACCAGACCGTTGGCATATTGAATACAAAAACAACGATGCTGCCATTAAACTACGCATGGCCATGACCTCGTTTAAACACGTAGGCGTATTTCCCGAGCAGGCAGTAAACTGGGATTATATTGCACAAAACATCAAGCGCTTTAAAACGCCTAAACCAAAGGTGCTTAACTTGTTTGCTTATACCGGTGGTGCATCGCTCATTGCACAATCTGCCGGGGCCGACACCACACACGTTGACTCCATTAAACAGGTAGTTAGCTGGGCAAATGAAAACCAGGAAATATCAAACCTAAAAGATATACGCTGGGTAGTTGAAGACGCGCTTAAATTTGTGAAGCGCGAAATTAAACGCGGCAAAAAATATAACGGCATTATTCTCGATCCTCCTGCCTATGGCCATGGCCCTAACGGCGAAAAGTGGAAGCTGGAAGATCACATTACTGAGATGATGAACGATGTGATGCAATTGTTAGATCCGCAGGAGCACTTCCTTATTCTCAATACATATTCGCTTGGTTTTTCATCAGTTATAGTAGAGAACTTGATTAGAAGCGCAAATCCAAAAGTTGAAAACCTGGAAATTGGCGAGTTGTATTTACAGGCTACGGCCGGCCCTAAACTACCGCTTGGGGTGTTTGGTAAGTTTTATAAAATTTAATTTTATTTTAAGGGGAAGTAACCGGGGCAATATTTATATTTACAACGTACCAATAAGTAAATAATTTTATTGGTACTAAAATATTACATACTGCAAGTTATTAAAGCCTGCATGGCTACCTTTATGATGAAATTTAAAACACTGCTCTTTTCTTCGTCTGTCCTGCTATCATCATTTGTATTATTTACAAATTGCACCGGAAACAGCAAGCCAAGTGCTACGACTACCAAAACAACCACTACCACCACTACAGAAGACACCACTGTAACCAAAGCTGGAATTACACCTATTGATACTGCCAAGTACGATAGCCTGTTAGTACGTTTAGCCAATGGTGATACTACCGGCCGCTGGCCTGTAAAAAAACAACCTTACCCGGTTGCAGGCGCCGTACTTCCCTTTAAACGTGTGGTAGCGTTTTACGGAAACTTGTTCAGTAAAAAAATGGGAATTTTGGGTGAATTACCGCCAAAAGAGATGCTTGCCAAGCTAAAAACCGAAGTTAAAGCATGGGAAAAAGCAGACCCAAAAACTCCTGTTCAACCGGCACTGCATTATATTGCAGTAGTAGCCCAGGGTGCTGCCGGCTCAGATGGCAAATACCGCTACCGTATGCCTTTTAAACAAATTGATACCGTGCTATCTATTGCTAAAAGAGGAAATGCCATTGTGTTCCTGGATGTTCAGGTTTCATTAAGTACTATTCAAACCGAACTTCCGTTGCTGGAAAAATACTTGGCTATGCCTAATGTTCACTTTGGCATGGACCCTGAATTTTCAATGAAAGATGGCAGCAAGCCAGGCAAAAAAATCGGGACATTTGATGCTGCCGACATCAACTTTGCCAGCCAGTATTTAGCCGGGTTAGTTAAAAAATACAATCTACCTCCTAAAATGCTTGTTGTACACCGCTTTACCCGTAAAATGGTAACCAACTATAAAAACATCAAACTGCGCCCTGAGGTGCAGGTTGTTATTGACATGGACGGATGGGGCGAACCAGATCTTAAATTAGGTACCTACCGAAACCATATTTTTCCTGAACCTGTACAGTTCACCGGTTTCAAACTCTTCTACAAAAACGATTTGAAGAAGGCACCGCACCATATGCTCACGCCTGAAGAAGTTTTGAAATACAAACCGCAACCTATTTATATACAATACCAGTAGTTCAATTTTAGTAAAAACATTGCTGGATGTGGCATAGCCCGGTTAGGAAACTAACCGGGCTTTTGTTTTCAATAGCCCCTAAACAAATAGGATATAAAGCCTATCACTAGCTCCACCTTTACAAGTCACACACAATCAATCCCAGTTACACCGTAGATGTAAAAGCATAAAAAGCCCATTTACTTACTAATAGTAGGTCTTTCATAATGAACTTTAAGCAGTTATATCTTAAGTGCAATGACTGGTATCTGCGATGCTTTATCAATCACATTCCGAACTAGTCGCGCTAACTCAAAAGGATTAATATTCAAGGCAATTAAATCGTATTTAATGACACAAAAAAGCCCTTCTGTACACAACAAAAGGGCTTTTTATTATAAGCTTTATGCAATTATTGCTTAGGCGCAGTAGCTGGTTTCTCCGGCGCTTTATCAATCAAATCCATAAACTGGTCAAGTTTAGGTGTAATAATGATTTGGGTACGACGGTTTTTAACTTTACCTGCTTCGGTGTTGTTATCGGCAACCGGGTTGTACTCACCACGGCCGGCGGCTGTTAAGCGTTTAGGATCAACATTAAACCTTGTTTGCAAAGCCTGAACAACCGACGATGCACGCAAAGCGCTCAAATCCCAGTTGTTACGAATGTTGGTTTGCTTAATAGGCACGTTATCCGTATTACCTTCAATTAACACCTCATAGTCTTTATAGTCGGTAATGATTTTTGAAATTTTGGTAAGTGTTGCGTTGGCTTTGTCAGATATTTCATAGCTACCTGATTTGTAAAGCATGTTATCAGAAAGTGATATGTAAACCACACCTTTTAACACTTGTACGTCAACGTCTTTCATTTCCTCGCGGCTTAATGAGCGGGTAAGGTTATTAGTTAACACCATGTTAAGCGAGTCGCTTTTGTTTTTGCTGTTAACTAGTTGCTGAATGTATTTGTTAGATGAATTAATTTCATCAACCAATTTAGAAATATTGACGTTACCCTGTCCTGATGAGGTTAAACACTTATCTAAAGCAGCCTGTAATGATGCCAGGTTCTGGCGTCCGGCAGCTATCTGCTCTTCAAGGCTTTTATTTCTTACATTGGCGTTTGAAAGCTCTTGCTGGCTGTTAAGAAAACGCACGTTCAAATCACGGTGTTTGTTTTGCAGTGTGTCATAGTTTGACTGCAGTTGAGTATATTGCTTTTTACTCACACACCCTGCCGACGTTAATAGTATGGCTATTAATGCCGCCGGTAATAATTGTAGTTTCATGATATTTTTCTTTTAAATTGAACTAAGGTGAATGTCGCCTGCAAAATACTGCTTTAAAATGATTTATAAATTTTAAGCCTTACAATTTGCATTGGCAAATTCACAATTCCACTCAATCGTTAACTAACATTTTGTGACTGTTATTGTTTGCCGGCTCTATTAAGGCACTGTAAGTGGGTACAAAATACCATCCGGCATATCATGGCTTTAACTTTATAATATTATAAATCAAGGCAGTAACACATTCTCAGCAAAAACACTAAAAATGCTGTGTAACATTTTACTTACTCATGCGTCTATGCCTTTAACCACAGCTTACACATAAGATAGGCTGTATTTTTATTCACAATTTATTTACACATGAAAAAAGTTCTATTAGGATTGGCTTTAGCAGCTGGAATATCTGCTAACTCATTCGCACAATCAGGGTCATCTGAAAACAAAGGCGGTTTTAGCATTGGCATTGAAGCAGGCTTACCAGTAGGTGACGCCGCTGATTTTTATAGTGCTGTGCTAGGTGCTTCATTGAAGTATGAACATCCTGTAGCTGAAAGCACTTTCATTACCGGTTCTGCAGGTTACAACGCTTTCTTAACCAAGTCACGCTACAAAGATCTTGGATTTGAATCTACATCAGGTGCAATCCCGGTTAAAGGTGGCATTAAGCAAATGTTTGGCAGCGGCTTCTTTGGCGAAGCTCAGTTAGGTGCGGCATTCAGCACTTCAAGTGGCGGCGGTACTGCCTTTATTTACGCTCCGGGTTTAGGTTATAACTTCAGCCCATCTGTTGATGCAGGCGTACGTTACGAAGCCTGGTCAAACAATGGCACAACAAGCCAGGTAGGTTTGCGTATTGGCTTTAAATTTTAATTGAAAGTAATTGATTATATTACAGTAGAGCCCGGCACCGCCGGGCTCTACTTATTTTGGCGCACCTCTATAGTTGCATTCACATTCAGCAGCGCTGCAATAAAGCCTTCCGTATCTTGCGGAGACATATAAATTTCATCATACTTATTGTACTCAATAACGCAGCCGTTAGACGCTAAAGCGGGCTTTAAACCAGCATACAACGTTTTATTAATCGTTATTATACGAATATTGCTTATGCTTATTTTGCCATGTACTGGCCCCGACCGATAGCTAAGCTCGTCCCCACTAATCTTATAATAGGTGGCAAACCACGACCACACAATAAATGCCACAACCATAGCAAGTAAAATAAGTAACCACTGCTCTGGCCCACCTTGTTGCAAAATTAAAGCGCTGCTGAAAAGCAGCAAAGCTATGGCTCCCCAAAGCGCCAACGCAACAGATATGCTCCTTGCCGATTTAAATTTCAAAGCTACCTGAAGTTGAATGCAACATTAGCCTTTGGGTTATCAAGTTTAGTACTCTTGCGCTCGCCGTTAACAGTAACGTGCAGCATATTAATTTGCTCAGGATGCTCGCTGTAAAGCAAATCATCAAATACCTCAATTTTTTGAACCCTGCTTACACCTTTTACTTCAAAGTAGCTCCATGCGCCATCCTCCTGTATTTCATAACCCATGTAATCAGGCTCAAGCAATTTACCATCTGCCTTTATTATTAAATGCTTACGAACGTACTGGCTAATGAGCTGGTTCATTAGTTGCTTGTTTGGCGGCCTCACTATATCAAGTTTCACCTTGTTTTGCTTTTCAAGCACATGTTCAAGATCATCATAAAACATGCGGCAGCTTATTTCAACTGATTGGGTTTTAGCATTATGATTCACCTCGGTTACGCTTACGTAAAACGGATGAAACATTAAGAGTAAGCTTTTAACAAATAATAGTAACATTGCTGATTCAAACATCTCTGTTTACACAAATTAAGGTAATATTATCGGCATTATTTATTTTTAGCCGATGCAAGACTTCGCTATGTATTTTGAACTTGGCTGGCAGCACATTTGCGACTGGCAGGGTTACGATCATATTTTGTTTGTTACCGTATTATGCGGCACTTACCTGCTGGCAGATTGGCGCAAGGTACTCATACTGGTCACGGCGTTTACTTTAGGACACTCCATAACGCTGGCTTTAAGTGCACTTGACATTGTTAAAGTTAACACCTCGCTTATTGAGTTTCTTATTCCGGTTACTATTGTAACAACAGCAGTCATTAACATTGTAAAAAAGAAACGGTCGCCGGCTACGCTTCGTATAAGTTATACACTGGCTTTGTTTTTTGGACTTATACACGGCCTGGGCTTTTCCAACTACCTTAAGAGTTTGCTTGGTAAAAGCACCAACATAACATCGCAACTACTGGCGTTTAACCTGGGCCTTGAGTTTGGGCAGGTTTTAATTGTGCTTTGCATCTTAACAGTATCATTCATTTTACTTAACATCCTTAAAATTCAACGGCGTGAGTGGACATTGTTCCTCTCATCTGCTATATTTGGAATAGCGTTTATAATGTGCATTGAACGCCTTGCTCTAATTCATTTCAAATGAAAAAACTTTACTCTACTCTGGCCGCAACAATCCTGTTTTTGTCTGCTTTGCAAGCACAACAAATACAGTACAACCCCGGCAGTAACCACGGCAATAAATTTGAACAGTTGGGCAGCACATTGCTGGCCGATCCTAACATGTACCGTTCGGCATCGGGTGCACCCGGACCAAAATACTGGCAGCAAAAAGCCGACTATGACATTGTTGCCAAACTTGACGATGACAAGCAACGCCTTGACGGCACCGAGACCATTACTTACTATAATAACTCGCCCGACCCGCTTACTTACTTATGGCTGCAGTTAGATGAAAACGAGCATAAGAAAGACGCCGAAAATGCAAAGTTTGACGGCAGCACCATGCAGGACAAAATGAGCCTGCGCCAACTGCAAGCTATTATGGGCCATAACCTTGATTTGGGGAACCATATTGTGAGCTGTAAAGATGCATCGGGCAATAATTTAAAATACACTATTAACCAAACTATGATGCGCATTGAGCTGCCCAAAACGCTGGCTCCGGGTGCTAAGTTTGTGTTTAAAATAGTTTGGTGGTATAACATATCCGATCGTTTAACCATTGGCGGCCGCGGTGGTTACGAATATTTTCCTGAAGACAAGAATTATCTTTATACCATGGCGCAGTGGTATCCGCGCATGGCCGTTTACAGCGATTTTCAAGGCTGGCAAAACAAACAATTTACCGGTCGCGGAGAGTTTGCCTTAACCTTTGGCGATTTTAAAGTAGCCATCAACGTTCCTGCCGACCACGTTGTTGATGCTACAGGCCAATGTTCAAACTATAGCCAGGTGCTTACTGCAGCACAATATCAACGTTGGCAAAAAGCGCAAAGCTCTTACAAAGAACCTGTTGAGGTAGTTACCCTTGCCGAAGCTAAAAAGGCTCTACAAGGCCATGCTACCACCCGCAAAATATGGAACTGGCATGCCGAAAACGTACGTGACTTTGCCTGGGTATCATCACGAAGGGTAGTTTGGGATGCCATGGCCGCACAAATTGACGGTGGTCGTAAGGTAATGGCAATGTCGGTTTACGGACCAGAGGCTTATCCGTTATACCGTCGTTACAGTACTAAAGTAGTGGCGCATACAGTGAAAACCTACAGCAAATATACTATTCCGTATCCTTACCCCTGCGCTACTTCGGTTGAGGCTAGCAACGGTATGGAGTACCCAATGATATGCTTTAATTACGGTCGTGCTGAAAAAGACGGCACCTATAGCGAGGCCACAAAAAATGGCATGATTGGCGTAATTATTCACGAAGTTGGTCATAACTTCTTCCCAATGATTGTAAACTCCGATGAACGGCAGTGGACATGGATGGATGAAGGATTGAACACCTTTTGCCAGTTTTTAACCGAACAGGAATGGGACCCCAACTTTCCAAGTAACCGCGGACCGGCTTACAAGATTGTTGATTACATGAAGCTGCCTAAAAATGAGCTGGAACCTATTATGACCAACTCAGAAAACATACAACGCTTCGGGCCAAACGCATACGCCAAACCAGCTACCGCTCTTAATATTTTGCGCGAAACGGTTATGGGTCGTGAGCTGTTTGATTACTCGTTTAAAACCTATGCACAACGCTGGGCTTTTAAACACCCTACTCCTACTGACTTTTTCCGCACTATGGAAGATGCATCTGCCGTTGATTTGGACTGGTTTTGGAGAGGTTGGTTTTATGGAACAGACCCGGTAGATATTTCAGTAGACAGTGTTAAGTACTATCGTCTGAACACCAAGAACCCACAAACTGAAGGCACTTATGACCGTGCGCAGTTTGATAAAAATTTAACCAACATTAGTACCACCCGTAACAAGGAAGCAGGCACCCGTTTTGCGGTAGAGGCCGACACCGCTTTGCAGGATTTTTACAGCAAATGGGACAGGTTTGCAGCTACGCCGGCAACTGATAAAAGCTACAAAGCCATGTACGATGCTTTAAGCCCTGAAGAGCGTAAATTATACGATACAAAAAATTACTTTTATGAAGTAAGTTTCAGCAACAAAGGAGGCCTGCCTATGCCGCTTTTTATTGAATGGACCTACACTGACGGAAGCAAAGAGCTTGAAAAAATATCGGCCTATATATGGCGCCACAACGAGTTTAACGTAACCAAAGTGTTTGCCAAAACCAAAGAGGTAAAAGGCATTAAGCTTGACCCCTACCGCGAAACGGCCGACATTAATGAAGGCAACAACAGCTGGCCGCGTGAGTATACGCCTACCCGTTTTGAGTTGTTTAAACAGCAAAACACCATAAGGGGGGCAAGCACTGGCGGTAACCCTATGCAGGAAGCCCGAAAAACTAATCCATAAATAAAAAGAGCCGGCTGTAATAGCCGGCTCTTTTTATTTATGGATTACTCAAGTTTGATTGAAGCTCAACTTAAAAATGATATCTCACAAACGCTTCCATTGCCTCATACTCAGCAAGGCCTAGTTTGTTATATTTATCTGCCGTATCACGGTTGCGGTCTTCGGCACGTACCCAAAACTCGCGGGCATCATCTCCCGGAAACACAGGGCGGTCTTTTTGTGACTGATGCTTGAAAATAGCATTACGCTTGCGCGAAACTTCCTGAGGAGAAAGTGGAACAGCCATTTCTATTTCATGCGTTTCAAACTCATGCCAGGCTCCACGATATAACCAAAGCCAGCAATCGTTAACCCAATCTTCGGTTTGTTTTAAACGTTGCAAGGCTTGCAATATAATATTGAAGCAAACAATGTGTGTTCCATGCGGATCAGCAAAATCGCCGGCTGCAAATACCTGATGCGGTTTAACCTGCTGTAAAAGCTCCATGGTAAGTTCAACGTCTTTATCAGTTACAGCGTTTTTTTGCGTTTTCCCGGTTTCATAAAACGGCAAAGCCATAAAATGAATTTGGTTATCGGGCAAACCCGCATACCGTGCGCCCGATATTGCTTCTGTTTTGCGTATAAAGCCTTTCACATCTCTTATTTCGCGGGTATCAACCTGGTTAGGTTGTTTCTGCTCCAAAAAAGATCTCATTTGCTCGTATATACCTGTAAGATGAGCAGCATCATCGCCTATACTTTTGTTAAAATCGATGGCAAACTCCATGTATCTTAAAACATCATCATCCCAAACGGCGGTGTTACCTGATGTTTGGTAAGCTACATGCACTTCATGCCCTTGATCAACCAAACGTATAAAAGTTCCACCCATTGAAATTACGTCATCATCTGGGTGAGGCGAAAAAACAATAGAACGCTTGCGTGCAGGCTCTGCCCGCTCGGGGCGCTGCGAATCGTCGGCGTTGGGTTTACCGCCTGGCCAGCCGGTAATGGTATGTTGTATCTTATTAAAAATATCAATGTTAATGTTGTACACCGGCCCTTGCTCAACGGCCAGCTGCGCCATACCATGATTGTTGTAGTCTTCTTCGGTAAGCTTTAAAACAGGCTTGTTTAATTCATTGGCCAGCCATATTACTGCCTTCTTTTTCAGTTGCTCGCTCCAAACACAGTCTTTAACCAGCCATGGCGTATCAAAACGGGTAAGTTCGGATGCGGCATCCTCGTCAAGTACAAATTCAACATGGTCAGAAAGTTGCAGATATGTAGCCGGCACTTCACCTGATATTTCACCCTCAACAGCCTTTTTAATAATGGGAGCCTTTTTACGGCTCCAGGCCATTAATATAATTTCTCGGGCTTTAAATATGGTACCAATACCCATGGTAATTGCTTTGGTAGGAACGTTTTCTTTTCCGCCAAAATCGCGCGAGGCATCGCTACGGGTTAAGTTATCGAGCGTAACTAAACGAGTACCTGAGTTTGGTGCCGAACCGGGCTCATTAAAACCGATGTGTCCGGTACGGCCAATTCCTAAAACTTGTAAATCAAGGCCGCCAAACTCTTCAATTTTCTTTTCGTAGTTTAAGCAAAATGCAGCCACCTCTTCAACAGCAAGCGTACCGTCGGGTATATGAATGTTGGCTTTATCAATGTCAATATGACTGAATAAGTTCTCATACATAAACGTCACGTAACTCTGCTCGGCATGCGGTTGCATGGGGTAATACTCGTCGAGGTTAAAGGTAACTACGTTATAAAAACTTAGTCCCTCTTCACGGTGCATGCGTACCAACTCGCGGTAAACGCCAACAGGTGTAGCACCGGTTGCCAAACCCAGCACCGCTTTTTCAGATGCTTGTTGCTTTGCCTTTATTAAAGTTGCAATTTTTTGGGCCACATACAACGAAGCCTCCTTTTGACCTGGATAAACATTAACCAGCAGTTTCTCGTAACGTGTTTCTTCTAATAAGTTTAATCTTGCCATTGGTTGAATTGATGTTAGCTAAAACTCAAGCCAAGGTAGATATGCTTTTCAACATAATGAAGAAGAATATTGAATTTGTAAAAACGCTTATAAACTTAGTCGGATTCGTTTTAATAACTAGTAGGCAATGCCAAACTGAAACCCTATTGTAAACAATGCGGGTTTATCATTACTAAAGCGCAAAGGCATTGGCACAGCGGCAAACACGCTACTGCTTTTACCTTTAAAAAACACTTTGTTTAAAACAGGTGAACCCCATACCGGCCCAAGTTTCAACAGCAGCAAGGCCGGTAATAGTAAACCCAATCGCTACAGCAACTAATAATCCCGATTGCTCTGAGAAGCCTGTTAGATATGCAATTTCGGTTAAAGAATATTGCTTATTCTCCATTAATTGAATGGCTTTGTGATTACGCAAATCTTACCGAGATATAGAAGTTTCATGTTTAATAAATAAATTGCCAAGGTCAATATATGTATCTTGAGGGAGAGAGAGTGTGTGTGTAAGACTAACCAATTTTAATGATACTAGATATAACTTCGGTCAATAATTAAGTGAATAAAACATTGGAAATGCTTTAAAATGCTGATAAACTGATCAAATAAAATAATGCAACTAACGTATTGTAAATTGCGAATATCGAACAGTCTAATTTAAATAATGAAAATGAAGCAATATGCAAATTCCCGTTGCTGTATTCTCTTTTTGCTTTTAGCTATAAGCTGTTTCGCTTGCCGGCAGCCTACACCAATAACCAAGCAGCCGGTTGATAAGGTAATGCTTTTGAAGTTAATTAAAAAGGTGGTGGTAACGGAATACCAAACGCCAGGTGAGGGTATTGCCGTGCTTAGGTCATTCGCCAGTCATCACAACATACAATTGATTGACAGCAACAAAGCATTCAAGGATACTACCGTATTACAAGTACGATTTAACCCGGACAAAGACTTTCCTGTTATTATTTCAACTTGCCGTTAAATCTTCAAAAGCAATTAACCAACCGTGATCTAGATCAGGCTTATGGCCCAGGCATCGAGTCTCCCAGGCCTAAAGAACCGACCAGCTTTAGTGCAATGTACTTTGCTAAGGATTGCGGCGACATTGCCATTGCGACAAGAAGCCAGTTCCCCCCATTTGTTGCCCAACCCATGATTTACCAGATCACCGTGATGTTATAATAATTGGAAAGTTTCGATACACTTCTTTAAGTCACAATCACCAGATCGAACAGTCCGGTGCTAAAGTCAGCAAATTAAGAAAGGAAAAGCACGCTGTAACCAACCAACGTTAAGTTGTTGCATGCATCAAAATATAAAATCCCGATTTGCGCAAATTGAAGAATTTGGAGCTTGATTGAAAATCAGCGGAGAGGGAGGGATTCGAACCCTCGATACGCTTTTGACGTATACACACTTTCCAGGCGTGCTCTTTCGACCACTCAGACACCTCTCCGAAAAAATGTTTGCAAATGTAAACTAATAGGTGTGTATACACAACAAAAAAGCGAAACCCCGCAGTAGCGGGGCTTCGCAAGCAAAACTTCAACTAATATAAAAACCCTATGCATTTATCCTGCAACCACCAGGGAAATACACTTTTAAGACCTGTGTACCAGTTAAAGGTTTAAAGCACTCGTAAATTTACTGATGGCAAACAGCCACTTAAATTATTTTAGTATGTTTGCGATTGCTTGCCTTAATGGGTAAAAAGTACACTTAAATAAACTGTTTGCTAAGTTTTTAATGCTGAGCCTTAACGAAATAAAGAAGCCCATTGCTGCTGAAATTGATGTTTTTGAAGAGAAGTTTAAGGCTTCGATGCAAAGCTCGGTTCCGTTGCTCGATAGGATAACGCATTACATTGTAAAGCGCAAAGGCAAGCAAATAAGACCCATGTTTGTATTTTTTGCCGCCAGTATGTGTGGTGGTATAAATGAGGCTACCTATCGTGGTGCAGCGCTGGTGGAGCTGGTTCATACCGCCTCACTTGTGCATGATGATGTGGTAGATAATGCTTACCAGCGCCGTGGCTTTTTTTCTATTAACGCTTTATGGAAAAATAAGATAGCTGTTTTAGTTGGTGATTTTTTGCTAACTAAAGGCATGCTGCTGTCGTTAGATCATAATGATTTTGACCTGTTAAAAATACTTTCAAATGCAGTAAAGCAAATGAGCGAAGGTGAACTGCTGCAGGTTGAAAAAGCACGCAAAACCAATACCGACGAAAGTATTTACTATGAGGTTATAAGACAAAAAACAGCATCGCTTATAGCATCTTGCTGTGCATGCGGTGCGGCTTCGGCCGGTGCTGATGCTGATACCATTGAAAAAATGCGACTATTTGGCGAAAAAATAGGCATTGCCTTTCAAATTAAGGACGACATGTTTGACTTTGGCACCGATGACGTTGGCAAACCGTTAGGCATCGATATTAAAGAGAAAAAGGTAACCCTGCCTCTTATTTATGCATTAAACAACGTATCCTCAGCTGAAAGAAAAAAAATTATAAGCCTGGTAAAAAACCATAAAGACAACCCGGAAAAGATAAGCCAGGTTATAACTTTTGTAAAACAAAACGGTGGACTTGAATACGCCGAAACTCAAATGCAAAAGTACCAAAACGAAGCATTTGAAATTCTTAATACCTTCCCTCCCGGCGAAGCGCGGACAGGCCTTGAACAGTTGGTGAGGTATACTACTGAGCGCAATAAATAAACGCCACACCCCTACTTAAAAACTTAGTGCTATAATAGGTGTTACCTATTGTACCTGTATTATTATATCATAAATTTACCAGCCATGAGCATTAAGGTTGACGGTTTGACCAAAGTTTACGGTTCGCAAACAGCAGTAAATGGCATAAGCTTTACTGCCGGCCCGGGTGTGCTTGGTTTTTTAGGTCCAAATGGTGCAGGCAAATCAACCACCATGAAAATGCTTACCGGCTTTGTTCCGCAATCGTCGGGCTATGCAAGTGTGTGTGGTTTTGATACGGTAACAAACAGTATTGAAGTAAAACGGCGTATTGGTTATTTGCCCGAAAGTAACCCGCTGTATATGGACATGTATGTTAAAGAGGCGCTAAGCTTTATGGCAGGCATACACCAATTGCCAAACGCCGACAGCCGTATAAAAGAGGTAATTGATCAAACCGGCCTTACGCCCGAACAACATAAAAAAATACATCAGCTATCTAAAGGTTACAAACAAAGAGTGGGTATAGCACAGGCAATTTTGCACAACCCTGAGGTGCTTATTCTTGATGAACCCACTTCAGGACTCGATCCTAACCAGCTCATAGGTATCAGGCAGCTCATTCGTGATTTGGGCGCTACAAAAACAGTTATTCTTTCTACCCACATTATGCAGGAAGTTGAGGCTACTTGCAGCCAGGTAATTATCATTAACAAAGGCAACATTGCAGCAAACAACACACTGCAAGGACTAAAAGAGCAGCATTCAGGCAAATCTTTGGAAGAAATTTTTATTTCGCTCACCAATTAAGTTGTACACAAACTGTAGTAAGTTTGTGCCATACTTAATCCTTTTTATGAAAAAATTATTTATTAGTGCCAGGTTGCTTTAGCAACTTCCACCGGTGCATGGGCACAAACCAAATCATCAAACACTACTTCAGGACCTAAACTGAGCGTTGGTTTCGATTTTGGCTTACCAACAGGTAATTAGGTCAAACGGTTACTCTATTGGTTTTGGCGGGAGCGGCAAGGCAGAATTTCCGCTATCAAAGTCTTTTAACTTAACCCTAACCACCGGTTATATTAATTATTATACAAAAGATGGTTTTAAAGACGCCTTGGAGCGTATAAACTACAAAACCTACTTTGGATACATTCCTGTAAAATCTGGTGGTAAGTTGTTTTTAAGTGAAAGCTTCTATGCTGATGCCGAGATTGGTGTTCTGTTCGGCACTAATAACAATAGCGGTAACTCGTTTATTTACGCACCCGGACTGAGCGTTTCATTTCCTGTAAGTGACAATCACGACATTGACTTTGGTGCCCGCTATGAAGGTTGGTCGCAAAGCGGAGGAAATATAGGACAGGTTGCTTTTAGAATTGCTTACAAATTTGGATTGTAGCTTTTAATTAAGCTACATAGAAAACAAAAACCCCTGCCTTTTAAATAAAGCAGGGGTTTGTTTTTATAGGTAGATATGTTTAATTTTTATTGGAAAGCGTAACGGAAGCCTAAGCCAAAGCGTGCAGCGGCTGTACCAACGTTATTACTTAATCCGATTGCTGGTCTCCAGTCAAATACAAGGCTTATAGGAGCCGATTTAATTTTGTAATCTAAACCAGCAGCTGGTCTTAAATACCAGGTTGAACCACCGTCATAAAGGGCTACCTGCGGACCTAAGCCGATATACCATTTCAACTCAGGAGCCTCTCTGAATGGCTGATGATAGTTGTAAGAACCACCAATCCATGTGGCATCTCCACCAAACAATAAATCTCCTTGTATAGCATCATTGGTGCTAAAGAAATGTTTAATGCTTGGACCAACCAAAGTTGAACCATCACCAAAATCAATTCCCAAACCTAAGGCAGTGGTGTAACCTGAACCTCCTCGTTGTGCATACGTGTTTGTAGTGGCAAATAAAGCTGCAATAGCGGCCAAAAGGATAAATTTCTTCATAAAAATAGATATGTGTAAGAATTTAAAATTTGTAACTACTGAACAACATTTATGCCATAAGGGCAATAAGTTTACAATAAACTTATCAATATGCACTTTGTACCAAAAAGCAAAACAATATTGTATGGTTTTGGTTACACCTACGATTTATCAAAAAAACTATGAAAAAAATATTACTTACATTAACTCTGGCATTACTAGTTACTGCCTCTTTTGCACAACGCAAACGTTCATCAGCTGCTAAGCTTGGTATTGGTTTAGATTTTGGTGTTCCTATTGGTGACTTTGCCGACATTCACAGCATTGGCTTTGGTGGTGCAGGTAAAGCTGAATTACCTTTATCATCAAATTTCTTCTTTACAGTAACCGCTGGCTACATTAGCTATTATTATGACAAACCAGTGCGTGACGCAATTAAAGCTGTAGGTGGCGATACTTATTTGGGATTTGTTCCTTTAAAAGCTGGTGGTAAATACTACTTCTCTCCAAACTTTTATGGCGAGGGTGAAATTGGTGCACGTATAGGTACTAACAAAGGTACGGGTACTGCATTTGTATACGCTCCCGGACTTGGTTTCTCGTTCCCGGTAAGCAACGGCCATGATATTGATTTTGGTGCCCGCTTTGAAGGATGGACTGTTGACGCAAATGCTCAGCAATTTGTATTTAGAATTGCTTACAAGTTTGGCTTGTAGTTTTGACTTTACACTCTATAAAAAGCCTTGGTTGTTATGTGCAATCAAGGCTTTTTTGTTTAAAAACTTATCATTTACTTTACCGCTTACGCAACAATATGCCCGCTATGGTAAAGTTAAACCTGTTTTTTATACTAGTCTTTCTATCAGCAATAGCCAATGCCCAGTCTGACCGAAAACCGGCCATTAGCTTAGGCCCCGAGCTAAACGTACCTCAACGCAGCGGTTATACTATTGGCTACGGCGCATCGGCAAATTTTGAACTTCCGGTAGCGGCCAGCGTTAATGTATTGGTTGCTGCAGGTTACCATCGTTATAATTATAAAAACTTTGGGTTTAATAATTACGTGAAGCCTGGCCCAGATTATTTCACGCCACTAAAAGCAGGTTTAAAATACTACCCTGATGCAAAACTGTATCTTGCGGGAGAACTGGGTACCGTTTTTAACAACAAAAATAACAGTGGCAGCACAAGCAACTTGTTTGCTTACTCATTAGGAACAGGTTTTTTACTCCCTGTTAATGACGACAAAACCAATCATGTTGATATTGGCCTGCGGTTTGAAAACTGGTCACAAAACCGGCTCAGGCAGTTTGCCATAAGGGTTGCTTACCGCTTCGATCTTTAATATCACCACCAAGCTCTCTTTTTTAAAAATCTTATTTAAGCCGCAATTATACAGATGCCATATTACCGGCTTAAATTTTTTTAAACAACATCAACCTTTCACGCCTTTTACATTTATGCTCAGCATCTTAAAAAAAGAAATCAATTCTTATCTCAGCTCCCTGGTTGCTTATGTAACTATAGGCGTATTTTTACTGGTGCTCGGATTGTTCCTATGGGTGTTTCCGGAGTCGAGCATACTTGAGTATGGCTACGCAGGCCTGGAGAGTTTGTTTAGTACAGCGCCCTACCTGTTTATGTTCTTAATACCAGCCATAACTATGCGTTCGCTGGCCGAAGAACGCCGTGAAGGTACCTTAGAATTATTGGCCACCCGTCCGCTTACCGATTGGCAAATAGTAGCAGGTAAATATATAGCCTGCCTGTTGCTGGTTTTATTTGCACTGCTGCCAACATTACTATATGCATTTTCAATTTGGATACTGGGCAACCCTCAAGGTAATTTAGACATGGGTGCCATTATAGGCTCATACATAGGTTTATTTTTATTGGGAGCTGTTTTTGTAGCTGTTGGGTTGTTTGCATCATCGGTTAGTAAAAACCAAATTATTGCATTTACCATTGCAGTATTTATCAGCTACCTTTTATACAGCGGGTTCGATTCGGTAAGCCAGTTGCTATCACTACAAAATTGGGATATACAAAATTTAGGTATCACCCGCCATTATGATTCGGTAAGCCGTGGCGTGCTCGACACGCGCGATTTGACTTACTTTTTAGTTTTAACAGGATTTTTTTTAGCGCTTACGCTTTTGGTAGTAATCAAACAGCGTCAAAAAAAACTGCAACACACCGCGCTACCAGCCATGGCAGGTTCACTGGTTGTAATTATCATACTTTCATCGTTAACTTTTACCCGTATTGACTTTACCAAAGAAAAGCGCTTTACTCTTTCTGACGTAAGCCGAGGCGTGATGGACACCCTGCCCCAGCCGGTTAAAGTAACTGTTTACCTTCAGGGCAAAGACCTGCCCGGCGGAATGAAAAGGCTACAACAGGCAACTCGCGACATGCTGAGTGACCTAAAAGCCTACAGCAACCGCCGTTTACAATTCGAATTTATAAACCCGTTAGACGGCTTAAACGAGCAGGAACAGGAACAAACCATCCAGGACCTTCAAAGTAAAGGTGTTGAAGCTACCAATCTCAGCGTAAAAACCGATAACGGAGTATCACAAAAAATAATATTTCCTGCAGCACTGGTAAATGCCGGTGATAAAAGTATTGGTGTAAAACTGCTGCAAACGCGTATTGGCCTCTCGCCCGATGAAGTGCTTAACAATTCTATTCAAAACCTTGAGTATGCCTTTACCTCTGCTATAAAAAAAGTAGTTTCAGGTGGCAGGCCGCGCATTGGATTTACAGAGGGGCATAATGAGCTTAATAACGTTCAGCTGAATGATGCCCTTCAAACCCTTGCAGACGGCTTTGAGGTAGGCCGTGTTAACTTACAAACCATGCCGTTTGCCACATTGCAAACCATGAAATTGCTGGTGGTGCCAAAACCAGATAAGCCGCTTAACGAGGTTGAAAAATTTAAAATAGACCAATACCTCATGCGGGGCGGCAGTATTATTTGGGCCATAGACCAGGTAAGTGCCGAGCTTGACAGCCTGCGCGGGCACGGCGGCGAGCAGCTTGCATTTCCAAAGCAATTAAATATTGATGATCAGTTGTTCAGGTATGGCGTACGTATTAACTATGACCTTGTTGCTGATTTAAACTGTTCGCAAATACCTGTTACCACGGGCAATGCAGGTGGTCAGGCTCAAATACAAATGTTACCATGGCTTTTTTACCCGGTTTTTATGCCACTTGGCAGTCATCCCGTAGTTAAAAACTTAGAAGGCATACGAAGCGAATTTGCAAGTACCATTGACCTGCTGCCGGTTAAAGGTATACAGCAAACGGTGTTACTTGCTTCATCTCCTTATAACAAAAAAATCACAGCACCTCATGCGCTCTCTTTACAAGCACTTGAGCAGGAGCCAAACCCCAATGAGTTTAAAAGCCAGCCCAAAATTACAGGTGCTTTACTGCAAGGAAGCTTTAATTCTGCTTTTGTTAACAGACCAGTTCCTGCCGGTATTACTGAAGCTATTGAAATTGTACCGCATAGTAAAGCAGCAAAAATGGTGGTATTAAGCGATGGCGATATCATCAAAAACCAGGTTGAAAGTGATGGCTCGCCATTTACTTTAGGGTTTGACCGGTATACACAGCAAACCTACGGCAACAAAAATTTATTATTAAACCTGGTTGATTACCTTACTGATGATACCGGACTCATAGCCCTGCGCAACAAGGAAATAAAATTGCGCTTGTTAGACAGAGCCAGGCTGCGTACCGAGAAAACATATTGGCAAACCATTAACACAGTTATACCTGTTGCGGTGTTGCTAGTTTTCGCAATTTTTCAACAATCTTTACGCAAACGCAAGTATGCCCGTTAAAATTTTATACTTTTGGATGGACTAATACTTGTTTATGAGATTCATTGTTTCGACGTTAACTTTACTGAAGCAATTGCAGGCTGTAAGCGGCGCTTTAAGCAGCAGTACAGTATTGCCAATACTGGAAAACTTTTTATTTGAAATTAAAGAGGGTAACCTTACCATATCGGCTACAGATTTGCAAACGAGCATGACCACGTCATTATCGGTAGAAGCAAAAGAGAATGGTCGTATTGCTATCCCATCACGTATTTTACTTGATACGCTGAAATCATTACCTGAGCAACCTATTGCTTTCTCGGTAGATGATAAAACGTTTGCTATTGAGATAAGTGCCGGTGATGGAAAATATAAGCTGAGTGGTGAAAACGGCGAGGATTTCCCAAAAATTCCTGTTGTTGAAAACGCATCGTCGGTTAATTTACCAGCATCTGTTTTAGCTGAGGCAATTAACAAAACTATTTTTGCTGTAAGTAATGATGAGTTGCGCCCTGCAATGACAGGGGTATTTTGCCAACTTTCAACTTCATATTTAACTTTTGTATCTACTGATGCGCACAAGTTAGTTCGTTACCGCCGCAAAGATGCACAAGCAGCCAGCAACACATCGTTCATCCTGCCAAAAAAAGCGTTGAACCTGCTAAAGTCGGCCTTGCCATCAGATGATGTAAATGTATCTGTTGAATATAATAATACCAGTGCATTCTTCAAGTTTGGAAACATTAACCTGGTGTGCCGTTTAATTGACGAGCGCTACCCTGATTATGAAGCTGTAATTCCACAGAGCAATCCTAATAAAATGACTATTGACCGTCAGTCTTTCCTGGGGTCTTTACAACGTGTAGCCATTTATGCTAATAAAACAACCCACCAGGTACGTTTAAAAGTTAGCGGAAGCGAATTGAATATATCATCAGAAGATATTGATTTTGCTAACGAGGCACATGAGCGCTTAAGCTGTCAATATGAGGGCGACGATCTGGAAATTGGCTTCAACGCCCGTTTCTTAATTGAAATGCTTAAAAACTTAAGCAGCGAAGAAGTTGCTTTACATATGTCAACCCCTAACAGGGCAGGTTTACTATTGCCTCAAGGTGGTGATGAAAACGAGGATGTACTGATGCTGGTTATGCCAGTGATGCTTAACAGCTATGCATAAGTTTTAAAGTTAATTATAAATCCAAATTAAAGTCCGGTTAACAAGCCGGACTTTTTTAGTTAGCCGTGTATAACAAACCGTAAAAAAAGCAGTTATAAATTCGGATATGTATAAAAAAGCCTATTTAGCCGTTTTAATTGCAACAGCTTTGCTGGCTTTTTGCTCGTGCGTAAAAAATGATCCACCGGTTGCCAATCCGGGCACGGTAAACTTAAATGTAATTAATGCTATTACTGATACTTCTATCGTAATTAATTATTATATAAATGGCGCAAGACAAAACAGTGTTACGGGTATATATCCATTAGCTAACAGCGGTTACAGTGCAGTAAACCGCGGAGAAACAGTGATTGCTTTCAGGCGTTTGTTTGATAATCAAAACTATAACTATGCCGATACACTTTTTACCTTTCCGGTAAAGCTTGATTCGGCTGCCTCGAATGTGAGCTACTCGTTATTTTTAAGCGGCCTTAACCGCAACTCGGCTTTTTTAATAAAAGATACGCTTGCATCCGACGCTAAAAATGCCTTGTTAAGATTTGTACCTGCAACACAAGAGCTGCCGCAGGTAAGAGTTTATTTAAACGATACTTTAAGGTTTACCAGTAGCAGCTTCAAGGCTGTAAGTGCTTTCATACCTGTAGGTAACGGAAAAAAAACAATAAGGATATCGCCTTTGAACACCAACGAGGTTTTATATACATCAAATATTACGCTTAACGCTGGTACTATTTATACACTATTTAGCCAGGGGAGGCGCAACAGTTTCAGAGCAGGTTTAATAGTAAATCAATAAACATGTTAAAAAAGAACACTATATTTTATAGTTTATTTACACTTAACTTTTTATTACTTGCGTTGCCCATGCTAAGCTCATGCGGCAAAGAAGACGACTCTACCCGAGCTGCTTCTGATATAAGACTACAAATACTTAACCTTAGTCCGGATGCATATCCGGTACAACTGTTTATTAATGGTGGCGGATTAAACCGTTATAGCTACAATACAACGCCCGCTTATTTTTACCTAACATCTGACCAGGCCAGATTTCCGCTTCAACTACGCTCCACCCGTACCGATGATAACGGCGTAACACTAAGCTCAGATTCTGTGAATTTACCAAATACTCGTTACAGTTTATTTTTCACCGGTTTGCGTTCAGAAAAAACACTGAGAACAATATTAACCGTTGATGATACTGCCTCTTTACCACCTATAGGCAAGGGAGGCCGGGTACGCTTTGTGAACACCGCTGCCCGTAATACAGGCGCACATGATATTTATGCCAACGGAGTAGCAATTATTCGTAATGTTGGTTTTGCCGAAGTATCAAACTATTTCACACTGCCCCCCGGCAATTACAATTTCAGAATTTATCCGGCAAATACCTCGGCCACCAGCCTTGCCGAACTCAATAACATTACCGTTCAGGATGGCCGGCTGTACACCATCTACTCACGAGGCATAGTAGGCCGCGCCCCTACAGATAGCGCTGCATTCAACATAGCAGTACTGGCCAATAACCCGCCGGAAAATAACCGGTAGTGTGTAAATATTTGTTACTTTTACGCCAAACTGTAACAACGGTGGAAATTATAAAAGAACTTATTGACTTTATTTTGCACATTGATAAGCATCTTGTGCAAATAACCAGCCAGTACCAAGCCTGGACTTATCTCATCCTTTTCGTTATCATTTTTGCCGAAACAGGATTTGTAGTAACCCCCTTTTTACCCGGCGATTCGTTGCTATTTGCGGCAGGAGCTTTAATAGCTACAGGAAGCTCAGGTCTTGATATTTATCTGCTGGCTATTTTACTCGTTATAGCTGCATTTTTAGGTAACACGGTAAATTACCAGCTAGGCCATTATTTAGGCGCACGCGTTTTTAAACCCGAAAACAAAGTACTCAAACTTGATTACTATCTTAAAACTAAAGCTTTTTTTGATAAGCATGGCGGAAAAGCGGTAATATTCAGCAGGTTTATGCCCATCATCAGAACTATTGCACCGTTTGTAGCGGGCGTTGGGCGTATGCCGTTTGGCCGTTACAGCTTGTATAACATTGTTGGAGGTGTAGCCTGGATTGTAACCTTTTTATTTTTAGGTTATTTACTGGGTAACGTTCCGTTTTTTAAGAAAAACTTTTCGCTCATTGCACTTGGTATTGTGGTTGTGTCATTACTTCCGCCTATATGGGCCGCATTACGGAGCAGGTTCTCGCGCAGCGCGTGATGATGGTTTCACCTCGGGCAGCGGTTTATTAACCGTGCCGTAAGCGGGTAACACTGCAATCTTTCCAATTTTATACAAAGCTGCTTCATAAGCGGTTTTTTGTTTTATTGAGTCGGGTAGCATATCAATTAGCTTACCTAAATCAGGCTGGCCGGCATCAACCCAGGCCGAGTACCAGTAGCTCCCTGTGTTGAGTATGGCTATACGCAGCCGCCGTTGTACCATCCCTTTCAATGCAGTATGATAAGCACGGCAGTAAGCTGCCGAAAAGTCTTTGATTTTACGCTTACCACGTAATATAATCTCATATTTTTTATCGGCCGGAAACACCCTATCAATCTGACGCTGCACACGCAACACCGAATCGGTGCATTTGAAGGAGCTCCTGCATAATATAAATGCCTGCCATAACGGATTTTCAATATAGCGCGCCTTCCCTACGTTGTAATTATAAGTATTGCCAAACTGCTCGGGTAAACGGCTTTCCCATAATGCATGTAACCCACTTTGGTGGGTTAGTTGCCCATCGTGGTTCATTGTTGTATGCAAGGGTACACAGGCGTCAGCTACGTAATGCCCAAGGTATGCCGAGTAATGCCTGATTAATGATGTATCATGATTTTTAAATGCATCAACAAGCTTATAGTAGTTGTACTGAATTGTCCAGGGCAGGGTACCATATTTATATAAAGTATCGGCGGAATATTTTTTGATGGCATCTTTCCACTTTTGTGGTACAGTATGAAACGGATCTTTACCATAATGATCGGCATCAAAAAAGTGCCTCGGTATTTCGGCCGAATCAACATAGCGTCGTTTATCGGCACTGATTGCATGTTCAGTAATGAATTCAATATTTGCCCGGTAAAACGCATTCATTGAGACAGGAAGGGTATAAACAGCTACCCTGTTTATTCTGAAATGGGCATAAAAACCCCATGAACTCATCAGGAAAAGTAATGCAGTAGATAGCGTTAAGCGCACTAAAATCTTCACCTTACTCTTTTCATTTTAGAACCTGCGAGTTTGTTAAATAAATTTGTTAAGCTAATTAACGAACAAAACCCGTGGCAAACAAATACTATAACGCCATGTTTTACGTACTTATACAAATAACACGGTTGCTATACAACCCAATTTGTTCATCTTAAAATCATCTATGAAAAATTTCACTTCTGCATTTAAACTTACGGCTCGTTATGCCTTTATGGGTTTGTTAAGTTTAAGCCTTTTCTCTTCCTGTAAAAAAGACGACCCTTACAATTTTGAAGAAACCCTGCATTCACGTGTAAACTTAATTAATGCAAGCCCCGATGCTCCTGCAGCACGCTTATATGTTGATGATGTATTGCGCACCCCAAACGGTGTAAACTTTGGCGAGGCATCAGGCTACTATGATACATTTTCGGGTACGCAGGATGTTATCATTAAATCTGCTTCGGGCGAGGCAACGCTTGCTACCACCAATGCAGGTTTTGATGTAGAAACTAGTTACACTTACATGCTTATTGGTCAAAACAGTGCTTTGAGTATATTGGCAGTTAATGATGATTTGGCTGCACCTGCATCAGGCAAAGCTAAAATAAGATATGTAAACGCATCACCAAACTCATCGGGCGTTACGCTTAACAACGGAAGCACGGTATTGGTAGGAGCGCAAAATTACAGAGGTGTTGCACCAACTGTTGAGGTAAATGCCGGCAACTATACATTACGCGCTTATAACACTGGTGCATTTCCATCTGCTGCAGCAACAGTAAACCTTGAAAGTGGCAAGATTTATACCGTTTATGCAAAAGGCCTGGTTGGCGGAACCGGCAATTCAGCATTTAGCGTTGGTGTATTTACCAACAAATAGTCCTGTGCAAAGTATATAACATGCTGAAAATTATTTTATAAGAGATTTGCAACTTGTAAATATTTGTACTACATTTGCAGTCCGAAATTAAAAAAGATAATTAGCTAAAATGGCAAATCATAAATCAGCAATTAAAAGAATCAGGGCTAACGCTGCGAAGCGTCTGCGTAACAGATATCAGGCTAAAACTACGAGAAATGCTATCAAAAAGTTAAGGGCTTCTACCAGCAAAGAGGAAGCTACTCCTTTATTGAGCAAAGTAATTTCGATGCTTGACCGTTTAGCTAAGAAAAACGTAATTCACAAAAACAAAGCATCTAACAATAAGTCAAAACTGACTAAATTTGTTAACGGCTTAAAATAATATTTCAGTTTTATGCTGATATGGCCGCTTCATGCAAATGGAGCGGCTTTTTTTGTTTGCAGTTTACAAACGTAAAAAACAGATTATACAACCATGTTCATTTAGCAGCACATTTAAAAGCTGTATATTGGTTGTTTGAAACTGTATTACTTATTAACTCAAGCAAATGAGAAAACTTTTACTACCTGTTTTGCTGCTAAGCTGTGCTGCTGCCAACGCTCAAAACAGCAAAGCACTTACGGTTACTGATTATGAACGGGCCGAAAAGTTTATGGGTTACAACACGGCTCCGCTTATTGACGGAGCAAACGTACGCCCTAACTGGTTCACTGGAGATAGCTTTTGGTATCGCAACCTTACCCCTAAAGGCTCAGAGTATATAATTGTTGATGCGGCAAAAGGCACACGCAACCTCGCATTTGATCATGACAAATTTGCCAGCGAACTCTCAAAGGCCACTCAAAGCACATTTAAGGCCGAAGCGCTGCCTGCAAGCATTAGCTTTACTGACGACGGTAGCTTTGCAACCGTTTATGCAGGTAATAAATACTGGAACTACAATCTTCAAACTGGCGCTTTAAGCGAGAATACCAACCCTGCTCAAGGCAACCGCAGCGCAACTATGAACAGGCGCAATGCTATGGCAGGTGGCGTTATTTCGCCGGATGGCAAACGCATGGCTTATATCAACAATTATAATCTTTGGGTACGAGATTTAGCCACAGGTAAACAAACCCAGCTAACAACCGATGGAGAGAAAGACTTTGGTTACGCAACAGATAATGCAGGCTGGTCGCATAGTGACGCTGCCATTCTGAAATGGTCGCCCGATTCGAAAAAGATAGCCACCTTTAAGCAAGACCAGCGTAAAGTTGGTGACATGTACCTCGTAACAACAAATGTAGGTACGCCTACCCTTAAAGCATGGAAGTATCCTCTTCCCGGCGATAAGGATATAGCCATGATTCATCGTTGCATTGTAGAGGTGGAAAACCCAAAAGTAATAATGCTTAAGGTAGAAGCCGACCCTCACAGCGCTACCTTAAGTGATGATATTTCAAGCAGCGGCTCGTTAGATGATGTAAACTGGAGTGCCGACGCAACTCAACTGGCCTTTGTATCAACATCGCGCGACCATAAACAGGAAAAGGTGCGTATTGCCAACGCAACAACAGGCGCAGTACATGAGGTTTTTGAAGAGGTTGTACCAACCCAATATGAATCAGGCTGGGGAAGCATCAACTGGCGCTACCTACCCCAATCAAACGAAATAATTTGGTTTTCAGAGCGCGATAACTGGGGACACCTTTATTTATATAACGCAGCTAACGGCAAACTTAAAAATCAAATAACCAAAGGCAACTGGGTTGTTACGCGGCTACTTAAGGTAGATGAAAAAAACAGGCTCATTTATTTTGTAGCTAACGGGCACGATAAGGTAAACCCTTACTTTAGCCATGTTTTTAAAATTGGTTTTGATGGCAAAAAGCTTAGTGATTTAACGCCTGAAACCGGCTTTCACCAAGTTACGTTTTCACCATCAGGCAACTATTTGGTAGATACTTACTCACAACCTAATGTTGCCCCTGTTACAGTACTACGTAATAAAAACGGCAAAGTAATTACTACTGTACAAAAAACAGATGTATCAAGGCTTAAAGCCTCAGGATGGAAAGCGCCAACTCCCATTACAGTGAAGGCACATGATGGCAAGACGGATTTATACGGTTTAATGTTTACACCCACCAACCTTGACCCAAGCAAAAAGTATCCTATTATAAACTACATATACCCTGGTCCGCAGGGTGGCAGTATAGGCGGCAACTGGGGCTTTTCGGCTGCACGTGGCGATCACCAGGCTTTGGCCGAACTTGGATTTGTAGTTGTACTTATAGAAGGCACAAGCAATCCGCTTCGCTCAAAAAGCTTCCATGATATGGCTTATGGTAAAATGTCTGAAAACACGCTACCCGATCAGGTTACCGGAATGCAGCAACTAGCTCAAAAGTATCCGTACATTGATATTAACAGGGCTGGTATGTGGGGACACTCGGGTGGTGGTTTTGCTACTGCATGCGCTATGTTTAAATATCCTGATTTCTTCAAAGTAGGCATATCAGAGTCAGGCAATCATGACAACCGCAACTACGAGGATGATTGGGGTGAACGCTACATTGGCTTACTTACCAAGGATGCAAGTGGCAAATCAAACTATGAAGACCAGGCCAACCAAAATTTTGCAAAAAATTTAAAAGGAAAACTGATGCTGGCGCACGGCATGATGGATGATAACGTACCTCCTTACAACACGTTGCTTGTTGTGGAGGCACTTGAAAAAGCAGGTAAAGATTACGACCTGGTAATATTTCCTAACAGTGCACATGGTTATGGCCAATACAGCTATTACATGACCCGTAGGCGCTGGGACTATTTTGTGCGTTACCTGATGGGCGCTGAAACGCCTAAAGAATACCAGTTAAAACCACAAATTGATATAAGATAACATCAGCCTACAGGGCTCAGCAATTACCTGCTTTACATGTGATACAAAACGCCATAGTGAAATTCACTATGGCGTTTTGTTTTAATCCTTGTTACCCTTGGAAACCACGGCTAACATTCAAGGTATTGCACTGATGATAAATTTTCAATAGTTTCAAGCCGTGGAAGCATATGAAAGCAAAATAAGCATTAAGGCCTGGGCAGAGGAAGACCGTCCGCGTGAAAAGCTCAATAGCCAGGGGCGCCGTGCATTAAGTGATGCTGAATTAATTGCAATTTTGATTGGTTCAGGCAGCCGAACCGAATCGGCAGTTGAACTAAGCAAGCGAATTTTGCACCATTATGATAACGACCTGCAAAAGCTAGGAAAGGTTTCAGTTGCTGAGCTTTCGAAATTTAAAGGTATTGGTGAGGCTAAAGCAATATCCATTATTGCGGCCCTTGAATTAGGCAGGCGGCGTACCGATACCGACGTAAAGGTACCTGAAACTGTTGCCGGCAGTAAAAGTGTTTACCAGGTTATGAAAAGGCATTTAGTTGATTTAAACCATGAGGAGTTTTGGATTTTACTGCTAAGCCGCAGCTGCAAAATTATCTCTAAAGAGTTAATTAGCAAAGGTGGACTTTCAGGAACGGTTGCCGACCCTAAAATAATCTTCCATGTTGCCCTGCAACACCAGGCATCCTCAATTATTTTAACCCATAATCATCCTTCGGGCAACCTTAAACCCAGCCAGCAGGATATTGATTTAACTCGTAAAATACACCAGGCCGGAAAAATTTTGGATATATGCGTTCTCGATCATTTAATTATTACCGACGGCGGCTATTTTAGCTTTGCCGACGAAGGATTGATTTGATGACAAAATGCCCTGGCTTAAGCTAAGGGCAAGCTAAAGTAAAATGTAGAACCTGCACCAGCTTCGCTTTCTGCCCAAATTTTGCCGTCATGTCGGGTTACAATTTCGGCGCATAAGTATAGCCCAATGCCAAAGCCCGAAATGGTTTGTGTTTGCTTGTTATCTACCCGGTAATAGCGCTCAAATAACTTATCCAAATCCTGCGTTTTTATGCCGATGCCCTGGTCTTTAATGCTAATACGTGCTACACCATCAGCTACCTGGCAACCTACTTCAATATAAGTGTTACGTGGAGAGTACTTAATTGCGTTGCTTAACAAATTTGATATAACAGTTCCTATTTTTTCCTTATCTGCATTAACATTAAGGCTATCACATTGTAGCAAGCTTATACTGTGGCTAGAGGTGGTAAGCTGTGTTTCTTCAACCATATCATGCACTAAAGTAGCCAAATCAAAAATCTGCTTATCTAAATGGATCTTTCCTGATTCTAACCTCGAAACATTGAGGAAGCCATTAATCATGGTAGTCATCTTTCTAACCTGAATGGTTACCTTATCCAATGCATTTGTAGTGAAGCTATCACTGCTGTTACGAGCCTTTGCATGCAACATTTGAACGTAAGCACTTAATGATGTGAGCGGCGTTTTAAGCTCGTGGCTTACCATACCTATAAAATCATTTTTACGCTGCTCATCCTGCTTTTGCTCAGTAATATCAATAATTACGCCCGAAAAGTAGGTTACACCGCTTTTGTTATCATCATTTAACCGGCCCGATGCTCTAATCCAACGTATCTTCTTGTCGTGGTGCCCAATTACGGGGTGTTCAATATTATATACCTCACCATCAGCAATTGCCTTGGCAACTGCCTTTTCAACCAAAGCACGGTGTTCATCGGGTATACAGTTAACTGCATCAGCGTAATCAACCACATCATCGGCATAAAAGCCAAACAGCTCTTTCATCCTACCCGATACCCTGAACTCTCGGGAGTTGATATCCAAATACCATGTGCCTACCCTTGCAGCCTCTACAGATAAGCGCAACATCTCTTCGGCCTGTTCAACAGTGTTGCGCGCCCTTACCTGCTCTGTAATTTCGTTAGCAACTACCATTATGCTAAAGGTATTGCCGTTATTATCCTTTATAGGATGATATACATAGTTAAAGTAGCATTCTTCTAAAACACCGCCGCGTACTAATAGTACTTTTGCTTCATCTCCTGAGTAAGGAACACCGCTTTCATAAACGTTTTGCAAAAGCTCTATATAGGCCTGCCCTTCCAACTCCGGAAGGGCAATATGCAATGGCAGATTCAATATAGCCTTATCTTTACCCCAAACCTCCAGCAACTTATTATTAGCTGCTTCAACAATAAGGTCTTGACCGGTAATTATACCAATGGCTACAGGCGCATCAGCCACCATATAGCGTATACGAGCTTCACTTTCTGCCAGCTGAGCAATAGTGCGCTGCAAATTTTCCTGAGTATGCGCTAACTCTTCGTTAGTGGTCACCAATTCTTCATTAGCGGCTGCTACTTCCTCGTTAGTTGCCGTCAGCTCCTCGTTTAATGATTGCTGTTCGCTATAGCTCTTCTCCAGTAATAGCCGGTTCTCTACTGTTTCTGTAATATCTTCGGCCGCTACAATTATACCCGTAACGTTACCATCGCCATCAAAAACAGGATCATAATAAAAGCTTACGTATTTTTTTACAGCCCCTTGTGGCGTATCAAGAAGAAAAGCTTCCTCCTCTTGCCCATAGGATGTACCGGTATTATAAACGCGGGTTAACAATTCGGGAAATGGCTGGCCTTCCAGTTCAGGAAGTACATCAAGCAGCCTTTTGCCGGTTACTTCCTCTATACTTTTTCCCCATAATTTAACTAACTGCTGATTGGCAACGTCAATAACCCAATCACGACCACGTAATATCATCAAGGCATAATGGGCCGACATTACCAGGTTGCGTAAGCTGTGTTCACTTTGCTCAATTGCCTTGCGTGCCTCAACCTGCGCTGTAACATCAACAGCCGATTGAACAATGCCTTTTATTTCGCCGTTTTCGTATAACGGCCGGTATGATACATTAAAAAAGCCGCGTGACTGCTGCCCGTTACGCTTTAATACTACCGGTTGCTCATGACCTTTCCATTCAATGCCGGTTTTGAGGACCTCATTCAGTTTATCAACTATAGATTGCCCAATAAGCTCGGGAATTACTTCCAGCAGGGGCTTGCCTTTGACATCCGCCGTACGGTCTATCATATCAAGCATAGGCTGGTTAAAAATATCAAACAGCAACTGCGGGCCACGCAGTACAAGCATAGCCACGGCCGATTGTTCAACCAACTGCCTGAACCTTGATTCGCTCTCACTAAGAGCAAGGGTACGACTGCTGATGCGATCTTCCAATTCATCATTTAAATCGGCCAGATTTTGCTGAGATTTATGCAACTCATCATTAGTAGCACCCAGTTCTTCATTAGCTGCAGCAAGCTCTTCGTTTAAAGCCTGCTCGCGTTGCAAGGCTGTGCTTAAACTAAAGTTGTATCCGTTATTAAGTATGATCCCTGCATAATTGCCAACAGATGCTAGGAAATGTTCGTAGTCACTATCCAGCTTTTTCCTGGGCGACACGCCTAACACCAAACTTCCTTTAACATTAGCCTCGCCCCCGCTTATAGGTACAACGTACGCCTCACGGCAAGCTTCGTTCCATTCACTTAGTATAGGTACTGCTAAAACTTCAAGGTTTTCTATATGCTCAGGGTTACTGCTAATAATCACCTTCTCAACCGCGGCATCAAATACTTGTTGGTTAAGCGGCATGTTAATACTCTTAACTGATTGTTCGGCCTCGGGTACGTTGATATTGCCTGACAGCTGAAGTTTGTAAAACGGAATATCACTACTGCAAGTATTTAAAATTTGCTGCACTAACGCGAGGCTTTCCTGCATATCATGCGCAATGTTAACAGCATGCTGCAGGCTTTGCAAAATCTTATTACGCCTGTCGTTGATTACCTTGTAGGTGGTTTCAATAACTGCGTTGAATATACCCTCAACAACACCTTCTTCATTAATTATGGGCGACAGGGTGTAGTCAAAATAACATTCTTCGGTATAGCCATAACGGTGCATTAGTAATAATGCATCAGGCTTGCGTATGGACTGCCCTTTGTATAATACACCTTCAAATTCACTGTTTAAGCCATCCCAAATTTCGGCCCAGGCAACTGCACCGGGTTTGCCTAAAGTCCAGGGGTGTTTATCTCCTGGGATAGAGCTGTATGCATCGTTATAAAGTAATATAAATTGAGGTCCCCAATATATAGCAATTGGAAACCCAGAATTAAGACTAATACTGATTGCCTGCTTTAAACTTTCGGGCCAGGCATCGGGCATTCCTAACGGATGGTTAGACCAGTCAGTTGAGCGCAATAGCTTGCCCGTCTGGCCTCCGCCATGCAAGAATGTGGTAGAATCATTCACGATAGTAATATTAGAATAAATTGGCTAACCGCAAAATAGTATTAATAAACTTAACGCGAAACCCTTAAAATGGTTGGTGTCTCTAATAAATTTTAACCCTTAATTAATAAGATTAAATGCGGTTTGCCAGTAATTATTTATTAATTTTTATTGATGATGTTTGTACACCAACATTACCCTGCAAATCGGCACCTTCAATATTAATAGTATAGCTGCCCACGTTATCAGCAGTGTAAAAGGTAATTTTAGCTTTGCCGTCTTTACCGGTCACAATGTTAGGCTCCCAGTGCACTGTCGACCTAATATCAGTCATATCAGCAACAGCACCCGCCTTGTATTTTGGTGCATAAAACACTTTAGGAAGTGCAAATGGCATAGGCCGGTAAACGTAGGTACCAACCGCCTTTTTCATAAAAGGCCCGCTGCCGCTGCGTGTGGTAACCTCAATAAAGCAATGCTCAAACGGAATAGCTAAGGGGTTTTTGGATGCAATAAACGCCGAAAAGTAGTTTAACGAATACTTTGAGCTCGACATCACCTCAATTCCCTTAATTTCCTCGGCATCATAATAGTCCAGGTACTGATCATAATATTGATAGCGTGACAAGCCACCATCGGGATTAAAAAAGAAGTCAATTTCGACTCCATCAATAATTAAGTGAAGCAGGTTACTATTGATCACGTATTCCTTGTTGAAGTTTCTCAAGGTTTTGAGATAAAAGCCTTTTACCCTTTTTTCGAGCAGTTGCCGCAAAGCGGTTCGGCCCGATCGTTTTAACTCTTCCTCGTCTATAACCACATCAGACCCGCCCGCACCATTTAGATTTTTTGAACCCTTAATTACCTTTTTTGCTTTTACCTCTACCGCTTTTAACACATTGCCTTGCGTAACGCGGTTCTGCTCTTCTTTAAGTTGCTTTTGTTTATTCTTTAAGCGCAACTGTGCGGTATCAATATTCACATACCATGGCACAAGCCTGCCCACCGGATCCTTAAAAACGGGTGGCATAAACTCTTCCATTTCAATACCTACGTTAAAGCTTTTGCCGCGTTTATTTTTTGCCTGCAAAAAATAAACTGCCGTATCAGACGGGTATATGCCGTTAAACATAAATATGCCTTTATCGTTAGACGTTGTATCGGTAATTAAAAATGGCTTTTTTGAAAACAGGGTAATACCTGAATTTGACACAGGTTTATTGAATGCGTTGGTTACCTTACCACGTATAGAAAACTGCTGCTCAGCATTAAACGCCATTGGTGCTGCAGGTTTAAAATAATTATCCCATTTATAACCTACCCACCCATGCACCATAAGTAATTGATCGGTATGCTGCCATTTAAGTGCATCCGCGGCGGGATTAGTATAATACCCGGAGTCTTCAATAACACCGTTTAAATTTGAGGCGAGGTATAAATAGCTGTTGATACGATTGGCAGCAAGCGTATCTATCTTAACCTGATTATCATCAGTCACAGCCAAAGAAAATGATCCTATAACCGGGTTGCCTTCTTTATCCCTTACCTCCATTTGCAAAGCAACACTGTCTCTGCGCCCGTAAGCCGGCTTTGAAGCAGATAACCTTATTTTAAGCTGATCGGCATGATCTATATAAATCATACGTTCGCTTAAAACTGTCTTTCTGACATCAAGCAACATGAAGCGCGTAATACCCGTAGGCAACAGATTTTTTGCGATGTAGAGTTTTGTTGGATCGGCCAGCAATTTGAACGATGCCCCGTAGCAAACCATGCCACGTGCCTGCGCAATTAAGTAATACGTTCGGCCAATAATTAATGAATCGGCAGAACCATTAATTACTACTTCGCACGAGTCGGCTTTGTAAGGATTATTTACCCGTAAACTAAGCCCTTTAGCGGCAACAGCAGGCAAACTAAAGCTTTTGAATAATACACCATCAGTTTGAACCCTGGCAGTATAAACCTCATTTGCAGCGGGAGTAAAATCAAAAACACCCATACCTTTATGTGTTGATGCAAATGAAGCAACTTCCTCCATTTTTTTGTTAAAAACCTTTCCGCTTACATTTGTGCTTAAACCGTTTTCGGTAACTGCTTTAAATGCAACATGGGCAGGTATACCTGCAACCAGATTCCCTCCCTCGGGCATAAACTGCAAATCAATATTTTGCTTACGGTTTAGCATCAGTGGCATCTCCAAAACACGGTTGCCCACATTTTTGCGCATGTCTTTAAGGCTTAATGATAAATTTTGGGCATTAACCTTATCTAGCAAATTGAAGTTAACATCCATTTCACCCGCAAGGTCGGTTTGCACCTCGCTCCGAAGCAACGTACGTTTTCCATCACTAAGCCGCAGCTGCATCTCTCTTACACGTACCGGGTCTTTGTCTAATTGGTTAACCAACAATTTAAGCCGCACGTTATCTTTACCATTTAAGCTTGTAGTTGCGGCGTTATAATTTACCAGCCAGCTATCGGCAGTAGCGGCACCCGATACGTAGAAGTGTTTTTGAAATGCTGCATCCTCACCAAAGTTGCGCATCCAGTTAGTGTAGGCCCTTAAAGTATATCCGCCTTGCGGCACATCCTCCGGCTGCAGCACAATGCTACCATAAGTTAAGCCCATGTAAACCGGCAACATAACGCGCTTAACCAATCTATTGCTATCACTGGCCAATTCAACGTATAACAAACCACTTTTAGTTGATGAGCTAAGCGATGCTTCGTTTAACAAATAGCCTTTAAACCACAGGGTATCACCGGCCTGGTAAGATTGCTTATCGGTTTGGAGGTATAATTTTTCAATAGCAAGTTTTTCGGTAGTTGAATTTACTGTTGTAATTACGCTATTAAGGTAAGCCCGCGTTGGCGATTGCGCAAAGCAATTACCGCAAATGATTAAACCGGTAATAAGAACATACCAGGTTATTAAACATTTTAGCATAAGGAGGTAGATTAGGTTAGCGAAAATAAAGTTAGAGTTTATTATTCTAACTTTCAAAACATCGGCAATAACATGCGTGCCATGCTAACACGTTGGCTTAGCCCTTACTAGCACCTATCAAAAACAAACCTGTGCGTTTATTCTTTTTACAGTTTCGTCAAGCTCATTGGCCGAAGTTTCTAGATAGTTTATAAGCTCAGGCAATGCTGCATCATCATTCACATTAGCTTTAACCATGGGCATAAGGCCAAGCATGTTACATAACGGCCGCCTTATTTCATGCGAGTTTAGCCATGCAATTTAATTTAGTTTCTCATTTTGTGCCTCCAGGCGCAAACCATAGTTCTTTCGCACGTCAATGTCCTGCATTGCACCCAGCATTCGCACAGGCTCACCATTATCATCTAATATCAGGTATCCTCTATCGGCAACATATTTATATGCACCATCGGCGCATAAATAGCGATACTCGGCATTCCATTTTCGTTCCTTTAGCTGCAGTACTGTTTTAAAACTTTTTATAGTTGCCTTTCTATCATCTTCATGTATACGGTTCATATTCCAAAAGGCATTTTCAACCGGTAATTCGTCATTACTGGTAAAGCCAAATACTTCCCGGTATCCGCTTAGCCATTTCAGCTTATTATTCGCTATATCATAATCCCAAATTACATCATTGGTTGCCTTCATTACATATTCATAAGTATTAAGCAAGTGCCTTAGCCTGCCTTCACTTTCTGTAAGTTGGCGGTTTAATATGGTTTGCCGCGCCAGCAACTGGCTGTAATAGTTAGCTACTATGTAAACAAGGCTTATTACACTTACAAATAAAAATAATGTGTTTTTAACCACCAATGCCAAATCAAACCCGGCAAAGTAATCATGTAACTGCAATTGGTCAATTAACCATGTGCCGCCAACCAGCCATAATAAACCGGCGGCAACATATCCAAGCATCAGCTTTAAAACAAACTTTTTATCCATCGGTATAGTAGTAACTACATTTACCTAATATAAGCAACAATACTTATTCATAAAAAATATTATACACGCTTTATACCGACTCAATTTGATGAACAATTGCGTCAACATAATATTCAACAGCCGAATAAAATTTGGGCACTTACAGTTAATGTAGAAAAATTAAATAACGCCTTTAATATTTACGCAACCAAAACCTGCGTTTGCTGCTAACTTCATAATATTGAGGTAATATGCAGCATGTTAAAAAGGAATCGTAATTTTGCCAACCTGAAAATTCGAGAAGAATGAGCACAACCAACAACAATAATAATGCTAAACGCCGTCAGGATGCTTTAAGCTACCATGCTAAAGGCCGCCCCGGTAAAATACAGGTGGTTCCAACAAAACCAACTAATTCACAGCGCGATTTAACCATGGCATACTCTCCGGGTGTGGCCGAGCCCTGCCGCGAGATTGCCAAGAATACCGACGACGTTTATAAGTACACTGCCAAAGGTAATTTGGTGGCCGTAATAAGCAACGGTACCGCAGTATTAGGTTTAGGCGACATTGGCCCCGAAGCCAGTAAACCGGTAATGGAAGGCAAAGGCCTGTTGTTTAAAATATATGCCGATATTGACGTATTTGACCTAGAGTTGAATACCAAGAACGTTGACGAGTTTGTAAACATTGTAAAAGCGTTGGAGCCTACCTTTGGTGGTGTAAACCTCGAGGATATTTCGGCACCAACCTGTTTTGAAATTGAGCGCAGGCTAAAAGCGGAAATGAACATTCCGGTTATGCACGATGACCAGCATGGCACGGCTATAATTTCAGGCGCTGCGCTGATGAATGCATGCGAAATTCAAGGCAAAAAGCTCAGCGAGATAAAACTGGTTATCAACGGAGCCGGTGCTGCTGCAGTATCATGTACTAAAATGTATTTGCAGTTAGGTGTAAAAAAAGAAAACCTTATCATGTTTGATATTAATGGTTTGATTACGCCTAACCGTACCGACCTTGATGAAATACGCCTGGAGTTTGCCACGCACCGTACCGATGTAAGCAATCTTACCGAAGGCATGAAAGGCGCTGATGTTTTCATCGGACTATCTGCAGGTAATGTGGTAACTGCAGAAATGCTGCAAGGCATGGCACCTAACCCTATTGTGTTTGCAATGGCCAATCCAGAGCCTGAAGTTACCTATGATATTGCCGTAGCAGCCCGCAAGGATATTATTATGGCTACCGGCCGTAGTGATTATCCAAACCAGGTTAATAACGTTTTAGGATTTCCTTACATTTTCCGTGGTGCATTAGACGTGCGCGCTACTGCAATTAACGAGGAAATGAAAATTGCCGCAGTACATGCCATTGCCGAACTTACCCGTAAACCTGTTCCGGAAGAGGTTAACTTGGCTTATAACACCACCAACCTGCGTTTTGGTAAAGATTACATCATCCCAAAACCAATGGATCAGCGCCTTATTGTAGAGGTATCGGCCGCGGTGGCCAAGGCTGCAATGGAATCAGGCGTGGCCCGTACCGAAATTACTGATTGGGCCGAATATGCTGAGAAGTTACATGGCCGCATAGGAAGCGATAACAAGCTGATGCGTAACCTAAGCGGTAAAGCCAAGCAAGATCCTAAACGTGTGGTTTTTGCCGAGGCTGATAATTATAAGATATTACGTGCTGCCCAAATAGTTAAAGACGAAGGTATTGCCATTCCAATTTTGTTGGGCAACACCGAAAAAATTCAGAAGATAATTGCCGATCACAAACTTGATTTGGGTGACGTAAAAATCATTAATACCCTGCTGCCATGTGACCGCCAGGATGAATACGCACAGCACTTGTACCAAAAGCGCCAGCGCCGCGGTATAACGCTTTATGAGGCTAAAAAAATGATGCGCGACCGTAACTACTATGGTGCAAGCATGGTTGAATTTGGTGATGCCGATGCCTTAATTTCAGGTTTAACCAAAAATTATGTATCAACTGTAAAACCTGCCCTGCAAATTATTGGTACTGCCGATGGTGTTAGCCGTGTAGCGGGTATGTACATGATGATCACTAAAAAAGGTCCGCTATTTTTTGCTGACACTACAGTTAACGTAAACCCAAGCGTACAGGATTTGGTTGATATTACTGTACTGGTAGAGGAATCAGTTAAACAGTTTAACATCAGCCCGCGTATAGCAATGCTATCTTATTCAAACTTTGGTTCGAATGATGGAGACGTGCCTGATAAAACACGCGAGGCCGTTAAGATTTTGCACAAGCAATACCCTGATATGGTTGTTGACGGTGAAATGCAGGCTAACTTTGCCATGAACCCGGCGTTGTTAGAAGACAACTTTCCGTTTTCAACCTTAAACGGCAAGGCTGCTAATACCTTAATTTTCCCTAACCTTGAGTCGGGCAATATTGCTTACAAGCTTTTACAGGAAGTTGGCGGAGCCGAGGCTGTTGGGCCAATTTTGCTAGGCCTTAAAAAGCCGGTACACGTGTTGCAATTAGGCAGCTCGGTTCGTGAAATTGTAAACATGATTACCATTGCAGTGGTTGATGCACAGCAAAAAGCTAAGGACGGCGCTTTATAAGCTTCCGCTAGTTTAGCACTTATATTTATTATCAATTTAAAGTCATTTAGGCCTATCCGCAAGATAGGCCTAAATCTTTTTTACAAGCCCGCCGTATAAGCGTATGTTTTATTATTTTTAACGAAAAATAATAAACACACACTTATTGATTATACATGTACGCATACATTGATGGCAAGTTGGCTTTTAAAAGCCCAGCCTATGTGGTGATTGATGCTGGCGGGGTAGGCTATCACATAAACATCTCATTAAACACCTTCTCAAAACTGGGCGATGCCGAACGCTGCAAGCTATTTGTTTGGCTGCATGTTAAGGAAGATGGCCATACGCTTTACGGCTTTGCCGATGAAAGTGAAAAACGCTTGTTTCTTCATTTAATTTCGGTATCGGGAATTGGTCCTAACACCGGGCGCATGATGTTGTCGTCCATTACGCCCGAAGAAATACAAACAGCTATAGTAAAAGGTAACGTTACCCAAATACAACGCATAAAGGGTATAGGCCCTAAATCGGCCCAACGGGTAATACTGGAGCTACAGGATAAATTACGCAAAGAAGGACCGGATACGCTTATAAGCATGCCGGCCAACAATACAGTTAAAGATGAAGCGCTTTCTGCACTGGTTATGCTGGGTTTTGCCCGTAACGCAGCCGAGAAGGTACTCGACGCAGAAATAGGTAAAAACACCGAAACTTTAACGGTGGAACAACTAATTAAATCGGCTCTCAAAAGTTTATAATTACAGCTTTTAATACCATTGGTAAGCTCGGTAAACAAATTTGCTGCAAGTGTTTTAGTGGGATTGTTGATGTTAACCTGTGGCGGGATAAGGCCTCTTTTTGCCCAGGTTAAGCCTAAATCTAAAGATTCACTTACCATTAAGGTTCCTTATAAAAAGCCGCAATCACGCAACGCTCGTGTTAGGCAGGGAGATTTCATGCCCGATCCGCCAAACCTTGAGCGGGTTATACAGTACGATGCAGCTACCAACCGTTATGTGCTTATTGAAAAGGTGGGTAACCTTATGTACCGGGCACCACGGTATTTAACTTTTACCGAGTACCTGCAGCTTACCCAACAACAAAACCGCCGCGAATATTTTCGTGAGCTGGCTGATAAATATGCTTATGACTCGCAACAACCGGGCTTTATACCGCAAATAAAGGTACGCAGCCGTACGTTTGAGCAAATATTTGGCAGTAATACTATTGATATCCGTCCGCAGGGGTCAGCTCAGCTGATATTTGCAGGGCAGGTAAACAGCAACCAAAACCCGCTGTTTAACACCCGCCAGCGCAAGCAATTCAATTTTAATTTTGATCAGCGCATCCAAATGAACATTACGGGTGCCATTGGTGATAAGCTTAAACTGGCTACCAACTATAATACTGATGCTCAGTTTCAGTTTGAAAACCAGGTTAAGTTAGATTATACCGGCCGCCCCGATGAAATTATCCAGAAAATAGAAGCCGGTACCGTAAGTATGCCGCTTAATACGTCGTTAATTCGTGGCAGCCAGGCCTTATTTGGTTTAAAAACCAAAATGAAGTTTGGCAAGCTGGATGTTACCAGTATTTTTTCGCAGCAGCGCTCGCAGGCTAAAACTATTACTATAACCAACGGCTCACAGCAAGGAGAGTTCAGGCTTACTCCGGCCGATTATGAAGCTAATCGTCACTTTTTCCTGGCGCAGTACTTCAGAGATAATTATAACAAAGCGCTTGCTAATATTCCTATTATCAGCTCAAACGTTACGGTAACGCGTGTAGAGGTTTGGACTACCAACCGTACCAATTCTACTACCGATTCGCGCGATATTATAGGTTTACTCGATCTGGGCGAAAACCGCCCTTACAATACTGTGCGCATTCAAGGTGGTACTTCGGGCTTACCGGCGGGCTTCATTGGCCCGGGGTTTACGCAGCAATCAAACAATTTGCTTCAAAACCTGCAAGCTTTACCCAATCAAGGCCGTTTAACCAACTCAAATGACGTTGCCACATTCTTTCAGGCTACCGGCGCTACCGATAACTACGTAAAGCTGCCTTATGCACGTAAACTTACCACGCGCGAATATACCCTGCATCCACAATTAGGTTATATATCGCTTAACTACCCATTGAACAACGATGAGGTGCTGGCCGTAGCTTATCGTTACACTTATAACGGCCGGGAATACCAGGTAGGCGAATTTTCAAACGATATACCGGTTGATGCAGTAAACCCTAAGGCACTTTATGTAAAGATGCTGAAGAATGAGATACTGAAAACCAACCTGCCCACCTGGGACCTGATGATGAAAAACATTTACTCATTAGGTGCTTACCAGGTTAGCCCGGTAAATTTTAGAATGACCATTGCCCGGGTTGACGACCAATCGAACATTGAAAAGCCACTGCTTACTGAAGGTGATACAACCGTACGCGGCAAACTTTGGCTGCAGCTTACCAACCTTGATAATCTTAACCAGCAAAATGATAAGCGACCAGATGGTTACTTTGACTTTTTGGAAGGCATAACCATTGATTCGCAAAACGGGCGCATTATGTTCCCAACCATTGAGCCTTTTGGCAGCGATTTGGCTCGGCGGTTGTCAAACAGCCCTAACCTGCAAAGCCGCTATGTTTACCAGCCGCTGTATGACTCGGTACGTACCATTGCTCAACAATATTTTCCGCAGCTCAACCGCTATGTAATCAGGGGTACTTATACATCACAATCCGGATCAGAGTATCAGTTAAATGCAGTAAACATTCCTCAAGGGTCGGTAGTGGTTAACGCGGGGGCATTACGCCTACAGGAGGGTGCCGATTTCACGGTTGATTACAGCATTGGCCGCATACGTATCCTCAACCAATCGTTGCTATCATCAGGTCAACCCATTACCGTCAACATCGAAAATAATGAGCTTTTTGGCGTACAGCAAAAAACGCTATATGGGTCGAGGTTTGATTATAGGGCCAACTCCAAGCTTAATTTAGGTGCCACCATTATGCACCTGTCTGAGCAGCCCCTCACTCAAAAGCAAATTATTGGCGAAGAGTCGGTTTCAAATACCATTGCTGGTTTTGACGTCAATTATAGTTCTGAGTCACGCTGGTTAACCCGCATTATTGACCGTTTGCCTCTAATCAACACCAAAGTTCCGTCATACATCAATTTTTCGGGCGAGTTCGCCCAGTTAATGCCGGGCAGCCCCCGCGCGATAAACTTTGCAGGATCAAAAAACGGAACGTCATATCTGGACGATTTCGAAAGCAGCCAATCAGTAATCGATCTTAAAAGTGCACTTGGCTGGCAAATATCAGGAACGCCGCAACTGTTCAACGAATCGCGGTTGTTTAATGATTTAAGTTACGGTTATAACCGCGCCCGTTTAGCTTTTTACAACATCGACCCCATATTTTATACATCAACCGCCCAATTCAATTTAACACGCGCCGATTTATCAAACCATTACGTGCGCCAGGTACTTGAAACCGAAGTACTACCCTACCGGCAGTCGGTAACGGGGCAGCCGTTAATTTTACCAACTCTTGATTTAGCTTTTTACCCAAATACACGCGGTCAGTACAATTATACCACAACGGGCATCAATCCCGATGGTACGCTGCAAAATCCACGCAACCGTTGGGGTGGCATGTTCCGTAAGCTGGAGACCAATGATTTTGAATCGCTCAACGTTCAGTATATTGAATTTTGGATGATGGATCCATTCATTTATAAACCTAACTCGCAAGGGGGGGATTTATATTTAAACCTTGGAAGCATATCTGAAGATATTTTGAAAGACGGGCGTAAGTCTGTAGAGAACGGCCTACCCCCTGATGGCAGCGCTACCGGAACCGACGAAACCGTTTGGGGACGCGTACCACGCCTGCAACCCGTAATTAATGCTTTTGACAATAACCCTGATGCACGCCGGCTGCAGGATATAGGCTTAGACGGCTTGAATGATGCCGGTGAGCAAACTAAATTTTCTGGCTTTGTACAGCAATTAAGGTCTCAGTTAAGCCCGGCAGCAGCCAATGCACTGGCGGCCGACCCTTCTTCAGATAATTACCAGTACTATCAGGGCCCACAACTAGATCAATCACGTGCCGGCATCTTACAGCGCTACAGCAAATACAACGGAACTGAGGGCAACTCTAAAACAGCCGAGCAGTCACAAGCCGAACTTGGCGTATCTACCTCGGCCTCCACATCTTTTCCTGACGGGGAAGATTTGAACAGAGATAACAGCATGAGCCAGGCCGACGAGTATTTTCAATACAAAGTATCCATTCGCCCGCAGGATATGGTAATTGGTCAAAACTTTATTAACGACCGTGTTACCGCACAAGTACGTTTGCCTGATGGTACCACACAAAGTGTAAACTGGTATCAATTCAGAGTTCCAATTGCTGGTTATAACTCGCGCGAGGGAAATATTCAGGATTTTAAGGCCATACGTTACATGCGTATGTTTATGACCAACTTTGCCGACACCGCCGTTTTGCGTATGGGTACCCTTCAACTGGTGAGGGGCGAATGGCGTGGTTATAACGTGGAAAACAATGCTACCAAAGTTATTGCCGACCCTGCGCTCATCAATCCACCTTTAGATGCTTCGGTACTGAATGTACAGGCAGTGAACCTGGAGGCTAACGGCAATCGTTCGCCAATACCTTATGTGCTGCCTCCGGGCATTGAGCGCCAGCGTGACTATAATAATCTCCGTACTGATACGCGCCTTAATGAGCAATCATTATCTTTAAATGTTACCAACCTGCGTAACGGTTACTCGCGTGCTGCATACCGCACGTTTTATAATGACTTACGCTCATACAAACGTTTACAACTGTTTGTACATGCCGAAGGCGAACAGCTGAATGATAATGACCTGAGCGCTTTTATACGTTTAGGTGTTGATTACCAGGATAGCTACTATGAGTACGAGGTTCCGCTGAAAATTACCCGCCCCGGCACGTCAGATCCCGGCGCTATATGGCCTGCCGCCAATAACATGGATATTGAGCTGGCAGCACTCACCCGCGCTAAGCTTGCGCGCGACAACGCCATTGCAGCCGGACAGCTTGCATCAATAAATATTCCTTTTACGGTAACCGATGGTAACAATAAAATAACCATTAAAGGCCAGCCCGATTTAAGCCGCTTGCGGGCTATTATGCTGGGTATACGTAACCCATACAGGCAAGCGGGCGGGTTTGATAAGAATGCCATTGTGTGGTTTAACGAGTTACGCCTTACAGATTTTGACCAGCGTGGTGGCTGGGCTGCAACCGCACGTCTTAACGCAAAACTTGCCGACTTTGCCGACATTACCTTGGCTGGCAGCAAAACCACCATTGGTTTTGGATCAATTGAGCAGCGCGTAAGCGAGCGTAGCCGTCATGACAGCCACACTTTTGATATGGCCGGCAGTTTAGAGCTAGGTAAGTTTTTCCCTGCAAAAACAGGTATGCGCATACCAATGTATGTAAACGTATCGCAACAGGTAGCTATGCCGCAGTTTAACCCGGCACAACCAGATGTTGAGTTAAAGACTGCTATTGCTAATGCGCCAACACAGGAGAAAAAAGATGAGATAAAACGGGTAGCGCAAGATTATACCATGCGCAAAAGCATAAACTTTACCAACGTACACAAATCAAAATCAAACCAGGCAGCACCGGCCAAATTGTGGGATGTAGAAAACCTCAACGCTACATATGCTTACTCTGAGTATGAGCACCATGACTTCATTACCGAAAACGATGTTCAAAAGATATACAAGGTTGCCCTAGCTTACAATTATCTTAACCAGGCAAAGTATTATACGCCTTTAGAAAAAGTAATAAAAAACAACATGCTGAACCTGTTGCGTGATTTCAACTTCAGCATTCTTCCGTCGAGGTTAAATTTTGCCATTAGTTTTGACAGATTTTATTCAGAAAATACCCTGCGTAACAACGACCCTAATAATTACCTGCCTATACCTACCACAACGTTTAACAAAAACTTTAACGTTACACGTGTTTATGGTATAGGCTGGAATTTAACCAAATCATTGCAAATGGATATTGATGCCACCAACCTTGGTGTTATTGATGAGCCTGCCGGTCGTATAAACGGAATGAAGCGTGATACGCTTTGGGAAAACCTTAAACGTTTAGGCCGTACCACCAACTATAATCACACCATTAACTTTAACTATACATTACCTATAAGTAAAATACCGGGGTTTGATTGGGTAAGTGCCATTGCACGTTACAGCACCAACTTTAACTGGCAAACCCAACCTAAATTTGCTATTGACAATGCAGCTTATGATGTCGGCAATACCATACAAAACTCACGTTCGGTTCAACTTAACCCTACGCTTAACCTGAGCAATTTGTATAATAAGTTTAGTGCCATACGTAAGTTTAATAATACCGATGCTAAAGGTGGCGGCAAGTTTTTAGTGAACTTGCTAACCAGCGTAAAAAACCTGGGCGCAACGTATACGCGTACACAAGGCACATTTTTACCCGGATATTTGCCAACAACCGGCTTTGGCGGGCAGGATTTCAGCGCAAATGCGCCGGGTATAGGATTTTTATTAGGCAGCCAGGCCGATTTACGTTCAAGAGCCGTTGCTAACGGATGGCTCAGCCGCGATACGTTGCAAAATCAATTATACACAACTACGCTTAATGAGGATATGCACCTGCGCAGTACCATAAGGCCAATACCCGATTTAAATATAGAACTTACCGCCTTCCGCACGCGCGATCGTAATTTTCAAACTAATTATAAATTTAATCCGGCCAATAATAATTTTGAAGACCAAAGCCCCATAACATCCGGCACATACAGTGTATCGTTCCTTTCAATAGGTACCGCGTTTAGCCGAGACAGGGGACTGAATAATAACTCTGCGGCATTTCAACAACTTTTAAACAACAGGCAAATTATATCGCAGCGGTTAGCCGCACAAAACAGCAACGCCACAGGTGCTGGTACCAACGGCTATGCCGATGGGTACGGACCTAACCAGCAAGATGTACTGGTAAATTCATTTTTAACCGCTTATGCCGGTAAAGACGCAGGCAAATCGGGGCTAAATTCTTTCCCGCAAATACCCATTCCAAACTGGCAAATTACCTATAACGGATTAAGCCGCGTAAGCTGGCTTAAAGACTTTTTTGATTCTTTTGATTTACGTCACGGTTATCGCTCAACCTACAGTGTAAACAGCTATAACTCCCTCATCCGCTACCGCGAAGTAAATGGCGCATCTGTTGAGCGCGATGTAAATAATGATTTCTTACCGTTTTATCAGTTTACCCAGGTAACGCTTTTTGAACAGTTTGTGCCGCTTGTAGGCGTTGATGTACGTTTTAAAAACAGCATGACGCTTAGCGCCGAATACCGCAACAGTCGTACCCTTAGCTTAAGCGTACTTAACAGCCAGTTGGCGCAGCAAAATGAGAATATAATGGTGGTAGGTTTTGGTTATCGTACCCGCAATTTCCATTTCCCGTTTGGCTTGTTCAGCAACTTTAAGCTCAATAATGATTTGAACTTTAAGTTTGACTTTGCCCTGCGCGATAATAAAATTGTGATTTACCGCGCTGATGTAGAAACCGCGGAGATTTCATCAGGAGCTAAGAATATCACCATCCGACCTTCAATTGATTATGTAATTAACCAGCGCTTTAACTTCAATATATTTTACGATTCAAATATTACCCGCCCTTATACTTCACAAACATTCAATACTGCCTTTACCAATTTTGGTATAAATCTTAAACTTTTGTTACAGTAGTGGCGATTTAAAAGTTCGTGCATTACATCATACGTTGTGAAAGCTACGGATATAAGTTAATATAGCGTCTTACCCGGCCTGAGCAGCAAGCCATTGTTTAGCCTCACTAAGGCTGTCAAAAAATTGCGCGGTAACCTTCCCCATAGTAATATCGATGCTTTTATGTGCCGAGAGCCTGCTAAAGGTACTTGGAGAATAAATCCAGGCAAAATGTTTAAGCCCAGCTTCCTGCATTGCCGGAAACCAGTATTCGCCGCCCCAATCAGCCGCTTCAGACCAGTTTCCTAACACATGTGTGTTATCATTCAAAACCTTTGCGCACTTGTTTTTCCTTAACAGATCGAGCATAATGAGGCAACCTTTTTTTACTGAGTCATAATTTTGATAACCTAACCAATTAACATCAAGCCAGTGCATTTGCTCGTTGTAGTTAATGGTTATGAAGTTGCCTTTGTAAAAGGTTTGGTTGTCGGTATCTATATCTATAAAGTACTGTTTGCCGTTAAGCGGTAATAAAAAATAAAACGTAGATCCCTTTCCTGCTTCACTCTCAATCCATAAACTACCGTTATGCCTTTTAATAATCTCGGCAGCTATGTACAATCCTAACCCCAAACCCTGAAAGCGCATGTAACTATTATCAGCACGGTAGTACCGGTCAAATATGCGGTTGAGGTTTTCTTCGTTTATCCCTATACCAAAATCCTGCACAGATACTACCAGATTATCATGCTGTACTGATGAGCGTATTACAACCTTATTTGCATCGGGCGAATATTTGATGGCATTTGAAATCAGGTTATTAATCACCTGTTCTATACGCCCCTGGTCGCCAGTTATGGTAACGGCATCATTTTGCTCAAGTAATAGTTGATGATCACCGGCGGTTGATTGCAATAAAGAGATGGTGTCTTGCAGCACGGCAGAAAAGTCAAAGCTTTCTTTATTGTATACCATCTTTCCTGCATGTATTTTTGATACATCAAGCAAGTCGGCAATGAGCCTTTCAAGGCGCTTGAGTTGTCCTGCTGCCCGGTCAACAAATTGAAATACCTTTTCGGCCGGATCGGCCATTCGTTTACTTAAGTCAATAAGCGCCTTTGCACTTGTTAACGGCGTACGCAATTCATGACTGGCTATGCTTAAAAACTCGTCTTTTGCAGCTTCGGTCTCCTTTTGCTCGTGTATATCTATGATGGTGCCAAACCACTGTATAGTTTGCCCCTGAGCATTACTTATGGGCAAAGCCCTTGCCTGATGCCAGCGAAACGAATTATCACTTGCACGCTTTAACCGGTATTGTATTTCATAAGCATTACCGGTTTCTATGGCTATTTGCCAGGCTCTTGTAGTAGCATCCAGGTCATCGGCAAACACAATATGAACCCAACCGTCACTTAACGCCTCGGCAGTGGTTTGCCCGCAATACGCTGTGTAGCCTTTATTTACAAAGTCAACAAATCCGTCGGGCTGTGCAGTCCACACCATTACAGGTAAGTAATCAGCCACTGTACGCAGCATCATCTGGTCAGTAAAAACATTACTGCTGCTGTTTTCCTGTTGCGATTCCAACAGGGCAATACGCTCCGTTAAAAGCTTTCGTTCTGCTTTTAAAAACTCAATTTCCTTTAACAGTTGGCTATGCTCGGTCAAAATGGGTAATGCTTATAATTACAACCAACAAAGTAACTATAATTAGCGAGCTGTGTTTACAATTAAGAAAAATTTAATTCAATTAAGACATTTTAACCAGTGCCTGTTGCACTAATCTGAATCCTCCTGCACTATAGTCAAGTTGTAATGCAAAATGGTGTCCATGCGCATCCATCTTTAATAATGATTTGTAAAGGATATTGATCATTTTCTCGGGCTCATTCTCATATTTTAACCTAAAATCGTCATACTGGTACTGCAAGAAAACCAGGCATAAGGCATTTTCCATGGTTTGTACATCAGTATCAACCTTAATACGCTTTTTGAGTACAATTTGCACTACACGTTCTATATCTGTATCGTTGTAGCCTGCCTTCATCAATAATTTACCAGCTACCGCAGCGTGATGTAAAGCTAAATCCTTACGCCATTTTAAATATGCGTCACGTCCTTCGGGGTATGATTCGCGCGGTATTTCCCACCTGCCTATGTGCTGGCATCGCGAAGCTAAAATTAATTCATTGCTAGCATCAGCATCAAGCTTTATTATCCAATCATATAATTTGAGCGCGTAAAAATATTCTTGCGGATAACTTTTGCCATCGTTATTTAACACACGCGGATCTTGCTGGTTATAGCTATCAAAAAGCTGCAATGCAGCCTGCAACTTACTCATTATGCAAAGTAGCACCTTTGGCTCACTTTGCGAAATAAACAATTTTACCAGGGAATACAGTATGGCGACGCTCAAACATCTATTTACTTTTAATTATACACTTTTGAAGACAGAAACCATCAAAATCAACTCTCAAATGCAAAATACATTACAAAAGGGCATCTATTTTATATACATGCAACATTTTAATGCGTTTAAACATTATTTTTGTCATTTAATTAGACATAGTTTAATAACAAACTCTAATTTATAGTACTAAAGCGCAATAATGAAAAAAAATAAAGCCACTTGTGACGCAAACTCTTGTTTTATGTGTCAAAATTGCATTGAGGAATGGCGTCCGGCTATATGCGCTAACAAAACCAATTACAAATTAAGAAAAGGCGAGCTAATTTTCAAGGAAGGTGACCCTGTTACGGGCATATACTTTGTTTACAGCGGAAACGTAAAGGTTTATAAAAAATGGGATGCTGATAAGGAACTGATTTTACGTTTTGCTAAGGATGGTGCTATTTTAGGTCATAGGGGTATTGGCGACGATTTAATTTATCCTATATCGGCATCAGCACTTGAAGACTCGGTGGTTTGCTATATAGATATGAAGTTTTTTGAAAGTACGCTAAAGGTAAACAACCAACTTACTTTCCAATTGGTAAACTTTTTTGCAAACGAGCTTCGCGTGTCAGAACGCCGTATGCGCAACCTAGCACACATGCCGGTAAAAGGCCGGGTAGCCGATGCGCTGTTGAAATTACAAGCTCAGTTTGGCAAAACCGATAGTGGTTTAATAAACATTAACCTAAGCCGGCAAGACCTTGCCTCGTACGCAGGAGCAACCTACGAAACCGTTTTTAGGGTAATTAATGAATTGGTAAATGAAAATTGCATAAGCTTAACCGGCAAAAGCATAGCCATTGTTAATACTGATGCGCTCACTGAACTTACCAAATCAGCATAAGTAATTTACTGACATCAGAGAATGTGAAAGTTTCTTAATACCTTTCGGCAAAGGTCATGATAAATTATGATGACAGAAACCGAACAAACCTTATGGCGCAAGATTGAGAATTTTAATCTTGACGATGATGAAAGCAGTTCTAATTTTACGGCCCGGCTGTCACGCGAGAACGGCTGGAGCAGCACTTACACTAAACGCGTAATTGAGGAATATAAGAAGTTTATTTTCCTTTGCTGTATATCACCAACAGGTGTTACCCCGTCTGACGCCGTTGACCAGGCCTGGCACCTGCACCTCACTTACACACGTTCATATTGGGTTGATTTTTGCCGCGACACTTTGGGACAGGACGTTCACCATAACCCTACCAAAGGTGGCATTGCCGAAGCTGAGAAGTTCGACAGTTACTACACACAATCTTTTAAGCTTTACGAAAATAAATTTGATACTCAGCCTCCTGCAGATATATGGCTGGATAATGAAAGCCGCTTTTCAGATATTAATTTTCAGCGGATAAATGTTAGCCAGTACAAGCCGGTTAAGCGCTCTACCATTAGCAAAATGCAGTTTTTACTGTTCGTATTTGTATTCATAGCTCTTTGCTTCATTATACCTTACATTATCAGCAATTTTGATGATCTAAAGATTCCTCTATTTTTTTGTGGGATACTTTTATTTATAAGCATAAGTATTTACGCTACTGAAAAACGCCAACGCCAAAATGAAAATTCGGCAGGAGGGTGTGGTGACAGCGATGATTCGTCATGTGGTAATGATTTGCATAGTGGACATAGCCACGAAGCGCATGGACATAGTGATAGCGGACATGGTTGCAGCAGTGGCTGCTCGGGCTGTTCATCATCTGGATGCAGCGGTTGTGGAGGAGGCTGCGGAGGCGATTAAGCCAAATCAAATAGCAATTGCACAAGAACTATTAGCTACTATATTTGTCAAGTAAGCTATTGGCTTACTAACACATCTGCCTGTATGATAAAAACCGTTTTTATTACCAGTACCGAGCCGTACAGCGGCAAATCCATCGTATCTCTTGGCCTTATAAACATGTTGTTGGGCAAGGCTCAAAAAATAGGCTACTTTAAACCCATTGTAAGCCGGCCGGCTACCCAGCACAAAAGTGATCATATACAAACCGTACTAAGCTACTTTGATTTGCCTATTACGTATGATGAGGCACATGCTTTCAGCTGGCAGGAAGCTATGCGCCAGTCAGAAACAGGCAGCCAGGGCGAAATGATTGATACTGTTATTCGCAAATACAAACAGCTGGAAGACAAATACGATTTTACTGTTATTGAAGGTACCGATTATCAGGGTGAAGGTTCGGCGTTTGAATTTGAGGTAAATGCCTCCATTGCCAAAAATCTGGGCGCACCGGTTATTGCCGTAATATCTGGCGAGAACAAAACCACGGCTCAAATCGCCAATTCGGCCATTACAATGGTGCGCAATTTTGAAGCTCGCGAAATACAGGTGCTTGCTGTTATTGCCAATAAAATAAGTGAAGAACAAACAGACGACGTACGCGAACTACTTGCTGCCCAACTTCCTGATGATGTAATTGTTGCTATAATACCAGCCATGCGGGCCTTACAGGCACCTACCATGAAGGAGATTTGTGAAAGCTTGAATGCAACCCTCTTATTTGGCGAAGAACGCTTGAGCAATCAGGTGGATAATTTTGTTACTGGTGCCATGCAGGTGCCTAATTTTTTAAACTACATTAAAGATAACCTGCTAATTATTACGCCGGGCGACAGAGGAGATATCATAATCGCCGCTTTACAGGCTAACCTATCTACCAGCTATCCGCAAATTGCTGGCATAGTTTTAACTGCCGATACGATACCGGAAGAGCCTATTATAAGGCTGATACAGGGTTTGCAAACTGTTGTACCTATTATAGCGGTTAAAACCGGCACCTTTCAAACCACTACCGAAATTGGCAATATACGCTCGAAAATTACTGCCGATAATACCAAGAAAATACAATTGGCTATTGACGTATTTAATAAATACGTTGATGTAGCCAAGCTCGATCAGCAGATTGTGACTTTCAAACCAAGCGGAGGCATTACGCCGCGCATGTTCCAGTATCAAATTACAAATTGGGCAAAAAGCCAAAAGAAACATATTGTGTTGCCTGAGGGAAACGATGAACGCATTTTAAGAGCCACGGCTCGCTTAGTTAGCCAGGATATAGTAACGCTTACCCTGCTGGGTAACCCCGATGATATTACTGCTAACATTAAGCGCCTTGGACTTAACCTTGATGTGAGCAAAATAAACGTTGTTAACCCGGCTGCTTCTGAATATTACCAGGACTATGTAAACACGCTTTACGAGCTTCGTAAGAACAAGAATGTAAACATGGAAATGGCTACCGACATGATGACCGACGTATCGTACTTCGGCACTATGATGGTTTATAAAGGCCATGCTGATGGTATGGTATCAGGCGCGGTGCATACCACGCAGCACACCATTCGTCCGGCATTGCAGTTTGTTAAAACCAAGCCAGGCATTTCAGTGGTTTCGTCGGTATTTTTCATGTGTTTACCTGATCGTGTTTCGGTATTTGGCGATTGTGCCGTTAACCCCAACCCTACCGCCGAGCAACTGGCCGAAATTGCTATATCATCAGCCGAAAGCAGTCAGCGATTTGGTATTGAACCGCGTATTGCCATGCTATCTTACTCATCAGGCACCTCCGGCGAGGGCGAAGATGTAGAGAAAGTGCGCCGCGCTACCGAAATAGTGAAAACCAAGCGCCCCGACCTTAAAGTTGAAGGACCAATACAATACGATGCCGCAGTTGACCCAATTGTGGGTAAAAGTAAACTTCCCGGCTCTGAGGTTGCCGGTCAGGCCAGTGTACTTATCTTTCCAGACTTAAACACCGGCAACAACACTTATAAAGCCGTTCAGCGCGAAACGGGTGCTTTGGCCATTGGTCCTATGTTGCAAGGCTTAAACAAACCGGTGAATGACTTGAGCAGAGGTTGTACGGTAGACGATATTTTTAATACCGTAATAATTACGGCCATTCAGGCACAACAAGATTAGCTTTAGTTCATAGTTGATGATTAATTGACTATGATAATTCAATAAACTATGGTCTATTGACCATAAATAAAATCACATGAACATCTTTGTAGTTAATTCGGGCAGCAGCTCTATCAAATATCAATTGTTTAAGATGCCAACTAACACGCCAGTATGCAGCGGATTGGTAGAGCGCATTGGCTTGAGCAACCCAACCATAACCCACAAGGTTTTTGTTGATGGCGAGGAGAAAGTGATTAAACTTACCCCTGAAGAACTGCCCGACCATGAAGCCGGACTTAAAGAAGTAAACACTTTGCTTACCGAAGGCGAACTTGCCGTTATACAAGACCCTGCCGACATTCAGGTAGTTGGACATCGCATTGTGCATGGCGGTGAGCGTTTTACCACCACTACTATTATTGATGCCAAGGTAAAAGAGGAACTGAAAGGCACTTTTCAATTAGCACCATTACATAATCCGGCCAGTTATTTAGGTATTGAGGTAGCCGAAAAAATATTTGTTAACGCTACGCAAATAGGTGTTTTTGATACGGCATTTCATCAAACTTTACCCCCAAAGGCGTATCGTTTCGCTATACCAAACTCATATTATACAGATTTTAACATACGCACTTACGGCTTTCATGGCACCAGCCATAAGTATGTGACTGAACAAGCTGCCGACTACTTGGGTAAGGTTGAGAGCAAACTCATCAGCATACACCTGGGCAATGGCTGTAGTATGGCTGCTGTTAACAATGGCCAGTCGGTTGATACCAGTATGGGCTTTGGTCCGTTGAGCGGGCTAATTATGGGCACACGCTCGGGCGATATTGATGCAACGGTGGTATTTTACTTAGTTAACCAATTAGGCTATGACATTGAACAGGTGAGCAACCTGCTTAATAAGCGCAGCGGCATGCTGGGCCTTACCGGCCATAGTGATATGCGTGATATTACTGCAGCCATTGAACAAGGCGACGAGCAGGCCAAATTAGCTTACAACCTGTATGCCTATCGCATTAAAAAGTACATTGGCTCATATACTGCTGTTTTAAACGGACTTGACGCCATCATTTTCACAGCCGGCGTTGGAGAAAACGACGCCCTGATACGCGAGCTGATTTGTACCGATTTAGAGTATTTAGGAATTGAACTGGACACTACAGCAAACAGCACCCGCTCTAAAGGCATTCGTGAAATTAGTACGGCAAAGTCGAAGGTTAAAGTTTTAATTGTGCCAACAAATGAGGAGTTGGAGATTGCTCAGCAGTGCTATGGATTAGTAAGTTAGTACTTAAAACAAAGAAGCCGTACAGTTTCCATGCACGGCTTCTTTGTTTATTGATTTTCAGTAAAGCTTTACGAAACTGTCAATTCGCCACGAATATCCTGCTCAAGCCAGTAATTTACTTCCTTAGGATCTTCAAACTGGCTTAATAAAAACATTGTTTTTGTGATAGCGGCTTCAAACGTCATATCGTAACCATTGGCAACGCCAATATCCTTTAGTTGCTTGCTGGTTTCGTAACGGCCTAACTCAACAGTACCTACCTTACATTGAGATATATCAACGATAACCTTTCCGCTGTCAATTGCACCTTTTAGTAAATCGGTAAACCATTGATCGGTTGTGGTATTGCCTGCCCCAAAGGTTTCCATTACAATACCACGTACATCAGAATTTACAATGTTTTCGACAACCTTAGGGCTTATGCCCGGATACAGCTTTAAAACGGCCACATCACTTGTAAACTCTTTATGCACAATTAAGTCTCCCTCGCCTGGTTTGCGTATATCATTTATACTAAAGCGCAGGTGTACGCCCGACTCGGCCAACACCGGATAATTTGGTGAGCGGAAAGCCTCAAACTTTGATGAATTGTATTTAAACGCGCGGTTACCTCTAAATAATTTGTAGTCAAAATAAATACAAACCTCAGGTACGCGCACTTTATCGTTCTTTTTAGCCTTGGCCAGTTCTATTGCTGTCATTAAATTTTCCTTAGCATCAGTACGTATAGCGCTGATAGGCAATTGCGAACCTGTAAAAATTACGGGTTTGGCCAGGTTTTCGAGCATGAAACTTAATGCAGATGCCGAATAGGCCATAGTATCTGAGCCGTGTAAAATCACAAAGCCATCAACCTCGTCGTAATGCTTTTGAATTAAACCGGCCAGGCGGCTCCAAATAGCCGGACTCATGTTTGATGAATCGATAATATCCTCAAACGAGTGTACTTTAATACGGCAGTTTAATCGCTCCAATTCAGGAACGTTCTCCATAATTTGCTCAAAATTTATGGGCACTAAAGCTTTAGTGCGTGGGTCGCTCATCATACCTATTGTCCCACCGGTATAGATGATCAGTATCTGGCACATTTAATAATTGGTTATACTTTTGAAAATAATAAATTGTTAATTAATAACACCATTAAACCCCAAAAATCGTTTTGGAGTTTTCAGTTGTAATTTCGGCAACTGCCTCAATACTTGTACGGTGCAAATCGGCTACCTTTTGGGCCACATGTACCAAATACGAGCTTTCATTAGGCTTACCGCGGAACGGTACGGGAGTAAGATACGGAGAATCTGTTTCTAAAACCACATGTTTTAGGTCTATTTGTTCAACTACCTTGTCCAACCCGGCATTTTTATAAGTTACAACACCGCCAATTCCCAGTTTAAAATCCAGGTCAATGATCTTGTTGGCGTGTTCCAACGTTCCCGAAAAACAGTGGAATATACCGCGTAATTTATCATCGTGCTGCTCTGTTAATACTTCATACACCTCATCAAATGCATTGCGGCAATGAATATTAATGGGTAAACCGGCAGCTTTGGCCCAACCAATTTGTTGGCGAAAGGCTTCCTGTTGCTCGCTTATAAAGGTTTTATCCCAGTATAAGTCAATCCCTATCTCGCCAACAGCATATACTTTGTTTTGTTGCAGGGCAGCATAAATAACCTCGAGTTCCTCCTCCCAATTGGCTTTAACATCGCATGGGTGCAATCCCATCATGGCAAAGCAATTTTGCGGATACCGGTTTACCATATCCATCACCTGCGCAATGCTACTGCTATCAACATTAGGTAAAAACAACCTGCTTACACCGTTGCTTATGCATCGCTGAATAACTTCATCCTTTTTAACAGAATCAGTTTCATAATATTGATGAGTATGCGTATCGGTTAGTACCATGGCGCGAAAGTAAAAAGCCCTGCGATGTTAACGCAGGGCTTTTGCACAATATTATTTTTTGGTGACTTTTCTTTTAGTTGCAGCCCTTTTACCTGTGGCTTTTTTTGCCGGGGCTCGCTTAACACCCGTCTTAGCAACGGCCTTCTTGCGTACACCAGGTATTACCTTTACAACCTCAACATCAAAAACCAGCGGGCTGTAAGGCTTAATATCAGCACCGGCTCCGCGCTCACCGTAAGCTAAGGCCGATGGAATAATGAATTTGGCTTTCGCGCCTTCGTTAACCAACAATAAACCCTCATCCCATCCGCGTATCACTTGTCCGTCTCCAACCACTACTTTAATAGGCTCATAGTTTCGGCCGGGTTGCTGCAGGCCTCCGGCTTTTGCTACCTCTTCAATGCTCGAATCAAATAGTTTACCATCCATGGTACGCCCGGCATAGTTAACCAGTAACGTATCGCCATTTACGGGCTTCCTGCCTGCAGATGGTGTAGTAATGATATATTTTAAGCCGGATGTTGTGGTTTGTGGCGTAAGTTGATTATCGGCTATATACCGCGCTAAAGTTGCCTTCTCTTCACCGCGTAATTTTTCGGCCATGGCTGCCCGTTCGGTCTTTTCCTTTTCCATAGCAGCATTGCGTTCGGCCATAGCCTCATCAAGGCTTTGCGTTTTCTCAACCTTTATGGTAAAATTAAGGTAGCTGCCTTTTGGTAAAAACGGCGGACGCCCATCTTCGCGCCCGGCAAAAATAGAATCAGTTGGTATTCGTACACGTGCACTGTCATTAACGCTAAGCACTGTAAACACCTCCATCAAATCTGAAACGCTACGGCTAGGCTGCACCTGCACCATTGCAGGCTTACCCATTTGGTATGAGCTACCTAAAAGCGAGTCGCGATCATTTTTTTGTGTAAATTGGAAGGTTATTACCTCACCCTGTTTAATTTTTGCACCGCCGCCGGCTTTTAAAATAGTGTATAACGCACCTTTAGGTGTTTTGGTGTAGTTGGCTTGAGCAGCAGCCTGACCAATATATGCCGCTACGAAAACCGTTAATAAAAGAGCTTTTTTCATTCTGTAAATGTCCTAATACATCAATTGCGAGAAACAACGCAACCATGCTGTTTTTTAAAAAACGACAGCTGCATTGTTTCTCGCAATGAGGAGAAAGTATAATATTAAATTTTATTGTTTTGCCGGAGCCTGAGTTGGCGCAGGTAACTGCATAGTTGGCGCTGCTGCACCAGCTTTTGGATGCACAATGTCAACCAATTCAACATCAAATACAATTGGCGCAAACGGAGGAACCGGGCCTAAGCCTTGCTCACCGTATGCCAGGCTTGATGGTATAACCAACGTTGCCTTAGCACCTTTGTTAAGCAACTGCAAACCTTCATCCCAACCAGGTATAACAGCACCTGCACCTACAGCAATGCGAATAGGCTGGTAAGGGCGGTTGGCATCAAAAGTTTTTTCTTTTTGAGCAATTTCTTTGATGCTGGTATCGAACACTTTACCGCTAACAAGTTTACCGGTGTAGTTTACTACGGCAGTATCACCTTTAGCAATAGTTGGGCCTGAGCCTGGTTTGGTTATTTGATACTGCAGGCCGGTAGACGTTTTGGTAGCCTTGATGTTATTTGCAGCAATGTATTTGCTGATTTTACCTGGCTCAACACCTTTAAGTTTAGCCGACTCTGCTTTAAAATAATCAGTTATACGACCCTGAAATACCTGATCGCTCAGCTTACCTTTAGGGATAATTTTAACAACCTTAACCTGGTAAATGATATATTTACCTTTTAAGTTAGCCGGGCGCGGAGTTGGGCTTGCCTTAAACATTGAGTCGGTGTTTATTTTGAAGGTTGCGCTGTCACCTTCGCTCAGTTTGCTTATACCTGCATAAATATCACCCTTATACTGTGGTTTAGGCATCAAGGTAGGCATAGGTTTACCCTGATCATAAGAGTTAAAAAGTACCGAATCGGCATCAGTTTTAGCAATCAGGTTTACACTTATAAAATCACCCTCCTTAACCGGAGCACCTTCTTTATCTTCATGAATAGTGTACAGCAAACCGCCGTCACCTTTTTTAAATCCGCTGTTACAGCTGGCCAGGCCAATTGCTGCTGCGGTTAAAAACATTAAACTTTTTCTCATTGTTTGTTTATTGAATTAACAGTGTTTTGTATTCGGGTAGTATTTGTTTAAATTGTTGAATAGTCTCTTCGAGGCTCCTGCCCGACTGGCCGCCCGCAGCATTCCGGTGTCCGCCGCCGTTAAAATACCTTTTACATATTTCATTTGCCGGAAACTCGCCTGTTGACCGTAAAGATAGTTTAACCATATCAGTACGTTCAACTATAAAGGCCGCTAAGCGTATGCCGGTTATTGATAAAGCATAATTCACAATGCCCTCGGTATCGCCGGTGTTTGATTCGTATTTTTTAAGTTCTTCTTTAGTAACGCTGATTAAGGCTGTATTGTATTCGCGTAAAATTTCAAGCTTGTTACTTAAACAGTAGCCTAAAAACCTAAGCCTGTTTTCAGGAGCATTACTGTATACCAACTCGTGTATACGCCAGTTTACAGCACCTGCATCAATCAGGTTAGCCACAATGCGGTGCACCGCGGCAGTAGTATTTGGCAAACGGAATGAAGCAGAATCAGTCATGATACCTGTGTACAGGCAGGTAGCAACATCGGCATTAACAAGCTCAGGGTGTTTCAACTCTTCAACTATAAAGCTGTAAACCAACTGGGCAGTTGCACAGGCATTGATATTCCAGTAACGATAGTCATCAAAATCCTGAGGCTCAAGGTGATGATCAATCATCACTTTAACAGCACTACTTTCGCCCACCAGTTCACCCATTTGGTTAATTCGGCTCAGGTGATTAAAATCAAGGCAAAAAATAATCTCAGCTTCGGCAATTAACCGGGCTGCAGTTTCCGTTTTTTCGGTATAAATGATAACCTCTTCGTTACCCGGCATCCACCATAAAAACTCAGGATAGTCTGTTGGTGCTATAACAATGGCGTGGTGTCCTTGCTGCACCAGGTAATTATATAAACCCAATGAAGAACCCATAGCATCACCATCAGGTTTATGATGCGTGGTGATAACAATTTTGCGGGGCTGGTTTAATAATTCGCTAAGCGAGGCTATATCTAACATCAACTAAAAAAAGAAGTGCAAATCTAAATAATAATATCAAAAACGCGCCATGCAAATTCTATAAAAAGCTTTAGGTTTCAGTAACAAAACTCTATTTTTGCCACAACTTTAAAACAAACATGGAAAATAACAAAACTTTCACCATGATTAAGCCAGATGCAGTACGCAATGGCCACATAGGTGCTATATTAAACCACATTACCAAAGGCGGTTTCAAAATTACTGCTATGAAGTACACTTATTTAACCCCTGAAAAAGCAGGTGAGTTTTATGCTGTGCACAAAGAGCGTCCTTTTTACAAAGATCTTGTTGGCTTTATGTCTTCAGGTCCTATTGTAGCTGCTATTTTAGAGAAAGGAAACGCTGTTGCTGATTTCCGTACCCTTATTGGTGCAACTGACCCAAGCAAAGCCGACGAAGGTACTGTTCGTAAACTGTATGCTGAATCAATTGAGGCTAACGCCGTTCACGGTTCTGACTCTGATGAGAATGCTGCTATTGAAGGTAGCTTCTTCTTCTCAGCTTTTGAGAAATTTTAATTTTTCCTTTTAAGGAATTCAAGCTAAAAGACCAAATTTTACCCTTAAAGAAACGCAAATTTCACTTAAGGTAAAATTTGGTCTTTTTTTATAGCCTGCTGGCATGATAATTTCTTGGTAGAAAGAGTGTTTATTATATTAGCATTATGAAGAAAGCATCAAGAGCCGCTATTTACTCAGTTTGTGTGGTGTTGTTTATTATTGGAAGCTGGTCTCTGGTTAAGGCGCATCCTGAAGTGCAATTTACATTTTATATTCCTGCAGCCCTGGTAATTATTTACGCTGTAATACGTGATGATCTTTTCAGCAAGCCAGGCGCTCATGTTCGTCATGCGCTTAGAGAAGAATAATCTCCTCTATAATTGCACTGCCTGCACGTGCATTAATTTTTTCTATAATTTGTGAACGCATCATCATCAATTCGTTTTTTACTACTGATGATTCTATACGCAAAAATAATCTTTTGTTGTTAACAAAAAGCTCGCTTGTGCGGTTGGCTACCGGCTTACCTACAATTTCGGGCCAGGCAGCAATCATTGACGTTTCATCAAACCGCTGCTTTATTTTGTAAACACTAAGCATTTGCTCAATTGCTTCCTTTATTGATTTATCGTTAGGCTTACGCATATTTTCTAATTGAATATAGTTATAAATGTAGTAAGTAAATAGTAGCAAAACCGTATTAGAAAACTGCACTCTTCAACCTTAGTACTATCTACTAAAGGACTTAACACTACCCCGAAACCTCTCCCCGGCTTATATCAAATAACTTCACCTCAACTTTTATTTTGTTGAATATATCAGTAACCCGTTTGGGGTTGGCGTCGGTAATAAACACCTGACCAAACTCCTTGTTGCTCACCAGCTGCATTAGCTTGGTAATACGGCTATCATCAAGTTTATCAAAAATATCATCAAGCAACAACAAAGGTTTAAACCCTTTTTGCTGCTGCAGATATACATACTGCGCAAGTTTAAGGGCTATTAAAAATGATTTTTGCTGCCCCTGCGAACCAAATTTTTTTAATGGCATACCGTGTACACTAAAGTGCAAATCATCGCGGTGAATTCCAGCCGTAGTACGTTCTAGCACCCTGTCTTTTTCTACTACCTTTTTTAAAAGTGCTGCAAAATCATTTTGAAGTAACTGCGATTCGTAAATAAGCTCAACCAATTCTGCATCTTCACTCAAAAACTGGTAGTATTGATTAAATAGTTTGGTATAAACTTCGAGAAAGGCTTTCCTTTTATTAAAAATCTTCGTTCCTGATGTTATAAGCTGCTCATCAAGAATTTCAAGCAAACCCGGGTCAAACCTACCTGTATCGGCAATGCGCTTTAATAAGGCGTTACGGTTAGCCAATACTTTGTTGTAAACAATTAATTCATCAAGGTAATGGTTATCTGTTTGCGAAATAACATTGTCAACAAACTTGCGCCGCTCTTCGCTCCCCTCCATAATGATGCTGCTATCATACGGCGAAATCATGACGAGGGGAATGAGTCCAATATGATCGGCCAGGCGCTGGTAATCCTTTTTATTGCGCTTGAATACTTTTTTCTGATTACGCTTTACCGAACAGGCAACTGTTTCGGGCAATTCGTTACGTTCAAACGTGCCGTTTATAATAAAAAAGTCGGCACCCTGCTTTATTTGCTGGCTATCAATAGGGTTAAAATAGCTTTTGCAAAGCGACAGGTAATGAATAGCATCAAGTATATTGGTTTTGCCGGCACCATTATTACCAACAAGCGCATTTACACCACTGCTGAATGTTAGTTCGGCCTCGGTGTAATTTTTAAAATTGATAACAGATAGTTGCTGCAAATACATAAAGCGGCTTCAAAGTTAGCACTAAAACCCGACGAATGGAGCTTTTAACACGCTTAAATAAGAGCTACAAATATTTACGGTTTTTAATATTGTATAAAAAAATAGAATAACGTAGTTTTGCAAACTTAATTTTAGCATAGAAATGTCAAATACGGAAGTGAATGCCAACGTTGCACCAGAAAGAAAAACTCATGTACCAACAGGTGGCTTCGTAAGAGAGAACCAGAAAAGTTTATTATTTATTGGTGCAGCAATTATTGCACTGATAGCCATATACATTGCTTACCAAAAACTATACTTGGCTCCGCGTGAGGTTGAAGCTGCAAACCAAATGTATGTAGCACAGGATTACTGGGCTAAAAAAGAATGGGACAAAGCCTTAAAAGGCGATGCCAGCTATCCGGGTTTTGAAAAAATCATTTCCAACTACAGCAACACTAAGGCCGCTAATTTAGCTTACTACTATGCCGGTATTGCTTACCTTAACAAAGGTGAATACAACAAAGCTATTGATAATCTTAACAGTTTCAGCAGCAACGACAAAGTAGTATCTGCAGAGGCACTAGGTGGTATTGGCGATGCTTATGTTGAATTAAAAGAGTTTGATAAAGCAGAAAGCAATTTTAAACAAGCTGCTGATAAGGCCGACAACAAATTTTTGTCGCCGTTTTACCTTAAAAAATTAGGTTTAGTTTACGAAAAACTTAACAAGGCTAAAGAAGCTGCAGAAGCTTATAAGAAAATAAAAACTGACTATCCGGCAAGCACTGAAGCTCAAAATATTGATGCTTATATTGCTCGTGTTGAAGCAAAACAATAATTAATAGTTTTACGTATAACATCCTGCTGTTAACAATTTTAAACATTTTGCATGGCTACACAGCTTAAAAATCTTTCTGATTTTTCAAACACCACCATACCCAACGCGGGTGCATACCGCTTTGGCATTGTAGTGGCCGAGTGGAATGCAAAAATTACCGGGGCCCTTTATGAAGGTGCTTACCAAAGTTTAGTTGATAACGGCACGTTAGAAGAAAACATTTTCACCTATTCTGTTCCGGGTAGCTTTGAATTAACAACAGGGGCCGATATTTTATTAAAGAACAAAAACTTAGACGCCGTTATTTGCTTAGGCTGCGTTATACAAGGCGAAACACGTCATTTCGACTTTATTTGTAACGCTGTAGCAAATGGTGTAAGTAATGTTAGCATAAAGTATTCAAAACCTGTTATATTTGGTGTACTCACCACTGATAATGAGCAACAAGCCGAAGACAGGGCCGGAGGAAAGCATGGAAACAAAGGCGTTGAAGCTGCTGTAACTGCTATCAAGATGGCTGACCTTAACAAACAGTTACACGATTAATTATTTGATTTAAGCAGTTAACATGAAAAAGCTAATTTACATTGCCTTGCTGGCCGCCACTTTAATAGGTACCTTCTCATCGTGCTCAAATAAATTATGCCCGGCTTACGGTAATTCACGCCGCCGCTAAACCAATACAGACATATTTTGACAAATTGCTGAAAACCATTTGTAACAGATAGCGTATTTTTGCTAACAGTTATACAATTGACTAATTTTAGATATGACCTGGACGGCATTAGACTCGGCTGAGCAGTTAAGCAGTATTAAGCAACAACCCGGCTACAGTATTATTTTTAAGCACAGCACACGTTGCTCAATTAGCATGATGGCTAAACGCCGTTTTGAGCTTGACTGGGATCAACTGCCCGATAGCATTCCGCTTTATTTTCTTGACCTGATCAAATTTCGTGAAATATCTAACCAAATTGCGTCAGAATTTAAGGTTCACCATGAATCGCCTCAGTTGCTTTTGATTAAAGACGGCGAGTGTATACTTGACCAATCACACGGTGGCATCTCGGTTGAAGAGACACTGGAGATGGTACAATAACTGCAGATGCAAGAAACAAGAACCATGAGCCAAGATTAATGTGGCAAATTGGTTATGTATTGTAAAAAATCTTGTTTCTTGATTCCTGGCTCTTGCTTCTATACTAAAATCCCTACTTTTGTTATTATGATTGATTTACCGGTAATTCCAGCCAACCAGGTACAACGTAAGCCCGATTGGCTTAGGGTTAAACTGCCTGTTGGTAAAGAGTATGCACATGTACGTAGTTTGGTTGATACCCATAAGCTGCATACCATTTGCGAAAGCGGTAACTGCCCTAACATGGGTGAGTGCTGGGGTGCCGGTACTGCAACATTCATGATATTGGGCAATATTTGTACGCGCTCATGTTCATTTTGCGCGGTAGCAACAGGCCGTCCATTAGCGGTTGACATGGATGAGCCAAACCGTGTAGCAACATCGGTTAAACTTATGCAGGTTAAACACTGTGTAATTACATCGGTAGACAGAGATGACCTTAAAGATGGAGGTTCAATTATATGGGCCGAAACCATTAATGCCATCCGCAGGGAGAGCCCTGAAACTACTTTAGAAACGCTTTTGCCTGACTTTAAAGGCAATTGGGATAATTTGGCACGTGTACTGGCGGTACGCCCCGAGGTTGTATCTCACAATCTTGAAACTGTACGCCGTTTAACCCGCGAAGTGCGTATACAAGCCAAATATGACCGTAGTTTGGAGTGTCTTAGCCAGATATCTGCTGCCGGCTTACGTACAAAATCGGGTATAATGCTTGGTTTAGGCGAGCAGCAAGAAGATGTGCTGGAAGCTATGCAAGACTTATATAATGCGGGAGTGCATATATTAACACTGGGCCAATACCTTCAACCAACCCGTAATCACCACCCGGTAATTGATTGGGTTACACCCGAGCAATTTAACTACTATAAAGAGGTAGGCCTGCAAATGGGCTTTAAGTATGTAGAAAGCGGACCACTTGTACGCTCATCTTACCATGCTGAAAAACATTTGTTTGATTTATAATGTTGTGGTATAATATTTTATATTTACTGCACTTTGGCCAAAAAGCATAGAATTACCCTTACTGAAGAAGAACTTGTTTCAGCACTTCAGCGTCATGATAAAATAGGCGCTGAAGCATTGTATGATATGTATTCTGCAGCACTTTATGGGGTGATTGTACGCATTGTTAACGACACGTCTACCGCCGAAGACGTTTTACAAGAAACTTTTGTTAAAATTTGGCACTCTGCCGCCAGCTACAGCGCCGAAAAAGGCAGGCTGTTTACCTGGATCGTAAATATTGCACGCAATCTTGCAATTGATAAAATAAGGTCGAAAGATTTTCGCAATCAATTCAAAAACCAGGAGCTCGAAAATAACGTAGGTTATATTGATCAAAACAACAGCACGGTTTATAAGCCTGAGCTGTTGGGTGTTAAGGATTTGATTAATACGCTGAGACCCGAGCAAAAATCAGTACTTGATTTGATTTATTTTAAAGGTTACACACATACCGAGGCTGCTGATGAGCTTGGTATGCCGTTAGGAACCATTAAAACCCGCCTGCGTATGGCAATACAGCAATTACGTAAGCATTTTAACTAAAAGTGGAAGAGACAAGGGAATATATAGAATCGGGTATTTTGGAGCTTTATGTTCTGGGCGATTTGAGCACAGAAGAAAAGCTGCAGGTACAAGCTATGGTTCAAAAACACCCCTTGGTTAAAGCCGAACTTCAGGAAATTGAAAAGGCGGCTTACCTTTACGCAGATCTTCACCAAACAGAACCCTCCCCAGTATTACGCGACCGTGTTTTAAACAGTTTGCTTACCAACTTTGCCGACGACAGAAATTTAAAGACTGTAACAAACAGGCGTGAAGAAGCAACTGTAAGAAAAATGAATGCCTCATCTGCAGCCAAGCCAACTGTAAGTGTATTTTACAAATATGGTTTTGCAGCAAGTTTGCTTTTATTATGCGCTAGCATTGCCGCTACGGCAATTTTATACAGCCGCTTACGTCAATCACAGCAGCAGTTGATCACTTTAGCGCAAAGCAATCAAAAGTTTGCCAATCAGGTAAGCTTCATGCAGGATGAAATCAGTGTGTTTCGCGATCCGTCTTTCAAACTTATTCAATTAAAGGGAACAGCTAAAGCGCCTAACAGTGCACTAACTGTTGCCTGGAGTGCAACACGTAAAAAGGTAATGGTTGATTTAAAAAGCGTTAAACTTCCGGAAACCAGCAAAGATCAGCAATACCAGTTATGGGCAATTGTAGATCAAAAACCTGTTGATCTTGGTGTGTTTGATGGCGCTCTTACTGATACTGCTGATATGCAACTTATGAAGTCGGTTAGTACTGCCCAAGCTTTTGCTGTTACAATTGAACCAAGGGGAGGAAGCTCAAACCCAACTATGGAGCAAATGGTTGTAATGGCCAGTTTATAGAATTTTATTTTAAATAAATTATATAAACCAATATTTAATTCTAAACGTAGCTTTTTAAGCTTGCTAAATAAAATAAAATTTTGAGTGAATTTTGTGTAACTATTTACATTTGACCGCGTCTTATGAATAACTTTTAAAAAGTATTTGTTGTTCTTTATAAGGTCAGTTAATAGTGAAAGGGTTACATTCAAATACATGTAGCCCTTTTATTTTTGCGTAAGCTTAGCCATTGTTGCAGGTACACGTGCAGCAACCTGACCGGGCAATACAACATTTAATTTATCAGGAAGTGCAAGCTCATCGCCGGCACGGCCATGCAAGTATACTCCTGCTAAACAAGCTTCTAAAGGGCTGTAGCCTTGTGCTAGCAAAGCCGTTATAACTCCCGTCAAAACATCGCCCATCCCTCCTACCGCCATTGCGGCATTACTGCTCGAATTAAAATATAGTTGTCCTTCAGGAGTTCCGGTGATGGTGTAGCTGTTTTTTAAAACGATGTAAATATTAAGTTCGCTTGCTTTTTGCCACATGGTTTGTAAGCGTTGCCACCAACTTGTGTGATGGCCAAACAGGCGGTCAAACTCCTTCATGTGTGGTGTAATAATACTTTTTGCGGGCAACTGATTAACCAGAATTGTATTACCGGCTAACAAGTTTAGTCCGTCTGCATCAATTACTAATGGCTTTTGGTAATCTGTAATTACGTGTTGCAGCAAAGCCAAAGCATCATCGCCTGTGCCTAATCCCGGTCCAATAGCAATTGCCTTAAACTTTTCCAGTTCCAAATCAGGCAACTGGTATTCGTTTCTTACAATGGCCATTACTTCAGCCTGGTAACTATTGAGCGCGGTTAAACCAGCCTCTGGTACACACGCTGTAGTTAACCCTGCCCCTGCATACACACACGCTGATGAGGAAAGTAATGCAGCACCCATTGTTTTAGCCTGTCCTGCAATAATCAAGGAATGCCCAAAAGTGCCTTTATGGCTAAACCTCGTTCGCGGCTTTAATATGCCATGGATATCCTTATCCTCAACCATTTGATAAGGCGATTGCAGCGAACTTATAAACTCGGTATCCAGTCCAATGTTAACCGCTTCCCAGCAGTTAATGTATGCACCTGATTCAGGCAGCAGAAAGTTTATTTTAGCCTGTTGGAAGGTGATCACCAAATTGGATTTCAGTGCTGCTCCCTCCAACTCTACTTCTCCATCAGTATAAAATCCGGTAGGAACATCTACTGCTACAACGCATTTGCTTAAACTGTTAAGGTGATCAACCAAAGCCCTAAAGCTACCATCTAACGGTTTATTCAACCCGCTTCCTAACAAGGCATCAATAAGTATATCAGCGTTTTCTTGTGGTAAGGTTTCTGATTCGGATAATTCAATTAAGGGGATTTGCATGGCTTGCAGTCTTTGCAAGTTAACGTCAAAATCTGCTGTTGACCTGGCCGTATAACGTGCTATCTTTACGTTGATCCGCCTGTAATCATGCTCAAAAAGTAAACGGGCAATAGCTAGTCCATCTCCACCATTATTTCCCGTACCACAGTAAACTGATATGGTGTCACGCTTATCGGGAAAATGATTTACAAACCAACTTACAAAAGCTTTAGAGGCGCGCTCCATTAAATTAACGGAGCTTATGGGCTCATGAGCTATGGTGTAAGCATCGGCTTCGCGAATTTGTTGTGCAGTAAGTAATGGTAGCATAACTTGTTAAGATGAGTTACGCGCTTTTGTTTGCAACCAGTGCTAATTGGCTGGCAGATGGTACTCAATTTCCCATTGCTTAACATAGTTCTCCAGCGGTTGCAAGCCAACTGCAGCCCTACGCTTGTTTACGTTAGGTTCATCATCAATAGCGTCAATAGTGGCTTTGCCTGTTTTATCAATTGAAATTTGGCTACCGTAAATTTGCTTTTTACCTTGTCGTATAGCAAGTCGGTCTTCAAGCAAAGCCAGGTTTGCCGGGTGTGCCTTGCCTTCCTTAACAGCTGCTCGCATCAAAGGAAGATACTTTTCCTGCGTTTTAATATCGGCATGCTGAATTACTAAAAACAAGGTTAAATTGCCTTTATCGCCAATAACATCAGCTCCAAGCCAACCACGATCATCTAAAATTGCTTTTACTTTTGATAAATTAATTGAATCTTTTTGCTGGATGGTGGACCATAATTCCTTTACTTCTTTAGAATTGCGGCGTATTTCCTACCTACCGAATCCAGTTTCAAACGGTACGATTGATCATCGTTATAAATACCGGTAAGTTCTATTACCAAAGGTTTATTGAGTTTTTTTTCAGCCTCTAGCTCATTTAACTTTACCCGCTTAAGTAATTTTGGCCAACGTTTATCGGAATATAAAGAGGCTAAGTCAGTAACTTGCGTAATATGCTGGTAGTTATGGTAGCCACCTACATAAACTACACGCTGTAAATTAGTAAACGCACTATCAGTATAATTGGCAAGTGCCCAGGCGCAGGCAGCATTGTACCGATCATTTATAAGCCCTTGCCACTTGTTACTTTTAAAAGCAGCAGAATAAGCCCACGCCGAGGCTTTATAATCTTTAGCTTGATATAAGGAGTCGGCTTTAGAAATTAATGCTGTGTAAGTTGTCTGTTGTGCTTTGGCAGAATAAGCTAGTAACAAAAAACAGATGTATAGATATTTCATAGTTTAAAACTGTGATAAGCAAATTAAACAAAAAAAGAGGCACAACAAATTGCGCCCCTTTAATATAATCAATTCTTACGTCTGTATTCCCGACGCTGTATTCTATACTCTTTTCACGCCCATCTCCTTAGCCAAAAACTTTCCGGTAAAGCTTTCCTTTATTTTACACAAACCTTCGGGTGTACCTTTGTACAAAATTTGTCCGCCTCCCGATCCACCTTCCGGACCAAGGTCAATTACATGGTCCACTACTTTAATTACATCAAGGTTATGTTCAATCACCAGCACGGTATTGCCTTTATCAACCAATTGCTGCAATACGCCTAACAGTACGTTAATATCTTCAAAGTGCAAACCTGTGGTGGGCTCATCAAGAATATAAAATGTGTTTCCGGTATCTTTTTTAGATAACTCGGTTGACAACTTTACACGCTGTGCTTCACCGCCTGATAATGTTAAGGATGACTGCCCTAAGGTAATGTAGCCCAAACCAACATCATTTAATGTTTTCACCTTACGATAGATGGCCGGAATATGCTCAAAAAATACCGTAGCATCTTCAATACTCATATCCAATACATCACTGATGGATTTGCCACGATAGCGCACTTCCAAAGTTTCGCGGTTGTAACGCTTACCGCCACATTCCTCGCAAGGCACCTGCACGTCGGGCAAAAAGTTCATTTCAATAACCTTTTGTCCTGCACCCTGACAGGTTTCGCAACGGCCACCCTTTACGTTGAACGAGAAACGCCCAGGTTTGTAACCACGTATTTTTGATTCGGGCAGTTGTACATATAATGCCCGGATATCAGAGAATACACCGGTATAAGTAGCCGGATTTGAGCGTGGCGTACGACCAATTGGCGTTTGGTCTATTTCAATAACCTTATCAATATTCTCCAGCCCTTCAATTTTGTCATAAGGCAGCGGTTGCTTTTTAGCCCTAAAAAAATGATGATTTAAAATAGGGTACAGCGTTTCGGTAATTAAACTTGATTTACCACTACCTGATACGCCTGTTATACCTATAAGTTTACCCAACGGAAACTCTACCGTTACCTTTTTAAGATTATGCCCTGTAGCTTTTTTAAGCGTTACAGATTTACCATTGCCCTTACGGCGTTCTTTAGGAATGGCAATTTCGCGCTCACCATTAATATATGATGTAGTAAGCGTGTGCATAGCCATCAACTGCTGAGGTGTACCTTCGGCCACAACAGTACCACCATGAACGCCAGCGGCAGGTCCCATGTCAATAACGTAGTCGGCTTCGAGTATCATATCCTTATCATGCTCTACTACCAGCACGGTATTACCTAAATCTCGCAGGTTTTTTAGTGCGTTAATGAGGCGATCATTATCGCGCTGGTGCAGACCTATGCTTGGCTCATCTAAAATGTACATTACGTTCATTAGCTGCGAGCCAATTTGCGTAGCCAAACGTATGCGCTGCGCTTCACCGCCCGATAGGGTACGCGCCGTACGGTCAAGTGTTAAGTAGCTCAAGCCTACATCAAGCAAAAAGCCAATGCGTGCCCGTATTTCTTTAAGTATCTCTCGTGCTATAACGTTTTGACGCTCGGTAAGCCTGTCTTCAATACCTACAAACCAATCTTGCAGGGTTCGTATATCCATTGTAGCCAGCTCAAAAATATTTTTTTCGCTAACCTTAAAATGTAACGACTCCTTTTTGAGTCTGGCACCTTCGCAAACAGGACAAACCTTTAAGGTGCGGTAAGCTTCCAAATCGTCTGATACATCCTCGTTTTTGCGCTCCTGCTGCTCTTCAAGCATACGGATGATACCATCAAATGTAACCTGGTAATTTTGGACGTTCCATTTATTGTACTCAACAGCAACAGAAATAATTTCCTGCGAACCGTTTAATATAATGTCCAGCTTTTCGCGGGGGATTTTCTCAATAGGCACTGATAAAGAGAAATCATACTTTTTGCCCAGAGCTTTCAACACCTGGAAAACCCACGTTTCGCGGTACTCGCCAAGCGGCGCCAAACCGCCGTTAACAATACTCAGCTTTGGGTTTGGTATAACTGATGACTCATCTACAACAAAAATATAACCTAAACCATCACACTTATCACAAGCGCCATAAGGCGAGTTAAATGAAAATGTATTAGGCTGCGGCTCGTCATAAGAAATACCCGAAACCGGATCCATCAAAAACTTACTGAAATAAGATACATTGTTGTCCTTATCGGCAATGCGTATGATGCCTTTGGCCGTCTTAAGTGCCGATTGTACTGAAGTATGTAAACGCTTGCTATCTTTTTCGCTAACCGTCAAACGGTCAACTACAATATCAATATCATGAATTTTATAACGGTCTACCTGCATTTTTGGCTCAACATCCATAATGTTGCCATCAACATATACCTTTAGGTAGCCTTGCTTGCGTATTTGCTCAAATAATTCGCGGTAATGACCCTTACGGCCTTTTACCACCGGTGCCAAAATATTTAACGGCTGCCCGTCAAACTTTTCGGCAATGGTGCGCATAATCTGATCTTCGCTCATACGCTCCATTTTTTGCCCGCTTACATAAGAGTATGCCTCACCGGCACGGGCATATAGCAAGCGCATAAAATCATATATCTCGGTAATGGTACCTACTGTTGAGCGTGGGTTTTTACTGGTTGTTTTTTGCTCAATGGCAATAACCGGACTCAAGCCTGACACCTTATCAACATCGGGACGCTCCATGCCGCCCATAAACTGGCGCGAATAGGCCGAAAAAGTTTCCATGTAACGGCGCTGCCCTTCAGCGTAAATGGTATCAAACGCCAACGACGATTTACCGCTGCCGCTCAACCCTGTTACCACCACCAGCTGGTTACGCGGAAATGAAACATCAATATTTTTAAGATTATGCACCCGGGCCCCGTATACCTCTACTTCACTTTGTTCGCCCAGGTCAATTGTTTTTTCAGCCATAATTTTTTTAAACAACAAGTATGTAACTTGTAAACAGCCGCTAAGTTTTTTGGCCGTGTATAATTATCTAAAAACGAGCCGCAAATATACTGAAAAAGGCCTGCATGCACAATGCATACAGGCCTCGCTTGCTCCGTAATTACTAAATATTTTAGTTTAATGACAATGTGTCGGCAGGTACTATATTAGCCATCATAGGGCCATAGTTTTCCTCTATTTCTTTATCCATAACCTCTTTCATGGCTACAAGCTTGTAAACGTACATACCTGTTTCCCGGTTAAGGTGCATAAAAAAATAGTTGCCGCCGTTTTTGCGGTTAATTGCCTTGTGCATACGCGGCGACCCGGCGTTGTAAGCCGCTGCAGCCAGCGTCCAGCTACCCATTTCATCATACAAGTCTTTAATATACTTACATGCGGCTATAGTAGCTTTGCGGTTGTTAAGGCGTTCATCTTTGCCATGCCCAACCTTAAGGCCGTACTGGCGTGCGGTACCAGGCATAAATTGCCATATACCCGCTGCGCCACGCGGCGAACGCACATGTTTTTGAAAACCCGATTCCAGTAAAGGAATATATTTAAAATCTTCGGGGATACCATAAACCTGCAAAATGGGTACAATCATCGGAAACCATTTTGCAGCCTGAGCCTGCAGTTGTTTGGCTTGAGAGGTGTATCGGCTATGTTTCCAAATGGAGTAGCTGATCTTGCGTTTTACTTTAACGTTCTTCACCGGCACTTTCTCGTCGGCAAAGTTTAAATTTGGTTTCTCTTCAACTTTTTTGTTTTCAAAAACGTTAAAAAGAACAGGACTGCTTTTCAATTCTTCTTTGTGATCAACACTGAAAACAAAGAGTCTTGAAATGATAAACAGCACACATATTACGGAGCACGTAATGAGGTGATTTTTAATCATTCAATTTAATTTAGTTCAACAATACACAGGTAGATGTGTGGCGCAAAGGTATAAAACATATCACACAATCAAACACTTAGGCCTGCTTAGTGTTTTGAGCGATGTGGAAAAAATGTTAAAACAATGGGTTTAAGAGTGTTTAAACGCCGATTTCGCGTGTGGAAACTTTTTTTGCAATAAGGCAATTTTTCGTACCTTTGCTCCCCGCTTTTAAAGCTTTAACAAAAAAATATGGTATTCAAAAAACCAGGGAACAGTCGCGACGACAAGTCCAACAAATCAGCCGGCAGGCGCACCGGCGGCAGTGGCCACGAACCACGAAACAGCTCTTCACCGCGTACACGTAATGCTAATTCAGGTTTTAAAAAGTCAGACGATGGCGCACCTAAAAAAAGGTTCGGTACCGATGGCGACAAAAAACCGTTTACAGCAGGACGCAAAACATCATCAGGTGGTTTTAACGCAGATGACAGGCCAAAAAGGAGCTTTGGCTCGACAGCCGGAAAGAAACCGTTTAGCGACCGCAGCAACCGTGGCGAAAGCACAGGCGCCGACCGTCCGTTTAAGCGCACCAACGAAAGCCGTGGCAGCAGCACCGACAGGCCATTTAGAAAAAACACAGGCGGTGATTTTAAAGCTGGCGACAGAAGCAACTTTAAATCACGCACAGGTGAGCAACGCGAAGGTGGCGAAAAGAAATTTAGCCGTGCTATAGGCAGTAGCCGCACCTGGGCCGATAAACCAGCGGGTGATGATAACCGTAACAAACCATTCCGCGAACGCCGCGAACAATCAGGCGAAAGATCTTCAGACTTCCGTAAAACCGGCAATGATGAGCGTAACAAGCCTTTTCGTGAGCGCCGGGAACAAACAGGAGAAAGATCATCAGGTTACCGCAAAAATCCTGAAGAATTTAATGAAGACCGCCCTAAAACAAACTTAAGGGGCCGCAACAAAAAAGCTTCAGAAAATGACGACAGTCATTTAATACGTCTTAACCGCTATATATCAAACGCAGGTATTTGTTCGCGCCGTAAAGCCGATGAATTGATTGCTGCAGGTGTGGTATCGGTTAACGGCGAGGTAATATCAGAGTTAGGCCATAAGGTTGATCCATCAAAAGATGTAATACGTTATAACGGTGAAACCCTGAAGCGCGAGAAAATGGTTTATGTATTACTTAACAAACCTAAGGATTACATTACCACTACCGATGACCCACAGGAGCGCCGCACTGTTATGCATTTGGTTGACAAGGCAAGCAAAGAGCGCATTTACCCTGTAGGCAGGCTTGACCGCAACACAACCGGCTTAATACTAATGACTAATGATGGCGAACTGGCCGACAAGCTTTCGCACCCACGCAATAGCATTACTAAAATATACCAGGTTGAACTTAACAAGAGTTTAACACAGGGCGACCTTAATAAGATTGAGTATGGTTTAGAGCTGGAAGATGGCTTTATTAAACCAGATATGGTAAGCTATGTACAAGGTGGAACCAAACGCGAGGTTGGTATACAAATACATAGCGGCAAAAACCGCATTGTTCGTCGTATTTTCGAACACCTGGGTTATGAAGTGGTAAAGCTTGACCGCACCATTTATGCAAACCTTACCAAAAAAGACTTACCACGCGGACGCTGGAGATTCCTGGAAGAAAAAGAAATAATTCAACTAAAGCATCTGGTTAAAGCTTAATAATATACTGTCTGCATAACTTACAGCAACAATTAAAAGGGGAAATTTCCATTAGGGAGTTTCCCTTTTTAACTTTTATGAAAACCCAAAGCCTGCTATAGTGTTAAACATATACAACTTATAGCTATATGAAGAATCTGGTTTTCAATTTAATTATAGGTTCGTACACTGAAGACGGTACCGAGGGACTATATGTTTACAGGTTTGATGCAGAAAGCGGAAAGCTATCGTTTTTGAATAAAACCGCTGTACCGGTTGAAAACCCAACTTACCTTTGTGTAGCAGCTAACAATCGCTTTATTTATACTGTTAACGAGGTTGGAGTAGAAAGCAGCGGCTACGTTAGTGCATTTTCTTTCGATGCTAGTGATGGTACTTTACACCTGCTTAATACACAGCATACCGGCCCTGGTCCCTGCCACGTTACCATAGACCGGGCACATAAACATTTGTTTGTTGCAAACTATGAAGGAGGCAGTGTATATGTTTTTCCTATAAATGAAGATGGTTCACTTGCACCGGTGAAACAAATAATACAGGAAAATGGCTCAGGCCCTAATCATGAACGCCAGGATAAATCACATGTTCACATTGCGCTACTATCGGCCGATGAAAACCACTTAGTATATACCGATTTGGGTGCCGATAGTGTAAACATCCGTAACTACATCCCACATAGTGATAATGATGTATTAGTTCCTGTATCAGCACCACTTGCTAAAGCGGAGCCAGGAGAAGGCCCCAGGCATGTAGTTTTTAGTCCTGACAATAAAAACCTTTACCTGGTAAATGAAATGAGCGGCAACGTTACCGCATTCAAATATGACAACGGTACGCTTGAACAAATTCAAAAAATAAGCATGTTACCTAATGGCTTTGATGGGGAAATTAGCGGTGGCGATATCAGAATGTGCCCTAATGGTCGTTTTGTTTATGCCAGTAACCGGGGAGATGCAAATGAAATTATCGTTTTTGAAAGAGACTTTGCAAGCGGTTTGCTGACTTTTGTACAACGGCACGACAGCGGAGGCAAAGAACCCCGTAACCTTGCCATCGATCCTACTGGAGGCTTTCTATTATCTGCTAATCAAAAAAGCAATAATGTGGTAGTTTTTAAAATTAATGGTGAAACAGGTGAACTTACATCTACTGGAGTACAAACTTTAATAAGCAGCCCAAGCTGTTTAAAGTTTTCACCTGTAGCCTAAGCTCAAATCCAGTATTTACTAAGTTCCTTACGTGATATGATGTGATAGCGACTTTTGACACAACAGGCACAAAAAAAGATTTTTACCGGAATAATATCTTCCAGCCACTTAAATATAAGTGGCGTATTTTTTTTGTAATGATATGGGCGCTTACACTTCGAACAACACAACTCCGGCTTTCTCATAATCTAAGGTTAGTAACACTACATATAACATTTTTGTTACAAAATAATTGTATTTGATTATCAAATGTTTACAACCCAAGCTATTAACGCGGTGCTTTAGCAAGGCTGAGGGATAACCTAAATAGCACTTGTATGCAGATGATACCGCAACTAAGAATTTGCTACCTTGCAAATAATTAAAGCGTTTTCATTATGAAAAAACTACTACTAATTTTGTGCTTACTACCAGGTTTACTTAGTGCACAAAGCAAAAACAAAGGACCTAAAATATTAGACTTACTTATTGGCACATACACCACCGGAACCAATAGCGAAGGCATTTACGTTTATCGGTTTTACACAGAAACCGGTCGCGTAGCGTATTTAAGCCGTACTGGTCAGGGTGTTGATAATCCATCATACATTTGCGTTTCAAACGACAGGAAGTTTGTTTATGCAGTAAATGAAATTGGCGACGACCGCAAAGGCAGTGTAAGCTCTTTTACTTTCGACCCCAAGGTAGGCACGTTAAATTTAATTAATAAACAGGTATCAGGTGCGGGTCCATGCTACATATCCATTGATAAGGATCAGAAGCACGTATTTTCGGCTAATTACGCAGGTGGAAGCCTATATGTTTACCCGGTTGCTGCTGATGGATCATTAGGTTCAGCCTCTCAAATTATACAAGACCCATCGAATGATCTTGGTCCGGATAAAAAACGCCAGGAAAAACCCCACGTGCACACTGCAGTACTATCGCCCGATGAGAAGCATTTGTTATACACCAATCTGGGCAGCGATAAAATTCATGTTTATAAATACAAAGCGTCGCAACCACAACCGTTAAGCGAACCAACCTCGGTAAGCGTAACAGGCGGCGATGGTCCGCGCCATATTGATTTCAGCGCCAACCGTAAATACATGTACGTTATTACCGAAATGGGCGCCCATGTATTTACTTACGAGTACAACGGTGGCAAACCAAAAATGCTGCAAAAAGTAAGTATGATGGAAGATGGCTCAACTAAAGAACCCGGAGGTGCCGACATCCACGTTTCGCCCGACGGCCTGTTTCTTTACACCAGCAACCGTGGTACAGCTAACGAAATTGTAGTGTACCGTATTAACCAGGATAACGGCATGCTTAGCTTTGTAGAACGTCACAACACCGGCGGCAACCATCCACGCAACTTTGTGATTGACCCTACAGGCAACTTTTTGCTGGTAGCTAATAAGAACAGCAATAACGTGGTGGTATTTAAAATTAACCGCGCTACTGGTCAGATCACTCAAACAGCTAATAAAATTGAGGTGGATAGCCCGAGTTGTTTAAAATTTGCTTCGATAGAGTAAGTTATGAAGCCATTTCATAATTTTCAATCTGAACTGTTCTAGTTCAAGACACAAACAAAAAACGCCGGCTATAACTAACCGGCGTTTCCTTATTAAAAGAAAAAAAACTATCTTACTGCTTATTAAAGCTATACACCACATAACCGGTGCTGTTACCAATGGCTACAGGTGTTTTAAGCACCATGCTGTTACCATCGTTGCTGCTAACCATTAACTGGTAACCTTGCTGCACATTTTTGGCTTTATCACCTTCAAATATCTTTTTAAACTGAAACATTTGTCCGCTTGGCCCATTGTTGTTAATTGACCAAAAAATGGTTTGTGACACGCCGCTGGTTAAGGTATAAATACCATTACCGCTATTGGTAAGTTTCCAGGTACTGCCCACAAAAGCCGATGGCTTTGCTTCGTCAAACGCGCTTGAAACTGCGTTTTCAACCAAACCTTCATAACTTACGTTATTTACTACCCAAGTGCCGGTAAATTTACCACGGCCAACATTTTGAACGCCGGTTGCAGCGTTTTGGGTTGAACAAGCCGTTACAGCAAAACCTATTACCACGGCTGTTAAAACAATTTGAAGTATCTTTTTCATTGTAGTGTTTATTTGAACGTATAATAATACACACAACCGGCAACCTTGTTTTTACCGGCCCTGAGCTTTATTACCAACAGACGCTTTAAAGGCAAAACGGTTTAATTAAAAGCGCTTACTGCTTTCAATTACTTCCATATAAAAGTTTTCGTATTCGGGTAAAATGTTAGCCAAATCAAACTTGCGTGCATGTTGCAGTGCATTTTCTTTAAACTCGGCAAGTCGGGCCTCATCTTGCAGCATGTAAACAGCCCGCTCGGCCATACCGTCAACATCGCCCACATCACGCAGGTAGCCGGTTACGCCTTCTTCATTTAATTCGGGCAGGCCACCGGCATTACTACTGATAACCGGTACACGGCAAGCCATAGCTTCCAGCGCAGCTAAACCAAAACTTTCTGATTGTGATGGCATCAGGAATAAGTCAGATACCGACATAATTTCTTCAACAGCATCCTGCTTACCCAAAAACCGCACGTTTTGACTTACGCCAAGTTCACGTGCAAGCTCCTCACATTCGGGGCGGTCTTGCCCATCGCCCACCATTAACAACTTCGATGGTATTTGTGCATTCACCTGTGCAAAAATGCGAATTACATCAGGCGTACGTTTAACCCTGCGGAAATTGGACGTATGTACCAGTATTTTCTCGCCTTCAGGCGCTATTGCTTTCTTAAAGTGCTCTTTAGGAGAATGACTAAAACGGCTCAGGTCAATAAAGTTAGTTATTACCTTAATATCCTTTTCTATTTCAAAAAACTTGTAAGTATCCTGCTTAAGGTGCTCTGATACGGATGTTACGCCATCGCTTTGGTTAATGGAAAATGTTACTACTGGCTTATAGGTACGATCATTACCCACCAGCGTAATATCAGTGCCATGCAAAGTGGTTATTACCGGTATATGAATGCCGTAAGTTGCCAATATTTGCTTGGCCATAAAAGCTGCGGATGCATGCGGGATAGCGTAATGCACGTGCAAAACGTCCAACTTTTCAAATCGTACCACATCAACCAAACGGCTGGCCAGCGCCAGTTCATAAGGCGGATACTCAAACAGCGGGTACTTGCTTACAGCAACCTCGTGGTAAAATAAATTCTCAGAGAAAAAATCGAGCCTTACCGGCTGGTTATAGGTAACAAAGTGCACCTGATGACCGCGGTCGGCCAGGGCTTTGCCCAGTTCAGTTGCCACAACACCGCTACCGCCAAAGGTTGGATAGCAAACTATGCCAATTTTCATGAAGATGTTTTGATTAAGCGTTGAAATGAAGCCAAACCATACCTCTCAACCACCTGGTACCCGATAATATAGTTTGATTTCATGCCCGCAAGTTTAACAGCTATTTATGGCAAATGTGTTATGTATATGTAAACTTTACACAGCCTTACAATTGTTATACAAAGCACAATAATACAACGCCAAACATCTATATTTACTTTACACACTTAAACCAAAAAACCATGGGCTTATTTTCTGCTGAAGAACCTAAATCATACGAGATTGATAACAGGCAACTAGTTTGCACTTTTTGTAAAAACACCACTTTTTATACCCGCCGCGAGCAATTGCACTCACCGACCCGTACATTCTTTAATGTAGAATGGACAGATAGTACAGCCATGTGTTTTGTATGCAGCAACTGCGGTTTTATGCATTGGTTTATGCGATAGCCTTGAGCAAAGGATATTTGACAGGTATGCAACAGGCACAATCATCAACGCTTGATGCATTACTGCATTCCCTTTTGTATGGCTTCATAAACCACATCCATAATGCGGGGCCTTATACGGCGACTGCTTAACAGCTGTGAGTCTTTAGGATATACCCTGTTTGACAAAAACACATATACCAAACCCGACTTAGGATCAACCCAAACACATGTACCGGTATAGCCGGTATGTCCGTATGTTTCTGAAGAAGCATAATTTGAAGGATAATGCTTGCTTACCTCAGGGTCCCAACGGTCAAAACCCAGCCCCCGGCGACTTACATTTGATTGCCTGGCCGTAAATTGTGCTACCGTTTCGGGTTTAAAGTACTGAGCACCTCCGTAACTGCCGCCGTTAAGCACCATTTGGAATAAAATGGCCATATCATTTGCCGAAGCAAATAAACCGGCATGGCCAGATACTCCCCCAACCATTGCCGCACCCTGATCATGGACATAACCGGTTAAAAGATTGTGCCTGAAATAAGTATCGTTCTCGGTAGGTACCATTTGTTCTTTAGCAAAGCGGTTACGTGGCAAAAAGCCTGCAGTTTGCATACCCAGCGGGTTATAGAAATGAGTTTGCACATACTCGTTAAGCGGAGTGGCAGTAACTGTTTCTACAATTTCCTTCATAAAGTACATGCTCAAGTCGCTGTACACGTACTTGCCACGGGTGCGTAATGCTGTATTGAGCATTTGCGGCCACATTACATCCTTAAAATAATCTTTACGCATATAGTACCCATCAGTAACCTTTGTAGGGTAAGCGGCAGATGAGTCGGAACTATGGTCGGTTGGCTTTATACGCTCATAAAAGGGTATATAAGGTATTAACCCTGCCTGATGCAGCATTAACTCGCGTACGCTGATATTCTTTTTATTGGTATTACGCGCCAAAGCAACATATGAGCTTACGGTAGAGTCGAGGTTTAATTTGCCCTGCTCCACCAACTGCATAACTTCCATAGTAGTGGCCGAAATTTTGGTTACCGATGCAAGGTCAAATATGTCGGTAATCTTATCGGGCTGAGTGTTATCATACACATGATATCCGTAAGCCTTATTTAAAATCACCTTTCCGTCTTTAGCAACCAGTACCACAAAACCCGGCGTTGCCCGATCACTGATAGCCTCGCGGGCAATGTTATCAATAGGTAAAAGGTTTTCTGTTTTAATACCCACAGCCTCGGGTACGGTATATTGCAAACGTGTTTTAACGGTAACAAACCCCGAGCCTGCAACATACCTGGACGACATTGTTTTTTGCATCTTTTGCGTAATTGCTACACCTCCAAATATTGCCTGGGCAGTAAACGCAGCTGCAACGGGCGATATACGCGAACACCATAAAACCGGTGTAGTAACAGAATTAAGCTTATCAAGCATAAGCCCGCTGCCAAAATAAGCTATCACAACTTTTTTAAGCTTATCGTTCATTGCAATAAACTCCAGCAAACGCGGGTTATTTAAATCACGATCAGTAACCTGTAGAATAACTGTGTTGAAAAGCTTTAAATCATCGGTTAATTTGCCTACGGTTAAGTAAGTAAGCCCGTTAAACGGCTTAATGAGCGTATACTTGTTAAGCAGGCTATCAAAAGAGGTGGCATACTCATGATTAAAGCGCACACTTGCAATGGCAGACCTATCTAAATCCTTCAATGGAATTGCACCTTGCTCATTATTAAGCAACACCGTTGATTGGGCAGAAAGATTTTCTTCACTTAAATAAGCTGCACCTACAAGCATTGGCTGCACGGGCGGAACCTGCGCACATGCAGTGTTCAGCAATACAAAACCACAAAAAAAGGCCGCAATAAAACCTAACTTATTTTTTCTCATACACTTTCTCGCCGTTCACGTAAGTTTTTAACACTTTAATATTTGGCAGGTCGGGCCCTTTTGCTTTCATAATGTCTTTATCGAGTATTACAAAATCTGCGTACTTGCCCACCTCTATGCTTCCCTTTTCGGTTTCTTCAAAATTTGATTTTGCTGCCCATATGGTCATGCCACGCAATGCTTCTATACGGTTCAACGCATTTTCTTTTTGAAACCCTTGCGCAGGTAAACCTTTTAAATCCTTGCGCTCGGTTGCTGAATAAAACGTTAGAAGCGGATTGATATTTTCTACCGGAAAATCAGTCCCAAGCGGAATCCATCCGTTTTGTTGCAATAATTGCTTATATGCATAAGCACCTTTTAAACGTTGCTGTCCAAGGCGCTCACCGGCCCATCCCATATCTGATGTAGCATGCGTTGGCTGTACAGATGGTACAATATTATTTTCGGCAAAGTATTTAAAATCATCAGGATCAATGACCTGGGCATGTTCCACACGCCAACGACGATCATTTTTACCTTTTAAAGCCCCGGCGTATATTTTTAATATAGTACGATTAGCCGAATCGCCTATGGCATGCGTACACATTTGAAAACCTTTGGCCGCTATACGCCCGGCAACATCTTCAAAGTGTTTTTGATTGCTCAGCAAAAAGCCTTTCCAGCCTTTACGATCGCTGTAATCGTGCAGTAAGCACGCACCGCGCGATCCAAGTGCACCATCAGCATATACCTTAAATGAGCGTACATTAAGTGCGGGTGTTTTGTAAACGCCTCTTTTAAACAGGTAATTAATATTTGCTTCATTGTCAGACAACATCACATACATGCGCATTTTCAACGCTTTTTTATGTTGCAACTCAGCAATAACGTTTACCATGGGGTAATCAAGCCCGCAATCATCTACAGTGGTTAAACCAACGGCAAAGCAATTACGTTGCGCATCAAGCAAAGCAGCCTGCACTTGTGCCTCAACCGGATCGGGTATTTTGCGGGTAACCAAAGCCACCGCGTTATCAATCAAAATTCCGGTAAGCTTATTATCCACCGTCTCTACGGTTCCGCCATCAATTTTTTGTCCGGGCTTAATGCCTGCTATATTTAGCGCAGCCTGGTTGGCAATGGCGGCATGGCCATCTACCCTGCTCAAAACAACAGGGCGTACAGGGTATAATGAATCGAGTTTTGCTTTATTAGGAAATTGCTTTAACTGCCAATCATTCTGGTCCCAGCCGCGGCCAATAATCCAGCCATCAGCATTACGACCCGCATAAGTTTGAACCGAGTCTAAAACCTCATCCCAGCTTTTGGTTCCCTCAAGGTGAACTTCGTTCAAACTCATACCATAACGGTAAAAGTGAGTATGAGCATCAATAAAACCCGGATATACTGCTTTACCGCCTGCATCAACGACTTCACGTGCCAGGTAAATTTTCTCTAAACTATCGGCCTTGCCAACTGCAACAATTTTGCCGGCATTTACAACAAAAGCTTCGGTGGTTGTAAATACACTGTCAACAGTATAAACCGTTGCGTTTTTAACCAGCATATCGGCATTATAATCTTTCTTTTGCTGCTTACAGGCCATACCCAAAGGCAGCAGTAAAAGCAGAGCCAGCTTTCTATTCATATGTATTGATTTAGCCCCTCCTTAACCCTTCCCCTGAAGCGGGAAGCCTATGCCATGTATCAACAATCTTCTACGTTAAAGGACACCGAAGGGGCAGTAGTTTTATTATATACAACGTTTCAAAGGTAAAGTTATGCCATCAAATATTTAATTTAGCCGATTGAAATTGAAGGGATTTTTTTGATGTCAGATATAATACAGCTTTTACCCGATTCGGTAGCCAACCAGATTGCAGCAGGTGAGGTAGTGCAGCGCCCGGCGTCGGCAGTGAAAGAGCTGGTGGAGAACGCAATAGACTCGGGTGCCGACAAAATACAGCTAATTTTAAAAGATGCAGGCAAAGCGCTTATACAAGTAATTGATAATGGTTGCGGCATGAGTGCCACTGATGCGCGCATGTGTTTTGAGCGCCACGCCACTTCAAAAATACGCAAGGCCGAAGACTTATTTGCCATACGCACCATGGGTTTCAGGGGCGAAGCCATGGCCTCAATTGCTGCCATTGCACAGGTTGAAACCAAAACCCGCCGCCATGAAGATGAATTGGGCAACTGCATTATAATTGAAGGCTCAGAAGTAATAAGCCAGGAACCCTGTGCAACCGGTGCTGGTACGTCAACATCAATTAAAAACCTATTTTATAATACACCCGCACGCCGTAACTTTTTAAAGAGCAACCCGGTTGAGCTGCGCCATATTATTGATGAATTTCAGCGCGTAGCACTGGCGCACCCGCAAATATTTTTCACCATGCACCATGACGGGCAGGAGGTTTACCACTTACCGGCCTCACAGTTGAAACAGCGCATTGTACACCTGTTTGGCAATAACTATAACCAGCGCCTTGTACCTGTTGAAGAAGATACTACCATTATTAACCTGCGAGGTTTTGTAGGCAAGCCCGAATTTGCAAAACGCACCCGTGGCGAACAGTTCTTTTTTGTAAATAACCGTTTCATTAAAGACAATTACCTCAACCATGCGGTAATGACTGCCTTTGAAGAATTATTACCCGAAGATACCTATCCGTTCTACGTATTATTTATTGATATTGATCCGGCTAAGATTGATATCAATGTTCATCCTACCAAAACCGAAATTAAGTACCAGGATGAAAAAGCTATATACGCCATCATCCGGTCGGCGGTTAAACGGTCATTAGGCCGCTATAATATAACGCCTAGTTTGGATTTTGACCAGGAGAACAGTATTGAGCACCTAATAACGGCCAAACCACTGGAGCAAATAACTCCGCCGGGCATTACCTTTAATCCTAACTTTAATCCTTTTGATACCCCTGCAAAGGCAACGCCGTCGCCACGCGAAAGCAGCTACCAATCATCAAACAACCCCTACAGGGGAGGTATGCCCAATAACTGGGAAACGCTTTATGAAATAAGCAAACAACCAACTGAACAGGCACAGCAGGAAATATTGCCCGATGCCAGTTTTGAGGTAAACAACCAGGCAGTAAGTAAAAACAGTGAGCGCCAGTTATTTCAGATACATAACCGGTATATCCTTTCGCAAATAAAATCGGGCTTTATGCTCATTAATCAGCAGGCCGCTCACGAGCGTATTTTATACGAGCGCTTTTTGCAGCAATTGCAAAACCATTCGGGCACCAGCCAGCAAAGCCTGTTTCCGCAAAGTGTTACTCTCAACGGCAGCGACTTTGCTTTACTCATGGAGCTATTACCTGACATTAAGGCCCTTGGCTTTGATATACGCGAATTTGGCAAAAACACCGTTGTTGTTGACGGCGTACCTGCTGACGTTAACCAATCAAGCGAACATCAATTACTTGAGCACTTGCTTGAAGGGTTTAAAAACAACATGGCTATATTGAAGTTAGATAAGCGCGACAACCTGGCACGTACGCTGGCCCGCAACGCAGCTACCAAAGCCGGTGTGCGTTTAACTTTAGAAGAAATGAACCTGCTGATTGATCAGCTGTTTGCTTGCCAGATGCCTAATTCGGCATTAAACGGCAAACCGGTAATCAGCACTTTTACAATGAACGAACTTGCTGAAAGGTTCGAAAAATAAACAATTGATATGTACAGGCAAAGCCCTTTTGGTGATATAACCCCGGTTGTAAAAAACCTCCTGATAGTTAACGTGATTTTCTTTATAGCATCAAACGTTATACCCGTTTTAAACGAAATACTTGCTGCTTATTACCCGGCATCGCCCCTTTTTAAGCCGTGGCAAATTATAAGCTACATGTTTATGCATGGCAACATATTCCATATATTTTCAAACATGCTGGGGCTTATTTTTATCGGGCCTATTTTAGAGCAAACCTTTGGACAAAAGCGGTTTTTTAACTACTATTTTTTAACCGGCATTGGCGCATTGGCCTTGCAATTTGCCGTGCAGGCATATGAGGTGCACCAAATAACCGGCTCGTTTGGTATTCCTGCCGACTATCAGCCTAAAGACATGTCTGAGCCACTCACCCTGCAGAGTATTTACGGCATAGGCATCGTTGGCGCATCAGGTTCTATATTTGGTTTAATGATGGCAATTTTTTTGCTTTACCCCAATTTAGAAGTATATTTATACCTCACGCCCATCAAGATCAAGTACTTTGTTCCGCTTTATCTTCTGCTTGAGGTATTCCAGGGATTAAGGCCAACTCCGGGCGATTCGGTTGCGCACTTTGCACATATAGGTGGTGGGTTATTCGGATTCATTTTAATTAAATTGTGGGGATATAAAAACTCAAACAATTTTTATTAACTAACGTAAGTTATGTAAGTATAAAATAACATCTCTTCGGTTATGAACTCGCTCTGGCAAGATATTCGTATAAAGTTAACCCAATCGGGCAGCCGCATAAACCTGCTCATAGGTATTAACGTACTGGTATTTTTACTCATTAATATACCAAACGTGTTTTTGCACATGATGGGTAATGACATGGTTGGCTACTATGCCAACGAATACCTTGCCCTCCCTGCATCATTAAGCAAATTAGCTACCCGTTTTTGGACACCTGTTAGCTACATGTTTATGCACGATGGCATTTTCCACATTCTATTTAACATGCTTTGGCTGTACTGGATGGGGCAGATTTTTGAAGAATATTTGGGCAATAAACGCATTGTAAACCTCTACCTTATGGGTGGTTTGGTTGGTGCTGTATTCTTTGTGCTTTCATTCAACGTATTCCCCATATTTGCCGGTACTAATGCCGTAGTGGTGGGCGCATCAGCCAGTGTTACTGCCATTGTGATAGCAACCGCTACATTACTGCCTAATTACACCATTTATATGATGTTTATTGGCCCTGTTAAATTAAAGTGGCTGGCCCTGTTTTTTGTGGTGGTTGACTTTTTGAGCATTGCCGGCCCTAACGCTGGCGGAGAAATTGCACATTTAGGCGGTGCGCTTATGGGTTTTATTTATGTTAAACAGCTTAACCGCGGCAACGATTTAAACCGCTCGGTGAACCAAATTTTCAGCCAGCGGCCTAAAGTAAAGGTAGCCTCGGTAAACAAATCATACCAGCAACAAAGCTCCTCTATACCCCGCCAGGAAGAAATAGACCGTATACTTGATAAAATTTCGGCTACCGGATATGACAGCCTGAATAAACAGGAAAAAGATGCATTGAGCCGCGCCAGCAAACATGAGGGCTAAACAGAAAAAAAGAAGGTTATTTTTTCTCGATAAGATATTTTTATGGCTAAGCATAGGCTTTGGCCTTGCACTGCTTGTTTGCTACCTTGCCCCGGTTACTGATCCACGAACGTTTTGGCCTGTTGCCTTTTTTGGTTTAGGATATTTACCCCTGCTGCTTGTAAACTTTTGTTTGTTGCTTTACTGGCTCATCAGGCGCAGCAGGTATATATTGGTGCCGCTGTTATGCATTGGGCTGGGCTGGAACATACTGCGAGACAATGTTGGCCTGCGTACAAAAAAACATCAAAATACAGGCAGTAATGCTATTAAGGTAATGACTTACAATGCCCATAACTTTAAACCGTATGGGCAACAGGTAAATGATCCGGTTACCAAGAAGCGCATGCTACAGCTCATAAGCGCCCAAAACCCTGACATTATTGGCATAGATGAGTTTTACACGCGCAGGCGGGGCGAATATGCCATTAAAGACTCCATGAAAAAGCTTATGCACTCTGATGAGTGCTATGTTGAGCCTTTTAGCTTTAACACAGATCATGAAGCCATGGGGATGGCTATATTTTCAAAGTTCCCGGTTGTAAACAAAGGCATCATCATGCTTTCTACAGAGCCTAACAGCAGCAATCAATGCATTTTTGTTGACGTAAAAAAGGGCGACAAAACTTTCAGGTATTACAACGTTCACCTGCAATCCATAAGGTTTGACCCTATTGACTATGAATACCTAAGCAGGGTTTCAAAAAAAGGAAAACCCGATGTGAGTTCATCCCGCCGGATAGGCAGCAAGCTTAAACGTGCTTTCATTAAACGTAGCGAACAAGTGGTTAAAATTAAGGCCCATGCAGCGCAATGCCCGTACCCTTATATTATAGCCGGAGATTTCAATGATACGCCTGCTTCGTACGCAGTAGCCCAAATGACCAAGGGTTTAAAAAACACCTTCCGCGAAAAAGGCGTTGGCTTTGCACGTACCTATAACGGCTCGTTCCCTAATTTTCAGATTGATTATATACTGGTAAACAGCAGCTTTGATGTAGCTGATTATTACACCTTAAGAAAGAAACTATCTGACCATTACCCGGTTTGCAGCACCCTTTTACTTAAATAAGCGCCATTTTTTTGACTTTGCAATAGCTGTACATTGCAGCAAAAAATTACAAGCCTGAACTAAAAATTGTAAGTTTGCCATCATGAAACAAAATGTATTTGTTTACAATACGTTAACCCGCACTAAAGAAGAGTTTATACCGCTTGATGCTCCGTATATTGGCATGTATGTTTGCGGCCCTACCGTTTACAGTGATGCACACTTGGGCAACGCCCGTACCTATATATCTTTTGATTTAATTTTCCGTTACCTTACTCATCTTGGCTACAAGGTTAGATATGTACGCAACATAACTGATGCCGGGCACCTTGAAGGCGACAGTGATGAGGGTGAAGATAAAATATCAAAAAAGGCAAAGCTATCACAGCTTGAACCTATGGAAATTGTACAAATGTATGCTACAGGTTTTCATGAGGTAATGCGCCAGTTTAACGTGTTACCGCCAAGTATAGAGCCAACTGCAACCGGCCATATTATTGAGCAAATAGAGTTGGTTAAAATTATGCTCGACAGGGGGTTTGCCTATGAAGTTGACGGCTCTGTGTATTTTGATGTTGAAAAGTATAACAGCACACAAGATTACGGCGTTTTAAGCGGCCGTCACCTCGAAGATTTGCTTAACAACACCCGTTCGCTTGGCGGTCAGGACGAAAAACGCGGCAAGCTGGATTTTGCATTATGGATTAAAGCTAAACCCGAACACCTGATGAAGTGGCCATCGCCATGGAGCCTGGGCTTCCCGGGCTGGCACCTGGAGTGCTCGGCTATGAGCCATAAATACTTAGGCGAGCAGTTTGACATCCATGGTGGAGGGTTAGATTTAATACCTACACACCACACCAATGAGGTTGCGCAAAACATGGCATGCTATGGTAAAAATCCGGCTAAATACTGGGTACATACCAACATGCTTACCGTTAATGGGCAAAAGATGTCAAAATCATTGGGCAACAGCTTTTTACCGCATGAATTATTCAGTGGAGACAACAACATCCTCAACAAGGGCTACAGCCCGATGACGGTGCGTTTCTTTATGCTTCAGGCCCATTACCGTAGCACGCTTGACTTTAGCAATGATGCTATGGAGGCATCTGAAAAGGGCTTTAAGCGTTTAATGAACGCCTATACTCTGCTTGATGGTTTAAAATCATCTGCCGAAACAGAAATAGAGATACAGCCCCTGCTTACCCGTTGCTACGAAGCTTTAAACGATGACTTTAACAGCCCGGTGCTAATAGCCGAACTGTTTGAAGCATCGCGTATTATTAATTCGGTACATGATAGTAAGATGAAAATTAACGAAGCTAACCTTGTTGAGCTTAAAAACTTAATGAACACTTTTGTTAACGGCATTTTAGGCTTACAAAATGAACAGGCAGGTACCGATGAACTGCCCCAGCTTATGGAGTTTATAGTAGACTTACGTAGTCAGGCGAAATCAAACCGCGACTATGCCACATCAGATCGTATACGCGATGGCTTACAGCAAATTGGTTTTCAATTAAAAGACAGTAAAGAAGGCACTACCTGGAGCAAAATTTAACTTTTAAATAATTTAAACACCTGATAAATATTATAACCATCAGTATAATTTGCAGGCGGGCACAAACAAATGGTTCACTTTTGTTTTTTGTACACAAGCGATAGCAATATACCCGCATAATAAATTTACTGATTTTAAGTTATCATTCTATACTACCGCAGCTACATCAGCGTGTTAAAGCATGCCGATTGGGTTGCCTCAATCTAACTATGAACATGATTAAAGCTTTTTTAACCGTAGCTGCTGTAAGCATAAGCACCTCAATTTTTGCCCAAACCGCTACGGTACAAACTGTAATTAAAGCCGAAGATGATTTTGCTAAGCTTACTCTTAAAAAGGGAATTAAAGACGCATTTTTAACCGTTGCCGATCAGGAAGGGATTGTATTTAAGCCCGAGGCTGTTAAAATAACCGAATTTTACAGCAAAATTGACAAGCAGCCCGGCACACTTACCTGGACACCAAAGTTTGCCCGCATAGCAACAAACGGCGATCTTGCCGTTACCGCCGGCCCTTACGTTTATCAAAATGGCAAAGCTGATGATGATAAAGTTTATGGCGATTATGTTTCTATATGGAAAATGGATGCTTCAACCAAAAAGCTTAAGTTGTTTACCAATTTGGGTATACAGCATCCGCAAACTGATAAGGTTGAGCTAACCGATATTAAAGATCCGGCATCTGCCAGCAAGGTAGCACCAAGTACAGATCCGTTCAACCCTAAAAAAATTATCATTGATAACGACCGCCAGCTTAACCAGGCGCTGCGTATATCAACCGTTGGCGCGTATAAAGAATTTTTTATGCCTGAGGGACACTATTACTTTCCGGGCTTTAACCCTATGGTTGGGTCAGACAAGGTATTACAGTTTTTTGCAAACCAAGCCATTGTTATATCAGGAGAAACTGTTGATGCCAACCGCTCAACCAGTAATGATTTAGCATACAGCTATGGCAGGGCCCGTATTCAAAAAGGCAATATTGTAAGTAATTACAACTATGTGCGCATTTGGCAGCAGGACGAAAAACACCGCTGGAACATCTTGCTGGAAATATTATCAGCAGTTGAAAACGAATAAACCAAGGTTCGATATTTGAAGACCTGCCCAAACAAGGCAGGTTTTTTTATGCCTATTATTTAAGTTACATTTTAATGCTCTGAGGCGATTTTTTATGATTTGATTGCTATATTACGGTAACTTAATTAATGCAATGAGCAATACTCCGCTAATTCAAATTCGTAATCTGTCAAAATCATACGGCTCAAAACTGGTACTTAAAAACTTGTCGCTTGATATATACCCCGGTCAGGTTATAGGCTATATTGGGCCTAACGGAGCTGGCAAATCAACAACTGTTAAAATACTCACAGGTTTAATTCCGGAGTTCGAGGGCGAAGTTTTGGTGAACGGTATAAGCATGCAAAGCAACCCTCAGGAAATTAAGAAGCTGATAGGTTACGTTCCTGAAAATGCAGAGCTTTATGAAGTACTTACGCCAATGGAGTACTTAGATTTTATTGGCAAGCTGTACAATATGGAAGATGAACAGCTGCACTCGCGGGCCAGCAGGCTGCTAACTGCATTTGGCTTGGGTAACAATAAGGATGACCGTATGGATACCTTTTCGAAGGGCATGCGCCAAAAAGTACTGCTTATTTCAGGCATTATACACAATCCTCAAATAATTATTCTGGATGAACCCCTTTCGGGTTTAGATGCCAATGCGGTGATTATGATTAAAGAGTTAATTATGCGCCTATCACAAGAAGGCAAAACAATTTTCTACTGCTCGCACGTAATGGATGTAGTTGAAAAGGTTTCAGACCGTATACTGTTAATTAACAAAGGCGAAATTATTGCCGACGGAACCTTCGAATCATTAAAGCAAAACCATGCCGATACGCTTGAAAGGGTATTTGCAAAACTAACCGGACGAGACGAGTCAGACAATGAAACAGATGCCATTATAAACGCTTTTAATTAATAAGCCGCTGTTGATATGAATAAATTGCTGCTTAAAATGGTTAGTCCGCTTATGCCCATGCTGCAACGTACAGGTGTTGATACTTATCAGCTTCACCACATACTAAGGGTAAAGCTACTGATGGACGACCGCCGGCCCAATAATACATTTGCACATACGCGTAAAGCCGCAGCTAACGGTAAAACTACAAACCCATGGGCGGTGTCATTATTTACCGTAACTATGGGCCTTTTTATAGGTGCATTTCTGGTTATGTTTGATGCACCGTTTATTGGTCACACTATATACTTCAGCATTTTTATGGTGCTTATATCGCTAACGCTCATTACTGATTTTACTACAGTGCTGTTTGACGTACGCGAACAGTTTATTATTCTGCCACGCCCTGTTAATGACCGCACCCTGGCAGTAGCGCGCATAATGCACATAAGTTTGTACGTTTTTAGGTTAGCCTTTTTGCAAGGCCTGGCCGGAATGGTGATTGTAGGTTACACTGATGGCATACTTGCCGTTCCTGTATTTTTGGTGCAGCTTGTAATGGCTACTTTTTTAAGCATTTTGTTTGTAAACATTGTTTACCTGTTGCTAATGCAGTCAGTATCGCCGCAACGGTTTAAAGACATCATCAGCTACTTTCAAATTGGCTTATCTGTTTTCATTTTTGCTGCTTACCAAATACTGCCACGTGTAATTAATGCAAGCGCTTTAGCAAAAATTGAGTTGTTAAGCCAGTGGTGGGCCTACCTGCTTCCGCCGGTTTGGATTGCAGCATTAAATGAAGTTTTGATGCATCCGGGCCGGTCAAATATATTTACCAGTTTAATGGCCATTATTGGCATTACCTTACCAATTGCTGGCTTATGGCTGGTGGCCAAAGTATTAGCTCCCGGCTTTAACAAGCGTCTTGCCGTAGTCTCAACTTCGGACGCCAATACTGATGCCAAACCCTTAATAGATAAAGCTGAAAAAAAAGGGAGGTTTGACATTGTTGACAAGTTGGCCAATATTATTGCTCGTGATCCTGTTGAAAATGCAGGCTTTAAAATAACCTGGAAATTGGCGGCCCGTATACGTGAGTTTAAAATTAAAGTATACCCGGCGTTTGGCTACGTCCCGGTGTATTTTGTGTTCTTTATACTCAACCGCCAGGGCAGCCTTAATAACCGCATGGAAGATGTGCAATCAGGCTATAGCTACATAGCACTCATTTATATGAGCACATTTGTTTTATCGGCAGTATTGCAGCACATATCCTATTCCGAAAAGTTTAAGCCGGCCTGGGTATATTATGCGCTTCCTATAGACAAGCCCGGTAAAATTCTCTCAGGAATGTATAAAGCCGTAATTAGTCTTTACTATTTGCCTTACTGTGCTGTGTTAGGTATTATTAGTATTGTGGTATGGGGGCCCGATGTAATAAACGATGTTATTTTAGCCACACTGGCCGGAATGAATTACGGTATATTTATGGCGCTGTTTATGGTAAAAGGATTACCATTTTCAAAACCTGTATTAGTTAAACAATCGGGCGGACGTGTTATAATCTCTTTACTAATAACTTTTTTCATTGGCGCCGTTGGCTTTGGGCACTACATGCTGGTAAAAATGAAGTGGAATACCGCTGTAAGCATACTTATTGTACCGGCGTTCTTGCTCTATTTACTCATGATGTATTACTATAAACGTCAGAGTTGGGAAAGCATTGAACAGGAGGAGTTTTAAAAGCTCAATTAAACAGCCGACACTTCAACGAAATATTTGAAACCACAAAAGACCTTCAATAATTTAATACTATTATTTTTTAATAAATAATTAAAACCTAACCATTTGCCGTGTGTTGAATACTTACTTAAAAGAATCTACACTATGGCAACTACGAAATCAAAAAAACAACCGGAGAATACCGAAAACGTTGAAGAGTCGGCATTAAAAGAATTATTTGTTGACGAGTTAAAAGACATTTACTGGGCTGAAAAACATTTGTCAAAAGCACTGGTAAAATTGGCTAAAGCAGCAACATCAGAAGAGTTGCGTTCAGCATTAGAAACTCACAAAGAAGAAACCGACAATCAGGTATCACGCCTTGAGCAGGTTTTTGAAATTATTGGTGAAAAAGCATCAGCTAAAAAATGTGATGCTATGGAAGGCTTAATCAAAGAATCTGAAAGCATTGTAGGTGATACTGAAGACGGTTCAATTACCCGTGATGCCGGTATTATTTCAGCAGCACAAAAATCAGAACATTACGAAATTGCATCATATGGTACATTACGTACCCTTGCCAACACACTTGGCTTTAGTGATGCAGCACAATTGTTAGAGGAAACTTTGGCCGAGGAGAAAAAAACAGATGAGATGTTAACTCAGTTGGCTGAAAACATGATTAACGCTACAGCTAAAACTGAAAAAGCATAATCAAGCAGCCCATTATAAAAAAGGCATCAATGTGCTAACTTAACAGTTGCATATTGATGCCTTTTTAGTTTATATAAGCTTTAAACAGTTTAAGCCTTCTTTACTTCATCTGTTTGCAAAGCATGCATGGCCATCATTTCTTTCATGGTTTTCTGCATGTTATCGGCCGACCCATCCAGGAAAATCACGTTTCCTTTAGAGTTTTCGCTAAAATGCTTGATAGCTTCCGTCCACATGGTAAATAAAATAACTGATGTATCCATGTTGGCTTGGTGCATTTCTTTTGCAGCTACCGACATACCCTTGGCTACCTCTTCTCTGAATAATGCCACGCCCTGTCCCCGCAATTGCGACGCCTGCCTGTCGGCTTCGGCGGCAATTTTTATGGCATTACCTTCGGCTTCTGCAGCTTTAGTTTTGGTAATTAACAAAGCCTGACCTTCATTTTCGGCGGCTGCTTTCAGGTTATTAGATGCTACAACCTGACTCATCGATTTCATAATGATATCATCAAATGTAATATCGTTAAGCTGCAGGTCTTGCAAATGATAGCCCCACCCTTCTAATATGTTGTCAATCTGTTCCTTAACATGTTCAACAATTTCGCGGCGAAGAATAAGTACGTCGCTCTGCCTTTTGGTGGCCACATAAGCACGTATCGAACCTTCAACTGTGCGCACCAAAGCTTGCATCAGGTTACGCTCGTCAACAAATTTAAAGGCAACCGCTTTTATAGCTTCTTCGCTCTGGTCAAAAACCGAATACAGTATCATGGCTTTGAAATACACATTAGCCTGATCAACAGTAACAGCCTGAAATTCTAACTCAACCGAGCGATTTTGAATTGATATGCGTGAGTATAGCACCTCAATCAATGGAATTTTCCAATTAAGGCCAGGTAGTAGAATACGGCGGTATTTTCCAAAAATGGTAACCACGCCTACAGTACCTTGTTTTATGGTAACAAAGGATGTAAATATTACGACAACTAAAATTAATACAATAATCCAAACGGCAATCATAAATTGGTGTTATAAGGAAACGAATATAGAGAAATGATTATTAATGCATTGTATTCTGTTTAACCAAATTTATTACATATGAACTTAAAGCGTACTTTCGGCGCCATACTCACGGTACTGGGTATTATTGGCCTTATTTATACCGGCATTGGTATAATTCAAAAAACATCAACAGTTACCACACTGGTTGTAACCGGCATTATTGCAGTAATATTTTTCTTTGCAGGTATTGGCCTGGTGAAGAATACGAAAGATACCGACTAACATTGGTTTATTTTTAGCAATAAGCATTAAACAAACACAAAACTGTAAAACGAAAAAAGCTCCTGCTTAAAACAGGAGCTTTTCTTATGCAACTTAGTGTTGACAATATATATTAGTTATTTTGAGGGGCATCTGCAAGTAACCGGCCGCCTTTAAAATAGTAGCGGGTCCAGTACGGATCAGCAAGATAACTGATCATTACACCTTTACTGGTTGAGGCGTGGGCAAATTTGCCGTTGCCAATATAAACACCAACGTGAGTAATTGAGCGGCTGTGTATTTTAAAGAAAACCAAATCGCCTTCCTTTAAATCAGTTTTACCAACAGGGTTAACCATGCTAAAAATGTTACGGCTGTTATTACCTATGGCAGTGTTGAACACTTTTGTATAAAGCTGGTAAGCAAACCCCGAGCAGTCAATACCGCGTTTGGTATCACCACCTAAGTGGTAAGGGGTGCCAATCCAATCATAAACAAATTGAAATAATTTCACATTTGACGTAGCAGACATTGCCACACCCATAATTTGCGAAAAGTAATCTTTTGCTAAATTCTTATCTTCATCGGTTTCTTCAACCTGCTGATTTGGAACACTTTTTGTTTGAGCGCTCGACGCTAAAACACTAAAACACAGAGCGAAAGCCAGGAACAATTTCTTCATTTAATCAACAATAATTAGGGAGTATCTGATCTATATGTTTATTAAAATGGACATCAATGTCTACTGTTGTCTACAAAGTTATATAATCCTTTTAATTATGCAAATCCTGAAAACAAATTATTTTAAAATTAATTTTTATACGGATTAAGTTAATCAGAGGTTACTATTGCGGGTCGCAAGATAAAATATTTTTAATATAGGCCTCCCAAAATCTGTTTTTTTCAAGGATATAATTAGATTTGCGAATCCTAAAACAGAAAGATTGTTTAATAAATGAGTTCAATCGAAATAACTAAAGACACCTACCTGAAGTGGTACGAGTTGATGCTGTTGATGAGACGGTTTGAAGAAAAAACCGGCCAGTTATACGGACAGCAAAAGATCAGAGGATTTTGTCACTTATACATCGGGCAGGAGGCTGTTTTAGCCGGAGCCGTTTCGGCATTACGTCATGAAGACAGCATGATTACTACTTATCGTGATCACGCACATGCCTTGGCTAAAGGCACATCACCTAAAGCTATTATGGCCGAAATGTATGGTAAAGCTACAGGCTGTTCAAAAGGCAAAGGTGGCTCTATGCACATGTTCGACAAAGAGAACCATTTTTATGGTGGTCATGGCATTGTTGGCGGTCAAATTCCATTAGGCGCCGGTATTGCTTTTGCCGAAAAATATAAAGGTACTGAGTTTGTTAACGTTTGCTACATGGGCGATGGCGCTGTACGCCAGGGTGCTTTGGGCGAAACCTTTAACATGGCTGCACTATGGAAATTGCCTGTAATTTTTGTTTGCGAAAACAATGGCTACGCCATGGGTACATCAGTTGCACGTACTACTGCCGATGTTGATATTTATAAATTAGGATTACCTTACGGCATACCTTCATCAGCTGTTGATGGTATGGACCCGGTAGCCGTACACAACGCTATGGATGAGGCCGCTCAGCGCGCCCGCGCCGGCGAAGGCCCAACCTTCCTGGAGATGCGTACCTACCGTTATAAAGGTCACTCCATGTCCGATCCTCAAAAATATCGTACTAAAGAAGAAGTTGAAAGCTACAAAGCCAAAGACCCTATCGAGATTGTAAAACAAGAGATAGAGAAAAATGGTTATGCTGATGAAAAATGGTTTGAAGAAGTTGCGGCCCGCATAAAGGCTGAAATTGAAGAGGCTGTTAAATTTGCCGAAGAGTCTCCATGGCCTGAGGCATCTGAGCTTTATACTGATGTGTATGTTCAGAGCGACTACCCTTACATCCGCGACTAATACTATTACTAACAATATTTAACCAAACTATTCATCAACACTATGGCTGAAGTAGTTAAAATGCCCAAAATGAGCGATACCATGACCGAAGGGGTCATCGCTAAATGGCATAAAAAAGTTGGCGACAAGGTAAAATCAGGCGATACATTAGCCGAAGTTGAAACCGATAAAGCCACAATGGATTTTGAATCGTACCAGGAAGGCACCCTGCTTTACATTGGTGTAGAGGAAGGTAGTGCTGTACCGGTTGATGCTGTAATTGCCGTTATTGGTGATGAAGGTGAAGATTATAAACCACTTTTAGAAGGTGGTGACGCTGCGGCAAAAGAAGAAAAACCAGCTGAAGACAAAAAAGCTGACGCTCCTAAGGAAGAAAAACCTAAAGAGGAAAAAGCTGAGGAAGCGGTTGACACTTCTAACATTAAAGCTGCTGTTATTCGCATGCCGCTATTAAGCGACACCATGACCGAAGGAACCATTAATAAATGGAACTTTAAAGTGGGCGATAAAGTAAAGGCTGATGATTCATTAGCTGACGTGGATACCGACAAAGCAACCATGGAAGTGGTTGGCTACGAAGAAGGTACCCTGCTTTACATTGGTGTTGAAGAAGGCGCCGCTGCTAAAGTGAATGATATTATTGCTATTGTTGGCGAGGAAGGTACCGACATTCAGCCTTTATTAAAAGGCGGATCAGGCGCACCAGCTACTAAAAGCGAGGATAAAGGTGAAGCTAAAGAAGAGAAATCTGTTGAGGCCGCTCCTGAAAAATCAGAATCAACATCTGATGATAGCCGCGTAAAAGCATCTCCGCTTGCCCGTAAAATGGCAAAAGATAAAGGCATTAACTTAAACGAAGTTAAAGGCACTGCCGAAAACGGCCGTATAGTTAAAAAAGACATTGAAGGCTTTACACCATCAACCAAAGAGGTTACACAGAAAGCTGCTGCTGAAGAAGCTGCGATAAGTGCAAACGCTAAGGAAGGTGCAGCAAAAGCAGGTCCAACTATTACCTTAGCTCCTTTTATTGGCGAAGAGAAATACACAGAAAAACCGGTTACTCAAATGCGTAAGGTTATTGCCAAACGTTTATCTGAGAGCTTGTTTACTGCGCCTCACTTCTTTGTTACCGTTTCTATTAACATGGATTCGGCAATGGAAGCCCGCACTAAAATGAACGAGGTATCGCCAATCAAAATTTCATTTAATGATATGGTGGTTAAAGCTTGCGCTGCTGCGTTAAAACAGCATCCGGCTATAAACTCATCATGGTTAGGTGATAAAATACGCTTTAACGAGCACGTTAACATTGGTATTGCTGTTGCTGTAGACGAAGGTCTTTTAGTACCTGTTGTACGCTTTGCTGATGGTAAATCATTAAGCCGTATCAGTGCCGAGGTTAAGGAGTTTGCCAAAAAAGCAAAAGACAAAAAACTTCAGCCATCTGATTGGGAAGGTTCAACCTTCACCATTTCAAACTTAGGTATGTTTGGTGTTGATGAATTTACTGCAATCATTAACTCTCCTGACTCATGTATACTTGCCGTTGCAGGTATTCAGCAAGTGCCTGTAGTTAAAAACGGTGCTGTTGTACCAGGCAATGTTATGAAAGTTACTCTGAGCGCTGATCACCGTACGGTTGATGGTGCTACTGCTGCAGCTTTCTTAAACACTGTAAAATCTTTACTGGAGGAACCTGTAAGATTATTAATATAACCATACAAGCTCTTAATACTGAAAGCCCTTTGGTGAAAACCAAGGGGCTTTTATCTTTAACCAACCAATTATAAGAGTTATGAAAAAAGCATGGCTCCTTTTTTTAATACTGCTAACGGCTGCCCTGCTTGCGCAAGCTCAAACTAAGCGGAGTAAGCTCAAGAAGCTGTTGGAGCGCAACATTACCTGCAATATGGAGGGGCGCACCATTTCGCTTACTGACACCGCTTTATATGAGCAAAACCGCAATGTATCATACAGCTACTCGTATATATACCCTAAAAACTTTCGCGAGAGTTGGCCTAAAGAGGAAGTGGTGAGCGAAGTCAGGCAAAATAATGATCCTTATATTGACACGGTTACCTACACAAGCCAGGACAAGAAAGCTGTATTTAAAATTTATGCCGGGAATGTAGTTGTTCTACCATCGGGCAGGGTACGCAAAATAGGCATAGCAGATGTGATGAAGATTGACCAGTTTGCCAACGACCATATTGCCAATATTAAAAAAGGCAAGGATAAAGAGTTAGGACCGGCAAAAATTCAACATATATGTAAAGGTGTAAAAGGCTATAACTATACCATATGCGTAAAAGCCAACAAGGGAGATGAACAACTTTTGTATAAAATAATAATGGTTGAAATGCCCGTATCAGGCGACTTGATATTCTCCCACTTTTTATACCGTTATCCTACTGTAGATAAAGATAAGTATGAAGCATTAGGCATAAGCCTGGCCCGCGAGTTTAAAGCCGACGAATAGCGCCGCACCTAACAACCAGTGATAGTATGCGTGCCGGCGTGCTTGAATAGCTTACCTTTCTCAGCCGGTTTTGACAGGTATAGCGTGGTTGACATGGTATTCTCGCTGCCAGATGTATCTAACAACAAGTCGGGAACGGAATCACCGTCAACGTCGCCTATAAATAAAACTGTACAACCGTAGTCGGGCTTACTATGTGCAACTAACACGTCATTATAGCTTATTCCGTTTTTTTCTACAGAGCAATGTAGCCGGTAATTAGTAAATGGATATACTGCATTTACTTTTAAAGCCTTTTTACCGGTTGCGGCAAGCATATAATCAACATCATTGTATTGATACTTTTGTACTTGTCCCGGCGTTATCTCTCCCGCTGTGGGCAGCAATCGTTCAACCGTGTGGGTTGACAGCGTGTAGCCCGATAACAGGAAGAAACAGGTATCCTGAACATCAGTGGTTACCTCCCAGCCTGTTTTAGCTGCGCCATCATCAACTATATCATCCTTTACCTGTTTTACTTTAATTCGCGCCGGAGAGATAAAATACCTTCCGTGTTTACTTTTAAAAAGCCCATACCATGTTAAAACTTCTAAACCGGCGGTAATCTCATCATGATGAAAAGTACCCGTTGTTAATAATTTAAACTTGGCCTGCGCATCATCCGGAAGCTCTTTCGTTACAGTATCTCTCTCGCTATGTTTAGCCACAAAATCAGGTTGTGCCACCTTTTTTACGGGTTCTTGTTTGATCTTGGGCCTGCAGCCGGTGAAGGATGCTACAATAACAGCTGAAATTAATAACGGCAGTATACGCATGTTTTTTTCTGTTAAGCCAAAATAACTTTTATTTATCATATAGCTTAAAAAGAAAAACGCAGTCCGGCTCGCCCGGGCTGCGTCTCAACAAACACACTCAACCTCAACCGTTACCACACGGCTAAGAACTTATGGCCCCAAGCTTTTTAAGCAGCTTGCGGTTTTCGCGACGGTGTATAAGTTTATACACCATTGCATATATGATTGGCAAAATCAATAAAGTAAGAATAGTAGAGGTAACTAAACCGCCTATAACTACGATGGCTAAAGGCTTTTGCGTTTCAGAACCAATACCGGTTGATATTGCTGCCGGCATCAAACCTATAGCAGCCATTAATGCCGTCATTACTACCGGCCTTACCCTTGATATTACGCCTTTAAGGATAGCATCATCAAGGTGCATGCCCTCTTCAATGTTCTTGCGGAACACCGATATTAGTATCACACCATTTTGTATACACACCCCAAACAAGGCAATAAAACCTATACCGGCTGATATACTGAAATTGATACCCGTAATGTGCAGTGCAAGTATACCCCCTATTAAGGCAAACGGAACATTAAGGATAACCAATATGGCATCTTTAGCATTACCAAACATGCTAAATAGGATGAGGAATATCACCACCAAACAGATAGGAACAACCTGTGACAAGGTTTTTGACGCACGAATTTGATTTTCAAATTCGCCGTTCCAGGTAAAGCTGTAGCCATGGTCAAGCTTTACTACTTTACCTACCTTATGCTGTGCTTCGTCAATGGTGCTGCCCAAATCGCGGCCACGAACTGAGAATTTAACAGCGATATAACGGCTGTTATTATCACGGAATATAAACGCCGGGCCTGTAATTTGCTTAATTTTTGAAATTTCTTTAATTGCTATCTGCGATCCGTTCAATGTAGGCACCATCAGGTTTTCAATTTTGGCCTGCGCATCACGAAACTCCTTTTGATAGCGTATGCGTATATCAAACTTGCGTTCTCCTTCATAAAGTTCTGACGCCGCCTTCCCTCCTATAGCCATTTCAATAACCGAGTTGGCATCGGCAGTTGCCACGCCATAGCGGGCCATTTTCTTTTGGTCAAGTTCAATCCTGAACTCCGGCTGGCCTAAGTTTCGCAATACACCCAAATCTTCAACACCTTTGATATGCTTAAGCACGCCCATTACCTCGTTGGCCTTATGGTCGAGCACTTCAAAATCGGGCCCGAATATTTTCACCGCCATTGATGCCGGTACACCTGCAACAGCTTCGGCCACGTTATCAATAATAGGCTGTGAGTAATTGTAGATAATACCCGGAAACTGGCTCAGCTTTTTATCCATCTGCGCAATGAGCTCTTCCTGGGTAATGTGACGCTTCCATTGCTTTTTAGGCAACAGGTCAACCTGTATTTGTACGTTGAAAAAGCCCTTAGGGTCGGTACCATCATTGGTACGGCCCACCTGCGACAGCGTTTGCTTAACCTCAGGAAACTGCATCAGTATATCGCGCATTTTGTTGGTAAGGTTAACTGAGCTTTCAATTGAGGTACTCATAGGTAATTGTGCAGTAACCCAAAGAGCTCCCTCATTTAGCTGTGGCAAAAATTCAGTACCCAAAAGCTTGGCCGATGCAAAAGTTAATGCCATGAAAACCACCGATACAATCAGACTAAGCTTTTGATTACGGAAGGTAAAGCTAAACATGCGCCTAACTCCGTTTTCAAAAAAGTTAACTACCGGATTATGCTTTTCCTTTACATTTTTACGCAACAATATGCTTGATAGTGCAGGCACCAATGTAAGCGTAAATATGAGTGCTCCTAATAATGCAAAACCTAATGTATAAGCCAGCGGCGAAAACATTTTACCTTCAACCTTTTGGAAGGCAAAAATTGGCACCAAACAGGTAAGGATAATTAATTTAGAAAAGAAGATAGCCTTTCCCATTTCGGCACCTACATTTTTAAACAAACCAAGCTTTGCCAATTTGTTGAAGCGCTGCATACCAACTTCATGCGCTTTGTGGTCGAGCGCTACAAATATGCCTTCAACCATTACCACGGCCCCGTCTATAATAATACCGAAATCAACAGCACCCATTGAAAGCAGGTTGGCCGTCATACCTTTTAACCGCAGGCAAATAAAGGCAAACAGTAATGCCAGCGGAATTATAATGGCAACAGTAAGTGTGGTGCGCCAATCGGCCATAAACAAAAACACAATTACGGTTACCAATACAATACCCTCAACCAGGTTGTGTATTACGGTTTCGGTACAAAACTCAATAAGGTTGGTACGATCATAAAAAGTGGAAATTTTAACGTCTTTAGGCAGTACGTTTTCATTCATGTCTGTAACCTTATCACGAATTCTTTCCAACACATCGGCAGGATTCTCGCCTTTACGCATCACCACAATACCTTCAATAACGTCATCCTTTTTATCCCTGCCAACCTGACCTAAACGCGGCAAGCCACCCTCTTTAATATCGGCAACGTTTTTAACCAGTATAGGAACATTGTTTACGTTTTTAATGATGATATTTTCTATCTCGCCAATGTTGTTAATGAGACCAATACCGCGTACAACAAAGGCCTGGTCATTCTTTTCAATAATGTCACCACCCACATTTATATTACTGCGGTTTACGGCGGTGTAAACATCTAAAGATGTAAGCCCGTATTTGCGAAGCAACAGCGGGTTAACGCTTACTTCGTACGTTTTTTCTTCGCCACCAAAGCTGTTTACGTCGGCAACGCCGGGTATAGCTTTAAATTGGCGGTCTAAAACCCAGTCTTGTATGGCAGTAAGTTCATGTAATGATTTTGTACGGCTCTTAAGCGTGTAGCGAAAAATTTCACCTGTTGGGCCATACGGCGGTTCAATTTCAGGTTTTACCCCATCAGGTAACTCCGCATTCATAATGCGGCTCATTACCTGCTGGCGGGCAAATGAATCATCTACATCGTCATCAAATATGATGCGCACATATGATAAGCCAAAAGATGATGTGGTGCGCAGGTTTGATTTCTTTTGAACGGAATTAAGCACGGTTTCCATGGGTATGGTAACCAGCTTTTCCATTTCCTCGGCACTGTGACCAGGCCACTGCGCTATAATAATGATCTGTGTGTTGGTAACATCAGGAAAAGTCTCGATTGGGGTATTTGTATAGCTCCAAACACCAAGTATAGCCAACACGCCGGTCATAAAAAACACCATGGCGCGGTGACGTAACGAGAAGTATATAATATTTTTGATGAGCTTATTCATTGTGTATGTTGATTACCGGCAAACTGAAGTTGCCTGCCAATTAATAAAAAGGGAAAGGGTAAATGCCGGACTATTCTTCGGTTAAGGCATTGTATAGCAACAACTGATTTTTGGAGATCACCTTATCTCCCGGCTTTAATCCTGATGACAGATAAGCAACATTGTCAAGCGTTTTAATCACATTAACCTCACGCACCTGCAAATCACATTTGCTGTTATACACCACCACATAGTTTTTACCGCTATCAAAAATTACAGCATCGTTTGTAATTGACACCGCCTGTGAAGCTTCGGCATTGGTAACAAGCACATTAGTAAACATCTCGGGCTTTAATAACCTGTCGGGGTTAGGAAGCACAATGCGTACGTTGAGAACCTTGCTGTCAGGATCAAGCACCGAACCAACATTATCAACCTTGCCGGTGAATTGCTTATCAGGATAAGCCAGCGTAGTAACCTGCGCTGCGTAGCCCACTTTAACTTTGGCAATATCAGTTTCAAATACGTTGGCATTTACCCAAACGTCTTTCATATCTGATATGGTAAACATACTGCTGCCGTTATCCGGACGTATGTAATTGCCTGCACTTATATTCTTTTCAACAATGTAACCGCTACGTGGGGCCTTTACAATCAATGTACCGGCAGCGTTGGTATTACCTCCGCCATTAATGGCAATTTGCTCTTGCACCTTACGGTTGGCCGCAACAGCTTTGGTATAGTTCTCTTTGGCCTCAGTATAATCGCGCTCGCTTGATATACCATTTTTATAAAGGTACTCGGCCTGTTGTAAAGCACGCTGACTGATAGCCAAATCGGCTTTGGCCGAAGTAAGGTCAGAATAGTTGCCGGCAACGTCGGCGCTGCGAATTACAGCCAGTGTTTGGCCTTTATTCACCTTATCACCTAATGATACATTCACGTTCATTACCTGCCCGCTGGCAAACGGAAATACTTTTACCACGCTGTTTTCATCGAATGACACCTCTCCGCTAAGCTTCAGCTCGTTTTTCATGGCCGATTCGCGGGCGGTATCAATAGTAATCATGCGGGCAAGTGAATCGCTGATGCAAACCTGCTTGTTCTCCATGGTGCCGGTTTTCTTTTCTTCGCAAGCGGTTAAAACGGTGATTGCCGCCATTGCCACGTATATAATTCTTGAGTTCATTGTTGTATGTTTTAAGGATTTCACCGGTGTTTAAAGTGATTCCGATTGTATGATTATTGTGCTGCTATTACTGTAGAACCTACTGCATAATTTAAATCAGCTATTGATCTTTGTAAGTTCATTTGTAGTTGAAGGATCTTAATTTTAGTCTCTTTATAAGAGTCAAAAAAGTCTATAAATTCAGGCAGACTGATTTGACGTTGCTGAAAGCTTTTCATCATGGCAGCAAAAATCTGATCGTATTTGTCATAAAAATCACTTTCGGTTTTTCCTAAAAGCTGCTGGCTAAGGTTATACTGCTGCACGGCGTTGTAAACCTCATTTTTCACCTGCAATTCGCTGTTTTTAACAACAAATTCCTGGCTTTGGGCAGCCAGTTTAGCCGACTTGATATTGCCCTGATTACGATTGAAGAATGGCAGCGGGGCACTTATTTGCAGCCCAATTACATTGCGCGTATAGCTACTGTTTTGGTCAAAACTGGTTCCTATAGTTATATCGGGTTTTGCAAGAGCTTGCTGCAACTTTAGGTTGCTGTTATTTTGATCTAACGTGTATTGGTTTACCAAATAATCAGCACGTGATGTTTTGGCTTGCTCGGCAAGTGCAACAGGATTAAGTGTAGTACTCTCATGCGGAGGGCTTATCAAAGGTAGAATGGCCTGATCTTCTTTTACACCTAGTAAGGTTTTCAGCTCGGCCTGCAAATCATTTAACTGGCGCTCATTGTCAACCAGTTCATTCTGAAGGTTAAAAAGTAAAGCTTTTAGCCTTACCAAGTCTTTAAGCGATGTATTTCCAGCCTGGTAAGCTTTATCTGTTGCGTTAACCAAACCTGTGGCGGATTTAATTTCGGTTGCGTAAACCTTGCGTTGCGCTATCAAATTGGCTGCTTCAGCAAAATCAAGCTGTAAGTTGTAACGCAGGTTACGCAGCAAATCATCAAATGCAGCCTGTTGAATTCTGGTACCGTCTTCGGCCACTTTAATTTGCTTTCCACGTTTCCCCGCAGTTTGTATAAGCTGGGTTAATTGAACAAATACCTGCCCGCTGCCATTGCGGTGATCAAAAAACTTACCTGAATTGTCTACCACATTCTGATCAGTTGACAAAACAGGGTTATCCCACAAACGGGCCTGTTGTACTAATGCCTGCGCAGCATCAACATTGTATTTTTGAGCAAGCAGGCTCAGGTTATTTTGAAGAAACAGCTTTTCGGCATCTTTAAAGCTTAACCGAAGGCTATCGGTTTGAGCATTAGCATGCCCGGCAAAAAAGGTAATGAGTGGTATAAACAGGAGCTTTACTCCTTTTGATATATTGAACATGTTGTTTTGAACTGTTGATAATTCAAAACTATTGTGGCTGAATTAGACGTGCATTAAACGTGCATTAGAATGACATTAGAAAGCAAAAGCAGGATTATATATTGAATGTAGCCACCCGCAACCGATCACCTACTTTTAATAAAGGTTAAAATAAATGAACTTCCGGATGAACCATCAGATACAACTTTGATTGTACCATTGCAAAGCTGTATAATTTTACCTGCTATGTACAGGCCTATCCCACTACCCTGTACATGGTTACGGGTACCCTCGGCACGGTAGAATGATTTAAAAATCTGGTCAATATCTTCGGCTTTTATACCGGTGCCTTTATCAGTAATTTCAATTTGGATGGTATCCTGGCGTGCATCAAAAGTTACATTTACTGCTGCATCTTTCGAATACTTAAATGCGTTATCAATAATGTTATTGAGTGCTATGGCAAGTAATGATTTATTTGCCATGATGACCAGTGCATTCTCATCTTCAGGAAATTCTTTAAACTGCAAAATGAGTTTATCAGTTCCCTTCTTTTCAATCCAATACTCGTTAAGCTCCCACATCAGCTCATCCATGCGTACCGGCTGCAATACCGTTTGAGTATAATTGAAATCAACCTGGGCAAGTTCCATTAAGCTGGTAATTGTGGCTTGCAAGTGCATGGCATCATTGGATATGGATTGCAGTACGCGATTATACTCCTGCGGACTACGTGCCTTTTCAAGTGCTACGTCGGCCTCGCCCATAATACTGGTTAGCGGGGTACGCAACTCGTGCGATGCATTGGACACAAAACTGCGTTGCAACTCAAAAGCATTCTCCAAACGTTCGAGCAGGTTATTGAAGTTGCTTATTAGTTCGGCTATTTCATCGTTATTTTTAACACCGGCAATACGCAGGTGCAGATTACTTGACCTTATGTGCCGTATTTCGCCTATAATACGTTGTATGGGAGCCAGCGATTTACTGGCAAACCACTGACCTGCAAAGAATAAAATGGCACTGAAACCTAAAAAAAGAATAAGGGTTATGCGTGCCAGCATAGTTACCCTAGGGTTAAAGTTACGGTCAACGGCAGAAGCCAGAATCACAAAATTGCCTTGGTTATCATGAAAGTAACGACCTATAACCTGCCTGTTTTCTTCTTCGTACTCAATCTCTCCTTTACGCCTTACTTCTTCAATGGTTGAATTGCGCCAGTATATACCGTTTGATGATACGAAGGCGGCTTTATTACCATCATTATAAACCCGTATAACTTCGTTAGGTAGCTTTTCAAGATACTTTTGCTGAACCTGAACCAGTGAATCGGCACCAATTTCGTCAGCTTTTAAATAAAGTTGCGCAGCCACGTTTACCCTGTCAGACAGGCGCTTGTTAAAATCTGTTTTAAGAAAGCCAAACACGGCAAAATACAAGGCCAGCAATACCAGCAGTAATGTGCCCGAGCTGATGAGGGTAAAGTATAAAGATAGCCTTGTTCTTATTTTCATTATCTATTGCTGAACCTTCATAATATAGCCCATACCTATAACAGTATGAATTAACTTATTATCAAAACCCTTTTGTACTTTATTGCGCAGATAATTAACATATACATCAACCATGTTGGTGCCGGTATCAAAGTTAAGCCCCCAAACTTTTTCCAGCATAAACTCGCGCGAAAGCAGCTTACCGGGGTTGCGCATAAATAATTCAAGCAAAGCATATTCTTTTGCGGTGAGCGTTATTTTCTTACCGGCACGTTCGGCAGTTTTGTCCCAGGTATCAAGCTTTAAATCGGCAAATGTTAACACGTGCGTGGTGGTTTCGGCCATGTTGCGCCGGCGTAATAAAGCCTCAATACGGGCAAGCAGTTCGTTAAAATGGAAAGGTTTAATTAAATAATCATCGGCACCTGCATGCAAACCGGTTACCTTATCATCAATGGTACCTAAGGCACTTAACATCAATATGGGTACCTGGCTTTGCTTTTGACGAATTTGCTTACAAAGGTCAATACCGTTTATAAGCGGAAGCATTACATCAAGTATAATCAGGTCATAACTATCTTGCAAAACGTTGGTTAAACCGGCAATACCGTCTTTGGCCACATCAACCTGGTAATGGTGTTCCTCTAACCCTTTTTTTATAAAAGAGGACACCTTGTCTTCGTCTTCAACCAGTAAAATTTTAGCCATGGCCTATACTTGTTTTAAAGCAAACATACATAAATAGCCTAATTGTTTTAAATGGCTTACACCGCTTCAATGATGCGAATAAAAAAGCCCCGGCACAAAAGTGCCAGGGCTAAGCAGGGTTGCAGGAAAAAACTAAACACAGAAACTTAACGTTTCCAACCGCCTCCTACAGAACGGTATAAGTTAATGGCTCCAAAAAAGATGTTCTTTTTAGTATGAGCCAGTTCAAGTTCGGCATCAAGCACATTGCGCTGTGCCGTAATTACTTCAAGATAATTTGCACGGCCCACTAGGTACAAATCATTGGCTACCGATACGGCATTGTTAAGCGCTTGCACTTCCTGCTGTTTATTGCGGTAAGCAGTAGTATAGTTTTCAATACTTTTCATGCTGTTGAGCACTTCCTGGTAACTGTTGAGTACTGTTTTTTGATAACTGTACAAAGCTTGTTTACCCTCGGCTATAGTACGTTCGTAGTCGGCCTTTATTTGTTTACGATTAAATATGGGTGCCGTTACCCCGCCTAAAATTCCGTAAGCCAATGAACCCGAATTAAATAATACGGCTGAGCGGAATGCATTAAAACCAACATATGGAGATAAGGTAAGCGTGGGGAAAAACGCAGCATGAACGGCTTTGATATCGGCGTTCATAGCTCTTAGCTCAAAATCAGCCTGTTGAATATCCGGACGGTTCAATAGCAATTGCGATGGTATACCTGCCTTTAAAACAGATGGCACCTTGAGTGTATTGATAGACGTATCGCGCGGAATGCTTTTTGAAAAATTACCAGTAAGGAAATTTAGTTGATTTTCTGTTTCGGTAATTTGTTGCTTAGTCATTGCTTCTAAACCTTGCGTACGCTTAAGCTGTGCCAAAAACTGTTGTACAGCCAACTCCGTTGCACGTCCGCCCAGCTTTTGAACCTTGATAATTTCAAGTGCATTATTTTGCAACTCAATGTTCTTACGTATTACGCGTAGCTCATTATCTAATGCCAGTAACTGGTAATAGGCAGTAGCAATTTGAGAAGTGAGTGAAGTTGTTACCATTTTATAACCACTACGGCTGGCTAAAAAACGGTTAAATGCAGCTTTTTTTCTACTGCGCAGCTTGCCCCATAAATCAAGCTCCCATGAACTTTGAAAACCTAAAAAATACTCGGGCGTAGGGTTAGGTATACGCTGGTTGCCATTAATGTTTGGCGATAAATTGGTATCGTAGTTACCAACGCCATTGAGCGTGTAATCGCCATAACGTTCAACTCCTGCACGGGCGTTTAAGTTTATAGCTGGTGCCCAAAGCAACCCGTTGTACTTCAAATTTGCGTTGGCAGCTTCAACCCGTTGCAAAGCGGCAAGTATATCGGGGTTTGCACCAAACGCCGTGTCAATTAACTGCAGTAAATAGGTATCAGTAAAAAAGCTTGATACCGGTAACGTGGCAATAGTAGTGGTATCGGTTGATCCGTAATAGCTGCCCGGTATTTCATCGGGCAGCGTGGTATCAACCGTTTTTAAAGTGGTGCATGCCGTAAGCAATGCAACACCTACTGTGATAATATATGAATGAACTTTGTATTTAAACATTGTAAAACTAATTAGTGGTAGGTACTGTTTAACTCGGGTTCCAGCACCACGGGAACGGGTTCTTCTTTCTTTTTGGATTTGCTCAGGCTGGAGAATATTACGTACAATCCCGGAATTAAAATTAAACCGAAAATTGTGCCCATTAACATTCCGCCGGCGGCTGCAGTACCAATTGAACGGTTACCCATAGCACCTGCACCGCTTGCAATACAAAGCGGCACCAAGCCTGCAATAAAAGCAAATGAAGTCATCAGAATTGGTCTTAACCTTGATACGGCACCCTCAATGGCAGCCCTCAAAACTGTTGCTCCTTCACGCTCGCGCTGCACGGCAAACTCTACAATAAGAATGGCGTTCTTACCTAATAAGCCAATAAGCATTACCAATGCCACCTGCGCATATATATTGTTCTCCAAACCGGTAATTTTAAGGAAGAAGAATGCCCCCAGAATACCTGTAGGTAGTGATAAGATTACCGCTAAAGGCAGCAACAAGCTTTCGTATTGCGCTGCCAATAGCAGGTAAACAAACACTAAACAAACAATAAAAATATATATGGCCTGGTCACCCGATAGTATCTGCTCGCGCGTCATACCCGACCATTCAAAAGAATAACCTTTAGGCAGTTTTTCCTTAGCAATACGTTGTATTGCCGCAATAGCATCACCACTACTGTAACCCGGTGCGGCATCGCCCGTAACCATTGCCGAGGTGTACATATTGTAACGGGTCAACTGCTCCGGACCGTAAACACGCTCCATCCTGATGAAAGTAGAAAACGGCACCATTTCGCCTTTATCGTTCTTTACATAAAGTTGCAGCACATCCTCAGGTTTTGATCTGAACTCCGGTGATGCCTGAACCATAACCTTATACATTTGCCCAAAGCGAATAAAGTTAGAAGCGTAGTAACTACCCATTAATGTTTGTAGCGTGCTCATGGCCTTATCAATGGTGATGCCTTTTTTGGCCGCCATCGGCTGATCGACCGTGATGAGGTACTGTGGAAAGTTAGGATCGAAGCTGGAAAAAGCGTTATCAATTTCCTTTGAATCATTAAGCGCTTTTATAAACTCGTTTGATACGGTGGCCGTTTTTTGAAGATCGCCTGTACCACTTTTATCCAGCATTCGTATTTCAAAGCCACTCGAGTTACCAAAGCCAGGCACCGTAGGTGGCGGGAAAAACTGAATGGTAGCATCGCCCATGTTTCTTGTGCGGCGACGTAACTCATCAATAATATCCTGTAATGATTCTTCGCGTTCGTCCCAAGGTTTTAAGTTGATCATGGCCATACCGTATGAGGCACCGGCAATTTCATTTACCAAACTGTAACCCGATAGTGTAGATACCGACTCAATAGCTTTGATATCTTTAGTTTGCCGTTGTATGGCAGCAACAACCTCTTCGGTACGTTCAACGGTTGCACCCGGTGGGGTGGTGATGTTTACGTAAATCATACCCTGATCTTCGGTAGGGATGAAGCCAGTAGGTAGAATTTTACTTAAGCCAAATGTGCCTACAAAAAACACGGCCAGCATAACAAAGGTTACTATACGCCTGCCGGCAATTTTGCTGATGAAGCCTGAATATTTGTTTTGAACGGCATCATACCTTTTGTTAAAGCCTGCAAAAAACTTATCAATAAAGCCTTTTTTAGCATCGTGATTGTTTTTAAGCATAATGGCGCATAATGCAGGCGTAAGTGTAACGGCGTTAACACCTGAAATCACAATAGCTATGGCCATGGTTAATGAAAACTGCCTGTAAAACACTCCCACCGGGCCGCTCATAAACGCAACCGGCACAAACACGGCCGACATTACGAGTGTAATAGCCACAATTGCGCCGCTAATTTCTTTCATGGCGCTTACGGTAGCATCCATAGGGCTCATGTGCTCTTCGTGCATTTTCACGTGCACAGCCTCCACCACTACAATAGCATTATCAACCACAATACCTATGGAGAGCACCAGCGCAAAGAGGGTAAGCAGGTTTACCGAGAAGCCAAGCATCTGCATAAAAAACAGCGTACCAATCAAGGCCACAGGTACTGCCAGCGCAGGTATTAATGTTGAGCGGAAATCTTGCAGGAAGATATACACCACAATAAACACTAATATAAACGCCTCAATAAGTGTGTGCAAAACCTCGTCAATGGAGGCATCAAGAAAACGTGATACGTCATAGTTTACGTTATACGTCATTCCGCTTGGGAACGAGGTTTCCTTGAGCTCAGCCATACGGGTTTTGATGTTGTGTATAACATCACGTGCGTTTGAGCCGGGGCGCTGCTTAATCATAATAGAGGCTGATGGCCTACCATCAGTATTTGACACCATGCTGTAAGTAAGCGAGCCGAATTCAATATTGGCTACATCTTTAAGTGCCAAAACAGTACCTGATCCATCGGCACGTATTACAATGTTTTCATACTGCTTAGGCTCAAAAAACTTACCCGGGTAACGCAATACATATTGCAGCATTTGCGGCGACTTATCAGAGCTTTGACCGGTTTTACCAGGCGCAGCTTCAACGTTTTGCGCGCGAATGGCTTCAATTACTTCATCGGTTGACACCTTATAGGCCATCATGCGGTCGGGGTTTAACCATACACGCATAGAATATTCTTTGGCACCCATAATTTCGGCACGGCCCACACCATCAATACGTTTAAGCTCTTGCAGTACGTTGATGTCGGTAAAGTTGTAGATGAACTTCTCGTCCATTGCCTTATCATCACTCATGATGTTGAGGTACATAAGCATACTGTTCACCTCCTTTTCGGTGGTAACACCTGCTTTAATTACCTCTTCGGGCATCTCATCAATAATGGTGGCTACACGGTTTTGAACGTTTACCGCAGCCTGATCAGGATCGGTGCCTACGTTGAAGTAAATTTGTATAACGGTCAAACCATCATTACTACAAACCGACGACATGTAAGTCATGCCGGGCACACCGTTAATAGCACGCTCGAGTGGTGTAGCTACAGCCTTAGCACATACCTCGGCATTAGCGCCCACATAATTCGCAGTAACCGTAACCGACGGCGGAACAATATCAGGGAATTGGGTTACCGGCAATGTAAGCAAAGCCAATACGCCCAATAAGGTTATTATTAGTGAAATTACAAGCGACAGGATGGGCCGCTTTATAAAAGTTTCAAACATTACGTTAGGATTTATATCAGAAAATGGCCATTGCATACCTCAAAGCGAGGCAAGCACAGCAACTCAGAATAAAATGGAAAGCCGGCTTATTTTACAGCCAGCATAGGCGCCTCTTTCATCATGTTAGGCTTTATAACCATACCATCGCGGGCATTTTGCGCACCCTCAAACAGTATTTTATCGCCTGCTTTAAGTCCGTCTTTTACAACATAAAATTGCGAGAAACGGGTTAGGGGCGTAAAGCTGGTCATGTGGAGTTTATTGTTATTGTCCACTTTGTAAACGTAGCTCTTATCCTGTACCTCAAAAACAGACTTTTGCGGAATCATAACCGCGTTATCCATTTCGGTAGTGATATAAATTTTACCGCTTGCACCGTGGCGCAACAACTTGTGCGGATTTGGAAATTTTGCACGTAATGCTATAGAACCGGTAGTTTGTTCGATTTCGCCTTCAATAGTTTCTATCTGGCCTATGTGAGTGTAAATGCTACCGTCAGATAATTTGAGTTTTACTTTTCCGTCGCCCTGCTCTTCGCCACTATTTAGTGAGCGTTGATATTTTAGATATTCATTCTCGGGGAAGCTGAAGTAAGCGTATATGGAGCTTAAGTCTGATATACTGGTTAATAAAGTTCCCTCATCAATTAAACTACCACCTTTAAGTGGTATACGGTCAATAATACCATCAAATGGCGCCCTTATAACCGTATAGGCAATATGATTTTGAGCACTTTGTACATTGGTACGTGCTTCATCAATTGTGGCCTGGTCGGCTTTTAGTTTTGATTGGGCAACTTCAAGTTCTGTTGCAGCAAGCACTTTTTTGTTAACAAGCATTTTAACGCGGTCAACCTCAAGCCTTGAGGCAACAGCGTCGGCCTCTGCATTGCTTAAAGCTGCTTTGGCGCGGGCAAGTGATACCCGGTATTCTTCATCATTAAGCTTAAACAGCACCTGGCCTTTACGTACAGGCATACCTTCGTCAACATATATTTTTTCGAGAAAACCGCGCAAACGTGATCTGAGCTCAACGTTTTTCAGTGCCTGTATATCGGCAACGTAAGCGGTTTGCAAGGTTGTATCTTTGGCTTTAATGGTTAGTACAGGTAGTTCAAGCGTGTCTTGCGCTTGGGCATTTTGCTTGTTTGAAGAACAGCCGGCAGCTACCGATAAAATAACGGCAGCAGCAATCCAGCTATATAAATATTTAACGGAAATCATGGATCTGAGTGTATTCTAAAATGTATTAAACGCATGTGCCAGCGTGGTAACAGAAGGCACGGCCGGTTAAACCAGCTTACAGGTAACGTTAAAAAAAGAATACGAAATCAGAATGGGGAAAGCCGGAATAGGAAGTTATAGTAAGCAGGCAGCTTGGCCATACCTATAAAACTTTTGTTCACTGCATGTAGTACAGTAATTCTTACTGTTTCAAAAGGCAGGTAAAATGCGGTAGTGGGAACAAATACACGGTCGTTTGCCGAGCGGTTTCGCACGTAACGACGCTGATATTTGATTTTATGCGCTTTTTGAGCAGGAGAGTCATCATCATTGGTAACGCTTTCAATCAGGCAATCGGCCCAACTGTTAACGTTAACGTATGATTCCTCACCGTTATCTGCTATATGGCCATGAATAAAACTATCGGCCGGGTTACCCGAGTGTAAAAACGTGACTGAATTAATCAGCCAAACCGATAAAATTATATGTAACCAATTTTTAAGCATCGCTCAATTACAAAATTACAAAAATCAGGTTCATTAATTTAATATTTCAGCAACAAAAATGATACATATGCTCAAATACATGCAAAAACAAAATACGTGGCAACATGCATTTTCATTTATTGAATGCCTTAGATAAGTAACTTACTATTAACAATTTATATGCCGCACTTTAAAACAACCTCATTAAATTGTTAATGATCAATTTGCTGCGATACAGCATAAAAAGATGGCTGACATAGGTAAACGATGTTGTAACTTACTTTATGAACGCAAATTCTTATTAGTTTTTAATTGAATGCTTATATGTTTGTTGATGAGCCTGTAAGCTACCGGTTATACTTATTGCGTTAATCTTTTTTGCATTGCAGTTGTTAAACATTAAACCACCATCAATGGCTTTATTATTAGTTGAAGACGAACCGAATGTAGTATCGGTAATTAAACGCGGACTGGCTGATTTCGGCTTTGATGTAAGTGTTGCCGGAAACGGTTTAACAGGTTTACAAATGGCGCTTAGCCATCCGTTTGATCTTATTATTCTTGACGTTATGCTGCCCGGCATAGATGGGGTTCAGATTTGTAAACGCATTAGGGAAAAGAACACAAGCGTGCCTATTTTGATGCTTACGGCTCTTGACTCCACCGAGAACATTGTAACCGGACTTGACACCGGTGCCGATGATTACATGGTTAAGCCGTTTAAAATTGCGGAGCTTGCGGCAAGATTGCGCACTTTACTACGAAGACGCCAAAATGATAATCAACCAGCAAATACGCTATATAAAATTGCCGACCTGGAAGTAGACGTAGAGGCAAAAACAGTTTACCAGGGCGACGTAGCGCTTAACCTAACTCCTACTGAATACCGCTTACTGGAGTATTTTGTAAAGAATCAAAAGAAAGTATTATCGCGCATACAGATACTTGAAAACGTTTGGGACATTGATTTTAACCTGGGCACCAACGTGGTTGACGTATATGTAAATTACCTGCGCAAAAAGTTAGAAAAAAACAGCAACCATAAACTTATACATACCGTATTTGGCATGGGTTATATGTTTAAGGATTCGGACTAAATGAAGATACAAACCAAAATAACACTCCTGTTTCTTATTCTCTCAACAGGAATACTTGTTTTGCTGAACACCTTCATTTTGTACTTTGACTATCAATTTAATTACGACGATTTTTTTAAGCGCCTCGAAGCAAGAGTTAATCTTACGGCCGAAACCCGACTTTTTCCCGGAGAACGCAGCCGCGCTTATGAAGAGGTGAGAAACAAGTATCTTGAAAAACTTGACAGCGAAACAGAATACATTATAAAGGCCGATGCAAAAGGTAGCTTTAATACAAAGCAGTTCCCGGCCGAATTTGCAGATGAAATTTTAAGTCAGGGAAAATCGAGGTACAAGCATAGAAACAGGTTTTTGGCAGGTAAGATAGTTGCTGCTATTCCTGATAAGTATATTGTTATTGTTTCGGCGCGCAACCCCTATGGTATGCGCGAGCTGAAAGAGCTGCAAAAAATTATAATAGTAGGGTTTACCGGCTCCCTTATCATCGCTTTTTTTGTCGGCAAGGTATTTTCGTATTACACTTTTGATCCTATACGTAAACTTACCGACCGTATGAAGGTGATCACCTCTGATAACTTGCACCTGCGGCTAAACGACTGGAACGGTAAAGATGAGATATCAGAACTTACACAAACTTTTAATGATATGCTCAACCGGCTCGAAACCGCGTTTGAGACTCAAAATAACTTTGTAAGCAATGCATCGCATGAGTTGCGCACACCGCTTACTATTATAAATGCCGAGGTTGAACTGGCACTCACTAAAGCCGACCTCACCGAAAACCAACGAGCCATATTCAGCACCATTTGCGCCGAAACGGATAAGCTTACGCAAATATTAAGCAGTCTGCTGCTGCTTGCCCAATCAGGCTTTAACGGCCGTAAGCAAAGCTGGCAAACCATTAGGGTTGATGAATTGATTTGGATGTCGGTTGGATCGGTTAAAAAAATACAGGCACAAAGCAATATCGAAGTTGATTTTGAAACCCTGCCCGAAAACGAGGAACTTCTTCAAATATCGGGCAATAGCAATCTGCTTAGGCTGGCTATCACCAACATCATCAGCAATGCCTGCAAATACTCACAAAACCAATTGGTAACCGTTAAGTTAACCGTACAAAATAAGCAAATTGGCATAACAGTTACCGATCAGGGCATTGGCATACCGTCGTCGGAGCTGCCTTACATTTTTGAGCCGTTCTTTAGGGCTTCAAACACACTTAACTTTCAGGGTTATGGCGTAGGTTTACCCTTAACGCTTAATATTATAAGGCTACATAAAGGCACTATTGATATCAGCTCAGAAGTAGGCAAAGGCACCCAGATACTTATTTTGCTTCCTATAGCAACAGCCTGATTATTCTAATTAAATTTTAACATCCTTCTTAGTTGTTGCTAATCAAATAAGCCTACCATTGTAATGTAACCAATGCGGGTTGTGCTTTTAATTAAGGCATTATGCAAAAACTGCTTATTCCAACTGACTTTGATCTACGTACCTTAAAGTACGTACCCGGAATAGCAGAACACTTTGCCCCACAAAAAACAACCATTGTTTTGGTTCACATGATGAAGATTACCGACAACGTAAGCGAGCTTAAAATGCTTGCCAAACGATCTGCCGAGAGAAAGTTTGTACCGCCTGAATTTTATGATGCCTGTAAACTGCTGGTAAAGGATATCCCTGGTTTAGCAAGTATTAAAATTGAGTTTTTTTACGGCAGTACACTTGCATCATTTAAAGCTTCCATAACCGAAAATAAAATAAGCGCCGCCGTATTGCTTAGCGGGTATAATTATAAACTGCTGTTTAAACACAGTATAGAACCTACCTTACTGATAAACCGCAGTGGTATTAATGTAATTAACGCACATTATAAAACTAAGTTAAACCTGCCTGTTACGGCCCTTAACAACTCCGAGCAGCAGCTTTATTTGAAATGAGTTAAGTATTAAGTGTTTAGCCATACTTAAAATGAATATGCCTTGCAGCATGCAGGAAAGGCACAAGCCGCTTAAACGCAATGTTTATATCCTGTAGTTTTTGTTTAGTGTTTGTTTTTTAATGCAAGGGCTGCCCGGTACCACGGTGCAGCCCTTTGCTATTTAAAATGCTTACATTAAAGTTCATTTTAGTATATTAAGCCTAAATTAACGAGCATGAAAAAGCTTTACTTTATCGCAATTTTACTCAACACAACTATATGCTTTGGGCAAACCACACTTAAAACAAAAGCTGCACAACAGGCCGAGCAACTCAAAGATAAAGTAATTGCGTGGCGCCGTGATTTTCACGCAAACCCCGAGCTGGGCAATCATGAAACCCGTACTGCCGGCATTATTGCCAACCATTTAAAAGCCTTGGGTATTGAAGTTAAAACCGGGGTAGCCAAAACCGGCGTTGTTGGCCTGCTTAAAGGCGGCAAACCCGGGCCGGTAGTTGCCTTAAGGGCCGACATGGACGGCTTACCAATTATTGAGCGCACGGCAGTACCATTTGCATCAAAAATAAAATCTACTTATAACAATGCCGAAGTTGGCGTTATGCACGCTTGCGGTCATGATACACATGTAGCCATATTAATGGGCGTGGCCGAAATACTGTCGAGTATAAAAAAAGAGCTTCATGGCACGGTAAAATTTATTTTCCAACCGGCAGAGGAAGGTGCTCCATTTGGTGAGGAAGGCGGCGCCGAGCTTATGATTAAAGAGGGTGTGCTTGCTAACCCTAAGGTTGATGCTATTTTTGGTTTACATATTAACGCGCAAACCGAGGTGGGTAAAATCACTTATCGTCCGGGTGGAACAATGGCAGCCGTTAATGATATGCAGATTGTGGTTAAAGGCAGGCAGGCACATGGCGCTTACCCATGGAGCAGTGTTGACCCTATTGTGGTGTCGGCACAAATTATAAACAGCTTGCAAACCATTGTAAGCCGCAACATTAATGTAACCGAAAACGCCGCTGTAGTAACTATTGGCTCTATCCAAGGCGGCAACCGCTCCAACATTATCCCTGAGCAGGTAACCATGCTGGGCACTTTAAGGGCGTTAAGTACCGAAGACGAAAAAACGCTTATTGAACGCGTAAAAACTATAGCCACTAAAACTGCCGAAGCAGCCGGAGCCACGGCCGAAGTAAAAATACCGCTGAGTGTACGCTACCCTGTAACTTATAACGATCCTAAGCTTACTGAAAAAATGCTCCCTACTTTGCAAGCTACTGCCGGCGCCGCCAACGTACTTTTACGCCCCGCTGTAACCGGTGCCGAAGATTTTAGCTTTTTCCAGGAAAAGATACCTGGCTTGTTCATTTTTTTGGGAGGCATGCCCAAAGGACAGGATCCGCTTAAAACAGCAGCCCACCATACACCCGATTTTTACGTAGATGAAAGCGGATTGACGTTGGGTGTAAAAGCGCTATGTAATTTAACGTTGGACTATATGGCTGGGAAGTAAGCCTACACCTAAACTATGCAAAGTACATTTATTCAATACAGAAAATTTGATGACCCAGCGCTTGCCGAAAATCTGATAGCCTTATTAATTGCAAATAGCGTTACTTACCAATCCGAAGAAAATAAACTGAGCTTCGATCCTTCATTCGGCGCCGTTAGCGAAACCTCCACTGAATATGTAGTAAAAATAGCGCCCGTTGATTTTGAACTTGTGAACCAACTCGTTATGGCTCACGAGGAAGCAACACTAGATCAAATAGAGGAAGATCATTATTTGCACAAATTTACAGACGAGGAATTAACGGATATTCTTATAAAACCTGATGAGTGGAGTTTTACTGACGTTATTTTAGCCGGACGACTTTTAAAAGAAAGGGGGGCTCCTGCTGATGCTGAAACCATAAAAACGCTGAAACAGAAACATTTAGCAGAACTAAGGATGCCTGCTCCGTCCCAAACCAACTGGATAATTGTAGGTTACCTTTTAGCGCCGCTTGGCGGTATTATAAGCGTATTTATTGGTTGGCACTTAATGAGCCATAAAAATATACTACCAAACGGGGAGTACGTATTCCGTTACGTAGAACGCGACAGACAGCACGGACGCATCATATTTATCGTGGGCATTATGTTTATACTAATCATCACCGCTTTCCGCATATGGCGAGAACAGTAATCACTTAACTAATTGCCCAACCTACTTTTTATCTGCAGTAAAAACCAATGGCGCAGCCCCACGGCTGAGCATTTGTTTAAAAATCACCAGGTTTATGAGGCACGTTCGGCTGGTACGAGTGAGAAGGCCCGTATAAAGGTTAGTGCTAAATTACTGGCTTGGGCCGATGTAGTTTTTGTAATGGAGCGTAAACACAAGCAACTATTACAACAACGTTTTAGAGAGGTTATAATTGAAAAAGAGGTCGTTGTACTGGATATTGAAGACAATTACCAGTACAACGACCCCGAATTAATTGCGTATTTAACTAACGCGCTAAAGCCTTATCTTGAAGAGGCGGATTAAATCCGGAATGAGAAATCCGACTTCTGAAATTTAATCAATGTACTCAAAACGGGTATAAGGCACAAGCACCTCAGGTATTTTAATACCGTTTTCGGTTTGGTTATTTTCCAATAGCGTAGCCACAATGCGCGGTAAAGCTAATGCGCTACCGTTTAAAGTATGCGCCAGTTGCGTTTTGCCCTCTGCATTACGGAAACGCAGCTTAAGGCGGTTGGCCTGGTACGTTTCAAAGTTTGATACTGATGATACCTCTAACCAACGCTGTTGTGCAGCACTCCAGGTTTCCATATCATAAGTTAACGAGGCTGTAAAGCTCATGTCGCCGCCGCATAAACGTAAAACCCGGTATGGCAGGCCAAGCTTTTGCAACAAGCCTTGTACATGGCTGCTCATTTCCTCAAGTACACTGTATGACGTATCAGGATGAACAACCTGAACTATCTCTACCTTATCAAACTGGTGTAAGCGGTTTAAACCACGCACATGTGCACCATATGAACCCGCCTCCCTGCGGAAACAAGGTGTATAGCCGGTGTTTTTTACCGGTAATTCGTCTGCTTTTAAAATTACATCACGGTACAGGTTAGTAACCGGCACCTCAGCGGTAGGTATCAGGTACAAGTTATCCTGGCCAACAAAGTACATTTGCCCTTCTTTGTCGGGTAACTGACCGGTACCAAAGCCCGAAGCTTCATTAACCAGCAATGGCAGCATAACTTCGCTGTAACCTGCCTTTTCGGCCTCATCTAAAAAGAAACTGATTAATGCACGTTGCAGCTTGGCACCTTTACCTTTATATACAGGGAAACCTGCACCTGTAATTTTAACGCCTAATTCAAAATCAATCAAATTGTACTTCGCAGCAAGCTCCCAATGAGGTAAGGCATTTTCGGGCAGCGTTGGTTTTTCGCCATGCTCCAGCACTACTTCATTTTCTTCGGGCGTTATACCAACGGGTACGCTGCTGTGCGGCAGGTTAGGCAGCTGCACAAGTTTTTGATGCAATTCCTGCTCAATGTTGGTTAGTTCTTCACCAAAACGTTTAATATCCTCTTTCCAGGTTCCGGTTTGCGATTTTACCTTTTCAGCTTCTTCCTTTTGGCCGGTGCGCATCAGCTCGCCAATACGTTTGGCAGCAGCATTGGCCTCGGCCGATGTACTGTCTAAACGGTTTTGGGTTTGCTTGCGATTATCATCAAGCGCCAAAATTTCGTCAACCAGCTCGGTTTGTTTAAAGTTTTTCACAGCCAAACGAGCCAAAACCTGTTCCTTGTTATCGCGGATATAACTAACTTGCAGCATTATTTTAATTTCTGAACGGCAAAGATAGGATTTTGTGGTTCATTGTTAGTAGTTCATGGTTGATGGTTCATAGTTCTTGGAAAGAGTATATCCGGGAGCATGTATCACCTACATTTATTGCAGCTACCATGAACCGTTAATTATAAACTATGAACAACACTACCGGCAAACTATTTTTAGTACCTACTCCCATTGGTAACCTCGAAGATATGACCTACCGTGCTGTGCGCGTACTAAAAGAGGCCGATTTGATATTGGCCGAAGATACCCGTACGTCGGCCCCTATGCTGAAGCACTTTGGCATCGAAAAACGTGTATTTGCGCACCATCAGCACAACGAGCATCAGTCGAGCAGTGAGATTGTTAAGTTTTTACTGGAAGGGAAAAACATTGCCCTAATATCAGATGCAGGCACGCCTGCCATATCCGATCCTGGTTTTTACCTGGTGCGTGAGGCATTAAAATTTAACTTACCAGTAGAGTGCCTACCAGGGGCTACAGCATTTGTACCTGCGCTGGTAAACTCAGGTTTCCCTACAGATAAGTTTTGTTTTGAAGGATTTTTGCCTTTAAAAAAAGGCCGCCAAACCCGCTACAAGCTTCTAGCCGAAGAAGAGCGTACAATTATACTATACGAATCTCCGCATCGCCTATTAAAAACATTGGACGAAATGGCTACATATTGGGGAGAAGATCGCCTGATATCTGTATCGCGCGAGTTAACCAAAGTGTTTGAAGAAACCGTACGTGGTACGGTTGCCGAGGTAAAAGCATATTACGAAACCCACCCGGTCAAAGGAGAATTTGTTATTTGCGTGGCGGGTAAAGAATAAGATTATAATTACCGCCCCATAACCAGGCTGTTTGATTCGGTAAGCTGCCTGTTTAAGAAATTGGTCCACGCGGCCTGTTGCTTTCTATCTTGCATGTGCATAGTTTCACGGTCGTAATCAGCATTCATGCGGCGGTACTTATCATCAATGCGGTTGAAAATGTTATTGGCCTGGCGCTGATAATCGCCGGTGTAATGAAAAGCGTTAAGCTCGCGTATAAGTTCCTGCTGCATTAAAAACGCAATAACATAATGTCCTTGCTCATGATGAATAACTTCTTTCATCATATCATCATTAGTTATCATTTTACGATTTATCCATGACCTTTCAGGATTGAAATTAAGCGGAATGAAAAAAGTTAAGCGATAGTTACTACGGTAATTTTGAACATTATACCGCATACTCACATTGCAACTGGTATGCGCTACATAAAAACCACTTCCGGCCGGTACCTGTCCTGTAAAATCTTCGGGGGTGAGTTGGCGGTAACTTTGGGCTTTAATTGTAAACGAGCCGCACAACATAACTAACATTAAAACCACTTTCACACATCGCTGCATCATCAATAAATTTAAATTTACAATACTGACATTTATTAAAGCGTTTGGTTTAAAACAAGCTCTTATGGATATTGTGTTATACCATGCTTTGCAATAGCGCTAAAAGTATTTATCATATTTTTAACGCTATCAAAACACTAACATTATTAGCAAATAAATTATATTTGCCGCCGAAATGATGAGTGAAGGATTGAACTTTAATTTACTTGACCAAGACTTGCTGTTGCTGCCCGAGCGTGCAATTTACTGGCTGCAACAAAAAACACTGATTGTAGCCGATGTTCATTTAGGCAAGGCCGGTCATTTTCGCAAAGCCGGCATAGCGGTACCCCGCCAGGTGGGTCTTGATGATCTTGATTGCCTTACCAGATTAATAAAGCAGCATCAACCTCAAAAAATCTGGTTTTTGGGAGATCTTTTTCATAGCGAAATGAACGCCGATTGGCACGATTTTGCAAAATGGCGCCAAGATCATCAGCATATAGTTATGCAGCTGGTTATTGGCAATCATGATATTATTAAAGAACAGCATTATCACGATTTAAACGTATCAACCCACCATCAGCTTACCGAGGGGCCTTTTTTAATGCAACACCACCCTAAAGATGAAGACTGCATTGCCGACGGTACACATTACGTATTTTGCGGCCATATTCACCCCGGGGTTAAACTATCAGGCCGTGGCGGACAATCTGTTACCCTACCCTGCTTCAGTTTTGGTCAAAACCAGGCCATACTGCCCTCATTTGGTAAGTTTACCGGGAAGGTAGCCCTAAGGCACCGTAATGGCGACAAAGTTTTTGGTGTACTTAAAGAAAAGGTAATTGCTGTTTAGTGATGTGCTAAATAATCATTAACCACAAATTCAATTCGGTCATATGTAACGTCACGTTCTATAACCTGCCATTTGCCGTTTAAAATGTAGTAAGTGGGTATACGGGTAATTGCCCAAGCCTCGGCATTGTCAGATTCATCACCTTTTAAATCTGAATACTGGGTCCAGTTCAACTTGTCGTCGGCTATGGCTTTGGTCCACCACTCCTTTTTGTTATCTAATGAAATGCTTATAAAGCCAACTTTCAACGGATTTAAGGATTTAACCATGCCACTTAACATATCCTGATGATTAAGGCGGCTCACTTGGTTACCTGCTTTCCAAAAATCAAGCACATATACCTTTTTATCGAGTGCACTTTTGTCAAACTTTTTTCCATCAGGAGTAGTACCTGCAACTAAAGGAGCATCTTTTCCCGGCAGCAGCTTCATCATGCCCGATAATTTTTTTTGTAAAAACAAGCCCTCTTCTGTTGCCTTAACTCCGGCATTAAGTTTTTGAAATATAGCATAGTACCCTTCCACATCGCGCTCGTAATTCATTTTGAGCATTAAATGTGCTGCAGCATTGCTATTAGGGTTTTTGTCAATAAACTGCTTAAAGGCCTTTAACTTTAAGCCATCAATATCGGCATCGCCTTGCTTTACCTGGCTGGCTACTTTTCCCTGTGCCTTTAAAAAAACCTCGTCTTGAGTGGTATAAAATGCTGTAAGTTCATTTTGAAGGGCAGATGAAGATTTTATTGCAGGATAACGCTCCAAATGTCCGGCATCAGCATTTACAGTGTACTCGCCGGCTTCAAGGTATACATCCGCCTCCTGTGGTTTGTCACCATTTTTATTAATAACGAATACACCATAACCAGGATTTTCAAATACTGTATCAATTTTTACCGCGCCATCCGTAATATTTTGGCCGGCAATACTATTACCACTTATATCAACAATATTAATAACGCCATCTTTTAACCCTTCAACACGGCCGTTAACAGTAATATGGGGTAATTTAGTACAGCTGCCGGTTAAAATGGCAACAGCAAAAAGGTATAGGTATTTTTTCATGAGTAAATGCTGTGAGTGCGAATATATGATTTTAAAATTTTGATAGTAAAGCGGCATTTTAATTTTTAGAATGTTTCTAAATAGACAATAACCTGACAATAACGTAAATCAATCTGTATGATTTGGGTTATATTAAATATTTTTGCTTGATTAAAATTCTGACATAATGAGTGAATTAAAACAGACCTTTAACTCTTCACTGGGGAAAAAGCTGATCATGGCTTTGACAGGCTTGTTTCTGAGTCTTTTCTTGATTGTCCATTTGGGCGGCAATCTTCTATTGTTTAGTAACGATAATGGTTACAGCTTTAACATGTATGCAAACTTCCTTACGCATTTTCCGCCTATTGAAGTAATTGCATGGTTACTATATGCTACCATTATTATACACGCAATTTACGCCTTATTGCTTACCATTAAAAACCGCCAGGCCCGCCCTGTAGGTTATGCAGTTACGCCTAAGGCACCGGCATCATGGTCATCAAAAAACATGGGTTTGCTGGGTAGCATTCTGTTCTTGTTCATTGTTATTCACATGGGCGATTTTTGGTACAAATACAAGTACACACATTCAGTTGGCTTTAAAGAGTACCGCACCAACCTATCAACAGGCGAGCGTACAGTTAATGATTTTACTCCTCAAAAAGAGGACTTTGAACATTCACAAACTTTTGACGGTGATGTTGAAATTGTTAAGGTAAAAGATTTGCATACCAAGGTAGCTGAAAGCTTTAGCATGCCGGTATACGTAATTATCTACGTTATAGCTATGATTGCTTTATCATACCACTTACTGCATGGTTTTCAAAGTGCCTTCCGTACATTGGGTTGGGTACACCGTAAATACCTGCCAATAATTCAATTCATTGGTACATGGTTATTTGCAGTAATTATACCACTTGGTTTTGCAGCCATGCCAATTGTTTATTTTATACAGAGTTTAAAGTAAGGTTGATTGGTTAAGTAGTTGACTGGCCAGGTAGTAACAAAAATCCACGCTAATCAACAACTCACCACTCACTAAAAAATAGGAAAAGATGAGTTTAGATTCTAAAATTCCACAAGGTCCGTTGGCCGAAAAGTGGAGCAAACATAAATTCAATTTAAAGCTTGTAAACCCTGCCAATAAACGTAAATACAACGTTATTGTAGTTGGTACCGGTTTAGCAGGTGCATCAGCAGCGGCATCATTAGCCGAGCTTGGTTATAATGTAACCGCATTCTGTTTTCAGGATAGCCCACGTCGTGCACACTCAATTGCTGCACAAGGTGGTATAAACGCCGCTAAAAACTATCGTAATGATGGTGATAGCATTTACCGCTTGTTTTACGACACCATTAAAGGTGGTGACTACCGTGCCCGCGAAGCTAACGTTTACCGTTTAGCTGAGGTATCAGTAAATATTATAGACCAGTGCGTTGCACAAGGTGTGCCTTTTGCCCGCGAATATGGTGGCTTGTTAGACAACCGCTCATTTGGTGGTGCACAGGTATCACGTACGTTCTACGCCCGCGGTCAAACCGGACAACAATTACTTTTGGGCGCCTATTCTGCCCTTAACCGTCAGATACATGAAGGTAAAGTAAAAATGTATACCCGTACCGAAATGCTTGACGTGGTTGTGGCCGACGGACAAGCTAAAGGTATTGTTACCCGTAATCTTAAAACCGGTGCAATTGAAACGCACTCGGCACATGCGGTACTACTTTGTACCGGTGGTTACAGTAACGTATTCTATCTTTCAACTAATGCAATTGGTTCAAACGTAACTGCAGCATGGCGTGCGCACAAACGCGGTGCTTACTTTGCAAACCCTTGCTATACTCAAATTCACCCTACCTGTATACCTGTATCAGGTGATCATCAGAGCAAGCTTACGTTAATGTCTGAGTCGTTACGTAACGACGGACGCGTTTGGGCACCTAAAACGGCCGAAACTGCACAACGCCTGCGTAAGGGAGAAATTAAAATAGACCAAATTAAAGAAGAAGACCGCGACTATTTCCTGGAGCGTAAATATCCATCATTTGGTAACCTTGTACCACGTGACGTAGCCTCTCGTAACGCTAAAGAAATGGCTGATGAAGGCAAAGGTGTAGGTTCATCGGGCTTAGCGGTATATCTTGATTTTGCTGACGCAATTAAACGTTTAGGCGAAGATGCTGTACGTGCTAAATACGGTAACTTGTTTGACATGTACTTACAAATTACCGATGAGAATCCGTACAAACAGCCAATGCGTATATATCCGGCAGTACACTATACCATGGGTGGCCTTTGGGTTGATTATAACCTGAGCACCAACATACCTGGTTTGTACTGCTTAGGTGAGGCCAACTTCTCTGATCACGGTGCTAACCGCCTTGGTGCATCAGCACTAATGCAAGGACTGGCTGACGGTTACTTTGTAATACCATACACACTAGGTGATTACCTGGCAACCATCGGACCAAAAGCTGTTGATGCCGCTCACCCGGCATTTGCTCAAACCAAAAAGGATGTTGAGGAGCGCATTGCCAAGTTGTTATCACTTAAAGGCAACAAAACCGTTATTGAATATCACCGCGAGCTTGGACACATTATGTGGGAGTACTGCGGCATGGCACGTAGCGAAGAAGGTTTAATTAAAGCACGTGGCTTAATACAAGCATTGAAAGACGATTTCTGGGTAAACGCCATTGTTGTTGGTGAGAATGAAGAAATCAATGCTTCACTTGAGCGTGCGGGCCGTGTAGCCGACTTTATTGAACTGGGTGCGTTGATGGTTGAAGATGCCTTGGCTCGTCGCGAATCATGTGGTGGCCACTTCAGGGTTGAATCACAAACCGAAGAAGGTGAAGCACTTCGTCATGATGATGAATTTGCTTACGTTGCTGCATGGCAGTACACAGGTGAAAACCAGCCCGAAGTTCTTCACAAAGAAGATTTGGTATACGAAAACGTTAAGTTAACACAAAGAAGTTATAAATAAGAGAGAGTACAGATTACAGAATCAGGAATAAAGACTTTTCTTCTCTTGACTCTGTACTCTTGATTCTTGACTCTAATCTGAATAGAAACATGAGTGCAAACGGAAATATGAATCTGACGCTGAAAGTTTGGCGTCAGAAAAATTCTCAAACTGCCGGAAAGTTTGAGACTTATAAGGCGGAAAACATATCTCCTGATATGTCTTTCCTGGAGATGCTGGATGTTGTGAATGAGAGCCTTATTCATGCCAAGCAAGAGCCCATAAACTTTGACCACGACTGCCGTGAGGGTATTTGCGGTATGTGTTCACTGTACATCAATGGTCGTCCGCATGGTCCAAAACGTGCAATTACAACCTGCCAGTTGCATATGCGTAGCTTCAAAGACGGCGAAACCATTACCATTGAACCTTGGCGCGCAGCTGCTTTTCCGGTTATTAAAGACTTAGCGGTTGACCGCTCAGCATTTGACCGTATACAGCAGGCCGGCGGTTACATATCAGTCAACACTGGTGGTGTGCCCGATGCCAACGAAATTCCAATTCCGAAGGTTATTGCCGACGAGGCCTTTAACTCAGCTACCTGTATTGGTTGTGGCGCTTGTGTTGCAGCTTGTAAAAACGGTTCAGCTATGTTATTCACCTCTGCAAAAATTTCACAGTTGGGTATGCTTCCTCAAGGACAGCCTGAACGTTACCGCAGGGTTCAAAGCATGGTATCACAAATGGATGCTGAAGGTTTTGGTAGCTGTACTAATACCGGCGCTTGTGAGGCCGAATGCCCTAAAGAGATCACGCTTACCAACATTGCCCGCATGAACTTTGATTTCTTCAGCGCCAAATTATTCCGCGAAGAAGAAATTGGTGAAGTTAATCACGGCGGATAAAGCTAACACCTATAATTTAAAGGCTTGAAGATTTCCTTCAGGCCTTTTTTGTTACAAAATAATTTTACTAACTATATTAGCACAACAATAAAGTTTGTATATTAGGGCAATAAAAAACGACATGAAAAAAACCTTACTCACAATTGCGATTGCCCTAACGGCATACACGGCATCTGCCCAAAAATTACTTAAACCAGAGGTTGATAAAATTTCAGGTGATACTACTTGGAAAACCTCAGAAGAGGCTTTATACGCAAAGCTTACATTAGTTGGAGCTAATGAGTTAGTTACTATTCAACCGGTGAAGGATCACTCTGTTTGCTTTGTATGGATTTGTATTACCAAGCCCAAAACCGACAATAAGCTTTATTCTATACTTTCGGGAGATAAAACAATTTTGAAGCTTAGCGATAAAAGTCTCATCAATTTGACTGCAGCAAAAAATAATCTTACTGAAATGATGGGATCGAATACAAAAACTTATGGTAGCGTAGGAGAAGGCACCAAAACATTAACTCCATATGCAATCACTAAAGAAGATTTGCAAAAGCTTCAAACTAGTCCAATTGAATTTGTTCGTATCAGCACTACCAATGGAGACCAGGATTACGATGTAAAACCTAAGATGGGCGAAAAAGTCAGAAAAACTTTTGAACTGATTGCAAGCAAATAATTAATTCGTTAAACACCTTATCACGTCATGAAAAACTGGATTTTAATATTCATGTTTATTTGCCCGCTATTGATAAAAGCACAAAGTGCGGCAACTCCTCCTATAGGTAGTATAAAATATCTTGATTACAAGAGAAGTTATAAATCAATTAAATTAGGGAGTGAGATAAGTACGTTAAACAGCAAATATCTTATTAAACAATCTGAAAAAGCAGATGATCAAGGGCGTTATATGTATTCTTATAACAATCCTGAGGCTTTAAACTTTGGCAATAACGTTCAACTTAAGCGTATACAGATAAAAAGCTATCTTGATAAGATCGCAGCTATTTACTTAATTTTTGAACAGGAAGATGGCAATAAGATAAAAGAAGTGCTTACTACAGCTTACGGAAGCGATTATAATCAAAGCGACGAAACAAAGGATACCTACTTGTGGAGAGGTTCATTTGCAGACGTATATTTAACTTATGAGAGAGAATCTTTATCAGCTATGATATATTCTGATGTAATAATAGATAAGTTTATAAAACGCCGAGTAAAAAGCGATGCGAACCAAGCTGCAAGCGATTTATAATATCAGCTTTTTGTTAACATAAAAACGGCTGCCTGATCAAAACAGGCAGCCGTTTTATTTATATGCAATTGTTAAAATGTTAAATGGTTAGGAATACACACTATCATCACCTATATTGCTTTAACCTAACTCTAACACTATGAAAAAGTTGTTTCTATGTATCGCATTAGTTGCCACAGCTACTACATATACTCAAGCACAAACGGCCGATACTACTGCTACAAGGCCCTATCAGAGCAACTCATCACCAAACATCGAGTTTAGCACGAAAGCTTTGGTAAACGGCTTAAAAACCGCCGATGAAGTATGGCGCAAGAAATTGCATAATGATTCTTTAGCAGCAGCCCGGACAGCCTCTAAAGATATTTACTACAGCAACATGCCAACTGCAGTAAAAAGAAATGAAGAACAAGACCATATGCCCGTAGCACGGGCAGGTGATAAAAGCACCAATTATACTATACTTGTTAAGCGAGTGAAAATTAAGCAGGTTTTGCCGGAAGGCCAAATACAGGGCACTTACAACACTGATAAATCAGGTATCAATTAATTAAAAGTCCTTATTTAACAGCTTTTCTAACTCGGCAAAGCTAATGTTCATCTTTACCCGCCCATGCTTGGCGTAAGATATCTCCCCTGTTTCCTCAGATACTATAAGGGCAGTTGCATCGTTAGCTTCGGTCACGCCTATGCCTGCGCGGTGACGCAATCCAAATTGAGCAGGTAAATCACTGTTGTCGGTTAACGGTAATATGCAGCTGGCAGACTTAATTTTGTTTCCTGATATGATAACGGCACCATCATGCAAGGGGCCATTTTTTTGAAAGATAGCCTCAATCAGGCGCTTTGAAATTTTAGCATCAACAACCTCACAACTGGTTTGGTAAATTTGCTCATCATAATCTTTCACAAAAACAATTAACGCACCGGTATGGGTTTGTTTCATGCTTTTACAAGCATCAATAATTGGTTTTATACGTTTATAGTTATCCTTTTCAGCCTCGTTCTTGCCTAAAAAATATCGCCACCAGGCTCGGTTTCTTTGCAGGGAGGCATTGCGCCCAACCAATACCAAGAACCGCCGTATTTCCTGCTGAAACACCACAATTACTGCAATAATACCCACGTTCATAAAATTGCCCAGTATGGTAGTGAGCAACTTCATATCTAAAGCCTTAACTACAAAATAAAGCAGGCATATAAGGGCTAAACCAATGAATATATTGGCGGCAATAGTTCCTCTTATAAGATTATAAAGCTGGTAAAGCAGGAATGCAACCAGCAACACATCTAAGGCACTAAAAAGATTGAAATCAAACAGTTTTAATACTGATTGCATGTATAAAAATAACGGTTTAGCGGTCGTATTTCAAAACGGCCGTTAAAAGATTGTAAATTATTAACTATGGCTTACTTTGCTGCGGCTGAACTTCAGAAGTAAGTTTTGGTACCACGCGCTTTTCAGGCGGAAGCGCCTGATATTTTTTATAAGAATCGTTTATGTAAGCAGCCATTGATGCACCACCATTGCTACGCACGAACTCATATGTAGGCCTGTAAAGACTCATAAAATTATCAAGCTCAACACCCTTAAGCGGAACCAGGCTACCTACGTAAACCTTGGTGAATACCGAGTCAACATGGCGTTCTTCAACTTCTTTTTCAAAGTATTTTTTTAAACGGCGGGCATCTTTAGCTTCCTTACCAAACCATGTGGTGGGCGATAAAACATGAACCTTGCTCTTTTGATAAACCTGTGCGTACTCTACACGAGGATCAAAACGCTGACCACGTACATTTACTGCCCCCAAGGTGATACCCAGCGGAGTCATCTTTACGTTTTTGAATTTCATGTCAGCAACAAACAACGTATCTGATACGTAGCCTGGTGATGATATAATTAATGTATTACCCACCAAGCCTCTTATTTCGAAGTTGCCGCTATCAGTAGTTAACGTAACCTGATTATTGGTAATGTTTTTTACCAGTACGCTAGGCAGCTTAGCATTGGTTGCATCGGTAACTTGTCCTCTTACAACGTTTTGCTGGCCTTTTACCGTTACGGTAAACAGCGTCAGTAAAAAAACTATAATGAATCCTGATCTCATAATTGAAGGTGTATATGTGATTAAACCGCCAATTAAAGGCATGGTTTAGATTAAAGTGTTAAAGTTATTTAATAAAAAATACTTGTGAAAATACCGCACGCCGAAAAGAATGCAAGAGCTAATTAATTGGTTGCTTTTTGGCTGTAAACAATTCCTGCAGACCTATTGAACCATTAATGGTTTTAAACAACCGCTTAAACCATTTCTCGATGGCATTCATCAAAATAAAGCTAATAACAATCGATGCTATTGGATACAGTATTTGAAAGAAAACCGACTTTACATTCATATACGGCTTAATTATATTATAAAAAACAGATATCACCATGGGATGATATAAATAAATAGGTAATGAGTATTTACGTCCATAATCTGATAGTTTACTAGGCAAACCCGTAGAAGTTACTGTATAAATTAATATCCCCATAGCACATAAACGCGTACTAATCCCAAGATGATAACCTAACACTTGAACATGATGATAATAATTTAACATACATATTTCCACAAACTGAAGTAGGTAACCGGCAATTGCAATGCCTACACCTAAGGCGGTCGATAATTTTAACTTTGTCTGTTTTTTGGCTAAATAATAACCTATAGTCATCAAAGGAAAGCCGACCGCGTTACTAGCAAATAAGGTGAATTTAAGTTTTAAAAATAGCGGATATGCCTCTGTAACCAAATTGTAGCCATACATTAAAATCGCCAAAGGAATTAATAATTTTTGCAATCCAAACTTGAATAGTATCCACCACGCTATATATGTACCTATAAGCGAATTCAAAAACCATAAGTGAAAGTTTGCCCCGTAGCTTATGAATGTGTAGACAGAAAATGACGAACGCAATGTGCCTCTAGCGAGATGGAACACAGCGAAAACTACATTTACAACTATAAATATCCCGATAAGATTAATGAGTGTCTTGGAAAATATACCCACCCCGGCTTTTGAGTACTGTAAGAAAAAAAAGTATCCACTCGCCATAAAGAAAAAGGCCACAGCCCAGTGCATTGTTTGCAAGATTATGCGACCTGTCATGGTTCCAGCTCCTATCGTATGGATCATAACTACTGAAAATGCACCTATCAAACGGAAAGCATCTATAGCATAATTACGAGGTAGTGTGTACATGTAATTTTGGGTTTTAAAGTAATATATAATTACAGTATTCGCAAACGCCATTCAATAAAAAAACCCGGCCAAATGTGCCGGGTTTTTTAACAATTTTTTACTGTTTCCAAACGTTGTTGGCCTCGTTGTAGTCCGGTAGTACCTTATCAGGATCATAAGTTACCGATTCAATTTCGGCGGTGGACGGATGTCTGAATGTCCAGCTAACGTTACGTTCCCAAATCTCTACAGGAAGCTTGATGCGCTCACTTTTACCACCTTTATATTTAACCTCTAAAATTACAGGCATAGCCATTTTTTCAAGGTTATCAAGTGTAATAAGTGCACCTTTCGACGGATTATTGTCAACGTATTTTACATCTCTTACAGCTACGTCCAAGCGCCAGTTATTCATAAACCAGCCTCTCCAAAACCATTGAAGGCTTTCACCGGCTGCATTTTCCATGGTACGGAAAAAATCATCAGGTGTTGGGTGTTTGAACGCCCAACGTTCAATGTAAGTACGGAAAGCAAAATCAAAACGCTCGGGACCTAAAATTTGCTCACGCAACATGGTTAAGCCTGCACCTGGTTTTGAATAAAGTAATAAACCGTTATTACGCTCTTTGATACCTGCAGGAGTATTCATGATGGCTTCAACCTCAGGACGAGTATAGAAAGCACCATAACGATGCATGTCCATAGGACGTTCTTTATATTCGCCATTGTTAAAAGCATCGGTAGAAAGACTGTTTATGAAAGTATTAAAGCCTTCGTCCATCCAACCGTATAAACGCTCGTTAGAGCCAACAATCATCGGGAACCAGGTGTGACCAAATTCATGATCATTTACTCCCCATAAGCTGGCACCTTTAGCCCGGTAACCGCAAAATACAATGCCCGGATACTCCATACCACCTACTATACCGGCAACAGTGCTAGCCACAGGATAAGGGAACTCAAACCACTTGGCAGAATAATATTCAATTGATTTTTTAGTATACTCTGTTGAACGGCCCCATGCAGCATTACCATCACTTTCAACCGGATAAGCAGAAACCGACATACACTTTTTACCACTTGGCAGGTTGATTTTTGCTGCATCAAGTATAAAAGAAGGAGATGAAGACCATGCTGCATCACGTGCATTCTTTATTTTGAATTTCCAGGTAAGCTCTTGTTTACCAGCCGGACGAGATGCCGCGCTTGTAACTTCGCCGGCCGAACGGATGATAACTGTTTTATCACTTTGAGCAGCTTGTGCCCAGCGCTTTTGCTGCTCGGCAGTGTATACTTCCTGCGGATTTTGCAACTCGCCACTAGCTAAAACTATATGGTTGGCAGGGGCAGTTATAGCAAGGTCAAAGTCACCATACTCAAGGTAAAACTCACCCGGGCCAGTGTAAGGCACGGTATTCCAGCCCATAACATCATCAAATACGCATACACGTGGATACCATTGAGCTATAGTGAATATTTTACCGTTTTTTGTTTGTAAGATACCTGTGCGGTCTGATCCATAATCGGGCTCAATGAAAGAAAAGTCTATCTTAACCTTAATTTGTCCGCCATTGGCTGCAACCTCCTTTGGAAGGAATATTTGCATGCGGGTATCATTGATGGCATACTTTACGTCAGCATCGCCAACCTTTACAGATTTGATTTTATAACCGGCATCAAACACCTGTCCGCGGCCGCCGTTACGGCTACCAGATGTGGGCACGATGGCCGATCCGCGCGAATCTTGTTTAAAAAGATTCTGATCTAACTGCATCCAAACAAAACCCAGTTTTTGAGGGCTGTTGTTGGTATACGTTAAAACTTCAGAAGCCGTAATTTCATTAGTTTGGTCATTTAAGCGTGCGTTTAACTGGTAATCGGCCCGGTTTTGCCAGTAACGTGGTCCGGGTTCGCCGCTAGCAGCCCTATATTCGCTGCCATTTTTGGTGTACAGCAAGGGGCCAAAAGCATCATGGTAATCATATTTACTTACCGGGGCCGTGCCCGCCGGCTGTTGCTGCGCCTGGGCAAAGCCATTGAAGGCCATCATTGCCAGCGACAAGCAGGTGATTAAAGATTTTTTCATCTCCAGAAATAACAGTAGTAGTAATTAAAAAGCAATTATAATATTATTTACGCTATTGCCCATGAGGTAAGCGCATTGTTACTCAATATTAAACTGCTTATTTACCAAAATGTTGCTGGTATGCCTTCTCGTCGAAACCAAAAAACAGGAAACCGTTATCTTCAATAACCGGCCGCTTTATCATGCTTGTTTTTTCTTTAAGCAAAGGAAGTGCATCGGCGGCTTCATTTACACCGTCCTTGGTTTCGGCATCAAGCCCTTTCCAGGTAAGGCCCTGCTTGTTTAAAAACTTTTCGTACCCGGCTTTTTCATTCCATTCGTTAAGTTTCTCCTCACTTACGCCCAGCTTTTTAAAGTCATGAAACTCGTAACTAATGTTGTTTTGCTTAAGCCAGTCTAACGCTTTTTTAACCGTGTTGCAGTTGGTTATGCCATATACTTTCATGGCAACAAATTTATTAATTTCTTGAACCTCCGCTTACGTCGTCGTTATTAATACCACGCTGGTTTTTCTTAAGCCCGCCATCAAGCTTACCAAATTTATAGTTAAAGCTGATGTTGATAGTACGCGCAAACATTTCGTTAACAGTATATTGGAATGATGTAGGCGTGCGCACTGTATTATCAATTTTACGTATACGCTGGAATGGTGTATTAGCAAAAAGTGAAACGGTAGCCTTTTTATTTAATATTTCTTTAGATGCACTTAAGCCATAGCCCAACCAGTAATTATCACGTCCCTGCAGCATTACGTAACGACTGTCATAATCAAAGTTGGCACCAAAGCGGTAACCATTTTCAAGCTTGTAACTTAAGCCCGAAAATATGTGCCCCTGGTACCCTCTTGCATTATACAGCTGACCGTTAACCGATCCTTTAAGCCATACGTGCATAAGCTGGCTGTTAACGTTTACATTAAGGGCTTTGGTTATAGGATAATTGATACTTAAATCGGCACCGAGGCGTTTGTTTGCACCAACATTTTGATAAGTAGTAATACTGGTAGCAGTGGTGGCGTCAAACACAGTTACATTTTCAACGGTATTGTTGGCAAAGCGATAGTTAACACCAAAGTTTATTGATCCTTTTTTAAACCAGCTGTAGGTTGCCTCAACATTACGGCTTACCACTGGGCGCAAATCGGGGTTACCAACGTAGATGATGTTAGGATTTTGGTTATTCACGAACGGATTAAGCTGCCATATGCCCGGGCGTTGAATACGCTCGGAATAGCCCAGGTTTACACTGCTGCTTTTAAAAGTGCGCTGCAACGATGCCGATGGTATAAGGTTAGAATAGTTTTGATTTACACCAATGTTGGAATTAACCGTTGTATGCTCAAAACGTAAACCACCCTTTGCTACCCATTTATCATTAAACTTATACTGATACGAGTTGTAAATACTGTAAACATTTTGCTGGTAATCAAAATTACTGCCTGGCAGCGGTATGTTTATGTAAGTGTTGCTTGTTCCGTCAAATTGTTCGTTACGGCTATCGCTAAAGTTGTCTCTGAATATAGCCTTGCCGCCTGCTTCAAAATTCAGCTTTTTAAAGGGTTGCACATAGTCCAATTGTAAAGTGTGCTCATTGTTACCCGAGTTATTGAACTGGCGGTAATTAGGATCGTTGAAGTTAATACGATCAAGAAAGCTGATATCATTCAGCTGATCATTTTTTGAAGAGTTGTATTTATATGATGCTGTTAGCAACTGCTCCTTATTGCGTTTAAATCCTAACTGGTAGTTTAAGCCGGCACTAAGTCCGCGGTAGGTATTATCGTTATCATTCAGCGAGCGGTAGCTTCTACTGTTTGCGGCATTTGAGCTTACTAAGTTAGAGTATAAATCGCGGTTGTTGTAGTTGTTACCTCTATAAAATTCGATAGTTCCGGTAAGAAGGTTCAAGCTATCACCCTCATAGGTTAATTCTCCGCTAGTGTAAGTGTTGTTACCTTTTTGTGTATTGCTTCCCAACTGGGTCAAATCTGATGATCGAACTGTACCGTTTGGATCAAGACTTTGGTTAATTGTATTATTTGACGAATTGTTGGTTAACGTATTTCTGCGGTTGTAACCTGCATAACCGCCAAAACCAAATTTACCTTTTTTAACGGTAAGGTTTACGTTTACACCCGGGCCCCACAAGTTGCTGTAACGGGCATTAACGCTGCCATTATAGCCTTGCTCAATATCCTTTTTAGTTATAATGTTAATTATGCCTGCTATACCTTCTGCATCGTATTTTGCGGGTGGAGTAGTAATTACCTCAATTTTTTGTATGTTACTTGCAGGCATTGACTTGAAAATATCGCCCGGATTGCGTGCAATTAAAGCCGACTCTTTACCGTTAATCAAAATTTTGTAATTGGTATTTCCCTGTAGTTTGATCTGGTCAGATGCATCTACAGACAGCAAAGGGACTTTGCGCATTAAATCAAGCACAGTAAGTACCTTGCTTTCCGGGTCGGCCTGTACGTCATAAGCAATGCGGTCAACCTCACGCTTCATCAACGGTTTAACCATAGTTACGTTAACTTCGCCTAACTGGTTTGACACCGGCAACATATATAGCTTTCCTAAATCAGTTGTTGTTTTTGGGGTACCAATGTTGATGTTTTTGGTTCCGTAACCCACATTTACCAAAGCAAGTTTGTAGGGTTTTAAGGCAAGTCCTGTCAATACAAAGCTACCGTCATCTTTAGTAAAAGTACTTTTTACAGGAGCATTTGTAGCGGCATCAACCAAAGCTACGGTGGCATAGCCCAAAGGCTCTTTCTTAGCCGAATCAATAACCACACCCTTTACAGTAGCAGTTGCTGCGGGCTGAGTTTGCCCAAAGGTTAAATTAAAGGTTAAAACAAATAGTACTGCGCTTAGTAAAGCTTTTTTCATTTTGGGTGTGATAAGTTGGTGTCAGTTAATAGAACGTAGCTCAATAACGGTTTAAGCCGTTTCTATCTAATAGATGCTGTTACTTTTAAAATAGTTACAACAATTGATGATTTTTTTTGCAAATTACTAAACATCAACCTATTAAAAACGAGCAACAGCCGGTTTAACCAAAATTTAACATTTTTTAACTTACTTGTTAAACCGGGTCATGGTTAGTTCGGTGCCTATGGTTGCAAAGCTTTTAATCATTTCAATAGAGCGGTCAATCAAAGCAGGGAGTTCGGGTTTTTCATCGTCATCAAATCCGCTCAGTACAAAGTCAACCTGTTTTCCTTTTGGGTAATTATCACCTATGCCAAAACGCAGACGCGGATAGTTATTATGGCCAAGTATCTGCTCAATATTTTTTAACCCGTTATGCCCGGCGGCACTCCCCTTAGGCTTAAGGCGAACGGTACCCAGGGGTAGCGCTAAATCATCAACCAGCACCAACACGCTTTCAACCGGTATTTTAAGCTGCCCCATCCAATAGTTTAAGGCCTTGCCGCTTAAGTTCATGTAAGTGGTTGGCTTAATTAGGTGAAGCGTGCGGCCTTTATAGCCTACCTCGGTATAATAGGCCAGCCGCATGTTATGAAATGATGAGCCTTCCTGTTTGGCAAGCTCATCCAAAATCATAAAGCCAATGTTATGGCGTGTATCGCGATATTCAGGACCTATGTTGCCCAGGCCTACTACAAGGTATTTCATATTTCAAAAAAAGAGGCTATTCAACCTTTGCGAAAACGCTAAGCCGAATAACCTGCATATCAATAATTAAAACTTTAAAAAAGCTGCTCAATAATCTGATCGGTTGATAAACCTTCCGCCTCGGCATGGTAACTGCGCACTATGCGATGCCTTAGTATGGGTTTAGCTACAGCTTGCACATCTTCAATATCGGGCGAGTATTTACCACTTATTACTGCGTGACATTTTGCGCCAAGTACCAAATACTGCGATGCACGCGGACCGGCTCCCCAATTTAAAAACCGCTTAACGTTAGCTGTTGCCAACTCTCCCTGCGGGCGGGTTTTGGCAACCATTTTTACGGCATATTCCAGCACGTTATCGCTTACCGGAATGTTGCGTACCAATTGCTGAAATGCTATAATTTCGGCAGCCCCGATGATTTTACTTAACTCAACCTTGCTGGTACTGGTAGTATTTTTCACAACCTGCAATTCTTCGGCAAAGGTAGGATAGCCTAATGTAACGTTAAACATAAAACGATCTAATTGAGCCTCGGGAAGCGGGTAGGTGCCCTCCTGCTCAATTGGGTTTTGCGTTGCTAGTACAAAAAACGGCTGCTGAAGTTTATGCGTGATACCTGCTGCGGTAACTGCCTTCTCCTGCATGGCTTCCAGCAAGGCTGCCTGCGTTTTGGGTGGTGTACGGTTTATTTCGTCTGCAAGGATGATGTTAGAGAAAACAGGACCCTTTACGAATTTGAAGTGGCGGTCTTCCCCTAATATTTCGGCGCCGATAATGTCTGATGGCATTAAATCGGGCGTAAACTGTACACGGTTAAAATCAAGATCAAGCACTCGGGCAATGGTTTGCACCAACAAAGTTTTTGCAAGGCCGGGAACACCTACCAATAAACAATGACCGTTACTGAATATGGAAATTAAAACAGATTTAACTACTTCATCCTGCCCAACAATTACTTTGGCAATTTCGGTCCTTATATCCTGATAGGCCGTTTTAAGGGCATCAGCAGCTTCTACATCCGAACGGTATAATGACATTGTTTTTATGGCTTAACTTGCGCGCTTGTGGTGGGCGTGCTCCAATCCTTTAATTGCTTGCATGACTGAAACTCCGGGTCAATACGTGTAAATGTGCTTTTGCGCTTTTTCTCAAACCACTCACTTACTGTACGGTTAACTTTATCGCTTTGCGCTAACTCTTTGATTTTTGGCAAATCTTGCGCCAGGTTGGCTTTATGCGCATCAGTCACCGAACGTAAATAAAATACTTTATAAGTTGATTTACCATCCTGGGCAGTTATCAACTGCGGTTTAGATATGGTGTTAACCTTCATGGTATCAACTACAAGTGCCACGGCAGGCTCAAGTTTATCAGTTGGAATTAAGGTTGAACGTGCCTGTACGTTTTCAGCATTCATCAGCATACCACCGTTGTACTTGGTTTCTTTATCATCAGAGTAAACTGATGCGGCGGTTGAAAAATCAAGCTGGTTGTTGGTTTTTAGCAGGGTATAAATACTATCGGCCTTAACCTTAGCCCTGTCTAAACTTGCAGGGGTAATAACCGGAGTAATCAGTATGTGACGGGCATGCACCTGCTCGCCGCGGCGCTCAAGCACCTGCAAAAAGTGAAAACCAAACTCTGATTCAAAAACCGGAGATAACTCGCCTGCTTTAAGTTTAAACGCAGTTGCCGAAAACTCTTTAACCATTCCCTGGCGATCAAAAAAGCCTAAATCGCCACCCTCTTGTGCCGAACCCGGGTCCTGAGAATATAGGCGGGCAATGTTGGCAAAGTCTTCACCGTTTTTGATACGTGTGCGTAAACCTTCGGCCTTGTCTTTATAAAATTGCTTTTCTTCTTTGCTAAGTTTTGGCTGAAAAACAATTTCTCCTACCTCTACCTCTTTGTTGTAAGATGGTAAGCTGTCTTTAGGTATATTTTGGAAAAAACGGGTCACTTCCTGAGGAGTTACACCTACTTTTTCAGTTATTTTTCCCTGCATTCTTTCGGCAATCATTTGCTCCTTAATGTCAGGTCGTATCTCATCTTTATACTGAATTACCGAGCGACCTAAGAACTGCTCCAGACGGTCTTGCCCGCCGGCGCGCTGAATCATTCCGCGCATACGTCTGTCAATCTGGCCGTCCACATCATCTTCAGTCACGGTAACACTATCAATCACCGCTTGCTGAGCCAAAAGCTTTTGTGTGAGCAAACGCCCTAAAATAGTACATTTGATATCGGCATCGGGTTGCCCGCCAGATACCAGGTACTGCGCGTACTGCAACTCAATATCCGACTTTAAAATCACACTGCTACCCACCACACCAGCTACTTTATCAAGCGATATTTTTTGCGCAGATACAGCTGTTGCAATAAGTAAAAAACTTAAAAATATAAATCCAAACTTTCTCATTTACCTTTAATTGAACACCTTACAGTATATACTGCACGGCGTTTTAATAAAACCTCCGAATTTCGCAAAATTTCTGCACTTCGGCGGCATAAATATGTCATTATATGCCTGTGCTATAATATTATGCGAATATGCCCATAAAGCATCACTTGCTTTAGCTATTTTTGTTAAAAATTGTTAAAGTGACAATGGATATGCAGGCAGAACATCTCAGCTATTTTTTACAGGAAGATTTGTTTTTGCTCCAAAGCGACAAATCTTTATATCAAAACATTAATTTAAATGAACAGGCCAACGATGCTGCAAACACTCAACCGGTAGCTCAAAATCCGGTTAATGCGCCTGAAGCAAGCAACGTTACTGTTGCACCACAAACTATTACCTTGCCTGCAACCTCTACTCCTGTAACGCCGGCACTTACATTTAATTACTTAGGCGGTAATCAAAAAAACTTTTTGATACTGGTATGCTATACCGACATTGATCATATGCCTGCCGAACACTTAAATGCACTTACCGGTACCTTAACACGTATAAATTACATGCAGGACGATGTTGCTATTTTAAACATGGCTAAAGCCAATAGCAAGCTGTGGACTGATATAAGCCATTTTTTTAAACCAGAAAAACTCTTAATTTTAGGAAAAAATGCGCTGCCTGCTGCTATGCCTGCGCTCAACCCTAACGAAATACAGCACACCGCACAAGTAAAGACGCTTTATACCTTTGGGTTTGGCAACATGCTGGGCAATAAAGATTACACGCGCATATTCTGGAACTTGATAAAAACCTTTTAATACATGCAGCCAACTTTAGTATTTGCTACACATAACCAACATAAGTTAGAGGAAGTGGCCGCCAAAACCGGCGACAGGTTGCAGCTACAAAGCCTTACCGACATTGGTTGCCATGACGAGATTGATGAAAACGGCACTACCTTTAACGAGAATGCTTCGATTAAAAGCCATTACGTATATAGTAAATATAACCTTAACTGTTTTGGCGATGACAGCGGCTTACAAATAGAAGCACTGAATAATGAACCTGGCGTATACTCGGCACGCTACTCGGGCGAGCATGGCAACCATGAGGCCAACATTGCAAAAGTGTTGCATAACCTTAGAGGCGTAGATAATCGTAAAGCGCGTTTTATTACTGTTATTTCACTTATTTGGAACGGCGAGGAGCATTTTTTTGAGGGCGTAATTAACGGAACAATACGCGATGAAAAAGTTGGCGTTAAGGGCTTTGGTTACGATCCTGTTTTTGAGCCTGAGGGCTACAATATAACTTTTGCCGAAATGAGCATGGAAGAAAAGAATCATATAAGCCACCGGGCTATTGCCATGGAGAAGCTTATTGCTTTTCTTAATGAAAAAACAAAGTAGAGAGAGACAGAAAATAAAATGCCCGGTTACAACACCGGGCATTTTTGCTAAAAAGAAAAAGAAGAATCAATTATTTAATAGCTGCAGAAGTATTGCTTCCACCCTTAGTACGTAAGGCTTGTACCTCGGCCTTAAGGGCGTCAATTTGTTGTTGCTGCTCTTTTATTGCACCTAATAACACTGGCACTAAACTTTGCACATCAACTGTTTTAATATCAACTGACTGTACCGAGCCCTTACGAGGCGCTGCAGGCAACATGCTTTGCGTGCGTACTATGTTTGGTAAAACAGATTGAACGTTATCAGCATTAAAGCCATATTGAGTTCCACCAGGTAGCTTTAAACCATTTAACTGGTTATTATAATTGTAGCTAATGGGCTCAATTTGATTAACGGCACTTAGAGCACCTTTAATGGGCGTAACGTTTTGTTTAAGCTGATTTTCAGAAACTTTACTTTGAGCAAATGATACGGTAGAGAATAATGACAATGCTGATAGCACTGCTATAAAATTTGAAGTTTTCATAACTATATTTATGTAAATTGAGGTAAAAGAATGGTGCGCAGGCAACAAATTATGCCTTACAGCACATGTTTAAACTGTTTGGTTACAGCTTAGCAGTTTGGTGGGGGCGTAGGAACGTCGGGGTAGAAATGGTAGGGAAAATCGGCCCGGTGAAAAACGATATGCTTAACCACTATTACAAACACCGGCTGGCAGAAACGAAATAGATTAACCTCGTGTAAAAAGTCCTTAGCTGATTCTGAACGAATATTTTCAGACTCCTTAACCGGATCTTCGGAAAAGCCTTTATCGCTTTGCTCTGTGGTTTTGCTATAATTTCCCCATACTGATATAACCGGCACCTGGCTGTATTCTAAAATACCGGCTATGAGGCAAACCAGGGTTATATATTTAAACAGTTGAGTTATCATTGCTTTCTTTCAATAAGTTAAGCACATCAAAAGTACAACTTATATAATAAAACAACTACAGTAAAAAGCTTTTGTTTACCTGTATTATATTATTTAAAATATATTAATGGTCACACTTAAGCTATTAAAGATGTGACAACAGCGACGTTAGAGCAATTAAGAATATTTAATAAACGCCATTTACGCGTTCAAATTCCATATTTTTTCGGCACGGCGACCAATGAACCAAAATGACGCCGCCAAAACAGCGAAGAAAACGGTTCCTGGTATATGATTCCATAAATACTCAAAGTATTTGGTGTAGATAAAAATAAGCACGAAGGTTATGCCAAACTCGCGGGCAATGGCATCCTTACTTTTAAGACCGTAAAGCGTAAACCCGCCTGCTATTCCCAATGATATTATTCCCCAGTAATACAAACTTATTTGCTTAACCTGAAGCCAATCATTAAGCTGCCCAAAATTTCCGAAAATACTGAGCAACCATAATGATATAAATAGATACAATAAGGCTACTACGTAAGTTAAATCCCAAAATTGCTGTATAAACGGTTTGTCTTTAAGTAGGTAACATACAACCAATAAAACCATGCTAAATAAAACAAAGCGCAGCGGGTAGTTCATCCCCAAAAAGTAATAAGCCCACTTAGTTTGGTAACCGGTTTCGGTACCAAACCAGCTGCCTAATGATACCAGGGCAAATAGCCATATCATGCGTGAGTTAAACTTCCAGGCCAAAAACCCGTATATGAATACCGAAATAAGGAAGAGAATGGAGTAATGCCCGGAGCCATTATCGAAGGTTTTACCAAAGTAGGCAATGCTACAAGCAGTAAATAATATACCGGTAAATATGGTTGCCTCGTTACTAAAAACCCTTTGCGGAACCAATTTTTCACGACGGCGGCCAACATAAAAACAACCGACAGCAAGTGCTCCCGAACCAATAGCAATGATAATATCGGGCGTATAATAAAGGCTCTTGATCCAGTTAATAACCTGGTCGCTGATTATAAGCGAGCCAACGGCAATTGCCCCGCAAATCAAAGCCACCCAAAATGAATATTGAGCCAGCCTCATCCAGTCAAAGCCTTTCACCTCGGTAGATGCACGCAGCTTTTCAGCCTGCTCCGATGAAAGCAGTTGCTCCTTTTCCCAGTGCGCAATTGCCTTGTTTAAAAACTCGCTTTCCTGCTTATCAAGATTTAGTTTCATTTGTTAGGTTAGCCAATAGCTTGTTTAGTTACTTTTCAACTCTTTAAGTAGCTGCAATTATAAGTTGACTAAACCAATATATGAAGATTACTTTGTAATTGAATGTAGCAGCTAAAAGTATCAGGAATTATTGAGCACGGCCATTACCGCAATTTTGTCTTGCGCTAGTTGTTCTTTTAAGCCCTCAAGCGAAGAAAACTTAACATCGTGCCTGATGAAATGATGAAAGTTCATTTGCACACTTTGATTGTAAATATCACGGTCAAAATCAAATAAGTTCACTTCGATGTTGCGCGTCATACCATTAATGGTTGGCCTGTGACCAATGTATGCCATGCCCTTAAAAGTTTCGGCACCAATTTTTACCGTTGCCGAAAATATACCATCGGCAGGTATCAGCTTATACCCTTCTTCAACAAGCAGGTTAGCGGTAGGGTAGCCCAACTGCCGTCCAATTTGATTGCCACGTATAACTTTACCTGTTAAATAAAATGAGTATCCTAAAAAGGTATTAGCCTGCTCTATATCTCCCCTTAGTAATGCCTCACGTATACGGGTCGAACTTATAGCCACATGGTTGATGTCCTGCTCCGGAATTTCAATTACGTCAAAACCATACTCAGGACCAGCCGCCTGCAAATCCTGCAACCCGCCATGGCGGTCTTTACCAAACCGATGGTCATAACCAATGATAATAGTACGGGTACCAATTTTTTTAACCAGCACATCATAAATGTAAGCTTCAGCCGTTTGGTTAGAAAAATCGCGAGAGAAAGGAGTTATAATCAAATGATCGACACCAAGTTCTTCAAGCAGCGCCGCACGCTCATCAATCGTGCTGATTAACTTCAAACTCTGATCTTCGGGATGAATAATCATTCGTGGATGCGGGAAAAAGGTGAGGATAACAGTTTCGCCACCTGTTTGACGGGCCAGCTCTTTCAAGCGCGCAATAATTTGACGATGCCCCTGGTGTACGCCATCAAATGTACCAATGGTTACCACTGCATTAGGTAGCGGCGTAAAATCGTCTATGTTATGATAGACTCTCATACTTCCCCTCCCGTGTTAACGCTTTCTGTTGCCCCACCCAAACCCTCCCCGGGAGGGAGGGCTTTCTTTCTGTCGGGCATACTATTTATCTTATTTCTAATCTCGTCAAAAACCTTTTGTGGCTGTGCGAGAACCTCGTCATTATCAAACCTGATTACCTCAAAGCCCCAATGATTTAGAGCATCCGTTCTTATACTGTCAGCTTCTTTAATATGTTCATGATATTTGCCATCAACTTCTATTACTAAACCTTTTTGAAGGCATATAAAATCAGCAATATAGTTATCAATAGCGTGCTGCCTTCTTACTTTATATCCAGTACTGTTATTTCGTAGTAGCTGCCACAAAGTGCCTTCCGCCTCTGTAGGCATGTGCCGATTAGAGCGACTATTAGCTTTTAGCTGCTCATAATTTTTTAAGTCGGCTGTTTGCCTGTATTCCCTGATATTGTTAAAATCTATCCCCTCATTAAGCCCTCCCTCCCGGGGAGGGTTTGGGTGGGGCGAATTTTGAGCACGAATTACATCAACCAATTCCATAATCTCCCAAGCATCTTCAACCTTGAAATTACCACTGCGTGTACGCCTTAGTCTTGATAAATAAGCGCCGCTGTTCACGGCTTTACCAAAATCATTTGCCAGCGAGCGGATGTAGGTACCTTTACTGCATACAACTCTAAAGTCGACTTCAGGCAGCTCAATACGGGTTAGCTCAAATTCTGTAATTGTTAATGTGCGTGCTTTAAGTTCAACCTCCTCGCCCCGGCGGGCCTTTTCATAAAGCCGCTCACCATTTACTTTAATAGCCGAGTGCGCCGGTGGGTACTGTTGAATTTCGCCAATAAACTGTGTACAAGCCTCTCTTAAAATCTGCTCAGTAAGGTGAGCCGTTTCAAAGGTTTGATCTACCTCGGTTTCCATATCATAGGATGGCGTAGTGCCACCCAGTGTAAATGTACCGGTGTACTCCTTTTCTTCGGCCTGGAAGGTATCAATTTGCTTGGTCATTTTACCAGTGCAAACAATAAGCAACCCGGTAGCCAGCGGATCAAGGGTACCCGCATGGCCAACTTTCAACTTAAGTGGTTTAAATGCATTACGCACTTTACCTACAATGTCAAAACTAGTCCAGCGGTAAGGTTTGTTAATTAACAATAGTTCGCCTTCAACAAAATTGAAGTCTTTATATTTTGGATGTGCTTCGTTCAAAACTCTTTATAAAGCACAAAGGTAACAAATAACAATCAAGAGTACAGCGTACAGAATCAAGAGGAAAATTATGTAAAAATCAAAAAGCGATCTACCCTTCGATGGACAGACCGCTTTAATATATTGTCTTGAATTATGGCTTTAGATTATCTCCAGGTTATGCCCCGTTGCGTAAAGACCTATAATAACTGCACCAACTAAAATGCGGTACCAACCAAATAGCATAAAGCCTTTTTTCTCTAAAAAGGTGATGAATGTACGTATAGCTAAAAGGGCAACTATAAACGCTACTACATTTCCTATTACCAGTAACTTAATTTCTTCGCCGTTGAAGGTGTGCCCGTCTTTAAAAAAGTCAAGCAGTTTTTTGGCTGTTGCAGCAAACATGGTGGGTACTGCCAAAAAGAATGAAAACTCTGCGGCAGCTTTTCGGCTCAGCTTTTGCGACATACCACCTACAATGGTAGCAGCTGAACGTGAAGTCCCTGGAATCATGGCAATGCATTGAAAAAAACCTATTTTCAATGCCGTAGCATAGTTTATATCCTTTTCGTCTTCTACATCAGTTTTTCCAAACCATTTGTCAACAAACAAAAGGATAACGCCGCCAACAAAAAGCGTTATACCAACGGTAAGGGCGCTTTCCATCAGCTCATCAATTTTTTTGCTGAATAATAAACCAAAAACGGCCGCCGGTATAAAGGCAACTATTAGTTTATAATAAAAATCGAGCGATTTAAAAAAACGTTTGAAGTATAGTACAACTACCGAAAGTATAGCACCTAATTGAATGGCAACAGTAAACAACTTAACAAAATCATTACTGGCAATGCCCATGGCCGATGAAGCAATAATCATGTGCCCGGTTGATGACACTGGCAAAAACTCCGTAAGGCCTTCAATAATGGCCAAAATAATAGCTTGTATTACAGTCATGCGTTAGGCTACAGGCTTTTTCATAATGGCATAAAAAGCAAGGCCGAAACCTGCTAATACAACCAGCGGCGCAATCACAATTTTAGTAGTGCTGTAAATATCAGTAGTGCCCGACATTAGTATAAAGCCTAAAGTTACAATAAGCACGCTAACTGCCAGTATTTGATAATTGGCTTTGCCAAACACAAACTGAACAGGTGCAGCAGCCGGCTTGCTATTACCTAAAATAGAAGGCCTTGTTGGTGTGCCTGCAGGCTTTTCAAATTTTTGAGCCATATTGTACTATCTATATAATTGATAAATTTTTAAACGAAGGAAACGGTTAACCGCCAAAAATGTACTAAAGCCCGATATGAATATGCCAAGCAATACAATGGCAACAAATATAATGGCAAACTCATAGTAGTTTTGCAGCACTATTAAATCAGGAATTTGGTTATAGGCAAGGTACAGCGTACCCACTAAAATAATGGTTGCAATTAATGCACCTAACAGCCCGTGCCATATACCATATAACAAAAATGGCTTACGTATAAAAGCTTTTGTTGCACCCACCAACTGCATTGATTTGATCAAAAACCGCTGTGAGTATATAGCCAAACGGATAGTATTGTTGATAAGCGCTACCGATAAAATAACAAATATGCCTGTAAACGCAAGTATAACCAAGCTGATGTTGGTGATATTTTTATTCATCTGTTCAACTAACGATTGCTGGTATTTAACCTCTTTAACCAAAGGGTTTTGACGCAGTTCATTAGCAAAGCGGGTTAAATCGGCATTGTTGGCATAATCGGCCCGCATGTAAACATCTATAGATTGCGAAAGCGGGTTTACACCCAAAAACTTTACAAAATCTTCGCCTAAATCTTTTTGCAGGTTACGCGCAGCGAGTTCTTTACTTACATACTGCGTGCGTTTCACCAATGGGTTTCCATCCAGCTGACGCTGAAATTGCAACACATCTGTTTCACGCGCACCTTCATCAACAAAAACGTTCACCACCATATTTTCTTTAATATAGCGTGATAAATTGTTGGCATGTACCAGTATCAACCCCAGCATACCCACCATAAGCAACACCATAGCAATACCAAAAACCGTTGATATGTAAATGGTTTTGGTTTTTTTGGCGGCCGTACTTGCTTCAAATTCTTCCATATAGTACCTGTTGGGATGCGAAATTAAAAAATCGCTTGGTTAAAGGTAAAACTTTATTAATTATTAATGCCATTTGCCGGCGTTAAGCGTTGGCTTTTAACAAACTTTAACGCTTAACGTTTGCCTTCTATTTGCGCAAATAAACAAACATTAAGGCCGGCTGTTAAGCTTAATATACCAAAAACTTGATTTTATGATGCACCAACCAGCAAACGAACACGATAAACCATCTCCATCTGATACACCAACCGACAGGCCAAATGATAACGGTGGCAAAGCCGTAAAAAAGTCCGAAGATGAAGATTATGATAAAGACAACGCCAATTTTGGCAACGTAGCCAAAACACGTGAAAACAGCGAAGAGCCGGTTAATCCGATAAAAACTCCGCCCGATGAATTTCAAGACCCGGAGAAGGATAATCCGCCGGTGAAATAATAGAAGCAAAAACCAAGAGCCAAGAGATATTTTTCATTCCATCGATATTCTTGGCTCTTGGGTATTGTCTCCTGGCTCTATTATCCCCTATCTATGCCCGCTGAGTTAAATTGCAGGTCGTATAGTTTACGGTAATAACCATCCTCAATACGTAATAATTCCTGGTGACTGCCCATTTCTTTAATTTCGCCGTGATCAAGCACAATAATTTTATCAGCCTTTTGTATGGTTGACAAACGGTGAGCAATCACAATAGCTGTCCGGTCCTGCATTAGCTTATCAATAGCATTTTGAATGAGTATCTCCGTTTCGGTGTCAACCGATGAGGTAGCTTCATCCAACACCAAAATAGCCGGATCATATACCAGCGCCCGCACAAAAGATATCAACTGTGCCTGGCCCGCTGATAAGGTTGCCCCGCGCTCCATTACATTGTAATCGTACCCGCCTGGCAGGCGTTCAATAAACTCATGTGCGCCTACTTCGGTTGCTGCTTTTACAATTTGCTCGCGTGTAACGGCCGGGTTGTTAAGGCTTATATTGTTGGCAATAGTGTCTGAAAACAAAAACACATCTTGTATTACCGTTGCAATTTGTGAGCGCAAGAATCTCAGTTCATAGTCTTGAATATCTACGCCATCAACCTTCACATTACCCCTCCCAATTTCGTAAAACCGGTTTAGTATGTTTATGGTTGATGATTTACCTGCACCTGTTGCGCCAACCAAAGCAAGCGTTTCGCCGGGCTTAATATTAAAGGTAAGATTCTTGAGCACCCAATTATCATCATTGTAGGCAAACCAAACGTTGTTGAAATCAATTTGCCCTTTTAACTTAACGTTGTTGATTATACCGCTATTGGGCGCTACTTCATCAGTATCAAGAACTTTAAATATCCGATCGGCACCTACCATACCCATTTGCAGGGTGTTAAACTTATCGGCCAGTTGACGTATGGGCCTGAAAAGCAAGTTAAGTAAAGTAATAAATGCTAATATTTTACCCGGTGTAATACCCTGCCCTTCGGCAGTAATGGAGGCCATAGTTTGATCGCTCAAAATACGTTTACAACCATACCATACCAGCAAACCAATTGAGCAGGCCATAAAAATTTCCACTACCGGAAAAAATATAGAGTAATACCAGTTTGACCTGATATTGGCATCGCGGTATTTTTCATTCACCGCATTAAATTTGCGCATTTCCTGCGCCTCGCGCGAGAAGTATTGAATGATGCTGATACCTGAAATATGCTCTTGCAAAAAAGTATTCAGTTGAGCCACATGCGTACGCACATCCTGAAATGAAGATTTAATAGCTTCTTTAAAAATGTAAGTGGCTCCCAGTAAAAAAGGCAATGGAATGAGGGTAATTAACGTCAGCTTCCAATCTTGCACCAGCATGTAAGTAATTATAGATATAACCAAAAGCAAATCGCCTGCTATTGATATCAAACCTTCTGAAAATATATCGGCAATGGTTTCGAGGTCTGATACGGTGCGGGTAATGAGCATGCCAATGGGCGTACGGTCAAAATACTTTAACCTCAGGCTCATTACATGATTGAAAACATCTATACGTAAATCACGGATGACTGATTGCCCTAAGGCGTTTGTTAAATAAGTTTGATAATACTGCGCTATGGTTTGCACAATTAATTGCGCAATCATCAGTGTTACTATAAAAACCAACCCGTTATAATTACCGGCTAAAATATATTTGTCTAACCCAATTTCCATCAGCATGGGTTGAGCCAGGGTAATTACAGCTAAAAATATAGTTAAAAATGCAGCAATGACAAACGTGCGGTTATATGGCTTAACGTAAACCATAATACGTTTAAGCAGCTGTACATCAAGTGCCTTTCCTGTTACTTTAGACATTTTTCTTTAATATCAGATTGCGGATGTTTGATTTTGAATTTGTTGCTTTTTGCAAAAGTTGACACACTCTCGTATGAATTTAAATCCGAAATCGAGTTTCTAAAATCTGCCATTTACAAATACGGATACCTTACTTCTGTTAAGTATAAACCGCAGGCAGGCACTGATGTTCCGGCGTTGCTACGATTTTTACTTTCAATGATGGAACGAATGCCTTCGGGCTCTATTTCGTGGCGGCCAACCATCATACAAGTTCCCACAATAGCGCGTACCATATTGCGCAAAAACCTATCGGCCGATATATGAAACACAAGTCCGTCTTTACTACGCAGCCATTGCGCCCTTACAACTTTACAGTTGTTGGTAAACACCTGTGTGTTTGATTTGCTGAAGCAACTAAAATCAGTATACTCCATTATAATTGCTGCTGCATGGTTCATGGCTTCTACATCTAACTCACCCTTAACCTGCCACGAGTTATTTTGCTTAAACGGATCTTTATCAAAATGCATGTGGTATTCATAAGACCGTTGCGTAGCGTCAAACCTGGCATGTGCATCGGCATGAACCGGTATTATTTGTTTAACAGCAATATCATGAGGAAGTAAAGCATTCAAGCTTTCAAGGCGAAGGCTGTTCCGCCCTTTCGTATTTTGCTTTGAAACTTCTTCTACAGCCGCTTCTGCAGGCAAATCAATAACCGGAACATCTAAATGAGCAAATAACTGTTTTGCATGTACGCCCGTATCGGTACGGCCTGCTCCAATAGTTTCAACCGGCTGGCGCAGTAAAACAGCTAAAGCTTCATTTAATTTTTGCTGAACACTCATGGCATTGGGCTGCACCTGCCACCCATGATAGCGGGTACCATCATAAGCCAGTTCTAAAAAATAGCGTTGTAATTGGGCCACGATGCAAAGGTAGCAAACCTTGCCGCAAGCTTAAGTCATTATTTAAGCAAACAATTTTATATTTGCCTTGCTATAAACACTAATCATGATACAACGCGTACAAAGCATATACTTATTTTTGGCTAGCCTGGCCATATTTGCCCTTTACTTATTTACACTTGCAAACAACGTTTACATCAACAATATACCAACAAGCATAAAGGTTACCGGCCTTATGCAGGACGTTAACCGACAACAGCAACAAATTCAATCATTTGTGGCCTTAACCGCTGCTACTGCTGTGGTTGCCTTACTGCCGTTGGTTACTATATTTTTGTTTCGCAACCGTAAACAGCAAATTGTGCTTGCCTACGTAACTATACTGGCAATTATTGGCCACAGCTTTTGGGTGGCTCAAACGGTTAAAGGAGTAGTTGGAGCGGTAACACTCAACACCAGCAATTTTGGCATTGGGCTTTTTCTTGCACCAATTGCAATTTTGTTAATACTATTGGCTATTAAAGCAATTAAAAGAGACAATGCGTTGGTACGTTCGGCCGACCGTTTACGGTAAGCTACACATGAATTTAAGCTCAAAGCAGTAAATCACTGTCAGTCAAAAAATTATCCGCACACAGTCATCACTGTCTCATTTTAAAATGAGGGCTTGTAAAGGCATTTATTTTTCTTACCTTTGCACCCGATTTGGCGATGTTGCCAAATTCGTTATTTTAATTCATGAACAACCCATTTTTAGAACTGGGAATCCGTCATGATATTGTTAATGCCATTAGTGATTTAGGATTTCAAAGTCCTACGCCTATTCAGGAAGCTTCTATTCCTGTACTATTGTCTGGCAGCAACGATTTTGTCGGATTAGCCCAAACCGGGACCGGAAAAACGGCTGCATTCGGACTACCTCTTTTAGAATTAGTCGATTTTACAGAAAACACACCACAGGCTTTAGTGCTTTGCCCAACTCGCGAGTTGTGTTTGCAAATCACCAACGACCTTAAAAACTTCTCGAAAAACGTTAAAAACGTACACGTTGTGGCCGTTTATGGCGGCGCCAGCATTGGCGATCAGTTGCGCCAGATTAAACGCGGTGTGCAAATTGTGGTGGCTACACCCGGCCGAATGCTTGACATTATTGGCCGCGATGCTATCGACTTCTCAAACATCCGCTACGTGGTGTTAGACGAGGCTGACGAGATGCTGAACATGGGTTTTCAGGAAGACATCAATGAGATTCTTTCTACTACCCCTGATGAGAAAAAAACCTGGCTATTTTCGGCTACCATGCCGCCAGAGGTTAGGCGTATAGCTAAAAACTATATGACCGATCCGCATGAGCTTACCATGGGCAAGCAAAACACAGGTAATGCCAACATTGAGCATGAGTACTATGTTGTACGTGCCCGTGACAAGTATGCGGCATTTAAGCGTATTGTTGATTTTAACCCCGAAATTTTTGGTATTGTATTTTGCCGTACCAAAATTGAAACTCAGGAAATTGCCGAGGCTTTAGTAAAAGACGGATATAATGCCGACTCGCTTCACGGCGACCTTTCGCAACAACAACGCGATAAGGTGATGAAACGTTACCGTGAACGCAGCCTGCAGTTATTAATTGCTACTGACGTTGCTGCACGTGGTATTGACGTTAATGATGTTACTCACGTAATTAACTACTCACTACCAGACGAAATTGAGAACTACACCCACCGTAGCGGCCGTACTGCCCGTGCAGGTAAAACTGGTGTATCAATTGCAATTGTTAACTCAAAAGAAGTTGGCAAAATACGTCAGATTGAGCGCGTAATTGGTAAAAAATTCACCAAAGCTGAAATTCCTACAGGATTTGACGTTTGTGAAAAACAACTGTTTGGTTTAATACATAAAGTACATAATGTGGAGATAAACGAAGGTCAGATTGAGCCTTATTTACCACGCATCATGGATGAGTTTGCCGACATGACCAAAGAGGAAATCATCAAGCGTTTTGCATCTATTGAGTTTAACAGCTTCTTAGAGTATTACAAAAATGCTCCTGATTTGAATGTATCTGAAGAAGTACGTGCAAGTCGTGATAATGGTGAGAAATATCCGCGCACCGGCATGAGAGGCGACTTTACCCGTTTGTTTATCAACCTGGGTTCGGTAGATGGCTTTACCCGTGGCGATTTGCTAGGTTATTTCTGTAATCAAACAAACATTGTTGGCCGCACTATTGGCAAAATTGACATTAAGGGTGTTTATTCATTCCTTGAAGTTGCTAACGGCGATGTTGACCAGGCTTTCAACGCATTTAAATCGGCTGAGTATAAAGGCCGTCAGGTGCGTATTGAGGTATCTGCTGATGGCGACCGCGAACGCGGTGGTGACCGTGGCGGATATGGTGGCGGTGGCTACAAAAAACGTGAGGGTGGCGGCTTTGGCGGCAACCGTCGCGATGGTGGTAACCGCAGCGGTGAGCGTAAAGAGGGTGGCGGTTTCCGCGACTTTTCAGGAAAACGCCGCGAAGACAGAGGTGAACGCCGTAAAAGATACTAGCATTTAGTTTTTTGCTTTGGTTCAGCAAACCTGAACTTAAAGCAGTTAGTTTTAGTTTGACAAAGCCTTTCCTTAATTGGGGAGGCTTTTGTTTTTAGCGTACAAATGCAACTGAAAGTGAATCGGGGTAAAGAAGTTTAAGGTTCTTATTATCCAATTGCTGTATCACAAACTTTGTTGGCGCGCTGCCTTCAAAGGATGTAAATATGGTATCTGCTTTAACAAAGTAGTCTTCTGCAACAGGCTCAGCCTCTTCGCTCAATATAAACTGCTTACCTGTAATTTGAAGCTGTGTTTTGCCATCGGTAGAACGCCACTTACCTTTTAAGCTGCTATTACCCGTTTCAGAGCAAGCAGCAGAAATAAGAACAAGTGCACATATAACGTGAACTAAAATGAGTAGATAGTTTTTCATGCAGGGAAGGTTGCAAAAGCAAGCATGCCCGCAATGCAGGCATGCTGTATTGTATATTAATTATTTGGTTTAGTTACCAAAGCTGATTCTCTTACATAAACATGGCGGCCTTTTTTGTTTACGTAGTAATAAGCCGAATTTTTATCGATGTAAATGGTTTGTCCTTGTGGGCCAACCTTGCCATCGTATTTTTTATCAACCACAGCCGATTTTCCTTTAACGGCTAATTCAGCAGTTTTTTGTCCGGTTTTTTTACCGGCTTTGCCTACAGCTTTGGCACCTTTGCCAACTGCACGGCCTGTTTTGGTTGCACCGCTATCAATGGCTTGGCCTGTTTTTTTTAAGATTTGAGCTTGAGTATCGGCAGCAATAAATATTCCGGCTGCCAATAAAGCAACTTTAAGTACGTTTTTCATGGTATCAATTAAGTTAATTTAATAAAACTAACTCAATTGTTCGGCCAAACGCTTCATTTCCAGTACGGGAGATTGTTTTTTGTATAAAACGCGGTATACAGCCTCACATATAGGCATACTAACTGTATACTGTTTGTTAACCTGGTGTAGGCAATTTACTGCATAGTAACCTTCAGCAACCATGTTCATTTCTAACTGCGCCGATGTTACGGTATAACCCTTACCTATCATATTCCCAAAGGTACGGTTGCGGCTAAACTGCGAGTAAGCTGTTACCAGCAAATCGCCCAGGTAAGCAGTTTCTTTTATATCACGGTCAATAGGGTGAACCGCATCTACAAAGTCTTTCATCTCGCGCAGGGCGTTAGATATAAGCACCGCCTGAAAGTTATCACCATAACCAACACCGTGGCAAATACCACTGGCTACAGCGTAAATGTTTTTAAGCACTGCCGCATACTCGGTACCATATATATCGTCAGACACGATGGTTTTAAGGTAGCGTGTACTAAGCATAGCGGCAAATTCGGCTGCAAGGTTAGTATCGGCAGAGGCTATGGTAAGATAGGAAAGCTTCTCAAGTGCAACTTCCTCAGCATGGCAAGGACCGCTGATTACTAAAAAGCGCTCGTAAGGGATATTATAATATTTATGCAAAAATTCACCTATAATCAGGTTCTCATCGGGCACTATTCCTTTAATAGCCGATATGATGTTTTTACCCTCTAAATCGGCAGGTGTAATGCCCGAAAGTGCATTTTTCAAAAATGCAGCCGGAACGTTAAGCAATATAAAATCGGCTTGCGCAACAAGGCCTTTAAGGTCTGTTGAAATGTTTTGTTCCGGAACCTTAATTTCAACCGAGCTGAGGTAATTAGGATTGTGCTTAATATTCTGCACATGCTCAACAGCCTGCTGATTACGCATCCACCAAAAAATTTCTTTTTTAGTAGTGTTATCAGTAAGCATCTTTACGTTAGCAGTGGCCCAGCTGCCACCACCAACTACCAGAATTTTATTTGGCTTATGTTGCATTCTAAACTTGCGGCGGTTTATATGTTGAATAACCGGAATTTGCAAAGGTATGTTTTTTTGAACGCTGATTTCAAATGTTCATCCTTAAAATTGCTTATCCTCGTCAAAAATAAATTTCGTTTCAACACCTCGGCATCTCAGCTGAGCTGTTAAAGCTTATATTTTTAGCGGTGTTTATATTTTACTTGCTTATAGGAACAGACTATTACATAAAATACTTCCGGGCAAAAGAAGCACAAGCAAACTAGGTTTGCTTATTGAGGTATAACAGCTCTCAATAAAAATAGCTTTATTTGTACATGTACCTGGTAAAAACGCCCTGGCTGCTCAAAAAGTTGTACCCGCAATTATGCTGGAATGCTGCGCGCAATAAACCCGTTATTTACCTTACGTTTGATGACGGCCCTATACCCATAGTTACGCCATTTGTGCTTAAAACACTAAAGGATTTTAACGCCAAGGCTACCTTTTTTTGCATAGGTGATAATGTACGCAAACACCCTGATGTTTTTGAAGAAGTAAAAGCCGGCGGCCATGCAATAGGTAACCATACTTACAATCATCTGAAAGGCTGGAAAACCGACAACGACACGTACATTAACAATTTCTTGCAAGCTAACGAGCAGTTGAAGACAACACTTTTCAGGCCACCCTACGGCCGTATACGCCGCACGCAAATAAGCCGCCTTCAACAGCTTAAACCAGGCATTAAAATCATTATGTGGGATGTGCTTAGCGGAGACTTTGATATGAGTTTAAAGCCCGAAGATTGTTTAAAAGGCGTACTAAAGCACACCGAAAACGGATCAATAGTAGTGTTTCATGACAGTCTTAAAGCATTTAACCGTTTAAAGTATACGCTGCCACGGGCGTTGGAGATATGGCAAAAGCAGGGTTACTCCTTTGAGGCCTTAACCTTGTAATGAACATTTGTGCCAGCAACTTATATTGCTCGGGTTTGATTACGGCTTAGCATTGTTTTCCGTCAGATATTTTTAAGCTATCGTAAGTTTTACAAAGCCGGTTGTTATAATAACTTAAGTTTGTAACTACTTGTAAACGCTAATTAAACCGGCATTTTATGAAATCTCTGATCTTCGCTGCCCTGCTTGCTTCAGGTGCGCTATACCTGTCATCATTTAAAGCAAAGCCTGTTAACGCAAATGTTACTGACAGTGCCTTGGTTGCTTTTCCGGGAGCGGAAGGTTTTGGCAAGTATGCAACAGGGGGCCGCGGTGGTAAAATTGCCGAGGTTACAAACCTGAATGATTCAGGGACCGGTAGTTTCAGGGAAGCACTTAATGCCTACCCCAACGAACCGCTTACTGTTGTGTTTAAAGTAGGTGGAATAATAGATTTAAAGTCGGAGATTAAGGTAAGCCGCTCAAACCTTACCATTGCCGGGCAAACAGCCCCCGGCGATGGCATTTGTTTAAAAGGCAATTCATTTATACTTAACGGAAGGGGTAAAAACGGCAACATCATTATACGTTACCTGCGCTCAAGGCCCGGTGGTAAGGCAGCCTCGGGCTTATACGGTTTAGATATGGAAAACATGAGTAATGTAATTATAGATCATTGCTCGTTTAGCTGGGCTAACGAAGAGTGTGCCGCTATGTACGATATTAAAAACGTTACGGTGCAATGGTGCATTGTAAGTGAAGGTCTTTATAATGCCGGTCATTTAAAAGGAAAACGCAGTTACGGCGGTGTTTGGGGAGGACAATATGTTACCTATCATCACAATCTTATTTCTAACAATTTTAGCCGCACTGTGCGCTTTAACGGCGCCCGTGCCCATGATACCGTTGCCGTAATTGATTACCGCAATAACGTAATTTATAATTGGGGGCGTACCGGATCATGCTACGGCGGCGACATTAAAATACCCGGAGGACGATCGGAGATTAACATGGTTAATAACTATTACAAGCCCGGACCAGCTACGCAGGGTTTCAAAAAAATTTTTTGTGAAGCCCTGTATGAAAAAGGCACCGGTCAGTGGTACATGAACGGCAACACCATGGAAGGCGATGCTACCTTAACCGCTGATAATAACGCTGGTTTGGATCTCAATAGGGTACCACAAGAAAAACGCGCCGCTGTAATTGTAAACGCACCTTTCCCGGTTGAAAAAACAACCACCCAAACTGCGCCTGATGCTTATAAACTAGTTTTACAAAAAGCCGGGGCAATGCTCCCAAAGCGCGATGCCGTTGACGCACGAATAGTAAGTGAGGTAAAAAATAATAATCCTAAAGGAATGGGATCGCTTCAAAAAGCCGGTATAATTGATGATGCCACTAGCGTAGGCGGCTGGCCGGCCTATCAAACGGGCAAAACGTTCACTGATAGCGATCATGATGGCATCCCTGATAACTGGGAGGCAGCAAATGGTCTTGATAAAAACAATGCGGCCGATGGTAATGAGCTTCATAGAAGCGGTTACACTATGTTGGAGGTTTATTTAAACAGCATTAAATAGCACCTTACATCAGGCATTTTTTACAATAATGCTTTCTATAATATCGGTAGTATCTTCACACTTATCAGTTGCTCTTTCGAGTGCGGCTAATATTTCAGTGTATTTGATAAGTTCAATGCAGTTGGTTTCATTATGAATGAGTGAAGAGAGTGCTTTGTTATAAACCTGATCGGCATAGGTTTCCAGCTGGCGTATTTTTTTACAGCATGTGCTTACATCATGTGTTAAAGTCAAATTACCCAGGTTTTGCACACCTTTTTCCAGCTCAATGCTTGCTTCAATAATAAGGCCTGCAATATCTTTCATGGCAGGCTCAACAAATTTTAACTGATAAAGGTTAAGCCTGCGTGCGGCTACATGTATGGTATCACATACCTGGTTTATGCCCGATGCCAAAGCATACATATCATTGCGCTCAAAAGGCGACACCAACGCACGTGAAGAAGCCGTATATACCTGGTGTTTTAATTCATTGCCTGTTGATTTAAGGCGTGCAATTTGATTAAAATGCATTTTTTCATCGTGCGGCGTTTCGCTACTTACGGTTTTGTATAACAGCTCGGCCATGCGTACGTTATTTGTAGCCGATTGATTGAACAGGTTAAAGAAAACAGTATTTTTTGGAACGAAGAACTTAAACATAGGCGTGCATTGGTAAACCGTAAATCTATGGCCGCATTGTTAAGCCTATATTGACAAAAGTTTATGCTTTTGCCTGTGTTATGATGCGTTAGTAAATTGCTAATGCTTAAAAACAATAAAAGGCGCAAGAGCGCCTTTTCATCAATACTTTTAAGCTGTTTAAAACTTGTGAATATCGCCACTACCGGCTTTTGACGTTGATATCTGCTTAACGGCACCGGTATAACGTACATCGCCCGAGCCAGCAACAGAGGCATCAAGTTTTTGACTTACGTTAACCGCAGCATCTCCTGAGCCCACTACCCTAACTGCAGTAACAGCGGTAATCAAAGAGCGACCATTATAATCGCCCGAACCTGATACTTTTACGTTTGATGTTTCGGCATTACCTGTAAGGCTTATATCTCCTGAGCCTACAATAGATACATCAAGCTTTTTAACATCCAGTTTTCCGCTGATATCACCAGATCCGCTAAGGCTTACTACCATATCCTGCGTACGGAAGCCATCCTTAAAAAACACATCGCCAGAACCAGAAAGACCTATTTTATTTAAATCTTTAGCTACGACTCTTACTATACGCTTCTTATTAGTTCCACCCCAGTTCCAGCCCGAGTTGTTATTGCGTTTGGTATATATTTTTAAAACACCGTTTTCAACAACCGTAATAATTTTATCTATTTCATCGGCATCGGCCTCAACTTTAACCGATTCGTTGGCTCCCTGCGTTAAATAAACATCAAAAGAACCTGAAACACTTACCGAAGAAAAGCCTGATAGGTGACGGTCCTGCTCATCGGTAAAATTAGTTATGTTAATGCTTGGCTTAGCATTAGTTTGTGCAACCCCTGTTACAAGGGCAGCAGCTAATAAAATTCTGGCTATAGTTATCATGGTAATAAGTTTGTTGTTCTGAATATAAGATGTTACCAAACGCTAATTGGTTACAGTAAAAGTAAATTATTTACTATAACCATAATATTCAGGGCAAACCCATCACTTTTTACCACACTACTTTTGTCGTAATTGCAGCAACGCGCCGTATTTCTTTTCCTTTATTTCGGTATCAGATAAAATATCAAATTCAAAGGTTTCATTACCCGATTTAACCCTTAACAACGATCCTTTAATTTCATAACGTCCCGGGTAAACTATATCGCCACCAGGCACAACATTGCCGCTACCATCAGGATTAAGCGTAACCTGCCAAGTGCTTATATAGTCCGGAGTGGTGTCTGACGTGATTTTATTATGCATCTGCTCGTAAATTTTAGTTTCGTTTACTTCTATTTTATCCTTCTTACAGGAGTTTAAAAGCATCATGCCAAAAATTGCAAGCAGTATGATTTTCAAATTTTTCATAACAATGATTTATTAAGGTTTAAAGCCATTACGTGTGCTTTAACAGTTATGCTACAAATCATAACAAAAAAAGCCCCTGCATAATTCATATGCAGGGGCTTTATATTTTGCTTGGGCAATTTTAGTATTTACCCATTTTGTAGTAAGCATCGTTCCAGGCAATTTCTTTCTGGAATTCGCGCAGCTTGGTTTCTTTACCAATAAGCAGGTATTCAATGCCCGCCATTTCGGCAAAGGCATGCAAGTGCTCGTCGGTTAAGTTCTGGCTATAGCAGGTATGGTGAGCACCACCGGCATAAATCCAGGCCGCACATCCGTCTTTCATGTTGGGGTATGGTTTCCAAAGTACGCGGGCTACAGGCAGTTTAGGCAAGTCGTTAGTCGGCTCAACAGCTTCAACCTCATTTACTATCATACGGAAACGGTTACCCATGTCTACAATTGAAGCATTTAAGGCAGCACCACCGGCCACGTTGAATACCAAACGTACCGGATCGGCCTTACCGCCAATACCTAATGGATGTACTTCAACCTTTGGCTTACCGGTTGCAATGGCAGGGTCAACCTCCAGCATATGCGAACCTAATACCATTGAGTTAGCACCGTCAAAATGGTAAGTATAATCTTCCATAAAGGCGTTACCACCCGGCAAACCTGCACCCATTACTTTCATGGCACGTACCAGGGCAGCAGTTTTCCAGTCACCTTCGCCGGCAAAACCGTAACCTTCGGCCATTAAACGCTGTGCGCCTATACCTGGTAATTGTACCATGCCGTGCAGGTCTTCAAACGTATCGCTAAAGCCTTTAAAGCCTCCTTGTTTTAAGAAGGTACGTAAACCTACCTCAATTTTAGCAGCCTCAATTAATGACTGATGCTGAGCACCGCCTTTTTGCAGTTCGGCAGCTACATCATATAAGTCGTGGTACTCGGCAATCTGCTGATCGATCAATGAGTAATCAAGCGAGTTAATTACGTTTACCAAATCACCAATACCATAAGAGTTTACCGAGAAACCAAACTGTAGTTCAGCTTCTACTTTATCGCCGTCGGTTACGGCTACAAAGCGCATGTTATCGCCAAAGCGTGCAAACTTAGCGCCTTGCCAATCGTGCCAACCGGCAGCAGCACGAGCCCAAACGCTAATTTGGTTGGCTACTTCTTCCTCTTGCCAGTGACCTACAACCACTTTACGGCGTAAACGCATACGGCTCATCATAAAACCAAACTCACGGTCGCCGTGGGCGCTCTGGTTAAGGTTCATAAAGTCCATATCCATAGTGCTCCAAGGAATTTGGGCATTGAATTGGGTATGTAGGTGAAGCACTGGTTTTTTAAGGATGCTCAAACCGCGAATCCACATTTTAGCGGGCGAGAAAGTGTGCATCCAGGTAATTAAGCCAATACAATTAGGCGTTACGTTGGCCTCCTGAATAAGGCTGTATATTTCGTCGGATGATTTTACAGTTGGTTTAAATACCACTTTTACCGGAACGGTTGCATTGGCATCTAAACCACGTGCAATTTCCTGCGAGTGCTCGGCAACCTGTTTTAGCGTATCCTCGCCGTAAAGGTCCTGGCTGCCGGTTACAAACCAAACTTCAAGTTCTTTTAAGTTTATCATTCTTTTTGTTGAATTGTTAAGTTGTTGATTAGATTATTGAGTTAAGTAGTTTCTAAGAGTGAACGGATGATAAGCCTTGGTAGTATTCAACTACTCACCAATCAACCATTCACCCACTCACTCAACTTTGTCCGTAATATGAATCAGGTCCGTGCTTGCGCTCGTAGTGTTTGCGTATTAACGCATCTTTTAGGCGTGGTGCCTGCGGATTGATTTGCTCGGTTAGCAGGGCCATTTTAGCAATTGCTTCTAACACGGCACTGTTGTGAACTGCCTTAGCAGCAGTTTTACCCCAGCTGAATGGTGCGTGGTTACCCACCAGTACCATTTCAACCTCTTTGTAATCCAAACCTTTATCCTGAAACACGTCCATGATTTGGAAGCCGGTTTTATACTCGTAATCGCCGGCAATGTACTCATCAATCATTGGCGGAGCACAAGGGATGTCAACCGTATTATAGTCGGCATGGGTAGTACCAAAAATTGGTATATCGCGCTGTGATTGTGCCCAGGCGGTGCCGTAGGTAGAGTGCGTGTGGCAAACGCCACCAACCGAACGTCCCCAGTGCTTGTATAATACGGCATGGGTTTTAGTGTCTGATGATGGACGCAGGTCGCCTTCAATGGTATTACCGTCAAAGTCAACAATCACCATTTTCTCGGGCGACAGATCCTCGTAAGGTACACCGCTTGGTTTAATGGCAAAAACGCCTAAGTCATGATCGGCAGCGCTCACGTTACCAAACGTGAAAATAACCAGCCCTAACTTGGGCAGTTCCATATTGGCATCGTAAGCAGCCTTTTTAATGTGATCGTACATTGTTATTTCAGATTTCGGATGATCGATTTCGAATTTATTTGTCTTGAACCGGAATTTGAAGAATTTATCGAATTGACAGAATTCTGTTTTTTTCTAAAAATTCTTCAAATTCCGGTTCTGAAGTTATACTGTTGTTTCAGTAAACTTACCTAGGGTATTATATTGCGCATAACGCTTGTTATAAAACTCTGCGTTTCCAGCCTCAGGGAAGTACTCTACGTCAAAGCCGCCACCCATGGCAGCCATAGCTTCTTCAACTTTAGGATAGATACCTGCAACCGTAGCTGCAAACATGGCTGCACCTAATGCACAGGTATGCTCAAACTGGTGTATGCGAATAGGCATTTGCAGCACGTCGGCCATCATTTGCATAATATAGGGCGATTTTTTAGCCACACCACCAATACCAATAATACCCTCAACCGGTACACCTTCGCTACGGAAACGCTCTACAATGCTACGAGCGCCAAAGCAGGTAGCCTCGGCCAGTGCACGGAATACCCGCGGAGCATCGCTACCCAAACCTAAACCGGTAATGGTACCTTTTAAAAGTTGGTTGGCATCAGGCGTACGACGGCCGTTAAACCAATCGGTTGCCAATTCGGCTTTTTCGTCTAACGGTAATGCTGCAGCTGCTTTGCTCAGCTCAGGAATGATTTTACCAATCATTTCTTCTTTCAAAGCTTCGGCAATTTGAACGTCAACTATTGCTGAGTTATTGAGCAGATTTTGAATTGGCCAGGCCACCAGGTTTTTAAACCAGGCATAGGTATCGCCAAAGGCTGATTGACCGGCCTCTAAGCCTGCCATGCCCGGGATAACCGAGCCATCAACCTGCCCGCAAATACCTTTAACCAGTTTGCCTTCCATATCGCGGTTAGGGGCAACCAAAATATCGCAGGTTGATGTACCCATTACCTTGCTCAGGTGATAAGGCTCAATTTGTCCACCTACGGCACCCATGTGAGCATCAAACGCACCTACGCCAATAACCACATCGGTTGACAGGCCTAAACGCTCTGCCCACTCAGTGCTCAGGTTTCCGGCAGATACATCTGACGTGTAGGTATCTTTATATAAACGCTCAGTAAATCCTTTCAAAAGCGGATCGAGTGACGAGAAGAACTCATCGGGTGGTAAACCGCCAAACTCTTCGGCCCAAAGTGCCTTGTGGCCTGATGAACAACGACCGCGCATAATATCATCGGCATTGGTACCGCCAGTTAACAAAAACGGTATCCAGTCGCAATGCTCAACCCATGAGTAAATATTGTTGCGAACTATCTCATCGGTACGCAGGATGTGCAGCAATTTTGCCCAAAACCATTCCGACGAGTAAATGCCACCCACATATTGCAGGTAGTTGGTATCAAACTTAGTAGCATGCTCGTTAATTTCGGCAGCTTCTTTAACCGAGGTATGGTCTTTCCAAAGCACAAACATGGCAGCCGGGTGGTGCTCAAATTCGGGCAGTAAGGCCAAGGGCACACCGGATTTATTTACCGCAACAGGGGTAGAACCTGTTGTATCAACCGCAATGGCTTTTACTTGGGCAGCAACTTCCGGTCCGGCTTTGATTATACAAGCTTTAATGGTGCTTTCCAGGCCCTCGATATAATCTAATGGGTGCTGGCGAAACTGGTTTTTGGCAGCATCACAATACTGTTGTTTTTGCCAGCGCGGGTAATAAAACACCGAGGTAGCAAGCTCTTTACCGTCGGCAGCGTTAACAATTACAGAGCGCACCGAGTCCGAGCCGTAATCAACGCCAATTACATATTGAGGTTTATCAGTCATGGTTATTTCTTAATTAAACGTAATTTTGACGCTTAATATTTCAGGATGTAAATGTAGGGGTAATCTTGTGCCTCTGCAAAATATTTTATTACAAAAACTGCAGGTGATCGGGGGTAATAATGAGGCTGAAAATCTTGTATAAATTCTCATTGTACTTAGCCTTATCAAGCGTATAATAAAAAGCGCCTTTTTTTGAGCCCAATTTATCTTTTTCGTTCAGTTTTATCAACAAATCAGTGGATAGTAACTTACGGCTAAAGTTGCGTTTATCAAAGTTTACCTCGTAAATGGCATCATACATACTTTGTATTTGCGGGAGCGTGAATTTTTCGGGCAGTAACTCAAATACCACGGGGTGCAAGGCCGCTTTATATTGCAGGCGTTTTTTAGCCATTTCAACCATTTCATTATGATCAAAAATAAGCCTGGGGATGTTGTTCACCGGAAACCATTCGGCATGATAATCGGCACTTAGTTGTTGCTTGTATCTGGCAATATCAATGAGCGCAAAGTATGCAACGCTTATGGTACGTTCATTGGTGTCACGCTTTACGTTGCCAAATGTATGTAGCTGCTCCAAATACACTCCGCGCAAACCCGTCAAGCTTTCCAATATGCGGTTTGAGGCATCGTCAACGCTTTCATCATCGTTAACATATCCGCCCATAAGGCTCCACTTATTACGCTCGGGGTCAAAGCCACGCTGTATAAGCAAAAGCTTCATATCTGAACCATCAAAACCGAAAACAATACAATCAATTGCTACTGTAATGTGCGGTGCTTTCCTTTTAACCATGCAATGTTTAATACAAAGACAGCGAATGTAACATTTTAGTTAATAAAACTAAATACATGGTTGTCAAATGTGTGTTACAACCTGTTTAGAGAAAATCGCTCTAAAGATTAAAGCCAATCCTAATGAATTCTTAATAAAGGATAGATAATTTGGCATGATTTTGCCGTTAACTAGGATAAAGCTGCCCTAATTGCCCCTGTTATTAAGCGGCTATTGATTGAATATGAAAATTGCGCATTTAGTTCTTACCTATACTAACCCCCAATTAACCGAAAGGCTAATTAAAGTATTGAGTCACCCGCAGTTTGATTTTTATATTCATGTTGATAAGAAGTTCCCGATTGAGCCCTACTTGTATTTGCGTAAATACCGTAATGTTTTCTTTATAAACGACAGGGAAGATGTACGTTGGGCTGGCTACAACACCATTAAAGCAACTTTTAAGTGCATAAAGGAAATTGCTGCCTCTAAAATAGACTACGAATATATTAACTTTTTAAGCGGACAAGACTATCCTCTTAAAACCGCCGAATATATGCTTGCCTTTTTTGAAAAAAACAAAGGGAAGCAATTTATTGAATATCAAAGCATTGAACGCGAGTGGGTTGAAGCACAGCCTCGCATAACCAAGTACCACTTCACAAACTTTACCTTTAAGGGCCGCCACCGTGTAGAATGGCTGGTAAATTTACTTACTCCCAAACGCCGCTTACCGTTAGAACTTGAGCCTTATGGAAAAGCAATGTTTTGGATGTTGAACCCCGAACGGGCAATGTATGTGGTGAATTATGTGGAAAGTAATCCTCAGCTTGAGCGCTTCTTTCTACTTACCTGGGGCAGCGACGAATTTATTTTTCAAACTATATTGATGAATTCGCCCTATAAAGATGAACTGGTAAATAATGATTACCGGTATATCGACTGGTCGGCAGGGGGCGCACATCCCAAGATTTTAACTATAAAAGATTTTGATGCTTTACGCAATACCAATGATCTTTTTGCACGCAAACTTAATGCTGAGAAAAGCGGTAAGCTTTTAGATGCACTTGATAAGCTTATTTTACCAGCGGCGGAGGCAACAGCAATTTAATGGCATACCTTATAAACATTCCAACTTTCACCGATGCACGCGGTAACCTTACCGTATTAGACGAAGCTATTCCATTTCAAATTAAACGCCTGTTTTATATTTACGGGGTTGATAACTCGGCCCGGGGCGGTCACCGTCATCATCAAACCATACAGGCTGCCATATGCATACAAGGAAGCTGCACCATTATAAATGACGATGGTGAGCATACCGAGCACATTGAGTTAGATACGCCGCGTAAGTGCCTTATTTTAGAAACTAAAGACTGGCATGTAATGACTAATTTTAGCCCCGATGCAATTTTGCTGGTTTTAGCCAGCACCGCATTTGATGCGGCCGATTATATTTTTGATCCTTACCCACACGAACAACAATCCTCATGATAGCCTACGAAAACTTGCTGGAATTAAACAAACCCTTTACAGCACGTTTTAAAGAACAATTTGATGAGTTTTTAGCAAGTGGCTGGTATATACTGGGCAACTCAGTTAAAAGGTTTGAACAAGAATACGCGGCATGGAACCAATCAGCCTATTGTATTGGATTAGCCAATGGTTTGGATGCACTTACGCTAGCACTTAAGGCTTATAACTTTGAGCCTGGCAGCGAGGTTATTGTTCCTTCAAATACTTACATAGCTACCATTTTAGCCATCCTCAACAACAACTTAAAACCGGTATTAGTTGAGCCTGATATTCGTACCTATAACATCAACCCTCAATTAATTGAGGAGGCCATTACAACGCGTACAAGGGCAATTATGGTTGTGCATCTTTATGGCAAATGCTGTGCAATGGCTGCTATACTTGCAATCAAAAGCAAACACAATTTTGTGCTGATTGAAGACTGTGCACAAGCTCATGGTGCAATGTTCAATGGCACTAAAACAGGCACATTTGGCGAGTTTGGAGCATTTAGCTTTTACCCCACCAAAAACCTGGGCGCACTTGGCGATGCCGGAGCTATAACCACAAATGATAATAAATTAGCCGGCATAATAAGGCAGTTGCGTAATTACGGATCAGACCAAAAGTATTATAACGAACGTATTGGTACTAATTCAAGGCTTGATGAATTGCAGGCAGCCTTTTTAAGCGTTAAACTGCAGGCACTGGATAATATTAATAATCACAAACGCAACCTGGCAAATCTTTACCTGCAAAACCTTAAGAGAGATTATATTTTGCCCGTTGTGGAGGATGGATACTATGATGTTTACCACATTTTTAATGTAAGACATGAGCGGCGCGATGCGCTTAAAGCGTATCTGCTTGAAAATGGTGTAGGCACCGAAATACACTACCCCATTGCGCCACATGAGCAAAAGGCAATGCAGGAGGTATTGAAGGGGCAAACATTCCCTGTTGCAAAGGAGATTCATGACACTACTTTAAGTTTACCATGTTCATACTGGCATACACCACAACAGGTAATGCAGGTGGTTGAAGTGATGAACAAGTTTGTTTGAATAAGCTTCATCCGCTTACAATTTAACACCTCATTAATTTTGCCGATTGCAGATTTTTTGAAGAATGCCACTAAAATTTAAACCACTTTAATAATTTTGACGTATAAAGGTATTTTGAGTACTTTTCCCGTTAGAAAAAATTGGGTAGCATATACCAAAACAGATACTGAATGAGCAAAATATATACTCTTGTTATTGTTTTACTGCTTACTGTTGTTGCGGCTCCCAATAGCGCCATAGCCCAAAATTCTATTATACCCGAAATTTCAGAGCCCTATCTTGAAAAGTTGATTGCTACTGCAAAGGCCAATTATCCGCGGGTAAAATCACTGGATGAACGGCTTAACATTGCTAAAAATAACGTTAGCCGGCAAAGGCTATCCTATCTTGATGCGTTAACGTTTTCGTACGTGTACCAACCCAACACCACCTTAAACTTAAACGCACTGCAGCCCGGCAATACCGATGGTTCGGCCATAGGAAACAATAACCGTACGAGCATATTCAGTGGCACGCAGTTTGGCTTATTTTTCAACCTGGGTTCATATTTGCAAAAGCCGTTTGCTGTTAAGCAATCAAAACGAGAGCTGAACATTGCCAATAACGATGTGCAGGAGTACATGCTTACGCTTACCACACTGGTAAAAAAGAGATATTATACTTACCTGCAACGCTTAGCATCACTTAAATTACAAACACAGGCATCAACCGATGCCGAAAGTGTAATGAAAGACGTAAAATACCGCTTCGAAAAAGGCGAGGTTACCGTGGAGAGCTATAACCAGGCCCGTATAAGTGTAACGCAACAAACACAAGCAAAAATTACCGCCGAAACAGATCTTTTTACAGCTAAAGCTGACCTGGAAGAGCTTGTGGGCGAAAAATTAGAAGATATCAGATAATGGATTTAGGCAGCTTTTTAAAGGTCTTATTGCGGCACAAATACACGCTGATCTTAGTTCCGTTAGTAACTGTAATCATCACCTTTTTCCTGGTACGCAACCAGCCCGACAGTTATCTGTCAGGTACCCAAATTGCCACCGGTATTGTTGACCAAACACAAAAAACGCTTAGCGCAAGTTCTGAATTTTTGCAGGATGCGCAGGTAAGCCAGGAGTTTGGCAACCTTACGGCCGTAATGAGGTCAAAGAAGACGCTAGATCAGGTATCATACCTGCTCATGATACATGACCTTACCACCAACAAGCCATTTAGAAAGCCAAGTAAGGAATTGCAGGGCATGAACGCCAGCGCACGCAAACATGCCGTTGAAATGTTCAGCAGCTTTTATAAGAACCGCCAAACGCTGTCTTTATTTAACCCTGACCAGCGTGGGCTGCACGACTTGCTTAGCTCAATGAAGTATGATGATCAGTCGTTACTGCAAAAGCTAACCATTTACCGCGATGGTAACAGCGATTTTATCGTCGTTCAGTTTGAATCAGAGGATCCAAACCTTTCGGCCAAGGTGGTTAACGACCTGTGCCGTGAGTTTATCAATTATTATAGCCTGCAGGTTAAGCAAAACCAGTTAAAAGCCGTAAACTTTTATGCCGATTTGCTAAAGGCAAAAGAAGACACACTGAACACCCGCCTTGAACGCCTGAAGGATTATAAAATAAGAAACCGTGTACTTAGCCTGAGCGAACAGGCCAAAGCTTTATATGCCCAGTTATCTGACTTTGAAACACGCAGACAACAAGCTTCTAAAGACGCCATAGCTTATAAAGCGGCCATGAATGACATTGATCAGCAGTTTGACCCTGCCGACCGCCGCTATGTGGAGAGTTCTATGATACGCCTTAATCAGCGGCTTATAGCAACGCGTTCGCAGTTGGAGAGTGCAAATAATGATTATATACAAAGCGGTTTCAAGCCCGAATACAAGCAACAGGTAGACTCGTTAACCAATGTATTGAGCACCCAGATCAGCCGGTCGAGCGATAAGTATATTGCTAACCCTATGGTTAGTAAGCAAAACCTTATTGAACAAAAGCTAACCATGCAAATTCAGTATGATTTGGCTAAAAGCAGCAACAAGTCAATTGAAAATGAACTTGCCCGTTTAAACGTGAGGCTTACCGAACTGGTACCGCATGAGGCCATTGTACAGGCCAATGAAAATGCCATACAAATTGCCCAGGACGAATACATGGATATTTTGGGTAAATACAATCAAAAGCAACTGGAGTCGAGCTTTTCGGTATTACTGCGCCAAATTGAAACAGCCATGCCGGGTGCAGCGCAACCTTCTAAAAAAATGCTGCTGGTTATTATAAGCGGCGTGGTAAGCTTTATATTTTGTGTGCTGGTACTCTTTGTCCTCTTCTATATTGATAACACCATTAAAAACCCACGTGAGCTGGCCAATGTTACCAAAATTTCAGTCTTGGGCTACCTTTTTAAATTAAGTGGAGCATCATTTGATTTAGGTCAAATTTGGAACGGCAACAACGTAACTGATGAGCATCGTAAATTCCGCAACCTTATACAGGCTTTACGCTTTGAGGTTGACAACGAAATGAACGGCAGTAAGATATTGCTTATTAATAGTATGGCCCAGGATGAAGGCAAAACCTTTGTAGCACTTAACCTGGCTTATGCTTATGCGCAGGTAAATAAAAAAGTGTTGCTTATTGATGGTGACTTCACCCGTCCTGATATTACAAAAGCGGTTAATTCAACTTACTACCTTGAGGATTTCCTGTCACGTAACATCAACGATTATAACTTTACTCCCATAGGAAAAATAACTACCATGGGTAACTACGGCGGCGATATGTCACTGCTTCAGGTAGATACCGAAGGAGACATAAGACATAAGCTTAATCATTTAAAGTCGGTATTTGATATTATAATAATCGAATCACCGGCGCTTAATTCATTGAATAAAGCAAAAGAATGGGTAGTGGCATCAGATAAGGTGCTTACCGTTATAAAGGCGGGACAATCTTTAAAAGAACACCGCAAATTACACATCAGCTACTTAAAAAGCTTGAACAGCCAGTTTATAGGCGGGGTATTGAATGAGGTAGATAAAAGTCAGCTTACAGCTGAAGAACGGGCATAACAGCAAATTCAATGGTAGTAATTAAGGTGATATGGATAGCATTTCAGATACTTATAGGGTATAACCTTGTATTACCTATACTGCTGTATTTGCTTTACAAGTTAAAAAAGAAACCCCAAATATTAGCGTCGGCCCCGGCGGAGGCAGATTATGCCATCATTGTAACAGCTTATGAGTGGGTCACCGCTATACCTGATGTAGTTGCTTCTATTTTAAAGCTTAACTACAGTAACTACATAATTTATGTTGTTGCCGATAAGTGCGACATCAGTAGCTTACATTTTACAGACGAGCGCGTGGTTATTTTACGCCCCGAGGAGACTTTGGCGGGCAACGTACGCTCACACTTTTACGCAATAAACCGCTTTAAGCGGGCACATGAGCGCCTTACCATTATTGATAGCGACAATCTTGTTGAACCCGAATACCTAAACGAACTTAACAAGCTTTTTAACCAGGGCTTTGACGCAGTGCAAGGCATTCGCGAAGCAAAAAACCTGGACAGCACTTATGCCTGCCTGGATGCTGCGCGTGATATTTACTATCATTTTTATGATGGTAAAATTTTATTTCAGGTAGGTTCGTCGGCTACACTGGCCGGCTCGGGTATGGCATTTACCACGCAGCTTTACCGCCAGGCGCTTGAGCACCGCGATGTAAGCGGAGCCGGGTTTGACAAAGTACTACAGGCAGCAATAATTGGCAGCAACAAACGCATTGCATTTACTGATAAAGCAGTTGTTTGGGACGAGAAAACAACCCACTCCGATCAATTAGTTAAGCAACGCGCCCGGTGGATTAATACCTGGTTTAAATATTTTAAATACGGCTTTACTTTGCTTGGTAAATCGGTAAGCAACTTTAGTTTTAATCAGTTTTTATTTGGATTGATACTGTTACGTCCGCCGTTGTTTATCTTTCTCATTCTGTCGGTATTTTGTATGCTAGCCAACGTATTTATAAGCTGGGTTGCAGTAGCATTATGGTTGCTTGCATTCATGCTTTTTGTACTTGGCTTCTATATATCGCTGGCAAAGTCTGATACTGATAAGCGCATATACCAGTCGTTGGTTAACATCCCTAAGTTTATTTATTTTCAAATACTTTCATTACTTAAAGCACGCCGCGCTAATCAGCATTCGGTAGCTACACGTGGCACAGGTGCCGAACCTGTTAAAAATGAAAAACCATGAGAATAAATCCATCAGAAAAAGCACTGCGCAACGGCAAGGTTGATCCGGCGGTTCAGCAGAAAATAAATGCTGTTACACGTATTGTGGCAATTGTTGTAGCGTTTGTAAGTACCTTTTTTTTATTTATTAAAATACTGTTTTTATAATAACAATGGCCATGCATTGCTGCAACCAAATAGCAGCAACGTAATGATTATTTATACATGAACAACTTACAGGTAACCATAACCGGCAACAATAAAGGCGGCAGCTTTAAACAGCGCCTGGTTAACCTGTTTTTGGTACAAAAATTAAAAACGCCTGCAGGTATAGTTATGCTGCTTGCCGCCGCGGCAGTTATTGCAGCCGGCACAGTTAAAATGGGGTTGCCCTTTGGCATTTTATTAATGCTGGCAATTGGCGTTTTACCATTATTGCACGCCATTACCAGCTATCCAAAATTTGGCATTACGCTGCAGCTTATAATGGCCTACTTCCTTTTTATGCTGGGCCGTATAGGTGTACCGGGGCCAATTGGTACGCTTATGGATGGCATACAGTTTTTACTCTTACTTGGTCTGGCCGTAAGAGTAAAAAACGACGATAATAACTGGGCTTATTTCAAAAGCCCTATTACCACCGTATTATTAGTTTGGCTGGGTTACAATATACTTGAATTTGGAAATCCTTTTGCCGAATCTCGCCTAGCCTGGGTTTACACCATACGTACGGTTGCTATAGTACTGTTGGGCTACTTTGTGCACCTGTACAGCATACGGTCGGTAACATTTATACGCTTTATTTTTAAGCTGTGGTTGCTTATGGCACTAATTGCTGCCTTGTATGCCTATAAGCAGGAATATATCGGGTTTTCAGACGCTGAGGAAGCCTATCTTCATTCTGATCCGGCTATTGCCTCATTGCTTTTTATAGCCGGCCATTGGCGTAAATTCTCCACCTTTTCCGACCCGGTTTCGTTCTCTTACAACATGGTAATGCCTACCATTTTATGTATATGCATTATAGCCGGTAAATTTAAGCTTTGGAAGAAGTTGGTGCTTGTAGCGTGCGCGTTTTTGTACATGTCATCCATGCTGTTTTCGGGCACACGCGGGGCCAACGTACTGTTACCGGCGGCGCTACTGTTGTTTGCCATACTAAATTACAGTCAAAGGGTATTAATTTTTACTTGTGTAGCTGCTGTATTTTTACTGGTGCTTATTAACATACCTACTGGTAACGCCAATATTCAACGTTTTCAAACTGCTTTCAGACCCAATAACGATGATTCGTATAACCTGCGTAAGCAAAATCAAAAGCGTATACAGCCTTACATACTTACCCACCCTATGGGCGGAGGCTTAGGTGCTACCGGCGACTGGGGCAAAAAATTTGCGCCCGGGTCGTTTCTTGCCAGTTTCCCGCCCGATAGTGGTTACATACGCGTAGCTGTTGAAGAGGGATGGATTGGCTTGTTATTATTCTGCCTTATGATGTTTACCATCATGAAAAAGGGTATAAACAACTACTACCAGATGAAAGATCCTGAGCTAAAAACGTACTGTTTGTCCATGACTTTGGTTGTATTTGCCTATAATATCGCTAACTTTCCGCAGGAGGCTTTAGTGCAATACCCGTCAAACGTTTTCTTTTACCTTGAAGTTGCACTTATTGAAGTCACATTCAAACTTGATCAGGCTAAACAAAAAGAAGCGGCAGGCGTATCTTCTCTTGATCCTTTAACTGTATAATACCTTACATTTTATATGAGCAGCGGCGCAATCATCAAAAATAAAGATATCATTATTGTTGGTCAGCAACCATGGGATGTTGAAATTGGCAGCAACTGTAAAAATATTGCGCTTGAATTTGCCAGGCATAACCGCGTGTTATATGTAAACTCACCGCTTGATCGTATTACACTGCTTAAGTATAAGGATAGCCCAAACGTAAAAAAGCGCCGTGAGGTTATCAAAGGCAAAGTAAACGGGCTTATACACCTGCAGGAAAACCTGTGGAATTATTATCCTGATAAAATGATTGAATCGGTAAACTGGATTAAGAACGATTCCGTTTATACCTTTTTAAACAAGATAAACAACAAACGATTTGCCCGCTCAATACAAAGAGCAGTAAAGCAGCTTGGGTTTAAAGATTACATATTGTTTAATGATAACGATATGTTTAGAAGTTATTATTTAAAAGAGCTTTTAAAGCCGGCCGTTAGCATTTACTACTCACGTGATTTTATGCTGGCTGTTGACTACTGGAAGTTGCACGGCACCACAATGGAGCCTGCTCTTATTGCCAAAAGTGATTTGTGCGTAGCCAACTCAACGTACCTGGCCGACTATTGCAAACAGTACAATCCTAACTCGTTTTACGTAGGTCAGGGTTGTGATTTAGATACCTTTACAGGGTATAACCAGGAGAAGCCCGCCCCAAAGGATATATTGCATATACCTAAACCGGTTATTGGTTACGTTGGAGCCTTGCAAAGTATAAGGCTTGACATGGAAATCTTGCGTTACGTAGCCAGGCAACGCCCTCAGTGGAACATAGTGCTGGTTGGCCCTGAAGACGGTGAATTTCAAAAAAGCGATTTACATAAAGTTCCTAACGTACATTTTTTAGGGGCCAAAAACCCCGATATGCTTCCGGCTTACATAAGTGCATTTGATGTATGCCTCAACCCTCAAATTGTAAATCAGGTAACTATTGGTAATTACCCGCGTAAAATTGACGAGTATTTGGCAATGGCCAAACCTACAGTAGCTACCCGTACCGAAGCCATGAGCGCGTTTGACGGCTATGTTTATCTGGCCGACACTAAGGAAGATTATGTACGTTTAATTGACCAGGCCCTTGCTGAAAACAGCGTTGATAAGCAGAATGAGCGTGTACGCTTTGCAGGCTCACACACCTGGGAAAACAACGTAGCCGAAATTTATAAGGCCATTAAAAAAGTACTTCCCAAGTATGCTTAACATTGCGGTATATAGCACGTGCTAATGAAATAAACGGGTTATTGCTTTGGCGCAGGTCGCTGCGTGTCATGGTGCTTGGCTCGTCGCTTGAGTTTACCTGGTTAAACACGCCCTTAAAGTTTTCATAAAACATGGCTTTGCCTTTGTTTTTAATGAAAGACAAATTCATTAAAAACTCCGTTCGGTCACCTTTAATTCCCTCAGCATAACGGCCAAATTTGGCAAAAAACGAGCTTCGGCGCAGGTGCGGATGATCACTGTAAACATGGAATTTTTTATAACCGGGATACCATATTTTGAAAACCATTTCTGAGAAACCGTTGCGGTAAGGCTTCAGGTATGGGTATTTGAAGTAAGCATAAAACCTCACCATATCTACATCAGGCCGCTCATCCATAATACTTAAAGCGTCTGTTAGCCTTGTAGCATAATTAGCAAACGGATCAAAATCTTCCTGTACGTATAACGTATAAGCGGTGGTAACAGCATCCTGACCTTTGTTAATGTTATTGCCTAAACCACCGTTTTTAGGCGTAGTAATTAGTCTGAAATTGTAATGCGAAGCTATCTCTTTCAGTTTATTAAGATGTTCAGGCTTACTACCGTCATCAGAAACAACAATATCTCCAAAAACAATATCTTGCTTTTGAAAGGCAAGCAACAGCCGTTCTAACGATTGGCTACGGTTGTAGTGTGTTATTAAAAGCGTTACAGATGGATATTGATTTGCCATAGCTTTTAGTTGATGCTCTTATATGTAGCTGATTGAAATAGATTCTTAGTTAAGATATCTAAGATTAGTACTTCTAAATTATTTCCGTTTACTTTTTTCCCAGGCAGCGCTTTGCCCACCTGCCATATACCTGAATATTCCCCTGATTACTGCATAATTCATCATGCAAAAATAATAGGGAATGAAAAGTGCTTTAACCTTTATCTCGCGGCGCTCTAACAACCAGCCTGCTAATGATGCACCGTAAAACAGCACCTGCCCGGCAAGTAACAATTGGTAAATGATACCTCCACCTGAAGCCACAATCACGGCGTTAATTATCAATGAAAGCATCATTAAAAAAGGCACTACCGTCCACCTCAAAACGCGGTGACTAACATATTGAAACGACAAAAGCGGCTGCGGAAACGGGTTGAGTAAGCTTTTTAACCAAACAATGGATTGAATACCCCCTGCGGCAATACGTATTTTACGTTTAAGCTCTTCCTTTACGTTTTCTGATGAAGTTTCGGTAGCGTAAGCCTCCGGTTCGTATAGTACACGGTAGCCTTCTTCGGCCACCAGTAATGAAATCATGAAATCATCCAAAATAGCATTGGGAGATATAGGCCGGTACAGTGCTGTACGTATACTGAACAATTCGCCGGCGGCCCCTACAACAGTGAGTAATTCAGAATCCCATGTTTTAAGTTTTGATTCGTACTTCCAGTAAAAACCCTCGCCTGCGGTGGCATCAGCGGTAGCATCAACATGTATGCGCTTTTCGCCGGCAACTGCACCCACTTTAGGGTCGGCGTAGTGGCGGCAAATTTTCAGCAATGCATCGGGGTTTAAAAAAGTATTGGCATCAGTAAACACCACTACATCAGTAGCAATAGTTTCCATAGCACGATGAATGGCAGCAATTTTACCTCTACGCTCGGGCGAGTGCATCAAACGTATTTGTGGGTAGGTGGCTATCAAATCCGGTGTGCGGTCGCTTGAGCCATCAGTTATAAAAACCAGTTCGAGTTTACCAGCAGGATATTGCAGTTCAAGGGTGTTCCTTATTTTTTCAATAATAAACCCCTCCTCGTTGTAAGCTGCAATCACCAAACTACAGGTAGGCATGTTAGCATCGGCAACTATTGGTGCAACGGGTTTTCCACGCAGCGCACGTTTTATTTTAATGATGATGAACAGTAAAATTCCGTACCCAAAAAAGGCATAAAAAACAATAAAGAGGCTAAGCCAAAGTGCAATTTCCATAGGTTAGTTAAGCTTGTAGCCTAAATGGGTACTGTTTTTTGAGTGCGTAAAATTCCACCATATAGCTTTAAGCAGCAGGCTGGTGAAACCTTTATATTCATTGCCTTTACGCATATAGTTAATAATGTTGCGCGGGGTAACCAACAGTATAAAGTATATATAAAATATCATAACCGTTAAGGCGGATGGCGCATTACGTCTGATAAAGAGAATACGGTTGCGGTTCATAAAGTATTCCTTCAAACCGCTAACACGACCTACCGATACAGATTCTTTATGGTAAATTAATGCCCGCGGCTCAACCCATATTTGGTAACCGGCACGTTTGATGTGATCGTTCCAGTCCATCTCCTCATAATACAGGAAGAAGTTTTCGGCCATTAAGCCTGCCTTTTCAATGGCATCGCGGCGTACCATCATGGCTGCGCCATGTATATAACCGGTTGGTCCTGTGGTTTTGTCGTACTGCCCTTTATCTTCTTCAAACTGCCCTATGGTGCTGTTACGCATAAAGTAGTAGTTCATTTGCGTATAGCCTGCATACTGCAGCATAGTTGGCTCATCAAAGTAGCGTATTTTAGGCGATACCATGCCAATTTGAGGTTGCTCATCAAGCAGCTTTACCAGTGTTTCAACCAGGCCGGGAGTAAACTCGGTGTCGTTGTTTACAAAAAAAAGGTAATCTCCTTTGGCTTGTTTTATACCCAAGTTGTTTCCACCGGCAAAACCAAGGTTAACTTCCGAACGTATAAAGCTAACATCAGGATATTGCGGTATCCATGCCGGTACAGGGTTATCTTTGCTGGCATTGTCAACTACAATAATTTCAATAGCCGGATAATTATTATTTGCCGCAATAGAGGCAAGCAATTGCTCGGTGATGTAACTTTGATTGTAATTTACCGTAATGATGGAAACCAATTTCATTATTGCAGTTTACGGTTTTTGAACCGTAAAAGTTTGTGATGAAATTATCACTTTAATTTGAGTAAGCACGAAAATATAAAAAAAGAGGTTGAGCAGCTGCAACAGGCAGCAGGCAACAATGCGGCTATTGATGCCAAGCTCGACGAATTGCTGGCCTTGCTTGCTCAAAGTGATATTGACAGCGAAAAAGCCAAGCAGGTTAAGCAACGTGTAAATGATGCATTACCCGCTACCATAAACTTCAGAGATAATATTGATGCATTTAAGCATATAAGGGTTAACACAGCCAATGACCGCGCTAATATGCTTGATGAATTTAGCGTTATGCTGGCCAGCCACGAGGTTGACAGTACCATGTCAAAAAAATACCTGCGTGGCGAGCGCATTGCCAAAACCGTTTTGTTTTTAATAGGCCTGGTACTTATAACATTAGGCTTTGCCATGATTATAATGCCTGCACCGCCGTATTTTGAAATGTTCACCATTTTTTACTTCAACCCCGATGATGGAGTTACCTTAATGGATGTTATTTCATTATTAATTATTCTTTCGGGCGTATATTTACTGGTCAAATCTATCTATAAAAAACTCAGTACTGATAAGTAATGGCTGCAGGCGCATCAAAATCTGTTTTGTTGGTTGATGATAACCCTTTGTTTTTAAAGCTATTGGTTAAAGCATTTACCAAATCGGGCTTTAACTGCAGCTCGTCTCCTGATGCTCCGCACGCGCTTGATTACCTTAAAGATAAATCGCCAGACGTCATTGTATCTGATTATGAAATGCCGGGTATGAACGGCCTCGAATTCAGACAGCAGGTACTAGCCGATGAGCGACTGCGCGACATTCCGTTTATGTTTTTAACCGGCTTTGAGGGTGATGATGTAATGTACAAAAGCTTTGGCTTACAGGCCATTGATTATGTATCAAAGGGAACACCGGTTGATGTTATTGTTGCTAAGATAAACAACCTGTTACATACCGTAAGCAAGCAGCGCGAACTATCAGAACTTGAAATTAAGAAGACCGTTGCGGCGTTAAACATTAAGGCTGTGCCCGATAAGGCACCTGTTATTAACGGCCTGCACATTGATTTTTGGCACCGCGACTATCAGGATATACCGGGCGGAGACTTTATAGATTTTATCGATACACCCAATTCTTTATTCATCATTTTGGGTGATATTATGGGAAAAAAATGGAAAGCCTGGTTTTACACGTTCACTTACCTTAGTTACATAAGGGCAGCAGTACGCTTTGGCGTATCAGGGCATGATGAAACCGGGGCGGCTATTTTGAATAAGATAAACGAGGTAATTTGCGATGACGACGGCTTGCGCGATATATTATCGGGAGTATCACTCATCAAGGTAGATAAACACACCGGCGTGCTCAATTATTCAGGTGCGGGCGATTTGCCTTTGCTCCACTACCATGCCCAAACCCACAAACTAAGTCAGGTTGGCTCGTCGGGGTTGTTATTAGGCTTAATGCCGCACAACAGCTACTCCAACACCGAAATTATTTTAGCAGAAGGCGATCAGTTATTTGTTTTCACAGATGGGCTGATTGATTTTGCTACTGATGAAAGCAAAAAAAGCGATTATGCGTTATTTGCTAAAGAACTTGAAACCTTGCTTAACAACGGCAAGTCTTTCGGCGATTTGAAAAATCGCTTACAACAATCAACCACATTGGTTGATGATAGCAGCATTATACAAATAAGTAAACCTACCATATATGTTTAACATTGTTAAAGAAGAGCCAGGCCATGTATTGGTACAGCTTAACCTTACCGAAGCCAACCTTAGCCATGCCGATGATTTTAAAGATGAGTTGATAACACTCCTGAACCTCAAAAAAAAGAGCATATGGTTTGATTTAGGAAAGGTTACTTATGTTGATAGTTCATTTTTGGGTGCATTGGTTGCGGGCCTTAAGCATGCCATTGCCATGCAGTGTGATGTGGTATTAATTGCCTTGCAAAAAGATATTGAAGATTTATTAAAACTCATTAGACTCGACAAGGTTTTTAAGTTATATAACAACGAGCAGGAAGCCAAAGCTTCACTATTGTAAACCTTTTTATGACAGCCTCGCAGTCGTTCATATTTAATAATCAGGCATCGGGTATAAGCGCTTGCTCAAAGCAAATGCTTGATTACCTTGACAGCCTGCTTGCTACGCACGGTTTATCAAGAGCTGTAAAACTGAGGGCTAAATTTATAATAGCCGAATTACTCAACAACGCAGTAAAGCATTCAGGTACTGAGGAAAGCGCCTTAGAGGTTGGTTTAAAAGACAATCACTTATACATCAGCAAAAAAGATGATGGCAAGCCATTTGATTTGGTGACGGAGATTGAAAAGAAGAACACGCAACTTATGGTAAGTTCTGATGCTATGCACTTACTTTATGCCGTAAAAAAAGAGGACCACACTGTAAGTTTTTATTGCAAAGAAAACTTAACATTTCAACTGGATGTAAACCAGCTTGCAGAGCATTTGGGTTTGCTTATAATTACAAAAGCAGCCGATGAGTTTACTTACCATTACCATAAACCTACCAACTTATTTTGTGCCCGTATTAAGCTAAGCTGATATCACAGATAGTTGCTCGCCCTTATTGTCTAACTGATCATCAATTGCCTGTATAACGTTGCTGTGGTTTGCTGCATCAAACTTACGGGCAAACAGCTTATCACAGCAAAGCAGCTTTTCCTTATCAGCAATAGTAAAAGTTTTAGGGCTTGGCTTCCCTTCAGACCAATCAATGTAACGCAAATTATCATTTACCATTTGCGCACGGTATGGTGAGTTGTATAAAATAGTTTGAAATACAAACTCATCTGGTGCCCAGGTATGTTCAATAAAGCGCTTAAAGCCCGGGGTGCTATCCATAAAATCAACTAAGTATTTAATACACTCAGCCGGAGCGGTGAACCATTGTGACCTACCCACAGGCACCATATTACCAGGCAGGCGGCGCTTAGGTAAAATTCTATTCAATATATTTTGGAGCGCATACTTACCCTTAAACTCGTAGTTGGTTAAATGATAACGTTCTATACGGCACAATGCTTCCTTCCAGTTAGAATGCATCAGCTCAAACTCCATAAAAATTTTACCCTTATTGCTTTGCAAAAACTGGTGGTAAAGTTGGGGCGTCTTTAACGGATAATCACAACCGCTAAGCAAATTAACCACATCAAAGTTTAAGTTGGCAGCCAGAATTTCTTTAAATCCACTTAAAGTAGCTTCAACAATGCTGTAAGCTCCCCACCCCACCTTAACACGGTTTTTAACAAAAACTACATTAGGGTATGCTTCAAGATGTTTAAAGGCAATTAAATCGACCTTTTTATCAATATGAATAAAAATAGCATCCTCACCATAGCTCAACCGCTTAACAAGCAGCTCAAGATGCTGTGGATTGTTATGAGCCAATATCAGATGCGCTATTCTCATGGAACTTTCTGTCCGTTGGTTTATATGTCTTACAAACACGATGTATGGGAGTTCAATTAATTATAACAATTGTATTGATCGCTTACTTCCTGTAATTAAACTAATCCAGCTTTTAACCTGCCGGTAACCTGCAGAATAAACACTCCATATATTAAACGGGCAATATTTGTTCAGGGATTTATAGCCAATTACAGTTCCTACAAGTACAGGCACCACTGTTGCTATAGCAATACCGTATATGCTGCCTAAAAGCTTTACGCCCAACCAGTCGAAAATTAAGTTGGCTGCCAGCATTACCAACACCTTATAAAAGTTAACTTTAGGCAAATGAATAACGTCAAGTGTAAGCGCAAAAAAGCGATCTAACGGGTACAACAACGCAAACGTTAAAAAGATTCGGAATACATTTGCAGCGTCGGTACCCATGTACTTATGGCCGCCAATAAGGTTTATAGGCCAATCGGCCACCAAACAACCGGCAATAACCAGTGGTACAAGTACCACGCTTATAGTTCCGGTATATTTCTTCATAGTGCTTATTACGGAAATTGGATTGTTTTGGTTATAAGCAACTGATAATTCGGGCATTGCGGTAGCTGCAAAACTTCGAAGCGGAATTTCAACCAATTGCATAAGCGTTTGGCCAAGGTTATAAATAGCCACCGCCTGCTTGTTCAGCAAAAAGTTAATTACAAAGGTATCTGACGTTCTAAAGAGGTTTGAACTAAGCGTTGTACCTAAACTGTATTTTCCAAAATTGATTATTTGCGAAATTATGGTGCTTGTGCGGTGAGTAATACTGCGCAGGCGTGTCCACCCCATAGCCAGTACGTAAATGCTGGTAATGATGTTAGATGCCAGATAAGCATACAACACCCCTGTTACGCTGATGGTATGGTTAAAGTAAATAAATAGTATACCGCCCATAAACGTGAGCTGGTTTACCAGGCGCACGTATAACAACTGATCAAACCGTTGCTCGCCCTGTAAAATGCAGGTAGCCATAAACCAGGGTAATGATAACAGGTAACTTATACCAAACCACTTGCAAAATAAAACAAGGCTGTAATCATCTATGTAAGGGGCTGCAAAATATGCCGGTATGTTGGCGAGTAATAATATCCCTGTAATGAGTATCCCAATCCACCATGCCGAACCCGCCACCTCTACCTTGCGGCCAGGTGTGGCACCTGCATAAAATTTAATGAATGCAGTAGTAAGGAACCCCGAACGAAAGGTATCGACCAATATTAACACTGACTGAAAAAACACCCAAATACCTGCATCAGTTACAGATAGCGCATGGTAGATGAGCACCATGGTAACGAGCGCAAGGCCCGACATGATGACATTACCCGCCAGCGACAGGAAGTGTTTGTTTTTAATCAGGGTAATAACTTTTAGCCACATATAACGTACAATGCACTAAGCAAAGCAAACAAAGTGCCTGTAACAACAGAACATTATTAGCATATTAGCTTAATTTATGGATGTAAACGTAAAACACTTCGCAGAAGTTACCTTAATGATTACACATTACAGCCGAAGCCAATCACTTGAGCGGCTGCTCGGCACTTTCCGCAAGCAGCAAATAAGCTTTGGAGGCATAGTGGTATCTGACGATTGCAGCAAGCCCGAACATTTGGAGCGCTTACATCAAATGCAAGCCGAGTATGGTTACAACTTAGTAACTACGCCCGTAAACAAAGGACTGGGTAATAATATTAATAAGGGGCAAGACGCCGTTACTACACCATATACCCTTTACGTTCAGGAAGATTTTGAACCAAAGCCCGGCTTTGCCGACCATTTACGGGATGCATTTAACTATATGGAAGCCGACAAGGGCTTGGATATAGCCCGCTTTTACGCTTACTTTAGTTACCCATACACCAAGCCATATGGTAAGGGATTTGTTGAAATGTTATTTAAACCTCAATTATGGTTTAATAATCACCTCAAGTTTTACGTTTACAGTGACCACCCGCATTTGCGGCGGAGTAGCTTCTTTGAAAAGTTTGGTCGCTATGCTGAAGGTGTTAAAGGTGATATAACAGAATATCGTATGGCTAAGTCGTTTATTCAAAACAAGGGAAGAGGCTTGTTTTTTGAAAAGTTCAACGACTTATTTTACCAGAAAAACTCGGCCGATGAGCCAAGCACCATGAACAGGGCCAGCTGGCGTGAAAGCAAAAATCCGGTGGCACTTGCGCTACGTTACGTATACCTGCAGGTTAAACTTGCCCGGTGGACTTACGATGTACTTTATAAAAAATAGCCTACCCGTTCATTAAATTAACGCTGATATAAAACGTAAAAAGCGTATGTCGCTTAAAGATAAAATAAAAGACAATCCATCGCTTAAAAAAGCGGTACACCGCATGCTTATACCTAAAGGAGAAGCCGCACCCAGGTTATGGGTTAAGTGGTTTTTGAATCCGTTTTTGCATAAAAAAGGAAGCGGCTCCAAAATAAGGCGACGTACCCGTATTGATGTATTGCCGTTTAACAAGTTTGTAATGGGCAAAAACTCAACCATTGAAGACTTTTGCACCATCAACAACGGCGTAGGCGATGTAATTATTGGCGATAACAGCCTTATAGGCATGAGCAACGTAATAATTGGCCCGGTAAACATTGGCAACAATGTAATTATGGCTCAAAACATAGTTGTAAGCGCACTAAACCACGAGTATAGGGACGTAACCATACCTATACACGCTCAAAAAATACTAACCAACCCCATTGTTATAGAAGACGACTGCTGGATAGCAGCCAATGCCGTAATTACATCAGGAGTAACCATTGGAAAGCACAGTGTGGTTGCGGCCAACGCGGTGATTACTAAAAATGTTCCTCCGTTTTCGGTTGCAGCAGGTAATCCTGCTAAAATCATTAAACAATACGACTTTGAAAAGCAAGACTGGATAAGGGTACCGTAGTTGATACGGCGGCCCTTTCATTCCATCATCGGTTGTTCTATTACTGCCGTTTAGGCTTGTTTAATATAGCCGACGTATCTCTTAGCAATTTTTTCCTTGTACTATCTGCCGGCGGATTTACCGGTTGAGTTACAGCAGGCTTGCCTTTAATTACCGTATCACGCACCGATGGCGTGTTTGACGTATCTGCACGCATTGGCCTGCCATTTACTACAGAAGAATCCGGTGTAACTCTTTGCTTTGCAGATGAATCAGGTGGAGTTGCCTTTTTAGTGGTAACTGCCGATGCTGGTTTCTTACCGGCAGTTGGTGCTTTTGCAGCACTCTTTTTAACAGGCAAAACAGCCTTTACTTTGGGTGGCGATATAATGGCCTCTTTGCTTGCTGGCCGCTCCTTTGGTTTCCATAAAAAGCCTTTTAAAATCTTGTCGTCTTCTGTGGCTTTTTCAATTGGGTAAATATCCTGGCCAACTTTGGTAAACAGCGTAACGTTTTGCGCTTTATTATCTTTAAAATTAACCCTTATACGGCTGCTTACCGAGCGCATCATTTCGGTAACCTGTTTGGTACTGTCGCGGTTAAAATAAATAGTTTCGGCGTTACCATCAACAAACAGCCGCTGCAGTTTATTGCTTACAAAAAAGCCCCTCATTTTCTTCCCGGCCACCTGGTTAAAGTACGCCGAATCAGTGCCCTCCACATTTACGGTAAGTGCACGTGGCCAAACGTCCATATTGTCGAGCTTTTTATTTTTAAGCTGAAAATATATAGTGTCGCCCGAAATTTGGGAACCCTGCGTCCATATAATAGGCTCAACAAACATGCGCATGGTTGAGTCGGCATAACTATAAAACATGGAGTCGGCTTTGGCCTGCAAATCAGACTTAAATATTTTTGCGTTATGATGCGCGGTAAGAATGCGTATACGTGCGGTATCTTTCAAATCAAACTTGCGTTGCAGGTAAACCGAATCGGGGCGTACAACCTTTGGCGGCGAAGCAACCTTTTTTGCGCTGGTATCTTTAGCGGCTTTCTTTGATAATGAATCGGCTAGGGCTTTTTTTAGTTTAGCACTGTCAACGCGCGGCACTTTAGGCTTTCCAAAATAGTTAGACTTAAAGAAGCTGGTATCCATCTTCAAACCCGCCGGAGGCATAGGAATAAGATTTTTTACGGTTGATAACTTAAGCGGAGCTTTCCTTACAGTTGCCGGCTTATCTGCCGTGGATGTATCTTTAATTCCGGCCAAACGCATTTTTTCCTGCAACTGCCGCAAAGTTTTATAAGTTACAATACGTGTTTCCAGGGTATCTGCTCCCCAATAAAGTGTATCCCGTTTAATTTTGGGTGCAGGCTTTACAGTTACTGAGTCAACAGCAGCGGTTGCGGCAGCACTTCCATTCTCGGCTTTGGCATCAACAGGTTTGGTTTTCGAAACAACCGTGTCTTTTTTCACAACTGCGGTTTTATCCTTCTTGGCTACAACGGCCTGCGGGGCAACGGTATCAGTTTTAGAAGTGTCTTTATCTTCCGTAACCATCATTACGTACGGGTTTTGCGTAACTACTGCCCTGTCTTCGGAACGGTAAAAAGTACCCAACTGGCCTTTTATGGTTACTTTTTGCTCATTATCATTAAATGTTACCCTGCGTACTGCACGCCCGTAACCTTTCAATCTATCATAAAACAAGCTATCGCCTTTTAAATACTTGGATGTTTGGGTATAGATGTTGTTTTTACTGAAAAAGGCCTGTTCGGTAATGGTGTGGTACTCGCCTCGCTCGGTGTACAAAGTATCTTTATCTTTACCGTAAATGTGCGTTGGCCCGTAAAAATAGGATATACGGGTACCCGAGTTATAGCGTAGCGTATCCGTTTTTATCAGCGCATCAACCGTGGTAAGCACCACATCGTACCTAAAATAAGCATCACGCGAACCTGAAAAATAATAGCCGTTTTTACTGGTAAGCGTATTGTCTTTGTTAACCAGTTTTCCTCCGCCTGTATAGGTGCCTATTTTTGTGGCGGTATTATAAGTAAGATAATTAGTGGTAAGGGTAGCATCACGGTCTACCATACGAACGTTGTTGGTAACCAAGGCAACGTGCGTATTACCATTGTAATACAGTTTATCTCCATAAACATTGAGCGTATCACCCTGGTTAATGTTTACATTACCAAAAGCATCAAACGAGTTACGGGTTTTGTACAGGTAAGAACTATCTGACCTGAGCGTGGTACCTTCATGTAAAAAAACGCCGTTATATATCTTTACTACATCCTCACCATTGATTTTCACACCAACGGTTCCGGTTGAACTTAATATTCTGACAATTGAAGGTTTAGCTCTTCGCTGTGCAGTTGCGGCAACAGCCAGCAATAAGAGGACGTATGTAAAGAGATATTTTCTCACGCTACAAAATTAGCTGTTTGGATGCGCTTATTAAATTAATAATTTTGGCTATGCTGCCGGTACAACGTTTATGTGCTTTTATTGATCAAAACCAGCTTTTTACCGCCAATAGCCGTATACTGGCTGCTGTAAGCGGCGGTATGGACTCGGTGCTGCTTGTACATATGCTTAAGCAGGCCGGCTTTATGTTTGCTATTGCACATTGCAATTTTCAACTGCGCGGAGGCGAGGCCGATGCCGATCAGCAATTTTGCAGGCAGCTGGCGTTAAACCTCGGTGTGCAATTTCATACCGTAAACTTTGACACACAAGCTTACGCCAACAGTCAAAAGCTGTCTATTCAAATGGCAGCCCGCGAGCTTCGTTATCAATGGTTTGAGCAAGTGCGTCAACAGTTTGGCTATGATGCCATTGCGCTGGCACATCACCAAAACGATACAATTGAAACTATATTGTTGAACCTTACACGCGGTACCGGTATTGCCGGCCTGCATGGAATTTTACCACGCAATAATTACCTGGTAAGGCCTATGTTATTCCTCAACCGGGCCGAAATAGCTGCCCTTGTTGAGCAAAATAAACTTCATTATGTTGAAGACAGTTCAAACGCATCAACCAAGTATGCACGCAATAAAATAAGGCATGAGGTTGTGCCCAAACTGCTGGAACTTAACCCAGGCCTCGAACAAACCTTTGAGCGCAATGTGGCTTATTTTCGTGAATTAGAACAGCTGCTTATTCAGCAGGTTGAAAGTTTCAAAAAGCAACACTGCAAACTAAATGGTGCAGATACTCATATCTCTATTGATGCTGTAAAGCAACTATTTCCTCAAAAGCTTCTGCTATCGGCTTTGTTAAAAGATTACAATTTTAACGACACCGCCGTTGACAACATCATCAGTTCTTTGGATAAACACAGCGGGCGCATTTTTGAATCGACTTCTCACTTTGTTATTTTAAACCGTAATGAACTTATTATATCGCCTCAAAAAAAGGTGGGGCATGATTTAGTTTCAATTCATGAAGAAGATCATGAAGTGAGTTATAATACAAGCACCGTAAAAATCACCTACGATACTTATCAAACTCCGTTCCCGTCAAGTAAAACTATTACACTTACAGATGCCGGGCTCCTTGTTTATCCGCTTACCCTAAGGCACTGGCATGAAGGAGATTATTTTTATCCGCTGGGCATGAAAGGGCGCAAAAAGCTCAGTGATTTTTTCATCAACCAAAAAGTGCCGCTACATCAAAAGCAGTCTATACCCGTTTTAATTAACGGCAACGGCGAACTGATATGGATAGCCGGTTACAGGCTTGACGACCGTTATAAAGTAACGCCTCAAACTAAAAAAGTTGCTATCTTCGAACTATTATAAAGTAAAATGACAGAAGTAAAACCGGTTTATATTGAAAAGCAATACCTGGGGCGCGAATGGATACCGGTAAGCATAAGACTGGTACTGGCTATGCTGTGCTTTGCTATTTTCTTTTTCACCGATACCAATGAGCGTAACGCCGATTTACTGGTTGTGGTTGGGTTTGCCATTGTAATTATATCAGTAATTTTAGGCTTTGTTGTACACTTTACCACAAGGGTACAAAACGGCAGCATATTGCTTAACGGCTTGTGGACCACCAAACTTGTAAAAATAGACCTCAACAGTATAGTTAAGGCCGAAAAGGGCCAATACAGTCGCTACCTGGTTAACAACCCGGTTTACAACCTGCACAGCAAAGGAACTATCCGCTTTTACACAGCAGGCAGCGAGGCCATCCATTTAACCGACCGTGATGGGCTTATATACATAATAGGCTCGCAGCATAGCAATGATTTTTTGCGTGCTATTGATAACGAAATGGCCCAAACAAGGGTAAGGTAAACGGCGCATGCAGAAATCTGACGCTTTAGTTATCGGTGCGGGCATTGCCGGTATTGGCACGGCTATAAGGCTGGCTTTAAAAGGATTTAACGTAAAGGTGTTTGAAGGCAATGCCTATGCTGGTGGCAAGCTATCGGAGTTTGAGCAACATGGCTACCGCTTTGATGCCGGGCCAAGCTTGTTTACCATGCCGCAATATGTTGATGAGCTTTTTAAACTGGCAGGTAAAAACCCGGCCGATTATTTTACATACCAAAAGCTTGATGTTGTTTGCCGTTACTTTTACCCCGATGGTACACATATTAACGCATATGCCGATCAGGATAAATTTGCTGCCGAGGTAAATCAAAAAACCGGTGAGCCTAAGGGAGCCGTGTATAGCTATAACCGTAACAGTGCGCGTATATACAAGGTTACTAATCATGTTTTTCTCGAACAGTCGTTGCACCGTTTGCAAACCTATCTAAACAGCAAAACACTTCAGTCTATTTTAAGGCTGTTTCAAATAGATGCGCTGCGCAGCATGAGCAAGGCCAACGAGCATTTTTTTAATGACGAGCGGCTGGTGCAGTTTTATAACCGCTATGCAACTTATAACGGTTCAAACCCTTACGATGCCCCCGCTACGCTAAACGTAATTCCACATTTAGAACAGCATTTTGGTGCCTACTTTCCAAAGGGTGGCATGTACAGTATTACGGCAAGCCTGGTGAATTTGGCTCAGGACCTTGGTGTTCAATTCAACTACAATTCTCCTGTTGATGAGATTGTGCTTAAAAACAACAAAGCAACGGGCGTAATTGTAAATAGCAGCTTTGTTGCAGCAGATATAGTGATATCAAACATGGATGTTTGGTTTACTTACCGTAAGTTGCTCAAACAGCACCCTCAGCTGTTTCCATCAAATATTTTAAGCCAGGAGCGCAGCAGCTCAGCCTTGATTTTCTATTGGGGAATTCAAAAAAAATTTGAGCAGCTTGATTTGCATAACATTTTTTTCAGTGCCAATTACAAGGCAGAATTTGATGCCATATGGAAGCAACAAACCATTTTTAATGATCCTACAGTTTACGTTAACATTAGTTCAAAGTATGAAGAAGCTGATGCACCGGGCGGCTGCGAAAACTGGTTTGTGATGATCAACGTACCGGCTAATACGGGCCAAAATTGGGACAAGCTTATTGCTGAGGCGCGCATCTACATCATACAAAAACTATCAGCACAATTGGGCGATAATATTGAAGAGTTTATTGCTACTGAAAGCATTCTTGATCCACGGCTTATTGAAAGCCGTACATCTTCTTACCAAGGCTCACTGTATGGCACCAGCTCTAATAACCGCTTTGCTGCATTTTTGCGTCATGCCAATCGTTCATCAAAAATAAGCAACCTGTATTTTTGCGGGGGCAGCGTGCACCCGGGTGGTGGTATACCCCTGGCCTTGCTATCGGCAAAAATTGTAAGTGAATGGGTAGATTAAGGCTCACTTACCATTCATTAAATTGCTTTAACCAGTAACCGAAAGACAAACAACCAGCAAAATCCAAAATTATATTTAATATTGCCTGTTTATGGCATTTTTAAATCTACCCGGATTAGGGCAAGTTCATTACCACGAGTACGGCACCGGTGCCAAACCAATGCTGGCTTTTCATGGCTATGGCATGACCGGACGGCAGTTTGAAGTGTTGCAAAAATCAATTTTAACCGACTATAGGGTTTATAGCTTCGATCATTTTTTTCATGGTAAAACCCAAATAAGCGGTTGGAGCGAACAGCAAATTTTGGCGGGTATGCCCAAAAACATGATGCGCGCCTATCTTGAGGAGTGGTTTAAACAACATGGCCACCAGCGCATAAGCCTTATGGCCTACTCCATAGGCGCTAATTTGGCACTGGTGCTTATTGAAGAATTTGCAGAATGGATTGATGAAGTAATACTGATGGCTCCTGATGGACTTTCGGTATACAAAGGATTTAATTTTTTAATGCATAACGCGGCAGGGAAGCTCCTGTTTAAAACGGTGACTAAAAGCAACTGGCTGGCACCGGGAGTACTTAAAGGTTTGCGCAGGGTACGTTTTATAGATGACAGCCTTTATAAAATAGCCTATAGTGAAATGGATACACCCCAAAAAAGGCTTGATGTATATTACACGCTAAACCTTATAAAACAGTTGCAGCCTAACATAGTTAAAGTTACAGATGAAATTAACCGGCATAATATAAAGTGCCACCTGATATTTGGCAAGCATGATATGTTGTTTCCTAAAAGCTCGGCGGCTGATTTTATACAACGGCTAAACAACCCTTTAGTACATGAGGTGCCGTTGGGGCATTGGCTGGTTACCTCTCAATTGGACGAACACCTGGTAAATTACAAATTATGATACCTGCAAGGCGCGTAAATTTATTCAGCAACTGGTTTGCCAGGTATATGCGCTACCGCATGTACAAGGCATTTAACCGGGTGGTGGTTTTACCGTTTGAGCCTAAGCCCGGCCACTCCGTTTTACTGCTATGCAACCACTTTAGCTGGTGGGATGGCTTCTTTGGCAACTACCTGGCGTACTATCACTTAAAACGTAAGCTGTACATTATGATGCAGCATGATCATTTAGAAAAGCGGATGCTCTTTAATCTTTTTGGTGGTTTTTCCATTGAGAAAGGCACCCGTGAAATGCTCAAATCATTACACTATGCTGCCGATTTACTGAATACGCCCGAAAACCTGGTGGTAGTATTTCCGCAAGGCGAGCTTGTATCCAATCATGCCACAAGCATATCAATTGAAAAGGGGATTGAACGTTTGATAAAACACGTTAAAGGCCCATGTCAAATTGTATACTCATGCGTGCTTATTGATTATTTTGAGAGTTTAAAACCATCAGCCTTCATACACCTGTTTGATTGTGGCGTTGCCGGCGAAATACCATTCAATCAATTGGTTGAAAATATTAATACTTTTCATAAACAAGCATTAGCTAACCAGGTAAACGTTGAGCATTAGTACAGCAATCATATCACTTATAAATACCATGCATAAATTTGATATGCTAACTGGCGTTGCTATATTGCCGCAACCATGATATATCCTAAAAAAAACAAATTAATAACCGGTTTCTTTCACCGTTATATTGGGTATATCATTAGCCGCAACTTTAAGGCATTCAACTTTAACGAAGTTAGTATTGATGCCAATAAATCGGTGCTTTTACTTGCCAATCACTTTGGTTGGTGGGACGGTTTTTTACTGTACTGGCTTAATCACCTCCTCATCAAAAAAAAGTTTCATATCATGATACTGGAGGATACTGTAAGAAAGGTTTTCTTTTTAAAGTATATGGGTGCATTTTCAGTTGTTAAGAATTCCAGGTCAATGCTGGAGTCGCTGCAGTTTACAGCCGAGCTGCTAAATGATCCAAGCAATCTTGTGCTGGTATTTCCGCAGGCAAGGCTTTACTCCAACTTTATAGACGATATTCACTTTGAACGGGGTTTAGGCCGAGTGATAAAGCAGGCAGCAGGTAAGTTTCAGTATGTATTTGCTGCAACATTTATTGAATATTTTTCGCACAAAAAGCCATCTGTAAACGTTTATGTTCAACGCCATGACGAAGGTATTGACCATGTTGACGACTTAAAACCAGTATTTCAACAACATTATCAACAGGCAAAAGCGCAACAAACTCAAATTATAGTATAAAGTGATTATTGTTCTTTCTATCATCTTCATCTTCCTGATACTGCGCTTTGTTGTCACCTTGTTCAATTTTATTTCCGACCCTAAAATAAGGCGCATAAACCGTTTACAAACCGATTTGGTTTCCATACTTATACCTGCCCGAAACGAAGAAAACAACATTATTACGCTGTTAAAATCAATTGCGCAGCAGGAGTATACCAACTACGAAGTAATTGTTTTGGATGATGACTCTACCGACCGCACTTTTGAGTTGTGCGAGCAGTTTGCAGCCAATTACCCGCAATTCAGGGTAGTAAAAGGGCAAGCTTTACTAAAGGGTTGGTTAGGAAAAAACTTTGCATGCCACCAGTTAGCCAAATTGGCCCGCGGCCGCTTCTTGCTTTTTTTAGATGCTGATGAAAAGGTATATGACGACTTAATAAACAGCGCCGTTCACAGGATAAAAGCTAAGAACCTTGCCCTGTTCAGCCTATTTACTAACCAGGAGATGCTATCACTTGGTGAATATTGCACGGTTCCGTTAATGCATTATTTGCTGCTCAACCTGTTGCCGGTTCGTTTGATTTATATATCAAAAAACCCGTCGTTTGCAGCTGCAAGCGGGCAATTTATGATGTTTGATGCTGATATATACCGCCAAAACCAATGGCATGAAGTTGTAAAAGACCGTGTAGTAGAAGACGTTGAATTAATGAAATACATTAAGGCTGCCAAATATAAGGGCGAGAGTTTGCTGGCAAACGGCCTGATTACCTGCCGTATGTATACCAATTATACTGATGCGGTTAAAGGCTTTAGCAAAAACTTCCTGGCTCCGTTTAATTACAGTATCATAGGTTTTATATTCTATCTGCTTTTTGTAATTGGTGGTCCTTTGGTAATAATATCAACCCTTAACCTGCCATTAATTATTTTCATGTGCGGCTTAATCATTTTGAGCCGCATGATGATCTCTTTATCATCCGGTCAGAATGCCCTTTACAACATATTGCTTCACCCTGTACAAATGTTAACCCTGCTCATCATAGGCATTAATGCCATACAAACTCATTTAACCCGAAAAACAGTTTGGAAAGGCCGCAATGTATGAAAATGAGTAAAAGCTCGGCGTCGGTTGCTGTAATCATATTATTTCATGCGGTAGGCTTACTTGGTTTTTTCATTACTCCGTTCAGGTCTATGTTTTTGCGGCTTGTGCCGTTCCATTTGCTACTTATGCTGGCCGTAGTAATTATTAACCATGAAAACTGGCGAGAGGGCAAATTCTGGGCTTTTGCCGCGCTTATATTTACAGGGGGCTTTACTGCCGAATGGATTGGCGTACACACCAATATTATTTTCGGAGATTATGATTATGGACACACCTTAGGCACCAAGGTTTTCGACATACCGTTAATGATTGGCGTGAACTGGTTTTTACTGGTTTATGCAACCGGAGTTCTACTAAAGTATTTAAAAATTCCTACCGTTGCGTTACGTATGCTCGTTGGTGCAATAGTACTTGTATGTTTAGACCTGCTCATTGAACCCGTAGCTATTAAATTTGATTACTGGAGTTGGGTAGATCTTAACCCGCCATTAAAAAACTATTTAGGGTGGTTTGGAGTAAGCGCCTTATTCCTGGGTATATTTGAGCTTTTCAAATTTAAACATCAGAACATTACGGCTCCAGCCTTATTAGTTGTGCAATTTATTTTCTTTGCCTTGCTACAGCTTGCATAGCTTTTTTGATAACAACAGCATCTTGCCTAAACACCTGCATCAAACTAACTCAAAGGTAACGTGTTGTATTTAGGCTATGCCATTACTTGAGTTTACAGATAAAGGTATTTACTGCGCTGCCGGAAAGTTCTATGTTGATCCGTGGCTGCCTGTAGACGATGCTGTAATTACCCACGCCCACGCAGACCATGCTTACACCGGGCATAAGCGTTACCTTGCACATCACCTGTCGCGCGAGGTGCTTTTATATCGCCTGGGCGATATTACGCTGCAAACAGTTGAGTACGGAGAAACCGTATTTAAAAACGGCGTAGCAATCACCTTATTTCCGGCCGGGCATGTCATCGGTTCGGCCCAGATAAAAATTGAGCATAAAGGTGAAGTTTGGGTAGTATCGGGTGATTATAAGGTAGAAGATGATGGCGTATGCACACCTTTTGAACCTGTGCAATGTCATCACTTCATTTCTGAGTGTACCTTTGGTATGCCTGTTTACAAGTGGAAGCCTCAGCCGGAAGTATTTGCCGAAGTAAACTCATGGTGGCAAAATAATGTTCAAAACAACCTTGCTACTGTTATTGTGGGCTACTCGTTAGGTAAAGCGCAGCGCATACTCCAAAATCTTAACCTTGATATTGGCAATGTTTATACTCATGGCGTTATTGAAAACACCAATGAGGCTTTACGCCGGAACGGAATTGTGCTTAACCCAACGCACCGTATTACCCAGGAATCGGTAAAAGACGAGGTAAGGAAGGGTATCATCATCGCCCCGCCGTCATCAGTAGGTACGCCATGGATGCGTAAGTTTGCTCCATACAGCTTTGGGTATTGCTCGGGCTGGATGACTATAAGGGGGGCTAAACGCCGCCGGGCTGCCGACCGCGGCTTTGTACTATCAGACCACGCCGACTGGACAGGGCTGATAAGTGCTATAGATGCTACACGCTGCGAATCTGTCTACTTAACTCATGGGTCTACGGCCACTTTTTCAAAATACCTAAGCGAAATTGGTTTTGATGCCCATGAGGTACATACATTGTATGGCACCGAAGAAGATGATGCACCAGTACCAACCGCAGAAGCCAAATTAGCTGACAATAACTCACAAGAGCCTGCAAAAAGCGTGGCAAATGAAGGAGGTGAGGTATGAAGTCATTTGCTCAACTTTTCACTTCGTTAGATGAAACTAACAAAACCAATGAAAAGGTTAAGGTTTTAAAAGAATACTTTGCCTGTGTGCCAGACACCGATAAAATGCACATGCTGGCATTATTTACCGGCCGCAGGCCTAAACGGCAAATAAACTCTACCCAGTTCAGGCTTTGGGCTATTGAGGCATCAGGAATACCTGCCTGGCTGTTTGAAGAAAGCTACCATGTGGTAGGGGATCTATCTGAAACCGTTGCATTGCTATTGCCAGATCATAATAATACCAGCAGCAAAACCCTCACCGAATGGATTGCCGACATTAACTCTTTAGGAACTAAAACTGAAGAAGAGAAACATTCCTGGCTGCTACAATCATGGGCTGAACTGAGCGCACAGGAGCGATTTGTGTTTAACAAAATACTAATGGGAAGCTTTAGAGTAGGTGTTTCGCAAAATTTGGTAATAAAGGCCTTGGCCGATGTTGCGGAACTTGATGCAGCTACGCTTACCCATAGGCTTATGGGTAACTGGACGGCCGAAACCTACCAGTTTGCCGAACTTTCACATGCTGATACCGCTTTGGAAGATGTATCGCGCCCTTACCCATTCTTTTTGGCGTATCCGGTACAGGAAACGTCCGAAAAACAAAAAACACCGGATGCTATGCAAGACCTGCTCGGTGATGCCAGTGAGTGGCAGGCCGAGTGGAAATGGGATGGAATAAGAGCTCAACTCATTAAACGCAATGGAGAAATTTTTATATGGAGCCGCGGCGAAGACCTGGCAACAGACAAATTTCCGGAGCTGCATCCTTTTTTAAACGAATTACCCGACGGAACCGTTATCGATGGTGAAATATTATCCTTCAGGAATGGTTTGCCATTACCATTTGCTGTTTTACAAACACGTATTGGCCGCAAAACACTAAGCAAGAAGATACTGGAGGATAGTCCGGTTGCGCTTATAGCTTATGATTGCCTTGAGTTTAACGGCGAGGATATCAGAAGCAAAACGCAAACAGAGCGCCGGCAGCTACTTCAGCAACTACAAGCAGCTTCATCTGTCCAAACTGTCTTCAATATATCGGCACTTATTAATTTTAATAGCTGGCAGGAATTAAGTGAAATACGGGAGCAATCTCGCGCTATGATAGCCGAAGGTATTATGCTCAAACGCAAAGATGCACACTACCAGGTTGGGCGCAGGCGAGGCGATTGGTGGAAATGGAAAATTGACCCGTTATCTGTTGATGCTGTAATGATTTATGCACAAAAAGGGCACGGGCGACGGGCGGATCTATATACCGATTACACGTTTGCCGTTTGGGACGGCGATAAGCTTGTCCCATTTGCTAAAGCATACTCAGGGTTAACTGATGCGGAGATAAATAAGGTTGACGCCTTTGTGAAACGTAACACACTTGAAAAGTTTGGCCCGGTACGTACCGTTAAGCCACAACTGGTATTTGAAATTGGTTTTGAAGGAATTAACAAGTCAACACGGCATAAATCGGGAGTTGCGCTGAGGTTTCCACGTATATTGCGTTGGCGGCATGATAAGCCTAAAGAAGAGGCAGATACCATTGAAACACTCAAGGCCCTGCTTAACGAAAACGAATAAATTTGAATTTATTTGAAAGTGTACTGAACTTAAAAGCCTGTTTATTCATCATAAATCAAAATTGCTTGAGCATATAGTAATATAGATTTTATATTTTTAAGCCGCTTTTAAGCCACTAAACACACATATGGATATACTACACACTCTATTGGGCGATGACATTCAAGCCGGCCTGCTCATTATTTTAAACCTTATTGTTATTGAAAGTTTACTTTCTGTAGATAACGCTGCAGTACTGGCAACCATGGTGCTTGATTTACCCAAAGAGCAACGCGAGAAAGCTTTGCGCTATGGTATTATAGGTGCTTACGTATTTAGGGGTATATGCTTGTTTTTAGCAGCCTGGCTGGTAAAAATTTGGTGGCTTAAACCTTTGGGTGGCTTATACTTGCTTTACCTTGCATTTGATTACTTTAAAGGCAAGGCAAGCAGTAAAGACGAAGAAGATGAATCGGTAAACAAAAATGAGAGCTGGATTTATAAATCAACTGTGGGCCTTGTTGGTAACTTTTGGGCTACTGTTGCCTTAGTTGAGGTAATGGACCTTGCTTTTTCCATTGATAACGTTTTTGCAGCAGTTGCCTTTACCGATCATGTGTTTTTAATTTACGTAGGTGTATTTATAGGCATACTGGCCATGCGCTTTGTTGCACAGGCCTTTGTTAAATTAATGGAAAAATTCACCTTCCTGGAAACCATTGCTTTTATTGTAATTGGCGTTTTAGGTATTAAACTGTCATCATCAGTATACACACATTTTGCACCCGAAAGCGAAATTGCCAGGTTTATTGAAGGTGAGAAAATGGATTTGTTCGTATCCATCTTTACTGTTGCCATTTTCATATTACCAGTGCTTAGCTCGCTGCTGTTTAATTTCCCTAAAAGGCATTTAGTTGAACCTGAAGTTTCAGAAAAAGCAGATGATGTTTTGGATAAGAGTTAAACTCTACTGAAATTAACGACAAAGCCCGACGTAATTACACATCGGGCTTTGTCGATAATATAGACATTATTAAATTTATTTCTTGATAAACAAGGATTTGGCCCAGCCTTCTTTTCCATCTTATTTACTGCTTTCTCTTAAAATCGCTTAATGCATCAGCCAGGCTTTGCAATTCGGGATCGAGCCCTGGTGCAAATTCTTCCGACCGCTCTGGTGCTACCGGGATTGGGTATGGTTCATCAGGCTCTTTTTTGGTTATCAACTCTTTCTATGTTTTACAGAATGATTGCAAACTGTATCGACAAATCTTTACAGCACTAAATTGAACGCTTCCTTTATTTCTCTAGCAATGCAACTGTACACCATAGGTATGGCGCCTGACCATGATAATCTCCCGTATGCCTTGGCCTGTCATAATAGTATTGCTTATCGTTTTTCTTATTGGTTCCAACGCACACTTCACTAACATTGCCACTTTCATTTACATAAGGTACCATAGCCAGCCAGGCTTTACGTGCAACCGGGCCATACTCCTTTTCATTCAACCACCCTTGTTTTACTCCAGTTATCATCGCAAATGCAAACATTGCGGTGCCCGATGTTTCTGGCCAAAAGGTAGGCTCATCAATTAGCTGGTTCCACATGCCCGACTTTGCCTGGTAGTTTTTAAGGCTTTGCATCATGGTACGGTAACCCTTTAAAATTCGCGGACGATATTGGCTGTTTTTAGGCAAATCATGCAAAAGCTCTGTCATACCGGCGGCCATCCAGCCGTTTCCCCGTCCCCAGTAAAATGGAACGTCAGGCGCATGATAGAAAAGTCCATTAGGTTTTTGCAACGAATCAAGATATAAAACCATCTGTTTGGCGGCCCTGTCAATGTATTTCCTATCACCTGTTTGTCTATAGGCTTGTGTTTGCACAATGGTAATCATGTACATATCGTCAATCCACAGGCGGGTTTGCCAGGAATATCCTTTATCGGCCCAGGCTTTCTCCTGCGGCGATGCGCTTTCTGGTACCGACCATTGTGTATCAGCATATGGTAGCGCAAGTTCGAGGTAGCGCTTGTCTTTGGTAATTTTGTAGAGTTCAAATGGTAAACTGCCAAACATATTCACGTCAACATGATTCATGATGGGTAGCAGCTGCTTTTCGGTGGTAAATAGCGGCTCAAATCTATCCTGCAGCTTTTTTATTAATACATCATCTTTGGTAAGTGCTGCAAATTTCAAAGCACCCATCCAGTTAAAAACTTCGGGGTATCCAATCCATTTACCCATATGAAGGGCATGCTTACCCACTACAAAGCGTTCAGCTAGCTTTTTGCCAACCGTTTCGGGTTCGTATCCTTTAGGAAAGTTTTTTAACTCTTTGGTTTGGCTAAACCCAAATTGTGCTGATAATAAAAAAAGTAGAACAACAGCGTTTCTTATAAACATGATGCAGGTGAATTAAACGTTGATATAATGAGACTGTAAGCATGATACGACACACGCCATTTCTTAACACAACTCATCTTATCAACTAATTGGTTATTTAAACCAAAGTAACTCAACCGGCTCTTATTATTTGTATCAATTGATTGTCGTTTTGTATCAGCCTTAAAAATTAAAATCCAGGACAACTCTCATCGTATGTTATAAAAGACTGATGCTGGTACACTAGGTTCGACGTTACCATACTTATATTAACTTTGCTAAATGAAGCAATTTGCTGCCTTTATATTTTTCTGCTTTAATATTTCTGTGACTTGCGCTCAACTATCTAACCCCAGCTTTGAGACCGTTTCTGACACGTTGAATAACCTGCCACTGTTTTGGGACGTTAAGTTGGAGCAGAGTTACAGCGTGAAGGTAACTTCTGAAGAACACAACACCGGCAGCAAATCTTTAAGAATTAGTGGGATAGAAAGCTTACAGGGCAGACAGTCAATTATGCAAAACATCGCTATTGATGCAAATCAATTAAAGCAAATTTTGCTAAGCTGTTATGTTAAAACAAAAGATGTAAGCGGTAGTGTTCAGCTTTTTTGCCAGGTGTGGGATAATAAAAACAGAATAATCAGCACTAGGACCTCACAGATGCAGGATGCGGGCCTAAGTGGTACAAATGATTGGAAACAACTAACTCTTAATTTTTTGGCAGACGCTAACGCAAAGAAAATAACAGTAGGTGCCTATTTAATGGGAAACGGTACGGTTTGGTTGGATGATTTTGCCTTGCAGGCACTACCAAATGTAGTTGGTGAACCATCTAAAGAACTGACCAAATTTTCACAAGAAGTTACCAGCCTTATAAAGAAACGTGCCATTTATGCCGATTCATTAAACTGGCAGGCTGTTAACCAAGGTATTACGTATTTGACTACTAGCGGACTTACTATAAAAGAAAGCCCGCTTATTTTGGACTTTTTAATTTCAAGGCTACGCTTAGCAGGTGACAAACATTCGAATTACAAGACTAAAACCAGTGCACAAAGTTACGCCACACGCAACAATGTTGTTCAGCAGCCGCAAGGCCAACTGCTCAAAGGCGATATTGGTTATATCATTATACCAGGATTTGGATCAATCAATGATACGGCAAGCGTAAACTTTGCCACGCGCATACAAGATATTATTACAGAAATAGATACCAAACATGATATTAAAGGGTGGGTGGTTGATATGCGCAAAAACGGTGGCGGCAATATGGCACCAATGATTGCCGGCTTAGGACCATTGATAGGCGAGGGTACGGTGGGCTACTTTGTGTATCCTGATAGCAAAGCTAGTGCGAAAAATGAATGGACGTATTATAAAGGACGTTTCGATGTTGGCGGTCGTAAACAGGTTGCTGCAAAAAGATCATATACCTTACGTAAACAAGATACTAAAGTTGCAGTATTAATAGGGCCAAACACAGGTAGCAGCGGCGAAATGGCCACACTAAGCTTAATAGGCAAACCCATTACTAAGCTATTTGGCGAGCCTTCAGCCGGCTATATGACGACTAACCAAAGCATCAAGTTATCAACCGGAGCTTATTTATATTTAGCCACTGGCTATGCCGCTGATAGAAACGGAAAGAATTATCTATTGAACATTCAGCCCGATGTAAAGATTGAGGCTGATAAAGACAAGCAGACAGATAAAGTACTTGATGCAGCTGTTGCCTGGCTGAAAAACTAAGGTTCTAACAGTAAGGTTAAACTACTATTATAGAGCGATTGCTTTGCGAATGATGATAAGTCAATTTTAGATTATTGATTACCTATTTATAAGGTCAATTATATCATGCATAGTGTAAGTAACATGAATCCATTTATATCAGAACTTGTCGTTAATTTCTTGATTGAAAACGCAGCTTTCATGTATAAAAACTGCGTTTTTAGGACTCTCGACGAGAATAGAACTCATATCTAAAGTTTGGGAAACCTTTATACTATACGTTCAAATCATCAAATTTCTTAAAACCTACCTACACACCAATCATATATTATGATTAGTATAATTGTAGACATAAGCATCAAGCAAGCGTCTTATTTGATCGCTGATTTTACCATCTTTTTAACGTTACGTACACTATTGCTAATTCTCTCTCTAGTTAAGAATGTATACAGTCTAAATTTCCTTTTAAATTGTCCAAACTTTACTTGATGATAATATTGATCTTCAAAGAATTTTAAGATCGGATAACCAGTCATTTCAGAGATACCTCCACTTTTTTTACCCCCGGCCCAGTGAATTAGCTGATGCAGATTTCCGCTTTTCACATCATCAATATCGATATCAATTGAAGAATTGTTTTTATTACCACCCCATATCATGAAGTCTAGCTTACAGATTGAGAGTTCACCAGTCATCTCTTTTTTTGGAAGTATATAGTTAAGAAGTGACTGATCAACCGTAGGCATCTTGTCCTGATATTTCCAATAGGGGAACTTTTCAAGATCTACAAATTCAGCTATCTCATCCTTAGTTATACTGTTAGTAGTCACTATCATTTGTCCAGTGTTAAAAACATACCCCGGATACTTAAAGTTGGGGTCTTTCGTAAGGATAAAATCTAAATCATAATATGCGTCTCTTACCGAATTAGAATATGGATCATCAATAATATGAGTGCTGACGGCAAATTCTTCGTTCTTTAAATTACTACTGATGTAATCTAATACTCTACCTACAAAAACAATGTCTGAATCAAGAACCATTATGCGTTCACCCGGAAAGAAATTTGATAAAAGAAAGTAAAGTTTTGCTGTTCCCCAGCCAAATTTTGATATTCCAAGATTTATAACTTTTACATCAAAGATTTTTTCCAGCTCGCAGGTATCAAAGTTTCCTCGTAACTGATCTTTTATAATATATATTGCTATGTCCTCGTAATAAAACCTGATACTGGCAATGCATATACGTGTCAGGTATACATCCTTAGCGTTACAACTTATAACAATTTTGCTTATAGCCACTTGGAGTATTTAGTGGTAAATGAATTTGCTTGACTGTGCAAGCCGATAAAGTAAAGCGACTGTTCAAGTCTCTTTGTACCCCCGACGAGAATCGAACTCATATCTAAAGTTTAGGAAACTTCTATTCTATCCGTTGAACTACAGGGGCTGGAATTTGTGCAAATATGCAAAATTTTTCAGGTTCCCTGTAAACTTCGTCAAAATTATTGCACCTGCTTGTTTACTTACCCGAATTACCGGATGTGTAAATAGCCAGCCCGGCAACTGCAATTGCACCTACGGTTATACCACCAACAACACCTTGATATTTGGTAGCCTTTTTATTAAAAAAATAATCGCCGCGCTCATTTTTGAAGAGCAACAGATTTTTGGGATTATCGATGGTAGTATATGTTTTTGACACAAAAAACTCTTGTGAATAAGCTACCGGATGTGCCTCAGTACCATTAACCATATACAGGGTTAAATAGCTTTTGAAGAGTAATGGTGTATTTGCCTTATCAAACGTGGCTGCCTTAATACTTATTTGCTTGTAAAGGTAATTATCTTTATAATCCAGTACTTCCTGAGTGAATTGTTCCTGCGGAATATCTAAAAACGCTTTTGTTAACACTAGCGATGTGTTAGTGCTTTGTGTATGTGGAGGTAAAAAGCTAAGATCTTTAGGCAAATTAGCAACGGCATTAATTTGTCCGGTTGTGTAGCTAGGATTAGAAAATATTAATCCACGATTGCCGTAATTATAGTTATCAGTACGCGCGTCTATAGTTCCGCTTATATCAATTTTACCCGGAGTATAGCTTATAGCTTTATCGCCGATGATTAAAGCAGAACGTTGCCAGTCAACATATATGGGCTTATCAAGCTTGTTATAAACTTTTATAGATACAGGGGCATTGGGACCATAAAAGGAATAGGAAATTTTAACCGAGTCATTTTCAAAGTTAAAAATGCCTGTATCTTCTTCTTTTGTTGTGTTGGTGCTGCTTATTAAATTAATTTGATAACGGCTGCATGAAGAAAATATAACACAAACAGCTAGTACGGCGGGAAGGATAAGACTTTTCATTGGTTAGCTTGGGTTGAAGTTTACGGATTAGTTAAACCTATGACTTATTCAATCGTACAAGGTTTAACTAATCCGCAATCTTTTACCGCACTACCGAACCGTTGTGCATGCCATCGCTTGCAGGCGAAACAAAGCTCAACACACCTTCGGCATTCTCTGCCATCAGAATCATGCCTTGCGATGTAATACCTTTTATTTCCCTTGGTTCAAGGTTTACCAGTATGCTAACTTTTTGACCAATGATGGCCTCCGGCTCAAAGTATTCTGCAATACCCGATACTACAGTGCGTTCATCCAAACCTGTATCAATGGTAAGCTTTAACAACTTTTTGGTTTTCGCAACTTTTTCAGCAGTTAATATGGTGCCTGTACGTATGTCCATAGCAGCAAATTGCTCGTAGTTGATGTTGGACTTAGCAGGCACCAGTGCTGATACCGGCTCAACTGCAGGTTGCTCTATCGACTGCTTTTTGCTGATGAGCTTTTGCACTTGCCTTTCAATAACTTCATCCTCAATTTTCTCAAATAAAAGTGACGCTGCCTGCAACTGGTGGCCGCTTGTGAATGCTATCTCCTCATTAAAGTAAATAGTGTCTGCCGGCCAGTTAAGCATGGTTAATATCTTGCTAGCAGTGCCCGGTAAAAAAGGTTGTATGCATGCTGCAATATGACCAATAAGCACCAAACAATTATTTAAGGCCTCGCGTGCGCCTTCGGGGTTGGTTTTTATGGTTTTCCAAGGCTCTTGCTCTGTAAGGTAACGGTTACCTAAACGGGCAATTTCCATAACCGTTTGCTGCGCCTGGCGGAACTTATAGCTTTCAAAGCTTTGCTCTAAATCATCATACAGCCTACCTAATTCAGTATTTAATGCGTTGTCTTTAAGTGTAATCTGGCCTGATGCATCTCCAATTTTACCATCAAAGAATTTGTGCATCAATATCATCACCCGATTGACCAAGTTACCTAAAATGGCAACAAGTTCATTATTAACACGGGCCTGGTAATCTTTCCAGGTAAACTCGCTATCGGCAGTTTCGGGAGCAATGGCAGTAAGGTAATAGCGCAACTCATCAACCTTGGTAGGGAAATCTTCCAGATAGTCATGCATTTCAATGCTCCAACCACGGCTGGTAGACATTTTATCACCTTCAAGATTCATGAATTCATTGGCCGGTACATTTTCAGGCAATATGTATTCTCCATGAGCCTTAAGCATAGCCGGAAACACAATACAATGGAAAACAATGTTGTCTTTGCCAATAAAGTGCACCAGCTTGGTTTCATCATCCTGCCAGTATAACTTCCAGTCTTTATTATTATCTAATGCCCATTGTTTAGTTGCCGATATGTAGCCAATAGGCGCATCAAACCAAACGTAAAGCACTTTGCCGTCGGCGCCTTCAACCGGAACTTTAATGCCCCAGTCCAAATCGCGTGTTACGGCACGTGGGTGCAGTCCTCCGTCAATCCAGCTTTTACACTGGCCATAAACGTTGGTTTTCCAATCGCTGGCATGGCCTTTCAATATCCACTCGCTTAACCAGCTTTCGTATTTATTTAAGGGCAGATACCAGTGTTTGGTTGGACGCTTAACCGGTTTATCACCGCTTAAGGTTGAACGCGGATCAATTAAATCGTCAGGACTTAACGAGCTCCCACATTTTTCGCACTGATCGCCGTAGGCATTCTCATTAGCGCATACCGGACAAGTTCCTACAATATAGCGATCTGCTAAAAAAGCGCCTGCCTGCTCATCATAGTACTGCTCCGACTCCTTAACTTCAAAGTCGCCGTTATCATTCATCACTTTAAAAAACTCCTGAGCTGTTTCATGATGAATGGGCTCACTCGTACGATGATAGATATCAAAGGATATATTCAGCTTATCAAAGCAATATTTGATCAACTCATGATACTTGTCAATAATAGCACGTGGTGTGGTACCTTCCTTCATGGCCTGGTTGGCAATGGCGGTACCGTGCTCATCTGATCCGCATACAAAAACCACATCGCGCTTTTTAAGGCGCAGGTAGCGGGCATACAAATCGGCCGGAATGTAAGCGCCTGCCAGGTGACCAATATGTTTAGGACCATTAGCATACGGCAATGCCGCAGTAATGGTATAACGTTTATATTTTTGAGCTTCCAAAATTGTAATTCTCTTTCTTTATTTTGCAAAGATAACATTATGAGCATAACTCCCCCATATCTGCAAAAAGGCGACCGTGTAGCCATTATTTGTCCGGCTAAAAAGCTACCAAAGCCAATGTACGATGCCGTAAAACTTTTAAAATCATGGGGGCTGGAAGTGGAGCTGGGCCAAACCATTTCGGCAAGCTATAATCAATTTGCCGGTGATGATGATTTACGCGCTGCCGACCTGCAACAATACATAAACGACACCAGCATTAAAGCCATATTTGCAGCACGCGGAGGCTACGGAACTGTACGCATCATTGACATGGTTGATTTCAGCAAATTGTTAACCCATCCAAAATGGATTATTGGCTTTAGTGACATCACAGTGCTGCACGCTCACTTATCTCGTCAACTGGGCTTGACAACCCTACACGGACAAATGCCCATTAATATTCCTGATGCAACAGCAACATCAGTTGAAACCTTAAGAAAAGCACTTTTTGGTGAAGAGTTAACTTACAATATAAGCGCGCATACGCTTAACCGCATTGGTGAAGGCAAAGGCAAGCTTATAGGCGGTAATTTGGCCATACTTATTTCGGTGCTCGGCTCAGTTTCAGACTATGATTACGATGGTAAGGTATTATTCATCGAAGATGTGGGCGAGTACCTATATTCCATTGACCGCATGATGTATACACTAAAGAGGGCAGATAAACTCAAAAATCTGGCAGGTTTAATAGTAGGCGGGTTTACAGATTTGAAAGACAATGATATCCCATTTGGGCAAACTGCTGCTGAAATAATCCAAGCCGCTGTAAAGGAATATGACTACCCTGTTTGCTTTGACTTTCCGGCAGGGCATGTGAATGACAATTACGCGTTAAAGTTAGGGGCTGATGTTAGCCTTGCAGTGAATTTAACGCAGGTTTCAATCAGGTTTGATTAAACAAAAAAAGTCGGAAATCTTGCACTTCCGACTTGTGTTTTGAAAACGAATTAACTGAACAATTATAGATTCTTCTTAGTTCGCTACTATTGGTGCCGAACTTGGATCAGGTACATTATAGCTGAATTCTGTAACCGGCACATCCCAATAGTCCATATAGTTATACTCAATTAAACACGGTAATAATGTCCAGCCGGCAGCAGGCGTTGTACCTATCACACTATTTGGTACAACCACATTAGCATTAGCGCGGCCACCACCAGCACTTACCGGTGCGGTAATATTCCATCGGCGAGCATCATAAAACGCAAGTCCTCTGTAGGTCAAAGCAATTCTGCGCTCGCTTCTTAATTCCTCCAGTGCCTGCGCCTGGCTCAAATTAGCACCCGCTACAGTTGGTAAGCCAGCACCGTTTGCAGTACGTACCTGATCTATAAGCGCTAAACCACCGCTTAAATCACCGGTGCGTATGTTTGCTTCGGCCAACATCAATGCATTTTCTTCATAAGAACCTGCAAATTGAACCTGCCCGGATCTGTTGTTAGTTGACCAATAGCCACCATTTTCAATTGCAGTTAAGTAGTAACGTGTTCCGTATTGCAAACCACGGGATGAACGGTTTTGAACAACCTCATTAGCTGCAAAGGCTGTTACACCTTTGGTAAACCGTTGATCGCCGGCTTTAAAGTCCTGAATCCAGCGCTCGCTTGGGAAAACCCAACCCGGATTATTTTTATTAGAATTCCATCCGTAAGGGTGTTGTTGTGAGTTTGGTGTCAAATCATTTACACCTCCCGGGTCCATTCCCAAAACAAACGTCCTGTCGCTGGCAATTAATCCAGCACTGGTCAGGGTTTTTACCGTGGTCCAATCAGCAGCCGTCATTTGAGAAACTTTTTTATTTGCCATCAGGTTGCGGGCCTTCAACGTATTTATACCTCTTACCCACATTGCCGGGCTAACCATAGGGTTAGTGCGGTTAAATGTTGGAATAATTATATTCATGGTTGTAGCGTACACTGCATCATTTGCAGCTATTGGCGTTAATGCTGCGGCAGCTTTATCAAAGTTACTGTTAGCTTCATTTATTATAGCATTACGGTCAACATATACCGGGCTGGTTGATCCGTCAGTGCTGTTGGTAATAACACCTGATACATACATTGAGCCTATTCTTGAGTAAGCAAAACCCTTCCACCAGTAAGCCCACGCAGTTAACACCGCCTTTTCGGTTGCAGGCAAGGTAACAACACCTGCATTTAAAGTTTGCAGCAACAAGTTAGCTTGGCCGTTAACATAATAGGCCATGTTCCACTCGTAAACAATGGCGTTGGTTGCCGAGCCGTTAGTTGCAGGCAAGGTATTTAAAGCCTTTAACTGCGCAGGCTGACTTAGCTCCAACGGGTTACGGATTTTGCGGTTGTATGGTGCTGGTATGGTTATATAATCTGTTTGGTTTACATAGCGCCAGCCAAAGTTTCCAACTGATGAAAACTGCTCGTCGCCCATAATGCTATGCATTACTAAAGTATGCGCCAGCAGGTTGTTACCTACATAAAGCTTATTCCACATACCAAGCGCAAAGTTTTCTATTCCCTTTTGTGCCGTTAATGCCTCTGTAGGCGTAGGCGAGTTAGGGTTATTAAGTTGTAGATCTGATTTTTTGCAACTGCTTATGGTTACAGCAGCTAAAGCAAAAAGTGCAACAATTTTTTTCATTTTCCTGAGATTATTATCTGTTGATAGAACAATTCATTGGTTTAGGTGAACCTATGAACACGTCAATGACTAAAATCCTATGTTTAAACTAAATTGATATGACTTTACGTTTGGAGCGCCGTAACGGTCAACACCTCTAAATGAGCCTAACCCATTTACAGCACCGCCCTGATTGTTTTGAGAGCTTGTTGCCTCCGGATCCAGGCCTTTGTAATTGGTCCAGGTAGCAAGGTTGCGGCCGGTTAAAGTTACCACAAGGCTTCTCAGCCATTTTTGCTTTACCAAACTGGTTACATCGTAACTTATAGATAAGTCTCTGAAACGAACGAAGCTACCATCTTCTACAAAGTACGAAAGTGCTGAGTTGGTGTTATAGAAGCTATTGTAGTAAGCTACAAACGCACCCTCCTGACCGTTTATATTCACCGGCTTATCAAAATCGGCATGTAAACGGTCGCGGTATAACCATTGGCGGGTTGAGTTGTAAATACTTGCACCCTTAATCCAGTCAAATTGTAAACCTACGCTCAGGTTTTTATACACAGTAAAGCGGTTAATTAATGAGCTGGTAAAATCGGGGTTAACGTTACCTACTACTTTTTGGTCGTCGGTTGCTGTTAATACCACATTGTAATTAGCCAGGTTAACCACGTTACCATTCACAATAGTATAGTTACCAACATTAGCCGCAGGAATGTAGCGGGTGCCGTCAGGCCTCAACTGGTCAACGCTGGTAAGTGGGGTTTGCATGTACAATTCACCTAAATCTCCGCCTGGTGCAATAGTGAAAAAGCTATTGGTGATAGGTAAGTTATTTGATATTTGGGTGATGTATGTATTGGCATTAGCCCACCTTACACCCAGGTTCCAGGTAAAGTTTTCTGAGCGGTATGCTGTTGCATCTAAAGTAAGGTCAACACCATTACTTTTTAACGAAACCAGGTTGTCAATAACGCCCGATGCTCCCGTTGATGTTGCCGCAGGTGCGTTTTGTATAACATCGTCAGATGTGCGTCTCCAGTAAGTGCCGCTTAAGCTGATGCTGCTCAACCACGGGCTGTCCTTCATTGGTGTTAAAGTTACATCAGTACCAAACTCTAATTCTTTAGTTACCTGAACATTCAAATTTGGGTTAGGCAAGGTAGACCTGTTGTACAGCGCAGAACCTTCTGTTCCAAGCGCTCCGGCAACAAGGGTTGGCTGCCTGTCATAAGCGCCGGGCTGTACACCCGCTTCACCATACGCAGCACGTAATTTCCAGTTAGGCACTAGTGATTTAGAAGAAAAGAACTCAGATGGGTTAATATAAACCGTACCACGAGGGAAGGTGAATGGTTTTGACTGCCCGCCGAAGGCTGAAGAGTAATCAGAACGGAAACCGGCCGATATGCCAAATAAGCTACCGTAGTCTATAGTTTGATTTACCAGGATACCGTATAACAAGGTCTCGCTATAATCATCGCCCGAGGTTTTGGTTGTAGCTACGTTAATATTAGCCGGAGGAAATGGCGGCAATATGCTTCCCTGTGCGTAATAATAGCGGTAATTTGTTTTACGTGCCTCGTAAGTTACCTGGGTTGTGGTTTTGATAGGTAGCTTCGATTTAAAATCATTTTGAAAATCTGTACGGAAAAATAAGCTTGCATTTGCAGTTTGTAGCCTGGTTTGCTCAAACTCATTGGTAATACTACCGTTTATATTTCCGCCAAAAAATACGGTTTGAGGACGTCCGCTTTGATTGTAGTAGTAGTCATAGTAATCACCGTTTCTTTGGTCAATTGAATATTTGGCATCAAGCTCAACAAACTTTGGAAACTTATAATTGATATTGAAGTTTTGCAGCAAGCGAGGTGTTTTAGCATTGCGGGTACGTGCCTCGCGCTCGGCAAGCGGGTTGTTGCCGTCAATAAGCGTACTTGGCTTTACTACGTGCATGCCTGTTGCCGGGTTAATGTAGTTAAAGTCAATCCACTGAAATGAGTTTACCAGGTTAAAACGGTTGCTCGACAATAAATTCTCGTACGTATAAAAGAACTGGGTATTACTTCTTAACGTTAAGCCAGCAACCGGGTTAAAGCCAATATTCATATTCATATTGGTACGGCTAAAATCGTTACTATAAACGTCTTGTTGTTTAAGGTTTGAAAAGCCAAATGCATAATCAACCTTTTCAGAACCTCCACGTATGTTTAAAGCATTACTTAGTGTGGTAGCAACCCTGTTACCCTGGTCAATATGATCATAAGTTGGTAATAAAAAAGGCTTGTTATTTTGAACCGTTTTATCAGTTGCGTATGGCAGCGCAACAGGATCAGGCCAAACGCCTATGGCGTTAGGAGCTAAAACAGCACCACCCGATGCTAATATGGCACCATCAGCGTTGGTAACCCAATGGTGGTTTGACGCTACTAATTCATTCTTTTTGATAACCTGATCTCTGCTGTATCTTGATGATATGTCAATGGTAAACCTTCCATTCTTAGCACCTTTTTTAGTAAACACCTGTATAACACCGTTACCACCTACTGCACCGTAAAGCATACCACCGGCGGCGCCTTTAACTACCTCAATACGATCAATAATATTGGGATCAATAGATGTTAAAATGTTATTATCGGCCTGTACACCATCAATTAATATTAAAGGTGACGTGCTACCCAGGTTGGTAAAACCGCGTAATTGAATAAGCGGACTGGCACCCGGCTGACCGCTGCGCTGAACAATTTGTGCACCGGCAATTTGCCCCTGTAGTGCCTGAGTTGCATTGGTGGTTGCACTTTTGGGAAAGTCTTTTGATGAAAGGGTTGCTACATCAATAGGCACCTGCCTTTTAGACGTTGCAGCACCGACACCGGTAACAACTACCTCATTTAGTTGCCCTGAGCTTTGTACTAACGCAACATCAACCGATCCTTTGCCTGCAATAGGAATGCTTTGTGAAGTAAAGCCGATAAAGGAAAATATTAAAGTAGCATTTTCGGGAACTTTAAGGCTGAATTTGCCATCGCTTCCGGTTTGGGTACCCACCTGGTTGCCTTCAGCTCTGACACTTACGCCTGGAAGAGGCAGGCCATCACTTTTGGCTGTTACCGTTCCGGTTACTGTACGGGTTTGCGCATAGGCTTGGGAACCTACGAATACCAGCAAACCCCACAAAAATCTTTGTAGAATTTTTTTCATCAGTTAATAGTTTAATAGTTGACCGTAAGGTAATCACAAAAAATTTACAAATCAAAATATAATTAGCAATTTTTTACTATCAAAACCATTTCACTATAATTTATTCAATAATTAGGCTAATATTTTAGCTATAATCCACCAATCATCAAATTAAAATTTACTATTTGCTTAATTTTTTATATTAATTATAAAATACATCTGAAATATACATCTAAAACTATGTCAAAACACCAAAAATACAGCCAAACCGAAGTTATTATATGAAGTTCACGAAAATTTCAACACAAATGAATGATAAAGTCGTTCCAGAAGGTTCAAAGCCTCAATACATGTTCTCAGAAATAAAAACAAACTCTTCAGCAAACTTCAAATTGAAGAATCCATCTGCAGCAGTTAGGTATGTGCTTCCGTTTACTTTAGTAAGTCCTGTTAGCTGCACTTCGCTATCAGTTAATAAAGATATTTCTTCGCCGGCAGGCTTCCATTTGGTAAAACCCGATGTAATAGTGTAAATCTTTTTTCGGTTGTGGAATATTACGATATTAATTTGTGATGCGAATTTGAGATATTGCTCTGCATCAAAATCGTCGGTAACAATATTTACGGCAGGGTAAGCATTTTGCACTAAAAAATTCAGCGCAGCTTCAACAACGTTATCATTACCCATTGTAATTAAGCGCGTATTTGCCTGCAAGCTGAAATCATTATTTGCCACCACATAATCTACCTTTATACCATAGGCAATTAATTGTTCGGCTATGTCTGCATCAGCAATAACAGTAGGGCTCCACTCCAGTAGTTGCCCTAATTCATCATCGTTAAAATTATTTAAACCTAGTACAAGCAATGCGGGCTCCTGCTTTTCGCGAACTATATGGTGTGATGACATACTTTTTTAACTAAAGGCCAAAGCTTATGTTTGCAAGGCAAATTTTTGATGCAAAAATATAAAAATGAATAGTGTGCAAACCCAACCCTTAAATGTTGCCCTTGTGGTTCATACTTGCGACCGCTATTCGTTTTTATTTGAAGGTTTTGGCTATTTTTTTAAAAAGTACTGGGACTTCAACATTAATTGCAAGCTATATTTTGCAACAGAAGAGTTGGATGCTGCGGTTCCGGGCTTCACAAATATTAAATCAGGAAAAGGGGAATGGGCCGACCGGCTGCACTATTTATTAACTAACGTGGTGCACGAGGAGTACGTTATATACATGCAGGAAGATATGTGGTTAAACAAAGCCGTAAGCGCTCAGTTTATGAACCAACTGTTTGTACTGGCTAATAAAAACCACTGGAAGCAGGTTAAGTTAACCAGCTCAAATGTTTATAAAACCCATGCTACTGATGTATTTATTGAAGGCTTCCAAATTGCCCGGCTTGATAACAGCGCTTCGGGCTATTTAATGTCGCACCAGGTAACACTTTGGGAGGGAAAGTTTCTGGCCGAACAAATGCGCAAGGGTGAACACCCTTGGCGTAACGAGCGCAAAGGCACTAAACGCCTTAAAAAACTCAACCCCGAGATTTACCAGGTTGACTACTTTGCCGAAAACGGACAACCGGCTGTTAACAACAATTTACCGCAGGCTGCTTACAGTGAGTACCATACGGTATCGGCAAACAGCATGCTTCAGGCTAACACCTTACCATACATTAACGAGTTAAACGAGGGAACTACTGCCGAACGTACTTACGCTAATGAACTACTCAGGCATTATCAACAGCAGCTTACGCATGACGGCAAAGCAAAACCACGCAAAGAAGACTTGTTTAAGAAGATAAAAAAGCTGTTTATTAAATAAAGGCTCAAATCATGTACCTTTGAAGCATGGCTACCATACAAGCATTTGCAAACAATCCATATCAAGAAAACACCTATTTGTTATACGATGATACGGGCGAATGCGCAATTATAGATCCGGGAATGTACACCGCTGCCGAACAAAATGCAGTAGTAAACTTCATTAAGCTTAATAACCTAAAACCTGTTCTGTTACTTAATACACATTGCCATATTGACCATGTACTGGGTAATAAATTTATTTTTGATCAGTATGGTTTAAAGCCGCAGTTTCATGAGGGCGAACTTGTGATACTTGAAGCTATGCCGGTATGGAGTCAGCAATCAGGCATACGGTACGAGCTTTCTCCCATGCCCGATACATTTTTGCCCGAGAGCGGTACGATCACTTTTGGCAACACCACTCTTGAACTCATATTTGCGCCAGGCCATTCTCCGGCTCACTTATGCTTTTACAGTGCAGCAGATAGTTTGCTGGTTGGCGGTGATGTGTTGTTTAGAGGGAGCATTGGCCGCACCGATTTGCCCAGAGGCAATCATGCGCAACTGATTGATAACATAAAAACCAGGTTATTTACATTACCAGATGAGTGCACGGTTTATCCGGGCCACGGACCTGAAACCACAATTGGTTTTGAAAAAGCAACAAATCCTTTCTTTTAGTAAGAATCGGCAGAACTTTTACAACCTGTAAAAGTTTACATTAAACACCCGTAAGTAACTTCACTTAAAATTGAATACATCCATATATATTGCAAAAAGGTATCTCTTCTCCAGAAAGAAGATGCATGCTATCAATATAATTTCGGGCATTTCCATGCTGGGTGTATTTGTTGGCAGTGCAGCATTGATAATTATTTTATCGGTATTTAATGGTTTTGAAAAGGTAATTCTTGCACTATATAACAACTTTACGCCCGAGCTGAAAATTGAGCCGGCAATAGGCAAAACATTTGACCCTAACACGCCGTACCTAAAACAACTTGCACACGACCCTGCATTGTTTTCATACACGCAGGCACTTGAAGAGAAAGCGCTGATAAGATATGGCGACCGCCAGTTTATTGGAACCGTAAGAGGTGTAAGCAATGATTTTTTAAAAAACAAACAGTTAGACAGTACCATACAAAACGGCTCCTTTACCCTGAATGCAGGCACGGTGCCTTATGCTGTAATTGGAGCTACGGTACAAAATAGTCTTGGTGTAAACATTAATGATCAGCTTTCGCATCTTCAAATTTATTCTCCACGCAGGAAAACCGTAAACTCTATTAACCCTGAGGATGAGTTTATAAGGTTACCTATCAGCGTATCAGGCATATTTGCCATTCAGCAGGACTTTGATGGTTTAGTAATTGCGCCCCTGAGCTTTACCCGAGATTTGCTTGATGAACCGGTAGAGATATCTTCACTGGAGCTCAACTTTAAACCGCGGACTAATATTGACAAGCAACAGCAGGAAATACAAAACAAGCTAGGTAAAAACTTTTTGGTTAAAAACCGCTACGAGCAAAATACCGAGTTATACAAAACGCTTAATTACGAGCGTTGGTTCACTTTCCTGATACTTACTTTTGTACTCATAATTGCCATTTTTAACATCATTGGTTCATTAACCATGCTGGTGCTTGATAAAAGAAAAGACATTGCCATACTTACAAGTTTAGGTGCCGGCAAGCCGCTAATACAAGGCATCTTCTTTTTTGAGGGTATGCTTATATCAATTACCGGTTGTATTGCCGGTATAATAGTTGGGCTTGTATTTTGTGTGCTGCAACAGCAATTTGGACTTATAAAAATGGGTAGTGCCTTAATGGTAATTGATGCCTACCCAGTTGATATAAAGTTTACCGACTTTATTTTGGTTTTTTTAACGGTTACAGGTATAGCCGTTATAGCATCGGGCATTAGCGCACGCTTAAGTGTAAAAGGATTAGACGAAATTAAACAGGATTTATAAATTTGCGTTATGCGGTACAAGCTGTTAATATTTGGATTTGTGGCAATGGCAATAGCGGTATTGTGTTCATGCAATGGTAACAAAGGCGGCCAGGGCAAGCTGCATACCTTTAAGGGCTTATATAGCTTTGGTCCTGAAGTAAAATCATTTAAAAACTGCGATGATACCCACGAATATTGGGTAACTGATAGTTCAGCACAATTAGAACTTAAATATTCGCAAATGAACTTTGAAAAGCCTTACGAGCCCGTTTATGTTGAAGTAGAGGGTGTAAGTATAAAATCGGGTAGCGAAGGCATGGGCTCTGATTATGACAGTACGCTTGTGGTAAAAAAGGTTATAAAAATCACTAAAGAAATACCACAGGATTTGTGTAATTGAACGGGCAGGAGTCAAAAACTCACATCCTTTTTAATATCGCTCCGTCAATCCTAGTAAAACTAAATACCTTTTTTTGCCTTTTACTTTTAACCTCTATTCTTTCACCTAAATAAATTTATCATGGAATCAAAACGTCAACAAAAATTTGCCGGAGTTTTACAGCAAGACCTGGCAGCAATATTTCAGCGTGAAGGAATGAACTTTTTACCAAACACGCTGGTAACCATTACCAAAGTGAGGGTAACCCCTGATTTGGCCATAGCACGTGTGTTTTTAAGCTTTTTTAATAACACCAATACACAACAGGCGCTTCAGCTTGTAAAATCTCACTCTTCTGAAATTCGTTATAAGTTGGGGGCACGCATAAAGGACCAGGTAAGGGTAATTCCGCAACTTGAGTTTTTTGTTGATGATACCAATGAGTACGTTGAACGTATGGATAAAATTTTTGAGAAGATAAGCAAAGAGCCTCGCCAACCAGACGACGAACAGCAATAATAAATTTTCATAGTTCAAACCCATGGATAAACATCTGCAATTAGCTGAATATTGCAGCAGGCATCCACATGCCCTATCAAGCGTGGTTGATATTGACTACCTGCACGACCGCCTGTATAAATTCGATTTTACCATAAGCAATAAAGAATTATCACCCGAAACTGTTGCCAATACCAATGAATTTAGCCGGTGGATTGAGCAAACATTAAGCCATAACAATTGCAGGTACGGCATTGGGGGCTACATGGAACACCGCACGCTTTACAGCCGCAGCCCATTGTTTGATACACCCAACCAGGAGCCCCGCCGGCTACATCTGGGTATTGACATATGGGCGCCTGCCGGTACTGCTGTATATGCACCATTGGCCGGAACCGTGCATAGCTTTAAAGACAATAACTCCTTTGGCGATTATGGTGCTACCATTATACTTGAGCACAACCTTGATGGCCTGACTATATATTCATTATACGGGCATTTGAATACCCAAAGCCTTGAAGGGTTGGAAAAAAACAAGTGTGTAAACCAAGGTGAGCGGATTGCATACTTTGGCTCAGCAGCCGAAAATGGCAATTGGCCGCCACACCTGCATTTTCAATTGATGTTTGACATGCAAGGCCTTGAAGGTGACTATCCCGGAGTTTGCAGACTGTCAGACAAGGATAAGTATATGCAAAACGTTCCTGATCCTGAAATAATTTTACAACTCAACAGAGCAACCATAATTTGATTTATGCGTTAGTATTATATAAGTAATTGATTTATATAATGCTTAAATACCTCCTCTTAATAATTTTTATAACTGCTTTAGCACCGGCTAAAGCCCAACCAACTTTTAAAGGCGGACCAGCTGCGCTTGATGCCTTTTTGCAAAGCAAAATTGTATACCCCGAGTTTTCGAGCCAAAATTGTATTGCAGCGGCAGTTCAGGTGAGCTTTATGATTCAAACAGACGGGCAGGTTACCGATGCAATGATACAACAAGGCCCAGGCATCGACCTTGACGATGAAGCTCTAAGGGTTATTAAGTTGACTTCAGGTAAATGGAATATTCCTGCCGATTACAAGCGCGCTGTAAGGGTTGTGCTGCCTATAAGCTTTAAACCTGATTATGTACGTTGTCAGCGTAATAATGGCACCTCGGTACCGCAAATGAGCATGGGCCAGGCCATAGCAGCTTATCAAAAACGGCAGGAGCTGGAAAACGCTATAACTAATTACTACATCAATAAACGAAGTGGCAAGGCCGATGAGCAAAAAGAATCAACCATTGAGCGTTTAAAGCAACAGTTGGGTATAAACGAGGAGCTTTGGAAAGACGTGCTTGATCAGGCTAATGAGAAGTTGAAGCAAGGCGACAAAGACGGTGCTTGTAAAGACTGGAACTTTATAAAAAATACAGGCAGTAGCCTGGCCGATGATTACCTGGCCAGGTACTGCAAGTAAGCTTTATTTTTTCACCTCAAAGACAAATTGTTTACTGCCTGCTTCTCCATCGGCATTTAAACCTTGTATAATAACGGCATATTTACCCGGCTGATCTGACGTGTAAAACGACAAGTTAGCGTTGCCCGCAGCATCTGTATAAACATCCGGAGACCAGTACAGCGCACTCCTGAAATCGGGTGTGCGACTGGCGCGCTGCGCATCGGTGTCATACATCGGCGAATAAAACTTACGCTGAAGCTGCAAGCCCTCATAATCAAGCACAGCAGCGCGCGGATCTATCTCAAAACCGGCTAAATCATCTTTGTAAGTTGTGAAACTTAGCACACCATCAAAGCGTGCGGCACCATATAAATAGCGGTCGGGCATAACTTCAAGTTTTCTTAGCTTTAATGGGTCAAGCGCAAACACTTTATTCATATCAAAAACCGGAATACCATTATAAAGCACCAAAGGATTATCATCCAATAGTTTAGTTTGGTTATACATGGTTACCTTGAATTTACCTCTGCGCTTGGCTACAACAAGCCATGATGTATACTCACGAAATACCTCTTCAACGGTGGTAAAGCGCACATAGCCGTCCAATAAATAAGTTCTGTTAGGTTTACCGTAAAACGCCAGTGTGTCTACATTAGGGCTGTAAAACTCACGCAGTTTTGGTGCATTATAAATATTAAGCACCTGCATATTTAGGTTACTTTCCTCTAAAGCACCACGCATTCCGTTATTTAATGTAAACAAAGGTGTTGGTGTTGATGAATACTGATCAAAAAACGGACTATATATCTGGGCTTTGTATATACTGTCTATCTCTATGTTATTTTGAACCACTATTTCATTATTGCCATAAAAATCTTTAGTGTTAAATAGCAAGCGTCCTGCCGAATCAGATACCGAGGTAAATAACTGTACACGTTTACCCGGAACTGATAGAAACGTGTGAATGTTTTTAGCCGCATTGCCAGCATTGTCGGTAAGTTTACCGGTAATAATATGGCCTGTATATTCAGGTATAAAGGTTATGGAAGGCTTAGCGTTAAGTACTTTATCCCACTCAAAACGACGCCAGCCCTGGGTAAGCAATAAATTATCTAAAGCCTGTGCAGCTTGGGCACTTCCATCAAAATACGATGCAGCCGATTCAATATAGCCTTTAAGCTCAGAGGTAAGCCATAAGTAACTGTTAATATCAAGCGTATTTTTATCTATCAATGAATCGGCCCTAAAAACCGATACCGATAGGTTTGCTGCCGTTGCTTTGCTGCCGCTTAATGTATTTAGTGCAAGCTCAACCTTTTTACGGGTAGTGTATATACCATTATCTGCGCGGGCGTTTACATTTAATTGCTTAGCCGGCATTTGATATACCAAGCGTTCGCATAAGGGCTGCCGCTTACTATTAAACAGTGTAAAGTGAGTAAGGCCATTACCAAGCTTTGATTTATCAATGCTGAAAGTAGCTTCTCCATTATTTAAGATGGCGCTTGCTCCCTGTTTAACAACTTGTCTTGTATGCGCAAAAAGGTAAATGTTTTCGGCATTTGCCATATTGCTTTTTACCGCAATATTCCAGCTTTGGCCATTATCAGTAACCTGCATTACATATCCCTGTGCATCTATAGCGGGCAATTCTTTTACAATTGATTTGTTACTTGCCTTTACAACGGCTTTGTAAGTTGCACCTGGTAAAGGAGTAAAAGTAAAACTCCCGATTCCTGACTTGTAAGGCTGGAAACGTAAAACCGTATCGTTTTTTTGATTTAATATAGCGCCGTAAAAGTTTGCAACACCATTTCCATCAACTCCCGTAACTTTAAAGCCTACCTTACTTGTTAGTCCCCTTACCAGATGGCCGCCCTCCGGAAAGAACTGTACATCGGCCCCTGCTTTATCATCTGTTAATGCCAGCTCGGGCGAACGCTGAGCGTTGACTATTGATAAATTTTTATGGAAAAAATACTCAGCTCCTGAATTTTTCATCCAATTGGTGTAGGCACGTAATTGATAATTTCCGTTACTTATGCCCGAAGGAATGTAAACCGACCCGCTTCCTGTACCATTTGATAACTGAATTTTTGCTTGTATTACCGGGGTATGATCGGCACTAAGCACTTCTATATAAGCAACCTTGCTTAAGTTAACCGGGCGGTTACCTGAGGCATCAACGTTATATACTTTGAACCACAATATCTCGCCTGCCAGGTAGAAGTCTTTGTTGGTATGAACGTAAAGTTTTTCCTGAGCAACCGTTTGCCTGTAATTGTTGAATTTTGCCTCAACATCGGGCAATGCCTGCGCAATTCCTGCATTAGCACTGCCTAAGGCCAAAGCCCCTATAAAAATATGCCTTAACTTTTTATACATTGTGATAGTATAAGTTTATTGCCAAAATGCTGGTTTAATATTAGTACCTCTTACCGTACAATCAACACAAGCCCGCGATGTTGTGGTATACGCAACTGGCTCAGGGGAGCTTGGTTCAAAAACGCCATCAACAGGTATTGCGCCTCCTTCATAAAAAACCTCCTGATACTTTCTTGGAATGATTGTATCTACCCGGCATGGAAGAGGATTACGGAACCTGAAATCTTCCGGAATTTGCAACGCGTCAATAAATATACGTTTGTGCGTTACCGTTCCGGCGGTAATAAAGCCTATTACAATTTCGTTAGGATCATTGACAGCATGAACGTTTCCTTGTAACTGCGATGGCTGCGAATCAAAAATGCTACCCACCTGCTCTGTGTTCTTCTTAAGTATTTCCCAAAAATCAAATGCCTCCTTGGTAAGTACTTGCTGGTTTACCATTATACTATATCTCACGCCAAATCTTTCGTTAGATGCAGGCACTTTAACCAGTGGTGCCTTATTTACCACATCATTTGCCAGTTTAGCGGTAGACGCCAAAATAACATTGGTGGAGCCTACGCTTCGCCAGCAATTAAATATATCTTCTTGAGGAAGGTTACGAAAGCGTATACTGTTTCTATCTACTATATAAGTTGAAAAGTTGTTTGACTTGTACTGGTACGTCTCTACATAATCCCATTTATAATATCTCGAATTGTTACTGTTGTCACGTGTATCAACAGACAGCTGTATGCCTGGCACCCCAACTCTTTGCGCCTCAAATGATACGTTATCTATATTGGGAGAAACTTTGACTTCTACATAATCTGAAGCATATTCCTTGCCCTGCGCAGTACGTATACGTATCCTGTATTTTTTATTGCCATCCAGCGCAAATGGAGCTGAAAAATAAGTACCCGGCTTACTCTCAGTCAAATTACGGTTCACTACATTGTCTGCGCTTTGTATACTTACAGTAGCCCGTGTTTCGGGCTTAAGGGTTGTGCCTGATGTGAGCATAGTAGTACGACTTAATTTTATGATAGTTGAGTCGGTACTACCGGTATTAATCATCCCCTCAACAACAAGGTAGTTAAGGTTACTATTTGTTTCAGGCGGATTAAAGCTTTCTTTACAAGCCGTTGCCGTAAGAATGATAAGTGCTATATATAATTTAAAAAATCTTTTCATGCTTCATACTTTAATAAGCGGTTACTAATTAAAACCTGGTATTGAAGTTTACAAACGGTATAGGCTTGGCAAATATGGAAAGCGAGTATCCGTTTATACGGCCTGCCTCTTGAATAAAATAAGTAGAATAAGCATTTTTTCTACCTGTAATGTTGTATATACCAAACGTCCAAGAGTTATGAAAACGTTGTTTTAGCTTATGATTTCCTTCAATATTCACTGAAAAATCTGTCCGGAAGAAGTCAGGTATACGATACTGGTTTCTGTCTGAGTAAAGCACTCTTTCCGCACCTGCGTAATAAAACTTACCTACCGGCAAAGTTAGCGGCCGGCCTGTACTATATACCGAATTTAATGATACGCTGTACCTGTGCGTAAACCTGTAATTACCTGTTAAATTAAAGCTATGCGGCTTATCATAATTAGCTGGGTAGTAAGCACCGTTGTTAATAAGCTCACCTGCATTTGGGTCGTCTTGCTTTAAAAAAGTACGTGAATAAGTATAGCTCATCCATCCGTTAAGTTTACCTGCCGTTTTCTTAATTAAAAACTCGGCTCCATAGGCTTTGCCCCGGGTTGATAACACATCTGTTTCAATATTTTGATTAAGTACCAGGGTAGCTCCACTGCGGTAATCAAGATAATTACGTAAACGTTTATAGTATACCTCAACAGAGGTTTCAATGGTGTTTGATTTAAAGTTTTTATAGAAACCTAAAGAAACCTGGTCGCCAAGCTGTGGCTTTATATTAGGATCACTCAGCTTCCAAACATCAGTTGGTGATATAGCCGTAGTGTTTGATAGCAGGTGTATGTACTGGCGCAAGGTATTGTAACCTGCCTTAACCGAAAAATCATCACTTAAAATGTAACGGGCAGATAATCTGATTTCGGGGCCACCATAGGTTTTGATGAATTTGTTACTGCCATAAGTGGTACTATCTAACAAGTTTGAAGTTGTACGCGGCAAACCGGGTGCATAACGGTTTACCGTTTGAGGACCCAGATAATTGAACAATGAAAAACGTATACCTGCACTTACCGAAAGATTTTCGGTGATATTGTATTTATCTCCAAGGTATAGTGCACTTTCCAATGCCTGTTCGGCAGGTACCGTTTCGCCAACTACTAATGATTCGTTTCCTACAGGGCTGTTTGAACCCGGGTTAAGCTTATAATAGATACTGTTTAAACCAAATGACAGCGTGTGCTTTGGATTAATAAAGTAACTGAAATCGGTTTTAAAGTTAGTTTGATTAATGTTAAAGTTGAACTTGTATGCATTTATAGGGTTCAGCATACTATTGATGTTAAATTGATAACGATCATAACCACCTGTAATAACGCTATAAAGCTTATTGTTGTAATTATGCTTCCATTTTAACGAGAAGTTACGGTTACCGTAACCGTATGTAGTATCGCTGTTTAACCTAAAGCTGTCATTACTAAAGTAAGAACTCAGGTAAAGGTTATTCTTCTCGTTAATTTGATGACTTATGTTCAGGCTTAAATCATAGAAACTGGCCCGGCTATTTTTGTATTCGTTGGGCAATTGCTTTAGTAACCAGTTTGCGTAGGTTGTACGGCCACCAAAAATAAATGAGGTTCGGTTTGAATCAATAGGGCCTTCAATGTTCAAACGGCTTGTTAATAAACCGATGCCAGCTGAGCCTGTAAATTTCTTTTTGTTTCCCTCACGGTTAGTTACATCTAATATAGATGATAAACGTCCGCCAAACTTCTCAGGTATACTGCTCTTGTAAAGCTCAATATCCTGAACTATATCTGGGTCGAAGGCAGAAAAGAAACCAAAAAAGTGCGATGGATTATAGATTGTAGCATCATTAAGCAATATCAAATTCTGATCGGCAGAGCCACCACGCACGTTGAAACCTGTGCTAGCTTCGCCAACAGTTTGTACGCCCGGCAGCGTTAAAACCACTCGTAATACGTCGGCCTCGCCAAATACGGCGGGTATTTGCTTTATGGTCTTAATATCAATTTTGCTCATGCCCATAGTAGTGCTGCGAACATTGGCTACCTTTTCTGCCGAAATTTTAACTTCCTTCAAGGTGGTTACCTGTTCCTGCATTTCTATGTTCAGCTTTCCATCACTATTTAAAACAATAAGCCTGCGGGTATCACGCATTCCTAATCCTCTTACAAGTACGGTGTGCGAGCCTTGAGGCATTGTGAGTGAATAATAGCCAAATTGGTCTGTAGCTACCCCTGAACGTGTTACCGGGTTATAAATGCTTGCCCCTATCACAGGTTCGCCCGATTTTACATTGCGCACATAGCCTGCCAGGGTTACACTGCCACCCTTAGCTGCACTTTTAAGCCCTATCTCGTATACCTTGTTTTCTGAAGTTGATTCAATTACCCTTTTTTCTGTTAGTGTTGAGGTGTAATCAACCGTATTAGCACTAGTAGGCCTGTTAGCCGGCTGTTGCACTTCCTTTTTATCATTGAAGAACCCGGCTGCAAGTGAGGTTTGTATAACCACACCCTTAGTTAAAAATACCTGTCCTTGCTGAGTAATGGAGTATTTGTAAGTAGTGTTGGCAAAGGCGTCTTCAAGCACCTTTTTAACTGTTGCCTGGTTTAATTTCAGCGTTACTCTGAGGCTGTCAAACTTTGCAGCATCGTAATAAAAGGTATAATTTGTTTTAGACTCAATCTGGGCTACAAACTGTGATATGGTTGCCTGTTGAAAATCAACGTCAATAAGTTTGTCATCTGTTTTTTGTGCACACACAAACACCGGCGAACCCAATAACAAACAAAAAATTAAATAGAGTTTCTTCATATTATCGGGTTAACTGGTCGTAATAAGCACTTAATTTACTTATGGCCAAGGCTTTATTGTCATTGAACTTAATGGCGTTGGCACTCAGGTATGCGTTAAGTTCCTTTTTCTTATCCTTAAACACCTTAAGCACCGATCCTTTTCCGGACACATTATACACAACCTTATCTTTGATGATATAATAGTTTACATGATCTATAAACCGAACCTCAACACCATGTATGTTTGTTGATTCTGACCTTTCTTTTGAATAATGGCTTAACACGCTGGTTTTACCGCTATATAATACATCATAATAAGCGGGCTTAAGCTGTTGCTTTACACTATCAGCCTCATTTACATAAACGAAGTGATGGTCAGCTATTATAAAATCAGACAGTAGGTATTGCTGCAAAATTATGCGGTAGTTGTTCACAGGCTGTACTGTTACAATTTGATTTTTAAATACATCAAACATTAAGGGTACGCCATTATACCAGGTACCGTTATACTTTATTGCACTTGATGTAAATGTATCTTTGTCTTGCCAGTAAGGTGATCCCTGAACTGCCGGAGGTAGGGCTATATATTCGGCACCATTATAAATTTCAGATTGCTGCCCAACTGATTTATTGAAGTAAGCTACAGCATATGAGTTAGCACCAGTAACCAAAGCGCTATCGGCCGGTTTGCTTTGCGCCTGCAATTTGAGTACGCCGCACAATAAAAGAAGTATTGTTGTGACAGGTTTAACCATTTAGTTTAGTTTAAGTCCTTGAATATACAATATTGGTTGTTATTTAATACATATTAGTTAAAAAAATGCTACAAATAAATTCCTTATAACGCAAAAAAGGCCGCTATTCAAAATAACGGCCTTCAAAATATATTCAACTATATTATAGTTTTCTTTTCACTTCTACATTTTCGTAAGCTTCAACTATATCGCCTACTTCAATGTTGTTGAAGTTTTGAATGTTCAAACCACACTCGTAGCCTTGGTTAACTTCTTTAACATCGTCTTTGTAACGTTTTAAAGAGGCAAGCTCACCTGTGTAAATTACCACACCCTCACGTATTACGCGTATTTTGCTGTTACGTGTAATTTTACCATCCAACACCATACAACCGGCAATAGTACCAACCTTGCTGATTTTGAAGGTTTCACGTATCTCAACGTTAGCCACAATCTTCTCTTCAAAGGTTGGCGCAAGCATGCCTTCCATTGCAGTTTTTATCTCATTGATAGCGTCGTAGATAATTGAGTACAGGCGAATATCAATTTGCTCCTGCTCTGCCAGTTTACGTGCACTGCTTGACGGACGAACCTGGAAACCAATAATGATCGCATCAGATGCAGTTGCCAATAACACGTCAGACTCAGATATCTGACCTACGCCTTTAGAGATAATATTTACCTGAATCTGATCAGTAGATTGTTTCAATAACGAGTCTGATAACGCTTCAATTGAACCATCCACGTCACCTTTAACAATGATGTTAAGCTCTTTAAAGTTACCAATTGCCAAACGACGACCGATCTCATCAAGAGTAATATGTTTCTGCGTGCGTAAGCCTTGCTCACGTTGTAATTGCAAACGTTTGTTGGCAATGTCGCGCGCTTCGCTTTCGCTTTCAATAGCGTTGAAACGGTCACCTGCTGTAGGTGCACCCTGCATACCCAGTACTTGTACAGGCGTGCTTGGTCCGGCTTCGTTTACACGCATACCACGCTCGTTGGTTAATGCTTTAACACGGCCGCTGTAGCTACCGGCTAATATAGGATCACCTACGCGCAATGTACCAGCTTGTACTAATACAGTGGTTACAATACCACGGCCTTTATCTAAAGCAGCCTCAATTACGGTACCTACTGCACGTTTTTTAGGATTAGCTTTAAGCTCCAATAACTCGGCTTCAAGCAATACTTTTTCTAATAACAGGTTTACATTTAAACCTGACTTAGCTGAGATTTCCTGTGATTGATATTTACCACCCCAGTCCTCAACCAAAATATTCATACCTGCAAGTTGCTCACGCACCCTATCGGCATTAGCACCAGGCTTATCAATTTTATTGAAGGCAAAAATGATTGGTGCACCGGCAGCCTGCGCGTGGTTTATGGCCTCGCGGGTTTGCGGCATCACAGCATCATCAGCCGCAATTACTATAATAACAATATCTGTTACCTGGGCACCGCGTGCACGCATAGCGGTAAACGCCTCGTGACCCGGAGTATCCAGGAAGGTGATCTTGCCTTTGTCTTCCAGTGTTACCTCGTATGCACCAATGTGCTGGGTAATACCACCTGCTTCGCCTCCAATAACGTTAGTTTTACGTATAAAGTCGAGCAATGAAGTTTTACCGTGGTCAACGTGACCCATAATGGTAACGATTGGCGCACGTGGAATTAAATCAGCTTCCTGATCTTCTTCCTCAAGGTTAATTTCTTCTTCGTCAGGCTTAACAAATTCAATCTGGTAACCAAATTCTTCGGCAACAATGCTTAGTGTTTCTGCATCCAAACGCTGGTTAATGGATACGAACATGCCCAAGCTCATACAGGTAGAGATAATTTGCGTTACCGAAACATCCATCAATGATGCCAGCTCGTTGGCTGTTACAAATTCGGTAACTTTTAATACTCTCGACTGCAGTTCTTGTTCCAGTGCTGCTTCCTCTGCTGATGCAGCTACATCATCACGTTTTTGACGACGGAATTTAGCACGCTGAGCAAACTTACCCGACTTACCTGCACCGCTCAAACGGGCAAGTGTAGCCTTAATCTGGTCTTGTATTTCTTTTTCTGAAGGTTCCTCTTTAGGTGTGCCCGGAGCGGATGCGTTACGGTTGAATCCACCTTGGCGGTTACCACCTTGGTTTGGTCCGCCCGGACGGTTACCAAAGCCCGGACGATTGCCCTGTTGAAAACCACCCTGGCGGTTGCCGCCTTGCTGATTGTTTCCACCCTGACCTTGTTGGCCCTGGCCTTGTTGAGGCCCTTGGTTTGGTCCGTTTTCTTTACGCTTACGCTTGCGCTTATGATCGGCAGAGTTTGCGTTAGATGAAGAGGCAACTGGCCCTCCACGACGGCTGTTATCAACCGGTAACGTAATTTTACCTACCACGTTAGGGCCGGTAAGGCGTTCAGCTTTTGCTCTTATTACCTCGTTCTCACGTGCAGGCTCTTCTGCAGGTGCCGGTGTTGGTGTTGGAACTGCAGGCGTTGAAGCGGCCGGAGTTGCCGGTGTTACAGGTGCAGCTGGCTTTTCGGCCGCTGGTGCAACTGCTGGCTTTTCAGCTACGGGCTCAGGCTTAGCTACAGGCTCTGCCTGGGCAGCCGGTGTTACAGGCGCAGCTGGCTTTTCGGCCGCTGGTGCAACTGCTGGCTTTTCAGCTACGGGCTCAGGCTTAGCTACAGGCTCTGGTTTTGCCACAGGCTCAGGAGCAGGTGCCGGCTTTGCAGGCTCTGCTGCTTTAGCCACAGGCTCTTCCTTAACCTCTGCACGCGGAGCAGGCTTATTCAAGTTATCTAAATCAATTTTACCTACTACTTTCACCCCAGGTAATGAACCCTCAGGTTTTTCGGCTTCTTTTGGTTTAGACGGGGCAGCAAACGTTCCTGCGTTTTTGATCAGAATCTCATCCTTTTCAAATTCGTTCGAACGGCTTTCGGCCGGCTTTTCAGGGGCAGCACCAGGCTCATCACGGCGTATTTTACCAATGTTGATCTGCTTGGCTTCCTCCTTAATAATCTTATCGGCTGCAAACTGCTTTACCAGTGTACTGTACATTTCACCGTTAAGAGCGGTCATAGGGTTACGATCAACTTTATATCCTTTTGATGATAGAAAATCGACAATAGTGCCTATACCAATGTTAAGCTCTTTTGCTGCCTTTATTAACTTTATACTTTTGTCTTCTGACATTTAATAATTCTTTCTCTGCTTATTATATGCAAATTTACTATTTTTTATTGGCATATGGGAGCTTATTCAAACTCGGCCTGCAGAATTGATAAAACTTCTTTAACCGTTTCTTCTTCAAGGTCGGTACGTTTAACTAATTCGCCCACACCCAGTGCCAATATTGATTTTGCGGTATCTAAACCAACACGCTTGAACTCATCAATAATCCAGCTGTCAATTTCGTCCGAAAACTCTTCTATATCCACATCTTCCTCTTCTTCATCAGCTTCGCGGTACACATCAACCTCATAACCGGTTAACTTACCGGCTAGTTTAATGTTATGTCCACCACGGCCAATAGCCAAAGAAACCTGATCGGGCTTCAAGTAAACGGCCGCTGTTTTGCGCTCATCATCAAGCTTAATGGTGGTTATTTTAGCCGGAGACAACGCACGCTGAATGTATAACTGAATATTGTTGGTATAGTTTATAACATCTATATTTTCGTTCTTTAACTCACGCACAATACCGTGAATACGTGAACCTTTCATACCCACACAGGCACCTACAGGGTCAATACGGTCATCATATGATTCTACGGCAACTTTAGCACGCTCGCCTGGTTCACGCACAATTTTCTTAATGGTAATTAAGCCATCAAAAATCTCAGGCACTTCCAGCTCAAACAAACGCTGTAAAAACTCAGGAGCTGTACGCGAAATTATGATTTTAGGGTTGCTATTCATCATATCAACCTTATGTACAACCGCTTTTACGCTATCACCTTTTTTAAAGTAATCGGCAGGTATTTGTTCACTTTTCGGCAGCAATAACTCATTACCCTCATCGTCAAGAACCAAGGTTTCTTTTTTCCAAACCTGGTAAACTTCACCGGTAATCAATTCACCTACACGGTCTTTATACTTTTTAAATATTTCGTCTTTCTCGAGCTCTAAAATTTTAGATACCAGCGTTTGACGGGCAGCTAGTATGGCACGACGACCAAAGCTTTCCAGGGTAATTTGTTCAATAAACTCTTCACCAACTTCCAAATCGGGGTCATGCTTGTGCGCCTCGGCAAGCTCAATCTCCAGGTCATCATCTTCCGAAAAACCGTCTTCCATTACGGTACGTGTGCGCCAAATTTCCAAGTCACCATTATCGGTGTTTACAATGACGTCACAATTCTCGTCGGTGCCATATTTTTTCCGAATCATGCTGCGGAATACATCCTCCAGCACGCTCATCATTGTTGGGCGGTCAATGTTTTTAAAATCCTTGAACTCCTGAAAAGAGTCAATTAAATTAATATTGCTCATGTTATTTAAACGATATTAAAACTTTAGTTTCTGCTATATTCTCAGTCGGGATGGCACTTTCAACCAGCTCCGCCTTTTTTCCTTTTTCTTTGATGGTTTCTTCAATAATTACGCTACCATCAGCATAGGCAAGTAACTTACCTTCACGCTTGGTTCCGTCAGTTGTTTTGACAGCTACACTGCGCCCTATGTTTTTTGTATACTGCCTGGGCAGTTCAAGCGGTGTGTCAATTCCGGGCGATGAAACTTCGAGGTTGTAAGCATCTTCAACCACGTTTTCCTCTTCCAGATGAAAACCTACATGGCGGCTCACATCAACACAATCACTTATACCCAACCCGTTATCGCCATCAATTAAAATAATGAGCTTGCCGTTGCTATGCATCTTTACACTCACTAAAAATATTTCGGGCTTCTCGGCCAGTTTTTCTTCAACCAGTTCTGCCGCCCTCTTTTCAACGTTAGTCATTTGCAAAAAATTGATTGATAATAAAAAGAGGGGACATAAGGCCCCCTCTTCCGATATGCAAATATAAGTGTTTTATTTTGAAAGTCAATAGGGTAGTAAATACATATTGACAAGTGTTAAGATCAAATCAGTAAATCAAACAGTCTGTAAGCGTTATTTAAACGTCCTGTTTTGTCGAACTTAATAAACTGGTTTTCTATTTCACCTTAATCAGGTAATCTCGTCCAAAGGTTGATGCACGAGTGCGAGGGTTGAGAAATGCGGGTGTCAATCTCGAAATCCCATAATCAGCGTCAGAATACACCAAATCAAAACCAATATGATTATCCCTTAATAAATAAAGATAATCTTTGGAGGTAAAAATCCACACAGGTTCGCCATTTGCTCTTTTAGTCTTAATCTCGTTAATCTCAATAAAGGGCGTTAAATTTTGTGTGTAAAAATTAAAGCCTGAGCTATGATCAATGTAGTTGTATATTTTATTTTTAGGAATATTGTTGCGGTTAACTACTTGTGCTAAACCAATACCACCCTGGTAGCGCAACAGCTCCTGGTACACATGCCCATTAAGCAAAATGTTAGTTAGAGACGCCAACAGTACTGATAATGCAACCAGTTTAACAAGCACACCCTGCTCTTTGGCAAATACATATACCATTGCGGCAACAACTATTAGTGACGTTGCAATTACTGCAACCCGGTTAAGTGGGAAACACCAGAAGTTTAACAGTATTAATAATACAGCCACTATAAAAATTACCAGATATTGCACTTTAAGAAAGGCACTTAGCGCTTTAAACTGGTGCATCTCAAACTTCTGCATTAAAAACCCGGCTGTTATAATTGCAAAAATAGGGAACAACACATTTAAATAGTGTGGCAACTGATAGCCTGAGGATGATATGATGGCAAAAATCATAATGATGGTTCCCGTGGTTAAAAGCTCATAGTTTTTAAAGTACTGGAACCTTGTTTTTACAAAGAAGGCAACCCTATCAAAAAATGCAATATAAGTGAGTAAACAAAAAGGCAGAAAAGCCCATAAGGTGGTATGGAAGAAGAAAAAATAATCTTTATTCCCTTTGCCCCAGCTTTTACCTTCCAAACGCTCAAAGTTTTGCTGCCAGAGTATAAACTTAACACCCGATACATTTTTCATTCCACGCACCACCTTCTCGGGGTGTAAATCATATTGTAAGTAGTAGCAGTAAACACATGGGGCAATAAAAATAGCCCAAAACACAAATACGGCCAGCCAGCGCCAGCTGAACATTACCTGCCAGTTACGCTGGTATAGTAAAAAGAAGAACAAAGCAATACAGGGCATAACAAACCCAATCATACCCTTTGTTGTAAAAGCCATGGCCAATCCCAACCCGGCAAGCAAATAATTATACCAGCGTGCCGTAACTGCCGATTCAACCAATTGCCATGTGGCAAAGGCAATACCTGCTGCTAGCAAGGCATCCATTCGTACATCATTATTAGCCAAAAACTGGGCCTGCGCGCTTGCGTAAATGATAGCAGCAAGCATACCCGCATTACAATTATATAGCCTGCTGCCTAATTTAAATGTTGAAAATAATCCTAAAATGGTAGCCAGTAAAGACGGTATCTTGTAAGCTATGGTGTTTACACCAAATATGTTGAATGACAACGCCGCGAGCCAGAAGTGCAGGTGAGGCTTATCTAAATAATCCTTTCCCATATCATCAACCAAATTAACATAGTTATGGTGCTGAACCATGTGTAAAGCTATATTGGCATGATGGGAGGCATCCTCATTCATTAAGGGCACAAAAAGCCCGAACACATAAGCTACCAAAAGTGAAAAGAACAGCCAGAACCAAGTTTGATTATTTATAGGATTTTGCGTCATGAACTGAATATTGAGCATGATGTTGGCGCATACAAACACCACATTAATGGCAAAACTACTGATTTTATATATAAGACAAACTTGAACAGGAAACTATATAAAAACATATGCCCAACCGCAATGTTACCTTTATATAACTAATAGTAAAATCATGAAACTCATTCGCAACATTTTAGGCGTAACGGCAATTGCCCTTTCACTGGCAGCTTGCGGCAACAGCCAGGACAAATCGGTAGGCGGAAGCTCTGACACCACCGAAAATGCATCTGACGTAGGCGCTACCAGCGTTGGCGGTTTAGATTCAACCCGTACCGACTCAACTACCATGGATTCGAGCCAGGCAGAAGGTAACGCTACACCAACAGGCAGACCGTAAAACTGAGAAAACATGCAGCTTTTATTATTTTACATCAACGGCCTGCGCCACCAATCCGTTTTGGGTTTAGAAACTTTAAGCCCACGCGAAGAAGATATGGCTGACGACGACGATGAAGCGTTTGATGACGAAATGCAGGACGAAGAGGACTTGCATCAACTCCGAACAAATGATGACGAACGCGAACTGACGCCGGAAGATGATGATCATTTACCGGATGAAGAGTTACAATAAGTAATTTACAGAGCAATCTTGTTTCAAGATTGCTCTTTTGCATTTGATAAAATTTTTAGCAATTTGCCATGGAAAATCATCAACCATGGCTGTTAAAAAATCAACTGAACCTATACCCGACAACCTCAAAAGATGCTCCTGGTGTGGCACCGATCCTCTTTACACAAAATATCATGATGAGGAATGGGGAAAAACCTTACACAATGATGATGTGCTTTTTGAATTCCTTGTACTTGAATCGGCGCAGGCAGGGTTAAGCTGGATTACTATCCTTTGCCGCCGCCAAAACTACCGTAAGGCCTTTGCCAACTTCGATGTAAAAAAGGTAGCCGCCATGACTACTAATGATATAGAGCGTTTAATGCAAGATGAAGGCATTATCCGTAACCGCTTAAAAATTACCACTACTATTACCAACGCCCAACTCTTTATAGCTGTACAAAAGGAGTTTGGTTCGTTTGATAAATACCTGTACAGCTTTATGCCCAATGGCAAACCTATCAATAACCAACCCGGCACTATCCCGGTAAGCACACCCATATCTGATGCTATTGCCAAAGACATGAAAAAGCGGGGCTTTAAATTCTTTGGCACTACTATATGCTATGCCTATATGCAGGCAGTAGGCATGGTGAACGATCATGTAGCTGACTGTGCGTTTAAATAAATTATTTGAATCAGAGTTTTCTGAATTTAAGAATTTACAGAATAATTTTGGTTGTTATTTGTTTATACCAAGCCATCGATAGGAAATCTTATTTTTGTGGCGATAGGATGCTGTTTTAATTCCGGCAATTCTTAAATTCTGTAAATTCTGATCATGAAGAAGTTATTCCTTTTAGATGGTATGGCCCTGATGTACCGGGCGCATTTTGCGTTGAGTAAGAACCCGCGTTTTACATCAGGCGGCTTAAATACATCGGCAGTAATGGGTTTTACCAATACGCTGCTTGATGTGTTGAGAAAGGAAAAACCTACCCACATGGCCGTAGTATTTGATACCGACGCGCCAACAGAACGCCATAACGACTTTGCAGATTACAAGGGTCACCGTGAGGCCATGCCCGAAGATCTTTCGGCAGCTATGCCCTATGTGATAAAGCTTATTTTAGGTTTCAACATACCGGTTATCACATCAGACGGCTATGAAGCCGATGATATTATAGGCACACTTGCAAAAAAAGCCGAACAAAAAGGCTACCAGGTGTACTGCATGACGCCTGATAAAGACTTTGCGCAATTAGTATCGCCCAACATTTTTATTTACAAACCTGCCCGCATGGGTAATGATATGGAAATATTAGGGGTGGAAGAAGTAAAGAAAAAATGGGAAGTTGATGACGTTTGCCAGGTGATTGACATACTGGGCTTATGGGGCGATGCGGTTGACAATATACCCGGCATACCCGGTATTGGCGAAAAAACGGCAAAGCTGCTTATTAAGCAGTACGGCTCAATGGAAAACATTATTGCGCACAGCCATGAGCTTAAAGGCAAAATGCGCGAAAACGTTGAAAACTTTGCCGAGCAAGGTTTGCTTTCAAAAAAACTGGCTACCATATTATTAAATGTACCGGTTGATTTGGATGAGCAAGGTTTGGAAATTTGTAACCCAAGCAGGGAGCTTTTAGAGCCCTTGTTTGCCGAGCTGGAATTCAGAACCCTTGGTCGCCGTGTATTTGGCGACGACTTTAGTATTACCGAAATTAAGGCAGTTGGCGGCCAGCAAGACTTATTTGGCGATCCTGCCCCGGGCGCAGGCCGTACGCTCACCGTTGAGTTAAAAGACATATCGGAACCCGAGGTACAAATTGCTGCCAAAAACATTAACAACGTTGAGCATACTTACCATTTGGTAACTACTGTAGAAGAGCGTGCAGAATTGATTGCCAACCTGCTTAAAGAGGCTGAAATTACTTTTGATACCGAAACTACCGGACTTGATGCCAACAACTGCGAACTGGTTGGATTATCGTTTGCCATTAAACCAGGCGAGGCCTGGTACATTCCGCTTCCGGCAAATTTTGAGGAAGCCCGGCTTATTGCACACGAATTTAAACCTGTGCTCGAAAACGAGGCTATTAATAAGGTAGGGCAAAACGTTAAGTATGATATACTGGTACTCAAATGGTACGGCATTGAAGTAAAAGGCCAGTTGTTTGATACCCTTTTGGCACATTACGTATTAGACCCTGATACACGCCATAACATGGATATACTGGCCGAAAATTACCTGGGCTACAAAACTGTATCCATCACAGAATTGATTGGCGCTAAAGGCAAAAACCAACTCACCATGCGTGATGTACCTGTGGAAAAGGTAAAGGAATATGCCGGAGAAGATGCCGACGTTACCCTGCAGTTAAAACAGGTTTTTGAGCCAAAACTAAAGCAGGTAGAAGCAGAAGATTTGCTTAATAAAATTGAGCATCCGTTAATATATGTATTAAGCGATGTTGAGTTTGAAGGCGTAAAGGTTGATGAGCAAACGCTTAGCGAATTTTCAAAAGAGCTTACCACAGACTTAAGCCGCCTTGAGCAAACTGTTTACGAAAAGGCGGGGGTGAGGTTCAACATATCATCACCTAAACAGTTGGGTGAGGTATTGTTTGAAAAACTGATGCTTGATCCTAAAGCCAAAAAAACCAAAACCGGCCAATATCAAACCGGCGAGGACGTGTTGCTTGCCCTGGCTACAAAAAGTGATATTGTGCGCGATATATTGGATTTTCGCCAGTTGCTTAAATTGAAATCAACTTATGTGGATGCGCTGCCGTTAATGATCAACTCAAAAACAGGGCGTATACACACTTCATACAACCAGGCTGTGGCAGCAACCGGGCGTTTAAGCTCGCAAAATCCCAACCTGCAAAATATTCCTATACGTACCGAGCGCGGCCGAGAGGTACGTAAGGCATTCATTCCTCGCGATGAAAACCATTTGCTACTTTCTGCCGATTACTCGCAGATTGAACTACGCATTATTGCCGAAATAAGCAAAGACCCTAACATGCTTGATGCTTTTGCAAAAAATCTTGACATTCATACTGCAACCGCGGCAAACGTATATGGTGTAGCCTTAGAGCAAGTAACCAGCGAGCAGCGCCGCAATGCCAAAGCAGTAAACTTTGGCATTATTTACGGGCAATCGGCCTTTGGGTTATCGCAAAGCTTAGGCATACCGCGTAAAGAAGCAGGCGATATCATTGAACAGTACTTTGTTCAGTTTGCCGGCATTAAAAACTATATGAGCGATACCATGAATTTTGCCCGTGAAAACGGCTACGTAAAAACGCTTATGGGTCGCAGGAGATATCTGCGTGATATTAATTCTGCAAATGCTACTGTACGCGGCTTTGCCGAGCGAAACGCCATCAACGCACCAATACAAGGGTCGGCGGCAGATATGATCAAGATTGCCATGATTAATATTCATCAGGAATTTAAAACGCAAAACCTGGCAACACGCATGACCATGCAGGTGCATGACGAGCTAGTGTTTGATGTTCCTAAACATGAAATAGAAATTGTAAAACCTATTATTGCTCACCATATGAAAACCGCCATTAAAACTGAGGTGCCAATCATGGTAGAAATGGGCGTAGGTACAAACTGGCTCGAAGCACATTAATAATTCAATTACCTCCGGGTTATTGTTCAAAGCATACTACTTATAAAAGGGTATTCCATTTAAGTGGTATGCATTCATTGTTAATGATAGGTGTTAAGTCTCATCTATGTATAACTTTCACTATTTATTGCACTTTTTTCATATTAATTAACAGCAACTGCAAACACATTTTATACTTACAGGTTGTAATTTTGTAAGTAAACTTTTGCTTACATTGGAGCCAACATTACCTGTAAAATGAAAGTTTATCACCTTGCCGCCGAATGTTACCCGGTGGCCAAAGTTGGCGGCCTTGCCGATGTGGTTGGCGCCTTGCCCAAATATCAAACCGAGGCTGGTTTGCAGGCCGCTGTTGTATTACCTTTTTATAACCGCAAATTTGTACAGGAAAACGAATTTGATGTAGTTTTTGAAGCGTCGACACTGCTGGGTAAAAAACGTTATGAGTTTGAGATATGGAAAGAACGCGCTGATACGCTTGGCTTTGAACTGTACCTCATATATGTACCCGGCCTGTTAGACCGCCAGGAAGTATACATGTACCCTGATGAACGTGAGCAGTTCATTATCTTTCAACTTGCTTTTTTAGATTGGATAAACTGGTCGCAACAACGGCCTGATGTTATTCATTGTCATGATCATCATGTTGGTTTAATTCCATTCCTGATGAAGCACTCGGCCTTGTACAGCAAAAAATACGCTAAAACAAAGACGGTGTTTACCATCCATAACGGACAGTATCATGGAGCCTTTAACTATGATAAGTTTGATTACCTGCCTGAAGTTGACATGAACTTTGCCGGTTTGTTAGATTGGCAAGGAGCTATAAACCCATTGGCCTGTGCTATCAAATGCGTTGACAAGTATACTGCAGTTTCGCCAAGTTATTTAGAAGAGCTTACCCACAGCTCAAACGGCCTGGAGTATCTATTTTGGCTTGAACATGCAAAAGGTAAAGGTATTATAAATGGCATTGATACGGAGGTTTGGAATCCATTCACAGACCCGATGATTAAGGCTAAAATTTATGCCAAGAAACCCGAAAGTGGCAAACTAGCCAATAAGAAAGCTCTTTGCGAACGCTTTGGCCTCTCGGCCGATCAACCATTGATTGCTTTTATTGGGAGGCTGGTTGGTGAAAAGGGCGCCGATCTACTACCCGAAGCATTTTCGCGCAGTTTGCAAAAGCATGCCGGCAAGGTAAATATCATTATGCTTGGTGCAGGTGATAAAGAAACCGAGACTGCGCTTACAAAGCTCAATGAAATTTATCCTGACAACTATAAAACCTATATAGGTTACAACGAAGAACTCGCGCATCAAATTTATGCCGGTTCGGACTTTTTACTAATGCCATCGCGCGTGGAACCGTGCGGGTTAAATCAATTATACTCATTACGTTACGGAACGCTACCCATAGTACGCCGTACCGGAGGCTTAATTGATACCGTTACTGACTTTGGCGACCCCAATGGTTATGGTATCTGCTTTAACAACAGCAGTGTAAACGATATTTGCTATTCTATTGACCGGGCAGTTACACTTTATAAGAACACCGAGCAGCTTGATTTGTTACGTAAACGTATGATGGCGCTCGATTTCTCGTGGACCAAGTCGGCCAAAGAGTACATAATGTTATATGAAAGCTTAACATCAATTATATGAATTCTAAAGTAATAAGCATTGTACTTGGCGGTGGCCAGGGAACACGGTTATACCCGCTTACAGCAACCCGTTCAAAGCCCGCAGTGCCTGTTGCGGGTAAATATCGTTTAGTTGATATTCCTATTTCAAACTGCTTGCATTCAGGCTTCGAGCGTATTTTTGTACTTACGCAATTTAATTCGGCCTCATTAAACAAGCACATAAAAAACACTTATCACTTCAGCAGCTTCAGCGATTCGTTTGTTGATATACTGGCTGCCGAGCAAACACCATCAAACGTAGGGTGGTTTCAGGGTACTGCCGATGCGGTGCGCCAGAGCTTACACCACCTATCAGTGCATGAATTTGAGTATGTGCTTATACTATCAGGCGACCAGCTTTACCAGCTTGATTTTAAGCACATGGTTGAAGAGCACATTAAAAGTAAAGCCGAAATTTCCATAGCTACCATTCCGGTACATGCTAATGATGTACCTAGCTTTGGTATATTAAAAACCAATGAAGAAAGCCTGATTACCGACTTTATTGAGAAACCTAAAAGCGGTTTTGAAAGCTGGGCTTCTGAGGTTAGTGAAGAGATGGCTGCAAAAGGCCGCTTTTACCTGGCTTCGATGGGTATATACATCTTCAACCGTCAAACTTTGTATGATTTACTGCAGGGCAATGAACATCCTGACTTTGGTAAAGAAATTATCCCGCAGTCAATACAAACTAACCGCGTGGTAAGCTACCAATACGAAGGTTATTGGGAAGATATTGGTACTATACCATCATTCTTTGAGTCGAACCTTGGCCTTACTGATGATATACCTGCATTTAACCTATTTGATAAAAAGCATATATTCACCAGGGCACGCATGTTGCCACCATCAAAAGTATCAGGCACCTTGTTAGAGTGCTCTATTATATCAGATGGCTGCATTATCAATGCAAAACTCATAAAACGTTCGATAATTGGTATACGTACCCGCATAGGTGCTAATACTGAAATAGAGAACTGTTATATAATGGGTGGTGATAATTATCAAACTCTGGAACAAATTGAGCAATCAAAAGCTGATAACACACCAATAATGGGTATTGGCGATCGTTGCAAAATAAAGAATGCAATCATCGATAAAAATGCGTTCATCGGAAACGATGTTTGTATCAACTGCGGAGAAAAACTTGAAGACGGCGACTATGGTGCTTACACCGTACAGGGCGGCATTGTGGTTGTAAAAAAACGCGCAGTAATTCCGCACGGAACCATTATATAAATTCAGATGATATATCAAAAAAGCCCGGATATCCGGGCTTTTTTATTGGCTTGATAGCAATAGCTTTTATTGATATAACATATATTTGTCTATAGCTTTTCATTATAGATGAAGTTTTTCGTTGTATGACCATTACCCAACTTGAATATATTGTAGCTGTTGACACTTACAAAAGCTTTGTGCTTGCGGCCGAAAAATGCTTTGTAACGCAACCTACACTAAGTATGCAGGTACAAAAGCTGGAAGATATTTTAGGCGTTAAAATATTTGACCGCACTAGGCAGCCAATTGCCCCAACTGAAGTAGGCACCGAAATTATTGCACAGGCCAGGCTTATGCTGGCAGAAAGCTATAAGATAAAAGAGATTATATCTGACCGTCAAAAAAATCTTTCAGGCGAGCTAAAGGTGGGAATTATACCAACTATTGCGCCCTACCTGCTTCCAAGGATAATTGCACGCTTTGTTGACCAGCATCCGCAGGTTAAACTAGTTGTATGGGAACAGAACACAGAAAATATAATACAGCAGTTAAAACTTGGCACCATTGACTGCGGCATTTTATCAACCCCGCTGCATGAGCCCGGGCTGAGTGAGATACCTGTTTTTTATGAGAACTTTGTAGCCTATGCATCAAAATCAAGTAAGCTTTACAAAAAGAAAACCATTACACCCGATGATATAGACGTTGAAGAACTTTGGGTGCTTGATGAAGGTCATTGCATGCGCGAACAGGTGCTTAACATATGCCAGCGCCGAAAATCAACCAAAGGGTTCCAGCACTTTGAGTACAACACAGGCAGCGTTGATACGCTCAAACGCATGGTTGATCAAAACAATGGCGCCACTATTTTGCCCGAGCTTGCGCTTGATGATTTGAGCGATAAGCAGCTGGACAGGATACGCTACTTCAAATCGCCTGAACCGGCAAGAGAGGTTAGCATAGTTATACAACGCAACTTTATTAAGCGGCGACTTATTGAAGCTTTAAAAAACGAAATATTGCATTTCATTCCCAAAAAGCTCAAGACCAAAAAGAAGAAAGAGGTTATGGACTTTTAAATAGAGTTTCAACTTTGCAATACCCTTATTTAGAATAATTAAAAATAACTTTTGATTTAAGTAAGATAATCATACTTTTGGACCGTTATTTATACTAAGTCCAAATAAATGAACAAACTTTACCACTTCATCCTATCAATCTGCATCATAACTTTAAGCGCTACCGGCGCATTCGCCCAACAAAACAGGGGAACTGTAAAAGGCAAAGTGCTTACATCTGACAACAAACCTGCTGATTACGTTACTGTAGGCTTAAAAGGCACCAAGCACGGCACCATGACTAATGAAAATGGTGATTATATACTCAGAGCGCCAGCAGGTGATTATACACTTGTAATATCATCGGTTGGCGTACAGCCTACCGAAACAACCGTTACGGTTGTAGCTAATCAAACCGTCACTGTAGGCACGTTAAATATAAACACCAGCATGTCGCAGTTGTCAGAGGTTAACGTAACAGGCAATAAAGCTCGTTTTACACGCAAATCAAGCATTGATGCTGCTAAAATTCCGTTAACTGCACTTGAAAATTCACAAACTTACTCAACCATAACTACCGAGCTCATTAAAGAGCAGCAAGTATTCTCGATTGATGACGCTTTGAGAAATGCGTCAGGCATACAAAAACTTTGGGATGCAACCGGCCGCGGCGGCGATGGCGGCTCTTACTTTACTTTAAGAGGCTTTGTTGTACAAAGCAGCTTACGCAATGGCGTTGCAGGCTTGGTAACCAATACGGTTGATGCCGCTAATACTGAAAAAGTTGAGGTAATTAAAGGCCCGTCGGGTACGTTATACGGCAGTACGCTACCGTCTTTTGGCGGTTTGGTTAACCGTGTTACCAAAAAGCCATTTGAAACCTTTGGCGGCGAAATAACTCAAAGTGTCGGCGGCTTCGACTTTAATAAACTGGGCCTTGTTCGTACATCAATAGATATTAACACACCGGTTACCGAAAGCAAAGATGTACTGTTTCGCCTTAATGCGGCGTTTAACAAGCGCAACAGCTTTCAAAACTATGGTAAAAACAACACCTTTACCTTAGCTCCAAGCTTGTCAATCAAAGCAAATGACAAACTCTCGTTTTTGGTTGAGTCAGAAATATTCTTTGGCCGCAGCTCTTCAATGCGTCCATTCTTCTTTTTCCTGAACACGCCTAACCAGTTAGGTGTAAGCAAAGTGAGCGACCTTAACATCGATTACAACCAGGCTTATGTAAACGATGATATTAGTCAGCGTTCACGCAGCATTAACAACTTTGTACAGGCCAACTATAAAATAAGCGATAAAATTACTTCGCAAACTATACTTACTTCAGCCAATAGTTTTTCTAACGGGGCAAGCCCTTACTTTTACCTGGTTACTGATGAAGCTGCCATAGATGGCACTACGCTGCCTAACCCACCCGGCAATAACAACTTTATTTCGGTAAGAGATCAATCGACTTCAAACAGCAACTTTACTGCTATACAGGTACAACAAAACTTCAATGGTGATTTTAACATCGGGCAGTTCCGCAACCGCTTTGTAGTTGGCCTTGATTACCAGCATGTAAACTCCAATCAAAGATATTACGGGTCAGATTATGGCTATGCGCCAATAAACAGCTCAACATTTAATTATGGCAGCTTTAACAGGGAAGCGCAACTTAAGCAAATACCGTCTGTTTTTACTGATGCCAACACATTCCCGTATATATACAAAACAAGCACTTACAGTGCCTACGTTTCAGACGTATTTAACATTACCGAACAGTTACTGGCATCGGCAGGTGTACGTATTGACCGTTTCGAAAACGGTGGAAGCTACAGCCTTGCAAATACGCAAACAGCTGCACCATTCAAGCAAACCGTATTTTCGCCTAAGTTTGGTTTGGTATACCAAGCTATTAAAGAGCAGCTCTCATTATTTGCAAACTACCAAAACGGCTTTATCAACCCTCAGCCTTTTCAGGATGTTACCGGCACACTTGTTAACCCAAAACCACAAAATGCCAATCAAATTGAGGGCGGTGTAAAAGTGGCTTTGTTTAATGGTAAATTAAATGGTAGCGTAAGTTATTATAATATAAAATTAACCAATATGCTACGCAGTTTACCACCAACCTCAACAGTACCGAACCCTTCGGTACAGGATGGCACACAAAAATCTGAAGGCTTTGAGGCCGAGTTTGTAGCTAGCCCGGTTACCGGCTTAAGCGTAGTAGCAGGCTTTGCTTACAACAATTCAAAAATAACCAAAGCAGCAGCCGATGTAGGTTTTCGCCCAAACACTGCCGGCTCACCTTACCTGGGTAACTTTTATGTAAGCTACCGCTTGCCTCAAACGGCTGTGAAGGGGCTAGGTATAGGCTTCGGTGGCAATTACGCAAGCGAAAACAAGGTTATCAACAGCGAATTTTCAGGCACTTTCTCACTACCGTCATACACTGTATTAAATGCAAATATATTTTATGACCGTGCTAAATACCGTTTGGGTTTAACTGCAAATAACGTAGGTAACAAACGTTATTATACAGGTTACACTACTATTAATCCGCAAGATTTACGTCAACTGGTATTGAGTGCATCGTACAAGTTTTAACTTAACTCCATAATATGACTGCTTTTAAAAAAGCTGTACTATTTATTCACCGCTGGCTCGGATTTACATCCGGGCTTGTGGTTTTTATAGTGAGCATTACCGGCTGCCTCTTTTGCTTTCAGGATGAACTGCAGGACATGATGCATGATTACCGTAAGGTACAAGTAATGCAAAAGCCTGCTTTGAAGCCGTCTGAGTTGCAGGGTATCGTTTTAAAGCAGTTCCCTAAGTCGGCCTATGCGGGTATGGCTTACATTGCGCCAGACAGGGCTGCCCAGGTACGCGTTACTGATAAAGCCGGCTACCACAACGTTTACATTAATCAGTACACGGGCAAAATTCAGGGCGACGATATTATGGAGAAAAACTTCTTTGTAATTGTTGAATTTATTCACTTGTACCTGCTTTTACCTCCCGAAACCGGTAAAGTTGTTGTAGGCGTGGCTGTGCTCATTTTTGTTGCGCTTATGATTACCGGCATCGTACTTTGGTGGCCCAAACGCAAAAGTGACCGCAAACGCAGTTTCACTGTTAAATGGAATGGCCGCTGGCGCCGGATAAATTATGACCTGCACAACGTGCTTGGATTTTACGCTACTTCAGTTGCTATTATATTAGCCATAACCGGGCTTTCTATGAGCTTTCAATGGATGGAGCGGGCCATTTACAATGCGGGAAATATAGGCCGCAACATTAATCATGATGATGAAGAGAAAATAATGCAGTCTGACACGGTAAACATTCCATCAGCTATTACAGTACCAGCAATGGATGTAGCGTATCAAACCATCCGAACAAAATCGCCCGATGCTCCAATGATTGTATTTTACGGCGGTGAGAAGAAAAGCGACGTGCTGAACGCAATGTCATATCCAAAGCCTTTGTATTTCAGTTACAGCGATTCCTATCAGTTTGACAAGCACACCGGAAAGTTACTCAGCTATTTACCCAATACCAAGAAAAGCCCGGGTAGAAAACTAAACGATATGAACTATGATATTCATGTTGGCCAAATTGCTGGCTTGCCGGGCAAAATAATTGCTTTCCTGGCCAGCTTAATCTGTGCCAGCCTGCCGGTTACCGGGTTTATAATTTGGCTTGGGAAACGCAATAAAAAACCAAAAGCCAAAAAAATAAGGGCAATAACGCACAAAAAATCACACCGGCATTTAGTAGCAACAAGTGCCGAAAAAAATTAAACAATTAGGGCCCATTATTGGGCCTTAATTGTTTCAACCCTATTTCATAACAAAAAAATCACACGCTGTTTGGGTATCATTGCTGATATTTGGTGTTTAATTTTTGCCCAAAATGAAGATAAAACATTTGTTTTTGGCCGCATTGGCATCGTTGCCTATGGTTACATCGGCCCAAAAAAATAAAAACACTGCAACACCGGGTACGCTTAGCCGCCCAAAGCTGGTAGTTGGCATTGTGGTTGACCAAATGCGTTGGGACTACTTATACCGCTTTAACGACCGTTACGTAGCAGGAGGTTTTAAACGAATGCTGAGTGAAGGCTTTACCTGTGAAAATACACACATAGATTATTTACCAACCGAAACCGGACCGGGCCATAGCTGCGTTTACACCGGATCGGTTCCGGCCATACATGGCATTGCAGCAAATAATTTTATTATACAAGCTACAGGCAAACCTATGTATTGTGCCGAAGATACTACAGTACGTGGTGTAGGTTCAACATCCGTTGCAGGTAAAATGTCGCCACGTAATTTACAAGCCAGCACAATTACTGATGAGCTTAAACTAGCTACTAATTTCCGCTCAAAAGTTATAGGTATTGCTTTAAAAGACAGGGGCAGCATATTGCCCGCCGGGCACACGCCTAACGGCGCCTATTGGTTTGATGACGCAACAGGCAATTGGATTACCAGCACCTATTACACTAATGATTTACCTGCCTGGGTTAAGCAGTTTAACGATAAAAAGCTACCAACTGCTTACCTTGCTAAAACGTGGGAAACACTTTACCCTATAAATACCTATAAACAGAGTACTACCGATAAAAGTCCTTACGAAGGAGCTTATCGTGGTGAGGCAGCGCCTGTTTTCCCGCACAACTTTCCGGCTATAAAGGGTGCCGATTTTGCCGCAATACGCAGCAATCCGCTTGGCAATACCTTTACGTTAGATTTTGCTAAAACCGCACTTGATGCAGAGCAGTTAGGCAAGGGCGAGCAAACAGATTTTCTTGCGGTAAGCCTATCATCAACAGACTACATTGGGCACCAGTTTGGACCAAACTCTATTGAAGCTGAGGACACCTACCTGCGTTTAGACCGTGATTTGGCAGCCTTTTTTGCTTACCTGGATGCCAGAGTAGGTAAAGGCAATTACACCGCATTTTTAACTGCCGACCACGGCGCCGCTCATAACGCCCAATTCTTAAAAGACAATAATATACCGGGCGGCACTTGGGATGGCTTTGCAGCTGCAACACAGTTAAACAATATGTTTGAAAAAGAACTGAATGTTAAACGCGCCATTTTATCTATTGACAATTATGAGGTTAACTTAAATTATGCCGCTATTAACAACGCTAAAGCCGATGTTGAGAAAATAAAAGATTTAAGCATTGCTTATTTACGTAAACAGCCCGGAGTATTGTATGTGGTTGATATGCAAAAAGTTCAATCAGCAAGCATACCGGCTGATTTACGCGAACGCATTATTAATGGCTATAATGCCGAGCGCAGTGGGGCAATCCAGGTAATATTGAAGCCCGGCTATTTTGCCGGTCATGGCAAAACCGGAACCTCTCACGGTGTAAGCTCTCCTTACGATACACACATTCCGTTGTTGTTTATGGGCTGGGGAATTAAACAGGGCAGCTTAAACCGCGACACGCACATGACCGACATATCGGCAACGCTTGCAGCTTTATTACACATTCAAATGCCAAGCGGCTGTGTGGGTAAAGTGATACCGGAAGCACTTAAGAAATAGATTAAAGCTTAACAGCTGATATACTACTTTAAATGAAAAGCCCTTAAGCTAATTAGCCTGAGGGCTCTTCCATTTAAAGCTTTTAATAAGTACGGCCATATCTTTCTTTACGAAGTCGAGCACAGGTTGTATTGAATCCAGTCGCGGCTGTGTGTTGAAGTATAAAGCTCCCCTTAGGTAATGCTGTGTACTATCGGTTAAAAAAAACTGGGCCGATGATGCAGCGTTACCATCAATTGAGTAGTAAATGCCATATACTTTTTTGTCGGGATATTGTATCACGCCTTCATCAATAGATGTTGCTTTAACGGTATGTTTAAAAGCGAAGGTATGCGCATCCTCAATCAACTCGTTGAATACTTTTCTTGAAGTTACCGGCTGATAGCTTAAATGTAATGTGCCGTTGAATTGCGGCATTTGCAGATTTATCCAACAGGCTTTGGCGCCCGGCGAACGGTCTGGCTCAATAACTGCATAAGTAGGATAAGTGAAGGTATAATTACATCCCTCATTAAACTCAGTATACTTACGCTGAGGGAAATAAATACGGGAATACGCCCTGGGCTTAGGTGAGTAATCAGGCTCATTACTGCAGCCTGAAGCAGCGGCAACCAGCAGCAACAAAGCAATTATTCCTCTTCGCGCTTTATTTCTCTTGAATTCCATATTTCCCATGATTTTTCGGCCTGAAGCAATAACATCTCGTAACCGTTTTTTGTTGCGGCTCCCTGTTCTCGTCCCTTTTGCAAAAACAGTGTTTCTTCAGGATTATAAATCAGGTCATACAGCAAATGTTCGGAGGTTAAGGCCTCGTAGGGTATATCAGGGCATTTATCAACATTGGGCGACATGCCAAGCGGCGTAGTGTTGATTATAAGCTTATACTTGCTAAGCAGCTCGGGAGTTACGTCGGCATAGCTAATGCGATCCGCACTTGCCTCGCGTGAAACAAATTTGGCGTATATATTAAGCTTGTTAAGCACATACTTAACAGCGCGGGATGCACCACCGGTGCCCAATACTAAGGCTTGTGTATGCTGAGCACTTAGCAATGGCTTAAGCGACATTTCAAAACCGTAAACATCGGTATTGAAACCTTCCAGCCTGAATTCATGATCTTTGATACCAACCTCGCCCGAAAAGGCTGCCGCCACCGGACTTTCGGCCGTAATACGGATACAGTTTACAGCGTCTACCTCCTTGGCATCAGGATGCACCCAATCAAGGTAAAACATCACACCAATTTTGTGCGGAACAGTAACGTTAAGTCCGCATAACTTTGGGTTAGCACGTAAAAGCTCAGGAAAATCACTCAGATTTTGAATTTCGTACAGGTCATACTCATGGTCTTTGATCCCTTCACGCTCAAACTTTGCTGTAAAGTACTTTTTTGAAAATGAGTGCGTAAGCGGATAACCTATTAACCCGTACTGTTTCATGGCTTTTGATGATCAATTGTTTGGCTAATTTGCCTAATTATTTACAAACAGGCAACAGCCATTTATTGATTTAAAAAATGATCAAAAGTATCACTCCGTAAACCTAAACGTAAAGTTTCGAGCGGAACCATATCAGCAGGGGCAATATTGCCCAAGTTTACATTGGTACCTATAAGCTTAATAAACCAGGTTTGCTGTGCTTTTTGCGGCGCTTCCCATATAATTGTTTCGGCCGGTATTTGCGTAAGTATTTCATCAACCAACCCCTGGCGCACCTCGCCCGAATCACGATAAATACCCACGTTACCGCTTTCGCGAGCCTCGGCTATGACCTTCCATGATCCTGCTTCAAGCTCAGCTTTCATCAACTGTATCCACTTGTACGGCGCAAAAATCTTTTGAACGTCTTTTGAGCCAACCTCTGATATTACCGTAACCTGCTTGCTGAGTTTGCTTATGTACTCGCATTTCAAAGCATGATCAATAGTTATAGATCCATCAGATACTTCGGCATACTCTAACCCAAAGGTGTCGAGCATGCGGCAGTAATCGTCATATTGGTTACGTATAATAAACGCTTCGAAAAGTGTACCGCCAAAGTAAACAGGTATGCCGGCTTGCTTATATAATGAAAGTTTTTCTTTCAGATTAGGGGTTACATATGAAGTAGCCCATCCCAGCTTTACGATATCTGTATAAGATCCTGCAACTTCCAGAAAATCTTCAACCTGCCGAAGGCTTAAGCCTTTGTCCATAACCATGGTCATGCCACTACTGCGGGGTTTGTCAGTTCTTTGCGGAATATTGTTTAAAGCGTAATTCATAAATTTTACAATTGGTTATAGACTATAACAAAAAGTATTAACGCCGCAAAGATGAAAAAAATCTATTAGCCAATCATCATATCAATCTTAAAAATTGAAACCCCGATTAAACAGCAGAAGCCGGAGTATAATACCTCCGGCTTTTCATAGCAATTTATTATTAAACTTGAATGCTGTCTATTGCCTTTTGCAGGGCATTTTCTTGTAAGGCTGGCATTTTCAACCCTTCGGCACGATAAAACGTTATGTCTGTCATTCCCAAAAAGCCAAGTACAGCGCGCAGGTACGGCTCTATAAAGTCATAAGCTTTCATCGGTCCTTCTGAGTACACGCCACCAGATGATATAGCGACGTAAACTTTCTTTCCTTTAATTAATCCTTCTGGACCATTTTCAGTATACCTGAAAGTTTTACCAGCTCTGGCCATATGATCTATCCAGGCCTTTAAGGTTGATGGTATATTAAAATTATATAGAGGCGCACCAATAACTAAGGCTTCTGCTTCCTCTACCTCGGCAATGGCATCATCAGAATGCTTTATAGCCAGCTTATGCTCTGGTGTGCGACTTTCGAGCGGTGTAAAAAAGGAGTTGAGATGAACCTCTTCAAGGTGAGGGAACGGGGCGTTAGCCAAATCATGTACTTTAACAGTGCTACCGGGGTTTGCGGCTTGCAATTTTTCAACAACAGCATTACCTAATTTCAGGCTGTAAGATTCATTGCCACGCGGACTTGATATTAAATGCAGTATTTTCATGTTCAAACAATTATTTGAAACAAACTTAAATAATGCTGCTATTAAAAAGATACTACTATCCTAAAGGATAGCGGTATCATACAGGATACCAATCCTACTTAAAATAAAAAAGCCCGCTCAGCGAGCAGGCTTCTAATATTTATTAAAGTAAATTACTTTTTAGCGTACATTACGTCTTTCACTGCTTTAACAACGCGATCAGCGTTTGGCAGGTACTCCTGAATTAATGTAGGAGCGTAAGGAAGTGGAACGTCTCCACCGGTAATGCGTAAAATAGGAGCATCAAGGTAATCAAATGCATCTTTTTGCACTTTAAATGCAATTTCGGTAGCAATTGAACCTAAAGGCCAGCTTTCTTCAACAATCACCAAACGGTTTGTTTTCTTAACCGACTCAATGATTGCAGGATAATCGATAGGGCGAACTGAGCGTAAGTCGATAACTTCTGCACTTACACCTTCTTTTTCAAGTTCGGCAGCTGCTGCGTTAACTACTTTCATAATTTTACCAAAACCAACTAAAGTTACATCAGTACCTTCTTTTACTATGTTGGCTTTACCAATTTCAAGGTAATATTCCTCTTCAGGAACCTGGCCTTTATCACCGTACATTAATTCTGATTCCATGAAAATAACCGGATCAGGATCTAATATTGCAGATTTTAATAAGCCTTTGGCATCGTAAGGAGTTGATGGAACAACTACTTTTAAACCCGGGCAGTTTGCATACCAGTTTTCAAAACACTGGCTGTGCTGTGAACTCAACATACCTGCGTTACCGGTAGGACCACGGAACACCGCAGGAACTGAGAACTGGCCACCACTCATGCTCATCATTTTGGCAGCACCGTTAATGATTTGATCTATAGCAACCAGCGAGAAGTTGAACGTCATAAACTCGATGATAGGACGCAAACCATTCATTGCCGAACCAATACCTATACCGGCAAAACCCAGCTCAGAGATAGGAGTATCGATAACACGCTTAGCGCCAAATTCATCTAACATACCCTGGCTTACTTTATAAGCACCGTTATACTCGGCAACTTCTTCACCCATCAGGTATATGTTTTCGTCCTTGCGCATTTCCTCGTTCATAGCTTCACGAAGCGCTTCTCTGAATTGTATTTCTCTCATTATATTATTAAGAATGAAAATTTTCCGTCGCAAATATAGCTAATGGCGCGGTAAAAACAACCTACCGCCGCAAAAGATGAAACGGTAAATTTATTTTTATAAAAATTTGATTTTGCAGCAGGTTAACCGGCCTTTGTTTATAAAATCATTAAACAACAATAACACTCATAATGAGCAAACTTTGCTACCTTTCAGGCTTAACTTAGTCTTATTGCTTAAAACATGAAATTCATATCGTTAAAAAACCTTGTTCAGGGGGCGGCAGCCGTGCTCAAACGTTTCCCGTTGGAGGTTTTATTTGCGCTTACAGGCACAGTTGCGGCAATTGTAAATATAGAGCTTAACTCAATTGATTATGATGGGCAAGGCTTGTGTTGGCGGCTTATAACGGGCGCAAACCTGGGGCTGTTGTTATCACTATCGGCTACGTTGTATAGCGAAAGCCACGGATTAAGTAAAGGCAAATTGTGGTTATTACGATTGTTGGCGGTATTGTTAACATGTGCCATTACCTGGAGTATTAATCCGTTTGAGCAAAAAACTGATATTTTAAGATTCCTGTTGCTCAGTTTTGCCTTTCACCTGCTTGTTGCTTTTGCAGCATTTACAAAAGGCAATACTGTACAAAGCTTTTGGCAATTCAACAAAACACTCTTTTTGCGCTTTTTAACCAGCGCATTGTACAGCGCTGTTTTGTTCATCGGCCTGGCGGCTGCTATAGGTGCAATTAACTTTCTGTTTAACGCTAACTTTGAATGGGATACGTTTGCTACCTTATGGGTATTAATTGTAGGACTTTTTAGCACAACGTTTTTTTTAGCGGGCGTGCCTGCAAGCACCGAAGCACTCAATGAAGACTACAGCTACCCCAAAGGTTTAAAAATTTTCACACAGTACGTTCTAATACCGCTGGCAACGGTTTACGTAATAATTTTATTAGCCTATGAAGGAAAGATTTTAATTAGCTGGCAATTACCCAAAGGGCTGGTATCAAGCCTGATATTAGGCTATGCAGTTTTCGGCATCTTGTCAAACTTACTTGTTTACCCCATCCGCAATCAAGACGATAACAAGTGGATTAAAACTTTCTCCAAAAGCTTTTATTTACTACTTCTTCCGCTTATTGTACTGCTATTTGTAGCTACCGGCACCAGGGTTTTTACGTACGGTGTAACGGAGCTGAGATACTTTTTGGTTGTACTGGCCTTTTGGCTCTTGTTCATCAGCATTTACTTCCTAATTTCAAAAAAGCAAAACATAAAGTTAATTCCCATCTCATTATGTTTACTAACGCTTGTGTCAGTATACGGACCATTAAGTGCTTTTAATGTAGCAAAAATGTCTCAGCTACGTATTTTGAAAGACATATTTATTAAGAATAAAGCGTTCAGCAATTTAAAGTTTAAGCCTGTAAGTAACAGCATATCAAAAAGAGATGGTAACCATGCCGTAGCCGTTATTGACTACCTGGTCAGCCAGCACGACATTACCGTACTACAACCTTACTTTAAAAAAGATCTTAAAAAGGTATCAGATTCACTTATTCATAAAAACAACTCAAACACGGCAAAGCTTCATCGGTACGAAGCTATATCGTTGAAGCTTGAGTGGGTAAAAAAACAATTAAATCTTGAAAAGTATTGGGGTTATTGGCGTGATGAAGATACAGAAGGCAATACTTATGCAGAAGACGAACGCATTGGATTCACTATCGAAGAGATGAGCGTGATTGATATTAAAGGGTATGATTACCTCGTTAATGACCTCACTTTGAACGGATCGCCCGATACATTGAAACCTACAACCATTAGATATAAGATTAACAATACGGAGGTTAAGCACATTGATACTTTCAGGAGCACACAGGTTATACAAATTGGCAATGAGAGCGCCAGTTTTGAGCTTGAAAAGTGGGCAAATGAAATACTTGCAGACACAGCAAGCCTTAAAAAGCTGGAGAACACCGAGGGGTCAAGCTCCTACATTTCGAGCTATACGCTGCCTCAAAGTAAACTTACCATCACCCGGAACTGCGGCAAGCATGTAGTTACATTAAGGCTAACCCAGGTAAACCTTAACAAACCAGCCAAGGGCAAAAGGTTTGAGATAACCTACGCGTTAGGGGCAATACTTATTAAATGGTAATCATAAATAACAAAAAACAGCGGGTTTAATGCCCGCTGTTTCTTTATACAATTAACTAAAGTAAGTTTAGTTTTTACGCTCGCCTTTGGTTTTTGCAGCTATTTGAACAGCCTCGAAAGCGTTAACAACACCTCCTGTTTTACTAAGGGTTGTAAAGTCAACACGCTCATCGCTGCCCGGTTTTTTAACCATAACACCTGTTAAAGGCTTAGCCGACTGCATAATGATTTGCTTAAGCTGACGTGCGCTCAAATTTGGATAGTACTCTAAAAGCAATGCAGCAACACCTGCAGTAATAGGAGAAGCAAAGCTAGTACCATCGGCGGTGTTAAACTCCGCATCTTTATCAACTGATGTTACTTTTACACCCGGTGCAAATACGTCAACGTTGTTTTTACCATAGTTGCTGAAGTCGCCCGGTAGGTTCTCACCTTTTTTTGCTGATGAAGCACCCACGCAAAGCAGGTTGGCAGCATCAGTTACTGAGCCATCCTCAAACTGATCATTAGGGTACGTTGGCTTAGCATCAACATCCTGATGATCGTTACCTGCTGCCTGTACAAGCAAAACATCTTTTTCGGCTGCATACTTAAACGCATCATCAACCCATTTTTTATGCGGCGACAGTTTTTTACCAAAACTCATGTTTATAATTTTGGCGCCGTTATCAACTGCATAACGTATTGCTTTGGCAATGTCTTTATCATACTCATCACCATTTGGAACGGCTTTAATAGCCATAATGCGCACATTATCGGCCACACCGTTAATGCCATATTTATTATCACGCACTGCGCCTATTAAACCGGCAACACCTGTACCATGCGATGCATCATCAAATTTAACAAGATGACTGCCGTAAGGCTTAGAGTCCCAAACATTGGGGTCATCACCCACAATACGGGCACGCGCTTCAAGATCGGGGTTTAAATCATTGTTGAATTTGGCAAGCGCTTCGCTTATTTCTTTCAGCACATCGCTATTAGTTGAGTTTGGTTCTTCGGCAAAAATATAGCCCCAAACTCCTTTGCTTTGTACAACAGTATCATTGGTTGATTTTATTTTTTCCAGATCGGCTGCTTTAAAAGTACCGTTTGCAGGCAACTTAAGCTCACGCTTTATGTAACCGCTGGTTCCCATCAGCACGTTCATCATTTGGCCATACTGCTGGGTTTGTCTTGATGACTGGGCAATGGTAGAGTCATAAGTAACCTTAACCTTTTGCCAGTAATTAAACTCTTTTTTGTCTGTAGCTGTGGCTTCGGTAGCCTGTAGATATTTTCCTTTTAGGCGGTTGTACTCACGTACCTCTTCTGTAGTTTCGGTGAAGTCACACTTTCCGCCCGGGCCGCCTAAAAAGTTCCAGCCGTGTACATCATCAATGTAACCATTACCATCATCATCTTTACCATTACCTGCCTTTTCTTTGGTATTAACCCATAGCACCGGTTTTAAATCAGCCTGGGCAGTATCAATACCGCTATCAATGGTGGCAACAACAACAGTCTTGCTTTTTTTACCTTTTAAGGCCTGGTAAGCTTTGTTCAGGCTTATGCCAAAGTATCCGTCGGCTGTTAAGTCCATAGTATGCCAGTTTTGAGGCGGAGCAGGTACCGGCACAGGTGCGGTTTGGGCATTTACGTTAACCGAAGTAAGTAACGCGCCACATAATGCCAGTGCGGGTATAAAGTTTTTATATGTATTCATCGTGTTTAATAAAGTAGCCAAGTTAAAAATTTGAGCTGTTTAGTTAACGGTTATTTTACGCAATAATTGCCAACTGTGAAGCTAAACCGGTGCAACAACAATTTGAGGGCAAAAAACGTTTATATTAGTGTAATAAATTCCAATTCATACCAGGAGTGCTGACCAACCCCCAGGCGGGTACCATACCCTTTTTAGTAGCATGAATTAACCCGGATTAAGTTTGTGTTAATAATCAATTCTTTAACCAATTAAATATCCACAATAGCTGTATGTTGAAAACTTAATTACCCGGCATCGGCTTATTATAGTAACTTAAACTGAAAGTTATTACCTGCGCAGGCCTGTTTGTGGCCGGTACAGGTAATGTATAAACCAGATAAGATGGAAGATGAATATGAATTTGGTTTTACCGAAGATCCAAAGTTCTCGGTAGAACGCTACGAAGAAATGATTCGTAATCATGACCAGTACTTTTTTGATGCTCAGGCATTTGAGAATATAATTGATTACTACATTGAAAGAAACGACCCTGCAAAGGCCTTACAGGTAGTGGAGTATGCTAAAAGCCAGCACCCTTTTGCAGCAGTATTTTTAATTAAACAAGCACAATTACTGGTAGTAACCAATAAGGTTACAGAGGCCTTTGCCGCACTTGATAAAGCTGCGTTGCTTGAAGCCTCAGACGCCGACATTTATATTATAAGAGGGAACCTTTACGAAAGCATGGACCGCTATACCGAGGCGCTTGAAAACTACGAGAAAGCACTTGGCATGGCCGAAGAAACCGACGATATTTTATTGCATATAGCTTATGTTCATCAAAACATGGGCGATTATGAAATGGCTATTCATTATTTAAAAGAGTGCCTTAAGCAAAACATGGAAAACCAGGATGCGCTTTATGAACTGGCATTTTGTTATGATGTAATAGACAACCAGGAAGAGAGCATTCAATTCTATCAGCAGTACATTGATAATGAACCTTACAGTTATGCTGCATGGTATAATCTTGGTAATGCTTATACAAAATTAGGTTTGTTTGAAAAAGCCATTGATGCCTATGACTATGCTATACTTATAAAAGACAGTTTTGCATCTGCATACTTCAATAAGGGTAATGCATTGGTAAACCTTGAAAAATACGCTGAAGCCATTGAAGTTTACCGGCAAACTTTTGAGTATGAACAACCCAATGCCGATACTTATTGCGCCATAGGTGAATGCTACGAAAAGCTGGAACAAATGGACGAAGCACGCGGTTTTTACAAAAAAGCCGTGCGTATGGACAGCAAACTAGCCGATGCATGGTTTGGGATAGGCGTAACGCTTGATTTTGAAGAGCGGTACTTTGAGGCTCTGCACTTTTACCGTAAAGCTCTTGATCTTGACATTATGAATGCAGACTATTGGTTTGCCATTGCTGATGCGGAATATAAATTAGGCCATTTGCCTGAGGCCGAACTGGCTTATGAAAAGGTTGTAGAGCTAAACCCGCTTGATGTTGATGCCTGGCTCGACTATTCATCAATAATGTATGAGCAGGAAAGACTGATTGATGCTATCGAGGTAATTGCCAATGCTATTAAAAACAACCCCGAGGCAGCGGAGCTTTACTATCGTATGGTTGCTTACCTGTTTGCTAAAGGTGATTATAATGAAGCTTTGGTTAACCTTGAGCTGGCTTTAACCTCAGACCCCGATAAACATTATATTTTATTTGATTACCTGCCGCAGTTACAAAAGAACAAGGTAATTCTTGATATAATAAATCGTTACACTCGCTAATTAATAAGTTCAAACAATAGTTTTAAGTAAGGCTTCGGAATTAAACCTCTGGAGCTTTTTTTATTGGCTTAAAAGTTTGTACATAAAAAAAGAGAGCTACTTTCGAAGCTCCCTTTCCCCTAATTAATTTAAACTATTGATTAAACCCAAAACAAAGAACAAAATCATCTCAACTTGGGTGCCTGAGAATTCTCTTTCATAAATGTTGTAACATAGGTAGATGTTACCTTATTTTGTTTTTCACTTAGATGCAGAGTCGTGATGTTAATTACAAAAGTGAAGCCAAACTTTTTAAAGCACGAAAAAAAGTGAACCATTAATGCGTTTACCTGCTAGTCGTCTGGTTTTTGAAATACACTAACCGTCGTTTAAAATATACTTATAATCAATTGATTTACAGTTTTTTATTGATAGATATCAAGTATCTTTATCAAGTTAAAATTGTATTTGTCGATTATCATTTTTATAATAAAACAGCCGTTTGAAGCATTTTATATTAGGAATTTATAATTTTTAATGGCCTATCAATTTATATTGAGTTCTATCAAAAGTGAATAATTTGATAAATAGGAAATTCAGCTATTTCCGGAAAGTTGTATTAATTAAACTACAATTCCTTTATAACATACACACGCCTTTGAATTGTGTATGATAATTGCTACAAGAATGTTAACAGTTACTAACATTTTATAATAACGCCTGTACTTGCCTTACTTAGTATCGAAAAGTATATTTGACAATGCATCTGCTGGACGAAATTATCAACTGGTTTAAACATCAAAGTATACTCGAACTAATAGGTGTGTGCTGCGGCTTGCTATGTGTATATCTTGCAGCCCGCAACAATATTTGGAACTGGCCCTTTGCCATAGTAACCACCGGCATTTACATCTACATTTTTGCTCAACACGGCCTGTATGCCGATATGCTGCAAAATGCTTACTTGCTTTGTATAAATATTTACGGCTGGTATTACTGGAGCAGACGGCCGGACAAAAGTGCCAAAATGCCTGTGGTGCATATAACTATCAATCAAGTGGAAACAGCACTGCTAATAACGGCTGCAATTACCCCGCTACTGGGCTTTAGCTTGGTTTATTTAAGCAACCTTTTAAACTATAGTTCGGCTAGCTACCCACTCCTGGATAGCTTTTGCACCGTATTAAGCCTTACAGCGCAGGTTTACATGGCTCGTAAGGTGTTAGAAAATTGGTTGATATGGATTTTTGTTGACGTTATATACGTTTTAATATATGCATCAAAAAATCTTGAGCCAACAGCTATCATGTTTGCCATTTACGCCCTCCTTGCGGCTAAAGGTTACTATGACTGGCGCAAGGAGCTGCGTTTACAACAACAGCAACTTTAAAAAATGCTCCGGTTTGCTCCTCCATCAACCTGAATGGTGGTTCCGGTAATATATGAGGCTTGTTCAGATGCCAGGAACGCCACCAAAGCGGCAAATTCTTCGGGCTTACCAATTCGCTTCAATGGTATATTTTCAGCCCTTTGCTTTAAAGCTTCATTTAAATCGATACCCTTAGGTAAGGTATGCTTTATACGGTCTGTTAAAATTAAACCGGGCGCAACGTTATTTACTGTAATGTTATAAGGACCTAACTCATCGGCCAACATTTTAGCCATGCCCACAACTCCCATACGCATACTGGTAGACAGTACAGAATTAGCAAGCACCGATTTAACCGAACCGCTAATAATATTGATAATTCGGCCACTGCCTGTTTGCTTCATATAGGGCAATACCATGCGGCTCATTCTGGCAAAGCTTAATAAATTAAGTTCAAATGCGTTTTGCCAATCCTCGTCATTAAAACTTTCAAAGGAAGCAAATGGTGGCCCTCCTGCATTATTAATTAAAATATCGATACTATTGAACCGGCTTGCAACCTGGCTTATAAGTTGTTCAACTTCATCTGCCTTTGATACATCAGCAGCAATGTAAGTGACCGCACTTCCCGTAAACTCTTCAATTTCTCTGGCCGCAGCTTTAAGTTCATCCATGCTACGGGAGGCTATTATGATACGGCAACCTTCCGCAGCCAATGTTTTTGCAATGGCTTTACCAAGCCCCTTACTTGAGGCAAGTACTAAAGCAACCTTGTCTTTAAGTTTCAAATCCATAATGTTGCAAAATAGCAGGTATAATGGTAAGCTTTACTATTTACATGATAAAATTAACCACCGGGGCAACACAATCGCTTACTTTTGCAGCTTACTAAGAAGGATTAGGATCATATATTTTTTACAAACGCACGGCAATACATTATATGCTTCATAAAACCCGAGCAATAGTTTTAAAAGTTACCGATTATGGTGAGGCAAGTGTTATTGTACAACTCTTTACCGAAAAACTCGGCGTACAATCATACATCATTAACGGAGTAAACAAACCTAAGGCTAAAGTATCGCGCAATATGCTCCAGCCACTTCACCTGCTCGATTTGGTGGTTTACCATAAATCAACAGGCTCTATTCAAAGAATTAAAGAAATTAAGGTTGCGGTAATTTTAAAGCATATACCTTATGATATTGCCAAAAGCAGCATCACCATGTTTCTTAACGAAATATTGTACAAGGCCATAAAACAGCAGGTGCCCGATGAACAAATGTTTGATTACATTTTTGGAAGTATTGAGCTGCTGGATAACCTTGACGCTGGCATTGCTAACTTTCACCTGGTATTTATGATTGGTCTAACGCGCTTTATTGGCTTTTTCCCAAGCGATGTAAACGCCGTTGATACCGCGTATTTTGATTTACATAACGGCGTTTTCAGCAATACCCGACCGGAAAGCAATTTTTATTTATCTCCACCCCATACTGCTCACTTTAAACAATTGCTTATATATGGCTACAATAATCTTGCAGCCATAGTGCTTACCAACACAGAACGCCGCTATTTACTTAGCAGGCTACTGGAGTATTATGCTCTTCACGTTGAAGGCTTTGGCAACATCCGATCGCAAGATGTTTTAGAAGAAGTTTTAAGTTAATCCTTAATTATCATCCTTATCGCCAAAGTATTTTTTAAAGAAGCTTTTATCTTCTTTTGCATTTTGATTACCAATTAAATACCCATATGGTTTAAGCGGCTCAACATGATCGCATAGCACCTTAAACATACCTAAAAGTGGTATAGCAAGCACCATACCCGAAATACCCCACACAGCCTCGCCTATAACTATTATCAAAATAGTAAATAATGGATTTAAGTTTACCTGATTGCCAACAACCAATGGCTCCAGCACATAGGTTTGCGTAAACTGCACAATTGCATAAGTTACCAGTACCCCAATTACCATATCAATGCTTCCGCCCTGGGCAAACGCAATAAGCACTGTAATTGAGGTTCCGGTTATGTTACCTGCGAAAGGCACAATTTCGAGTATACCGCAAAGTATGGCAAAGAATATGGCGTTTTTAATACCTACGATGGAAAACCCTATTCCGTACATAACCCAAAGCATAACAATCATAATTCCTAAGCCGGTAATGTATTGCTGGGTAACACGGCTGGCTTTATGCATAATCTTTAGGGCGGTTGCATGGTTAGGTGTATCAACTAATCGCAGCACGAAGTTTTTGAAGTGCCCACGGAAGTATAAAAACAGGAATACATACACCATTACCAGCACTGAGCTAACCAAAATGCTCATGGTAGATGTTAATGTTCCGATGGCTATGCCTGCAACCTTTTCCATTCCGCCTGATTGCTGCTCCTGAAGTATTTTTTCCTGCTGACGGGTTGTAATGCCAAATTGCGAACGTACATAGTCTTTAATTTGCTCAAACAGTTTCATTAATTGATCTTGCAGCTTCGAAAAGTCTTTGAGCAAATCTCCAATTTGCCAGTTAAGCAAAAGAACCAAGCCGGCAAGCACGGCTGCAAAAACGAAAAGGCTGATAAATGACGAAATGCCGCGGTTTAATCCTATCCGTTCCATCCAGTTACTTAAAGGCATTAATAACATAGCCAGCACACCGCCAAACGTAAGCGGAATAAGCACAGAGCTCGAGTAGTAAAGTATAATTACCGAGAGAATAAAAAGCAGTAGAAGTCGAAGCGTTTTGGATAATTGTAGCATAGGCATAATTTTAAAAAAAAGGCAAGGTTTAAAACCCTGCCTTCACAAAACTTACAGAATAAACAGATTAAAAACCCGATCCGCGTCCCGGATCCATATCGTTTTCAATAACCTGCTTTTTGATGAACTCAACACTTGAAGCAGGCAAATCATCACCCGAGATTTGAACGGCTGAACCATCAGGCTGAAGTTCAATTTCGGCGTTTATGTTATTATCAATATGTACCCGCAAAATATCACCTTCGCGCTGTACGTGACATGTTAACTCTCTTTCTGAGTAATTAATGGTAAATTCGTAATTACCGTCGGTTGTATTTTTGAAGCTATCAGTCATGGTAGTGTGTTTAAGTATATAACACTGCATACATCAAGTATGTTTCAGCTGAGCATATATCTGAATAAAAAATTAATTGTAAGACTTTCAGACACTTCCACTTTTTTTGAAAAATTATTTTGATAATATAAATGAAGTTCCTATGTTTGCAGTCCCAAAACAAAGGAACAAAAATTAAAAAAGTTACTTTGAAAAAGGGAGCATAGCTCAGCTGGTTCAGAGCATCTGCCTTACAAGCAGAGGGTCACAGGTTCGAATCCTGTTGCTCCCACCAAGTAAAACCCTTCAGATTAATTTCTGAGGGGTTTTTTGTTTAGTAGCGTATCTGCGCTTGCCTTCAATTTATTAAAGTTCTTTTTGTGCAAACGGAGTAGCCATAACACAAACTTTCATGGCACCATATCATAAAACCAATAAATTTCTTTACCGCAAGACAGTACTATCAAATTTATTTAGTGCCCAACTTTAAAAGCTTTAACGTTGAGCAAACCTGAGATTTGATAGGTAACCTTATTTAGAGTAATTAAATTGTTCAGCGAATGCATTGACATCAACTATACCTTTTGAATGTATATGTAAATGAGTACTACACCGCCAATATAAAAGAAGAAACGCGCAAAGGATTTAATACTGGAAGCATTATCTAATATTGACTTGAGAGAGCCATTAGCATTAAATTTATTATAAGTTTGATGAAATTGCACCTGTTTATCTGCTATGAGGTTAACTGCGCCATAGGCCCAGTTAAATATGGTCATGCTTGCAAACATCATTAACATTATCTTAAGCCAACGATCTGCGAGGATGTCGCCATAGGCATGTCTGGCATAGTTAAACCACAACTTCATCGGATAGATCATAGCTACAAAAACCAAAAAGTAAAGGATAAAGATCCATTTGGTTGATAGCTTTTTGTTAAGTACGAAATAGCAGTAGGTAAATATGACAATGTATATAAAGTAAGCAACGTGGTCTAGCATGCACAGATAGTTTAATTGTTTAAACTGAACCCAAGGCCATTTGGTGTTGATGGTTTAACAACTGTGTAGCTCAAGAGTTTCTATCACTCACGTCCCTTCATTTATAATTTAAGTTGGTGTGCTAATCAGAAATGAGTTTCCAGAAAATTTGATGAGTAAACCGCATACTGTCATACTATGGGTTTTCACATTGTGCTTGTAGAGGCAGTTGCTGCCTTGAGAACATCAGAGATTATAGGCAAAACATTTAATATCGTCAAAACCAATCTAATTACTATCTTAAACAACTTTATCATGAATAAAATTATTACGCCTAAATTTAACGGTTATGCTGTTTCTAACCTTTTGGCTTTTGTCCTTATTGGGCTCAGCAAATTGCTGTTAGATATGAGAGGGTTAAATGCTGGCATATTTGTATTCTCAGAGTTTGTAATTGTTCCTTTTTTAATGGGCATAATCAGTACCTGGTATTGGAAAAATTTGCAATTAACGGGCCGGCAACTTACAGGCTACTCTTGCATTAACGGACTTATTGCCATAGCGCTTAGCTATATATTTCTTAAAGAAGGCTCCATTTGCCTACTAATCGTTTCGCCATTGTTACTAGCATTTATCATAAGCGGAGCATTTGCAGGCAGAGCAATGTTCAGGCAAGATAATGAAACACTAAACGTAAGCGTGTTATCTTTACTACTACTAGTGTTTGTAGTCGACTCCATTTCTCTTCACGAATATAAAAATGAAGTATCAGATCAAATTATCATCAACGCACCGGTAAGCAAAGTATGGCCGCTGGTTGTAGAGTACGACAGAAATACTGATCCTGATAAGTATTGGTTGTTTAAAGCTGGCATGCCAAGCCCCGTACAATCAACGGTAGATGGGCATTATGTTGGTGCAAACCGTAAATGCATTTTTAGTAACGGATACACATTTGATGAAAAGATAGTAACTTATGACATAAACCAAAACCTCACCTTTGATATAACCCGGCAGCCCCGTGACCCTGAAATTATGGGTCACATCGACATCATTCGTGGTCAGTTTATTTTGAAGGATAATCATAACGGCACTACAACCCTTATTGGCAATAGTTGGTACAAATTGTACGTTTTCCCAACATGGTATTATGACTGGTGGGCCGAAAGTATTACACGTAATGTACATTTAAGGGTAATGGATCATATTAAACATTTAAGTGAGAAGAAGTGATGTTTCTGTTCGTGGTTAAATACCTGAACTTTTTGAAATCAGTACCACTATTACCGCATTTGTTTGATGGACTACTCAGACTACATTTGCTGGTATTTAAACCCTCTGTATTAAGTTTAATTGATGAGATTGAGACAGAAGTAAGTAAATGGAAAGGGGTTAAAATAACTAGTCATAAATACGGAGGTCTACAGTTTAATTATAAGCAAAAAGAGATTGGTCATATTCACGGTAATGGAATGTTAGATGTATTGCTTAATAAAACGAGCAAACAATACATTAGTGATAATAAACGCGTAAGGGAACATCATTCCATAAAATCCAGCGGGTGGATTAGCTTTAGCATAGTTTCTAACAATGATGTACAGATGGCCTTGAAATTATTGGCAATGGCTTACAACCTTCGATATAAAAATCAAAGTGATTTGTATATCCATTGAAAGCGGATCATGATTTTCTAAATCTCCAAGTTTAAGCCTCAGCCTAATTTTCAAATCGTTTAATAGGCGATAATTAACTTTTCAACATCTTACCATATCTCAGGATATACTTGCGTCCTTTTTATGCTTGTCTACAAACTCGCTAGGTGTAAGTTCAAATTGGGTGTAAAAGCATTTACTAAAATATGACGGCGAGTTGAAACCTACCATGTAGCCAATTTCAGCTATGGTGTGCTCTTGTTCCAATAATAGTTTTGCTGCGGTTTTTAACCTAATTATTCTTACAAATTCGTTTGGCACATAGCCTGTTTTAGCTTTAATTTTTTTGTAAAGGCTTGACCGGCTTAAACCTACTTCCCTGCCAAGATCCTCAACTGAAAGCTGCGGGTTAGATATTTTGGCTTCAATAATTTGCGTTATCTTTTCTAAAAACTTCTGATCGCGATTACTATTGATTAATATTTCTGTTCCCTCCAGCGGGCTTTGTGCAAAACGTTGCTTTAAGTTGGATTGTAACTCCAACAAATTCTTGATCACAAGCGAAAGCTGCTTCCATTTAAAGGGTTTTGACAAGTATGCATCTGCTCCGCTTTCTAATCCTTCAATTTCGGCATCACTATTGGTTTTAGCGGTAAGCAGCACAACAGGTAAATGACTATAATCAATATCATTTTTTATCAGCTTGCATAACTCTGTTCCGTCCATCAAAGGCATCATTACGTCTGAAATCACCAGGTCAACCGTATGCTGATCCAATTGCTTTAATGCTTCCTTACCGTGTTTAGCCTTTATAACATGATAACCTTCCTGCTGAAAGCTTTTAGAGAGGAAATCAAGCAACGATGGATCATCTTCTACAACTAATATCGTCTGTTTTCCGTCCGGTTCGTGCGTTTCTTCCGGTTCTGTGTTAACAACGCCGGCATTTGCTTCAAAAGGAATAAGTACATTAAAAATAGTCTTTACACCTTCTTCACTTTTTACCATCAATTGGCCGCCGTGCTTCTCACACAGCGATTTTGCCAACGCCAAACCAATGCCGGTTCCTCCTAAATTGGTGTATTGATGCTCTTCGGTTGAAACCTTGAAAAACTTTTTAAATATAGAATCGAGTTGGTCTTCAGGAATGCCAATGCCATCGTCCTCAACACTTATCGAGAACATTTCCCTGCCACTTTCATCCTTTTTTATAGCGTTAACGTTAATGGCAAGCTGGGTACGGGCAAACTTAAAAGCATTGATCAATAAATTGCTCAATATCTTCATCATCGCTTCCGGATCTGCCACTACATCCAGTTTCTGAAACTCTGTATTTACCTTAAACTCTAACCCCCGTTTTACAGCAATCGGAGAAAAGCGATTATGCAGGCTATTAATCAGGTATACCAACTCCAGCGGCTCAGGGTGTATCTCAAAAATATCGCTCTCAATCCGCCTAAAGTCAAGCAATTGATTTACAAGCGTTAGTAATCTATCTGCATTTTCCTCCATCAGGTGCAATTGCTCCATGCTTTCGGCACTTCTTTTCTTACCCGACAATAGCTTTTCCAATGGTGCAATAATCAGCGCAAGCGGCGTCCTGATTTCATGAGCCATTGCGGTAAAAAAGTCTATCTTTTGCTTATAAAAATCCTGCTCACTTTTGTTTCTAAGCCGCTCGAGTTTTATCTCGTTTTGCTTGCGTGCCTTTTCAACCAGGTAACGGCGTAACCAAATTGCTCCAAGCACAAACACAAGCAAGTAGATTAAGTATGCTGTATACGTTTTATAAAATGGCGGCAATATTTTCACCTTAATGCTCGAAATGCTTCCCAAATCATCACCTGCATCATCTGTAACCTTTACCTGAAAGTTGTATTCACCAGCAGGTAAGTTGGTATAGGTTGCCTTACGCTGACTGCCAACACTGTTCCATCCCTTATCAAAGCCTTCCATTTTAAAGGCATATTGCAGCTTGTTAGGCGCTACGTAACTCAAACACGCATATTCAATACTCAGTACAGATTGATTGTGCCGCAGCGTTATCTCATTTGTATAGCTAACCGACTTTTTAAGCGGACTATTTTTGTCAGTAAAATCAAGGTCTTTGTTAAAAAGCTGAAAGTTGGTAAACGACACTTTAGGTGTTGAACTAACACCTTGTACTGCATCAGGATAAAATGCATTAAATCCGTTTATACCACCAAAGTATAACTTGCCCGATGCATCCTTGTAGTAGGCTTTGTAATTATATTGCTGACTTTGCAAGTTGTCCCACTTACCAAAGCCTCTTTTGGTTTTAGATTGCAGGTCGTACTCAAAAAGCCCATTGTTGGTTGAAAACCACATTTTACCAAACCTGTCCTTAACAATACCATAAACAACGGCGCTTTTTATCCAATCCTCGTCTTCATATGATTTGAAAACTCCTGTCTTTTTATTCAGCACGTTAAGGCCGCTGCCATCTGTTCCCAACCATAAGTTGCCTTCACCATCGTCAAGCATACAAATGACTTTGTTTGAACTTATAGCACCTTCTTTCTTGGAATAAGCATATTGGGTAAGTCTACCATCCGGGTCCATCTTAATTAATCCATTATCGTAGGTAGCAATCCAAAGCACCATATCAGCATCCTGATAAACCTGGTAAATACAGCTTTTGTCAAGATTTTTACCTTTTATACGAATGAACCTGTCATTTTTAGGATCGTAGCAATTTAAGCCCGCTATGGTAGACACCCATATACGACCCTGCCTGTCCTCGTCAATAGAGTATACACTATTATCGCTTAAACTGTAAGGGTCGGCTGCATCGCTCTTATAGCGTTTAATTTTTCCGGTTATAGCATTCAATATATTGAGACCGCCCGTGTACATACCAATCCATACGTTGCCTGATCGGTCTTTGTACAATGCGTGTATGTTGTGATATGATAAACTATCCTGACCCGGTAAAAAAGGGAACCGTTTGAAAGATTTATCACGGGTGTTAAAAAGGTTAAGGCCACCATCCTCGGTGCCAACCCAAAGCTCTCCCGGGCGGTTTTCTAAAAACGCACTAACCGCGTTGCCCGAAAGTGAGTTTTTTACTCCGGATGGATAATAAAACTCGAAGCCCGAACCACTTTCATGATAATAGTTTAGTCCCCCGAAGTAAGTTCCAACCCATATGCCCCCTTCTTTATCTTTAAAAACCTTGTAAACAGCATCGTCATTTATACTAAAAGGATCATTGTTTTTATTTTGATAAACGGTGAACCGGTTAGCATTCTTGTCAAATACGTTCAAGCCCTTTTCGGTTCCTAAAAAAATAAGGCCGGGTTTAGGTTCATAAACCGAGCGCACAATATTATCGCTAATGGAATTACCTGCCGATTTTTGATAGATGGTAATTTGATTAGTTTGCTTGTTCCAATGATTTAAGCCACCAGCCATAGTACCAATCCAAACATCACCGTTTGCATCTTTACACAAATCCAGAATAACATTACTGGAAAGTTTTGGGGTGGTGCCGGTATTATAATGCCTGATATGTTTGGTTTGAGGGTTTAAAACATCTATACCCTTGCCGTAAGTACCAATCCATATTTGTCCGTCATTATCCTGCAAAAGCTTGGGCACTTCATTTGAAGAAAGGCGTTGTGCTGAGGCAGTAGTAAGATGAATAAGTTTTTTGCTTGAGGGCGTGTAACAAAAAACGCCGCGCTCTTTGGTTGCAATCCAAATATCCCCGTTTTTTGAACGGATAAGATCATTTATAAAGTAGTTATGAAGGGCAGTAAAGTGAGTGAACTTTTCTGTTTGTAAATCAAAAATAAAAATACCCTCATCAGTACCTATCCAAAAGGTTTTGGCATCGTACTTGAAAACTTTGCGTATAAAGCTATTGCCTAGCGTACCGGGAATACCTTTTTGGTATTGGAAGCATTTAAACGTGTAGCCATCAAATCTGCTCAGGCCGTACTTGGTTCCAAACCACATATACCCTTGGTCGTCCTGCTGTATATCCCAAATGGTATTAGCACATAAACCATCAGATACGGTATAATGCCGAAAGAAAATTTTTTGTGCAGCAAGCTGCTGAAAAAAAAGGCTAAAAAAAAGCAGCAGGGCCAGGGCCCTGCTTGGTTTTTCAATCTTCATCATACAAATAGGTTTCACAATATAGCTAAATACCCATTCCTTATGCTATTTAATATTATTCAGTTTTTTTATTACTTCAACCTCTTCTTTTTTGTAAGGCGTTCCATCTTTTCTAAACACCTCATGAAACCATTCTTTAGGCTCCTCACCACTTGGAAGCGGGGTATCCCAGGCATACTTGGTATTTGATTTTCCATCCACCAAACCCCAGTTGATAGCACCAATGTTTTCCTTTTTAAGCATAGGCATAATATTCTCAAAACGGCTTCCACGTGTGCGGGCCATATATTCGGTACAAATCATTGGCCTGCCATGTGAACGCAACATGCCAATTACACGCTGATGCCATTGAGGTTCTTCGTAGTCATGATAGGTGATAACATCAGAGTTTAAAGCCTGAAAAGCATTCAGTTTATCATAATCCCATGCCCAAAGCCCTGCGCTGATTGGTTGCTGTGGGTTGACAGCTCTTGCCCAGGTAAAAACGCTTTTTAATAAAGGATATGAAGTAGTTAATTTACCTGAATTCCCAGGTTCATTATATAAATCCCATAGTAAGATGCGTTTATCTGCCTTGAAGCGCGTTAATACATCTTTTACATATTTTTCCAATGCCGGAAAGTTGGCCGGCTGTTTTGAGTTTGGATCACCCGGATCTTGTACCCAGCCTGAATTGTGTATACCTGGCTTTGGTGCAGGTTGCTTTCCAATTTTAGCTTGCTTATTCCAGCAATCATCAAAAAACACAAATATGGTTTTGATGTGGTGACGGTCGGCTATTCCCAAATAACGGTCCATTCTCTTTTTGAATCCGGCAGGGTCCTGTTTCCAGGCTAGGCTATGCAGATAAACCCGTACCGTATTGAAACCAATACCGGCTGCCCAGCCTAATTCTTTATCAATGGTCGCGGCATCAAAGGTGTCTGCCTGCCACATTTCTAATTGGTTAATTGCAGTACTGGGTAAGAAATCAGCACCGTTGATCCATTTGTATTGCTTGTACCAGGCGTTTGCCTTTTCGATCGACCATACTTTACCAACTACCGGAGTGGCTTCCTGCGCATGCAAAGCGACAGTTGTACACAGTATGAGTAGCAGCAAAAAACTAACGTATTTTTTCATAGTTTAAATTATTAGCCAAGGCCAAAGCCTCGCATTTACTATTTATTTTTTTGTGACGGAATAGGCATTTCAACACCTGCTTTTAAAGGAGCGCCAAAGTTTGGAGATCCATCTGCATTCCAGATAAATTTTTGTGCCCTTGGCGAGCGGTTGCCGCCGCAACCCTGTCCCGGCTCCGGATTAGCGTGGTATAAAATCCAGTCTTCCTTTCCATCCGGAGATTTAAAGAATGAGTTGTGCCCCGGTGCATAAACTCCGTTTTCGGGTGATTGCTTAAACACCGGCTGTGTGCTTTTCACCCATGATTCGGCATTAAGCAGGTTTTTACCTTTAAGAGTAAGCATGCCCAAGGCATAAAAATCTGTCCAGCAGCCGCTGGCTGAATAAATGAGGAATACCCTATCTTTATTCATCAATATTTGTGGTCCTTCATTCACATCTACATGCGGCGGATTGTTGGGGTCGTTTAAATCACCATGCTTTTCCCATTCAAACTGCGGACTTGATATCTTATATCTCTTTCCGTCAATAGTCCATGGGTTTTTCATTTTAGCAATGAATATTTCCTGCTTCTGGTTTACATCGCCTTCCCAACCTGCCCAAATCATGTACAGTTGCTTTTTGTAAGTGAATACCGAGCCGTCTATTGCCCATTTATTGGTAGCATCGCCAACTTTACCTTTAAAGGTCCATGTACCTTTAAGCGGATCGGCAGATGCGTTTTCCAACACATACATGCGGTGATTATTGTTGTTGCCGTCATCGGCTGCAAAATACACGTACCACTTTCCGTTAATAAAGTGAATTTCAGGAGCCCATAGGTCTTTAGAGTAAGCTGTATTAGGCGGAGGCGTAAATACGGTTTTACGCTCAGCTGTTTTCAAATTGGCTAAATTCTTAGTTTTCCAAATTACGATCCGGTTTTGCGTGGTATGTGTATAGTAATAGTAGCCATCCTTATAAATGCTCCATGGGTCCGCCCCTGATGGTAGCAACGGATTGGTGAACGTTTGGGCTATGCTCATTTTTGCAATGAACATGATTACAAAAACCAGTTTGAGTTTCAACTGAATGCTTGCTCTATCCATACTATTTCTCGCCAGATGGACTATTAATTTTCAAGCCAGTTGCTACAGGCTGACCAAAGTCGGGGCTGCCATCTGCTTTGAAAGTAAACTTTTGCATTCTGATGTTCCTGCGGTCGGCACATCCCTGGTTAGTTGCCGAGTTGGCATGGTAAATAAGCCAATACTCTTTCCCATCAGGTGATTTAAAGAACGAGTTATGGCCAGGACCATAAGCATTGCTTTGAGGCAGTTTGCTGAATACCGGTTGAGTTGATTTTGTCCAGTCGGCTTTTACCAACGGATTACCACCTGCTTTTAAACTCAGCTGACCTAAAGCATAATCATCGGTACCGCAATAACTGGCCGAGTAAATTAAAAACACTTTATTATCGGGCGATATTAACGCCTGTGGGCCTTCATTTACACCGAAACCATTCTTCTCCCATCCAAATTCAGGCTCAGTTAGCTTGGTAGCGGTTCCTGTTAAGGTATAAGGGTTAGCCATTTTGGCAATGTAAATGTTCTGCGTTAAGTTTTGGTTGGTTACATCGGGGCGGCCGCACCACATAAAGTAGCGGGTTCCGTTCAGTTCCAACACCGAGCCGTCTATAGCCCAAAAATCGGTATCTGTTGTAAATAACCTGCCTTTGTCAACCCAGGTTCCTGTGGTTGGATCGGCACTGCTGTTTTCTAAAACCCAGGTGCGTTGTTTAACATCATTACCATCACCTGCGGTATAATATATGTACCACTTGCTATCAAAATAAAACAGCTCGGGAGCCCATACATTTCGTGAATTAGCTGCACCTGCCGTTGGTGTAAACACGGTTTTAGGAATAGCCGTATTTAACTTTGACATGGATGTGGTGCTCCACAAATTAATAGAGCTTCCATTAGTTTGCGTGTAATAGTAAACGCCATCTTTTTGAAAAACTGATGGGTCTGCACCATTCATTAAAGGGTTAGAAAAGGTACTAACTCCTGTTGTAGGGTCAATAGGTTCAACATTAATTGGCTTATCTGACTTCCCACATGATAGATTGACAGAAATCAATGCTGCCAATAAAATTGAAGCCAGCTTGAAACGATTTCTTATTTGATATTTATTCATAGGTCATGGATTTAAATATAATTACCGACCCAATTAACAATCGCCTTTCCTGACTTGCAGGAAAGACGATTGCCGATTAGCTTAATATTTTGGATTTTGTGTAAGGTTTGAGTTTAAGTCGATATCTAATTGAGGTATCGGGTAGTACTCATGTTTGCCAACAATAAATCCGGTAAATTCAGCATCCCTGCTTGCAAGTGCCGGACTTAAATCGCCCCAGCGTAGCAAGTCTGCCCAACGCCATCCTTCACCTGCAAGTTCGGTAACACGCTCATGCTTAAGCTGGGTTAAAAACTGTGCCTGGTTTAAACTTGGCTTGGCTGTAGAAAGCGGCGCCAAACCGGCACGCTGTCTAACACGATCAACGTAAGGGTAAGCCTCACCTGTTCTGTTCAGTCCGTTTAAACACTCGGCATACATTAACAATACATCGGCGTAACGTATTAAGCGATAGTTGTTTGGTGAGCGGAAGCCCTCTTGGTTCTTCCAGTGGTCGTTAAGTAATTTACGGAACCATACCCCATTGGCATCAGGGCCATTACCATAACGGCTTTGGAAGGTTTGACCGTATACAATAGTTGCTGTTGGACCTGCCGGGTTAGCATTATTGAAAATAAACGATGCAGCCAAACGAGGGTCTTGTGCGTTAGTTGTGGTTCTCTCCTGCAAAAACTCGTCAACAACCCAACGGCGTGCAGCACCATCAGAGAAACCTACACCTGGAGGAGCAAAGAATTGAGAGATAGACGTACCGGTGTTATTGATCCTTGATTCATCCACATCATCATCAGTACTTTCCGACTGATTTTCACTGAATTGAATTTCAAATACCGACTCGCTGTTGTTTTCTCTTGATATAATGAAATTGTCGCGGTAGTCGGCGGTTAAAGAGTATGTTCCGTTACCAGCACCGGTTACCAGGTAAGCAAACGCGTTTAACGCATCCTGATATTTGCGTTGCTGCAAGTATGTTTTACCCAACAATGCATAGGCAGCACCTCTTGTTGCTCTTCCTAAATCTGATGCCGGATAGCTTACCGGCAAATCAACGGCCGCCTCTGTTAAATCCTTAGCCACTTGTGCATAGGCTTGTTCAGTAGTCGCATTAGGTGGGGCGTCGGTAGGTTGTGATGGTTGTAACATAAGTGGCGGGCGACCATAATAGAGCGTAAGATTGAAATAGAACAACGCTCTCAAAAACTTTGCTTCAGCAATAATTCGCTTCTTGGTCGACTCGTCCATGGTAATCCCCGGTACGTTAGCAATAACCTGGTTTGCACGGAATACGCCTACGTATAAATTGGCCCATGTTTGAGCAGTAAGCCCATCATTATAATTGGTTTGATTAAATCGCATGAGGTTATTAAGCCCCCCGTCACCTCCAGAGCCAAAACCTTCATCTGATTTTAATATACCGTGGTAAAATAACCACCGCGAGTATAAGCTTGCCGTACGGTAAAATGTACTATATACGGCATTAATTCCCTTTGTCGCATCTGAACTTGATTTCCAAAAATTGGCAATTGTAAGGGCATTAGGGTTAGGTTCGTTAAAATCTCTTTTGCATCCTGATAATACGATCAATGCTGATGTGAATAGGATTATATATTTTTTCATGTTCTTTTTATTATTTAGAATCCAACACTAAAGCCGAATGAAACAATTCTTGAAGACGGATAATTTCCATTATCTACACCAGGTTCAAGATTGGCATTTGCGCCTACCACGTCGGGATCAAGACCTTTGTACTTAGTAATGGTGAAAATGTTTTGACCGCTCACATATAACCTGGCATTGGTTATACCGGCCTTAGTGAGCCATTTAGATGGAAGATTATAGCCAAGCTCAAGGTTGCGTAATCTCAGGAACGATCCATCTTCTACCCAACGGTCTGAATTACCACGTGCATTTTCGTTTATTCCACGATCATTAGCGGCAAACTGGTAACCTAATCTTGGATAACTGGTGTTGGTATTGGTTGGTGTCCAAGGGTTAATTGCTCTGCGATAGTTTGAATTACCGTAGCTATCTAAATCTCTTATTACATCATTGTACAGTTTTTGACCAAATGCGCCATAAAGCTGTAAAGAGAAGGTGAAGTTTTTGTAACCCGAATTAAATTGCAGCCCCGATGTAAATTTAGGAAAAGGAGATCCGGCAAAAACCCTATCCTTGTCGTTAATATCATCATTGGTTCCACCGTTCACAACATTCACGTAACGTATATCTCCCGGTTTGGCATATGCGCTTTGTGCACGATGTGCGTCAATCTCTGCCTGATTTTGGAATAAACCATCAGTTTTCAATACATAGTACTCACCAATCGAACGGCCAACTTGTGTTCTTGTATTTCCTGATTGCAAGTAATTTTTAGGTTGCCCTGTTTCGGTATCAATACCTAAATTACCGAGTGATAGCACTTTGTTTCTTATTACACTAATGTTTCCGGAAACATCCCAACGGAAATCGCCTGAAGCCTTTGGACGATAAGTCAGATTTAATTCCACACCCTGATTACGTATAGAACCAATATTTGCATATGGATTGTCTATCAAATTTCCTAAATAATACCCTAAAGGTGGTCTGAGTAATACGTCTTTTGAGGTTGATCGGAATATATCGAAGTTCACGATTAACTCGTTGTTAAACATGGCGGCATCGAAACCTAAGTTGATTGTCTTTTTAGATTCCCAACGTAAATCGTCTGCCGCTAGTTTAGCTTGGATTGCTCCTGGATACGTTACCTGGTTTGATCCGAATACTGCATCTGGAGCTTGATTTAACGCTGCATATATATCATAGGCGTTAAGAGTATTTATACCTAAAACGCCGTAAGAACCTCTTATTTTTAAATCAGAAATCCAGTCGACTTTGAAAAAGTCCTCTTTAGACAGTCTCCAGGCAAGTGCCGCTGATGGAAAATAACCTGTTTTGTTTTTAGGCGAAAACCGAGAGTCTTTATCAGCTCTGAAGGTCAATGAAAGAAGGTATTTATCTGAGTAAGTATAATTTAAACGTCCTAAGTAAGAGTCTAATAAATTTCTTGTTAAAAGTCCTGATGAGTTACGACCAGCTCCCGCTGCAGAGCTTAATGTTGTGAAATATTCACCATTAAACTGTGTCATATTGATGGCAGACCCAAACGTATTATCAGTTTGTGTTGTTTGTTGCGTGTAACCAACAACACCGTTTATACTGTGCTTACTGAAATTATAATTGAAGTTTAAAGTGTGTTCTAAAAGATAACTTAGATACTGTGAACGGTTGTCGCTCAACTGGCTAAAGTCAGGAGATTGGTTTTGGTACCACGATCCTTCTTTGCGGATTGACTTATTTTTATCAAAGCTGGATTCTAAACCTACGTTAAATTTATAAGTTAAGCCTTCAATAATCTTGAAATCCATATAAGCATTACCTAATATCTTGGCAAAATTCGATTTGGAAGATGTAATATTTGCTACAGCAACTGAGTTGCGTGAAAAGGTATTAATGTTAGCATTTGAACCGTAGCCCCAACCACCAGGGTTATTGGCGCTTATCAAAGCATCGTCTCGTACAGGTATAAGTGGCACACTGCTAAACATATCATACCAAGGGTTGCCTGCAAATGCACCACCTTGGAAAGGTGAACGAGATATTGAAGAAGACAAGGCAATGTTTTCGCCAAATTTAAAACGCCCCTTGGTTGTCTCGGTATTTACCCTAAACGAAGCACGTTCAAACTCGCGGGCAATAAGTACACCTTTGTCTTTGAAATATCCGGCCGATATCAAGTACTTTGATCCGTTTCCACCGCCTGAGATATTGGCATTGTAATCCTGCACGTACCCAGTACGTAACGTTTCATCTACCCAATCAGTATTTACCCGGCCATTGTAATTAGCTACGCCTGGCTGTATTGCCGCGCCTGAAGCTTGATAAGCTCTTGTATTTGTAGCTGCATATTCTGCAGCGTTCATCATATCATAGGTTTTTGGAACCTTTGATATACTGTAACGAGCGGTTACACTGATTTTGGCTGGTCCTTCTTTACCTTTTTTAGTGGTTATTAAAATAACACCATTACCCGCACGTGAACCGTAAATTGCCGCTGCTGATGCATCTTTAAGTATTTGTACGTCCTCAATGTCATTAGGGTTTATAGTGGTATTAGGATCGCCAATCATACCATCAATCACATAAAGCGGGTTGGCATTACCCAAAGTTCCTAAACCACGGATGTTTACAACAGCTTCCTGTCCTGGTGCACCACCGGTTCTAACCGATACCCCTGGTACCTGGCCCTGCAATGTTTCGGGTAACGAGCGTGAAATCAGCTTTTGTGTGTTTGCGGTATTTACTGAGCCTGCTGCCCCGGTAAGGTCTCTTCTTCTTACCGATTGGTAACCGATAACGACAACATCATCCAAAGAGCTGTTAGACGCTTGCAGTGTGATATTAACTACAGGGTTACTGCCTATAACCATCTCCTGGCTTGTGAAACCAATATAGGTGAATACCAGCGTAGAGTTTTCGGGCGCCAATATGCTGTACTTTCCGTTAGCATCAGTAATGGTAGACTTACCACCACCTTTTACGCTAACTGATACGCCAGGCAAAACTTCTCCCGAAGCATCTTTTACAGTTCCGGTTACCTGAATGTCGGCACGATGGGCTTCGTTGTTCAGCGGGTGACTATCTTTAACAGCTGCATAACCCGGCGATAGCATGGCCGCTAATGCAAGCGGTACCACTATTGCTTTCTTCAGGTTGTCTGCCCGATAATCACGAAGTAAGTGAAGTAAATTTCTTCTTCTCATAATTACATTTGGTTTTGGTATTTATTTAATTGATCAAAGTACTGTACGCGCAGGCGTTAACTCCCGCGTTGGTGTTTACCTTTTCGTCATTTGTTTTTTAAGAATAGTTTATTGGTTAGTGGCCAAATCTTTGGGAGATTTGTTTCAGCAATGTTAGCTTTTTAACCCAATGTGAGGTATAAAATTTGGTTCAAATACTATAAAAAATGTTGACACAAATTTTTACATAGTATCAAAAAGTGCGTTTAAGTATACATAAAGGCACTTTTTAAAAACAAGCACCGAATTACTCTAATTATTGTAGCAACGCAAAAACAGTTTGGGTTTACATTAGCAGTTCTACATTTACTAATGCTTTCTCAACATTATAACCAGTTTGCTGTTGGTATAAAACAGGGCATCGCTTTTAACCAATGGCATTTGCTTGAAGCACTTTTTGAAATTTAACGGCAAGTAACAATGGCTTTAACTAACGCCAAACCCAAAGATCTGGCTTTGCATGTTCTGGAGAAACTGGAACATAGCAAACTTGCATTGCCTATACCGCCGTTAACCGTTTTGGAAAACTTGTTTGAATGCGTGTTTTTTGCCAGCATGCGCACCGAAGAAAGCGACCTGGTTAAGGTTACTGTTACGCTTATTGATCCGCAAAACCCAGATCCAAAGCCACCCCGTAAAATTGTGCCCGAACGCTGGAGTAGCATCAGCTTTGAAAGCCCTATTGATTTCAGTATTAAAGGACTTGTAAAACTTTCAAAAGCTTCTGATCCATCAAGTACATCACTGGCCGTTTATTATGATGCCAATGGCAAACTATTTATATGGGGGTTAATTGACCAGGCTTTACATTATCAAAGCTTTTTAAATTACGAGTCAGAATCGGGGTCAGAGCAGCCGGGCTTGTTCCAGGTATCGGTAAGCGATATAGGCACGCTTGATGTTTTATTTGATTATGAGTTGCTGGCCACTTTGAAGCAAAACATCCTTATTCCACGCTACCTTGATGTGTTTACCATAGGTCCTATATCAAAAATATTGAAGGCAAACGCAACGAGCCTTAAAGCCGATATAAAACTTTTTTTAGCAGAGCAACATCCGGGTGAGGCCTATGATGACTGGGAAACGTTTGTTGACAGTCTTTGGATACAAACACTGTCGAGGCTGTTACTTCGTATACAAAAGTATCACCATGGCGGAGCTATACTCATATCAAACACGCTTACTGATGTTGACGTAAAGTACCTGATTACTTACGACAGGCTTAAGCTGGCTGTAAGTAATTATGCAAAAGAAACTATCAATAATTACGTAGCCGAAACATTGATTGACAATCATATTGCCAGCGGAAAAAAAATGATGTCGAAAGACTGGTATATTGAAGAATCAAGATCATTACTGGCCAAGCAGGGAATAGCTGATGAAATTAAAGGGTGTATATCCTTTTTAGCTTCACACACCTGCGTAGATGGCGTATTATTGTTTGCTCCTGATATGATTTCGCAAGGTTTTGGCGGGGTTTTAAAAGCACGTAAAACACCAAAAAAAATATTTATTTCACCCACAGCTACAGCAACACCCAAATCTCTTTTAACAACCGATCCTACCCATTTTGGCACAAGGCACCGCTCTATGATTGCCTACTGCTGGAACCACCCCGGAAGCCTGGGGCTGGTTATATCACAAGATGGCGACATCCGGGCTTTTTACCGCATTGAAGAAAAGCTTATTATGTGGGAAAACATTAAAACACAGCAATTTATTAAGAGCCGCAAACTGAAGCGCACGGCGCCTAATGTGTGATTAAACTTTTACAGCAGCATCCCTATTTCCTGTAATGTACTTCTCCATCTGTTGTGGCCGGATGTTTAGCGTGCAAACGGTTATAAAACTTAGCAGGTAATCATTTGTTGTGAAGCTGAATATGCAACATCAGCACCGTCCTTACTTGCCCATCGCCAACTACGGTATAATTGGTAATCTTCGTACAGTTGCCCTGGTATCCATGTCGGGGTCAATTGATTTTATGTCGTTTCCACGGTTTGACTCACCTACTGTTTTCACCGCATTACTTGATGCCAACCGCGGCGGATACTTTTCAATTGAGCCGCAAATGGCCGAATTGCAAACCAAGCAACTATATTTACCAGGAACTGCGGTTCTGATTACCCGCTTTTTTTCAGACGATGGTATAGCTGAAATAACCGACTACATGCCCTTAACACCGCATGATGAGCAACCACCGGCAGCTATAGTGCGTAAGGTTAAGGCTATTAGAGGTAAAATCACTTTTAAAATGCATTGCGTACCGCGTTTTAATTATGCCGCTGCGGAGCATACCAGTACACTGCATAATAATGAGATTGTTTTTACGCCGGTGGACAATGGTCATGTCGAGCTTAGGCTTATGGCCGACGTTAATCTTGAACTTAAGGACAATGATGGCTATGCAGAGTTTACACTGGATGAGCTGCAAATGGCTCATGTGGTTTTAGAAGCAGCAGATACTAATCAGCAGGAGACTCGTAAAACCGCGCACGTTAAAGACTATGTTGCCGGCAGTTACCACAAAACGGTTACCGGATGGCGTAAGTGGTTAAGTAAATGCAATTATAAAGGACGTTACGCCGAGCTTATTTTCCGGTCGGCTATAACGCTTAAGCTCATGACTTCTATTGAGTTTGGTTCGGTAGTAGCTGCGCCAACTTTTGGTATACCTGAAACGCTTGGTGGCAACCGTAACTGGGATTATCGCTTTACCTGGATAAGAGACGCCGCTTTTACCATGTATGCATTTTTAGCTTTAGGATTTTATGAAGAAGCTACCCAGTTTATGGAATGGATAAGCAGCTTGTGCCGCGATACAGACTTAAACCTGCTATACGAAATAGATGGGAAAAAGGATGGCGAGGAAAAAGAGCTTGACCATTTAGAGGGTTACAAAGCATCAAAACCTGTGCGTATTGGCAATGCAGCAGCCAATCAGCTTCAAACTGATATTTATGGTGAGTTGATTGATACCATTTATATATACAATAAACTGCACAAGCCCATAACCTATGAGTTTTGGACCCTGATTGAAAAGCAAATTTCATGCGTAATACGCGATTGGAAACTGCCTGACCATGGTATATGGGAAATAAGGGGTGAAAAACGCGAGTTTTTACACTCACGGTTGATGTGCTGGGTGGCTATGGACCGCGCTATTAAAATTGCCGAAGACAGATCGTTTCCTTATCCGCAGGCTGAATGGCAACAGGTACGCGACGAAATTTACAAAGACATCTATCTTAACTTCTGGAATGAGGAGGTACAGGCATGGGTACAACATAAAGAAAGTAAGCATGTTGACGCAAGTGTACTACTAATGCCGCTTACTCATTACATTGCTCCGCTTGAACCCAGATGGCTTGCTACTATGACAGCTATTGAAAAGCAACTAAAATTGGATGTACTTATTTACAGGTACCGCAATAACGTTGAAAAGATTGACGGTTTGGAAGGCGAAGAAGGTACATTTAATATGTGTTCTTTCTGGTATATTGAAGCATTAGCTAAAAGCGGCCGTATTGAGGAGGCGGTTGAAAACTTTGAGAAGATGATAGGGTATGCTAACCACTTAGGCTTATTTAGCGAAGAGTTGAGCAGCAAAGGTGAGTTGCTTGGTAATTTTCCGCAAGCATTCACCCACTTATCGCTTATTAGCGCCGCACTCGAATTAAACAAACAACTGGAACGGCTTTAATTAGGTTTATATCTATTTGATGACAACTGTAATACTGAAAAAAGCCTGATTGCATAACAATCAGGCTTTTTCAGTATTATGTCTAAAAACTCAATCCGTGCTGATCTATCAAATAAACCAGCGATGCTATCGAGGCTGCGCCAAGTTCCAATTCACGCTTGTTAACATTTTCAAATACATCATTAGGGGTGTGATGAATATCAAAATAACGCTGTGAATCGGGTCGGAAACCGATAAGCTGTATCCCCGGATGTGATTCCTTTAACGGACCAATATCTGTTCCTCCTCCACCAGCTACCAAACGGTCGGTTTCATACGGTTCAAGCAGCTTTTTCCATTGCTTGTTAATATTGGTTAAAAATGCCGGTGTAGCGCGTTCAAAGCTGAAACCACGTGGTGTAAATCCACCTTCGTCTGTTTCAATTGCGGCAATATGTTCCTCCTTATCAGCCTTAGCTTGCTCAGCATACTTTATACCACCTTTATGGCCATTTTCTTCATTCATAAAAAACACCGCGCGTATGTTGTTCTTAGGTTTATAGGCAATTGCTTTAAATACGCGCAACACCTCTGCCGATTGCATTACTCCAGTCCCGTCATCATGCGCACCCTCAGCAAGGTCCCATGAATCAAGATGCCCGCCAACGGTTATATACTTGTTGCTGTTGTCTGACCCTTTTATTTCTCCAATTACATTGTAAGAAAGTACATCGGGCAAGGTACGGCAATTGGTTTTCAGGAAAAATTTTACTGGCTGCCCGTTACTTTTCTTGAGCATTGCACTTAGTTTATTTGCGGCTATAGTTGAAATTGCAGCTGCCGGTATCTTAGGATTGTTGCCATAATTCGTTCCTCCTGTATGAGGAAAATCATCAATTGCAGCCGTTAGCGAGCGCACTATAACTGCAACAGCACCATACTTTGCTGCCATACCGGGGCCGGCATTACGCTGATCGCCTGCTGTACCATATGCGCTACCTGTTTCAATAAATCTATTGTCAAACGGGCGGTTAAAAAACACAATCCTACCTTTAATCTTTTCTGCACCTAACGCTTCAAGTTCCTTTAAACTTCGCAGCTCAACTACCGGGGCGGTTATACCTGTTGCAGGGGTGCTAACTGACATGCCCAAAGCAGCCAGGGCAACCGGCACACGCTTATTACCGGTAACTATAAAACCTTGTTCTTTTTGCCCGCGTTCCCAATGCGGAACCATTACTTCCTGCAGGTAAACCTTATCAAAGCCATAACTCTCCATCAACGTTTTACTCCATTGCACTGACTTTGCCGCACCCGCCGAACCACTTAAACGCGGACCTATCTTTTTGCACAGATAGCGCAGATTTTCATAGCACTTACCGTTTACCAAGGCTTCATCAAAAATTTTACGCAGCATAACGGAATCGGTACTTTGAGCAACAGCAGGTAAGTACAGGCCTGACATAGCCAACGCAACTAGTACGGCAATTTTGAGTTTCATGTAGTGTTAGTTAATAGTTTAATGCCGTAATATAATAAATCAGGATATTTTATCCCAACTTAAGCCACCATTTCGGGTTTGGAAAGATAGATGAAGTATCTGATTTTCGGGCAGTGCCAGTTGCGGATCTTTGGCAAAGATATCTTCAACGGTTTTACGGGCCTGCATAAGCAGCTCTTGGTCCAGTGCCAGGTCTGCAAGCTTCAGGTCGAGTACCCCGCTTTGCTGAGTGCCCTCTACATTTCCTGGCCCACGCAATTGAAGGTCAATCTCTGATATTTCGAAACCGTTATTGGTGCGCACCATAGTTTCGAGTCTGATTTTCCCCTCACGGCTTAGCTTGTTACCGCTCATTAACAAGCAGTATGACTGTTCGGCCCCGCGGCCTACACGTCCCCGTAATTGATGTAACTGCGATAAGCCAAAACGCTCGGCATTCTCAATAATCATTACAGATGCATTTGGTACGTTTACACCCACCTCAATTACGGTAGTAGCTACCATAATATGTGTTTCGCCTTTAACAAAGCGCTGCATCTCTTCGTCCTTCTCGGCTGGTTTTAATTTACCATGCACTATGCTTACCTGGTACTGCGGTTTCGGAAACTCATGCGACATGGTTTCAAACCCATCCATCAGGTTTTTGAGGTCTAGTTTTTCGCTTTCCTGTATAAGCGGGTAAACCACATACACCTGTCTGCCTATAGCTATTTCACGTTTAATAAGGCCATACATTTGCAGGCGCTGGCTTTCATAAAAATGAAGCGTTTCAATAGGCTTGCGGCCCGCAGGTAACTCGTCAATAACCGAAACATCCAAATCGCCATACAGCGTCATGGCCAGCGTACGCGGAATGGGCGTAGCTGTCATTACCAATATGTGAGGCGGTACGATATTCTTTTTCCAAAGCTTAGCACGCTGTTCAACACCAAAGCGGTGTTGCTCATCAATTACTACCAAGCCAAGGTTTTGAAACTGCACCGCATCTTCAATTAAGGCATGTGTACCAATAAGGATTTTCAGTTCGCCGTTCAGTAGCTTTTCATGCAATACTTTGCGGTCCTTCTTTTTAGTAGAGCCGGTAAGCAGGGCTACTTCCACAAAGCCGTCTCCTACCAAACTTTGTATAGAAATGAAATGCTGATTGGCCAAAATTTCTGTAGGAGCCATAATGCAGGCCTGAAAGCCATTGTCAATAGCTAGCAGCATGGTCATGAGTGCTACCACAGTTTTACCACTACCTACATCTCCCTGTAGCAGGCGGTTCATTTGTACACCGCGCTGGGTATCCAGCCGTATTTCCTTCAACACTTTTTTTTGAGCGCCGGTAAGCGGAAAGGGTATTTTCTCCTGGTAAAAGGTGTTGAAGTAATGGCCTACCTTATCAAATACATTGCCTTTAAACTTCTGTGTTCTGATAAGTTTATTTTTCAGTAGTTTAAGCTGGATGAAAAACAATTCCTCAAATTTAAGCCGATGTCGTGCCTCATGAAGCTGCCGGGCATTTTCAGGAAAATGAATATATCTGAAAGCCTCGGCCCTGCTCATCAGCTTAAATTTTTGTATAATATAAAGGGGTAGCGTTTCGCTAACATCGCGCAGGCATTGCTCGAGTAAGTTAGCCATTAGCTTTTGCAAGCCTCTGCTATCTAATGAGTAAGATTTCAGCTTTTCGGTGGAGTTATAGCCTGGTTGAAGCGTGAGGTTACTCATTCGCTTTAAAGAATCGGGCGAATATGGCTCTACTTCTGGGTGGGCCATTTGAGTTTTGCCATTAAACTCGGATGGCTTACCAAAAATAATGTAAGCTTTACCAACTATTATAGTTTTTTCGACCCATTTTATGCCTTGAAACCAAGCCAGCTCCATTATACCTGTATCATCCATGGCATGAACAATAAGGCGCTTGGTATGCTTTTCTCCTAAAATTTCTTTGTGGGTAACACGGGCTATAACCTGCACATGAGGCAACTCAGCATTCACATCGCGTACCTTGTAAAAGCGCGTACGGTCAATGTATTTAAAAGGAAAATGCCTTAGCAAATCTCCGTAATTAAAAATGCCCAGCTCCTTCTTCAAAACGTCGGCTCTTGCGGTGCCAACACCTTTTAAATAGTCGATGGGCGTTTGAAATACCTGTTGATTCAAGGCAATATATCTGTTTCTTGTTACGGCCTGTAAGCCACAACTGAAATTTCAACGTTTACATTTTTTGGCAGGGCAGCAACCTGTACAGTTTCGCGGGCAGGAAAATTTGAGGTAAAATACGATCCGTAAATTTCGTTAACAACTGCAAAATCACCCATATCTTTCAAAAAAATACCTGTTTTTACCACATTGCTAAAATCAAGTCCTGCAGCGGTCAAAATCGCTTTTAGGTTCGCCATTACCTGGTGAGTTTCGGTAGGGATATCGGTTAACACCAGTTCGCCACTTTGAGGGTGCAGGGCAATTTGACCTGATACAAATAAGGTATTACCCGCCCATACAGCCTGGTTATAAGGGCCGATAGGAGCAGGTGCATTTGGGGTATTGGTTATAGTGCTCATATTATTTTTTCAAGATAAACCAGTCTATCAACTTCCATATAATACCGCCCAAAAACAAAAGAATGGCAATCGTATTAATAACGTGCATTACCTTTAAATTGAAGTTTTTAGGCCGGTTCGGATCTTTCTTACGGAAGAAGTACATAAAGCAAAAGTAATAAAAAAAGGCTCCGGGTTATCCGGAGCCTTTTCAAAGTATTAAAAAATCTGGTTAAGATTATTTTTGTTTGAACTCAACACGACGGTTCATTACACGTCCTTCTTCAGTTGAGTTGTCAGCAATTGGGTTAGTTTCACCTAAACCTTTTACTTTAACACGTTTTGCTTCAACACCAGAGTTAACTAAGTAAGTTTTAACTGAGTTAGCACGGTCTTTTGATAAACGTAGGTTGTGAGCAGCAGTACCTTCAGATGAAGCGTAACCGTTTAATTCAACCATTTTACCAGAGTTTGAACGCATATCAGCAGAAACTGCATCTAATACTGAGTAAGAAGAAGTTCTTAATACTGAGCTGTCAAAATCAAATTGGATGTTTGAATAAGCTTCTGCAGTGTTAGCAGTGCTGTCAGCAGTAGGCAATTTGATTGGGCAACCAGCACCGTCAACTACTGTACCAGCAGGGGTGTTAGGGCATTTGTCAAATTGATCAGATACACCGTCGCCGTCAGAATCTTTTTTCAAATCGTTAACTGCGTTTTCAACGTTAGTAACACGACCTTTTAAAGCTTCAACTTCTTGACGTAAAGCTGCATCATACAACTCATCATACATCATAGCAACTGGGTTAACCCAATCTAAGTTTGGTTTTGAGCTTGAACCTAAAGTCCACTCTAAACCACCGTAACCGTAAGAGTATTTATCTTTAGTAGGATAAGCTCTTTTTAAAGCGTCTAAGTTATCGTCATCAGTGAAGTTAGCAGTGTAACCTAAGTTCAGAGCCCAAGCGTCTGACAAACGGAATTTAACACCAGCACCTACTGGAATAACTAAGCTTTTTACGTGGTGATCAGAACCATCAGCGTTAGTGTAACGTTGCTCAGTTGAGCTGGCAGCAGTTACATAACGTGGGTTGTACCAGATCATACCACCACCGGCAGTAACGAAGAAGTTAACTGAATTTTTGCGACGTAAGAAGTCGATAGTTGCAACGTTAACAACACCGCTTAAAGTACCTGACCAGAAACGGGTTTGGTAAGAACGCATACCATCACGAACACCACCTGGTGCATCAGCGTTATCACCGCCAATTTTACCACCGTGAGCGTCTAATTGTAAACCAAATGAGTGAGCAAGTTGCCATCTTAATGACGCACCGTAACCCAGGTTGATTTTTTTGTTAGTGTAATCATGTACACCACCGATAGCGATTACTGGTGATAATGCACCTGCATTTAAACCAAAGCTCCAGGTTTTGTACTGACCGCGGCCACCAAATACCTTGGCAGTGCCGGTTGATGTAGTGCTCATGGTTGAATCAGTTTGGGCGTTGGCTACACCAACGGCCAGCAACGATGCAAACGAAAGCGCGACTGTTTTCTTTAATGTAGAATAGTTCATAGTTTTAAGATTAAACAATTTTTAATTGTGATTTACTTTATAAAAATAGTCCTTATGTTTGGCATCGGTGTACCAAACTCCGTTCCACTTTTATAATATTGGTGACAAATAAATGGAAAAAATTGTTTTATAAAAATTAAATAAGCGTAAATCATGAAATATCTACCTATAAACAATCAATTATTTATTTATAATAGAAAAAATTTCGTTTCGCGATTAAAACCTAATTCCATTGCTGTTTTTAACGCAAATGAAGAATATACACGTAGCGGCGACCAGAATTTTGTATTTAAACAAAACCCCGACTTTTTTTACCTGTCAGGTATAGATCAGGAGCAAAGCATACTTGTTTTATACCCGGAGTGTCCTAATCCACTATACAGAGAAGTACTTTTTTTAAGACAAACCAACGAGCACATTGCTATTTGGGAAGGACACAAGTATACTAAAGAGGAGGCCCGCAAAGCGTCGGGCATCGAAGCTATATACTGGCTTCAGGATTTTGACGCCATTTTCCACAGCATTGTTAACTATGCTGAGCATGTATATATAAATACAAATGAAAATGACCGTTACCTACCCGGGGTGCCAAGCCGCGATTTGCGCTTCTTGAATGATCTACGCGTTAAGTACCCTTTACATAAATATGAACGCTCCGCCCCTATACTGCGTGATTTGCGTGTAGTAAAATCTAAAATTGAAATTGAGCTTACACAAAAAGCCTGTGACATAACACATGATGCTTTTGTAAGGGTATTAAAATTTGTAAAGCCAGGCGTTGCCGAATATGAGATAGAAGCAGAAATTACCCATGAGTTTTTACGCCAGCGCGCTACAGGACATGCCTATACGCCTATTATAGCATCGGGATTTAATGCTAATGTGCTGCATTATATTGATAATAACCAGGTTTGTAAAGACGGCGACGTTATTTTATTTGACTGGGCCGCCGAGTATGCTAACTACAATGCCGATATGAGCCGTTCAATACCGGTTAGCGGACGCTTTACCCAGCGCCAGCGCCAGGTTTATGATGCCGTGCTGCGTGTTATGAAGCAAGCAACGCAAATGATTGTTGCCGGTACTATATGGAATGAATACCACGAAGAGGTAGGAAAAATAATGACCGGCGAACTTATTGACCTCGGTTTGCTTGACCGCCACGACGTTGAAAAACAGGACCCTAAAGCACCTATATATAAAAGGTATTTTATGCACGGCACTTCTCACCATTTAGGTTTGGATGTGCATGACTATGCCAGCCGCTACAAGCCATTTGAAGTTGGGAACATTTTAACCTGCGAACCGGGAATTTACATACCAGCCGAAAACTTAGGTATACGTTTGGAGAACGACATTCTTATTACCGAAGGTGGTAACTTTGACCTTATGGGCAACATTCCGTTGGAGGCCGAACATATTGAAGAGATAATGAACAGCTAACAAAGCTGTATAATTATGACGCCCGACTGAGTACCAGTCGGGCGTTTTTATAAAGTGCACCCTGCTACGAACGAGGGCAAAAACTTCTCAATTTGTATCTTTGTGAATTAATATGGCTGACAGCACCAATACAAAGCATAACGAAAAGTTGAGCATAGGGGTTTTAATATCAACTTATAACTGGCCCGAAGCCCTTGAATTGGTGTTATTAAGCTTGTTAAGACAAACCCGTATGCCCAACGAAATCATGATTGCCGATGATGGTTCGCGGGAAGATACCAGGCAGCTTATTGACCGTTACCGTAGCCTTTTTGATATTCCCATACATCATGCCTGGCAAGAAGACAAAGGCTTTCGTAAATGTTTGGCACTTAATAAGGCTGTTAAAATGGGCTCGGCCGATTATATTATTGAAATAGACGGTGATATAATAGTAACACCAAAATTTGTAGCCGATCATGAACGTGCTGCACGTAAAGGCTTTTTTATGCAGGGAAGCCGTGCCATGCTCAATGAAGAGAAAACCACGGAAATACTCCAAAGCAAACAGATAAACTTCAGCTCACTTTCTCCCGGTGTATACAGCCGTTTTAATGCTATACGCATTCCTCTATTTTCTATGTTTTATAAGCCTAATCCGCGCAGCCCCTGGAATGTGAAGGGCTGTAATCTGGCATTTTGGCGCGAAGACTATATTAAGGTAAACGGTTACTATAATAATTTTGAAGGCTGGGGTTGGGAAGATTACGAGTTTGCCGCCCGTTTAATTAACGCAGGCATCCTAAAAAAACGGCTTAAAATGGCAGCTATAAGCTATCACATCTTTCACCGTATACACGACCGCGAAAACTTTTTACCCAACGAACTTATCTATCGTAAAACGGTTGAAGAAAAACTTACCTACTGCCCAAGCGGGTACCACGAAGTTTAATCAACCGCAACACTAAGCAAGGCAAATAGTAAAACAAACAACGCCATCTTTACAATTTTCAAACGGTTAAACCTAAATGCTTGCGGGTATGGCTTTCTAAAGCTTCCATCGGTACGGCGGGCAAAGCTCTTTACATCTGCATTAACCAAGGCGTCCCATAACCTCCCCAATTCCATCGCATTTTTATGCCAAGTTACCTGCCATACTACAGCTGGGTTAAAAGTTTTTTCAATTTTAAATGCCCGGTAAGCATTAGTTAAAACCTCGGCAAATATTTGTGCACCGGCAGCGTACCAAATGTATTTTAAGGGCACACCAACTATGTATAATGGCATTGAAATAAGCAATAACAGCAGAAGCGTTTCGGTAGTAGTGGTGAAATCGTAAAAGTTATACAGTTTAACCGGCCAAAGGCGTGCTACTTCACCAGCCCCTTGTCCGTAAAGAAACATGCGCCGTGTTTGTTGCGCACCATTGTTCCACCATGGATGTGTTACTATGGCCAGCGGGGCAGACTGGTACTGCTTTAATTCGTTTTCAAAAGCATTGCGGAATAGAAACTCCATATCCTCTGTACTTTTGGTAAGTTCGGGTAAAAACCTGCGACTGGCCAGCAGCCCACGGTTAAGCATAAAATTAGAGGTGGCCGACCAGTACATTTCTTCCTCACGTTGCGCCCGCTGAAAATGGGTAGATACTCCTGTAATATGCAGAGCTTGTGTTACCGCATTCATCACAGGAGGAAAGTTTGTTACCCCAACAAAGCCTAATGCATAAGGCTTAATATTTATTTGTTGTGCATAAGCTTCTAAAAGATTGGGGTGCGGTGTTATGTCGTCATCCAGTAACAATATCCAGTCACCTTGCCCGGCATCAATACCTTTATTTCGCGTTTTGGAGAAGCCAAGGTTATGCTCATTGATAATAAGATGCACGTTATTTAGCTGGCTTTGCTGCCAAACAGCATCAGGCACTTTTACTTTTGGGTTATCGGCAACTATGTAATAATTTACAATAACATTTGCAGGTACATCAAGCTTAAGAATAGGCAGCAAATACCGTTCATCTAATCTGAAAGAGGGTATAACTACATCAATGCTAACTGCCATGTGGCAAAATTAAAAGTATATGCTAAATCAGCACCTTAATAAACAATTATATATTTGCCCTCTTAGGCATGGAAAAAGGCAACACACATATTGAACACCCTCGCTTAAGTATAATTATAGCCACCTATAATGCTGCCAATGTATTGCCTGCTTGCATTGATTCAATTGTTGCCCAAATCTATCCGTCTATAGAGCTTATTATTGTAGATGCCCAAAGCACCGACGGAACCACAGCCATACTACAGCAGTATAATAAACACATTGGCAAATGGATTAGCGAACCCGATGAAGGCATTTATGATGCCTTAAATAAAGGTGTAGCTATGGCAACAGGGAAATGGCTATATTTTTTAGGCGCCGATGACCGCTTGTTGCCTGGCTTTAGCCAGATGGCCTTTCAGTTAAAAAAAGCTAACACTATTTACTATGGTAATACTGTTGCCGATGAGCCGCTGTTTACAGGCAAATTTTCTGCGTATCGCATGGCTAAATATGTTATCAATCATCAAAGCATCTTTTACCCGGCGGCAGTTTTCAAAAAATACAAATACAATATCAACTATAAGGTATTTGCCGATTACGCCCTAAACCTGCAATGCTGGGGCGACAAAGACTTTGATAAAAAGTATATAGATATTAACGTGGCCTGGTATAACCTTACCGGATTTTCGGCCGTAGCGCAGGATGAAGCCTTTAAGCGCGACAAGCCCGAAATTATTAAAAAAAGCATGGGTTGGGTAATGTACCTGCGCTTTTTATACAAACGCCGTAAGGAGCAAAGCCGCCCCGGCAGTAACTTTTTTTAAGCCAGCATGAAGATACTGATTGATCATCAAATGTTTTCGATACAAAAGTATGGCGGTATATCACGCTACTTTGCCAACTTGCATAGTGGCCTTAATAAGACTGGCCACCAAAGTACTATTACAGCACTTTATTCGGAAAACGAATACGTTAAACACGAGCCTTTTTTGTTCAATAATAATATAGGTAGAAAGCTATTTGCCGGTAAACAAAAAAAGTACTACGCCTGGAACCGCCGCTACTCACGCTGGAATGTTAAGCGGGGAAATTTTGATGTATTCCATCCAACGTTTGATGATCCTTACTTTATAAAGTACCTTAAAAAGCCCTGCGTAGTTACCATACATGATATGGTACACGAGCTACACCCGCAATATATTAGCAACGCCGCGCACGTTGCTTTGCGCAAAAAAGCGGTAATGGAGAAAGCCGATGCCATTATAGCTATATCCGAGTTTACAAGACAGGATATTATAAAGGTATACCCGCACATGGCCGGTAAAATACAGGTAGTACATCACGGCTACTGGGGCTTAAGCAACACGGCCCAACATAACCATACCCTACCTTCCCGCTTTATATTATACGTAGGTGAACGCTGGCATTATAAAAATTTTAATAGGTTTATTGCCGGTATAGAACCATTGTTAAAACAAGATAAATCATTGAACCTTGTTTGCGCCGGAGGTAAGGCATTTACAAAGGATGAATTGCAAACCTTTAAAGAGCTGAATGTTACCAGCCAGTGCCATCAAATGGATGTAACTGATGAGGTATTGCAGCAACTTTATACACAGGCTTTATGCTTTGCTTTCCCCTCGTTGCATGAAGGCTTTGGCCTACCACTGCTGGAAGCCTTTGCCAACCAATGTCCTGTAATTTGCAGTAACAGCAGTTGCCTGCCCGAAGTGGCGGCCGATGCGGCTGTCTATTTTGATCCGCATGAGCCTAATGATATAGGACAAGCCGTTAAAAAAGTACTGGACAATACATCACTACAGCAAGAGCTAAAGCAAAAAGGTACCGAACGCCTGGGCCATTTTACCATGGATGCTTGCGTGAAAAATACCATCAGGGTTTATCAATCGGTAATTTAAACCGGCTGCCCTGTACATTCAAAATACTTTTGCAATACCAGTAAGCTAATAAGATCTTCCTTGCGTTTATCTTGAAACTGTTTTACCCATGCATTGGCGTTACTTATAATGGTAAGCGCATCCTGCTCATGCGCTATATAGTGGTTTAACCGTTCTTCCAGGTCGGAGTAATCATCTTTTATACAGATATAATGATGGTCGGGAATTAGTCGGCCTTCCATATACCAGGTTTCATATTTAGGTTTAGGCATTACCGCAATGGAGTTTGACGACATGATCCACTTGAGATTGGTAGCCACATCCCAGCCCTCCAAACTCAAAATAAATTTATAATCAAGGTGGGTACTGATGGGAGTTTTAGGTTTTACCCAGTCGGGCTTTCCATTATTGGTGTTTACCTGTCCTAAGTTGCATAACGGGTGGTTAAAGTACATTTCCATGAACCGGACGCGATGCTCCTGGTTTACCGCCGAGCGACCAATGAGCAGATCCTTCTTTTGTATAAATGGTTTCTTATCCTTTACAAACAGGTAATGCCGTTTTTTATCAAGCTTAAGTAACACCGCATTCCTATTATCGCCTGCAACAGGTCGGCTTTTTTGAATGGTTGGCACTTCGGGTGTATTTATCACATCGCCAAACAAAAAGTTTGCATTTAGCCCACCCGGAAAGAACCGTGAGTATTCAAAAGTATCATAACGGTAAGCGCTGGGGCTTTTGAGTTTGAGTATATCTTTTAATGCGGTCGGGTCATCTCCTAACACGCTACCCATAGGAAGTTTATTATAGTAGCCAACCCGGTCGTAAATTTCAGCAGCCCCATAGTTATCTATCTCCCTCAAGCGGTTGGCAAGCGCGCCTGCGGGCAGCATACGCTTCAAAAAGTTACCAATGTAATACGGCAGCTTATTTTTCTGGATGGCGATTTCAAGATCAAACAAGTTCATTATATGCCAAATATACAAGCAGTAAAGGCAAGCTGTTGGCTAAAGCAAACCAACTTTGTTTATTACCTTTACTGCATATCCTTCAAATTAAATGAAAGTTGCCGGCTTTACCTTCATCCGCAATGCGGTTAAAAATGATTACCCCGTTGTTGAGGCCATTACATCCATACTATCCATTTGCGATGAATTTGTAGTTGCTTTGGGAAATAGCGATGACCAAACAGAAGAGCTAATACGGGGCATTAATTCATCTAAAATAAAAGTCATCAATACCGTATGGAATGAAGCGATACGGGAAGGGGGAGCTGTTTTTGCTGCCGAAACCGATAAAGCCTTTGCAGCTATATCATCAGATGTTGACTGGGCGTTTTATATTCAGGGCGATGAGATTGTTCACGAAAAATATCTTTCAATTATTAAAAAGGAAATGGAGGACAATCTTAATGATGCCAAAGTGGAGGGACTTTTATTTAAGTACCAGCATTTTTATGGTTCGTACAGCCACTACGCCCATTCGCGCCGCTGGTACCGCCGCGAGATACGCATTTTACGTAACGATAAACGCATACATGCCTACCGCGATGCACAGGGTTTCAGGCTCGGCGAGCGTAAGATTAATGTTAAACTCATAGATGCTTATATTTATCATTATGGCTGAGTGAAGCCTCCCAAAGGCCTCGAAGGTAAACTGCGTAACTTTAACCAGTTCTATCATGATGACAGCTGGATAGCCGAAAACTTGCCCGAAACATTTGAGTTTGATTTTAAAAATGCAGACCGCTTGCTACCATTTGATGGCACACACCCGGCGGTAATGCAACCGCGTATTAACGCACAAAACTGGAAACTGGAAGTGGACCCAGAAAAATTGAAAAAGAAAATGTCGTTCAGGCGTAAAGCCCTCCAAAAAATTGAAGACTGGACAGGCTGGCGCGTGAGTGAATACAGAAATTATAAAATAGTGAAGTAGTAATTAAATTCAAAAGCCACCTTTAGGGTGGCTTTTGAATTTAAAACAATTAGTATAATAACTGATCGTATGGATATCGCTCGGTATGAATGGCAATTACCTTATCATACAGCAGCTTTCTAAACTCCTCAACGTTTTCTTTCTTGAGGGCCGATATAAATATAGCCGGACTGTTATGACTGGCCATCCAACTGTGCTTAAAGTCTTCAAGGGTAAGCGGCTCTGCCGGATCTTCTGCGTGAATTGGCGTTGGCTGGTAGGCATCTATTTTATTGAAAACAGTAATAACCGGTTTATCCAATGCGCCAAGATCTTTCAACGTTTCATTAACCGTATTTATCTGATCTTCAAAGCTCGGATGCGACACATCAACCACATGGATCAAAATATCGGCTTCACGTACCTCATCAAGCGTTGATTTAAAACACTCTACCAAATGGTGAGGCAACTTACGAATGAATCCAACCGTATCTGACAAAAGGAACGGCAAATTTTCAACCACAACCTTACGCACGGTAGTATCAAGCGTGGCAAACAATTTATTCTCCGCAAACACCTCCGATTTGGAAATCATGTTCATAATGGTTGATTTACCAACGTTGGTATAACCTACCAAAGCAGTGCGCACCAGTTGATGACGGTTTTTCCGCTGCGTTTCGTTTTGTTTGTCTATTTGACGTAAGCGCTCTTTTAATAACGAGATTTTATTCAAGATCAAACGACGGTCAGTCTCAATTTGTGACTCTCCCGGGCCACGCATACCAATACCACCTTTTTGGCGCTCCAAGTGGGTCCATAAACGGGTAAGGCGGGGTAATAAATACTGTAACTGGGCCAGCTCAACCTGCGTTTTAGCCTGTGCGGTTTGCGCACGGCCGGCAAAAATATCAAGGATGAGGTTGCTTCGGTCAAGTATCTTTACTTTTAGTTCAGCCTCAATGTTACGCAGCTGCGACGGCGACAGCTCATCGTCGAAAACCACTAAATCTATTTCTTCTTCAGTTACATATGCTTTTATTTCCTCCAGCTTGCCCGAACCAACAAAAGTTGCACGATCGGGTCTTTGCATACGCTGGGTAAAGGTATTTACAGTTTTACCGCCGGCGGTATCCACCAAAAATTCAAGTTCTTCTAAGTATTCTTTGGTCTGTACGTCGGTTTGGCCAGGTGTAACCACGCCGACCAGTACAGCAGTTTCCTGCTTCACAGCAGTATCATAAAATTTTTGCTTCATTAAATATTATATATCAATTGAAATGCCAGGTTGTAAAATAAGTTAATTTAAAGTTAACAGCAGGTATTTAATGCTATTATGGCAGTTTTAGTATGTAATCACATTGATGCAGCAATTGTTTAAGTAAATTAAAGCTCCTTCACAAACTCAGCCATAGCCGCGCCCGGATTAGGCTGACGCATGAAGTTTTCTCCTATTAAAAAGCCGTTGAACCCTGCGCTTTTCAATTGCCTTATTACCTGAGTATTGCTGATGGCGCTTTCTGAGATTTTCATTACACCATCAGGTATATGCTCGGCCAGTTGAAACGAAGTTTCTACCGACACCGTAAAATCAGCCAGGTTGCGGTTGTTAACACCTATGGCATCAAGGTTATCGCACAGGCTGCGTTCAAGTTCCTCTAAATTATGCACTTCAAGCAGCACACTTAGGCCAATACTTTTGGCTAATGCAGCAAATTGCTTCACTTGCTCAGGCGTAAGTATGGCGGCTATGAGTAATATAATATCGGCACCCAGTGTTTTAGCTTCCACAATCTGGTATTCATCTATCATGAAATCCTTACGCAATAAAGGTATATCATTAAATTTACGAGCCTCGAGCAAGTCCTTCTTAGCACCCATAAAAAAGTGCCGATCGGTTAACACCGATAACGCCGATGCACCTGCAGCTGCGTAAGCCGTAGTTACATCCTTCACAGCCACCTGATCATTTATAATGCCTTTTGACGGCGATTTACGCTTAAACTCTGCAATGATACCCGTACGCGCCGGATCAAGCAAAAACTCACGGAACGATAAAGGCTCGCGCAAGAACATCTCTCGTTCTTCGAGGTGACTATATGGTGTAACGATTTTTGATGCTGTTACTTCTTTATGCTTTTTGGCTACTATCTGATCTAAGATGGTCATATGCCTTAACCCACTCAAGTGGAATTTTTTAAGTTAACTTGTTAATTCTTTTGGTCCTGTTTCTACCTTTTAAAGGGTTAGAAGTTTATACTGATGGTTGGTTTAACCAGTTTCCCATCATCTCCTTACCATATTCTGTTAATACAGATTCGGGGTGAAACTGCACGCCGCGTACATCCAATGTTTTATGACGCAAAGCCATTATCGAATCATCTTTTTCATCAACGGCAGTTATAGTCAGCACTTCAGGAAGATCTTGCTTTGATACTACCCACGAGTGATACCTGCCAACGCTAATGTATTCAGGTAACCCTTTAAACAATTGCTCGTTATTATCAGTCACTTTAACCGGGGTTGAAATTCCGTGCATAGGGCGACTTAAGTTATAAAGGCTGCCACCAAAAACCTCGGCAATGGCCTGCTGACCCAAACATACACCAAAAATACTTTTGGTTGGTGCATATGTGCGTATTACATCCAGCAGCAAACCAGCTTCAGACGGGATGCCCGGACCAGGCGATAGGATGATTTTATCAAATTGATCCACATCCTCCAGCTTAAACTGGTCATTACGCCATACCTCACACTCCAGCCCCAGCTCATTAACCAGGTGTACAAGGTTGTAGGTAAATGAATCGTAATTATCTATTATTAATATTTTGTTCATGGGTAATGGTCTGTTAAATTTCGCCGGCCAGTTCAATGGCGCGGCGCAGGGCTGCAACTTTGTTATTTACTTCATTTAATTCACTTTCGGGTACCGAATCGGCCACAATGCCGGCACCGGCCTGATAGTGCAGCATGTTATTTTTGCTAAGCAGCGAGCGAATCATAATGGCATGGTTAAAATCACCGTTAAAGCCCAGGTAACCAATAGCACCGCTGTAAAAGCTGCGTTTTATATTCTCATTTTCATCAATAATCTCCATGGCCCTGAATTTCGGCGCACCGCTCAATGTACCGGCCGGAAAGGTATCGGCCACAATTTTGAATGACGAAACATCGGGCCTTAGCTTGCCGCTCACATGTGACACCAGGTGAATTAAATGTGAATAATATTGAACCTGTTTAAAAGCTTTAACTTCTACCTGCTCGCAATGGCGGCTTAAATCGTTACGGGCCAAATCAACCAGCATTACATGCTCTGCCGATTCTTTCGGGTCGTTTTGCAATGCACGTGCGGCTTCGGCATCTTTTTCGTCGTTACCGCTGCGCTTAAATGTACCTGCTATGGGGTATATACTTGCCAAACGGTTTTTAATAGTAATTTGCGCTTCGGGCGATGAGCCGAATATCCGGAAATCGCCATAATCAAAGTAGAACAGATAAGGCGATGGATTTATAGAACGCAAAGCGCGGTACACATTGAATTCATCTCCCTGAAATTCCTGCGAAAACGCTCTCGACGGTACAATTTGAAAAACATCGCCCCGGTAAATGTGCTGCTTCATTTTTTCAACAATAGCTATAAAGCCTTCGTTGGTGAGGTTTGATTGCTCTTGTCCCTTGCTTTGGAAGTAATACTCTGGAAAATCTTTGTTTTTTAGGAGGTACTGCATTTTCTCAATACCCTTTTCATCACCCTCATTGCCATATAGATTTTGGAAAATATACAGCTCGTTTTTAAAATGATCTATTGCAATAATATATTTATAAATATGATACTGCATTTCAGTAATGCGACGGGCATCATTATCAACTTTTTTTAACTGTATAGTTTCGTAATGTTCAACGGCCTCATGGGTAAAATAGCCAAACAAACCGTTTGATATTACTTTCAACGGTAACTCATCAGTCTCAAAGCGCTTCAAAAAAGCATCAATCTGTTCAACCAAATTAAATTCACCCGGTGCAAAGGTTTCCTGGCTGCCATCAGGATATTGCTTACTGAGCGTGCCATTTCTTAGCACCATACCGGAAATTGGTTCGCAGCATATAAAGCTTAAACTATTATCGCGGCTGTGATAATCAGAACTCTCGAGCAACAGCGAGTTTGGAAATATATCGCGCAGACGCAGGTAAACACTCACGGGTGTGGTAGTGTCGGCCAGTAGCTTTTTATAAGTTGTAGTAAGTTTAAATTTTTGCATTACCTAAAATTATATAAATGAAAAAACCCGGTCGTGGTTAGCGCCGGGTCTCAAATCAGGTTTATAATTGCTTAATATCTTTAGCTCATTAATAAACAAACCACGCCGCCTTATTGCTAAGGTGCCACCAGGTAAGATTATTTAATTTCGCATTCATTACGTTAGCAAATATAGAAAGAAATATCAGGCTGCAAATTATTTATAAAAATAAATTTAATACACCGTACAATAATTTGCTATAAATATCATTACACCAAATTATATATCCGTACTATTATTTTACTTCTCTTACATTTTCATGTTTGTAATTAAGAAAAATGCAACCATCGTGGCGTTATAATGAGACTTTTCCAAAGCAAATCATTCTCTATAATCAAAAATTTAGCACCATTATTTTTACAGCAACGCCAATAAAACGCAAACCTTACACTAACAACAACATTGTTTTTTAAATTGCCGCAACCAATTTACTATTATGAAAAGACGCCAGTTTATTGAACAAATTGGAATAGCATCTTCTGCATTAGTATTTGCACCCGGCTTTTGCTTAGGTGCCGGAGGTGATGAATCGGATTTTGCACGGCGACTTAAACCCGTTGGCCGCAGGCTTGAAATGGAAGGTTACTATGTTTGGTGCAACAGCCCTATAGAAGGACCGGACGGCCGCATACACCTTTATTTTTCACGTTGGGCAGACAAGAAAAAAATGGGCGGCTGGATAAACGGATCGGAAATTTGCCATGCGGTTGCCGACCACCCGGAGGCTGAGTTTAGATTTACTGATGTGATACTAGCTCCCCGTGGCGCCCGCTTTTGGGATGCTACAACCTGTCACAACCCTTCCATAAAATTTATTGACGGCAAGTACTGCATGTTTTACATGGGCAATGCTAACGGCAAAACCAACACCAAGCGTATTGGGCTTGCCACCGCACCATCCCCCGAGGGGCCCTGGACTCGTCCTGATGCTCCTTTATTGGAAGCCGGCCCTACCGGTGCCTGGGACGACCACTGCACTACCAACCCGGCCTTTATAAAACACCCGAACGGGCAATATTGGTTGTTTTATAAATCATGGAATACGGCCGAATATGATAATGCTAAAGATTTAACAGTAAGGGGCAACCGCAAATACGGTTTGGCCATTGCAGAAACACTGGCAGGACCTTATATTAAATATGATGGCAACCCTGTTGTAGATTTTTCTAAACTCCCAGGCAACGCTCAGTTAGAAGATGCATTTGTTTGGTTAGATAAAGGAAAGTTTAAAATGCTTGCCCGTGATATGGGCATCTTTAATCATGAAAACGGTTTGCTCATGGAATCAAAAAACGGAAAAAAGTGGCAGCAACCCAAGGTAGCTTACTATGGCGCATCGCACTACAATATCATTCAACCTCCACCACCATCTTACTTAAAGAAGTACGGAAGGTTTGAGCGCCCGCAGCTATTATTTCAAAACGGCAAACCAACCTATCTCTTTACCGCATCACAAGGCGGCAAATACATGACGTCGTCATCATTTTTATTCAAGATAACTTAATCGTTCACGCGGCTGGGCTATTTTTAGACTGCTAAATTATATACCTGCTCCTAGTAGCTCTTTTAATTTGTCATCAAGTGCCTTACCGCGCAAATTTTTGGCAACAATAATACCTTTGTCGTTTATTAAATAGTTTGTGGGCACAGCATTAATGCCATACGTTAACGCCGCCCTGTTTTTATCGCCTCGTAAATCACAAAGATTTTCCCAGGTTAGCTTATCATCTTTTACTGCTTTTAGCCATTGCGCCTTATTATCATCTAATGCTATGCCTACTACAGCAAAGCCCTTATCTTTAAAAGCCGCATATGTTTTTACCAGGTTAGGGTTCTCTTCCCGGCATGGACCACACCATGATGCCCAAAAATCGAGCAGGATGTATTTACCTTTCACATCAGAAACTTTAACCAGTTTGCCTGAGGTATTTGCCTGTTCAACATCAACAAAACGGCCACCAATTTTTACATCTTTATTAAGTTTAATATACTCACTTATATCTCGCCCGTAGTGTGAAGCTTTATTAGCAGCGCTGAAATTGTTGTACAAAGAAACAGTAGTGTCTTTACCCCAAGTTGAAGAGTAAACATTAAGTATGTTGGCTGCAACAACTGAGTTTGGATTATTGCGCACATAATTACGCTCTGACTGTTTCTGCTGTTCTTCAAGCGTTTCTATTTGGGTGATGATATTTGCCCGGGCCTCCTTTTCTTTTATTGCTCTTAAAGCTTTGGAAAGACTATCAATTTTCCGGCTAACCGGCTCTTGCGTTTGAGCCAGCATATGATTTTCATCCTGGGTAGATGATCCTTTAATTACTGCCTTTTTAAACTCACCAGCCTTTAAGTTAATATCAATATTGGTGTTTTCGAGCCAAAAACTCACATAATTGGTATAACCAGCTGTGTACAAATAAACCTGTGTAGCCCTTTCTGCAATCTTACCGTTCATGGTAAACTTTCCGTTGTTTACCAAACATGAATCAATTGTTTTATCAGGCTTCGCCAAACGCAGGTACAGCCAGGTATTGTTAGGCAAGCCGGTTACATTGCCTGTTATTTTATAGCCATTTACCGGCTTACTGGTTGTTGCGGCAATTAGCGATACTAAAGCAATAAGGCCAATTATATATTTCATGTGTTAAAGTTTGGTGTTAACCAAATATAAGCCGCAGGCGCACATAAAGCGCATTCTTTTTTAAGAATTTGTTTGATGTGTTCGAAACTGCTTGAGTCAAAAGCAATGTTTCTTCCTAAAATCAAACTTCTTTGATAAGTATGTGTGAGCTGGTTACACTGTAGTGCTATTTTAAAGTACGCTTCGCTTCAGTAAATCGCTGCCAAAGCGGTAGGTAAGGGTAATTTCGTGAGATGCATTGCCCAGCCGCCCGCCAACGTTGTTTGATGCGGTTCCAAACTGATAGCTATAGCCCAATTTCAGCAAATCGGAGTTTACTGATAATATGCCGGCCATCTCATTATTGGTGCGATAGTTAAAGCCAACGCCCACCGTGTTCCTCACATAAACTGACATTGACATATCGGCTATAAACGGCACACCTTTAGTATGGGTAGCTAAAAATGCCGGTTTGGCTCTTACATCGTCTTCCTCTTTACCAAAAAGATAAGCTGCAGCAAAGTTATAGTGGTTTCTAAAAAAATCGGCTGTTTGTACCGAGGCATTGCCCAAATCACGTATGCTCAATTCAGGAACAGAAACGCCAAAGTAATATTGATCAGGCGAATACAGCATAATACCAAAACCAACATTGGGCTTATTATCGCGCACATCGTTGCGAAAAACCGGGTCGTTTGGATCTAAAGATGAATAATTTGCTACATACCGCCTGATACCGGCATTGATAGAAACACCTAAAAACTGCTTATCGCTTAGCTGAATACCTTTGGCAAAAAAGCCGTTTATTTCGGTGAGGTGTTCAACAAAAAACTGATCATTAAGCACCGTTATACCAGCCGCCGCATTCATTGATTCAATAGGCATATTACCATTGAATATGAAGGTTGTTGGCGATCCGTCTTTAATACCATTCCATTGCTTGCGGAGCAAAGCACTTAATGAGGCATTTTTATCGAGTAATGAATAAGCCGAATTAAGTGGCGTAAGGTTATTCATGTACTGGGTATAGCTAAAAAACTGCTGTGCATTAACCTGCATATGCACGCTGCTAAGAATCAGGATATTGATAACTGTAATGTATCTGAAAAAAGTGGTCATTTTAAGCGCTGCTTAATATTTTAAAACAAAGGCTCCGCTTGCACGCCTGCCTGCGTCTCCGGCCATAAATTGTATTACATAAAAGTAGGTACCGGCCTGCTGTAGTTGCCCGTTGATGTTAGACCGTCCGTTGAAAACTTTGCTTACGTTGTCATAGCCATCAACCTCAAATATTTTAACCCCGTTACGGTTGTAAACGGTAACCTTATTGCCCGGATATTTATTAATGCCTTCAATAAAAAACACATCGTTAATGCCATCACCGTTAGGCGACACCGCCTGATGCACTTCAATTTCAATTTTACCGGCTGTATTTTTAACCTCAACATTGCGCACAATAGCAGTTGCCGGCAGGTAGTTATTATTGCCGGCCTGCGTGGCGGTTATAAACGTGCTTCCAATTTGCCTTGCGTTAAGTAACTGCCCTTGTATGGCTACAAGCGATGCATCTGCGGAGGTGAAATTAACCGGCAAGCCCGATGTAGCAGTTACGTCTTGCAGGGAATAATTTTCGCCACGAGACAGTATAGGTATTGCCTTAAAACTGATGGCTTGCTGTGCCTTGTTTACTACTAAAAGCTGCGTTTGAGGCTGCGTTTTTGTATAACCGCTTGCTGGGCCAAAGGCAGCCGTTATAATTGTGGTTCCGGCACCTGTAATGCGTATGCGCCCGTTAACAATAGTTGCTACCGACGGATTGCCTGATGAGTAAACAATACTCTCGCCTACGTTATTTGACGCAGCCGGATCAAAATCAGGGTTTCCGAAGGTTTGTACGGGCAATGCATTGAAAACAATTGTAGCTGCACCACCGCTTATGGTGAGGGTGCCGTTGATATAGCTAAAATCGTAATTGGTTGCTGCACCACCGTTAGGTACTATGGCATAAGTACCAATTGGCGAGTTTACCGTTGCTGACGAAGATGCCGTTGGCTGTACTGTTAAAGCAGCTTGCGTGTCACCATTTACAAAGCCTGTATACACCACCTCGAAAGTCGGGTTATTAAGGCCGTAAGCCCTTGTAGCATTTTTTGCCGTTACGGTAAGCGTTGCTTTACTTACGGTCAGCGTTCCGGCTGTGTAAGCAATATCATAATTATCGGCCGCAGCACCTATTAACGTTATGGGATACGCACCCGCATTGCTGGAGGTAGTGGCACTTGTTGACGCGGTAACCGGTGATTTTAAAACAGATTGATTTTCGTTATTTACAAAACCGCTATAGGCTAAGCTGAACGCCGGATTTGCGCTGCCATACACGCGGCTTTGATTATTAGCCTTTATTGCAAGCATTGCCTTGGTTACCGTAAGTGTTTGCGAAACTGGTAGTGTTTGTGCATAGTTACTACCCGGAAGCAAAGCGGCTGTTATGACTGCGGTGCCCACACCTTTAATTTGTATGCGGTTGTTTACAATGGCAGCAACATCTAAATTATTGGATGTATATACAACTTGCTCGTTAACGTTGCTTACCGCCCCGGCATCAAAAGCAGCGTCGCCGTAGGTTTTTTGAGGAATAGCAGCAAATGAGATAGTAGAGGTGCCCGGTAAAATACTGAGGTTTCCATTTACGTAATTAAGGTTGTAATTAACCGAAGCACCACCAGCAGGCACCAAAGGGTAAGTGCCTAACGGAGAGGTTGGGACAGCCGTGGAAGTTACAACAGGCCTTACCGTTAGCGAAGCTTCACTATCACCATTTACAAAGCCTGCATACTTAATTCTAAAAACAGGGTTAGCAACGCCGTAAAGCCTCGAAGTATCCTTTGCGGTGACAGTTAAATTAACTTTGTTAACCGTGAGTGTACCATTCTCATAAACTACATCATAAGTTTGATTAACGCCTCCGGATGGAACGATGCTGTAAGTGCCTGCATTACTTGATTGAGTTGCCGCTGTAACCGCTTTAGGCAATTCGGTAAATACAGTTTCATTATCGTTACCCACAAAGCCGCTGTAGCTTAATGTGAAAGCCGGGCTGGCTTCCCCATAGTTTCTTAATTGGTTAACTGCCTTCACAATTAACTGGGGCTTGGCTACAGTAAGCGTTCCGTTTTCGTAGCTGATATTATAATTAGGCGACGACGCACCGCCAGCAGTAACAGCATAAGTACCCGGGGCTGAATTTACATTTGCAGTAGTATTAAAAACGGGCAAACTGGTTAAACTGGCGGGCGTATCAAACGTTGAAAGTCCTACATAACTCGCTGTAAATTGCGGGTTAGGCTGTGCATAGCGGCGTGTTGTATCATTTACTTTGATAGTTAAACTGGCCGGTGTAATGGTTAAGCGGCCGGCTATGTAGTTAAAAGTATAATTATCAGCAGTTGCTCCGGCACCTTGCAGGGTATAGGTTCCAACCGGGGATGATGATGTTGCTGCAGTTGTAATAACAGGTTGCTTTGTAATGGCTGCTTCCTGATTATCGTTATTTACAAGGCCCGATATCGTATAATTAAATGCAGGCAGTGGCTGCCCATATACACTGGTTTGATTGGTGGCCCTTACATTAAGCGGAGCTTTGACTATAGTTAGCCTGCCTGCAACGTATTTAATATCATAATAGCCCTCACGTACAGACGCCCCGCCGGTTGTTATATTGTAATTACCCACCTTAGACTCAGCAGTGGCTGTAGTTACCGGTACAGAAGGCAGCGCTTCAAAAACCGATTCATTATCGCCATTTACGTAACCAGTAATAGTGTACCGGAGCCTGGGAATAGCTTGCCCATAAGTTTTGGTTATACTGTTAACCGTTACCGTAAGAAGCGCATTATCTACGGTGAGCGTACCGTTTACAAACTTAATTTCGTAGTTATCGGCACTTAAATCACCATCAATTTCAATAGGATAGGTTCCGGGTACTGATGCTGTTGTTGCCGTTGTAGTAAACTCAGGCCGGCCGGTTAGGATCACTGATGCCCTCTCATTATTAACCAACCCCGTATAGGTTGCTGTTAACGTTGGGTTAGGCTGACCGTATGTTTTTGCCTTATTGGCAGCAGTTACCGTTAAAACACGCTTTTCGATAATAAGCGTACCTGTTTGGTAAACAAGATCATAATTAGATGCAATGGCCCCGGCAGGGGTAATGGTGTAAGTTCCCGCCGGTGACGTTGCCGTTCCGGGCGAGGTAAGCGACGGCCTCCTGGCCAGCACTCCCTGGGTTTCGCTATTTACAAAACCTGTGTAAGTAATTGTAAAAGCAGGGGTTGTGGCGCCGTATAAGCGGGCCACATCATTTGCAGTTATAGTAAGTGTTGCCTTTGTGATAGTAAGTGGAGCGCTGGAATGCGTTATGGCATAGTTTACAGCCGTTGCACCCGAAGGCGTTATTGAATAACGTCCAACAGGCGATTTTGCTGTTGCCGTAGTTTTAATAGTTGGAAGCTGTGTTAATACGGTTTCGTTTTCGCCGTTCACAAAACCGGTGTAGGTAACCGAGAACGGAGGATTCTCACTCCCGTAAGCACGTGTTTCTGCAACTGCTACTATGCGTAGCGGAGCCTTGCTTACCGTAAGCACGGCATTGGTATAGGTTATATTGTAGCTTTCGGCCGCTGCTCCCGTAACTCGTATCGGGTAGTTCCCGGCTTTTGAAGCCGAATCGGCGGTGGTGGTTACAATGGGTTGGGAGGTAAGCACACTGGCCGTTTCGCCCAATACAAAGCCCGAATAGGCTACCGTTAATTCAGGGTTTTGGCTGCCATAAGTTCTTGTCTTATTTTCGGCTCGTATAGCCAAATTAGCCTTGTTTACCCTTAAATTACTTTGTACATACTTGAAGTCATAATTCTCGGCAGCTGCCCCCGAGGCTGTGATAGGGTAAACCCCCACGGGTGATTCCTTTTGTGCAGTTGTATTTATAGCAACCGGGCTGGTAAGTATGGCGGCTGTTTGCCCCTGTGCAAAACCTGTAATAGTATAGGTAAGTGCAGGCAGGTTAGCGCCATAGGTTTTCGTTTTTGCTGTAACGGTTACTGTTAAGGTTGCCCGCCCTACCGTTAGCGTACCATCAACGTAATTAATGTTATAGTTACCACTTGACGCCCCAATAACAGTTATTGGATATACGCCAGGTTCGCTGGCACGCACGGCTGTTGTGGTAATAACCGGGCGTGTAGTAAGCTTGGTTACGTTATCGTTATTTTTAAACCCTGCGTAAGTAACTGTTAGCGTTGGAATGTTAGCACCATATGCCTTTGTTTTGTTGTCGGCCCGTATGGTAAGTGTAGCCGGATTTATTGTAATGGTTCCGTTAACAACGGTGATATTGTAATTTTTATTGGTTGCTGCCCTTATCGTTATTGGGTAAACACCAACCGCCGATTCTATCCTTGCGGTTGTGGAAATAGTTGGCTGCGGTGATAATGCAATTTCGCCGGTACGTAAACCAGCATATGTAAATCTTAGTGCAGCGTTAGCTGCACCATATAAGCGTGTTTGATTCACCGCAGTGACAGTTAAATCGGCTTTGTTAACAATAAGAGCTTTGCTTACGCGTATAGCCCTGTTATATTCAGCATTGCCGGGTTGCTCGGCAGTGATAACTGTTTCGCCCGCACCAACAATACGTATTGTGGTACCGTTGTTTATTACCCTTGCAACAGTAGGATTACTGCTTATATAGGTAACCGGAAGTTGTGAACTTGCAGTGGCGCCGGGAGAAAAGTCGCCATCGGTATAAACCTTTGGAGCAATGTCATTAAATGTAATCGTTTGATCAATTGCCAGACCGCTGCTCCGCGTAAATGCAGCTGTTTTTGCAGGTATATGAGCAAAAGATATGCTTGCATGCAGCAACAATAAAATCCCAATAAATAGCCGCGAAAAATTTAGTAACCTTTTTGTAAACGTTTTTCCCATGTATAAAAACTACATCAAACCCAAACTAATCTTGCCCACGTTTAATAGCCACACAAGCTGCAAAAGCAATATAAAAACCAATTAGGAATATTAAATTTTACGAAATAATATTTCAGTTTGTTTCATACAACTCCAAGCTACGTACATCAGCACGTAAACAGCTGTAAGACATCTCTTAAACAGAGGGCTGCCTAAGTTTATGCAGCATTACTACCGCACAACTTTATTCATTTCAGGTAGGGATAGACGGTGGCTAAAGGAGGTTAAACTAAAGCCGGTATATATAGTTCAATATGTTAAAATGAAAGAAAAACTAGTGTTTAACCTTGTAATACAGCAACTTTCACCATTTAACTTTGAAGTGCAAATATAAGTCTAAGTTTATTTTTTTTACACAAAGTGATATGATTTTATTTTACAGGCAGTTATGGAAACAAAAAAACGCCATATACAGCACTTAAAAGCATATATATGGCGCTTAACAGAATAATGCAAATACTATAAAAGCATTAGTTTATAAATATTAGTAATTAAGCGACAAGCCAATTCCCCAGCCCATATCACTATCATAGTGCGTACGTACGCCCACGTTTTTATTTACTACATAACGTAAATCGGCCATGTATTCACGATCGGTGTTAAGCATAAAGCCGGCACGCAATCTTTTTGAAACCGGAATATCTTCACGCATCAGTGATAGGCGTACTATGCCATCATGGTAAATTTCAGATTGGAAATTGATAAGCATTGGCAAGGTATACATCACACCAACGCTGAAAGCACTACGGTTATCCTTTTTGTTGGTTTGCCCAAATATGTTACTTTCATGCTCGTCCATACCCATACGTCGGTACCTCCAATCAAACCCTATAAATGGCATAAGCCATTGCATTTTGCCAATATAGCGTCCTACATGTGTTTCCACCTCATAACCATGCATGTCATTATAGCCCAGGCGCCATTCCGTACCTACCGACCAACGCGTGTTCTGAAACATGGCCTCACCATCGTTACCGTTGGTAGCAAAATCATTTTGTGCCATAAAATGAGCCATGTTACTTTCCTTTTGCAGCATTTTATATGCTTCGGCTTTATTGGTAAGATATGGGTTTTTATAGTCACCTACTGCAAAAACACGGTCCATTCCGGCCATCATGTGATATAAAATATGGCAATGAAAAAACCAGTCGCCCTCGGTATTGGCTGCAAACTCAATGGTGTCGGTTTCCATTGGCATAATGTCCACAACGTTCTTAAGCGGAGCCTTATCGCCTTTACCGTTCAACAGCCTGAAATCAAACCCGTGCAAATGCATAGGGTGACGCATCATCGAGTTATTATACAACGTTATACGCAGTACCTCACCTTTTTTTACCGGAATTTTATCACTTTCAGATAGTACCCTGTTGTCCATGCTCCATACGTAACGGTTCATGTTTCCCGTTAAGGTAAACTTTAAATTTCTGATAGAGGCATGAGGCGGTAACGTGGTTTTGACCGGTGATTTGAGCAAGGCATAATTAAGCGTAACAATACTTGCAAGTGCATTGGCATTGTAACGGTTTGGATCTTTATCCATATCCAAACCTTTATGGGCTTGTTTTTTGCCTGCCTCTCCGGTTATTTCCGGGTACATTACAACGTTCATGTCCATTTTATTAAGGCTCATGTTCATGCCCATATCATCAAGGTCGCCGTTCATCTTCATCATGTCGTTCATCATCTTCATGCCCTCAAAATATTTAAGGCGCGGAAGCGGTGAAATAAGCTGCCTGATACCATTGCCAATGTAGTAACTGGACGATTGGGTACGATCTTCCGTAGTGGCCAAAAACTCATATGCCAGTCCTTCCTGCGGTATGGTTACTACAACATCATAAGTTTCAGATACGGCAATAATCAAACGGTCAACCTCAATGGGCGCTACATCATTACCATCACTGGCCACAACCGTCATTTTTCCACCTGCATAACGCAACCAGAAGTATGATGAAGCCCCGCCGTTTGAGATACGCAGCCGCACCTTATCGCCAGCCTTAAGGGTTTTTCCTTCAATACTTTTCAAATCGGTAGCATGGTTGCCGTTGATGAGTATTTTATCATAATAAACATCACTCACGTCCATGGCCGTCATGCGTTTCCATTCGTTTTTTACTTTAACACCAAGCTTACCTTCCCGTATAGCCTCTGCGTATGATTGTGTTGCACCTTTTTTGATAGCAGCCCAATCATTAGCATTGTGCAGCATACGGTCAACATTATTGGGGTTGAGATTTGTCCATTCGCTTAAAATTAAAGGCACGGCCGGTAAATCATCTATTCCTTTACGAAAGGTTTTATCATCAGCACGTTTCTTTAAAATAAGGCTGCCGTACATACCAGTCTGCTCCTGCAAGCCCGAATGTGAATGATACCAGTGTGTGCCATTTTGTATGATTGGGAAGCGGTATGTATAAACCGCACCCGGCTTAATAGGATGCTGGGTAAGAAAAGGCACGCCATCCTCTTTGTTTGGAAGAAAGATTCCATGCCAATGCAGTGATGTGTTTTCCTTCAGCTTGTTATGTACCACTATTTCGGCAGTATCTCCCTCTGTAAACGTAAGGGTAGGCATGGGTATTTGCCCGTTAACTGCAATGGCCCGTTTGACCTTACCTGCATAGTTAACCATGGTGTCGGTTACCGTTAAGTCATAACGCACAACCTTTTGAGCATAAATATATGGTGTTACCAACAGCAGAATAACTGCTTGTAACACCACTTTAGTTACTAATTTATATCTGATCATTTTTTGAGTGCTTTGCTGTTGGATGCCTTTTACATCCCTGTACCTTATTGCTGAACGCAAGGCTTACTTACTGCCAATAGTTTCCTTTACCGAACCACAGTTAAGCATCTGCGAGCCGTAGTACGGATTTTTTATTTCCTCTTCTTTACTTAACCAGTTAGCGCCTTTACCACTGTTAAACATAGGACAATGCTGGTAGTATAGTGCCTGGTTGTTTTCGGTTGCCTTGACCAGCTCATAAATATTGTCAGAGAGGTTGATAAATGCCGAACGTTGCTTAGCTATATTTTTGGAAGCAGATATAGCTTCGGCACCGGCGGCAATATTTTTCATTGTTTTCATCCACACCTCGTGTTCTTTAGCACTAAGTTTGCTCATATCCACAGCCTTTATTGAAGCACTCATTGCTGTGGCTTTTTGAGCGGCCGAAACAGCATCCGTACTCACCAAAGCATCTTTTAAAGCAAAATAGTTATCAAACAGCCCTTGTAACTGCCCCTTTTGCTGAGCTGTATTACTACCTGCATTATGATTTGCATGTACGTCAGCAGTAGTTTTATTTCCGCTGGCAGCAGGCTTTAAATCGCGACTGTACCGGCAGCATTCGGGTAGCTTTGCGTAAACATCATCAGGTGCTAAGAACGTTTCGCTGTCGTAACCTGCAAGGGCAATGCGTTTAAGTATATCATCAGCACCGGTTTTTTGGCTATCATAGTTAAGCGTAGCCATTTGGGTATCTTTACTCCAGTTTACGTTGGCAACGTTTTTCTGAGTCCCGGCTTTTTCAATAGCCGATTGACACATTTCACAATTGCCATATACTTTAAAGCTTACGGTTTTTGAATTTTTAATTTGCGCGTTTATAGTTTGGGTAGCCAGCAATACAGCAAGCACTACCAGTTTTGATACTAATTTCATTTTGGGAATTTTAAAGCTGAATAAGAATATAAAGAAGCTGCTTTGCTCCTTACTGTTAAGACACACCTATGGCTGTTAAGCCATAATTCAGCTTATTTTGGGCGGTAACCACACAGAAATGTAGCCCAAAGAGAAATAGAAGGATGTATAACCAAATACTTGCTTTGTAAGGCTTGCAAATGGATTAACTGTACTTTGAGATGCACCGGCCAACAAGCTTGGATGGAAAGCAACAGCATTACTGCAAACGCAACTTTTACACTTGCCATCGCATTTCTTGCTATGCTGCTTTTTGCTTTTGCAGCAATTGTTTTGAGCACCATGCTTACCTGCCTTCATTTTGCATGACTGGCTTTTGCTGTGGGCGCTGTGAGAAGAACAGGCATGAGTTTGCGCAGGCATTAAAAAAAATGCCAGGCTAGCTATAATTAGCATAAACGTATATATACTCCTGCTTTCCAACATTACAAAGTTAACGATTGTTGCCTTTTGAAAGTATGCTCAATGTCTTTTTTAATAAACAAGGCACCCTCTTCAACAAGATGCCTTGATAACTATATAACTAACTCAAAAATAAAGAACGAATGAAGATTGGTAGCGGCTAAAATGTTTTACAGTTGTGCTTTTACCTCGCCGCAGGTAAGCATGTTTTTTGGATAATATGGATTTTTAATTTCTTTGCTGTTACTCACCCACGTTACGCCCGTCATGGGGCATTGTTGATAGTACACTTTGGTCTCTTTAATAAAACGGTATTTACCGGCCAGTTCCCAAAAACCTTTTGATACGTTGGCAAAGTGCTTGCGCTGCTCGTTAATGTCTTTTGTAGCAGCTATGGCTTTGGCTTCGTCAATAATATCGGTACGCAGCTTTTTCAAAGCCATTAAATTTTCCAGCACGTGGGAGCGTAGCCTTACTTTGATCAACTCATCGGCAAATTTTTGCGCAGCGGCCGCAACGCCTACCGAGTCTGACTTAATCAACCCGTCTTTAACCGCCAGGTAGGCTGGCAGAGCCGTATCATTACGGCGAGAAATTGCGGAGTCACGTTGGGCCATTGTACTGTCTTGTTGTGCAAAGGCAGTCTTGCCGGCCAATATCATTATTACAATAGTTAACACTTTTAATATTTTCATAGCCTGTTATTTAAAGTTTACTTTGTTCGTGAAGTATCTTGTTTATTTCGTGCACAATATCATTGTAATGGGTTGCATACTTAGGGCTTTGTGCAGCCATAGTGCGTACTTCGGCACGCAAACGTTTAGTATGCTCAAGTACAATAAGGCGGGTATCATCGCGCTGGGCGTTTGATTTTATCCAGCCTTCTTTAACCTGTTTAGGGTTAATGATAAATTGCAGCTTCTCTACATAAGAGCGCTGTAAACTGCGCCTCATGCTGTTGGCCAGTTCATTTCTACCAAACGGCTTCCATATCTCACGCTTAATATCATTCAGGTACTCTGCAACCGGATAGTTCTTACGCGTGGTAAGCTCCATATTGTGCAAATTGTACAAGTATGTTGGCGCTATAAGCGTGTTAATAAACCTGCTTTGCTGGTCAAGAACATCATCGGCTACTTTGGTACCCAGTTTATCGGTAATGTTATCAGGGTATAACCACAACGGTGCCTCAAATACATTACGGCCTATAAATCTTATAGCTTCTTTAGTACGTTGCTTAGGTATTGCCGTGTAAACCGGCCCGCTTTGCTCCACACTTTTAGAGGTAATGTACCTGCCAACTATGTTTTTAGCAACATGATCAAGGTATCGTGAAAACTGGCCTACTGCAGCTTTATGCAGCTCTTTTAAATTATCATACTGATCGCCTTCCTCGCGCGTCCAATGTGGCAGCATGGCTACTACTCTTTTCAGGTTTCTGATGCCGTACTCATTAGCTCGCATTACGTTATCACTCAAGTCTTCGGCCTGGCTGCGTGGATCTTCATTTTTTCCTTCGCCGCCAAACCACAGGCGCGGGTTACGTCCTAAACTGTCAACCGCCAGCTTGTTTAGCAACTTATGTTCCTGCTCCTCGCTTTGATTGCCCGGGAATACTTTATAGCCCCACTGAATGGCCCACTTATCATAAGCACCTATGCGCGGATATATACCTGCTTTGCTAATATGGTCTTCAGGCTGGGCAACGTAGTTAAAGCGCGCATAATCCATAATTGACACGGTATGGCCATTGGCTTCCACCCATTTCTTGTCGCGCAGTTTTTCAACCGGCGTTTGACTGCTAGCGCCCATATTGTGCCTCAGGCCTATGGTGTGACCAATTTCATGCGATGACACAAACCGGATAAGCTCACCCATTAATTCGTCATCAAACTCCATTTTACGGGCACGCGGATCAATAGCTCCTGCCTGTATCATATACCAGTTGTGCACCAGCTTCATTACATTGTGATACCAAACTACGTGGCTCTCCATAATTTCGCCGCTGCGCGGGTCACTTATACGCGGACCGTATGCATTAGGCGTTTCAGATGCCATATACCTGATTACCGAAAAACGGGCATCCTCTAAACTCATGGTGCTATCACCTTCAGGCCATTCTTTAGCCATTATGGCATTTTTGAAGCCTGCCTTTTCAAAGGCCTTTTGCCAATCATTTACACCAGCAATAAGGTACGGACGCCATTTTTTGGGCGTAGCCGGATCAATGTAATATACAATAGGCTTTTGAGGCTCTACCAAAATCCCTTTGTTGTATTTATCTACATCTTCGGGCTTAGGTTCCAAACGGTAACGCTGGATGTAATCCTGCGTTTGGGTACGCTGGCTGTTCTCATTAAACAGAGTAAAGCGGTTGGCAAAGTAACCTACACGCTCATCAAAAAAGCGTTTTTTCATAGGCACTTTAGGCAACAACACCATTGATACGTTGAAGCTGTAGGTGATGGCACCCGCTACCTGCGCCGCGTAAAGCGACGATGACGTTGACGTGTAAGTCTTAGTCGTACGCGCCTCGATATTAAGCGGATAAGCCGCAATTTTTTCAATGAACGAACGATCATCAGCAATACTGCCTGCTTTAGATATGCCTTTATCTTTTGTACTGATGCTCATTACCGGGTTGTCTTTTTTAAACAAATCGGTTACGTCAATCACCGTGCGTTTATCAGCAGTGTTAACTGCTTTAATATCAAACGCAGCTGCTATTGGGTTTACGTTAGATACCTTTAACGATTTGTAAATAGCCTGTGTACTATCGGCACTATCATTACGGTAAACAACACCCCGCATAAACACTTTATTACCTGGTGCTTTTTCAAAGTAAACCGTTTGCTCGTTAGTTGCCTCACCGCCCATGCTCACATTACCCGATGGGGTGCCTGCATAACGGGTTACAACCAAAAAGTAGCGATTAAACAACGAGTCGGGTATCTCAAAGTAATACTTATTATCATTATAAACCACGGTAAACACGCCATGCTGCTTACGGGCACTTGCCGGCACTATTTTACTGTAAGGCTGCACAGCAACTGGCTTTTTCACTGTATCGGTTTTTGCCGGGGTGGGTACAGCCTTTTGTGCAAAGGCAGCAATACCACACAACAAAAGGCCATACATCATCACATACTTCATATAATATTATAATGGATTACTTATCTGAATGGGATAGTTTCGTTAGTATTTAAAGTAAGCAACGGGTTAAGCTTAAGCACATCCTGCGCAAACGGAATGATGTACATACGCGAGTTTGGCTTGAGGGTGTAAGTAACCTGCGGTACCGTTTTGTTTACAATAGGGAATGTGTGCACCAGGGTTTTAGCATAATCGGGCTCAAGGTTAAAGCGCTTAAGATCGAAGAATCGGTTAACACCAAACATTAACTCCTTACGGCGCTCCTGTATAATAATATCCATGGTGGCTTTTGTGGTGGCTGGCACCGCAAGTTGCGCCTGGGCAGGGTTGGTTATACGTTTTGAACGCAAATTGTTAATAATGTTCATGGCCTCGGTGTAATTACCTTCACGGGCATATATTTCGGCCAGCATTAAGTAAACCTCGGTAGTTTTCATGCCTACTGTAGGGTAAAAAAACTTTGTATAAGGCACATTCCAGTAAGCAGTACCTGAACCTGCATCAATATTGGCGTTCGGACCACTGGTAAAGAATAGATTGTAACGGGAATCGGTAGTGTTAAACAGACTTTTAAGTTCAGGACTCATCAAATTTGTGTAGGCAAAGTTCATTTCGGTTACCCCACTTACATAAGCATAACTAAGTACCTCAGGGTTATCAGCAGCCGGAACCGATAAAACGTTTGGACCACCCTGGGCTGTATATTTAACCAAATCAAATATTTGTCCGTTATAACCTAACGATTTTTGAGCAGCAGCTTTAGCCTGGGCATACTCGCGCTTAAACAAATGCACTTTTGTTTTTAAAGCATAAGCAAATGCCAGCGATGGATGGTATACATCCAAAGGCTTTTCCTGCAAATAAGGCAAGGCCTCATCAAGGTCTTTTTGTATAAATTTATAAACCTCTTCTACGCTCGACTTTGCTTTTTTAGCCTCTAAATCATATTTATCCATGATGATTACGCCGCCATCGGTTGCTGCCGTTGCCGGGTCGTATGATTTTGAGTAAACGTTAATGAGCATGAAATAATCAAAGGCTCTCAAAACCTTGGCTTCGGCTTTGGCAAGGGTTTTCATAGACGCATCGCCATTGGTATCGTCGATCAACGTCAGTACCATATTCCAGCGGTTTATGTAAGCATAGATCTGGTTATAATAGCTGCTTGAGGTTAGATAATCGGGACGGTTGGCTTGCTCATCAAAAGTAAAATTGATGATGTCCATGTTTTTTGGCAAACCAATTACATACGATTCCCTTATCCAAAAATCATCAGACAGATAGGTAAAGTTACCGGTGTAATATCCCCTTGCAGAGAAAGAAACAAGCTTATAGTAATCTTCGGTTGATGCTATTACTGTTTTGGCCTTTGGCACTACATCCAAATATTTATTGCATGCAGGCAGGGTAAATAAACTAATGAAAGCAAGCGTTATGTATGTTTTTAATTTCATGATAATCTGCATTATTAAAATCCGACACTTAAACCAAATAAAAACGATTTAGGAATTGTTAAACTGCGGGTGCCGCTGTTGAGGCTGTATGCTTCAGGATCAATATCATTACCTGCTTTGCTCCAATACCACAGGTTGTTGGCTTGTGCTGTTAAGCGCAGATTAGTCATGTGTATACGTTTTAAAAAATTTGCATGAACAGTATATGATAGCGATATATTACGTAGTTTGATGTAATCGGCACTTAAAATCTGATTATCGCCGTAGCGCCAAAGATCACTTAGCGTACTTGCATAATTTTTGATGGCATTAGGATACTCGAAGTATAAGCGTGGCATATCGGTAAAACCGTTAGTGTATAATTGCCCAATACCTTCGTTGTAAGTGTTTGAAGCAATTGCCGATAAAGGAACTACCTCTTTACGCAGGTTATTACCGCCCGAGTACACAAACAGCATATTTAACTGTAAATTTTTGTACACTATACGCTGAGAAAATGAACCATTGAAGGTTGGTAATAATTTACCAACTGGTACCAATGCCGCAGGTGAATTGATAGATACTACGCTGGTTGGCGTACCGTTTGCATCGAAGGTTACGTTGGGGTTGCCGTTTTGGTCTAAGAAATAAGGGTAACCATTAACCGTACCGCCGTATTTATAAGCATACATAGTTTGAAACGATGTATTGGCAAAATAGAAGTTTGTTGGAGCAGAGATATAGCTGAACGCACTGGTAGTGCTGTAGTTAACATCTATAATAGTATTCTTATTATAGGCATATACAATGGTTGAGCCTAATGTAAGACCCTTGTGTTTAAACCAGTCCGAACTCAAGCTTACCTCAATACCCCGGTTGCGCATGTTACCGTTATTAATAACACGTGTTTTTAAACCTACGGTTGGGTCCAGGTCATTATTGGTTAACAGATCCGAACTGTAACGGTTATACAGGTCAAGGGTACCTTTCAGCAGGTTTTTGAACATCGAAAAATCGAAACCAAGGTTGGTGGTCGTTACTTTTTCCCATCTTAATTTAGGGTTGGGGAACGCCGAAATGTTAGTATAAATCAATGCCGGATACAACACATCATTTTTATAAGTAGCGGTTGCGTAAGGCGACGACGTTAAATCGGAGTTACCATTGATACCATAAGTTACACGGGTTTTCAAATAATCAATCCAATCAGCATCTTTCATAAATTCCTCATTGCTTACGTTCCAGCCACCACCTACAGACCATATGGGCTTCCAGCGATACTCAGGATCTAAACCAAAGAAACTTGCCTGATCTACACGCACGCTACCGGTAAGGTTATACTTATCATTTAAAGTATAAGCGGCGTTGCCGTAAATTGATACGTAACGGTTCAATGGATTTTCGAGCGAAGCATTGTTACCGCTCATAGTACGGCGTCCATATAAATAGCTGGTAATACCGGTTGTGCTCAAGCTCTTAAAATCCATAGGCTGCGACGAAAGCAGTTGAGGATCATAACTGTACCTCACATCAGATAAAAACAGCGGGCTTTCATTTTGACGGGCCTCAAAACCACCAATAGCAACTATGTTATGATTTAAATTACCGGTTTTAAATGTACGGTCGAAGTTAAGTTGCTGCCTGAAAGTGTAATTGTACGAACGTGCGTTTTGTTGTGATAAACGACCGCCGTTTGAGATTACATTGTGTTCGAACTTATTAGTGGCAGTATTAAACGTAGTCATTACGTTATACAAAAAGCGCATTTTGTACGATTCCTGATCGTAAAACTGCTCACGGTTGGTGTTACTGGTTTCATACTGGAACGAAATTTCATAATTAAGTCCTTTCAGTAACTTGGCACGTAAACTGGTAAAGGCACGCAAGTTATATGCCTTGGTGTCGGTAATACCATTTCGCAGTTCGTTTAAAACGTTAAACCTGAATGATTTAAAATCGGGGCTGGTTGAAAGCCTTGATGCTACCTGACCGTTAATGGCACCACCGCCCGAAAAGCCGTCGTTAACATTGGCATAATCCGAATAAACAAGATTTCCGTTTTCATCAACAATGCGCGCATAACGCTCTTGTAAATCATAGTTACTAAAAGTGTTATCAGTAGCATTTGAATTGGTGTACCTGCCATTTAAGCCTACAGATGCCGTTAGCCATTTATTAAAATCAAATGTGTTTTTTAAATACATGGTGAGCGCCTTGCTATTGTTGTGTTTTATTCGCATGGCACTTTCATCATAATTTAAAGACACAAATGTGTTGCTTTTGGCCGAACCCGAGCTTAATGACAAATTATAGCGATTGCGTGTCTCATTTTGCCAAACGTTATTGGCGTAATCTCTGATATAGTCGTTGTTACGCCAACTGTTCAAAGTATTATTTACCTGGTCAGCAGTAAGTTTACCTTCAGACTGTGAGCGGTAAAGCTGGTATAATGGCGAATAGTATTTGATATTACCAACACCTACATCGCCATATGAAGCGAACATGGTTGCCGGATTGGCAAAATTTAGTAATTCGCTCTTGTATTTAGCGGTTTCGTAGTCAATGATCTGGCTGGTACTGGCATAATGCATTTTATCCAGATCAGGTTTGGTGGTTACAAAATAATCGGCATTGGCGTTAATGCTAACGCTGCCTTTTGCACCTGACTTCGTGGTTAATACAATTACGCCGTTGGCTGATTTTGAACCGTATATGGAGGATGCCGCAGCATCCTTTAAAACATAGACTGATGCAATGTCATAAGGGTTAACTTCTTCAATACGCAAGTTGGTTGGTAAACCATCAATTACCACTAATGGGTAAGTACCAATGGTCAACGACTGAAATGTAGCCGGTCCGCGTAACTCTAAATCATTACTGCCGGGGCTAAAGCGTAAACCTGCAACCCTGCCTTCCAACGCAGAAGCTAAACTGGGGTTGAGCTGCTGGTTTAACGTTGCCGAATCTATTTTAACAACAGCCGCAGTAGTGCGCTCTTTTAAAAGTGTCTGGTAACCGGTAACAACTACTTCTTTAAGGTTGGCGTTGCTCGCAATCATTACAATACTGATTAAATCAGCCGATTTTACGTTGGCAAGTGGCGTTTCCTTTAAAGTGTAACCCATACTGCGGGTAACGATTACTGGGTTAGCGGTAAAAGACAGAATAGTGAATGTACCGTTATTAGCCGTTTTAGTAATTGCTGTTTCACCTTTAACCTGTACATCAATGCCTGGCAAAGGCATACCTAATGTATCAATAACCTTACCGCTTACCTGTATGGGGTTAACCAGTTGCGGGCGGGCCTTAATGATGATAATTTTTTTATTGACTTCGTAAGTAAAAGGCTGGCCTGCAAAAAGGCGTGGTACCAGCTCGCTAAAATTAGCGTTGCTTGCTGTTAATGTTACCGGCGATGCACTTTTCAAAAAGGCTGCATCGTAAACAAACTGGTAACCGCTTTTCTTTGAAAAATCGGCTATTGCTTTTGCAAATGGTACGTTTTTGTAATCAACGCTGATTTTTTGTGCAAATACCTGTAACGAAAACAGGACTCCGAAGCACAGGAGAAGTACGCTGAATTTACTTTTGGCGGGGCATAGGAAGGGTGCACCCCGATGCTTTTGGGTAAAAAAAATCATTAGTTTTAATTAGGATGTTAATAGTGTAAAGGAGAGTAAAATTGTATTAAGTTGCAGGTGCTACATAACCGTAACCCTCCTTTCATCAATCCTGAACTTAATGCCGCTTGTTGTTGTAATCATGCCCAGTACCTCCGATAGGTTAACCTGCCGGCTGATTCTCATATATAATTTTTTAGTGGGAAGTTTACTGTAATCTATTTCAAAGTTATACCACCTTGACAGTTTGTGTATTATTAAATCCAAAGAAGCGTCTTCAAATACAAATTCGCCGCCTTTCCAGGCGCTGTATAAATCAGCGTCAACATCGGCAACGGTAATGCCGGCCGCAGTGGCATGGCTTTGCTGACCGGGTTTTAAAACGGTAGTTGCTCCGGCACCTGTTACTTTTACGCTGCCTTCATTAAGCGTGGTTATGGTGCCTTCATCTTCGGCAAAATTGCTGACGTTAAATTTGGTACCCAAAACCTCAACCTCCTGCTTGCCTGTAGAAACAATAAACGGCTTTGACTTATTCTTGGCAACTTCAAAATACGCTTCGCCGCTAAGCACCACCTTGCGCTCATTACCGGTAAAACCAACCGGAAACTCCAGCCTCGATTCGGAATTTAGCAGCACTTCGGTGCCGTCGCTAAGGCGTACATGATATTGACCGCCGCGTGGGGTAATTAAAGTATTGGTTTTATTGAGCGCAACCGTATCATTACCATAGGCGGTATAGGTAATTGTACCATTGCTGGTTTTACTGATGGTTACACCGGCCGTTTTGTTAATTATACCGCTAGCTGTACCGTTTTGCAAATTAAGGGTATCATTACCTCCAATGGTAAGCATGGCAATATTTCCGCCAGGCATAATATCAGTTGAATGTTGTGCTGTTTTGGTTTTATTAAGCAACAACAAACCTGCTATACCGGCAACAAGTGCAACACTGGCCGCTGCGTACCATATAGTGCGCTTGCGAGGCTTAAGTTCAATAACAGGAGCTGTGTCAGTACCGGCAAAATGCATTACCCGTGAGCGTACATTTTTGAGTAAAGCAATATGTTGCAGGGCAGCGTCCTCTTTAATACTTTCACCAATAGCAGAACCAAGCAGATCCTTTAGCTCTTGTTCAGTACTTTTATCAATAAAATCAAAAAGTTGCTGAAGCTCGCTACGGGTTGCTTCGTTTTGTAAAAATCGCTGATAAACCTGCCCTATATTTTCCGCTTTACTCATAAATCACTTGCTAATACGCACAGAATCAAAAAACACACTATTCCATCGCAAGATTTTTTTAAAAAATTTTAAAACAATTTTGTTTTTATGTTTTAATTACCCACGATATAAGCAGGAACATCAGTGTTTTTGAGTTAAAGATGTATTCTTTGATAGTTTTTGTAGCCTGAACAAGCTGATTACTTACAGTTGATGCACTTATGCCCAACTCTAAAGCAGCTTCCTGGTAACTTTTGCCTTCAATACGGCAAAGTTTGAACACAGCAAGGCGCTGTGAAGGCAGTTTTTGAAGTGCCTGATCTAAAAGCTCGCGCCTTTTTTCAAAAATGCTGTCATCTTCTGCGGAATTGTAAAACTCTTCGAAGCGATTTATCATTTCCTCCTGTAAACGGGTATCACGAGATAGCTTGCGGTAGTAATCATACACCCCGTTTATGGCAATTGCATATAACCAGGGTTTAAAAGATTGATTGGAGTCTATTTTCTCCTTGTTACTCCAAACTTTTAAAAAAACGTCTTGCAAAAGCTCTTCAGCGGCACTGGTATCTTTCACCATACGCAATATTTTAGCCAGCAGCATTCCACTGTATTGATCATAAATCTGACCAAAAGCAGCAGTGTCTCCTTCCTTTAATAACCGTATAACTTGCTCATGCCCGGCTTCCAAACCAACGCCAATAATGAAGATTAAAACAGACTTTGTTAACTAACCTGCATGCAGATTAACATCCGCAGCTAATTAGCTAAGATATGTATTTTGCGTTAAAAATTAGAAACCTGTTAACAAGAGAGTGCCTTAACCATCAATTGTGCAATAAAGCGCCACTAATTGCAATACTATAATGTTAAAGTATTTGTGAAAGCAAAACCGCCAGCAAAGCGTTGCCGGCGGTTTTATTATAAATACTTATAAGGAGGCTGTACTTTATGCCTCAACAGCCGGAAGAATAAAAAAGAACCTGCTCCCTTCGCCTAAGGCACTTTCCAAACCTATTTTTCCCTGCTGCACTTCAATAAAATCTTTTGAAATGGCCAGCCCAAGCCCCGACCCCGACTTGTTTTGCCCATCGGTTGGAACCTGAAAGTAGCGGTCAAACAATCGCTTTTGAAATTGCTCATCAATACCTTTACCAAAATCCTTTACCGAAAACTCAACCCTGCCTGCATATTTCTTCAACTCAATAACAACCTTCGATTTTTCGGAACTATAGCGGAGTGCGTTAGAAAGGAAATTGACAAGTACCCATGCCGTCTTTTCAACATCAACCTGCACCTTAGGCATATCAGCATCGCTTTTTACTTCAATTTCAACCTGTTTTTGCCCGGCCTGAAACTTTACAGCATCAACTGCATAGTTTACAATTTGAATTGGCTTAGCCGGTACATAGTTCAGTTGTATATTTCCTGTTTCCACTTGTGAAAGCTCTAACAGCTCGCTGGTAATTTTAAGTAACCGTGCGCTGTCTTCGCCAATATGTTCCATTAATTGTTGCTGCTCGGTATTCAGCTTTCCAACGCGCTCATCATTCAACAGCTTAAGGCTCATTTTTATTGATGATATTGGTGTTTTAAGCTCATGTGATATGGTAGCAATAAAGTTGGTTTTAGCTAGGTCGCGTTCTTTAAACTCTGTGATGTTTTCGAGTATGTAAACTTTACCGGCAGGTTTACTGGCAACTGCTAATGCTTCTGATGATTGCAGATTCATGTTCGGCACACTAATCTCTCTTGTTTCAAGCCTGAAGTGCGACTCCTTGCCGTCAACTACAATCTTAAACGTCTTCCCGTCTGCATGCTGCTCTACAATGCTCTTTAGCAAATCATTGCCCTTACTTAAATCATCAATATTCTCTCCTTCGGGCTGTTTACTGCCTAAGTTTAAGATGTCTTTGGCAGATGAATTAAGAAATAGTACTTCCCGTTTTTCGTCAATACCTATTATGGCATCGGTCATTTGTTCAATAATGGCTTCTATGCGCCTTTTGTCAGATAGTACATTGGCCAAATTGCTGTTTTCCCATTCTTTAAGCCGCGTTGCCATGCTGTTGAAGGCACTGGCAACTTCTGCAAACTCATCGTTTTGAGGCAAATCAAGTCGGGCGCTGTAATTTTGTCTGCTTATTTCAGCAATACCTTCCTGCAGCTTTCTCAATGGCTCAGATATAAACGTAGGGAAGTTAACGCTGAAACTAAATAGCACTAAAAAGGTAAAAGTACCTGCCAAACCCAACAACAGCGAAGTCTTTTTAACGGAAGCCTGTGCAGCATCGTTTTTCTTCACAATAGCCTGCATATTCACATCCTCAATTTCAAGCAAAACCGAGCGTACCTGCATTAAAGCATCAACATAGTTTTGAGCTGGCTTACCAGGTGTTCCTAGTATTACAAAAGCCTGCGTTAACTTTTTTACTGCATGCTTTTCGCCTGGTTCGGTAATATTGGCTTCTTCTTTTGTAAGATGAGTTTTAAATGCATCAATTTCTTTTTGTTGCAGAGGAAATACGTTTGCATCCAAAATCTTCCGCATTTCACGTACATACCTAAGGCTTTCATAATTATCTTTTAGTATTACGCGTGAGCTTTTAGCTATCTCGTTAATATAAAACAAAGACAGCGCTCCAAAAAACAGTACAACGGCAAATAGGAAGCCGAAGCCTATGCGGAGTTTGGTTTTTATTTTCATGACAGTATCACTAAGTCAGTTTCTGTAGTAGCAATTTTGGTAAGCAGCTGATTAAATATAGCGGTGCGCAATATAACCTGAAACAGGTTGAGGTGCGGCTTTCCAATGCAAATGGTTGTAATTTCGCGCTCTTCTGTTATCTTCATAATAGTTTGAGCTATGTTATCGCTTTTAATTTTCAGCAATTCGGCTCCCAACTCGGTGGCCAACTTAAAATTATTGATGAGATGCCGCTGCTTATCAAGCTTTATTTTATCCATGCTTTCATTGCTGCTTTGCACATATAGCACCAACCAGGGTGAGCGGTAGTAAGAAGCCAGCCGTGCTGTTTTACGAATTACAACCTTAGCCGTTTCATGGTTAGATGATATACAGGCCAAAAACCTTTCGGGCCGCAATTTAATTTGCTTAGGTATTTCAATATCAATCTTCCGTTCAAGATGATGGGCAACCTCTTTTAGCGCCAGCTCGCGCAGCTGCAGTATCTTTTCATTTCTGAAAAAGTTTTCAAGTGCCCGCTCAACCTTTGCCTTATCATAGATTTTCCCTGCCTTTAAACGTTCAATCAATTCATCGGCGGTAAGGTCAATGTTTACAATTTCATCGGCCATTTCCAAAACCTTATCAGGAATACGTTCGGTAATGGCTATACCGGTAATATTTTCAACCTCTTCGTTAAGGCTTTCTAAGTGCTGAATGTTTACCGCTGTAATAACACTTATACCGGCATCGAGTATATCAGTTACATCCTGCCAGCGCTTTCCGTTTTTGCTTCCTTCAATATTAGTGTGCGCTAGTTCATCCACAATAACCACTTCGGGGTGCCGGTTTAAGATGCTTTGCAAGTCCATTTCTTCCAGCTCTTTTCCTTTATAAAATGTGGTGCGGCGGGGTATTAAAGGTATCCCATTTAAAAGGGCATGCGTTTCGGCCCGCATATGTGTTTCAATGTAACCTATTTGTATATCTATACCATTTTTTAAAAGGGCGTGCGCTTCCTGCAGCATTCGGTAAGTTTTACCTACACCAGCACTCATACCAATATAAATTTTGAGCTTGCCACGCCTCGAGCGTTTTACAAGCTCAATAAAATCTTTAACTGAGCTGTCTTTGGTTTCTTCTCTCTGGCTCATAATTGGTTTTAGTTAAAGCTTTTTAAACTGAAAAAACGGGCAGCATTACTGCCCGTTTACAAAAACTAACTAATTTAAAAAGATATGGCAAAACTTGTGGTAACAAGCGGACTATGATTGGTTAAGGTATTTTGCCTGGCAAATATATCGTCCTTGCTGTCATAAACTTTACCCTCCAAACGTATTAATGCATTACTAAAGGGCGCGTAGTCTACGTTTAGTGAGTACCCCTTTGTTTGAAAACCGTTTGTTGTCCCGGTGGCTATAATGGCTCCGTTTTTATCTTTATAGTATTCAAACCTTCCGGCTACCGCCCACTTTTCAGCTAGTTGGTAACGTGCTATAACAACCGGCGATATTATATGGCTTTCCTCATTGCTGTCTTTAGCTTTTTGCTGGGTACCGTAATCAAAGCCGGCTGTAAGCCCAAGCTTTCGCGTAAGCTGAAAAATTCCGTAAAAGTTGTGGTAAAAACGGCGCACACGTACAGAGTCGGCCCCCTCGGTGCCCAAGTAGTTACTGTAGTTTAGTGTAACTTTATCAGTTGGTTTATAATAAACCTGCAAACCACCTGCTGGCTTGCTGTTTCCATCAACCCGGTTAATGCGCTGCCACCCGTTTAAATACAGGCCTGTAAGGGTAAGCTTTCCGTTGTTTGTTGTGTAGGTAAGCTTTGCACCGGTTTCATAATAAGGTGTGTTTTCTGAAGATATATTGCGCGTTAGTACCCAGCAGTCTTTTGATATGGCGCTTTCAAAACCAATGTGCGATGCAAATACACCGGCATCAAGCCAAAGGTTTGAAGTTTTTGATAGCTTTAAACCTGCGTTAGCTTCAAATACATTTTTTAATACACCTTGTTCGGCAGCCAGGTTGGCATTGGCATAGGTACCTGCCATTAATGCCAAATTAGCCCTGATGTTACCGTTATCGTAATTAGCTTTTATGAAGCCCAGGTTGAGGTTCACTTCATTATGCCTATTGTGTGAGTACACAAACCCAGGCCGTGTGTTATTTACCGGCCTGTTAAAGTCAAACCCATAGTAAAGTTCGGCATAACCACTGATGGTAAGATCAGATGACTTTTTTATAGAATCTTGTGCGTAAGTGGCTGTGCTGCCGAAAATGGCAGCAGCCAGTAAAAGTTTTTTCATTGAGGTGTTGAGACTATAGATATACGTGGGTTATGTTAGCACACGTTTGAATTGTGAAGTGATAAGGTTTGAGGTGTGAGCCTATCTTTTAAGCTCGTTAAGCGCTACGTTAAGCTTAAGTACGTTAACTTTAGCAGGACCAAATACCGGTTTTTCGGTATGATCTTGCACCAGCTTAGTTACGCTGGCTACACTTAAACCACGCACCTGAGCAACGCGTTGTATTTGAATGGCTGCTCCCTGAGCAGATATGTCAGGATCAAGACCACTGCCTGATGCTGTTACCATATCGGCAGGTATATCGGCCTTTTTTATGTAAGGATGATGTTTTAATAAGGTATCAACCCGGTCACTCACTTGCTTTAAATAATCGGCGTTGGTTGCTCCTTTGTTTGAGCCTGCCGAGCCTGCTGCGTTGTAGTCAACGGCAGAAGGGCGCCCCCAAAAATATTGTGGTTTATCAAATTTTTGCCCGATTGCGGCATAGCCAACAACTTTACCGTTAACCATAATGGTTTGTCCGTTACCAGCACCGTTTGAGAATTTGCCTATGAAGGCGACAATTACAGGATATAAAACGCATAGCAATGCTGTAAGTGCTACGGTTAAGCGTATAGATTGTATGATGTACTTTTTCATGACTTTAGATTTTATAAAAACAGGGCTATAACAACATCAATAAGCTTAATACCTATAAAAGGTGCTATAACGCCTCCTAAACCATAAATTAAAAGGTTCCGGCGAAGCAGTGCACTTGCACCAATAGGCTTGTACTCAACGCCCTTTAAGGCTAAGGGAATAAGCACCGGAATAATAATGGCATTGAAAATAACGGCCGACAAAATGGCGCTCTCCGGACTATGCAGGCCCATAATGTTAAGGCTTTGCAAAGCAGGTATTGAGGCAATAAACAAAGCCGGAACTATAGCAAAATACTTGGCTACGTCATTGGCAATAGAGAAGGTAGTAAGCGTTCCTCTTGTTATCAAAAGCTGCTTGCCAATTTCAACAATCTCAATAAGCTTGGTAGGATCGTTATCAAGGTCAACCATGTTGCCTGCTTCTTTAGCAGCCTGTGTTCCGCTGTTCATGGCTACACCAACATCGGCCTGGGCTAAGGCTGGGGCATCATTGGTACCATCGCCCATCATAGCTACCAGTTTGCCGCTGGCCTGCTCATGTTTAATATAATTCATTTTGTCTTCGGGCTTTGCCTCAGCAATAAAATCATCAACACCGGCTTTTTCGGCAATAAATTTGGCTGTTAATGGGTTGTCGCCTGTAACCATTACTGTTTTAACACCCATTTTACGCAGGCGCTCAAAACGCTCGGCAATACCTGGCTTAATAATATCCTGTAGCTCAATTACGCCCATTATCTCCTCATTTTGAGTTACAACCAATGGTGTACCCCCGTTTGATGATATAGCTTCAACGCGCTCTTTAACTGCGTTTTGCATAATGTGGCCTGCATTTAAAGCCAGTTTTCGCATGGCATCATAAGCACCTTTGCGTATGCGTAAACCATCGGGCGTATCAATGCCGCTTGAGCGGGTTTCGGCAGTAAACTTGATGAATGCTGAGCCTTCAGGTACGGCCGGAAGTTTAACATGGGTTGCAGCCAGTTCAACAATTGATTTTCCTTCGGGTGTTTCATCGGCCAATGATGATAAAACGGCTGTTTTAACCAAATCATCAGGACTTACGCCCGGTGCTGGCCAAAACTGCGTGGCTTTACGGTTACCGATAGTAATAGTACCGGTTTTGTCAAGCAGCAGCGTATCAATATCACCGGCGGTTTCAACGGCCTTACCTGATTTGGTAATTACATTGGCACGCAAGGCCCTATCCATACCTGCTATACCAATGGCCGATAGTAAACCGCCAATGGTGGTTGGTATTAAACATACAAACAGCGATATAAGGGCGGCAATAGTTATGGGCGTGTTGGCGTAACCGGCAAAGGGTTTCAGCGTAACACATACAATTATAAAGATGAGCGTAAAACTTGCCAGCAGAATGGTAAGGGCAATTTCATTAGGGGTTTTCTGACGTGATGCCCCCTCAACTAAGGCAATCATTTTGTCTAAAAAACTTTCGCCGGGCTGCGTGGTAACTACTACTTTAATACGGTCTGACAAAACTTTGGTACCACCGGTTACTGATGACTTATCACCACCGGCTTCACGTATAACAGGAGCAGACTCGCCAGTGATTGCCGATTCATCAATAGTAGCCAAACCTTCCGTAATTTCTCCGTCAGTTGGTATGGTATCACCAGGTTCGCAAACAAACACATCACCCTTTTTTAATTCATTGGATGATTTGGTTACCACGGTACCGTTATCAAGTACCACCTTAGCCGGAGTGTCTTCACGGGTTTTACGCAAACTATCGGCTTGTGCTTTACCTCTTGCCTCGGCAATGGCTTCGGCAAAGTTGGCAAACAGCACGGTAAGCAGCAGTATAAGAAAAATGATAAAGTTATAGCCCCAGTTGCCTTGCCCGCTGTACATAAAGCTGTAAACGGTTACGTATAGCATTATGGCGGTGCCAACCTCAACGGTAAACATTACCGGGTTACGCAACATAATGCGGGGGTTTAGCTTTATAAATGACTCGCGCAGCGCGGTCTTTACTAAAGCTGGTTCAAATAGTTTATTCGATTGATTTTTCATGATCTGAGAGCTCCTTTTCATTCATTACCCACGGGTAAGCATGTTTATGAAGCGTATTATTTTATTTAATAATTACCTTAAAATTTTCAGTATAGCTGAGGTAAAAAGGTGCGCTTAGCGCATACTAAAATATTCGGCCAACGGACCAAGAGCCAATGCCGGGAAATAGGAAAGGGCATTGAGTACCAGTATAACCGCTAAAGTCATCATACCAAAAGTTACGGTATCAGTACGTAACGTACCTGCCGACTCGGGTATGTATTTCTTTTTGGCAAGCATACCAGCAATGGCAACCGGACCAATAATTGGCAAAAAGCGGCCGAGTATGAGCACGAAGCCGGTGCTAACGTTCCAAAATACGTTGTTATCGCCCAGCCCTTCAAAGCCCGAACCGTTATTTGCGTTGGCAGATGTAAACTCATAAAGCATCTCCGAAAAACCGTGGAAACCAGGGTTATTTAACCAATTTGATGGTTTAACAGCCCAATCGGCATTGCCATAGGTGCTGAATACAAATGCGGCAATTGCAGTGCCTGCCATTATCAGCAATGGACTTATAAGTGTTACCAATGCGGCTATTTTAACCTCGCGGGCTTCAACTTTGTGCCCCAAAAACTCCGGTGTGCGGCCAACCATTAAGCCAGATATGAATACGGCTATAATGAGGTAAATAAAGTAATTTAGTATACCAACACCACAACCACCAAAAAAGCCGTTTATCATCATACCCAGCAATTGCCATACACCGGTAAGCGGCATAGCACTGTCATGCATGCTGTTTACAGATCCGGTTGAAACAATGGTGGTTAAGGTGCTCCAGTAACCTGTGGCCATAGGACCAATGCGTACCTCTTTACCTTCCATAGCACCGGTGGCTTGAGTAACACCCATTTTGGCAATGTTAGGGTTACCACCCAACTCACTGCTAATGGTTGGAATCATAAGCATAAACATGCCTATAGTCATTACGCCAAATATCACCCAGCCAAGTTTTTTACGGCGAATAAAGTAACCAAACGCTATAATCATAGCCATAGGAATGATCATTTGCGAGATGATCTCGGTCATATTGGTTACATACGTCGGGTTTTCGAGCGGGTGAGCAGAGTTGGCACCAAACCAGCCACCACCATTTGTACCCAGGTGTTTAATGGCAATCATTTCTGCTGCCGGGCCGCGTGAAACGTTCACGGTGTCGCCTTGTAGCGATATGAACTGATCTTTACCCGCATAGCTTGATGGTGTGCCGTTGAAAGCAAGTATAACAGCAACCACTATAGATAGAGGCAGCAATAAACGGGTAAGTGCTTTAACAAAAAACTCCCAAAAGTTACCTATGTTATCAACCGTTTTGTCGCGAAAGGCTTTAAATAAGCCTACAGCCGCTGCAATACCGGTTGCCGCACTGGTAAACATTAAAAACATCATTATAATATGCTGGGTAAGGTATGTTACTCCACTCTCGCCCGAGTAGTGTTGCAAGTCGCAGTTTACAACAAAACTTATAATGGTGTTAAAAGCCAAATCGGGCGTCATACCTGGGTTGCCATCTGGGTTTAGCGGCAGTTTGTCCTGATATATTAATACGAAAAAACCATAAACAAGCCAAAGCAGGTTAATGGTTAGCATGGCTTTTAAAAACTGTTTCCAGTCCATAGGCTCATTAGCCCGTATGCCCGCTATTTTGAAGAGCCCGTTTTCTACCGGCTTCATAAAATCGGTCCATACACGTTCGCCGGCAAACATTTTAGCCAGGTACTTACCCAGCGGTACGGCAATGAGCAGGGTAATCAAGAAAGAGGCAACTACGCCTGATATTTCTGAGTTCATGAGGTGTTAGTTAAAATTTTTCGGGTTTTAGCAGCACGTAAATCATGTATATGAATACGGCTATGGAGATGATGAATAAGGCTATCATAATTTTAGATTTTTTCGAACCAGTCAACAGATTTAAAGAACAGCCACATGCAAAGCAGTATGGCCAGGATGAGTAGTGCAGTGATCATTTTTATTACTTTTTTGAAAACGATATTGCCAAACTCAGTGCCCGCACACACTACAATTTGCTAATAACCTCTAGTACAGTATTTTAATTTAGTTACAAAGTTTTGGGCATAAAAAAACCCTTCCAAAATGGAAGGGTCGTTTTTCAAAACTGAAAGGTATAATGGTTTTAACGGCCTTGGTTAAGCCATACATATGATAACTACCTGCGCGGAATAAGGTATGCAACAAGCAATACCCCAGCTATCAAAATTAATAGTGTGAGTGATATGGCCAGCACGTAAGAAGGTTTAAATGTTGCTGTTAACAATTGCTTTTCGGTTATGCGATATCGTATGTAAGCGTAAATGGCCATCAAAACACCAATAGCTACTAAAAATATCCCAATTTCTGCCGAATACCCACGGGAGGGTGTTACCGCAGCAGGATTATTAATTACAATAGATATCTGCTTTAAAAACAAAGCAAACTTAACAACAACAAACCCGAAGCCCATTAATGCTATACTAGTTCTTATCCAAGCTAAAAATGTACGTTCGTTAGCTAAATGGTCAGCCGGGTTACTATAGCCTTTCCTCTCGTTGTTAAGTTCATTCATTACTTCAATGCTATTTAAATTAATCACAAAACAGCATGGCTAAAAGTTTCCTGTAGTTTAACTTTATGTTGTAGGAATACTAATCTATGGCTTGCCCCTCTTTAACTTCATCACTGGCATGAAGCAAAATTTTGTCTCCCGCTTTAATATTGCCAAATACTTCGGTATGGTCATCTCCAATCACACCCTCCTTAACGTCGGCAAATACGGCTTTACCTTCTTTAATTTTAATAACGTACTCGCGTTCGGTTGAACGAACTATGGCACTATTTGGGACAGTTAAAGATTTTGCACCTAGCACAAGCGGTATTTTAACTTCCCCGTACATGCCCGGTTTTAAACGCTGGTCGGCGTTGGGAACGTCAACTTCAATAGCTTCCGAACGCTGGTTGCCCAAAGCATTGGCCGAACGGCTGATGAAGGCCTTATTGTCTTTACCGGGGAGGGCGTTAAAAACAAAAGATACTTTTTGTTTAAGATCTACCTTATCTACATAGGCTTCGGGTATCATTACCTCCAACCTTAGCTTACGGGTATCCTGTAACACCAGCATAGGCTGATCAGTTGACTTGCCCGGCCCTACCAGGGCGCCTGATGATACGTTACGCTGTACAATCATGCCATCAAACGGTGCGCGTATGTTAAGGTATGATTGTATATCACGCATGGATGCCGCATTTGACCGCTCAGACAATACAACAGCCTCATCAGCCTTCATTTTTGAAAGTGCGTTATCCAAATCCAACGGTGATACAGCTCCTTCTTCTTTAGCAGCTTCTTTTAAACGGCGATATTTTTCGCGGCTTGCATTGGCTGATTCCTGCGCCTGCAAAAAACGGGCATTGGCCGATTGCACTTGCGACAGCATTTCGGGGGCTTCAAGTACAGCCAGTAGTTGCCCTTTTTTCACTAAAGAGCCGCGATCGACGTTCATTTGCTTAACAAAGCTGTTTATTTTGGCAAATATATTTACCTCGTTAAAGGGCTTTAACTGCCCCGGTAAGCGTACATAACTCGATAGCGCCTTTTCAGAAACTGTACCGATTTCAAATTTATCGGCAGCGGTCTTTTTCTCGGTCATATCTACCGGTTTATCAGCGTGCGAACAGCTGCTTAAAACAATGGCTGACAACAATACTGCGAATATTTTAGATCTCATTTTGTTATTGATTTAATTGCAAGGTTTCGTTAGTTGGAACTAATGATTCGTTATCGGGCATTAATGATGGTGATTGGTAGGTTGATTTATTTTGCACCCACGCAAACACCAACGGCAGTATAAACAGAGCTGCAATGGTTGATGCAAACAAACCACCAATAACGGCGCGGCCAAGCGGTGCACTTTGTTCGCCGGCTTCGCCCATGCCTGATGCCATGGGTATCATACCGGCTATCATGGCCAAACTGGTCATTAAAATGGGGCGCAAACGTACCGAAGCACTGGTAACGCTGGCTTTGGTAGCATCGCGGTAATCCAGGCGGAGCTTTTCGGCATTGGTTACAATAAGAATGGCGTTAGCTACCGAAACCCCTACCGACATAATCATGCCCATATAGCTTTGCAGGTTGAGCGTTGAGCCGGTAAGCAGCAATGCCGCTATAGACCCAAGCACTACTGCAGGCACGGTTGACAATACTGTTAGCGATAGTTTAACAGATTGGTAGTTGGCAGCAAGCAAAAGGAAGATTACCAAAATGGCAAACAACAAACCATTTTGCAAGCTGGAGAGTGTTTCTGTTAACAAGCCCGACATGCCCTGAACCTGGGTTACAATACCTTTAGGTGGCGTACCTAACTCATCAACTGCCTTTTGAACGGCAGTGGTAGCCGTGCCTAAATCTTTATGGTGAATGTTTGCACTTACCGTTAAATACCGGCGTGGGCCCATCCGGTCATACTCGCCGGGTACGTAAACCGTTTTAAATTGGGCAACATCGCCCAGTACCGGTGTGCTTTGCCCTTTTACTAAAGGTATCTCCCGTATTTCATCCATGTTATTCATTACATATTCGGGTATCTGTACCTGCACCTGGTAGGTATTAGAGGCTTTTTCATCCAGCCACTGGTTTTTTTCGGAGAAACGGCTTGATGAGGTACTTGCTGTAACCGAGCGCGCTATTTCGCTTACGTTTAAGCCCATCTGTGCTAATTTGAGCCTGTCAAGCGTAATTTTCACTACCGGAAACTTTAGGGGCTGGGCAATCTGCACATCTCGCAGGTAATCAATTTTTTTGAGCTTGTTTACCAGCTTATTGCTGAAAGCCTCAATCTGAGCCATGTCTTTACCAGCCACGGTAACCTCAATAGGTGTTGCGGCACCCTGGCTCATAATCTTTTCGGTCATGTCAATTGGCTCAAAGGTTATCCTCAGTTCGGGCATGGCGTAAGCGATGTTTTTGCGCAGCGTTTCCTTAAAATCGTCCATGTTTACTTTGTACTCCGCATCAAGGTTTACTTGCAGTATGGCTTCATGCGTACCAGTATTAAACACATACAAATTACTCACACCATAACTGCTGGGAATAAGACCAACATAGCCCGAACTTATAGCCACATGATGGTTTGATGTACTATCAATAATTTGCAGCACTTGCTTAAGCTTGGCCTCTGTTCGCTCCAAACGGGTACCATCGGGCTCCTTTATACGAATTTGAAATTGCCCGTTGTTGAGTTTGGGCATCATATCTTTACCAATGATAATAAAGCCGCCTAAAGCAAGCGCCAGCACTCCAATAAGGTAACCAATTACAATAGGTTTTCTGGCCGGCATCCAGCGCTGTAGAATATTCATGAAGCGCAGCTTTATGCGTTCAAATAAATCATTTTGCTGGGGGCGACTTTTCTCTTCATGCAAGTGTTGCTCAACCTGCTGCCTTTCTTCGTTATCAAGCGCTTCGCCGGCGTGGGCGTGTACTTCTTCATGATGATAATGCTGATACTGTTCGGCCTTAATCATCCAGTTACTTAAAATTGGCACCAGCGTTTGTGCAATAATGTAAGACACAATCATGGTTAAACCTATGGATAGCGATAACGGCAGGAACATAGCACGTGGTACGCCCTGCATCATAAATGACGGTGCAAACACAGCCAGTATACAAAGCAAAATAAGCAACAACGGAAAGGCAATTTCCTCACAGGCATCATAAATAGCACGCTTTTTTGTTTTGCCCATCTCAAGGTGCTGGTGTATGTTCTCAATAGTCACCGTAGCCTGATCTACAAGAATACCAATAGCCAGCGCCAATCCGCTCAACGTCATTATGTTGATGGTTTGCCCAAAAAAGCCAAGCAGCATAACGCCAATAATGATGGATACCGGAATGGTAATTACTACAATTAAACTGCTGCGCCAATCGCGCAAAAACAGCAGTACCATTAAGCCGGTAAGTATGGCTCCCAGGCCACCCTCGGTAAGCAAACTCTCAACTGCGTTTATAACGAATACCGATTGGTCAAATTCATATGATACCTTAACATCATCAGGCAACAAGCTTTGCATGTCGGGTATTTTAGCTTTCAGGGCTTGTACTACTGCCCAGGTAGACGCATCGGCCGTTTTAACAGCAGGAATATATACTGAGCGTTTTCCGTTGATTAGTGCATAGCTTACCGTAACGTCGGCACCATCGCTCACCCGCGCTACGTCTTTAATAAACACCGGCGATCCATTTTTGCTGATGACCGGTATGTTACCAAAATCCTCCACCTGTTTAATAAGCGAATTCATGGTAGTAACGTACATGGTATTGTTCATGCGCAGGTTACCCGAGGGCGACATTACGTTGTACTTGGCCAGCGAGGCAACAACTTCATCGGGTGTAAGGCTGTAGCTACGCATTTTTGTAGGATCAACGTTGATGATAACCGAACGTGAATTTGCTCCAAACGGCGGCGGTGCCGATAAGCCGGGTACCGAAGAAAACGTTGGCCTCACACGGGTGGTTGCTAAATCATAAATATCTTTAAGGCTGCGTGTTTTTGACGACATAACCAGCTGCCCCACCGGCAATGATGATGCATCAAAACGCAACACCTGTGGTGGCAATGCACCGGGCGGGAAGAACTTCATGGAGCGGTTTACCTGCAAGGCAACCTGTGCAGAGGCTTCGCCCATGTCGGTTCCTTCGTAAAACATGAGCTTGAGCAGAGTTAAGCCCTGTATGTTTTTTGCGGTGATGCTTTTAATACCGTTTACGTACAAAAACTGATCTTGTAAACGGGTTGAGAAAAAACCCTCCATTTGCTGCGGCGACATGCCCCCGTACGATTCGATTACGTACATGGTAGGCATGTTTAACTGCGGAAAAATATCTATCGGTATTTTAATAGCGCTCAGTACCGAAAATAGTAAAAGGCTTATGGTTATAATTACTGTTGTAACCGGCCTTTTTAGCGCTGATGTAACCATTGACATAGCTCTTATTAATTAAGTAGATTGATAACTGTATTGACCTGGTTTTCGGTAACTGCCTTTTGAAACAGCGCCTGCACATAGCTGTACCTGGCTGATATTAAATCAATTTCGGCACGGTAGAGCAGGTTAAGTGCGGCATTAAGTTCTATGATGTCGGTAAGTCCGTTTTTATAAAGCGAAAACTTTTGACGGTAAGCCGCATTAGCTGCTTTAAGCTGATTAGGTATTTCATTTAATCGCTCTAAAGCGGTGCTCACATTGGCATCGGCTTGTATGGCGCTTGCGTTAAGTAATGTGCGCTGTTCGTTCAATTTATTTAGCGCATACTGCGATGTAAGCTTTTGCGTATTTACCTTAATTTGCTTGCGCTTTATATCAAATAAATTATAGGTAATGCCTACACCAACCAAATAATTTTCGCGCTGAAAACCCCAGCCGGTATGTAACGGCTTAAAGTTTTGCTCAGCATCTAAACTTGCACCACGGCCCCAAACTGCGGCTTGTAACAATACTTTAGGGTTATAGCTTTTCTTTACCGCCTCCTCGTGCTGTAAGCTGCTGTTGTATAATGACGAATAGTAGCTAACCAGCGGGTGGTTAAGCGTATCGGCATTAAACAACTTCATTTCGGCCGATTGACCGAATAGCTTGCTTTCGGCCGTAGTATCAGGGATAATGGTTTGATACGGCAGCCCGCTGATAGCCGAAAGTTTGAGCTGGATTTGTTTTGATTGATTGGTAAGCTCAATATAATTAAGCCTCGATTTGGAAAGTTCGGCTTCGGCAATACTAGTATCAACACCTGCGCGAATACCACTGCGGGCCAATGCTCTTATCGATCTGCGTATTTCTTTATTACGCTCGATATTGCGAAGCTGTATGGCCTCGTACTCCTGCAGGCGTAAAAGCTGTAAATAATTTTCAATAGTGTAAGCCTCAAGGTTGTACTTTGATGTAGCAAACTGGGTTTTCTGCACCTCAATATCAGCCTCGGCTGCTTTATTTTGTGCCTTATACGATCCGAAATTATACAGCTCCCAATCAAACGCAGCAATACCCAAGTTGGCCAAAACGGTAGTGGTGTTGCTCTCGTCGCGCACCCCACGGTTGTTTGATGGTACTATGCCATAACCGAAATACGGTCCGGCCACGTTATTGTTGGTACCTATATTGGCCTGGTAATTTAGCTTTAAATTAGGAAGCCAGTTTAACCCGGTTTCGCGGGCCTGTGCCTCTTTAATTAATATAGCCGATGAATCTGTTAACAGCGTTGGTGCCGACTGACTGACTTTTTGCAGCAGGTACTTTAAGCTCATACTCGGCTGAGCCTGTGCATATAATAGCCGGGGTGCCAGCAGCAAAAAGCCGAGGCACCAGCTAAGTTTTAAACGTAGCATTTTGAATTTTAATGATTTGAAACAATGCTGAGTAAGTAAACGGCGCAGTAAAATTGCGCAACACAGTTACACCACCTTTATAAAGGCAGGGTAACCAAATAACAGCAAACGAAAATCAAATGGTAAGACTACGGTTAAGCAGATAAATTGGCGTTGCACAGGAGGTAACAACGTAATGATGTAATTTTGAGAAGGCAGATGATGCCTTAAAACGTGTGGCAAAGTAACTGAATAATGTAACCAGCAGTGCGCTTAGCGTTAAATTAGATGCTTTAGCATTTTGACGCAGCAGCTGTTTTACAGTGGCCGATTTTGCAGCGGCCTCATCTAAAAATTCAGGCTTGCGCTTGGCAAATATTTTTACCAGTAGATTTGTCTCTTCCTTATCTTGCAGGCGCTCAAATACCGTGTAGCCCATAAATGGCTTGGCAATAAATAATATTGCTGCAAGGCATAGTATAAGTTTAAAAGTATTTAGCTTATTCATTATTAGTACTGCACTCTGTATTTAACGTATAAAGTTGGCGTTTTATAGCATCAATTAGTTATGGTAACGGAAAAGTTGCAAGACTAGCGTGAACTACTCACCTATACAAACGCAAAAGGGAGGCTATAAAACGCCTCCCTTTTTTGTGTATTTCATAAATCTAATTTAGCGGCAATGCGCCTTTTTGATAGTATGCTTTTATACCTTTGCGTAAAAAGCCGCCGTCATCATCAGCGGTTTCATTGGGGCCTGTAACGCCATTATTTTTTAAATCATAAAAGCTGGTGCATTCCTCGGCACCACGGCCAAATAAAAAGGCTACCACACCGGCCCTTTGATAATCAAGCAGCTTTTCGACGTTGTTATCGTCAATTACTGGTTTCAGAAAATATTCAGCGCGGTTATCTTTATAGTGGCCTGGTGTATTGTTACAGGTGTTGGTAAGCGTGTTGCCTATCGGAATTTGCCACAGTATTATCTTTTTGCCTGTGTTTAGATTTAGCTTTTTTAGAAAGCGTTGAAAGCGGTCAAAATCGCTTAAGTTGTTGTTCGACTTATCGCCAATGGCTGACCACATAGGATCACTTTTCTTCCTAACTAACAAGTCAAACCCCGAATCACGGTCGGCAAACTCCGAGAAAATGATATCAAAATTTGCCTGTAACGACTTGTAATAATCTGCAGTTTGGCTCGCTACTTCTTCGGGATTGTGTTTATGCCTTATAACATCAACACCTGTAGCCCATTGTGACGCGTGCCAGCCTAAAATTACATTAGGTGCATATTTGTTACGCATACTCACTATAGCCTGTGCCAGCCCCTTAGCATCATTGCTAAATGGTAATACATCAGCTTGCTTACTTAAGCCTACCTTAACAACACTCTTTGCTGCATCACCTTTATACATTTGCATGTACCCGAATAAATCAGGCTCGTAGTGAATAATTACCTTTTTACCGTAGCTATTACAAATTTGCAGTAAAAACTTCCAGTCGTCAAAGTACTTGTTCATTACCTCAGCATCATTAAGGTTGGTAAAGCCCGGATCCTCAAAGCGATGTTTAGCAGGCACTATATTATAATAGGTAAATACCGGTGTTTTACCCATTTGGCCCATTTTGTTTAAAAAGTTACGTGCAAACTGGCCGCTGGGAGCGTTCCATGTCGTCCACCCATTTGAAAATATATCACCGGCCAAGTATTGGTATTGATAATCACATTCTGCAATAAACTGATTACTAACCGATACATCACCCTCGGTACCAAACGCAAGTTTACGCGGCAAACCGGCAGGTAATTTAGCCGTATCGGTAACTGATTTATCAGCACCTGTTTCATGATAACCTGAGGATCCTCCCGGAATCAGGTTCTTTTTAATACAGCCTGTAGCTGCTAACAGCAGGCAAAAAAATATAAGTATTTTCGATCGCAGCATAAAACCAATTAGGGGAAAGTTTTTTCTTACGCGTTTACAAATTACTTTGTTGCAGTTAAATTTCAAAAATAAATTTTATAGAATTTTTTTATGCCTGAAATTTAATGCACACGAAAGCAATGATCAAAAGTGTTTAATCTCTGATAAGTAAATGTTAAGCATATATTATCATTTTTAAGCCTGTGTAAATACCATGTGCCTGAGTAGTTTAAAGTGTGTATTAATCTTACCTGCAATAAGATAAATATGAAGGCAACTTTATTAACTGCTGGTTTCATTTGCAAATGCCTTTTTCAAATGAGGTATTTAATTTTTATAATTGTTTAAACATTAGTACCATTAAATATTAACTAATTCATTTTATTGTAACTTAAAACATTTGAGCCCGTATAAGCCAACATGAGGCTTGTTGATTTCAAGAGCAGGGTTAGAGAACAGTTACAATTATTTTATATACATACTAAGGTGAAGGCGAAGAAAATCAATGATAAAAAGATGCTTGAGTTGGCGGGACGTCTTAAAAAAGAACTGCCCGACTGCGGCTTCGCGCTACTTGCTTTTGATGTAGAAGACAATCAAACGGTATCAAACTACGTTTCAAATCTTAACGATGAGTTTATGATTAAGGCGCTGGAGATGCAACTTAACATGCTTAAAAGCAAAGTAAGAACTCCGGTTGTTGTAACACCTTAACAGGATTTTAATCAAATAACCAATTTTATTGTAAAAAAGAACATTCCGTTTGCCAATGGAATGTTTTTGGCACGCCTATACATTTTTCATTTAGTACACTTTTAGATACACTAGTTGTTCGATTTATGCTACACAATTGCATATTTCTTGAAACAAAAATTCTTACCTTAGCGTAAACAGCTGTAATTAAACACATAGCACACACATTATTCTTTGTGTTAATATAAATTTAATTGTGTGTAAGTGCTTCTTTTAGGACACTGATAAATGAACGCTTGGCGTATTTATATGAAAAAAGGATTTGTGCAGTTACTTATTGGGTTTAGTTTTATAGCATTTTGCAAAAACACGCATGCAACTACGTACTACTTTTCAAGTACTGCAGGCAATGATTTATATACTAGCTTAGAGGCCAGAAACCCTCAAACTCCATGGAAGTCTATTGATAAGCTAAACTCTTTCTTCAAAAATTTAAATTCGGGCGACTCTGTATTATTTAAACGCGGCGATGTATTTAACGGAAGCATTGTAGTAAGCAAATCAGGTGCTGTATTTGCTCCTATTTGCTTTGGCGCTTATGGCAATGGTACACAACCTCAAATAACTACGCTTAAACCTATTACCGGTTGGGCCATGGTAAAAAGCGGCGTTTATGAAGCTCCTTGTACTGCCGGAAGCACAATGCTTTTGATGAATGGCAAACAACAGGCAATGGGCAGGTATCCTAACAAAGGTTATCTTACCTTTCAAAACCACGATGGTAATACATCAATTACAGATAACCAATTACCTGCGACTTCAAACTGGAGCAGCGGTGAGGTAGTTATTAGAAAGAACCGCTGGATAATTGACCGCAACAAAATTGTATCGCAAACCGGTTCAACCATTAATTACGAGCCTGGTAATACCACTTATCCTCCAACTAACAAATACGGTTACTTTATACAAGATAATTTAAAAACGCTGGATGTACTAGGCGAGTGGTATTTTGACAAGCAACGCAATAAAATGATGGTGTTTTTTGGCAACCGTAATCCTGATAAGTTCACGGTGACTACCAACACCGCCGATTACCTGGTTGATATACACAAATTTCAGTATTTAACCTTTAATGACATTGCTTTCACCGGTGCGGGAAAGAATGCTTTCAATATCATTCAAAGCAGAAGCATTGTTATTAAAAATTGCAAAATTGATTTAACAGGTGCCGATGCCGTATTTGCTAATTACAGCCCTTTGTTAACCGTATCAAACTGTGTTATTAACCACTCATTAAGCGGAGGCATAAACATGGATGCCGGTTGTGTAAATTCAATTGTGCGCGAAAATGAGATTTTAAACACAGGTTTGCTGCCGGGTATGGGAAAAAGCAACTCGGGCACTTATGAAGGTATTACATCTTTTGGCGACAATACTAAAATTGAACAAAACAGGATTGACAGCGTTGGTTACAATGGTATTTATTTTGGCGGCAATGCTTCAACTGTAAAGAATAACCATATTACTTACTTTTGCCTTACTAAAGATGATGGAGCCGGTATTTATATAGGCGACTGGTCAAAAACCGTTAATAAAAAGGTAATAAGCAACATCATATTACATGGTGTAGGTAATAGCGAAGGCACTCCATATACCCAATCACTACAAGCTGAGGGAATTTATATTGATGACAATTCAGAAAGTGTAACCATTAATAACAATACCGTATCACGATGTGCTAACAATGGTATAAAAGTACACAACGCTAAAGGTGTAAGTATAGCCAACAATACTGTATTTGATAACGGCGTACAGCTGCGTATGGAGCAAGACCATTACATTGCAACAAGCAGCCTCATCAGGAATAATAGTGTTAAAAACAACACTTTCTTCTCTAAATCTGACATGCAGCCGGTTGCAAAGTTCTCAACGCACCTTGATGACATTAAAGCTTTTGGCCAGATAGACAGCAATTTCTACAATAAAAATCACCCTAACAGCATTAAGGCCGCTACCGTAAAAAACGGAAAGCATGTTAACTCAAGCTATTCACTGTCATCTTGGAAAGCAAGTTCAGGAAAAGATCACTCATCTGTAGAAGCGCGTAACGGCAATATACTTTTTGAATACAATGCCAGCGGAAAGGCTAAGACAGTAATACTTAAACAGCCATACGTTGATGTTCATCAAAACGTATATGTTGACAAAGTTGTCATTGGCTCTTATTCTTCGGTATTGCTGATTGCAAGCGCTGAACCTGTTATTAAACATGGCAATGCCTACACAGCAATATCGAAGCAAAAAATTGAGTCGTTTAAATGGCGTGACTAAAGAAGATGCCGAATATGCTTTTCTTCACACGCTCTTTAGCAATAAGCCAAACAAACACCGGCCCGTAAACTAAATATCTTTTCCACAAGCGCTTAGGTTCTTTAACCAAACGGCCAAGCCACTCTAAACCCAAATCAATCATAATATTACTGGGGCGTTTAATGGTTCCTGCATAAAAATCAAACACAGCGCCTACAGTACAAATCATTTTAGCATCAATCCTGTCTTTATTAGCGTATGACCATTTTTCCTGTTTCGGAGCAGTCATACCAACAAATAAAACATCAGGTTTAAATTCGTTTATTGAGTTGATTATTTCGTCGTTTTCTTCTTCAGTAAACGTTTTTGCAAACGGCGGCGAATAAACACCAACTCTTACGTTAGGATATTCTTTGGCCATGCGGTTCTTTATTTTTTCAAGCGTTTGCTGGCTCGATCCCAAGTAAAAACAGCTGCCACCTTTAGCGTTCAAATCTTCGAGTAAATGGCGGTGTAAGTCTGCCCCTGATATTTTTTTAATTACCTTACCGGTCATTACATATTCGGCGGCAACCACCATAATACCATCAGGTAAAAGCACATCTGACATTTGTAAAGACTCCTTGAAGCCCATGTCTTCATTAGCCATACAAAATGAGTACTGATTAATTGTATTGACTAATAGCGATGATTTTAACGGAAGATCGTTAAGCGATTTGGTATACAGCGGGTAATCAAGAAATTTTTCAGCATCTTCAATTTGTTCCATTAGTTCATCTCCTTCTTTATTAATCTGCAGTTATCAATCGTTAACTTTCAACACTTTTCGGCGCTATTTTAAGCAAAATAATTAACCCCTGTGTCATCCCATCTTCCCACCTTTACAACCAAAGGTTTTAAACCTTACTAGTTAGGCATTTAAAATTTTTTCCAACGCCTAACTTATACTTTTTAAATTTTACTTATAGTGGCATCAATTGTATTATTGAGAAACTATTTTAATAATGCAAATATTTATTTCCTATTAAGTTAAATAATCTGTAAATCCAAAAGATTTAACTGACTTACTTATATTAGGCAAATTTGCTGCCATTGACCATTTTACCATAAATTAATTTCGGATGTTAACTTATAGGTAATTTTACCCGTATTTTTAGTTAAATATAGCCTTTTTGAGCACTTAAACGTATGTGTTCGTCTAAATCATCCTGACACTCAAAACGGTTTCTGACCTTTTTTGCAGGCACTCCTGCGTAAATGGAGTAAGCATCAACGTCTTTAGTTACCACTGAACCTGCAGCTATTACACTTCCTGTTTTGATAGTAACGCCACTAAGTATAGTACTTCCATAACCTACCCAAACATCGTTTTCAATAATGGTTAAACTATTAAGGCCATGCCAGTTATAGTCTGCATCTCTAATTTGCGAGGCTAAACGGGTGGGAACACCTATTTGCTGGTAATGATGATCATAACGGCCAACAATAGCAGTACGGTTAGCCATTATTACATTGTTGCCTATTACCACATCAGTTTCTATGAACGAATCGCGACCGATGTAAAAGTTTTTACCAATCTCTATTCTTTGCTTCCCCCATATTCTTACCCTTATACCACTATAAAAATTGGGGCCAATTTTATAATGACGGTACTTTACCTTTCTTAAAAATTCGTTCCTTATTTTTTTCAAAAAGCTTACTATGCCCATTACGCTTTACAAATTGTGTTTAATATTGTAGCTAATTCGCTGCATACAACCGCACGGCTAAACTCTGTTCCTTTAACAACATTTTTACTTCTCATAGTATTAGCCAATGTAGGCTCATTCAACAACTTAAGCATGGCAGCATTAACGCTTTTAGAATTTTTGGGCTCAACCCAAATACAGTTTTCATACTCTGTAAGGTAGTCGGTTGCTGCCCTGGTAGGCGTAGTAACCACAGCCATGCCAGCAGCTACGGAGTTAAACAAAGCCATAGGAAAGCCTTCGGGGAAATAAGTTGGAAATACCAATACATCGCAGTTGGCGTAGTAACTTACTACATCCTGCTCGGGTATGAAACCTGTAAAGTAAATACGGTTATCAACCTTTAAGGCTTTACTTAAGTCTTTTACACCGCTAAGGCTTGCACCATCGCCAACAACAATAAGCGTTACGTCGGTATCATGAGCTGCAATTGTAGCAAATGCCTTTATCACATCGTAAATACCCTTTTCTTCAATAACCCTTCCTACAAAAAGAAATACCGAATGATGCTCGGGAATATTGAGCTTTGCCTTAAAATCAGCCGCTTTTTTGAACTGATTTGTACGAACTATGTTCTTGGTAACGAAAATATTATTTGGAGAAAAATAATTTGTTTCGATGGTCTTTTGCTTTTCTTCTGTTGACAAAAAAAGCCAGCCAGCTACGTTTCTTCTAAGATAAGGCAGTATCAATTTTCCCCAAAAACCATTTGATTCATTTAAAACGTCGATATCTGATCCGTGTGATTTAATAACAAACTTTACAGGGCCACGGTATAATATTTTGCAAATAGCAATGGTAATAAAGTCGCGAAAACCGGCTAATTTTTCCAGGCGAGAATTAAAATAGATAACATCGGGCTTAAAGCCGCGTGCAACTTTCACCAACTCAAAAGCATTTTCAATTAGTACTTTAAGCCTGCCAAACTTCGACACAACACCTTCCCTGGCGGCATAATCAAAACTTGCGCAAGCAAAACCAAGCTCCTGCAAACCCTCCAATTCGTCTAACGCAATTTCAACGTGATGCCGTGTTGGCACACTAAATAATACTCTTGGTTTGCTCATCTATTAAACTTATATCCTGCCAATCTTTCCTTTTACGCATAACACCGGGATTGCCGGTTACCACGCAATAAGGATCTACACTTTTAACAACAACTGCACCGCAACCAATATTAACATAATCGGCTATGGTTACCGGCCCTATTATACATACATTGCTGCCTATATCAACATGATTGCCAATTACGGGCGAGGTACTAAACCCTGTTGCGGTTTGCTTATTTCCAATGGTTGTACTTTGCCTTAAGGTGCAATTATGGCCAATTACAACTTGGTTTGTCATCACCAAAGCCTGCCCGTGATAAAGCCGAAGATTCCTGCCTATTTTTGTATTCCATGGAATTTCGGTACTAAAAAACCATTCAACCAAAATGCGGTAAAACAGCAGGTATAAAAACCCAAGGTAATAATATATCCTTCTGCGTGCGCAAAAATTGGCAATTCTGAACAAAACCAAAATTAAGCGTCCTTTAATATTACCTTGATTTGCCCTCCAATCCTGGAAAACAAATTCAAAAAAATTCATTTTATCCTGCAAAATATTTTCCATAGGGGAGCTTATGAATGATGTAAACCAAACCTGCGCTTATGGCCATACATATAACCGCAGTTAACGGTATGCCTAAAACCGGTGTAACAAGTTTATAGTCGATGTTAAAATGCGATAAAATGCTGATTATTAACAAATGAGCCAGATAAATTCCGTAGCCATAACGTGCCACAAACTTGCTTAGCAAACTTGGAGCACTCTCATTTACAGAGGCCGCAAGACTTTTAAATAATACAAAAATACCTACAGCAGCACATAATACATTTATAGTTAAATATTCGTAATAGGCATGTGAAAACGCGCCAGCTTGTTGTGTGATTTTATTGGTACCCAATAGGGTACTTGCAACCCCTGCAATGAATAAAAACACTGCAATTAATTTAACATTAATGGTAACAGAAAGCCGGTGTGCAATAAAATAGCCTGTTATTACATAGCCTATGTAGCCGCTAAAATAACGCAAATCAAGCGGTGAGTTTGATGGCACTAAACTAAATTGCCCAACCAAAATTGTTAATATCCATATAGCCAAAAAGAACAAAATACCTTTGTTACTTGCGTTAACAACCCACGGCTGAATAACTGGAATAAAAAGATAAAGGCCGATAAGCATATAAATATACCATAAATGAGGTGCCGGCGCTTGTGTAAATTGAGCATATAACCATACCGGTAAATTACTTAATGCTGCACTGGTACCTCCATCTCTAACTTTTAAAGCCAGGTTGAATGCTATATAAATAAAGCACCAAAATATAAATGGCAATAGTACACGCTTAAACCGTTTGTTTAAAAACGTTCTTAAGTTTTGTTGTTGAGGTAAAAGTAAAGCGCCGGTTAGCATTAAAAATACAGGCACACAAAAACGACAAATTGAGGCGTAAACGTTACCAATCCACCAGTGATTGTTGTTTACGTTAAATTGCGTAAACACAGCGGGGGTAGCTACATGTATGATAATTACAGCAATGGTTGCAACTACACGTAAATTGTCCATCCAAACGGTTCTTCTTTCGCTAACGGCAAACTTACTCATTGTGCTTTAGGTGGTTGTTTATCAGCTTAGCAAAACTGTTTTGCCATGAAGTTTGGTTATTTTGCTGAACAAGATTCGCTTGAAGAGTTTTATAATAATCATCTTTCAGTGCCCGCTGTATGGCATCCGCAAGCAAGGTAGGGTTTGAAGGCGGCACCAGCAAGCCGTTATAATTATCAGTTATAAATTCAGGAAACGAGCCAACGTCAGATGCAATGACAGTTTTATTAAGCGCAAAAGCTGTCATTAAAACACCGCTTTGCGTTGCATCTAAATATGGGCAAACAATGAATTTTGCCCGGCTTATCAAATCTACCAATTCTTTATTATCAATGTAACGGTTAATTATTTCAACGTTACTATTAGTGCCAATGTGCTTATCATTTATTACAAATCCGTTGGCACTTTTACCGGCAATAATGAGCTTTTCGTTCTTGTATTCCTCAAAAACCTGCTGCATGGCCTGCAGCAATACATCAACACCTTTATAGGCCGATATCCGCCCAAAAAACAATATATATTCCCCGTTAATCTCTGTTACCGACGGCAGTTTAAAATAACTATATGGCTTCATTGCAATCAGCAACTTTTCACCTGTTACGCCTGCATAGTTTTTAATAAATAACTGCCTGGCAAACTCCGAATAGAATACAAAGAATCGTTTAAGCGGAAGCTTGAAGAACATGTAATTAGGCATACTTATTTTCCAGCTTCCCTCACCTGTATGGGGTATGGGATCATGTATGGTTAAAAAGACCTTTTTAATGCCAAGAAGGTATGGGAGCAAACCAACAGTTCTTAAAGTATAGCCTTCAAAGTAAAATGCCGAAGGCTTAAAGGGCTTCATAAAATTGTAAACAGCACGCGAAGCTTTAATGGTTGACCATGAAAAACCGCTTGGGTGGCTATGAATAACGAACTGCGTGCTGGCCGTTCCTTCAAAATAAGGCGCCAACTTTTGAAGCGCATCTGCACTTAAAACCTCGTTTGGTTCAGCCAACAGTTTATTTGCCGGCAACTCGCTGATGTTAGCAACCGTAGCATTTTTTGAGGCGGTCGTAACCTCAATAAACACATGCAGGTTAACATGCTGCTTAAGTACATTAATTACATCAAGCGATAAATCTAAAAAAAACGTAGAGGTATAGTAGGCTACCGTCATGCCTTACCTCCGCTTAACGTATCAACACTTTTGTTGGCAAAAAAAGCAAATGCAGTCATACCTGCTACCACTAAAAAGCCCATGAAAAATGCATATGGATTTATTAACGGTGCCAATTTTATACATGCCAATATGGTTATACAAATGGCTGTATAAAATATGATGCAATGCTTTAGGGTCATGAACTGCTTTTTGATTAAAGAAAAATCCTGCAACAAGTGGAATATTAAAAACGATGCAAATACCGAGTAATTGACTGCTGTCAGGTTTTTGAAAAAATACAAGCCTGCCAGGCAACCAACAATATTAATTAATAAACTCACAACGTTAAACCACATATCCAGCTTCTCGAGGCCTATGGCAACTAATAAATTAGCTTGCAAAAGTACTGTTGGCAGAATTAAAAATGTAAGAAACATTTGTTGCAAACACTCAACCGCGCCGGGGTAGCCGCTACCAAACGCGGTGGGTATAATAAAGTCAGCAAACAGATAAATGAAAGTATATGATGCAAGGGCAAATATTGTATACCCCACAAATACATTTTTGTAAAGCTTGTTCAGTTTTGTAAAGTTGCCTTCGTTATAAAACTTAATAAATTGAGGATATATGGTAGTTGAGGCAATAACCGGCATTATTTGCAATACCGAAAATATACGGAAGGAAACCTCATAATTGGCAACACTTTGCAGCGTAAGCATCTTGGAAATTAATATGTTTCCAATTTTCCAGTAAATGATTGATATACTGCCGATAACAATAAACTGCCAGTTTTTAACAATAAGTTCTTTTAAATCGGCGTAATTAATTTTAGCAAGCCCAATTGCCCGCAAGGTTATCGTGTCTGATGATCCTACTTTGATAAACAATCCTAAAGTAAGCAGCCTTACCACTATTACAGCAACGGCAAGTTGGGTAATGGGCACTACATAAATAAACAGCGCAACACCAATTAAGAGCCTTAAAAAACCATCTATTACCAATATAGATGCTGTTTTGCGTTGCTCATTTTGCACCACATTAAGGCTTTTTATAGCATTAATAAAGTTGTCGAAAATAATATTGGTACCCAGTATCAAACAAAGATTTCTTATCTGCTCATCATTGTAAAGCATATACGCTACAACAATGTTAACCAGGTAAAAAGCAATGCCTAAACCCAATTGCGTTTTCAAAAACTTGGAAGTAAACCCGGGCTGATCTTCTTCGGTAACGTATTGGCGTATAAACCATTGCCCCAAACCCATTGATGAGAATGCAGCAATAAGCTGGTATACCGTTGTTGATATTAAAAACTGGGCAAAAACAGGGGCGGGATACCGGCGTGCCAGTATAGAAAAAAACAAGAATACGAATAGTATTTGCAGCCCGTTAGCAAGTATACCCCAAATACTATTTTTTACCAGCGCCGATTGCCGATAATCAAATTTCTTTATTCGGGATAAGTTCAGCTTCATCATCATAAACAGGGTAGGACACAATAAGCACAATCATGCTCACTACCATTATTAGTATACGGTAATCGTAAATTGAGTATACGGTATTAAAGGCAATTGCCCAACTGATAAGTCCGGCCATAAAAAAGGCAACGTTGCTATTATATATGCCCTTTATGTAATAAATAAATCCCTTTAAAAATGGTATTATTAAAAACAGCACAAAAATGCCAAAGCCTATAAAGCCCAATTCTGACATAATTTTCAAGTAGCCGTTTTCGGGCTGATCAAAATAAACCAGCTGCCCGTTTTCAACTTCAAGGTACTGCCCTTGTGCATGCCGTATTACGTAATTTTGATAATTACCTGAGCCAATACCCAGCAACGGATGCTTTTTAGATATCTCAAACGCCTCTTTCCATATACTCTGACGGAACAAGAAATCTTCTGATAAGTTTTTGGTACGGTCAAATACACCGGTCTGGAGAGACACAAACGAAAATATAAGGTAGCCAACCACTACAGCAACTAAACCGTAAACACGGTATTGCCGTGCAGCCATAAAAAACACCATAATTAACCCCAGTGCAAACCCGCCAAATGCAGCACGACTACCTGCTAAACTTATACCCGCAATGGCTAATACAAATACAAGGTAATTAAGCAAATGAACTTTGCGTGATGCAGCTTTGTCAACATACAGAAACAAGAAGCTTCCTAAAGCTAAATACTGCCCGCTGGCTTGCGAGTCATAAAATACACCCGGGTACCTGATGATTTTAAAAATAGGGTCAATTGTATTTGGGCTAAGCTGCGGGTAGAAAGTAAACCTTAAACCAACTACCGATTGTATAAGCAGGAATGACAACGCACCAACGTAAGCTATTTTTAAGCCATTTACAGCCTTTTTATGAAACGTTGGATCCTTATAGCATTCGGTTAAAAAGAAACGCGCAAAAACAAAGATGGGCAACACCTTGAAAAAGTTTAAGTATGCCCTTGACGGAAACTCTGATGCCAAGCCGCCAAGCAGTACGATAGCTGCAAACAGTACAAAGAGGAAAAAGTAAAAACCGTTTGGATTGTAATGGTTGATTACGGTAAATTCTTTAAGTAAAAATACCAGGCTATACAGGCATATTACATCAAATACCTTAAAACCGCCCCATGCTTCGTTAGTAACCTTTAAATCCATTAATGGTAAAAGGGTAAGCACAAAAAGCAGGCACGACTGTACATTATTGCCCTTGTAAAAAATGTTTACAGCAAACAATAACAGTACTATACCCGGTAAAATATAGATCAGCTTATCCAGCATTTACTAAAAATGGAAGTGAATGGAAAAAGAGAATGTTAAACAGGTTAAAACCTGCTTAACATTCCTTTAAATGCTCTTTTGAAAGATACCTGCTTACGTTGCTCGCTATAATAGCTGTTATCGTAATTGTAACCGTAACCGTATTTATTTTTCTTAATACCGTTAAACACAATTTGCAGGCTAGGCAAATAGTTGGCCTCTACAATGGTACCTAAAAAGTCAAGCTCATCTTTAGTGGTATATCCTTGTCTGATAATGTACAGGCAAACATCGGCTTGCTTGGCAATAATCATGGCATCGGTTACCAAATGCAATGGAGCTGTATCAATAACCACATCATCATACATATTCCTTAAATCGTTTATTAAGGTTGTAAGGCCTTCACGCTCCAATAGCTCCGATGGATCAAGTGGAATTTGACCAACACCTATCACATCAAGCCCCGGGTTATCAGGTGTATGCTGAATAATGCTCTCAACAGGAACATTTCCTTTTGATAAATATTCGCTTATTCCCGGATGGTTAGATGGTAAATCAAAAACCCTGGTGATTTTTGGTTTGCGCAAATCCATTTCTAAAATCACCGTTTTTTTGCCCGATGCAGCCAGCGATGCAGCAAGGTTACTTGATACAAAGCTTTTACCCTCTTTTGATACGCTTGAGGTTAACATCGTCACCTTACCGCGTGGTGCTGTAATGGTTGCTGAGTTGGCAGAATATGCATCCGTTTCCTGTAATAAGTTGCTATGCAGATAATTCAGGTTAGTACGCAGCGTACGGAATTGCTCCCCAACAAGGTGGTGTTTGGTATTAACCACAATAGCTTCCCGCTCCGAATCATTGTAAGACAATTCTGCAAGAATAGGTACGTTCAAAGCCTTTTCAATATCGCGCCTTCCGGTGATTTTATTGTTGAATGATTGCCTGAAATAGATGATCATGAATGGCACACCAATACCTAATAAAAGCGCAAGCGCCATAATAAGCGGTGGTTTAGGCCATTTTTTATCGCCTATGTTGGCTTTATCAACAATGCGAGCATCAACAAAGGTTGAGGCGTAGCTTAATGCCAGCTCTTCACGTTTTTGAAGCAAATAAACGTAAAGGTTTTCCTTTATTGATTGCTGCCTCTTCATGCCTACAAACTGACGCTCCTGCACCGGAATATCTTTGATAGATGATTCCGTTTTGTTACTTACCGCCTGAAGCTCACGCTTTGAATTCAATAACGATGCCTTAACACCGCTTACCGTTTCGCGTATGGCGGCCTTCGTAACTGCAATTTGCTTGTTAATAGGCTCAAACAAAGGGTTGTTCTCAGGCGTGGTAGCTAATAAAGCGCTTCTCTTCAACTGCAGTTCTGATAGCTTTTCAATCTGGCTGTTCAACGCCGGATCAGATATACCTATAGTTGCAGGAGCCGTAGCATTGGCTGATGGTGAGTTAACATACTGCTCAATACCGGCAATTACGTTTAGCTGAACGTTAACCTCATTCAACTTGTTATCATTTGCCTGTACGTTTTCAAGGTAAACCTTGGCCTGTGAATTAATATCGGTTAACCCCTGGCTGCTGCGATAACCTTCAACCTGCTTTTCAGCAGTGTTCAATTCGCCGGTTAATGATGCCAGCCTGCGGTCAATAAAATCAATAGTGCTTTTTGTAGTGCGCTTTTGCTCATCAGATGCGGCATCGTTATAAGCAGTAATAAGGCTGTTCAAAAAGTCTAATCCGCGCTGCGGAACCTCATCAGTAATGAACAAACCAATGGTAGGGGCCAGCTTATCCAACAAATGCGCATCAAGTGATTTGATGTAGGCGTTGCTTACCATCTCAGGATCTTTAACGGTAACAGTTATTACCGAACCGATATACTGATCAAGCACATTAGTTGGCTTTAATAACCATGTACCGGTACTGTTTTTAAACGACTGGTTAAACGCAACAGTTTGCTTATTACCGTTCAGGTTTTCAACTTCAAAGTGCTTATTGTCTTTAATAAGTACTTCCATCTTCTCGCCATCAAAACTTCCCTTTTTTAACAGTACAAATTTAAACGGCGGATTTTCGTACAAATCCTTTGAGGTTAAACCTTTATCAACTTTGTAGGTAGTCCATAATTGTAAATCATTTACAACCTGGCTAACCAGTTTTTTTGATCTTAATATTTCAATCTCCGACTCGGCATTTTTAGGAGAGCTGGATTGCTCCAGCTCCGGTAAAACAGCTTTTTCCTGCGGCGATTTCTTTTCATCCTTTACCAGTATTGTTGCGCTTACCTCGTAAGCCGGGTTAGCGTTTTGCAAATAAAAGTATGCACCGGTAAAAGCAATAATCAGGCACAGAACAAATAATGGCCAATGATAAAAGTACTTAGCTAATACCGTTTTCAAGTCAGAAAACTGATGCCTGTTAGCCCTGTTAGGGCCTGATGCCTGCCTGGTGCTCATAATTAGTTAGTAAATAATGAAATGGCTATGGCCACTAATGTTAAAGCAGAAATAATTAAGCTGGCATTACGGTATCCGGTATCAACAGTAGCCAGTTTAAGTTTTCCAGGCTGTACAAATAACAAGTCGTTTGATTTCATGTAGAAATACGGCGACTGAAATAAGTTTTTAGAAGTTAAGTCGATAGGAATGTATGTTCTTTTTCCGTCAATCTCTCTTACTAAAGTAATATCATCACGTTTTGCAGTGATATTTAAATCGCCGGCTAAGCTTAAAGCTTCTGTAATAGTAAGCCTATCGGTTGAGCTGCGGTAGATGTTTGGACGGGCAACATCACCCAGTACGGCAACTTTAAAGTTTACAATTTTAACTGATACGTTTGGCTTGCTCAGGAAAGAGGTAAGTTGTTGTTGTAATTGCTTTGAAAGTTCTTCGCTGGTTTTACCGCTTACTTTTACTGCACCAAGCAATGGCAGGGTAACTTCACCTTTTGAGTCAACTGTGTAACCATAAACCGGGTTTTGTGAATCGGTACCGGCAAGATTGCCATTATTAGTGAAAACGTTAGCCGCATCCTGGTTAAGGCTGGTTACGCTAATTGATATCTGATCTTCGGGCTGAATGGTAAGTGAAGACATATTAGTAATGGCTTCAGATGTCACCTGTGATCTATCCAAATCCTGAAAATAAGGAACTTTTTTGTAAGAGCCACATGATGATAAAATTGCTGTAACAGCAAATAATATTACTAAGCTCTTGATAGTTTGAAGTTTTGTAGTACTCGTTTTTGTTTCCATAGATAATTTATTAAATAGTGTCACATTTATTAACTAATTCTTATTAAATACAATGTATGATTGCCACTATCATAATATTTATGAGTGGCTTTTTAATACATTGTAACAGGTACATAAATACATTTTATGCAGATAAGTTTGCGCAAACTTAAATTAATTCTGTGAACCCCGGCTTAACCATGCGTTAATTGCCTTTAATTCAAACACTAAGGGTGGTGCTGCAATTGCATTAAACAGGGTTTACATTTAATTTTTAATCAAAATTTGGTTTCTGCCGGGCATCGTGTTAACACAATACCTGCTAATTATTGTTGTGCATGGAATTTAAGGCTACTATTGGGATGAGACTTTGTTATTTATTATGCTTATTAGTTTGTTTTACAAACGAATTGAGCGCAAAAAACTATTATGTAAGCGCTTCAAACGGCAGAAAAGAAAACGACGGACAAAGCGTTCAAAGGCCTAAGAAAACAATACAGCAAGCGGCAGACCTTACTTCGGCAGGAGATACCGTTTTTGTAATGAACGGTACTTACACCAATGATTGCGCACCATGCAACGTACTTAATATACCCAAAAGCGGCAACAAAAACAAATACATTACTTACACCAACTACCCTGGCCATAAACCTGTAATTAAGTTTGATGGCTGGGCAGGCATATCAATTAATAAAGGGATAAGTTATATAAAAATTGATGGCTTTGAGGTTATTGGCAATAACGCAAATATCAAGTTAGCCAAGGCGCTAAAGCAACCGCAAAGTTGCGCAAATAAAAAAGGCACCATTGACCCGCAATACAACGGCAACGGTATTGTGGTGGAGAGCTATAAAAAGAAAAGGTCGCACCATATTATTATCACAAACAACATTGTTCATGATTGTGGCGGCGGTGGTATCGGCGCTTCACAGTGTGATTATGTTACCGTTGAAGATAATATAGTTTATAATAATAGTTTGTATAGCTTATTTGGCACCAGCGGCATTGCCTTCTATCAATTTTACAACTATGATAAAAAGCCAGGGTATCATAACGTTATCCGTAGAAACAAATGCTACAACAACCGCTCGTTAGTACCATGGATAAAAATGTGCAAAATTTACGACGGCAACGGTATCATTATCGACGACTTCCGCAATAAGCAAAATGGTTCAAAACAGGGGGGATATAGCTCACGAACGTTAATTGAGAACAACGTTTGCTGGTATAACGGCGGCACGGGTATACATGCCTTTCAAAGCGATCATGTTGACATTATCAACAACACGGCATATTGCAACTCACGCAGCCCTGAGTTTAACCCCGGCCAAATACTAACCGGTGTAAGTAGTGACGTACATATTGTAAATAATATTTTAGTGGCCGAAAGCGCTTCGGTCATAAATTCAAACTATCAGAACACTAAGCTCATTTACGAAAACAACTTACATTATAACATCACCAACCCTTCAAAAGCTATAGTAAACGTTAACACCGGCTCGTGCATAAACGGTAAAAGTCCTGAATTTGTGAATGCAGCAAACAGCCTTAACGCAAACTTTTCGCTTAAACCCGGAAGCCCGGCTTTAAGCATTGGCCATCCCCGAATATTTAGCACTACTGATTTTAGTGGGAAAAGCCGTAAGCAAGGGTCTGTTACCCTTGGTGCGTATGAGTTGAATTAGAAGCACATTCAAAAATTATTACACTTATTAAAAGAGCCTTGATTGTCATCAAAGGCTCTTTTGTTATTTAGGATGAAACTGAGCACTAGCTTTCAGTGCGATTAGTATCAGCGCTGATGAACATTTCGTTAGCCTCGTCAGAGACGATCTCCAAAAATCGATCGTAATGTTTCAGAACATCACTAATGAGTTCATTTTTAGTGAATTATTGTACATCATAGCCTTCCCTTGCATCACCAAAAAAGGTTTTGGGGTAGTATGTTTTCTTTTCTGCTACATCGGGGAAATTATCATCTGATATGATGTGCTCAGATATAGTTTTAAGCTGGCTTTGAACACCATAAACAAAGTTATTAACTTGATTATGCTTAATTTCAAAAGCAATTTTACATGGTTTTTGCGTAGTACTTATGGTAACGGCAATACCATTTGCTTTAAACTCCTTTTGCAATTCGGTAAAGGCCTCGGTTACCCTTCCGTTAATGAAATCCCCCACCGATGAACTATCCTTATAAGACACAATTTGCTTTAAACGTTCTTTCCAAAACTCACCAGACCAGGGCACCGTTGAAACTGAAAACTCTTTAGAATAATAATTGTGATCAATTATTAACCCTTTCATTAACGCTATAGCAAAGAAAATCATGATAACAGAAAACGGCAATGCAGTAATCAGCGTCATGGTTTGCAAGGCCTGTAAACCGCCGGCATTGAGCAGCATAAGCGCCAGTGTAGCTAACAACAATCCCCAAAATACCTTTTGCCAGTTAGGCGAGCTCTCATTATTTCTTGTTGATATACTATCCATAACTAAAATGCCTGAATCTGCAGAGGTCACAAAAAATATAATGATGATTCCAATTACTAAATAGCTGGAAATTTTAGCAAGCGGTAAGTATTCAAGAAAGCGAAACATCAAGGCATCTTTATCATTCACCAGGCTGCTCAAGGCTCCTTCTGCAACATTCAAATCTAACCAAATGGCGCTGTTGCCAAATATGGTAAACCAAATACAGTTAAATAAAGTAGGCAAAATAAGCACGGCAGCAATAAATGATTTAATAGTGCGGCCCTTTGATATACGCGCTATAAAAAGCCCTACAAATGGCGCCCATGATATCCACCAGGCCCAGTATAGAATGCTCCAGTTATAAAACCAGGGTAAGGTTTCCTGGTCATAAACATGGGTGTTAAATGTTATGTTAAAAAAGTTGTTAATGTAGTTTCCTAAACCGTCTGTAAAGCTGCCTATCAAATAAACGGTTGGTCCGGCAAACAATACAAAAACCAAGAGCAATATGGCCGCTATGATATTAACATTACTTAAAATTTTAATGCCTTTACCCACGCCAGAAACGGCTGAACAGATAGAAAGACAAACCAGTATTGCTACAATGACTACCTGGTAAATAAAACTTGATCCGGGCAATATGCTCAATGTTTTTAAACCCGAGTTTATTTGAACCACACCAAATCCCAGCGTTGTGGTTATACCGAAAAATGTACTGCATAAAGCAAAAACGTCAATCGCATTTCCCCAGCCACCATTTATCTTATTTTTTAGTAGTGGAAACAAGCAACTCCTTAGCGAAAGCGGCAAGCGATAACGGTAAGAAAAGTACGCAAGCGAAAGTCCTACTAACCCATATACTGCCCAGGCATGTATGCCCCAATGAAAAAATGTGTAAAGCTGTGCATTTTTAGCACGGTTGATGTAGTGATTATCGGCAAACTCTTTAGCCGAATAATGAGACATTGGTTCGGCAACGGCAAAATACAATAAGCCAATTCCCATGCCGGCTGCAAACAGCATGGCTAACCACGAGAAAAATGAATACTCGGGTTTACTGTCATTTGCGCCAAGTTTTATATCTCCGTATTTACTGAACATGAGGTAAACCAGAAAAATAACAAAAATTGTTACCGACCATACGTATACCCAGTTAAGATTAACAAATATGAATTGCTTAACAACGTTCAGAACATTCTGTGTAGGTTGAGGCAGGAAAACCGCAAAAAGGCAAACGCCAATAATGAATGTTAAACCAGGAACGGTTACACCCTTATCAAATGTTGATTTAAGTTTTTGTTGCATCATAGGATTTGTTTTTAGTAGACCAATAATCTGCTGATATGGGATCCAACCTGATGAGTGCTTTTCTACAAAATACCTGTCATCAAAAAAAGAAGGACTGCCGAATTGGTGATTTATACACCTAACACTAAAGCCCTGCATATGTTCGTTCGCTTAAACTACTTGTCTTTATCAGAATTTAATAAAGATTTTACACCTTGCCCGATACCTTGAATACCAGGCCCGTTATTCCGCTTATTTAAATCTACTATGAGCTTAAACAAGATCAAATGTCCGAATTGTCAGCATTGGAATATTTCTAACGGCGAACATGATCAGCAATGCAGCAATTGCGATGCAATACTTGACAGCAGGTATGCAACCCGTATTAAAAACTCAGTAAATGAGGGCTATAGTTTCATCGATTCATTGCCACCGTACGCTCGCTACATTTTTCTTGCAATAGTCTCCCTTGTTGGGCTTATTGTAGTAATTGCATTTGCTTAATGAACTGGAAGTATTGGTTAGCAGTATTATCTACCACTGGGTTAACGGTCTATTTTGCCAAAAAAACGCACGTTGCGCTCCCTGAATTTGTGAGTTATTATCTTAACGATTTACTTATTGTTCCGTTAACTGCATTAATTACCCGAACGGTTATGCGTTTAATTTTTGGAGCTAAAACGTTAATTTTAACTACCGGCCAGGTGCTATATATTGTAATATTCTACAGCGTTATTTTTGAGCTTATATTACCCTTTTACATACAACGTTACACGGCAGATTCTGCTGACGTGATGATGTACACATTAGGCGGCATTTTTTATCTTTTAATCATTAACCGGTCTTAATGCAGGCGCAGAACGTTTCAAAATAATAATGCCTGATATACCAGCAATAACCGAGGCAATCAGGATGCCGTATTTCGCTTGCTCTATTTGTTCGGCATTTGAAAATGCTAGCGAAGAAACAAATAATGACATAGTAAACCCTATACCGGCAAGTGTAGATACACCCACAATATGTTGCCATTTGGCGGCGTAAGGAAGCTCTGCAACCTTGGTTTTAACTAACAGCCATGTGAAAGCCAGTATGCCCGTAAACTTGCCTAATATTAACCCGCAGATTACTCCTATACTAACCGGATTAACCAATTTTTCCATAAAATCAGCGCTTATGGCAATTCCTGAGTTTGCCAAAGCAAACAGTGGCATAATTAAAAAAGCTACCCATGGGTGTAATGACGATTCAATTTTTTGTAATGGCGTTTGCGCCGCTAAACTTAAGCCTTTAATATACTCAATAAGCTCATGTTGTCTTGGCGTTGTCAGGGTACTGCAATTGGGTATTTCCTGCTCAAACTCATCAGAAAGTTCCTTGAGGCGCATTGCGTAACGTTGCTCATCTACTTTTCGCCTTGCAGGAATACTAAATGCTACCAACACACCGGCAATAGTAGCATGCACGCCCGAAAGCAGAAAGCCAACCCATACGCCAAGCCCAAGTACCAGGTAAAATGCAGAGTGTCGTATACCAATTGCATTGCCTATAACCAATGCCAGTAAAAACACGCCGCCAACCATCAGTGGCATAAAATGAATGTTACTGCTGTAAAAAAATGCAATTACCAGCACAGCACCTAGGTCATCAGCCACAGCAAGAGCCGATAAAAATACTTTAACCGAAGATGGTATATGCTTACCGGCCATTGATAACAATGCAAGCGCAAAAGCAATATCGGTTGCCATGGGTATTCCCCAACCGTGAGCACCATCTCCACCCTTGTTAATAAGCGTGTATATAACAGCCGGTACCAGCATTCCGCCTAAAGCCGCAAACATGGGTAATGCCGCCTTTTTAACCGATGATAATTCACCTGCCAAAAACTCCCGCTTTAATTCAAGGCCAATCACAAAAAAGAAAATGGCCATTAACCCGTCATTTATCCATAAATGTAAGGGATGGCTAAGCTTATCGCCTCCGAAGCCTATCGAAAAATTGATCTCCCACAGATGATGGTATGAATTAGCAAAAGGTGAATTTACCCAAGCAATGGCCAACACCACGCCAAAAAGCAGTACAAGCCCACTGGTATATTCCAGGTGTATAAATTTACTAACCGGCTTTAATAATTGATCTATAGGCGCTTTTTGAGGCATTGATATTACTTGAATTGTTTCGCAAATGTATTAGTTGATTTACTGTATACAGCTGCTGGGTTTAACAAATTTGATATAATCAACAGCTGCAAAATTAAGATGGCAATGACCTTTCAGCTTTTATAGCCGTTTAATTACAAATGTATAATCTGTTCAGAAACTAATTGTTTCATTGTTTAATAATGATTAGTTACATGCCGCAACAACGCAGGCTAATTCAAAAGCAGGTCTAACATCAACGGTTAACTCACTAAACTCCAATAATACAAAAAGCATATTCAATCAGTCCTAAAACCTCTCAAATATGCTTTTCCTTTATATGGGGTGGCAGATTATTGCCAGAACATCAATAAAGAACTATACTTTTCAAGGAGTATGTCATTATTTTCAATTCTTCCAATGCTAATAGATAAGTCCGTTAACAATATGTGCTATCTAAAAATCTACTTCATTAAACGCAAAGGCGCCACTGTTACATTTCCAACCATTCCTGATGGCTGAACCGGCATATTTAGTGCAGTGAATAAGCGGTCGGCCCCCCTGTTGGCCTGATCGCGTGGCTGAAAGTTAACGTTGTAGAAGATTTTATATGGAATATTTTTCTTCTCCATATCCTTAATGCGATTGGCCATTGAATTTACCACTTTAAATTCAAGTTTGTTTGATTGTTTAAATTTACCGGCCGGTATATTAACCGTATACTGCGGACCTAACAGGGTAGCAATTTTGGTATCATTCAAATAAACCTCAACACTGCCAAAAGCTTTTTCCAAATTCAATTGCCACATATCGGCCTCTTCTTTAGGCATTGGAAATGTGATGCTATAACTACCAACTCCAGAGAATGACTGATAGCTTTCTCCCTCTAAATCTGTCCAGGCTTTGAGCTTACCCAATTGTACCGATGGAGGTAATTCTGGGCCGCCATGCTCAAATTTAAGATTCCACGTACCGCTAACTTTCGTTGCGTTGCCTGCAGGTTCATAATTGGCGTATTGCTGACCCTTTTTTACCGTGTTAAAGGTTTGAACAATACAGCTTTCGCCGGGCTGCAATTGTATGTACATCAAAGTGTTGTTGAGCTGTTTGGCAGTGGTTGCCAAACCGTAACGCTCAGTCATAGGGTTAAATATTGTAGCCGATACTGCATTTGTGTTTAGTTGTATATTTTGGTTTACTGCCTTGCGGGTTTGATTTACAATAAAATAGGTTTTGCCATTTTCGTTGCTGCGTCGTGAAAACTGCAGGCCTGCATCGGTCATGGTTTCGCGCTTTACAGCTGTTGTATTTAACAGTTTTTGTAAATCATCACCTATCAAAACACTTCCTTTGCCTATAACCGCTTTTTTTACACCTGAGCTTAAGTCTGCAAAATTAAATTTACGGATAAGCGCGTCAAACTTAGCTTTGGTTTCGGCGGTATACAACCCGGCAACATCATTAGGCAGATTTTTAAGCACAATAATTTGTGCGCCATTGGTGGCTAATTCAACAATGCGTTGTAAGGTTGACAACGGAATTAAACTGCAATCGGGTATAATAAGAGTTTTGTAATTCCCGCCGCCTGTTAGCAAATTGTTGCTGTTTTGTTTTACGTCCATCAGCTGCCTGTCTGATATAAAATCAAATGTATAGCCTTTGGCCAGCATTTCACGTGCGCTTTTTTCAAAACCATGTGCCTTAAACTGGTCCATGTTGTGATAGTGCTTTAATAAGCTACCACCATAATCAGAAAAGCTATCAGCTATGGGCGTATATAGCAGTACATCGTTATCGGGTTTGCCCTGTTGCAAAAACGACTGGCAACGTGCAAAATAGTTATTTAACGTTCCAAAGTCGCGCCAAAAAGGATCGGCGGGTGTAAAGTTTACCGCTGCATAAAACAGCCAGCCCGGCCATGAAACATTTTTTGGAGAATAGTTTACGCCATGATAAAAAACGTGGTTTACACCGCCAACAAAGCACCTGTCAACCGATTCCTTCACATCGCTCAGCTTGGTCATAAAATGCTCGTTCATCCATGTGCCCGACTCGGTAGAAGCCAGGCGCTTGCCACTAACATGCGCAGCCGAGGTAGCAAATTTGAAGCTCATTACATCATTGCCTTCAGTTTCGGGGATGTCTGATGCAGCATATAAATCCAAAATATTGGCGGGTGAGCCATGTGCCTGGTTACGGATTACTGAACCCTTTGAGCGTGCCCACTCCTGCCACGGTTTGGTGAAATTGTCAAGCAACAATTCGGATATAGTTAAACGGTAATCATACAATATGCGTTTATCTGCTTCTTTGCCATCTGCCGTTAAAAGCCCAGGCAAGTGGTTTCGAAGGTCATAGCCACGCCGGGTTTTAAATTCTTCAAATAATGCAGGTGTGAAGTTGGCCTCGCCATTTGCATCATCTACCTCATACGAATCATTAAAAAATGCCCTAATCAGCTTACCGTTTTTTGGATCAAACGGTTTATCAAAATTTTTGAGGTAGTTGTTTATCGCACGTTTCGAAAAGTGATCTATCACATAGCCTTCTCCGCCGGGAGCTGCCCTTTCAACCATTTTGCCATGGCTGCCGGTAAATACAGCATACAGTTTCCAATCGCCCGCAGGTGCCTTCCAATCAAGCCGGCCATCTGCACCAACTTTACTGGTAAGGTTAATTGCTGATCCTGATTGGTTGTAAGCCATTAGCACACTTAATGGCAGCGCAACAGGATATCTTATTTGCTCTATACCTAGTTGCTGTAAGTTATTGTTTGCAACAAAAGGTTGCTTTATTTCATTGATTTTAACACGTGTACCGGCTTGTGTAAGGTAAGGTGCTTGCACAAACGTAACAGTTTCGTTTAATACATCTCCTTCCTTAACATTGTAAGACTTCCAAAACAATTCCTTAGTGGCATCAGCATAATCAACCCAGGGGCCGCCAAAAGGCCAGCCTGTAGCATTAGCCATATCTATGCCCATATCAAGTCGTTTACCCTGTTGCACGGTATACTTCAGCATATCCATCCACCTGGGTGAAAGAAAAGGTATAAACTGCTTCTCGGTGCCTTTTACGCCGTATACGGGTGTAATTTCCATACCTCCCAGGCCGGCAGCCTTGTACTGCTCCATTGTCCAGGCCAAATCAGGCTTGGTAACAGCGCTGCCCTGCCACCACCATCGCCCCCACGGGCGGTTTTCGTGTGTTATTGCAGGCCATTGTATTTGTGCATGGCTTATTGGGGGTGCCGTTAAGTAAACCGCAGCCAAGGCAATTATTATAGATAGTTTTTTCATTATTTTTAGTAGCAGAAGTTATACTAGAATCAGCTCATCAGGAGGGTAACGCTTTACCTGCCTATTTATATAGCAGGCCATATAGATTGATTAACCTTAGAGGCTTATTCACCATATTGAAGCTCCCCCTGCTTATTGTTGTTAGAAAAAAGAATTTAGGCACATAACATGCCTTTTGCAACGAGTGCCATTTCGCATTGCTGCATTACGACGCTCGTTGCCGGGCATGAGATGTAGATATGGTTTAGGTGTTTATTTAAAAACTGAAAATTTTAATAACCTGGGTTTTGTACCAGATTAGTGTTTGTAGCAATGTCACGACTTGGTATTGGATACCATATTTTATAATCTTGAAAATTTGCTTTAATCAGATTTATATCATGCCCAGGGAACATATTGCCTGTGCTTAAGCCATTTAAAACAGTCCTTATTCTGCCTGTTCTGATCAGGTCAAATCTTCTCCAGCCCTCGGCCAAAAGTTCGCGTCCTCTTTCATCCAGCAGTTCTGTCATAAAATCGGTTTTGAAGTAGGCCGTAGTAACGGTTGTGGTTTTGGCAACGTCATCACCACAGGCACGCAAGCGTATTTCGCGCAGCAGTGCGCGCGCACCCGCCTCATCACCTGTTTGAAATTTGGCTTCGGCATACATCAGTATAATATCGGCAAACCTCAGGATGGCAAAATCAGTTTCACCCGAAAAGGTGTCTATACCTCTTGCCAGTTTAGCATTAGGATCATCTTCGCGCCACTTATTTACACATAAGGTGCCTATGGTACTTGTTGATATAGGTTCGGGAGTATAATACTTAAATCCGTTTATAGTGGTAAAATTGGTAGTGGTATTGAGGTAACCACTCATCGTGCTTATGCGGCCGTCATTAGCGTTATAGCGCAGGTATGTTTCCCGGTGCGGCCTTAGCCAACCGTAGGTTCCGGAATTTGTACGGTAATTACCCCTTGGACCGGCCAGGTATGAAAATAAAATAATTTCCTGCGAGCCACCGGTGCCGGCCTGCACAATCATCATGTTCTCGTCACGCGCTGCTGCCTCGGTTGCGGCCAAAAAGAGGTAATTAAAGGGGCGGATTAGTTTATAACCGCTGTTGTCATACACATCCTTAGCCCAGTTTAACGCTTGTGTGTAGGCCTCGCTGGCGTTCACCCAATCAAAGCTGTTTAGTGCAAAGTTTAACGACTGGCTTACATTATTTTGTTTACACGATGCTTCGTACAAGTAAAGCTTAGCCAGAAAACCTGCCGCTGTATATTTGTTAACGCGCCCTATTATGGTACTACGGGCGGGAAGCACGTTGTAGGCGGCCTTAAAATCGGCTTCGGCTTGCTGTAAAACCCGCTGTACCGGTAAACGTGGAGTGGTAATCTCCGGATTGGTGCTTGTTGTTACAGGTACACCGCCCCAAAGCCAGGCAAGGTAGCAGTAAAACATACCTCTCATGTATTGCGCCTCGCCCACAATTTGAGCACGGCGGGTCGCATTCATATCAATGGTTGGTACACGTTCAATAACAAAGTTTGCCCGGTTTATACCTGCATACAACGAAAAATAGGCATACCATAAGTTAGGGTTATCGGCAGTATAGGTATAATCATAAAACGGCATTAGATCGGGGATTGCTGTGGTATAGCGCACATCTTGAGTTAAATCATCAACACCTAAGTTAGTTAGGTAATGCATACCCCTGCCCCAAAGAGCTTGGTTGCCGTAGCCTTGTATAGAGGGTGCATTCATCACATCGTACACGCCGGTAATTGCCAGTTCGGCATCGTTTGCCGATTTAAAAAAGTTTTCGGGTGCAATAAGTGAATACGGCTTTTGATCAAGGAATTTTTTACACGAGCCGCATAATAATGCAAGCACGCAAAATATGAGAGTAAATATCTTTTTCATTATAGTTTAATGTTAAGTCCGAAAATGATTGACCGTTCGCGGGGATAAGAAATGTTGTCAACACCGGGTAATAGCGGCGTGTAAGAATTAATCTCGGGGTCAAAGCCACTGTAGTTTGTCCAGGTATACAGGTTTACACCGGTGGCATAAACACGCAGGCCTTTGATACCTATCTTTCTTAAAGCTTTGGTTTCATTTAAATTATAGCCAAGTGTTAAATTTCGCAACCTCAAAAATGATCCGTCTTCTTTGTAATATGACGAAACATCAAGCCTGCCCTGTGAGCTTATACCAGGATAAGTATTTGATGGATTGGCAACAGTCCAGCGGTTAAACCAGTACTGCCCGCTAGGGTTGGCAAACGTAGATTGGCCTGCCTCAATACGGCCTCTCCCTACATACAAAATATCGTTACCGTACGACCAGTTGAACAGCACACTTAAATCAAAATTTTTGTAAGTAAAGTTATTGCTGAAACCGCCATAATGCTTAGGGTTACTATTGGTAATAACCTGGGCATCGCTGCTGTTGGTTAAGCCATCATTGTTCAAATCTTTGAATTTGATATCACCGGGGCGAGCATTCCTGTTAGGCCCGCGCGGAACGCCTGGCTTAGGCGTATAGGTATATCCAATTAAATTGGCATCAGTTACCGCCGATGGATTAATCACAGTACCTGCAGCGTTGGTAATTACAAAATCATTAAGCTGGTATATGCCATCAAACACATAGCCGTAACCTGTGCCTATAGGTTGTCCCTGCGTTACCCGGCCTAATGTACCAATAGGACCGCCGTAAACAGTTACAGGTATAAATGGTACACCGCCAAGCGAGATTACTTTATTGCGGTTTATGGAAACATTGATATTGCTGCTCCAACTAAAATTACCTTTTCTGATGTTGATGGTGTTCAAGGCCAACTCGATACCTTTGTTATCAACCTGACCTAAATTTTGGTATTGGCGTAAAAAACCGCTTTGCGCGGGTATATCAGCCAGCACCAGTAAGTCTTTAGTTTGCTTTAAGTATGCATCGGCCGTTAGTGTAATGCGGTCTTTAAACAAACTCAAATCAAAGCCTAAATCATAAGCATAGGTTGTTTCCCATTTTAAGTCAGGATTGGCTACGGTATTGGGTGCAATACCTAATGTGGCGGCGCCTGTGGCCGAAGCATAAAATACCTGCCCAAAGGTTGGGAAATATTGGTAAGCCGGTATTCTTTCATTACCGGTTACGCCAAAGCTACCTCTCAGCTTTAAATCAGATACAACTTTATTATTTTGTAAAAAACTCTCTTTTGACACCCTCCAGGCCAACCCGGCACTTGGAAAAAGAGAGGACTTGCGGCCATCGGCTAACCGTGAAGATGCATCGTTACGAATGGTAGCGGTTAGTAAGTACTTGTCATTATATCCATAATTTACGCGGAAGAACTGTGAAACACGGGTGTTTCTTACTTTTGAAGTAGCAGGCGGTACAGGTATTAACTTAACAGAACCAAAGTTAAATACCGGGTTAACACTTTGTATATCAAACCCACGTCCCTGCAACGAGAAGGTTTCTATATCATAAAAGTTCATTTCAAAGCCGGCTAATGCATTCAAAGAATGAACTTTTGCAAAACGCTTATTATAAGTAAGCGTACTGGTTTGATACCAGTTAATCGATTTACTGGTATTTAAAAATGCGAGGCCATTAGTTGGGAAGCCCCATGAAACCGTGCCCGGATAAAACTCATTGTTTTCGGATTGGGTGATTACTGCACTACCCCTCACATCAAGGTTTAGGCCGTTGATAATGCGGTAATTGGCACCAATATCAGTGAGCACCCTTGATAGAGGGCTTTTTTTGTAAGAAAGATTGGCAAAATCAACCGGGCTTGATACGGCAGCGCCATCAGGGTCAAGTGCAAGCTGAGCCGGATCTGGCGCGTTAAGCGGCCTTGTAATTAAGAGCATCTGCATTAAACCATTATAGTTTCGCACGTCGTTACCTCCATTTGATGCAACTCCTCTGCCTGTAGCATGCGAAAGATTCACATTAGCTGATAATCTCAACCTGTCGGTAACGTTGTGGTTAACTTTCATCAGCAAGCCATACCTTTCAAAGTTGTTGTTTATGATTAAACCTTGCTGATTTAGATAGGAGGCCGAGGTAAAAAAGTTGGTTTTTGCGGTACCGCCGCTAAAGCTCAAGCCATAATTTTGAGTTATAGCAGTACGCAATGCCTCTTTTTGCCAGTCGTGAGATTCAATTGAACTTAAATCTTTAACCTGATCATAAATTTGATCGCCGTTTGTATCAATGGCATAGTTTTGATCGGCCGTATTATTGGCTAATCTGTAAGATGCGTAGTCTTGCGCACCAAGCATCAGTATGTGCTTAGGTGCCCAGGCAAAGCCGGTATAGTTGTTAAACTCAAAGCTTGATGTATTGGCTTTGCCTGATTTGGTAGTGATTACAATAACACCATTAGCACCCCTTGAGCCAAAGATTGCTGTAGCCGAAGCATCTTTCAATACTTCGATAGAGGCAATATCATTAGGACTTATACCCGCCAGCGGATTAGTTAATGCTGTACTGCCCAAGCCCGACGATGCGGCCTCTGCATTGTTCACATCAATTTGAACACCATCAATTACGTATAGCGGCTGCGTCCCAGAGTTAAAAGAATTAGTACCTCTGATAGTGATATTGGCAGCAGCACCAGGCTCGCCCGACGATGAAGTTACCTGCACGCCTGCTAAACGGCCCTGCATAGCTTCCATAAATGATACTGATTTGGCCTGCTGTATTTCATTGGCCTTTACACTAGCTACAGATCCGGTAAGGTCTGCTTTACGCTGTGTGCCATAACCTACAACCACAATATCGTCAAGGCGGCTGGTTACCTGTTTTAAAACAATAGTTAGCGGCTGGTTATCATTTATAGTAACTTCGCGGGTTTCAAAGCCCAACATGCTAAAAACCAAAATTGTGCCTTTGTCAGGCACGTTGATGGTAAAGCGGCCGTCGGCCAGTGAAACAGCGCCTACGGCTCCGCCCTTAATCCTGATATTGACACCCGGGAGAGGCTGCTTGCTTTCATCTGTTACAATACCTTTAACTTGTAGCGCTGCCTCATTTTGAGTTTTAACTATCCGTTTAGGCACAATTATAATAGTGCGGTCTTTTATTAAATAGCTTAAGCCCTGGTTTTGCATGCACAGCGTCAGTGCTTCCTCAATGCTGGCATCATGAACATTTATGGTTACGTTTTTGGCGGTGCTGAGCACATCACTATCATAAATAATTTCATAACCGCTTTGCTTGGTTATCTTTTCTAAAATTGGTTTTAAAGCTGCATTTTTTTCATTTAGCGTAATGCGCTGAGCAATTGCTGTAGCACTTACCTCCATTAAAGCCAGCAGCATAAATACGAAGGTGAGGTTCATGGTTATAAACAGTCGTTTATGGGCATAGCTATGACACCTGCAAGTTTTAGCAGTAAAAATTTTGTACATTTGGTTTGGTTTAATAATTGATGGTATGGCTTATACACGTTGACGATTTAACCAGCAATACCGGGGGCGGTGCAACGCTTCCGGTTATTTATAAGGTTACGTCATGTTATAAAAGTTAGGTTATTTCATAACAATCACTCTCCCTTCTTTAATCGCATAGTTAATTCCTTCTGTTAGTTTAAGTAATTGCATAAAATCTTCAAGGCTTCGATTTCTTGAGATTGTGCCGTAAAATGATTTTTGCTTCACTTCATCAGCAATTTCAACTTCAACCCCATACCAGCGGCCTGCTGTTTTCATAACGTTTTGTATGTTCTCGTCTTTGAATATGAACAGTCCGCTTTTCCAGGCCATAGCATCGGTTACGTCTGCTTCGCTTGATTTCAAAGATTTATTGCTAAGGTTGGCAACACCCACCTCTCCTGGTTTTAGCTTTAATGTTGATTCGCCATTTGTGAGTTGAACAGCACCTTCTAAAAGGGTTGTTTGCACCAGCTTATCTTCGGGATAGGCCGACACGTTAAAATGGGTACCTAATACGCGCACAACTGTTCCGTTAGCAAACACACTAAATGGTGCTTCATTATTTTTTGCAACCTCAAAATAGCATTCTCCGGTAATGGTAACGTCGCGGTTTTGCTTGCTAAAAGCAACCGGAAACTTGATAGACGATTGTGCATTCAGCCAAACCCTGCTTCCATCAGAAAGCTCAATTTGATACCGTTTACCAACCGGAGTGGTTATGGTATGGTAAACCAGCGTTTCGGCATTCAGGGCGAGGTGCTTACGGTATTTGATGTAGCCGCCGGAAACAGAATCGACGCCGGTTTGATAAGACAGAGCCGCATTTTTACTTGCGTTATCAAGCTGCAATTCTTTGCCGTTGGGCAGCCTTAATACTGGTGCTGTAGCTTCTGTTTTTTTCGATACATGTTTGGATGCGTAATTCCGGAGGGAAAGAGGCTGGATTACATTGTAGATAACTAAACCTAGTGTTGCAACAATAAGTAATGACGCTGCAACCTGGAGCCATAGAGACTTAATACCAGCCGTTTTTTTAGTATGCTGTTTTACATGGCGATCAATACGTTCACTTAAATCAGCATGTATTTCTTTATTAAAAATGGCATCATCCTCAGACACATCATCATTAAAAGATGAATTGGCACTGTAAAACTCCAATAACTCCTCTTCCTCTTTAGAGCATTGGCCATCCAGGTATTTTTTACAAAGCTTAAAGTATTCTTCCTGAGTCATCTTAGGTTGGTCTGCTTACTAATAGTCTGTTTTTGTAGTAGATAACTCACAAACTTTTTTAAAAAAATACAAATAGCGCCCCTTTTTGAAAACCCGAATTATTTATTGTTATTTGTTTAACCAATTATATGTTTAATTCTTCCATTACTGACGCACAGCTATTGTTGGCCGTAAAGGCTGATGATGCTTCAGCTTATCGTGAGCTGTTTGAAAGGTATTGGCTTAAACTTTATAAATACGCATTTAAACACTTTGGTGATGAGCATCAAAGTAAAGAAGCTGTACACGTTATTTTTGTTAATTTATGGGAGCGCAGGCATCAGGCTAATATTAACTCCCTCCAAACGTATTTAATTACCGCTGTTCGTTATCATTATTATGACCAGCAAAAACTCGCTTTCAATAAATTAATTTTTGTAGATACGCCCGAATATCAGCAAGTTAATATAGCATCTGATTATAACGAAGCGTGGGACCGTTATAACCATGAGCATATATTTTCAACGGTTGAACGAAAGCTGACATCGCTACCCAAACGTTGCCAGGAGATATTTTTGCTGAGCCGTAAAAATCATTTAACTAATGAGGAAATTGCACAAAAGTTAAACCTTTCTAAACGGACTGTAGAAAACCAACTAAGTCAGGCTACGCGTTACATAAGAGACCATATTACTTTAGCTGAGCTATTTTGTATATGCGTATTCCTGTATGCTTCATTTATAAAATTTTGACCTCCTTATAGCGCACCTACCTCAAACTTGATGTACTAATTGTGCCAATTTAAATGAACACCGGATTAGGCATATTTTTTTGATATAACGCAGATGAGTTGGTCCGGCTCGCCAAAATGAAAAACTGACGTAGATCACTTTTTGCACTGACCACTCTCATAGATTAATCACCTGCATAGGGGTAGTTTTGTAATCACATAAAACGCCGTTTTACAGATGAAAGTGGTTGCATACAGTATTAAATCTTTCGAGAAAGAGTTTTTGGCCAAGGCCAACCAGAAAAAGCACGATATTACTTTGATATCGAACCCGTTGGGCCTTGAAACCACGCGCTATGCTGAAGGTAAGGATGCCGTGGTGGTTTTTACTAATGATGACGTATCAAGGCCGGTTATTGAACAATTGGCTGCACTGGGCATCAAATTCATTGCAACCCGCTCAACCGGTACCGACCATATAGACAAGCAGGCAGCTGCGCAGTATGGTATCAAACTGGCCAATGTACCTCATTATTCACCTCAAGCTATAGCCGAGCATACCGTTGCGTTGGCTTTATCATTAAACCGACGCCTTGCTAAAGCGCAGGAACATGCACAACACTTCGATTTCAGGCAGGAAGGCTTAATGGGTTTCAACTTTTACGGTAAAACAGTTGGCGTTATTGGCCTTGGGCATATTGGCCAGGCGGTGGCCAATATATTTACAGGATTGGGTTGCCTGGTTATTGGTTACGATATAGCCCCGCAACCTGAATTAAAAAATATCACAACAGTCACTCTTGAAGAACTCTATGCACAATCGGATATCATCTCGCTACATACCCCGTTAACGCCTGGAACCAGGCACTTCATTAACGCCGCTATACTCAAACAGATGAAAGATGGAGTGATGCTGCTGAATACCTCCCGCGGTTGTTTGATTAACACGGCCGATGTACTGAAAGCCTTGAACAGCGGCAAAGTGGGCTATTTAGGCATGGATGTGTATGAACATGAAAAAGGCTTGTTTTTTGAAGACCATGAGCATGATGCTATAAAAGACAGCCTCCTACAGGATCTGATCAGTCATCCTGATGTTTTGGTAACACCGCACCAGGCTTACTTAACCCGCGAAGCTGTACAACAAATTGCCGACCAAACGATCAAGAACCTGGACATGTGGCAGCAAAGCAAATGCGTAGGCAAAGCTTGTATATGCGCCAAGAACTGCCGCGCAATTGAAACAGCTATAACCATTTAACTCTAAAAGTAATTATTATGGAAGCGCCTTCAATCCTTGTGCAAAAATACCACGTAGCCGCCCCCAGGTATACCAGCTATCCCACTGTACCTTATTGGGACAACGCCAGCTTTGATACGGAGCAATGGAAGAGCTCTGTTGCGTTATCATTTAAGGAAAGTAACAGTACCGACGGAATAAGCCTTTACGTACACCTGCCCTATTGTGAAAGCCTGTGTACCTATTGTGGTTGTAACACCCGCATAACTAAAAACCACTCCGTTGAACAGCCTTATATAAAAGCGGTAATAAAAGAATGGACCATGTACCGGCAGCTTTTTGACAGCACTCCTGTTATTCGCGAACTTCACTTGGGCGGTGGAACACCAACATTTTTTAGTGCCGAAAACCTGCGGATGCTGATAGCTGGTTTGCTGGCCAATGCCGACGTACACGCTGAGGCTGAATTTAGCTTTGAGGCTCATCCGGCAAATACTACCGAAGCACACCTACAAATACTATATGACTTGGGCTTTAGGCGATTAAGTCTGGGCATACAGGATTTTGACCCCAAAGTTCAGTTGATTATTAACCGGCTGCAAAATTTTGAACAGGTAAAAAAAGTTACCGAACAGGCCAGACAAATAGGCTATACTTCTATAAACTTCGATTTGATTTACGGGCTGCCGTTGCAAACCGTAGATAGTATTTCTGATACCATTATGCAGGTATCGCAACTAATGCCTGAGCGCATAGCGTTTTACAGTTATGCCCATGTGCCATGGATTAAACCAGGCCAGCGTAAATTTACCGAGAAAGACCTACCCGATGCCAAAATTAAGCAAAAGCTGTATGAACTTGGCCGGAGCATGTTTACCATGCTGGGGTATAAAGAAATTGGGATGGATCATTTTGCGCTACCTGGCGACAGCTTGTTTAAAGCGCTGGAAAACGGAACCATGCATCGCAATTTCATGGGTTATACACACCAGTACACCCAGCTGATGGTTGGCTTGGGCGTATCCTCCATTAGCGACACCTGGTATGCTTTTGCACAAAATGTAAAAAAAGTAGAAGACTACCTTGACCTTATTGATAGCAACAAGCTGCCTGTAGTTAAAGGGCACGTGTTAACCCATGATGATTTGGTGATACGTAAACACATCCTGAATATGATGTGTAAAGGTAAAACCTGCTGGAACTTTCATATTGAAGGTTGTATTGCATTAATGGATGGCATTGAACGTATGCAGCAATTGGCCAATGATGGCCTGGTAGAGCTAAACTCCTGGTGTTTGACGGTTACACCGTTAGGAAAACGTTTCTTAAGAAATATATGTATGGCATTGGATGCCCGCCTTTGGGCTGATAAACCGGCTACCCAGCTGTTTAGTTTGGCTGGATAATTTAAACTTGTGTGATGTTGTATTTAGTTTGATATGCCTGCAAAGGCAAAAAGCGGTTCAGTAAATGAACCGCTTTTTTGATATGCTGGTAAACCGGCTATGCAATTAACAAAAACCATAAAAAAAAGCGGTTGTCAGAACCGCTTTCTGTTTACTTAATACGAAATTAATTAGAGGATGAATACAACTGCCATAATGAGGTGCAACAATATACTGCCGGCAAACACGGTTAAAGCCGCTTTGATACCCGCACCACCCATAGTGGTAATTAAGTTAGTGAAAAAGCAAACCATGGTTACTGCTAAACACCAACCGGTGCATTAAAGTAAAACATTAAAACGGCTGGTAACGGCAAAAAAAACACACCGTGTACCATAAGCACAATAAAGAACCATAGGGTATGATTCGCTTTTTGGCTATCGGCAAATGTGTTAAACTTTGACCACAAGTTTAATGATGTATTGTTGGTTTGCTCAGGTGCAATGGTCCAGGTTGCAGGCGCGATAGTTTTTAAAGTTGCCATGATGTTTTGTTTTAACTTGTATCACAAAGATGGGCGCATGAGCGTACCTAACCCCTGATGATTGTCAGGATAAAAAATGATTGTAAACACATATTAAAAGACTAATTAATTGAGAACTACTTGCATATGCTGCTATCTGCAGTAGCTTGAGGCATACTTAAATACGGTATATCCAACTGCAGCCCTCTGAGCATAAACCATATTCCTAAAAACAGCATGAAATACGGCACAAACTTGGTTACGTATTTACGCAATGCCTGAGTGACAAAGCCTGTGCCGATAGTAAACAGTAACATTAAGGGCATAGTTCCTAAACCAAAACAAACCATATACTCCACTGCATTGGTAACACCATTAATTCCAACAGCGCCAGCCAACGCCAGGTACACAAAGCCACAAGGCAAAAAGCCATTTAACACGCCTATCACAAAATGACCCGCGTTTTTTTTTAGCAATGCGATCAATAAGCGATTCAAAGGCTGGGCAATAAACATGCTTTGCAAGGCTGATGAAACTTTCAGTAACTTGAATATGGCTACAATTATCACCAGCATACCACTTAAAAGGCTTACCCAACGCTGTAGGCCAGCAAGCCATAACTGTTTACCCAGCAAACCAACCAGTAACCCTAAAAAAGCGTAAGTAACTATACGGCCAAAGTTGTACAATAGCTTATCCCATATCAGCAGCCATTTATACCCTTGCTTAACAGGCAGAGCAAATGCCAATGGCCCGCACATACCTATACAATGCATACTGCTGAATATGCCTATAAAAAAAGCTATTTCATTATTGCTCATTTTATAAGAATGGCTTGTTGATACAAGTAGTCTTTTTGATTACTCTGCCACTCGGCGCGCAACTTCCACTCGCCTTTCGCCAGTTTTGATAAGGGTATCCAAACAATATTATCAGAATTATCACTTTTTAACGCAAAGGTTCGGTCCATGTGCCGGTCAGCAGCGCGAGTGAGGTAAATTTTGCCTTTTATGGCTGCCGAAAAATGAAGCTGCAAGTATTCTTTATTAAAGCTGATAACTGGCTGAGCTTTGTCAGCTATAACCTGTTTTTCGCGCAGATAATCCTGATCGTAGTTTAAGCCCTTTTCATAATACAGCTTGTCATAGTCATCTTTGCTTTGGGTGAACATGTAGACACCCATACTAATGATAAATGTCATGAATGCTGCCATGCCCAGCATCAAATATTTTCCCCAGTTCATTTGCATAATCTTAATTTATTGGTCCGATGAAAGTGGTTTTAGTTTCACCCATCACTGTTTTACCCTGCATTACCTTTAAGTGAATGTTGGTTTTGGCCTCATGTATGGTATTGGCAGGCATTATGATAAAGAAGGTTGTCCTGGCTGATTCTTCCTTATTCAAGGTCTTTACAGGCTGTATGTATTTTATCTTCACAGCTGGATTATCAGCTTCAAGGGTAATTTGTTGACTGGTATTGGTTTTATTAATTAAATCAGCACTATATATATTGCTGATATACCCGCCGGGTTGTTCTTGGTAAAGCAGCCCCGCCGAACGTAATACTGTTATATCAATATCACTGCGCTGTAGTGTAAAATAGCTAAGTACGCCCATCAAAATCACCATAACGGCAGAATAGGCACCCATTTTGGCAGTAAACCTCGGCTTGCTGCCCTTTTCAATTATTTCTTCAGAGTAGAAGCCAATTAAGTTCACTTCACGGTTTATTTTCTCCATTACCTGGTTGCAGGCATCAATACAAACCGTACAGTTTATACATTCTAGCTGCGTGCCATTGCGAATGTCAATTCCGGTTGGGCATACGTCTACACATAAGCCGCAATCCACACAATCTCCTTTTTGATTGTTTTTATCTCTTGAGCGCTTACCACGAGGCTCGCCCCTTACATTGTTATAGGCCACCATCAATGTATGCTTATCCGTAAGCACCGTTTGTAACCGTCCGTAGGGGCAAATCACAGTACATACAATTTCCCGCACCTGGCTGTACACCAGGTAAAATACCAACGCAAAAATCCAAATAGCTATAAAACCTGAGAGGTGCAGGTTTACAGGTTCTGTAATGATGTTCATTAAAGCATCGCTGCCAATAACATAGGCCAGAAAAGTATTGGCGATAAAAAAAGATAAGACCAGGAATAATAAATGCTTACCGGTCTTCTTGCCAATCTTTTCGGCTGTCCAGGAGCCTTCGTCTAATTTGCGTCGTTGCCTCGCATCGCCTTCAATCCAGATTTCAATTTTACGGAAAACCATTTCCATAAAAACCGTTTGCGGGCATATCCACCCGCAAAACACTCTTCCAAAAGCCATAGTGAACAGCACAATACAAACCACAAAAGCCAGCATGGCCAGCACAAACAAGAAAAAATCCTGCGGCCAAAAAACCTGTCCTAATATTACAAAGCGACGGTCAAGTACATTAAATAATAAAACTGGGTTGCCGTTTATACGCAAGTAAGGCGCGGTAAAAAATAATGCCAGGAAAATATAGCTTAGCCAGCTGCGGTACTGGTATAGTTTACCCTTACGAACAAGCGGATACATCCATTTTCGTTTCCCATCAGTTGCAGCATCCAACTTGCTCGTTTCAGATAAAAGCATGACTCTTTGCTTTATTTAGGATAAAAAAATCAATTTTGAACTACCATGGCGGTATTAGCAGCAACGGCAGGTTCGTCATCTTCTTTAGTGCCTTGTGCCTCTTTTGCACCCGAAGGGTTGGTACCGCGTATAGACTTAATGTAATTGGCTACATCGGCTATCTGTTTAGGCGATAGCTGTTTTTCCCAGGTTGGCATACCTTTAGCCGTAACGCCGTATTTAATGGTTTTAAAAACATCGCTGATTTTGCCGCCATGCAGCCAGTAGTCGTCGGTTAGGTTAGGGCCAACCATACCCTGCGCCTTATCGCCATGACAAGGTGCACAGCTTTGCTTAAAAACGTTTTTCCCCTCGGCCAGTGCAGCTGGCTCAGTTGAGAGCTTTACGGTAGTTTCATCAACACGATTGGCTGCTTTGGCTAAATAAGCCTCCTTTTCTTTGGCTGCAACCAGCATTTCAGTTTTATATTCCTCGTCCTGCAACTGCCCAAAGCCAAACACGTGATAGCTGAGCAGGTAAACTATACCAAATATAATACTGGCGTAAAACAAACCCATAAACCAGGCCGGCGTTGGGTTATCCAGCTCATGTATACCGTCAAAATCATGCTCAATAAGTATTGATTTTTCTTCAGAAAGCGGCTTTAACGATAACAGTTTCTGGATAACCTGGGCTTTTGGCTTCTTGATCTTAGCTTTTTTACGGGCAACTTCCATTGCTGCATATTCTGCGGGCAAAAACACCTTGGCTACCAGCTTAAAAGCACGGTTAATCATCAACATAGCTACTATAATGGTAACCATAATTAATATAATGGCACCATAACCAAGGTAATCTCTTACAGCAGGTGTAATCAGGCTATCATCAGCAGCATTAACTGTTTGTGCACCGGTAACAAGCAGGCAGATTATAATATATTTTAGAAGTTTCATCGTGATAAAAAGCTGTCGGGTTCAACAAAACTGTCACGCAGTGGCATATCGCTCATGTAGTCGTTATGCTCTCTACGGCTCTTTATAAGCATAATACTTACTACTATAAAGAACACCAGGAAAATGGCTAATGATACGAGCAGGTAAATCTGATTACCCGACACGTTTTCGGTAAACTGCTTGAACATAATTATTGGTTATTAGCGGTTTTGTTTACTTTGATATCGGTTCCTAAGCGTTGCAGGTAAGCAATAATGGCCACGATTTCTTTATTCGGTTTTACTTTGATGTGGTCTTTAGCCAGGTTATCGGCAATCTCCTGAGCCTGTTTGTTCAAGTCCTGGTTTGCTTTAAGTGCATAACCCGGTGCATACGGTACCCCCAATCTTCGCATAGCTGTAATTTTAGCAGCTGTTGTGGTTGTATCCAGGTCCTGGTTAAGCAACCAATCATAATTAGGCATAATACTACCAGGCGACATCAGGCGTGGGTCCATCATGTGGTTATAGTGCCAGGCATTTCCATATTTTCCACCTTCGCGGTGCAAATCGGGACCGGTACGTTTTGATCCCCACAAGAACGGGTGATCATATACAAATTCGCCAGCTTTGCTGTAATCGCCATAGCGCTCTGTTTCTGACCGAAATGGCCTTACCGTTTGAGAGTGACAGTTAGAGCAGCCTTCGCGTATGTATAAATCACGCCCCTGCAACTCCAGCGGTGTATAGGGTTTTACGCTAGCTATTGTGGGTATGTTAGACGAGATTGTCATGGTTGGCATTAACTCGATAAACGTACCGATGAGAATCACGATTAAAGAGAGCACCATTAAACGAATAGGTTTACGCTCAATAACCTTGTGCCATATATCGCCGTTTTGTTTTACGTAAACGGGCTCCAGTGGCATGGCTTCGGCTGCCTCATTACTTACCAGGCTACCTTGCAACATGGTACGCGCTAAATTGTAAGCCATTACAATTACGCCTAACAGATAGAATGATCCACCTATTGAGCGCATCACATGCATTGGAATAATGCGCATGGTGGTCTCCAAAAAGTTAGGATACTTAAGCATGCCTTCAGGCGTAAACTCTTTAAGCATCAGCCCTTGTGTAAAACCGGCCCCATACATCGGTATAGCATAAAACAGAATGCCCAGGGTACCAATCCAAAAATGGAAGGCAGCCATCTTTTTAGAAAACAGGTTGGTTTTGTAAATGCGCGGAATCAGCCAGTACAGTATGGCAAAAGTTAAAAAGCCATTCCAACCTAAAGCGCCAACATGCACGTGTGCCACAATCCAATCAGTGAAGTGGCCTACCGCATTAACCTGCTTCAATGACAACAGCGGGCCTTCAAAAGTGGCCATACCGTAAGCGGTTAAACCTACTACCATAAACTTCAACACCACGTCATCTCGCACTTTATCCCACGCCCCCCGTAAAGTAAGTAAGCCGTTGATCATACCGCCCCAGCTTGGTGCAATAAGCATAATAGAGAATGCCACGCCTAATGATTGTGCCCAACCGGGCAATGTGGTATAAAGCAAGTGGTGAGGACCTGCCCATATGTAGATAAATATGAGCGCCCAAAAGTGCAGGATACTCAGCTTGTAAGAGTAAACCGGCCTGTTAGCCATTTTGGGTAAAAAGTAGTACATCATACCCAGGTATGGTGTAGTTAAAAAGAACGCAACCGCATTGTGCCCGTACCACCATTGTACCAATGCATCCTGCACACCGGCAAACAGGTAGTAACTTTTTAAACCGGATATAGGCAGCTCAAAAGAATTAACAATGTGCAGAACTGCAATGGTTACAAACGTGGCTATATAAAACCATATAGCCACATATAAATGGCGTTCGCGACGCTTAAATATAGTGCCGAACATGTTAACGCCAAACACCACCCATATCAGTGTAATGGCAATATCAATAGGCCACTCTAACTCGGCGTACTCGTGTGAGGTAGTAAAACCAAGCGGTAGGGTTAACACTGCTGAAAGGATGATGAGCTGCCAGCCCCAAAAGTGTATCTTGCTTAACACATCACTAAACATGCGGGCCTTAAGCAGCCGCTGCAGCGAATAATAAACGCCCATGAATATGGCATTACCCACAAAGGCAAAAATTACCGCATTGGTATGTAGTGGGCGTATGCGGCCAAATGTGGTATACTGATTACCCAGGTTGGCCGCTGGGCTAAACAATTGTATGGCAACCAATAGCCCCACCGTCATGCCTATAATTCCCCAGACAATGGTGGCTATCCCGAAGTTGCGCACAATCTTGTTATCGTAGTAAAATTTTTCGGGTTGCATAGATTAAATTAAGTTGGTCTTATTTGATGCGGTAAAGTTAGATTGGCCTGCCGGCTGACAGAATGATGTCAGTTGGCTCAAAAACTGATGTACATCACTTTTCTTCTTCGCGAGGCTCATCATCCAGCAGGATTCGAACGGAAGGTGTATACAGGTCATCGTGCTGGCCATGCCGTTGCGCCCAAAAAAATGCACCCAAAAAAACCAGGGCCAGCAAAATGCTGCAGCCTATAAGAAAGTAAATGATGCTCATAGCAGTTGACGCTTTTTTGCTGCTACCCTGGTAGCAATACTGGTGAATGATATGATAGTGGCTGTACTTAGCGGCATGAGTATGGCGGCAATTAAAGGTGAAAGGCTGCCGGTCACCGCATAGCTTAATCCTAACAAGTTATAGGTAAGTGATATACCAAACGAAATATGGATAATCTTAACCCCATCTTTGGCAAAGCCAAAAAATGCTGGTAGTTTGCTTAGTGACCGCCCGTCCAAAATGGCGTCACTTCCGGGCGAAAAGTTGTTAACATTGTCGGTTATGGCAACACCCAGGTCACTTTGTTTCAAAGCGCCCGAATCATTTAACCCATCGCCTATCATCATTACTTTACGGCCTGTAAGCTGCCATGATTTTATGTGATCAAGTTTTTGCTGAGGAGATTTGCTAAAATGCATAAATCCCAACGGACCGAAATATGCAGCCATTTCCTCTCGCTCGTGATCCTGGTCTCCTGATAAAAGGTAAAACTGGTATTTGGGTCTTAATTTGAATATATCACTTAACCCAGCCCTAAGGCTTTGTTTAAAGCGGAATGACCCGCAGTAGACATCATCAATCACAACATGCACTTCGGTATACTTGCCTGTTGTAAGGTGTTTGAGTTGCATAAAGGATGCACTGCCTACTTTTACTTCATGACCATTAACACAAGCCGACAAACCTTTTCCGGGTACTTCCTGATATGATGAAAGGGACAGCCGGTTATAAGAGCCCATTAACCTGCATATTTGCCGGCTAAGCGGATGACCCGAGTTGCTGCACAGGCTGTAAACCATTTGCTTTTCAGTATCTGTAAATTTGGCCTGCTGCTCAGCAACAGCATTTTCTCCGGTGGTAATTGTACCCGTTTTGTCAAGCACTACAGTATCAATCCGGGCTAACTGCTCAACTACCGCGGTGTTCTTCAGGTAAAATAAATTACGATCGAAGATGCTCAGTACAGCAGACATAGTAAATGGTGTACTAAGGGCCAGAGCACAAGGGCAAGCTACTATAAGTACAGCTGTAAAGGCTGAAATTCCTTTTGTGAAATTAGTTGGTAACCAAAAAAGTAATGAACCAAATGCGATTAGCAGCAAAACAATACTAAAGTATTTACTTACCCGCTCGTTAAAGGTTTGCATACGGTTTTGCTCGTTGCGGGTAAAGGCCTCGTTGTTCCAGAGCTGGGTAAGGTAGCTTTGTGACACCGGTTTGATTACTTCCAGCTCCAGCGCTTCGCCAGTTTGGCGCCCCCCAGCAAACACCACTTCTCCCAGTGTTTTGTGAACCGGAACTGACTCGCCCGTTACAAAGCTAAAATCAATCAACGCCTCGCCTTGCAGCAATATAGCATCAGCCGGTATAATTTCGTTATGCCGCACGCGCATACGCTGGCCAACCTTCAGTTCTGAAAGGGGTACCGGTTTCTCCTTTTCCTCTTCTATCACCTGTACCGCCACCGGGAAAAACGAACGGTAATCGCGTTCAAACGAAATATGGTAATATGTTTTTTGCTGTACAAACTTGCCTACCAGCAAAAAGAAAACCAAGCCACACAACGTATCGGCAAAGCCCGGGCCACTATGAGTCAGTATTTCGGCAAGCGTACGTATAAACAATACGGCTATACCCAGCGCCAGCGGGAAATCAATATTGAGCACTTTGTTGCGCAGATTATTCCACGCCGAGGCAAAATATTCTGTACCGCTGTAAAATACTACGGGCAATGAAAACAGTATATTAAGCCACCCGAAAAACTGCCTGAAGGTTTCTTCATAACCCGATAAGCCCAAATACTCCGGAAAGCTCAACAGCATTACATTGCCAAAGCAAAAGCCGGCAACTGCAATCCTTTTCACCAAATTGCTTTTCTGGCCAGTTGTTTGTTTTTTAACAATATCCTGCAGGTTTATTAAGGGCTCATAACCTATATCATACAGTAATTCCACCACCTGCCGCAAGCTAACTTCCTGATGATTGAACCGTACGTTAAGCTGCTTTTTCAGAAAATCGGTACGGGAATATGAGATAGCCGGATTAATTCGGTTTAAATTCTCTAGCAGCCAAATACACGAGCTGCAGTGAATATAAGGAATGTACAGTGTTACTACCGTCAGCTTATCATCCGTATAATCAATTAAGTCATTAATAATCGTAGGCTCGTCCAGGTACTCAAACCGTTTGTCAATAACTGCCCGGTTGGCGCCCGGATGGTTGTTGTAATTGTAGTAATTGCATAAACCACTCTCAGAAAGTACCTGGTAAACGCCCTTACAGCCCGCGCAGCAAAATTTTTTTTCATCCAGCACATAATTACTGCCGGCAAGATCTTCGCCGCAATGGTAGCAGGTGCTTTGGGTAAGCGCATCTATAATCATGATCAATAGCTATACCCCAAAATTGGGTTATAACTATTGATTACAGAATGACTGCTATTAGGTTAAGAAGTGATTAAAATCACTTCCTAATGACCCTCTTTAAAATACCGGGTTATTTTAGATACCGGAAAAACCAATATGGTTTTATGAGTACGCTTGGCCTTCGTTTTGGTATGGCTGCCGTTTACCCAATGTTCAAGGATGCTGGGCCGGTGATGCACCATAGCCAGCATATCAATGCGGCCGTGCGTAATAAGCCATTCCAACCCATCATTTACATCATCATTGCTTATTTGCCGGTATTAAATGTTAGAATAGTTGACCTAGAAGTAACCTCACTAACCTTTTGTGACACTACATTTCTTTTGTCTAAAGGGATATTGATCTTGATTGAGTAATTTGTCATTAATCGCTTGGTTAATCACTCGTTGCAGGTTACGCATTTGACACTGATAGTAGTGTCATTTGCCTCGTTGATCACGCATTCAATATTTATTGTAGTCATAACTGATTAAGTTATGATAATAGAAGGTCAACAAAGAGGTTAACTTTGGAAACTGAAAACAAAAAAAGCATATTCAATCAGTCGTAAAACTTTTTAAATACGCTCTTTTAGTCGGGATGGCAGGATTTGAACCTACGACCTCCAGCACCCCATGCTGGCGCGATACCGGGCTACGCTACATCCCGAAAGCTTTTAGCTAAACTATTCTGAATATTTATCAGGGGTGCAAATATATATTTTTGATAAAAAATATAAAATCCAGTATTCTGTTTTATTCCAAAGCTGTCGCTAATCAATAGGTAAGGTAAACCAAAAGGTGCTTCCTTGTCCAAGCTCGCTGTCTGCACCAATTTCGCCCCCGTGGCGCTTAATAATTTCTGCACTTATGTATAATCCTAAACCAAGGCCTGATACCTGAAATCCGGAGGCATCAACGCGGTAATACCTGTCAAACAAATGCTGTATTTTACTTTTAGGAATACCCGGACCTGTGTCAGATACTGAAACTTTTACAACTCCATCGACCTGTTCAATATGCATGGAAATCAGTCCGCAATCGGGTGCGTATTTCGCGGCGTTATTAATAAAATTGGTCACTACCTGGTCTATTCTATGTTCATCCGCCAGTATTTCCAACTCCAAATCACCGGTAATGCTTATGCGGTGGGAGCCGGTGATAGCAATTGGATTTGCACAGGCGTTAAGTAGCTGCGATAATATAAAATAAGTTTTATTCAGTTGCATTTCGCCCTGTTGCAGGCGGCGCACGTTCAGCAAATCATCAACCAGTGTGCTTACGCGCTGTATACTCTTACGCGATTGCATAATAAGCTTAGGCATCATAGCGTTGGTTGGGTTATGCTTAATTTTGTCCATCAATTGCAAAGAAGCTTTTAAACTGGTAAGCGGAGTTTTTAGCTCATGGCTAGCAATACTTATAAAGTCATCTTTACGCTGCTCAAGCTCTTTTTGCTCGGTAATATCAACACAAGTAATTATATAACCGGCAAATGAACCATCGGGCCTGAACAGAGGGTTGCCTTTAGAAAGTATCCAGTAATAATGGTCATTAACGCCGCGCAGTCTCAGCTCGCCTGTAAATGGTTCACACTTATTAAACGCTGCAAGGTAAAGTTCACGGTATTTTTGCTTATCATCAGGATGTATAAAGTCGGTCCATCCGTTGGCTGCAAGCGTGGCTTGGTTCTGGCCGGTAAAATCAGCCCAAGCTTTGCTCAAGAATGTAATTTGACTGGTATCATCTTCAACTGCTATCATAATACCCGAGCCTTCGGCCATAGCCCTGAATCTCGATTCGCTTTCCTGTAGCTCACGCGTGCGGCCTGATACTCTTCTTTCAAGCTCCGCATTTAACTCGTTAAGCTGTTGCTGTGCCTTTTGCAATTCATCGTTAGTTGATACCAATTGCTCATTGGCTGCTGCCAGCTCCTCGTTCAAACTAGTTTCACGGTTAAGCGCCTCCTCCTGCTCGCGCGAACGTTCTATTGCTTCTTGTCCTAACACGTTGTTAGTTACATCAGCTGCTGTGTGTAATATGCAATAAGTAACGCCGGCCGCATTTTTCACAGCCTTGTATTCATACTCATAATACCTTGTTTGCAACATGCCATTACGCAAAGTTTCTGCAGGAGAGATGCCTACTTTGCTTATCCCCGTTTCAAATACACCTTGCAGGTAAGCAAAAAAAGGCTGGCCCTGCAATTCTGGTACAGCATCAATTAATGATTGCCCTATAATACTGCTGTCTTTACCCCAAAACTCGAGCATTGCGTTATTAGCAAACGCAATTACAAGTTCGCTGCCGCTGTAAATAGCCGTTGCATCTTTTGATAACGACAAAACATGGAGTAACATTTCACTATTTAACGATGGCAGAGTATTGATCATTTCCGTTTATGCAACTGTAGAGTGTATGCCTTCGTTACAAAAATAAACAAAGTGGTTGTAAAATATTGGGTTGCTTGTTTCATAAACCCTCAAAACAATTAAAAAGTTTAACCATTAAGTGCATTTTTCAAATCCCTGTAATTTAAAACCTGAAAATTTTAATGCCCGCTATGTAAAGCAAATACTTTCTTAAAATTTTCGTTTAAATTTATATTCCATACTTTAGTAGCAATAGTATGCAAACGCCCGATAGTTATAACCAATTAATAAGTAAGGTGAATGCTTTTATAGAAAGGTATTATCTTAACAACTTATTAAGAGGACTTATTTTTCTGGGCGCAGGACTCTTCAGTGCATACCTAACCATTGTTTTACTTGAGCATTTTGGCAATTTTAATACGGTATTGCGTACCGTACTATATTATGCATTTATATTGCTTAACCTTGCGTTAATTGCACTGCTGGTTATACCGTCGCTTTTAGCTTACTTCAGGTTAGGAAAAACACTTACTCATGATGAGGCAGCAGAAATTATTGGAGAACATTTTACTGATGTAAAAGATAAACTGCTTAATACTTTGCAGCTTAAAAAGCAGGCGCAACAAAGTCATCAAAGCTACCAGTTGCTTGAGGCAAGTATTAATCAAAAAATTGCTGCGTTAACACCGGTAAGTTTTCCATCTGCCATAAACCTTGGCCAAAACAAGCATTATCTTAAATGGGTGGCATTACCGCTAACATTAATTATTGCTATATCGTTTATTGCGCCGTCCATACTAACCGAGAGTACAAAAAGACTTATTGAGCACGACAAACATTTTGAACCTGCGGCCCCTTTCAAGTTTGTAATATTAAACAAAAGCTTAAAAGCGGTACAAGGAGCCGATTTTAAACTCAACCTTAAACTTGAGGGCAACAACCTACCGGCAAATGTCTATATCCAAACCGGTAATAATACGTTTAAAATTGATAAAGAAAGCCTTTCTGCTTTTCATTACACGTTTATCAATCTTCAGCAAAATACATTATTCCGTATTTTGGCAAATGGTTTTAGCTCACAGCCTTATGAAATAAAAGTAGGTCTTAAACCATCGTTACTTAGCTTTGATGTTCAACTGCAGTATCCGGCATACTTACATAAAACCAGTGCAAGGCTAAATAACGCCGGCGATCTTACCATTCCTGCCGGTGCTACGGTAAACTGGTATTTGCATGCCGCTAATTCATCAGCCCTTAAATTTGTAATAGATGAGCAAGGCAAACAATTGCAACCATACAAAGAAGGTGAGTTTAAATACAACCAACGTATTATAAAGGCTACAACATACAGCCTTACCCCGCAAGGTAAAGATGTTAATGAGGGCGATAAAGCACAATACCGGATTAACGTTATTGCCGATGAAATGCCCTCCATAAATGTAGAGCAAAAGCAAGACTCCATTAGCAGCAAAGCAATTTATTTCACCGGCGATATTCATGATGATCATGGCTTTACTGCTTTAAAGTTTCATTTTAACGTGAGGAAACCGGGTAATAAGTTGCAAAACACGGTTCGCGCTGTAAAGGCCGATTTAAGTGCAAACCAATCAAACTTTTTTTACTACTGGAATTTAAAAGATTTGAATATTGAACCCGGGGCAGAGGTAAGCTATTACTTTGAGGTAACTGATAATGACGCTGTAACCGGACCGAAAACCGTTCGTTCAAGCGAACGAACGCTACAGGTACCTACGCAGAAAGAGCTTGCCGGGCAATTAGATGCCAATAGTAAAGCTACAAAGCAAAAAATGCAATCGGCCGTAAAATTGGCTGCACAGGTTGAGCGAGATGCACAAAAACTTAACCAGTTGCTGCTAAATAAAAACTCATTAACTTTTGAAGAAAAAAAGCAAATAGAAGATTTACTGCGCCGAAAAAATGAGTTAAACCAATTGGTTAAAGATATACAGGCCGATAATAAACGAGACCGCTACAACCGCGAAGAAAACCAAAAGCAAAGCCCTGAATTACAGGAGAAGCAAAAGCAAATGGAAGAGCTGCTGAACCATGTACTTGATGAAAAAACTCAGGACATGCTCAACAAGTTGCAGCAAATGATTCAAAAAGATCAGAAAGACGGTGCACGAACTGAGCTTTCTAAAATGCAGAACGATAATAAATCTTTGAAAAAAGAACTCGACCGTATGCTTGAGCTTTACAAGCAACTGGAGTTTGAACAAAAGCTCAATCAAAATATTAATGAGTTGCAAAAGCTGGCTGAGCAACAACAGGCGTTATCTGAAAAAACAAAACAGCCCGGTGCCAATATGCAGCAATTGCTTAAAGAGCAGGAGGAATTGAAGAAAAACTTTGATGGCGTGCAAAAGTCATTAAATAATCTTAAAAAATCGAATGAGGAGCTGGAGCAAAAAAATAATTTCAACCCCGATGAAAAAAAGCAGGAGGAAATAAACCGCGAAATGGACAACAGCAGGCAGCAATTGCAAAAAAACGATAAGTCAAAAGCTGCCAGTTCACAACAGCAGGCAGCACAGCAAATGCAGCAAATGGCACAAAAAATGCAGCAAGATCAGCAAGAAGGTGAACAGGAAGAGAATATGGCTAATGCCCAACAGCTACGCGAATTGTTAAAGGTGTTAGTTACCAGCTCTTTTGAACAGGAAAAGGTAATGCAGGCTTTTAAAGTAATGAGTGGCAATGACCCGATGTATGTTGGCATGGCTCAAAAACAGAAGAATATTAAGGATAATTTGAAAACAGCAGAGGACACTTTGTATGCCTTAAGCCGCCGTATACCTCAAATACAATCAACCGTTAACCAGGAAGTAACTGCAATTAACACAAATATTGATAAAGCGCTTGAGCTGTTAGGAGACAGGCGTACACCTGAAGCAAACCGCAGCCAGCAATACGCAATGACTGCCATGAACAACCTTGCACTGCTGCTGAGCGAAGCATTAGACAATTTGCAAAATGCAAGCAGCAAAGGCGGCAAAAGCGGAAAGCAGCAATCATTGCAGCAACTGAGTCAAATGCAGCAGCAACTCAATAAAAACATGCAAAAAATGCGTGAACAAATGCAGCAGCAGGGTAACCAGGGCGAGAGCGCCAAAGGGCAAAGCCAGCAGCAACGCAACAGCATAAGCGAGCAAATGGCACGCATGGCGCGGCAGCAGCAATTAATTAGGCAACAACTGCAAGAGCTTAACAGGCAGCAAAATAAGGACGGAACGGGTAAACTTGGCAACCTCGACAAAATTTCCAAAGAAATGGAACAAACTGAAAGCGATCTCGTAAACAAGAAAATCACGGAGGAATCGTTAATAAGGCAACGGCAAATTCAAAACCGCCTGCTAGATGCTGAAAAAGCAGAGCAGGAAAGGGAACAGAATAAGCAGCGGGAAAGCAGGGTTGGAATAGATACACCCCCGGGTTATATAAAAGCTTTGCAGGAATATGAGCTCTTAAAAGCAAAGCAAACTGAGCAAATACAAACTGTGCCGCCTGCTTTAAATTTTTATTACAAACAAAAAATTAAACGTTACTTTGACCAACTCAATGCAAAATAATATTCAATCAGACGGTGTTCAAACAGGGGAGCTGTTTACACTGCAACTTCCGTCAACGTACGAGAGCATAACACAGCTTGAGGCCCTGATTGAGGAGATCGCGGATAAATTTAAAGTTAGCGAGGATACTTTTGCCAACATGATGACCTGCCTTAACGAGGCAGCAATAAACGCTATTGTACATGGTAATAAACTCAATGCCGATAAAAAGGTAATTGTTAATGCCGACGTTGATAGCAAACGTGCTATTTGGACTATTACCGATGAAGGCGAAGGTTTCGACTTCAATGATTTGCCTGACCCTACTGCCGAAGAAAATCTGGAAAAGCTTACCGGCAGGGGAGTGTTTATATTAAAGCATTTAGCCGATCAATGCATATTTAATGCAAAGGGGAATGAGGTAGAGCTGCACTTTAAATTGTAAATGGCTGCTATTAACTTTTTTTTAGAAGATACCGCTTATAAGTTAAAAAATAAGCTACAGCTTAAACGCTGGATAAAGGATACTATAATTAGCGAAGGCTACAAATTAGGGGAGCTTAATTATATTTTATGCTCTGATGAATATCTTTTGCAGATAAATCGTCAGTACTTAAATCACGATACTTACACAGATATCGTAACCTTTGATAACTCCGAACAGGAGGGTGTTATTACCGGCGATATCTTTGTATCTGTTGATCGCACCCAGGAAAACGCTGTTAAATTTAATGTAGGGCCTGATAATGAGCTACATAGAGTTATTATTCATGGTGCATTGCATTTGCTTGGATACCTGGATAAGAAGCCAGCCGATAAGCAGTTGATGACCGATAAAGAAAACGAATATCTGGCAAAAAAAGCTTTTTGATTGCCTTTTGTTTAGCTACCTTTATTTAACAAAAACTAACATTTAACATGAAGATTTTAGCATTAATGCTTGCCCTGCTATTTACAGCACCATCTACCGTATATGATTTTAAACTAAAGAATATTGACGGTAAAGCATTTGACTTAAAGAAATATAAAGGCAAAAAATTATTGATTGTAAATACCGCATCAAAATGCGGCTATACACCACAATATACTGAATTACAAAAGCTTGCCGATCAGTATAAAGATAAGTTGGTGGTTGTTGGCTTCCCTGCTAATAATTTCAACGGCCAGGAGCCGGGCTCAAACGGTGATATCAAAGCATTTTGCGAAAAAAACTTCGGTGTAACTTTCCCTTTAAGCGAAAAAGTGAGCGTTAAAGGATTAGACATTGCTCCTCTGTTCCAGTATCTTACCACACAGGAAAATCCTGACTTTACGGGAGATATCAAATGGAACTTTGAAAAGTTTTTAATTGACGAGAACGGTAAACTTATTCACCGCTACCGTTCAAATGTAAAGCCATTATCAACTGAAATAACCAGCCAGTTATAGTTTAAATGAGTGTTTAAATGAAACGCCCCGGATAATATCCGGGGCGTTTTTTTATTCAAAACTTACCCGCTTTTACCCCTATTATTCCAAAATTATACTCCTATCATTAGCGTTTCGTTTTTAAAGAGCATCAGAAACCGCTAAGGCAAAAACAAATTGATTTACCTCAACAGAAAATAATTTAACAAATTATAAAACACCACATTTTACGGTTGGTTATACTTTGCAAACAGGCACATCAGTATGAACCAATCAGATAAACTTACCCGCCGGCAAATTGTTGGCGGCCTGGGAGCCGGAATAGCCGCCGCGGCAGTGTCGCCGGTATTCGGGTCAACTCAACCATCGCAGCCGCAGGCTGATAATTTAACGGTAGCCCCTTTGGAAGATCCTACCACACGCTTCCCGAAGCCTCCATTTAAAGAACAATCACAGCCTTGGCCAGGTTTAGCCAGCAAAATGGAACCACGGCCAGATCATGGTGAAAAGTGGTACAAAGGTTCGGGCAGGTTAATGGGGCGTAAAGCGCTTATTACCGGGGGCGACTCGGGTATGGGCCGTGCTGCTGCTATTGCTTATGCACGTGAGGGCGCCGATGTAGCTATTAATTACCTCCCTAATGAAGAGGAAGACGCTAAAGAAGTAGTTGCTTTAATAAAGGCTGCAGGCCGTAAAGCGGTAGCCATACCGGGCGACTTAAAAAGCGAAGACTTTTGCAAAAGATTGGTTGAGCAAGCTGTACAAGGTTTAGGCGGACTGGACATACTGGTAAATAATGCCGCCCGTCAGCAAACACGCAAAAGTATTTTAGAAGTATCATCAGAAGATTTTGATGCTACCATGAAAACTAATATATACGCACCGTTTTGGACCACTAAAGCTGCCGTACCACACCTTAAACCAGGCTCTGCAATCATTTTTACTACATCTGAGCAGGCTTATGATCCTTCGGCCGAATTATATGATTATGCGCAAACTAAGGCAGCTAATATGAGTTCGGTTAAATCATTAGCCAAGCAACTGGCCGAAAAAGGAATACGCGTAAACGGCGTAGCACCAGGCCCTATATGGACCCCTCTGCAGGTGAGCGGGGGTGCCACAATGGAAAAACTTAAAATGTTTGGCGGCCAAACACCACTGGGCCGTCCGGGTCAGCCGGGTGAGTTAGCTTCTATATACGTTCAGTTAGCTGATGGAACCGCAAGCTATGCCACAGGGCAAATCTATGGTGCATCAGGCGGTGCAGGTAATCCGTAAATATTTCAATAAACAGAAAAGCCGCTTTAAAAGCGGCTTTTCTGTTTATTATATTACATCTTGGGCATACGTCGCATCATGTTGGCCATGGCTGCGGGGTTGCTTACCTGCTTCATTATTTTACGCATATCTTCAAACTGCTTTATTAAGCGGTTTACCTCCTGCAAATCAGTACCCGAACCTTTTGCTATACGTGCACGGCGGCTTTGATTAATAGCATCAGGGTTAGCTTTTTCATGCGGAGTCATTGACTGAATGATGGCCTCGATTGATTTAAAGGCATTATCACCAATTTCAACATCCTTCATCATTTTGCCCACACCAGGTATCATGCCCATCAAATCCTTCATGTTACCCATTTTCTTGATCTGCTGTATCTGGCTATAAAAATCATTAAAGTCAAACTTATTTTTGCGTATCTTCTTTTGCAGCTCGGCAGCCTGCTTTTCATCAAACTGCTGCTGCGCACGTTCCACAAGTGATACCACGTCGCCCATGCCCAAAATACGCGAGGCCATACGGTCGGGGTGGAAAACGTCTAACGCTTCCATTTTTTCGCCCGTACCAATAAATTTGATTGGTTTGTTTACAACCGATTTAATGGATAGTGCAGCACCACCACGGGTGTCACCATCTAACTTGGTTAAAACTGCACCGGTAAAGTCTAAGCGGTCGTTAAACACCTTTGCAGTGTTTACAGCATCCTGACCGGTCATAGCATCAACCACAAATAATATCTCGTGCGGGTTAACGGCAGCTTTTACCTGCTCAATTTCCTGCATCATAGCCTCATCAATAGCCAACCTGCCGGCGGTATCAATTATAACTACGTTATTGCCGTTTTGCTTAGCCTGTGCAATACCCTCAAGGGCAATAGCTACAGGATCTTTACTTTCGAGGTTAGCATAAACCGGAATGCCTATTTGCTCGCCCAAAACCTGTAATTGCGTTATAGCCGCAGGGCGGTAAACGTCATCAGCTACCAGTAAAGGCTTTTTATTTTTTTGCGTTTTAAGGAAGTTGGCCAGCTTACCTGTAAAGGTGGTTTTACCGGCACCGTTCAAACCTGCAATTAAAATAATGGTAGGCGTTGCCGGAAAAGTTAATTCGGCAGTAGTACCACCCATTAGCGCCGTAAGCTCATCATTCATGATTTTGGTGAGCAATTGCCCCGGCGATATGGTAGTGAGCACGTTCTCACCTAATGCCTTTTGCCTTACATCATCTGTAAAGGCTTTGGCGGTTTTATAGTTTACGTCGGCATCCAGTAAGGCTTTTCTAATTTCCTTCATGGTTTCGGCCACGTTAATCTCGGTAATAGTTCCCTGGCCTTTCAGAACCTTAAACGCCCTGTCTAACTTATCGGAAAGATTTTCAAACATGCTGATAAATACTGCTTTATTTTGAGCTTACAAAGGTATTGTTTTTTGCCGTAGGTTGTATACAAAGCCTTAATTAACCAACATGAAGCGTAAATAAAATAACAACTAACCATTTAGTTATTATTAAAGTTTTTATGTACCTTGTTAAAAAAGTCAATGAAAACTTACTTAAAACTTAGCCTGATTATAATTACATTTACCACAACTGCAACCGTGGCGCAAACTATAAAGCGAATACCAACAACTGTAACTGTTGATGGTAGCGGCAGAACCACCGAGCCACCTATATATAAGGATGAAAGAGGCAAGATTTTAGAGCTTAAACAAGTAATGAGCTACATGCAAACCGGCGATTATAAAATGGTGAAGACTGCTGATAAGCGTAATAAGCCGGTATTTGTGGTCACCAAATCACCTGGTTTTAACCGCAGGCCGGTTGCAAATGAGGTAGTGGTAAAGCCGCAATAATCCATTTACTCAGTTTTAAACGGCATTGTTACCGTTTAAAACTTATGCTCTGTTCACAATATATGTGATAACCTTTAATATACTGTTGTACAGTTTTGGAGTTTCGCGTTCATTTGCCGCAAATGGCTTTACAAACCTGATGTGGCTATCAAATTAGGAGCCCATTTAATGTAGAACACCTTACGGGAACCTATAAATAATACCTAAAGCAAGGTTTTCGCTGGCCTGTATGCCAGGCTGGGTATCGGTGCGGTTTACAAAGGCATCTCTGTCATAAATAGCAACGCCTGTTATTGTTACTGCAACCAGGCGGTTAACTTTTGCAGCAATTGTTAAATCGAGGCGATGATCAATATTTTGTGCGCCACGACCGTAAGGCACAAATATTTGATAACGTGATGTTAAACGCAAGTTTTGCATAACTTCTTTATCAAATAAAGCAACTGCCTGGAATGCAAGCTCGTTATAAACTGATCTTCCTAGTTGTACGTTGTATGCCTTAGGCGGATTTCCGGAGTACTCAATGCCATCGTTAAGTACGAAAGTTTGACGGGCTGTACCGGTACCAATACGTAAATCAAACCAATTGTTAGGCTTGTATTCAAAACCGAATGATTCGGTTATGTAACCTGGCGCCATAAACTGCGATATAAGTACCGGAGGCTTATTTGCATCGTACCTGAAACCTTTGTCAAACTGTGATTCGAAACTTAATGACCCGAAGAAGAACCACGATTTAGATAATTGTGTGGCCAGTTTATTATCCCAAAAAATACGGTCGTTGGTTTTTCGGGGTAGCTGCTCCTTGTTTTTCGATCTGCCGTAAAGCAATACCAACTGGGTAGTGAATACAAACGGCTGCTTATTGTACTCCAGCTTGTAATCAATATTACCGTTTATAGCAAAAGAGTTTACACCACCACCCGTCCAGTTATTACTAAAGCTTGATTGATTGAAATTGATGCCTATAATAGCCGTTTTATGCCAATAGCTTATTTTATAATCCATCATGCTAACGGGCATGTATTCGGGCGTTACAATGATTGGCCTCAACTGGCGGGGCACAGCGTTACGGCGCGGACTAATACGATACCTGTTAATAAGATTAGTATCTATCTTAATACTATCGCGGCGCAAGCTATCGGCACGGCGAAGGCTGTCGGTCGTTCGCTGTAAATTAAGCGCAACGCGTTGCAGGCTGTCGGCACGGCGCAAGCTATCGGTTTGCTGGGCAAAAACCGTGGCGCACATAAACACAAAGGCAGATATAAACGTGAGTGCAGTTCTCAACATATTACAACAAATTAAACGAAAATGCGCAACGGATAAAAATTTGATTTGAATTACTTGAAGTATCAGCTAAAACAGCTTACCCATGCCCAAAGTTTTCGCCTACTTAAATATTGATCATCACGTTCAAAGCGGTAGGCTTCGCGTTCAAAAACAATTTGCTCATAGGCAGTTTGATGATTATTGTATTTCAGCCTGTTAACAAGATAATTCAACAAGTAAAGTAAGTAAAATGGTATAACGAGCAACTCGGCTGCCTGCTTTAAATGTATGGTTTCGTGCCTTAGTAACACTACATCATTTTTTAATACTTGTGTACGTACTAATATAAACGGAAACACGGCCATTCCATCAACTTTAAGGCTGCTTACAACAATAACCGGAAACTTCATGGTGTAAGTGGCACGTAACCCGGGGCATTAGGGTTACGCTGAAAGCGTTTAAGGTTTGATTTAATTTGATTAATAAACTCGTAATCACTGGCAGTGGTTACCATATAGTAACTAGGCCGGTAGCGGGCCATAAAGTTTGATAGTTGAGGATCTTGCAAACCGGTTACCTGTTGCACCAGTTTTTTACTAAAACGTTGGTCTATTACGTTTAACTTATAATCCTGCTCAATAAGTTCGCGCAAATGTGTGGCATTACGTCCGCTGCGGCTTAACATGTTCCAAATAGCATCAATACCTATTCCGGCACCGTTGGGCCCAATGCTTAAAATATCCTTATGTGCTAAGGAGCCATAAATTTTAGAATAGGCTTTGCGGGTTTCCTGTAACTTTTGGTCGGCGGTTAGTGTGGTATCGCGTACGTTTACCTCCTTAAGCATAATACTTTTGGCCTTAAGGTATACCGCCATATCACCGGTGGCAGGTACCCGCACGGTATCATTAAAGTAATTTTGTTTGCTTACTACCAAGGCATCGCCAGGGCGGGCGCTTATCTTAAAATCGGCCTTAAGTGTGTTATATACCGATTGGCCGTCACGTAAGTTTCGGATGTTGACTTTGGCTATACGCTCCTTGCTATCCTTGTCAAACACAAGACCCGCAACCTGTTTGTCTTGCGCAAACAAGGCCGGTGCTGTAAAACAAAAAAGCAACAATAGCCAATACCTCATCAATAACTCAGAATTTAACGGGGAACAAAGGTTTAAATTATAAACAAAACAAACGTACTGAGTTTGATAAATTTAACGTTTTTTAACAGCCCTGTAAACCGGTTGTTACTTAGCTATAATCAGTTGCTGGCCTATCTTAATATTATTATCGTTCATATTATTAAGTGCCTTCAGCTCTTCAACAGTTAGTCCGTAACGTTTTGATATATTATACAAAGTATCGCCGGTGCTTACGGTATGCACTTTTACAACCGGCTGTGCCTTTACAATGGTATCTTTTTGAGGATTAGCACTATTTTGATTTATTTCGGCCAGTACCCGGTCTTCACGACGTATTTTTTGCACTTCTCCTTCCGGACGGTCATACTGATCGAGCCCATACTTCTTTATAGTGTTGATAAGTAATTCGGGATATTTAGGGTTAGTAGCATAGCCGCATTGTTTTAACCCGTATGCCCAGCCAACGTAGTCATTTTTATCCAACTCAAATAGCATAGCGTAACGCTTGCGTTTCAAAAACTCCGAATGATCACGGTATGATTCTTCCGGGTTGCTGTATACCCTGAAACAGTCGTCAACCTTGTCATCATCTTTATAATAGCTGCGGCCGGTCCAATCGCTTGTGCATTTAATACCAAAGTGGTTGTTGGCATAACGGGCTAACTCGCCGTTACCAAAGCCCGACTCCTGTAAACCTTGCGCAAGGGTTATACTGGCCGGTATACCATAAAGGTTCATTTCTTTTACAGCAATAGCTTTAAAACGGTCAATATAACTTGCTACGGTGTAACTTGTAACCGTGGTTGTACTCGCTACAGGCTGATTTTCTTTTTGTACCCGCTCATTATTCTTTTTGTATTCGGGGTTGCGCTTTACCTCGGGTGCAGGCTTATTTACTGTAGTATTGCCGGGCGTGCGGGGAGGAGTGTAAACCGTTTTACGACGCGATGAACAAGCCGATAATAATAAGGTAATTATAAAAAGGTACGCTACGTTTTTAACCACGGGAAATTGAAATGCTGTTATATAAAAAAGTCATTGCAACATATAAAACAATCTCTGTACGAAGGATGCCTTTGATAAGCATAGTTCAGTGACTGCCTCATACCTCGCAATGACGGGTATTAAACTTTAATAATATTTTTATTGTCTTTTAGGTTCAGCGGCCTTTACAGAATCGGGCTGCTCATCGTAGGCATGCAAATCATACCTTTTAATTAAGCCTAACACCTGCGAACCCCATATTTTACTGCTGGCATAACCGCTGCGCTGTATTCCTTTAACCCAGCTTTTATAATCGTAGTGTGAAAGTGACTGTGAAAGATGACTAAACTGCTTACGCTCGGTCATGATGCGGGCAAAATCCTGAAAAGAGTCTGTTGCTGAGTCGTATTGTTTGTAGGCCGATTTGGTTTTCTTACGACCTGTATAAGATACAGGGCTTCTGCCTTTTACGCCGAAGTGATTGTTTTGAGTACGGGCAAGTTTGCTGTTTCCGCTGGCACTTTCGTGCATAGCTATAGCTAAAATGATGCTTGCCGGCACACCGCTCTCGTGCATTATGCGAATGGCATTATCTTTGAACTTATCCACATAGGATTTTGAAGTGTTCTGTGCCGAGGCCGCAAAAGCCGAAGATAACAAACAGGCAATCAGTAAGATTTTCTTCATAATTTACTTTTTTCTGATGACAAGCACGCCGTCGCGCACAGGGAGTATCAGTTTTTCAACCTGTGTACTAACAGCAATGGTGTCATTTAGTTTTCTGAAAAGTTCGGTGTCATTGTCTTTAGCGTCTCCGTACACTTTTCCTTTCCACAAAACGTTATCAATTATTATTAAACCTCCCGGTCGTATTTTGTCAATGATCAACTCGAAGTAAGCTAAATTGCTTTTTTTATCCGCGTCGATGAATGCAAGGTCGTAAATATTTTCTGATAATCCAAATAACACGTCCCTGGCATCGCCTATGTAAAGTTGTATACGGTCTTGTACGTCAGCCAGTTCGAAATTGTTTTTAAGCGTTTCTTCCTGTTCACGGTTCACTTCAATGGTGTGTACTTTTCCACCCTCAGCAAGACCCTCGGCAAGGCAAATGGTGGCATAGCCGGTAAAAGTTCCTATCTCTAAAATAAGTTTTGGCTGTACCAGTTTGCTTAACATACTTAACAACCGACCCTGATAATGCCCGCTCAGCATGTTTGGCTTTAACTGCTTTAAATACGTTTCGCGGTTTATTTTTTTCAGCGCCTCGGGCTCGGGGTCGCAATGAGCTTCCAGGTAAGTCTGCAAATCATGGTTAAGTATTTCCATTGGGCAAATGTCGGTGTTTTTTAAAGCAACACCAAAAGAGGGAAAACCTAGATGTCAGTTTAGTTAATTATTTAACCTTTATGATAACATACTATATAATATTGATAATAACCGTTAATATATTAACTCCTGCCTTAAGTAGCTTTGATATAAATAAACCAATTTACCTACTAACCTATCTTCATGAAAACATCAGCATCAGGAGCGCCACTTCCATGGCAGAGCCGTGTCTTTTGGTTGGAGTTCAACACCCGCGGACACCCCCATTTGAAATGTGTTACTAACCATTCCATTTCTTAACCACAAATTTTTAAACCTGTATTTATTATGAAAAAACTTAATTACCTGCTAACCCTAAGCATATTGTTTATGGTTATAGCTGTTAACACTTCATGGGCGTCAACCAGTAAAAAACAACAAGAACAACACTGGGGAACTCCATACTCTATAGCTTATTTGGCTAAACATCACAAATTAATTGAAGCCAACAAGGCGTTTAATTATACAACTGTTTATTTCAATATCTACCTTCCGCAAAACACCTATTTTACTTATTGGACGGTAACGTTTGATAATGGCATAAACACCTACACCTTTAATACTGACCCTTACGCTCACTACAATCCGCCATATTATGAAGATTCGTGGTCGGGCATTCCGCAAGGTACCTACACTGTTACCATACATAACAATGGATATGGCAACGGTTACTTATTTGATGCCGTTTTAGATTTTGTTGATGCTAACAGCCAATCACAGTCACCTTACTTCTGGGATAAAAACACAGATTACTCTGACTTTGTATTTCAAAACGTTTATGTACCCGGCGATCCGAATACATCAATCGGAATGAGCCTTTCAGCTCATCAATAATCCACACAATTGATAAATCATTCACAATAGAAAATTATTATCATGAAAAAACTTATTTATGTGTTTACAGTAAGCTTGTTACTGATTGCAATTGCCTTCAGTGACTCAATGGCTGCTCATAACAAACAGCAAAAGCAACACTGGGGAACGCCGTACTCTATAAATTATTTAGCCAAGAATCATAAGCTGATTGAAGCCAACAAGGCATTTAATAACACCAAAATATATTTTACGGCCTACCTTCCGCCAAATACTTATTTAACATCCTGGACAATAACTTTTGATGACGGAACGAATACTTATGAACTTCAAACTGATCCAAATGGTTATTACAATCCTCCATATTATGAAGATTCGTGGTCAGATATTCCGCAGGGAACGTACACAGTTACCATACATAGCAACGGTTATGCTAATACCTACATATTTGATGCTATACTAGATTATGTTGATGCTAACGGACAACTGCAGTCGCCTTACATTTGGGATAAACACACAGACTACGCTGACTTTGTATTCCAAAACATTTATGTGTGCGGAGGTACTAATTCCTTAATTAACATTTACCTGGCGGCTCATAACTAATTCACACAACTGATAAATTATTCACAATTAAAAATAAGTATCATGAAAAAACTTGTTTATGTGTTTACAGTAAGCTTATTACTAATTACCATTGCTTTCACAAACTCAATGGCTGCTCATAACAAGCAGCAAAAGCAACATTGGGGAACGCCATACTCTATAGCTTATTTGGCCAAACATCACAAATTGGCCGAAGCTAATAAGGCATTTAATTACACCAGGATTTTTTTTAACATTTACTTACCGCAAGGAACGTCTTTTATACATTGGACGGTAACGTTTGAGGATGGTACCAACACTTATACATTAAATACCGATCCTTATGGCTTTAATTATGGTTCGTCTTATGACTATTCATGGTCGGGTATACCACAAGGCACTTACACTGTAACTGTACACAATCAAAGCTATGCTAACAACTACTACTTTGATGCGGTGTGCGGGTTCACTGATGCTAATAACGAGAATCAGGCACCTTACTACTGGGATAAAAATACTGATAACAGCGATTTTGTATTTCAAAACGTTTACGTTCCCGGCGATCCTGGTACTTCAATTGATCTTTCACTATCAGCACATCACTAAATCACAATTAAAAGGGAGAGCCTTAAGGCTCTCCCTTTTAGTTATTAACTGCTACTCAGTGGCAAGTGTATCAATATGCACATTGAAGCGCTTACTTATAAAATCCATAATCTCCGGCTGGTGTCTATTATCATGCAAACCTTTTGCAGTATCCCATACGTTACCATCGGTAAATAAAATATGATAATGGGGATCCTGAGTTAGCACGTTACCATCCTCGCCCGATCGGGTGTATTCTACATAGGTTATTTTCTTTACCTGTTTAAAGTTGTACTCCTTTACACCTGTGCCCTTAAACTCGTTAACCTCTATTTTATAATTCCATATTTTGATGTAGTAGTCGCTCATGAAAAAAATCATTACCAATGCTATTACACCAGCTACCCACGCCATTGGCCTGAACACCTTCATACCGTCATAACCATGTTTCAGGTTAGTAAACAAAGTATATTCAGTATATTCCACACTGGTTAAAATAATGCTGTAAACAATCCTGATTGGAAAATAAATAAGGCTTACAGCCATGAAAAGTGCTGGAATGTACCATAAGTCATGATCAATAAACAGCTGATAATTTATGCGGGGGTTATCATCAGCTTCCCATTGCATAAGGTACTGAAGCAGCTGACCAAAGGCCAATATCATCAGCGGCAAAAAAATGATTAAAGTTATAAGGCCAAACCATTCCCACTTCTGGTACTTATGTTTGAGGTCGGCAAAGCTTAAATAGTTATCGGATTTGGTTGGCTTGTATGGAAACAACAGGGGTAAAGCACCCAACAATATAGCAGCAACAATTTCGGTAAGCCAGGGGTACATGGGCAAGGTTTAAAATCCGAACGACTTCCGCTCCATCCACGATTGCAATAATATAACGGCCGAAACCGTATCAACTAAACCCTTATCCTGCCTGCCTGATTTTTTTACACCGCCCGCCAGTATAGCCGCCGATGCCATTTTTGAGGTAAAGCGTTCGTCCATCATTTCAACAGGCGTATCAGGAAAAGTCTTTTTTAACAAGTTAACAAAGCCTTTAACATGCATAGCCGACTGCGATGGTGTATTGTCCATTTGCTTAGGTTCGCCTACTATAAAAAGTTCAACCTGCTCAGTTTGCAGGTACCGTTTTAAGTAATCAACAATTTGATTTGGGTGTATGGTATCAAGCCCGGTGGCTATCATTTGCAGCGGATCGGTAACGGCAACGCCTATGCGTTTGGTACCGTAATCAAAGGCCATTATTCTGGGCATGTTACAGGAGGTGTGAGGCCTAAGGCCTGTTATTAATAAACTATTGAACAAAGTTAATTTAATTATCACAAAATATCCGGCCTCCGGTGTTGCCATGTCCTGCAATGGAAAAATTCCCTATCTTGCACCAATGCAGTTTAAAGAGATAGTAGGGCAGCAAGCTGTAAAGCAACGTTTATTAAACACCGTTAAGGAGAACAGGGTTAGCCATGCCCAGTTGTTTTTGGGTCCCGAGGGTTCGGGTAGTTTAGCGTTGGCGGTTGCTTACGCCCAGTATCTCTCGTGTGAAGACAAGCAGCCTCATGATTCGTGCGGTGTATGTGCCTCATGCCGTAAATACGAAAAACTGGTTCACCCCGACCTGCACTTTTCATATCCCTTTTTTGCTTCTGATAAAAACGACACTGCCCTCAGTTTTATTGAGCAATGGCGCGAAGCACTTTTAACGCATCCGTACCTAAGTCTTGATTTATGGCGCGGATACCTCGAAGCCGAAAACAAACAGGCAAACATTAACATTGCCGAATGCCATCAAATTATTAAAAAACTGAGTTTAAAGCCATTCGAATCGGTTTACAAAATTTTAATTTTATGGTTGCCCGAATATTTGGATAAGGAGGGGAACACGCTGCTTAAAATTATTGAGGAACCGCAACCTAATACCGTATTTCTATTGGTGGCACAAAACCAGGATCAGATATTAAACACCATATTATCACGTACGCAACTGGTTAAAATACCAACGCTGGGTTATACCGATGTGCGCGATTATTTGGTAAATGAAAAAGGCATACCGGGCAGAACCGCCGAAGAAGCGGCTTACCTAAGCAGTGGTAATTTAACCGAGGCGTTAACCATGCTTACCCAGGAAACAAACAGTTTTCATCAGGATTTTTTAGACTGGTTGCGCAAATGCTACAGCAACAAAGGTTTGGAAATGATGAAGTTTGTAGAGAAGATAGCCAAGGCAGGCCGCGAATCACAAAAGAACTTTATACGCTACGGCATTAATTATATACGCGAGTGCTGCCTTATACTAAGCGGCGCTGGCGAGCTGGTACACTTGCCTGCTGCCGAAAAAGACACGGCACAAAAAATGTCGGCTGTAATGACCATTGAGATGACCGAGGCTATAACCAATGTGCTTGAGAAGGCGCATTACGCTGTGGAACGAAATGCAAATCCTAAAATTTTGTTTTTAGATGTATCTTTGCAGATTATAAAAATATTACATTTTAAAATTATCCCGCAAGGGAATCAATATATAACCTGATATGGGATGTGGAAGTTGCTCAACCGGAGGCGGATGTACGCCGGCGGGCTGCAAAAGTAATGGATCATGCATGACCAATGGCTGCAGTAAGCTGGATGTATATGATTGGCTGTCAGATATGGATATGCCGTCAAACTTTAAAGCTTTCCAAATAGTTGAGATTAAATTTAAAGGCTCGCGTAAGGATTTTTATCTTAACGCTGATAATATATACCTTGAAGCCGGTGAACTGGTGGCAGTTGAAACAGCAACCGGTGGCTATGATATCGGCCACGTATCATTAACGGGCGAACTGGTGCGCATGCAAATGCACAAACGCCATGTTAAGGAGGCCGATGTTACTAAAAAAATCTATCGCCGTGCATCAACTGCTGATGTTGATAAGTGGAAACTTGCTAAAGACCTTGAGTGGGAAACCATGCACAAGGCCCGTACACTGGCACTCAACCTCAACTTATCAATGAAAATAAGTGATGTTGATTACCAGGGCGATAAAACCAAAGCTACGTTTTATTATACTGCCGAAGGACGCGTTGATTTTCGTGAACTGATTAAAAAAATGGCCGAGGCCTTCCGTATTCGCATTGAAATGCGGCAGATAGGTATGCGCCAGGAAGCCAGCCGTTTAGGCGGTATTGGATCTTGCGGGCGTGAGTTATGCTGTTCAACCTGGCTAACTGATTTTAAAACAGTTTCAACATCTGCGGCGCGTTATCAAAACCTTTCCTTAAATACGCTTAAACTGGCCGGTCAGTGCGGTAAGCTTAAATGCTGCCTTAACTACGAGCTTGATAGCTACATGGATGCGCTTAAGCATATTCCTGATAATGTAAACTATCTGCGTACCGAACAAGGAGAAGCCCGCCTGCAAAAAACCGATATTTTTAAACGTATGATGTGGTTTAGCTTACCCGGTGCCGAAAACTGGATAGCTTTGCCAATTTCACGTGTTAAAGAAATTCAAAAACTAAATAAGGAAAACATTACTCCTGAATACTTCTTAGAGGAAGTTGAAGAAAAAGCAGCACCGGCTAAAGTGCTTGATTACGAAAACGTAGTAGGACAAGATAGCCTTACCCGTTTGGACGAACGTGGCCAGCAAAATCGCAATCGTAATAAAAAGAAGAAGAAACCGGCTCAGGGTGGTACCGGCAACCAACTACAACAACCGCAGCAAAATGCAGAACAGCGTAAGCCACAACAGCAACCACAACCAAATGCAGAGCAACGCAAAGCTCAACAAAACCAGGGTGGCGGCAATAATCAGCAACGGCAAAACAATAACCAGCAAAGGGTAAATCCAAACAGGCAACAGCAGGCTAAACCAGCCCCTGATGCTGTAAAACCATCGCCGGTTACTCCTGAAGGAGAAGCAAATGCTGAAGCAGCAGAAAACTCAAGTAAACGCAATAACCGCAGGCACCGTCCAAACCGTAACCGTGGTGGCGGCGGTAACAAGCCCGACAATAATCAGCAAACACAAGCCCCGCAGGCATGAAATTAGTTAAGTTATTAAGTTACTCATTACTGGGTTATTTGTTAATAACTACAGTAAGCGGCTGCACCGATCCGGGCAGGGTAATGGACGAAAACAAATCTGTAGCTAACCATAACTGGAGCTATGGTAATAAGATAAAGTTTGACGTACAGATTAATGATCCGGCGGTAGCATACAATTTGTATTTCAACTTGAGGGTAACAGCTAATTATAAATACGCTAACATTTTTGTGCTGCTTTACCAAAGCGGGCCGGGTTTGAAAAAAACAACACCTACACGGTTTGAACTTAAGCTAGCCAGTCCAACAGGTGAATGGTTAGGCAAGGGATCGGGCAGTATGTACAGCTATCAAATTCCGTTTAATACCAATTACCGTTTTCCGGCTAAGGGTGTTTACCACTTTGAAATTGAGCAAAATATGCGCGATAATCCCTTACGTTCCATTAACGATGTAGGGTTACGTGTTGAAAAGGTAGAATAGTTATTTTAAACTATTTGCAATAGCGGCTGTTGCTTTTTAAACTAACATACAACTCGTTATGAAAAAAGCCGCCTGTTTCCTCATGTTAATTTCGGCAATGGTATTATCAGCCTGCAATGCTTCAACCAGTAAAACCGGCGGCGATGTGGCCGATTCTGGCATGAACCATGGTAGTTCTGGTCCGGCTGATAGTGTGGGCGTAGTATCTCCGGGCAATCCTGCTGGTAACGCTACCGGTACAGGCTCAACCGATACAGGCACAACGGGCAGCAGCCAGGGTGCACCTGCTATTGATACCAGCCGCCGTATGTAAGCCAATAAATTTAATTAGCATTTTTAATAAATACTGCTTTCATTTGCTAAAATTATTATCAGATGGAAGTATTGGTATTAAGTGGCGTTATAATTTTTTTGCTGGCTGCACTTTTGTGGGTTATCAGCAAAGGAAGGCCGTCAAAATTATCTGATGTCGATTTAAATGAACTTAAAGCTGATAACGATCAGCTACGTATAAAAATCAGCGTAGCTGAAGAACGCATCAATAATACCCTGGCTGAAAAGGACACTATTGCTCAGCTACTTAAAGAAGAAAATCAAAAGCTCAATACACAACTACAGGCCGAACGTTTGGCTTTAGCTCAAGCTAACCAGGCGCTTGAAAGTAACCGCTCGTATTACCAGGCGCAGCAGGAAAAACTTCGTGAGCAAAAAGCCGAAATGGAACAAACCCGTTTGCATTTTCAGCGCGAATTTGAAAATGTAGCCGAAAAGCTTCTCAAAGAAAAATCACGCGAGTTTACTGATGTTAACAGGCATCAGTTAGATCATATTTTGAACCCGCTCAAGGAAAACCTCAAGGCTTTTGAAGATAAGGTAGAAAAGGTTTACAATATGGAAGCTGCTGATCGTAACACTTTAAAAGGCGTTATTACGCAGCTTATGGACCTTAACCGGCAAATTAGTAATGAAGCGCAGAACCTTACCAAAGCGCTCAAAGGTGATAATAAAAAGCAGGGTAACTGGGGCGAGTTCATCCTCGAAAAAGTACTGGAGCGTTCAGGACTGATCAAAGACCGCGAATATCGCCTGCAGGCTGCCCATCAGGACCAGGAGGGTAGCCGCTTTATGCCCGATGCCATTATTGACCTGCCCGATGATAAACACCTGGTGATTGACTCTAAAGTATCGCTGGTGGCTTATGAGCGGCTGGTGAACGCCGAAACGGAAGACGAGCGTAAACTATATGCCAAAGCCCACGTAGAGTCCATTAGGCAGCACGTACATGGCTTATCGGCCAAGAACTATCATGACCTGCAAAAAATAAACTCACCCGATTTTGTATTGCTTTTTGTGCCCATTGAATCATCTTTCAGCGTTGCAGTACAGCTTGATGCCGATTTATTTAATGATGCCTGGGATAAGCGGGTGGTAATTGTTAGTCCGTCGACGTTATTAGCTACCCTGCGTACTATTGCCAGCATGTGGAAACAGGAACGCCAAAACCGCAACGTAATGGAAATTGCGCGCCTAAGCGGTGAAATGTATGATAAATTTGTTGGCTTTTTAACCGACATGGATGGTATAGGCCGTAACCTTAAACAAACACAGGATGCCTATGAGCGTGCCCTTAATAAACTAAGTGAGGGCCGCGGAAACTTAACCATTACCGCCGAAAAAATTAAAAAGTTGGGCGCCAAAGCCAATAAGCAGATTGACGGGAAGTTTACCTCATTATTTGAAGATTAATAACACTTATGTTGTTAACTGGTAGATTCTGGGGTGATATTATTTATAAATTTGAGTAATGCATCCTCATTTTGAAACTTATCTTCAAACCCAAACTACTCTCACAGCTAATGAGATATCACAGGTAAGCAGTATGGCTTCATTTCGTATTTTAAAGCGAAATGAAAGCGTACTTTTTGCCGGTGATATTTGTAAGCACAAAACATTTGTAATATCAGGTTTATTGCGAAATTACAGTACATCGGTAGATGGTAGTGAACATATCCTCAGGTTTTCACCTGAAAACAGCTGGACACTGGACGTGGAAAGTTATGATAAGCAGGCACCCTCAGTTATTAACATATCGGCCATTGAACCCAGCCAGGTGCTTATGTGGAACAAAACTGATTTTCAAAATTTATTAGTCAACGTACCTGCTTTGAAGCAATTAGCTGAGCAACTGATTGCCAATAACACACATTACAGCAGCCAACGTATGTTAACAACTTTAAGTGCCTCTCCCGAAGAAAAGTACGAAGATTTTACCCGGCGTTTTCCAAATTTACTTGCCCGTTTACCATTACGTATGATTGCGGCTTATTTGGGTATTTCACTTAAAACGCTTACCCGAATACGCCACGCACAATTAACCAGGTAATGTAAATTATGGTCAAATGACCTTGTTTATAAAGGCCTTTGCCTTACACTTTTGTGGTAATAAAACATATTACTATGAAAATATTTGTAACTGGAGCTTCGGGTTTTGTAGGCTCTGCCATTGTGAAGGATTTAATACAACATGGCCACCAGGTTTTAGGGCTTGTACGGTCTGATAAAGGTGCCGAACAGGTAAAGGCTGCGGGTGCCGAAGTGTTGATAGGGGATGTTAATAACCCTGATTATTTAAAGCAAGGCATATCTGTTTGTGATGCGGTTATGCACACTGCATTCAATCATGATTTTTCGCAATACAAAGCAAGTTGTGAAGCCGATAAAGTTGTGATTGAAGCAATGGGTGATTTACTTGCTGGTACTAATAAACCACTGGTAATTACCTCTGGGGTAGGGCTTTTAAATTACAACCGTTTAGTAACCGAAGATGACTCGCTTCCGGCCGGCTCAGATGTAATACCTCGTGCAGCATCTGAAGAAGCAGCAGCGCAGGTTGCCGCAAAAGGCGGTAACGTTTACGTTGTGCGACTACCGCCAAGTGTACATGGCGCCGGTGATTATGGCTTTGTACCTATGGTTATTAACATGGCGCGGGATAAAGGCGAATCGGCCTATGTAGGTGACGGAAACAATTGCTGGCCCGCTGTAAGCCGTGCTGATGCCGCATCAGTTTATCGTCTTATTGTTGAAAAACAACCGCAGCTTAGAGTATTTCATGCTGTTGGCGAAGAAGGTATTCCTTTCAAAGAAATTGCAACAGTTATTGCCAACGGCTTGAATTTGCCTTTAGTAAGCAAAAGCGGTGATGATATTGCTGCGCATTTTGGGTGGTTTTCACACTTTGCTTCCATCAATTGCCCTTCAGACAGTATCAAAACCCGGGAGGCATTAAACTGGAAACCGCAAGGACCAGGTTTGCTTGAGGATATAGCGACAGCAGGGTATTTAAGTTAAAAATTAATAAAAAAGCCTGCGCATGTTAATAACCTACACAGGCTTTTTTAAATGTCACAATCGATTATTTTTTAAAAGCATTCCAACCCTGAGCTTTAAGTTCATGCACTTGTCCGCCTTTAGAGATAAGCTGGCAACCTGCCGATGCCTCGGTAATGTAACCAATTATACTTACATCAACATCGTGCTTAATTTTATCATAGTCAGCCTGTTTTATGGTGAAAAGCAGTTCGTAATCTTCACCACCGCTTAAAGCACAAACCGTAGGATCAAGGTTGAATTCACGTGCGGTATCATAAGTCATCGGGTCAACCGGAATTTTTTCTTCATACAACTGGCAACCCTTATTGCTTTGTTTACAAAGATGTAAAATTTCAGAAGCCAAACCGTCTGACACATCAATCATTGAGGTTGGCTTTACCTTCAAATCTTTTAATAATTGCACAATATCATGCCGCGCTTCGGGTTTTAGCTGGCGCTCAATGATGTAATCCTTACCCTCTAAATCAGGTTGAATTTTTGGGTTTTCTAAATAAACCAGTTTTTCACGTTCTAACAACTGCAAACCAACATAGGCTCCACCCAAATCGCCTGATACGCAAAGCAAATCACCTTCTTGTGCACCATTGCGGTAAGTAATATCGGCTTCATCAGCTTCGCCTAAAACAGTTATACTAATTACCAAGCCCTGCTTGCTTGATGTGGTATCACCGCCTATAATATCAACATTATACTGCTCGCAAGCCAGGTATATGCCACTATAAAGTTCTTCGATTGCCTCCAAGGTATATTTGCTTGATAGGCCTAATGATACGGTAACCTGTGTAGGCCGGGCATTCATGGCGCAAATATCGCTTAGGTTAACTTGTATAGCTTTGTAACCCAAATGTTTAAGTGGAGTGTATGCCAAATCAAAATGAATGCCTTCCAACAGCATATCAGTTGATACTAAAACCTTTTTATCGGCATAATTCAATACTGCAGCATCATCACCAACACCTTTAACCGTGCTTTTATGCTTAAGCTGTATGTTTTGAGTTAAATGGTCAATTAATCCAAATTCGCCTAACTTTTCAATATCGGTTTTACCGGCGTTGTCAAACATGTCCATAACTGCAAAAATACAAAAAGCTTACTGATTATGTATTTTATTCGTCAGGCATATCCCTAATCACACCTATAACTGAGTTTTCAACATATGTATTCAGCAGGAGGGATGAAATCATTTGCAGTTCGAAATTTAATATCTTGATCAAAATTAGTACTTAAGAGTTTTATTAACATTAATGTGAATAACGCAATTAAATCTAACAATCAGTCCACTTTACCAGCATCATCAACGTAAAAAGACCGGTCATATAACCGGTCTTTCCATATTTTGTGGATAAGTTTACTCCTTACAAACCTAACTTGGCCGAGATATCTAACATACGTTCAATTGGCTTCACTGCTTTCTCAATAATATCTGCAGGAAGTGTTATCTCAGGCATCTCGTTTTTAAGGCACAAATAAAGCTTCTCAAGCGTGTTTCGTTTCATGTGAGGACAATCATTGCAGGCACAAGTATTGTTCGGTGGAGCGGGTATAAAGGTCTTCTCCGGGTTATCTTTCTCCATCTGGTGAAGTATACCTGCTTCAGTAGCCACAATAAACTCTTTTGCCGTACTACTGGTAGCATATTTCAATATGCCGGTTGTTGACCCAATATAATCGGCCAGCTGTAGTATATGTTCCTCACACTCGGGGTGAGCCAAAATTTTAGCTTCAGGGTGCCGCTCCTTAAGCTTAGTGATCTTTTCGCGGCTGAAAATCTCGTGTACCATACAGGCGCCATTCCACAATACTAAATCTCTGCCTGTTTTTTTGGCTACATAAGCGCCCAAGTTACGATCAGGACCAAAGATGATCTTCTGATCGGCCGGCAAGCTTTCAACAATTTGTACGGCATTACTTGATGTGCAAACAATATCACTGAGTGCCTTCAACTCCGCGGTACAGTTTACGTAAGTTATTACCAGATGATCAGGATAGTTTTCCTTGAACTTTTTAAACAAATGCGGTGGACAACTATCAGCCAAAGAACATCCGGCTTTAATATCGGGTAACAATACCTTTTTCTCGGGCGATAGGATCTTTGCAGTTTCGGCCATAAAATGTACACCTGCAAAAACAATAATGTCGGCATCAGTCTTAGCTGCCTGTTGCGAAAGGCCTAAACTATCGCCAATATAATCGGCTATATCCTGTATCTCGCCTTCCTGGTAATAGTGGGCAAGTATAACGGCGTTCTTTTCTTTTTTCAGTTTTTGAATTTCGGTGTAGAGGTCAAGCGTTGGATCTACTTCCTCTTCAACAAAACCTTTTATGTTAATTTCTTCTAAAATGTCCATTGTTCACAGTACAATAAATACAATATATTTTAATTTATATAAATCTCTTATTGTTTATTAGTGTGTTAGTAATGTGGGTAAGTGATGATGAATTTAATTGCTGATATAACTTATTACACTTGTTTCCACAGGTTATCCACAATGATAAAAACTTAATTGATTGATTTTCAAGATTACATTTTAATCCACATCTATGTTAATAAACTGTTATGTTAATTAAAAGGCAGTTTTAACAATGTTGGTTTCTTGGGTATTTGTCATGCAAAGTGTATGCCTCAATTGGGGATAAATAAAGTTTTTGCGCCGTTTGTTCACATCAACAAAACTTATTAGCTATTTACCTACGCAAAATTAACATCTTTTAACGGCCTTATCCACACAAGTATTACTTTTACACATTGTAGACACTATTTATGATAAGAAATGTGGATTTCCTGGTAGTTGGTTCGGGCATAGCCGGATTAAGTTTTGCACTTAAAGCTGCCAAACATGGTAAGGTACTGATAGTTACCAAAGCCAGCGAAGATGAATCAAACACAAAATATGCACAAGGTGGTGTTGCCGTAGTTGTGGATAAAAAAGAAGATTCGTTTGAAAAGCATATTGAAGATACGTTAATAGCCGGCGACGGCCTTTGTGATGAAGAGGTGGTGCGCATAGTTGTTGAAGAAGGTCCGGAGCGCATACGTGAAATTATTGATTACGGTACAAATTTCGACCGTACAAAATCCGGCGATTATGATTTGGCCAAAGAAGGTGGCCATTCTGAATACCGTGTACTCCATTATAAGGATATCACCGGGTTTGAAATGGAGCGTGCTTTATTACAGCAAATACATCAAAACCCAAATATTGAAATTTTAACCCACCATTTTGCAGTTGATTTAATTACTCAACACCACCTGGGACAATTTGTGGATAAGCAAAGTAAAGACATAACCTGTTATGGTATTTACGCCTTCAATACAGAAACTAAGGAGGTTGAAACTATTAAGGCCAAGGTAACAGTAATGGCATCGGGTGGGGCAGGACATATATATGCTACAACCACTAACCCGGTTATTGCTACCGGTGATGGTGTAGCCATGGTTTACCGTGCTAAAGGCAAGGTACGTAATATGGAGTTTATCCAATTTCATCCCACAGCGCTGTACAATCCGGGTGAGTACCCGTCATTTTTAATCTCAGAGGCAGTGCGTGGTTTTGGCGGTGTACTAAAGCGTACTAACGGCGAAGAGTTTATGCACGAGTATGATTCACGTAAATCTCTGGCACCGCGTGATATTGTTGCACGTGCGATCGATGCCGAAATCAAGAAATCGGGTGAGGATTATGTGTATTTAGATGTAAGGCATAAAAAGAAGGCAGATATTTTAGCGCATTTCCCTAACATATACGCGAAGTGTTTGGATATAGGTATTGATATGACCAAAGATATGATACCTGTAACGCCGGCTTGTCATTATATGTGTGGTGGGGTTTTGGTTGATCATGTGGGTAAGTCATCCATCCAGCGTTTGTACTCTTGCGGTGAATGTGCATCAACAGGATTGCATGGTGCTAACAGATTGGCATCCAATTCATTATTAGAAGCGTTGGTGTTTGCTCATCGTATTTACGAAAATGCCATTATAGATTTTGAAACTAACCAAATACCTGATAACATACCAGACTGGGATGAAAAAGGCGTTCAGCTATCAAATGAAGATATACTAGTTACGCACAACGTACGCGAAATGCAAAAGCTAATGAACGACTATGTGGGCATTGTTCGTTCTGATTTCAGGCTAGACCGTGCCATGCGTCGTTTGAAATTTTTGCATGACGAAACGGAGGAGTTCTATAAAAAAACAAAGCTATCAGTAAAGCTTTGTGAACTGCGTAATTTGATACAAGTATCATACCTGGTTGTAAAATCGGCCATGGCTCGCAAGGAGAGTAGAGGGTTGCATTATACTACAGATTATCCGGAGCATATGGATGTTTTAGAGGATACGGTGTTTTAAAATAAATATTATGGGGATACTAGATATTTTTAAGAAAATAAAAAAGCCTTATAAAGATAGTTATGTCAATAATATCTATGAATTGTTATTCTGCGATTATGAACTTTATAGAGATTACCCCAATGATAAAAGTGCTTTCCCATGGAACGTATTATTTTTGAATAATTTTAATCCGATAGAGGTAAATAATATTATTCAAAATGACAATATAGAGTCTAGAATTAAAATACTGGCTTATAGAATTTTATCAGCAAACGGCATGGTTATAGACGATAAGGAGCTACTTGCTGTTATTGTTGAAGTTGGGCTGGATGATGGACTGGATGTATTAGCATCTTTTAAGGATGGTACCGCAAGATATATTAATCAAAGTGGAAAGATCTTAATTTGGGAGAATATAGACAATACTTCTATAAACCTTACAGAAAGTCTTTTCGAGCGTAGCAACATTATTGTAAATCAAATTGGTCCGTGGAATGAACCAAGAAGATCTCATCCAGAAAAAGGCATGGTGAGAATCAGTTTTTTGGTATCTGATAAATTATACTTTGGTGAAGGACCTATAAAGATTTTATTTAATGATGAACTAGCAGGACCGGCATTATTAGCAGCGACCTATCTAATGAAGTATATAACTGAGAAATCTTTAAGCAACGACGAAAGTATTTAATCTAAGATTCTATTTAATTATTGTTTAAATATTGAGTAACAAAGAAATAAGCATATGCCCTTAATTTTACCAGTAAAAAATAAACTCCCAGTAATTGCCGAAGATTGCTTTATTGCACCAAATGCTACAATAGTCGGCGATGTTACTATAGGCGAAAAATGTTCGGTATGGTTTAATGCAGTAATTAGGGGTGATGTGAATAGCATTACCATTGGACACCATAGTAATATTCAGGATGGTGTATGTGTACATGCTACCTATTTAAAGGCTTCTACAAACATCGGTAATTATGTATCGGTAGGGCATAATGCCATTATACATGGCTGTAAATTAGATGATTATGTATTAGTAGGTATGGGCGCAATTGTAATGGATGATGCCGTGGTGCAATCAAACGTGATAATTGCTGCGGGCGCCGTAGTGCTTGAGAGTACCATTTGCGAATCGGGATATTTATATGCCGGTACACCGGCAAAAAAAATAAAGCCACTTACCGAGGAGCAACTGGCTTTATTGCAAAAATTACCACATAATTATAACCTATATTCCAGTTGGTTTACTGAGTAGGTTTTGCATCTGCTTCCTCTTTTGGTATTACTAATGGTTCTTCCATTTCCCAGTTCGGCCTTAGCGTAAGCTCCTTATCACTAAACCAAGTTTTTTCGGGATACTGTTTTAATCTAACATTACCACTGTCGGCCTTCTTGTTTTTATTAGCATCATAAGTAACCTTTATAGTGTATTTGCCGGTAAAGAAATTACGATATACAATAGATGTATTTTTGGTTATTACATCAGTTTGCAATGTAGCCTTCTTTTCGTTTTGAATTTCAACAATGTAACTTTTGCTGGTATCAGGTACAGTTACTTTTAGGGTAAGTGTACCATAGTTCTCAGGTTTATCAATATTAAAGCGTTTATTAAATTCTTTGTTTTTATCGCCGTATATGTTAGTTAAGGCTTCATCAGCAAACTGTAATTCATAGCGGGTGTTTTGTTTCCAACGGTATTTAACAATCAATTTGCGTTGATTTGATGGGTCTTTAACTATTGATAAATTATTCACCGTGTTTGAGTCTTCCCGCAATTTAATCTTGCTGATATCATAAGATTCCAGGGGCAAATTTGCAGTTAAAATTAAGTCTGTTCCTGGCCGTAACCTATTGTCAATGTTGATATTATAGCCCAGCGTAACGTTTCTTTTGAAAGCTTCATTTTTACCCTTTCGCAAGGCAATGGTATCTATAAATTTTCCATCGTCGGCTATAGCTATGCTTAAGCTATCAAATTCCATATTACGGAAAAAGACTAATGCACTGTCGCGCGTTTTAGTAAAGTCTACAATTTTTTGCGCGTCTAAACCTGCCGGAAAGTTTACTTTAAGTGATGGCTTATTTAATGGCTTATTAAATATTAGCGATACTTTACCATCGTTATCAAAGCGTTTAGTTGTTACCCTGAACTTTTCAGGTGCTTGTTTAAATAAGTTTAACTGGACATTTGATACATCACCTTTTAGCGTAATTGGCTTATCTAAAAATGCAATGAGTTCATTATCGCTATTATAAATTTTATCGCCTGATTGTTCCTTTAATGCATATATGGTGTATTCACCCTCATGCAGGTTATTTAGCGAGAAATTTCCCGATGAATCGGTAGTAGCAAAATAAGACGGTTTTTTCTTGCCAAACATTGCAGTGTCTTTGGCTGCCGGGAAGATCATAACGGTTGTTTCTTTTTCCGGTTGAGAGGTAAGTGTGTTATTTACCTTTCCGCTAATGCTTAGCGAGTCTATCTGATCGCCGGTGGAAAATACGTAAGTGAAATTTTTAAGCTCGTTTGATTCATTAACGTCAGCAATTGATTTACCGAAGTTGAAAACGTATGTGGTATTTTTAAGTAAAGAATCATTTAGCTTAATTATTAAACTTTGACCCTTGGTAACGTACTCCGGCTGTTTTTCAAATGCCGGACTTATGCTAACCTCTGTATAAGGATTATTAAGTTTAAAGTATTCGTCAAAATCAATTTGAATTTGCTTAGCAGAAAATCTCCTCGTTTTGTTTTCAGGAGTAGCTTTCAAAATCTTTGGCGGTGTACGATCTCGGGGACCGCCTTGGGGTCTTTGTATACTTGCACATCCAATTAAAAGTAAAAGCGCAAAAGTTGTAAAATAATATGAAGAAATTTTTAGGATGCTATAAGTAGGCATTTTTAAGCGTTATAAGCGATTTTTGGTAATTTTGGGACTCCGATATTAAAATTAAAAAATAATGGCTTTAATACCTATTTATTAAAGCCATTTTTCATTGCAATTTTCGATTTTTTGCTCAAATTCACATCATCTTGATATGTGAACCATTAGCACAGAAATATCTGAAGGAGACACTCCTGAAATTCTTGATGCCTGACCGAGTGTTCTCGGTTTTATACGCATCAGCTTTTCACGCGCTTCTTTTGATAAAGATTGCAGTTGTTGGTAATTGAAATCAGGATTAATTTCTTTGTCTTCCATTTTTCTCATACGATCAACAATCTCCAGCTCCTTATCAAAATAACTCTCGTATTTGATTTTTATTTCAGCCTGTTCAATTGTTTCTTTGTCATATGCTGATAGTAATTCATTCAACGAAGCATCAGCTTTACGCAAATCTTCAAATCCAACCTGTGGTCTTCCAATTAACGATACCAATTTAACATTCTGCGATAGGGGAGTAGTACCTAATTCTTCCAGCAATGAATTTAATGAGGCAGCCTCAACTGATTTAGTTTTGGCATACTTCACAATATCATCAGAGTTTTTAATTTTTTGGTTTACTTTATCCAAACGCTCATCACTTATCAAGCCTAATTCTTGACCAACTGGTGATAAACGAATGTCGGCATTGTCCTGTCGTAACAATAACCTGTGTTCGGCCCGTGATGTAAACATGCGGTATGGTTCTTCAGTACCTTTGGTAACTAAGTCGTCAATCAGTACACCAATATAAGATTCTGATCTTTTCATAATCAGTTCATGTTTATCATGAACCTTTTGGTGAGCGTTGATACCGGCAATGAGTCCTTGTGATGCTGCTTCCTCATAACCAGTAGTACCGTTAATTTGGCCTGCTAAAAATAAGTTGCTTATTTTCTTGGTTTCAAGTGTTAACCCAAGTTGGGTAGGGGGGAAGTAGTCATACTCAATTGCGTAACCCGGGCGAAACATTTTAGCATTTTCAAATCCTGGAATTTGCGTTAGAGCACGGTATTGAACATCTTCCGGTAACGATGTTGAAAATCCGTTTACATAAATTTCTACTGTATTGAAGCCTTCCGGTTCAACAAATATCTGATGACGTTCGCGCTCTGCAAAACGATTGATTTTATCTTCAATAGATGGGCAATAACGTGGACCTAATCCTTTAATACGCCCGGTAAACATTGGAGATTTTTCGAAGCCTTCTTTTAATGTTTCATGTACAGCGGAATTGGTATAGGTTATCCAGCAGCAACGTTTTTCGGTTGGCCTTTCAACGTCTGTAAATGAAAAGCGCCCGGGGTTTTCGTCACCCCATTGCTCTTCCATTACAGCGTAATTCAACGTGCGACCATCAATACGTGGTGGTGTGCCTGTTTTCATTCTTCCGGCCTCAAAACCTAACTCAACCAATTGTTCTGTTAAACCTGTAGCCGATTTTTCGCCTGTTCTGCCACCGCCAAAACGTTTTTCGCCTATATGTATAACACCATTTAAAAAGGTCCCGTTTGTTAGTACTACAGCGTCACATTCTATCTCTACGCCTAATGATGTTTTTACACCTTTAACTGTTTCGTTTTTTACAATAAGCGAAGTGACAGTGTCCTGCCAAATATCTACGTTTGGTATAGCCTCCAATGCTAAGCGCCATTCTTCGGCAAAACGCATACGATCGTTCTGCGCACGGGGACTCCACATTGCGGGGCCTTTCGACAGGTTAAGCATGCGGAATTGTATAGTTGTCTTATCGGCTATAATCCCCGACAAACCTCCCAGTGAATCAACCTCACGCACAATTTGTCCCTTGGCTACACCACCCATTGCAGGGTTACAACTCATTTGTGCAATAGTGCCCATATTCATGGTTATGAGCAATACCGATGAACCCATATTAGCAGCGGCAGCGGCGGCCTCGCAACCTGCATGACCTGCTCCAGCTACTATTACATCATATTTTTTAAACATCTAAACCTCCAATGTTCCACGTGGAACTATTACAAAATTACAACCGGTAATATTATGTTCCACGTGGAACTTTAAATAATGATACTAATGCTACAAACGCCCAAATGCATTCCAGAATTACAAAAGGGTAAAAGCTAATTAAGTAAGATGAATAACCACATAAACCCGCCCCAACAAAATTCATTAAAGCATAAGCTTTACTTTCTGATCTAATTTTTTTGAATAAATTAAGTGCAAATCCAATCAACAGAACTATTACACCAATAGAAGCTATGATATCCGACGTCTTCATTATTAACTTTCTTTAAGCTCAGTAAGCTCCATCCAGCGCATGGTTCTTTCTTCCAAGTTATTGTTCAGCTTTTCAATGCTATTAGAGATATCAACGATTTTCTGATGATCTGTAATAGTATTCAGCTGCTCAGTAAGTGCTTTGACTTGCTCTTCAATTTTCGCAATATCAGCCTCTGCCGTTTCCAGTTCTTTTTGTTCTTTAAAAGATAGTTTACTCTTCTTTTGAACTTGTGCAATTGGGGTAGGAGCTACTGCAACCGGCTTTTGTTTTTGCGCTTGCTTCGCCTCTTCTTGTTCAAGGCGGAATGAAGAATAATTACCGTTATACAAATCAACAGCACCTGTACCACTTACTACAAAAAGCTGGTCTGTTAATTTATCCAACAAATACCTGTCGTGCGATACCATTAAAAGAATGCCCGAGTAAGTGGTAAGGAATTCTTCCAATACATTTAAAGTGTCAATATCTAAATCGTTTGTAGGCTCGTCCAGTATCAGAAAATTAGGATTTTTCATCAGGATATTGAGCAGGTGCAAACGCTTTTTTTCGCCACCACTAAGCAAACGTATAAAGCCATGCTGACGTGATGGAGGAAACAGGAATAAAGTAAGCAACTGTGAAGCCGAAATCATTTTACCATCAGCCATGGTAATATATTCTGCTACATTTTTTACTACATCAATTACGCGCTCATCTTCTTTAAAGTTCATACCGGCCTGGTTAAAATAACCAATTACCGTAGTTTCTCCTTTGTCAATGTTGCCCGTATCGGGTTGTAGTTGTCCTGTGAAAATATTTAGTAAGGTTGATTTACCACTTCCATTTTTGCCGGCAATACCTATACGGTCACCTTTCTTAAATACATAGCTGAAATTATCAATCACTGTACGCCCCTGAAAGGTTTTGCCGATGTGGTTAACCTCCATAATTTTATTGCCCTGGCGCGATGTCTTCATGCTCAGTTCCACCTTAGCATTAGGACCAGCATTTTTGGTTTTATCTTCTAACTCGTAAAATGCATTAATACGAGACTGTGATTTTGTACCGCGGGCCTGAGGCTGCCTGCGCATCCATTCGAGTTCCTTTTTAAGTAAATTAGTGTTCTTTTGAAACTGTACTTCTAGGTTTGCCTCACGTTCCGCTTTCTTCTCTAAGAAGTACTGATAGTTGCCGCTGTAAGTAAATATCTTTCCACGGTCTATTTCTACAATCTCGTTACACACATTATCTAAAAAGTACCTGTCGTGTGTTACCATTAATATGGTTTTGGCACCTTCTGTTAATAGTTTTTCTAACCACTCAATGGTGTCTATGTCAAGGTGGTTGGTGGGCTCATCTAAAACATAAATATCCGGATCTTCAATTAACAACTTAGCTAATGCCAAACGCTTTTTTTGACCGCCCGATAAGGTATCAATTCGTTGTCCTAAATGGTGAATATCCAAACGCCCTAGGATATTTTTAATTTGATATTCGTATTCCCAAGCGTTAACTGCACTTAGTTCTTCAGTAATCTTTTCAATGGCTTTAAGATTATCAGGCTCCTCTTCCAGTAACTGCTCGTAACGCAAAATAAGCTGTTGTTGAACATTATCTTTATGAAAGATATAATCACTGATGGTATGACCTTTTTCAAAAATCGGGTCTTGCTCCAGGTAACCAGGACGAAGATCACGCTGTGATACAACCTTCCCTTCCGTAGGATTTATTTTTCCTGATAGTAATTTAAGTAGGGTAGATTTTCCGGCTCCGTTAACACCAACTAAGGCAACGCGGCGTCCGCGGTTAATGCCTAAAGTAAGGTTACGAAACAGCCAATGGTCATGAAAAGAATGACCTAAATTTTCTGCTGATAAATACGTGCTCACGCTAATTGTTTTATATGATGTGAAGGATATATAAAAGTTCCTTCATCTGTTTTTAATGATTGCTTGTACATGGCAATTGCAACTGCTACCGCAGATATGCTCTTGTACTTTTGTAAACTGCCGCCTAGTAATGGGTTTATTAATCTCATAGCTAAACCAGCTACCTTTTCGAGTAATCTGAACTCTTTTCTTTTGCCCGTAAGTACCGAGGGCCTGTAAATATGTATAGACTCAAATGCTAGTTTCTGAATATCATTTTCAGTTTGGCCTTTGAATTTTAAATATGCACTGCTGGCATTCTTATTTGCACCAACTGATGACATGTAATGGAATTGTTTAAAGCCATTTTCAGATGCAATTTGAGCTAACTTAACAGGGTAGTAATGCTCAATTTTGCGGTACTGTTTAATATCCGGTGTTTTAGCTTTTGTAGTACCCAGGCAGCAAAAAAAAACGTTACCGTTGATAGATTTAGCAACTTCATCAAGTTTATCAAAATCAATGATAAGCTGTACTAGTTTTTTATGCTCAATAGGTAACTGCTTACGTACTATTACCATCACTTCATCATAGTGAGGCTGGTTTAAAATAGTTTTAAGTAAATATTCACCAGTTAAACCACTTGCCCCTGCTAATACTGCTTTGTTTGCCATGAGTTAAACGCAAAGGTACGTAAAGTATTTAACCTGCAAATAAGTTGCTTGATTGACTATGCCTTAATAATTTCTCATCGCAAGAGTAATTAAACTTACAGATGTATATTTGCCTTTATGGAAACAATCTCCTGGAACGATTTTGAAAAGGTAGAGTTAAGAGCAGGAACAATTATGGAAGTAAGAGATTTTCCTGAAGCCCGTAAACCCGCTTATCAATTGCGGGTGGATTTTGGCGACCTTGGCAAAAAATGGTCGAGTGCTCAAATCACTAAACATTACACAAAGGAGGAACTAATTGGCCGGCAGATACTAGGTGTAGTAAACTTTCCTGAAAAGCAGATTGCTAATTTTATGTCGCAGTTTTTAGTTACCGGCCTGGCCGACGAAAATGGTGATATTGTATTAACCACAGTTGAAAGACCTGTACCTAACGGAAGCAAACTTATATAATGCGTTTTATTAGTTTCGATAACGAAGGCAGCGTATCGCCTGATGAATTTTTTATGGGTGAAGCCTTGCGTGAAGCACGACTGGCCTATAGTGAAGATGAAATACCAATTGGCGCTATTGTTACCTGCCAGGGAAAAATTATTGGGAGGGGCCATAACCTCACTGAGCGACTTAACGATGTAAGTGCCCACGCAGAAATGCAGGCGTTAACTGCTGCTGCAAATCACTTGGGCGGCAAGTATTTAAAAGACTGCACCCTTTATGTTACTATGGAGCCTTGCGTAATGTGCGCTGGCGCCTCGTATTGGTTTCAGGTAGGTAAAATTGTGTTTGGCGCCTATGATGCCAGGCTTGGATTTGGCAGGCTTAACCAAAAGGTTACTCATCCCAAAACCATCATTACCGGCGGTATAAAGGAAAATGAATGCGCGGAACTGGTGCGCGAGTTTTTCAGGAGCAAACGAAACAAAACTTAACAATAATCTGAACAAATATGAGGTTGAACCCTTTATATTTGCGAGGATACATCTTTTTTTAACCTTAAAAAAATAGTCACTATGTCATTTGAATTACCGGCGTTACCATACGCAACCGACGCACTGGAACCGCACATTGATAAAGCTACTATGGAAATTCACCATGGTAAACACCACCAGGCTTATGTAACTAACTTAAACAAAGCTTTAGAAGGTAAGCCTGAGGCAAACAGCAATATCGAAGAAATTGTAAAGCACATTTCTAAGTTTCCGGCTGCAGTTCGCAACAATGGTGGCGGTCACTATAACCATACTTTATTCTGGACTTTGCTTTCACCCAACGGTGGTGGCGAACCTACCGGCGAACTTGCTGATGCTATTAAAAGCACTTTTGGTTCATTTGATGAATTGAAAACCAAAATGAACGAAGCTGGTGCAACCCGTTTTGGTTCGGGCTGGGCTTGGTTAGTTGTTACTGCTGATAAAAAGCTTGCCGTAACTTCAACTCCTAATCAGGATAACCCGTTAATGGATCTTCCTGAAATTACCGTGAAAGGTACCCCAATTTTAGGTATCGATGTTTGGGAGCACGCTTATTACTTAAAGTACCAAAATAAGCGTCCTGATTACTTAGCTGCTATCTGGAACGTTATTAACTGGAACCACGTAGCTGAGCTTTACAAAAAAGCTAAATAGTAAATTTTGGCTTAATCGCATAAAATTCAAAGCCACTGCATTATTGTAGTGGCTTTGTTGCTTTGTACTACGCCGTAATAGCCTTATAAGTGATGACGTATGAATGATATTACGTTGTGTATATTTGTTTAAACAAGTATTATTGATGAAGAGCATAGGATTTTTATCATTTGGGCATTGGGCAAACCATCCGTCATATGAAACCCGCACAGCAGGCGATACACTGCTACAATCAATTGACCTGGCGGTTGCTGCCGAACAAATTGGTTTAGATGGCGCATATTTTCGTGTACATCATTTTGCCCGCCAGTTGGCATCACCGTTTCCACTACTGGCCGCCGTTGGTGCAAAAACCAATAAAATAGAGATAGGTACCGGTGTAATTGATATGCGCTACGAAAACCCCATGTATATGGTGGAAGATGCAGGCGCAGCCGACTTAATTTCTAACGGACGATTGCAATTAGGAATCAGCCGTGGGTCGCCAGAGCAGGTAATTGAGGGCTGGCGTTACTTTGGCTATGAGCCTGCCGAGGGTGAAACAGACGCCGATATGGGTCGCCAAAAAGCATTGGCTTTTTTGGATAAGCTATCAGGAGTTGGCTTTGCACAGCCTAATCCGCAGCCCATGTTTCCAAATCCACCGGGCCTGTTGCGTCTTGAGCCACACTCGCCGGGTTTACGCAATCGTATTTGGTGGGGAGCCGCATCAAATGCTACTGCAGTGTGGGCGGCAGAGAATGGTATGCATCTGCAAAGCTCCACCCTAAAGTTTGATGAAAATGGCAAACCTTTTCATATTCAGCAAGCCGAGCAAATACGATTGTACAAAGAGGCATGGAAAAAAGCAGGACGCCAGCACGAGCCCCGTGTTTCGGTTAGCAGGTCCATTTTTGCACTGGTAAATGATATGGATAGGGCTTACTTTGGTCAGCAAGGTAAGGCATCAGATAGCTTTGGTTATATTGAAGCCAATCAAAGAGCCGTATTTGGCCGTAGCTACGCTGCCGAACCTGATAAACTTATTAAAGAACTGGCCACAGACGAAGCTATACAGGAGGCTGATACACTACTGCTAACCATTCCAAATACCTTAGGTGTTGATTACAATATACATGTGCTATCGTCCATTTTAGAGCATGTGGCACCGGCTTTAGGTTGGAGATAATGGCTCCTGCAAAATGAATATCCAGGAAATTAATGAAATACTACTAAGTATTTTATGGTGTGAACACTTAAGCTAATTTGTTTAAGCGTTCACATCATTCTCATTTTGGCTACAAACTCCCTCAATTAGGCTACAAGCACTCGTCATCATTTGGCCAACTTTGCTTTATCAAAAACAACATTGTATTATGGAACAACAAAAAGATAGCAAAGTATGGTTTATAACAGGTGCATCAAGAGGGTTTGGCCGTATTTGGACCGAAGCTGCACTTAAACGTGGCGACAAAGTTGCCGCCACCGCACGTAAGCCCGAAAGTATTGCTGCGCTTAAAGAAGAATTTGGCGAAAATGTATTAATACTTAAACTGGATGTTACCGATGCTAATGAGGCTAAGGAATCTGTAGAACAAGCATATGCACATTTTGGCAAGCTGGATATTGTATTAAATAACGCAGGCTACTCGCTGGTTGGTACTATTGAAGAGTCAAGCACAGATGATGTAAGGGCATTATATGAAACCAATGTAATTGGTCCGCTTAATGTGATAAAGGCTGCTTTACCTATTTTACGTAAACAAGGGCATGGGCACATTTTGGGTACATCTAGTAATCTTGGGCATTTTACCTTGCCGGTTATAGGTTACTACGCATCATCAAAATGGGCTTTTGAGGCCATACACGAAAGTTTGGCTTTAGAGATTAAAGACTACGGTATTAAGGTAACCATTATTGAACCCGGCGCTTACGCAACGGAATTTGGCACGCCTGAATCTTTAAAATTTGCCGAAGGGATGGATATTTATGAAGACTACAAGAACAACTTTTTTGAAACCCTGAGAAATTTCAAAAGGGGAGATCCGAACGCAACACCTGAAGCAATATTTAAAATTGTTGACACCGAAAACCCGCCATTACGCATATTTTTGGGTAACCAGGCATTACCGCTAATGCGCGATGTTTATGCTACGCGTTTAGCTACCTGGGAAGCATGGGCAGACGTAGCTGATGCGGCACAAGGTAATATGGAGTAAACTTTATACCGAATTGTTTAAGATATTTTGATACATCTTCCAGATAACCGATATTTTTTATATCGGTTATCTTACGTTATTAGTATTAATTATGAAAAAGCAGGACAATCTTCCGTACAGATTTGAGTCATTGAGTGATGCACATCGTGTGTTTGGCTTACCGGCTCCTAAGCACCCGCTTATTAGCCTCATTAACGGTGTGCATGGTCAGGTTGGGCTGCCACAATCCCATGTGCTCAGCTTTTATAAAATATCAAGCAAACCCAAGCTCAGCGGTAAATTAAAGTATGGGCAAAGCCAATATGATTTTGATGAAGGAGGGATGCTATTTGCTGCCCCCGGACAAATAATAGGCCAAAATGAAAACGAAAACGGCGTTTGCTCACAATATACGTTGCTCATTCACCCCGATTTCTTTTTGGGTTACCCGTTAGCAAAAAACATTAAGCAATACGGCTTTTTCTCTTACTCTACTAACGAGGCACTTCACTTGTCTGAACAGGAGCGCGAGACTATTCAAACCATATTTTACATGCTGGAAACGGAGCTAAACAGCCGTATTGACCACCTGAGCCAAAATGTGATCATGGCTCAAATTGAGTTATTGCTCAACTATGCCGACCGGTTTTACAAACGCCAGTTTATTACCCGTAAGCCCGTTAGCAGCACATTGCTGCAGCAGCTTGAGGAGTTGTTGAATGATTACTTTACCAATGAAGATTCGCTAAGTCAGGGCATCCCTACAGTACAGTATTTGGCAGGCCAGCTTAGCTTAACGCCAAATTACCTGAGTGACATGCTCCGGTCTCTAACCGGTCAAAATGCTCAGCAGCATATACATCATACGCTTATTGAAAAAGCAAAGGAAAAGCTATCAACAACCAGGCTTTCGGTGAGCGAAGTAGCTTATTCTTTAGGGTTTGAACATTCGCAATCATTTAGCAAGCTGTTCAAGTCAAAAACCAATCTATCACCGGTTGAGTTCAGGCAGCAATACAATTAAACTATATTGAACAGGGAAGGGGCATTTTGCCGTGGTTGTTAAATTGTAATTTTATATTGCAGTTTTATAAACCACGCGTTGCCTGTATGCGCCTTTTTATTGTTTTTTTATTTGTATTACTCGGCTGGTTAAAAGTAAATGCTACGCCTGATTATGCGTTTACACCCATTAATGTTAACAATGGCCTGTCAGGAAATCAGGTGCGCAACATTGTTCAATTGAAGGATGGCCGCATGGCTATAGTAGCACAAGGGCTGGTTAACATTTACGACGGTGCAAAGTTCAAATACCTACATTACACTGAAAACAACAGTGTTAACCTAACTGGTTACGGTGGTTTTCACCATTTATATGTAAGCAATAACGGATTGGTTTGGTTTAAAAACCAGCATAAGCTTTATATTATTGATGCCGAAAATAATAGCTTCGTTAGTAGCCCTGCTAAAACAGTTGCTGCACTAGGCATCAATAGCCCTTTAAGTGATTTTTTTATGGATAATGACCACCGTATATGGTGCATTACCCAAAACGATGACTTATACTTTTCACAACTAGGACAAGCAAAACTGCAAATTTTTGTTAAAAAAGTATCATCGCTTTCAGGAATGGCATATAAAGTATACGATGTTGCTGTTCTTGGCAATAAGCTATACTTGTTTTACCAGTCGGGCATGCTTATTTGCTTTGATTTAAGTTCGCGAAAGCGAATTTACAGCCAGCAGTCCTTAACTCAGGGCCAACATTTAAAATACGGCTCCACTTCCTTTGTTATACCCGGAAAGCAGCAGTTTTTTCAGCTGCGCAATGGTGCAGGCGGAGGAACAATGCTGACTTATAATTTTAAATTAAGACAGTGGAACACAGTACTGAGCACTGATTACTGGCTAAACTATTTGTCAGTTGATCAAGGTGGTGATATTTGGGTTAGTGGCCGCGATGGCATGTGGAAAATTGATAGCCAGTTAGCTAAAAAAGAGTTTATTCCAACTTTACGCCTGGTTGATGGGGAAGAAATAACAACCGAAGTAAGTACCATATACCATGACAACCAAGGTGGCATGTGGATGGGTACACTAAACCGCGGATTGCTTTACTACCATCCTCAACGGTTTAAATTTAAAAATGTAGGCAAGTCATTGTTTTCTTTGAGTAAGGCTGATAATTTGAATGTAACAGCATTTACCAATTTAGGTAATGACAATTTGCTTATTGGTACAGATAGAGGCCTGTTCGTTTATAACAAAATCAACACAGGGCTAAAGCCACTTCATTCGGCAAAAAACTTAAAATGTACGGCATTATACACCGATGAGGCGGGCAACATTTGGGTTGCCACAGCAGGAAACGGACTTTTCATACTGAATCAACGGCTGGAGTTGGCATCTGTACCATCACTTCCAGGTGATATTAACACTATCACTGCATACAATGATTCAACGTTGATATTATGCACTCGCAACGAAGGTTTTGGATGGTTAAATACAACTACACGAAAATATAGCCATGTAGGAGCGAGTAAGCAACTCTCTTTTGCATCAATTAAGCAGGTAATAGTTGTAAAACCGAACCTTTTAGCCGGTATATACAATGGTGGCTTTTTTGTTTATGACATTAAAGACAGTAAAATCACGTTGAAGCAAGGCGATAAGGATTATAACGCAATAGCCGTTGATGCAAGAAATCAGCTATGGTTGGCCTCGCAAGATGGTTTGCAACTGTGGAATAACTCGCTTAAAAAAACGCATACATTTTATACGTCAAATGGGCTTATAAACAACTTTATACAATCTGTTACACAAACGCCCGACGGTGCAATGTGGGTAGGCACATCCGGCGGTTTAACGCGTATTAGCTCAAGTGATGAAAACAATGAAAAATACACCCTATCAAGCTTCAATCACCTTGACGGTATCATTAAAAATGAATTTTGTGAACGATCTGCCTATGTTGACAGTAGCGGCAATACCTATTGGGGCGGAATAGATGGCTTTAACATTTTGCCTGCTAACACAAAACCATTCTATAAAAAGCCAATTGCGCCGTTGCTAATTAATGTTCAATTATTTAATAATGATGTCAAAGCAAATACAGCATATGACAACAATGTGGTTTTGAAACAACCACTTCAACAAACCAGGGAGATAAAGCTTAATTACAATCAAAACTTTTTAAGTTTAGAGTATTCGGCACTCAACTATGTCAATCCAACGCAAACTTATTATCGTTACCAGCTCGTTGGTTTAGATGAACATGAGCAACAGCAGCAATCGTCTGATGGAAACGGGCATTTTAGTTATACAAACGTTCAACCGGGTACATACTACTTTAAAGTGCGCGCTGCAGGTAATAATAATCAGTGGAATAACCAATATGCGCAAATTAAAATTTTAATTAAACCACCGTTATGGAAAACACCACTGGCTTATATTTTGTATGTACTGGTTCTTGCAGGCATTAGTATACTAAGTATTTACATTTATTTGAAAAGGAAACGTGCAAAGCTTATACTCCAGCAAAAGGAAGACTTTGACAGTATGAAAGCTGTTTTCTTGCAAAACGTTAATGCCGAACTTAATGAGCCTTTAAGCCATGTCGTCCATCCGCTAAATACATTAATTAAGCAAGTTGATGAGGGGCGTTTAAAACAGCAGCTTGCGCTAATATATGCTAACGTGCTTGATGTACAGCAGTCAGTAAGCCAACTATCTGATGAAGCATTAGTGCCGCTTAAAGATCAAGAGAACGCGTTAAACATGGAGATGCTGCTTATTAACATGCGCCGGCTTTTGGAGTTGCAACAAGAACGAAGGCTGCAGCATAATGTACAAAACAACGAGGGCTCCGTGTTAAACGGCAACCTGATGACGGCAGCTGATGAAAAGTTTTTAGAACGTACATTGAAGTTTGTACAGGACAACATTAACAATCCGGCCTATACAGTTGAATTACTAAGTAAAGACATAGGCATGGACCGTACTGGACTATACCGTAAGCTTACAGGCATTATTGGTAAAACACCAACTAACTTTATACGCTCTGTAAGGCTTAAGCGGGCTACTGAATTATTGGAGCAAGGATTAAGCGTAGCCGATGTTGCCGATAGGGTAGGCTTTAGTACGGCCAGCTACTTTACCAAATGTTTTCAGGAAGAATATGGTGTTAAGCCACTGCAATACCTAGCATCTCTAAAGCTTTCAAAACCCTCCTGATGGGCAATTTTCAACCAAAGTGATAAATATTTCAACATATGTATCAATGGTTGTTACTTGCTGAATTTAAATTTGCTGCACCAAAAAGCCAAATTATATGATCAACTTGAAAGGGGTTTGCGTAGCCGTGTTGCTACTATCATTTTCAACAACACATGCACAGGTTAACAGCAATAAGCAGGGAGCCAGTTTTAAATTCAACAGTACTGATGTTGAAATTCAGTTTTACTCTCCATCAATTGTGCGGGTATTTAAAACGCCTGTTAATAAACCCTACAAAAAAAGCAGCCTGGTTATTATTAAAACACCCGATAAAACAAACGTAACGCAGCAAAGGGAAGGCAGTAACCTAATATTGCGCTCGTTGGCGTTAAAGGTAGTTGTAAACGAAACCAATGGCAGCGTAGTTTTTTATGATTTAAGCGGCAAGCAGCTTCTTAAAGACAGTACCACCACCTTTACCCCTAAAGAAGAAGCTGGTTCGCCATCTTACAATGTAAAAGCATCATTTGTACTTGATGCAGATGAGCCTGTTTATGGTGTAGGGCAGGTTATGGATAATAAGTTTAACCGGCGCAACAGCAAATATGTTATGAAGAACGAGAATACCTTTACTTATTCTCCATACTTCATGTCGGTAAAAGGTTATGGTGTGTATTGGGATAACTATTCAATTTCTGAATATGCCGATTCACCGGGTAACCTATCTTTTCAAAGCCTGGGACACTGTGCCGATTATTACTTTATGTACGGTAAGAATGCCGATGGCGTAATTAAGCAAATACGAAGCCTATCGGGCAAAGCACCAATGTTACCGCTTTGGGCGTACGGTTTTTTCCAAAGTAAGGAGCGCTATACCAAACAAGAAGAGAGCCTTGAGGTGTTGCAAAAATACCGGTCGCTCAAAATTCCTATTGATGTAATTATACAGGATTGGCGTTACTGGCCGGAGTTTAACGGAACCGATAGTGCGTGGAACTCGCAGCGGTTTGATACGGATCGTTTTCCAAACCCTAAAAAATGGGTTGATGATATACATAAGCTCAATGCCCGGTTAATGATTGTTACCTGGCCTGGTTTTGGCCCTAAAACAGATCAACGTAAAGAACTGGATTCAAAAAAAATGATCCTGAACTTTGATACCTGGCCACCTAAAAGCGGTGCAAGACCGTATGATGTATTTAACCCCGAAGCGCTTAATATTTACTGGAAATATCTTAACGAAAGAATATTTAGTTACATAGGTAATGATGGTTGGTGGCTGGATTCGACAGAGCCCGACCATATCAACGTTAAAGATGCCGACTTCGATGTACCCACTCATCTCGGATCATACCGGAGTGTAAAAAATGCTTTCTCACTTATGCATAACGGCGGCATTGCAACGCATCAAAAAGCTGCATCAAAAGATAAGCGCGTTGTATTGCTTACACGGTCGGGCTTTGTGGGGCAGCAGCGCTATGGCTCAAATACCTGGAGCGGCGATGTTGGATCGACCTGGGAAATGCTGGAAAAGCAAATACCTGCGGCGCTGAACTACACGCTTATGGGCATACCCAACTGGAACAGTGATATCGGTGGTTTCTTTGCCGGTCGATGGAATAAAGAGGGCGGCGCTAAAAATCCAAAATATCAGGAGTTATATTTGAGATGGATGCAGTTTGGTACCTTTTGCCCCATGATGCGTTCACATGGCACCGAGGTACCGCGCGAGATATACAATTTCGGCAATCGCGGCGATTGGTGTTTCGACGGGCAAGAGAAGATGATTAATATGCGCTACCGTTTGTTGCCCTATATTTACAGTACCTCGTGGGATGTATCTCACAATGATGGCACATTCATGCGCCCGCTCATTATGGATTTTGCAGCAGACGCTAAAACACACGAAATTGGTAACCAATATCTATTTGGTCGCTCGGTTATGGTAGCTCCTGTTACCAAGCCTGAAGTAAGCAGCTGGCCCGTATATCTTCCGGCATCAACTACGTGGATCGACTTTTGGACCGGCGAACAACTTGCAGGCGGGCAAACAGTGAATAAAGAGGTGCCTAAAGACATCATACCTATGTACGTTAAAGCCGGCTCAATACTACCATGGGGCCCTGCCGTGCAGTATTCAGGCGAAAAAAAGTGGGATGACCTCGACCTGCGTATTTATCCGGGAGCAAATGGCCGCTTTACCCTTTACGAGGACGAGAAAGACAATTACAACTACGAAAAAGGCAGTTACAGCACTATTGACATTAGCTGGAACGATGCAAAAAAAGAGCTTACTCTATATACGCAAAAAGGTACGTATCCCGGCATGCTCGTGTCTCGCAAATTTAACGTATGCCTGGTGAAACCTGGCCTAAACATTGGTATGCAAGCAAATACTGCAGGTAAAGTTGTAAATTATAACGGCAGGCAGGTAACTATATCTTTTAATTAAGTTTATAAGCTTTGTTATTAAATGTTATTTTTACATTTAATATTAGTAAACCGATTTTACTGATACCGGCATATAACCATAGCTGCCGAAAACCAAATTAGACCTCAGTATTTATGTTTAAAATTTTAACACCCTTGCTATCATTGGGTACCCTGCTTGTAGTGCAGCTGGCATCGGCACAAAGTGCAAAAACAGGTAACCCGGTTTTGCCCGGCCATTACGCCGATCCTGATATTATGTACTCACATCAAACTAAAAAGTATTACCTGTACCCTACAAGTGATGGTTTTAAAGGATGGAGTGGTACCTATTTTAAAACCTTTTCGTCAAAAAACCTGCGTAACTGGAAAGATGAAGGTATAATACTGGAGCTAGGAAAAGATGTGCAGTGGGCAAACCGTAATGCCTGGGCACCCTGTATTGAAGAGAAGAAAATAAACGGAAAATATAGATACTTTTTTTACTTCACGGCAGCGCAAAAAATTGGTGTAGCTGTTGCTGATGCTCCAACCGGACCATTTGTTGACTTAGGCAAGCCATTAATTGATAGCCGGCCCGAGGGTGTTAACAGAGGTCAGACTATTGATCCCGATGTGTTCACTGATCCGCAAAGCGGTAAAAGCTACCTTTACTGGGGCAATGGATTTATGGCCGCAGCACAACTGACAGATGATATGACATCTCTTGTTCCGGGAACGCTTACCATGCTAAAGCCCGATAGAACTTTCAGAGAAGGGACATACGTTTTCTACCGTAAAGGCACCTACTATTTTATGTGGTCTGAAGATGATACGCGCAGTCCTAATTACCGTGTGCGTTATGCTACGGCAACGTCACCGTTAGGTCCGTTGACAATACCACAAAACAATATTGTAATCCAAAAAGATACTACTGCAGGTATTTATGGTACCGGGCATAATTCGGTATTACAAATTCCGGGTAAAGATGAGTGGTACATTGTATATCACCGGTTTGAATATCCAAATGGTATTAACATGGGTAAAGATGCTGGTTATAACAGGGAAGTGTGTATAGATAAAATGGAATTTAATGCTGATGGCAGTATAAAACCTGTTACACCAACCCATACCAGCATCAAAGCCCTCAAAAAGTAAATTGTAGCCGTAGCAAACATGAACATCAAAGCTTTTTTATACGTTGCTGTAATTGGAGTATTTACTGCCGGCTGTAGCATGGCGCAAGGTACAAATGAGGCAGAACTTAGTAATAAAGATAGGGTGGAGCAAGATGCAAGGCAATTGCGCATTCCGCAGGGCTATGCAAAAAATTTAAAATGGAACCTTCCGCTTGATTCTGTTGGCATAAATGGCTCCGTAATTACGTGGCAGTCTGATAACTTAGCATATGTGAGCCATGATGGCAAGTTGATGAAACGATCGGCCAGGAGTGAAAGTGTAAAAGTGAGAATGACGGCTACCGTAACAGCCGGTGCAAACAAGCGTACCAAGAAGTTCACTGTTAAAATTGCCCCCGAAGATCCAATATTCAATGGCTACCTTTTTAGCTATTTTGAAGGAGCCGGACCAAAGCAAACTCAGGAACAGATTAGATTTGGTGTAAGCAGTGATGCCATACATTGGACGGCTTTAAATAATAACGAGCCAGTACTGTCATCAGTAAATATATCATCGACCGGAGGCGTGCGTGACCCTCATATATTGCGTGGCGAAGATGACAAAACCTTTTTCATGGTAGCAACAGACATGTTTACCGTAAAAAATGGTTGGGGATATAATCCTGGTATTGTTTTGCTGCGGTCGAAAAACTTAATTGATTGGTCGCACGGCATTATCAATCTTGAAAAAAGTTATCCGAAACTGTTTCCAAACGTGCAGTGGGTTTGGGCGCCACAAACCATTTATGATCCTGAGGTGGATAAATACCTGGTGTATTTTACGGTTAAGCTTAAAGACAAATCTGCACTTGATTTTTACTGCGCCTACGCCAACAAAAACTTCACCGCCTTTGAAAATGAGCCGCGGTTAATGTTTAAAGCTAAGTATGGAGCCATTGACGGTGATATTGTTTACAAAGATGGCTTGTATCACTTTTTTTATAAAGGAAACACCAAAAACAACGATGGTAAGGAAATAAGAAACGGCATTCAGCAGGCTACAGCTAAAAGCTTGCGCGGACCGTGGGTAGAAGACTTTAAATATATTGATGCCTACTCAGGTACAGGTACTTCTGTGGAGGGCTCGGGCGTGTTTAAGCTCAATAACGAAGATGCTTACGTACTGATGTATGACCTTTATGGCCGCCTGCGTTATGAGTTTCAACGCAGTACCGATTTATTCACCTTTACCAAAACGCCCGAAACGTTTACGAAAAACTTTTATCCGCGGCATGGTACGGTAATGAGCATAACAAGGCAGGAAGCAGAGCGCCTTAGTAAAGAATGGACAGGTGTACCGGCGCAGCTTCTTGGTAAACAATAATGATATGAATTACTGCAGCAACATTGCCTTTACGTGGGTTGTTAATTTATGCTTGTGTTGTACTTTAAACCTTCAGGCACAAGTAATTAAGGATAATGTGTTTAAGTTTAAGTCGGAAGGTAACCCTGTCATAGAACATAAGTTTACGGCCGACCCAGCTGCGTTTGTTGAAGGCGATACTTTGTGGCTGTTTACCGGGCATGATTATGAAGGGAACCAAAAAGGCTACAAAATGAAGGACTGGTGTGTGTTTTCAACCACCGATTTAAAAAACTGGACGGAGTATCCTACACCCTTAAAGGTTTCAGACTTTACCTGGGACAAAACCGGTAAAGCTTACGCCGGTCAGGCCATTAAACGTAATGGGAAATATTACTGGTATATAAGTACCGATGGATCGGGGATAGGCGTGGCTGTGGCCGACAAACCCCAGGGACCATATAAAGACGCTATAGGGAAACCTTTACTTACAAACGCTGATTGCTTTGCTTCAACCCATAATTGGACCTGTATTGACCCTGCCGTATTTGTTGATAATAACGGACAAGCCTGGCTTTTTTGGGGAAACGGGGTTTGCTATTATGCAAAGCTCAAAAGCAACATGGTTGAAATTGATGGTAAAGTGAATAAGATAGACTTTGCCGGATTCAAGTTTGAAGAAGCTCCATGGGTTCATAAATATAAGGACAACTATTACCTGTCATACGCCTCCGGTTTACCCGAAAAGACAGCCTATGCCATAGCTAAGAACGTTAACGGCCCATATGTATACAAAGAAATACTGAACGAGGTGGCAGGTAATAGCGGCACCAACCATCAGGCTATAGTAGAGTTTAAAGGTAAATGGTACTTCATTTATCATAACGGCACACTTGAGCGTAATGGTAACAGCTTTAGCCGTTCGGTTTGCATCGATCAGCTGCACTACAACAAAGACGGCTCTATTAAACGGGTTGAAATGACTACAGAAGGAATAAAATAATTTATTGTCGAATGACGCTATAGTTTCACGTGGAACTGATTATTTACGCCTTTATTGATTACTGTTTTGTTAATGCTTTAAGGTGCTTTGATAAGAGATTATTATAAGAGAAACTTCTGGTATATATTCCAATTTAAGCCGGTACTATTTTTAGCAAAGCGTCTGTAAAGGAAATAAGTAAAAAAGCCTGTTAACATTTCGTTAACAGGCTTTTTGTGTTTTAGCGGAATTGGACGGGACTCGAACCCTCAGTCCAAGTAACTCTAAATGAACTTAAATCATTCATTTTTACCTATAATTCATGCATTACTCCCTTCAAACTTGATCAAAATGCATCATTTTATTCAATTTATGTCGGTTACTTATTTGGTTACTTAACACTATAAATTATCTGCTCTATAGAATTAAATCAATTAATAATTGTGATTTTAAGTATAAAAGGCAGGTTTTGACTGAGAAACAGCGAAATTAATAGAAAAAGTTCGAGAGCGGTACGGACCAGAACCTTTATTAATTGGGTTCTTTGAATTATGATTTTTTATTAAGGTGTAAAGAAGATATTTCTATTTTTGGCTGTCATGACGCCAAATGACCTCCTAACTAAAAAAGATCTAGAAGATTTCAAAAAAGAATTATTTACACTATTATCCACTTTAAGCGTACCGCAAGTTCAAGATCAGCCCAAATGGCTTAAAAATACCGAGGTAAAGAAGATGCTTAATATTTCGGCTAGCACTTTGCAAAATCTTCGATTCGCTGGAGAACTTCCTTATTCAAAAATTGGTGGTACTTATTATTACAAACAATCTGATATCGAGTGAATGCTTAATGGGACTCAAAAAAAAATTTAAAAAAGCAGATTGTCAGTCCTGCTGAAAAGCTTACGTTCAGCATCAAGTTTTTTCTTCGACGCGGTAAAAATCAAGAAAATCTAAATTCCACTATCTACATCCGTCTTACTGTCAATGGGACACGCGAAGAATGGTCGACCCAAAGAAAATGTCAGCGACGAGAATGGGATGTTAAAGCTAATCGCATGCTGGGTATAGGAGCCGGGGCCCGAACAGTTAATGCATGGCTTGATAGTTTATTTGCGCGGGCGCATGAGTGCCGACAGCAATTGTACTTGATTGGCAAATCCTTTACTGCTCAGCATGTCCGTAAACTAATGCAAGGTGAAGAGATTGAACCGCCTAAAATGTTATCAATGGCTTGGGACTATCAATTAAATTATATAATCGGTTTGATAGGAAAAGATTACTCTAAGGCCACGTTGCAAAAGTATCAGTCGGGTTATAAATCTTTAAAAGCCTTTCTTAAACTAAAGCTTCAGACAAATGATATACGCCTTGATCAGTTAGATCATCAATTCGTTAAAGATTATGAATACTACCTCAAGACAGATTACGGAGTAAAGAATAATACTGCAATCCAACTCATTAAAAAATTGTGAACAATTGTTCATATTTCCATGGATTTCGGTTGGATCTCAAAAGATCCTTTTATAGCCCATAGAATGAAGTCGACGGAAGTTCACCGGGATTATTTAACAGGTGAAGAGTTATCTCGATTGGCTCTAAAGCGATTTCCTAAAAAGTTGGCCTTGGTTCGTGATATATTTTTATTTAGCTGTTATACGGGCTTATCTTATGCGGATACTATAAAATTAAATGTGGATGATCAGGTTTCTGATAACGGTGAAACCTGGATCCAGACTCATCGCGTTAAAAATAACAATCGTGTACGTGTTCCCCTTCTTCCGCCGGCCAAGCTGCTTTTATCACATTATAAAACGCATCCACGTCGACCGGAAAATAAGTTGTTTCCTAATGTGACCAATCAAAAAGCAAATGCCTATCTGAAAGATATCGCAAAACAACTTGGCATCACAAAACATCTCACTTACCATTGCGCCAGACATACTTTTGCCACTACGGTAACACTTACGAATGGCATACCTATTGAGACCGTTGGGCAAATGTTAGGACATAAAAGCATTCGCTCTACTCAGCACTACGCGCGGGTAACCGATACGAAAGTTCAAAACGACATGCAGCAGATTAAAGCAAAATACAGTGAACACCTTTGGGGTTTGGAAGATTCTATAAATGAATTGTGACGAGGCGTCTTTATACTATAGTAGGAAAAACACAATGGTGTACGATTGTTTTTCAAGTTTTGGCTAACAATATTACGCCAAAACCTCTTTTATTCACTTTTACTTTTGGCATAATATAGCGATTGGTATTGCGTCAAAACGATATCATTTGTATCACATAGAAATGAAAAATTGATATAATCGAGCAGAAAGCGTGTCTAGCGCACGAATCGCAAGCCTTAGAAAAAGACAATCAAGTAAATTTATATACTTGAGAGTTATAATCAAGTTTTTTTATTATATCGAATGCTTTATTATGATTGGTTCTACCGCTGTTAGTGAGGTAACAATAAATATTAGCAAATTCGTTAAGGATATTAGTTGCAAAGATGCCGGTATCATCAGTTCCTACAACGATAGGAGGCAAAGGACAGCCTTCATTTTCCCATTCCAACCAATTCCATAAATGATAGCTAGAGTAATCATTGTGATGCCCTATTCTGACGTTGCTAGTGGGCAAAGTTTCGATAACTATCTGCTTTTTGTGCATATAGTTCAATACTTCCTTTTGCAATAATTCAAGTTCAAATGAATTAAATGTTTCTTCTGTGTTGATAGTAATAATCTTTTCGTAATTAACTCTCTGGAGGTTTAAATGATATAAGTATAAAGATTGATAAACGTCGTCCGATATTGACAAACCTTCTGCTTTTATTTGTTCCCACTCATCGATGTCAAATACACTCGTCAATTTTGCATCCTCGATATCATTTTTAAATAGTGTAATCGGACAATACTTTCGAGCTAACCAGGATTTTTTAATCACACCTATCGAATAATGTCTATTATAAACCTCCCAATAATAGTGTTGTATTATTTGAATCAACTCCAAAATTTTTCCTTTTAATGTGTGCGGATGAGTTTGTTTGAAACAAAAAAACCGCTTAAAATGTTGATTTTAAGCGGTTTCGGTTCTGAATGAACCTTTAAAAGCGGAATGGACGGGACACGAACCCGTCCAAATAATATCCTATTTATCAATATTTTACAGCTCTGCAGTTGTGGCAATTCCCGAATTTTCCACAGTTATTCTGCATTGATTTGATTCCTAATGACTTATACTAATATAGCACATTCAAACTATAGTAGCAAGATGTTTGAATTTTTATCCATATGATATTTAATGGATTACTGAGTCAATCTTATGGTTATTTAACGTCTAAGTTTGCATAAATTCTTGTCACATTATACAATGATATCGTAGCAGTTTTTTGGCTCTCCAATTGAACGTAGTAGTGAGTATTGATTATTTATTGCCACAGGGGTTTGGGCTCTCAAAACATGGCTTGCTTTGCACTTCTCCAACAAGGGTAATGTTCCGTTATCCTTTATTCATCCCAAGTGTGCATAATGCAAGAATCCTATCTTATTGAGCTTTCAAATAATTGAAGCCATCGTCTCCTAACCTTATTTCGAGCCAATTTATGGATGTAATGAAATGCAAGTTGGAACGTTTTCCAATCTGCTTATATCATATATAATTCTTCTTTTTAAAATGCTGTCTTTATATTAGTTAATTGTATTTTTAATAATACCTGCCTTTATCATTACTTTTATAAATGTCACAAACTACTACAGTTCAAGATGCTATACGCTTACTTTATATTTTAGTAAGAGGGTCTGATCGAATTTCAAACCATCCCGATGGGTATGTTGGCTTTTTTGATGGTAAAGCAAAGTTGCATGCGTTGGACTTTTGGGTTCGGTATCCTGATTTTCTCGCGTATGAACTACTTAATAAATATGAAGAGACTGGAGAAGATAAATATTTACTGAAAGCGGAAAATATCATCGATGATCAGGAACCCGATCTACGCTCAATTCCTATGATCCGTTACCGTTTCGGCGCATTCGAAAATCTGCACGAGTCATTGTCGCTTTTGGTGTCTAAGGGCTTGGTTTATCAGGATGGCGATAAATCTGATGAAACTATAAAAGCTTATTATTATTATATAACACCCTTGTCAGTTCAGTTGGTTGATGATGTTACCAAGGAATTTCCATCGCTGGGTTGGTATGACGAACGAGCGAAGCTCGTGAAAGAAATAGCTGGATCGCTAGGTGGTAGTGCATTAAAAGAGCGGCAGTATAAACATATGAGTTATGCGACCACGCAACTTGGTACGCAAATTCCCTCCATAAAGAACGAAGTAATTAACAGACTTAATGCCCTAAACCGTATAAAATGAGTAAGAAAACAACTACAGCAATTGAAAAGAAAAAGGTGGGATGGCTCGATAGTATTGCTGAGAAATCCGGTTATGATAAAAAAATTGTCGAACGGTTTCTTAAAAAATACAATATCAAACAAGCCCCTAACACCGGTACCCCAAAGCGAGTGAATTTTCTTGACGTATCTTTTTCAGGTCAAAAAAAAGGGGAATATACTAATGACTTCAAATTTGAATTTGCTAATCTGAAAGCTGGAGTTTGGGGCATACTCTCCGATAAAAATGGCAAAGGAAAAACAACAGCCTTAGAAGTAATTAAGTGGTTGTTTAAAGGTAAAGCGTCAGCTGATTTGCAGTCAGGGGTAAAGAGTTGGATTAACGAAGCCGCGTTAAAGTACAGTGTAGATGATAAAAAATATCTGTTAAGTATGAAACAGGGCGACAATTCGGTCACAGGGCAGATCGAATTGCTAAAAGGAGAAACAAAAAACAGTATTGTTTCTGAATTCAATAGCGAAGATGAAATGGCTGAGGTCATTTCTGATTTTTGGCTCAATGAACTTGGGCTCAACCAGATCGCCTCTTTTCGCCAGTCGAGTTCTGAGGTGGAAGCAGGTAAAGAAGTTGTGCATGGCTGGCCCGCATTGGCTGCGGCTCTTTTTATCGGAACCGATTACGGAGCATTGTTCGGTGATACGGCATTAAGCGGCTTACCGACGAGAATCCTAAATATGTTTCTGGGTTTGCCATGGATATCGACACATGCAGCACTTAAAGCATTGGACGGACAATTGAAAAGTGAAGCCCAAGTTGAAACCGTCTTTGAGGATCGCGATAAAGAAAACAGAAGACAACGTTTAGGAGAAATTCAAAGCGAATTAAAATTGAAGAGAGAAGATCTGGCTTCAAAACCGGCACCGCAATTCAATAGTGACGGCTACAATGATTTACAAAAACAATATAACGCAAATTACGCCTCAGAAAAAACAGCATATATTGAACTTGTAGATGAGGAGGAAAAGGCAGAGCTAGTCAATAAAGAATGGATTCTAGATAAGAAAAAGCTCAACGGGTTTTTAGAAGACAAAGCAGCTAATGCAGTATTTAAACGACTAAACCCGACCTGTTGCCCCCATTGTGAAAGCAAGATCACAACAGAACAACTTGAAAAAGAAAAGAATGAGCACACTTGCGCGATCTGTGATAAAAAAATGATTGACACTGATGACTCAGATGCCATTTTATCAGAACTGGAGGAATCTGTGCGAGCATCAGCCGCAATGTGCGACCTTATGAAAAATAGTGTCCGGGCAAAAAAACTAAGGCATGGTAATCTTACACAATCCATAGCTGACTTCAAAGCTGCAATGGATGAGTATGAACAAAACCTACAATCGGTCCGTGTAGCGCAAACCGAATTAGATAGTCTTAAACACGAGGTGACACGTCTCGAAATATTGGAGGAAGAATATAAAACCACAAGGACTGTTGAGCCAACTAAACCAGCCGTGATAGAGGATATCACAGAGAAATCAGCAGCGGAAGTTATCGACGAGAACAAGATTTTACAGACTGCTATAAAAATCACACATGCAAGATTCAAAGATCTTCAAGAAGAACTGTTACAGGATGTCAATGACAGAATCTTAGATTTTTGTAAAAAAGTAGGTCTAAGTCAATACCAATCCGTTGCATTAACGAGCAATCCCCATCTTAAAATCGATAAAGATGGCAGCCCAACTTCTTACTCTAATGTATCTAAGGGTGAGCAGCTACGATTAAAAGTTATCGTTACCATCGCTTTGATAGCTGTTGCAGAGGAACGCGGTCTTGGCCGACATCCTGGTTTTATGGTAATTGATTCTCCCGCCGCCCAAGAGGTAAATCCGGATGACCTTAATAACTTGATTAATGGGTTGGAAGACCTTTGTAAAGTTTTGCCTTCATTACAGATCATTATCGCTTCCGTCGCATCGCCGACTTTACTTGCTCATATCGACGATAAGCAACGGTTGCATGCACAGGGCGATGACTTTTTATGGTAGGTACATCCCGATGAAAGAAATCGAACAATTATTGATTAAATCATTGCAAGCTGGCGAATCAGTCAGCGTAGATGACCTTGGGGGCTTAAACACCTACCATGATTCGATAGATGTCATTGCGAACTCAAAAATGATGGATGAGTTTTTGAAAATATTATTGGAAGATATAACCATTTTTGATCAGGCCGCCGAATCACCTTTAATACAAGATATTGTGATCAGGAGCTTCGCCAACAATAATGACCCGGTGGCAATCAGGAATGCAATAGAAACGCTTTGTACGCAGCCGGGAAGGTTAGCATACACATTTGATACTCTTTTACATCGTGCCGGTGATGCTTCTGGTCAATCGTTGAACCGGGGTTACTTTTTGCTCGGCGCTTTCGAAATTGCGATCAGGAATAAGGCGAAACTGTATAGCCTGATAGGCTATTTGATAAGTGTTAAAACATCGGATGATCCTAGATACCTTAAATACGTTGCCAAAATCATTGGTGTCTGCTTTACGGATTTTCAAACTGAAGATCTTGTAGATAAATTGACCGAATTTGTTGCAGCAAAAGTTGGGGAAGATGACGCACTTTATGAATTAGGTATGTGTTTTCTCACCAAGGCACTTAACTCAGCAACTCAAACCCAGGCCATTTCAAATTTTGATTCGGCCATGAAATTATTCAAGCAAGCCAGCTTATACGGCAGGCACGACGCGGATGTCTATACAGCAGCGATTTTGACACTGAAAAAGTTCGTTGATCGGGAAACTATATCAAGATTGAAAGAGCAGGTGGAAGCCTTAAAACGAGCTCTTTCGATTTATAATGCCTGGGATAATTATAACCAACAGATACATTGGGTAGGCCTGCGTAATACCGAAATATTTTATTGGTATGAGATGGCGGACTATTTAACCACGTTACTCCAACATTTCACAACACCCGCGTGGCTTGAGCCAATCGTCGTTATCGAAAAGTACTTGGTCAAAATATACGATTGTAGTCGCACTATATTTAAAAAGGTTGCAACCGGCGGCCTTGAATTATTAACCAGGCCCATCATCAAGGCAAAGTTCATTGAACAACCGGAAAAGGTTTTCCTGTTAGAGCAATGGCTTAATCTTAATAAGGATAAAGAATTGGCCATCATTGCTCAACAATTACAAGCTGATATTGAAATTTACAAATCATCGTGGCAAACGGGAAATGGTGAGGGGGCAGTATCTGGATCTTTAGCGGATGCTGTCCCCTCGCTAGCTCAACTTCCAACTCATATTTTAACGGAATTTGAAAAGTTTGTTATGGCTTACACGGCAGATCAAACCACTGACGTTTCATTGATTTTGAAAAAGCAATTCAACGATCTGACTAACGGATTAAAGGCTGTTGGTACTTACAATTATCCAGAGATAAATAATGCATTCAACACAATCCTATTTTATTCCCTTAGGTTTTTAGAACTTCGCATGGATAACACAGTGGCCAATCATTCTAAAGCAAAATATTTATTTCAAACCAAGCCCTTTCCAAAAGAGGATGTGCTTCAAGCTGACTATTTTGAGTACATGCAACCAGTTATGTTGAAGGGTAAAATAAAAGTGGAAGAAATGGATGTCGCAGGTGGCCGTGCTGATGTCTATTTTGAGTATCTTTCTTTTAATTTTTGCACTGAAGTTAAAAGGGAATTTAAAGACACCTCTTTTGACGCATTAAAGGAAAAATACCTGGGTCAGGCTAAGGAATATCAAAATACATCCGCGAAAGTCGGCATTTTGCTGGTCCTAGATTTGTTGCCAAAACCTAACGGCATAGGCTCGTTGGAAAGTAATATCAAGTTGGAGATAGTTTCTACGACTAAAGACCCTGAACCTCGCGGAATTGTAATTATCAAAGTTCCGGCAAATCGCATTACGCCTAGCTCTATAGTCTTTTAATCACAAAAGTGAATTGACGTGACCACTTAAAATGAGATAATACATATCTTTTGGATGCTAATCTAAGTTCGAACTTTTTTCCATTCAAGCTCAGAAATCCTTAAAAGATCTTTTAGCATTTCGCGTTCCAAATTTCTTAAATGTTTATACTTAACCACAGCGTAACCATCATCCATCAAAATGACTTTACCATAATAATAATCCTCAGCGTAAGTCGCCGATTGATTTTCCCGGCTTGTTCGTGTAATGATTTGTTTTTTGACTTTATCCCCGACATTTAGGTTTTCCCTATCATCATTGAACTTAATAATAGGCTCAACCGTACAATCTTCACTAGCCGATAAACGAAACAAAAAAACGAATTAATAAATTCATTTTATAATTATCAGCGTAAAGAAATTGTAATCAGTAAAAGGGCTTGCTGATCTTGCGCCATTGACTCCATTCAATAAAAACTGCATCCGTTTGATCAAACTATTTATTTCTTGGGATCAAATGTTCTATTGAAAAGAAATATTGGTCTGCCGTGATCGGCTCTCTGGTTTCGTTATCAAGAACTCGCACAGGAACCCTGAATTTATCTCCGATTAACGCGCTTGATTCTTCTCCGGCTAAAAATTTGTCGGTCATATTTTCACTTAATGAGCGATCTTGATCGGGAGTTTGCATGAAGAATTGTTCGACCGTGATCGTGGCATTGGTCCTTCCTTTCATAAAATCGAGCATTGCATAAGTTTTTTTCTTCAGCTCTTCATCGGTATCAATACGATAGTAAGGGGAGATGTAAAGGGTCGCACCTCTTCTGACCAATGCTGCGTTGAATTCCTCAACAAATTTTTTGGCATCATCGTAATTTGATACGATGAAAGTCGACATGAAATGCACCAGCGCATCATAATGCGTATCAAGAAAGCGGACGTCGTAAGCAAATTCCATAAATAAATAATAATATTAAAGTTACCGATTTTGGCTGGATTTTGATTCCAATTTATCTTTGAAAACGTCGAGTTGCCCCGGTAGTGTCGCCTGGTGAGCAAAATCCATATTTTCTTTGATAAACCATTGAGTAGCGTCCTTTGAATAAAATCAGGCATATTAATTAGTTGCCTATAATAACCCGTTTAATAGAAAATTACTTCTGCCTTATAATATATTGCACTTTTGTTTGGTCTACACACTCCGTATACCCAAGCTTTAAACTCTTTTTTAGGTGGTGCGGCGATCAACATGATTGGATTCGGTAATCGAGCCTCCTTGTAAGCCGCAATCTTTCTTACAGTAGCTTTATCTTGGTTGCTTAAATATGGGTAAGAATTAGGATGAGTATGCCAATCACCAAGATAAGTTATTCTTTGACCTGACTCCTCATATTTACGAGCAATTTCTTTTTTGTGGAAAACCTGATCAGGATGGAAATTATAATGTCCGTGAACTGCCTTTGAACCAGGACCTATAACGTCGGTAATTACCATTGACAAGCTATTAGCTCGATAGCCTAAGATTACACCCCCGGTTTCCTTTGGCAGCCATCGGTTACCGTTTTCATAGACAAAATCTATAACCGTCCTTTTAATCCAAATTTTGTATCTCACTTTGTTTTTGTATTACAATATGGACATTGAGGGTGCTTCTTTAGTTGGTATGATAGCCAAGAAGGGAATTTAGGATTTCCAAAGTCATCTACTAGTGACAAAATTCCAACATCTGCGTTTAAATCGTGGTAGCCGCCGCCTTCACCACTGCATAAGATGCCTACAACCTGGCGTACACCGGAATTAACAATGTTCGCTAACTCGAAACTGGCTCCCATAAAGGAAATATCGCCGCAGCCTGCAGCTTGTATGTCTCCATCACGGTTTAATGGTGGTACTGGAATTGTACCATCAACTAGCGAATACTGAAAACACATCCAGCAACCTTCAGTAATGCCGGGTACAATACGTAAACATACGCCACCCCAAACACCTGGAGTGCCATAAACACAGACATATGGGATTTTTCGCTGTTGTGCTTCGAGCGATAAAAAATGATTCACACCAATTTCCGCAGTTGCATCGTAAATCAGCGAAGTATCCGCTAAGATTTCCTGTAATTTTTGCTGATCTGGTGTATCTTCACCTCCAACCTTATAAACATAAGGACGAACCTCTGTGAACGGGTAATTACTATAAATATGTTCTTTAAGTGCATCTGCTTTGTACATTCCTGCATAAGCAACACCTAATGGCCATCTGACCGTAGTACCTGCATTGACTATATCATTATCAACAATTTTTAATTCTTTTACACCGTTTCTGGCAAATTCCAGAACAGATGGTCCACCTAATGCACCCAAGCCAAACACCGTTACCTTTTTGTTCACCAAGGGCTTTAAGGAAGATATTCTGAAACTTAGTTCAGCATTATTGATCCTGTTCGCCTTTGCATAATAATAATACTTCTCATTAACAGATACGATTTTCTTATTGATTATCTTCCTAACTGGCATAATGTATATTATGACAAAAAGCCACCCCGACGCTTGTTTCCCCGGCAAATGTTCTTCTGGAAAGGTCAATGCTATAACATTCTCTATCTTATAACCATCTTTAAGAACTACTGGATTTTTGGGCTTAAGAAGCTTTTCATTTTGATTGTCAAGCAAACCCAAAAACCATTTAAAATCTTTCATAACCTCTACATTGGGTGGTCGTTCATTTAATCTATAAACGCCACCGGTTAAACGTGGAGGAAACGATTCAGCTACTCCTTCTGGCAACCGGTCCAGTAATTGCTGGTCAATATCAAAACTTTCCAGGACAGTCATTCGGGTTGGTACAGATCCCGTTGGTGGTATACCTACTCGCATTGTTCCCAATAACTCTACTGTCATTTGTCCAAATGGCATAGAATCAAATGGTTCAGGATTAAAGGTAACAGATGCGTTTAAAACGCTGCGATAGTATTCAGAGACAGGTTCTGCTTGCTCGCCCTGAATTGATTCCAAGATGTGAGGATCTGTAATTTCGCCTTCAGCAAGTACTTTGGGAATCTGATCGATCAGAAAGTCAGCAAGTGTTGTCTCGGGCAACCAATTATTGGTTGCCCTGTTCAAGAGACATAAATTTTTGTGTAGAACATGCTGGTGTCTCGGAAGATTGAGCTCTGGCGCATAAACTTCCGGTCTGAAATAGGGGTAATTAGTCGGAAAGTTAACAGCTAATGAAAGCGGTAAAAATTTTAAAGGAACGGTTATCTTGCTTTGCTCGCTTATGGCGAGTTTCAACTGTAAAATACCCTTAGCTTCAAGTGCTGTATTTATTTGAAAGTTAATATGTGCTTCTTGAAGAGCCTGTTGCTCTTGTGCCCACCTTTCTGGGTACTTGTTATACCATGTTTCCACTTCGAGTCGATAATTAACCTACGTTACGAGTATCAGGAGGTACAGGCGGATTTTTAGGACCGGGACCAGGGTTAGGCGGAGGTGTGCCGCCACCAGAATGGTCATCGTCCAATCCTAAGCGTTTCATCACACAAGCAACGAATGTTTTTCTTGGCCGGGGTGCGGCAACTGAGTTGCAGCATTGCTTTATCGCACTACGGACATCCTCTTTTGATACGTCAGGATGATTTCTGTGGATCTTATTAATCAAATAATCTGATTCCCATGATTCCTCACATGAAAAATAACGAGCATCTTCCCGCTTTTTTTTACGGTCATCGTATTCTGACCAGTCTTCGTTTAAAAGTTTTTCTGTTGACATTTGAATAATTTTTATATATTATCCAAAGTTATCGGTTTAATAGACGGCGATTTACGGGAACCCGTATTTGCAAATTATTATCTACTAAGGCGCACTTGATGATCACTTTTGATCTTTAGTTCCTCTTAATTACAATGAATCCATAATCTTTGAATGGGTATCAATCTGATCAGCTAATGATCATTTTACTTTGCAAGTTTCCTATTTGCATTAGAAAGCCTGCAAATGCATCCATTGCACCTTGTTTAGATGTTGTCAGCACCTCGTAAATACCTGTATTAGAAGTAATTTCATACTGCGAATAAGCACAGATAGGAATTTGCCGGTTGTTATTGAAGCGCCGGTCTGGCCCTCCTCGCTTATTGACATAGCGCCAAGTATGATCTACAATTTGCGCATCCCGTGGAACACTTTCATCTTCAATAAAGCGCGAGGAATAGCCCTCAATCTTTATGTTCTTATAAAAGACAGCTGCAAATATATTTCCTCGTTTCACCAGCAACCGTTCTGGTAAAAAATATAATTCCAGGTTATTTAGTTTAATGGAGGGAATGGCTACATTAGTCACAAAGTAAGGTAGCGGAGCTCGGTTGCTAGAAATACCCCGAATAAGCGTTCTTTTGATTAGCTGACTAGCGCCAGCATTCCTTTTTAAATCAGATGTATGTTGCTTGTTTAGATACTGCCAGATTCTGGCGGAATTAGATAATGTAGCAAAGTGGCTACTAAATTGGTTGTAAAGATTTTTGAATTTTTCGTCCATGTCGTAGTGAAGCTCCGTTTCAAACCGCTCTCTGTCCTTTTTCTTTAGCCAAATGATTAGAATAGTGAAAATGACAGTAATTCCAACTAACTCATAACCAATATATAGGTCAGAGAATGTTGTATGGGTCTTGATTACCTCATCATAATGCACGTGTTCAACTTCAGCAAAGCGACTGCCAATGTAACCTGTGGAGCCATTGACGATCACCTTCAACCATTTATGTTTGGCTGAGTCAGCAAGCTGAAAGCGCTCATCACTTGTGGCGGATCTCAAGACAGTGGATTTTGCAGTAGGTGCTTTACGAATATAAACGCCAACAGGAGAAGTAATCCTTACAAATGTACTGTCTGTTCTGGGCTGAGTGGTCACACTTTGGGTACTGAATGAGGTGAAAAGTAGTCCCACAAGTAATATGAACATTGGAAAGTAGCCAAACCAGCGAGCATATGAAATCAGTTTAGCTTTCTGCTCCAACTCAGCGATAAAGTTTCCGGAATCTGTATCGGTCAACTGTTCAATAGCTGCGGAGGAAATGTGGTGCACATCATTTGAAGAGTCTAGCATCAATTCTGTAGACGGCACATAGCCTGAACTATGCTGGGAAGATATTTTCCGTCGATAGCTTATACCATGACTATTGAGATTTACGTAGGTACCTTTATGGCCAAAGTTAACGCGCGCTCCTTGTACGCCAACCGAATAACTAATGCCACTTTTCGAGAAATTAATTCGAAAAGGCCCGGCACCAAATGATTTGCGATAAGACCAGCTCATAAAATTTAGATAAGATTATGTTATATTAATTATAAGTGATTAAAGTGTTCAGCTTATTAATTGCAGTACAGCCTATCTTCTTAACATTCCTATTCGTAAGCAAAGCATTTTTGAGTAATTAGCATCCCTAAGTCGACAAATTATATTTTAAACTTCGGTGCGATTTGTATGGTAAACCTCCGGTTATTGTGTTCGACCTTGTCACGTGACTTGCCAAAGTAGCCACTGCCGACGATCAATATCTCACAGTTATGCAGCCCGTTGAAGCCATAACCGTTCTGTTGCCAGAAATTCTTTAGCGCCAAAGCCCGCGAATAACTAAGCTGATAACCTCTGTTGGGATCCAATTTAGAATTCGGTATACCGTGCCATAAGACAATCTCCGCATGCCCTTCAACCACCAGGATATAATTGATATTTGGGTCTTTTGCCAATTGCCGCATTTTACCGAAAAGTGCCTGTCCGGCTTCGCGTAATTGCCGAAGTTGATCAGGTCGCAGGGTTGCAATGTCTGCGCTATTTGGGGCAAAGTTTACGTCTATCATCAACTGGTAACGGTTGTTGACCGGGTCCAGCCGGAAATAGCGCCGGTCCAGTTTCTTTAGCGCGCTGTCGATCTGCCGGATGCGGGCCATCTGCTCTGCATTCGCTCTTAATTCTGTCTCGATCCGGTTAAAGTTCAGGTAACTGAGTACAAAGAGCACCAGCATAATGACGAACAAACTTGTCATGAGGTCGACATAGCTGGGCCAGAAATGGCTGCGGTTACTATTTTCCATCAAACTGTCTCCCTTTTTCCGAACCACCTCTGCCAAAGACTACGTTTGCCGTTCACCGGCCTCTGATGGGCATCCGGTTGAACAGTATTTTTGGTTAAAGCTTCATCTTCAGTGTGGTTGCTGCCGGACACAGCTTGCTCTACCTGGATCCAATTCGATTTTGGATGAGTCAGTGCGGAACGAGGCGTCTCCATAGGCGTGTTATCATGGCCGTTTTGAAGAGGCTGTTTAATCTGTGCTAATGAATTGACCTCTTTGTGTAGTTTAGTGATGCCTTCATTGATCGGTTTTAGATAAGTGAGATTTTGCATGAGGTTTCCTTCTGCATTAAAATCAAATGCCTGCTCGAAATCGATCTCGATCTTCCGTTTAAGCTCTGCTATTCGCTCGGCAGCACCTTTCAGGTATTGCTGAACCTCTCCGTAAGACTTGGACGCATACTCATTGATTAGGGCTTCCTTACTGTTGATGGCCGCCAACTGCTGTCGCACCAAGTTGATCGTTTCGCTGCCCAACATTTCAGAGTGCTGTATCTCCCTACCCAAGCCGTTGATATTATCTTCGAAGGCCGATACGCGGTTCATCAGTGCACCCAGCTTTTCCATAAACAGGTTCGAATCTTTAATCTGGGTGTTCAATGCCTGGTGCTCCCTAATGAATTCGGATAACATCGGTCCGGTATCCTTTAACTTGTCCAATACTTTGATATTAGCTTTGGCGATGCCCTGGTAGTCCATTTGCCTCAGTTCCTGCAGGAACTCTATCTGTGAATGGGTGTTGCTGTTGATATCCTTGATCTGCTCTGACATGCTCGATAATGCCGTCTGGAGGTTTTGAACGTTACTTCCAAAGTTTTGATCAAATGCCTTTAAGTTGCCCGCAAATTTTTGATTGAAGTCTACGATGTTGCTCTTTAACATGCTTAACGCCGAATACAGATTATTATCCAGGTTCGGCAGAAGTTCGCTCTGAAGGAAATTATAGTAGTTATTCTTATTCCGGTTACGCACTAAAACAGCGGCTTTGAAATCAACCACATTACTGTAAGTTGTAAGCGCCAGACCCACAAAACTGGCTATCATTGCAATACCTACCCCCAGTAATAATCCATTGATAGCTTGCCCCAGTACGGCGCTTTGTGCCAGCTGATCGCTACCCTTCGTGATGATGTGGCCTAGTCCCATGATCACTCCGATGAACGTCCCCATCAGTCCCAGATACAACGGAGTGGTAATCGAAGATGCAATTTGAGTTTCGTGAGATTCCGAAATTCGTTCAGATATGCTTTTGATAATGTTGAAATCCGCCGAACCTTTGTTGTTACGGAGGTAGGCGTTTGTTGCTGCCACGATCTGCTGGAAATCAGCAGAGGAATGGTCATCAGCCGTCAACTGCTCTACCGTGGAACCCTGGTAATCCAGCAGGATCAGATGATCGTCTTTTCGCAGGCTGCCAGGATACAAGTTGCCAAGTTTCCAGATGTCCTGCCGGGTTGAAGCGAACGTTTTGAACTGCCAGTAAACGATCACCAGCAGGATCATGATTTCTAAAGTATTCCAACCCATATCAATCAAAAGCTATTTTAAGTCGTTCAGTTACCACCCATTGGTCTCCGTCCCTCCTGAGTTGTCCGGGTGTTACGGTCTTCATCTGAATGTGAGTAGGATCGTCGGGAAATTTTTCACAAAAACAAACCGCTTTTAGCAATGAATCGAAGGAGTTGTAGGCACGCAGATGTATTTTAGGGTCTTCTATGATTTCAAAACTCGCGGAGTCTGGCTGACTGGTAGAAATAGAAATTTTAAAATTACTGTTGATACTCGGTTGTTCTGTGAGTGATTTTACTGAAAATAAATTGTCGCCGGCAGCAGCATTGGCAAACTTGACGATTTTAGGGGTGTGTTCATCCAGTTGCTTTTTACCGAGACGACTGATTTCAAACAGGAGGCCAATCAGCGGATAAAAGAATAAGCTGTCCGATACCTCTTCATCGTATTCAATTTTTTCCTTCCGGATACCGTAGCCCAAATCAAAATTACTTGCGGAGCGTGAAGTTACGAACTGCAAAAGCGCAGGCAGGTTAACATCTATGTTAAGATGGGATTTAAAAGGGATAATGGTATTCAGTTCCTGGATGACTGCGAACAAATTAAGAATGTTCCGATTGACACTTTCCTTGATCTCAGGTAAACGTTCCTGGATATCACGGTATTTTTTGACCGACTCAATTCCTTGAAAATCCAGTTCGGTGCCAATGTATGTTTCCGGTGTGAAACTGATATGCTGGTCTTTAAATATCCCTCCGAAACAGGTGGCCTCTTTGCGGTTTTCCAAAGGCAGGATCACTTGCAGCTTTTTTGAGCTGTTTTGGTAGACTTTATTGATGACAAATCCCGCAACCGTTGCTAACAACTCCTCGTCGCCGATCAGGTCTATAAACTTACTTCCATTGCCGCTAAAGATGATACAGCTCGGTGAAGGATGATTTTTTTGTTTTAACCATTGCGCGGTATGATAGATCAACGCACAATAGTGGATCAGGTATAATATTTTATAGGCAGGGTTCTTCAATTCCTCGACCACATGAAGTTTGTCATCGTTCGCGATCCAGAAGTTCAGGATCTCCTCAGAAGACATTTTGGAAAAATACCGGCTATTATCAGCAATTACCTTATCGTTGGCTTGCGCTACGTTATTTTGCATCGCATCCAATATCCCTAAATAGATGCCATTTTCCTTCGCATCTTTCGTTAGTTGATTGTGCCCGTTTGACCATAGCACATTGCCCGCAAAGTTAAAAGAGGTACCGATCCTGGGTAGATCGTTAATGAATAACATGGCGTCCGTTGATCCACCGCCAATGTCCAAAGACAACACTGAAGAAGGGTCTTTAACACCCGCACGTTTACGGAGATAATAGTATGGAGCTTCCGACTCAAATACCATATTTGTCGGTTGGCTGCTTCCCAAAATATTTTTTGAGTGGCGGTTCCAAATTTCTTTATAAGCGTCCCGGGCTGCATTAGACATGCTTTGCGGTATGAACCAGCTTAATTGCGTTGCGGCCAATTCACCATCGTTCAAAATCGTTTTATAACGAATCAGGTAACAAAGTTCTTTGATGAAGGAATCAACGCGCGCCTTTGACCCTTTATCCTTAGAATTGGTAATATCCCACTTGATATTTGAGATAATTTCCTGGGTCATGGCCGCATTGGTATCCAGAACGGCTTTCTGATAAGCAAAGTGGATGTTAAGGTCGCTGAATAATTCAAATCGATTAATGTCCTTTTTTTGGAGTACAGCTGTACGGAAGGGCATGCCGAATACACTGTTCTTTTCTTTGAGTAGCACCGGTGGTACGAACTCCTGGTTGATCACACTGTCATTCAGCGCAAACAGGTTGGAATTTCTAAAGGTGGATAACACGGTCTGACCGCCAACCTGTTTCTGCGGTTTTTGCAACATCACCATTTGCGAATCTGATTCACTTATATCAAAAGGAACCGGTGTGGATTGCTTTTGGGTATCATCCGTATAGGCAATGAAAGTATTGGTCGTACCAAAGTCAACGGAATAGGCAAACGCCTTCCGGCCAGGTGCCTTTTCAACCCATTTAGGTATAATCAAACCGTTTACCTGGCCCAGGTCAAAACCCGAAGGGAAATTTAATTTGATAATATCAAAGCTGGTGTTGTTCAGCTCATAGTAAATCGTAGCTATAGCATCCGGGGATTCGAAGCGACGCCGTTCTGCCCGTTTGGCGTTGTACAGGTCAGCCTCGGCATTAATTTTTTCGAGTTCGCCATTAGCTATTTTATAAAAATCCATAGAAAAGGCGGCCGTGCGAAGCGTACCAATGTCTGCTGAGCCTCCGTCAATACCGAATAACACTTTGTGGTAGTTATTTACTGTGCCATCAATCTGGCCATTAGCATCTTTGAGGCGGACAAAAGGGAATATTCCTACCGTGAAATTCAGACGGTAATCCGTTTGAATTTCAACGATTTTTCCGTCGCGTTTATCACTTCTGGACGCCGTGTAAACCTTTGATTTACTGGGCGTTGCCAGGCCACCTTCGTAGACCACCTTTACACTATCAGGACCGATCAGTTCGTAAGTGATCAAATCCGCTATCTTTCGAAAGTTATCCTGGTTCAGGAAACTCTCCGCTATAGGCAACAGGAAATCGAAATCCCGTTCAGCATCATCTGACTTGTATTTGGCTGTATAAAACCGCGTATCGTCAATGCGATAATTGACCTTCACAATATGATCATTGAAAATATCAGCGGCCCCAGGATCGTTGTTGGCTTGGAAAAGCTTGTTGTTTATCTGGAAAGGTGTTCCGCCTTTCGAAGATACCGGTTTTACCTGCGAACGTCGGTGGGTATGCATATCTTCTATTCCTTCAGCTTTCAGGTACGCCCACATATATCTTGCACTTTCCCTCAAAGAAGGATTCTCAGAAAAGAAGTCTAACAGGTACTTTTTAAAAGCGTCATTTCTTGCCTTGAAAGGCCTGATCCTTTTGAAATATCCGATGTTGGTACTTGGATTAATGAGGTCAAAACCATTTTGATAACGCTCACTGACAAATTCCCCTTTTATTTTGTCGAGATTAGAACTGGTGAACATCAAGGACATCGGGGAGGACGCACCGATAACCATTCCATTGTATTTAATGATCGAAAATCCGTTAAAGTCAGGTGAAAAATCCTGATTCAGAAATAGTTTAAGCGTTTTGGCAAATGCCTTCCGACCTTCACTGTTGAGCTGCAGCCGCTGAAGGTCATCCGCACGCCATTGTTCGATAGTTAATGCAGCTCTTTGTGATTCGTGATATTGCCAGTTAAATACCAGCTCCAAAGCGTCTAAACAATCTGACACCAATTCTTTATAAGCATGAGAGGAGCGGTCTTTCTTCTCCACAATGTCCTTGCACACAAAATTGAAGGCGGTTTCAAAAATATGTAGGCGCGAGAAAGGGGAAGGTATGGAGTTCAGGGAATTAGCCGATTTAGCAGCTTTATCCAGGATACCGGTAATCGCAGCCTCACTCAACTTTTCCGTTGGGGACCAACCTGAGGCGAACTCGCCTGTAGCATCGAATATATTAAAGGGCTTCATCAGTTGGCTTGAATTTTGAATTTATCTTTATTTACTTTTTCTATGGCTTGCTGCGACAGTACGAGGTATCGGCTGAATTTGGATTTTTCCGCGATGTCCGATACAGTACTGCGAGAGGTTTCCATGCTGTTGATATAATTGGAACTGTCCAGCTTATTTTTCGTAAAGAAATTTATCTTCTCGTCGATGGTATTACCTACAATGAGTTTATGAAAGCGGTCGTCGGGAATATCAAGATTAAGCGGCGAGAACCGACGGTCATTTTCATTGAGTTCCGTCATCCACTTTTGAAAGAACCCATTGATAAACTTCTCCAATGCAACTACGGCATCTGATCGGAAAAACTGCGTATCGAATCCTCCATTCTTAATAAATGTGGCGTCGGTATGATCCTTAAAGCTTTGGTGTACGCTACCGAAAATGTAGAAGTTGACCATTTCCAGATAAATTTGATCACGGAGCTTATTTCCTATATTAAAAAAATGTATGGGCGAGCTGTTTTCACCTGGCGTATAATGAAAATATTGAGTTTGGTGTGGGGTTTTGTCAACTTGATGGCAAAAGTCTAAAATTGCCGAAGCCCCAATGAGTTCAATAAGATGCGCTTTGTTTTCTTGAAGCTTTTCATCATTTTTATAAGGCCTTGACTGTTCGTGCAGATCAGCGAGGTAGTATAATGCGTTTACGCCGGTGAGATGTTTCTCATAATAGGACAGCGCAGATTTGGTCTTCGTAAAAAAGCTGTTCGAATCGATATCACGATGCTCAGCATCATCTTCAGGGTCGGTCAATTTAAAATAAGGCATGACCGGCAAGGCACCGATCGGCGCGTTCTTGATATATTTGTTATCACTCTCGCGAAGGTTTTTGACGAGCAAAGGAAATCCAGCAGCTCCGGTACCACCGAAGATTGAGCTTACAATAAAGATCTGATCACCATCCGAGAAGATTTTTTCGAATGTCGTATACCAGGAAGCTTCGTCAAATTTGTTCAGTACTACGGAGCCGATATTAGGATTACCCTTAAAACCGACCGACAACGGTGTGTCAAGGTTTCTCTCGCTATACAACAACTCCATCAGATCCCTATTGATATCTCCTCTTTCTAAAAGATCAATGCCTAAGAAATGTCCGAAGGTATGGTCAATACGTTCATCGAAATCGAAGCCTTTCGTAAAGCCGTCTTTCACAATATCATTTAAGGAAAGTATCGGCGTTTTGAAGAATGCACGATCGGCCGGCCTGAAGTTAGGATATGCCTGTTGACGGATGTCTGCGTAAAGACTGATAAGTTCCCGACAATCTTTAAATTCCGGCAGGTCTTTATGTGGATCGATAAAAATGGGGACGATTTCAAAGCCATTGCTGTCGACACCGGTAGCTAACAGAAGAGTTAGCGCTTTAAGCACCCGTGACCCGGTACCGCCTATGCCGAAAATAAATAATCTTGCCATAATTTTTAAAATGGTGTTCTGTTTGCTACGGAGAATTTTTTAACAATTAGAGAAGTGCCGAAAAAAAGAGCTGCTGTGTATAAAGCGTTAATTATCCCTAGTCCAAGACAATATTTGAGCGTATGAAGACTGTGGAAACGGCTTACCGTGGCAACACTTGTCAGCGTGGTCAAGGTGAACGTCAATAGAGCGGCCGTTAATAACGTGTAGATCCAATATTTTAGTTTAAAACCAAAACCGCTACCGCCACGTTTGTTCAGCATGAAATAGTAATAGAATAGTGCCCCTGCTGCAATAAAGAGCAGGTAACACATAGCGTACAGGTACAAATCCTGGATGAAGATGTTCCTGACGACCGTGGCGTCTTCCTGTCCCTCACTTGCCCCGGCTATAAAGTGTCCCCAGGTTGTACCGGCGATCCATTGAAGAAAGCTATCGTATAATGTTTTCATAGGCAGTCTATAAAGAATTTTTAGTAATGAGTAATTTTAAGGGACGAACCAACAGCCAGGGTTCCGTTCCATAGGCATTGTCTAGACCATTCACCAGTTTCGAAAAACCAGTGGTCCGTTTTCGTAAAGGGTCATCTACATTATCGTTGATTTCCTTTATCCAGGCTTGCGAGTGCTTTTGGATATTGATTGAAAGGACATTATCATCCTGTGTTAGTTTTTCAACTTTAAGCTTGATCAAATGTGTAGCCCCGGTTGAAAAAATCAAATTTCTATCAGTCGTACTCTTGGCATCGGGTTTAAGTGACACACCAACAAGACTGACCTTCCCGCCCGGGCACTCGACTCTGAGGTGTTTTTTGAGGTAGGCTGGCTGTTGGTATGCAGGAGGAAATGCACTTAGATTAATAGCGACCGGGATTATCATTGGGTCTTCAGATCCGTCCCATTCTGAGTAACTATAATAGTTATGATCAACCTCGCACTTAGTTGCCATTGCAGAGGCCACGGGTGAAATGTATGGAAGAATTGAATAAACAGGGGCGGTTTCAGTTATCCCATGAGTGACTGATTCAAAAGCAGAAAGACCTAGCTTAATTCGCCTACTAACCTCGCTCACTAGATCAGGAGCTCCTATAATCCAGATGTAATATGGACTGTTAGGTTGCAAACCTGATCTTGTGCGAAAGTTAAATTCAGAAGAAAGTTTGATAATTTCAGACGCCCAGGGCTTTTTATAGAATCTGCTCCGTACATCAGTTGTAATCTGCGTCAACAAAGCCGGTGACTGATCCCCCGGTGAGAAGATAAGGTCTGAAATCAAAATTGAAACCGTTTTCTTATTCCAATTATGAGTTATGTTGTCTATTATTTGTGGAATGTCCGTTTGTTTACCAGCCTGAAATGATCCGGAATTTAGCAATTTCTGGAAAGTCGTCAGTTTGACTGGTTGCGAAGCTTGGTTCCTGGTAGCGGTTTGAAAAATCCGAAAGTCCAAACTTTTCTCATTACTCAGACGTGATGCAATATCCCATACCGTTGATTGGAACTGAGTCTGCTTTTTAGGTAGCATGAAGCCGAACATGCTTTGTGACGTTTCCAGGTACAGGTCAATGCGGTACTTTCCCGTAACCTTTTTTGCCGAAACAGCATTTAGGCAGCTACCCATCTGCGTATCACCGGAATTAATCTGAGTGCTTTTACATCCCCAAACACAGAGGATAAGTCCGATCAGCCACATTGCATAATACTTATATGGAAATGGCAGACAATTACAATTCGGTGTAGTATTGTGTCTTTTCATTAGATCTCTTTTGTCGATGGATGTTTGTCAATATAGTTGCGTTGAAGATTATGGCGCTATGCGGTTCATGATCCATGCATCAATTTATTGAGGCTACTCTAAGTAATTTTTTACAGCTAGATGCAATTGCTCTTTTAAGGCAAACAAACCCTCTAAATCTGTTATATCATGACGCGTAAAATTCTTGTCGGCTCCGGCAATGCCCACGCTCAGCTTTTTGGTGTTGAAGTAAAAGCGGCAGATCGGCTTGCGGTTGTTGTCGTCCAGCAGAATGGCGCAGTAAGACTGGGCATCCCGCATCACTATCCTTTTGGTATCTATCACCTCGGCCAAAATGGATTTGACCATCATATGCCCCATGATCTCTTCCGGTGTGGTGACGATCTTGTCGTCAGTTTCCGGTAATGCTACTCCAGCCTGGGTTGGCTTTTCCAGCATGGCTTCGGGTAGCGCGTCCACTTGTAGTACGGTCTTTAGCTTCTCATTAATGATGTCACTCACATATACCGCACAGGCCGTCTTGGTGATAGACTTGAACTGTTCCAATACTTTCTGTGTCATGGCACTTGGATAGACTTTTTTCGCAAAATACCGGACAAAATCGTCTGTAGGCTCCGAGAAGTCCTGGTGCAACAGATGCTTGATCTGGTTGAGGAACTTCAGTTCGCTGGCCGTATTGGTGATGTTGTCGACGTTGAAATAAGACTTATGGAATTTTTTAAGTTCCCCGATCTCATTTTCTTTGATATCCGTGATCTTAAATTCAAAGAATGGTTTATCATCCATTTTATTGGGTGTAACCAGGTCAGTGTAAAACCGATAGTCTACGCCGTTCGTCAGCAGGCTGAACTTGGCGTCTGTCGTATGAAAATAACGGAACAACTGAGAATTGTGAGGATTCAGGTCCTGTGTATAGTGTTTGCACTCGATCAGGAGGATAGGCTTACCTTCACTGATGATGGCATAATCTACTTTCTCTCCTTTTTTAATGCCAATGTCGGCCACGAATTCCGGGCTGACCTCGAAAGGATTGAATACGTCGTATCCCAACAGCTGTATGAACGGCATGATCAGCGCGTTCTTGGTCGCTTCTTCCGTTTGTATTTGCGGACAAAGCTTGTCGACACGTGCGGCGAACTGGAGAATGGAATCTTTGAAATCCATGAGTTGTAATTGGTTGGTTTATGGTAAAGGATTTAATACGTTATATTATCTATTTGATAAGTGGGAGTGCATCGTTATATTAAAATCTGCCTAAAAAGTCACTTAGGGGAAACGCCAGGCGGTCAATTGCCGGCTCCATTATTTTCGTATGCGTAAAAATTGACGCTCTTGTAAATAGTAGCCAGCCAAGTAAAGTGTCCATACTGAGGCCGGCTATGAAGGAAGCAAATAGTTCCATCGTGATCAGGTGTTAGGTATTAGTATTTTAAGGTTATACTTATTTATTCCGTTGATGACCTTACTCTTTTCGCTTAGGCTGATCTAGTCTTCCCATTTACATAAAGTTTTCCCGGTGGTTTTTGCATCCTTCACGGTGACCTTTTTGATGCGGTAGTTGCAGTTGCTTAATCCGCGGCAGGTTGAGGTCAGGTGATACTTCTTGGCATATTGACTATCACACACATACACCTTTGAAGTATCCGTGGCAACAGGCTTCAAGCCGACCAGCAAAAACAGGAACAGTGTTTTCATAATTTATCTGACTGGACAAAATAGCTGTGATGAAATATAGATCGCCAACCTCAATGATTTAACTAAAAACGGGTTGATGTATAATCTACTAAGTTTCATTTCGGATTTGCGCTAGCTCTTGTGACAGGTCGGGGAGCAATAAGCGCAGCCGTCTGCGCTGGGGTAATGCTTTTTGGCAGCGGCCACCGCCGTACTGCATGTATCATGGTATCCCAGATCAATCTTGCTGATCACCAGAGGCAAATAAAAACAGCCTTCCTTGTGAACTTCATGGTCACCTATGATCGGCTGCGAATTGGTATTGACGTAATATTTTGGCATAACAGCTTGTGTTTGAATATTCAAAGGTAAAACAGCTGTCGCAGTGTGGTTTACGGGAACCCGTAAACCTTTAAATTTATTATCGCGGTGAGATGAGCGTGGAAATCGCGTGCAATTGTTATTATTTACCAATACCTAAAAGCAGCCATACTCTATAAAGTTGCGGCCTTCAGGCGGGCTTTGATGCTGTACGAGGATAATTATAGAAGACCTGCATCTTTACAGCAAGCCACCAATTGCTCATTGTTAGTGAAGCCCAAAGATTCCCTCATGGTATTCAATTTCTTCTCTACGCTACTCAAACTGGAAGGGCGTATATTTATTTCTTCTAAAAGCGCAGGTATCTCTTTCTGTCGGAAACCTTTAGAAAGTAAAGTAATGAGCCTTAGATCGTAGTCGGTAAATTGATATACCGGCCCTTTTCTTGGAGAACCACTCAGTTGCGATGGCATATAAATGCGTCCCTCACAAAGCTTTCGGAGCGCATCAGTAAGTTCCTTTGAATCTTGCCTTCCTTTACACACATAACCGTTGATCTGCAATTCATCAAATAGCGGCCGAATGATTTCCGGCTTATGTTCTCCTGAAAAGATCAATACCTTTGTCCCGGGTTGTAGTGCACGAACCTTTTGTATGAGTTCTTTGCCATCTTTGATGGCAGATGAACGTCCTTCATCAACAAAGGACAAGTCTGTGACCAGCAGATCATAAGGTTTTCCGTTGCGCTGACCGATCTGAACGCGCGAGTAAGCCTCATCGCAGTCATATACGTAATCCGCATCGGTTTCTGAAAAGTCTTTAATGATTTTCCGTAAGGAAATGCTGGTCATCTGGTGATCTTCAGCGATCAGAACGCTTTTGAACATAAGGTAAAAGTATTAGGCAATGGGTATTGACATCGTAATAACCAATCCCGCCCCATTGTTACTGTCAAAAGTAATGGAACCATTCATCGTCTTTATACGGTTTCCCGTATTATTCAACCCATTTCCAAATTTCGTTGGTTGGGGAAGCCCTATCCCGTTATCCTGATACCGGATATGTAAGCGAACATGGTCACGCTGGAATCTAAGGACCACCCGGTCAGCATGGCTGTGTTTTTTCATATTGATAAGGAGCTCTAACAAGATATTCTTGATCTCGTTAAACGTGGAAACACCTATGGCATCCCAGGTGCTGGCCTCATTCCCGGCGGTGATGATCGTAATTTGGGGATTACTGAACGATGTCAGCATGTCGGTTATTTCACGATCGAAATCTTGATAGTTGAATTCTAATGAATGGTTATAGGAGATAGCCCGGGATTGTTTGTAAAGGATATCGATTCTTGTGGCCAGTATTTCCTTGTCCAGCTCTGGCTGATGTTCGATCTCCGCCATCACCTGGTAGAGACCGTTCGCCACTACATCGTGGATCTTTTTGGAAGTGCTGAGTTGGTAATCCTGCAATTCTTGTTTGGCTTTCGCTTCTGTCTCCACTTGTTTTCTGCGGGATCGTTGCGCAAAAATGATCCCCCCTGCGATCGCCATGGTCAGGATAATGAATATGACTGCCCATTGTTTGGTGATCTGATAGTTCTTCTCGGAGTTTTCTTTTTGTAGTCTGAGCTTGTCCGCTTTGTGTTTTTCCGTATTGTAGCGGATCAAAGCAAATTGATTTTTTGCTGCATTCCGCACAGTCTGTAAGCTATCATTTAGCTGATTGTAGCGAGCAAAGTATGCTTTCGTTAATTGACCCGGGCTAAGCTTGATCAACTTTTGTAGCGCTTCGAGCTGATCGTCGGCACTGTGCAGGCGCTGTGCTATAGCATACATACGATCTGCATAATTAAGCGCGGAGTCCGGCCTTGAATTCATATAGTAATCAGCCAAATGGGCATAGCTGGAGTTTTGGCCCCAGAGATCTTTTTCACGCTGCCGAATGGCCAGGGCTTGCCGCAACTCAGGGGCTGCAGGATAAGTATGATCACTGAGCCATTTGGTCGTTGCCATATTGGTAAGTATCCGCGCATAAACTTTAGCTGTCGTGCTCTTTGACCTGATAGCCTTTTGGTAAAGCTCCAGAGCCGGACCATATTCTTTTTTGTGCCGGTAAGCATTGGCCTGGTTATTTAAAATAGTAGGAATAAAAGTGGAGTCTTTGTTCGAGGAAAGCGCCTGATCGTAATAATCGATAGCATCAGTATAGTTTCTGAGCTTGGTAGAGGACATCCCCAGTTCATTGTAATTGTTTGCCAGATCATTCCGCCCCTCGGCATCCCGGGCATTCAAAAACTTTAGAGAAGAGGTAAGACTTTCCTGGCAACCAAAATAGTCTCCGGCATCAGTTTGCAACATCGCCATGGTCGTGTAAGCGAGCGCGACCTGCTGGCTATCCGGAGATTCCGTGACGACCCTATTAAAATAGTAAAATGCAGAGTCCTGATCGGTACTTAAAAAAGCGTAAGCTTTATCATAATTTCTATAATCGGAAGCAGGTAACGGAGTCCCTCCCTTCCGGCAGGAGGACATCGTCAGTAGGATACTGCTTATAATTATAAATATTAATTTCAAGAGGGGAAACTTTGTTCCGAAAATAATAAATACTAAGTAGAGAAACGGAACATTAGAAAATAAAGTAAGGCAAGTGTTACCTTGCCTTACTGGGTACATTGCGTACTAATTGCGAATAGGATGCGGCGGCGGCGGTGGTGGAAGGTGTCCATCATCTCCACCAGTATCTTCATCGCCTTGAGTGGTAATTATTGTTCCCGGACCGTGAGGTAAATTTGGAGGCACAGGACATCCTAAAGCCAATAATATGGCAACTAATATTTCTAACATTTTTTTACTTTTTAAAGGGTTGATTACTATTGCAGTCCACCACGGCTCTGTCCGTGCGCAGCGCTGCAAACCGGGCAAGCATTACTGCCTGCATGTTTTTGGGAAGTAGTGAGCGTTGATGGCAGAAGTGGTCTCCCGCTTCCCAAGCCGGGTTTCCGCTGCTGCGCTCGCTGCTCACTGTTGTTACCGGTTGAGTGCACAAACCCCGCTAGCTATCGAGGTGTCATCCGATGACGAAAGCAAAAGTAGGGTGACATAAACAGCTTTCTATCAAACGTTTCCGGTCTTTCCAATCATTCCGGTTGCGTTCCTACGGAAATCCGTAAACACCGGTTTAATTCCTAGATTACCTTTAAAAAATATTTAAATTTGTTGATGACCTTTGCCGAATATCAGTCACAAGTGCTGGAGCATTACCAGAAAGAGCAGGCGGCTGGCAGGCTTTTTTTTGCTTTTCCGCACCCTACACCCGCCAGGATCAAAGCCGGGTGCATACAAGTATTGGAGACTAGGTTCGAAAGAAAAGATGAATCTTTTTTACGATCCTATTTTAAAATGGGGAACAGCCAGGATTTCGGCCCTGCCGTCCGAAAATTCGATACGGACAAGTTCCGTCCACTGAATTCTTATTTAAGGGACCCTGCAAGAAATCCGGGCCCTGAACATATACAATTACTGGCCTGGCTGATCGATTTTCCGGATAGACCTTACAGATCTAGTTATGAGTTATTAGTTGAACCACCAGCCGAAGCCAAAACATCAGACATGTGCACGTCTTTAATTAATAGCGAGGTAAATGATGGGTCAGGCAACGACGCAACAGAGATCGCGCAACCAGTGGTTCACGAAGAAGAAAAAAAGGCCTACCAGGTTTTCGAACCGTCGGTGTCCGATGGAATTAGAGATATGGTTGACCGCACCAATGTTAGCCATCAAAAAAAGTCAGTTTGGACAAAAAAAGCACTGTATGCATTATATGCCACCCTGTTGTTTTCAGTTGTTAGCGTGTTTTGGTATGTAAATACTGCTAAAAGGCTTCCGCAAACCGGGATGGTTGTTCCTGTAATAGGACAAAAGGGGTGTGTTATTTGGACGGATGATCATTACGAGCCGGTATCCTGCAAGCAGGCGGTTAATGGTCTTGGCTCTTTTGGCTTAGATGAAAGCACGGTAAGGAATTTAAAGAGGATCACGCTACCTGATACCATTACCTCTAAAAGTGTAAGAAAAGTTTGGTATGTGAAGATTGACGGGCATTTGGAATATTATACCGCTGCCGGTTTTCATCCGGTTCACACCGAACGGCGTTTAAAGCTACTAACATCCTACATGTATAATAAATACCTTTTTCATTACGCCGACAAGACGGATCAGCAAGCTGGCTTTTTGAATTGGTTTAGAAATTAAGTGATGCGTATCTGCGTACGGGAGACGTTTGCTCTGCCTCGGTTGGGGTATATCTGGACTTGTGGTGCAATTGAAACACTCTTCGTTCTACTCGAAGTTGCTGTTCCGCGATTAGCGTATTTAATATGTAAGGTGCGGTCGTCAAAGTATGTCTGTCCAACTCTCTGATCGCCAGCTATGACGGCATTCATAATTTATCCTTTAGTGAAACAAAAAATACCTAACATAAAATTACTGATCCCGAACGGTGTACCTAAAGGAATTGCAGAAACTGATCATCGTAGTAGTTGGGAGAATATCAGCCAGTTCGACAGGGACAAAATGAAATAATTATTTAATAGGCATGAATCCAATGACCTTGCGGCCATGTTGGGTTTGATTTAGCCACTCGGTAAATATTCTACGCTTCAGATCCTCTCGTTGTGATCAAGTGTTTTAACTCTCCTTTAACTGCCCTTGATCTGCCATTAATGAGTATAGTTTACCCCTGTAAAGAAATCCACAACATTTTCTGATCAATTGGATTTTCGTCATCGGGGCCACAACTAGTATGTTCAACGCAAAATTGTTAGCCATCTACAATACTATTGTTTAGCCAAGTTGTTAACTTTAGGTTAAAGACCAACCTATGCGAGAACAATACTTCAAACACCGCGCGCCTTTAGATTTTAACAAAGACACCCATGATATCGGCCGACCTTTCTTTTGGAACAAAAAAGTCGAGGATAACCACTTTCTTAACCGGTTATATCGTAACGATGAGCAAGAGTTTGATACCTTGTATAAATACCACCTCCAGTTCTTTCTATCGAAGTATGATAACGCAACCGAACAGGAGTTTTTCAGATATGTTTGGGAGGTCATACAGGATGCCATTGCACAATTAAGACATAAGGACAGGTATGCCTCCGGCCATGCACGCCATTTTAAGGACAAGTTTCATCTTAACAGGTTTACCGAATACCTGCAAAGCATCGACGAATGGAACCTCGGCCGTACCCAGGCTGAAATTATTGCAGACAAGGAAGGGCAAATTAAAATACTTAAAGAAGAGAATCAACGTCTTAGGGACGAACGCAAAGAGGCTGAGAAATGGGAAACCGATTTTCCTATCAACATTGCCAGTGGCCATTTTCTAACGGTAGTCGACTTGTTTAAGAAAATAGCAGAACTGAAGGTCGACGACAAGGAATTGGTATTTTCTCAGATGCCCATCACCTGGGCGAAACTGATCTGCCGGTACTTTCAGGAAGACGGGGAACCTATCAAGTTCGACCGGGTACGGCGCTACTATCCACGTGACCCCAATAAACCAAGCGGCCGCTCATCTGCTATTCCCTTCGAAAACCAACACTTCAACATCATTCCCGCAAAAAGCAGGGCGATTTAAGCCGGGGCTTCATTTGTGTTTTTCTTTTGTAGGCAAACATCACTAATTGCCGCTATACCATTCAGCGCCCTCTTTTTAGCACTATGCTTTGCTTGCCGTTACCATAGCTTAGCCTATGGTAATCACAAATAGCGCTTCGCCCACACCTTTGTTTCCGTATCCCGCAAGGATGGGACAAGTAACAATTAAACGATTTAACGAAGGAGGCGATTGTGCAAGCAAGTGAATTGATCACCAAAGAGGACTTAAAGGAATTTAAAAGCGAGCTGTTAACAGCAATTGAAAAGCTCGTTCAACTAAACGGACAGGGCCAGTCCAAAAAATGGCTCAAAAGTAACGAGGTACGAAAGCTGCTCAAGATATCACCCGGTACCTTACAGAACCTGCGCATTAACGGGACACTGAGTTATACCCGTATCGGCAGCATCATGTATTACAAGCTGGAAGATATTAACAAGCTACTGGAAGGAGGCATGCAATGAGTACCAATGGTATTGCCGCCAGCGAGCTTGCCGGTTACAGCAAATTACTCAAACGTATGAGCACCGACGAACGGCTGAACGCGACTCATGTCGGCCTCTTCAGCGGTCTGTTCGTCCACTGGCAGCGCAACGGTTTCAAAAGCCCGTTCTCTGTCACAAGAAAGACGCTGATGGCGTTTAGCCGGATTGCTTCCATTGCTACTTATCACAAGTGTATCAAAGAGCTGGATGAGTACGGCTATATCCGCTACCAGCCTTCTTATCATCCTAAAAAAGGTAGCCAGGTTTACTGGCCTGCCGGGTGGATGGCATAGCTATCGGTTCAGTTACATAGGTATACCGGTAGATAGCTGCGTAGGTATATAGCTATGCTGCTGCATAGTTATACAGAGGGATAGTTACATAGGTAGGTATTAGATAGTGATGTATGGCTATATCGCTATTGAGTTAGATAGCTATGCAGATGCATAGCTACTTATGCTGCTTAAAGCAGCATCAAAAGCCAAGCGGCAAAGTGTCGCTCCGCGAAAGCGGGGGGAGCAAGCGGAAGTCGGGCGCACCCGACTTTTTCCGCTTGCCCTGCGGGGCTAAGGCTGTTTTACGTATACCTGCGGTATACTTTGCCCCCCGCCTAATATCAAAAATGAGGATTTACGTATACCTGGCGGTATACTGGACTAAGGAAACGGAGGAATGGTAATGGATCACACCGTTAAAGATGAGAATATCAAGAGTGTACGCTTTTCGGTAGATACGGATGAGAAACTGACGAAGCTGGCTTTAAAAAGAGGGATGAGTAAGCAGCAGTTCGTGGTGTGTATGGTAGACTATTTCTATAAGACTAAGAAAGATCCAAAGGACTTAAACGATGAACTGTTAAAGAATGCCATTAACCGGAAGACCGATAATATCATAGCTTTTATACGGACACAGGAGAACGATTTGTTGATCCCAACAAGAAAAGATACTGAATTGGTGCTCCGTAGCCTGCAAGAGATGGTGAAGTTTCTAAATGAGTACCTGATCGGTCATAACCAGACACAAGCCGATATTCTCAAAGAGCAAAGTGAATATTTGGCGGAGGTCTTTAGGTTGGTGAAAAGGCTTGTTGAAGCCGAACAGGATAAGGCAACGCTAAAAGCTAAGTTCCTTAAGCTGCTGGGGTACTACATCGAACACAGGGAGCAAATGAATATGATGACCAGCAAAGCGGAAAAGGATGCTTTGGTAGCACATGTACAGGAGCAGGTTCGTAACCTGTGATGGCAGGTCATAAAATTAGATTTAGTAGAAAACAGAAAGGTTAATGAGTAATGCACATCAATATCACAAAAAGCGAGACCGGCAATAATAAAGGAAGCAGCGGTCAATTGGTGGCCTACCTGGAAAAGGAGAACCGTTTGGTTCAGCCAAACATGAACAAGCTAACCAATGACTTTAAAGGAACCTTGCTACTACAGTTACAGCAGCCGGAGTATTGGTTCAACCACGAGCGTAAAGATATCCGGCCTTATGAGGTAAGGCAGGGTATCGATCAGAATGTGGCTAAGCTTTCCAGGGATGATGCCAAATTCTTTTTGGTCAATATCAGCCCCAGTGAAAAAGAGATATTACATCTGAAAGCCTTGTATGGCGAGCAAGGTGCAAGGGAACAACTCAAGGCCTATGCAAACGAGGTTATGCACAAATATGCAAAGAATTTTAAACGGGATAATATAAATGGCAACCAGGATCTGGTTTATTTCGGCAAGCTGGAGAATAACCGGTATTATACCTATAAAGACCTCGAAGTGCGGAAAGGCAAAGCCAAGAAGGGAGAACCCAAACCGGGCGAACAAATGCATGTGCAGGTCATTGTCAGCCGGAAGGATGCCAGTAACAGTATCAAGTTAAGTCCGCTCAATAACTCCAAAGGCAGCAATGCTGAGCATAGTAAGAAGGTCGGGCAATTCGACCGGGTTGCTTTTAAGCAGGTAACGGAACAAGTATTTGATAAGCTGTTTGGGTATGACCGGGCGGTAAGTGAATCATTCAATTATGCAAATGCTTTGAAGAACGGCAGCTATGAGGAAAAGCAGGATGCGCGGTTAGCGAATAAGCAAGATGTGGCCACGCGTCAGGGTCAACTATTCAGCCCGATTTCTTCGGGTAGTTTGTTAGGGGAACTATTACAGCCCATTTATATCGCACCTGAACCGGAGCCTAAAAAACGAAAGAAAAAGAAGGGTTACGGCTATGGTGGCGGACCGAGTAGATAGTAGTAGGAATGCAGCTGCGGCCAATGGTGAGATGCATCACGCGCGTTGCGCAGGGTGCATCCCGCCATCAGCCTCGCCGCCCTTGCAGGAATGAAACTCGCTTCGCTCGTAACATACCTGCTTTCGCCGGATGAAAAAAGGCACTGCACCGCTGACACAAAGGTAACACCGCAGGAAAGCCGTCAAGGGTAAACAAGCTCGGCTATCGCCTCGCCCTTGACAGCGTCCCTGCTTAGTGTTGAGTAGCTGTTTACGCAGTGCAATGCCTACGTATGCGCAGGGATAAAAAATCAATCAAACAGCTGGCATCCACTCATCGAAGCCTCGCGTATTGATCAGGTAATTGCAGCTGTTCTTTAGTTGGGAGATAGCATGTTCCTGCCAATTAGGGTCTTTACTATCGCCGGATAGAGCTACACGCAATTCCGTTTGAAACCGGTTCGGTTTTGCATGATCCAACATCGACCAATAATCTTTTATTAGCGATTGTTGATTTTCAATAAGATTTATTGAGGGAATCTTATCACGTTTCTGATTATTCAAACTCGGATGAACAGGCAGAAGGTTCCAAAGATCATTATTTTTCCAAACAGTAAAAGGAATGATGTGATCTATATCATAACGTGTTAATTTCTTACCGCTCCAAACACAATATACTGTTGTTCTGCTTTCTAATAGACTTTTATAAAAAGCTTTGGAGGCAGACACTTCCCTTTCAGTGATAGGGCTTTTAAGAACTTCGCCCAGAACTTGTGGAATGGAGAGATTTTTACCTGATGCCTGCACAGAAAACTCTGCCCATTTAAAAAGGATTGCATCCTGACCTCCGATGAAACTACCCAATACCCTGAAAGCGTCAAAATACTCAATGGGAATCGAAAAACTTCCAAAATTGTCAATAAGGTAATTGATGTCAAACGTTATTGAAGCTTTTTTGCCTTTAGTGGGTTGGTATTCATAAAGGCCATATTCTTGCCCGGTAACTGACTTACCAATATAACGCATCGGCATTTTGGTAATCGTTTGAGCGATTTGTTGCGTTAGCGTTATTAAAAAAAGCTGCTCAGCTATTTGGAATTTGCTCCCGATTAGGTTAGTATAAAACGCCGATAATCCGCCATTCCCTTTATATGCATCCGTAAGCGCTTTTAAATTCTTTCCAAACGCAATATCGGTAGAGCCATTTATTTGCGGTATTATCGTTTCAGATTCAACAATAGGATAATAGTACAGCAACCATTTCTCGATCAGCAAGCCTAATGGAATATGGGCGCGGCCATCATAGGTCTTAATGAATGGTGAGTTTTCATTAATAATATCAATAGTCCCTCTAAGCAATGCGAGTTTGTAGGTTGTTGATTTGCTATCACGCTCAATGATCCGGCTGATATTGGCGAAAGTCTTATGATCCATTTGGCTATAGTTCTATAGCACGGAGACATGTATCCGCTCTATTTCAGTGATACCATGCGGAAAACCGCGAAAAAATAATTTGACCATCTCTTAGGTATACAACCCTTGGGCTTATTGCTTGCCTTTCAGTAGCTCGATTTTTTCTTGCTCGCTTTTGAGGAGGCGTTCATAAAGTTCAACTATTTTGTCAATTGGGTTAAATTGATAATTGATTAAATAGCTTGTATCGTTAAACGTATTGCTTATATTAGTGAATACAGCTTCCTCACTAAAGTTTCTTATAGCTTCTGGGCTAAGTCCTAAGGCAGTCGCAATTTTTATTAAAGATTCGTCTTCAACATTTTCGCTCTGTTCAATCTTAGAAATTGCCTGTTGGCTGATTCCTAATTGAGCAGCTAACGCATCCTGTTTCATTCCTCTTAACTCCCGAATGCGGCTAATTTTTCTGCCAATATGTATCGTCTCTGCCATAAATCAAATATAATTAAAAATTCGCTGCGTTCCATACAACCTGCTTGGTTGTATTAAACAACCCTAATGTTGTGTTTTACAACCCGTTTGTGGTTCGCTACACGGTGTACCCGAGGTAATTTGCGATTGCAATGCCACCAATACAACAAAAACCGGTCAAATATAATCAAGCGTTTCATAAACACTTTACTATGTTTAAAGAAGCGCAGGAAACCGGTTTTGCCTTTTTTTACCGGGAATTATATTCCAGGTACTATATCATGGCATTGCGGATGGTGAAACAGGACATCGCAGCTACCTGTGTCGCACAGGAAGCTTTTTTGCGCCTGTGGCAACGCAGGGAAAGTATCAATAGCCTATCACATCTAACAGATTTTCTATATAGGCAGATTAAGCAAGCCGCCTATGATTACTACGCGCAATCATCCACGAAGTTTTACCGTGGCCTTATTCAGATCGATGGCATAGAACATGCGGCTGAATACTTACTGCCTGATGTTAGCACAACCTATCCATCAGACAATCTTCCTGCATCGGATGACGAAACCTACAATGAGTTGGAAGCGCAACGCACACAATTATATGCCGTTTTGCCCGATCTACCAGAAAAACAACAGCAGGTTGTTGGCCTGTTATTACGCTACAGCTTGGACTATGAGCGTGTTGCCTGGCACTTAGGCGGTGTTTCTTGTTATGTGGCCGCCAAACAAATTGAGAAGACCATTGCCCTACTCAAAAGCATATTGGTCAATGGCGCTAATCTTTCCGGCAACCAGATCGCTAAAAAACAACTGGTAATTAGCGGAGAGCTAACCGAGGAACAGGCTAATATTCTACGCTACCGATATGAATTAAGCTATAGCTTTCAAGAGATTGCTGAACTGATGAATATCCGGCAGGCTGAGGTACAACGTTCATTTGTTCAGGCCCATCAAAGGATGAGAAAGGAGAAAGCTGCCTGATGTATACGCAAAAGATCCAAATATTCATTGACCGCAATAATGAAGCGGAGGTTAAGGCGTACCAGGAAAAGCTATATAGCTGGCAAAAAATCGCATTCAAAGGCGCGAACTACATCTATACGCACCTTTTTTTGCAGGAACAAATAAAGGAAGTATTGTATATTAATGAAGGTACACGTGCCAAACTTTGCAGTATTAACGTTGATGAGGACGGGATATTAACGAGCTCACAAATGAACTCCACATACAGGTTATTGTCCGACCGGTTTATGGGTGAGATCCCTACGGATATATTAAATACATTGAATGGCCGGTTACACGTCACCTACCAGCAGGAGCGAAAACTCTACTATACAGGTGAGCGGTCATTGACTAACTTTAAACGTGATATCAATTTGCCTTTCAGCACCGTCAGCATAAAACGGTTCGACATGGCCGAGGACGGCAAAAATTTCCGGTTTAACTTGTTCGGGGTGCCGTTCATCACGTGGATAGGCAAAGGTTACGACAAGCGTGATTTCTTACGCGATGTATTCAGGGGAAAGACTAAAATATCCGGGTGCTTTTTGAAGCTGGACAAGACCAGGATATATTTATATGCTTCTTATAAACCAGAAGCGGCAGCTCATCCCTTAGATGAGGCCGTCATTGCCGAAGCCTCACTATCTCCTCAACAACCAATCACAGTAAAGATCGGTAACCAAAGTTTTGCTATCGGAAACAAAGAAGAGTTCTTTTACAGGAGGTTGGCTATACAAGGAGCTTATAAACGGGCGCAACAAAGCGTCAACTATAACCGCAGCGAAAACGGTATGAGACGGCAGCATAAGAATTTAGAACGCTTTAAAGGTTTGGAACACCGGTACTGCGAGCAGCAGACCCATAAATACAGCAAACGGCTGATCGATATTTGTGTCCGAAACGGTGCAGGAACCCTTTTATTGGTTGGTCAGGAAAATAAGGAGGCTACGGCAAAGGAAGATGCCCTACTGATCCGCAACTGGGGTTACCAAAGTTTAAAAGATAAAATTGCCTATAAGGCAGCTGCGGCAGGTATTATCCTGATCGTTGAATAAAAATTGAAAATTAGCAAATTGAATATAGGTAAGATAAGAGTTCAGTTAATAAATAGTGAGGCTGCCTGTACAGCCGTAGGGTGAGCAATGATTGTCTCACTAAACGCACCATGAGCTTCGGCTATGGTAAATGTATACAGTTCCGCCGGAGTGATCCTACCTAATATTGTTTGGGCATTACGATTACTTGAGCAAAGCGTTTTGTAGTTTCACATGGTTATGAATATTAAGGAACTTTTTTCAGCCCTTAATCTCAGCGATGAGATGGTTAGTCAAATATTTGAGGGTATTAACGATTATAACATTGGGAACCCATCGGCAAAAATGCGTAAGCTTCGTCCCGAAGACCACATTGATGTGATCAAGATGAGCCATATGCCGTTCATTGGAAAAGCATTAGCCCAAACACAAAACCGGCAGTTTCTGGACGATGAAAAGGAGCGGCCTTTAAATAATATGGTTTATGCCGCAATTTTCGCCTCCCTGGAACTAGAGAAATATTACCGTACTTAATACATGTTTGGAACCAACTATACATGACAACTTCTTCCTTTAACTTTTTAATCACCAAAAGGCGATCTATGCCCAATGAATGATATAGCTATAAACGACAAATCTACCGGCACACTATTCCGCCGGGCACTTGACAAAAAACTCACTTCCGGTATTAGTAGGCAACATCAGGATAGCCTTCGCTATGTTTACAACCACTTCATGACTTTTTTGGGTGATGAAGGGCGGGAGAAACCGCTCAAAAGCCTGACCACAGGGCAGATCGAGATCTTTCTTCAGCAATTCAATACTTCGGCCACGCATTACATGAACAAAAGACGTGACCTGAGTGTGCTTTTTAATACCGCTTGCAGGTTGATCGATAAAAACCTGATGACGATCAGGAAAACAGAGGTACGGCGCATTAAGGCCACCCTTCATTTGGCGTATGAAAGAGAGCAATTGCAACCCGTGCTTGATTTTTTGAAAGTGAACCATACCAACCTGTACCGCTGTGCACTGATGACCTACGGCTGTTTGCTCCGTCCGCATGAAGAAATACGCTTATTAACCAAAGGCCACTTTAAAATGAATAACACGGAGATTCACCTGGATGGTACGGAAAACAAGGGTGGCCGGGTAAGGACCGTTTTTGTGCCTGATTACGTGAGGGAGGAACTGGAGCCGGTATTAAATACTATTGGCAGGGATGACAACATTTTTAGCCTGAACAAAGAGCCATTTAATAACAGCTACTTCGCCAAGCAATGGTCCCGTGAAAAAAAGAAACTGCTAAGCCATGGGTTGATCTATCCCAAGCAAACGCTATACTCATTCCGGCATACAGCAGCCATTGATGTCTTTCGACGTACGAAGGATGTTTATATGGTGCAGAAGATCATGGGGCACTCTTCTGTGCTGGTCACGCTCAAATACCTGCGAAGCCTGGGCGAATTCAATACGGAGGAACTCAGATCAGTAGCACCGGTATTATGATCAGGTTAACACGTGAAGACCTGTACCAAATGGTTTGGGAATCGCCAATGACGGATATCGCTCAGAAATATACCATATCCGATGTGGGATTCAGAAAGCTCTGCATCAGGCTAAATATTCCCTTCCCTAAAAGTGGCGATTGGACGAAGATCAGGTCAGGTCATCTGGTGGAGCGTCCGGTGTTGCCTGTTAAGCATAAAGGAAAAGGCTATGCCGAACTGGAAGAGCGCCCAGCGGAGAAGTCTGTTAAACAAGTTTCGGAACTGGACTTGCTCATTAAGCAGATCAGTCGCGAAAAATTGCCTTTTAAAGTACCGGATAGATTGACAAGGCCCGACCCACTAATTGTTGCCGCCAAAGAAAGCTTAGCTAAGCTTACAGATATTAATCATCCAGGAATGGCTGTAACTGGAAAGGGTCAATTAGATATTCGGGTAACTACCGCGAATGTTGGCCGGGCACTTCGATTTATGGATACGCTGATCAAGTGTGTCAGGGCAAGAGGGCACATTTTTAAAGCTGAAAGCGATGGCAATTATGTGGTTATTCACAAATTGAGGCTTCGGGTAAATTTTCGAGAGCGCACCACACGAGTTAGGGTGCTCGATAAGCCTTACCAGGACTACGAATGGCAGCCAAACGGTAAACTGGTTTTTCGACTGGACAGCAGATTAAAAGCCGAATGGCAGGACTTGAAAACCCAGCTGTTGGAAGATCAGCTCCCGAAAGTGTTAGCCAAATTGGAGCTGGCGGCTAAACAGGAGGAGGCTTATTTGACCAATGCACAGGTATGGCAGCAAAACTGGGAACGGCAGCGAAAGGCGCAAGCGGAATGGGATGCAGAGCAGCGTAAGGAATTAGGAGATTTCAAGGAACTCGTTAGCCGCGCAAAGCAATGGAAGCTCGCTCAGTTACTCAGGGAGTATATCGCCACGGTTCGGGAGCCTGATAATGACTGGCTGGCTTGGGCAAAACAGAAAGCAAATTGGCTTGACCCGATTATCATGGCTGAAGATGAATGGATGAAATCAGTGAACCGAAATGATTTTCTATAGTGTTAGCTAATGGGCGTATTGTCGAAGAAGTGCCCATTCGGCCTCGCACAGCTTGTTATTATTAATGATACTAAACAGACTTATTAATGCAATTGGATGAATTATTAACAAAAAAGGATTTGCAGGATTTTAAAGCAGAACTCTTTGAATTATTGAAACCGATATTAGAAAACAAAAACCTCTATCAAAAGAAATGGCTAAAAACAAAAGATGTCAGGGAAATACTGAATATATCGAATAATACCCTTCAGAATCTTCGTGTTGAAGGAAAACTTGGTTATACAAAAATAGGCGGAATATTCTACTATAAGCCGGAAGATATCGATGCCATGTTGGCTAAGGCTGAAAAAAAAAGCCCATAGCAATTGTTGAAAAAGCCGGAGTCTACACCTTTGGAATCTTGTTTTATCTTAAGAAAAGAACAGGGGAAGACAAACCAAATATCCCGATTTACATGCGTATCACCATGGGCGGTCGGCGTACTGAGTGGTTCACTGGCCGACATTGCACAGAAAGTGAATGGGACGGGGGAGCAAAGCGGATCAAAGGCACAAAGGAATACGCTCGATCTATTAATAGCTGGCTCGACCTGCTGTATTCTAAAGCACATTCTTGCAGGCAGGAGCTTTATGCAACTGGTAAGGCATTTTCGCCAATGCACATTAAAAAAATGTTGGTTGGCGAAGAGCTTGAACCACCCAAAATGTTGTCTCATGCCTGGGACTACCACACCAACCAGATCGCAGGGCTTTTAGGCAAAGGTTTTACACCAGCGACCTTACAAAAGTATAAGTCGACTTATAGGGTCTTAAAAAAATTTCTATTGCTGAAAACCCAATCGGAAGATATCAGATTAGACGATATTGGCTTCCAATTGGTGAGAGATTTCGATTATTATTTAAAAGCTGATTATGGTGTGAAAATTAATACCGCAGTGCAGATGGTTAAGAAATTAAGAACGATTATGAAGGTTGCCAATGAGATCGGCTGGGCTAAGCGGAATCCCTTCGTAGCCTACCGGGCAAAGAAAGAGGAAGTTTTCCGGGAGTTCCTAACAACTGAGGAACTTCGCGATCTCACAATCAAAAAAGTAAAAAAGCGGTTGAATCTGACACGTGATCTTTTTCTATTTAGTTGTTATACAGGGTTATCCTACGCAGATATCATAAAGCTTAAGAGTGGTGATATTTTGAAAGGAGATGACGGAGGGATATGGCTTCAGACACACCGCGTGAAGAATAATAATCGGGTACGGCTGCCTTTGCTTGCACCCGCATTAAAGCTCATTAACCATTATAAAGATTTTCCCCGTTATCTGGATGAGGATTTTTTGCTCCCTAAGATCAGTAATGGAAGAGCAAATTTTTACCTTAAAGAGATCGCAAGATCAATGGGATGGACAAAGTGGTTGACTTTTCATTGTGCAAGACATACGTTTGCAACGACGGTAACCCTAACTAACGGCGTACCGATCGAAACTGTAGGACAAATGCTTGGTCATAAAAATATTCGCTCAACTCAGATCTATGCAAGGGTAACTGATACCAAGGTAAGTGTAGATATGAAATCATTAAAGAAAAAACATGCCGGTCAGGAGCTAGTATTAACCACTGAAGATTAATTTATGAAAATACAATTTGCATCCGACCTCCATTTGGAGTTTGCGGAGAACAAAACATTCATTGCGAAAAACCCACTCGAGCCAGCTGGTGATATATTAATCTTGGCCGGCGATATAATTCCGCTACGTGACATCGATCATTACAAAAGTTTCTTTGATCTTCTTTCGGACAGTTATAGCCATGTTTATTGGGTACCTGGGAACCATGAATACTATGGATTTGATATCGCTAACAAACGTGGCTCATTTCATGAAAAGATCCAAGCGAATATCAGTCTCCTTAACAACGAGGTGGTTTTATTGAATGGAACCCGTTTTTGCTTTACGACATTGTGGTCTAATGTTTCAAAAGAAAATGCCTTTTATATTGAACGGGGATTATCTGATTTTCACCAGATCAGGCTTGAAGGTAAAAGACTTACGATAGAGCTTTACAATCAAATGCATGCTGATGCTGTATCTTTTCTCGAAGCAGCATTTAACTGTAGTCTATTGAGCAATCAGAAAAGCATTGTCGTCTCACATCATGTACCGACCTTTCAGCATTATCCAAGCAAATACCGCGGTAGCGTTTTAAATGAAGCGTTTGCCACAGATATGGATAGGCTGATTGAATCGTCCGGTGCAGAATACTGGATCTATGGTCATAACCACGCTTTAACGCCGGAATTTAAAATTGGTAAAACTAAGCTGGTCACCAATCAGCTTGGCTATGTGTTGCAGAATGAGCACCGGAAATTTAATCAGGCTAAACTGCTTCACTTTGGGTGAAAATGCAAACATTAAAAGTATTTAGCAAGACGAACCCTAAAGCATGTATTCAGTTAGGATTATTTACCCTCACTTCATTACAGGTTTTTCAAATTTTTACCCTCACTATGTTACATGGCTAATATTCAAACTTAATAGGCGAGCCTTAGAAATCCATTTTAATATTACAGATGTTTAAACTAAGGAACTTTAATGTACTTTATTATGAGGGAAGTGTTTCTGGTAATTAAAATAAGAGAATAGGTCTTGCTGTTTCGTTTATACAAGTGATCATAGGATAGAAGATGCTAATTGTAAGGACAAAGATGTTGCATGTATAGAACCTAATGATTAGATTTGTGTTAATAGGAAAGAAAGAGATCCAATGAGTGATAAAGATATTGAATTACTTATTGAGTTAGCTAATGCTAAACTTGATAAAGGTGTTTCTGAACAAGAAGCATTGAACTCTTTTGTCAATGCAGGTATCATGGATAATGAGGGTGCTTATACCGAACCGTATAAGGAACTTGAGGAAATAGCCTAATAATACTCTCCTATGTATGACATCCGCCCCAATTTAGTTATTGGATTCCATGGATGTGACAAATCAATTGCGGATAAGCTTGTTGCTAATCAAGCTGTGATTGAAAAAAGCGAAAAGCCTTACGACTGGTTAGGACATGGAATGTACTTTTGGGAAAACAACCTAGAACGTGCATGGTTATGGGCCAAAGATAAAGAACAGAGGGGCCAGATTAAAGAAGCCTCCGTTGTTGGCGCTGTGTTGCAACTTGGCAACTGCTTGGATTTTCTTGACAGCAAGTATTTAAGTCTTCTTTCTGTTTATTATAAGTTGATGGTAGCTAATTTTGAAGCACTTAAGAAACCTATCCCTAAGAACAAGGACGTAAAGCAAGATGAGCATAAAGATAAACTTATCCGGGAATTGGACTGTGCGCTAATTGAATTCATGCATGAACAGATCTTTTCAGATTACCAGCAGGAGATCGTTGCCAACGGAGGATATACCAATGTAAAATTGTTCGATTCAACCCGTGGTGTGTTTACTGAAGGCGGGGAGGCGTTCCCTGGTTCCGCTATACAGATGAAGAGTCATATACAGATCTGCATAAGAAACTTTAATTCTATAAAGGGTTTCTTTTTACCCCGTGATGAAAAAGATTTTGTTACTGTTCTCAAAGAAGAATACGCCAGAAAAGCTGAATAATTATTGGTAAGTGGTCTATTGATTTTATTCATTCATGTGGTCAATATTTGCAATGTTTTGTCAGAAGTCGATGTAAGTATAAGAGAGCTTATACAAAATCGTCAACTACCAAGGATCTCTCGATAGTTGACGTAAGACAACTTAGCCTACAGCTAATTTCTTCCTTAATTGTTGCATATCAGAACTGATTTTATGATCCATGACCTTAGCGTAGATTTGTGTAGTTTTAATGCTGGTATGTCCCATCATCTTTGCCACGCTTTCAATAGGAACGCCGTTATTTAGCGTTACAGTAGTAGCAAAGGTGTGCCTTGCAATGTGAAAGGTCAAAGGCTTTTCAATTTTGCATAAATCAGCTATCTCTTTAAGATAAGCATTCATTTTTTGATTGCTCATTACTGGAAGCAGCGTGTCCTTAATTACGCACTGCGGATGATACTCATAGGTGTGAATAATTGATAGGGCAACCGGTAAAACTGGTATTCTGGAAAGCGTGTCTGTTTTCTGCCTGTTGGTATAAATCCACAAGTCGCCATCTACGCCCTTAATAAGTTCCGAACGTTTTAACTTATGGACGTCCACATAAGCCAGACCAGTATAACAGCAAAATACAAACATGTCTCTAACCGTATTTAGGCGCTCTATGCTGAATTTCTTTTTACTTAGCCTGCTAAGTTCCTCTTTGGTGAGAACTTCTCTGTGTACGGCCTTTTGTTTGGGCTTATAGTTGAGATAGGGATCGATGGTCAACCATCCGTTACCGAGGCAGATGCGCACGATCTTACCTAAATTTTTAAGGTACTTGATTGCTGAATTATTTCCGCATTTCCGAACGCTACGTAAATAGTATTCAAAATTATTTAAGAAAGCAAAGTTTACTTTGGTTACCGGTATATCTGAAACGTTATATTCTAGCTGAATAAAGTCTCTGACGTGCATCATGCAAGTTTCATAACGCTGTAACGTGCTTTTCTCAAATTCTTGTCCAACGAGGTTTTTCATCTTAGCATTGTGGTCTTCAAATACTACGAGTAATGTACGCGCCTTTTCAGCTTTACCAATAAATCGGTTCTTTAGTGTTTCAGCAGTGATCGTCTCATCAGATTCAGCCATTCTACGCTGAAGCTCCTGAATCTTAAATTGAATATTGTCTAAGTAAGCGTTTAAAGTTTTGGCGTCTGCCTTCGTCCCAGATGCTCTTCCAGTTACAACATCCCAACTTTTAGGATTACATTTTCGACTTACAGCGAACTCTGTGCGCTGGCCATCCACGGTTATGCGAAGATAAATGGGCATTTCTCCTGACGAATAATTTTTAGGCTTTCTCAGTGAGAAAAGCAGGGAGAGTGTGGTTCTCATGACTTTTGATCAATTAAAAGTTAAACAAATTTGATTAATTGATCATCAGGAATCAAGATGTTCAGTGTATGAACACGCTGTATATTAGCTCCTTGCAAGCTAATTCGGGAGTTCTTTTTGCAGACTTTGAATGACTCCCGAATTACTCGCATATACTATGTGATTTGCTGAATAATTTGGTATGCCTTTAAAATGAAAAACCCCTTAGATGGTGTCATCTAAGGGGTTTTTACTGTTTTTGATATTGAAAAAGCGGAATGGACGGGACTCGAACCCGCGACCCCATGCGTGACAGGCATGTATTCTAACCAGCTGAACTACCACTCCTCCCGTTTGGGACTGCAAATATAGAAATATATTATGCTCATGCAAGCAAGAAAATGTTTGATTTTAGAAAATTGATTTAACAGCTAAGTAGTAACGGAAATATATACCCTTTAATAAAAAGTGTAAACCGTTTAGTTAACTCAACAATGAAATTTAAGGTAGTTGATAGATGTATTTGAGTTCAAGATTGTAATACTACAAAGTTTAAAATCAAGGCTTAGATTAGATAAAGAGATTTTTAGCTAATTTCAATCATTGGTATAGCATATGATATCCCCTAAACCTGACGATTTCAAATTAATACTTTGCGTTTTTCGAGAAGGATTAGTTCGGCAACTTGTTCTTCTTGAAGATGTAAGATCATGGGCTGATCAAATTATCTTGAATACGGAAGAGCCAGATTATTTCTTTAAAGAATTATCTTTGGCTAATACTGAAAATGAAGTAATCCAACTATTAAATGTTTACGTTAGAGAGTTTGAAAATGCCATTTGTACTAGGGTATTGTTGGCATTACTATATCAAAAGTTAGTTGCTAATAATTTTCAGTTCCTCAATGAGATTGCATTACAACAGCTTGGAAGTTTAAACATTTACCGTCTTTTATCGCCTTTTGAGATAGACAGGATTGTGGAACTTGAATATTATGATGTTTATTATGGGAATGATATAACCCAGCTGCAGGTAGATATGATTGATTTTCTTACAAATTATGAGGCATTGAATTTAAACAACTTTGAGGAATGGAATCAAATAAATAATCAGATCGAAGCTGTCTTTAATACTAAACAAGATGAACAAGAATTAATCAACGCTTCCTTTGCGAAAGCTTGGGATGCTCAAAAACGAAAGACAAGAAATAAAAAGCGACTGAAAATTTCTTTTATTTTGATGAGCTATTTAGCTTTTGTAATAGTTGTTGCAGTAATGTTAAACGCATATTTAGCTAACGGATCTTCATTTCTTATCGGGTTTATAGTTTCAACCATCGCTATTTTAAGAAACATTATTGATGGACTTGACGACTAGTTTTTGATTGCAAAATTACCTGCCTGAAAGGAAGCCAACTGATTTGTGTTCCTTTATTTCCGTTGCAAAGCCTTCTAAAAAAAGCTGATCATTTACATACTTCACGCGTAGAGTATTCTCGTCTACCTTAAAGTTCTGAAGTTTGAGTTTCTCGTTAATGATATCTATTACTGCTTTTGTTGCAAATCTTTGGGTTATCTGCAGGTTTTCGTCAATTGCATTAAGCGTAACTTCGGTTACTTTGTATGAAAATCCAAGTATGTTCTTCTCACTCATATGTCTTACTTTATGTTTAACAAGGTAACTATAGTATGGCAGTTTAATATCAATTTTTTAGCCATTGTTTATAATTAAGCATCAACTTAAATTTTGCCGTTTATTAAATCTTATAAAAGACTCTTTTGGTTTAGTGTATAGCAATCTTTTTTTGGTTCATTTACTTATTTATCCTGCAAAAATGTTAAGAATCCTGTTTTTCATATTGTTTTGTGCCACTACAAACGCTTATGCCGGTTGGTATGAATGCTATAATTTCGAAGGCACCATTGGCAAGTTTCCAATAACACTATCTATGCAGGTGCGTAAAGGTTACTTTGGCGAGCCTGCTAAAAAGAAGTTTAACGTTATTGGCGTTTATAAGTATAACAAATACAATTCTCCAATCAGGCTGGAGGGTATATTTGATGAGCGTAGTAAGCAGGTAACGCTTTATGAGGTGTCTGGTAAAAGTTATTCTGCCGTACTGCAGTTTGTTTTTTCCGAAAAGCAATGCCCTGGCTCATGGCAAAATAAGGCAACCGTTAATAAATTGCGCGTGAGTTTAACGTTTGTGTCCAAGCTTTTGGATTTAGAACCTGAGCAAGTATTTTCTGGTGTCGATATACTACAAGCGCAGTCGCTGACACGGTTTTACTTTATAGCATGTTATAACAAGGTTAGCGGTGCTGACAAAGCGGTACTGAGTGAGTTGAAAATTTTCCAAAAAAATAACGGTAAGATATTTCAGGTTATTGATCTATCTAATGTTGAAGATGCTATAGGAAACATAATGACTATTATTTATGATAATTTAGAGGTTGTAGATGCAGAAAAGCAGAAAGTAGGACTATCGAGAAACGTAGGTAACGATCAAGCTCCTTTGATTATTGAGTGGAATGCTTCGTCCAAACGTTTTACGTTAGAGAAGTCTTCAATACATGAATAAGTGCTCGTAAAACTTTTTAAATTGACGGTTATAAACTACTTTGATAAGATCGTCGCTTATAATTTATCCAGTTTAAAATAACCTAAATGTATTTGATCATGTTGGCCATCTGCACACTTGCTAAGTACGATATCATACTTTGATCTGGTTTCGTCAGACAGTACATCGTCAACACGATAAACATCATCTACGTCGATGCCGTATTTTTCATCAATATGAGCACTGGCACTTTTTACACTTGCAATGCTGGCCTCTTTAAAAAAAGGAGTCATAGTTGATGTTTTAATAGCGCCTTTGCGGTCGTCTTGTACTGTAAGCAGCGTGTAGTGTTGCTCTTCCAGTTTACCGCTTTGATAGCCGCCTAAATTAACAAAGAATAGACGTTTGCTGCTTTCAGATGTCTTTACATCAGACTTGGCATTTACCGTAACCGAATAGCCATCAACGTGATTGATTTCACGCCAGCCATCAATGTGTAAGCTGCTCCCGGCCTCCGGCCAAAATTCAATCATTTGAGGCACCAGTTCCTGAAGCGACTTGGCAATTCCGAAGAAATAGTCATGCTGCTCAACTGTACGTTTTAAAGGCTTGGAGCCTAAAAGCACCATAAAAAGTTTAAGTGGTTCTTCCATATAAAAAAAGCTGCGTACTACCGCAGCTTTTTAAGTATTTTGTTATTTATTTAGAGGCATCTCTTAATCCTCTGATGGCATCATGTGCAGCATTAATATCTTGCGATTGTGCGGTTACTGTTTGTAACGCTTCGCCCGAAAGCTGGCCTTCAGTTAACGCAGTTTGATATGCTTTCTTAATTGCATCTTCGCCACGTTCAGCTTCTGAAAGGATGCTTGCACGGTCGCTGCCGCCAAATAATGATTTTACGTCAATCCATGCGCGGTGTAAGGTGCCGCTTACACTGTTGCCAGTTTCTGCTTCGCCACCACGTGCTGCTGTCAATGCAGTTAACTCTTGGCTAAACTTACGGCTTTGTGCCGAGTACTCCTGAAAAATGGCTTTTAAATCAATGTTCTCATCATTAATATCAGCAATAGCTTTTTCAAAACCAGCTACGCGGTCATTATTAATTTCAATAAGATCCTGTAATACGTCAATTGTTTTTTCTGTAGATTCCATAGGTATGTTTTTTTATTAGTTAACAGTAATTATGCCAATAGTGTTTTTACAATTGCTACTGATGCGGCCTCGCCAAAGTCCAAACCCGAATAATCAGGGTTGTAACCGCCAATAAATGGCACGGCCATTACGTATATACGCTCGTTGAGTGCGTTGTACTCGTCAACAGCCTGAAAGCTATCATTAATGGTAATACCCGGAACGGTTAGGTAATACCGCCCATCCCTGTCCACACCAACCTGGTCACCTTGTTTTTCCTGCTCTTGCTTTCCTTGCTGCTGATCTCTAAAGTATAGTTTAGCTCTGCTAACTGTTTTGCCATCTACCAGTCCTTTAAAGGGCAATTCATCAAACGACAAATGGGGCTGACCAATACAATCAACAAATGTTTGATAGTGTTCATGATGCTCACCCTGTTCATCAGTATAGTGATAAATGATGCCACCTGTATCTAATGCTTCAACCTTACTGTCATCACCAACCGACACTATATCGAGGTGCCCGGCCTGGTGCATGGCAAGCATTTCTGCAGCTGAGCTTTGAGGTACGTAAGCAATTACGACAGATATTAAAGGCATTAATTCACGTTTTAGACGAAGCATGTCTTCTGCTGAGAAGTATTTGGCCGGATAGTTCATTGCAAAGCTTAAAACGCCGAGCATTTCTTTCCAGTAAATAGATTCGCGACGCTTAATCGATCTGTCTGCTTCGGTGTATTCGGCTGCAAGCAACTTAAAAGCATCAACCCGTTCACGTAGCTCCATAACCTTGCCTACAAACCCTTCAATAGAGAGGTCTTTAATTTCTTCATAATAAGCCGGATCATTTTGTTGTACGCCGGCCTTAAAGTTTTTGTCAAAAACATAATCTAACGGCAGGAAACCGTCGTTTTCTGCTCTTACAGCTGCAATTTCATCTGCAGTAAGTATGGTGTCTTTACCCAGATGAGAATCTTCCAGGTGAAAGCGTAAGGCAGGTAACAAACCGTTGCGCGAGTGCATTTGAATTTTAAAGTCGGGCGAGTCGGCTTTAACCTTATACACAACTTTGCCACGCTCATCTTTATTAAAGGTTCCGTTATATCGGCCTAATGTGCGTATAGCATCAATTGCAGTTAATGATGACCCGCGAACCGCTACCGGATGATTAGCCTTAAAAGTTAATTTTGATGGGGGATAAGGCGAATCATAATAGCCCTCAATTTTACCTTCATGTTTTTTAGGCCACAAATGCCCGGTGCAAATAATTACTCTATCAAACTCAGCACCGCTATCCCCATTCAAGGTTACTGTTACTTTTTCATTTGCAGTGTTATCTGCTACGTCGGTTACTGTGCAGTTAAAGTGAACATTGGTTACTATGCCGGCCTCTTTAGCTTGTTGTTGCAGCAGCTTAAACTGATCGCCCAAATACTGCCCGAATAATAGGCGTGGTAGGGTTTTATACTCGTTAAACTGCTTTGGGTCAATACGAAATTTGTCGAGCGTATCTTTAGGTACAGTGCATATCCACTCGGCAACGAGTGTAACAATATCAGGTATTTCATTGCCTGATACGTTTGTTATATGTTCATCATTAGCGCCATCGGCACTGTAAGGCATGCCCGCACCTAACCGGCCACCTTTTTCAAAAATGTCAATTTCTATATTGCTTCTGCCTGATTCGACTAGTCGCTTGTAAATGAACAATGCACTTGGTCCGCCGCCCAATATTGCTATTTTTAAATGAGGTGTATGACGTGTCAATGGGTAGATATGTTGCTTTTTTTAATAGCAACCATATCTTAACTTTAAAAAATGCTCATTGTGTCGGGAAATTAATGGTTAAACATGTTTTACACCTACACGGAATGCGATTTATCTTTTGATGATGTATCCCGACCCGCTAGCTGCCAGTTCTGACCCATTATACAAAACGTTGTAGAGCGTTGTATAAGGGCAGTCTCCATTCACATTTTTTACCGAGTAAATGATGGCATCATCTGCGTGGTTTCCGGTTTTCATAATCAGCGTATCGCCGGTGCTTTGTATTTTTAACGGCACAAGGAATACTTTTACGTTCGCGTTGCCATACACGGTAGGGCGGATGGTATCTTTTCTATTAACATCGGCTTTACGGAAAAAGTAAAGGTCTTTAACCTGATACCGAGGTGTAGCAGAAAAAAACAGATTTTCTGATGTTGCAGCATCTACTATGTTTAGCGGCAACACCAATTGTGGTCTTGGTTCGCAGCCTATTACCGGTTCATCGGCTTCTTTAATACATGAAGAAACTGAAACTAAAATACCTGCAATTATAGTAAGGGTAAAAATGAAACTATGCCGCATGATACCTGCTTTAAGTTTGTTAAAGGTTACTTAAACCAATACGCGGACTTTTTATGAAACGTAACACATCATGCTCTTAAATATATTAAGAAATGAATATATAAGGAAGGGAGTGTTTACAGGAGAGCTACAGTTGCATTTACCTTGCCGTTTCTTCCGCCTCATCATCACGCTGCTCCTGTTTATATCCTTCCAAAGCTTTCCAAAACTGCTCCTTTATTTGTTTAACCAATATGCGCGGGCCTAACACCCGTATCTTAGCGCCAAAGCCTAACAGTTCACGCTCCAGTTCAAAATTTAAAATAACACGTATGCTGAATATTTTGCCGGTTTGATCCTCGCTCAGCAGCTTTTGCGTGTGGTGCAGGGGCTTGGTTATAATATAGGGCGCATTGTCTTTATCTATCCAAAAAACCACCTCACAGTCACGTTGATTAGGGGTTTTGGTTACACCTATAACATCGTTATAATAAGTGGTCAAGTCTAACTCGGTGTTCTCGCGGTAATCGTCAGCGTGTTCTTCAACGGTTTGTATACGATCTAAAGCCAGGGTAAGCAAAGGCGAATTACGCTGGTGTGATTGCCCCAGCACAAACCAGCGGTTACGATACTCTTTAAGCAAATAACCGCTGATGCAAAACGTACTGGGACCACGGGCCTTGAACGATTGATAGGTAACACACAGCGTTCGTTTAGCAACAATGGCTTTCCTAATTACCTCTAGCCACTCCAGGCCTTTTAAATTATCGTTCTTTTCAAAATCAATAACCGGGGCGCTGTGCGTTTTTTGGGTGTAAATTTTGTCTTCCAGTTTGCTTACCATTTCGTTAACGTCGGCAAAGTGACCAAAACCTTTAAACTGCTTTAACAAACCCGAAACCTCGCTCAGTACCTGCATATCCTGTTGATTTAGCGGGCTGTTGGTAATGCTGTACGTTTTATCGGTATAAGTGTAATACTTTTTATCAATTACTGCTATGGGCGCTTCGTAACCCAGCTTGTTGCTGCGCATCATTTCAATATCGGCCTGCACGGTACGGCGGCTTACGCCGGTATCAATACCTTGGTATTCATAAATGGCATCGCTGCATGCTTCAATCAAATCGTCCAGCGTCCACCTTCTTTTGCGATTTTGCAGGCACTGGTCAATGGTACGGTAACGGATGAGGGCATTGCGGTTAACAGGCATTCTTGATTTTGGATGTAGGAAGTTCGATTTCGGACTATTTTTTGATGAAATTATAAATTAATTTTTACTGCGCAAATACGCTGCGCAGTTGTTGTTTCTCTTTGTATTGTTGAAAGGCCAATAGCGTTTAAAACGCCCCCTCTCTCTTAAATTGGAGAGAGGGTTTCCAGCCCGGAGATTATAAATTCAATTATTGCTACAGATATGGAAAAGCATAAAATAAGCAACAACGAATTAAATGCATTAGGCATTGATGATGTAGAAATACTGGTAAACTTTAGCCGCGTGGCTAACGGTTTGCTAAAACACGGCGTAATGGCCAAGCCCGAAATACTGGCCAACTTAGAAGCCTTGATTAACGACCCTATGCCTTATGCCTTAAAGAAAGGCGGTAAGTTCAAAAACCTGGCCGAAGACGTAATAGCCCTGCGTAAAAAAGGGAAATTTATAAAGCAGGAGCGCACCAACTTTAAGCTGAAAGAAGAGATTGCCGATTTCCCGGTATGGGGATTGGAGCATATTGAAGTAGGTGCGCTGGCGCAGATGAAAACTGCGGTACAATTACCTATTGCTGTTGCCGGCGCACTGATGCCCGATGCGCACCAGGGCTATGGCTTGCCTATTGGCGGCGTTTTGGCTACTACGGCCAATACCATTATACCCTTTGCCGTAGGTGTTGATATTGCCTGCCGTATGTGTTTAAGCATTTTTGATTTACCTGCCGAAGCGGTGGATACTGAAACGGACAAGCTGAAAAACATATTGGTAGACAACACTTACTTTGGGATGGGCTGTACTACCAAATCTTACTTTGACAGTTCATTGTTTGATAGCAAAACCTGGAACGAAACCAAAGTTATTCGCTCGTTAAAAGATAAGGCTTATGCGCAGTTAGGCACCAGCGGAACCGGCAACCACTTTGTGGAATGGGGCGAACTGACTATTGCCGAAGGCGCTATGGCTGGCATCCCGGCAGGTAAATACCTGGCTTTGTTGTCACACTCTGGCTCGCGTGGTTTTGGTGGCAGCGTGGCCGACCATTACAGTAAGATAGCCATGACCAAAACCAAGCTGCCTACAGAAGCCAAGCATTTGGCCTGGTTAGACCTGGATAAAGACGAAGGACAAGAATACTGGATAGCCATGAACCTGGCCGGCGAGTATGCCAGCGCCAATCACCACGAAATCCACAATAAAATTGCCCGTGCTTTAGGCCTTAAACCCATGGCAATGGTAGAGAACCACCACAACTTTGCCTGGAAAGAGCAACTAGCCGATGGTACGGAGGTAATGGTACACCGTAAAGGTGCAACCCCGGCCGGCGAAGGTGTGTTGGGTATTATCCCCGGCAGCATGAGTACGCCCGGATTTTTGGTACGCGGTAGAGGTAATACCGAAAGTATTAATTCGGCCAGTCATGGTGCCGGAAGGGCCATGAGCCGTAGCGCCGCCTTTAAAAGGCTGGATAAAGCTTTGATAGCCGCCAACCTGGTTGATAAACGAATTACCCTCATGGGTAGCGACATGGACGAAGCCCCTATGGCCTACAAAGACATCCACGCCGTAATGGCCGCGCAGGAAAATTTGGTAGAGGTACTGGCCAGGTTTGAACCAAGAATTGTAAGGATGGCGGATGCAAGGGAGAAGCCGGAGGATTGAGGCTTTCAAAGTGATATTATTTAAATATTTTTATTAATTAATAATGATACATTATGTTATGGAAAATAAACCAGAAATAATAAAGCAAGCAAACTATGATTTACAACTTCGTGAATTTGAAGGTGGGCTTATAGATTTTTTAGAACAACACAATTTGCCATCAGATAATATATTTGTTAATGTACCGGAAAGAGTTAAAGTTTTTAAAAACCTTGAATCTGTGATTTCACAAATTGATCGCAAAGAAAAAGAGCAATCCTTGTATCTGTCAAAATTTATAGCCGGAGTAGCGTCTGGATTATTTGATGCGGCTTTAAACTATTTATGGGATGAAACAATTATTCAAATCCGAAAAAGAGTTGTTCAATATGATTTGGAATATTTCTACGATAATGCCGTTTCTGGAGATAAAAGAAAAAGACTCAGAGATGAAAGTGATCTTAATAAAGTTGATGATTATGATTTAATTAAAGGGGCTAAAGAAATTGGCCTTATATCGGAATTAGGAGCTAAGCATTTAGAATATATCAATTATATGCGAAATTGGGCAAGTGCTGCACATCCTAATCAGAACGCAATAACTGGTTTACAATTAATTTCGTGGCTCGAAACATGCGTAAATGAGGTTATCTCTTTACCAATATCAAATCAAACCACGAAAATCAAGCAACTCTTAGCTGGGATAAAAACAAGTAGTATATCTTCACAGGAAGCCCAAGAAATCGCAGTTTTCTTTACAAATTTAACACAAGAGCAAGTTAACAATCTGGTCTCTGGCTTCTTTGGTATTTACACTAAGCCTGATACTAATAGTCAAACGCTTCAAAACATTAATCGCCTACTTCCTCTGATTTGGAATAGAGTTGATGAAGATACAAGAGACACCTTTGGATTAAAATATGGAAATTTTGTTGCTGCAAATTACCAACATGAGAAGAAATTATCAAGAGAGTTTTTACAGATTGTTAATGGCGAAAGTTATATCCCTAATGATTTAAGAGGCGTCGAAATTGAAACATCAATTAACAATTTATTAACGGCACACAGGGGCATGAATAATTTTTATAATGAACCCTCATTTGCCAAACAATTACAACGTGTTGTTGGCGACCCTCCAAAACTACCTAAGCAAATAAGTAAAAAATACGTTCTTGCTTTAGTTGAAGTATTTATTACAAATGGCAACGGTATCACTATGGCAGCACAACCAATTTATATTTCTCTTTTATCACAATTGGATTCACATCAAGCAAATGTAGCAGTGTTATCGTTTAATGATTCTAAAGTGTCAGATAAGCTACAGCACAGCTTATGTGCAAGGAAATTCAGAGCAATGATCGAGCTTGTGAAACCAATAGTAACATCCCCTCCAGTAAAAGAATTGATTGAGAAGATTGAGAAATTTTCAAGTAATCTTGATAATTTGAAAAACGATAAATCTATAAAGAATTCTGTTGATAGCTTAAGGATTCTATTGAAATAATGTCAAACGGCTCAATTTCCTCTTTACTACTCTTAAACATAATGCAAGCACTGTCCTATCATTTACAATTAACCTTGAGAGTTAGCTAAAAAACTTAATCTAACTCTTAGGGTATTATACCGTAAAATGAAGTTAAAAAAATAAAAAAGGGGCAGAGCCCCATAAACTAATGTTTTATTATCTGGTGTATTTATGGACATTACTCCAAAGGGGGATATTGCTATCCTACCTTCAATTCATTCCCTTAACCTCTCGGTGAATTTTTATTATTGTCAATAAAATTCCTAATCCGTAGTAAACTACTTTTAGTAGGGTAATTGTAATTACCATTAGGACAAAAATAGAAAGTTTTTCCTCAAGGTGAAATTGAAAATAGCTATTAAGTGAATTTTATTATCTGCAATTTAACCATCATCCCCCTGATAGCGCAAGGATGCCGCATGTGCCCCGCTACCGCAAGGATACCGCTTATGGTCAAGTTATAGATTGACAAAGAAAACGCGATAATCTACAGGGGTTCAACCACAGGCGGGACGCTTGCGGGAGGTGAGGATTAAAGGGTGATCATTATGAGTATACTTATGTGCCAGCTAAGAGCAATGACTTCTTTATAGTGGTTGTTATAGATCAAAATCTGGAAATTGACCCAAGATAATTTCTTTATCATCCTCTTCAACAAGGACACTTATCGAAATTCCGTTTTTAACTTCATATTGTTCGGATTTTGTAGTCGTCCCGTAGAATGAAAATTTACTGTATGTAAAAAGTGAATTAAAATCATGGGTCTGCACATCATTACAATTAATGTATGTATCAGTTGTTAACTTATTATCTTCTGAAGGACGTATTCTTACCAAGGTCTCGTAAGGTAAACCGACTAACTCGAAATAGCGTTTTCTCTTCTCAAATTGAGAAGTACCACAAATTAAAAAAGCAGATTTGTCATCTTTATCACCTACATATAAATGCGGGTGAGGTTCTTGAGAGTTGATCTGTGGGTTAATGAAATAATAGATATTACCGATAACCAAACTTTCTACAAGCACATTAAGAGGTACCATAAAAGCTTAATACATGTTTTGGTAAACCTCTTTGCTCATAGCCAAGAGTTCTTCATTTTGAGATAATGTTCTATCACTATTCAATGGTAAAAACAAATCATCCGAAATTATTGGAAATGCCCTGTTCCGATCAGCAGTCAACTGTGATTCAAAGCGCTTCCATTCAGGGAACGTATGGGTGTAATCACTCAAATCGAACTCATTTAGATGTCCGTATTCATTGTAAACCTGCTCCAAAAGAGCAAGGTCCGTTTGTGAAAACACCTTACTCTCTAGTTCGCCTATTGAAGAAATATTATAACCTTCCGGCCTAGTTAAATACATATTAGAGTACTCAACTATATCATGCCCAAACCATTCTGATTTAAGGATAATATCTTTTGTCCTCGAAGGGACAGGCCCATTTTTCATTGCCACATAAGTATCATTAGTGATTGATCGTCCATATTTACGTAAGTGCAATTTATCAGCTAAATAAACTAATTTGCCAGCTTTCATGTAGTTGATAGTACCTCCTTCTTTTTGAGCAAAAAAAGTTACTGATTGCACTGACTTTTTAAATTTAAATGAATTTGACATAAAATGTGTTCACAATTGGGATTAATGGGGGTATCAAATATACTAAAAATTTTAGTAAACTACAAGTTATTAACAATATTAACTAGTAAAAGTTCTGCAAGTTACTCATTTCTAGTAGTATTCCTAATGTACGCCCTCCTTGCTGGCGTACGTGTCGCGTGTGCCTTTATCATAATAAGGTTCCCTACTAAATTCGGCAATTCGCAGTACCCTGAACGAAATTCGAACTCGTACAACTCAAAGAATCCGAATCTATCTTTGGTCTAGAAAAAATTTTAACTTTTTTTCAAAATTATTCACCTACGCAAATACACTGCGCAGTGCCACTATTTCTTTGTATCAACATAAAAGAAAAAGGAGGTTCACAATGAAATTCAACCTGTTAAGCAAATTCAAAAACCAGACCGTTAACCACGCAGGTGAAATAGCATATACGCTATCGCCCGAAATGGAGCTGTATACCGCCGTGGTTACCTGGAGCTTAAATGATTCCTTTTATGAAAAAGATGAGACGCGTTTAACACGCCTGCGCCAACTAATATATGCGTGTAAGCCCGAATTTGTGGGTAAGCTGGCCGTATATGCCCGTACCAAAATGCACATGCGTTCGGTACCACTGGTACTGGTAACTGAGTTAGCTGCGCTGCACTCGGGCGATAGCCTGGTTGCCCGGGTTGCCGATGGTGTAATCGGCCGTGCCGATGAAATTACCGAATTACTGGCCTGCTACGAAATGCTGAACAAGCGTACCGGCACTAAAAAGCTGAACCGCCTGAGCAAGCAATTGCAAAAAGGATTAAGCACAGCCTTTAACCGTTTTGACGAATATCAATTTGGTAAATACAACCGCGATGGCGCCATTAAACTGCGCGACGCCTTGTTTTTGGTGCACCCTAAAGCAAAAGACGAATTGCAGCAACTACTATTCAATAAAATAGTGAACGGAGACTTGCAAACGCCTTACACCTGGGAAACGGAGCTGTCGGCCTTAGGTCAGTTTAACTTTGATAGCAACGAGGCCAAGGTCATAGCGTTCCGCACCAAGTGGGAAGAACTGATAGACAGCGGCAAGCTGGGCTACATGGCCCTGCTGCGTAACCTGCGCAACATACAGGAGGCCGGTGTAAGCTACGCGCACTTTGAAAAAGTATGCGTCCGTTTAGCCGATGCCAATGAGGTGACTAAAGCAAAGCAGTTTCCGTTTCGTTATTTGGCTGCCTACCGCGAGCTGGTTAACCCCGCAGTTACCAAAGTTCCTGCGCAAAGCCTGGCAAAAAAACTAACTGCTTTAATTCACGGCGGCAATAAGGGTTATACCGGCGAACTGTTGAATGCATTGGAAAAAGCCGTACAGGCAAGTGCTGCCAACATTAAAGGTTTCGGTTATGAAACCCGCGTACTGCTAGCCTGCGACGTTTCTGGATCGATGCAAACACCGGTATCGGCTAAAAGCAAGGTATTGCTTTACGATGTGGGTTTGATGCTGGCCATGTTACTGCAAAGCCGCTGCAAAAATGTAGAAGTGGGTATGTTTGGTGATACATGGAAAACCATTGCTGTACCGCGTAATAACATTTTAGGTAACGTGCAGGAGTTTTATCGCCGCGAGGGCGAGGTGGGTTACAGCACCAATGGCTACCTGGTTATCAAAGACCTGTTACAGCGCAAGGTAAAAATGGACAAAGTGTTTATGTTTACTGATGCCCAGTTATGGAACAGTTCGTCAACCACCGGCGATTACATACAACCCTTGTGGTTACGCTACAAGGCAGAGGTATTGCCAAGTGCAAAGCTCTACCTGTTTGACCTGAAAGGTTACGGACAAGCGCCTTTGCAAATATTGCGCAATGATGTATACCTGATAGCCGGCTGGAGCGATAAGGTTTTTGAAGTGTTAGCTGCTTTAGAAAACGGAGGTTCGGCATTGGATGCTATCCATAATATAGAACTATAAACCAAGTATGAGGAAGCTAACGCCTCATATTTTAAAAAGAAATAAAAAACATAAGGATGCCGTAGAAACGGGTTACTTCGCTCACCATTTCAGGGGCTGGTCAGTATTGTTTAACTAAACTGTGGGTTCGAGTCCCAAGGCGTGCCCCGGTCCCGCGTTCGCCTGTTGCTCCTTATTACAAAGAAGGTGTCGTAAATAAGTCTTACTTCGCTTGGATCCGCGGCCGGGGCCTTGCTTACGGACGGATAGGAATGGCTTATTGCTTTTTACCCTTCTTTTAAAAAGAGGTGTCGTGAAAAATTATTATTTTGAGTCAGAACCTGAGATGCTCGTCAAATTCATTGGTGTATGGTTAAAAAAAAGTAGGGTGGAGTTAACTACTGAGGTAATTGCCCCTCTTACATATAAAAAAAGGTGTCGTAAATGAGTGTTACTTCGCTGTTAACGTCCAGGTCGCCGGTTCGAGTCCGGTCATTGGCTTAGGCCAGTGTAGCTCAGTTGGTAGAGCAGGAGCACCGCAAGGTGCATTTCACTTGTTGCCTGTTACCCTTTTTTAAGAGATTGAAAAGTTAAGGTGAGTTAAATATGCGCTACTTTGTCTCGCCGGTTCGATATCGGTCGTTGTAATCGAATAATAACTTCATTAGTTGCCTTCTGTCATTTAGCTTATAATGAGAGATGCCGTAGGCGGATGATACTTCGCAGGTTGAAAACATGTAGCAACACATGAACCCGGGTTCGAGTCCCGATACACATCTGCCGATTGTTGCTCTTTCACTTATAGTTTATGCTTTAGTTTAAAATGATCAAAAAATCTACATGGCAAATGGATAAACAAATCCATATAGCAGAATTCCCCTGATGATAAGAACCGACACCTTTGCGCACAAAAAAAGCGCCTAAATCATTGATTTAAGCGCTTTCGGTGTGCCTTGCGGCTCTTTTAGCGGAATGGACGGGACTCGAACCCGCGACCCCATGCGTGACAGGCATGTATTCTAACCAGCTGAACTACCACTCCTCCCGTTTGGGACTGCAAATATAGAAATCACATTTGCTTTGTGCAAGAACTTTTTTTAAAAATTATGCAACTGTTCCTTCTTTCAGTTTTTCGGCATTTTCAGCAAACTGTAATGATTCCATAATCTCTTGTAAATCACCGTTCATAACGTTTGGAAGGTTATAAATAGTTAATCCAATACGGTGCTCGGTAACACGGCCCTGTGGGTAATTATAGGTGCGAACCTTGGCCGAGCGGTCGCCGGTTGATACCATGGTTTTGCGTTTTTTCGACGTTTCTTCCAGGTGTTTTTGAAGTTCAACCTCGTAAATACGTGAGCGAAGTACCTGTAAAGCCTTGTCATAGTTTTTCAACTGCGACTTCTGATCCTGGCACTGCGCCACAATACCGGTAGGTATGTGGGTTAAACGCACCGCCGAGTAAGTGGTATTTACCGATTGCCCACCCGGACCAGACGCACAGAATAAATCTTTACGTATATCGCTTACCTTAAGGTCAATATCAAACTCGTCAGCCTCTGGTAGCACAACTACTGTTGCGGCCGATGTATGAACACGACCCTGCGTTTCCGTATCAGGCACACGCTGCACACGGTGCACGCCCGATTCATATTTCAGCGTACCGTAAGCATCCTCTGCATTTACGTTAAACACAATCTCTTTGTAGCCGCCCGATGTTCCCTCGGTAAAATCAACCAGTTCTGTTTTCCAGCCCATGCGCTCGCAATACCGCATGTACATGCGGTAAAGGTCGCCGGCAAAAAGAGCAGCCTCATCACCACCGGTGCCGCCACGTATCTCAACAATAGCAGGGCGCGCATCTTCCGGATCTTTCGGAATCAGCATTAAGCGTATTTCTTCTTCCTTCTCCTCGCGCTGTGTAATTAATTCGTCCAGTTCCATTTTAGCCATCTCACGAAACTCCTCGTCTTTTTCGGTAGCTAAAATTTCTTTGTTTGTATCAATGTTGCTCAGTATGTTTTTGTAAATTTTATACTGCTCAACAACGGCGGTAAGATCTTTATATTCCTTGTTAAGCTGGGCAAAGCGTTTCATATCAGCCATTGCATCCGGGCTGCTTAGTTCGTTCTCTACTGTTTGCCAGCGGTCACGTATCAGTTCTAATTTATCTAACATGATGTATTATCTCATTTTTTGAAGCCATTATTGCAACTGAGGGATAGCATAGCTTACCCTTAACCTGCAAATGATTGCTTGTTTAAGCGAAGGATTAATATTTACAAAGGCGTTATACGTTAGCCTTTAGTGTAACTGTTAAACCAATGCAAAAAAGTTTACAAAGGTACAAAATGCAGTTCATTAATCATGCAGTTACCTCAGGCTTAACCCGTAAGGCCAAAGTAAAATTGAAGGGGCAGTACGCGTGTACTACGAATTGGCAGCAAAGGCGGTAATAGTTTGATAGTTGCTCTTCATACTGTCGCAAAGCTCAAATACGTTTTGCAGGGCAACCTGCGCTGCTCCCTGGTTTCCCCAACGGCTCAGGCATCGTTCCCAAATAGTTGTAAAGTTGGTTATACTGGCAATTATTTGCACCACATATTGTACCGATGCTTCTGAGCTTTCAAACTCAATTTCATCCAGCACATGCAAATGCTTCATCAAATCGTATACTGAAAAAGGCAGGCGTTTATTAGCAATAACCCTTATGTTGGTTTCGGCAGCGTTAACCCTGGCATCGTATGATGATTCTATATCCACCTTTTGTGCTTCAATATAGGTGAGTACCATCTCTTTCAATGCGCTTTGTATTTGTTGTAACTGAGCATTCATACAGGTAAAGGCAAAGAGTAGTATAACTACAGTTGAAACGATATATTGTTGTATATCAACTTAAACATTCGTTTGTTGATGCAAAAACTCATTGAGCAGTTTAACGGTTATATATACCTAAACGCTGTTGTTATGATGAGGTCTATATGGAAAGGTTCAATTGGTTTCGGTTTGGTAAATATACCGGTAAAACTGTACTCCGCCGTGCAAAGCAGCTCTCTTGACCTGGATATGCTCGACGGGCGCGACCACGCCAAAATCCGTTTCTTGCGCGTTAATGAACATACACACAAGGAGGTGCCTTATGATAAAATTGTACGTGCTTACAAGCTTAACGATGATTATGTAGTGCTTGAGCAGCGCGACTTTGAAGATGCCAGTCCTGAGAAAACGAAGCTTATTGAAATAGAAAGTTTTGTGGAGGCGCAGGATATTAACCCTATGTACTACGAAACATCGTATTACGCCGAGCCCGATGCAAAAAACAGCAAAGCCTATAACCTACTGTTACAAGCCTTAAAAAAGACAGGCAAAGCCGGTTTTGGCCGCTTTGTGCTGCGTAATACCGAAAGCTTATGCATTATACACCCGGTAGAAAACGCTTTGGTGGTAAGTAAGATACGTTTTGCCCAGGAGTTGCGTAATACTGATGACCTTAAACTGCCTGATGCTAACGTAAGTAAAAAGGAGCTTGATATGGGACTTGCCCTCATAAAACAGTATACCGAAGATTTTAACGTATCGAAGTTTAAAGATGATTACACCGACGAACTTTTAAAAATTATTAAAGCCAAAGCTAAAGGCAAACGCCCAACCATTAAAAAGCTTAAAGTTGCCAAAACTAAAGGCGATGATTTATACGAACAGCTAATGCAAAGTCTTAACAAAAAAGGAGCTTAAGCCATGAGTTTAGAAAAGTATGAAGCCAAGCGTAACTTCAAAAAAACATCGGAGCCTAAGGGTGGTAAAAGCGATAATAAAGAACTGCGTTTTGTAGTGCAGCGGCATCATGCCTCGCATTTGCATTATGATTTCAGGCTTGAGTTAGATGGTGTGCTCAAAAGCTGGGCAGTGCCCAAAGGTCCTTCGCTAAACCCCGGTGATAAACGATTGGCTATGATGGTAGAGGATCATCCGTACGACTATCAGTACTTTGAAGGCATTATACCTAACGGTGAGTACGGCGCGGGTATAGTAATAACATTTGACCAGGGTACTTATGAGTCACTAGCCGAAAACCGTAGCGATGATGTGAAGGAGTTACACAAAGGATTGAAGGCGGGTAACTTAAAATTCAGGCTTAAAGGAAAAGTGTTAAACGGTGAATTTGCATTGGTAAAGTTACACAATGCCGATAAGGATGATGACAATTCATGGCTGCTCATAAAGCATAAAGATGAGTATGCCGTAACTAAAAAATTCAGCAGTGAAGATTTGATTCCTGAAAACATTAAGGAACTGAAAAATAACAAGGATGGTAAAGTAAAAAAACTGCCTAAGCATAAATTGCTGAATATTGACTTACCTAAAGCCCAGCCAGCAGCAAAAAAAAAGGAAAATAAGGTAGCAGGCAGTAATGCTGAAGAAAAGGACGTAACTGCCCGCAGGTATAAACCTATGCTGGCTAAACTCGAGCCAAAGATCTTCGACGACAAGAACTGGTTATACGAAATGAAGATAGACGGTTACCGTGCGCTGGGCTATACAGGTAAAGATGCCGCCCTTATATCACGTAACGGCATTGAATTTAATGGTAAATACGAAAAGGTTTTTGAAGACATTAAGGCTTTGCCAAAAGGCGCCGTGCTGGATGGTGAAATTGTATTGGAAGACAACAATGGCCGCAGCGTTTTTCAGGACCTGCAAAATTACGACAGCCAGAAAAACAAGCGCACACTTAAATACTATGTATTTGATTTATTGCGGCTGGATGGTCATGATTTGCGCGAACTGCCGTTGATAAAACGCAAGGAACTGTTGAAGGCTTTTGTTGATACCTTCCCTGATGATACTTCCATTTTTTATATGGAGCATACCGTAGGTAAGGGTAAAGACATGCTGATAAAAGCGCAAAAGCAAGGCTGGGAAGGCGTGATAGGTAAAGATACGCAGAGCGCATATGACGGTGGTCGCCGTTCTGACCGGTGGTTGAAGTTTAAGTTACAAAACTCGCAGGAGGCAGTTATTTGCGGGTTTACCGAGCCAAAGGGAAGCCGTAAGCATTTAGGCTCGCTGGTACTGGGTTTGCAGCAAGGGGAAGATTTAAGATACATTGGTAATTGCGGTACCGGTTTCAATACTGAAAGCTTGAAAGACTTATATGAAAAGCTTGAACCTTTAATTACCGATGAGCGACCCTTTGCCGACAAAATTAATTATCACGGCAAGGTTACCTGGGTAAAGCCCGAATTGGTGTGCGAAGTTTTTTATTCGGAGTGGACAGAAGACGGAAGCATGCGCCATCCGGTGTTTAAAGGTTTGCGTATGGACAAAGAAGCCGGCAACGTTTTACAGGAAACCCCCGACAAGCAACTGGCCGACGAAACTACCGTGACTTACGGCCGCAAAAAAGTTAAGTTAACTAACCAAAATAAGCTGTACTGGAAAAAGGAAGGCATAAGCAAAGGAGAGCTTTTAAACTATTACCGTGACATAGCACCTTATATGCTACCTTATCTTAAAAACAAAGCCTTATCAATGCGCAGGCAGCCTAACGGCATTGATGACCCTGGTTTTTTTCAAAAAGATGTGGATGAAACGCACCTGCCTTCGTGGATAAAAACCGAAAAGCTTTACTCGGAAAGTAATGATAAAAACATAAACTACATTGTTGGCCATGATGAGGCTACGTTATTATATGTAGTAAACTTAGGCAGCATAGAGATTAACCCATGGCTAAGCAGCTATCAAACACCCGATAAGCCTGATTATGTAGTAATTGATGTTGACCCGCACGACGTGCCTTTTACCGATGCCGTAGAGGTGGCCCTTAAAACCCGGGAAATATTTAAACGCATGAAGCTTGAAACGTTTATCAAAACATCAGGCTCAAAAGGACTGCATATTTACTGTTATCTGGGTGCTAAATACGATTATGATTTTGTAAAAATGTTTGCCGAGTATGCAGCAACGCTGGTGCATGCCGAGCTACCCGATATTACCAGCATAGAACGTAGTCCGGCTAAGCGGCCAAACAAAACCTATATTGATTTTTTGCAGAACCGCCGCGGACAAACCATTGCTGCGCCATATTCGGTACGGCCTAAACCTGGGGCAACGGTGTCAACGCCGCTGCACTGGGATGAAGTAAATGATAAGCTTTCTCTTGCTGATTATACTATTTACACCATGCCCGACAGGCTTAAAAACATTGACGACCCCTGGAAAGACATCCACAAAACCAAAGCTGATTTAAAGAAGGCGCTGGAATATTTAAAAGAGCAGGTAGAGGAGTGATGTTATTAATATACATCGCTGCTATTTGCTTTATTTTACGGCCTCTGATACCTGGGCAGCAGAAACTTTTTGCTGCTCGCCGGTTTGCATGTTTTTAAGCGTAATTTCTCCGCTTTGCACTTCATCGCTGCCTATAACCACTACATACGGTATGTTTTTATTATTGGCATAATCAAGCTGCTTTTTAATTTTGGCACCCGCAGGGTATAGTTCAGCATTAATACCGGCAGTGCGCAATTGCTGCAATAGCGGCAGCGCAAACGTTTCGGCCGAAATATCAAACGGGCAAATTAAAACTCGTGTGGTTTGGTTACTTGCTTCGGGGAAAAGCTTAAGTTCTTCTAATACGTCATATATACGGTCGGCGCCAAAAGAAATGCCTGCACCGGTTAATCCTTTAAGGCCAAACATGCCGGTAAGGTCATCATAACGGCCGCCGCCGCCAATGCTGCCCATAACGGTTTCATTAGTTTTAACCTCAAAAATTGCTCCTGTATAATAATTCAATCCGCGGGCAAGGGTAATATCAACTTCAACAGTGGCTTTAAGCAGCGTAAAGCTTTGCAGGTAACCAAATATTGTTTCCAATTCGGCAATACCCTTAAGCCCAGTTTCAGATGCCGAAAGAATGATTTTTAGTTTTTCCAGCTTTTCGGCATTGGCACCCTGTAGTAATATAACCGGTTGCAAACGGTCAACATCTTCCTGGGTAAATCCTTTGGTCAGTAACTCGCTTACCACACCTTCAAGTCCAATTTTATCAAGCTTATCAATGGCCACCGTCATGTCAACTATAAGCTCGGGCTTACCTATAATTTCGGCAATACCGGCCAGTATTTTACGGTTGTTAATTTTGATAGTAAAATCAGTTAGTCCAAGCTTGCTCAACACTTCATCATAAATCAAAATAAACTCGGCCTCATTTAATAACGAGTTTGATCCTACAACATCAGCATCGCACTGGTAAAACTCGCGGTAACGGCCTTTTTGCGGCCTGTCTGCGCGCCAAACCGGCTGCACCTGAAAGCGCTTAAAAGGGAAAGTAATTTCATTTTGGTGCTGCACTACATAGCGGGCAAAAGGCACGGTAAGGTCGTACCGCAGTGCTTTTTCTGATATATGATTAGTAAGCTTGGCATTAGTTGTTGCCAGCCACTCGGGTTGTGCTTTACTTAAATAATCGCCGCTGTTAAGAACTTTAAATATCAACCTGTCGCCCTCATCGCCATATTTTCCCATCAGCGTGGCCGAGTTTTCCATAGTTGGGGTTTCAATTTGCTGATAGCCAAATTTACGGAAAACTGATTTTATGGTGTCGAAAATATAATTGCGTTTTACCATTTCGGCCGGCGAGAAATCGCGCATGCCTTTAGGTACCGAGGGTTTAACAGAAGCCATGCGGCAAATGTAATAATTTTTAACATGCAGGCTGTTTTTACGTTTGGCAGGCTTTGCTGGCAATGCAATGTTTGCGCTTGTTATATTCTTTGTATTTTTGACGTTTTTAAACACAAGTGGGAAAAGATAAATTAAAACGTTTTGCCGAGGTTGACACATTCAGCAATGTGGTACAGTTAGATGCAGGTATTCCTTATAAAGGCAATTGGGCTGCTGAATTTTTTAAAAATAACCAGCCCGTAGTACTTGAGCTGGCCTGCGGTAAGGGCGAATACACCGTGAACCTTGCACAGTTATTTTCGCAAAAAAACTTTATTGGGGTAGATTACAAAGGTAACCGCATATGGCGGGGTGCCAAAACTGCGCTTGAAGAAGGTATTACCAACGTTGGCTTTTTGCGTATCCAGATAGAAAACCTTACTGATTTTTTTGCCCCCGGAGAGGTTGATGAAATATGGATTACCTTCCCTGATCCGCAGCCACAAATAAGCCGGGAAAAAAAGCGGTTAACCGCTCCTCGTTTCCTCGAAAAATACAAGCAGCTGCTTAAACCGGGAGGTTTTATTAACCTTAAAACTGATAACGACGGGCTGCATGCCTACACTGCCGAAAAAATAGAAGAGTTAGGCCTTAAGCTGCATGTAAAAACAGAGGACCTTTATCACTCCCCGTATGCAGATGAAGTGCTTAATATTAAAACTTACTACGAAAAGAAGTATTTAAAGGATAATAAGAACATCAACTACCTTAAATTTTCGTTTGATTAATATATGTGTGCCGCCGATGCAAACTTTAACAATCACGTTTTTGAGGTTGCCCGCCAGGTTCCGCCGGGAAGGGTAACTTCATACGGTGCCATTGCCCGTTTCTTGGGTGCGGGCAACTGGTCGCGCAAGGTGGGTAAGGCAATGGGATTGCTTGATGGTGTTACACCACCCGTTCCTTTTCAGCGGGTGGTAAACAGTCAGGGCCGCCTAACCGGTGACACGGGTGGCATTGAGCACCGCAAAGCCCTGCTGGCAGCGGAGGGTGTAATGGTAACCGGTGACAAGGTGCAAAACTTTAAAACCGTTTACTGGGACCCAGCCAACGAGCTTGATTACTAAAACTACTTATTGCCTTTACCAATTTCCCTCGTCATCTTCAAGGTTAACAGTAATAGTATAAGCAATGCGGCTGCACCTGCTACCCAAATAATCCAAACAGGAATTGTACTTTCCGGCTTTTTAGTACTGTTAATTGAACCGTAAGGTGTAATGTCACTATATCCCACGGCTGGCAGCACATGGTCAATGCTATCTGTGAAATATTGCAGGTCGTAACGCGGGGCAACTGCATTGGGGTTACCGGCAAGTAAGGTATACTTTACACCCTTTTCTAAATAAGCAACTATTGACTGTTGCAGTTGGTAAGCCTTTACTGCCTGTAATGTTAACGCTGGGTTGTCTTCGTTGTAAATTACTAACTCCAGTTTTCTACTTTTAGCTACAAAAAGCAAATCACCAGTATTGGCTGCACTCAGGTTCAACTCGCCAATCCATTCCCTGATTCTTCCGGTAATACTGTAAACCTGCACGCGACGATTGTAGTACTTTGCACCTTCGAACTTTAAGTTCAGTTTATCAACCCGGTAAGGCTTATCAAAATTAATACTTACATACGTAGTATCAGCACTGTTTTTTTGCGTGAAATGGGGGTTGGGCAATTGATCATATTGCGGCCTGCTTTGTTGTTTAAGATAAATGCCGGCCTGTAAAATGTATATGGGAGCTTCTTTCTTATCATTTACCTGTATTTTTATATACCGGTAAGTGCTTGCCGGAAAGTTGAGTAATTGCTCTGTAACGCCATCTTCTGCATTTGATGATGCATCTAGAAGCACATGCTCTTTAATAGCAAACCAGTTTTGCAAATCATCGCTTCCTAAAATGTTTATAGTACGGGTAACGGCAGTATTGCGAAGCTTAATCCACAATTGCCTGATACTTACTTTGGCCGTGTTTTCGGCAATGTAGCATGTTAAAGTATCGGGGCTGGGATTTTTTACTGCCGGTAATGTTTCGTAAGCAGTTTCTTCCTTTACCGGCAAACTATTCCCTGTTATATAGGGTACAGGTTTGCCACGTTCATCGCTTAGCCTAATGTCGGCCATATCTATACGGCACAGTGCCATCAAATTAGGGCCAATACCTATGGTATAAAACCGCGATGTATCAATAGTGGCCAGCTTGGCTTTATACTTATGTTGTTGCTGGGCCATTGCGGCAAAAGCATTTAGTAACAGCAGCAGTAGCCAGGCATATACTTTAACTTGTAGGTGTTTCATTATCGTCGGCAATGATCTTTTTAACTTTTTGATACATAAATGAAATAATGAGCAGCAATACGCCCAAACAGAAAAAGGCAGCTATTTTGCCCGCAGGCGGTATATTGCGTATATCAAAAATAAACAGCTTGAGCAATGTAATTGAAAACAGCGTAAGTGATATAACACGCAGGCTACGCAGTTTATGTCGCATACCCAGCCACATCAGTGCAAAAGAAATAAGTCCCCACAATACAGGCAGCCCGGTTTTAATATAAATTGTTTCAATATGGCTAATTGTTGTAGCCGGTGAGTAAAATATGCTGTTGCTTAACAAACACACCTCGAAACTTAAAAACAGCGTTATAGCAGCAGGCATTAACCATGTGGCAGCAGTGATAGCGCTTTCTTTCAACGTCTCACTAATAGATGTTGTAAGCCTGTAAAACATCATGCCGATGATAACAGCGCTTACCCAATGAGCCGCAAAATGTAGCCGCGATGCACGGTGATGTACCAACAAATCGGCTTGGGTGTAAAAGTAAGATGGTATGTTTAGCAAGTACACTACAATAGCAACCGTAAATATTATAAACCATACCGCCTTGCTTAAACTAACAAAGGCGGCCTTTCTCAATACCAGGTATAACAAACAAGCAAAGGCTGGCACATAAAGCATAAGGTATGTAGTGTTTAGCGATGTGTTACCATATCTGTTTAAAAACTGGTGGTTAATTTCAAGCAGGCCGCTCATAAACAATAGTATAATTGCCGCGTACTTGAAGTGGTTGTGATTTAGGCGCAAGCTGTAAATCTCGGGATGATCATCTTTGGCCATAAATATGCTTACCCCGTATGAGCCCAAAGCTGTAACCAGTGTAGTAATAAAGCCTTTATTAGCAATTACATTCAAGGTAAGCAGTGGTGATGAATATAAAAGAGACCAATCCAGCAACAGGCTAATGAGCATAGCTCCCCACAAAATGATTGAGGTTAGCCGCATAAGCTTGATGCCAGATTTTAGGTACAGCCAATACAACAATACGGTTTCGGCAGCCCAAAACATAGTAATATAATGTCCGTGCAACTGTATAGGGGCTGTAAGCGAAATAAAGGTTAACGTAATGCCAATAAGCAGGTAAAGCACATTGCTATCGGTTTTACGCAGTTTAAATAATATAAACGATAGCGCAAGATTCATAACTGCAAGGCTTGCCGAGAATAAGCCGCGCAGTTCTGCGTGTTGCATAGCAGTAAGCAAGTACAGCCCGGCAGCAAAGTACAAGGAAGTATTGATTAGCAAAATGCTGAAATCAACCCCTATGAAGGCTTTGTTTTCTTTAATGTTGTTAGCAACGTTTATTGCAAAAAACATTAGATACAAAACAGTGCAATACCAAAATGCAGCAACGTAAACTGTAGCAGGCATGGCTAACAATACAGCGCTGCAAATAATAACGGTTAGGGCAAATGATACAATGTTAAGTATACGCCAAAGCTTGTAATAGGCAATGGCGAGTAGCCCGGCGTTTAATATAATAAGGTAAATGAACAGCGCATGATAGTTGCCGCTGCCATTGCTAACCATAAACGGGCTGGCTAAACCGCCCACCAGCGCAATAACAGCCAGTTCCTGCCGGTTGTATAATAGAGATAGTACTACGGCAAAAACGGTAATTATAATAAGAATGATGAATGCTGCCGTTTGGTTAAAGAGGTGAAACTGATGGTAAGCCAGCGTTATAGTAAAGTAAAATACCGCCAGGCCTCCGCCTACAAGCACCGAGCTAAATGATTTAAAAGTGTTGCGTAGCCTATGCGCAATGCCTACAAGTATTGCACCGCACAATACGCCAATTCCAACGCGGCCTACCGGGCCAACCCAATTATTGTCAATAGCATATTTTACAAAGTAGCCAATAGCTAAAACCAATATGGCAATGCCAATTTTGTTGATGAGGTTTTCGCCAATAAATTTTTCAAGATCGGGGTGGCGTTCAAAAAAGGATGGTTTGGGTATACGCGGCTCTGCAACGGGCGGCTGAGGTTTTGGTTCTTGGTAAACAGGTGGCTCAATGCGAGGCGCAGGTATGCTTTCCTCCTTCGGTTTGTAAATTTCCTGAGGTGTTGTCTGCGGAAATATCGGCGTTTCCGGAACCTGAGGCTTAGGTTGAGGTGCAGGCACGGGCACGGGCTCTGGCGCCTTAACTTCAGGTTTTATTTCAGGAACCGGGGGTGGGGTATAAGGCCGGTCTATAAGTTGTTTAATTAAACGCTGTAATTCTACTACCTGAAAATGGAGCTGCTCAATTTTTAATTCGTAAGCGCGCTTTTGCGAAATTATGAGGTATATAATGAAGATGATAAGAACGGTATACAGAAATTCCATGTTTAGGATAGGTTTATTTATAAAGATAGGAAAGTTATTAAAGAGCTTATTGTTTTATTATTTTGCCTGTATAACAGTTGGTGTAATGTAACACCACATTTGCTTATTAAGAATATGAATATTGCCGGTAAACTGCAGCACCAATTAGAAACCGTTTTTGTTGGCCAGCCCTGGTACGGTACGCCCATTAGTACTATTGTAACCGAGGGTAGCTGGATGGCGGCCTTCAACAAGCCGCATGGCTCGGTGCATAGTATTGCTCACATTGTACTGCATATGACCACCTGGACAGAGGAAACCATCAGCCGGTTAAAAGGTAATGAGGCGCAGTTACCTCAGCGTGGCGACTGGCCGGAACCGGGAGAAGCATCTGAACAAAACTGGCAGCAATTGGTTATTGATTTAGATGAAGCCAACAGCAATTTAATTAAAACATTGCAGGCATTTCCTGATGAGAAATGGAATGATTTAATTAACGATAAACGCAATATGGGCGAACCCGTTACTACGTATAAAGACTTGGTTTATGGGCTTATTGAGCACCAGGTTTATCACGCCGGCCAAATTGCATTATTAAACCGTATTAACCATGCTTACTAGCCAAAAGAAAACACTCATATTAGGAGCCACGCCCGACTCTAGCCGTTACGCCTACCTTGCCGCCAACAGGCTGGTGCGCACCGGGCACCCCATAGTAAACGTGGGTATAAAAAAAGGGGAAGTAGCTGGTGTTGCCATTGAAAAGGCAGAAGAGATACATGCAGATATTGATACGATAACTTTGTACGTTGGTCCTCAAAATCAACCGCCATTATATGATTACATATTGGCTACCAACCCAAAGCGTATCATATTTAATCCGGGTACGGAAAATCCCGAATTGCGCAGTCTGGCCCGTGAACGCGGAATTGAAACACTATCGGCCTGTACGCTGGTTATGCTATCAACCGGAGACTATTAATAGTCTAAACCGGAATATTCTCTAATACCGACATCAGCGCTTCCAGCTTTATGGGCTTGGTTAAAAAGTTATTCATACCGGCATCATAGCATTCCTGCCTGTCTTCAACCATTGCATTGGCCGTCATGGCAACAATATGCGGTTGGTGCCTGTGGTGCTTACGTATATACCGCGTTGCTTCAAGCCCATCCATCTCCGGCATTTGCACGTCCATCAATACAACATCATAATGCGTTTGGGCCAATGCATCAACAGTCTCTTTTCCGTTACAGGCCAGGATAGGTGAGTAGCCAAGGCGTTTAAGCACCTTTAAAATAACCAACTGATTCATTTGGTTGTCTTCGGCTACTAGAATGCTTAAAGGGTGCAGAGCGGCAAATTCTTCTTTTAACAAGGCATCTGACTTACTAATGCCAGCATCTAAATGCGTTTGTTTAAAAGCTTTGAGCAGTTCGCGTATTAGATGGTTTTGCTTAACGGGTAGCGTTAAAACACCAAAAACAGGATAGTGCTGATTGGAAAGGATTTCAAAACCTGCTTTACTAAGCAATATGACCGCGGCATGTGGGTGTCGTGCGTTAACTAATGCAGCTAGCTTAATTTGATCAGGTTGCAGAAGCGAATAATCAATGATGAATAAGTCAATATTAGGAGCGCTGTAAAGGTCGCTTTGAGCTTGTGCGACACTTAATGCGGATATAACATTGAGACCGCACTTCATTAAACGTTGACTTAAAGCCTTATTAAATTGTTGATTAGGATAAATAACCTGCACGCTTTTACCGTTTAATACTGTAAGGTCAATGGCTTTATCAAGCTTGCGTGTAAATTGATACTCAATACTGAAACTGAAACATGAACCAACGTTTGGCTCACTTACCACTGTAATTTCACCACCCATAAGCTGCACCAGTTTTTTGCTGATGAGCAAGCCAAGCCCAGACCCACCGTACTTGCGGTAGGTAGCAGCATTGGCTTGGGTAAATTCTTCAAAAAGCTTGGGTAGGTTTTCGGTAGCAATACCAATTCCGGTATCGCTTACACTAAATTTTAGTTGTGGCCTTTCTTCCTGTTGCTGCCCCTGTGTTACCGTCAGCATAATTTGGCCCTCCCGGGTAAACTTTACAGCATTGCCAACCAGGTTTACCAATACTTGCCGCAAGCGTGAGCTATCAGCTACAATAAGTTCGGGTACTGTATCGTCCATTTCATAAAACAGCTCAACCGGTAGTTTGGAAAGCTTTGCTGCAAACAGGTCAAGCGCGTCTTCAATGCAGGTGCGAAGATTAAATTCGTGCAAATCAATCTCCATCCGCCCCGATTCTATTTTGGAGAAATCGAGTATATCATTAATAACGCTTAATAATGCTTCACCGCTTTGAATAATGGATTGGGTAAATTCGCGCTGCTCGGTGGTAAGTTCGGTTTCTTTAAGCAGGGCTGCCATGCCAAGCACGCCGTTCATTGGTGTGCGTATTTCATGACTCATGGTGGCCAGAAATACACTTTTTGCCTGGTTGGCTTTCTTTTGGCGCAGCGCATCAAGCTGCTTGCGATTCAAAACAATTAAAAAGCAAACAACAATGGTGAATGAACACATCATTGCTGTTATAACCAGTACCTCAATGTTGTCGCTTACTTCGTTCATTTAATATAGCAGCCAAAAAAAACAGGTACATAATTACAACCAGGATGGCATGCAAAATCCATATTGTTTTCTTTACATCTTTAGATACATGATGGCTTACCACGTTTGAAAAAATAAACTGGAATAACGAACTGCAGAAGTATATGAGAAAGCCGGCGGCAACAATCCTACCCGATGTAGTTATAAGGTCGGTGCGCTTAAAATCGCTTTGAACGGCAAGGTAAAGTATGCTTGCTACAATTACAAAGAGCGCCCCCAGCGGCCTTGTGTAGGTATTGAACTCGTAGATGCTCTGAAAAAATGAGAAATTAACAATACAAAGCAGCGGGAACGCTATTAAAATTACGTTAATCCATTTATTTGCACGCTCACTTTCAAAAGCATGTTTAAAATACCACATTAAGGTTACCACCTCTAATATGGTGTACACATGCAGGCCCGGCAAGTTGTTTATTTTAAAGCTAGCCAGGGTTATACCTATAATATTCATTATAAGGGCCATGCCCAGGTATAAAAGCAGCGTGCGCAGTGGTTTGTTAATTTGTTTATAGTAAAGCAGTCCGGCTCCTAAAGGTAATAGTGTGCTCGCAGGCACAACGTAAGTCATAAAAAAAAGCCAGAAAGCCTTCATAAACAAAAATCAATAGTTAAGGGTGCTCACCGCGGTACAACGGACTATCGATGTCGCAAAAATCAGGGCATGGCCTTGTATAGTCATATATACCTGAATCGTCAATACTGCCGTTTTCACCGTCGGTGCTGTTAGGCAAATATATAACATCTTTGCCGCATCGCTTGTCTTCGCATGATCTTACCATTACCATGCAAAAGGTAACAACATTCTTTTCAGCTTCGGCTTCAGTGCTGTCTAAGCTGAAATAAGCACGCGCGCCCACTACAGATGGATCTTTTAAGGCATCGGCCATAGCCAAAATATCAGCGCGAGACATGTAAACGGCCTTTGGCACCATGTTTTCATTGGTACCCTGCAAATTCACGTTCATAAATTCGCGCCAGTTGGTTGTGCGCCTGATAGCTTCCGAAACCGAGATTGCAACAGACGTTCTGGCTGTAAGGTCGGTGTTTTTCATAAAAATTGCTTAAGTGATAAATTTTTAACTTATTTTAATTTCAGCGATCAATGCGTACTTATACGGTAAGAAGTGCCTTAATAGTTATAACCTTATCCTTGATTTTACAAAAGATGTTGAATGTTAGCTTAGTGGAAAATGATTAAATCACTCAGAAATAGCCTGTTGCTGTTGTTGCTGCTGCCAGCCTTTTTTGCAGCAGCCCAAAATGTGCCCGATTTGCTTAGGGAGGCCTCCGACCTGCAGAAAAGCAAAAACTATGCGGCTGCCATTGAAAAATACAAAGCGGCCCTGGCTGTCGACCCGGCTAACGTTACAGCAAAGTATCAGCTGGCGTTTGCTTTAAATACCGCAGGCAGGGGAGCCGAAGCTTTACCTTATTTACAAGATGTGGTTAACGCCGCCCCAACGGCGCCTGTGCTATTGAGTTCTTATACGCTAATGGCGGGGATTTATGACCGTATTGGGCAGGCCGCCAAAGCAATAAGTGCTTACAAAACAGCTATTGAATTAGATTCGGCAAGCTATGATTTAAATTACGGCCTGGGTTTAACCTATTTCAGGAATAAGCAATATGTGGAGGCAGAACAACGTGCCGTAAATGCTCTAAGATTGAATGCGAGGCAGCCTGCCAGTTTAAGATTATACGGCCTGGTAACTTTTCATCAAAATGAACGAGCTCCCGCGTTGTTGAGCCTTTGCAATTTTTTATACCTCGACCCTAAAGGAAGCCGGGCTGATGAGGCCTACAGTAATATTCAAAGTATAATTCAAGGAGGCGTTTTAAAAACTGAACCGGGGCAAAAAGCACCGCAGCCAGGTGCAGAAGCATTGGCATTGAACCAGGCTATAACAAGTGCTGTTGCCGGGGTAGAAAGTAAAAAGCCATACAAATATGCCGAAAAGTTTTCCGATCAGCTTAAAGCTGTTTTTACTGCTGTAGGTGCCCTTGCGCAAAAGCAATCGGGTAATCGTTATTTCCGTACGCAGTTTGCTTTAACATATTATAAGCTCAGTCAATCTCCGCATATGCAGGCATTTGCCTTTTACATTAGTCAGGCAAATGATAAAAGAGCAGCAGCATGGGTTGCGGCCAATGCACAGCAGGTTGAAAGCATGGAAAAGTGGATGGCAGCGAATTAAAGATAGGTTAGGCCATGGCTATCATTTCCGTTGTAAAATACGGGCTCAAAGTTATCATCGGCCAATTGGCATGATGCTGATATTCCCATAAAGTTAACCTCGCCAAATATGCTGGCAATGGCGGCGTCTGCAGCATCACGCCCTGTTGCTATTTTAACCAAGCCATTAAGCGGTACAAGTCGCGTAGCGTCAAATATTATCCACTCGTTGCCAATAAAGGCTTCAAAGCACGCATGAAAATCCGGTGGGTTAAGCTGGTAGGCATAACCGGTAAAATACCTTGCCGGAATATCGAGTGCGCGACAAAGGGTTATGCCCAGGTGCGCAAAGTCGCGGCATACACCGGCAAGCTCGGCAACCGTATCATAAGCCGAGGTTTGTGAATTTGTTGAGCCGCTTAAGTACTCAACATTATCATGTATCCAGTTGGTAAGGGTTAATACCTTTTCAAAGGCATTATCAATTTTACCAAATTTGCTATGCGCAAAGCGGTACAATTTGTCTGACTGGCAATAGCGGCTTGGAAACAGGTATGGCAATACCGAAGCATCCATAGCAGCAACAGGCACATGGTTTAGCTGGTTACAAGGTGTTTGCTTAAACGAGGTATCAATTATTGCGCTGTAGCTGATATTAACCTTCGCCGGCTCGGGCACTTCAAGGCGTATAAAGCGGCTTTCATTATGTTGGGGTGCCAGTTCTTCAAACTTAAAATATGGCTCAACTGTAAAGTTTTCTTCAAGTACCGCCTGGGCCGGGGTACGCAGGGCATGTATGTTTAAAATAAACGTTGTTGGTGTAATAACCTCGTAGCCCAATGTGCCGGCAACCCTTAGCTTCATGCTTTCTTTCGTTTTTTTGATGTTTTGCTCATTTTCTCCAACACGGTATCCATCCATTGGTTTGGTATGTTTTTAAGCGCTGTTTTTAATTCCTTATCCCACCTGGCCGATACTGCTGCAAGATCGTTTTGTTCGTAGTGCTGTTCAACCATGTCAAAGCTACCGTTTTTATACAAAGCAACATCAATAGGAAAATCAACATCAGCAGCACTTATGCGTGTAGAATCAAAAGAAAGGAAGCCGGCTTTTAGGGCCAGTTTCATGCTGGTATTCTCATTAAGTATGCGGTTAAGTATGGCTTTGCCCTGTGCGGCGTTACCAATAATAACGTAGGGTGCCCCGTTACCCAGTTCAACCCAGTTACCCTCGGGGTAAAGCAAAAACAGCTTATGCTCTTCATCATCTTTCATTTGACCGCCAATTATGGTATTGAGGTTAAACTTAAAGCCCGATTTTTCCAGTGTTTCCCGGTCTTCCTCGCCTACACGTTTAACCTGCTCGCCAAAGGCATTCACTACTTTGTAAAGCTTGTTGTATTCATCAATATTGCCCTCCAGCAGTTCGTCAAAATAAACAATAGCTTTATCGCGTACAGAGCGAAGCCCGCTGGTCATGATAAACAATGAGCAATCGGGTTTTTGCAGCGTGGTTAATTTCTTCTTGATGGTAACATCTGTACCTGAGGTAATGCGTGTATCGGCAATGGCAACCAGCCCCTCTTTCACTTTAATGCCTAAGCAGTAAGTCATAACAAATAGTATTCAATCAGAGATTTCTGATACGTTAAGGTGGCAAAGTAGTGCAAATTAATGCGCTAATCAAAAAAATAAAGGGAAGCTTGATGATTTAAACGGGCAAAAAAAAAGAAGCACATGATAAACACTCGCTGCTATCTGTGCTCCTATACCTGTTGTTAACATGCTATTACTCCTAAAGGGATCTACTACTTCTATTTAGGAACACTATTAACTTAATTGCAAAAATGTAGCATGCCGCAGTTGTTCACAATACCCGATTCCGGTGATTTTATGCTATAACTTAAAGTGTTGACTTTTGATAGTATTAATGAACATAAAAAGGCCATTGCTTAGCAATGGCCTTTAATATTAACAGGTATTTTTTAACTATTGCTTTGATAAAGCTTCAAACTCATCATCACTTAAGGTGATGTTTGCGGCGGCGAGGTTTTCATGCAGGTGGGTTACAGATTTTGTACCCGGGATAAGCAATATATTGTCAGAACGCCTTAGCAGCCATGCCAATGCAATTTGCGCTGTGGTTGCTTCATGTTTTTGAGCAATATGCTGTATTCTTTCTGCCATTTTATCGGGGCCTGATGCAAGTGGGTACCATGGTATAAACGCCAGGCCTTGCTCTGCGGTGTAATCAAGTACATCTTCCCACTTACGCTCGCCCAGGTTGTACAGGTTTTGTACCGATACAATTGGAAGCAGTTTGCGTACGCGCTCAATTTGCTCAACATCAACCTCCGAAAGGCCAACGTATTTAATCTTACCCGCATCAACAGCTTCCATTACCGGCTTTAAGGTTTCCTCAACATCAACATTGGGGTCAATGCGGTGTAATTGCCATAGGTCAATAGTATCAACCATCAAACGTTCCAGGCTGCCTTCAATGTTTGACTTTATGTATTCGGCATTGCCATTTGGCACCCACTGGTTAGGGCCGGGGCGGTTGAAGCCACCCTTGGTAGCAATTACCAATCCTTGTTTATACGGATGCAAGGCATCGGCAATAAGGCTTTCGTTAAATTTAGGGCCATAAGCTTCGGCTGTATCAATGAAGTTTACGCCGCTTTCTACAGCTGTTTTCAGTACTTCAATAGCATTATCTCTATCGCTTACCTCGCCAAATACGCCGTTGCCGGTAAGTTGCATGGCACCGTAACCCAAACGGTTAATCTCAATATCGCCACCAATTTTATAAGTTAATGATTTTTCTGTTGCAGACATTTTGTTTGTGTTTTTTTATAACAACACAAACAGATTTTAAAAGTTCGGCAGGCCGCCGCTACAACTTAATTTATGTACTTAAGCTGACAAAAAGGTACAAAAAAAGCCCCTTGCAATACAAGAAGCTTACTATAAAATATCGTGAAATTTAAAACGGCAGGTTATCAGCCTCGCTGTTATGGTCATAACCGGCATCAGCATCTTCAGTGCGTACAGCCTGGCGGTTTTCATTGTCAAAGTCGCTTTTACGGCCTAGCAGCGTAAAGTTTTCGGCAACAATCTCTGTTGTGTATTTTTTAATGCCTGTTTTGTCTTCAAATGAGCGGGTACGTAACTTACCTTCAATGTAAACCAATTTGCCTTTTTGCAAATACTTAGCAGCAACATCGGCCAATCCACGCCACATTACTATATTGTGCCACTCCGTTTGTTCAATTTTGCGTCCGTCCTTACTAAAGGTCTCCGAGGTAGCCAGCGGAAAGCTAACAACCGATACATTGCCCTCCAGGTAACGTATCTCGGGATCCTTGCCTAAGTGCCCTACTAAAATTACTTTATTTATTCCAGACATGTTTTAGTTAGAAAAAAGAGAATTGTTTTCAAATTTAAAAAAATTAGTTAGAAATTTAAAAATGATTTTGGGAAGTGCGAGTTTATGAAGCTTTTCTATATCAACATAGAACCAATCCGGTTCAAAAAGCACCGGTTTGCTTTTAACTTTAACGAAACGTACAATTAACCTTTGGTGCGTGAGTACATGTTTTTGCAAGCCAAAGGCCTCTTCAATTTCCAGTTTAGGACCAAAATAAGCCTTCACTTGTGGCAATGTAACAATTTCATGGGTTTCTGGCAACGTCGGTGTTTCAACTAAAGGTAAATCGTAAAGACCTGTCCAAATGTCGTTGCCTGTTCGTTTATTCATCAAAATACGGTTGCCATCTGTTATTAAGAAATAGTTAAAAAAGCGCTCTTTTACTTTGACCGTTTTTAGCTTTACAGGCAGTTGTGTAGTTGCGTTAGTTTTAAAAGCCTCGCAGCCTAACCGCACCATACATATACCACAGGCAGGGTTTTTTGGCTTGCAAATTACTGCGCCAAATTCCATCATGGCCTGGTTGTGTAAGCCGGGTTGCTCTTTATTAAGTACTTCATCGGCAAGCTGCTGAAAAAGCTTTTTACCTTTTGTGCTGTTTATAGGTTCATCAATGCCAAAGTACCGGGCAAGTACGCGGTAAACGTTCCCATCAACAACAGCCCTGGCTTCATTTGCTGCGAATGATGATATTGCAGCTGCCGTATACTCGCCAATACCTTTAAGTTTTATGAGCTCCTGGTATGTATCAGGAAAGTTTCCTTTATACTCATCGCGCACAAGGCGTGCTGTTTTAAGCATATTGCGGCCACGCGAGTAATAGCCCAGTCCCTGCCAAAGCTTTAATATCTCATCTTCACTGGCGTTGGCAAAATCAGTTACTGTTGGGTAGGCTGCTAAAAAGCGGTTAAAGTAGGGTAAACCCTGTTCAACACGGGTTTGCTGAAGTATAACCTCAGACAGCCATATAATATAGGCGTTGGTTGTATGGCGCCACGGTAAATCGCGTTTATTTTCATGGTACCATTGTACCAGTTGATTTGCAAAATTCATGAAATTCAAAATTAAGCATAAGGCAGTTGCAATTGCTATTAGTAGTAGTAGTTTATATAGGTGTTATAACACATTGTAAAAAAAAGCACATTTATTTCAAACTTTCCAATTAAAGCCATACTTTTGCAACCCCAAAACAGTTAAGTATTTACATAAAATTATTAACAGAAAACAGATATGACTAAGGCGGAAATTATAGCTGAAATATCAACTAAGACCGGGATTGAGAAAGTTGATGTTCAGGAAACTGTTGAGGCGTTTTTTAAAGTAGTTAAATCGTCAATGGTAAGTGGCGAAAATGTATATGTTAGAGGCTTCGGTAGCTTTGTTGTTAAAAAGAGAGCTAAGAAAACTGCACGTAACATTTCAAAAAATACAGCTATCATTATACCTGAGCACTTTGTGCCCAGCTTCAAACCAGCAAAAACATTTGTTGAAAAAGTAAAAACAGGCAACAAAACTAAAACAGCAAAAGCTTAATACATTAAGTATATGAAAGCAAAACAAATAGTTACAATGGTGGCCGTTATTGCGGTTATGGGCTATTTGTATGCGCAGCCCGTAAAAGGGTTAATTAAGCCAAAAGAAGAACGCACCGCGCCGGGCAAAGCCGGACAGGACGAGCATGAAGGCCATGATCATGATCATGATCATGAAACTGCCGTGGTTGATGTAACTACCGTATCGCAACCTGCCAAAGCTGCCATTGGCGGCGAAGCTTCTGAAAAAATTACTGCAATGGAAGCCGAGCTTGTAAAAGCCTCGGCTCCGGCGCAAAAACAAAAATTACAATTAGAACTGGCTAAAGCATGGGATGCTGCACATCAGCAAGCTCCTGCTGCTTTTTATTATAAGGCACTCGCTCAAAGCAATAACAGCTTTGAAAACTGGGTAAACGCAGGTAACCGTTTTAACGATGCCTACAAGTTTACCCAAGATACTGCAGTACAACCGGCAATGGTTAAAAATGCTATTGAAGCATTTAAAGCAGCAAAAGCAATTAAACCGGCCGACCTGGAAGCACAAACCGGCTTAGGTATAGCTTATGTAAACCAAACCAGCCTGGGTATTACTGATGCTGAAGGCGGAAGCCCAATGCAAGGTATTACCTTGTTGCTTGATGTAGTAGCCAAAGAGCCTGACAACTGGAAAGCTAACCTGAACTTGGGTCAGTTTGCCATGAAATCGGGCCAGTACCAAAAAGCAGTTGACCGCTTTAGTAAAATGGTGGCAATGCCCGAAAGTGCGCAAAGAAGTAAGGTTGAGCCTTACTTTTACCTGGCCGAAAGCTATAAGCAGCTGGGCCGTAAAAAAGAAGCCATTGAGGCTTACCTTAAATGTAAGGAATTAATGGGCGACCCGACCATGGGCCAAACCATTGACAACTATATTAACGAATTAAAAAATTAACCCTTTAAAAAATTATTATTATGCCAAGCGGTAAAAAACGTAAAAGACATAAAATGGCTACTCACAAACGTAAAAAACGTTTAAGAAAAAACAGACATAAAAAGAAATAAGCCGTTACTACGGTGGTTTGCCTGCGGCTGCTTAAAGGTAGTGGCAGGCAATTTTTTTATTGAAGTTTTTATCCTCATATTGTACGCGGCTTTTTAGCCGCAATTTGAAGAAATGGAGTAGCAGTTGGTAAAAGAATTAATTATCGATTCATCCCCTAACGGGGCAACTATTGCCCTGTTACAGGATAAACAACTCGTTGAACTTCATAAAGAGCAAATAACTAACAATTATACTGTTGGTGACATTTACCTGGGCCGTGTTAAAAAAATTATGCCCGGGCTTAATGCTGCCTTTATTGATGTTGGATACGAGAAGGATGCTTTTTTGCACTACCTGGATTTAGGTCCGCAGGTGCAAAGCCTGCTCAAATTAACCAAACAGGTACGTGGGGGTAGTTACCAAACCAAGTTATTAGATGATTTAAAGCTGGAAGCCGATATTAATAAAGCGGGTAAAATATCCGAGGTGTTAACTAAAAACCAGCTTATACCGGTGCAAATTGCCAAAGAGCCTATATCAACAAAGGGCCCGAGGCTGAGTTCCGACCTGTCAATTGCCGGCCGCTATGTAGTGCTGGTGCCGTTTTCTGATGTAATCTCTATCTCAAAAAAGATAAAGAGTAATACAGAGCGTACGCGCCTGCGCAAAATTGTAGAAGGTATTAAACCGGCAAACTTTGGAGTAATTATCCGTACCGTATCAGAGGGTAAGGGTGTAACCGAAATGCAAAAAGACCTGCTTGATTTAATATCAAAGTGGGAATCTTTCATGACGCGTTTACCCGCAACAGAGCCTTCAAAAAAGGTATTAGGCGAAATAGACCGCACATCAACCTTGTTGCGCGATATATTGAACGCCGATTTTCAGCACATATACGTAAATGAAAACTCAATATTTGAGGAAGTAAAATCATACGTGCATGAAATATCGCCTGATTTAGAGAGCATTGTTCGCCTGCATAAGCACCGCGACCCTATATTTGAGCATTACGGCATTGAAAAGCAAATTAAATCGGCCTTCGGTAAAACCGTAAATCTGGCCGGTGGAGCTTATCTGGTAATAGAACACACTGAAGCCCTGCACGTTATTGACGTAAACAGCGGTAACCGCACGGCTAACAAAGAAAACCAGGAAGACAATGCCCTGCAGGTAAACAAAGAGGCTGCGCGCGAAATCGCCCGCCAGCTGCGCTTGCGCGATATGGGCGGTATTGTGGTTGTTGATTTTATTGACATGCACAAGCCAACCAACCGCAAAGATTTGTTTGACTACCTGCGCGAGCAAATGTCGCACGATAGGGCCAAGCATACCATTTTGCCGCCAAGCAAATTTGGTTTGGTGCAAATTACACGTCAGCGTGTAAGGCCCGAAATGAATATTGTAACCAGCGAGGTTTGCCCTAGCTGTCATGGTACTGGCACCATAAGGCCAACCGTTTTGCTGATGGATGATATTGAAAATAACTTCAATTACATTCTGGTAGAACAAAACGAAAAAGGTATTACGCTTTGTGTACACCCGTACATTGAAGCTTATATTAAAAAGGGCATTGTAAGCCGCCAAATGAAATGGTACTTCAAGTACGGACAATGGATTAAAGTAAAAAGTAACCCTTCTTACCAAATCACGGAGTTCCGCTTTATGAACGCCAAGGATGAGGAAATTAAATTATAAGTTCGAAAGCCGGTCGTTCGATTTCGGATTTCAGAAAACAAGAAAAGGCTTCATATTGAAGCCTTTTCTTGTTTAAGCCATTATCTTTTAAGCTAATATTATTAGTAAATTTATACCTTTACAAGTAAACCCGAAATCGAACATTCGACTTCCGAAATCAGAAAAAATGGCTAAAACCAAATCAGCATATTTTTGCCAAAGCTGTGGCTACGAATCGCCAAAATGGTTGGGTAAATGCCCGGCCTGCCAGCAATGGAATACTTTTGTAGAGGAAGTAATTGAAAAGCCTAATGCAGCTATTCCTGATTGGAAGGCACCCGGCAGTGGCTCAACCTCTATGCAGCGCGCAAACAAAGCCGTGCCTGTATCAAGCATTACGTTTACCGAAGAACACCGCATTTATACTCCTGATAAAGAACTTAACCGTGTTTTAGGTGGTGGCATTGTTCCTGGTTCACTGGTACTCATCGGCGGCGAGCCGGGTATCGGTAAATCAACACTGATGCTGCAACTGGCGTTGAGTATGCCTGCAGCTAAAATACTTTACGTATCGGGCGAGGAGAGCGACCGGCAAATTAAAATGAGGGCGGAACGGATTACCCCCCTGCCCCCTGAAGGGGGAATAAGCGGATACAGCGGCACAGGTTGCTTTGTGCTTACCGAAACCTCAACTCAAAATATTTTTAAGCAGATAGAGCAATTACAGCCTGATATGGTGATTGTGGATTCGATACAAACGCTTTACTCTGCGCATATTGAAAGCACGCCGGGCAGTGTATCGCAGGTGCGCGAGTGTACAGCTGAACTGCTAAGGTTTGCCAAAGAAAGCTCAACCCCTGTTTTCCTGATAGGCCACATTACCAAAGACGGTATGATAGCTGGCCCTAAAATACTCGAACATATGGTTGATACTGTGCTGCAATTTGAGGGAGACAGGCATCATGTATACCGAATTTTGCGCGCTATTAAAAACCGTTTTGGCTCAGCCTCGGAGCTGGGTATTTACGAAATGAAGGGTGCCGGCTTACGTGAGGTATCAAATCCATCAGAAATATTGCTTTCGCAGCGCGATGAGGCTTTAAGCGGCATAACCATTAGTGTAACACTAGAGGGCTTAAGGCCCATGCTTATTGAAACGCAGGCCTTGGTGAGCACATCGGCTTATGGTACGCCTCAACGTTCGGCTACGGGCTTTGATACGCGCCGTATGAACATGTTGTTGGCAGTGCTGGAAAAGCGTTGTGGTTTTCGCTTAGGCACGCAGGATGTTTTCTTAAATATCACGGGTGGCATTAAGGTGGAAGATCCTGCTATTGATCTGGGTTTGGCTGCGGCCATTATTTCTTCACATGAAGATATGCCTATATCCTCAAAAACCTGTTTTGCGGCAGAGCTGGGTCTTTCAGGAGAAGTACGTGCTGTAAACCGTGTTGAGCAACGTATTGCCGAAGCACAAAAACTAGGCTTTGAGCAAATATTTATATCAAAATATAACTTACCATCAGGTAAGGCCGACAAAAATCAGTTGGACTTATCACACTATAAAATTGAAATTAAAGCGGTAAGCCGTATTGAAGAGGTATTTGGCTTACTGTTTGGTTAAAGGGGAACTTTTTAACGTAGGGCCCATTTATGGGCCAGGCGACAGTAATGCCCCAAACTTATAAGCACTTTAAAAGTTAATTTAACAGCCGGCCTCGGCATTGCGCTGTTTATTGGTAACAGGGTATAAAACTTGGCCGAAGTTTAAATTTTATGAAAGCAATGGTATTAACGGGGCCTGATGAGCCTTTGGCATATAAAGACGTTGAAAAGCCGGTTTTAAAACAAAACGAGGTTTTAGTACAAATAAAAGCGGCGGCACTGAACCGTCGTGATTACTGGATAACTATAGGTAAATATGCAGGCATCAAGTACCCAACCATATTAGGGTCAGACGGTGCAGGCGTAGTGGTTGAGGCTGCAGACGAAGCCGGCAGGCAATGGCTCAACAAAGAAGTAATTATTAATCCCGGACATAACTGGGGTAACGATGATCAATACCAGGGAGCGGATTTTAAAATATTAGGTCTGCCTGATGATGGAACACTTGCAGAATATGTACGGGTGAATGTTGAATATCTTCATCCTAAGCCGGCTCACCTTACCTTTGAACATGCTGCAGCCATACCTTTAGCAGGTTTAACGGCGTACCGTGCATTGTTTACCAAGGGCGGTATAACAGCCGGTAGCAAAGTATTGGTTGTTGGAGCCGGTGCCGGTACGGGTACGTACGCGGTGCAATTTGCCGTTGCGGCTGGTTGCCAGGTATTTGTTACCTCTGGCTCGGGCGAAAAAATTGAACGCGCCCGGCAATTGGGTGCTGCGGCAGGTGTAAACTATAAAGCGCAAGACTGGGCCGAAGAGTTGAAGCATATGTGCGGTGGGTTCGACGTAGTAATTGACAGTGCCCTGGGTAAAGATTTTGCTAAAATACCCGAGCTAAGTAATCCGGGAGCGCGCATTGTGTTTTTTGGTGCAACTGCAGGATCAATACCTGAGCTTAATCCGCGTACGCTATTCTCCAAGCAAATACAACTATTAGGTACCATGATGGGCTCGCCCGATGATTTTAGCAATATGCTTGAATTCATTAACACGCACAAAATTGTTCCGGTAGTTGATGAGGTATTTCCATTGACACAAACGCAGCAGGCGGTAGAGAAAATGGGTAGCTCGTCTCAATTTGGTAAACTGGTAATAACCGTTTAACAATGCAGCTTAAGGTTGAGCATATAAAGCAGGAAACACCTGATACCCGCACATTTTATTTAAGCAATGTATCGGGCAACAAGGTAAACTACAAGGCGGGCCAATTTATAACGCTGGTTGTTAATCATCATGGCGAGGAGATACGGAGATCTTACTCTCTCAGTTCATCGCCTGATGAAGAACTGCTTTCTATAACCATTAAACGCATTCCAAACGGCGAAATAACACGCTACTTGCATACTTACAGCAAGCCGGGCGACGTTTGGAATGCTGTTGAACCGGCCGGCCGCTTTGTACTGCCTGATAATTTACAGGGGAAAACACTTTTTTACTTTGCGGCTGGCAGTGGCATTTCTCCTGTTTATGCGCACATCAAATACGTTTTAAATCATCAGCCTTCAAGTCGTATCATTGTTGTGTATAGTAACTTAACGCAGCAATCGGTCATTTTTAAAAACGAGCTGAATGAGTTAAGTGAACGTTACCCAAGCCAATTGACGGTAGTTAACCTAATAAGTGATGAAGGGAAACGACTTAACAATCTGGTAGTTGAAAAACTGGTAAAACAATACTTGCCACAAGGCTTTACCGAAATTGATTATTACCTGTGCGGTCCGTTTGCTTATATGCGTATGGTGCGCCTAACGCTGCTTTACATGGGCGTGGATGCCGAAAAAATTCACAAGGAAAACTATGTACTTGAAACGGTGCCGGTAAGCACCTCGGGCATTACGTTTGCGCCTCAAAAGCTGCGGATAAACTTTCAAGGCAAACTGCATGATTTGCAACAGGGCGAAAATCAAACCGTACTACAGGCTGCCCTGCAAAATAACCTGCATTTGCCATACAGCTGTGGCGCGGGTGTGTGTGCGGCATGTGCTGTAAAATGTACCCGCGGTAAGGTAACTGTTGTTAAAAACGAAGTGCTTACAGATGCTGAGCTAAGCCAGGGCTGGATACTCACTTGTACCGGATATGCCGTTACAGATGATGTAGAGCTTGACTTTGGGAGCTAAAGGCCGTAAAACGCTTATTACAGGCAAAATCAATGCTATAAAACTTAAGTGTGCGATTAACCTGTGCTGATCTTAGCTACGGGTATCATTGCCATGATATATGCTTAAATAGCTCTCGTATCTTGAAGGTTCAATCTCGCCGTTTTCTAAAGCTTCTAAAACTGCACAGCCCGGCTCATTTATGTGGCGGCAATTGTTAAAGCGGCAATCATGCATGCGCTGCCGCATCTCGGGAAAAAAGTGACTAAGCTCTTGTTGTTCAATGTCTATGATGCCTAACTCGCGTATACCCGGGGTGTCAATGATGTTTCCGCCTCCGGGCAGGTCATACATTTCGGCAAAAGTTGTAGTGTGCATACCCTTGTCGCTCCAGTCTGATATTTCAGTTGTGCGCAACTGCAAATCAGGGAGTATGGCATTCATTAAGCTTGATTTACCAACACCCGAGTGGCCCGAAAAGAGAGTGATTTTATCTTTAAGCAGGCTGGTTAAGTGTTGTATGTTAGTACCTTCAAGTGCCGAAACCTGGTGGCAGGGGTAGCCTAAGTTTTCGTACATGGCTTTATACTCAGCCAAAATTTCCAGGCCCTCGTCACTGAACATATCCAGCTTGTTAAAAACCAGTGATGCTGGTATGTCATATGCTTCGGCAGTAACTAAAAATCGATCAATAAAGCCCAGTGACGTACGTGGCGACGCCAGGGTAACCACCAAAAAAGCCTGATCAAGATTGGCCGCAATTATTTGTGCTTGCTTGCTAAGGTTAATTGATTTACGGATAATGTAATTACTACGATCATAAAGTTTGGTAATAACGCCTTGATCCTGATCAGGTTCAAGGTCAAAGTCTACCTTATCACCAACGGCAACCGGGTTGGTTGTAGTAAGCCCTTTAATACGGAATTTTCCTTTTATACGGCAGTCATAGCGTTTGCCATCGGCCGTTTGCACCTGGTACCAGCTGCCTGTTGATTTGGTTACAATTCCGTGCATAAGTAAAAATTCAAAGTTAACAGTTTACCGGCCTGTTGGCGGTAAAAACATAACAATGTTATTATAAAGCTGCTTTTTGATTTTTTAATTTATACTTTTCAATACAGTAACAGTACGCAACCACTCCATGCATGAAGAAACACTTACTTAAAACCATGTTTTTAATAGCTGCAACATTCAGCAGTCAATGCCTATTTGCACAGGAAGAAGAAACGCAAAAGCCCAATACAGCCGTTGCAACTAAAACCTACACCAGGCAAATTAATGATATTGCGGGTAAGCTGCTTGTGAAAAAAGCATTTCAAACCATAGTTGACTTGCAACCCGAAACGCTTAAAGATCATATACTGCTAACGGAAATACCTGCACCTCCTTTTAAAGAAATGGAACGTGCAAAGAAGTATGCCCAACTGCTAAAAATGGCAGGAGCCGACTCGGTTTGGATTGATAACGTTGGAAATGTGATAGCCAGGCGAAAGGGCAAAACCGGTAAAAAGGTAGTTGTACTGGAAGGCCACCTAGACACTGTTTTCCCTGAAGGTACAGATGTTAAGGTGAAGCATAAGGCCGATACACTATATGCTCCCGGCATTGCTGATGATACGCGCGCATTAGCCGTAGTACTTACGGTACTTAAAGCCATGGAGAAAAACAGCTTAGAAACTGAGGCTGATGTACTGTTTATAGGTGCTGTTGGTGAGGAAGGACCAGGCGATTTACGCGGGGTGAAAAATCTGTTCAGTGACAAAGGCCCTGGTAAAATTGATACCTATATTGCGGTGGATGGTACAGGTATGGATGGCATTGTTCATCGAGGCTTAGGATCGCACCGTTACCGCATTACTTATAAAGGGCCGGGTGGACACTCATCAGGTGCCTTTGGCATGGCAAATCCACATAATGCGCTGGCCCGGGCAATTCATTACTGGATAACTGATGCTGATAAACTGGTTAGGCAGCCCGGCGCCCGCTTAACTTATAACGTTGGCGTATTTGGGGGCGGTACATCGGTTAACTCAATTCCATTTGAATCATGGATGGATGTTGATATGCGCTCAGAAGACCCGGCAAGGGTGGCTGCAATTGATAAGCTTTTACAAGCCGCTGTAAAAAGAGCCTTAAATGAAGAAAATGCAATGAAGATGCGTGGTGCAGACCTCACATTAGACATAAAAATGACCGGAGACCGGCCATCGGGCGTTGAGGATGCAACAATTCCCTTTGTGCAGCGCGCAATTGCTGCAACCAGCTATTTTGGAGCATCGCCCATGTTGGCAGTAAGTTCAACTAATGCCAACATACCAATCTCAAAAGGGATCCCCGCAGTAACCATTGGTAGCGGAGGTAAATCGGGCGGAGCGCACGCCTTGGGCGAATGGTTTTTAGATGATAAAGGATACCAGGCAACACAACGTGCCTTGCTGTTATTACTTGCCGAAGCAGGATTAGCTAAATAAATTTTTAAACAAAAACGCCGGTTATTTAACCGGCGTTTTTTGTTAACTATATTCTTCAATTATTTTCTTACAACCGTCCTCTACCAGCTTGTAAACAGGGTCAAACGAGTTGTCATCATAGTAAGGGTCGGGCACCTCCTGCTTGTTTAATAACAAGCGCACCTTTGCCTTATCCAGGTCATTACGTGCAAGGCTTAAAACATCGTTTAAATTGTTTTTATCCATGGCAAGCAACAGGTCGAAGGTGTCAAAATCGCTTACGTTAAATTGGCGACAAACCTGCTTGCTTATATCTACTCCGTAACTTTTTGCAACCCTTACAGACCGGTAATCAGGGCATTGCCCAACATGCCAGCTGCCGGTTCCGGCCGAGTCAACCGTCCAATCAAGCCCTCGCTGCTGTACAAGATGCTGCATAATGCCCTCTGCCAATGGTGAGCGGCAAATGTTGCCAAGGCATATCATCAATATCTTCATGCTTTTATATACAGGTTGCGCAAAGACTAAGCAAATATTTGATTCAGCAAACCGGCTAAGTGTACACCGCCTTTAAGCAGTTGCTGGTTCAATATACCTACAAACTGAAAGTTATACTTGTAGCCTATCTTTTCATCACGCTGGGTACCGGCATATATTTTCTCGGCAATTTCCTTGCTGTCAAATAACCATTTGCTTATAGGCTCTTTTTGCCATTCGGTACGTTGCGCAACTGTAGTAAAATTAATGGCCGATGCATATTCGGTATAACTCAGGTTTTGAAACTCAATTAATTTGCTATCCCAAACCGAGTGCAGGTTTGATGGCTCGTTAAACCATTGCACTTTATAATCATTACCACCCTTATCATCGGTGTGAGCGGTATGCATAGGTTGATGCACATCTTCAACCACATGAATCAGCATACGCAGGTAAAGTAGTTTCTTCTCTTGCGGAAGCGACTTTTTCTTAAGCTCACCTATCATAAACTGCATTTTTGTATAAGCATCAACGCTGGTGTCCTGCTTTAAAAAAGATTGCAGTTCGGGGTAGTTAAACGGTTTATCGAAATCAATATAATGCCATGATGATAGGTAACTGTAAGATGGGTCTGACTTTATAAAATCGGCCCAGGTACTGGTCATGGCAATACTCTCGTTACCTAAAATAGCTTTTACCGCGGCCCGTGCTTTAGGAGTTAAATAGCTGGAAGCTATTTGGCCAACTATACGGTGCCCCTTATCGCCCCAGGCCATACTTTGCAGTGGAGCATAAATAATGGCGGCTCCAATCAATAGTTTTTTTAATAAATTAGTTTTCATGTTTTATAGTGGTTTGGGAACACAGTTTGTGCGTTTAACCAAGTGTAAAGTTACAGGCAAAACGCTTGATGTTGGCGTAAGCCTGAGTAACGTATCTGCTACGTTTTCAACTTTAAAATAAGCTTCGTAAACGCCTGATCTGAAGCAACCGCCAGGATTTTTAAGACTATAGTTTGGATTACAAAAGAAGCCTCTCATCCAAACCGTATCTTTTGTTTGCTGATAACGACCCTTTACATACTCTGTCCATTGGCCTTTGTTCATGCAGGTGTCGGTACCGTAGTTAACGCGGCTATGGGTTTGCATGGCCACAAAAAACGAATCGCAGGTAAACTTAAAGTTATATAAAGTATAAGTTACTAATTGGTTATTTACGGCTTCGGGTACTTGTTTCCATTCGCCCTGCATAGCATCGTTGCCACGGCCCTGCATGTTGGCATTAGGTGCGCAAGATGTGAGTGCTAAAAGCCAGCAGCTAAAAGCTACGAGTAACAATACGGGCAAAAAAGGATGAATAAAAGGCTTTTTTAGCATAAACAAAAAAAAGTCCCTCTCCATTTGGAGAGGGATTTTAAGGATAGCGTTTATTTTAAACTTCCGATCATATCTTCGGGGCGTACCCACTGGTCAAACTGTTCGTTGGTTAACAACTCAAGCTTAAGGGCAGCTTCGCGAAGTGATAAGCCTTCTTTTAATGCCGTTTTGGCAATTTTAGCTGCGTTGTCGTAACCAATGTGCGGGTTAAGCGCGGTTACCAGCATTAACGAATTTTCAAGGTGTTTTTTAATGCCCTCGTAGTTTGGCTCAATACCAACTGCGCAATGGTCATTGAATGACACGCAGGCATCACCAATTAAACGAGCCGATTGCAGGAAGTTTGCAGCCATAACCGGTTTAAATACGTTTAATTCGTAATGACCGTTTGAGCCGCCTATTGAAATGGCAACATCGTTACCCATAACTTGTGCAGCTACCATAGTAACAGCCTCATTTTGGGTAGGATTAACTTTACCAGGCATAATTGATGAGCCTGGCTCATTATCAGGAATATGAATTTCGCCAATACCTGAACGCGGACCAGAAGCCAGCATACGGATATCGTTAGCAATTTTCATTAAAGCTACTGCAATTTGTTTCAGTGCACCGTGGGTTTCCACAATAGCGTCATGAGCAGCCAATGCCTCAAATTTATTTTCGGCAGTAATGAATGGTAAGCCGGTAAATTGTGCAATGTACTCGGCAACTTTAACATCATAACCTTTAGGTGTGTTAATACCGGTACCAACGGCAGTACCACCCAAAGCAAGCTCTGAAAGGTGATCTAACGTGTTACGCAGTGCTTTTAAACCATGGTCTAATTGTGATACATAGCCTGAAAACTCCTGTCCTAAAGTTAGGGGAGTTGCATCCATTAAGTGCGTACGGCCAATTTTAACCACACTTTTAAAAGCTTCTGATTTTGCTTTTAAGGTATCGCGTAATTTTTCAATACCCGGAATGGTAACATCAATTAATATTTTATAAGCTGCAATGTGCATTGCAGTAGGGTAGGTATCGTTCGATGATTGTGACTTGTTTACATCATCATTCGGGTGAATAAAGGTTTTGCCTTCGCCCAGGGTGTTACCTTGTAAAACATGTGCACGGTTAGCAACAACCTCGTTAACGTTCATGTTGCTTTGGGTACCCGAACCGGTTTGCCATATTACTAATGGAAACTCACCTTCAAGTTTGTTATCTAAAATTTCGTCACAAACCTGGGCAATCAGGTCGCGTTTTTCGGCAGCTAATACGCCTAAATCGGTATTGGTGTAAGCAGCGGCCTTTTTAAGATAAGCGAAAGCAGCAATAATTTCTTTCGGCATCGAAGCTTCGGGGCCAATTTTAAAATTGTTGCGTGAACGCTCTGTTTGTGCGCCCCAGTATTTATCGGCCGGTACCTGTACCGCGCCCATGGTGTCATGTTCGGTTCTGAAATTCATAGTTTTTGCTATAATTTTTGCTGGGCAAAGTTAGGTATAAACCACAAAAATGACGAACGAAGAAAAAAGAGATTTTGGGCGTGTGTTGATGATGTTAGCAACCTACACTATACTGTAAAATATGCAGGAATGCCACGCCCATATAGTGCCGTAATACTATCTTAGTTTTTTGCCCGGCACATGAACAGCAAACACCAGTTTTTAAGAGATGTACTCATACCCTTTGCTGCCCTTACCGATAACGATGTAGCGGTAAGTTTAACCTATTGGCGCAGCCGCAAAATTGCCAAAGGCGAGTTTTTTAACATTCAGAACTTTGTATGTACCGATCTGGCGCTCATCGTTAGCGGGATATTCAGGGTTTATTTTATACATCCCGAAACGCAGGAAGAAAAGAACATGTACTTTTTTTCGGAGCAGCAGTTCCTGGTTTCGTTCCGTAGCTTTATTAACCAGTACCCGTGTTACTACTTTATTGAGGCATTGGAAGATGCGGAAATACTGTCCATCCATTACACCGATCTGCAATACCTTTACAGCACGCCAACCGGATGGCAAAAGTTTGGCCGCTTAATAGCCGAGCTGTTCTTCAACTACTCCCAATCGCGTACGGAAGAATTTTTATTTAACACCCCCGAAGAGCGCTACCTTAAAATGCTGAATGAGCATCCTGGTATTGTGAACCGGGTGGCAGCTTACCACATCTCATCGTATCTGGGCATAAAAAACCCATCGTTAACACGTATCAAAAAGCGCTTGCAGCAAAGCAATAGGGGGCTGGGCAGCTAAAATTATTTCAGGTTGACATAAATGCCGTTCAATTTTTCACTTAAGTGAAAATTTGCGGGTTTTTAAGTTTTCACCTTTGTGCATACAAAGATCACAAACGTTAAAACCATGTCAACTACAACAACAACATTACCCAATGCGCTGCCAACTGCACGTGCATTGCGCTCACTTTATTTTACCCGCACTATATTTTCAGTAATATGGGTTACGCTGGTAGCGCTGTTTGCTAAATCATCGCCGGGCCTTGCTACCGTGCTTTTAATAATTTATCCCGCCTGGGATGTGGTAGGCACGTTGCTGGATATCCGTGCCAATAAAAACGCGGGCATCAGCCTGTTGCCACAGTACATTAATACGGTAATAAGCATACTTACCACCATTGCTGTGGCTATTGCCATACAAAAAGGCGTTCCCGAAGCATTAATTGTATTTGGCGTATGGGCCATGCTTACCGGACTAATTCAATTGGTGCTGGGCATTAAGCGCAGACGGGTTTTGGGCGGGCAATGGCCTATGATCATAAGCGGCGGGCAATCGGTCTTGGCCGGGGTTTCCTTCATTGCCATGGCACATTCGCCAAACATGGGCATTGTAAATCTGGCGGGATATTCGGCCTTTGGGGCTTTTTACTACCTGCTGGCGGCAATCAGGCTAAACAGGACCAACACGGTGGAATAGATAAATGTTTAGCTATTCTATACAAGGTTGCCTTTCTTAAGGCAACCTTTGTTGTTTAAAACCAACTCGATCTATTTTGGCCGCAATGCTAAGGTATAACCCACCCCATTGAAATGCTAAAAAAAATAGCAAAAAACATTTTTGTTTTATGAAAATAGAATTATTTTAGCGCAAACAAATCACTTAAAATGAAAAAAATCTTTACCTTATTACTTATGGCCGGCTTGTTTTCATCTTGCGGCTCAAGCACTTCATCTTCTTCATTGTCAGATTCTATAACTGTCGACACCTCTGCTGTAATAGAGACGGATTTTTCGCAAGCAAAAGAAAAACCTGCCGAAAATACTTCAAAATGGACTTACAAAGAAGAAGAAGATAAAATGACGTCGAAGAAGAAGTATTTTGCAGACATTGAGGCAAATAATGAGCTTAATTTTGATTTTCCTTATGATGGAGGGTCTACAGGCAGCATTATGATACGCAAAAAAAATGGTGAAACCGATGTAATGCTTAGCATTTCGAAGGGACAATTTAATACAGGCGTTGATGGTACTTCCATTACGGTAAGATTTGATGATGATAAACCTGTTACTTTTGAATGTAGCGAAGCATCTGATAACAGTTCGGATTTACTTTTTATAAACAACACAAAAAAATTTATAAGCCGTTTAAAAAAATCTAAAAAGATGAATGTACAAGCTGAGTTTTACGAATCTGGTTTGCAGATAATGGAATTTACCACGGCTGGTTTTGTGTGGGCTCATTAATAAACATGATATGTAAACAAATAAAGCCGATGGTATCATCGGCTTTATTTGTTTACAACTATTTATAGGCTTAATTACAATCTGCCAGTACAAATTTAGCCTCAACCGTAATGGCATCAGCGGTTTGGTCGTAGTTAGCCGTTCCACTTAAGCCATCAACTGATGGAATATTGATACCCGCCGTTTTGTCAAGCTTAAATGAAGCAGAGTTATAATTTTTACCTGCAAAAGTAGTGCTGATGCTGTAAGTATGTCCGTTTATAAGGTTGGCCGATGATACACCATCAGTCATATAAATGTTAATGCTTTGGCCGGTTGTATTGTCTTTTAGCGTTAACCAGGTTGATGGCTGAGCTACTACCCGCTGATTGGTACAACGCGCGCTTATCTTAACTGTGGTTTGTACATAATCAATAACAGTTATGCCTGTAAGCGTTACATCAACAGATCCCTTGCCGCAAGCCTCAAAAAACGATGTTTCGCCTAACTTGTTAAGGCCGTTAGCTGTTTGTGCATATACTACAACTTTTAAGTTGCCGGCATCTGATGGAAAGTTGCTTAAAACGGCTTTAAAACCATTTCTTATGGAAGATGTAATGGCGCTTGCTACCGGCTGGTCATTTGCTGTAACCAGGCTTATTTGGTAATCACCGTTTATATCTTCGTCGGTATTTGGTATACGTACGTTTACATTTAAGTCAGAATTGCAATTGGTTGTGTACCAGTTTGCACTCCAGGCCGATAGATGGGTGATTGGAAAACTTACTGAAAGCTTGTTACTGCTGTTATAGGTAATTGTAGTATTGCTTTCATACTTCCACTGGCCGGTTTGCTCGTTAAGGCTCCAAACAGGTATGGCGTCGCCCGCTTTAACCGCTTTTTTTGTTTGCGGGTTTATAAGATCAGGGTTAATTTCCATGGTAACATTTACCGGCTTTGAAAAGGCTTTCACTGCAGTTGATCCTGCAGTCATGTCAATAGAAAGCAGTCCGGCGGTAACAAATGTTGCTCCGTTATTAACCGGCTGTCCGTTGGGGCCAATAGCATTAATCAAATCAAACCCACCAGGAAATGCAGCTGCCGCGTTTTCATTCCCCGTACCAAAGTAAACTATTTTTGATGATAGCTGAGAGGCGTTAATTGGGTTGTTATCGGCATCAAGTAATTTGGTGCCAGTGGTTATATTAATGCGGCTGGCTTCATCTACGCCATTGCCGGTTGGTGTGTTTATATTAATGGTAGCAGTAGTACCTGCTGTAACACTGTTTTCGCGGGTGATGGCGGTGGTGCCGTTTACCGGTTTGGCGTACTCAACTAATTTTATAACCGGCGCCGATGGAGTAGAGCTGGTTAACGATATAGTTTGCGATATAGGTGCATAGCCCGGCAAAGTAGCCGATATGCAAAAAGTAATAGGGTTGTTTTTAGTGGGTACTATTCCTTTTACCAAACTTAAAGGCAGGTAGCCTTTTAACGCAGTAAAATTTTTTCCGCCGCCATCAACCTGTAGGTATTGCGCTCCGGTACCGTTGACGGTTACCTTGAAGGCATCAGGCAGTTTAGTTGTGCTTGTTGTGTTGGCATTAACAAACTGCACCAGCATAGGTGTGGTTGATAGTGTGCCGGTATTTACAATAATGTCCAGATCGTCAATTGGCTTTTTACAGGCCTCAGCACCAATCAAAACAACACACGCAACGGCAACCAAAGCAGATTTGGTAAATAATTTCATAGTATAAATTTTATCAGGATTTTTAGCGTAAACGGAAATTGAAGTTCAGTTGAGCAACAGGCAGCCAGCGGTAACCTTTCATGTTGGCATTAAGTTGCGGCTCAAGTTTGTAGTTATCGGCCAGCATTTCGGTGCCGGTAACTTTTGATTTGGGTGATGACAAGTAGTATGTACCTAAATCAAGGTTTACATTGAAGCGGTTTTTAGGAAATCCTTTAAATAAACCAAGCCCAAGGTAAGGCGCAACACCCCGCCAGCTCATATCAATGTTAAGAGATCCTAAGTCGGCAGGAGTTAATTTATAGTTGCCTACCGAGTAAGTTCCGGTTGGCAGCACATTAATGTTGCCGTTGGCCTTAAACAGGTAGCCCGCGCCGGTTATCAGGCGTAACCCCTGAAGTTTTTTAAACGGAACAACATCAGCCCAAAGATGAACATTGGAGAACTTAACCGACAGGCTGTTATTTGAGTCAAACCCCGAGAAAGTGAAAATGTTATTGGCTTTTACAGGTATAAACGAGGCGCCGCCTCTTAGCGAAATGCGGCTGGTTAAACCGTAACGCAAATCGCCGCCAATGCCCTGCGTACCAGCTTGCAGCTGAAAAGAAATTTTATTGGCTGGGGCAACCGGTGCCACCGGTTGCGATTGAGCATGTACAAAGTAAGAGCAGCATGAAAGATATAAAGCAACAATAAAAATAATTTTCATTTGTAAAATGCAGTTAGTCAGTGGTTTGATTTTAAAAAACCCACTTATTTGGTGTTTTTAGGAATCTCTGACTTATACTGCTTTGCCGTTTAAATGGTTACAACCAACCGGACTTATTTGAAAATATATTACTTATAGCTTGAAGTTGTGACTTGCTGATAACAAAGATGAGCGTCAAATTGCGGGAACAAAATGTGTAACTATAATATCGGGGCTTGTATTGGCGGCTCTAAACGTGTTTTAATGCGCTCATACATGTTTTTTTCTTCCAGTGCTTTTTCTAATTGTGCTATGGTTACCAGTAAATTGTTATCAGCCTGGGTGAGCCAGTTCTCATTTTCAATTTTAATGGCCTCAAGTACCGGGGCAAGCTCCCGTAATAGCTTTTTTCCATTAGCCGACAGTGATACCAGGCGTTTCCTGCCGTCGGTTTTGTCTTTGTGGGCATTTATGAGCTTAGCGCTCAGCATTTGATCAACAAACTGCACTATGGCCGGGTGGGTAAGCTTAAGTTCTTCGGCAATATCAACTATTGACAGGGTTTTTCTCCGGTTAAGTAACTCAAGTACCAAAAACCACTTTGATTCAAAGTTAAGATTGAGCTCTTTGTAAATTTTATTTACATCGTGCGCCAAACGGTCGCTCAACCTTTTTAAACGCGTAGCCAAAGCCAGCTCCGCCAGTTCAGAGATAAGATCCATGTCAGTTAAATAGTGTAACCAATATACAATATATAATTGCTATACTAAACGCTTGGATGGTTTTTTTGGTGTAATACGGGCTACAATACTTACTATGCTTTTATTTAAGACAGCAGTTCAGAAAAAAAGCTGCCGTTAAAATCGGGCGAGTAATGGATGATGTTTGGCAGGTGCGTAAACTCATGTTGCTCATGCGTAGTGGTTAGTATAACCGCAGGCATTTGGGCGTTTAAAGCAGCTTCGGCACCTTTTGGTACATCTTCAAATACCAGGCAGTTAGTTGGGGCAATTTGCAGTTGTTGCGCTGCTTTCAAAAAGGTTTCGGGGTGAGGCTTGCTTAGCAAAACATCATCGGCGCTTACAATGGCTTTAAAGTAATGGCGTATGTTGAGGTTATCAAGTACAAAGTCAATATTAAAGGGAATAGCTGCCGAGGCTACCGCCATGGGAATATTGAGTTGATAAGCACGTTCCAAAAATTCGGCTAAGCCGGGCAGCAGGGCTAGTTGTGGCAGGTACTCCTGCTGGTATCGTTGTTCTTTAGCCAATGATAACTCAATTTTTTCGGCTTCGGTAAAACGCTGCGCGCCAAATACACGCTCTAAAACTTCGGGGTTTTTGCCATACATCTGCACTTTAACCTCATCCCAAGTAAAGTTGCCGCCAAGTTCCTCATTAAATATACGTTGCCAGGCTTTGGTATGGAAATCCATATCATTAATCATGGTTCCGTTCATATCAAATATCAGGGCGTGCGGTTTTCGTATCATGGGCGCAAATAGGGTAAAATGTTTAAATCAGCCAAAATAAGTTTAATCATTTACAAACGCATGGTGTGTAATGTTTATGGTGCTGCTAACACCTGGTTTTTTCTAACTTCGCAACATTAGTATGAACCTCAATAAAGTCATAGCCTCGTGGGGAGGCATAGGATATATTAAAGGTGGCGGCACCATTGCGGCCATAGTAACTTGCCTGCTTATTTATTTTGCAAACCAGCAGCTATTGTTGCAGCAGGTATGGGTATTACCTTTAGCTACGGTATTAATTACTTTATTGGGCATATACGTAGGCAACCAGGTTGAGCCCGACTGGGGTAAAGACAGCTACCGTGTTGTTATTGACGAAGTTGCCGGACAAATGGTTACCCTGCTTTTTATTCCGCTTACCACGCAGAATTTAATTATCGGCTTAATATTATTCAGGTTTTTTGACATGCTGAAGCCTTTGGGCATACGTAAAATGGAAGACCTGAAAGGAGGAACGGGAGTTATGATGGATGATGTATTAGCGGGTGTTTACGCCAATATAGTTTTGCAGGTAATAGTTTTTGCAATAGGCAGACTTAGTTAGCTATAAAGCGGTATTCTATTTTGTTAAGCAGCACCTGTGCATTTATGGGTTTCATTATAAAATCATCCGGGGAGCAATCGGCATTTTCGTAAAGCTTAACCAACGATTGCTTACTGCCAAGCACCGATATAACCGGTATTTTACTTGTTAAAGGAGCTGATTTTAAAGCTGCACAAATCATAGCTCCGTTTGAACCATGGCTTAAAGCGCCCAGTAAAATTAGGTGCGGATTGAATGCTGTAACTTCTTGAAAGATATATTCTGCTTCGGTTAAAGTTTGCACCTCATATCCATGCTGCATTAGCAGCGTGTATAATGATGATAATGTTTTGCGGTCATCTTCAACCACCAAAATTTTTTTAAACATGGTTTTAGTCATATATAGGTATTGGCAATTGATGTGCCATATGCATTAATGCCCTTTATGCAATATTTAACCATTAAGTAAATTCATGATGTATAAGGTTAACCTCACAAAGGGGAGTTGTTTCCACAACTATAGGTGATGTAATAAATAGCAGGTTAGGAACAAAAAAATGCCGGCCACCCCTGGCCGGCATTCACAACCTCAACTTTATTAAAAACACTAATGATTGTTCTGCCGGAGGTGGGAGTCAATTCTCCCCGCTATCTTATTTACACTCATCGATTTCATCCCCCATTCAGAACTCATCACTAACTTTGCCTCATTTTACTGAGGCCTCAATCACACTCATATTTTTATAAACAAGTCTGATGCCGATTTACGTACTTTAGGTAATTTGCTGTACTCGTCATCTTCTGCACGGTAACCAATTGCTGATATTACAGAGGTGGTTAAGCCAAGTTCTTTTAAACCTAAAATTTCATCAAACTTAGCCGGATCAAAGCCCTCCATCGGGCCGCTATCAACGTTTACTTCAGATGCAGCAGCCAATAAAACGCCAAGTGCTATATATGCTTGCTTATGCGCCCACACTAAACTTTCTTCGGCAGAAAGCGATGAAACTTTATTTAACAGCATGTCTTCAAAACCGGCAAGGGCCGAACGTTCCATATTGCGTATATGAGCAACTTGATCTACATACCGTTTCACATATTCCTCGTTTATATTGGTTTCTGCAGCAAACACAATCAGGTGTGAAGCGTCTGTAACCTGCGGCTGGTTATAAGCGGCTGCCTTAAGCTGCTGACGTATGGCTGCATCCTCTACCACAATAATTCTGTAGTGGTGTAAGCCATATGATGATGGTGCTAACTGTACGGTGTTTAGTATATAGTCTAAAGTATCCTGACTTATTTTTTTTGACGGATCAAATTTTTTGGTGGCGTACCGCCAAGCTAGAGCTTCTTTTAGTGCCATGATGTTTGATAATTAAGATTATACAAAAATATATGTTTAAACATTTAATAGTGTAATCTTAGTGTAACATCGCTGGTAAGTATATTGTTTAAAATGAAGCTCTTATCTGCTCAACAAAATTCAGTAGCACATCATGATAAAGCAAAACGGTGATCATAATACCGCTTAATGCTCCAAAAAAGTGTGCATCATGATTGATAGTGCCCCTTGCCTGACGCGAAGCATACACGCAATAAATAAGATAAAGCACCCCAAATAAAACGGCAGGTATACCAAACGGAATTGGGAAAACACCAATGCGGTTCATCGGGAAGAAGAGAATATAGCTGAATAGCACAGCACTTATTGCGCCCGAAGCGCCGAGGCTATGATAATTGTACGCTTCCTTAAACTTGCTAACCGTAGGCAAATCGCTTAAAATTAAGCTGCAAAAATACAGTAGTGCAAATTGCCAATGCCCAACAAGCGTTTCAAGGGTAGGGGCAAATATAAAATAAGACCACATATTGAACAGCAAGTGTGCCCAATCACGATGGATAAAGCCGCTGGTAACAAGGGTCCATACGCGCTGACCGCGGGCCACGCTGTAAGGGTGCAGCATAAACTCACCGTAAAGGCGCTCATTTGAAAAAGCCCATAAAGAAAGTGCAATAGTAATAATGAATATAAATGAGGCTACCGGAGCCGCTTGTAAGTATTGTTCCATTTATTGTAAATCGAGTTTGGTGTCGGTAAGTAAACGTGCAACAGGGTAACGCAGGTATGTGTTTTCGTAAAAAGGTGAGTTTTTATATACAAACTCCAACTGCGCCCCAGCGCTTTTGGCAAGTTGCGGGTTACGCTCCTTTTCCTTGTCCAGTTTTTGCTGTAATTCCGGGTGGGCTTTAAGGTATTGTGCGGCAATGTCTTCAAAAACGTAATCGGAGTAATGCTCTTTCTGGCTCAGCATCGAATCAAAAAAGTTCCAGGCAAAAAAAGAGTCAACAGCTTGCGGTTCCAATGTTTCTACAATATACCTGTTTATAGGCTGGTTTGTGTACACCACATAATCCCCCTCATAAAATTTAATCTTGTTATTGTTAACCACATTAAGCTGTACGCCGCTGTGCAGGTAATGGCCTTCATAAGGGCGCGGAACTGTTTTATAATCGGTTATATAATAAGTTTGTACGTTTAAGGTGGTATCGTGCTTTAAGCGCTTCATGGCAACCTTATTAAGTTTAAACAAATCAATTATTTTACCCCAGGCTTGCGGAACAACGTAGGCCACAGGCTTATCGGCTGTAAGTGTTGCTTTATAAGTATTGTAGTATTTAATGGTTTTTGTCCAAGGCTTAGCTCGGTCATAATACAAGCGCGGCAAACCACTGATGTCGCTGTTCTTATAACCCGCTTCGTAGCCTTTAAAGGTAATATTGTTAAACTTCTGCTCGTCTAAAGCCCAGGTTAGGGCAAAGGTTTTTTGCTGTGTTACCTGTTCATCGGCTTTGTGCTTAAGCTCACCAATTTGTTTGGCATCACGCTGGCAAACATCAATAAGGTGGTGCATAAATTCATAAGTGGCATAAACTTTTTTGTCGTAGGGTTTAAGCATATGCGTTTCGGTTACATAGCTTATAATATTATGCTGAACGGTGTGGCCGGTTGAAAAACGCGGCGTCTCTAAAAAGGCCACAATACCCGAATCGGGCGAGCGTTTTAAACTTTCAACGTACGGAATCATCTCATAACCGCTTTTCTCCATGCGTTTATAAAGTTTGGGAGATAACGTCTTGGCAGTGTATTCTGCCAGTATAGGGTGCTGCTTATCCTTTTGAGTTTCAATAAGCGTCATTACATATTGGTAGTCTGATCCATTGCTGGCGTGGTTATCTAAGAAAACTTCCGGCTGCCAGGTATTCAGTATCTGCAAAAAGGCAAGTGCGTTGCGGCTATCAGCTTTAATAAAATCGCGGTTAAGGTCAAGGTTGCGGTAGTTTCCCCTAAAACCATACGCCCTCGGTCCGTTTTGGCTCACACGAGATTGTCCACGGTTTAAGCTGCCGTCAATATTATACAGGGCAATAAAGCACACTACCACATCATTGGGCAATTGCTTTTTTTTAAGCATATCACGCACCAGCATCATACTGGCATCAATGCCTTCGGGCTCGCCCGGATGTATGCCGTTGTTTATAAGGATAACCCTTTTATTCTGTTGTTTGATTTTGGTTGGGTCAAAGTTGCCGTCTTTTGATAGCACTACCAGTGTTAAGGGTTTGCCGGCATCAGTACTGCCATAATTAAAAAGTTTTACCTGCTGCGGAAACTGCTTTACCAGTTTAGGGTAATGAGCCATAACCTCAGCATAAGTAGCTGTGGTATTTTTATCGGTACTTTGCTCAAATGGGGTTAACTGGGCGTGGGCTTTACCAAACAGCAAGGCCATGCTTAACAGGGGCAGCAGTTTTTTCATTGGTGGTAAATTTAATAGTTTTAATTAACGAGCGAGGGAGTGATGGTGTGAATGACCGAATTTAAAACATTCGCTGAACACAATTGCTATATATGGGAATAGGCAAATTAATTACTCTCTAATTCAGTAAATCACTTATTGCTCATGTCTCAGCTTCATATTCTTAACGGCGATGCCACCTTCCAAGAATTCAATGATACAGGTATTGACGGGGATGTTTTAGTTTGGCGTGAGGTGTTTTCTGAAGGACCGTTAGCTGTAAAGTTAGATGCAGATTTTTGGCATGAAAGACAAAAATTTACCGGTCTTACTTTTAATGATACGCCCGATGGTTACGAGCATAAGGTGCTGCATGAACTGGAAAAGTTAAATCAACCTTACACCGATATTACTCTGTGGTTTGACTTTGATTTGCATTGCCAGGTAAATATGCTTGGTGTAATGCAATTGCTTCAACAGCAAGTCGACCTATCGGGTCCGGAAATTTACCTTATTTGTCCTGATTGCTTCCCAGGAGTATCAAACTTCAGAGGAATGGGGCAACTGACCGGCAAGCAACTGGAAGTGTTATATGACAACCGCCTGCACCTTGGCGAATATGATTTTAAATTAGCTAGTGAAGCCTGGCGAGCTTACAATACTTTTAATGCCGACAAGTTAGACCGCTTTATTGATAGCACTCCATTTTGGGGTGGGCTTCATCAACTAAAATTTGCCCTTGAGGCACAGATGCGCAGGCTAGAGGTGAATGAACAAGGTTTAAATTATATTGAAGAAAAACTACTACTTATTTACCAAAATGGAGTAAACAACCAGGAGGCAATTTATGAAGCCTTTTGGCGCGATGAAGCAATTTATGGTATGGGTGATGCGGAGATTAATACTTACCTCAACCGTTTGCAACAAAGAGGGTTAATTAGGTTGGTTTAATTAGCTTCTTAAAGCAATAGGATGCTATAATTCAGTTTTTTCGGCAATCAATGCAGCTGCCCTTTCAGCTGTGAGGTTCAGGCCATCCGCTATTAGGTTTGCTTTTAGGTAGAATGCATTTCTTTCTTCCAGCTTCTCGGTAATAAATGCTAATAGCTCATCGCCATGTTTATCACGTAAAATGGGGCGGTCGTCTTTATTATTGCCTAAACGGCTTATTAATGCTTTTGGGTTAAGGTTTATATACAGCGTGGTACCATTCGCGTTCATCCACTCCATATTATCAAAAAAGCACGGCAGGCCGCCACCGGTTGATATTACTGCATTTTCGGGATAGGCGGTGCTTTTTAATATTTCTGATTCCGCCACGCGGAAAGCAGTTTCGCTAAAACTGGCAAAGTATTCGGCAATGGTCATACCGGCTTGCTCTTCCAGCACATGGTCCAGATCAATAAATTGATAATTTAGGCGGGTTGCCAGTTTGCGGCCAAGCGTGGTTTTGCCGCTGCCCATATAACCAATTAAAAAAATGCGTGCCATGTAAAAATTATTAAGCTGATTATGTGTGGCTGTTACGAGTTGAACTTTACACGTGGGTCAATCCACACATAAAGTAAATCAACCAAAATATTTATAACCACAAATATAAAAGCAATAAATAGTATAGAACCGATGATAACCGGAAAATCTGACATTTCGAGCGCATCAACCGTTACCTTGCCCAAGCCGTTATAACCAAATACATATTCTACAAAAAATGAACCTGCCAGCAGCGAAGCAAACCAGTTTGCAATAGCGGTAATAACCGGGTTTAAAGCATTGGGTAACGCGTGACGATAAACAATGGCGTTCCGACTCAATCCTTTTGCTTTTGCGGTGCGAATATAATCCTGAGCCAGCACTTCGAGCATTGAACTGCGTGTAAGCTGTACAATAATGGCAAGCGGGCGCAAGCCCAGCGTAACAGCCGGTAAAATTACATTGCTCCAGGTTAGTACTTCGCCTTTGAACGGATCGTAGCTGTACAAACTACCGGTCATGTTGAGGCCGGTATAGTGGCTCAATACAAAACCAAATAGCCAGGCTATTATTATACCCGCAAAAAATGATGGTGCCGAAATACCCAATACCGAAAAGCCTACGGCAAGGCGGTCTATCCATGTATTTTGATGCACGGCACTCAGCACGCCAAGTAACACCCCAAGTATAACCGCCATAGTCATAGCCAAAACGGCCAGTATCAACGTGTTTGGTATAACATCGAGCAATAGCTCACCAACCTCTTTATGGGTTTGGTATGACCGGCGCAGATATGGCCATTTTAGGGCAATTACATGTGTATTTGATACCGGGAACAACTGCACATAGCCATAACGTTCCCGCTCTTCAAGCGTGCGGGCGTGTAAGCCAACAGGTGATAGATCATTCAGATAATAGGCAAATTGAACCGGCAAGGGCTTATCCAGGCCAAATTCCTTACGCACTGCTTCGAGCGATTGTACATCGGCACGCTGCCCTTGGGTCATGCGGGCTGGGTCAACCGGTAAAATGTTGAACAGAAAAAATACTACTACCACAATGCCCAGCATTACTGCCGCACTATAACCAATTTTGCGGATGAGGTAGCGTAGCATTATTTTACTGTTTTTGCAGATATTTTTTTACCAGCGCATCGTAATCGGGCATCGTATGGTGGTGCCATTTGTTAATTACGGTGCCGTTTTTTAGCAGCATAATTCCAGGGTTGGCCCTCACCATGGTTTTTAAAGGCACGCCGTCAGCATGAAATATTTCAAACGCCAAACGATGCTTTTTGCTGAAAGCCTGAGCATCCGCAGGGGAGGCTGCTGTTAGCAGCACCGTGCGAATATTATAGTTTTGGGTAAGATTAATAGCCAAGGCATTCAGCCTGCCCAATGCTTCAACGTTAGTATGCCTTAAATCATAAGCCACAACCATAAGGTTATAAAACGGGTTGCTGAGCAATTCCTGCGTATAATCGTTGCCTTGCCCGTCTTGTATGCCCAGGTCGCGTATTTTGGGTTCGAAACCTTTTTTAACCAAGCGGCGTTCAGGGTCGCCTTGTACTTCCCAGCTGGCATCCTTCCAAATGCCGCTTTTAAGATATTCTTTGTCGCTAACGGTTTTTGTAGCGCCCGATTTTTTGTTTTTAAGCAGGTAGGTCAACTCAAATTCATCAGGCACAGCTCCTGGTGGAGTTTTCATCTCGTCAGGAATGTTGTTGCCAATTTTGTAGGGCAAAAAATCTATAACGGGTAAAAAATTGTAAGTATAAAAACCAACGCCTAGTGAAATAATAACGGCCGCAACTAACCACCGCACTTCGGCCTTATGGCTTACCAGCGGACGTATTTGATGGCGGTTAAAGAACAGCACCAACACCAAAACGAGCAAGGCCATATCCTTACCAAAGGATTCCCAGGGTGTAAGCGGAATAGCATCCCCAAAACAGCCGCAGGTTTGTACAACCTTAAAAAATGCAGAATAAAATGTAAGGAAGCCGAAAAAGATAATCAACAGCAGCAAGCCCCAAACAATTGCATTAACACGGATGCCTATAAGCAGCGCAAACCCCAGTATCATTTCCAGCGCACACAAAATTATTGACAGGCTTAGCGCAAGATCATTTAAAAAAGTTACATGAAATACTTCAAAATACTCCTCCAGCTTATAAGAAAAACCCAAAGGATCATTTGCCTTTATTAAGCCCGAAAAAATGAAGAGGAGGCCAACCAAGAGGCGGCAAAGCCATACCCCCCAGCCCCCTGAAGGGGGAGTAGAAGTTGATGTATATTGTTTAGATGCGGAGGTCATTATAAAAGGGAATATATTTAAGCGAGTCAACACTCCCCCTTCAGGGGGCTGGGTGGCTAAGTTTGATTAGTGCAAAAACAGAATAATTCAGCATGTCCTGGTAGTTAGCTTTTACGCCTTCTGATACTACCGTTTGGCCCTGGTTATCTTCTATTTGTTTAACACGCAATATTTTCATGAGTATTAAATCAGTAAGTGAGCTAATACGCATATCGCGCCAGGCCTCGCCATAATCATGATTTTTAGCAAACATCAGGTCGCGCGTTTCGTTCACGTATCTATCAAATAACTGGCTTACCTGCTCAACCGGAAGCTCATAGGGGGCATCGTCATTAAGTTCCAGCTGCATCATGGCAATAATACAGTAGTTAATAATGCCAATGTATTCGCCGGTAACATCATCACCTACTTTTGATACCTTTTTTTCCTCGAGGGTACGAATGCGCTGCGCTTTTATAAATATTTGATCGGTTATGGATGAAGGACGAAGAATGCGCCATGCAGTGCCGTAATCGCTTGTTTTTTTAATAAAAAGCGACCGGCAGTTATTTATAACAGCTTCGTATTCGGATGCGGTATTGCTCAAAACGGTAGAAATTAATTTTTGTAACGATATTTACACCCGGGCAGTTAAACCCGTAGTAAATGGCTAAAGATACAGTTTTTAATAAAAAGGCAACCATTAACGCAGGCGGCAGGCTTATTGATTTAAGCACACCGCAGGTTATGGGCATTATAAACCTAACGCCCGATTCTTTCTTTGAAGGCAGCAGGAAGCCTGACGTTGAATTGGCCGTGCAGCAAGCCGGTAAAATGCTTGCTGACGGGGCATTGATGCTGGATTTGGGGGCATATTCATCCCGTCCGGGCGCTGCAGATATTTCAGTTCAGGAGGAGCTTGACCGTTTACTGCCAGCCGTTTATGCAATTGTTAAGCAATACCCCGAGGCTGTACTTTCTATTGATACCTTTCGTGCTGAGGTTGCCGAAGCAGCCATCAAAGCAGGGGCACACATTATTAATGATATTGGCGGTGGCGATTTGGATGCTAATATGTTTGACACCGTTGCCCGCCTGCAAGTGCCTTATATTTTAATGCACATGAAAGGCACGCCGCAAACCATGGTACAGCAGGCGCAATACCGGGATGTATTTAGCGAAGTGTTTGACCATTTGGTTTTACGTTATGAAAAAATACGCGCGCTGGGCGTGCATGATGTAATACTTGATCCGGGCTTTGGCTTTGCCAAAACAGCCGAGCAGAGTTATGCGTTGATAAACCGTTTACAGGATTTTGATATGTTGGAATCGCCTGTGTTGGTGGGCATATCGCGTAAGCGTATGATTTATGGTTTACTGGGTGGTACTGCCGCCGATGCCTTGAACGGTACTACGGTTTTAAATACAATTGCCCTTACTAAAGGAGCTAATATTTTGCGTGTGCATGATGTGAAGGAGGCTGTAGAGGCGGTGAAGATTTGGGAAATGGCGAAGAAAAATTCTTTATAAACTATGTCGTTTCGACTATTAGGAGAAATCTTGTTAGAGCGGACATGCTTTGCAACACGAACAGGATCTCTCACTATCGTTCGAGATGACATGAGGGGACAGATAGCTTAAAAAGCTTTTAAAAAGTCTCCCCCTCCGAGGGCGGCTTAGAAGTGGCTTTTATCACATCAAATCTGTATTCAGCATAGCCTTTAGCACATTAGCCTGCGTATCAAAATTGCTCATGTTTTGCAGGAAGTTAATGTCGGAGATTTTTTTGTAGTGGTCGGCCAGTAAATTACGGATTTCGTTGGGTAAAAAAGTTTTGGTTATGGCTACGCTGCTGTGCAATTGGTCGTTACGGTTTTTTAACTCTTGTACCAGCGTATCGGGCTTATCAAGGGCAATGCTGTTATTAATATCCTGTATCTCGGCAGCATCGCACAATAAAAACAAGTTGCGCGACGGATAAAAGATGTAATAAATATCAGGTTCCTTAATGCGGAATACTTCTATAATTAAGCTTCCGCTTTTAAGCCCGCTGTAAAACTCGCTTTTAAAATCATATTTGCACAACAAGCCCATTAATTTGCGCTGAATTACAGCATGGGCATTAGTGTAAACCTCATTAGGCTCGTATTGAGTGAGTTTAGCCAGTACATCGGCTTCAACGGTTGGGTAAAAGCCCGAGGCAAAACGCGCGCTGAACGAGTTGATGTTTTTAGAAAACGGGTATTCGCTGCTATCGTGACTCAAAACCTCGTATAGCTTGCGTAACGAGTTATTAATTTTGAGAGCCTGCCGCTGTTTTTCTAAACGGTAATCGTTTTCTGAGTAGCTGGAAGCTTCCAAGCGTGTGATCATATCGGCGTTAACCTGTATTTCATCAAAAAGCAAACTTACGTTGCGCTCGTTGCTCTTTTTAATTTTACGAAGCAGTTCAATTACCGTATCAGTAAACTGCAAATGAAAAAGCTCGAGTTTGTTAACATCGAGCTCTGAATTGTTTTCAAACAGCTGATGGATAACCTGGCTCCTTACATATACTTTCATCACAATCTCATCGGCAAAAAATGCGGCAAGCAGGTGCAGCTTGCTTAGTGCCCGGGTAGATTCAATTAATATATTTCGCCTGTTCTCATCCATCAGCGTTTGTTAGCTGGCGTTGGTTACGCCCTTCTTAAGTTCTGTTTCAAGCGTGGCAAGCTCGGTGTTTAATACCTTGCGATTTTGAGCGCCTTGCTCATGTATTTGCTTAACCTCGTTAAGGGTTTCTATTAATGATTGGGTTGTGCGTTTCAATGTATCGATTGATACTACTGTTTTCTCGTTTTCGCGCGCAACATCAATACTGTTTTGTTTAAGCAGCTCGGCATTCTTTTGCAAAATGGTATTGGTAGTGTCCGATATTTTTTTCTGCATCTCCACGTTTTGCTTTTGGCGATGCAAGGCCACGGCAATAGTAAGCTGGTTTTTCCATACCGGTATGGTGGTAGTAACTATTGATTGGGCCTTTTCGGCAATTGATGTATTGTTGCTTTGCACCACGCGTATTTGCGCTAATGATTGCAGCATAATAAACCGCACCACTTTCATATCGGCCAGACGTTTGTCAAGTCGGTTCACAAAATCGCGCATATCGGCAATTTCGTAATCTTGATACGCTGCCGGGTTACCATCCATTACTGCCAGCTTTTCGCTTAGCTCCTGGTATTTGATCTGTCCGGCTATAATCAGCTCCTCCATTTGTTTAATGTAGCCTACATTGCTATCAAACATGGTTTGCAGCGAGGCATTATCTTTAATGGAGTTTACACGACCGGCTTTAATTTTATTGGTGATTTTATCGATATTGTTAACAACGGTGTCGTATTTCTGAAAAAGCTTTTTAGCATCAAATACCATTTTTTTAAGAAACGGTATACCGGCTATGAAACGACTGAACGCATTTTGATTCAGCTCATCAATATCAATATAATTAAGCTCGGTAAGCAGTTCGTTCACCAGTAAACCAACCTCGCCCGAGTTATATGTACGTACCGATGACAAGAACTGGTTACTGTACTTTTCCATTGAGCCTTGTATGTCGGCACCATAGTTTAATATGGAGTTTACATCGGCCGGGTTAAGGTCTTTGTTAACGCTCTCATATTTTTTAACGTCGTCGGTAGTGATTTGGTCAAGGTTTACGTTACCCTCTTTATCTATTTTATTACTAACCAAGCTCGTTTCAGGAACGGGTGGCAGGTTGTTTTCCATTTCCATAATATAGCCCCCTTTAATCTCCCCCGGGAGGGGAGACTTTTAAAAGTTGCGGGGATAAACTTTTTAAGTTATAAATTATAAAAAGCCCTCCCTCCCGGGGAGGGTTGGATGGGGCTTACAAATACTGCTGCATTACCGTATTTACGGTTTCCTGCAGTTTTTTGTCTTTAGTAGGCTCGCCAATGGCGTTAAACTTCCACTCGCCGTTACGTTTGTAAAATACGCCCATAACCATACTCACGTGACCGGCAAAACCTGGCCCGTTGGCAATATCATATTTAGCAAACACCTCGTTTACACGTGTAGGTGTACCTTCGTAAATTCGTATAGAGGCAAACGGAATTTTACCAAAATCATGTCCGCGGAAACTGTTGAGTACAAAAGCTACATATGTGGTGCTTTCATTAAGTTTCGACAGATCGAGCGTTATTACCTCGTTGTCAATACCATCGTCGCCGCCCATATCTCCGGTTAAATCGTCGCCGCTATGTTTAACCGAGCCGTTTTTTGATTTCAGGTTGCCAAAGTATACTACTTCTTCCAGTTGCTTGTTGGCGTTAAACAGGGCGCAGCTGCCGTCAAGGTCAACCGCTTCTTTGCTGCCGCCAATGCCAAACAGGCCTTTTTTTTCAATAGCACCCCAGTTAATGCCTACACATATATTTTGCAGCTTGCTACCATTGCTTTTTTCAAGACTAATGCGCTGCCCTTTTTCCAGATTAATTGCCATATTAGGTTTAGTTGTATTTATTTAAGTAATCCTGTAATCCGCCTTTCATACCTGCACCAACGGCTTCAAATTTCCACTCGTTGTTGCGCTTGTAAATACGGCCAAATTCAACGGCTGTTTCTATTGAAAAGTCTTCCTCTAGTTCGTATTTCAGCAAATCGGTGTTGGTATCGGCATCAAAAATGCGGATGAACGAGTTACGCACCTGCCCAAAATTCTGGCGGCGGCTTTCGGCCTCATGTATGGTAATCACGATGCATATCTCGGTAACGCGCGAATCTATTTTCGACAGGTCAATTTTAATTTGCTCGTCGTCGCCATCGCCTGCGCCGGTAAGGTTGTCGCCGGTATGCTCAACAGCTCCATCCGGAGAAGTAGTATTGTTGTAAAACACAAAAAATTCATCGGCTAATATTTTTTTGTTATCGCCCATGATAAAAACAGAGGCATCCAAATCAAATGCTGACCCTGTGGAAGAACTGTTGGTATCCCAGCCTAAGCCAACAACAAATTTTGGTGCGTTGATGGTTTCGCGCTGTCCTTTTTGCAAGTTAATTGCCATGGTGTACTAATTTTGTTTCGTGATCTAATAAAAGGTTTCTTAAGTAATTCAAATTTATAGAATAATTATCCATAGTGTGATAACCATTTCCTAAAGCCATATCATATAACTGATTTATGAAAGCTTTGCTTTGATATTCTATAAAAATGCAAAAATCTTTATGGTCATAATTGAGTATGTACTTTACAATACGCGTATTAACAATAAAATGGCCGCCGTTAATAACGCGGTCTAAGTCAAAAATGGTTTTGACCTCATGGTAGTTGAGGTAATTTTCAATGGTTGGCGGAATATCCATGTTAACCAACTCGGCAAAATAAAGCATGTAGGTTTCATTATGCAAATTGTACTCCCTGATCATTTTTGAAATCATGCGCTCATGGCTGCCGGTTATCTTTATATCATCTAAAAATATGAGCACCTTACCGGTTAAAAAACCGGCATCTATATGAAATGAGTCGTTACTAATGAGGCTCATGCGCTGCTCGGCATCTAAAGCGCCATAATCTTCTTTGTAAGTTATAGTGCGATGCACTTTAGCTTCTTGCACCACAGGTATGCCGTTTTGAGCCAGCCACCGGTTAAGCCTGAACACAAAATGATTTTTAAGGGCAAACGTTGCAGTAGGGATGAAAGAGTACGGACTTGATATAACTACCAATTGTTGCGTAGGTGGGTTTTTGCTCAATACGTCTTGTATAAAACCATCGGCCAGGGCGGTACCGTAGCGTGCGGCAACGGCATCATCACCATATTTAAAACGGCTGTAATCAGCGGCATCGAAGCCAAAATTTGTACTGCTGTGTATTTTATGAAGGGAATAAATGCGATGGTTCATGGTTGGATAAAGATGTGATAGATTTTTGGTTGGAATTAATAAGTATGGCGTTTAAGCCCATCGCCTCGGCACCGGCAATGTCGGCAATAGGGTTGTCGCCTATGTGTACTATATCTTTTAAGGTTATAGATGTATTTAAAATAGCAGCCTGATCAATCATCAATTGAAAAAACTTTGGATTAGGTTTGGAAATGCCTAACTCATCAGAGTATAAATGAAAATCAATATACTGGCTAATACCCAGCTGTTGCAGTATCTGCCGCAGTGTACTGCCTTTAATAAAGCCTGTGTTACTTAAAATATTAATTGATGCTCCACTATCTTTTATAGCCGCCAATACTGCTACCGTATTATCACAATATACTTTCGGCAAATTTTCAAATAATAGCGCCTCCATTCTTTGGTAAAGTTCATCGGTGTTGATGCTATGCAGATTTATCTGGTTGTTATGCATTTGGCTTATTACCATGAGGTACATCTCGTCGGCATCAATATTTTTACCCGTACGCTCATTAATGCAATTGCACATTACATCAACTTGCCTGAAAATAGCTTCAACCTCTGAAAGCGTTTTTTGCAATGAATTATAGTTCTCGTAAAAATACAGGCTCCGGCGTTGTTTAAACAACGGATTTGACTTGATGAGCGTTAACCAAAGGTCAAACGAGTAATGCTTATAGTGCGGCATAAGACCTGTATTTTCGTAGCAGATAAATTATGGTAAGGTAAATATAAAATTGTAATGAGCAATATCAAAAGCCGCTCACGGCTAAAAAAGGCTGTAAAACAATAAGGCCGCCTGCAAAAGCAGGCGGCCTTATTGTTTATATAAAACTTGCTAATTACAGAATTTTAAAGCCAATGCTTAAGGCCCATAAATTTGCACGCTGACCGTAGCGCTCGTTAATTTTGGTTAAGCCACCTTCGTATCGTAAATCGGCAGTTATGTTGCCAATATCAATACCGCCGCCAACCTGGAAACCCAGGGTGCTGTTTTTGTATTCGCCAAAATCGGCAATAACTGAATTTACCTTGTTGTTTTCGCTTAGATTATAAGAATAAACTGGTCCGGCCATTGCCCGTACGTTCAATGAGCCTACTGATACCAATTTACGGCCAATAAGTACAGGCACGTTAAGTGTGGTAAAGGTTACCTTTCCGCTGGCTGATGCGCTGTTGCCGCCAGTACTGCCCTCAAACTTACCACCGCGGCTACCAAGGTAAAGCTCGGGTTGTAAATACCAGCTGTTTCCTACACGTGCAAATAATCCTGCCTGGTAACCCGCTACTGATGATTCGCTAATATTGTCGGTATTTATTTTAGAGAAATTTATACCCCCTTTGATACCTAAGGTTGCCTGTGCCTTGGCACCTGCAACAGTAAAAGCCAATATGGCTAAGCTTAAAATGTACTTTTTCATAAGTTTTGTTTTGTTTAGTAATGAGTTAAGATGCGTTTAACCAGTAAAAGTTTAATAGTAAACTGAATTTTTGACGAAACCGTCTTGGATGCTCTTTTTTTATATTTTTGTGATTATGGCATCAATAAACATAAGTAACAAAGATTGGCCGCGCGTTAAAATTAAACTTAAGCGCAAATATAATCATCTCACTGATGAAGACCTGCAGTATAACGAAGGCCAGGAAGATAAATTGATAAATACCCTTGCAGAGCGTGTAAACCGCAATACCGAATATGTATTGTTTACATTGAAGAAAGCTTTGGTTAACATTGACAATAATCGCCTGTAACAAAATTTTTTACTCTTCGTTTAAAACCGCGGGGCATACTTATGCCTTTACTGATATATCGCCTTATAAAGCAGTGATTTGAAGGAAAATGAGTGTTAGAAATTTATACCGTAAAGCAGGGATGGGGATTGGAGCAGCTGCTTTGGCTGTTGGCTTGTGGAGCTTTAGTGATGATTTATTCCAGATTTCAAAAAATCTGGATGTATTTGCTTCGGTATATAAAGAGGTAAATTTAAATTACGTTGATGATATAAATTCGGCTAAAATGGTTAAAACCGGTGTTGATGCCATGCTTAGCGGTTTAGATCCTTACACCGAGTTTGTGCCCGAATCAGAAATTGAAGATTACAAGCTTCATTATGTAAGCACCCAATACGGTGGCATAGGCACCAGTATTTTTACACGCAATGGTAAGGTGTATGTATCTGAAGTTTTTGAAGGCTTTCCGGCTCAAAAGGCTGATATACGCCCCGGCGACCAAATTGTTAAAATAAACGATATTGAATTAACCAGCCGTAACAATGAACAGGTAAGCCAGCTACTTAAAGGCAGTAAGGGAGCCGGTATAAAGATTCAACTCAAACGTGGTGATGCCCCTGCGTTTGAAAAAAGCCTGGTACGCGAAGAAATAAAGCAACCCAATGTATCATACTACGGCATTGTAGATGGTAATATTGGATATATAAAACTCGACAAATTTCTTGAAAACTCTGCCGATGAGGTTACCAACGCACTTACTAACTTAAAGAAAAGCAACCCTACGGGTATTGTGCTTGATTTGCGCTCTAATGGCGGTGGTATTTTGCAGGAGGCCGTTAAAATAGTGAACCTGTTTGTACAAAAAGATGTTGAGGTGGTTTCGCAAAAAGGCAAAATACGCGAAAAGAACTTTACCTATCGTACCGTTACCCAGCCGGTTGAAGGCAACTTGCCGCTGGTAGTGTTGGTAAACGGGCGGTCGGCATCGGCGTCTGAAATTGTTGCAGGTGCCCTGCAGGATCTTGACCGCGCTGTTGTTATAGGGCAGCGCAGCTATGGTAAAGGGCTTGTGCAGCAAACGTTTAGCCTGCCATATAGCAGCCTGGTTAAAATTACTATTGCTAAATACTTTATCCCATCGGGCAGATGTGTTCAGGCTCTTGATTATGCCCACCGTAAAGATGACGGCAGCGTAGTGAAAATGGCCGATTCATCGTTACACGAATTCAAAACCCGTTCAGGAAGATCAGTTTATGATGGTAGCGGTGTTTTCCCTGATGTGCCTGTAAAGCAAGAACGCTTTGCCGATGTTACGCAAACACTAATAAGCAAACTGTTAATTTATGATTACGCTAATGATTACAGGGCGGGTCATCAAAAAATTCCGGCAGCAAAAGCATTTACTTTAACTGATGCTGAGTATGCTGACTTCGTGAAATACCTGTCAAGTAAAAACTATACTTACAGCACAGCCAGCGAAAAGATACTTACTGCGCTAAAAACAGAAGCTGCAAAAGACAAGCAATATGCCGAACTACAGCCCGAGCTTGAAGCACTGCGCAATAAGCTATCAAGCACTAAAAAGAATGATTTGCAGGTACACAAAACCGAGATAAAGCAGGTTTTGGAGAATGAAATAGCTGCGCGTTATTATTATGAGAAAGGCAGGTATGAAGCCAATTTCAAATACGACAAGGAGATGGCGCAGGCAGTAAAAACATTGCAAGACCGTCCCTTATTAGCATCAATATTAAAAGGCGAAGGCAATTACCGTATAATTGGTAAACCACAAACCACATTGGCGGCAGCCAGGTTAGATGGCGACGCCAGGTAATCAAATAACATTTTTAAATCAATGGCCCAGGTAATTTACCCGGGCCATTGTGTTTTATAACCCTTGGTTAACTATGTATTGTAACCAAGCCGATACATAACTTTGTTTAAACTTTTAGCAGTTATCAATTGTCATAATACCAAATTTTTGAAGTACTATGAAAAAGATGATACTCGCAGTGGCCATTTTAGTAAGTGGTATTGCAATTAATAACAAAGCCGAAGCTCAGATAAGTGTTAACCTTAACATTGGCAGTCAGCCTGATTGGGGGCCGGTTGGTTATGACTATGTTGATTATTACTACATGCCCGATATAGATGCTTACTACTCGGTACCAACGCATGAATATATTTATTACTCAAATAACAGGTGGGCGCGCAGCCGTAGCCTTCCGTCAAGATTCAGCAACTTCAATCCGTACAACAGCTATAAAGTTGTAATAAATGAACCTAATCCTTGGGAGCGCGCCGGCGTTTATCGTTCGCGCTACGCAGGCTATAGGGGAAGGCACGATCAGGTAATTATCCGAAACAGCAAGGATGTAAAATATAAAAATCACTACGTTCCGGGAAGGCGTACAGTAGTTTACAAAACTAAAGGAAATGGTAAAGCAAAAGGTCATTGGAAAGGTAATGGGCCGGGGCATGGTAAAGGCCCGGGTAAGGGTCATGGTAAAGGCCATGGCAAGCATTAAGATTTAAACATTAGCGCAAAGGGCTGTTAGTTTTACTAACGGCCCTTTTTAATTTAACATGGGTAAAGTTACATGTGAGATGTTGACGCGTGTAAATTGTACTTAACGGCTTACTTTTAAATTTAAGCTATATTTACCGCTATGAAACCTGCCGAGATAAACGAAAAGTGGAAAGTGTTGCAGCAGCGAATTGCCGAAGACTTTGATACCGACCTGCCTGATATAAAAGTGATGTTGTTTTTAATTGGCGTACAGGAGCTTGGACAGGGTCCGCGTAAATTCAGCAAGCGCCAAAAAGAAGAGTTGATGCATATTGCTAATTGTAAGCTTTTTAGTCAGCTTGGATTTTATGAACTTGAAGGTGCCGATCAGGATGGCTGGCCCCACTGGAAGCTAATAAAGCCTATTCCGCCTTATACCTTGCTTGAGCAGGAAATGATGATGAAATCATTAATAGTTAACTATTTTGAAGAACTGGATACGCAAAACGATGAATAGAGTACTTGCCCTTGTTTTAATCTTACTCTCATTTACTGCCTGGAGTAAACCGCCGCGAAATCAATATGTACGTATTAAAACTGCCTATGGGCAGGTGATTATCCGTTTATATAACGAAACGCCTAAGCACCGAGATAATTTTATCAAACTCACCAAAGAAGGTTTTTATAACGGCACGCTATTTCACCGGGTAATTCAAAACTTTATGATACAAGGTGGCGACCCAGATTCAAAAAAAGCAGTTGCCGGCCAGGCGTTGGGCGATGGTGATGTTAAATATACTATACCTGCAGAGTTTAAGGACAGCCTGTTTCATAAACGGGGTGTACTTGCAGCCGCCCGCGATGATAACCCTCAAAAGGCATCAAGCGGTTGCCAGTTTTATATTGTAGAAGGTAAGCGCGTTACAAATGCACGCATTGATTCTTTGCAGCAAACCAGGTTAAAAGGCTATACCGTGCCCGAGTGGCAACGTGCCATATACCGCACCGTTGGCGGCACCCCGCAGCTTGATCATGGTTACACTGTGTATGGTGAGGTGGTAAGCGGAATTGATATGGTAGACATAATAGCCGCAGTACCCAAAGATGCTAAAGACCGCCCGCTGAAAGATGTGCCTATGACCGTTGAGCTTTTAAAAAAGAATGAATGTAAGCAACTGGATAAGCTGCTTGGGATTCTGAGCCGTTAATTACTAATTGAGCGCGGCAATAGCTTTGCTTATGCCAGCATCATTCTGGTTAAGGGTACGGTAAAACCATTCACTACCCCATTTAAAGCGGGCAGCTTGTGCTTTAAGCAAAGTTTTTATGTACGGCTTGTTAACGGTTAACTCGTGCATGTCGGCATCTTTTATTAAACCTAAAGCCGAACTGTAGTTAACAAAGCGGTTAAACTCTACATCATTTACACTAAAGAAGTTCAGGTAGTCGTCTGCCGTGCTATAGTTTTTTAAAACGTTTTGCATGCGCTCTACAACATAGCCCGAAAATGCCTGATTGCGCAGCAAGTCCAACACAAGCCGGCTGTTTTCTGCAGCTTCTTCGGGTACAAATATGTCGGGCATAATCCCACCCCCGCCATATACTTTTTTGCCGGCAGTGGTATGGTAAGTTACAGCCATATTAAAAGTGCTGTCGTCTAAATTATTTTGTGCAGTGTAAAGCTCGCCTTTTTGCAAACGCTCGGTCAAATCGTTTTTATAACTCTCTGTGCCTGCTTTGTATGATTTTTGTATGCTGCGGCCCGATGGCGTAAAATATCTGGCAACGGTTAAGTTCAAAGCTGTACCATCATCAAACCTGAATTGCTCCTGCACCAAACCCTTTCCAAAAGACCTGCGGCCTATAATAACAGCACGGTCTAAATCCTGTAAAGCACCAGCTAATATCTCACTGGCTGATGCTGAATGCTCATCAATAATAACAGCTAACTTACCTTGCTCAAACAAACCCGAATCGGTTGCAAAATAATCTGTACGTGGCTCATGCTGGCCTTGGGTGTAAACAATTAACCTGCCTTTGGGCAAAAATTCATCAGCTAAGGCAGTTGCCGTATTCAGGTAACCACCACCGTTGCCACGTAAATCAAGCACAAGTTTTTGCATGCCCTGGCCTTTCAGGCGTTTTAACGATGCTTTGAAATCCGTATCGGTAGTTGTGCCAAATTTACTTATTTTAATATAACCCACCCCGGGCGCTGTAATATAGGCCGCATCAAGGCTGCTTAGGTTTACATGCCCGCGCTTAATGCGGAATGTTTTAACATCTTTACTATCGTTAGTAAGTACACCAACATAAAGCCCGGTATCATTACCGCCCGAAAAGGCATTATTCACCCGGTCGTTAGTTAAATGCGTTCCTGAAAAAGGCTTGCCGTTAAGGGTAATTATGCGAGCACCATTAGGCAGGCCTGCTTTATAGGCCGGAGAACCTGGCAGCACCTGGGTAACAAACAACGTATCGCGCAACAATTGCGATTCGATACCAATGCCATCAAAGCCACCCTCAAGTTTTTCGCTTAATGATTGTGCCTGTTTTTTGTGCAAATAAACCGAGTGAGGATCGAGCTTTTGCAGCAGGTTGTTAATGGTAACGCCTTCAACGCTGTCAACGTCTATAGAGTCAACATACTTTTTGCGTACAATTTGCATTACCTTTTCCAGCTTGTTGCCGTTAGGGTCATAAACGGTAAGGCTGTCATCAGCAGGGGCATTTGATGAACGGCGGTTAATAAGCAGGCCAACGGCCACGCCCAGCAACACCAATATCATCGATCTGAAAATTAATCCGGCAGTTTGCTTCATCCCCTTGGTAACAAAAGTACTATTTATAAACGTTTCGGGTTTGCTATAGTTGACGGAATTTTACCGATTTTTGTTACAAATTTGTAAGAATATTTATGATAAACACCACCGAACAAGATTCGCATTACAACCACCTTGAGCAGTTGTCGGTTAGTGAAATACTTGCCGGTATAAACAACGAAGATCAGTCGGTTGCACTATCAGTGCAAAAGGCACTCCCGCAAATTGAAAAGCTTGCCGAAGCCATTACACAAAAAATGCAAAGCGGTGGCCGGTTGTTTTACATAGGCGCGGGTACAAGTGGTCGTTTAGGTGTGGTTGATGCATCTGAATGTCCACCTACTTTTGGTGTTCCGTTTGATTGGGTAGTAGGTATAATTGCGGGTGGCGATGGAGCCATACGTAAAGCCGTTGAGTTTGCCGAAGATGACGCCGAACAAGCCTGGAAAGACTTACAAGTATATAATATTAGTGAAAAAGACGTTGTAGTTGGCATAGCTGCTTCAGGGCGCACCCCTTACGTTATAGGCGGCCTTAAAACAGCTAATGAAATCGGTATAACCACCGGTTGCATAGTATGCAATGCAGGCAGCGCTGTTGCTGCTGAGGCTAAGTTTCCGGTTGAGGTGGTGACCGGCCCTGAGTTTGTAACTGGTTCAACACGTATGAAAGCCGGCACCGCACAAAAGTTGGTTTTAAACATGCTGAGCACCACCGTTATGATTCAATTAGGACGGGTGAAAGGTAATAAAATGGTTGATATGCAGTTAACCAATCATAAGCTGGTTGACCGCGGTAACCGCATGATTATGCAGGAGACAGGCGTTGACGAAACCACTGCCGCAGCCTTGCTTAACGAACATGGTAGCGTTAGAAAAGCGGTAGATGCTTACAATAGTAAAAAACAGCAGTAAAGACTTATGCTACATGCTTGAGTATGAAAAGTTGAAGAACAAGTTTATTACGTTTTACAGCACGGTACTCATGTATGCATAACTTAACAAGCTGAACACTAAAAAAGATATGCACGAAATAGAACCATATTACAGGTGGAGGGATGATTACATTGCGGCAGAGGATGAGTATTCGCCTTTTTATGCTACAGTGTATAACGAGTTTGAGTTTGATAAGCAGGTGTATAACTATTTGTTGCACCCGCAATGGGATTCGTTTGGTTCAAACACACTATACTTGAAAGTATTATACGCCGATTACGACTACGGCTATGTAATTATTGAATTTATTGGCGAGTGGAATGATGCCATAAATAACGACGTAATGATGCTTAAGCGCGAAATAATGGAGTTGATGATGGATAACGGCATCAATAAATTTATCCTGATAGGAGAGAACATTTTGAACTTTCACTCATCAGATGATTGCTATTATGAAGAGTGGTTTCAGGAAGTGGAAGACGGCTGGATAGCCGGAATAAACTTCCGTGAGCATGTGATACGCGAGTTCAAACAGAGTAACATTGACTACTTTATAAACTTTGGTGGAGAGCTGGATGATATGAGCTGGCGCGGACTAAAACCACTGCAAATGTTTAAAAAAGTAGAAGAACAATTAGTTAAAAGGCTTAATTGAGCCTTTTAACTAACCTTTCTCATTAGTCCAACTATTACCCACAAAATGCCTAGTACAGCAAGTATGCATCCGGCATAAGGTAAATAATCGCCGTGCCGGGTGTAAAAGGTCAAATCTGAATTAAGGTTAATATCCTGCTTTAAAGCGGTACGCACCCACCAGCCTGATTGCTGCACTACATCGCCACGCTGATTAATAAAGCCCGAAATTCCGGTATTGGCCGAGCGGCAAACCCAGCGACGGTTTTCAATGGCCCGCAACTTGGCATAATCCAGGTGTTGATCTTTACCCGAGGTGTTTTCCCACCAGCCGTCGTTAGTTATAATGGCAATAAACTGCGCGCCTTTACGCACCGATTGTGCAACCCAGTTACCCCAGATGGTTTCATAACAAATTACAGGTGCAGCCCCAATGCCGCTTTGCGAATAGAAAACATCGGCCTCGGCCTGGCTGCCGTAGCCACCGGTGGAGCCGCCAAGATGTTCAAATACAGGTTTCAAAAAACTCAGGGCCGAGCCAAACGGCATAAGTTCGGCGCCAGGAACTAATTTAGATTTATGGTAAAACTGCAGTTTCGAGGAGTTCTCAATGTTAACAGCGGTATTGAAGACATCATAAAATTGATTGCTCTGGCCCATAGGCTTTGCCGTAAGCGTGTGGGCATCGTTATATAGTTTATAAGTAGAAATGCCGGTTATGATATTACCGTTTTTAAACTTGCTTAAAAATTGTTTTACCTGGTTGTATTGTGGCGTTGAAAAAAAGCTGTCTTCATTTACATCTTCGGCAATGGCAGTTTCTGGCCATATAAAAAATTCCGTGTTGGGTTTGCCAAGCGAGTCAGATAAATGGGTAAGAGTGCTTACCTCTTCATAAGCCGGAACGTTAAATTTGGTATAAGGGTCAATGTTAGGCTGCACAACTACCACATTTGATGGTGCCGCTTGTTCCTGGTAAGTATAATAACGATAAAGCGAAAAACTTAGCGGTGCAAGCAGTACCAGCACAAACGAGGATACCAGCTTTAAGCGTAATGTTTTGTTTTGAGCCTCGTGCAGGCCGGCATAGATTAAGAACAGGATGATATTAACAGCCCATATCCAAATAGTGCCGCCATATACGCCGGTATACTCATACCATTGTATCCATTTGTGGCTCACGGCAAAGCCGTTACCCAACGTCATCCATGGAAAGTTTAAATCCCACGATTGGTGCAGGTACTCATAGCCTATCCAAAAGCAAACTAATGCAATAAGGGATAATCCTCTAGGTGCAACTAACCTTATGCGGTAATACAACCAACAAGCTCCGGCCATTAATAAGGGGCCTAAACTATATGGTACTAGTGTTATGGGTATGGCAACAACAGGACCTATAGTTTTAAGCGAGTTGTATACCCAATATATGCAAAGTGAGTTCCAAACAAAAAAGCCAATAAAGGTGGTTGCAAATACAAGTCTGCCTTTTTTTGCGGAGTTTGAATTAATAACATTCTCAATGGCCATCAGCATTGGAACCAAGCCTGCAAACAGCAAAAAGGTAGTATAAGGTGTGGGTGGCCAGGCAATCCACAGCAACAAGCCCGAAAATACAGCCAGTAAAATGTTTTTTCTCATGCAATACAAAGAAACGTTGATTTATTCCCTTTCCTTAATCTTCAACCAAGAATAAGGTATATCAACTTGTTTTTTTCTGAACGTAGCCAAATACCTTTTGCAGGAGAGGGGTTGATCGTGAAGAAAAATTAGTACGAATGTTCAGTTCCTCTTGTGCAATACGGTAAAACAAACCGTCTATAGCTTTTTGAGTGACATAATCATCCAGGTTTGGATTAAGCTTATTAAACACCAGCGGTATTTTATTGTACTGTGTTACCAGGGCACCATAGTATTTGGTAGCACCAACGTTTGACAAGCTCTTGTTTATAACAGGTTTAAACTGCTCGGTAAGTTGTGTTGTTGTGGTACGTTTAAAGAAGTTTGTAGCGGCATCTTTTTGGCCGCCTAAAAGTATATTGGTTACATCCTGTACGGTAAGTTGCTTTATTGCCGATACAAATATAGGAGCCGCTTTTCCGGCAGCATCTTCAGCAGCGCGGTTAAGCGAAAGTATGGCATCATCACAAAGCTTGTTAAAGCCAAGCTTACGCAATGCCGATTCAGCTTTTTGAGCTTCTGGCGGTAACAATAGTTTTATAGCGGCATTGCCAAAAAAACCGTTTGCTGAAGATAGCTGGCTTACGCTTTTGTTGGTGCCCTGCTCAAGCGCCTGCTTAAGCCCGCTTATCATTTCAAGCGTACTTGGTACACTGTTTTGGGTAGGACTGTAAATGGTACCGCCGCTATTGGCAACAGCAGTATGCAGAGTATCGCAACTGGTGGTAGTGGCAAGAGTTAAAACAAGTGCCGGCAAAAGTAAAATTGGTTTCATAAGCATTTGTGTATTGACAAAGCTACTTATAAAAGGTTTACTATGCTACTACTACAAATAATGCATTATTGCAAAAACAGCCGCAGCTACCAGAGCCGAAATTGGAATGGTAATAATCCATGCCCAAAGCAGGTTAATAGTGACGCCCCAACGCACTGCTGATACACGTTTGGTTAAGCCTACACCAATAATTGAACCTGTAATGGTATGCGTGGTTGATACAGGTATGCCCAGGCGCTCCGTCATAAACAGGGTAATAGCACCTGCAGTTTCGGCACTTACACCCTCAAGCGGAGTTACCTTGGTAATTTTACTACCCATGGTTTTTACAATTTTCCAGCCACCGCTCATGGTGCCGGCTGCAATGGCCGTGTAACATGCCAAAGGGATCCACTCGGGCATGGTTTGTCCTTGTTTAATAACGTTTTCGGCCACTAAGGCAACGTATATAATACCCATTACCTTTTGCGCATCATTACCACCGTGGGCAAAACTTAACGCAGCCGATGATATCAACTGCACACTCTTAAACCACCGTTCGGCAACTGCCGGCCTGAAGTTTTTAAATATGTGTAATATGATAATGGTAATTACATAGGCAATCAGCAAGCCGATAAACGGAGCAAGGAATATGTAAGCCGCTATGCGTAAAATGGAAGCAGTATCAACAGCCGTAAGGGGATTAATGCCCATGAAGATTGCATTGGTCATACCTGCTCCGGCAAAACCACCAATAAGGGTGTGTGATGAACTTGATGGAATACCAAACCACCAGGTAAGCAAATTCCAGGCAATGGCCGCAATAAGGCCTGCCAGTATAACGTCCATGGTTATGAAATTCTCATGTACGGTTTTGGCAACGGTGTTGGCTACCTTGTGCTCTTTAATAAGGAAGAAAGCCAAAAAGTTGAAAGCGGCAGCCCAAAGTACCGCCTGAAACGGTGTTAAAACCTTGGTTGATACAATGGTAGCAATAGAGTTGGCTGCATCATGAAATCCGTTAATAAAATCGAATATGAGGGCAAGGCAAACTACAACAACAAGCAGCGAGGTAACCATGTGTGGGTAAGTTTTGGGCTATTAAGCGTTTTTAACCAGTATTGACTCCATTACATTGGCTGCATCTTCGCACATGTCGGTTGCTGTTTCCAGCGCAGCTAAAATTTCTTTGTATTTGATAAGGCGCATAGCATCTTTCTCGTATAAAAACAAGTCGGCAACGGCACGGTCAAATACATAATCGGCTTGGTTTTCAACGCTGTTAATGCGAATGCACGAATCGGCAATATTACGTACGTTTTTAAGGTCTTTTAACTCGCGTACAGCTTTTTCAAGGTCAATGCTGCCCTGTAAAATCAATTCAGAAAGTTTGCAAATTGGTTCTGTATATTCTTCAATATTATAAAGCAACATACGGTTAGCCGAACCCTGAATGTAATCGGCCACATCATCAATAGCAGTAGCCAGGGCGTGAATATCTTCACGGTCAAACGGCGTAATAAAGTTTTTGCCTAATTCAAGGTAAATCTGGTGAGTTAAATCGTCGCCTTTATTTTCCAGCTTATCAATTTGCTTGAACGCTTCCTGGCGGTCAGCATCATTTTTTGAGTTTACAGCCTCAACCAAAACCTCGGCCATTTGCTTTACGTTGGTTGCAGCCTGCTCAAATAACGGGAAAAATACCTTTTTGTCTTTAGGTACAAAGTACTGGAATATACTGTTTAATGACATTTGCTATTCAATAGTTTACGCAAAAGTACATATACAATGTTAAGTTAATGTTAACTCTTTAACACAGGTATAACCTGCTTTAGAGCCGAAGGCATAATGCGCTGCAATGTGAAGCCAAACGTTGAACCTAAGCCTTCGGTACTGCGTACATTAATAGTTTGCTGGTGCGCTTCAATTATATGTTTTACAATAGCCAACCCCAGTCCCGAACCACCAATTTCACGAGAACGATGGCTGTCTATCCTAAAAAAGCGTTCAAAAAGGCGGGGAAGATGTTTTTCGTTAATTCCAAGACCTTCGTCGGTTATTTCTACCAAAATCTGGTCGTGTAGCTCAAAAAGGCTCACTGATGTGCTGCCTCCCGGTTTACCGTATTTAAAGGAATTATCGATGAGGTTGATGAGTACCTGGCAAATCTTGTCTCTATCGGCCGATACCACAAAAGCTTCATCGTACTTTTGCTTAAAGATGAGTTTAATGTCATGCTGCTTGGCTTTCAGTTCAAGCTGCTCAAAAACCTCTTTAATAAGATCGTTTATTTTAAATTTAGTATAGTTAATTGGTATCTCGCCCGATTCGAGCTTTGAGATTTCGTCCAGGTCTTTAATGAGGTAGCTGAGGCGGTCAACGTTTTTTTCGGCTTTCTTCAAAAACTGCATCGCCATATCGGTGTCGTAAAATTCATCCTCCATTACCGCTTCAAGGTAGCCCTGAATAGCAAACAAGGGCGTTTTAAACTCATGCGATATATTTGATAAAAATTCACGTCTGAATTTTTCCTGGCTACGCAGCTGCTCAATTTCAATTTTCTTTTCGCGCGCCCATTCTTTTACTTCCTGTTCAACATCACCAATAGGATCAGTACTGGTTGATTCGCCCAGCGCATCGCGCAGGTCGCGGCCAAGTTTAAGGTTGTGTATGAGCTTGTAAATAAGTTTTACCTTCGAGTATACGTATTTTTCAATAAGGTAATAAAATACAATGTAACTGGTAATGAAGCCGATAAGGAAGGTTACAGTAACATCATACCATTTATGCTGGAAGTAAAAGTTTACGATGGAAAGTGCAATGGCAACAGCCAGGGCATTTATTAATACCAATACGCTGAGTTTCATAGTTCAAAGTTAGGTTAAAAAAATACGTAATTGCTTAGCTTAACTATTTATTAACACGCTTTGCCGGCGTTCTCTTTTAAAGGGTGGGTTATAAAACAAAACCCCCGGTTGAGTGCCAACCGGGGGTTTTGTTTTATTATTCGTTGCTATTACTTATTTCAGTTTAAATTCTGTTTTACCCATGGTGTAACCATCAGCATATAAGTAAACGGTATAAACGCCTTTTACAAATTTGTTAGGGTTTACCCAATCAATAGTATACATGGTACCGTCGTCTTTAAAGTCAATGGCTGTTTTGTAAGTGTACTGTAGCTCCTGCTCGTCAGCAGTAAATACGCTGCTTTCACCGGTTGTCATTAGGTTACCGGCAGGATCTATAATACGCATGTAAACATCATGGAGGCCTTTTTCTGCTACAGCATTGCCAACAATGTTGAAATTAACCTTAATTTTTTTAGCCGGACCTGCACGGTTTACGTCAACCTCTTTGCCGCTGCCTTTAATTTTATAAGCGATAACTTCGGCAGCGCCCATTTTTAAGGCCGATGCAACTTTAACCTTCGAGCTTAATTCCTGGTTTTGCTGCTCAAGCGTGCTGGCTTTTTGCGATACCGATGCCACTTGGTTTTTCAGTGTATCGCGCTCTGTAGCTAATGAAGCATTTTGCTGTTTAAGTTCTTCAATATCAGCTGTGTACTTGGTTACAAAGTAACGCAGTTGTTTGATGTCTTCCTGGGCTTTTTTAAGTTCGCCTACGGTTAATTGTCCGCGTGAAAGAGCACGCTTTAAAACCTGAATTTTGTTTTGCAAAGAATCAGTACGAGCCTGCATTTCTGACGATAGCTTGGCTTTGCTGGTGTTTACCTGCTCTATTTGCGCCTCCAGGCTGTCAAGCTCGGTTTGTAAACGGTGCTTTTCATCATCAGCCTGGTATATGATTTTGGCAACATCTTTCTTTTTTTGCAGGTATAGGTACACATCAGTTCCAAGTAGTGCCACCACTACCACAATAAGGAAGTATATAACGTTTGAATTTTTCTTTGAAGTTTGTTCAGATTTGTTTTCCATTCTCAATCAATTAAGTTAAACGTAACCGGCACATAGCTATATAACGTATCTGGCTTTTAAAAATGATAAAGCAACCTAAAACATTTTTTGTTTGAAAATGAGCGGCTGTGTATATGTTTGTAAACCAAAGGTTAAACTACGTACTGTTTATTAAATCAATAAGTAAACACCGCTTTTATGATATTAATTATCATAAAACAGAAACTTATTTGTTTAAAAACAGGTTAGGCAGATGGCGCTAAAAATAGTTACTCTTGAACCAAAAAACAAAACTTGCCTGTATTTTAACGGCTATACTAAACTACCTTAAGGGGAGTTATGTATCTTTGCCCCCCGTGAAAATAAGTGATTTGCTGCCTATGATTAAAAGATTTGTGCTGGTGATGGCCGCATGGCTTTGCTGCTTGCAGGTGCAGGCTCAGATAGATACCATTAAACAACGTTACCCTACATCAAAACGCGAGTTTAGAGGAGTTTGGGTAGCTACTGTAACCAATATTGACTGGCCAAGCGCACCCCGCCTGCCTGCCGAAAGGCAAAAGGCCGAAATGCTCAACATTTTAAACTATCATGAACAGGCCGGTATAAATGCTGTAATGTTTCAGGTAAGGCCTGCTGCCGATGCTTTTTACGCCAAAGGGCGCGAGCCATGGTCAAAGTGGTTAAGCGGGCAACAGGGAGTGGCTCCATCTGAGTTTTATGATCCGCTTGAGTTTGCGGTTAATGAGGCTCACAAGCGTAATATGGAGCTGCATGCGTGGTTTAACCCTTACCGTGCAACCATGGATAATAACCCTAACAGCGTAAGCGCACAGCACGTTACCCGTATTCATCCCGATTGGTTTATTACTTACGGAGGCAAAAAACTGTTTAATCCTGGCCTGCCCGACGTACGCGAGTATATCATACAAGTTATACTGGATGTGGTGAAGAATTACGACGTTGACGGCATACACATGGACGATTATTTTTACCCATACCCTATTGCCGGGCAGCGTATTAATGACCAGGAGGCCTGGAAAAAATATGGCGAAGCAGAGTGGGAAGATATCAAAGACTGGCGCCGTAATAATGTTGACACGCTGATACAAGCACTTTCAGACAGTATACACAAATACAAGCCGCACATGAAATTCGGGATCAGCCCGTTTGGTATATGGAAAAATTCCGGACAAGATGAGGAAGGTTCTCAAACCAACGGCGGATCATCATACTACGAGCAGTTTGCCGATACCCGCAGATGGGTTGAGGAAGGCTGGGTTGATTACATAAATCCGCAAATATACTGGCACTTTGGCAACAGGGCTGCAGCTTTTGAAAAGCTAACCGACTGGTGGAGCAATAACAGTTTTAACAGGCACTTGTATGTTGGCATGGCTGCGTATAGGATAGGCGAAGTTCGAAACAGCGGATTTAAAAACCCGGCGCAGATACCTTCGCAAATACGCTACTTACGCAATAACCCCCGCGTGCAGGGAAGTGTGTATTTTAGTTCGGCCTCGCTAAGGCGAAACTACGGCGGATTAAACGATTCGCTTCGGAATAATTATTACAAAACGCCTGCACTGCCGCCGGTTATGCTTTGGCTTGATTCAATTGCGCCTAATGCGCCAAGGCTGCTATCAGTTGGGGCAACGCAAAAAGGCTTTTTGCTAAGCTGGCAAACGCCATTATTAGCCAAGGATAAGGAGCTGGTGTATGGCTATGTAGTTTACCGCTTTTACGAAGGTGAAAAACTGAACACAGCAGATCCGTCACGTATAATACATATTCAGTACGGCCCTATAAACAGTTACGAAGACACAACAGCCGAGCGCGGAAAGCGATACGTTTATATGGTTACGGCAATTGATCGTTTAAAGAACGAGAGCGACCCGGTAGGCATACCGGCTTACAGCCGTTAACTGTTCATAACAGCGCCGCAATTTATATCAAGCGTTTGGCCGGTTATGCTGTGCTGACTTAGCAGATAAGCAGCTAAACCGGCTACTTCTTCGGGTTGGCTCATGCGCTTTAATGGCACGCTTTGCATGGCAATATCATAAAACTCGTCTTTGGTAACGCCAATGTTATCAGCTATACCCTGCATGCCGGTTTGAGACATTTCCGTATCAACCCAGCCCGGACAAATGGCATTAACCAGTATTTGTTCAGGAGCATATTGAACTGCCCATGAGCGCATCAACCCAAGCAAACCAGCTTTAGAGGCGCAATAGGCCGAGTAGTTAGCCACACCCAAACGCGCCAATACCGATGAAGTAATTACAATATGTTTGGTAGTTGTAGCTTTACGTAAGTTTGGCAAAAAGGTATTTACAAAATTATAAGTGCCTGTAAGGTTAGTGGCAATAATATCACCCCAGCGGTCGGCGTCGCCCCAGTAGTTTTCACCTCCTATGCCTGCGTTGGCCAGCAGGCCGTTAATAGCGGTGTCTTTTAGTTCAATGGCCGCGGTTTTCAGGCTATCTAAATTGCGTACGTCAGCAACCACTATACGATGACCGGTGCCATTTAAACTTCCAAGCGTTTGAATTAAAGCATCAATACTGCGGCCCAATAAAATACACTGATTACCTGCATTTGCAAGGTTTTGTGCCATAGCCCGGCCAATGCCGCTGCCTGCTCCGCTAATTATATAGGTGTTTGCCATACAGCAAAAGTAAATGTTAAATTGAATTTTTAGAGTTGGTTTATGAGGGCAAAGTTTAATTCAAAATATGCCCCCATAGGTAGAATGTTACTGATTGAAAAACGTGGTGTGAAAGGGTGATATTGTTGAGTTTGACTGTGTTTAGTTTAACGTGTTGATTGTCTTAGTTATAAATTTACAGCTACTAACTTGTCATTGCCATCCGCCTAAGATGGAGGACCAATCTCACCATACAAGGTTAGAACGCGAGGAGATTGCCACGTTGCACCTGTGGGAATTTCCATCGACTCCTCGCTGACATGTTGGTAATAAACAAAAAAAGAGGCTTCCCACAGGGAGCCTCTTCAATATTCTGAAAATTCAAAAATTCAGTAAGTTTTGATCACGATCACGTACCGTACTCAGGCGTAGTTACTTCGCTTTCTTCAAACTCATACTCGGTTAACGGTGGACATGAGCAAATAAGCGTACGGTCGCCATAGGTATCGTTTACACGACCAACTGATGGCCAGAATTTGTAATCGGCTACGTAAGGCAGCGGGAATGCTGCTTTTTGGCGGCTATACGGATGGCTCCACTCGTTGCCGGTAATTACGGCTGCGGTGTGAGGCGCATTTTTAAGCGGGTTGTCGGTTTTGTCTAACGTGCCATTTTCAACTTCCTCAATTTCATTACGGATGGCAATCATGGCATCACAAAAACGGTCAAGCTCATGCTTAGGTTCCGATTCGGTAGGCTCCACCATAACCGTTCCCGCTACCGGGAACGATACAGTTGGCGCATGAAAACCGTAATCCATCAGGCGTTTGGCAATGTCGGTTACCTCAATGCCAAAGTTTTTAAATGCGCGGCAATCTAAAATCATCTCGTGTGCGCAGCGTCCCTGTGTCCCGGTGTATAATACAGGGTAGTGCTGCTCTAAACGAGTTTTAATGTAGTTAGCATTTAAAATGGCATATTTGGTAGCGTTAGTTAAGCCTTCGCCGCCCATCATAGCAATGTAGGCATGCGAAATAATCAGGATAGAAGCCGAACCCCATGGCGCTGCCGAAACAGCAGGGATTGATTTACCCTGATCAATATTAACTACCGCGTGACCGGGCAGGTAAGGCACAAGGTGCTTGGCTACACCAATTGGGCCCATACCAGGACCGCCGCCGCCGTGCGGAATACAGAATGTTTTATGTAAGTTAAGGTGGCAAACATCAGCACCAATGGTAGCCGGACTGGTTAAACCAACCTGTGCGTTCATGTTGGCGCCGTCCATATAAACCTGGCCGCCGTTAGCATGAATTATTTCGCATACCTCAATGATCGACTCTTCGAACACACCGTGGGTTGATGGATAAGTTACCATTAAACAGCTCAGCTCGTTTTTGTACTGCTCAGCTTTAGCTTTGAGGTCGGCAACGTCAATGTTACCGTTCTCATCACATTTTACTACTACAATCTTCATACCTGCCATAGCAGCCGAAGCAGGGTTGGTACCGTGTGCCGATGAAGGAATTAAGGCAATATTACGGTGATCATCACCACGATCTAAATGATAGGCACGGATAACCATCAGGCCGGCATATTCGCCTTGCGCTCCGGCATTTGGCTGTAAGCTCATTGCGGCAAAGCCGGTAATTTCGCTTAACCATTTATTCAGTTCATCAAATATTTGCATGTAGCCGCCGGTTTGGTCGGCAGGGGCAAACGGGTGCATTTTACCAAGTTCTGGCCAGGTTACCGGTATCATTTCGGTAGTGGCGTTCAGTTTCATGGTGCACGAACCCAAGGCGATCATCGAATGGCAAAGCGAAAGATCTTTAGCCTCTAATGATTTGATGTAACGCAGCATTTCATGCTCTGAATGATGCGAGTTGAATATTTTGTGGGATAAAAACTCGGACTGACGTTGTAATTCTGCCGGAATAACGGTTTCAAGGCTAGCTTTCAGCTCATCAAAATTCACATCATTCAGGGTTTTACCTTTTACTTTAGCAAAAAAGCGAATGATGGTTTTAATATCTTCAGGCGAAGTTGTTTCATCTAAAGTGATGCTTGCAGTTGAACCATTGTAATGCAGGTTCATTTCGTTGTTCAATGCTTCAGAATGTATTGGGCCAGCCAAAACGCCTAGCTCAAACTTAACCGTATCAAAGTATGATGAGTTTAATTGCTCGTAACCTAACTCGCCTAAAGCCTTAGCTAACAAAATAGCCAAGCCGTGAATGCGCTGGGCAATCAGGGTTAAACCTTGCGGGCCGTGGTACACGCCATACATCCCGGCCATAATAGCCAGCAATGCCTGAGCGGTACAAATGTTAGAGGTTGCTTTATCACGGCGGATGTGCTGCTCGCGGGTTTGCAAGGCCATACGCAGGGCGTAGTTGCCTGCGCTATCAATGGTTACACCAATAATGCGGCCCGGCATCGAGCGTTTATATTCTTCTTTAGTGGCAAAAAATGCAGCATGCGGACCACCAAAGCCCATAGGTACGCCAAAACGCTGGCTGGTACCCACCACAATATCGGCACCCCACTCGCCCGGAGGCGTTAACAGCACAAGGCTCATTAAATCGGCCACTACAGTTAACTTAATGTTTTTGGCATGTGCGGCAGCGGCAAAATCGGCGTAGTTGTAAACCTGGCCATCTTTTGCAGGGTACTGCACAATAGCGCCAAACATTTCGTCGGTTAGTTCAACCGTGCGGTGATCGCCTATTACCAGCTCAATGCCATAAGGCTGCGAGCGGGTTTTTAAAATATCAATGGTTTGCGGGAAAACTTCTTCAGATACAAAAAAGGTGTTGGCTTTAGTGTTTTTGCGTAACGAGTATTGCATAAACATAGCCTCGGCAGCTGCAGTACCTTCGTCAAGGAGCGATGCGTTGGCAATTTCCATACCGGTGAGGTCTAACACCATGGTTTGGAAGTTTAGCAATGCCTGCAAACGGCCTTGTGCAATCTCGGCCTGGTAAGGCGTGTATTGCGTGTACCATCCCGGATTTTCCAAAATATTACGCTGAATTACGCCCGGAACAATCACGTCGTAATAACCCTGACCGATGTATGATTTGAAGACCTTGTTTTTAGAAGCGGTTTGCTTCAGGGTGTTCAGGTAATCAAACTCGCTTTTGGCGGCTGGTAAATTCAGCGGGTTTTTTAAGCGGATTTTTTGTGGGACGGTTTGACCAATAAGCTCATCTAACGATGCGGCACCTACGGTTTTCAACATTTTGGCCGTATCGGTTTCATTTGGAGCAATGTGCCTGGCCTGGAATTTCTCCTGATAATCAATATTTAATTTCATGGATCGGGAAGCCCTTTTTTGTTTGCCGCAAAGGTATGCTTTTAACGCCTCATTAACAATGAGTAAACAAATAGTGACACTATTTTGGCTTTGCTTTAAAAGGCAACCCTGCAAATAATATTTTGTTTTGCTATGCACGCTTAAGCAATTACCTTTACACCATTTGAAGAAAGTAGCTGTTGTTATACCATTTTACCGCGAGCTTATTACTGAGCATGAGGCAATTGCTTTGCAGCAATGCCAAAAGCTGTTATCGGGCCATCCTATAATTGCCATTAAACCTTACTGGCTAACGCTACCCGAAACAGCAGGCATTGTGAACTTTACCGAAGTAAAAAATTTTGATGACCAATACTTCACCGGCTCGTTAGGGTATAACCGGCTCATGCTCTCCTCTGAGTTTTATGAGCAGTTTTTAAGTTATGAGTACATCTTAATTTATCAGCTGGATGCTTTTGTTTTTAGTGATCAGCTGTTACACTGGTGCAACCAGGGCTTTGATTACATTGGCTCGCCCTGGCTTCGTAGTATAGGGCATGTTGATTTTATAAAGGCAGTAAAATCGCGCTGGCAATATTATTATCATACCCGCTATGATTTGCAAAAAAATGGGGTACCCAGTGCAAAGCAATTTGAAAACAGGGTAGGGAACGGAGGTTTTTCGTTACGGCGCGTTCAAAAGTTTTTACAGGTAACCCAAACTCGCAGAGTTGATATTGATCGTTATCTGGGCCTTGTAGCCCAAAAGATATACGAATATAGTGAAGATGCTTTTTGGAGTATTGAAGTTAACCGCAAAAGCAAGCTTCTTAATATACCTGACTATAAAACGGCTGTTTCATTTGGATGGGAAACACAGCTTAAACGCGCAAGCGAATTAAACAACGGACAGCTGCCTTTTGGTTGCCATGCGTGGGACAGAAACATTGATTTTTGGGCACCGTTGTTTGATGAGTTTGGCTACGAGCTGTTGCCTAAAAAGCTTGTGAACAACTTTGCAGCTAAAACAGAATTTGATATCAAGTATTTGTACCGAATATCAGACGGAAGCAATCCTAAAAACAAACTGCAAACCGCCACCAAATTACATTGTCTTCAAAATTTCATTGAGGTTTTTAAACATAACATTTATGTTTTTGCTGATAACTGCAGCGAAGCTACCCTCGCAGCTATTCGTAATTTGGGAGTTGAGCCTGTTGAAATTGCTTTGGGCAATTCAAAATCTTGGCGTTTTGTGGTTGAAAGTGCTATCAAACATTTCGATGATGAATCGTATGTCTACCTTGTAGAAGATGATTACTTGCATTTGCCCGGTTCAGATAAGGCCTTACAGGAGGGGCTTACTATAGCTGATTACGTAACACTGTATGATCATCCTGATAAGTATGGCAACCCGGTTGCGGGTATTACCGAGTTTACGGAAGCTGAAAGCCATGTGCTTTTAACCCAATCAACGCACTGGAAAACGGTTAGCTCAACTACCATGACCTTCGCCGTCAAAGTGAAAACGCTTAAAGCGGATAAAGATATCTGGTGGTATTTTACCGAGGGTAAAATACCTAATGATCATTATGCGTTTTTAACATTGATGCATAAAAATAACGAGCCGCCCAAAAAGCTGTTCAAAGGATTAAAAGCATCCTTATTTCCTGCTAAAGCATCAAACCCTAAGCGTGTGCTCGTTAGCTCCATACCCGGTTTTTCAACTCATGCCGAAACAGAATGGCTTAGCCCGGTTACAGCATGGTACAATATTAAAGCCTGGAACGAGGTTTAAGTAAAAGATTGCTATTTGTTAAAATGTGCACCATTAGCAAAAAGGCACCTGAAACCAAGTGCCATATAATTTACCTAATTTTGCAGGCTTATATATTTTAAATGAAAACGTACTTCAGGTTACTTTCCTTTGCCAAACCCATTGAAAAGTTTGCCATACCTTATATTATCTTCACCATTTTTGCTGTGTTTTTTAACACGCTGAACTTAGCGCTTTTAGCTCCCTTGCTTCAAACACTATTTTCAGAAAAAGACAAATGCGGGCCTGCTGTAAGCCAGGCTGCCACAAACGGCGCACCTTCTATTATTGATTTAAGTGCCTACTTCAATTATTATGTTGATTTAATAGTGCACCGCTATGGTGCATGGGGAGCTTTGCAGTTTGTTTGCGGCGTTATAATAGTATCAGTTATACTTGCTAACGTATCTAAGTACCTTGCCCAGCGCACTATGGAGAATATGCGTAATCATACACTCCTTAATATCCGCCGCTCGGTTTTTAATAACGTAATGAATTTGCACTTGGGCTACTTCAATAACGAGCGCAAAGGAAATATAATGGCAAAGGTAACTTCAGATGTACAAACTGTTCAGTTTTCAGTTACAGGCACCTTGCAGGTTATTTTTAAAGAGCCGCTTCAGCTTATATTTTACTTGGTAACACTTTTTGCATGGTCATTTAAACTAACAGTTTTTTCATTGCTGGTAGTTCCAGTTGCCGGCTTTGTAATATCACGCATTGTTAAAAAGCTGAAAGCCCAGGCCGTTATGGCGCAGCAAATTTACAGCAACATGATCAGTTATCTTGATGAGGCTTTAACCGGAATTAAAATTGTTAAAGCCTTTAATGCCACTGATCATATAAAAGAAAAGTTTCATGAAGAAAACAAGCGCTACACTAATGTAGTAAAAGCCATGGCCCGCAGGCAGCAACTGGCTTCACCAGTGTCTGAGACTATGAGTATTATTATGGTATCGGGCATTGTGTTGTATGGTGGTTATTTGGTGCTTACTCACCAATCGGCGCTTTCTGCATCAGATTTCATTGCCTATATAGCTATATTTTCACAGCTCATGCGGCCCGCTAAAGCCATATCCGATTCGTTTACCACTATACACTCAGGTATTGCAGCGGGTGAACGTGTACTGGAACTTATTGACGAAAAACCTGCCATTAACGATGCGGAAAAAGCCAGCGTTATAACAGGCTTTAAAAATGCTATTGAGTTTAACAACGTTTCTTTTGCTTATGGCGATAGGGAGGTTTTACATAACATATCCTTCAAAGTTCCGGCAGGAAAAACGGTAGCATTGGTAGGGCCGTCGGGCGGGGGTAAATCAACCATTATGGATTTGATACCCAGGTTTACCGATGTTAAAAGCGGCGAGATATTGGTTGACGGGGAAAACATCAAGCAAATCACAATGGAATCGTTGCGTGGTTTATTGGGCGTAGTTAACCAGGAATCGATATTGTTTAATGATACCATATTTAACAACATTGCATTTGGCAAGCCAGGGGCATCGGCCGAGCAGGTTGAGGCTGCGGCACGCATTGCTAATGCGCACGAATTTATTATAAATACCGAAGAAGGCTATCAAACATCCATCGGCGATAGGGGAACAAAACTATCGGGCGGACAAAAACAGCGTATATGTATTGCTCGTGCCGTCTTAAGCAACCCTCCTGTAATGCTGCTTGATGAGGCAACCTCTGCACTTGATACCGAATCGGAAAAATTAGTTCAGGAAGCACTTAATAACCTGATGAAAGATCGAACCTCGGTTATTATTGCGCATAGGCTAAGCACTATACAAAATGCTGATATAATTATAGTTATCGAGAGCGGTAATGTTGCCGAGCAGGGCACCCACTATGAACTGCTTCAAAAAAACGGGTTATACAAGCGCCTTATTGATATGCAAACCTTTCAAACCGAAGGCTGATGACACACGCAGCACCTTATCAAACACAATCTGCTGTGTTGTTTATTGTATTTAACCGGCCTCACACTACAAAGCAAGTGTTCGATCAAATAAGGAATGCCAGGCCACTACGCCTGTATGTTGCTGCTGATGGCCCCAGAACTAACAAGCCTGGAGAAGACGAGCTTTGTAAGCAAGTACGCCAGATTACGGATGAAATTGACTGGCCGTGCGAAGTAAAAACACTTTACAGTGAGCGTAATTTAGGTTGCAAAGAAGCGGTATCAACAGCCATAACATGGTTTTTTGAGAACGAAACCGAAGGTGTTATTTTAGAAGACGACTGCTTGCCGGCAGAAGATTTTTTTAAGTTTTGCGATGTAATGCTCGATAAATACCGGCACGACACCCGGATAAGACATATAGGTGGCAGTAATTTACAAAAAGGCCGGGTGTGGGGTAACGGATCCTACTATTATTCTAATTTAACTCATGTGTGGGGTTGGGCTGGTTGGCGCCGGGTTTGGCAGGAGTATGATAAAAACCTGACCCGCTATGTTGATGCTTTAGTGAGACCACAACTGGCCAACATATTTGACAATCATTTAGTGCTTGATAGCTGGGAAGTTATATTCAGGGATGTAAAAGCAGGGCTTATTGATACCTGGGATTACCAGCTTACCTTTCTCAACTTTTTTAATAACGGTCTTTCGATTATCCCCAATGTAAATTTAATAAGTAACATTGGTTATGGGCAGGGAGCAACCCACACGGCCGATACTGCAAATGATTTCGCGAACATGCCTTTGCAGTCTTTACCAGCTGAAATAGTACATCCTGATTTTATGCTTCCTCAAAAACAGGCTGATTTATTTACGCTAAGCCACGAATTTGATCTTGAAGCCCGGTACCGCAAATATAACAAGCGTAGCAGGCGTTTTAAGCGGTGGTTTAAGAGTATAATGAAATAAAAAAGGCCGCCCGGAAAACCAGACGACCCAATTGATGAATTAAAACAGGAACGGCTAAAACTTAAATCCTAAACCCACTTGCCAAACCTGGTTCCTATAGTCCGGCACACCCGATGTGCCGTTGGGGTTATTCTCTTGAAAATCTATGGTGTAGCGGCCTCTCAGCTCAACATTGCGGTTTAAATCTAACGCTACGCCTACTACGCCGCCAACAAACGTTTTATCGCCATTGTAAGTGTATTTGCTTTGTTGAATTACGTCAAACCCGTCATAATAGGTGTTGCGTGTATTCATTAAAAAGGAAACCTGCGGACCAACAACTACATTAAATGACGGTGCTAATCTCAGCTTTGCTAAAATGGGAACATCAATAAAATTGGCGCGCTGGGCAAAATCTCCATATATGGTATTAGCCCTGTAGCCCTTTTGCGAGTACAAAATTTCGGGTTGAAAAGATAGCGGATAAACAATGGGTATATCAATATACAAACCAAAACTTGCGCCTAACTTGGTATCGGTACTAAAGTCAGAGTTGCGTGAACTTATAGTATTGGCTATGTTTAAGCCACCGGTAAGACCAACACGGGGTTGGTAAAAATCGTCAGACGAACGCTGCTTTCTGTATCCCCGGCGCTGGGCATCGGCCGTGCCGGCTATGAGCAGTACAAAGGCAGCGGCAAAAAATATCTTTTTCATCATTGTGTTAGTTTTTATTCATGCAATGATTTATAGATGCTTAAAACGCGGCTTGGTTTATTGCCGGTTGTGAAAATATTTTTTGAGTTAGCTAAACATTGCTGCTTTTTAGCGTTAATGATGTGCAGGTTACTTATTTTTGACCTTTACAAACAGGCACGATGATACCCAAAGTACGATTGATTTTTACAAGCCTATCCCTGTTGCTAACCGGTAATGTTATAGCACAGCAGCAACAGCCCGATTATATATCCTCATTAAATGCGTCCAACCATTGGGTTGACTCTGTTTTTAAAAAGCTCAACCGCAAGCACAAGGTATCGCAGTTGTTTTTCATACGTGCTCACACTAATAAAGGAAAAGCTTATTCTGATTCGGTTGCAAGGGTGATTAAAAAGGAGCAACCCGGCGGAATCGTATTTTTTCAGGGCGGGCCTGTAAGGCAGGCAGCGCTGACTAATGAGTATCAAAAACTATCGCCCATACCATTGCTGGTAGCTATGGACGGCGAGTGGGGTTTGGGTATGCGTTTAGACTCTACTACCTCATACCCTTACCAAATGACACTTGGTGCCATACAGGACGAAAAGCTTATTAAGCAAATGGGACGCGAAATTGCATATGATTTCAAGCGCCTGGGGTTGCATATAAATTTTGCTCCTGTTGTTGATGTTAATAACAACCCTAATAACCCGGTAATAAACTATCGCTCTTTTGGTGATGACAAGTACAAGGTATCCATGCGGTCTATTGCTTACATGCAGGGGATGCAGGAGGCTGGTTTGTTAACATCAGCCAAGCATTTTCCGGGTCATGGCGATACTGAGGTTGATTCACACTATGATTTGCCCTTGCTCAATTTTAACAAACAGCGTTTAGACAGCCTTGAAGAGTATCCTTTTAAACAGGCTATTGAAGCAGGCATAAGTGGTGTAATGGTGGCGCATATGAGCATCCCGGCTTTAGATGCTACCAAGAATCTTCCATCATCATTATCAAAACCTATTGTTACCGGCCTGTTGCGTGACAGCCTCGGCTTTAAAGGATTGATATATTCTGATGCCATGGAGATGAAAGGCGTAGTAAAATATTTTCCTGATGGTGAGGCTGATTTAAGGGCATTTATGGCTGGTAATGATGTGATTGAGTTATCACAAAACTCGTGTAGAGCTATAAGGAAAATAAAACGGGCTGTAAGGCATGGCGATATCAAAGAGGAAGAACTTGATGCCAAGGTTAAAAAAGTTTTGGCAGCTAAATACTTTGCCGGGCTGGCCACTTACAAACCTGCCGATTTAAACAATATACCACAAGACCTAAACCGCGATGAGGCTAAAAATTTGGTTCAGCAACTGAGCGATGCTTCTGTAACGTTGCTGCAGGATAATGTGTTGCAATTGTATAGCCCTTACCAGCGTACAGCCCTCATTAGCATTGGGTCTGGATCTAAAACAGTTTATCAGCAGCAGTTGGCCCAAACGTATCTTAACAACGTACAGTTTAACCTCGAAAAAAATGCATCGGCGGCACAAGTAAATAAACTTTTAAGTGATGTTAGAGGGTTTACTCAAATAATAATTGGTGTGCATGATAACCGCCTGCGGCCGCAAAGTAAACTGGATTTTGGTACTGATGTAAAAAACGGAATTGTACAATTGGCAGCTTACCCAAACTCAGTATTAAGTGTTTTTGCTAACCCATATACTTTAGGTACGTTGCCGGGTATTGAAAAAGCAGGTGCCTTATTGGCGTGCTACCAAAAGGATGATGGCATGCAGCGCGCCGCTACAAAAGTTATAACCCGGCAAATAACTGCAGCCGGTAGGTTGCCGGTAACCGTTAATACATTTTTTATAAATGGAAGCGGAATAACAAACGCCCGTCCGGCTATGTAAATTGTTAATTTGCTAAAAAGTGAACGCAAAAATTGCATTGCTGATCACAAAGACTATATTTGCCTCATAATTTCTTAAGGGGTGCCTTGCTTTGAGCAATCAAACTGAAAGACAGGCTGAGATCATACCCAAACTCTCCGGATACTTTAGGGGTAGCGCAAAAGCGTTTTCCCGGCAAATAAACCGCGAAGAGTTGCACCTGATCCGGGTAATGCCGGCGTAGGGACGAGGTAAAATGTTAAGTGTACTGCACGTAATTTACACCCTTAACGGGCAGATGGTTTAACGCGTTTTGTGTTCACAAAAATTTGAAAAATTTATTTTCGGCATTTGTTGCCCTTCTGCTGCCTGTTATTGCTGCAGCCCAGTTTTCCGTATCCGGAAAAATTACCAATGAGCTTACCGGTAAGCCTTTAGCAGGTGCCACTGTTGTTTTACAGAGCTTACAAACTAAACCAAGTGCCGTTACTGGTGCTAATGGCAACTATGAATTTAAGGAGCTAAAAGCAGGTGATTATGTGCTTAAGGTTAGCTACGTTGGTTACATGGCTATAAATAAAACTTTTAGCTTGAGCGGTGATGCTAACATCAATATAGCGCTTGCACCGGCAGATTTTATTGCCGATGAAGTAACGGTAATAGCCACCCGGGCGTCAGCCAAATCGCCAACGGCATTTACCAACTTAAAAAAGGCCGATATACAAAAAAACAACCTAGGGCAGGATTTACCTTACTTGCTTAACCAAACCCCATCTGTGGTTACTACATCAGATGCCGGTGCTGGTGTTGGGTATACCGGTTTGCGTATTCGCGGATCAGACGGTACCCGTATCAACGTAACGGTAAATGGCATTCCGCTTAATGATGCCGAGAGCCAGGGAAGTTTCTTTGTTAACCTACCCGATTTTGCCTCATCAGTAAACAATATCCAAATACAGCGTGGTGTTGGCACTTCAACTAACGGTGCAAGCGCTTTCGGAGCCAGCCTTAATATACAAACTACAACCCGCCAGGATAGTGCTTATGCCGAAATTAATACTTCGGCCGGCTCATATGGTACGGTGAAAAATACGGTAATGGCCGGAACCGGTTTATTAAACAATCATTTTAGTGTAGACGCGCGCCTGTCACGCATAGCATCTGATGGATATATTGACCGTGCGGCATCAAACCTGAAATCATATTATTTAAGCGGTGCTTACTATGGCAAATCAACCACGGTACGGGCTAATGTATTTGCCGGCCGCGAACGTACTTACCAGGCGTGGAACGGTATACCCGACTATATAATTGGCGATCCGGCTTACGCTGCTTCAATAGGGGTGAAAGACGTACGCCGTTATAACGAACTGGGACAAATTTCGGGAGATGACTACAGTAAAGCGTTGTTTTATAAAGACCAGGTAGATAATTATCAGCAAAACCATTATCAATTACTGGTTGATCAGATATTAAGTTCTAAATTGTCATTTAGCGGAGCATTGCATTATACCAAAGGCGGTGGTTATTACGAAGAATATAAAAAAGATCAGGACCTTAAGGAAGGTTATGCTATAGAGCCCGTAATTGTGAACGGCACAGCAATTACCAACACCGATTTGGCCCGCCGCTTATGGTTAGACAATGATTTTTACGGACTGACCTACTCGTTAAACTACCGCCCCGAAACAAGCACAAACTTAATTTTAGGAGGCGCTTATAACGAATACAAAGGAAATCACTTTGGTAACGTGATTTACACCGCTCAAACAGCAGGTATAACACCCAATTTTGAGTACTACCGCAACGATGCCAAGAAAACCGATTTCAACATTTTTACACGCGGAGAATGGAACGTAGGTAAGTTTTTACTGTATGCTGATATGCAGTACCGCCGCATCAATTACTCGTTTTTAGGTTTCGACAGAAACAGGGACAACGTGCAGCAAAATGCCGTAATGAATTTTTACAACCCTAAGGCAGGTGTAACCTATAATATAAGCAGCAGCAGTAACGTATATGCATCATTTTCGGTAGGTAACCACGAGCCAAACCGTAACGACTTTACCAATTCAACTCCGCAAAGCCGCCCTAAATCTGAAAACTTAAAAGATTTTGAAGCTGGTTACCGTATTGCAGGTAAAACCTTTAGCGCCGGTGTAAACGGCTTTTATATGCTGTACAAAAATCAGCTGGTACTAACTGGTGCACTTAATGATGTTGGCGCTAACATACGCACCAATGTTGATGACAGCTACCGCGCAGGTGTTGAGTTAGACGGCCGGGTTAACATAACACAACAACTATCGTGGGCGGCAAATGCTACATTAAGCACAAACAAGGTTAAAGATTATAAACAAGTGTTGGAGGCAGGTAAAGGTGTGTTTGTAGAGCAACAGTATGATAAAACCGATTTGCCGTTTTCGCCATCGTTTATTGGTGGCAGCGAAATAAGTTTCCGCCCGGTTAAAGGAGCCGAAATTGCTTTGCTGAGCAAAGTGGTAAGCCGTCAGTATTTTGATAACACATCAAACCAAAACCCGGTGGGTTACACCATTGATCCGGAGTTGGCAGGCAACCGCTTTGCTGCAAACCGTTATTTGAATGGCTATTTTGTTAATGATGTAAGGCTTAGCTACAACTTTGCTGTTAAGGGTGTGAAAAATATTGGCGTTACGCTCCTTGTAAACAACATATTTAGCACAAAATATGAATCAAACGCGGCTACCTATGCAGGGGTAAGCGGTAATTACGTTTATAATTATAATTACTTCTTCCCGCAGGCACCACGTAACTTTTTAGCATCCCTAAGCTTAAGATTTTAATTTATAATAAGATTCTCCTTTATACAGGGGGATTGAAGAATAGCGACTATGCAGCACTGGATACAACTATTTATTGAGCAAATGCGGCAAACCACATTTTGGGAGTGGCTTGCTGTGCTGCTTGGAGTAACCGAGGTGCTGCTTGCGCGAAAAAACAAGGTGTGGCTTTACCCGGCTGGTATAGGCGGTTCGGCAATTAGCATAGTTTTGTTGCTTAAGGTTGGCTTGTATGCCGAATCGGCCTTGAGTATGTACTATGTAATAATGAGTATTTACGGCTGGTATATCTGGGTACAGCGCGGTAATGGGGCGCCTATGCAAGTAGCCTGGGCCACACGTAATGAGTGGCTTGTAACCATACTTATTGCAGTAGGAGGGTGGGGCGTAATTTATCTTTTGTTACATCACTTCACTACCTCAACAGTACCTGTATGGGATGCCTTTGTATCATCAACTGCATGGGCAGGCACCTTCTTGCTGGCCCGCAGGCGTATTGAAAACTGGTTAGTGCTAAATCTGTCAAACTTGTTTGCCATACCACTTCTGTTTCATAAAAACCTTGCTTTGTTTGCTGCTTTAACCATCTTCCTGTTTATTGTGGCTATTTTTGGCTTTTTTGATTGGCAGCGCATGTACAAACAAAGGCAAATTTTAAAAGGCTCATCTTTATGAAAAATGAACAACATCCATCGGCGTTATTACAGCCCGAATGGGTAACAATAATAAGAGCTGAGGCCTTCGCTGCCGAAGATGCCGGTATGCTTCAGCCTAAGCAATTGGAGCTGATTTATGAGCAACAATGGTTAAAAATGCTGGTGCCCAAAGCATACGGCGGCCTGGAACTTGATTTGCCCGCACAAATACGCATGGAAGAGGCTTTAAGCTGGGCCGATGGAAGCTTTGGATGGGTAGTTACCTTATGTGCAGGTGCATGCTGGTTTGGTGGATTTATAGATGCCATTGCCGCCAAAGAAATTTTCACCCATGCAAAGGTTTGTTTAGCCGGCAGTGGCGCATCAACCGGTACTGCACAACGCACCAACGATGGTTACATCCTTAACGGCCATTGGAAATATGCAAGCGGCGTAAAGCATGCCACACACTTTACAGCAAACTGTATAATTCAGGAAAGCGAGAAGGACGTGCTACTTGCCGATGGCTCACCATTAGTACTGTCGTTTGTAATTGACGCCAATGCGGCTGAATTAGTACCCGCCTGGAAATATATTGGAATGATGGGTACGGGCAGCCATGCCTTTACGCTTAATAACGTTTGGGTGCCTGCTAACCGAAGTTTTGAAATTACGCCAAATACTACGGTAGTTAATACTCCCTTATACCGCTATCCGTTTTTTCAATTGGCCGAGGCTACACTTGCAGCAAATTTAGCAGGTATGGCACTGCATTTTGTTGAGTTATGTGATGTGGTATTTGCAAATAAGCTTACTGAATCAAAGCGCATGAGCGAAGGTAATAAGGTGACCTTAATGAACGACCTGCAGAAGGTTAAAGATAATTTACAAAGCCTCAGAAATGAGTTTTACGATGCGGTTGATACATCATGGTATGCAGGTTTAAGTGAGGATAAAATACCCAACGAAATATTGCAGCGCGTAAGCCGCACAAGCCGTTTGCTTGCTCATGCTGCCCGCGAAGGTGTTGATCATCTTTACCCTTATTGCGGCCTGCAGGCAGCCTCGCCTGATACGGAAATAAACCAGGTTTGGCGCGATTTACATACTGCCAGCCAGCATGCCTTACTTTCGTTTTTAGAATAGTGTTTTGTAACGCCTTGGCGCAGCTTACAAAATGTCTATAATATGAACAAGCACTTTGTTTGCTGGTATAGTGCCTTTGCCCTGCGGACCATAAGCCAAAGCCGACGGTATTAAAAGCATAATTTGTCCACCTTTATTTATTTTAGTAAGTCCAATTTGCCAGCCCTTTATTTCAGCGTTGCCAACTACTGTATTTACGCTGCCCTGGTAGTAGGTGGTGTTGTCAACAAACTTACCGGTGTAATTAAAGTTAACTGTTGAAGAAGTGTTGAAAAACGCTCCGGTCCCGGTTTTAAGTATTACATAATACAAGCCCGAAGCATCACGCCTTCCATCGAGCGCGTTTGTAGTTAAGTATGATTGTATAACCTTCTCATCAAGCTCCGCCTGCTGGGCAGCGTACTCATCACTTGAATCTTTGCCACAGGCACTCAACAGCAGCGTTATGAAGCTGCAATACAGCATCAATGTTTTCATACTCACTTGAAGTTAATTGGTTTATAATAAAATGTTGTTTAAAAATACAAATGAGTATATATCTGTCAAAATAATTCAGGACAGTACGGCTAATAAGAGCGCCACGCTGTTAATTTATCCTTGAAACGCCGTGTGTATAAATAAAAAAAGCCGTCTTTATAGCAAGACGGCTTTTGTATATCAATAAAATAAAAATTATTAAACAGTGGTTTTGATGTTTAGCTCTGCCATTTGCGCATCGGCAATCACACTTGGCGAATCAATCATAACATCGCGGCCCGAGTTGTTTTTAGGGAAGGCGATTACATCGCGGATAGAATCCAATCCCGCAAATATTGAGCACAACCTGTCGAAACCTAAGGCAATACCACCGTGCGGCGGCGCGCCAAATTCAAAGGCATCCAGCAAGAAACCGAATTGTTTTTGAGCTTCCTCAGGCGAAAAGCCCAGATGTTTGAACATCAGCGATTGTACCTCGCGGTCGTGTATACGGATAGATCCGCCGCCAACTTCAATACCGTTTATGACCATGTCATAAGCGTTAGCGCGTACAGTACCCGGCTCGGTATCCAAAAGGGCAATATCTTCGGGCTTTGGTGAGGTGAACGGGTGGTGCATTGCATGGTAACGGCCGCTTTCTTCATCAAACTCCAGCAATGGGAAATCAACTACCCATAACGGTGCAAATTTGTCTTTACTGCGCAGTCCTAAACGGGTGCCCATCTCCAAACGCAGCTCATTCATTTGCTTGCGCACCTTGTCTGTACCACCGGCCAGTATAAGTACTAAGTCGCCCGGCTGAGTTTCAAATGCCGCACTCCATTTTTGCAGCTCTTCCTCATTATAAAACTTATCAACTGATGATTTTAAAGAGCCATCATCGTTATGACGCATGTAAATTAAGCCGGTAGCGCCAATTTGCGGGCGCTTTAACCATTCGGTTAACTCGTCAATTTGCTTGCGGGTGTAACCGGCAGCACCTTTAGCGTTAATACCAACTACCAGTTCGGCATTGTCAAATACGCCAAAGTTTTTACCTTTTACTATATCATTAAGCTCAACAAATGCCATCCCAAAACGTACGTCGGGTTTGTCTGACCCATACAAACGCATGGCATCGGCATATTGCATACGAGGGAAGTCGCCCAGCTCAATACCTTTAACGGTGTTGAACAAGTGGCGGGCCATACCCTCAAATATATTCAGGATATCTTCCTGCTCAATAAAAGAAAGCTCACAGTCAATTTGTGTAAACTCTGGCTGACGGTCGGCACGTAAATCCTCATCACGGAAACACTTAACAATTTGGAAGTAACGGTCAAAGCCGCTCACCATCAGCAATTGCTTAAATGTTTGCGGCGATTGCGGCAAAGCGTAAAACTCACCTGGGTTCATGCGGCTTGGCACCACAAAGTCGCGTGCGCCTTCAGGGGTAGATTTAATTAGTACCGGAGTTTCAACCTCAATAAAGTTTTGGGCATCAAGGTAGCGGCGAATTTCCTGCGCAATTTTATGGCGCATAATAAGGTTATTACGCAGCGGGTTGCGGCGTAAATCAAGGTAGCGGTACTTGGCACGCAGCTCCTCGCCACCGTCGGTTTCGTCTTCAATTAAAAAAGGAGGAATTTTAGCCTCGTTCAACACTTCTAAAGCTTCAACAGCAATTTCAATATCACCGGTTGGAATTTTGGGGTTTTTGTTGGTGCGCTCCAATACTTTACCCGTAACCTTTATTACAAACTCGCGGCCTAAGCTCTTACCGGCTTCGCGCAGGTTGGCATCGCTATCAACATTCAATACCAATTGTGTTAAACCATAGCGGTCGCGCACGTCAATAAACGTGGTTCCGCCTAAATCGCGCGATTTTTGTACCCAACCGCAAAGTTTTACGGTTTGGCCTAAATTACTGATGTTTAATTCACCACAAGTATGTGTTCTGAGCATAATACCAAATGTTTGAAGTTCGCAAAAGTAATTTTTTGATTTTGGATTTGGTACATTTTATTGCCTTGTATAAAATTTATGAAAGAAATGGTGTAGGTGTTACCTGGCGTGTAGCGATTGATAATTAGCTGTAATAATATTTGCAATGGAGCACAGTACGTTATTTTGTGATTGGGCATTACCTTTGGCCCGGGCTATTCACTGCAAGTCCTCACTTCGCTATGCTACGTTCCGGGCTTTCCGTTGCTATCCCTAACGCAAACTGCATAAAACGACACAGTTTGATTTTTGAGGGACTTAATATTTAGTATTTTTAACACGTAACCGAACGTACTTTTAAATGCATTCAATTATCAAAACGCGCTTAAAATATGCTGCCGCCATTGTAGCAGTGATTGTTGTGGGTTTGCTATCAAGGCGTGTTGCATTTATACCGCAGTATGTGGGCGATGCGTTGTGGGCTTTAATGATTTACCTTATTGCAAGGTTCATATTTATAAAGGGGCATACAAAGCAAATAGCCATTTACAGCCTGGTATTTTGCTTTGCCATTGAGTTTAGCCAGTTATACCAGGCACCGTGGATAAGCCAAATACGCCAAACGCTGCCCGGCCGGTTAATATTAGGCCAGGGGTTTTTATGGACCGATTTGCTGGCTTATTGTGCAGGAATAAGTTTAGGATTGGTTATTGATAAAAAGAAGTAATTACTCCTTACCGTACGGAAAGAATATAAAGTTAGCACCTTCGGGTACAATGGCAAACACACACATAAACTCATGTGCGTTTTTGTAATTATCAATAAAGCGCTGTTTCAACTCCTTTTTAATAACACCTTTTTCAACAAATTCTTCAAGTGTTGAGGCGTTGATGTTCCACTCTGTGTTAAGCTCATCCTTATTCAAAATAAGTTCGCCTAATGACACTTCGTGCTGGTGGGCAATAAAGATAGGATAGGCTGAAAGCCCTTCAACCATAATTTCCACTGCTATCTCGCGTATAGATTCGCTGTATAAACGCAGGTCAGTTTCCAGGCTTTTCAGCGGACTCTCGTTTTTACGGTTATTATTTTCGTTTAAAAGTTCTTCCGGGTTCATTGATGTTGGGTTTTAACAAGTAAACAATTTTCCATTAGCTGAGCACTGCTGTTTAAAGCAATAAGCGGCCCAAATTGCAGCCTTTTGTTATTCGCTTTGCAGCTCTGCAGCTTCTATTGTTACGGCTCGTTCAGCAGCTTCAGCATTTCTTTGCTCTTCGCTTTTTAGCTCAAGCAGCACAACGTTTTCTACGTGTTGCGTATGCGGAAACATATCTACCGGCTGTATTTGTGCTATGTTGTATTTCTCTTTCAATACAATTAAATCACGCGCTTGTGTAGCTGCGTTACAACTCACATAAACTATACGCGGCGATTCAATTTCCATCAGGCGCTCCACCACATCGGCATGCATACCAGCGCGTGGTGGATCGGTGATGATAACATCGGGTTTGCCGTGCTGGGATACAAATTCGGCATTCAGCACATCTTTCATATCACCTGCATAAAATTTGGTGTTATGGATGTTATTTATTGCTGAATTAACCTTGGCATCTTCAATGGCCGATGGCACATATTCAACCCCAATAACTTCGCGTACGTGCCCTGCTACAAAGTTAGCAATAGTGCCGGCACCTGTGTATAGGTCATAAACCAGTTCGTTGCCTTTAAAACCGGCAAAATCGCGGGCTATTTCATACAAGCGCTTAGCTTGTATGGCATTGGTTTGGTAAAATGACTTAGGGCCAATACGGAACTGAATATCATCCATTTTTTCATGGATGTATTCGGGGCCTTTCCAAGCCACTACATCCTGATCAAAAATGGTGTCATTTTTCTTTTGGTTTAAGATGTACAGTAACGATGTTATTTCAGGGAACTCCTGCTCTACGTAACTCATGAGTCCGTTAACTTCATCCTGGGTAGCGTAGGCAAAAACTACTATCACCATTAACTCGCCGGTTACTGCCGTACGAATAATCAGGTTACGCAGGGCACCGGTGTGTTCGCGTACATCATAAAACGTCAAACCGTGTAGTTTGGCGTGATCACGTATTTTTAAACGTATATCGTTTGATGGATCGGCCTGAAGGTAGCAGTGGTTTATATCTAAAATTTTGTCAAAACGGCCGGGAATGTGAAAACCTAGGGCGTTCATGTCAACAGCCTCATCGGTGCGGTTTTCACCATCATTTAACCAGCGTTTATTACTAAAGGTATACTCCAGTTTGTTACGGTAGTAACGGTCGGCCGGCGAGCCTACAATATATTGAGCATGGCTTACATCAACCTTAGCCAAACGGGTAAGTGCATCAGTAACTGCTTTTTGCTTAAACTGCAGTTGGGCATCATACGTCATGTGCTGCCATTTGCAGCCACCGCAGGTGCCAAAATGCTCGCAAAAAGGCTCGGTGCGGTGCGTTGAGGCCTGTTTAAGAGCAGTAATTTTGGCTTCACCAAAATTTTTCTTTTTGCGGTAAACTTCTACGTCTACCACATCGCCCGGAACGGCCTTCTCAATAAACAATACGAAATCCTCGGTTTTACCTACACCTTTGCCCTCTTCGGCAATATCAATTACCGCAACGTTTTCGAACTTTAAGTTGGGAGCCCTGTTACCTTTTCTCATCAGGCTGCAAAGGTAGGTATAAACAGCAAAACATTAAAGCTGCACGTTATTATACAATATAGCATGCCGCTTACATGATCTGCGTAATGTGTTGAAGAAATTTTGTGTTTAGCTTTTTTGCTGCTTTATAAGTTGTTCAAGGGCATTAAGATGATCCTGAAATGCTTTCTTTCCTGTTGCTGATGCCTGGTAAGTAGTATTGGGCTTACGGCCCACAAAGCTTTTATGTATGGTAATGTATTCTTCTTTTTCGAGTGCTTTTAGGTTTGATGCCAGGTTACCGTCAGTAATCTCCAGCAAATCTTTTAGTGAGGTAAAGTCATAGCTTTCGTTTACCATGAGCACACTCATAATTTGTAACCTTACACGGTTCTCAAAAGCTTTATCTAATTTACTGAAATCTACTTTCACCTATCGTATTTAAAATGCATTACGGCGCCATAAATAATATGCAAAACACCAAATCCAAGCGCCCAAAAAAGCAAGCCGTACCCCGGCATCACAGCCGCAAATAGGGCTAAAATTATTTCAGATATGCCCAAATACTTTACATCATTAAACGTAAAAGCACTCGCACCAACCAGGGCCAAACCGTAAAAGGCCAAACATGCCGGTGAAACAATGCCGAAGTACCCTTTTAACAGCATCACAACAATGAATGCTCCGCCTGTTAATAGCGGAACCGTCATTTGAAATAACAGTGCCTTGCTTGTTTTTCCCCAAAGCTGCTGCCCTTTCTTTTTGGCGTTGCGGCGGGTAAGTGCCAGGCCTGTTGTTAGTGATGCCACTAAAACCGCCAAAGCTATAAAAATCAATTGAGTGATTATAGGTGTAAAAAGAAGATCGGGGATACTGTCCTGGTCAAAAACGCCATTGGTAAGATACTCGCGCTGACCGCCAAAGTCACCATGCGGATAAAGTATGCTGTAGGCAAGCCAGGCACCTATAAGTGCGTATACGCCGGCTAGCACACCTGATAGGCCGCTTAAGGAAATAAACTTCGACGAGCGCTCCATCATACTGCGGATGGATGCTAGGTCGTCGTGCAGTTTTTGTTCTTCTGACATTGACTAAAGTACTTTTTATTTCAAAGTAAGGTATTTGATGCTACTACTGCAAATATTTGTTCATATAAATACTAGTGCTGCTATTTGTTATAAGCCGTGGTTGTGCTTATCTACTTTTTGGTGTTCACCTCTCAGGACGCTATTAAGTGAATTGAGAATCTTCAACCAGTCAAACCAATATCTCGGAATATACTAAGTTTAATTTATTGCAATACGGAAGTATTACCGGTATAATTGGGCGAGTAGCCGAATTTCTTTTTGAATGAAAAAGAAAAATGAGACAGGCTTTTAAAGCCCAGATCAAGATAAATAGCTGTAGGTTTTTTTCGCTTGCTTTCAATAAGGTATTTCGCAGTGTCCAGCCTTTTTTCTTGTAACCAGTGGCGCGGTGGCGTGCCAAAGGTTTTTTGAAAATCGCGTTTGAAGCCGGCTAAACTACGCCCGGTAAGTTGAGCAAACCTTTCAACCGGCACGTTAAAATGAAAGTTACTGAGCATAAACTTTTCAAGATCAATTTTATGTGGTTCAGAAAAGTCGAACAAAAAGCTGCGCAGGGAGGGTAGGGCCAACAGCAATAATTTAACTACCTCCTTTACCTTTAAAATACCAAGCTCATCGGTCATTGCTGCCCCGGCGTTACGTGCATAGGGTACAATAGACTGAAAATATCCCTGCAAAAAATCATTTGAAGGAATTATAAAGTTTTGCTGACCATTATACTTGTGGCGCTCGTCAAATTTCTCCTCTAATGCAATGGTGCGCAGCAGGTTCTCTTGCAGGGAAATTACTATTGTTTCATAATGAGCGCCGGGTAAAGGCATTTTAGTAAGTGCGCCTACCTGGTTTTTGCCAATCAAAAGCATTTGACCCCCGGTAATAGACATTGTTTGCGCTGAAGTTTCAAGCGTAAATTGTCCTGATACCTGAAGTATAAGTGTATGGTGGTTCCAAAAACAAACTTTCTCTCTGCGCTCGGCAGAGAGATAAGAGTAAAATATAACGCCCGGAAGAATTTCTTGTGGACTGGTCATTTTTTAGCGTTGCAGGTAAGTGCCGCCCAATATAGCGCCTTGTGCAAAGGTATCGTTTAGCGTATTCATTTCATCGGCTGTGAAAGTAATATTCATGGCCTCCATGTTTTCGGGCAGGCGAATACGTTTGCTCATGCTAACCAACGGCATAATGTTATCACCCTGTTGGTTTACCCAGGCAATAGCAAGCTGTGTAGGGCTGCAGTTTTTAGCTTGAGCAATTTGCTTCAAAACATCAACCTTTTGTAGGTTATGCACCAGGTTATTGCCTCCAAAACGCGAGAAGTGTGCGCGGTAATCGCCATCTGGCAGTGGTGCCTGCACATCGCCGGTTAATAAACCTTCGGCCGTATTTGCAAAAGCAACCACGGCAATACCTAACTCTTTTGCCGCCGGTAACAAATCGCTTTCAATTTGCCTGTCGGCCAGTGAATAGCCAATCTCCAGAGCACTAATAGGGTGCACGCTGTGGGCTTTACGAAGTTGACCGGCCGTAATTTCTGAAACGCCTATGTGACGTACTTTGCCTTCTTTAACTAAATCGGCAACGGTTCCTATGATGTCCTCAACAGGAACACTATCGTCCATACGGCTTGGCTGGTACAAGTCAATGGTTTCAATACCTAAGCGCGTTAACGAATAGTTGATGAAGTTTTTGATAGCTATGGGGCGCAAATCAAGCCCCAGCCATTGGCCGTTATGAAATATGGCTCCAAATTTTACGCTGATGAACGCATCATCACGACGGCCTTTGATTGCTTTTCCAATCAATATTTCATTGTGGCCGGCACCATAAAAATCGCCTGTGTTTAAAAAGTTTATACCAAGGTCTAAAGCTTCATTAATGGTGGCTATGCTTTCCGCCTCGTTAGGAGTGGGGCCGCCCCATATTGATGACATGCGCATGCAGCCCAAGCCAAGTTTTGAAACCAAAGGGCCGTTGTTGCCTAGTTTAATATTTGCAATGTTTTTCATAACACAAATATCAATGCAAGCTAATTAATCAGGTTTCGTGTACGGCTCAAAAAACATGCTCGTACGGCTCACTCAATACAGTGATGATAAAAGTGTTAATACCGTTCGTTAAGTGTTTAAGCTATAAGTTTAGCTGCCTCCTGTGCGCAATTCATACCATCTATAGCTGCCGAAATAATACCGCCTGCATAGCCGGCACCTTCGCCGCAAGGGTATAAGCCTTGTACTTGCGGGTGTTGCAGCGTATCACGGTCGCGCGGTATTTTTACTGGTGATGATGTGCGCGATTCAACGCCAACAAGCAATGCATCGTTAGTGTAATAGCCTTTCATTTTTCGGCCAAAAGCAGGAAGGGCCTTTTGGAGTCGCTGGTGTATCCACGCAGGCAACACCTCTTTTAAATCGGTACTTTTAACACCCGGAAGATAAGAGTTCTTTGGTATGTCGGTAGAAACCCGCCCTTCAACAAAATCAATCATTCGCTGCCCCGGAGCAACAAGATTACCGCCGCCGGCGGTAAAAGCAACCTGCTCAATACTTTGTTGAAAGCGTAAAAGCTTAAACGGATCGTTATCATTTCCGGCAACATCTTCCAGGTTTATTTGCACCACCGTGCCCGAGTTTGCAAATGGGTTGTTACGTTTGCTTGGACTCCAGCCGTTAACCACAATTTCGTTAGGTTCGGTTGCACATGGTGCAATGATGCCGCCGGGGCACATACAAAATGAAAACACACCACGTCCATCCACCTGCTCAACCAGGCTGTAGTAGGAAGGGGGGAGATATGGCCCGCGGGTATCGCAGTGGTATTGCGCCTTATCAATAATTTCCTGCGGATGTTCAATGCGTACACCTAAAGCAAACGGTTTAGCCTCAACCAGTATATTTTGCCGGTGCAACATTTCAAACACATCACGCGCCGAATGGCCGGTTGCTAAAATCACGACATCGGCATTAAATACCTCACCTGTGGCTGTTTTAACACCTGTAATTTTTCCAAAGCCGGTTAGTATTTCAGTTACCCTGGTATCAAATATAAACTCGCCGCCTGCATTAAGTATGGTTTCGCGCATGGCAGTAATAATTTGAGGAAGTTTATTTGTGCCAATATGCGGCCGGGCATCAATCAATATATCTTGATCGGCGCCATGTTCAACAAACATCTTTAGCACCTGGTTAACGTCACCTCGCTTAGTTGAACGGGTGTATAGCTTACCATCAGAATAAGTGCCTGCTCCGCCCTCGCCAAAGCAGTAGTTAGACTCAGGGTTAACCAAGCCCTGTTTGTTAATGTTCGCTAAATCGCGGCGGCGTTGTTTTACATCTTTGCCACGCTCCAAAATAATAGGTTTGCAGCCATCTAAGATACATTGCAAGGCAGCAAAAATGCCGGCAGGTCCGGCGCCTACAATTATAACCGGCTTTTTATTGGTTACCGATGGATATTGAATGTTGAATACATCAGGGATAGCGGGTTCATTAACAAATACCTGTACATGCATACGGTAAACCACATTGCGGCCACGGGCGTCAATTGAACGTTTGCGTATTTTTAAATCGGTTATATGCTTTACCGGTACGTTAAGCTTTGTAGCTGCTAGTCGCTTTATGGCTTCGGCATCTTCATGCTCATGGGGCTTACATACAATCTCAATTTCTTTCATATTCATTAAGCCGGGTTTTTATCCCGGATGCTGCAAAGTTACATATTGTGCGTTAAGTGTTAAAGTGTTCGGCCGTATACAAAAAGCGTTCGCTAACGAACGCTTTTTGTATAGTAATAAAAAATAACTACTTGATATTCAGTTTACTATATATTTGGTGTTAAAGTTGGCATAGGTGTATCAAATAAAACGATAAAGCCATGATAACCGAGCAAAGCTTAAACCGTATATGGGAAGGATGCCTGAACAACGAGCGCAAACAGCAGGAATTGCTATACAAACTGTTAGCTCCGCGAATGCTGGCCGCCTGTATGCGTTACGCATCAGACCGTGATGAGGCACAGGATATTATGCAGGAAGGTTTTATAAAGGTTTTTAGCAGTATGGGTAAATTCAGGGGTGAAGGTAGCCTTGAAGGCTGGATACGCCGTATTATGGTGCATTGCGCTATATCACGGTACCGTAAGCAAAGGCCGGTATTATTGGCTGATGAATTACCTGAAGGGGTAACCTTAAGCTATAACGAAAGCGGGCTGGAGGCAAAGGAGCTGCTTAAAATGATAGAGCAGTTGCCCGATAATTACCGTAATGTGTTTAACCTTTATGCTATTGAAGGCTATTCGCACCAGGAGATAGGTGCCGCTTTGGGCATAAGTGAGTTACTATCACGCACAACGTTACATAGGGCACGTGGTGTTTTAAAAGACAGACTAAGCCGTCTTAACGGTAGAGAGATGCATAAACTTGCTTGTTGAAATGGTTTCGTTAATAGCAATGTTACTAATAATGAAGTTTTTTTTGTTTTAAAAATTTTCATTATTCACATATTTATAAAATATGACCTCCTCATAAGCAACCCCTTGCAATATTAACTTACTAACAATAGCCAACATTGCCACAATTGTAAAAATAACTTTAAATTAAAACTATCGTATATTTTTAGAGTATTTATTGCTTACTTTGTATAAATAAAATGGTTTGTTTACTATTTTAATAATTTAAGCCATGAAAACACTATCTACCGAATTTAACGCACCTAATTTAGAATCAAAAAGCAAGGCAGACAGCTTGTATTTACTTGCTATGATGGCAACAGTAGTGATACTTTTTGTATTTGCGTACTACGATCAAATTGCTGCTCGCTTATTAGGATAATCATCCTTAGGTTTAAAGCTATCTAACTGCCTTACTTAAGGTTAGATAGCTTATCAAAATCTCTTGTAACTATTGGTTGTTATTGATAAACTTTTGCAGATTTGCATAGTTATCATTCTATGGCCAAAAAGTATTTTACACTTTTATTAATGGTTTGTACGTGCTGCTTCAGCCAGCTAAACGCACAATCATTTGCTAATTTCAAAAAAGAAGTATACCAAACTTCAAAAGATACGTTAGCTTACCGTATTCTCTACCCTGAAAACTTCAATCCTCAAAAAAAATACCCTGTATTGTTTTTCTTGCATGGCTCGGGCGAGAGGGGCAATGACAATGAAGCGCAGCTACGTAACGGCGGGCATGTTTTTCTGGAAGAAAAGTTTCGCAAGCAGCATCAGGCAGTTATAATTTTTCCTCAATGCGCTAAAGAAAGTTTTTGGGCTAATGCAATAATTACGCGTAATGCCAAAAATAATGCACCTACCTCTATAGTATTTACAACCAACAAGCAAGCTACCTCTGCCATGCATGCGCTTGAAAGTTTTGTGAAGCACATGCTTAAGGAGGACTACGTAAATACGAAACAGGTGTATATAGGCGGCCTTTCAATGGGTGGCATGGGAACCTTTGAGCTTTTATGGAGAAAGCCGAAAGTATTTGCTGCTGCATTTGCCATTTGTGGCGGGGCTCATCCTGAAACAGCTAAAAAGTACGCTCGCAAAGTGCCGGTGTGGATTTTTCATGGGGCAAAGGATGATATTGTGCCCCCAATATTTTCGCAGCAAATGTATGATGCTATAAAAGCCAATGGTGGCGATGCTAAACTTACCATTTACCCAAACGACAATCATAACAGTTGGGATAGTGCACTTGCTGAACCTGGTTTATTTAATTGGTTATTTAGTCATCAGAAGTAAAATATTTATTAAATATTGTGGCAATGATTTTTAATTAAAGCTTTATAAATATATTTAGGCCATTAATAACTTATTATGGCACCAAAAACCAAATTTTACATCACAATTGCGCTATCAGTATTTGGCTTTATATTGCAGCAGCAGGTTAAAGCTCAGGCGCTAGATACTATTTATTTAAACAATCAAAAACTAGCCTGCAACGTTAAAGAAGTTTTACCCGATGCGGTAAGATATGCTTTTCCTGGAGAAGACGTTGTTAACTCAGCTTACAAAAACAGCGTACAAAAAATTGTTTTCAAAAGCGGCAGGGTACAAACGTTCTCGGAGTCAACATCTTTTAAGCCTGTAGCTAAGGTGAGCGATTTTGAAAATGTAACTATCAGTAACCTTGAAAGCGAAATTCAGGGTTTATATAAACTTGGAGAAGTTACTTCAAAAGCTAAAGGAACTACAGTATACTCAAACCAGGAACGTGTTAAGCAGCGTGCATATCGTAAGCTTAAAATACAAGCTGCTATGTTAGGTGCTAATATAATTTATCTTACAAACCAGCGTACAGAAGGAAATAAGTATGGTGGTTATTTTCAAAGCGGATCATCAGCCGAAACTAATTTGACCGGCATTGCATACTCAAACTCACTGCCAGATCTGGAAGCCTTCAAAAAGCTTATCGGTTCAAAAACCGATTTTAACACATCATGGCGCAGTAAGCTTTGGGCAAGTGATAGTGATGTATCTACAGATGTATACATGACACCATTTTCTATCAAAGAAATTATTAACGAAAATGGAATAATAATGATTGAAGGAAAATTGGGAGACGGAACAAAAAACACCCGCTTCCAATTAGCAAACTTTACCAACGATACTTTTAGCATAGCGTATAAAGATAAAAGCTCGGCCTACAACATCGTAGTTTCGCTCAAATAACGTTCTCTTTATATATGTTCTAACAAAAGGCCTTTTCAAAACTATTTGGAAAGGCCTTCTATTTATAATCTTAGTTATGCCAAGAGTGCAATTTTCATACATCAATGAGATATATTAAGATGCTTCTTAAAAAAAGAATATAGTTGATTTAATGATTCAGCAGTATGCGGAACTGAATGCCCTTTACCATAGTTTACAAGTAAAGAGGTAGACGTTTGCAATGCATCCAGCTTGTTTTTAAAACTCATTATCTGGTCATGGTAGTACTTATCATCATCGGTATTGTAAAAAAACAATACCGGTGGGGCAGTTGATTGTACGAGGTAGGCGGAACCCATTGACTGCCATAGCGGGTAATTTGTACTTAGCTCTCCCCAGGCCCAAATGCAGCGGGTTTCTAAATTACCATCGCCATCGTTTAATGAGTTATAAATTTGAGTATAATCAAATACACCCGGGCCAAGTGCGGCGGCCTGTATTTGCGCAGATGTACCAAGGTTAAACCCTGCTGTATCAATATTTGCTGCTTTTTTATCACCAACCGCCATTGACCCTGCTGTTGAACCGCGTGAGAAGCCGTACATGCCAATGTTGCCGGATAAACCTAATTTGCTGCCAATTTCACGCAGTGTGCGTACTGCCGATCTTACTTTGCGTGCAGCATCGGGGTTAGTTTCGTAAGATTTATACGTGTCTTCGCGCCCGTTAGCAGGTTTGCCTTTTCCCCAAGGGCAGTATTTGGGATGATCGGCAATTGCCCATGCCATACCAATTGCCGGCAATCCTTCTAAAAACGAATCGCTGAAAGCCGCCAGGGTATATTCTAGTTTAAGTCTTTGATTTTTGAACTGGTCGGTTAAAGTCTTTTTACCGGCATCAAAATGTGCATAACTGTTACTGTATGAAAATGACAATACCACAGGTACGGCTTTAACCGGTTTAGCCGGATAAATTATATCCATACACAGGTAGTCGCCGTCTTTATATTCTGCAGGAGTATTGTAAACTGTTGGATCATCTTTGAAATAAGGAACATTACGCATAAGGCGATAGCCCTCAAATAACACGTAGCTTTGTTCGTGTGAACAATCGGTAAATCCACAAAAGCTTCCTTTGGCAATAGCCTTGTTAATGGCAACAATGTCGTTGTTAATGTAAGGAGATACAGCAAGTTTGTTGCCGGTGTAGTTAAGCTCAATTACCCTGTATCCTTGAGTCAATAGCCATGCAACATTTTTTTTGTTGCTGTAGCGGCTAATTTTGGTTGTGTTAAGGTTTTCGAGGTAGACCACCGTTGTTACGTTACCGCTATAATCTTTCAAAGGTAACTTTGCCTCGGTGGCAATATAGCTGATAGTGCCACCCGTTACCTCACTTTTCCAAATACCGGTAGCCGCTGTTGAACAAACAGACGCTAAAGTAAACAACAACAAAAAAATGTACCTGGCCATATGTTTAAAACAGCTTAAATCGGGAATTAAGTATAAGCCGTAAAAACATTGGCCTTTATACTAATAGTTGGATAATGGTTAATTTGAAGCTTTAAAGTTTCAAATAACAGAAAGTTACAAAGCTATTTAGCTCAATGTTGAGTCAATAAAATTAGCTTTGAAGCTATTTTCTATTTTAAAGTGGCATCAATCCTTGCTGCTGTTTGTCTTAAAAATTCAGCAAAGTTATCTGTTACCGATTGTGGTTTAAACTTAACCCTGGTTGGCTTTTGCCCTAAAACAAATCTATACCAAACTAAACCTGCCAGGTAGCAGCCCGCTTCATTGGCATGGTTAGGGTCGAAATTTAATTTTTGATCTTTTGACCAGCTGTAACCTACATTGAGCGAGTTTAAATCATTTGGTAGTTGCGGGTATATCGCCTTATTGGGTATAAAGCTCGAATCTTTTACAAAGGCCCAAGTTTTATGCGTTGATACTTTGTAAAAAGCATCTCCAGATGGAATAATGGATAGCCCGCCTAACTCGTTAGCCAACTTATGGTATGAGGCGCGCGATTTACGCCACATTTCTTCCATATTTTTAGCTTTCCTTCCTGCGCCTGTTTGCCCCCAGTTGATGGCATCGGCCCGGTAAGCCCAGGTTTGGTGAATCATAATTTTTGCATCAGGCTGATATTGTTTAATAAGCTGTAATAGGTTTTGTGCATAGGGCTGGTAAGTAGACCAGTCGCCAGATAGCAAAGAGTACTGCTGAAGCGTTACTACATCCCACTTTTGAGAGCGTAACAATTGCCTTAATGACTTACCACTATATGCAAGTCCGCGGGTTGAATCAGCGTTGTTAACTAATACAGAATCCCAATGGCGTTTTAAGGAACACCCACCCATCTCTGCATGGCCAAGTATTAAGTTGATTTGAGCCTCATTGGCCATTTGTGGCAAATATCTCGATGCATTTTGTGAAAAACTGTTGCCTATAAGCAGTACTTTGAAACTGCGTGCTGACTTACTTTGCGCAGTAACATGCAAGCAGTTAAATACAATGATAAGCACAGCAATTTTTATTCGGATAAGTTTATTCATAGCGCAATAATACATTGCAGCTTTTAATCTTTCATCAATAAAAAATACTATTAATGATGTTTGATGGAGATGTAGTATTCCTCACAAACATTAATTGCAATGATAAGTGTAAAGACGGTCATTATGGATACGTAGATTTTAACATTTTTACTCTGATTAATTTAAATATAAATCTGTTTTGAACAACTAATTGACCTGATTATTTACTTTTTTTATCACGAGAAAATTTCAAACACCAATTACTTAATAAATGAGAAGTACCATAATAATGCTTATGCTATGCCTTGCCGCAAGCGGTAGTTATGCACAGCAATCCGGCAATAAGAAATACAGGTCCAAACATCAGCCTATTCCCGCAATACCTAGTGCGCTCGCTTTAGATAGCATCACTATGGGTGATAATAAAGCTTTTCCTGAACAACAATTAAATATTCCTATTGCAAAAGGCCCCTTTGAGCCAAACTGGGCATCTATTGAAAAGAATTACCCCGGTGAACCCGAGTGGTTGAGGGATGCCAAATTTGGTATTTGGGTGCATTTTGGACCGCAGGCTTCGGGCGAAAGCGGCGATTGGTATGCGCGTAGAATGTATATTCCTGGAAGTACTGCCTATAAAAATCATTTAAAAAAATACGGTCATCCCTCCGAAGCTGGTTACAAGGACATATTGAAGGATTGGAACCCCGAAAAATTGGATCCTGCTAAACTAGCGAGGATATATAAAGACGCGGGTGCACGTTTTCTTATGATTCAGGGCGTTCATCATGATAATTACGATCTATGGAACTCTCGATATCAACCCTGGAACTCTGTTAACGTAGGGCCTAAACGTGATATTATAGGAGAATGGTTAAAAGCAGCAAGGGCTTCAGGAATACGTTTTGGTGTTACCTTTCATCATGAGTATACCTGGTGGTGGTGGCAAGCTGCCTTTAGCAGCGACACGCAAGGTCCTAAAAAAGGTGTGCCTTATGATGGAAATCTTACCCTTGCTGATGGTAAGGGTAAATGGTGGGACGGACTTGATCCCCGGCTTTTGTACGGTATTGACCTCCGCCAGTATAAAGGGGTTGCTGCCGCTGCCAAATCGGCTTGGGCTCCGCCCGCAGCCGGTATATTTTCCAGGCACCTTACTTACGATAAATGGTACGCAACAAACTGGGCGTTACGCATGATGGATGTTGTACAACATTATGATCCTGATTTTATTTATACCGACGGAACTGTGCAAGGTCCGTTTATAGGGGATGGTACCGGCACAGGTTATAAGGCTAACGCCATGCAAATAGTAATTGCCGATTTTTATAACCGCACGCTTGCCAAACGTGGCAAAGTGAATACTTTCAGTGTGGTTAAATTCAGAAACAACACCAATGGTACAGTAACTACCGAAGAGTTTGGCATACCAGCTAATATCAAAACCGACCAGCCATGGATTGCCGAAGTACCTGTTGGCGACTGGTTTTATGCACCAGGCTTTACTTATGATTCGGGTATGATGATTAAGTATATTACCGAGGCGATTGCCCGGGATGGTAATGCTGCTATCTGCGTTTCTCTTTTACCCAACGGAGCTTTAGACGAAGGTAGTCAGAAGATGTTAAGTGAAGTTGGTGTTTGGATGCGACGAAATGGCGAAGCTGTATATGGCAGCCGTGCCTGGGTTATACCCGGAGAAGGCAAGGAGACGAACGGAAAAATTAAGATGTTACCGGGTGGAAAACTGGAACGTAAACAAGCTGAATTTAAATTTGATGAGCAGGACTTTCGATTCACAGTTGGTAAAAATAATGCGCTTTATGTATTTAGTATGATGATTCCGGAAGCTGGGTCGGTTTTAAACATCAAGTCTTTAGCTACTGATGTCAAACACCTGGGGCACCCAATAAAGAAGGTAAGTATGTTAGGTTATGACGGCAACTTAAAGTGGGAGCAAACTAGCAGTGGGTTAAAGATTACTTGTCCGGATATGACAAGTTTTTCTACATCAGTCGTTTTTAAAGTTGATTAAAGTGATTTAGCTTTAATTGAAAGTTATTCTATCATGTATACTCAAATTTAAGTGTTTGCATTTTGAAATAATTACTGAATCCTAAACTCAAATGACAATACTTCTAAACAAAAAAGCCTCTTAAAGAAATCTAAGAGGCCTTTTTGTTACATAGTAACGTAAACTATAAAATAATTCAGTTATTGCATATGCATGGTGTTAATAAAATCGCTGTAAGAAACTTCATAATAGTCATTTTTCAAAAGCCCGCTAGTATAAGTACCATCTACCGGTCGTAAAAACCGAACAATATCTTTTCCGTCGATAACCTGAGAATTAATAGCAAATACTTTGTTTGTTTTAGACATACGAGATTGTTTTAGAACCTCTGAAATGCTTTGATACAATTCATCTGTGATCATTTCATTTGCTTTCATTCCCAGATGCCCTGCAACTGAGCCGTTGTTAGCCGTTCTAACAAGTATGTTTTTACCAGACTTTTTAGATAATTTTTCCAGTAAGTTTTGATACTCAGATGCTGTAAACACAGCGTAATCAACCGAACTTACAGTTATCCAATCTCTTTGGATAGTAGGATATTTGTAGTACCCACTTATCTCTTCATAGATTAAAGCATAATATTTTTGATTGTTAAATTGAAAGGTTGCCCATCTGATGAAAGCCGGAACTTTACCGTCATCACTCCATTTACCTGTACTTGGCAACTGTATCCACCTTTTAACACCAGGTAGATTAGTGGATAAACTGTCAAACTTGATGGTGGTTACATCTTCTCTCTTTTGCGCCTTCAAGTCAAAGGTTAAAACAGAAAGCAGGATAATTGTGATAAACTTCATAAAAAGGTGGTTGGTATTTAAAAAAAAGCCCCAAATCTTATCAATTTGAGGCTTTTCCTTTCTTGGGTAGCGGGAGCAGGACTCGAACCTACGACCTTCGGGTTATGAGCCCGACGAGCTACCAACTGCTCCATCCCGCACTATGTTTGTTTTTTTATTGGTCTGCAAAGATATAATTCGTTTCTTTGTACTCCAAATTTATTTTAAATATTTTTTCAATATGAGTCATCGGGCAGGTTTTGTGAGTATTATTGGTAAACCCAATGCAGGTAAGTCAACCCTGATGAATGCGTTGGTGGGTGAGAAGATGTCCATCATTACTCCTAAGGCTCAAACTACAAGGCACCGTATTTTAGGCATTGTAAATACGGATGATTATCAAATCGTTTTTTCTGACACTCCGGGCGTAATAAAGCCGCATTATGCTTTGCAAGAAAGTATGATGCACCAGGTGTCGGGTTCTATTGTTGATGCCGACCTTATTTTGCTGGTAACAGATATTAATGAAACGCACGACGAAAACGAAGTGCTTGAAAAGCTGGAAGGCTCATTGGCTCCATTAGCAGTATTAATTAATAAAATTGATAAAAGCGATGAGGAGACAGTTAAAGCAAAAGTAGAGTATTGGCAAAAGAAATTAAATCCGAAGGTTATCTTTGCAATATCGGCATTGCATGAGCACAACATTAAAGCCATTATGGATTTTGTGATTGAAAGCCTGCCCGAGCACGCGGCTTATTACGAAAAGGATTTTTTAACCGACCGTAACGACCGTTTCTTTGCATCGGAGATGATACGCGAACAGGTATTTAAGCAATACAAAAAAGAAATTCCTTATAGTACTGAGGTTATTATAACCGAGTTTTTAGAAGAGGAAATTTATCGTATCAGCGCCGAAATTATTGTGGAACGCGATTCGCAGAAAAACATAATCATCGGCAAAAACGGTGAGATGTTAAAAATTGTAGGCACTTACGCCCGGCGCAGTATGGAGGAGTTCTTTCAGCGCAAAGTATACCTGCAAATGTTTGTAAAAGTAATAGGCGACTGGCGCAGCAAGAAAAACTACCTTAAGAAATTCGGGTACGAAGATTAAGGAATAGAGTAAAGAATATAGAATCAAGAATACAGACATAAGGCTATTAAGAGGATAAACAGAAAATCTGTATTCTGTACTCTTGATTCCTGAATCTAATACAATATGAGTAATATAGTAGCTATTGTGGGCCGTCCAAACGTAGGTAAGTCCACTTTATATAACAGGTTAACTGAAAGCCGCAAAGCCATAGTTGACGATTTTAGCGGTGTAACGCGCGATCGCCATTACGGTATTGCCGAATGGGTTGGCCGCAGCTTCAACGTAATTGACACCGGCGGTTATGTTGCCAATTCAGATGATGTTTTTGAAGTGGCCATACGCGAACAAGTAGTTATTGCCATTGAAGAAGCAACCTGCATTCTTTTTGTGGTGGACGTAACCACAGGTATCACCGATTTGGATGATGAAATTGCTGGTATACTACGCAAGGGCAAAAAGCCCGTATTTGTGGTAGTGAACAAGGTTGATAATAACGCCCAGCAATCAGATGCTACTGAGTTTTATGCATTGGGTTTGGGTGATATTTACAACATCTCATCAATGACAGGGTCCGGAACAGGTGAGTTGCTTGATGAGGTTATCAAAACCTTTGATGATGAACCTGCTGAGGAAAATACGCTGCCTAAGTATGCCATTGTTGGCCGTCCTAACGTAGGTAAATCTTCTATCATCAACGCTTTAATTGGTCAGGAGCGTAATATTGTTACCCCAATAGCAGGTACCACGCGCGATTCAATTCACATACACTACAACCGTTACGGCCACGAGTTTATGCTGATTGATACCGCCGGTTTGCGTAAGAAAACCAAGGTGAAAGAAAATATCGAGTTTTACTCGGTAATGCGTACCATTAAGGCGCTGGAGGAAGCAGACGTAATCATTTTGATGATTGATGCACAGGAGGGCCTTGAATCGCAGGATATTAACATTTTTCACTTGGCCGAAAAAAACAAAAAAGGCATCATTTTGGTGGTAAATAAGTGGGACTTGATTGAAAAGAACAACAAAACCATTAAAGTTTTTGAAGAGCAGATACAAGAAAAGATTGCACCGTTTACTGATGTGCCAATTGTATTTACATCAGTTGTAGAAAAACAGCGTTTGTTAAAGGTTATTGAAACCGCATCTGACGTGTACAAAAACCGCAGCAAAAAAATACCTACATCAAAACTAAACGATGTAATGCTGCCTATAATTGAGCATTACCCGCCGCCGGCCATTAAGGGTAAGCACGTAAAAATTAAATACGTTACACAAATTAACGGAAGCTCGCCAATGTTTGCGTTCTTCTGTAACCTGCCGCAGTACATTAAGGAGCCTTATAAGCGCTACATTGAAAATAAGCTTCGCGAAAACTTCGATTTTTCAGGCGTTCCGGTACAAATATTTTTCAGGCAGAAATAAACTGAATTGATGATCAACATAAATGCTGCAACGGAAATAACTTATTTTTCCTTGCAGCATTTTTATTTGGTAGGGGTTTGGCAAATAATTGTGGGCGTTACCTCCGGCCCGGGCTATCCGTTCCAAGTCCTCACTCCGCTATGCTGCGTTGCGGGCTTTTCACTGCTATCCCTAACGCAAACTGCATTTGTCTGAATCAGAATTAACTGAATTGAAGAATTAGCAGAATATGGATTTAATCAACAACTTGATTTTATGGCGCAAGTATGTAGCGGAGGAAAGCGCGAAGGCTACTTGTTCATGTTCTAAAAACAAAAAATGTCATCTCGAACGATAGTGAGAGATCTTGTTTAAACTGCAATGTTGGTACGCTTTAACAAGATTTCTCCTTCGTCGAAATGACATTATATAAATTAGAGGATATAAGTACTATTTATTGCCCAGCAAAAAAGCCTTAAAGCCATCAAAATCCTTATCCAAACTCACCGCTTGTTTTTCGCGCCGTTCCAGTTCTTCAACCTGTGAAGGAACCTCAATTGCTGCTGCGATATCGGCCGGGAAAACGTTAGGGAATTTACACGGATGAGCTGTTGATAAAAACACGCCCGAAACACCTGCATGCTGTGCTTGCCATTCGGTCAAGGCTTTCCAGGCAATAGCCGTATGCGGACAAACCACATATTTGTATTTGTCAAACACCTGCTGTATAGCTTCGGTGGTTTGTGCGTCAGTATAGCTGTAGCTTACCATAAGGCTTTTTAGTGCTTCTGCATCATCTTTAAACAAATCAGCAATGCGTGCCCAGTTACTTGGGTTGCCTACGTCCATAGCGTTTGATAGGGTTTGCACCGATGGCTTAGGCTCGTATATACCGGTTTTAAAGAAAGCCGGTACAGTATCATTGGCATTAGTAGCAGCAATAAACTGTTTTACCGGTAAACCCATTTTCCAGGCCAGTAAGCCGGCACCAATATTGCCAAAGTTGCCGCTTGGCACGCAAAATGCCACGTTGGTTTTACCCTCGCGCAGCAGTTGCGCATATGCATTAAAATAATAGAATGTTTGCGGAATTAACCGCGCAATATTAATTGAGTTAGCCGAAGTCAGGCGTAACGCTGCGTTTAGCTCATCATCAACAAAAGCTTGTTTAACCAGTGCCTGGCAATCGTCAAACGTGCCGTCAATAGTGAGGGCGCGGATGTTCTGGCCGTTGGTAGTTAGCTGTAGTTCCTGAATATCGCTTACTTTACCTTTAGGGTAAAGTATGGTTACACGAGTGTTGGGTACACCCAAAAAGCCTAAGGCTACGGCGCCGCCGGTATCGCCCGATGTAGCAACCAGTACGTCTAACTGTTTTTCGCCTTCGCGCAAAAAGTAGCTCATTACGCGGCTCATAAAACGTGCACCAAAATCTTTAAAAGCCAATGATGGTCCATGGAAAAGCTCCAGTACATAAACATCTTCTTCCAGCTCTACGGCGGGGGCCTCAAAATTTACGGCATCTTCAATCAGGGCTTTTAAGTCATTTTGCGGAATGGTATCGCCCAGCAGATGTTTGGCAACTTCAAAAGCCAGTTGTGGCAGTGTATAATTGGGTAACTGCTCAAAAAAGCTGTCAGGCAGGCGCGGAATGCTTACCGGCATGTACAAGCCTTTATCTTGCGGCATGCTGTTAAACACTGCTTCCTGAAATGATACACTTGACGAAGGGTTATTAGTGCTGTAAAGTTTCATTATATTTTGCTTCTTTGATGTATGTAATGACACAGACATCGGCTTAATAATCTTAAGAGTTTATGAGTTGGTTAGTGCCGCTTTGGCCTCATCTATAGAGCTTACAAAGTTTATGCGTTTACCTTTGTTGCTTTCGTAAATAAAATCGCGAAGGCTTTTGCTGTCATACTTATCAAAGCTGCCCACAATAGCCAGTTGCATGCGATAGTTAGAAAACTTTTGCAGCACGTTACCTGCCAGCTTGGTGCTCAGTTCAAAAAAATCGGAGCTTACGTTTTCCTCATTTATAATTATGGCATCAGCCCCCTGGTAACCGCAATTGGCGAGTAGGTCAAGGGCATTTTGTTCATTGCTAATAATAATGTGTTGGGAACTTACCAACGCAATAGGTACGCCTTTATGTTCAATTATTTCGATGTTCATTTTTTTGTTAGGTAAGCCTGTCGTATAGCATATCGCTTTAAAAAGATTTCTCCTTCGTCGAAATGACAGTTTGAGGTCTTGTATCTTGGTTCTTGGCTCTTGTCTCTATGTTACTACTACAAAACCCTCGGCCCAGCGTCATTAATGGTTGATACATAAGCATTGGATGCAATTTTAATGTCGGCTAAATGGCTCTGCAGCATCTGTGTGATGTTGCGGGCGGTTTCTTCATCACGGGTAAAGGCAAATACTGATGGCCCCGAGCCTGATATACCGAAGCTTACCGCTCCGGCTTTCATAGCCAGCTCACGCATTACATAAAAATCGGGAATGAGCATAGAGCGCACCGGCTCAACCAGTACATCCTTCATGCTGCGGCCAATCAGGTCAATATCCTGGGTATATAATCCGCTTACCAGGCCGGCAATATTGCCCCACTGGGTAACGGCATCCTTCATGTATATTTTATCACGAATGATTTGACGTGCCTCGCGGGTAGGTACATCAACATCGGGGAATACAATGGCACAATACAAGTCTTTAGGGTGCGGCAAACGTATCACATCCAACGGCTCGTAGCTACGGATGAGCACAAAGCCGCCCAGTAAGGCCGGGGCTACGTTATCAGCATGACCATGACCACAGGCCATTTCCTCGCCCTTCATGGCAAAAGGTAGTAGCTTGGCTACATCAGTATCATCACCCAAAAGAGATTTGATAGCAAACAAGCCAGCAACGGTACTGGCACTGCTGCTGCCTAAACCGCTGCCTATAGGCATTTTTTTATGCAGTTCAATGTCTAAACCTATATCGGTACGGCCAATGCTTTCTAAATAGTGTTGTACGCTTACGCTCACCGTGTTTTTTTCGGCGGCCAAAGGTAGCCGGCCGTTATCGCCTGTTATTTTGCTGATGGTGATGCCCGCTTTATCGGTAACCCGCATAATCACTTCATCGCCCGGCTCATTAACCGCAAAACCCAATACATCAAAACCACAAACCACATTGGCTACCGTTGCAGGTGCAAAGACTTTGATTTCGGTACCCACGGCAGGAGCGCCCCCCAACCCCCTTAAGGGGGAGTTGTTAAAATCATTTTCCGGGTTGGCTGTGGTCATTTCCTTTTGTAATTCTTGTTCCATTTATATCGCGCTTTGAAAAGCGTCTTTATTCCTGATTCTGTATTCTTGAGTCTTAATTTGCGCCTACATTTATCAAATCGGCAAACACACCGGCGGCGGTTACTTCGGCACCTGCACCCGGGCCTTTTACTACCATTGGGCGTTCTTTGTAACGGTCGGTAGTAAAGGCAATAATATTATCACTGCCCGACATGCTGTAGAACGGGTGGCTTTCATCAACCATTTGCAGAGTGATGGATGCCTTGCCATCTTCCAGTTTCCCAATGTAACGCAGTACTTTGCCACTGTCTTCGGCATCCTTTTTTAGTTTATTAAAGTAAGCTGCATTTGCTTTTAGTGCAGCGTAAAACTCGGTTACGGTGCGGGCATCCAAACAAGCTTGGGGTAGCATGTTCTCTATGTCTACATCTTCAGCTTCCATTTTATGGCCGGCATCGCGCGCCAGTATCAATATTTTACGCATAAAGTCCTTACCACTCAAATCATCACGCGGGTCGGGTTCGGTAAAGCCTTTCTCCTGCGCGGTTTTAACAACATCATGGAAATTGGCATTGCCTTTAAAATTATTAAAGATGTAAGAGATAGTGCCCGAAAGTATAGCTTCAATTTTTTGCACACGGTCGCCGCTTACCATTAAATCTTTCAGCGTACGGATGATAGGCAAACCTGCACCCACGTTGGTTTCATAAAAGAAATCGACCCCATGTTTGCGCGCGGTATCTCTGAAAGTTTCATACTGGCTATATGAACCTGAGTTGCCTATTTTATTACAAGTTACAATAGAAATGGTAGATTTAAATATGCCTTCGTAAAACGCTATTGGTTGCGGACTGGCAGTATTATCAATAAATACGCAGTTTGGCAAGTTCATTTCTTTCATTCGGGCCACAAACTCCGTAAGGTCGGCCGGTTCGCCGTAAGCATCAAGGTCCGCTTGCCAGTCGGTTAAATCCAGCCCATCAACGCTAAAGCGCATCTTGCGTGTATTGCTTATACCGGCAATTTTAACCTGTATACTGTTATGATCCTGCAAAAACTCGCGGTGTTTTTGCAATTGTTCAAACAAGGTTTTGCCAATGTTGCCCGTACCTAAACAAAACACGTTAAGCGTTTTATTGAACTGAACAAAAAATGCATCGTGTACGGCATTCACGGCTTTGGCCAAATCCGTTGCCGATATAATTACCGAGATGTTATACTCTGACGAACCCTGCGCAATTGCCCTTACGTTTACACCATTACGGCCTAACGCATGGAACAAACGGCCTGATATGCCCGGTGTTTTGCGCATGTTTTCGCCCACTATAGCCAGTACAGCCAGGTCGGCCTCAATAACCGGGACTTCTAATTTTTTAGCGCCCAGTTCCAGCTCAAACTCCTGTTCCATCAGGCGGCAGGCTTTCTCGGCATCTTTAGGTTGAACGGCAAAAGTAATGCTATGCTCAGATGATGACTGGGTAATAAGCATTACGTTGATTTGCTCACGGGCCAGCAGCGAGAATAAACGACCGCTAAAGCCCGCCTTACCCACCATACCGCTACCCTCGAGGTTAATGATGCTGATATGATCGATTGACGAGATGCCTTTAATTGGCAGGTTTGAATCCTGACAGTTGTGTTTTATTACAGTTCCTTCAAAGCTGGTATCAAAAGTATTTTTAATTACAATAGGAATTTGTTTCAGGAACGCCGGGGTCATGGTTGGTGGATATATTACCTTGGCGCCAAAGTATGAAAGCTCCATGGCCTCGGTATAGGTAAGCTCAGGTAGTGAGAAAGCCTTTTTAACCATGCGCGGATCGGCGGTCATCATACCGTTTACGTCAGTCCATATCTGAATTTCGCTGGCGTTAAGCGCCGATGCGAAAATAGCTGCGGTATAATCACTTCCGCCACGGCCCAGGGTGGTTACCTGGCCAGCCTCGTTACTAGCAATAAAGCCGGTTACAAATAAAACCTTGCCTGTGTTTTCGGCAGCAAGGCCACGGATAAGCAGATCAGTCAATTCGGTGTTCACACGTGCCTGGCCAAAAGCATTGTCGGTTTTTACCACTTCACTGGCATCAACATAAACTGCATCGGCAAAATGCTGTAAAGCCATACGGCTTATAAGTAGGGTTGAACAACGCTCACCATAGCTGAGGATAAGGTCGCGGGTTTTGGGGGTGAGCTCTTTAAGCACCATTACGCCCTGCAACAAGTCTTCCAACTGGTTAAAGTAAATTTTAAGGCGGGTGTAAACCGGGTTTTGCTGCGGAATATCCAACAGTTGCTTTACCACCTCAAAATGGCGAATCTCTAAAGCAGCCAGGTGTTTAGAAAAATCGTTACCGGTGGCGGCGCGCTCGGCCATATCAACCAGCAGGTTGGTTACCCCGCTCATGGCCGATAAAACCACCACCAAGCCTTCACCGTTTTGATGCTCCTGTTTAACAATGTCCATTACAGCGCCAATAATTTGTGCCGTACCTACCGATGTTCCTCCGAATTTTAAAACTTTCATATTGCGTGATAAACAAAAACGCCTTCCCCGTTTGGAGGAAGGCGTTTTGTTGGTTTTCTTTATTTTGGTTACACCATACAATTACCTTCCTCCGTTATCCGCCGGTGGTAATAATTGTAGTAATAATGGTGTTGTTAAAAATCATTGTTGTTTTGTAGGCCTTTGCTTACGGTTGTAAATTAAAGGGTTAAATATGGCATTTGCAAGAAATATTTTATTTATCTACAAAAAAGGTAGATATTGTTATTGCCACGGATATTTTTATTATACCAAGCTAGCCTCTGCTTCATCAGTTGCCTGACGGCCCGGTGCCTGGCTCATAATCCTTATTTCTTTAGGGTAATAATTGTTCATGCGGTTAGGTAGCAGTTTGGCCCATCCTAAAGTATGTTCTTCAAAGTTCATCAAACTCCATCCTTTTGCATTAGCGTTTAATTCGAAATTATCCTTTCGTAAATACGCTATGGCTTGCTCGTAACTAAGTTCGGTTTGCAAAAAAGCGTTTTTATTAAGTAAAAGGCTTTGCGCTAATTCATGATCAGGGATGAGTTCTTTACCTGCCAGCTTGCCCAGCCTAACGCCTGATTTTTTTAAATATAAATACTGCTGTAAGGTTTCTAAACTTTCGCGGTGTTGTTTGCCAATAGCCAGCCAATCATCATTCAATTTAAAAAAGTATAAGCTTTCGGCGTTGTTTACATATGGCTTTAACTGATCAATCTCCTTATAATTGGGCTTGGGCTGATCCTTGTTTTTACGAACGTGTACGTTGCCGGTGCTTTCGCGCTTGCGCAGACAGGCTGCAAACAAACCTTCTCCGTTTACTTTATCGGGGTAAAAGCGATAGCCCCATGCCTTATGCTGCGCCGATTGCGTTTCAACTATTCCCCAGCGTGCATCAATAGGTATTTGTACACTTTCTACATCAAACTCATTGCAAAGCCAGTCAAGCACAGCCTCATTTTCTTCATAAGAGTAGGAGCAGGTGCTATATATAATATAACCGTCTTCGGCAACAGCCGGGTAAATGTCTGCCAGTATACGTTCCTGCCGCTGCTGACAAAGCTGTACGTTAGCTTCCGACCATTCCTCCATTGCCTGCGGATCTTTCCTGAACATTCCCGAACCTGAGCAAGGCGCATCAACAACAGCTATATCAAAAAAGCCCTTTAGTTTGCCAAAGGCTTTAGGGTCGTTATTAGTAACAATAACATTGCTGCGGCCCCAGCGGTTTAAGTTGTCTGTTAAAATAGGGACACGTGTTTTAATAATCTCATTGGCAACAAGCAGGTCATCATCACTTAGGGCCGAGCTAAGCAGTGTGCTTTTGCCACCTGGCGCGGCGCAAAGGTCAAGCACGCGGTAAGGGCCGTTGTCACTATTATATATATGTTGTATAATTTGATCAATAAACATGGAAGATGCTTCCTGCACGTAATAGCATCCGGCATGAAAGCGCGGATCGAAAGTAAAAGACGGGCGGCTTTCCAAATAAAAAGCATTGCGGCACCAGGGCACAGGTTGCATGTTTGGAAAGCTAACTGCTTTTAATTGATTAATACGTACTGATGTTGGTGCGGTATCTTGCGCATGTGTTTCGATAAAAGCAGGGGCGTTAAAGCCTGGAGCTTGCTGTAGCGATTCAATGAAATTATATGGAAATTGGATGTTCTTGGTCATGCTTGCGCAAAGGTAAGCAATAATAAACGTTGTTTGGATTCAGAGTACTTCCGCAAAACAGATTGATATACAACGGATAACACATCAAATTTGAAAATTGAAAATTTTATTTGGGAGTTGGCTAAAATTGTATCTATCTTTGATGCCCCGCAAACGAGTGGGGATTGTACTTTGAAGCAAAAGATAGAACAAGTGTTGTGTTAAGATTGTTTTAAATTATTTTAAAATAATTCTTGACAATCAAAT
>NZ_WQLA01000010.1 GCF_009755275.1 Mucilaginibacter aquatilis | reverse complement strand
CGATTTTGCACAAAACGATACTACCATCATTAACCATAACTCAGCTTACTATACTGAGGTAGTAAACAAGTTCAGTGCTTTTAAAAACGCTAAAGGCGTTAAACAACTGAATGCACAGTTAAGCCGCAACCCTGCTTTAGCCAAAAGCTATGTAGAAGGTTTATACGCTTTCCAAATGAAAGACGGCCGCTTTGGATTGAAAGCAGATTACAGGATTGATTTAAACAAGATAGACTTTAAGCGTTACG
>NZ_WQLA01000001.1 GCF_009755275.1 Mucilaginibacter aquatilis | reverse complement strand
GTAAACAAGTTCAGTGCTTTTAAAAACGCTAAAGGTGTTAAACAACTGAATGCACAGTTAAGCCGCAACCCTGCTTTAGCTAAAAGCTATGTTGAAGGTTTATACGCTTTCCAAATGAAAGACGGTCGCTTTGGATTAAAAGCAGACTACCGTATTGATTTAAACAAGATAGACTTTAAGCGTTACGCCTCATTATTAGAGAGCTTTTACAAAGAGACCGCTTTCCACAGCTTTTACATGCAGCATGAGGGTATGTACAGCGAAATGGTAGCCAAGGCAAACAATGCATTCACATTAGCAGCAGCACAAAAGTCAGTAAGTGCACAAGGTTACCAGGTAGTGGTATCAGCCTTAGCAAAAGGCACCAGCGGCATGAGCATCAAAGGCCATGCCTACACTGAGGGTGTGATCTTTGCAGGCATGCAAGCTAAACCAACTCAAGGCACTCCTGCACGGGTACTGGCCAGCAGAGAATAAGCTGCAAATAACAAAGCCCAAACAAGTTCCCTATTAAGTTTTCATATGTAATGTAGCGGTCGTTTGATTATTCAAACGGCCGTTTTTTATTTACTTAATTGCTACTTGGCTATAAAAGCTCAGTAGTATAGGTTGGGTTTGCACCACGCTGACTTGCCACAAAGCCTCCAATTTTGCATGCTTTTTCTAAAATGTCAGGCATGGGTTGGTTATTTATTAAACCGGCAACCAGCGTAGCTAGAAAGGAATCGCCCGCGCCAACGGTGTCTACCACATCAACCTTAAAACCCGGATGCTCATAAAATTCTTCATCATGCCAAATCAGTGCTCCGTTTTCGCCGCGGGTTACACATATGGTTTGTGTATGGAATTTTTTATGAAACTCAATCATTTTTTCGCGCAGTGGCGCACTGCCATGAATAAGCATGTTGGCCTCATCTTCATTCATCTTAATTACATTGCTTAATGCAGCAAGTGTTTCAATGGTATCTTGCTCAAAATGCGGCGGACGAAGATTCACATCAAATACACGTAGCGGTACAGTATATTCGCTAAGCATGTTAAGCAGGGTGTTGCGTGTTTCTGCTTGCCGGCAAGCTAAGCTGCCAAACACAATGGCTTCAGCTTTCTCAATTTGCTCGGTAAACTCATCGGTTGGCTGGATATTATCCCATGATACAGGTTGAGGAATTATATAAGTTGCATGCCCCTCATCGTTAAGCTGTACGGCAACTTCGCAAGTGGGTAAGTTTTTGTCGCTTTGAATAAGCGAAATGTCAAGCCCATTTTCAGTCAGCACGCTCAAAAGCTCATTACCCGCCTCATCAGTGCCTATGCGGCTTACCATTGTTGCGTTTGCGTTTTGCTGCAATAAATGGCGGGCTACGTTTAGCGGCGCGCCACCCACTTTTTTACCATCATCAAATGTATCCCATAAAACCTCGCCGAAGCATAAAACCTGTTTGTTCATATAAAAGTTGAGCAGATGAAAAATGTAAAACTACAAGAATAATCCATACATAATTGTTTACCTTGTGTAAATGAAAAAGTATGTTTTGTTATGCTTATTGGTATTAAGTAGCTTTTGTGTTTGGGCGCAAGACAAGCAAGCCATCCTTAACGTGCTCGAAACCCAGCGCGAGGCTTGGAACAAAGGCGACCTCGAAAGCTTTATGCAAAGTTACTGGAAATCCGACTCGCTGTTGTTTGTGGGTAAAAGCGGACCTAAATACGGCTGGCAAACTACGCTTGACAATTACCGCAAAGGTTACCCCAACAAAGTTGCAATAGGTTACCTAACCTTTAATATTTTAAAAGTAGAGTTATTAAGTGCAAGCAACGCATTCGTGCTAGGTGGCTGGCACTTAAAACGTACAAATGATAACCCTGAAGGTTATTTTACCTTGTGGCTACGCAAAATAAAAGGCGAATGGAAAGTAGTAGCCGATCATTCCTCGTGAAAATTAAAATTGTTAATTACCCAAATTAGCTCGGCACTCAACTTACCTTGGTTCGCCCGCCTGTAACGCTTTGTTTGCACGTTTTACCGCAAGTTCTTCTTTCCAATCCATATAACGTTTTTTGTAACGTTTTTTCAAAAAGCTATCAAACTTGCGTTGTACGGTAAGGTTATATAAACTTTTTGCCTTTATTGCCCACGATTTATCCCAGGCACGTAGTGATATAGAGAATGAACCATCCAGGTATTTCATCCAGTGCCAAAAGCCGGTTGGCATAAACAGCGTATCGCCATGCTCTAATATGGTTTCTTGCCCCTCAATGCCTTCTAATGCAGGGTATTTACTGAAATCCGGATTTTCAATATCGTAATCTTCTAAAGCATAAGTGGCAAAAGGAATGCGGTATAAGCGTTCTTTCCACTTGTAATCAAACAGCATAACGTGTTTGCGGCCATGAAAATGAGTATGAAATATGTGCGCCAGGTCAATATCGTAATGTAAAAAAGTGACTGAACCGGCTCCGCCAAAAAACATATTAGGGTACTTGTCTAAAAAACCGCCCATCAGATCTTTTGGCGAACGGTAATCATCTAACAGGCCCGGAGCGTGTTTAATAGGATCAAAAAGGAATATGCGTAAGTCGGTGGGCTCTTTTTGAATCAGATCAATATAGTCGCCAAACTTCATCTCGGCGGCCGATGCATTTATGGCTTTACTTGGATCGGCTTTTGAGCTATCATACAACGGTACAATTTGATCACCAACAACTTCTTTTAAATAATCAAAGGTCCATTTTTGTAACGCCGGCCAGCTTTCAGTTGCCTTACGTATAACCAAAGGTTTACGTGGCTTGAGGTAGTTATTTATAAAATCTTCTTTACTAATGGTATCTACTCTATCTATTTGCGTAAGATTCAAACCCATGCTTTTCACATCAAATTAACATACAAAACTAATGAAAATTGAAACAGCTAAACCGGTTCTATAGTTTTTGATGAATGGCTGACAAATGCTACAAATCGTTTTAAAACCATCATAATAACTTAATCATGATAAGATTAGCTCATCAGCACAATGCGTTAAAGTATTTGATTATAACAAAAAAGCCCGGCGCTCAAGGCTGTCGGGCTCATTAAATATATAAAGACCTGGTTAGTGCTTATTTGGGCATTAATACGGTATTCACTACATGTATTACACCATTTTTTTGGAAAACATCGGCAATGGTAACCCATGATTTTCCTCCTTTTTCATCAACAAGGTATAGTTTTTTACCATCGGCCATGGCAGTTAAGGTGCCGCCGCTTACGGTTTTAATTTCGGCTTTGCCACCACCTGCTTTAACCTTGGCTGCAATTTCTGCTGCGCTCCATTTACCGGCTACTACGTGGTAAGTTAGGACTTTAGTTAATGTGCTTTTGTTTTCAGGTTTAAGCAAGGTTTCAACAGTGCCTTTAGGTAACTTATCAAATGCCTCGTTGGTTGGCGCAAACACGGTAAACGGACCTGCTGATTTCAAGGTTTCTACCAAGCCGGCGGCTTTAACGGCAGCAACCAAAGTGGTCTGGTCTTTAGAGTTAACAGCGTTATCAACAATATCTTTAGTAGGATACATTGCTGCTCCGCCTACCATAACGGTTTGTGCGCTTGCCGCGGTTGCCATTGCTACAAAGGCAAAAGCCGCTAAAATTAATTTTTTCATAATAAATGATTTAGTGTGTTGAAAGAAAATACGCAGCACAGGTATTCGCGGATTTTAAAATGAAAACAACTTGTAAACACCTGTAGGTGTGAGAAGATTACGTAAATATTGAAACCGCAGAGGCGTTATTTACGTTTGCGCGCAATATTTAAAAAAAGAGCTCGGCCGCAATATGGTCTGCATAGAGCTTACCTTGTTGGGTGAGGGTAAGAATATGGTTGGTTTGTACAAGCCAGCCATTGTTTAAAAACTGCTGCGCTTCTTTCAGTAAAATATGTGCTGTACCGTTTTGAATATTTTCGAGCTTATCTAAATCAAGTCCCCACATGGTACGTACCGAGGTCATGATATACTCATTAAGCCGGTTTTCGGCTGTAAGTTCTTCCAGCTCGGCAGGTAACTCATTTTTCTCAAGCGCTGCAAGATACCTGGCATTGTTAGCCACGTTCCACTGGCGCGTGTCTCCATTATACGAATGTGCGGAAGGCCCTATGCCAACATAGGGCACACCCTTCCAGTAATTAGCATTATGCCGCGAATGCATGCCAGGTTTGCCAAAGTTTGATATTTCATAATGCTCAAAACCTTGTGTAGTTGTGCGCTCCATAAGGTGCGTAAACTGCTCGGCACTTTGACTATCGCTTACGGGAGGAGTTTGCTTTTTCTTTATTTGCGCGGCCAGGGCAGTACGGGGTTCAACCGTCATGCTATACGCTGATAAGTGAGGAACCTCCAGCTCAAACATGCGGCTTATATTATGTTCCCACTTAGCATTGCTAAGCAGCGGATAGCCGTATATCAGGTCGGTAGTTATGTTTTCAAAGCCAGCATCCTGCACCCGTTTCACTGCTGCATCGGCTTCGTTTGCACGGTGCGCCCGGTTCATCCAAATTAAATCTTCATCAAAAAAAGATTGTATGCCAATGCTGAAACGGTTAATTGCTGTTTGACGCAAAGCCTGAACTTTTTCACGGTTCAAATCATCGGGGTTAGCTTCAATGGTAATTTCGGCGTTGCCGGAAACGCTGTGGTGACGCCCTATAGTATCAAGCAAAAAACTGATCTCGCCCGCATCAAGCACTGAGGGTGTTCCTCCACCAAAATATATGGTTTCGATAGGAGCCTGCGCAAGGTAGTCTTTTTGTAATCCTATTTCTTTAGCGAGCGACTGTACAATTTCGTTACGGTACTTTAGCGAGGTGGAGAAATGAAAATCGCAGTAATGGCAGGCCTGCTTGCAAAAAGGAATGTGAATATATATACCTGCCATAATGTTACAAAGATACAAAGCAGTGCTATTGCTAAGTTATAGCTACCTGATTTTAATATTTACGTGACAGGAACTTATTAGCAATACATGATTTGAATCAGCATTGTAGAACTTTAAATCAACTACTTTTGCTAAGTAATATTAAATTTGCAAGCCTCTACAGTTATTTGTCGAGGACATCATATATATGCGTAAACACATCAAACTTCACGCACGCAGAGCCCGCTACATCATCTACAAAGAAACTTTAGTTGATTTTAAAGAGCATTTCTGGACTTTCATTGGCTCGTTTACAGGCATAGCCTTACTTGGTTTACTTAACAGCGAGTATTTTACACTTTATGATAATCTGTTTATCATAGGGTCGTTTGGTGCCTCGTCGGTTTTAATTTATGGTGTTATAAACAGTCCATTGGCTCAACCCCGCAATTTAATAGGCGGGCATGTGGTAAGTGCATTTGTTGGTGTAACGGTTTTTAAATTTGTTCCGTGTGATGTTTGGTTTACTTCGGCCTTAGCGGTTTCGCTGGCCATTGTATTTATGCAAATTACCAAAACTTTGCATCCCCCCGGAGGTGCTACTGCACTTATTGCCAATATAGGCTCGGCTAAAATTAAGGCGTTAGGCTACATTTATGTGCTTAGTCCGGTACTATCAGGCGTGTTAATATTACTGCTGGTGGCCATAATTTGTAATAATGCTACCCCCCACCGTAGTTATCCTCACAATAAAAAGTGGTTTAAATTCTGGAAGCGGAGTTACAGGTACATGCGGCATCAATAGCGGTACAGTAAATATTGGTTCAACGCTATTGTTAAAGGCTGTTAAAGCACTTACAGCTTTTTTATATCTTTGCAGCGGTGCTGCGTAACATACTTCTATATTTTATTTTCTTTACCGGTTCGTGTTTGAGCGCGTTTGCACAAACCGATTCCAGCGAATTGTACACACAGCCCGATACCGTACAACAACCACGCATTTACAAGCCTAAGCCTGCAGCAGCCGGTTTGCTTGACTCTGTGGCCAATGCCCTGGCAGCCCGCGAGTACTTTGTAGGCGATTCCCTTTCAAAAATATTTATTGTAAAGCCAGATTCGCTCAGGCATAATAAGTTTTATGATACATTGCTCGAAACGCAATTTTACAGTGACTATGGCTTTATAAGGCAGCCCGGTAAATTAAAGAGCCAGCTGCGCGAAGGGAGCGCCCGCCGCACACGAGACCAATGGGTAATTGTAATTATAGTTGCTTTACTGGTTTATACGGCTATACTTAACCGCGCCATGAGTAAAGATGTTAAAAGCGTGGTGCAATCATTTTATAATACGCGTGTGCTTACTCAAATAAGCCGCGAAGACAGTTTGCTTAACTCGTGGGCGTTTGTAGGGTTGTTTATATTATTTGGTTTTACCTTTGGTTTATTTATTTACCAGTTAACCCAATATTACGAAGTTTACTATAGCATAAGCGGCATACAGCTTTTTGTATCATTTGCATTACTTATACTGGTACTATTTGCGGTTAAGCTGTTTATATTAAGATTTTTGGGCTTTGTATTTAAAAACAGCCGACTGGTTGATGAGTATATTTCAATATTATACTTAACTTATTTTAATATAACATTTGTGTTTTTACCGGTATCTCTTTGCTTTAGCTTACTTGCTGCGGCATACATACCTTATATATTAACCGGCGCTTTTGCGTTGGTAGTTGTAATATTTGTTTGGCAATACCTGCGCAGCAGCGTAAATATAATTTCAAACATAAGATTTCATAAGTTTTATTTATTTACCTATCTTTGTGCCCTCGAAATTTGCCCTATTTTGATATTAATAAAGGCACTTAACAATTAGGACTTAGGTAGTTAACATTAGATAAATTGGAAGACAGAAAGAAAAAGGTTAAAAGTATATTGGTTACTTTGCCTAAACCTGAGAATGACAAAAATCCATATGCTGAACTGGCTAAGAAACTTAACCTGAAGATCGATTTCCGTTCGTTTATTCATGTTGAGGGTGTGCCTGCAAAGGATTTTCGTAAAGAGAAAATTAACCTGGCTGATTTTACAGCCGTAATATTCACCAGCCGTAACTCTGCCGATCATTTTTTCCGTATTTGCGAAGAAATGCGTTTTGAGGTGCCGGTAGATATGAAGTATTTCTGCCTTTCTGAAACCATTGCACTTTATCTTCAAAAATATATCCAATATCGCAAGCGTAAGATATTTTTTGGCAAGCAAACAGCTGCCGATTTGGCTGAGGTATTAAAGAAGCATTCGAGCGAAAAATTCCTTTACCCTTGCTCTGATGTTGCTGCTGAGGAAACTCAAAAGTTTTTGGCCGAAAACGGTTATAACTTCACACCTGCAGTACTGTTCCGCACCGTATGCAGCGACCTGAGTGATTTGGCAGAGGTGTTTTATGACGTTATTGCTTTCTTCAGCCCGTCAAGCATACTGTCATTATACCAAAACTTTCCTGATTTTAAGCAGAATAATACCCGTATTGCGGCCTTTGGTGCAACTACACATAAAGCCGTGTTAGATGCAGGGTTGATACTCGACATTCCGGCTCCTACACCGGGTGCTCCGTCAATGACTATGGCTATAGAACAATACGTTAAGCAAGCCAATAAGTAATTTCATTTTTGCTGTAATTTACCGTAACCTTAAGGGTGTTTTAACCGTATAAGACGTGTAAGTTTTGATAATATAATGCCTAAATAATATTTTAGGCGAATATTATTTAAAAGTGTTTATTTGTAGCCAAACAATTTGTCAAAACTATTATTTGATAACATTGAAAGGCTAACGTAACATCCAAAGCTTCTACTTATTATCAAACACAAAAAAGGAATATTTAGGTTATTACACGAAGCATGAAGACAAGGTACTTTCTATTATTGTTGTTAGCGGGGGCGATACTGAGCAGTTGTAATTTAAATGACAGGGGAGAAGTACTTGGGGTTCGTCAGCGCCCGTTCAGGGCCGAACTGCCGGCAGGTATGGTTTATATACCCGGCGGTTCATTTCTAATGGGGCAAACAGATCAGGATGTTACCTTTGCCCAAATCTCTCAAACAAAGCAGGTTACGGTTTCTCCATTTTTTATGGACCAAACCGAAACAACCAACAGCCAGTACAAACAGTTTGTTAACTGGGTACGCGACTCTATTGCGATAAGCAATTATCTAAACGACGACAAATACTACATTAAGCCAAAAAACGCATCAGCAACCGACCGTAAGTATATCAATTGGGAATACGTAAAACGTAACCCGGTTTGGCGCTCAGGCGGTAAAAAAGGTCAGGCGTCAAATGATGGCAAGCTCGACGGTATGTTTTATCAAGGTGACGACCGCATTTTTGACCGTAACGAGGTTGACGTTCGCTTGCTTAAATACAACTACGCCATGATGGTGTTGCGTAGCGCATCAGAGCAACGCTTTGATAAGAGCAAAAAGCGTTCAGATTTCATCTTGCGCGATACCGTTCCCGTTTATCCAGATACGCTGGTTTGGTTAAATGATTTCTCATATGCTGCCAATGAGCCTATGGTTGAGGGTTATTTTTCACACCCTGCTTATCAAAACTACCCGGTTGTGGGTGTTACCTGGCGTCAGGCGCGCGCATTCAGTATCTGGAGATCGCGTTATAACGATGCTTATAAAGATAAGATGAAGGCGCCACACCGCCTGCCTTACAGTCTTCCTACTGAGGCTGAATTTGAATATGCTTCACGCGGTGGCCGCATTGGTACTGATTACCCTTGGGGTGGTCCTTACATTAAAAATGCCAAAGGCTGTTTGCTTGCAAACTTTAAACCAGGCCGCGGTAACTATACTGATGATGGTGGCGCTTACACAGTTAACGTACGTTCATACTTCCCTAATGATTATGGCTTGTACAACATGGCAGGTAACGTAGCCGAGTGGACACAATCAGCCTTTGATGAATCGGCTACCACATTTGTGCATGATATGTCGCCTACGTTTAACTACGAAGCTAAAGCAACCGACCCTGAAGTACTTAAACGTAAAGTTGTACGCGGCGGATCATGGAAAGATATTGGTTACTTTTTACAAAATGCAACCCGCAGTTATGAGTTTCAGGATACAGCAAAATCTTATATAGGTTTCCGCCTGGTATCACACTTTGTTGGCCGCGACTTTAAAGACAAGCGTTAATTTTTCAATCATTTGCAAACACTCTAAATAAAAACAATACATCTAAAAACTACAAAAAACAATTAATTATGGCTGGCAAATCAAAAGGAAAATTTGGAATTGGTAACATAGTGTCGTTCGGGGCAACTATCGTTATTATAGGTCTGTTATTTAAAATTCAGCACTGGCCTTATGCTGAAATCTTCATTACTGTAGGTCTTTTAACCGAGGCTGTGTTATTCTTCTTATTAGGTCTTCAACCTGAGGCTGTTGAAGTTGACTGGACTAAAGCTTACCCTGAATTAGCCGACGATTACACCGGCGAACCTGTTAAAAGAGTAAGTGCGCCTGCACAGGTGAGCACTGGCCACACTGCAGCTTTAGACAAAATGCTGGCCGATGCAAAAATTAACCCTGAATTGATAGGTAACCTTGGCGATGGCTTAAGAACCTTTGGTGATAAAGTGGCAACTATATCAAAAGTAGCTGACGCTGGTGCAGCAACTACTGAGTTTGCTCAAAAGCTTAAAACTGCAAGCAGTGGTTATGATAACCTGAGCGTAGCATTCTCAAAAGCATCAGAAAGCTTAACCGAACTTGCTTCAACAAGCGTTGATTCAAAAGCATACCATGAGCAGGTAACTAGCTTAGCTAAAAATTTATCGGCTCTTAACGCGGTATACGAACTTGAATTACAAGACTCAAGTGCTCACTTGAAATCAATGAACAAGTTCTACCAAAACCTGTCATTAACCATGAACAACTTCAACGAGTCGTTAGAAGATTCGAAATCATTTAAAGATGAAGTAGGTCGTTTAGCTAAAAACTTAGGCTCTTTGAACAACATTTACGGTAACATGTTAACCGCAATGAACCAACCACGTGCTTAATTAATTAACCTTATTATTTAAAATTAATTAAGATCAAACCACATGGCTGGAGGTAAAGAAACCCCAAGGCAGCGAATGATAGGCATCCTGTACTTGGTTTTATTAGGGTTGGTGGCGCTTAACGTGCCCGACAACCTGTTAGATGCCTTTAAAAACATTAGTGATAGTTTAGCTTCATCAAAAACAAACGTACAGGCAGGTATTGATAATACTTTTGATGCGTTTGAGAAAACTAAATTAAAAGAACAACCTGATCGTGCTAAACCGGTTTATGATAAAGCTAAACAAGCCAGTGCTGTAGCAAACAGTTTACATACCTATATTGAAGGTATTAAAACCGAGCTTGCCGAAAAAGCTGGCGGTATAGACGAAAACATTGCCGATTACAAAAAGCGCGATAACCTTGATCTTTCTTCGGAAATTATGATCAACGGTAAAAAAGGTGAGGAGTTACACAAAAAGATTGACGAAACACGTGAGAAGTTAATGGCTTTATTAACTGATAAAGAGCGTGTTGGTGTTAAACTCCCATTGGCAACCGATGCTCCAAAACCTAAAAAAGGCAAACCTCAGTTAACCTGGGAACAAGCTTACTTTGGTGATGGTATACCAATGGGCGCTGCCATGACCTCGTTAATTAAAGTACAGTCTGACTTAAAAAACGCAGAGTCGGAAGTAGTTAAAAAGATTTTAGGTGAGGTAGATCAGGCGGTTGTAAACCTGGATAAATTTCAGGCTGTTGCTGTAGCTCCAAGCAGCTATATTATAGCCGGCCAGCCTTACAAGGCCGAAGTTTTCCTTACAGCTTATGATTCAAAATCAAACCCTGAAATTGCGGTTAACGGTTCACGCCTGCAAGTATCAGAAGGCCGTGGTGTTTACACCACCGGTACAAGCGGTGAGGGTGTGCGTACCTGGGTAGGTACTGTACGCGTTCGTCAAAATGATGGTACTGTAAAGGAATACAAAACTGCACCGCAGCAATACCAGGTAGCTCGTCCATCGGCTACTGTAGCTGCCGAGAAAATGAACGTATTGTACATTGGTGTTGCTAACCCGCTTTCAATTTCTGCGCCGGGTATACCAAAAGAAAAACTGCGCGTAAGCATGAGCGGTGGATCAATCAGTGGTTCAAACGGATCATTCACTGCCCGTGTATCATCTCCGGGTACTGTGAACATAACAGTTTCTGGCGAGGCGTCTCCTGGAAAAAGTCAGGTTTTGGGTGCAACAAAATTCCGCGTAAAACGTATACCCGATCCAAAGGTTATGTTTGGTGGCAAAAGCGGTGGCTCAACATCATCTGCAAACTTAAAAGCTCAGGACAGGGTGTTTGCTAAATTAGATGATTTTGAATTTGATGCTACTTTCAGCATTCAGCGCTTTAACCTGATTATTATTAAACCAAGGCAAGATCCTATGTTGATGTCAACATCGGGTAACCAATTGTCTGGACAGATGCGTGGTGCAATGGCATCATTAGTACCAGGCAGTAAAGTAATATTCACCAACGTAATTGCTGTTGGCCCTGATGGTGCTCAACGCGGACTTGATGATGTTATAATATCAGCAAATTAAGATTAAACAATGCATATGAGACGTAAGATTTTTGTGGTGGGGCTACTGAGTTTAATTTGCCTGAGCGCTTTTGCTCAAAGACGTGGTAAACGTACAACTGCAAAAAAGGCGGTAGCAACTGCTCCGCAATCGGCTAACACAACTTTTAATGCACAGCCGGCTGTTGATACTTCAAAAAAAGCCAAAGTTTTTGAGCGTCCTATGGATGGCTTTTACAAAAAAGCTAACATCCTAAGTGCCAAGGTAACTCCTTATGCCAACCTGCGTGAAGCTGACGTTGTGTATGCAAAGCGCATATGGCGCGAAATTGATTTGCGTGAGAAAATGAACCAGTACCTGGCTTCGCCAAAAGCACGTTTGATTGATGTGCTGATGGAAGCTGTAGATGCTGGTGAATTAACTGCTTATGACGCCAATCCAAGCAAAGACGATCCGAATGGTGATGCATTCTCTAATCCGCTTACTCCGGGTAAGGCGCGCTCCAAAATGGCTGATAGTACCATTGTTGACAAATTTGACGATAGTGGTAACAAAATTGGCTCGAGCATGCAAGCGGGTGACTTTAATGCCGATAGTGTGATACGTTTTCGTATAAAGGAAGATTGGGTTTTTGACAGACAACGTTCAGTTTTTGAGCCTCGTATTATTGGTATAGCACCTTTAATTAAGCTTAAAGCTGCCGGTGTTGAAACCGATTTTCAGCCAGCATTTTGGATTTACTTTCCGGAGGCAAGGCAGGTACTGGCATCAAAAGAAGCCATTAGCCGCAACAATGATGCTACCGGTTTAAGCTTTGACGACGTATTTATGAAGCGGTTATTTGCCAGCGTAATTATAAAAGTGTCAAACCAAAAGGATGAACGTATTAAAGATTACGCACAGGGAATTGATAAGTTATACGAATCGGAAAAAGTGAAAAAATCTTTGATGGACTGGGAGTTGGGTTTGTGGCAATACTAAACCATTTCGGTTAAGTCATACAAATATAAAGGCCCGGTTGAGCAATCAACCGGGCCTTTATATTTATTATATTTTAAACGAAGGTCAATAGGGCATTTGCAATGAAAAAACCGCACATGCTTACGTTTTTATATCTCTGTACTGCTTTCTCCCTCAGATGGCTGAGGTGTAAAATAATTTTTAACAGCCTGTGCTTGCTTTAAATTAACAACCTCCTGTAATTCTTCAACAGTAGTCTCACGAATTTTTTTAACCGATTTAAAGTATTTAAGCAGCTTCTCGGCAGACAGGCGACCAACCCCAGGCACTAACTCAAGTTCAGTAGCTAGAGTACTCTTGTCGCGTTTTTTGCGGTGCGCTGTAATACCAAAGCGGTGAGCTTCATCGCGCAGCTGTTGTATTATCTTAAGTGTCTCCGATTTTTTATCAAGATACATCGGGTACTGATCGCCGGGGTAAAATAGTTCTTCCAGGCGTTTGGCAATGCCAATTACAGTAAGTTGCTTATCAATGCCCAGTAAACGTAAACTTTTTAAGGCTGCAGATAATTGTCCTTTGCCACCGTCAATAATTACCAGTTGTGGTAATTCGGTCCCTTCATCAAGCATGCGGCGGTAACGACGGTGTACCGCTTCCTCCATGGTAGCAAAGTCATTAGGCCCTTCAACCGTTTTAACATTAAAAAAGCGATAGTCTTTTTTAGATGGTTTGGCATCCTTAAAAACAACAATAGCCGATACCGGATGCTTACCCTGAAAGTTCGAATTATCAAAACATTCAATATGGCGCGGCAATTGGTTCATGCGCAAATCCTTCATCATTTGCGTAAGCAACCTGTCGGTACGTACATCAGGGTTTAACTTTTCATACTGCTCCATTTTATCGCGCCTGAAAAAATGTACGTTCTTTTGCGATAGATCAAGCAACTTCTTTTTCTCTCCAAGCTTAGGTACAGTAAACTTTATCTTCTCGTCATCAAGCTCAATATCAAACGGTACAATAATTTCTCTCGACTTGCTGTTATAGCGTACCCTGAATTCAGATATAGCAATGGTAAGCAACTCCTCATCGCTTTCTTCCAGCCGCTTTTTCATTTCCAGGGTTTGGGTTTGTATAATAGTGCCGTTCATCACCTTAAGGTAGTTTACAAACGCATACTTTTCATCACTGGCAATACTAAACACATCTACATCGGTAATTGATGAATTTACAACTGTTGATTTATGCTGATAGTTTTCGAGCAAGTCATACTTACGTTTAAGCCGGTGCGCCTGCTCAAAATCCATATCCATTGCAGCTGCCTCAATATCAGTTTTGAGCTTACGAACAACGTTGCCTATTTTGCCGCCCAATATATCCTGTATTTCTTCAATACTGTTATTATAGTCTTCTTCGGTTTGAAAGTTTTGACAAGGACCTTTGCAATTGCCTAATTGGTACTCTAAACACACCTTGAATTTACCGGCGTTGATATTTTGAGGCGTTAAGGCAAGGTTACAAGTGCGTAGCGGGTAAGTTTCGCGTATTACACCCAAAATAGTGTGCATCATACTAACCGATGGATAAGGCCCCAGGTACTTTGAACCATCGCGAATGATATTTCTTGTCCAGTAGATGCGTGGGTAGTTTTCTTTTTTAATTACTATCCATGGGTACGTTTTATCATCCTTTAAATCAATATTGTACTTAGGCTTGTGCTTTTTTATCAGGCTGTTTTCAAGCAACCAGGCATCAACCTCGGTATCAACAATGGTGAAGGTTATATTACGTATTTTGGATACCAGCATCCGGGTTTTTGAATTTTGCTGGAGATCTTTTACAAAATATGATGAAACGCGGTTACGCAGGTCTTTAGCCTTGCCAATATAAATCAATTGGTTTTCGGCATCCCAGTACTGGTATACGCCGGGTTTATGTGGAATTTTCTTTAATGCTTCGCGGTAATCGAACATAGTTCTAAAGCCCAACCCATCCGCCCACAACACATTAGCGGCGGAGCAAGGTTTATTAATTATTAATAATGAATATAACGGTTTTGTTTAGGCTGCTATTATATAAAATCAGTAATGCCGAAACATGTTTCGGCATTACTGATTTTTTAGCTTGAAATATTTGAAGCCGATTTAGAAGCCCAGTTTATTATCAACCTCGGCCGTGCCTTGCTGCTGCTGGTTATAAGCGTTACAATCCAACGTTATACCTACGCCGCCTTTCGGCTGCGCAAAGTCAACATTTTGTTTGATGCCTAACGATGCATCGGCGTACACCTTTTTCATGTATAGGGCAAATATAGGCAGCGCAGTGTTAGCTCCCTCACCCAGGTTAGTACTTCGAAAGTGGATAGAACGGTCTTCACAGCCTGTCCACACGCCTGTAACCAGTTGAGGTGTTATGCCAATAAACCAGCCATCAGAGTTATTTTGGGTTGTACCGGTTTTTCCTCCAATAGGGTTACGCAAGCCATACTTACTACGTAGTCGCCAGCCTGTACCTTCATCAACCACACCTTTTAGCATATAGGTCATTACGTAAGCAGCTTGCGGGTTCATGGCCTGTACTACGCGTGGTTTATGCTCGTAAAGTAAATTGCCGTTTTTATCTTCAATGCGTAGCAGATAAGTTGGCTCGGTCCACAAGCCCTCGTTAGCAAATGCACTGTATGCTCCGGTCATGTCAAATACAGAGGCATCAAATACACCTAGGCATATAGTAGGATAGGGATCAACTTTGCTGGTAACACCCATTTTTTTAATAAGCTGCATTACCGGCTCGGGGCCAACTTCTTTCATTACGTGAGCGGTAACCCAGTTTTGCGAACGGGCTAAGGCTTTGCGTAAAGTAATCATACCCTGAACGGTTTCAGATGGGTTAGAGCGCGGACACCATGGTTTACCGTAACCGTAAATAGTATCGGGTACGTTATTTACCTGCATACAAGGTGAAAATGCAGCCTGCTCAATAGCTACGGCATAAGTAAACGGTTTTGCAGTTGAACCTACCTGGCGGGTACCCATTTTTACCTGGTCATATTTAAAATGCTCGTAATCAATACCCCCAACCCAGGCCTTTACAAAGCCAGTATTAGGGTCCATGCTCATCATGGCGTTACGAAGTAACAATTTGCTATAAACGATAGAGTCAATCGGCTTCATGGTGGTATCAATATCGCCATGCCAGGTAAACAGGTTCATTTGTGCAGGCGTATTGAAATCTTCCAATATTTCCTCTTCTGATTTTCCTTGCTGATTGAGCGCCCTATAACGGTCAGAACGCTTCATGCCCTCGTTAAGCCGTGCCTTAAAATCAGGGATGCCTTTCCATAGGCTGCGTCCTCTCCAATGCTGATTAAATTGCACCTGCAACTGCTTCATGTATTCTTTTTGCGCTGCTTCAGCATACTGTTGCATGGTGTAGTTAACGGTGGTGTATATTTTCAAACCGTCGCGGTCAAGGTCATAAGAGGTACCGTCAGATTTATGCAGGTCCTGCTCATTCAATATTTTTTGTACATCCTTTTTAAGTACCGAACGGAAGTAAGTAGCCAAACCTTCATTATGGTCGGTAGGGTGAAAGTTTAAGCCCATAGGTTTTGCCTTAAATTCTTCAGCTTGTCCGTCGCTTAAAAAGTTCTCTTCGGCCATGCGGCGTAAAACAAAATTGCGGCGCTTAACTGCGTTATCGGGATGGCGGATAGGTGAGTATATGCCCGGGCCGTTAATCATACCTATTAGCAGGGCGGCCTGATCGGGAGTTAATTTGTCAGGAGTGGTATTAAAATACGTAGCAGCAGCCGAGCTGATACCAAAAGTATTATATGCGCCAAAATCAACCGTATTAAGATACATGGTCAATATCTCCTCTTTGGTATAGCGGCGCTCTAGTTGCACGGCTATTACCCACTCTTGTAGTTTTTGGCGTATACGCGTAGTGAAGTTGCGTGAGCGTTCAGAGAAAAGATTTAATGCCAGCTGTTGCGTAATGGTACTGCCGCCCTGCTTTTTACCTATTAAGTTGTAAAAAATAATGGTAAAAGTACGGCCAAAATCAATACCCGAATGCTTTAGGAAGCGATTGTCTTCAGTAGCAATTAATGCATTAATCACATTAGGCGAAATTTGATTGTACGTAACGCTCGAGCGATTTTGCACAAAGTATTTGCCCAGTACCTTTTTGTCGGATGAAATGATCTCTGATGCCTGATTGCTCTTCGGGTTCTCCAGGTCGCGGAACGATGGTAAGCTGCCAAACACACCAAACGCGGTTAACGTAAATATCAGTGCAATAAAAAGCAGGAAAGCAATGGCCACTTTCCATATCATCCAGTTATATCGTTTTATTTCGTGTTGAGTAAGTTTTACAAACATCAGTTAAAAGTTTTTTTGATAGTATTCAATATAGCTATCCAATAATTTTCGGTCGGCTAATTTATCCAGATTTTCTTGAGTGATGATAAAAAAGCTGTATTTATCGGCAGGCACCTTCATTATTTGCGGTAATAACGGTACAATTTTACGTGCATATTCCTTTACCTCGTCTATGCCTGTAAATCGTCCTACATATATTAGCTGGTTATCATCTCCCACCGGCTTAAGCTGGTGTTTTACAGCACTGCCCTGATAGGCTGTACGGTTGAACTGCCCAACTCCAAAACGCGAAGACGATAAGTTAGTTGTACCACTGCTTACATTAATTACAAAAAGATAGTTGCTGCTATCACGATTACTGAAAATTGATGGCGGAGCAACCGGCGCTTTAGGCGTAGCGGTTGCTGTAACGGTTGGCTTAGCCGGTTGAGGTGCTTTTTCAACAACGGTTGGCTTGTTGGTTTTTGCTTCGGGTTGTTTAGTTGGCAGGTTATTGGCAGCTAAAGCAGGTTGTTGTGGTTTAGGTTGAATAACCGGCTCTGGGATGAATGACGGGGCGTTCGGATCGCTGTCTATTACGGCAAAACGGCGGGTTGCCATTTCGGCCTGGTTTGCATCTATATATATAAGGTGTTGTCTTACCAAAGGTGTAATTAAGGCATCGTTAGGATAGCGGCTGGTAATTTGAACAAGTTCGCTACGGAAAGGGGTAACCTTTTGCTGATGGCCGGCTGCAAGGGCACGTAAATAAGCCAGTTGCGGTGATATGCGGCTGTCGGCGTATTGGCGCAGTAATTCATCAGAGCGGGTTATTACCTGCTGATATTGCCTTTGTGTATATAAATCATAAAGCTGGTTGTAAAATGCATTCAGTTCAGCATCTTTATTATCCAGCCGCTGGGCGTAGTCAGGGTCGGTAATTACTTTGGCAAAGGTGCTGGTTGGATATTTACTTAAAATCAAAGCTTTATACTCGTCTGATCGGGCAGCATTTTCAGTAGCATATAAACGGTAAAGGTTGTAATAGTTTGCTGCAAGGTTTTTATCATCCGGAAAACGTTTTAACAGTTGCTCAAACGTTGCAATAGCCTCTGGTTTATCGTTAAGTACATCACGGTAAAAAACAGCTAAGTCAACATAGGCATTATATATACGCTGATTTGAACTTTCGAGCAGTTGCGGTGTAAGGGGCAGGTTTTGCAGCAAATCCTGCTTTACGCCTGATGTTACTACATCTGCAGTGCTTTTTTGCATGTTTGGCGTTATTACACCTGCATCTACGTTTTGTGATGTATTTGTGGTATTAACCGTAAGGTTGCTGTTGTTGCGTACGCTTCGGCGCCAGTTGTCTTCAAGCCTACGGTTTCCCCACTTGCGTTTAAAGTCGGTAAAGCCCTGGCTTATTGCTCCGGTGTTATCAAAATAAAAGCCGCTGGCATCGGTGCTGTTAGACACTGCACCGTTATTCATATCAACAGCTGCAAAATTGTTGTTAAGGTTGTTTGCAAGGGCGGCATTGCTTGTGTTAACTTCTGTAGCAGTTGCGGCTTGCTTTGCCTCTTCCTGCCGGGCCATTTCCTCAATTCTTATTCTGCGTGTAGCAGTATCTAATTTTGCCAGGGCCTGTAAGGTGTCTTCGCGGGCAATTATCTGCAATTTATCGGCAATAAGCTGAAGATTATCGGCCTTGGTTTTGATTGTTTCATAACCCGGATAGTTGGGCGAAAGACTAACAAGCGTACTATCGTAATATTTCCGGGCGGCAACATAATCGCCTTTGGTTTTAAAGCTGATGTCGGCAAGGCGTAAATAGCTCAACCCTTTTTGGTTTTGGTTCCTGAAACTGTTTTTTACCGATAGTCCGTAATTTTTTATGGCTTCATCAGTTTCATTTGAGCTTATAGCCAGTTCGCCAAGCTGATAATAAATCTGATCTTTAAACTCTTCGTTGTTCTCGTTGCGTAGTAAGCTTTTTAAGCGGTCGGCCCGGCTCAGGTTCCGGCCGTTTTTACTGTCATCAATGCGAATGCGGTTAAGCTGGGCATTAAATGCCATTACAAATGGCGCATTGCTTTTAACAATACGCGAATAGTTTTCATAAGCATCAGCAGGTTGGCGGGTCAGTTCCTGCAACTGTGCTAAAATAAAAGTCCAGCGTAAACGCTGCTGCCTGTTTTGGGCCAAGGGGATGGCGTTTTTTACCATTTCAACAGCTTCGGCGTAATTTTCGGTATTAATGTAAAGCTGCGTGGCGGCGGCGTATATCATACCTGCCTCAGCCTTTTGCTTATCGTTAATGTTATTCACAGCAGTGTCTAAAACAGCCTTAGCCTGCCGTGTTTGATTAAGGTAAAGTAATGAACGTATTTGCCAGGCACGGGCTTGCTGTACAATTTGGGCGTTTTTACTAAACGATCTTATAATATAACCACTGTATTCAACCGCGTTGTAGTAATCGCCCCGCAGGTGTGCGGCCTTAGCCAGTAGCAAATAAGCGTCATCAATATAATTGCTTTGCTCTTTAAGGCTAATGATGTTGTTTGCTTTTATTACAACTTCGTCCAAATCTTTCTCGCCCGTGGCAAGGCGCGATGCAGTGTCTTGGTATACATTTAATACGCGATCATAATCATCAATGAATGAGGCAGCGTAGCTTTCCTGTTTAATTCGCAGTATTTCGTTAGCATTAAATAATATATTGTAGCGTGCTGTCAGGTTCTGCATCCGGCGGTTAAAGCCACTCTCTTTCTCAAGCGAGCAGCCGGCAGCCAGCAATAACGTTAGTAAAACAGAAGAATATAGATATATATAGTTACGCTTCAACTTAAATGTAATGGTTTTTAAAAAGCCATGCTAATTTACTAAATACTCTGTAACCCGTTTTGTAAATTTGCACTCAGTTTACAAAAGCACCCTCGTTAAAATATATATAGCAACATACTCATGAGTAAACCTGTAAATAGTTATATAAAATACTCTGGTATTGCTTTTCAAATGATACTTATTATAGGCGTACTTACCTTTGCCGGTTATGAGCTTGATAAGCGCGGCGGTCACACTACACTTTGGGTAACGGCCATACTATCGTTAGCTGGTGTTTTTATATCACTTTACCTGGTTGTTAAATCGCTTAAAGATTGAAAAGGTTTTTTATTGCCTTTGGCATATGTACTTTGTTAATTGCGCTACCACCTGCCATAGCTGATTATGCCGGGCAGGGAAAATTGCTTATACCCGGCTTTTGGCTGATATTCCAGTTTTTTTCGTCGCTTACCTTTTTGATATGCCTTGGTGTGATTTGGGGGCAAAAGCAAAACGATACTTTGGGTGGACAAATATTTTTAGGAGCCACCACTTTAAAGCTTATTTTCTGCATGACAATTGCCCTTATTTATATGCGTAAATACAAGGTAAATGACATTGTTTTTGTACTCAACTATTTTTATCTGTATTTATTTTATACGGCCTTTGAAATTTACAGTTTGTTGAGTAACTTGCGCGTCCAAAACAAAAAGTAAAAATCTCACAAATTGATGGATTTTAGGCACATTTTGAACTCAAAAAAACTTTTCCTTAGCTTAATTTTAGGTGTCTTTTTTACACTAACCACGTGTAAAACTTTTGCTATACAGCACGAAGAACACACTGCTGAGGCCAAAAATGCAGAACAGGAAGCCTTTAATCCTACTACTGCCATACTTGAACACATTGCCGATTCACACTATTGGCATTTATGGGGTGAAACCTCGTTGCCTCTACCGATAATTTTATTTACCGACAAAGGAACTGAGTTTTTCTCAGGAGCAGGGTTTCATCACGGTCATGAAGCTTACCAGGGTAAGTACTATACTTACAAGCTTATCGATGACAAAATTCGTGTAGTAAATGCCGAAGGAGAAGTAGATAAAGAGGCATCAAGCCATATTTACGATTTTTCGATTACAAAAAACGTATTAGCTATGTGGATTGCAGGTACACTGCTGTTCATCATCTTCTTTAGTGTTGCTGCATCATACAAAAAACGTGTGGGTAAAGCGCCTAAAGGTTTACAGTCAATCATCGAGCCTGTAATTATGTTTGTGCGTGACGAAATTGCACGCCCTAACATTGGCTACCGTTACGAGCGTTACATGCCGGTTTTGTTAACCATATTCTTTTTTATATGGATTAACAACCTGTTAGGTTTGGTGCCAATATTCCCGGGTGGCGCTAACGTTACCGGTAATATCCTTTTCACTTTTGTGTTTTCATTCATTGTATTACTTGTGGTTAACTTTAGTGCCAACAAATATTACTGGAAACACATATTTATGCCACCGGTACCTGTTTGGTTATACCCAATCATGATTCCGGTGGAGCTAATTGGTGTTATATCGCGCCCGTTTGCATTAATGATTCGTTTGTATGCTAACATTTCGGCAGGTCACATCATTGTGTTGAGTTTGATATCATTGATATTCATCTTTAAAACACTGTGGATTGCGCCGGTATCTATCCTGTTCGTATTATTTATGGATGTGTTGGAGTTGTTGGTAGCATTTCTTCAGGCTTTCATCTTTACCATGCTTACCGCCCTGTTTATCGGTACTGCTGTTGAAGAGCATCATCATTAATAATTTTTGTAAATAATTATACACTATATTTAACTTTAAATTAAACAAACATGACTGGAAGTATTGCTGCATTAGGTGCAGGTTTAGCGGTTATCGGTGCTGGTATCGGTATCGGTCAGGTAGGTGGCAAAGCCATGGAAGGTATTGCTCGTCAACCTGAAGCTTCTTCTAAAATTCAAACTGCAATGATCATCGCAGCTGCACTTATCGAAGGTGTTGCTCTGTTCGGTGTGGTAGTTGCATTGTTGGGTAAATAATTTTTCCCAGCCTCAAAAGCTAAAGCCTTACTTGCAGCGGTTGGCGGCAGGTAAGGTTTTTTAACCCTTTTAAATTTTCGCGATTATGCGTCTATAACTAGGGATTTGTAAGTTAAATAAAGTGTTGGTTTATCTAACAATATTCATATAAATGGAACAATTATTTGAAGGTTTATTAAATGATCATTTAGGATTTGTAGTATGGGCTGCTGTTGCGTTCATCATCTTACTTATCCTGTTGGCTAAATTTGCCTGGAAACCTATCATGAGCGCTATCAGCGATCGTGAGCGTTCAATTGAAGACGCGTTACTTAAAGCGGAAGCCGCCAAAGAGGAAATGGCCCGTTTAACTAACGAGAATGAGCAATTACTTAAAGAAGCCCGTGCTGAGCGTGATTTGATTTTACGTGAAGCTAAGATTTTAAAAGATCAGATTGTTGCCGAAGCTAAAAATGTAGCAAACATTGAAGGTAACAAGATGATAGAAAATGCCAAACTTGAAATTAACAGCCTTAAGGCAATTGCCATGGCTGATGTTAAGAATCAGGTGGCTACGCTTTCTATTGAAATTGCCGAGAAGGTATTACGCAGAGAGTTTGACAACAAAAATGCTCAAGACGAACTTGTAGCCGACTTATTAAAAGAAGTTAAAATTAAATAAGTTTGTGAATAGTAAATGGTAGGCGGTTAGTCTTTAACAATTAACCACTCTGCATTCAACCATTCACCACTAAACAATATGTCTGAAATAACAGTTGCATCCCGTTACGCTAAATCGTTAATTGATTTGGCTGAGGAGAAAAATAATTTGGAAGCTATTAAACAGGATATGACCTTTTTTGTGGAAACATTGAAGGCCAATACCCAGTTACAGGCTGTTTTACGCAATCCTATTATTTCGCATGATAAAAAACTGAAAGTGCTGCAAGGCATATTTTCAGGTAAGGTAGATGTTTCGACTGATGCCTTTTTTAAGATAATGGTTAATAAAAGCCGTGCAGACTTACTTTATCCAACTGCTGGTGAGTTTATAAACCAATACAACTTGAAAAAGAACATTGTAAAGGCAACCGTAACTTCTGCTACTGCGCTTTCTGAAGCTAACAGGCTACAGATTATTAACGAGGTTAAAGCCTTAGCCGGCGGCGAGGTGATTTTGAAAGAGAAAGTTGACCCAGCCCTTATTGGCGGCTTTGTTTTAAAAGTAGGTGACCGCCAGATTGATACATCGGTGGCAACCAGCCTTAAAAACTTGAAAAAGGATTTCACCCAAAAGGTGATTTAATATTATTACACACACTTATACTAAAATAAAAAATTAAAATGGTAGAGGTTAGACCAGACGAAGTATCGGCCATCCTGCGTGAGCAGTTGTCGGGCTTTAAGTCAGAATCTGAATTAGAAGAAGTGGGTACCGTACTCCAGGTAGGTGATGGTATTGCCCGTGTTTATGGCTTAACAAAAGTACAGTACGGCGAGTTGGCTGAATTTGACAACGGCTTGCAAGGTATAGTACTTAACCTTGAAGAAGACAACGTAGGTGTGGTATTGCTAGGTTCTTCTGAAGGTGTTAAAGAAGGTGATACTATTAAACGTACCAGCAAAATTGCCTCTATTAAAGTAGGTGAGGGTATGCTTGGCCGTGTGGTAAACACTTTAGGTGAGCCAATTGACGGTAAAGGCCCTATTGCCGGCGAAACTTATGATATGCCTTTAGAGCGTAAAGCTCCGGGTGTAATTTACCGTCAGCCGGTTAACGAGCCATTACAAACCGGTATCAAAGCTATCGATGCAATGATTCCAATTGGTCGTGGTCAGCGTGAGTTGGTAATTGGCGACCGTCAGATTGGTAAAACTGCGGTTTGTATTGATACCATCATCAACCAAAAAGAATTTTATGCTGCAGGCGAGCCTGTAATTTGTATATACGTAGCTTGCGGTCAAAAAGCATCTACGGTTGCTAACATTGTACGCACCCTTGAAGAGAACGGCGCTATGCCTTACTCTATTGTAGTTGCTGCAAGTGCTGCAGAACCTGCTCCAATGCAGTTCTTTGCTCCGTTTGCCGGTGCTGCTATTGGTGAGTACTTCCGTGATACCGGTCGTCCGGCGTTGATTGTTTATGATGATTTGTCTAAACAAGCTGTTGCTTACCGTGAGGTATCATTATTACTTCGTCGTCCACCGGGCCGTGAGGCTTACCCAGGTGACGTATTTTACCTGCACAGCCGTTTATTAGAGCGTGCCGCTAAAATCAACGCCAACGATGAGATTGCTAAAGACATGAACGACTTACCTGAATCAATCAAGCATTTGGTAAAAGGTGGTGGTTCATTAACTGCGCTTCCAATTATCGAAACTCAAGCTGGTGACGTTTCTGCTTATATTCCAACCAACGTAATTTCAATTACTGATGGTCAGATCTTCTTAGAATCGAATTTGTTTAACGCAGGTGTACGTCCGGCTATCAACGTAGGTATTTCGGTATCACGTGTAGGTGGTAACGCGCAAATCAAATCAATGAAGAAAGTTGCCGGTACCTTAAAGCTTGATCAGGCTCAATACCGCGAGTTAGAGGCTTTCTCTAAATTCGGTTCAGACCTTGATGCCGCTACTAAAAACGTATTGGACAAAGGCGCACGTAACGTAGAGATTTTGAAACAAGGTCAGTTTTCTCCGGTATCGGTTGAAAAACAAGTGGCTGTTATTTACTTAGGTACAAAAGGCTTAATGCGTAATGTACCTGTAAACAAAGTACGTGAATTCGAAAACGAGTTTACCAGCCAAATGGAGTTACGTCATCCTGAGGTGTTAAAAGCACTTAAAGCGGGTAAATTTGACGATAGCTTAACCAGCGTACTGGAAACCGTAGCTAAAGAACTTACAGCAAAATATTAATATTTAGTACTAAGTACTTAGTAAAAAGTAAAAAGTAGCAGGAAGCAGTCTTACTACTTTTTACTCGATACTTTCTACTCACAAAGCATGGCTAATTTAAAAGAAGTAAGAAACCGTATTGCATCGGTAAACTCAACACAGCAAATTACCAAGGCCATGAAAATGGTTTCGGCAGCTAAGCTGAAGAGAGCTACCAACGCTATTGTGCAGTTACGCCCTTATGCTACCAAGCTTAAGGAAATGCTGGCAAACCTTTCGGCAAGTATTGAGGATGGCGCTTCACCATATTTGCAGGAGCGCGAACCGGTTCGTGTACTGGTTGTTGTTGTTACCTCAAACCGTGGTTTGGCAGGTGCTTTCAATACCAATGCCATTAAAACCGCTAACAACATCATTGCCGAAAAGTACAGCGAGCAGTTGCAGGCAGGTAACGTTTCAATAGTAGCCATAGGCCGTAAAGCACAGGATTATTACACCAAACGCAAATACAATGTAATTGGTGATAATAATGAAGTTTACAGTAATCTTGACTTCTTAAACGTATCAAAAATTACTGAGGCTATAATGCAGGGTTTTGTTGATGGTAAGTATGACCGTGTTGAATTGGTTTATAACCACTTCCGCAATGCTGCAATGCAGGTGCTTGTTACCGAGCAATTGTTGCCTGTACCTAAAGCCGAAGCTGACACCAAAGCTACCAAAAGCACTGCCGATCAAACTGATTACATTTTAGAGCCATCAAAAAAGGCAATTGTTGAGCAGTTAATTCCAAAAAACATTAAAATTCAGTTGTACCGTGCCGTATTAGATTCTAACGCATCTGAGCATGGAGCACGTATGACTGCAATGGATAAGGCAACTGATAATGCCGGTGACCTATTGAAAGCTTTAAAACTTTCATATAACCAGGCACGCCAGGCGGCTATTACCACCGAGCTTACAGAGATTGTAAGCGGTGCCGCTGCCCTTTCAAACGGATAATTATAAACTTGAATATATGCTAATAGCCGGGCGCCTGTCCGGCTTTTTTTGTTTTACGCTCTTGTTTATTAATGTAACAAAGCTGTCACAAGCAAATAACATAGGTTACTTTTGGTGGGTAAGCGGTATCAATAATAAAATCATTTAAATTTTAATGTTATGAAAATGAGTAACTTATTGGTGCTCCTGGCCGTGCTTTGCCTTTTTGGAGCTTGTAAAGGCGGAATGGATAAATCTAGCTCATCCGACCAAAGTTCAGCTTCGGCAGATACAATTTCGGATAATAGCGAAACATTAATTAGCAGTAATGAGCAAGCCGGAAGAAAAATTGTGAAAACTGCCCAAATGCGTTTTAAAGTAAGCAACGTGCAAGCATCGGGAGAGAAGGTTGGAACAATTGCGCGTACACATGGTGGTATGATTACTCATTATAACATGGAGTCAACTGTTACTAATGATGAAGACATGCGAACAAACGATATTGACTCACTGAAACACATAGCTGCTTTTACATTAACAGCTGACATAACCGTACAGGTGCCCCCTCAAAACCTTGAGTCATTTTTAAATGATGTAAGCCGCTTAGGAGTTTACATCAATGTGCGTAAAATGGATATAGAAGATAAAACTCTGGATTACCTTTCCAATCAATTGAAGCATCAAAACAGGATGATAATAGATCATAAACAGGATAAGTGGAAACCGACGGTGAAAGAGACTGACGCTATGTTAAAACTTAAGGATGACATGGCAGATGAGAAAGTAGCTAACGCTCGTATTGATAATTCAATTAAATATAGTGTTGTTGAATTAAGCCTTTATCAAAGTAACACCATTAGTCAGGAGATTATTGCCAACAATAATACAGGTGCTTATCAATTACCAATTGTTAACCGCTTATGGCTTGCCATAACAGATGGATGGGAATTGTTTGCATCCTTGTTTATAGGCTTAATGCATTTATGGGTATTTGTTGTGCTGGGTATAGGTGGTTTACTGGTATACCGTGCATACAAGCGAAAACCAACCTTATCTGCAAACGCAGCTTAAAAATGTGTAAACAAATGCTGCATTTTAGTTAAACATTTATATTTTTGCGCTAACTAATAGCAATTACCATGAGTTCGATGCAAAAAGCTAATGCTGTAAACATTTACGTTATCTTATCAGTAGCTACCATTATTGGTATAGTAGGTGTATTTTTCCGTTTCCTTGATGAAATTTTTGGTCACGGTTTTATATTCACCAGCATCTCAAACATCATTTTGGTAATTGGTATCATCATTTCGTTAAAAGGTGTTTTTGCAATATTAGGCGCAAGAGATTAATATTAATTCCAGTATATAAAAAAAAGAGCTTACTGATTGCCGGTAAGCTCTTTTTTTATGGGAATATTTAACGAATAGCAGTCGGCTATTGTCTTGCTGCATGAGGTTTTCAAGCTCCAAAGGGCACATTGGTGATTTATTTAGGATGATAGCTGGCCTCATCAAGGATCTTTTGCGCATTATTAAGGGCCAATAACTGTTGTACGGTAGTATCAGGATGTTTTATCATGTACTGCTTTACAATTTGCCACCCTGTATAAATAGCCAGCTTAGGAGCCGATTCATTTTTTTCGCCCAAGCCCGGCGTAAAGGGAGCTTCATTCAAATATTTCTGGAGTTTTTGATAGTCAGTTTCGTACAGTAATTTTTCTTCTAAAAAATATCCCCATATGTTACTTTCAAATGCCTTACTCCATTCCATTTGTTTTGTAGTGTAACCTATTTTTACACTGTCGGCTACGTCGGGCAGTAATACATCCATTAAGTACATCATCTTGCCTTCGTAAACCATTTTTGCCAGTAATGATTTATCGGCATCTTTTTCGGGGAACATATCTTCCCTGATAATACCCTCAATTACACGCGGTGCAATATTTTCAGGCGTAAACCTGCGCGATATATATTGAGGATAAGTATTTACCAACGCCGGGTAGAATTTTGACTTTGAACCCAAAAATTGATCGAGCCCAATACCTATGTAGCCATTACCCAAGGTAGTTTGCGCCTGGAAACCCGAGAAGTAGGCATACACTTTAGGCAACTGCTTGTTTGGAAAATAATACTTTATACGTTTGAAGGCATCGGTAAGTGCTTCATTCTGCTTATTCAAATCGGGGAATACCGAATCAACCTCGTGCTTAAGATCTAGGTACGGTTTACCATTAATAATCTGGCGTATGTTGGCAAGGTAGTTGGTATCGGCAATACTACCAGCTTCCAGTATGCGCTCAATAAAGTCGGCGTAAAACGGCCCGTATTTTTGCTGCAAAACGGCTGCCTGCTGCACCATTGGTTTCGACCGCATTTGATCAAAATCATGATCAAAGCGCTCAATGCGCACTTCCAAATCGATGTTGCTTACATCAATCTTCTTTTTATCAGATTTACATGCGCTAAGTAGGACTGCAATAAAAAAAAGAGCACAAAAATGATTTAATTTGCTGGAGTAGAGTATTCTCATAAATGTATCAACAAAAATATTGCTTTTGAGTTCATATTATTGAGTATACCGTTTATAATATCTGATTATGAAAATTGCACTGGCTCAGCTAAACTATCATATTGGCAACTTTGAAGCTAATACCAACAAAATACTATCTGCATTAGATAGCGCCCGTAATGCTGGCGCTGATGTTGTAGTATTTGCCGAATTATGCATTGGCGGCTATCCTGCACGCGATTTTCTGGAATTCAAAGAATTCATTGATTTGTGCGAGCAATCGGCACAGCAAATTGCTGCGGCCTGTACCGATATTGCCTGTATTATAGGCATTCCCACACCAAATAAAAGAAAAAATAAAGGAGGCAAAGATTTACATAACTCTGCCTACTTTATATATGATGGTAAAGTGCAGCAAATTGTGAATAAGGCGTTGCTACCAAACTATGATGTGTTTGATGAGTACAGGTACTTTGAACCCGAAACTGAATTTGCCTGTGTGGACTACAAGGGCAAACGCATTGCGTTAACTATATGTGAAGACTTGTGGAACACAATTGAGAATCCCCTATACGTTACGCGTCCTATGGATGTGCTGATTGAGCAGAAGCCTGACGTAATGATCAATATTGCCGCATCACCTTTTGCTTACAATCATGATGAAGAGCGCATTGCCATTTTAGGCGACAATGCAAAACGATATGGATTGCCGCTGTTATACGTAAACCAGGTTGGTGCACAAACCGAAATCATTTTTGACGGCGGCTCTCTTGTTTTTGACAAGAACGGCTCGCTGGTTGATGAGATGCCTTATTTTGAGGAAGCCATTACTTATTACACGTTAAATGATGATGCAACAGTTACTCCGCAGCAGCCTGCAACTGTAATGGATGAGCGGCAGAGTGATATTGAACAAATACATCAGGGATTACTGTTAGGCATCAGGGATTACTTTTATAAGTCGGGCTTTAAACAAGCAATACTGGGCTTATCAGGCGGTATTGATTCGGCAGTGGTTTGCGCTTTAGCCGCTGAGGCTTTGGGCGCAGAAAACGTAATGGCAGTACTGTTACCATCAAAATATTCAACCGGCCATTCAATTCAAGATGCAGAAGACCTGGTTAAAAATTTGGGTTGTAAATCGGAGCTGGTTGAAATTAAATCGATAACCGATGCTTTTGAAACAGCTTTGCATCCTCAATTTGAGGGTTTGCCATTTAATATTGCCGAAGAAAACCTGCAGGCGCGCAGCCGTGCTGTTGTGCTAATGGCTATGTGTAACAAATTTGGCTACATTTTGCTTAACACTTCCAATAAAAGCGAGTCGGCTGTAGGTTACGGTACTTTGTACGGTGATATGTGCGGTGGCATCTCGGTACTTGGCGATGTTTATAAAACGCAGGTTTACCAGTTAGCCAATTACATTAACCGCAATACCGAAATTATACCGCAGAATTCAATTGTTAAGCCGCCATCGGCAGAGTTAAGGCCCGATCAAAAAGACAGCGACTCATTGCCTGAATACGATATGCTTGATACCATACTGATGCAGTACGTAGAGAATCGCTTGTCATCAGGAGAGATCATTGCATTAGGTTATGATGAAGCTGTTGTTCGTAGGGTAATAAAACTGGTTAACACCGCTGAGCATAAACGTTACCAAACACCACCAATTTTACGTGTGTCGCCTAAAGCATTTGGCATGGGACGCCGTATGCCTATAGTTGGAAAATACCTGTCTTAATCGTACTTACCGACAGATAGATTTTTTCTGCGAAGCTTTTGTAGTTAAGGGAATGTAAATTGTCTTAGAGATAGCTCATCTAAACAATTTGCTCATGTATCAGCTTATACTTAAGACAATCACTTAAGTATGAAGAAGATATTGACCATAGCCCTTGCGTTCTCCATTGTAGCACTTATAGCGGCCTGCTCAAGCTATAACTACTATTCGGTTGGTGGTAACGAAGCTACATTGAGCCGTTACAGCAGTTTTGCCTGGCTTCCGCCTGTTAAGCAAACGCGCAATGTGGCTTATAATAACGAGCTTGCTGATCAGCGAATTCACGAGTCGGCAACCGAGCAGCTGGAAAGCCGCGGATTACGGTTAAAAAGTAAAAATCCCGATCTTTTGGTGCGGTACAGCGTTATGGTTGATACCAAAGAACGTGTGTATGACCAGCCTGTATACAATTACGTGGGTGGCGGGTATTATCCGCGGGCAGCGCTATACCGTGGCAGGCTGGCTTACTACTACGCATATAGTGCTCCCTACCCGGTTTATGTAGGAAATGATGTGGAGCGCATACCTTACAAAGAAGGTACTTTAATAATTGACCTTATTAACCGTAAATCGCGCAAGGTAATATGGCGTGGCTATGGTGTAGGAGAGGTTGAAAATGCTGCCCGCACTATCGAGGATATACCAAAAATAGTGGAAGGTATAATTAAAAAGCTGCCTCTTAATAAGGTAAAATAAGTTGCAGATTATGGGCGCAAAAAAAATCTTTAATCATTAAACCTTTGGGCTTGCGCCTGTCTAACTAATACTAATAAATTATATACATGAAGAGGTTACTATATATTGGGCTGGTGTTGGTTATGGTATCCGCATTTTCAGCTTGTTCTACCGGTTATCGTTACTATACTGCCGGGCACGATGATATCAGTTTAACGCAGTATAAATCATTTGCGTTTGCACCACAATTAAAGCCGCGTAAGCCAGATAGCGTTATAAGTAATAAACGCAACTTGGGTGCCCGCTTAAATTATGTTAACAACAACCGTTACTTTAACAACCCTGCTGCTTACCAAAAAATTAAAGATGCCACTGCAGCCAGTTTACAGGCTAAAGGCTTAACCTTAAAAGAAGGTGGCGCCGATTTGTTGGTACGCTTTAATTCACTTGTTGACAGGGGTACCCGTACAAGTTACTACACGCCTTACTATGGCGGTTGGGGCTGGGGTCCTGGATGGGGCTGGGGTTGGGGCTGGCGAGGTCGCTTTAGTCCGATGTTTTATGGTGGCTGGGGCGGCTGGGGAGGCGGATACGCTTATCCAAGCCAGGAGCATTTTAAAGAAGGCGTACTGGCAATTGAGTTAATTGACGCACGTACTCAGGAGCCTGTTTGGATTGGTTACGGTAGCGGTGAGTTAAGTCGTGATCCGCAAAAGGCCATTGCCGAGTTACCAAAGGTAGTTGAAGACATTTTTAAACGACTGCCGGTTAAGTCATAAGTATCGCTATCGAATGCAATTTTTAAAGTTTGTCTGTAAGGCAAACTTTTTTTGTTTAAAGATCTTGTATTGATGAGCTAATACCGCTGCAAGCTGCCGTTTTTGGTGCTGAGGTGCATAATCAATTGTAATGGCAGTTCCCTTTTTTAAAAGTAAAGTTTTTAAGGTTGTTCTGATTGTTCTGGCTGTTTTAGCTTCACTGCTGCTTATTGCTACACTAGGTGCAAATACTTTTTTAAAACCTATGCTTATAAGCAAGTTAAAAAAGTCGGTAAGTAAGGCAACTAATAATCTTTATAAAATTAATTTAAAGGATGTTCAGCTGAATGTGTTTACTGGAAGCATTAGCCTTACAGGTATTACTTTTAAGGCTGATACCCATGTTTACGAAATATTAAAAGACCAAAATAATGCTCCGGCAAGCTTGTATACTGTTGAGGCCGCACGTGTATCCGTAAGTGGTGCTAAAGCCCTCAAATACATTTTTAGTAAAGAAGTAAGCGTGCAGCAAATTTCTATTGATGATGCAATTGTCAAGCTTGATAAGCTCAGCAATAAAACCGGCACCAAAGAAAAGGATAAGCGCACCCTTTACCAAAAAATTAAAGATGATATAAAGCTCATTAATATAGGCGGCATAGAATTAAATGATGTGCAATTTAATTATGCCGACCATACAGGTAAAAGCCCGTCTGCATCGGTAATAAAACATATCGATATAAAAGCAGCAGAACTTTTGATCGATTCGGCCACACAGTCAGATACGAGCCGTACCTTGTTTTGCAAAAATATAAGCGCAGGCATTAAAAACTATGAAGGCAAATCGGCTGGTGGCTTATACAGCTATAAATTGCAGTCGCTCACCCTGCACACTCAAGCCTCAAAACTTATAGCTACCGGCATAATTTTACAACCTCTTCCATCGGCACAGTATTTTAAAAAGAGCAAAGAGGACAGGTTTGATTTAAAGCTGGATACTGTTGTATTCAACAAAATTAACCTGGAGCAATATTATAAGCAGAATAGCTTTAGTGCTTCAAGTATAGTAATAACACAAGGCAGGTTTGAGGTGTTTAGCAATCCTAATGGAGTTGTACCTGTAACCGATAGGCTGGTTACTTTTCCTCATTGGGCTGTAAGGCAAATAAAGCAGCGTGTGAAAATTGATACCGTCTATCTCAAAAACATTAACGTTAAATACAAAGAGTATCACAAGCAATCAAAAAAAACGGGCTCAATTGCTTTCACTAACATTACAGCCCGCGTTTTGAATATTACCAATAACAAAAATGCGCTTAGCAAAAATAATATTTGTAAAGCCTATGTGCATTCGCAATTTATGGGCAAAGCTTCATTCAATTTATGGTTTGATTTTAATTTGAACGATGCCGATTACAAGTATGCATACAGAGGGCACCTTGGTGCGCTTGATTTAAAAGCAGTTAACCCGGCAGTAATGCCATTGGGTATGGTTCAAATAACATCGGGCAATTTGAAGTCGCTTGATTTTAAGGTTAGCAGTACTCAAAAGGTTTCGGCCGGAAGTTTGAAATTTCTCTATAATGATTTAAAAGTAAAGCTGTTAAAGCAAGACAATGAAAAGGGTTACAAGCAAAAGTCATTGTTAAGCTTTTTTGCAAATTCATTGATATTGAAAAGCAATAACCCCGAGAAAGCCGGAGAAGCTGCACGTGTTGCTACGTTAAAGTTTATACGACCTTCAAACTTTCCCTTTTTTAAAACCGTATGGTTTACCTTACTCAACGGCATAAAAGCCAGTGCTATGGGCAAGGCGCCCAAGCAGGATGAACAGGATATGGAAAAGCGCTTGAAAGAGAAAGAAAAAGCTGATAAAAAGGCGCGCAAACAAAAAGAAAAGGAAGATAAAGAATTCCGAAAGAAGCTTGAAAAGCTGAAAAATAAAAATTAACGCTTTAGTAGGCCGCACCAATATTCACCACAATATTTCGGTTACTTACTTTATTCAGTTGCACCTCAATTGGGTTGATGTTGCCATAGCCGTCTGTTTCGCCGGCAAAGTATCGGTTATGCAGTTTAACAAACAAAGAGTATTTTCCAACCGGAAGTGATAATTGAAATTTGCCGGCGCTGTCAGTTTTTACATGGGCAATTTCTTTGGCATTAATTTTAGCAAAAAGCGGCATCTGTCCCTCTGCGTTTTTCAGGCTTACATTTTCAAAAACATACACATTGGCCACTATTGGCTTGCCGGCACTCTGTGGTTTGCCCTTCAATGGCATTTGGTTGCCGGTTACTTGTGTTACTGTGCCGCTAATTCCCTGCTTAACTACCATACGTTTTGAAAGCACGCATGATGTTGTTAGTATAAAGCATAATACCGCTAATACTACATGTTTATGCGTTTTATACCAGTGATTTCTCATGTATAAGTTTTAAGCAATATAATAAATTAAATGCCAATATTTTTAACAGCAAATGTTATAGGATAATATTTAAATTAGTCGAAATTTATAGGCGGTTAGCCATAATCGCTTCAATTATATGCACCGGAGTAAATTTCACAAAAGTTTTTGGGCAGGTATAATTACCTTGCTGTGGACAGTTAATGTAGTGGCACAAAAGCCGCTGGTAACAGCCGAAAAAAAAGCCCAGCTTGATCAGTTGGCGGTCCAAATTCAGGAAACTTATGCTGCCGGGCTGCAAAAAGCTTTATTACAGGCACCACAACGCAATTGGGTTACACGCCGTACAAGTAAAGACGGTACCGAAATTGCCTTACAACGTATAAACACACTTGGCTTTCCGGTATTTTATAAAACTTACAGCAATGTAATAGCTGCGGCTACAACACGCACCAATAGTATACAAACCGGCGGCGATCTTGGTTTAAACCTATCAGGATCAAGTACGGCTTTGAATGGCAAACTTGCTATTTGGGATGGCGGCTCGGTGCTCACCACTCACCAGGAGTTTTCAGGTAAAGCCATAACCCTGCGTAATCCAACTGCAACGGTATCTCAGCACTCAACACACGTGGCGGGCACTATGATAGCCCGGGGTGTTTATGCACCTGCCAAGGGCATGTCATTTGGTGCCAATACCCTGCAATCATATGATTTCAACAGTGATATTGCCGAAATAACCGCAGCGGCGTCGGGCTTGTTGTTATCAAACCATTCATACGGTACCATAGCCGGGTGGAATTACAACGATGATGAAGCGCGTTGGGAGTGGTATGGATTACCGGGAGATAATGAGGATTACAAGTTTGGTTTTTATGACAGCGAGTCGCGTGCGTTGGATCAGGTAGCTGTAAATGCGCCATATTATTTAATTGTATCGGCCTCTGGTAATAACCGCAGTTACAATGGCCCGGCAGTTGGTTCAAATTATTATGGTTTTACCAGCCGTACCGATCCAACAATGATTAGTAAAGGTCCGCGGCCTGCAAACATTAGCAGCAATAACGGCTATGATATTATTCCCGGTTTCTCCAACGCTAAAAATGTGCTTACGGTTGGAGCCATCAACCAATTGCCTTACGGCCCGTCATCACGGCAGGGGGTAAGCGTTACATCGTTTAGTTCAATTGGCCCTACGGACGACGGGCGCATTAAGCCTGATGTTTGTGGCGATGGAGACCAGGTGTTATCTACAGGTAACAGCAGCAACACTTCTTACGTTACGCTTTCGGGTACCTCTATGGCAACACCAAACGTAACAGGCTCCTTGTATCTTTTGCAGGAGTATTATGCGCAAAAAAACAGCGGCAGTTTCATGCGTTCGGCAACGTTGAAAGGATTGGTTTGCCATACCGCTTTCGATGCTGGGAACGTTGGCCCCGATTACACCTTTGGCTGGGGAGTGCTTGATGCCCGCAAGGCAGCACAGGCTATAACTGATAAAGGCACTAAAAGCCAGATGAGCGAACGAACACTGCAGCAAGGCCAAACCGAAACTATTACGGTGGTAGCATCGGGTAACGGACCGCTGATTGCCACCATTGCCTGGACCGACCCGCAGGCAACCGTTGCTGCTGATGGTACGCTTAACGACCGGACGCCAAAGCTGGTTAATGATTTGGACATACGCATTAGCGATGGCACCACAACTTACAGCCCCTGGGTGCTAAATTGGCTTACGCCGGCAAATGCAGCAACCCGTGGCGACAACGTGCGCGACAATGTTGAACAGGTTTATCTTGATAATGCTATACCTGGTAAAACCTATACCATTAGGGTTACGCATAAAGGTACATTACAAACAGGTAATCAGCCCTATTCAATGATAGTTACAGGCGTAGGAGGCACTGCTTATTGCACATCAGCACCAACTTCAAACGCCGACTCGCGCATTAATAATGTTACGCTATCAAATATTAATAATACCCCTGCTGCGGGCTGCACCACTTATTCTGACTTTACCGCACAAGTTGTACAGTTGGAGCAAGGTGTAACCTACCCATTAAGTATAACCTTAGGCACTTGTGGTGCCAACTTCAATAAAATAGCAAAGGTATTTATTGACTGGAATGGCGACGGTACGTTTGACCCCACAGCCGAACTTGCTGCTACAACCAATGTAATAAACGGAACATCAACATTCAATGGAAATGTTACCGTTCCGGCAACGGTTGTACCTGGAAACTACAGCCTTATGCGGGTGGTGATGACTGAAACAGATAACACAGCCACCATAAACCCATGTGGCAGTTACAACAAAGGCGAAACGCAGGACTACAGGGTGCAGTTTACCGGTGCAAGCCGGGATGTCGGCGCTTTGAGAGTTACAAATAATTCAGTAGGCGGAGGTTGCGCAGGCGTGTCAAACGTTAGTGTAAGGCTAAAAAATTATGGTACAACTGCTGTAAGTAATATACCGGTAACGGTTACCATAACTCCGGCTAACGGCGGACAGGTAATCACTTTCAACGAAACTTACACGCAAACACTTGCTCCACAAGCCGAAGATGATTTTGTGTTAAACGGAACCTTTAACGCAACTGCAGGCGCATCATATACCATTACAGCAACTACAAGCTTAGCAAACGACCAGGTTGCAATTAATAACACCGTCACAGCTAACATTGTAATCGGCTCTATACCTGTTCCTACAAACTTGTCGGCTGTTTATTGTGATGATACACAACAGTATTTGCTAAGCGGAAGCGGGGAGGGATCAGTGCTGTGGTACACCGTACCAACCGGCGGTACACCAATAGCGGCGGGTACTAGTGCGTTCACCAAAACCGCACCGGTTAACAACACCTATTATGCAGCACTTAATGATTACAGTGCCAGTGTTGGCCCTGCTACCAAGTATGCATTCACCGGAGGCGGGTACAATCAATTCGGACAATCGGTTACGGTGTTCACCAAAATACCAATTGTTATACAAAGTGCCCGTTTATATGTAGGTAACGCCGGCAATATTAGTGTGGTAGCTACCAATGCAAATGGCGAAGAAGTGGCGAGAAGCAACATTGCGGTAACGGCAACACGCTCGGTTGCTGGAAGCGGTGCCCAAAATGATGACATTACCGACCAGGGTCGGGTTTATAACCTGAACCTTGTTTTGCCCCAGCCGGGAACTTACCGCCTGAACGTAAGCTACACCAATGGCGCTACACTCTACCGTAGCAATGCGGGTGTAAACGGCTATCCGTTTGGAAACGACGTGTTCAGCATACGTGGAAACAACGCAACCTTGGCCTCAAACCCGTCAGATACTACTGCGTACCGTAGTTTTTACTACTTCTTTTATGATGTGAAGATTGGAAGCAATGGTTGTCCGTCGGCTAATCGTGTGCCGGTACAGGTAACTGGTCCGGTAATTACACAAAACGGTACCACCTTACAATCCAATCAGGCAAGTAACAACCAGTGGTATTTAAATGGTGTTATTATTCAGGGAGCTACATCACCAACCTTTATACCACAACAAAGTGGAAACTATCAGCTACGTAACGTGCAGGTTACCGGCTGTACGGCAGTTTCGCCGGTTTATACCTATATTAAGGCTGATGCGGTGGTTAATACACCAACCGAAATAAAGCTTACTGCTTATCCTGTACCAACTGCAACTGATTTAAACGTGAGTTTTGTTGCGCCCGAAGCTGCTGATTTAACTCTATCCTTAATAAGTACTCAGGGGCAGGAAGTGTATAGTAGCAAAGCAAATATTCAGGCCGGGTTTTATAACAACGTTATAAGGGTAAACAATTTTGCCGCCGGAACTTATGTGCTCAGGGTTATCCTTGGGCAAAAAGTATATTCTGCCAAAATAATTGTTGTTAAGTAAAGTGACAAAAAGCAATGGCCGGTAAATTCTTACCGGCCATTGCTGCTTTATGTTTTGATGTTTGTTAAAAAGTGTACTTAATACCTAAGCCGGGAGCAAGGTCAAAGAATGGTCCTCTGCCAAGTTCCAAACGCGGGTTTAAATCAACACTTAGTGCAATCGGGCTTTCCGGAATAACATATTCCAATCCCAGCACTGCATCGGCACCCAAAAGTATGCCGCCGTTGTAATACTCATCGTCGCCCCCAAAGCGTTTATATCTGCCATCGCCCATGCCGCCAATGTGTGCACCTGCGCCGTAGTACCATCTTAATTGTGCAACGTCGAAAGCATTTTGATAAAATTGGTATAAGCCGGTTATCACAATGCCGTTTTTGCGTATGCCTAAAACGCCTTCAATTGCGTTTGTTTCATTCAAAAAATATTTACCCGATAGGCCGTTTTCGTACCCTCCGAATTTAAGGCCAACCGCCGATTTATATGATTGGGCTTTGGCCGACTGCTGAGAAAGCACAATGCAGGCAATGAAGGCGATAAGTAGAGCTGTTTTTTTCATTCGATGTAAATTAATTATTAATAGTAACGGCAAATTTGAGATTTTATGCCATTTGTAGATATAGATAACTTTTGTATGCCTGTATGTAAATGAATATCAACGATAAAATTTGAAGTTTTTTGACCTGGGTAGCTTTGTAGGGTTTAATGATATTGTGTTAATTTAGATGAAAATAAAAACTAATGTTTATGTTCATAAAGGGCCGCTGGAGTAAGTTTGTTGTTATAGCTTTTATGCTATTTGTTAACGTAGCGCAGGCGCAATACCGCAAAGGAATGGTTGTTTGTGCTTATCCTGATGCGGCAACCGTTGGACTAAACATTTTAAAAAAAGGTGGTAATGCTGTTGATGCAGCAGTTGCGGTGCAATTTGCTTTAGCGGTTACCCTCCCGCAGGCGGGCAACATTGGTGGTGGAGGTTTCATGGTATACCGTTCGGCAGGTGGAGAAACCAATACGCTTGATTACAGGGAAAAGGCACCAGCCGCAGCATCGGCCAATATGTATGTTGATGCCAGCGGTAATATCATACCCGATAAAAGTTTATACACACATCAGGCCGCAGGTGTTCCGGGTTCAGTTGATGGCATGGTGCAGGCACATCAAAAATATGGTAAGCTAAAATGGGCTGATTTGGTTCAGCCCGCTATTGATTTGGCCAGCAAAGGTTTTGTAGTAACACGGCACCTGGCCAATGATATAAATAGCAGCCAGGCTCAATTTAATAAGCTTAACGAGAAGGGAGTAAATTACTTTGCCAAAGCCAGAGCTTGGAAAGCAGGCGATACGCTTTTTTTGCCCGACCTGGCAAATACGCTTATTCAAATACGTGATAAAAAACGTGCAGGCTTTTATAATGGCATAGTTGCAAAACACATACTTAATGAAATGAAAGCCGGTAATGGTCTTATTACTCAGGCAGATTTGAATAATTACCGTTCTGTTTGGCGTAAAGCAATCACCGGTAACTATAAAAGCTTTAAGGTAATTACCATGCCTCCGCCCTCAAGCGGTGGTATCGCACTGTTGCAATTATTGCATAGTGTAGAAAAGTATCCTTTAAGCCGTTGGGGGCATAACAATGATTCAACTGTTCAACTTGTTACAGAAGCCGAACGACGTGTATACGCCGACAGGTCAAAGTACTTAGGCGATCCGGATTTCTTTAAGGTTCCGGTTGATAGTTTGCTCAACACTGCTTATGTTGATAAAAGGATGCGTAGTTTTAACTGGAGTGCAGCAACACCAAGCAGCGCTATTCAGCCGGGCAGTTTTGCTGGATACGAAAGTGATCAAACCACTCACTTTTCAATAGTAGATGCTTACGGTAACGCCGTGTCAATTACCACCACTTTGAATGGTTCTTTTGGTAATAAAATATTTGTTAAAGGTGCCGGTTTCCTGCTTAATAATGAGATGGACGATTTTAGTTCAAAGCCGGGAGTGCCTAACATGTATGGTTTAGTGGGAGGAAAGGCTAACAGCATACAGCCCGGCAAGCGTATGTTATCATCCATGACGCCTACCATCATTGAAAAGGATGGAAAGTTGTTTATGGTGGTAGGTACGCCGGGTGGCTCAACTATCATTACATCGGTATTTGAAACTATACTGAACGTTGTTGAATTTAACCAGGATGCGCAGCAGGCGGTTACATCCAAGCGTTTTCATCATCAGTGGCTGCCCGATGAAATACAAACAGAAAACGATGCCTTGAAGCACCCGGTGATTGATATTTTACAACGAAAGGGGTATAAGTTCAAAACGCGTGGCAACATTGGACGCGTTGATATGATTGTAGTAACCCTCGACGGGTTTGCCGGTGGGGCAGATCCACGTGGTGATGATACCAAAGCAGGCTGGTAATCTTAATTAGGCAAGCTTTTACATTTATTTGTGCCGGCTACATTTTTAATTACCTTTGGTTTGCTGTGAAACATCATCACGAAACCATTGATTACCTTTTAAAGATTGTATGGCAAAATATGGCCAATCGTTACAATCAGTTGGTAGCCCCATCTGGTATCACGCAATCTATTGGCTATGTGCTTATCAATATTGATGAGAAGGAGGGAACTACAGTATCACAGGTAGCGGCGTTGCTGGGCTTAAAATCTACAAGCTTATCGCGTATGCTAAGCCAACTCGAAAAGATGGACCTTATTTACAGGCAATCAAACGAGGGTGATAAGCGGTCGGTTAAAATTTACCTTACCGAGCTGGGAAAAGAGAAACGAAGGATGGCTCGTAACGTGGTTAAACAGTTTAATGCCTATCTAAACGATCACATAACCGAAAAGGAAAAGCTGTTACTCAGCAACGCACTTAAAAAAATTAATGATCTCACTTTAGATTATAATCCCGAATAACGCGTTAATATTTGCGTTAAAGCAAGTTATAATCTCTCTCCAAATGTTAAAAATTGTTAACCTGCCGTTTTTATTCATTAAAAAGGTAAATTTGCCGTTTATAAAACCGGTAATGAGCAAGCTGTTATTACTAATTTGTTGCCCTTTACTTATTTGCTTTTTTTTAAGTGCCTGTAACAAGGTTGATGATCCGGCCGTAATTAATGAAGACCAGGTTGCTATTGATAGCAATTTGATTAAAAACTATCTGGCTGCTAATAACATAAAAGCAAAGCGCGTAGAGAATATACTTGGCAGGCCCGATACCATTGGTGTTTGGTACGTTGTTGAGCGCGAAGGTACTACTGCGCCGCTGTACAGTAATTCAACTACCGTAACTGTTGGCTACACAGGCAAAGAGTTAGATAAGCCGCGCTTTTTTGTACAAACCGGTGAAATACATCCATCGTATGTGTTAGGGCAGGTAATAAGAGGATGGCAGGTTGGTTTGCGCAAAGTAGGTAAAGGTGGTAAAGTAAGGCTGTTTGTTTCATCAGCCTACGGTTATGGCCCTTATGAGCAACCAGTGCTTGGCTTACCGGCAAATGCTGTACTTGATTTTGAAATTGAGGTTTTTGACGTAACGAATTGATTTGATATAAATGAGAAAATTTTATCCGACGCTTTTAATATTGGCTGTAGTGGCATTAAGTGCATGTCGTAAGGAACGCAATGATATTGATATAAAAGCTTATGACCAGCAGCAGATTGAGGGTTACCTTAAGTCTAACAACTTAACCAACATGAAGCGCGATTTAACCGATGGTGACACTACCGGTATATATTATGAGATTCTGTCTCAGCCTACAAAAAACCTTGTTCCACTTGATTACTCTACTCAGATTGCATACGTGTACTCAGTAAAATCATTGGATGGTAGTTATAATTCAAGTGATACAATAGCTAATCATAGCTACAGGTTCTTAGGTTCAACTGGGGTTGATTTGCCTAAAGGACTTATGCTGGCTATCCGTAACCTAGCAAAGTATAAAGGCACACGTGCAAGATTTATTATACCATCGCGGCTTGCTTTTGGTCAAAGTGGGTACGGTACTGGGGCAACTCGTATCAAGGGTAATACATCGCTTGAGTATTACGTAAATGTTTTGGATGACAGGCAGCTTGCTGTGTATGATGAGGCTTGTATAAAAACCTATGCCACTGCAAATGGAATAGATATAAGCACCTACACGCGCGAAGCTTCAGGCTTGTTTTGGAAAAGAACACAGCCTGACACGGGTAAAGTTGTAGTTACTCCAACATCAACCGTTACTACGCAGTACACCGGAACGTACTTGAACAACATCCAATTTGATAACAGCTCAAATGCTTCTGAAGCAGGAACTGAATTTAACGTTGATGGTGTAGTAAAAGGCTTTGGCGAAGGTTTACAAAAGATTAAAGCCGGAGGGCAGATATCATTATTTCTGCCATCAGGCATTGCCTATGGTACTGGCGGACGAGTAGATAATGGCGTTGTAACAGTTGCTCCGTTCCAATGCTTACGCTTTGAAGTTAAATTGTTAACAGTTAAAAATAATTAACCCTTAACGGCTTCTTTGTAAGTTTTCAAGGCGCGCTCCTTACCTTCTTTGTTATCAACAATGGGCTCCGGATATTGGTCAGTTCCATACTCCGGAACCCATTTTTTTACATACTCCATTTTCGGATCAAATTTCTTAAGCTGTGCTTCAGGATTAAAAACCCTGAAATACGGCATTACATCCGTACCCGATCCGGCTACCCATTGCCAGCTGCCCACATTTGTTGATCCTTCGTAGTCAAGTAATTTGCGTGCAAAGTAATGTTCGCCCCAGCGCCAGTCAATAAGTAAATGCTTAATTAAAAAGCTGGCAGTAACCATACGCACGCGGTTGTGCATAAACCCTGTAGTGTTCAATTCGCGCATGCCGGCATCAACCAACGGGTAGCCCGTTTTACCCTCGCACCAAGCTTCAAACTCTTCTTCGTTATTACGCCATTGAATTCTGTCATAGGCAGGCCTATAGGCGGAGTGTGCCGTATCTGGAAAAAAGTCAAGTGCCATCATATAAAATTCGCGCCATATTAACTCACCCATCCAGGTTTGCTCCCTTTTAAATGACGTACGTACCGCATCCCTTATGCTTATAGTTCCAAACCTTAAGTGAATGCCTATATGTGATGTGCCTTTTTTTGATGGGATGTCGCGGTTTTTTGAGTAATCATCAATAATGTCTTCATACTCGGTTCCGGGTATTTCCAGTTCACTTTTCACAAACCCCATGCTTTTTAGCGATGGTATTTCCAGTCCGTCGACTTTTGCGAGGTTTTTGAAGTACTTTTCAGTCGGGTATGGTTTGAGGTAAAAATCGTTAACGGTTTTTAACCAGCGTTTTTTATAAGGAGTGAATACGGTGTAAGGCTTCTTGTCATCCTTTACAACTTCTTCACGCTCAAATATTATCTGGTCTTTAAACGTTTTAAAAGGAATGTCATGCTTTTTAAGCATGTCGCCTATTTTACCATCACGTTCTTTTGCGTAAGGTTCGTAATCGCGGTTGGTATAAACGGCGGCTACATTGTAATGTTCAAGTATGTCTTCCCACGCTTTTTCGGGCTTATCATACTTAACTAATAAACTACTTTTATGTTCGCCAAGCTCTTTGTTAAGCTGTTCAATGGTGTTGTAAATAAAGGTTACGCGCGCGTCGTCTTTATCTTCCAGTTTATCTAAAATATCGCGGTCAAAAATAAAAAGGCATAATACAGGGTTTTTGGCTTTTAGTGCCCTGTACAAACCAGCGTTATCATGCAACCGCAAATCGCGGCGAAACCAAAATATGGTTACCGGCGTATTATTATCCATAAATATCTTTTAAAGCATCAGCTAAATGGGCAAACTTAAACTTATAGCCTGCCTCTTCAATTTTGTTTGTCGAAACTCGTGTACTGCCTAAAACCAGGGTTGAGAGTTCGCCAAAAAGTAGTTTTATAATAAAGGCTGGAACATTTGGCGCCCATAGTGGCCTTTTTAATTGCCAGGCAACGGCTTTGGTAAGCTCTTTGTTGGTTACAGGGTTTGGCGCGGCCATATTGTATGTGCCAGGTTGTAATTTGCCTTCAATTGCATCAAGGTACATTCCTACAGCATCCTGTAGGTGCAGCCATGATACCCATTGATTACCGCTTCCCAACGGCGAGCCAACTCCCAGTTTAACTGGTAGAGCCAATTGTGGCAAGGCACCTTCCTTTTTAGTGAGTACAACGCCCGTGCGAAACTTGGTAACATTTATACCTAATTGTTTTCCATCATCAACCGCATTTTCCCATTCAACGCAGCATTTTCCTAAAAAGTCATGTGCGGGTGTATCATCTTCGGTTAAAATCCGATCACCTCTGTCACTGTAATAGCCAACACCTGATGCCGATATAACATGTTTTACGGAGTGGTTGGGCTTTGATTTCAGTAGGTCATAAATCAAACCAATAGATTTGGTCCTGCTTTCCAAAATTTCGGCTTTGCGCTTTTCCGTCCAACGTTTATCTGCAATTCCGGTTCCGGCAAGGTGCACAATGGTGTCAACACCATCTACGCTGCGCTTATCTATTTCGTTTTTTTGTAAATCCCATAAAAAAGTAGCTACATTTTTATGGTTACCTGGCTTACGGCTTAAGTGGCTAACTGTGTAACCTTTGTTTAATAGTTGCTGTGTTAATTGCTGTCCAATAAGTCCGGTGCCTCCCGTAATTAAAACATGTTTTTGCATCAGCCAAAAATATAAATCTTAATTGTTCACCGGCATGGTCTCAAGCAGTGCTTCCCGTAAGGTTTTCAGTTTAAGCGGTATTATGTTTTTAATGGCATCATCGCGCGATACCAAGTCATACTTTAAGTTTTCAACCAATGTTTTTGCATGCGAATAACTTATAGGCGTTAAGTAATTAAGCCAGTATGAAGATAGCGCTGCCGACACTTGAGGCATTGTCATAATGCTTACCTTTCGTTTACGGCAAACCTCACCGTGCAGCAATAACATTTGTTTAAACGTTAGTACCTCTGGCCCGCTGATGTGGAATTCGGCATTAAATGTATCTTCATTAAGTAAGCAACCAGAAAGGTATTCAACAACGTTGCTTGTTGCAATAGGTTCTTCTTGCGCTTTAGCCCATTTTTGCGCAATTAATACAGGCGACTTTTTGGTAAGGCCTTCCATTAATTCAAGCGCAATACTGCCTTCACCAATAATCATTGTCGATTTCAGGATGGTGATTGCTGCATCTGCCTGGCGCAAGATATCTTCAACATGCAGGCGCGATAAGCCGGCTTCCGTTAAATGGTCATCGATTTCGCTAAGCGAGATAATTTGCTTACAATGAGTTTGATTAACCGCTTTGATAAAGTTTTCGGCAGACAGGGCTTCCAAGCCCGCAAAACCCGAAGTTTGTGGTAATGCGTTTACAAGGTAATAAGCTACCTGTATGTCGGTTGGTAATGATTCCATACCCCGGTTGCGAAGTAAATCGCCGGTAATTATGGTTACCTGTGTAGCATAATCAGTTTGCTTCTCAAATAAGGCCTTGTCACGTACCAAACATACTACCTCATGGCCTTCAGCCAGCAATGCCGGAATCAATCTTGCACCAATATAACCGTTAGCGCCCGTTAGCAGTACCTTCATCAATGTAAAGAAACAACAAAGTATTGATGGGGTTTTAAAATTGTAGGTTTATGTTAAAATCTGCTTAGAGAAATATTAATAACGGTTGAAATACATAACTCAGCATGCTGGTTAAGCTGAAATGTTATTTAACTAAATTAGGCTGTTTGTCAATTTGATTACCACTAATGTTCAAGTACCACGTGTGGTTTGTAAGTATCAGTTTTTACCTGCGCTTTAAGCTCGTGCAAAATATTATATAAACCAAAGTTGGTACGGTTTACATAGATAAAATGCTTAACTCCACGCGCTTGTTTAAACTCGGGCATACGGGATAGTTGCTCGCCAAAGCCGTATAGCTCATCAAAAAATCCGGTTTCGCCAAAATCAAACGTGCCGACCATGTAGGGCTTTGCAAACAAGCTTATCATCTGGTGATAAATGCTGTAGTAAAACTCAATTTGCTGAGCGTTATCCCCCGGTAAAATCATTTCAAGCTTGCGGAACGCTTTAATAGTTTCCTCTTTGTTATCAAGCAGGTTTGTTGATGTGAGAGAGAAAAAGGGATCGTAAAAATCTTCGGGCATTTCTTTGATACAGCCGAAGTCAATGATGCCTAAATCACCTTCAGGAGTTATTAAAAAGTTACCAGGATGCGGATCGGCATGTACAGCACGCAATTCATGTTGCTGAAAGTTATAAAAATCCCACAAGGCCTGGCCAATTTGGTTACGCAACTCTTGTGACGGGTTAGTTTGCAAAAACTCCTTAAGGTGTTTACCGTCAATCCAGCTCATGGTAATTATACGCTTGCTGGATAGTTGAGGGTAATAAGTTGGAAATACTATATTTTGAAGATTGGCACAAGCATTTGAAAACTCAACCGAACGGCGGACTTCCAGTTCATAATCAGTTTCTTCTAAAAGACGTTCCTCCACCTCGCGCATGTAAACATCGAGTTCTTTTTCGCTCATGCCTAACAGCCGGAAAGCAAATGGCTTAACCAGTTTAAGGTCAGAAGAAATGGAATCGCCTACACCTGGATACTGTATTTTTACTGCCAGTTTTTGGCCGTTAAGCTCAGCCTGATGAACCTGACCTATCGATGCCGCATTAGTAGAACGCAGGTTAAACTTATCATATATTTGCTCGGGCGATTTGCCAAAGTATTTTCTGAACGTTTGTACAATCAATGGTCCGGACAGCGGCGGGGCATTGTATTGTGATTGCGAGAATTTATCAACGTAAGCTTTTGGCAGGATGTTTTTATCCATGCTAAGCATTTGTGCTACCTTAAGCGCACTGCCTTTAAGTTCACTTAACGATGCATAAATATCTGCAGCATTATCTTCGTTAAGTTCGGTTTTATCAAGGTTTGGATTGAAGAGTTTTTTTGAATAATGCTTAATATAGTTACCGCCAACCTTAAAACCGGTTTTAACAAACTTTGCCGACCGTTCAACTTTACTGGTAGGTATACTATTCTGCTCTCTGGCTTTCTCTTCGCTCATATTAATCGTTAACTTCAAATAAAGCTGCTATATCGCGCTCGGTTATTTCGCTGTAATCGGTAATTACCCTATGCACAGGTTGCAGCTCTTCACCCGTATGACTGGTAGTAATACCAATTACTTTCATGCCTGCAGCATTACCTGCTTTAACACCCGAAAGCGAATCTTCAAATACTACGCAATTTTCGGGCCTTACACCTAGGTCTTCGGCTGCTTTCAAAAATATTTGTGGGTTTGGCTTTGCTTTGCTTACACGCGGGCCGTCAATAATAACGTCAAACAGGTGTTTGAAAGGCAGCTTGCTTAATATGAAATCAATATTTGAAGCCGTTGCCGATGATGCTACAGCCAGCTTTACGCCTGCATGTTTTAATTCGGTTAAAAAACGTTCTAAACCGTTTACCGGGGCCACGTATGGTGCGTAATCCTGCTTGTATTGCAGTGTTTTGGCATCAAACATTTCTTTCATATGCTCCTCGGTATAGTCATCAGCAAAAAACTCACGCATAATAACCATTCCGGGTACGCCGCTTAATTTTTCATTATACAGCTCGGGCGTTACCTCAACGCGATTGTATTGTTCAAACAGGTTTTTCCAGGTTTTGAAATGATATGGGTTGTTATCAACAAGAGTACCGTCCATATCAAAAATAGCAGCGTACATGTGTTCCTCCGGGCCTTACCCTTGTGGTAAGGCTATTCAATATATTGAATTAAAATTTACAATTTAAAGGGCTAATTTCCCTTTTTAAATAAGCTGATGCTGGCTTTTATAATCCCATTTTCTCCTTAAAATTTCCGTTTTTTACCAGAAATTTTCCGTAGTCGATAAGGTTGTCAATAGGTGAACGCTGAAATAGATCGAATGTAACGTTCACACCTTTTTCAATAGCTTCATCAGTTTTCTCGAAACCTGCCGAATTATCATTGATCCAGAAATTCAGCACAAAGCCAAATTGCATCCATAACCCGTCTTTATATCGTTTGGCAAAAAACTTACGGTCGGTGAGTTCGCCGCTATCCAGCCCATCGCGCAAAATTTCATCGGCAAAGCCCTCAAATAAATTTTTAAACGTATCAAGTACCCTTGGTGACGATATGCCACGCGGATGCTTCCTGATGCTGTATACGGCAAAGCTGCGGCTGCTTTTAAGCAATTCAAAAAAGCTGTAGAAAAACGATAGAGCTTTCTCACGCGCCGAGTATTGCGGCCATATTTCCTGGGTTTTTATTTCGGTTATGGTTTTGCGGGCATAATCTGCCCATATGCTTTGTTCAACTGCTTCAAATGAGCCAAAAAAGCGATAAAATTCCTCCTCGCTCATGTCATTGTTTTTGGCGAACAGGTAAACCGATTTTGGCTCATGGCCCTCGGTAAGTACATAATCAATATAGGCGTTCTGAATGCTTTCGGTAGTAGCCATAGTGTATCTGATATGATGATTTATATAAATGTACGTTATAATTAACCAAATAGTGTGAGGCTGGTTTAAAATCAAATAATTAGAATGTGATTAAGGTTATGCACAAGTGTTGGTAAGGTGTCAAATAATGCCGTAACTATGCTGTATAAATTAGAAAATTAGCATTTTTGTTTGTTAATTTGGATTGGTTATAAACAATGAGCGAAAGAACGATACTGGTTTGGTTTAGAAATGATTTACGTGTGCATGACAATGAAATATTGCTCGAAGCCACACGTAAGGCAGATAAAATAGTACCTGTATACGTTTTTGACCCCCATTACTTTACAGTTACACCAGGTGGCGGACAAAAAACGGGAAGTCACCGTGCGCAGTTCTTAATTGAAAGTGTTGCCGATTTAAGGCATAACCTCCAAAAGTTAGGTGCCGATTTGTTGATTGCCCATGGCAATCCTGCGGAGGTTATACCGCAGCTTGCTGTGCAATACGAGGTAAATGAGGTTTATCATCATAGAGAAGTAGCATTAGAAGAAACCAACATTTCAGAAGAAGTTGAAGCAGCGCTATGGAAAATGAAATTGAACCTTAAGCATTTCATAGGCCATACGCTTTACCATAAAGAAGATTTACCTTTTCCGATTAAGGACATACCTGACAGCTTTAACACGTTTAAGAAAAAAGTTGAGCGCGACAGTAACGTAAGGCCCTGTTTAGCCACTCCTGAGTTGATAAATATGCCAGCGTTGGCAGATGCAGGTCAAATACCAACTCTTGACGATTTAGGCTTACCTGCACCCGGAGCGGATGTAAGGGCAGGTTACTCATTTAAAGGAGGCGAAACCATTGCCTGGCATCAGCTTGAGCAGTTTTTTGCTAACTACAGCGCAGCACGTAATACCAAAAGTACACGTAATAGTGCATCATCAAAGCTATCGCCGTGGCTTGCTTTGGGGTGTGTATCGCCCAGGCAGGTATACTGGGAGGTTGTAAAACACGGTCAGGAAATCAATAATCACCCATTGATGCTTGAACTACTGTGGCGTGATTACTTCCGCTTCATGTTTAAAAAGCATAGTCACCGGTTCTTTAATCCGGAAGGCTTTAAAGGAGCAGCCCCCGAACTGGCCGATAATCAGGAAGAACTTTTTGAGCAATGGAAAAGCGGTGATACAGGTGTTCATTTTGTTGACGCCAGTATGCATGAACTTAATGCTACGGGTTTTATTGGCAATGCACACCGCCAGGCTGTTGCAGCATATTTGGTTAAAGATTTAAAAGTTGACTGGACCCGCGGCGCACAATGGTTTGAAGAGAAACTGATTGATTACTCGCCTGCAAGTAATTGGGGTAATTGGGCTTATATTGCAGGAGTGGGTAATGATCCACGTGAGAACAGGTATTTCAGTCCTAAAGCGTATACCGAACTTGACCCCAAAGGTGAATACGTAAAGCTATGGCTTAACAGCCAACCTGTAGCTTAAGGGCTTCCGGTATCTTTTTACAAAATCAGTAAACCGTTATTTTTGCATCAGCAAACTTTTAGGCAATTGACACTCGGTAACAACGGCAAAATTAATTATTTCAATAAGCTCGACATAGAAGGCATTGCCTTACCTGAGCATTTTACTTTTCCGTTTTTTTACAAACCCCATAAGCTAACCGAAATAGCCGCTGCTGAGTTGCAGCAATACCTAAAAACACAAAATGATTTTGACCATAACTTTGGCCTTGATGATAGTAAAGAAGGCAACGCCATAGGCAAAATGTTTGGCGTGCTGGTAGTGCAGGATGCTGAAGGCAACATAGGATATTTATCAGCCTTTTCGGGTAAACTAGCCGGTTCAAATCATCATCATAAATTCGTTCCACCGGTATTTGATATGCTGGCCGAGGGTAGCTTTTTTTTGAAAGGTCAGGAAATCATCAACGAGATAAACGCCAAGATAGAAGCGTTGGAAGTTGATGAGTTTTACTTGCGCCTGAAAGAAAGCCAGGCCAAACTGAAGCTTGACTGTGAGGCTAATGTTAAAGCCTTAAAAACCGAACTTAAGGAAAACAAAGCAAAGCGTAAAGCTTTGCGTGTGGCACAGCAAAGTGAGTTGGATGCTGATGCGTACACATACTTTGAGGCCGACCTTATTAAGCAAAGCTTGCATGATAAACACAGGCTTGCTCTTTTACTCCAAAGCAATGAAAGCTTGCTGAAAAATACAGCAAATGAAATAAAATTATTTGACGACAAAGTTGAAGTACTAAAAAATGAGCGCAAAGAACGTTCGGGCGCATTGCAACAACAGTTATTTGAGCAGTACTCATTTTTAAACAAAGCGGGGCAAACCAAAAGCCTGCATGATATTTTTAGTGTAACTGCCTTTCAAAAACCGCCGTCGGCGGCTGGCGAGTGCGCAACACCCAAGCTGTTACAATATGCTTTTTTAAATGGTTATAAGCCTTTGGCCATGGCAGAGTTTTGGTGGGGCGCAGCGCCCAAATCAGAGGTAAGGCAGCACAAGCAGTTTTACCCGGCGTGTAACGGCAAGTGTAAGCCTATACTAGGACATATGCTTGAGGGAATGGAGATTGATGAGAACCCATTGCTGCATAATAATGTACACGGTGTTGATTTGACTATAGTTTACCAAGATGAATATTTTGTTGTGGTGAATAAACCTGCCGATTTAAGATCGGTACCCGGTGTATATATAGAAGATTCGGTTTACAGCCGGCTGAAAGTGATGCTGGGTAATATTGAGCCGCTTATTATCCACCGGCTTGATATGGGAACATCGGGGCTTTTGGTTGTTGCTAAAACAAAGGAAGCTCACAAATTTATTCAGGCGCAGTTTTTAAAGCGTACGGTGAAAAAGCGTTATACAGCGCTGTTATCAAAAGTATTAAATGATGATGAAGGTGAGATTGACCTTCCATTGCGTGGCGATTTGGAAAACCGACCAAGGCAGTTAGTATGCTTTAAGTACGGTAAACGCAGCCTCACCAAATGGAAGGTGGTATTGCGTACCCCTACCACTACAAAAGTGTATTTTTGGCCCTTAACAGGCCGTACACATCAGTTACGTATGCATTCAGCACATGAGTTAGGGCTTAACGCACCTATTGTAGGCGACGACCTGTATGGTATAAATAGCCAACGGTTGCACTTACAGGCATCTTACCTGGAGTTTTTGCATCCGCAAACCTCACAGGTGATGGCTTTTGAACTTGCAGAGGAATTTTAAATTGAGAACTTTAAAAAGCTTCTCCTAAACTCATATAAAAGCCTTGCTGACGTTTTTCTCCAGCAGCTTGCTGTCCAACTCCGTAATCAATACGCATGGTTAAACCTTTCTCCGTATCAAAGAAATAGCGAAGGCCGCCTCCATAATTAGGCTTAAATTGTTTCAAATCGAGTTTGTTACGAAAAACTGTTCCCGTCCCTGCAAATGCAGCAATGCCTATTCGGTCACTAATGCGATAGCGTAATTCTGTTTGGCCGGCAAGTAGGTTTTTATCGCGGTAGCGCCCGTTATAATATCCGCGCATCATTTCGTCGTTGCCAAGTTCGGGTAAAAGGTAAAACGGCGTTTGGTTGCCCAGTAAGCTTTGTTCTTGGATGTTTAAGCCAACAATAAACCGTTTGCTTAAGCTAAAAAATTGGGCGTATTCTATGTTAAAAAAACTGCCCTTATAGTTATTATCGGCAAATAAGCCGTGCATTACATTTAAATAAGCATTTACTACCATGCCTTTGGTAGTGTAGGTGTTATTATTACGGTTATCAAACGTTATGTTTGGCCCGGCAAAAATACCTGCGCCGCCATTGCGGTCATAAGAGGTAAGCTGTGCTTCAAATGGTTTCCCCGTGTTATCTATGCGGTAAGTAAAGTTGTAGCCGCCGGCAACATAACCAAGGTACCAGTTACCTAATCTTTTTTCTCCGCTAAAATTTATGCGCAGCCTTTTTTCGCTTATGCGTTGCTCGCTGCTTTTTTCTGTGTTGTTGCCAATGCCATAAAAGTTGAAAGGGAAGTTTACATAGCTTATAAGCCCCGTATAATGATAGCGGTTTTGCGCTGTCCAGTAACTGCTGCTTACGCTAACGCGTTGTTGTCCTTCGGTAGTAAATGTGCCGTAGGCAAATACGTTTGATACGCGGGTTACTTTGCTGGTATCGGTATAAAAAGAGTATAGGGTTGAGGCACCAAGTTCCAGGCCTGTTTCGGGTGCGGAGCTAATTACCGGCAGTAAAAAGAAGCTTGCGCTGCGGCTGCTGTCTTTTTCAAACAGCATTTTGCGTACAAACTTAGGTGCAATTGTTTTTATGAATTTAGGTTGCGCATATGCGTTGGTAACACAAAGCAATCCTAACAATATCAGGGTAACGTATTTTCTCATTTATGCAAAGCCGCAGGTTGATTAAAGGCAAAGTTACCTTTATTGTTTGCAAAGTTTGCATACAGACGCTTTATGTTGTAAGGTTGACAGTATCTGTAAATCTACCAATCGATCCATTAAAGGCTAAAAATAAACTGTAATACTGATATAAAAAAAGGGCCTGCATTAGCAGGCCCTCGTATAGTTGTTTAAGCTACCAAAGCTTCCGGTTCCGAAACCAGCGGATTCACGGTGGCATCGTCTTTTTCTACCCGCAGGTTTTGCACAATATGTTGCTGGCGGGTTGGCGTGTTTTTGCCCATAAAGTATTCAAGTAATCCTTTAATGTTAGCATCTTTTAAAATCACAGGATCGAGGCGCATATCCTTTCCAATGAAAAGGCCAAACTCATCCGGGGATATTTCACCCAAACCTTTAAAGCGTGTAATCTCGGGCTTGTTGCCTAATTTGGCAATAGCATTTCTGCGCTCTTCGTCACTGTAGCAATAAATAGTTTCCTTTTTATTACGTACGCGGAATAAAGGCGTTTGTAATATAAAAACGTGACCCGCTTTAACCACATCAGGGAAAAACTGCAAAAAGAAAGTCATGATCAGTAAACGGATGTGCATGCCGTCAACGTCGGCATCTGTTGCTATTACAATATTATTGTAACGCAGGCCATCAATTCCATCTTCAATATTTAATGCGTGCTGTAAAAGGTTAAACTCTTCGTTTTCATACACAACCTTTTTAGTTAGGCCAAAACAGTTAAGTGGTTTACCTTTTAAGCTGAATACCGCCTGTGTAGCCACATCGCGAGATTTGGTAATAGAACCACTTGCCGAGTCACCCTCCGTAATAAATAAGGTTGTTTCCTGTTTACGCTCATGGTTGTCATCAAAATGCACCTTGCAGTCGCGCAGTTTGCGGTTGTGCAATGATGCTTTTTTTGCGCGCTCATTGGCTAGCTTTTTTATACCGGCAATATCCTTGCGTTCACGCTCTGATTGTAAAATACGTTTCAGCAAAGCATCGGCTGTCGCCGGGTTTTTGTGCAGGTAGTTATCTAACTGTGTTGTAAGGAAATCATTAATGAACGTACGAACAGTGGGACCATCGGGGCCAATATTTTGCGAGCCCAGCTTAGTTTTTGTTTGTGATTCAAATACCGGTTCCTGTACTTTTATGGCAATAGCCGCAACAATAGATGCCCGGATATCTGCAGCATCAAAATCTTTTTTGAAATGCTCGCGGATGGTTTTTACCACAGCCTCACGAAAGGCTGCCTGGTGAGTACCGCCCTGCGTGGTATGCTGACCGTTTACAAATGAATAGTACTCCTCGCCGTACTGCTGGCCGTGGGTCATGGCTATTTCAATATCCTCACCTTTAAGGTGTATGATGGGATAGCGAATGTTATCGGCATCGGTTTTACGATCAAGCAGATCTTTAAGTCCGTTTTGCGAAAAGTATTTTTCTCCGTTAAAGTTGATGGTTAAACCGGCGTTCAGGAACACATAGTTCCATATCATGTTTTGTACAAACTCCGGTATAAAGCGGTAATTACGGAATATGCTATCATCAGGATAAAAATTGATAGCTGTACCGTTGCGCTGTGTGGTTTCCTTTTCGGCCTCATCGCGCACAAGTTCGCCTTTGGTAAACTCGGCTATTTTGGTGCGGCCGTCGCGGTATGATTGTACGGTGAATGATGTAGAAAGCGCGTTTACGGCTTTGGTACCTACACCATTTAAACCAACCGATTTTTGGAAGGCTTTACTGTCATACTTACCGCCTGTATTAATTTTAGATACGCAATCAACTACCTTACCAAGCGGAATGCCCCGGCCGTAATCACGTACCGATACTTTATGATCGTTCATGCTTACGTCAATACTGCGGCCGGCACCCATCACAAACTCATCTATTGAGTTATCTACAATCTCTTTCAGTAGTACGTATATGCCATCATCATAAGCCGAGCCATCGCCCAGTTTACCTATATACATACCCGGACGGAGCCTTATGTGCTCTTTCCAATCAAGCGACCGTATACTATCTTCACTATAATTGATGCCTTCTGCCATGTAAAAACTGTTTAATTGCTACCTCAGGAAAGGATTAACTTACACCATCAGTATGCAACGAAATGGTATTCAATAATATGCGCAAATGGCAATGTATCCTTGTAATAACAACTTTTGTTATCATCAAACATACTAAAATTATTGGCAATGGGCAAGGTTGCGCTGCTATTTAAAACGCATACAATCGCGCGCTTTGTTTATGTTTTTAAAAAAGTCGGGACCTTTAACGTTGGTGAGGCAAACAGCCAGCATATAGCCTGTGTGGTCTTTTTGCACAGCTATAATGAGGGCGTATTTGTAATGCTTGGTGTCAGGCAAATCGGCCAGGTTAAGCAAATATGTTTTGCCCGAATCGGCATTGTACTCGCTTAATATACTTGGAGGTAAATTACGTGTAAAAAACCTCGTATCATCACTCAGCGCTGCAGCGTGGGCACGGGCGGCTTCAAGGTAAGCCGAATCGGGGTTGGCAAGGGTTTTTCCGGTAACGTTTTTAACCTGCTCGTAGCTTGCCCAGTTTTGCTTTAAGGAGTGCACCTGCATCCAAACCTCAAAATCTTTTCCCGGCAGTTCCATGCCGTAATCAAAAGAAAAGTTTTCGTTATTTGCAGCTGAAACTTCTTTGAACGCTTCGGGCAGGTGAAATTCAATGCCAGCCTCAAATGCCTCTTTGGTAAAGTTTGATAGGGGAGTACTTGCGGTAACGCGTGCTGCAGGCTTGTTTTTTTTAACACCTTTTACCTGCGCATTTACAGCAGCCATACCCAGGCATAGCAAACCTGAAGCAAGTAGCATTATTTGAGTAATTTGCTTGGCAATGTGTTTCATTAATGTTAAACCGGCAATGAGTTAAATTTTTGCGGAACAAAGATACGCACGTATGCGGAAGCAAATGTATAATATTAATTGAAAAATAAAACTGTAAGCTAAAACTACAATGAGTATAAAACCCCGGCTAAACCGCTTTGACATTACCATGATTGTGGTTAGCCTGATTATAGGTACCGGCATATTTAAAACACCGGGTGAGGTAGCCCTAAGAACCGGCAGTGTAAACTTGTTTTTTGCTGCCTGGGTTGTTGGTGGTGTGGTAACCCTTTGCGGTGCATTTACCTTTGCCGAAATTGGTGCACGCTACCCAACCACCGGAGGGTTTTATAAACTGTTTTCATACTGTTATCACCCTGCATTTGCTTTTATGATAAACTGGGTGGCCATTGTTGCCACCACAGCATCAGTAGCAGCAGTTGCACTTATAGGCGCCGAATACCTTAACCCTTTAGTGTTGCCGCCGGCCATGCAAAACCAAACAGGTAACAAAATAAGCACTATTGTAATGGTGCTTATAGTTTACTTTATAAACTTTATGGGCATTAAAACCAGCGCACGTACGCAAAATTTGCTCACGGTATTTAAGGTTGCAATGATTGCGTTGCTTTGCCTGGCCGTTTTTTTAAGTGAAGGTAGTGCGCGGGTAAACCAGGCGGTTATGCCGCAGGGTAGTACGGTTGCATCATTCGGGCTTGCACTGGTTGCTGTGTTTTTTACCTTTACCGGTTACCAGCAAACTATAAATTTTGGCGGAGACGTTATAGATGCCAAGCGAAATATACCAAAGGGGATTTTTGCGGGTATTGCCATCGTAATTTTGGTATATATGGCGGTAAATTACGCTTACTACTCGGTTTTAGGAATGGGCGGCTTGCAGCAAAATACCGGCCTTGCAGCTAAAATGGCTTCGGTTGTTTTTGGGCCAATTGGGTCAAAGATTACTTCAATACTCATGTTTATATCGGTATTGGCTTATGTTAATGTAAACATTATGTCGGTACCCAGAATGTATTATGCCATGGCCGAAGATGGTGTACTGCCGGCCATTTTCAAGCGCGTAAACCCGCGTACCCAAACGCAGGTATTTGGTATGAGCTTCTTTGTAGCCACTGTACTGCTCATCTTACTTGTGGTAAGTTCATTTGGCGAGGTACTCAATTACGCCATTTTTTTTGAATGTCTTGGGCTGAGTTTTGGTGCCATTGCTATATTCATTTTGCGCAAACGCACCCGCGAACTTGATGGTACCGGCATTTATACAATAAAACTATATCCATTAGTGCCGCTAGTTTTTATTGTAGTTTACTGGTTTGTGATCATCAGTATATTTATGGCTCAGCCTAAGGCCATGTTGGTATGCCTTGGCGCCTTTGCAACCGGGTTAATGATTTTTTATTTAGCAAAGTGGCGGGCAAAAGCGGCAATTGATTAAAGTTAACTTGCTATATTGTGCTATCAAAACCTCATCATGAAACCTATTATTCTACTGCTGCTTACCACGCTTACTTCGGGTGTGTTTGGGCAATCCAACAGAGTTGATACACTTCAATTTGATAAGCGCTATACCCGGTGCGAAAAGCAATGGATTGCCTTTAAAAGTAAAAAGGATAAGGAGTATTCTTACGGATACATTTATATTGATACACAGGCCGGCTTTACGTATGATGCCAAAGGAACATTTACTGTTGGTGCCGATGGTAAATATATAGCCGATACCACTATATCAAAAAACTCATCAATAAAATATCGTATAGCTCCTAACTGGGGTAACGTTGCTTTAATACCAACATCACGTTACAAAGAACTTAACCTGCCCGCCGAGCCATCATGGCTAAAGTTTTATTACAATTATACCGACACCGTTGCTCATAACGTACGCTGGGGCTGGACGTATAATGCCGTAAACGATTGTGAAGTTGCGCTTTTGTATTTACATAAGGCTTACGCGGTTAAACCCCATGCTGAAGGACTTGAATTTGAAATGGCTTATGCCTACAATGCACTAGGACAGCTTAATAATGCGATAAGCATATTAAACGCCGGTTTGACTTACAACCCAAAGGATATTATGCTTATACGCGAGTTGGGCTATTCGTATTTACAAAAGGCCGATTATCCTAATTGCATAAGAATTTACAAACAAGGAATAGAACAATGTACAGATAAGCAAATGGACACAAAAAGCGAAATGGCACTTAACCTATCGGCCGCTTACAAGCGCTCAGGAGATGAAGGGCAGTATAAAACATGGTTAGATAACGCGCGCAATTGGGCACCGGCAGGTTCACCCGTTGCAGAAATTGTAAAAAGGCAGCAGTAAGTTATCTTCAAATTGCTTCACATAGCTTTTCAAGACAGGGTGTAACAGGCAACTATTCATGCACAAGCATTATCTTTGTAGGAGATATCTAAATCCGCATGTTTGATATTTTGCTATCGCATATCAGTGAAAAGGTCACCCTGAACGAGCAGGAGAAAGCCCTGATGCAAAATTACTTTGTACCAAAAAGGTTAAGAAAACGCCAATACCTATTGCAGGAAGGCAACGTTTGCAGAAACCTGGCCTTTGTATCTAAAGGATTGCTTCGTACTTACAACGTTGATGACAAAGGCGACGAGCACATGAGCATTTTTGGCTGGGAAGGCTGGTGGATATCCGACTTTAACAGTTTTCTTACAGGTGTTCCGGCTGTGTTTAATATCGATGCAATTGAGGATTCGGAAGTGCTGCTGCTATCGCGTGAAAATTATGAAGCCATAACATTGGCCATACCTATGATGGATCGCTACTTCAGGATACTTTACCAAAACAGTCTTGTAACTAAAGAACGGCGCTTAATGAGTTCGGTAACTGATACGGCCGAGGAAAAATTCCTGAGGTTAAGCCAATCAAACCCCGATATGATTGAACGCATACCGCAAAACCTCATTGCCTCCTACCTTGGCATTGCCCCCGAAACCCTGAGCAGGATCAGGAAAAATATTGCCATGCGCAAATAGCATACACTTGATATAGATCAAGTGTATTTCTTAAGCAGCGTCAAGTGTGCAACAATTTGTTGTCTTTAACTTTGATGTTATAAATTTTAACAAATGTCAAATACAATAAAAGCATTGATTGTGGGGGCCAGTGGCATTACAGGCAGCAATCTTGCTAAAAAACTTTTAAGCAAAAATATCATCACCTACGGTTTATCGCGTACGCCCAATGGTAACATCAATGGCTTAATTACGGTTGCGGCCAACCTTTTAGATAAGGATAGCCTTGCCACGGCTTTAGCCGATATTGTGCCTACCCACGTATATTTTACCGCCTGGATGCGTAACGATACCGAAGCGGAAAACATTAGGGTAAACAGTCTTTTGGTGAGTAATGTGCTTGATGTACTATCGGCCAAGGGCAGCGTTGAACATGTGGCGCTGGTTACCGGGTTAAAACATTACCTGGGACCTTTTGATGCTTACGCCAAAGCCGGAACCTTGCCATTAACACCCGTGCGTGAGGAGCATCCGCGTTTGACTTTAGATAATTTTTATTACGCGCAGGAAGACGTGGTTTATGCCGCAGCCGCCCGCGACGGCTTTACCTGGGGCATACACCGCCCGCATACTGTAATTGGCTACGCCCTGGGCAACCTCATGAATATGGGTACCACCCTGGCCACCTACGCCAGTGTTTGTAAAGAAACAGGGCGTGCATTCCGCTTCCCCGGCTCGGCTGCGCAATGGAACGGCCTATCGGACGTTACGGACGCCCGTTTACTGGCCGAACACATGATATGGGCTTCAACCACTGACGCCGCCCGCAATCAGGCCTTTAATGTAGCCAATGGCGACATTTTTCGTTGGAATTGGCTTTGGCAACAAATAGCTGACTGGTTTGGCATTGAAGCCGCAGGTTTTGACGGTACCATACACCCGCTTGAAACCGAAATGGCAAACGATGCCGAAGTATGGACCAGAATTGCCCAAAAGCATGGCTTAAAGGAAACCGACCTGTTGCGCCTGGCATCAGCCTGGCACACCGACCTTGATCTTGGCCGCCCGTTAGAGGTAATGACCGACATGTCGAAAAGCCGTAAACTGGGCTTTACCCATTATCAAGACACGCGCGAATCATTCTTTGAACTTTTTGCCTTGTTAAGGGAGTTAAAATTGATTCCGTAAGAATAAGTGTAAACGTTAAAAGCCCGGTTTTGCCGGGCTTTTGCATTATATCTCTTTTATTATAGTGTATCTCTTATGTAATTATTTACGGCAATTACAGCCTGCGGTCGGCTTCAGTAATGGGCACATCATTTATGCTGGCATAACGTTTAGCCATTAGTCCATCTTCGTTAAACTCCCAGTTCTCGTTGCCATAAGCCCTGAACCAATTACCACTAAGGTCCTGGTATTCGTACTCGAAACGTACTGCAATGCGGTTATCGGTGAAAGCCCAAAGTTCCTTGCGCAATTTATAGTTAAGCTCACGTTCCCACTTACCGCTTAAAAATTCGATAACCTCCGCACGTCCGTTCACAAATTGCGACCGGTTGCGCCATTCTGTATCAATGGTATAAGCTTGAGCAATTCTTTCGGGGTTCTGGCTATTCCAGGCATCTTCGGCTAATTGTATCTTTTCAACAGCGGTTTCGTAATTGAAGGGAGGCAGTGGGTATCTCTTATCCATAAAGCATTTATTTGATTTATACAAAGATAGCCTGCGTTGTAGTGCGATTTGTGGTAGTTATTATGGTTTGTGTGGTAGTTTTGCCGTATTAAAAAAACAGACGTAAGTATTGCAACTAATTGGTCTGCGTTGCGTCTGTTTAATTAAATTTATTATATGATGAACAGGTTATTGTTGAGCATTATATTGAGTGTGGTTTGTAATGCATCAACGGCACAACATAAAAAATACATTCCAAAAGTGGAGCCTTGTAACTGTCGTTTTATGATTGACAGTAATTTCTTAAAAACTGCTCCTTCTTTAGTAAAAGCCGAATACTCTGTACCCTTCGCAAAAATTGATAGCAGTTTCAGAACCAAATGCGGTTACCTTATCGTGCCCGAAAACCGTTCAAAGACAACTTCAAAAATGGTAAAACTCCCGTTCATTGTATTGGAGAGTAAAAATCCTTTCAAGAAGAAAGACCCGCTATTATTCACATCAGGTGGGCCCGGTAATAGTTCGTTATCTTGGATATTTAATGCAGCAAGAGGTGATTTGATAAAAGACCGTGATTTAATCGCCTTTGAACAAAGAGGTACACGTTACGCGTGGCCATATTTAAGGGTATTTGATCTGGATAATGCCATCCGAGAATCGTATCGCAAGAACCTGAACAAAGACAGTATGGTGCTGGTTGGAGTTAAAAAGTATCGTCGTACGCTTGAAATGAAAGGTATCGACTTGGCAGGTTACACTACCGACGAAACCGTGTTAGACATTCATGACCTGTTGAAGATGCTTAAAATTGATTCGGTAAATCTTTACGGCGGCTCGTATAGCGGCGGCCTAATGACCGCAGTTTTACAGAAAGACCCGTCGCGAATACGCTCTTTAGTGCTTGATTCTCCATTGCCTATGTTTGCTGCCATTGACGAAGATGAACCTATGAACTTTAACCAGTCGCTTACTACTTTATTTAAGTACGTAGAGCAAGATTCGACCGACAAGCAAAGCTATCGAAATCTTAAGGAGCGTTTTTTTGAATACTTTAACGGCATTGCGCGTAAAACTTTCTACTTACGTTATCTTGAAAAAGGCACAACCGATTCTGTAAATATCGCCTATACCAAAAATGAGCTGTTGGCCGAAATAATGAATGCCATGTCCGACAACCAGCGCCGTAATGATGTAGCATTTATCATAACCGATATGATTAACGGAAATCACAAGCCTTATGTGAAATCTTATTTAGATGCCCTGTTTAGAAAGTACCAGGCTCCTGATGGTATGCGTATATCGGTTTATTGTGCCGACCAGGCCACTTACCATAGCCAGGATGTTATTAAGCAACTTTACAATATATACCCTTATCTCACCCGCTATCGCATTAATGATGTAATTAAAGATATGTGCGATTGTTGGCCTACGCCCCCGGTTACACCATCTACCAAGCAACCGTACTACTCTTTAAAACCGGTACTCATGGCCGACGGTGAAATGGATCCTAATTGTAGTCCGCTTTATATACAGCGCTTACAACATTATATGCCTCACGCGCAAAGCTTCCTGTTTTTAAAAAAAGGTCACGGTGTGGGAGGCTCAACATGGAATGTAATGATGCGTGAGTTTTTAAACAATCCGTATAAAAAGGTGCAGGTGTCTAACCCGGACGTTGTTGTGTATTAAGGAGTTGCTTTTCATTTGCACTATGTGCGCTCCCAGCAAGCTTACCAATTAGCGGCCGTCAGCAATACAATATTCTTTCAAAATACAAGTGTACATTGATTGCACAAACAAAGTTATTTAGGTATCGCAACTCACATCATCCCATTCAGCATTCTGATATGATATGAGCCAGTTTAATGCATAGTGCCGCTCATACACTACACCCGGATGAACTTGTTCCATTTCCTGCATGTTTAGCCTCGCATCAACGCAAGCCCAGTCCAGCCTGTAATACAGGTCGGCGGCATCTAATATCTCTTTTGGCGAACGGCTGATTCTGGCAGCATTAATAAATGTATACGGATCTCTGTCACCGCCAACGGGTTGGTCTTCATCGGCAATATCATTCAAGTTGCAAAGGTTTTCAGGAAAATCAAGTGTATTCACCTTACCTAAGGCCCACATTAGTATGTAAATATCTTCGGCTTTCCAGGTTTCAACGGTTTGCTTTTCGGCGGTAGGTTGCAGCAGAAAATCTTTTTCTTTAGGGGTAGCATACTCCCACAGGTTATGTTGTTTTAAATAATCAATAGCAACGTTTGGTGGTATAGTATTAAAAGCTACATAGTTTACTACCGATAAAACGCTTACACGGGTGGCTACTTCTTGTGCCGTCCTGAATGCAACCTCATCTTCAGATTCGATACAGGGCAAATTGATATTTACCTTAATGCCTTTTGCCTTAACTATGGCTTCGCTGTTTTCCTTGCGTGTTTTTTGTTCGTCGGTAACCTCTGACTGATCAGCATCAAAATGAGCTGTTTCTATTTCCACTTTCAGCGTATCAACTTCACAGGCTCCCTGCCCGTCAATAAGTAAATTCAGGTTCTTATCTAAAAAGTGCTGCCCTTTCGACCGGCTGATTGACGTATCGGGCTGAGCAAAAATGATAGCATCAAATTCAAGTGCAAAACGTTCAATCAGCGTTTTAAATTCTTTGGTTTCACCTTTATCTTCACTTACGGTAAACTCACAATTTAAAGTTTGAACCTTACGCAACAATAGGGCTTGCACATCAGGTTTTGATGATGGCAGCGAAGCCACATAATTGTAAAGACCTTTTAGGTTGTTGGTAAATGCGCTGTCATCTCCTTCGGCAATTTGATAGGATGGCTTAGGCTTTTGCCGGTAAGATACTTTAATGACTTTTGACGAGCCGAATAAGCCCCCTTTAATGGTTAAATCGGCAAAATGGTCGGTGCCGTTTGCACTTTCCGATAGTTTTCCGTCAGGATAAATTTCCCTGATGATAGCAGTGATTTTTTCAAACCCAACGTGATGGGCATATAAGGTACAAATCATGTTATAAGGCAATTATAGTTACATCAATAACCTAAATTATATTTAAATGTTCAACAAAAAAAGCCCGGTAAAAACCGGGCTTTCGATATTTTGATAACTGAATAACTCAGTAAAATCAACTTAAACACCTAACAGCAAACGTGCAGGGTCTTCCAGTAGTTGTTTAACACGTACCAGGAAGCTTACCGATTCGCGGCCGTCAACAATACGGTGATCGTATGACAGGGCAAGGTACATCATTGGGCGTATAACCACCTGGCCGTTTACAGCTACAGGGCGCTCAATAATGTTGTGCATACCTAAAATAGCCGATTGCGGCGCATTGATGATTGGAGTAGACATCATTGAACCAAAGATACCGCCATTAGTAATAGTGAAAGTACCGCCGGTCATGTCTTCAATGGTCAGCTTGTTTTCACGGGCTTTACCGGCTAGAGTTACCACAGCTTTCTCAATTTCGGCAAGGCTCATGGCATCAGCATTGCGGATGATAGGAACCACCAAGCCTTTTGGAGCCGATACAGCTATAGAAATATCAGCAAAGTTGCTGTAAACAATTTCTTCACCTTCAATACGGGCGCCAACGGCAGGCCACTCAGAAAGGGCAACGCAAACCGCTTTAGTAAAGAACGACATAAAGCCTAAGCCAACACCGTGTTTCTCTTTAAACTTGTCTTTATATTTTGAGCGTAGCTCCATAACCGGCTGCATATCTACCTCGTTAAAGGTGGTTAGCATAGCGGTTTCGTTTTTAACAGCTACCAAACGTTTGGCTACTGTTTTACGAAGGTTGGTCATTTTTTCTCTGCGCTCTTCACGGGCACCTGATGCAGCTGGAGCTGATGCAGGTTGTGCGGTAGGTTTTGTAGCTGGTGCAGCAGCCTCAGGCTTTTTAGCTCCGGCTTGTGCGTTAACAGCATCGTCTTTTGTAATACGGCCACCAACACCTGTTCCGCTTACGCTTTGAGGGCTGATACCTTTTTCTGTAAGAATTTTACCTGCAGCAGGTGATGGCGTGCCGGCAGCATAATTACCGCCACCATAACCACCCTCGTTACCAGGAGCATTGCTTGTAGCCGGCGTTTGGCCTTGCTGTGAACCTTGTTGAGAAGGCGTAGCAGCTGGGGCAGCACCACCGCCGGTTATTGAGCAAACCACAGCACCAATAGCTAAGGTATCACCTTCATTGGCAATGGTTTTAAGTGTACCTGCACTTTCAGCAGTTAATTCAAAAGTAGCTTTATCTGATTCCAGTTCGGCAATGGCTTCATCCATTTCAACCTGTTCGCCGTCTTTTTTAATCCAGCGTGACAGGGTTACTTCGGTGATTGACTCACCCACCGCCGGAACTTTAATTTCTAAAGTTTTAGCTTCAGCAGCAGGAGCTTGCTCAGCCTGAGCAGCTTCCGGTCTTTCGGCACGTTGGCCTGGGGCGCTTTCATCAGCAGCGGCAGCGGTGCTTTTATCAACAGGCGCTGGTGCAGCGGCAGCAGGTGCGCCACCATCTTCTATACTGGCTACTACGGCGCCAATAGCTAAGGTATCACCTTCGGCGGCAACAGTTTTTAAAGTTCCGGCACTTTCAGCAGTAAGCTCAAAAGTGGCCTTGTCCGATTCTAATTCGGCAATTACTTCGTCCATTTCAACCGCATCGCCGTCTTGTTTAATCCAGCGCGACAAGGTTACCTCGGTAATAGATTCGCCAACCGGCGGAACTTTGATCTCTAAACTCATGTTGTTTTTATATTGTAGTTTGTGAGTTTAGTGAGTAGTGAGAAGTGAGTAGAGAATGGTTTCGACGGCTAACAAAGCACGTATTCAACTATTCACTACTCATCACTCACCATTCACCAACTAATTAATCTGCATTAGTTTCGGCCATTTTCTTGGTCGATTTTTTTACTTTCTCTTTTTGATCCTGGCTAACCGGGGCTTCAAAAGCTTTAGAGATAATGTACAACTGCTGCGATGCATGTTGTTTTGAATAACCGGTAGCCGGGCTTCCTGCTTCCTTGCGTGAAATTACTTCCAGCTGCAACTCGCTCTTGCGGAAACGGCGCAGCATGTAAGGCCATGCACCCATATTTTCAGGCTCCTCTTGTACCCAAATAAAGTCAGTAGCATTGCTGTACTTAGCTTTAATTGCCTCCATCTCTAATACAGGGGTAGGGTAAAGTTGCTCAATACGTACAATGGCTACGTCACTGCGTTTATCTGCCTGCTGTTTGTCAAGTAACTCATAATAAATTTTACCGCTGCAGAAAAGTACGCGTTTTACCTTTTGGGTATCGGCAGTGTAAGTATCATCAATAAGCTCATGGAAACCACCACTGGTGAAATCTTCAATTTTTGACACGCAGGCCGGATGACGCAGTAAGCTTTTTGGTGAGAAAATCACTAATGGCTTACGGAAATCGCGGTGTAGCTGGCGGCGTAAAATGTGGAAGAAGTTAGCCGGAGTGGTACAGTTAGCCACCTGAATGTTATTATCAGCACAAAGCTCCATAAAGCGCTCAATACGTGCTGATGAGTGTTCAGGGCCCTGGCCTTCATAACCGTGAGGCAATAACATTACCAAGCCGTTACCACGTTGCCATTTAGTTTCGGCACTAACAAGGTACTGGTCAATGATAATTTGCGCACCATTAACAAAGTCGCCAAATTGTGCTTCCCAAATAGTAAGTGCGTTAGGGTTAGCCAGTGCGTAACCGTAATCAAAACCTAATACGCCGTACTCTGAAAGTAGCGAGTTATAAATATAAAATTTAGCCTCGGTGCCCAGGTTTGCCAGTGGTGTATATTCCTCGTCTGTATCAGGAAGGGTTACAACAGCATGGCGGTGTGAGAATGTTCCGCGTTTCACGTCTTCGCCGCTCAGGCGTACCGGGTGCCCTTCTTTAAGTAAGCTACCGTAAGCCATTAACTCGCCCATAGCCCAATCAAAGGTTTTGGTTTCGTTAACCATTTTACGGCGGTCATCAAACAGCTTTTCTATTTTTTTGAAGAATTGCTTGTCTGATGGTAAATCAGTTATTTGCTTGCCAAGTTCAAGTAAAGCCTCTTCGCTTATAGCGGTGTTAATTTCAGCATAAACTTCGGCTTTGGTAGGTAAGTGTAAACCTTGCCATGAACCGGTAAACATTGGGTTGCCCGCTTGTATACGTGCTTCGGCCTTAGTTTCGTCAAGTTGCTTTTGCAGCAGGTCTTTAAAGCTCTTTTCTATTTCTTTAGCTGCCTCGGCAGTAATGCTTCCCTCGGCAAGTAATTTCTGATAGTAAATTTCGCGCGGGTTAGGATGCGATTCAATAGCCTTGTACAAGGTAGGCTGAGTGAATTTAGGCTCGTCAGACTCGTTATGACCGTAGCGGCGGTAACAAAGTATGTCAATAAACACATCCTCGTTAAACTCCTGACGGTACTCCATAGCCATGTTAATAACATAGGCTAAGGCTTCTACATCATCACCATTAACGTGGAATACAGGAGATAAAACGGTTTTAGCAATATCAGTACAATAAGTGCTTGAGCGTGCATCTTTAAAATTGGTGGTAAAACCAATTTGGTTGTTAATTACCAAATGCACAGTACCGCCGGTTTTGTAACCGTCCAGCTTTTCCATTTGCAACACCTCATAAATAATACCCTGACCTGCTACTGAAGCATCGCCATGTATTAATATAGGTGCAATTTTATCATGATCGTCGCCGTATTTGCTGTCAATTTTAGCGCGGGTTATACCTTCAACCACAGGGCCTACTGTTTCCAGGTGCGATGGGTTAGGGCATAAGCTCAAGTGAATTTTTTTACCATCAAAGGTTTCAACATCAGTTGAGAAGCCTAAGTGATATTTTACGTCGCCGCCAAAAGACGACTCCATATCATAATTTTTGCCTTCAAACTCAGCAAAAATCTCTTTATAGGTTTTGCCCATTATATTGGCCAAAACATTTAAACGGCCACGGTGAGCCATACCAATGGTAAACTCTTCGATGCCTAAAGATGAGCCTTTTTCAATAACCGAATCTAAAGCCGGAATCAATGCTTCGGCACCTTCTAATGAAAAACGTTTTTGCCCCAAAAATTTGGTTCCTAAAAAGTTTTCAAACCCAACGGCTTGGTTAAGCTTTTTAAGCATGCGTGTTTTTTCATCCTTAGAGAATGATGGCTGGTTGCGTTTGCTTTCCATGCGCTGCTCAAACCATTTGGTTTTGATTGGGTTACGCATGTATTTGTACTCGGCACCTATTGCCTGGCAGTAAGTATCCTCAAGCAGCTGGCGTATGTCACGCAGCTTTGCCGGACCTAAGCCTACTTCAACACCTGCATTGAATACGGTGTCCATATCAGCCTCGCTCAAACCAAAGGTTTCAAGCTCTTTACCAGGATAATATTTGCGGCGTTCGCGTACGGGGTTGGTTTTGGTAAACAGGTGTCCGCGGGTACGGTATCCGTTTATCATATTCAGCACGTTTATTTCTTTTAAAACGTGCTCAGGGGTGGCTGCTGAAGCTGTGCCTGCGGCTGATTGAGGTGCCGAACCTTGACCAAAATCAAAACCCTCGAAGAATTTTTGCCAACCGTAATCTACTGATTCGGGGTCTTGTTTATAAGCTTCGTAGAGTGAATTTATATAGTCAGCGTTTCCGCTATTAACGTAATTTAGACGATCCATCTGAATACCAATCTGTAAAACGGTACAAAACTAAGAATATATGCTGTAAACTACACGGTTTAATTTGCTTTTGGTTTTGCATTTTTTTATATTTTGCAGTTTGGCAATCAGCCTTTCCCTTAAATAAAGTTTCAGTTACTATTATTTACTTAACCGTTAATTGTAGTATTGAAGTTTATAGATAAATGTGGTTGCATTTTACAAAATAAACATCTATAGCATTAGCTTTTTATCGCACCGTATAATTTGTAATGTTTTTTGCTTACATTGTTTCCCCGCGTTTGTTAGCGGGTTAAGCAATGGTAAAACATAACATAAATATAGCTTTTGAGGAGTACCAAACTTTTGAGGAGCTTAATGAAAGTGACAAGGCACTGTGCCTTGAAGCCGAGAAAGCCCTGAGTGGTTCTCATTCTCCATATTCTAATTTTAAGGTCGGCGCAGCGCTGCGGCTCAAAAGCGGGCGTATTGTGTACGGCAGTAACCAGGAAAATGCCGCTTACCCATCAGGGCTTTGTGCCGAGCGCGTAGCGCTGTTCACATGGAGCGCTAATTTTGCCGACGACCCGGTTGAAGCCATGGCTGTTACCGCACATACCAGTAAGTTTAAAATTGAAAAGCCCATTACTCCCTGCGGATCATGCCTGCAGGTATTGGCCGAGTTTGAAAAAAAGCAATTAATGCCAATACGTACGCTGTTGTATTGTAAAGAGGGCGTAACCTGGGCAACAAATGGCGCCGACAGCTTTTTGCCTTTTATGTTTTTTGAAGACAGGCTGGCCACAGTACCTGTATAAATTACAAAAGCCGCTCTCGCAGCGGCTTTTTGTTAACTAAAACTATTATCTGACAAAAATCTATTATTTAAATACTGAGTATACGTTGGTAATTTTCCAGCCCTCACCGGTGTTGGCAATTGTTACATAATTGGTGCGGGTAAATTTTTCGTACTTCATATCTACCTTAACAATGGCCATATCGGCATTGCTTTCAACTTCGGTTACTGAAGTAGTACAGTTTTGCTGGATGTTTTTGTTATCGCCGGCAAACGTTAGCATCTCTGCTTTGCTAAAGCTTAGTACCTGTTTGCCGCGTAGAATGTTGATTTTAGCGTTGCTTTCAAAAACATCGCTCAATCCCGCGTTTAGGCCGCGGGTCATCATGTTAACGTAGGTGCTTACTGCATAACTTTTTGTTAAACGGGCTACGTTTGGTTCTTCGGCTTTAACAACATTGACAATTACTAATAAAGCTAAGCCTGCTACAAGTGATTTCAAGGATTTCATATTTTAAAGTTTTAAGGTTCTTATGTTTTTGTTTCTGTATATAAGACAGCACCATTACACCAAACGTTACACTATTTTATGCTAAGCGTAAACATTTAACATATCGTTAACAACTTGCCTGTAACAGGGGGATTAAACGGCGCAATAACTAACAAAAATTAAGAATATTGTAATACATAGTACCGTTTATTGGATAGTAATATGTACATCTCCTGTTACTTAATCGTAATAATTGTAGTAAAACAAAAAAGCCGGCTCAATTGAGCCGGCTTTTTATAAGTTTAAATTTTTATTTATTTGAATATGGAGTATACATTGGTAATTTTCCAGCCATCGCCTGTGTTGGCCACAGTTACATAGTTGGTACGGTTAAACGTTCCGTAATTCATATCAACCTTAACAATGGTCATATCGTCGTTGCTTTCAACTTCAGTTACCGAAGTGGTACAATCCTGACGGATGTTTTGATTTTCTTTAGAGAACTTCAGCATATCAGCCTTACTAAAGCTCATTACTTGTTTGCCACGTAGTATGTTAAACTTTGCATTGTGCTCAATCACATTGTTAAGGTCTGTATTTTGGCCCAAGGTAACGCTGCTTATGTATGCATCAATGGCATTTGATTTTGTTAGTTTGATTGTTGATGGTTCATCAGCTTTAACAACGTTTGCTGTTACTAATAAAGCTAAGCCTAATATTATTGATTTTAAGGTTTTCATATTGTTGTGAGATTAAGTTTGTGTATTTATTTGTTTTATACTTCTATGACTACCATACCTCATTAAACGTTACACTATTTTTTATTATAATTGAATATTTATAACATCTGTAAAAGTTAAGTGCATTAAGGTTGCTTGTGGCTGTTTAATGTGCTTTTAAATGTTAATATGGTAACGTATACAGCTTTGATTTTAAAGTTTGCCGAGCAAGGCGAAAAAACCGGTTGGACGTACATTGATGTACCGGCTGATGTTGCTCAGCAATTAAAGCCAGGTAATAAAAAATCCTTCAGGGTTAGGGGTACGCTCGATAACTTTGAGATAGCAGGCGTTGCATTGATGCCCATGGGCGACGGGAACTTTATTCTTACCCTCAACGCTGATATGCGCAAAGGAATGCACAAGCGTGAGGGAGCAATGTTACAGGTGAGTATAGAAGAGGACGTTGATTTTAAATTAGTGGTGCCTGATGACTTGCACGAGTGTCTTACCGATGATACTGATGCATTAAGTTACTTTGATAGCCTTCCTGAATCGCACCGCCGTTACTTTGTGAACTGGCTAAACAGTGCTAAAACCATTGCTACCCGCGCTAAGCGTATAGGTATGATTTGCCACGCCATGGCAAACGGTATGGACTATGGTCAGATGATACGTGCCGGGCGCGAGCGCAATCAATAAATTACTGCGTGATATATCGTGCTTAATGTGCAGGTTAACTATTTGCCTGCCAGTAATGTACTCTTATAAATAAAAGGTAACTTAAGCGCTTTTACGGCAGGTTTAAGGCAGCAATAATAGGTTGTTTAGCTTGTTTTTAGTATATTTGGCTAATTTTATTAGCAATTAAACGGCTGATAATATTTGCTTGAAGTGTATCACCTTCAATTTGCAGTTACGATACTATGTCAGAAAGTTTAGATACCAACGAACACGAAGAAAACGCATTGCAGGTAAATGGCGAAACCATGCATAACGTAATACCGCTCGACGGGCTTTACGAAAACTGGTTTTTAGATTATGCTTCGTATGTAATACTTGATCGTGCCGTTCCGCATATACATGATGGCTTGAAACCTGTGCAACGTCGCATTTTGCACTCGCTTAAGGAAATGGACGACGGGCGCTTCAATAAAGCAGCCAATGTTATAGGTAACACCATGAAGTATCACCCCCATGGCGATGCATCTATTGGTGATGCCATGGTGCAGATAGGGCAAAAAAACCTTTTGATTGATTGCCAGGGTAACTGGGGCGATCCAATAACAGGCGATTCGGCTGCGGCACCGCGTTACATTGAGGCAAGACTTACAAAGTTTGCCCTCGAAGTTGTATTTAACCCCGATACTACAGAATGGCAGGCAAGCTACGATGGCCGTAACCGCGAGCCTATTACCTTGCCAGTAAAGTTTCCTTTATTGCTGGCACAAGGTGCTGACGGTATTGCTGTAGGTTTAGCTACCAAAATACTGCCGCACAACTTTGTAGAGTTGATTGATGCTGCCGTTGAAGCCTTGAAGGGTAACCGGCCAAACTTACTGCCCGATTTTTTGACAGGCGGTATGGCTGATGCCACCAACTATAATGGAGGCCAGCGCGGCGGTAAAGTACGTGTGAGAGCTAAAATTATTGAAAAGGATAAAAAGACGCTGTTGATTACCGAGGTTCCTTACAGTACAACCACAGGTGGGTTAATTGACAGTATAATTTCGGCAAATGATAAGGGCAAGATTAAAATCAAGAAAATTGAAGATAACACTGCCCAAAATGTTGAAATAGTAGTGCACCTTGCACCGGGAATATCACCCGATGTAACTATTGATGCACTATATGCCTTCACCGATTGCGAGGTGTCTATATCTCCTAATACCTGCATAATATTAGATGATAAGCCACACTTTATGAGTGTGAACGATGTGCTTATTCACAGTGCCAATCATACCAAAGCCCTGCTTAAGCTTGAGCTTGAAATAAGGCTGAATGAATTAAAGGAAAAAATATTCTTTAGCTCATTACTTAAAATATTTATACAGGAGGGTATGTACAAAAATCCTGATTATGAAAGCTCAGGTAATTTTGACACCGTGGTTGAAGTATTGAACCGCTTGTTTGAGCCGTTCTTTCCGCAATTTTACCGCACCATACTTCCGGAGGATTATAAGAAGCTTATTGATAAACCAATGAGCAGCATTACCCGCTTTGACGTTAAAAAGGCCGATGAGCAAATGAAAGCGCTGGAGGCTGAAATTAAGGACGTTAATTACAACCTGAAGCACCTGACTGATTATGCTATAGCCTGGTTTACCAAACTCAAAGAGAAATACGGTAAAGACCGTGGCCGTAAAACCGAACTTCGCACCTTTGATAAAGTTGAGGCTGCACAAGTGGCCCTTGCCAACGTAAAGCTATATGTTAACAAGCAAGATGGCTTTATAGGCTCGGGCATTAAGCGTGATGAAAACGTAGAGTTTGTTTGCGACTGTTCAGATATTGACGAAATTATCGTATTCAGGGAAGACGGTAAGTGCATCATTACTAAAATGCAGGATAAGGCCTTTGTAGGCAAAAATATTATTCATGTAGCGGTGTTTAAAAAGAACGACGAACGCACCGTATACAACATGATTTATAAAGACGGTGAAAGTGGTACCACGTACGTTAAACGTTTCTCGGTAGTAGGCGTAACGCGCGATAAGGAGTATGATTTAACAAAGGGTACCAAAGGCACCAAGGTATTATACTTTACAGCAAATCTAAATGGAGAGGCCGAGGTGGTTACCGTGCAGCTTAAGCCGCATAGTAAACTAAAAAGACTCCAGTTTGACCAGGATTTTGCCGAGATTGCTATTAAAGGCAGAGGATCAATGGGTAACCAGGTTACCAAGTACCCGGTTAAGAAAATTCTTTTAAAATCTAAAGGTGTATCAACCTTGGCGGGGCGTAAAATTTGGTATGATGATATACTTAAACGTTTAAATGCCGACAGCCGTGGGCGTTACCTTGGCGAGTTTGATGGTGAGGATAAGATATTGACCATCCTATCAAACGGGGTATATGAGCTTACCAGCTTTGATCTTAACAATCATTTTGATGATAAGATGATGTTAATAGAAAAGTATGACGCCGAAAAGGTTTACTCGGTTATACATTACGATGGTAAATCAAAAAACTACCTGGTTAAGCGCTTTGTGTTTGAAAACATAGTAGTTGGCAAGCAAACCAGTTTTATAAGTGAGGAGCCGGGTTCGAAGCTGATCATCATATCAGGGGCGGCGCAGGCTGTGGTTAAGGTTGAGCAGCTCAAAGGTAAGGCTCAAACGCCCGAGCTGGCCGAATTAAACTTAACTGATTTGATTGACGTTAAGGGCATGAAGGCCATGGGTAACCGGCTTTCGGCGCATACTATACAAACGGTAGAGTTGATTGCCGAGCATGACGACGCCGAAGATGTACCCGACCCGGCGCCGGATTCAGTGGCCGATACACAGATTATTGCTGATGTAACCAACCCGGCCGAACCAAAACAGGTACCTGATTCAACACCCGAACAGGCTGCGAAAAATGTAGGTTTCGAAATTACCAATCCCGAAGATATTGATATAAACAATGGTCAGCAGGGATCATTATTTTAATAAACAATAAAGGAGCCTATAAGGCTCCTTTATTGTTTTAGAGTGATTGGTATACTGATTATAAAATCAGGATAAGTACTAAGATGATGATAATGATAGCACCTACTGAAAGATAGATACCACCGCTGGTAGCAGCAGCGTTAGCTTCTTTTTTAAGCTCTCTAAGTTCTTTTCTTAACTCTTTGCGCTCAGTTTTGCTCAAGTCAGATTTGTCCATTGCTCTGATCTCGTCAACACGGGCTTTGATTTCTTCTACGCGCGCGTTTCTTTCTTCAACGCTTTTGTTTGCGTAGTACTCTTTGTAGTTAACGCCAGCATCAGTGGTAGCCGCGTTTGATGTAAAGGCAACAAAGCTTAACATCAACGTTGTCATAAATAGATAAATAATCTTTTTCATATGATTGTAGATTAATTGAATAATAAACAGATTACCTTCAACAGGTAAGTAATGTTTTAAAAATGTTCAATTATCCTCAAGCTAACGTTAAATACTAATGTAGTAGGGCGATTCAAAAACGTGTCCTTTTTCGAGTTTTTGTATGGCCGGTTTCTCACTTATATCACTTGCCGGCACAACATCATCGGCATATCCAAGCCAGGGTTCAATGCAAACAAAATTGGCACCCGGTTTTGCCCATATACCTAAGTGGTTATAATGCGGATATTCAACGGTGATTGATTGATCAAACTTTGCAGATTTTATAGTAACCACCTTTGACTGTATGTTTTTAAACACGAGAGCATCATTATCAAAAAGATTACGGGTTAGCGCTAATTTTTTACCTTCAAGTTTTATAGGGGTAGTTTCCCCGGTAAAATATCCCTCGGCCGATAATACATGCGAGTTAAGCTCTTCGGCAACTTCAAATTCAATAAAATAGTCTTCGTAATTATCACCATTGTTAAATGGTACATTAAATGCGGGGTGCGCACCCACCGAAAAGTAAATAGCTTTATCGTCAAGGTTTATCACCTTGTAAGTGATTCTTAGCGCATTGTCAATAAGGTCATATAAAATATGGAAAGCAAACTTGTAAGGGTACACCGCCAGCGTTTGTTCATTGCAATGCAGCGCAAGATCGGCATGGTGAGGGTTAGCTTCGGCAATGCTAAAATCAGATTGACGGGCGAACCCGTGTCTTGACAAATTATACGTTGTTCCGTTTACCCTTAACTCATTATTAACTAAACCGCCAACTATAGGAAAAAGATTGGGGGCATGCCAAGGCCATATCTGCTCGTTAGCCTGCCATATCAATTCAGTTTGTGAGGCCTTATTAATTAGCGATGTAAGCTGGCCACCCTTACTGCTAATTGAAGCTTTAAGGAATTCGTTTTCTATTGTTACCATAGGGATGTTGATGATGATAACGCTAAGTTAAACATTTTCACCATCACCATCACTCATACGGTAATCACCTCTATTTTTCGGTTATTAGCTTGGCTTTAATTATTGAATCTTTCTGTGCGGCTTTCAGTCCGTAATTGAAGTTGAACAGTGCGCCTTCCCAATCACCGTATGATGGGTTAGGCAATATAATATATTTGCTTCCAAATTTTCCCGAAAGCTTAGCAGTTGCTTCATTACGCTTTTGCTCAGTGGGGTGGTTATCATATACCGCATCAAAGTCGGGCAAATTGTCGCCGCATAAAAGCACAATATCATAGCCTTTGAGTACATTCAATCGTCTTGGTTCCTTGCTCGATGTGCCAGCTTTAAGTATAACATGTTCATCGTCAGCAAAAGGCATATTAAACTTTTGGAGGTTTTTAACCGTGCCTGCCTGTTCATCTTCATCGCGGTTGGTTATATAGAAGATGGCAACACCCTTGCTTGCTGCATATTTAAAAAATGCCGGAGCTCCGGCAACGGTATCGCACGCAGCTTTAGCAGTCCATTGTTTCCAGGTCGCTGCGTCATATTCCAGATTACTAATAGCGCGTGACGCATCATACGGGCTATTGTCCAGCACAGTTTCATCAATATCGGTTACTATGGCTAATGGTTTATTAGTTTTTTTAGCCAGCGCTTCATCAAGCCTGAGTTTGGCCAGGTTGTAGGCTTGAAAGCATAGCGCCCTATACTCGGCCGACCGCTGCTGCCATAAAGATGACCAAACCTTACCACTGTTTGTAACAGATGTTTGCTGCACTGCTTGTTTGGTTGCTGTGCAAGAGGCTAACACAATGCCAAGCATACCAATAAAAACTTTCTTACTCATGAGCACTTTGCTTTAAACCGCAAAGTTATAGTATACTTTTAATAAGTATAGCAGTTACCCGTTTGCTTAAATGGCTTATCTTAATAATTACATCATTGAATTCCCCGCCTTTCTTCAAACAGCTCCAGCCTTAACCTTTTCAGTAAACTTTCGGGCAAATTTGTTGAGCTTAGGTTGTATTACAAAGGTGCAGTATGGCTTGTAAGTGTTGTTATTAAAATAGTTTTGATGGTATGATTCGGCGGTGTAAAGGGTACCAACCGGGCTAATTTCAGTTACTATTGGGTTGCTGTAAATACCTTCAGTTGTAAGTTGCGCAACCATCTCTTTGGCTTGTTGCTCTTGCTCCTTATTATGGTAGTAAATAACCGAACGGTATTGTGTTCCCACATCATTTCCTTGCCGGTTAAGGGTTGTGGCGTCGTGAGTTTCAAAAAAAACAAAGAGTAAATCATTGTAACTTATTTCATCCGCATCAAACTCAACTTCAACAACCTCGGCGTGTCCTGTTTTTCCACCACAAATTTGCTCATAAGTAGGGTTTTCTATTTCTCCGCCCATATAGCCTGAAACAACCGACTTCACTCCTTTAATTATCTGAAATATAGCTTCCGTACACCAAAAACAGCCTCCGCCAAATGTCGCCTTTTGTAAGTTCATACCGTGGCAGTACTAAAAGCATGCCACTGGTGATATTTTTGTAATTGAAGGTTAAATATTGTGAGCGATTGGAAATTGATATGTGTTAGACGTCTTCATAGTTTGCATAATTACAATTAGAGCGAATTAGTAATGGTTGTTATGGCTCTAACTTTTTAACTGTAAATGTGTTAGCTAAAAATGCCTATCATTTACAAAACTTACCTATTTGCCGCTGCCATACTGTTTCACTCTTGCGGTCAAAACAATACATTGCAAGAAAACTACATTCCAAAAGATAATGAGCCTTCTGTAAAACCCGTTATAGTCGACGCTCAACAGCCTAAGGTAACTATCAACACAGGTACTACCAAGCCTGCTGAGCTGATAGCTTATGCAAAAACACTGATAGGGGTTCCATATAAGTATGGTTCGCTTAAACCTGATGAGGGATTTGACTGCTCAGGCTTTATTACTTACGTATTTAACCACTTCAATATAGCAGTGCCACGTTCATCAGTTGATTTTACTTATGTAAAGCAAGAGATACCTATAAACCAGGCTAAACCCGGTGATTTAATTTTATTTACCGGTACCGATAGTACCAAGCGGGTGGTAGGCCATATGGGTATTCTTACTCAAACCGGTGCTGAACCCGTTTTTATCCATTCAACATCAGGCAAGGCTAACGGCGTTACCGAAACGCCGTTAAATTCATATTACCAGGGCAGGTACGTTAAAACACTTCGCATTTTTAAAGGAGATTATTAATTATGCATTGAATTCGCTACTATGACACATATAAAAAAGCCCGCCTCAATATGCAGTAGAGGCGGGCTTTTTTTTACTTGTAAAAGTTTGGCAGCGGATTAAGCTTTGTATTTTGACGCTGGTGCCAGTACGGATAAACGGCAGGTGTTTCGCTTGCCGCATCAAGCTTTTTAATTTGCTCAATGCTTAAGTTCCAACCTACAGCTGCAAGGTTTTGCTTTAATTGTTCCTCGTTACGGGCACCAATAATAATGTTGGCCACAGTAGGGCGTTGTAAAACCCAGTTTAGCGCAACTTGTGCAACTGATTTTCCTGTTTCTTCAGCAACCTCGTCAAGCGCATCAACAATAGTATATAGGCGCTCCATATTGGTTTCAGGGCCATGTGAACCTCCCTGGCTGCGGCGGTTATCTTGCGGTATTGGCTGGCCGCGACGGAACTTACCGCCCAATTGGCCTGATGCCAACGGGCTCCAAACAATAGTGCTTACATTTTGATCAATACCCAAAGGCATCAATTCCCATTCAAATTCTCTGTCGAGCAAAGAATAGTAAGCCTGATGTGCTATGTACCGTGCCCAACCGTAGCGTTCAGATACAGACAGTGACTTCATCAAATGCCAGCCCGAGAAGTTAGAACAGGCGATATAACGTACTTTGCCACTGGTTATTAAATCATCAAGGGCTTTTAAGGTTTCTTCAACCGGAGTGTTGCCATCAAACCCATGCAGGTGATATATATCTATATGATCTGTTTTTAAACGGCGTAGGCTTGCCTCGGCCTGCTCAAGCAAGTGGAAGCGAGACGAACCAAAATCATTTGGCCCCGATCCCATAGGGAAAGTAGCCTTGGTAGATATAAGTACTTTGTTGCGTAAACCTTCAAGCGCCTGACCCAGAATTTCTTCAGATACGCCATGCGAGTACACATTGGCCGTGTCAAAAAAATTAACACCTGCATCAAGGCAAAGGTTAATTAATTGCTTTGCTTCATTTAATTGGGTATTTCCCCAAGCTTTAAAAAAGTCATTACCACCGCCGAAGGTTGCTGTACCAAAGCTTAATACCGGTACATGTAAACCCGATGCACCTAATTGCCTGTATTCCATAGTATGTAGTTTTTTAGTGTGTCAAAGTAACACTATGTTTTTTAATTATTTGTCAGGCATTTTTCAGTTATAAAACAGGGTTATGTCAATAAGCCTTGGTGATCCTATAACGCAAGCCAAAGTCGAAATGTCTTCCGGTAAGGAAAAACTGATCATACAGCATAACACGGTTAGAATACGTGAAGTTACCGTAAATATCTAATCTCTTATTTAGCGTTACGCCCAATTGCAATGGGGTAGACGTCCAGGAGCTTTGTAAGTTTTTAAGATCATTAAACTGGGATAAATTGCGCTTGAAAGTAATTTTGCTTGAGGTTCCGTAATTTAATGATAAACCAACTCCTGCAAAAAGCCTGAACCGGTTACTGTTGATGATATTGTAAGTAACGTTTGGAATGGCAGAAAAGTAATAATGGTCAATTTCGTAGCTGTACTCGTTGGTAATATTTGTTGCACCTACCTGTATTGTTTTGTTAAAACGTGGCTTTACACCTGTAAAAGTAAAATCTAGTTTAAAGCGTAGGTTTTTAAGAATACGGTGATCAGAGAGTTCAATTCCTGCCAAAACACGTGGAAGGTAAGACCATGACGCGTCTCCGGTAAATACGCTGTTTCCATACAAGCCCGATCGTGCTGCGTTTAAGCTAACGCCGGCGTGTATACCCACTACAAAGCTCTTTTCTTCAACTTTATTGTCTTTATTCATCAACTTAAGCACACGGGTAAGACTGCTGGCTGTAAATGTGGTGTTATCAATAAGCGCCATAGTTTCAAGGTTGTTGCTATAGCGGTTTGCTGCGTTTTTAAGTGTTTGTTTATACATTTCGGCTGTTCGCACGGTACGGCTGCCATCAATGTTAGCGTAGTACTGGTAATATATCAGCTCAGTTGCAGCGGTGTTGTTTTCGGTTAAGAAGTAACGGTGTTTTGTTGCATCCTCTTGTTCGGCTAAACCAACGTTGTCTCCAATATAAGTTACTTTTAAAAATATTTGCTGCTGTTGTGTAATGGTATCAATTGCGGTTGGTATATCAGGAAATTTGTTTTTATCCATTGATACTTTGCCCGAGTAAGTAATAAAAGTGGCAGCGTTAAGCACGTTGATCGCTTTAACATCGGTAGGGGTGTAAACAACCGGCGTTTTCTGTTCGGGATTAGCTTTAAATTCAAAATACTTTGGTGTTGAGTTTTGCGGATGGTAGTTGATAACGCCTTTGAGTGTGTCTCCGTTGCTTTCAACTACATAGCCCGGCAGGTATTTTGCCTGTGCAAAAACTGCAGATGGCAAAAGCATCAGCAACAGAAGTTTCATCCTGTTCATTTGAGTGTTGTGATAAGTGTTTATGTGTACCAATATATGATATTACATTAACTATCATCGAAAGTATGGAAACAAAAAAGCCACTCTGCGCGCAGCAAGAGTGGCTAAATAAAAACTATACTAAATATTAATCTTCTGCAGGTGTAATCTCTTCACCCGAAACAACTTCCTTAATCTTATTTTCCAGTTCTTCTGCAAGCTCAGGGTTGTCAATAATTAGTTGCTTAACGGCATCACGGCCTTGTCCTAAACGGCTGTCACCGTAGCTAAACCATGATCCGGCTTTTTTAATAATGCTGTGCTCAACACCTAGGTCAATAATTTCACCTGCTTTTGAAATACCTTCGCCAAACATGATATCAAATTCGGCCAGGCGGAATGGAGGAGCAACCTTGTTTTTAACAATCTTAACTTTTACACGGTTACCTGATACCTCATCAGTATCTTTAATTTGTGATATACGGCGTACATCCAAACGTACCGAAGCGTAAAATTTAAGGGCGTTACCACCGGTAGTAGTTTCCGGGTTACCAAACATAACGCCAATTTTATCGCGCAGCTGATTGATAAATATACAGCAGCAACCGGTTTTGCTAATGGTACCGGTAAGCTTACGTAAGGCTTGCGACATTAAGCGGGCCTGTAAACCCATTTTAGAGTCGCCCATTTCACCTTCAATTTCACCTTTTGGTACAAGGGCTGCAACCGAGTCAATAACTAATATATCAATAGCTCCTGAACGGATCAGGTTGTCAGCGATTTCTAAGGCTTGCTCACCGTTGTCTGGTTGAGAAATTAATAAATTCTCAACATCAACACCTAGCTTTTGAGCATAAAAACGGTCAAAAGCATGCTCGGCATCAATAAATGCAGCAATGCCACCTTTTTTCTGAGCCTCTGCAATAGCGTGTATGGCTAAAGTAGTTTTACCTGAAGATTCCGGACCGTAAATTTCAATTACACGGCCTTTTGGTAAGCCGCCAACACCTAAAGCTAAATCAAGTGTTAATGAGCCTGTAGGTATTACTTCAATGGGTTCAATAACGGTATCGCCCAATTTCATAATGGTACCTTTACCGTATGATTTTTCCAGCTTATCTAATGTTAGCTGTAGTGCTTTTAATTTATCTGCGTTTACGTTACTCATCGTGTTTATATTGTATACAAATATAAGAAGTAAATAATTAAATACTAAAAAAATTAGTAAATATTTTTAACTGATGCTTTTGGTTTTATTGCTTGTGAATATAGCATAATTGAGCTTGAATTGTTTGATGCTAATTGTTTATAAACTGCTCAATTTACAGTGGCTAAATATTTGCACAAGTATAAACCTTACAAAATAACACATACCATCTATGTCGCTTAAAAAAGGAGATTTTGTTCCAACGATAATTAAACGCATTATGCGATACAGCGCCCGCTACGGCTGGCATGGTGACTATAAAAGCTGGGAGCAGGCGTTACAACAAACTACAGGCTACAACGCGCAAAGTGTGTTGCAGCGGGTTAGTGAAGCAGCGTTAAAAGTTAAAAATGGTGAGGCTAAATATGAACGCGATGGCATAGCTCAGCAAAAAGTGGAGATATTTTACCCCATTTTATCCTCATTGTTGTGGATAGCATCGCAAAATAATAATCACTTGAGTGTGGTAGATTATGGCGGCTCGCTCGGTACATCGTACAGGCAAAACCTTCCCTTTCTTAAGCATTTAAATTCATTACAGTGGCATTTGGTAGAGCAGCAAATGTTTGTTGATGAAGGTAAGCGCAATTTTGAAAATGCGCATTTGAAATTTCACTACTCGCTGGATGAAGTGCTGGTTAAAAACGAGCCTCAGTTATTGATGTTCAGCAGCTCATTACAATATATGGAAGCACCATATAAGCTTCTAAATAAAGTTAAGCAAAGTAGCATACCTTATCTCATAATTGATCGTACCGCTTTTATAGACGGACCAGAGGATCGCTTAACCATACAAAAAGTGCCTCCTGCTTTTTATGATGCCTCCTACCCATGCTGGTTTTTCAGCGAGCAAAAAATGAATGACTTTTTGGAAGACACTTTTGAAGAAGTGTTCGGTTTTGAATCGGGGCAAAAGGTAGCATTAGGGTTAGATGAACTTAACTATACCGGTAAGTTGTGGAAGCGTAGATAGCTTATTTCATGGCAATTGTTAAAAATAGTTAAAGGGCTGAAACAGAATGTAGCTAAGTATTAATTTGGCAGTGAAATACTTCACTAATTATCCTTATGCTAAATTGCAGTTCATTTAAATTAAACCCAATTGTTAATAAGAAGTTTGTTTGTGAGTATACGTTAGGGGCAGCTTTAACTGCATCTATGCTGCTAAGCTTAAGTGCCTTTAAAATGCCAAATAAAAAGCTTATTAAAAACTTTAGTTTGGGTAAATACGACTATAGTTTATATGAAGAAGATTACTACGTTCATGATGGAAATTTAGATGGAGCTTTTTTTGTTGTTTACCGCGCCGGTCAAACGCGGAGTTTGTGCAGCGCCTGGATGAAGGCCAGCCGTAACAAAGTGTTGCTCACTAAAGGCACCCATACTATTGGCCGGGATAGAATTACATTTACAGAAATTTACTTAGACCACCATAGGCGTTTAGACTCAATGACAAAATCTTTTACTGCCGATGACAGAGGTAATTTGCACTTGCACGAAGTGAAGGAATACCATGATGGGCAAGTAACGAAAACGTTGTATTGAATATAATGATGTAATTAATTTGCTGCTATTGCTCTTTCAAACTATACCATTTGTATTCATATCCATTTAGAGCTAAAGTCAGGCGTCCGTTACTTAGATTAAGCTTTTCTGTAGGATTAATTACATTTTCAATTACTGAGCTGCTGGCATTTTTCATAGAAATTTCAACTTTCTCCAAACGCCGCTTACTAAAATTATGTACAACAATTGATTTGCGGCCCTCATAAGTATACTCAATGGCCAAAACTTCATCTGCGCCTGTATCTAAAACATTCCATGCGCCCAAGCCAATTTCAGGATGAGCCTTACGGGCAGCAATTAACTGCTTTATTTTGCTAAGCAAAGACTGTGAATTTTTTGATTGCAAGTCAACGTTAACTGCCTGGTAACGGTATTCACCCATGTTTATCAAGGGGCGGTAGGGCTTGTTTCCACTGGTGAATCCTGAGTTAGCGCCAGACGACCACTGCATAGGCGTACGTACCGAGAGTCTTTCTTGAAGCGTAAGGTCATCGCCCATGCCAATTTCCTCGCCGTATCTTATTACAGGTGTTCCGGGAAGCGAAAATAGCAGACTGTAGCAGAGCTCAAGTTTTTTAGCATCATTGATCATGGGTGCCAGGCGTCGGCGTATTCCCCGGTCATAAAGCTGCATGCTCTTCTCAGGGCCAAACTTTTCATAAACTTTGTTACGTTCTTTGCTGCTTAAGCGGCCAAGGTCTATCTCATCATGATTGCGCATAAAATATGCCCATTGCGATTCGGTCGGCTTTTCATGCGTTTTCTGCAAGGCCTCCTTAAACGTGCTTACATGCTCATCTGCCAGTGAGTAAAAAAGATACTGGTTGGCATAAAAATTAAACATGAGTTGTAAACGACTGCCGTTCTCCCCAAAAAAGACTTTATTTTTATCAGGTGCTACGTTAGCTTCGCCTAATAAAATGGCATCCGGGTTTAGCTTTTTAACCGTAGCATTTAGGTCGCTAAGAATATTATACATGGGCTCGGCGTCGTCACCCTCGGCTGGCTTGTCGATAATAAAGGGTACGGCATCTAACCTAAAGCCATCAAGCCCCTGGTTAAGCCAGTAGGTCAAAATCTTTTTTCCTTCGGCCTGTACCTCCTTGTTCTCAAAATTTAAATCGGGCTGAAAGTCATAGAACCGGTGAAAGTAATACCTTTTGGCTACCTCATCATAAGTCCACGTTTCGTTTTGCACGCCTGGGAAGGCCATGCCCTCATCAAAATTTTTCGGCTTCGCTTTTGACCATACATACCAGTTAAAATATTTGGAGGTGCTATCCAATCGGGCCTTTTGATACCACGGGTGACTGTTTGAGGTGTGGTTAAGCACAACATCCATCACCACTTTAATGCCGGCTTTGTGAGCCGCCTTAATAAATGAATCAAAATCTTCTTTAGTGCCTGTTTTAGTATCGATGCCGTAGTAATCCATAACGTCGTATCCATCGTCACGATATGAGGTTGGTTGGAAAGGCGCCAGCCACACGGCATCAACGCCAAGAGATTTTAAGTATGGGATTTTTTGAGTAAGGCCGTTAAAATCGCCTATCCCATCACCGTCACTATCTTTAAATACACGTACCTCAACATTGTAAATGATGCTGTTCATGTACCAGCGATTAGCACTTACTGTTTGCTCTTTCTTTTCGCCATTGCTGCAGGCAGATATAAGTGCCACAAGGCACATAATAGATAAATTAACAAAGTAGCGAGCGTAATTTGAAACCATAAGCGCTTATAAGTATGTATATACATAAAGCGCATACTTCATAATTGTTTATCTGCCAACAAAAAATCCCGGAGCTGAGGCCCCGGGATTATAATATTTAAACAAGTAAAGAACGTTATACGCCTAGGTCTTGCATAATGGTTTTTAGCTTTTCGTCCAGTTGTTTTTCAGTTTCGTGGAAAGCCTCTTTGCTGGCCAGTTTGGTGTTCACGCTGCAGTAAAACTTAATTTTAGGCTCAGTACCTGACGGGCGTGCCGAAATAATACTACCATCTTCGGTAACAAATTGCAACACGTCTGACTTTGGTAAATCAATTGGTGTTACAGTGTTGGATGTGAGGTCGGTTTCTTTGCGTAGTTCGTAATCTTTTAACGCAATTACTTTAGATCCACCTAATGTAGCAGGAGGATTAGTGCGGTACTGCTCCATCATGGCCTTAATTTCTTCGGCGCCGGTTTTACCTTTCTTGGTAATTGATATAAGCGTTTCTTTGTAGAAACCATATTTCAGGTAAGTATCTACCAAAGCCTCAAACAGGCTGCTGCCTTTGTCTTTATAAAAAGCAGTCATTTCGGCAATAAATGCGGCCGATACCACAGCATCTTTATCACGAACAATATCGCCAATTAAATAACCGTAGCTTTCTTCACCACCGCCAATAAAGGTTTTTTCGCCTTCAAATTTGGTCATCAGTTCGCCAATATATTTAAAGCCGGTAAGGGTATTGTAGCATTCTACACCTTTATCTTTGGCAATAGTATCAATAAGGTAAGAGGTTACAATGGTTTTTACAATGTACTCTTTACCGGTAAACTTGCCTTTTTCTTCCCAGGCCGATAACAGGTAGTTAATTAGCTGGGTTGCAACCTGGTTGCCGTTAAGTAAAACTACTTCACCTTTGTCATTTTTAACGGCAATACCCACACGGTCAGCATCAGGGTCGGTAGCCATAACCAGGTCGGCATCAATTTCTTTAGCTTTTTCCATAGCCAGGTTAAGAGCCTCTTTTTCCTCAGGGTTAGGGTAAACCACGGTAGGGAAGTTGCCATCAGGAGTAGCCTGCGATTCAAGCACGGTTACATTTTCAAAACCAAATTGCTCCAGTGCCTTAGGTACCAGGGTAACACCGGTACCGTGTAACGGTGAGTAAACTATTTTAAGATCTTTTTGACGTTTGATAGCCTCCGGCGATACTGATAGCGCTGTAATTTTATCCAAGTATAGCTGATCTATTTCCTCACCAATGAATTCAATATTAGCTTCATTGCGGGTAAACTTAACTTCATCAACACTGCTGATGGCAGCTACTTCGTCCATTACAGCTTTGTCATGAGGGGCAACAAACTGACCACCATCTTCGCCGTAAGCTTTATATCCATTGTATTCTTTTGGGTTGTGTGAAGCTGTAAGCATTACACCGCTTTTGCAACCTAAATGGCGTACAGCAAATGAAAGCTCAGGCGTTGGGCGCAAAGCTTTAAAAAAGTACACATATATGTCATTGGCCGAAAACACATCGGCAGTTATGCCGGCAAGAACATCAGAGTTGTTACGGCTATCGTGTGCAATAGCAACTTTGATTTTTTCGCCCGGATAGGTTTTTTTCAGGTAGTTGGCAAGGCCTTGTGTAGCTGCGCCAATAGTGTATTTGTTAATGCGGTTTGAACCCGGACCCATTAAGCCGCGAAGACCGCCCGTTCCAAATTCAAGATCTTTGTAAAATGAATCGGTAAGGTCGGTGTAAGCTTTATCATCAATTAATTTCTGCACCTGTTGCTTAACATCGGCATCATAATTTCCCTTAAGCCAGGCGTTAGCCTTATCTAAAATGGCTGGATCTAATTCTTGCATATGGATTGTGATTTGAAGTATTGTTGTAAGTTCAAATATGGTAAAAAATTGGAGTTTTTATAATTTACCCTGTTTGATAATACTAAATGTTGTAATGATACAAACAGCAGGTTAATTTGTGTGCATTAAATGATTAAAGTTTTATAAAGCGATAACTGATGCGTTCTTATTTTAAATGCCGGCTTAAAGGCACCACCGTAAAAGCCGGATCATTTTCAATAATTTTAGATAATACTGCTGCATGGCGTTGCCCCATTATAACTAGTATGCGCTTACCCTTTGTAGCCTGCTGTACACTTAAAATGTTGCTGAATATTTTAAGCTCGCGGTTGTAAAAAATGGAGATATATTCGGCTCCAATAAATTTTTTATCTACGTGCGCGCTGTCAACTGAGGCATCAAGCTTACCAAAGGCTCCGTTGGTAACTCTGGCTGGATTGATGAATAACGTGTAATATGTGAGTGCATAAGTATCGGGCGAGTTTAGCTTAAGCAGGTATTGCTTTAAATTGATAACGTTATCTTTCAACTGCTTATCAACCGAACGCCCGAAATTTGAAAAGGCCGATAAACCTTCACCAAAAAATTGTAAGCCTTCTCCCTCCTTAATTAACCGTGTTGAAAGGCCGTTATAATAATCAACACCAAATACATGGTTAAGCCCCGAAGCTTTGGCAAGGTTAAAGCCAAACTGGTAAGCCTCGGCCCGGCCATAATTGAGTTGATTAAAGTTAAGTTTGCCGGCTTTAAATAAATTATACAAGCTGTCAACGGTGTGTTGTTCGGCAGGTTCGCATTCAATTAAAACCAGGTCGGGTTTGTAAAGTGCCAGCTGGCGGTTTATTTCAGTAACATCTTTTTGACGATCAGAGCTGAATAAATCAGTAGAAGGTGCTTGTTTGTAAAAAGCCTCCTGCCCAAAGTGGGTGCAACCCAAAAACATAATATTGGTTTTGGCATTAGTAGAGGTGGCTTGCCCTTTCACAACAGCCGGAATGGATGAGCAAAGGAGTATAGCTAAACGTAAAAGTTTCATTGTTGTATTTTTAGAAGAATAGAGCAATAATTACAAAGGTTGTTACAAACCAAAATTGATTAAATTAATTGCATATTTAACGCAATGTATATAAAAGTGCATAGAGTTTTATGGCTGTTATTTGTCGTATTCTTGGGGGCATGTAAACCAAGGGATAATACCTCAAACAAAACCATATTTAATATAAACCTCGATCAAGGTCTTAGCTCTATGGATCCGGCTTTTGCGCGTAATCAAAACGCTTTATGGATAGACAACCAGCTTTACAACGGCTTGGTGCAAATTGATGATAGCCTGCATATAAAGCCATGTATAGCTAAAAAATGGGAGCTATCGCCCAATGGTTTGCTTTATACCTTTCACCTGCGCAGGGATGTGTACTTTCATGATGATGCTCAGTTTGCAGCAGGTAAGGGTCGCCGAGCAACCGCTGCAGACTTTGTATACAGTTTTGGCAGATTGATTGATCCTAAAGTTGCATCATCAGGCTCGTGGATATTTAGTGATAAAGTAAAAGGAAAGGAATCTTTTATTGCGCTTAATGATACCACATTTCAAATAAAACTAAAGCAGCCGTTTCCGCCTATGTTGAGTTTACTTACCGCGCAGTATTGTTCGGTTGTTGCGCGTGAGGTTGTTGAGCATTACGGAAAAGACTTTCGCAGCCACCCGGTTGGCACAGGCCCCTTTAAATTTAAGTATTGGAAAGAAGGTGAGGTGCTGGCGCTTCTTAAAAATGAAAGCTATTGGGAAACAGGTGTACATGGCGAGCGCCTGCCGCATTTAGATGCTATAAGGTCTACCTTTATAAGCGATAAGCAAACGGCTTTTATGGAGTTCATCAAGCAAAAGCTCGATTTTTTTAATGGTATTGATGGTAGCTATCGCGATGATATACTCACTAAAAGCGGACGGATTACCAGCAAATACCGCGGGCGCTTTAAAATGTATACAGGCCCGTTTTTAAATACAGAATATCTGGGCATTTTAATAGATACCAATATCAGCATTGTTAAGCAATCGCCGCTTAAAATGCTGAAGGTACGGCAAGCTATAAATTATGGCATCAATAAAGCGCGCATGGTTAAGTACTTGCGCAATAGTACAGGTGCCCCGGGCTATGCAGGGTTCATTCCACAAGGAATGCCCGGTTATGATAGCACAGTAGTGCATGGCTATCATTACAACCCCGAAAAGGCTAAGCGTTTACTGGCAGAAGCAGGTTTTGCTAACGGTAAAAACCTGCCCGAGGTGGTGCTGAGTACAACAACAAGTTATCGCGATTTAATAGAATATATTCAGGGCGAGTTACAGCAAATTGGTATACGTACCAGGGTTGAATTGGTGCAGGGTGCAAGCTTGCGAGAATTGATAGCAAAAAACGGGGTAAACTTTTTCCGTGCCTCCTGGATAGCCGATTATCCTGATGCCGAAAATTATCTTTCAGTTTTTTACGGTAAAAACAAGATTCCTTTTGGGCCAAATTACACCGGCTTTCATAATAATAAGTTTGATGCTTTGTTTGAACAGGCATACAATATTGCCGATGACCGGCAACGCTTTAAGCTGTATCAACAAATGGACAACCTGGTAATGCAACAGGCACCGGTAGTAATTCTTTATTACGATAAGCTGGTAAACTTATATCAAAATAACATTACCGGGTACCATATTAACGCACAAAACCTACTGGTTTTAAAGGACGTGATGAAGAAATAGATTGAGCTTTTAATATATTATACATTTCAACTGCGCTCAAACAACTTTAACAATTATAAATGGCATCTCAAAAAAAAATACCTCACCCTTTAGCTATTTTAATGGCGGTGGTTGTGCTCGCTGCTATTGCTACGTGGCTTGTGCCTGCAGGCAAATTTGACACGCTTAGTTATGCCGACAATTCTTTTACATTAACCAACAGTAACAAAGCAATTGCATTACCTGCCACACAAAAAACATTAGATAGCCTGCACATAAGCGCACCACTGAGTGCTTTTGAGCAGGGAACTATACGTAAGCCGGTGTCAGTGCCTGGTACTTATCACAAACTTCCGCAAAACGGCAGAGGTTTGCTCAGTATTGTGCAAGCGCCTATACAGGGTATTTATGATACCATTGACATTATTCTATTCATACTTCTTATTGGCGGTTTTATAGAAGTGTTTAACGCAACAGGAGCGTTAGAAGCCGGCTTAAAATCATTATCTGTGAAAATGAAAGGGCGCGAGGGCTGGCTTATTATCATGCTAACTTTTTTGCTTGCTTTTGGCGGGGCATCGTTTGGTATGGCCGAGGAAGGCTTTGCCTTTTACCCGGTGCTGGTACCATTGTTTTTGGCGGCAGGTTATGATTTATTGGTGCCGGTAGCTGTTATTTTTGGGGGTACGCAGTTGGGTACACTGTCTTCGTTTTCTAACCCTTTCTCAACTATAATAGCATCAAACGCTTGCGGTATAAGTTGGACTGACGGCATCAGCGGAAGGCTTGCGATGTTTGTGGTGTCGGGCGGCATTTACATCATTTATCTTTTAAGGTATGCTCAAAAAGTCAAAGCAAACCCTGCCGCTTCACTGGTGCTTAAATTTGATGGTATAGTTAACAGCCCTTTTCCGCAGCTAAATGTATCACGTGGTGAAAGTAAGCTTCAGGGAAAAAACATTGTTTTGCTGGTAGTTTTCTTTTTGGCCTTTGCCATTATGATAACCGGGGTTATAAAGCTGGGCTGGTGGCTGCCCGAAATGACGGCAGTCTTTTTGGTGGCTTCATTAGTTATAGGAGTTATACAGCGCATGCCGCAGGAAGTATTTATTAAAACCTTTATAAAGGGGGCAGAGGCTTTACTAGGCGTGGCGTTTATCATAGGTACGGCACGTGGGGTAACCGCTATTTTAGAAAGCGGCAATATAAGTGATACCATTGTTTATGAAGCATCGCGCCTTATAAGTGGCATGCCATCAGGCGTGTTCATTGTTCTGCTGCTGCTCATGTTTTGTGTATTTACTTTGTTTATTGCCAGTACATCGGGTATGGGGGTAGTAACCATGCCTATAATTGGAGCGCTGGCAACCGCAGCCCATATACCCGGACGTGATATTGTAAACAGTTATCTTTTTGGTATGGGTATAATGGGTTTTTTAACACCAACAGGCTTGTTGCTACCGTCACTTGCGCTTGTGGGGATAGGAGTTAAAACATGGTTCAAATTCATATGGCCTGTTCTTGCTATTTTGATGTTAGTATGTGTAATTTACCTAATAGTTGGGGTATAGTTGATGTTAATTTTATTTATTATTAGTTAACTTTAGTGATTGTTGGTATGGTGATTGCTTAATGTATACTATGAATTTGAACAGCAAACCCGTATCTCCCAAATTACATGCAATTCTCGACTACGCATTGGTAGGCTCATTATTTGTATTGCCATCATTGCTCAAGATGAATAAAAAGGCGGTGAAAGTATACGTTGCCGAAGCTGCCGTTTTGTTGCCCTACGTGGCTTTAACCAGGCAGCCCCTTGCAATTAAAGATGTCATTCCGTTTAAAACGCACGGCAAAGTTGATTTATTCAATGTAGCTCAGTTTGCCATTCAAAGTTTTATGCCTGCGTTTAAAAATCGGCGTAAAGAGCTGCTGTTTAATATTGCGTTTACTGCAATTGCAGGAGCTACAGTTTTACTTACCGATTGGAAGTCTGGTAAGTAAGTGTTAACATCAGGATTATAGGTTAGTTACCTTTTCGGCGGCGTAAATTCCGGCGTCTTTGTCGTAACTCGCGCTTGTTTTGGCGTCTTTTTTTATCAAGCTTGCGTTGAACAATCATTTGCTTAACATGCTTTTCAGTTGCTGCATCATACCCAACGCTGGCCTTTATACCCTGTGCAAGGGTTTTCATTACAGCTTTAAAAAACGGAGTATCAGGTTCGCGAACATAGCGCACATTAACCGAACGGGGTACAGCGCCTAAGAACTCCGGGTTATTTCGCTTCACAATTAAGGCATTAGCCATTAGTGATACCAGCATACGGTGCTTGTAATTTCCGGCTGCACTATCAACTTTAAGTAAATGCACCTTCAGGTCATGGTAATGCAGCGCAACTTTTCCCCATGATACATTTTTGTTTGCCTGTATGTCAAAATCCATATGATCAAGCCATCCGGAGGTTATCTTTATCAACGCAAAGGGCATGGTGGCTTTATTCAGCCGGTCAAGATCTATATTACCTATCCAGCCCTTGTAGCTGTAACTTTTTGCCGAATCGGTAAGGTTAAATTTGATGTTGGCATGTAGGGGGGCGCTATCCATTAACCTGGTAGTTACTTCAATGCGCATGGTATCACGTGCGGCATTGGCTCTAGCATTATTGGTTATATTATATATGCTGCCGCTTGTACCGTTAAATGATACCGAACCCTGTTTGCGCGATCTACGTCCGTAACCCTTGTAGGTGATGTTAATGTTGCGTAGTTCAACAGTATCAAGCGTAAAACTATTGGGTATACGCTGCAAGGCAACGTTAGGAAAACTTTGAAGCCTGTTTCCTTTTGGTACTGGTAAGCCACGGTTGGCAAAAACAACAAAGTTGCCGCGGTTAAGCAACAGGTTTGATCCGTAGACTATCCTGAACTTGTTGAATTTTTTTAAGCTGAAATCGTTCAACTGTAATGTATCAGTATCAAACTGGTAATAGGTACGTACACCCTTTTTTATAAAAGCCGAATCAACTGCTGGTACTATACCAACCCCGGTGGCCAGTAATTTTGAGGTAAGTGTTGAATAGTTAAGCTGCTTCAATTTAAGTCGGTAAAGACTATCACGCCCCAGCGGCTGATTGATGTTATTAAGTTCAATTTGAAGTTCTTTGAAGTAGTAAAACCGGGTAGAATCGTGCTGGGTGAGTGAGTCAATGCGTAGTTCGTTTCCTGTTAAATTTACTTCCTTTATGGCCGATATTTTAAGCGTATTGCCAGAGCGGTCATTATATGTAAAATCAACATCATTTAACATTACCTGTTTAATATGTACAGATTTAAGCATAGGGCTGATGCGCTGCCACGCAGTTATTTGATTTTTTTCAACTGTATCCCGGCCCCTTACTTGTCTATAATGAACCTGCAATGTTGGTTTGCTTATTACAATCTGGCCAATCTCCAGTTTGTGATCATAATACATCAAAAACGGATGGATATGCTTAAATACAATACGTTTTACCTTTAGTGTGTACAGGTTGTTAGGGGCGGTACCTTGCTTTAACTTACGGTTGTAAACCTTAATGTTAGGCTTGAGGGTGAGATTAAAAATAACCAGTTTACCCTGAACTATGTGTAAATCGGCATCTGTAAAATCGGCTGTATATAAACTATCAGATGCCACTAAAATAGTGCTGCGTACTTTTCCGGCTAAAATTGGTGACCAATACCTGTTAACAAAAAATGCTATTACGGTTATTAAAACAGCCAGTGCTATCAATACAGTTATAAGTATCTTTTTTACGCGATTTTTAATTACGGCTGTCATCAGGGATTTAAGAGTACTACAACTTTCTGCATTGCTGAGAGAGTTGACTTCACAAAATAAAGATTTTGAACCGTATGCTAAAGCTCAGATTCAAATTATTGACGGAATAAGTTTATAAATAGTTACAGCGCATATCCTTCAAAGGTCAAATTTTATATTGTGCTGCCAATCTGTCACGGTATTGTTTTAAATTATGTAGTTTTGCAGTCCAAAAAGTTTTACTAATGATGGATTTGCTTATTCCGGATAAAACACATGATGAAAGCAGGCAAGGTGAGGCATTAATGCTGGAGCAAACCCCTGATAAATATAACGGCCGTAAACTGTACATTGAAAGTTATGGTTGCGCCATGAATTTTTCAGACAGTGAAATTGTTGCTTCTATTTTGCTTGAACGGGGTTTTGAAACTACAAAGGATTTTAACAATGCCGATGTGATTTTCATTAACACCTGTTCAATACGTGAAAATGCCGAGCAGCGTGTTCGCAACCGCCTTAGAGAATTTACTATTGCCAAGGTTAAAAACCCAGGCATGATAGTAGGAGTGCTGGGCTGTATGGCCGAACGCTTGAAAGCAAAGTTTTTAGAAGAAGAAAAACTGGTTGACGTAGTTGTAGGCCCTGATGCCTACCGCGATTTACCTAATTTAATTGATAAGGTTGATGATGGCCAAAAGGCTGTAAACGTGCTTCTCTCTCGCGAGGAAACGTATGCCGACATTAACCCGGTGCGTTTGAACAGTAACGGTATCAACGCTTTTGTATCAATTATGCGTGGCTGTGATAATATGTGCTCTTTCTGCGTGGTGCCTTTTACCCGTGGCCGTGAGCGTAGCCGCGATCCTTTTTCTATTGTAAAAGAATGTACCGACTTGTTTAATCAAGGCTATCGCGAGGTTACCTTGTTAGGGCAAAACGTGGATTCGTACAAATGGAAACCAGAGCCAACCGAAAGTGAAGAAATATCATTAAGCGAAATAAAAGGTGCAAACTTTGCCAACCTGCTTGAGATGGTAGCACAGATAAGCCCTGAGCTTCGTATTCGTTTTTCAACATCGCATCCTAAGGATATTACCGATGAGGTATTATATACCATGGCTAAGCACGATAACATTTGCAAGTATATTCACTTGCCGGTACAATCGGGTAATAGCCGCGTATTGGACATCATGAACCGTACTTATGATCGCGAGTGGTATATGAACCGTGTAGAAGCTATTCGCCGTATTATACCGGGATGTGCCATATCAACCGACGTAATTGCCGGTTTTTGTACCGAAACTGAGGAAGAGCACCAGGACACCCTGAGCATGATGGACTTTGTACAGTATGATTATGCTTACATGTTTATGTACTCTGAGCGTCCGGGTACGTTAGCTGCCAAGCGTTTTACTGATGATATCCCTGATGCGGTGAAAAATCGTCGTCTCAAAGAAATTGTAGTTAAACAGCAGCAGCACTCACACCTGCGTTTACAGGAAAAAGTAGGTAAAGTGCAACGCGTGCTTATTGAGGGTTTCTCAAAAAAATCAAACCTTGATTATTGCGGCCGTGCTGATAATAATGCTATGGTAGTTTTTCCGGTAAGCGAGGATTACAAGCCAGGTCAATATGTAAATGTTTTAGTTGACCGCTGCACAACAGCTACGTTGCTGGGAACGGTGGTTTAAATAGAGCCAAGAACCAAGAAACAAGAGCCAAGATAGAAGTAAGAGAATCTGAATCGTTGATGAAGCACAACTTTAAGAATTTAAAGGTTTGGCAAAAGGCTTTAGATTTGACCGACTTAACTTACAGCTATTGTAAAGGTTTGCCTGCTGATGAACGCTTTAATTTAATCGATCAAATAAATCGAGCCTCTTGTTCAATTCCTTCAAACATTGCCGAAGGGTCGGGCAAAAGGACCAATATTCATACAGCAGAATTTTTGTCAACTGCGTTAACATCTTCTTACGAATTAGAAACACAACTGTTGATTTGCAGAAGAAGGTTGTATGGCAACGTTGCTGAATTAAAGCAATGTCTCAACATGGTTGAGGAAGTTCAGAAAATGATATTCGCATTTAGAGAACATGTACTAACACGGCCAAATGACCATTGATCTTGGTTCCTGGCTCTTAGCTCTTGTCTCTGTATTCTATCTTATGAACGTACAAGAAATTAAACAACGCTTTGGTATCATCGGCAATTCGCCGTTGTTAAACCGGGCTATAAATATTGCTAACCAGGTAGCACCTACCGATATCTCAGTATTGGTAACCGGAGAGAGTGGTAGCGGTAAGGAAGCGTTTTCGCAAATTATCCACCAGTTGAGTCCGCGCAAGCATGGGCCTTTCATTGCCGTAAACTGTGGTGCCATACCCGAGGGGACTATAGACTCAGAACTGTTTGGGCATGAAAAAGGTGCCTACACCGGTGCCGTTGGTGAGCGTAAAGGTTATTTTGAAACAGTTAACGGCGGTACCATTTTTTTAGATGAGATAGGTGAGATGCCTTTAGGCACGCAGGCGCGCTTACTACGTGTGCTGGAGTCGGGGCAATTCATCCGTGTAGGTTCATCAAAAGTTGAGAAAACCAATGTACGTGTAATTGCAGCTACTAACGTAGATGTTTACGAGGCGGTTAAGGCAGGCAAGTTTCGCGAAGACTTGTATTACCGCTTAAATACCGTGCCTTTGCGCATACCGCCACTACGTGATCGTAAGGAAGATATTTACCTTTTGTTCCGTAAATTCTCGGCCGATTTTACCGATAAATACCGTAGCCCTGCCATACAATTAGATGAAGGTGCGCAGCAGGTACTTAGCAATTACTCCTGGCCGGGTAACGTTCGTCAGCTCAAAAATGTGGCCGAGCAGCTGGCAGTTTTGGAGCGCGACCGTATCATTACTGCCGAGATATTGTTGACCTACATGCCACAGGAAGCCGGCCGTAGTAACCTGCCAATGCGTTTGGACAGCCAGCCCCGCGAAGATTTTTCGGAGCGCGATATATTATATAAGGTGCTTTTTGATATGAAGCGCGATATGAACGAGCTTAAAAAGCTGGTTGCCGAAATAATTGAGCATGGAGGCGTGCCGGTTAATTACAATAATCCGCAAACGCTCAATTACCTTCATCATGAAATTGATTTACCCATAAGGCAGCAAGACACACAATTTACTATTCAGCCGCCCGTTGTTAATCCGGTTACGCATCATAATGAGGCTGTATTTACACCACATGCCGAAGAAGTAGAAGAATCATTATCATTGGTTGAAAAAGAATCGGACATGATACGCAAGGCTTTAAAAAAGCATAAAGGAAAGCGTAAACTGGCAGCCAACGAGTTAGGAATATCTGAGCGTACACTTTACCGTAAAATTAAAGAACTCGATTTATAACAATGAAGAAAGTACTGTGCTTTGTGATGGTAATGTCGGCTATGGTGTGGTCATCATGTTCGGTTACCTTAAGCGGAGCTTCCATTCCGGTTGATATGAAAACCATAAACGTGGCTTTCTTTGAAAATAATGCACCGCTTGTTGTAAATAACCTAAGCACACTATTCACCGAGGCTTTAAAAGATCGTATACGCTCGCAAAGCCGTTTAAGCATTGTGCGGGGTGAAGCAGATGCAACTTTGGAAGGAACCATTACAGGGTTTAATTATGCTCCGGTATCAATACAGGCTACAAACGGAAATCAAGCGCCTATAGCTACGGCAACACGTTTAACCATTACCGTAAGCGTCAAGTACGTTAACTTTAAGGATAAAAAAAAATCGCCCGACTTTGAACAAACATTTTCTCGTTATACCGACTTTACCGGGGATATTAATTCCAACGAACAACGTTTAATACCAATAATTAATCAGCAGCTTACAGAAGATATTTTCAACAAAGCTTTTGCAAACTGGTAATCAATTTAGTAGTTTAAGCCACGTGCAACACGATACCACTCATCCAAACCAGCTTTTGAAACAGGTACTTTCGAGCCCTGTAACTTTAAGTGAAGAGCATATAAGCAATTTACAAACGCTGCTGTACAGCTTTCCGCAATGCGGTGCACTGTATGCCATTCAGGCGCGGTCTGGCTCAGCCCAGCATCTTAACGCGGCGGCAGCACGTTTCAGTAACAGCAGCATACTTCAAAAAATTGTTCAACAGCCGCAACTGCTTGCAACTGTATCTCCATCGCAAATTATTTATAAAACCCGTAAGGTTAAAGAGCAAGCTCAGCCAAGCGAGGTAGTTGAACAAGCAGGCAATACTGTCTTGAATCCCGCAGTTGAAACACCGCAGGTAATACCTGCAGTTAAAGTGACGGTTGAGGAAGTTAAAATTAATGCTGAGGAAGTTTACGAAGCATATGAAGAGCCAGTACATCCTATATCAGAGCCCATCGAGGAAGCTGCTGATTTAAAGGTTACGGTAGCAGAAGAGGTTACTGATTCTGCTGTTACGCATGGGCCTTTGCCTGAAACGCAAAAGCTTATTATTGAAAATATAGCAACTACCGACTACTTTGTATTTGACAGGGCCTTTGTTGAGCGTGATGAACAAAGCCCTGCTGCAGTGCAACCCGATGACGTATCTCCGCAAGAACCTGCACCTGTGCATCAGGCCGATGTGCCGCCGGTTACAGAGGAAAAAAAGGTTACCCGTTATCACGATGATAAAATGCCTTACAGCTTTATGTGGTGGTTAGATAAAACCCGCAATAAGCACAGCGGCATATACCAGCCTTTTGCAGCGCCTTCTTCTCACCTTACCGATAGGCAGCCGCCTTTACCCATACCGGTAGAAAGCGTGCCGCATGAGGTGCTTGACACGAGAAAAAAGGAAGAGGAACTGGTAGACAGGTTTATACAGGAAGATCCGCAGATTAAGCCACCAAGCAGTGATAAACTCGATAATGAGAACAAAGCACGCCAAAGTGCCGAAGACCAGGAAGAGTTAATAACTGAAACCCTGGCACGCATTTACGCCGATCAGATGTTATATTCCAAAGCAATAGCGGCTTATAAAATTTTAATGTTGAAAAATCCGGAAAAAAGACGTTACTTTGCAAGCCAAATTGAAATTTTAGAAAAGAAAATTAATTAACATACAAAATGTACTTAGTATTAATCATCGTTGCCATCCTGGTTTGCATTTTATTAGGCGTTATTGTGTTGGTGCAAAATCCTAAAGGCGGCGGTTTGTCATCAAACTTTTCAAGCTCATCGCAATTATTGGGTGTGCAAAAAACAGGTGATATCCTTGAAAAGGGAACCTGGATTTTAGCTATCACTTTAATGGTATTATCATTAGCTATCAACGTAGCTATCAAAAGCGGAACTGGCGCAGGTTCATCTGAATACCAGGAGCAGATTCAAAAAGCTTCTAAGCCAAGTGCCCCGGTAAGCAGTACATCTCCGCTTAGCGTGCCGGCCAAACCTACTGATACAGCTGCAAAGAAATAAGTAACATTAATATAATATTTAAAAGCCCCGCATTACCCGGGGCTTTTTTAGTTTTGGGCCTATCTGCCAACCTGACATTTGTCATTTGCACGTAACTGCAAAGGATATAAAGCTGCAGGTGGTAGGTGGTTAAATTTTCTGCCAATAAAACAGCAATTTTCTGCCAGCAAGGTATTGGCATAGTAAATGATAAAAAGCAAGCAAACATTTAAACCATATAAATTAAAGTTTCATATGTCATTAAACATTAAACCTATTGGCGACAGAGTAGTAGTAGAAGCTGCTCCAGCCGAAGAAAAGACTGCGTCTGGTATCTTCATTCCTGACACTGCAAAAGAAAAACCTCAACAAGGTACCGTAGTGGCTGTAGGTGACGGTAAAAAAGATGAGCCTATGACTGTTAAAGTAGGTGATAAAGTTTTATACAGCAAATATGGTGGTACTGAAATCACCATCGACGGTAAAGAGTACCTGATGATGCGCGAATCAGATATCTACGGTATACTATAAGCAAGGATTGATAAATTACAGATAAAGGTGAAGGAGTAAATCCGGATTTCATTTCGGTATTACTAATTCACACATTCAAAAAATTATTCATTTAAAAGAAATGGCAAAACAAGTTAAATACAACGTTGAAGCACGCGACGCACTAAAACGCGGTGTGGATATTTTAGCTAACGCAGTTAAAGTTACTTTAGGTCCTAAAGGCCGTAACGTTATTATCGATAAAAAATTTGGCTCACCAGCTATCACTAAAGACGGTGTTACTGTAGCTAAAGAAATTGAATTAAAAGATGCCCTAGAAAACATGGGTGCTCAAATGGTTAAAGAAGTAGCCTCTAAAACTGCTGATATTGCAGGTGACGGTACTACTACTGCAACCGTTTTAGCTCAGGCTATTGTTACTGCTGGTATTAAAAACGTTGCTGCCGGTGCAAACCCAATGGATTTGAAACGTGGTATTGACAAAGCTGTTGCTGCTGTTGTGGCTAACCTTAAGGTACAATCACAAGCAGTAGGTGAGGACAATAATAAAATTAAACAAGTTGCTACCATTTCGGCTAACAACGATGAGGTTATTGGTACCCTGATTGCTGATGCAATGGGTAAAGTAGGTAAAGACGGTGTTATTACCGTTGAAGAAGCAAAAGGTACTGAAACTGAAGTGAAAACTGTAGAAGGTATGCAGTTTGACCGTGGTTACCTTTCTCCATACTTTGTAACCAATGCTGATAAAATGGAAGCGGAGTTAGACAATCCTTACATCCTGATCTACGACAAGAAGATCTCTTCGATGAAAGAATTGTTACCGGTATTAGAAAAACAAGTACAAACCGGTAAACCATTGGTTATTATTTCAGAAGACTTAGACGGTGAAGCTTTAGCTACATTGGTAGTTAACAAAATCCGTGGTTCACTGAAAGTTGCTGCTGTTAAAGCTCCTGGCTTTGGTGATCGTCGTAAAGCTATGTTAGAAGACATTGCTATCTTAACCGGTGGTACTGTAATTTCTGAAGAGCGTGGTTACAAATTAGAGAATGCTGATTTAACCTACTTAGGTACTGCTGAAAAAGTAGTTATTGATAAAGACAATACTACCATCATTAATGGTTTTGGCGATGCAGAAGGCATCAAAGCCCGCGTTAACCAAATCAAAGCTCAAATTGAAACCACTACATCTGATTACGATAAAGAAAAATTGCAAGAGCGTTTAGCTAAGTTATCAGGTGGTGTTGCTGTATTATATGTTGGTGCAGCTACCGAGGTTGAAATGAAAGAGAAAAAAGACCGTGTTGATGATGCTTTACACGCAACCCGCGCTGCCGTTGAAGAAGGCATCGTAGCTGGTGGTGGTGTAGCTTTCATTCGTGCAGTTGCATCATTAGGTGATTTGCAAGGTGAAAACGAAGACGAGAAAACCGGTATTCAGATTGTAAAACGTGCTATTGAAGAGCCTTTACGTCAAATTTGCGAAAACGCTGGTATCGAAGGCTCAATTGTAGTGCAAAAAGTTAAAGAAGGTACTGCCGACTTTGGTTACAATGCACGTGCCGACCGTTACGAAAACTTAATTGGTGCAGGTGTAATTGACCCTACTAAAGTATCACGCGTGGCTTTAGAAAATGCTGCTTCAATTTCATCAATGTTGTTAACCACCGAGTGTGTGTTAGCTGATGATCCTGAAGATGCTCCTGCTGGTGCAGGTGCCCCTCCAATGGGTGGTATGGGCGGTATGATGTAATATCATAACGTACTGTATAATACATATCTTAGAAACCCTGTCTGAAATTTCAGACAGGGTTTCTGGCTTTAAAGCCAGTCCTAACATGCAGAATCCTCGATTTTACGTTGTTCTGTTAATCAAATGATTAACTAATGACACCATTTATACTTAGCCATATTAATTTTGTATGAAATAATACAAACGCTTGTTTGCAGGCACATCATTTGCAAGTTGCGGTTAATATGAAACAGATGACCTTAAATAAGAGAGTTTTACGAGCGAGGATTTTTGAGTGGGTGATGGTTAAAGGTCCTGAATTATTTGTGAGTTTGATGTCGTAAGTGTAACATTGCTGATTATTTAATCAGTTAAATGTATACCCTGCTAATTGCTCAAACAGAAGTAGTTCCCTCCATCAGCGATTTATATAATAACGCCTATCATTGGGTTATCAAGAGCGGCCCAAAAGTAGTTATAGGAATAATACTTTTCTTCATTGGCTTATGGCTAATCCGACAGCTCCGTAAATGGATGACCCGCCGGATGGCAAGTAAGCAAATCCACTCTTCCTTACAACCATTTTTTCTGAGTTTAACTATTACAGGCCTGCATATGGTGCTTGTTGTAGTGGTTATGGAAATTATGGGGCTCGAGCTCACCATATTTACGGCCATTTTAAGTGCGGCTACTGTTGCAGCAGGTTTAGCTTTATCAGGCACTTTACAAAACTTTGCAGGCGGGGTTATGATATTGTTGCTTAAGCCTTTTGATATAGGTGATAATATAATAGCGCAGGGACAAAATGGCAAGGTTACTTCCATACAGGTTTTCTATACCGTTGTACTTACGTTTGATAACAAAACAGTTATTATTCCAAACGGCAAGCTGTTTAATGAAGTTATTACCAATGTATCGCGCGAAGGTAAGCGGCGTTTAGATGTTGACTTTAAGCTGGGCTTTGTTGCCGATCATGACTTAGTGGTTAACATTATTAAGCAGGCGATTGCACAAACTCCCGGAATTTTGAGCGAGCCGGCTCCACTAGCAAGTGTTTGGCAAATTGAGTTTGATGGCGTTAAGTATACCTCTAGGGTGTGGGTACAGGCGTCAGAATATACCAGCGCACAAATGGGGCTTACCAAACGAATTATGGACGGCTTGAAAAGTGCCGGCGTTAAATTGCCCGGAACCTGATAAGTTATAAACGCTACGTAAATTCAAGCTCTGCCGTTTCGCTTAAACATTCTTATTTAATTATTTGGTGGCTTTTGGTTAAACACCATGTGCTATTCGTAAATTTGTATTAGTATGCAAAGAGAGCAAATTTCGGTATTTGATATTTTTAAAATAGGCATAGGTCCTTCAAGCTCACACACATTAGGGCCTTGGCGTGCTGCGCAGCAGTTTGTTCAAATATTAAACGGTCAAAATGCTCTGGTTGATGTAGTGCAAATTAAAATTTTACTCTACGGCTCTTTAGCTAAAACAGGTAAAGGGCATGGTACCGATATTGCAATTTTGCTAGGGCTTAGCGGACATGACCCGGTTACTTTTGCTGTTGACCGCTTAGATGCTACCATTGAAGATATTCATACAACCCACCAGCTTAATGTAGGTGGCATGCATACGGTTAGTTTTGATAGTGACGACGACTTGCTTTTTTTATACACGCAAAGCTTACCTTATCATCCAAATGCAGTTACTTTTCAGGCTTTTTTAAGTTCAGGAAAAGCAATTACAGAAACTTACTATTCTATTGGTGGCGGGTTTGTTGTAAAGGAAGGTGCAGAAAGCAATTGCAGTACTGAGGTTGACTTACCATTCCCTATAGATACGGCTAATGACTTGCTTCACTGGTGCCGCAAAACAGGTTTAAAAATCTCGGAAGTGGTAATGGAGAACGAACTGGCTTGGCGTACCGAGAGTAAAACCCGTGAAGGGGTGATGCAAATATTCAGGGTAATACGCGAGTGTGTTTACCGCGGTTGCCATACTACTGGTTATCTTCCGGGTGGATTAAATGTGGCGCGCAGGGCTGCAGGGCTTAACCGCAGACTTACCGGCGACAGGAGCTACCATAACTTTAATGAATGGGTGGATGCTGTTCGTGCTACGGGCAATGGTTTTCAAAATATTTTAGATTGGGTGAGCTGTTTTGCCCTGTCTGTAAATGAAGAAAATGCATCCTTTGGACGTGTAGTTACTGCACCAACTAACGGCGCTGCCGGCGTTATACCCGCAGTACTAATGTACTTTATAGCATTTTGCGATGGTTATAGTGATGACCGTATATTGCAATTCATACTAACAGCTTCTGAAGTTGGCAGTATATTTAAGAAGGGAGCAACCATATCGGCAGCTATGGGTGGTTGCCAGGCCGAAATCGGTGTATCATCAGCTATGGCTGCAGCTGCTTTAACTGAGTGCCTGGGCGGCTCGCAACGGCAAGTGCTTATGGCTGCAGAAATTGCTATGGAGCACCACCTTGGCCTCACTTGTGACCCAATAGGCGGACTTGTACAGGTTCCTTGCATTGAGCGCAATACCATGGGCGCTATAAAAGCCATAACTGCATCGCAGCTGGCCCTGCAAACCAACCCTGACAATGCTAAGGTGAGCCTGGATGCCGTAGTTAAAACCATGTGGCAAACAGCCTTGGATATGAATTCAAAGTATAAGGAAACGTCTGATGGCGGGCTTGCCATCAATATACCAATAAGTTTGCCTGAGTGTTAGGGAGAGAATATATTTTCGCTTACACTAAATTCTGTAGATCCTGAAAAATCCTATAGTTCCGGTTCTGAAGTTAGTCAACCGAAACAGTTAACCCTTCTTGCTGCAAAATTTTGCGGTAAACTTCCATTTCGGTGAAAGAGCCTTCTAATACGGCACATTTGCCCTCGTTGTGTACCTTCCAGGCAATTTTTTCAGATTGCGACTCCGAGTAGTCCAGGTATTTCATCATGCAGTAAATCACATGATCAAAAGTGTTCACATCATCGTTCCATAAAATAAGGCGATGCATTTCTTTAAGGCTCGCCAGTATCTCTTCAAGCGTCAGCGTTTCTTCCTGTACTTCGGTTGGCATATTACAGCAAAGATACTATAAACGTTAAATTAATTAAAGAAAAGCTTTTTCAATGCTTTTTTAGTTGCATTCCTAACACGGTGGTTTAACACATTTTAACTTTTAGTATGGCTTATTATGCATAAAATCGTAATGTGAAAAACAGCTGTATAATTACTCTAAAATTGAGTGTTACCCTATTGGTTTTACTTTCGTCAACGGTTGTGCAAAAAGTAAATGCACAAAGTTTAAGCTTAAAATGTACCGTTGTTGATAGTGTTACCAAAGAGCCTTTGCCCTATACATCATATAGTTTAAAAAAGCAAAAAGGTATTTTGGTAACAGATGCCAAGGGCCATTTTGAATTAGTGCTAAGTAAAACAATACAACATGATACGCTGATATTTACCTACAGCGCTTACAAGGAAGTGCAAATACCTGTTTTGAAATTAAAGGCAAACGATGTTATATTGTTGCCTCCCAAAGGAAGATTGCTTAAAGCAGTTATAGTTAAAAACAAAACGGCAAAAGAAGATTCGTTGGCCATGCGAAAGGAGTTTGCCAAAGATTTTGTGTTTACCAAGCCCAAGGTGATTGACGCTTTCAGTCTTACATCAATCAACTTTGATATATTATATGCATCATTATCAAAAAAGAACAAACAACGGAAAAAGCTGCGAGCAATATTAGAGCGTGATGAGCTTGATAATTACGTTGATAGTAGGTTTAACCGCCGTAACATATTAAGATTGGTTAAGATTGATAGCGTACAGTTGCGCACCTTCATGATCAGGCACAGGCCTTCATACACTAATCTTAAAAAGTTAACCGATTATGAACTGTTTGAATACATAAAGCAGGCTGCGGTTACCGACAGCCTGCCGTTGCAGCATAATTAACAGTTATTCAACCTTATAACGGAACACTGTACGGCCCAAGTAACCATCATCATTTATACCTTCAACAACTACACGGTAAGTGCCCTTGCTACCGGCATTGAAATACTCAAATGATGCATTGCCATCTTTACTGGTTATCAGGCTTGATTCCCAGTGTATGGTAGTCCGTAAGTCGGCAATTGCGGTATTAGTTTTTGGGTCGTCATACTTAGGGGCGTAAAACTGCCTTGCAGTATAAAATCCTTTTGGGGTATAAGTCATAATACCCGGCGAGTAAATTTGCGAGGCATCATAATTATATTCACCACCTCTTTTAGTGTTTATAATTAATACACCACCACTTCCACGACCACCATATATTGCAGTGTTACCAATTGTGCGCAGTACTTCAACGCTGGCCACATTCATAGGCGGTATGGTTGAAAGGAAGTCACTTTCCACATAAATACCGTCGACAATAAGTTGCATAGGCTGATTTTGGCTGCGCGTTGAATAGGGTATGCCACCCCTGAATATTACACCAAGCAGGCGTCCCTGTAAACATTGGTCAATGGTAACGCAGCCTAATTTATCCAACACATCGCTTGTTATTACCTGGTCGGCGTTACCGGCACCGTTTAAGTTTGCCGAATTTGCCAGGGCCGGGTTTTTCTTCTTTTCGGTTACGGTGACCTCTTTAAGCATAATGGTGTGGTTACCTATGCCATATTTGGCCTCCTCATCATATTGAGCTTTGCTGTTTTTAAGATAAGTAAGCAACGCAGCCGAACTGTTAACCTGTACGTCAGGCATTGATTTGTTTTTTACAGTTGTAGGTAGCGGCATTTTATCGAGCACTATGTCAACATTTTTTCCGCCTTTTGCCGTGCGTGCCTGCAGTACAAACTTTATACTGTCTTTAAACACCATATTTTTGAAGGCAAAACGGCCTTGAGCATCAGCAACAGTATCAATAATGAAGGTGCCACCGGCGGTGGTAAATAGTGTGATTTTACCGTTAGGCACTGGTTTGCCGCCTGATGTTTTGATGCTTCCCGCTATTTGCAAGGTTTTTTCGGGCTGATATTTAATTGTTGGAAACTGCCCGGCCAACAAAGCTTTCCACTCAAACCTGCGGTAACCTTGCGTAAGCATCAATATGTCAAGGTCTGCTGCAGTGGTTGCGTTTACATCAGTAAAATAGTAGTTAGGCTGCTCTATATACCCTTTTAAATCTGACGTTAAAAGAATTTGAGACAGTATGCCCGATTCGTCTGCATCTTTCACAGGTACTTTCGATTCATCAATAACCGCTGCCGAAAATGCCCCTAAAGCAGGTTTGTCATCATTAGTTTTGGCAGCAATGTTGATTTTTACTTTTTCACGTGGGGCAAACGCTGTTTTATTCGCCGACACGCCGACTTTCAAAATATCAGTTTGGTGCTGAATAAAAACGATACGTTCATTAATTGGCTGCCCGCTTGCATCAAACAGGGTAAACTGCGCAATACCCGACGGAAATTTATTTTTAGCAACCTGGGCACCAAAATTTATTGAGCCATTGGTGTTTTTTGCAGCATAGCAAACTACACCGCCCGACTGGCCTATCACATAGGTGCTTTTGCCGGTCATACTACTACTACCAATTATTTTTATACTGATGTTTTGCGCATCAGTATTGTTCACCAGCATTACGTAACCATCATTCTGGCTTGCCGGAAGATTAACCGTGTTTTGAGAACCGTCAGGATAAGTAAGGCTGGCCTTATAGGTTTTGCCACTTTCAGGCGTAAAGGCAAAGCTTCCCATGCCTAAGTGTTTAGTGGTAATTTCGGCAACTTCCTTGTTTGTGTTGTCAATAACCTTTCCTTTTACTTCAACACCTAAGCCGTTAGCGCCAACCGCCTTAAAAGCTACCCTTGAGCGTATTCCGTTTACCAGGTAGCCACTCTCAGGAAAGAACTGCACATCGGCTAACCCCGATGTTGTTGTAAGATTTATTGTTTTAGAAACGGTTTTCTTATCAGCAACCTTAATATCAGTAGTGATTTTACCCGAAGTTACCGGGGCGGATGTTGCATTGATAAAGCTGATGGACAGATTACCTTTGGTGTCTGTTGTGCCTTTGCCCTTCAGTATCTGTTTGTCATTTATCCTTACATTATAATTGACTTCATTGCCGGCAAAAGGCGCCTTATCCAAATTGCTGAAATTAATTACAGCATCAACCTTTTGACCGTTATTAAGCTTTGAATAGGTATAACTTGCCTGTGTAAATACTGTGTTGGTGGCTGCATTGCCAATGGCTATGTTTTTTTGAAAGAAATACTCTTCGCCCGCATTACGCATCCAGTTGGTGTAAGCACGTATACGGTAATTGCCTTCTTGCAGGGTATCGCTTAAGGCAAAATCTCCCCAGGCAACACCGCTGGTAACCGGCAGCTTTACCCATTGTTTAACCGAGTCGCGCTCGTCAATTAATTCAACATTTAATGCACCGCTTAATGCCGATAGCTGATGTTTGCCGCCAACGGTTACATAGGCTTTAAACCAAATGTTATCACCAACGCCGTAATATGGCTTGTCAAGCTGCAAATACACCTTTTCAAAAGGTGCATCTGAACTCCATTTTTCCAGGGCTGATGCAATTTTTTGTATCGGGTCGTCGTCAAGCTTTACAAAGGCTGTAGCTATCAAAGTAACCAGAATGACCAGAAAGCCGGCGACAGGTTTTTTAAGGTTCATATAAAAAGGCAGATGTTTTTTATTGAAATAAATGTACGCAAAACATTAACATATAGGCAATAACCTAACGTATTACAAATTAGTTTCGCGGTAGGGGAAAGGTGAGTAAGCTGCAGCTGTTTAAGCTAACCGCAACAGGTGTTTTAGTACAGTATAAATTGTTAGACAATAATATCTACAAAGGTTTAACGCTTTCTAAAATTTATTCTTCCACATCATGCTTTCAACCGGGCGGGTTGACGGATTATTGTATTTAGCGTTGCCTTTGCTGTTGTACTTAGTTTCAATTTCGCCTTCAACAACAAAGTAAATAAGCTGGCCTATTGGCATGCCCGTATACACGCGCACGGGTTGCGCTACCGAAATTTCGAGCGTCCAGGTGTTGCAAAAGCCTACATCTCCTTTACCGGCAGTAGCATGTATATCAATACCTAAACGGCCCGTGCTCGATTTTCCTTCTAAAAAAGGAACATGACTATGAGTTTCTGTATACTCTATAGTAACGCCCAGGTAGAGGGTGCCAGGTTGCAAAACAAATCCGTCTTTAGGTATTTCAAACCCGTCAATTTCATTATGAACTTTAGCATCGAGCACCCGGTTGCGGTACGTTGCCAGGTATTTACCTAAATGTACGTCGTATGAATTTGTACCCAGGCACTCGCGTTTAAAAGGCTCAATAATGATGGTGCCTTTTTCAATTTCCTCTAAAATTCGTTTGTCTGATAAAATCATTTTGCGGTGACGGGTTACGCCGACGAAATTAAATTATTTAACCTAATTTTGCGCTCTGTTTTTGTAATTTAACAAATGGCCATAGCTTTTAATAAACAGGTAGACGCCGATACCGAATTTGCGCTGTGGCGCATTGAAGAGGAAGCAGATTCCCTGTACCACCAGTTGCAGTTAAGTGATGAAGAAAAGGCTTTTGTAGAGCAACTGGCTAATGGTAAGCGCCATTTACATTGGCTGGCCACCCGCGTTTTATTGCGAACCATGCTGCACACTGATGAGTATATAGACTGTAAAATTGATGTACATGGTAAGCCATACCTTGTCAATTTGCCTTACCATATTTCATTAAGTCATTCTTTTGATTACGCGGCGGTTATGATAAGCCGAAGCCGCCCGGTGGGTATTGATATTGAGCAGGTAAAACAAAAGGTTGAACGTATTGCACCAAAGTTTTTAACGCCTGCCGAACGGGCTGTTATTGATGCGCAACATAAAATCAATCATTTATATGTTTGCTGGTGCGCTAAAGAGGCTATTTATAAGTGTTACGGTCAAAAGGAGGTTTCATTTTTAGATAACATAGCGTTACAGCCATTTGCCTTTGCACCTGAGGGAAGCCTTAATGCTAACCTGAGCAAAGGAGATATTAATATTAACTATAAAGTTAATTACCTGCAGTACGAAGATTACATGATAGGTTACGTAAAAGCTTGAGCCATGAAGAATAAGCAGGTAGAATACCAGGACTGGGGACTGATTGATTATAAAGAAGCCTGGGATAAACAGGAAAGTATTTTTAGCCAAAGCGTGCAGCTTAAAACCCGTATACGCAATCATCAACAGGCGGTATTGGCCGGTACTGAAAAGGAGGGAGAAGAGATAGTAACTCCTAACTATCTTATTTTTTGTGAGCACCCGCATGTTTATACCCTGGGTAAAAGCGGAAAAGCCGATCATCTTTTACTTGATGAGGACGGACTAAAGGAGAAAGACGCCGTTTACTATCCTATTAACCGTGGGGGCGATATCACCTATCACGGACCGGGTCAGTTAGTGGCATATCCAATTTTAGACCTTGATAACTTTTTTACTGATATACACCTTTATCTGCGTACGCTGGAAGAGGCCGTTATACAAACATTAGCACATTACGGCATTACAGCCGGCCGTTACCCGGGCTATACAGGCGTTTGGCTCGACCCGGATAATGAGCAGCGTGCCCGCAAAATTTGCGCTATGGGCGTGCGTTGCAGTCGCTGGGTAACCATGCATGGACTGGCACTTAATGTTAATGCCAACCTAAGCTATTTTGGCCATATTGTACCCTGTGGTATTGATGATAAAGCCGTAGCCTCCATGGAAAACGAGTCGGGTAGAAAAGTGGATATGAATGAAGTTAAAGAAATCCTTAAGCACCATATTTCCGTACAGTTTGGTATGGAGATGATGGGATGAGAAAGATAAACCTGATTATATTACTGATGATAGCCTTAACCGGCTGTGCAAACAAAGCCATGAACGAGATAGAAGCTAACCTTGGGGCAGGTTTATCATTGCCCAAAGATGGATTAAGTTATTTAGCTCTGGGCGATTCATATACTATTGGCGAGGCTGTACCGGCCGAAGCATCGTTCCCATACCAGCTGGCAGCCGGTTTAACAAAGCAGCAAATCAAAACAGCAGCTCCAACTATTATAGCTCGAACCGGGTGGACAACTGACGAACTCATAGCCGCTATCAAGCAGCGTTCACTTACCCAAAAGTTCGATATAGTTACTTTGCTTATTGGTGTAAACAATCAATATCGCGGTTATAATATTGATACCTATCGCACTGAATTTGTGCAGCTACTTAATACGGCACTTGCTTACGCAGGCGGCAACAAAAGGCATGTGTTTGTGGTATCGATACCTGATTGGGGAGTAACGCCTTTTGCTCAAGGTCGAGACCGCTCGCAAATTGCCCGCGAAATTGACCAGTATAACGCCATAAACAAGGAGGAAACCCTGAAAGCTGGAGTGAGTTATACGGATATTACACCTGGCTCGCGCAATGCTGCTACAGATGCTGCTTTGGTAGCCACTGATGGTTTGCACCCGTCGGGCAAAATGTATAGCGAGTGGGTAGCTAAGTTGCTGCCCGAAGTTGTAAAAAGTAGCCCCTTCTAAATCTTCCACGGTAAGGTATAATTCTGCATTTTCAAGGACTTAGAGCCCCTCTTCCTGGCGATAGTTGGGGCGGGGCCACTTGCCTTCCGTTCGCTGCGCAGTGTAAATTCCTGTATCTCCACTGAAGTAGTAAGCAGTAAAACAGGCTACTGCAAATAGTAATGCGTGCTCGCTGCCAAAAAGTTCAATTCCCATAATGGTGCAGGCCAGCGGTGTGTTGGTAGCTCCGGCAAATACGGCTATAAAGCCTAACGCTGCAAATAGGCTTACGGGAGCGTTAAGTAACCCTGCCAAGGTGTTTCCCAGGGTAGATCCTATGTAAAATAAAGGCGTAACCTCACCTCCTTTAAAACCTGTTCCAAGCGTAACAGCAGTATAAACAAGTTTCCATAACCAACTCAAAAAGTCGGCACCACCTTGTTGAAAGGCCGACACAATAGTTACTGCACCCGGGTATTGCGCATCAACTCCTAAGCTTAAGTAATCGGGCTTGCCCAAAATAAATGTTAAGGCAATAATGATGCATGCGCCGCAAACAGGTATAAACCATTGTATTTTAATTAAACGCAACGACAATGTTTTTACACCGTGTACTGCTTTTGCAAATGCAAAAGCTGCCAAACCAAAAATGGCTGAGGCAATAGCGGTTTTAAGCAACAACAAAAGGTTAATGCCTAAATGATGCCCAAAAATGTCTTGGCCTTTTGATACATAGGTGATGTGGTAAAGCGTATGATGAATACCCCATGCTGAAACGGTGACATCGCCAATAAAACCGGCAATAAGACAGGGTAGTAGTGCATCATACTTAATGCGGCCAATAGTGAGTACTTCCAGGGCAAAAATTGTACCTGCCAGCGGTGTACCAAACACGGCCCCAAAGCCGGCAGCTATACCGGCAGTAAGCACAATACGTGTGTCGGCTTCATTAAGTTTAAACAGGCTGCTTATCCATTTGGCTATGCTGCCGCCTATTTGTACGGCAGTTCCCTCGCGCCCTGCCGATCCACCGAATAAATGCGTTATAACCGTAGTAAATAAAATAAGCGGAGCCATGCGCTTAGGCACTCCTGCGCCCGGCTTATGTATCTCATCAATAATTAAATTATTACCCCGCTCGGCCGATTGCCCGTACAACTTGTACAGAAAATGGATACCCACACCTGCCAGCGGTAAAAGGTAAAGCAACCACGGATGTGCAAAGCGGTAATGAATGCTCCAGTTTAGCAGCCACAAAAATAAGGCTACCATGCAGCCTATAGCAAAAGCAACGGGCACAATAATAAGCGTCCAACGGGTAATATAATATAAAACTGAGTACTGTGCCGAGGTGAATTTTTTAAACATAAGCCTGCAATGCAATAAATTTTACCATCTATTGGGCAGGCGCTATCAGCTTTTAAGGGCGGTTCAATTAGGTGAGCACCATCACCTTTAAGTATAAAACAAATATAGCTTCCCGGCTTAATTTATCAAAATAACTTCTTACTCTCCTTTGGGCTGTTTGGCGCTGCTTAGCACTTTAAGTAATGTCATTTCCAAATCGCCGCCTCGGAGATTTTTAGCTACTATTTTGCCATCGGGGCTAATTAAAAAGTTTTGAGGGATTGATTGCACAAAGTAAAGTGCGGCCGCCTCGTTGTTCCAAAATTTAAGGTCCGATACCTGTGTCCAGTTCAAGCCGTCATCTTTAATGGCTTTTAACCAAGCCGCTTTACCGTCCGGACGATCCAATGATACACCGAGAACAGTGAAGTTCTTGTCTTTAAATTTGTTATAAACACGTACTACGTTAGGGTTTTCCTGGCGGCACGGGCCACACCATGATGCCCAAAAGTCAAGCAAAACATACTTGTTCTGCTTGCGGAAATCAGATAGCCTAACCGGTTTGCCATTTTCATCATTTTGCGTAAAATCGGGTGCAATAGCACCAATAGCGGTAGCTTTTAACGCTGCAAACGAAGCTTTAAGCTGCTGTCCCTGTGGCGTTTCTTTAAGCTTTTGTGATAAGCTGTTGTATAAAGGCTCAATTACATTTACATCCGCCGAGGGGCCACCCATTGAACTTACGGCCATAAGGCTCAGGTAGCTGTAGGGGTGAGCAAGAATAAAGTCTTTTAAATACTTTTCACGCTCAACTTGTATGGCCTTAAACTTATCCTGCATGGTATTTTGATACACATTGCTTTGGTGTTGTTGAGGCGTAGCTGCCTGCACTTCCTGATAAATTTTTTCGGCACGGGCATACAGGGGTGCCAGGGTAGTGTTAAGCTCCTCGTTATCCTTATTAATTTCAGAACCGGTTATTTTACCTTTTGATACCGAATCGGTAGCGGCAAGATAAATATTCCCTTTTTCCAAGTATAAGTTTAGCACATCATCAGTTTTTGATATGCCTGCAAAACCTACCCCACGATGATCAACTATCAGCATTGCACTAACAGGGTTGGCAACCTTGCCGGTAAACTGAAAGGCTCCGTCAACAAGGGTAGTGGAGTCAAGTTGTTTTCCCTGGCCTTGCTGATAGAGTAAATAAACACGGTAAGGCTGTTTAACGGTGGTTAGCTTGCCGTTTACAATAAAGGTTTCGCCGGTTTGAGCTATAGCAAAAGCCGGAAGCAGTAAGCTTATATATACTAATATTTTTTTGAGCATTGGGCTGTTATTAAAACAGATTATTTAACGTTAAAAAAGCGTATTTGGTACAACAACGCCATTTATTGCTTATAAGGGACGTTACGCCAGTTTTTGATATGTTCTCCACCATAAATCGGGCATTTCGCCGGTAATTGCTGTTGTATAATCTTCGTAACGGCAAGGCACCAGGTGGTACCGTTCATTTAATGATCCACCTGTAGGGTATGGTACCTGCATCCACCAGCGGTCTGTTTTCTTGCTTTTAACAAATACTATTTCGTGCTCGTCATGCTTCAACGTGGTTTTATAAACCAGGTATTGCGATTTGGGCTGCAAAGGGAAATCTTTTTTACGGTTGTAAAAACCATCAATAAAATACCAAACCATTTCAGCTAAAAGCAAAGCCGTTTGCCCGTTATTATCATAAGCCGGGTTAAACTCATAAAAACCTATAGAGCTAAGCTTATCATTAAAGCCGGCGTAGCGGCACATCTGGCAGGCTTCTTCGCCATAAAAGCCGTTTGGCGTGGCGTTGGCATTGGCAGCTGCGTCTGATGAACGTATGGCACCCATGTCAAAGCTAATCATATTGGCATTACGAATAACAGGTTCGGTAACGTTGATATTGCCCATCAGTTCACCCAGGCGGTGTACGTCGAAGAATAAATTGTCCATTACGCGCAAACTCTCGGGGCTTACAAAATAAGTTTGGTGGCCCAGGTTGCTATAGTTAAATAAGTAATTAGGCTGATGCAGGAATATTTTATTAAGGTATGACTGAGATGTGGTTGCATCTTCGTTTTCCATGTCGGCCTGTTCGTCCAAATCAAAGTGCGAGTCTAATACCACCAAATCTACCTTTTGCTCCATCTCCTCGTAGGCTAGGTACTGGGCATAGGTCAAATCCTGACCTCCACCTAAAATTACCGCCATAATATCCTGTTTCACTAATTCGGCAACAATGGTTTTTACGGCAAAGTAGGTATCATTAATACTTGCACCTTGCTTTATATTACCAAGGTCGTATATTTTTGAGTTGTACTCGCCTTCGTAAAGCGTATAAAGTTTTTCGCGAACATAATCAGGACCTAAGGCACAGCCTGTATTATTAATGGCATTACGATCTTCCTGCACGCCAAAAATTACAAGGTGGGGTTTTTCTTCAAGGTCGGGAAAGTATTCGGAGTAAGTTTCAATTTTACTTCCCAACTGACCGGCGCGGTAGCCCTGAGCTGGTTTTATTTTATCTAAATCAACTGGCGAAAAGAAATCAGCTAATGACATATCCTGTGCGTACTAAAGCCCAAATATCCATTTTTTAAATTAAATTGCGCTGTTTTTATTAGAAACAACCCTTTCGTAAATGATTCTGGTTACCGGCGCAACAGGTTTTTTAGGCTCAGTGCTAACAGCACAATTGGTACGCCAAAATGTGCGGGTACGTTGCGTAAAACGCAGTTCATCGGTTATTCCGGATGTACTTAAACCCTATGCCGCGCTCATTGAGTGGCACGATGCCGACCTGTTGGAAGAACCAATATTAGCCGATGCATTTGAAGGCATAACCAACGTTTACCATTGCGCTGCCTGGGTGTCAATCAAACAGGCTGATAAGGAGCCTATGATTTATACCAATGTTACCGGTACGGCCAACATTGTAAACCTATGCCTTGAGCACAATGCCCGCCTTTTGCATGTTAGCTCAATAGCTGCTGTAGGTGCAGCTAAACCAGGTTTGCTCACCACCGAAAAAAATCACATTGAAGAAACGCCGGTTAACAACGTTTATGCCATATCAAAGCTGGAAAGCGAAATGGAGGTTTGGCGCGGTATTGCCGAAGGTTTGGATGCGGTTGTTATCAACCCATCAGTTATCATAGGCGCCGCTGCGGGCACTACCGGGAGCGGTAAAATATTTGAAACGGTACGTGCTGGTATGAAATACTACAGTAGTGGCAGCTGCGGTTTGGTTGATGTTGATGATGTAGCCAAATGTGCCATTGCTTTAATGAATAGTGATGTTACCGCCGAGCGTTTCATTATTAACGCCGAAAACTGGAAGTACAAAGACTTGTTTGAAACAGCAGCCCGTTGCTTTGGTGTTAAGCCACCAACTACCGAAGCAAAACCCTGGATGCTGGAACTGGCCTGGCGTGGAGCTGCCGTTATTGCTACCTTAACAGGAAAAGATCCATCATTTGATAAGATTGCCGCCCAGGCTGCGTCTGTTGAACAAAACTATGATAATAGTAAACTCAAAAAGGTAATTGATGTTGAGTTTAAGCCAATAGCGCAAAGCATCAGGGAAATTTGTGAGGCATTGAAGCAATAGTTTCAATTACTTATCGAGCAAACACCGTAATCAATCAATCAACAAAAAAACTATATTTGCCCGCAACCATGGGCCAGTATTATATAATTGATTTTGATAGCACTTTTACGCAAGTTGAAGCGCTCGACGAGTTAGCACGCATAAGCCTTAAAGACCATCCGGGCCGCGAGGAAGTTTACCAACAAATTGAAGATCTTACGAACTTAGCAATGGAAGGTAAGCTTTCATTTGCCGATAGTTTAGAGGGGCGTATCAAATTGCTTAAGGCAAACCGCAGCCACCTCGATTTACTTGTTAAACATCTCCGTAAAAAGGTATCGCCATCGTTTTCACGCAATAACGTTTTCTTTAAAAATCACCAGGAAGAAGTATTAATTGTATCGGGTGGCTTTAAAGAGTTTATTACGCCTGTTGTAAGTGAGTATCACATTAAAAAAGAAAATATTTACGCCAACGATTTTGAATTTGATTCCGAAGGCAACATCATAGGTTATGACCGCCAGAATCCGCTTTCACAAGAAGGTGGTAAGGTTAAACTGTTGAAGGAATTAAACTTGCAGGGCGACATTTTTGGCATAGGTGATGGTTACTCCGATTTTCAGTTAAAGGAATCGGGCCTTATCAAAAAGTTTTTTGCCTTCACTGAAAATATCGAGCGTAAATCGGTAGTTGAGAAGGCAGATCACGTTACGCCAAGCCTTGATGAGTTTTTGTACATAAACCGGCTGCCACGCGCTATATCATATCCCAAAAACCGTATAAAATGTTTGGTTGTGGGCAATGTAGAAGATGAAGCGCTATTGCAGATGCGTAAAGAAGGATACAACATCCGTCATCATGATGAAATTAAAGCAGAGTATTTGCAGGAGGCCGGTATTTTGTTTTGCGACGAAGCACACCAACCTACGCCCGAGCAACTGCAAAATGCAGGCAGGTTAAAAGTGATTGGCTGCTTTGGAAAGGTAAATAACCGCAAGGTTATAGATGCTGCCTGCGAAAACGGTATCATTATATTTGACGACCCCAAGCATAACCCCCGCAATGCCGACTTTTTACCAAAGCGTGTGATTGCTTTTATGAACGAGGGTAAAACCCACACCAGCTGTAATTTTCCTGATTTGCAGCCGCCGCGTATAAATAACGCACACAGGTTAATACACATTCATAAAAACGTGCCGGGTATACTTGCCAAGATTAACGAGGTATTTGCTCGCCACAATATTAACATTGCGGGTGAGTTTTTGGTAACCAATTCAAAGATTGGCTACGTAATTACGGATGTTGATGCAGGTTACGACGAGCAAGTATTAAGCGAGCTTAAAAATATTGAACATACCATTAAGTTTAGGTTACTTTATTAAGAGAATTAAGAGTCAGAGCCCGTAATCAAAAGTGGGACCTTACAGGTAAAAAGCGGCTGTCTATACTTTTTATTCTGTATTCTTTACTTTCATCTCAAAAACATATCGTGTTTTGCCTGTTTATATAAGTAAACCATTAAGCCTTTATATATGGAAATTAACAGGATTTTGATTGGGGTAGACGAAAGTAAATACTCTGATCATGCAGCAGCTTACGGATTTGGACTTGCGCGTAAACTTGGCGCGGCGGTGGCTATTGTAAATATAATTGAACCGGTTATTGCCCCGGTATCACCCATGACTGATACTACGTTTGGTTTGCCGTTTGAAGGTACCGCCGATGTTACGGCCCTAGATATGGTATCGGCTCAAAACCAATCGGCCGATAGTTTACTTAATCGCATTACACAAAAATATGGTGAAGGTATAGAGGTTACTCAATACACAGATCATGGTGCGGCAGCAGATGCCATTATTAGTTGTGCGGCGCAGTTTAACGCCGGCATGATTATACTCGGAACACATCACCGTAGCGGGTTTGACCGTTTGTTTATGGGTAGTGTGGCCGAGGATGTTGTACGCAATGCTGATGTACCGGTATTGGTAGTGCCGCTTAAAGACGAGAAAGAAGATTAAATAAAAAAAGGCTTTACAAATAGTAAAGCCTTTTTCTATTTATACGTCAATTGTTAACTGATAACATCAACATTGTTTGCCAGGTTACGATAGTTGATTTTCTCTTTAGGATTTGTGCCGTTCAAGAATTCCTCAACATTAGTGTAACCATCACCGTCACTGTCTAAAGCTCCGTCTTTTGCATCTTTAGGGTTCAGGCCATTTTTTACTTCCCAATCATCTGGCATACCGTCTCCGTCTGTATCTTTAAGTACCTGTGATGGTTTAAAGCTTAGTACAGGGTACCCGCCAACTTCGGCAATGTCTTTAATTATACCTGTTTTAGTGGTGGTTTTACCGGTACGTACCATTTCGGTAACGCGTTTATCAACTGCATCACGTTTGGGAAGCGTTGCGCCAGCTTTAGCCAAAACAGTTTCAAACGCTGCTTCGGCAGTTTGATGCGGAGCAACCGGCCATCCTTCAAACGGTGTATTTACGCGCGCCAGTTTCTTTATATCGTCTTCGTTTTGGTTAGCTCCCTTGGCACGCATGCCTTCCCAGTTGTTGTTGGTAGCCTCTTTATTGCCATCCATAACGTTGCCGGCAACATACCATTTGCCCGGCCTAACCGGGGCTTTAGGGAACCAGCCGCCCTCCGCCCACGCACTTCCCGGGGAATATTGGCTTCTTTGTTCAATACGGGCAAATACACCGCGCATATCATCATTAGTTGCGGGCCCTGGTTTAAAATAATTATTTATGATGTTGATTAACGAAGTTTCGTCGCCGCCATCAATTGAACGATGACGCCAGTTAAAAATAACATTATTGCGAAGATCAAATGCACCCGACATGCCTATTGATGGGTTACGCGCTGTATTACTTGCCAGCAGGTTGTGGTGAAACGTTGATGGATTGCCACCCCAGGTGCCGCCAAATGCATGCCCTTTAGCATCTAACGCCTCACTGGAAATTGTCCATTGAATGGTAATGTTTTCGGCCGGGTCTTTAATTTGAGTTTTGCCGTCAAATGAAGGCCTCATGTGCCTGTAAAGTGATATGTTTTCATCCATGCCCCAGCTGGTTGAGCAATGATCAATAATGATATGATGATAAGGGATACCGCCAATATTATCGTCGCCCTGACCGCCAACCGGCACACCACGACGAACGCGAAGGTGACGTATGATTACATTGTAGGTATTAATATTTAATGTGCCCGCTATGCAAATACCATCTCCCGGGGCCGATTGGCCTGCTATGGTAATATCGGGGCTATTAATATCAAGGTCTTTATCTATTTTGATAGTACCTGCCACACGAAAGACTATAATGCGTGGACCTTCGGCTGCTAAAGCAGCGCGTAGACTGCCGGCGCCACTATCATTCAAATTAGTTACAGCTATAACTTTACCACCACGCCCGCCGGTGGTAAACATGCCGCCACCCCATGCGCCGGGAAAAGCCGGAATAGCGGTTTCGGGTAAGCGGGGAGGATGTGGTGGAATTTGTCCTTGCTCCTGCGCATTTACGCGTTGTGTGTTTGATGAAAATGCAAGTGCAAACAACCCTGCTACTGCAAACTTATACGATGTTCTCATTTTAGTATAAAATCTTGACAAGTTTTTATTGGTTTATAAATCAAGAAGTTAAATATAAAATAAGAGCCATAAAATGAATGTAACATTTACGTTTTAAATCGTAAACCTCAATTTTAAAGCCATAGTTGCGAACAAATAGAACACAAAAACAAAGCGCATCTTTTTTTGAAAGATGCGCTTTGTAAATCCTGTTCTGCAGATGTGGATTATATCATATAGTTCCAGCTATGCGTATCAGCCGCACGTCCGTAACGTATATCATTTAACGAATTCAGTAATCTATTTGAAAACTCACGGCTTGCCGGATCGCTCAGCGTTAATTCTTCACCCTCATAGTTAATTGCACCAATAGGGGCAATAGTAGCAGCAGTACCTGCTCCAAATGCATCGGTAAGTTTACCGCTGCGTGCGGCTTCAACAATTTCGGTAATTGGCACACGGCGCTCCTCTACGGTAATGCCCCAGTCTTTAGCTAAAGCAATAACCGTATCGCGGGTTACACCATCTAAAATGGTATCACGGGTTGATGGGGTTACTAATTTGCCATCAATCAAAAACATAACGTTTGCAGCGCCAAGCTCTTCAGCATACTGGTGTTCTTTCGAGTCGGTCCAAATCATCTGGTCAAAACCTTCCTCAACTGCTTTACGGCTGGGCAGCATTGAGCCTGCATAGTTTCCTGCAGCTTTGGCAAATCCAAAGCCACCTTCGGCAGCGCGGGTGTACTTGGTTTCAAACTTTACGCGTAAAGGCTTGGTAAAGTAAGGGCCAACCGGGCAGGTTAGTACGATAAATTTATAAGTGTTTGATGGCACCACACCTAAGTAAGGGTCGGTGGCAAACATAAACGGACGAATGTATAATGAATATCCATCGGCTGCCGGCACCCAGTCGCGCTCTACGTCAACCAGTGCAGCAATGCTTTGAATAAACATATCAACCGGTAACTCAGGTGCGCACAAACGCTCGGCCGATTTATTGAAACGTGCAGCATTCTTGTCAGGGCGAAATACTGATACGTTGCCATCGGCATGGCGGTATGCTTTCAATCCTTCAAAAAATGCCTGACCGTAGTGCAATGATGAAATAGCCGGGCTTAACGCAATAGGACCGTAAGGTAAAATTTCAAAATTCTTCCATTCACCGTCGGCATAGTCAGCCACCAGCATGTGGTCGGTAAAAGTGTGGCCAAAGGTCAGCTGGCTAAAATCTGTTTGAGCCAGGCGCGATTGGGTATTTTTCGTTATCTTGATGTCAAGCGTTTCTGTAGTCATGGCCTGATGATTAAAAAAGTAAGGCTGGCAATTTAAGATTTTTTGTGCTTAAAGGCTAATGAGTTGCTAATTAAAACTAATTTGTGTCAGGATTAAGATGCTTTCAGGAGTAATACACAAGTTCTACGTGATAGCTAAACATGTGATAAATATTGTTAATTGCTTGTATTTGAACCTGAGAAGTTTAGATTTGTAATTAACTAAATCCTTATTCGAACTACGAAATATTACCCCCATGAAAAAAATACTATTAACTGCCCTTGCCGCACTTCCGGTGGCAACTATGGCACAAACCGGTGCCTTTACGGTGAAAGGTAAAATTGGTAAAGTTGATGCTCCTGCGAAAGCTTACGTTCAATACCGTAAAGACGGAAAACTTGTAGTTGACTCGGCAATGGTTAAAAACGGCGAGTTTGAGTTTAAAGGAACTGTTGCTGCTCCGAGCCAGGGCTATGTGTTATTGAGCAAAAAGGGCGATGGCATGAACAAGGTGCGCGATTACCAGCAAATTTATTTTGAAAGCGGCGTAATTAACATCACCAACGCGGCCGATTCATTGGGTACGGCAACCGTTACCGGTACACCAACCAATGCCGAAAATGAAGCATACAAGGTAATGAATAAGCCTGTAACTGCTTTATATGCCGAAATGAATGCAAAGGCTAAAGCAACTCCTGCTGCCGACAGACAAAAACCTGAGTTTAAAAAGGAGATGGAGGCGATGGAGAAAAAGGCCGACGAACAGTCTGACATAATTAGCAGAAAGTTTGTAAAGCAATATCCTAAGTCATTAATTAGTTTGAACTTAATTGGTAATATGGCTTACGGAATGGACTATGCTGAAATTGCTCCTTTATATGCTGCTCTTGCACCATCGGTTAAAGACAGTGAAAGCGGTAAGAAGCTGGGCGATCAGTTAGCTAAAATGAAGGTTGTAGCAATTGGTGCTGTGGCTCCTGAATTTGCCATGGCCGATACCACTGGTGCTATGGTTAAGCTATCATCGTTCCGCGGAAAATATGTGCTTGTTGATTTATGGGCATCATGGTGTGGTCCTTGCCGCCAGGAAAATCCTAACGTAGTACGTACGTTTAACAAATATAAAGATCGTAACTTTACTGTATTAGGCGTTTCATTAGATCGTCCGGATGCAAAGGATAAATGGTTAGCCGCCATTAAAAAAGACGGGTTAACCTGGACCCATGTATCTGATTTGAAGTTTTGGGATAATGAGGTTGCCAAGGCCTGGGGTGTACGAGCCATACCACAAAACTTTTTGTTAGATCCAAACGGTAAAGTAATAGCTAAAAACTTACGTGGCGATGCACTGGATGCTAAGCTTGGTGAAATTTTGACCAAAGCTGAAAAAGTTAAAGCCGAGTAATAAATTAAAAATAATAACAAAAGAAGCACCGTTGCATTGCAGCGGTGCTTCTTTTGTTTTACAGCTAATATGTTGTAATGCTTGCCTTTTTCTTTACCGTTACCACTTACTAAGTAATGCTGGCGTGGTTTTAGAAATTTTGATACCAGCCGGAATCAAGTAAACGTTAAATGCCTTTTTGCTGTTAGCCTTAACTTTGGTTTCAAAACCTACCAGCACGGTACCCGGGTTGGCGGCATCATAGCTATGAGGAGGTGCCGTACTCCATGATTGAAGTTTTACACCCTCAATGCCTTCAACCCTGAGGTGCATTTGCTTGCCGTTTTGCTTCAGGATAAGTTCATTATCTTTAATAGATGCCACACCTGCCGGAGTAAGCATTGCCCATCTTATTACGCATTCTTTGCTGCCGGTTTCAACTTCATCACTAATAAGCATATACTCATTATTAACAATGGCAACGCCACGCTCCGCCTTTTGTAAATCCTCTTTATAGGCCGGTGTAATATCCATTACTGCATACATAAACTTTGGCTTGTCAGAAGACTTGGTAATTTTTGCCTCACCCTTAACATCTTGCTTGTGACCATTTACTGTAAGGGTACTGTGTGAAAAGTTTGCATATCGGAATACATCCCAGCGTTGCGAGTTTTGCCCCATCTCCCATATGCTTAACCCAGCCGATTCAAGTGAATTGTACTGCTCCATGCCCAAATCAGCAGACCAGCGGTTGCCCTCAAAATCGGCCACAAAGGAGCCAACATCCATATGTCCGTGGCTTTCTGACGGACTGCCACCTTTAAAGCCCACAAAGATGCCCTTTTGCCGGCGCCAGTCAGTACGCATAATGGCAACCTGGTTTGCACCTTTGCCTTGCCACATTTTGTTTACAGGCGGCTTTGCAGCGCTTATGTTTATTGTGCCTGCCCAAATAATAGCAGCAGGCAAAATGCGATTACTTTTTGCGTTAAACTTTTTTGTTTGCAGGTAGGTTTTTTCAACAAACAGAAGGGATGGATCATTAAGCTGATTGGCAAACCAAAACATAGCCGGTTGCAAGCCCTCAATTCCACCCGCATCTGAGTAGTTAAATGGTATACCTGATGGACCTGTAAGAAACTCATAAAAAGTACCGGTATTCATAAAGCCGGGTTGGCTTTTCAAACCAAAGTCGGTACCAAAAAGCTTTTCCATTGCGCTTATAAAAAACACATTGAATGATGTGCCATAGCCCCAATAACTGTAGCCTTCTTTATAGCCACCGTCAGGAGCATACTCTTTCATTGGCTTCTGTATAGTGGTAATAGCTCGGTTTAATATGTTTTCTGCCAACGATGAATTACGCTCATAGATAGCGATAGCGCCGTAGCTTAAACCGGTGTTACAAACCTGGTTCCAGTTGTTAGTTGCCTGCAACCAGCTGTTATACTTGCTGTTAAGTGAGGGTTCGAGCCCTTTTGTTATAATGGCTTCGCTAATTATGGTTCGTGATTTTGGTGACAGGCCGTTGTACAACCAATCGTAACCAATGGCAACTGCCAGGCTCATTTCAGCCACATCTAAAAAATGACTCGGGTTCCAATCTGTAAAACTACTTACAGCCAGCATTTCTTCTTCAGCACGCTTCAAATATTTATCTTCATTGGTAATGCGCCACGCGTATGATAAAAAGAATATTCTGCGCAGGGCTTCACGAGATACGCTTAGTAGCCTTCTTCCGGTAACAATGCGTTCCTGTACTTTAGCTGTAAGCATGTCTTCGCATTCGGTAATAATACTTTTGTGTACGTTAAGCCAAAGCGTATCTTGCTTTAACAGCGCCTTAATCTGTGCCTCATCCTTTTTAAGCATTAGCAACCGCGGATGCTGCCTAAGTTTTGTAGTGTCAATAGTAGTTTGAGCTCGTACGTTTAAGGCAAGCGATATAACGGCAATTAAAGCCAGTGATATTTTACGATAAGTGATGTCTTTCATGTGGTAGTTATAGGTTTAAGTTTTTCGTTGTAAAATAGGGTAGGAGACTTTACAAGCTTTTTATTTGTGTAATTGAAGTTTAAGGTTAAAGCTTCATAAACTTTACAACATCGTCAACAAAAATTTTTTGCTGATCTACGAAAGGATAATGTGAACAGTTATCAATTGTGTCAAAGTATTTAAGACCAATGATGTTTTGTATGTCTTGGAGTTGCTTATTAGAAAATATCCTATCCTGCTTACCATAGATTCCAAATAGTTTCACCCCTTTAGTTTTTATGTTTCTAAGGATCTGCTTGGTATCAATATTTACCTGCTTCTCGTTTTTGTAGAAAAGTAGCGGAGCTTGATCATTACGAATGTTAGCGCGGCCGAATTCACTGTTTTTATAGTCAGCTTCTAATTGTATTGATTGTGGTGTGGAATAAGGCATACGGAAATAGCCGTATGCTGATGCAATCTCGTAACACTTTTTACGAAACTCTGCACTATTATGATTGAGAGTTTTGATATAAGATATCTGCTTCAACATGGCAGAATCCTCTTTCGCTATAGCAGTTTGAGAAGTGCTTTTTAGTATATGATCATACATCTCTTGTTGAGAAAATAATGCACCTGCCAGTATAAGTCGTTTTACCCTTTTCGGCCTGGCGTTGGTAAAAAGTGTGGCAACGATACCCCCAAAGCTGTGCCCAAGTATGGTAGCTGTTTTTAATTGATACTCCTGCATCAAATTATCCAGGTCGGTAATTGCCTCGTTAAAAGTCATGGTGGCTGCTGTGTCTTTTGAACGGCCTTCACCACGGCGGTCATAAGCAATAACGTAAAACCCTTTTTGTGCAAGTAATGGTGCAGTTGTGCCTTCAAATAAAGTTGCATTACCTCTTGGCCCACCATGAATATAGATTATGGCGGGGTTTTTAGGGTTGCCGTAGGCTTTGGAATAAATTTGTTGTGAACAAGCCTGGCTTGCTATAAGATGAAGTGCTGTAAATAACTGAAAAAAAGTATACTTCATTAAGGCGTGGTTAATTTGGCTTGAAAAGCCAGATTAACCACGCTAGTTTAAGCGCAACCGTTTAGGCATTCATGCGCTTCAAAGCTATAAAAATCGCTTTACTATATTTTGCTTACTTAAAGCGATGAATAAATAAATTCTAAGGTAACGTAACAACGCCCTTTTGGTAATAGTCTTTAATTCCTTTGCGCAGGTAGCCTCCGTCATCATCAGATGGTTCATTTTGTGCCGTTACACCATCGCCTCTTAAATCAAGGTAGGTGGTACAATCGTTAGAGCCCCATCCAAACAAAAATCCGATAACTCCGGCTTCGCCGTAGTGTGCAATTTTCGATTTATCACCGGTTTGCATAACCGGCTGTAAAAAGTATTGCACTCTGTTATCTTTATAATGACCCGGAGTACTGTTACAGCTTGCGGTTATGGTGTTGCCCATAGGTATTTGCCACAAAATAATTTTCTTGCCTAAATCCTGATTCAACTTTTTTAAGTAGCGTTGAAAGCGGTCATAATCGCTCAGGTAATCGTTATCAGCACGAGGTTCCATTGACCACCAAGAGTTTAGTCGTCCGTAAACCAGCTGGTATAAACCTGCATCACGATCTGAGAATTCAGAAAACAGTAAATCAAAATTAGCATTTAATGACTTGTAATAATTGGCCGTAATGCTTGCATGCTCTTCGGGGTTATACTTATTGCCAATTACATCAACACCGGTAGACCATTGTGAGGCATGCCAGCCCAGCAATACGTTAGGAGCATACTTGTTTCGCATGCTTACTATTGCCTGTGCCAAACCTTTGGCGTTATTGCTGAAGCCCTGTACATCAGGGTGATTGCTTAGACTAACCTTTATTGTTCTCCTGGTCACATCATTCTTATACATCTGCATGTAGCCAAACAAATCGGGCTCGTAATGAATTACAACCGTTTTGCCATAGCTTTTGCATATTTGAAGCAGTAGTTTGAAGTCATCAAAGTACTTCTTCATCAATTCGGCATCGTTTAAATTGATGGTTGCGGGCTCTTGAAACCGATTGCGTGCAGGTACAATATTATAGTAGGTAAATACAGGAACTTTGCCCATGCTGCCGATTCCGTTCAGGAAATTACGCGCATACTGACCTGATGGCCAGTTCCAGGTTGTCCAGCCGTTTGAAAATATGTCGCCGGCTAAATACACATAAACGTAATCAGCTTCATTTATAAAGCTGGCTCGTTGAGATACGTCTCCTTCAATACCAAAAGCTACCCGTTTGGGTAAGCCGGCAGGGATGGAGCCGTTAGCGGTAACACTTGTAAGTGAGGTAGTAGCTAACCTTTTTTCAGCTATAGCCATAGGTGCAACATCATCTTGCGGAGCTAAGGCGGCTTCTTTTCTGCAGCCAGCAGCAATCAGAAGTAATACAAAGAGCAGAGTTTTTTGCATACAACAGTTAAATTAATTAGGTACAGTTTTATACGAAATGTAATTTAGATTGTTGTAAGGCGCTGGTTAAAAAGTTTTCGTTGGATGCTGTGATAACCCGGTTTAAAGCTGCATTAACGACTATTTATACTGAATTGATGTATATTGACATTTCATTACCAGCCTAACTGAGAGAAATTAACATTGACATTGATCACTTGAAAGATAGATTTCAACACGCTGGTGTTATCTAACCGGGGTATTGGGAATAACATACCGTATAAAGCTGGTTTGTTACCGCAAAAACCTAAAGAACCAGGTTGCAGAGGCGATAAGCACTAAAACGCCTATAATGAGCAATATTTTGTTGTTTTGCTTATCTAATGCTGTTTTAGACATCAATAGCGCTGTGGTTATCCATATATTCCAACAAACAACGAAGATGGTATACATGCAGCTATAAACTAATTCAGACAGATCATATCCACCGCCGCCTATGCCCTTGCCTTTACTTCCGGTGTATAGTGTGCAAAGCAATACCACCCCGGGTACAATTAATATGGCTAACTTCCAAAGCATTTGTCGTTCTGCTAATTTATTGTTTGTTTTTACGCCATTCGTCGAGGCTCATTTCTTTTTCCTCATTTATGTCGTAAAACTTAATCTCGTATTCCGGATAAACATAAACGCGGAACATAAATAACCTTGAGAAATTATCATCATTATGCGTACCCGTTTCTACCAGGTAATATTCCCTATCGTCCGTAGGGCGTTCGGCAATTGAAACCTTATCAGCATTGCTTTTAACTTCGGGCAATGCTTCAATATCCTTAATAACTTTTTGTTCGGTTACAGGCTCAATAAAGGCTTTACCGGTAATAGGGTGGATACTCTTTAGTCGTTTTCCGGCGTACTTGCTTTCGTTGTCGCCGGCTTGGGTAAGGGTATCAGTAAACCAGGTGACCTGTACAAGCTTGTTTCTGAATTTAGCATTTGGTGCGTCATCCACTACCAGTTGCAACGTGTCTTTTTGCTTATCAATAAATACGGCAAACCAATAATCGTAATTGCCATCAAAATGAATGTATTGCAACGTATCGGTATGTAATTGTGGCTTATTAACCGCAGCGGTGGTGGCTGCACTTATAGTTGTGCTATCCTTATTAATAATGGTGGTGGGTTTTTTGTTATTACAGGCCATCAGCACACCTATAACCCCAAGCAAATAAATTGATCTCATAAGCAGACCTTTTTTATGAACTATATTAACACCATATAGTGATTAATGTTGGCATGGAAATAATGGGTACAGAAGTTAATTGAAAATCCTTATGTGTCTTAAAACAAAAAGCCTTTCAGTTTTCACTGAAAGGCTTTTCTCCTTGCTCGCCATGCAGGATAAACTCGATACAAGTCATCGAAAATCTAAAGATACGCAGGATTCAAATCCAAGATTAATTGCCAACCAAACTTTTGATTTTTTCTATCATGTTTTTTGCGTTTTCACTATTTGCATCAAGGCTCAGTGCTTTCTTATAACTGTTTAAAGCTAATACGTATTGTTTGTCTGTAAAGTAAGCTTCTCCTAAACTATCAAATATGTTGGCATTTTTAGGGAACTCTTCAGTAGCCAATCTAAATACTGTTACAGATGCATTGATTTTTCCTAGTCTTAATAGTTCATATCCTAGTCTATTTAGCTCGCTTGGATTTTCAAACATGTAGTCGTCTTTTGAGTTCTTTTTAAGTGAGTAATAGCTGTTTATAGCAGTATTAACGTCACTGATGGACTCCTTTCTGAGGGCTTGATAAATTGACTTTTTAGGAATCTCGTAGTTATTTCCCAGTATCAAATTGTGGATAGTATATCCCAAATCCCAAACCCGGTTAAAATTATTAGACAGCAATATGATGATTACATTATTTTTAAAATCGTTTAAAAAGATAGATTCGAATTTATAAGATACTCCATTGTGCCGTTGAAGGTCTTCCTTTTCAATGTACCTGCCAAGTGATCCACCTTCGTTAATTGCATAAGGGTTTTCAAGTAGTGTTTGAAAGGATTGTTTGGAAATTAGTTTATTCGTATTCATGGCTTCAATCCATTTATACAAATCGTTAATATCAACCCAAAGCCATCCGCTGATGAATTGCATCTCCGGGCATTGGGCGTTATCCATATCATAGCAAGATGTTCGGTTTTTAAAACCTGATTTCGGATCAAACACCGAATTAGTCATTTTTAAAGGTTTGATAATGTTTTTAGTAACAAATTCTTTGTAAGATATTCCAGTTACCTTTTCTATAATTCTTCTTTGTAAAAACACATTGCTATTGTCATACTTATAATTTTTTCCTGGTTGAAACAGTAAGCTATCGTTACCTCTTAAAACTTTCCAAGCCTCCTCATCGTTCTTTGGCACTAACAGATCGATTCGCGGAATTCCACTCGCATAATTGATGAGGTGTCTTATAGTAACTTTTTCTGCCCATTTTGGTAATCCAAAATTGAATTTAGAAATCGTATCATCAAGACTGATACGATGACGTTCAACTAGCATCATTATGGCAACGGCATTAAATTCCTTTGCAATAGAACCAATGTTAAATATTGACTTATTATTCAAAGCGTTTTTTTTCGTCCCATCTGTAAATCCAAACGATTTTTGATACATAATTTTTTTGTTTTTAGCAACAAGGACGTTTCCGTTAAATAAACCCCTTTCGTAGGATTTTGCCATTAATGAATCGATCAGGATGGTTGCATTCCCCTGTTGATGTGCGGGGTATGTTTTCTTTACATTCTTTTGAGAAAAGGCATTTACTGAAAAAAGGATAAGAAAAATTGCAGCTATATAATTCATCTATTGTATAAATTTCAACGTAAAGTTCTAATTATAGAAAGGAGGGTAACATATACATATGTTCAATACGCTAACTCTCTGATTGCATCGTGCTTAGATACCAACGGCTAACCGTGTTTCTTTGGAAACAAGTTAATTGGTTGTTATGATTGTAGCGAAACAATTTTGTGCAAACATGCAAGTGAAGCCACAATACATGCGGACAGTGTGAAATTACGTAACGTTGTTATCATCGTGATAAGTGACACATAGAACTATAAAACGTTGCATTAAATATTTGATTAATCACAATTATCATATACAATGCTTATTGCTAGACAAGTAACCAACTTTGCTTTTTTTAAATGGTGGTTGAGTCAAAGCCTTAACGGTTATAGTCATACTTAAAAAAGACCTGTTAAGGATACTAATTAAAGCTTGATAAATAATCAACGGGTTTACACACTCTGATTTCTACGCCACGCACACAATATTTAATGTAATGAAAATGATTTGAGTCTTGCTCCGGTTAACCAACGCTATGTAATGTCATTTACACAGGTCGCCCACGCTGTACGGAATTCAACCCCAATCTTTAAAAGCTTAAAATATTAAGCGGTTTATTAGCCTATTGGACATATCGAGCCGTTTTTGGACAGGTATAGGCAAATTTATAAAGCTTAGTGCGTAGTGTTTACAGTAAGTATTACAAGGAATAAGGAAGATTATTCATTAGATATATCCCCAAAGATTCACTTTTGAGACCTGTAATATGGAACCGCTCAAAAGAGCGATTTGTATATGTACTTGACTTTAGAAAAAAAGGAAGAAATAAAAAGGGCAAGCGACCGATTTCTCGTGCTTGCCCTTTGTGGCTCCTGAGGCTGGGCTCGAACCAGCGACCCTCTGATTAACAGTCAGATGCTCTAACCGGCTGAGCTACTCAGGAATCTTTTCCGGTTTGGAGTGGTGCAAAAGTATAAACTTCGCGGATATTTCACAATATTTGCACAAAAAAAATTTAAATATTTTTCACATGAGTTTATTAGTCATTGGTACTGTGGCATTTGACGCTATAGAAACACCCTTCGGAAAAACAGATAAAATTGTTGGAGGGGCTGCAACCTATGCCAGTTTGGCCGCATCGTACTTTTATAACAACGTAAAAATTGTTGCTGTAGTAGGCGATGATTTCCCTCAAAGCGAAATTGCTGATTTTGAAAACCACAATATCAATACGGAAGGGTTACAGATAAAAGAGGGTGAGAAATCGTTTTTTTGGAGCGGGCGTTATCATAACGACATGAATAGCCGCGATACGTTGGCTACCGAGCTTAATGTACTTGCCGATTTTGATCCTATAATACCAGAGGCGTACCAGGATTGCGAATATTTGATGCTGGGTAATCTTACCCCTCAGGTGCAGCAAACGGTTATTAAACGGCTTAAGAACCGCCCTAAACTGATCGTGATGGATACGATGAACTTTTGGATGGATATTGCGCTGGATGATTTGCTTGAAACTATTAAAATGGTTGACGTTTTAACAATCAACGATGCAGAGGCTAGGCAATTGAGCGGTGAGTATTCTTTAGTGAAAGCTGCCCGTAAAATTTTAACCATGGGGCCCCAATACCTTATCATTAAAAAAGGTGAGCATGGTGCTTTGCTGTTTCATGAAGATAAAGTGTTTTCGGCGCCTGCTTTGCCATTGGCCGAAGTGTTTGATCCAACTGGTGCCGGTGATACCTTTGCAGGCGGATTTATAGGCTACCTGGCTAAGGTGGGCTCTATTAACTTCAATAACATGAAAAACGCCATCATATTTGGTTCGGCATTGGCTTCATTCTGCGTTGAGAAATTTGGTACCGAGAAGATCAAAAACCTTACTCAGGAAGAAGTATCTGCCCGGGTGAAAGAATTTGTAAACCTTGCCCAGTTTGAAATAGAACTGTAAGCTTATGAATTATAAAGATGTCATTTTGCAGGTAATAAGGGCTGCGGAATGGCATCTTTTTTTTTAGCCTAAAATTCCTACTATATCAAAGCGCTTGAATACATCATCGGCGTGCGGGGCGTCTGCTAGTTCTTCCGTCAGGTCTTGCCCTGCCCAATGTTCGTAGTGCTTACCATCGCGCCATAAGCGGCTTTTGCCTACGTCATAGATATTCCCACGGTAAGCAACCCAAATTTGTGGCTTGTCTTGCCCGTTGCGCAATGCCAGTTGAGAACGGGTATATACGGGCAAAGTCATAACAAAGTCTTGCGTTTATTTTTAAAATACTCAAAAATGGCCACGTTCATAAGCAGCAATGCCAGCGAGTAAAAATGATCTTCAAAAGGTATTGTACCAACGCGCTTACCAATATTTTCGGCATTGTTATAAAGTACAATCGGCACGGAAGTAAGTATGCCATTTACAATATAAAACGGTAATAGCGACACAATATAAGCCATGTAAAAACGTGGTAACCATATCGGATTAAAACCAAACTGTATAGCTGCTACCAAGGCAAGCAGTAAGCCAAAGGTAACTGTGGTGTATAACCTGTCATAATAAATCACAAGCATCACAATACTTAAAATAATCATCAGTACAGATATTGCTTTACCTGCAGTTTGTGGTAACGACCATTTAACGTAGTAATTTAAGCAGGCATAAATAAATATGCATGAAAAAGGCACAGTTAAAAAAAATAAGATCTCCTCTAAGGGGAGGCCCCAAAAGCGTATGCCAATAATATAGTTGCTGTTAAATGACCATACACCTTTCAATGTAAATAGCACGTCCCAAAACAAAAACACCAGTCCTGTTATGGCCATAGCCGGCCATATGTACTTCCAGCTTTTGTGAAAGGCAACACGCTTATCAAATGATAGCAGTATTGGAAAAATTATAGTAAGGAAATTAATAAGCAGGTATGCGTATGTCACTTTAATGCAGCTAACTGTTTATGCAATGTTTCGGTTTCGTGGGCTGTGCAGCGTTTCGAATCAATCAAAAATTTAATTATTGTGCGCACAACGCTTTCATCGGCCGTGGTGTAATGCTTGCGGTTAAGTTGTTTAATCATCTCTTCCCTGTCGGCCACCAAATGCTTATTGTACCCTAAAAAGCCCGGAACATTGTGCTCGATGGAAAAGCGCATAAAACGTATTTCAATATTATCGGGCTGAGCGGTTACCGCCTTTTGCAATGTCTTTTCAGCATCGTTTAAATACTTTACTTTATAGTACGGGTTCCAGGCGTGCTTAGCTTTAAGGGCCTGTACAACGCCTAAATAACAAGTGTTTAAAGCCGATTTATTCTTTTCGGCGCTTAAAATGTTGTAAAGAGAATCTGTTAAACTTTTTTTTTCAAGTGCCAGTATCAACTGTTTTCTGATCACTTGAGGTTCGGGTACATCGGCCTTACAAATAAATGGAACGGCAAATAATATAAATAGAAAGGACAAAAAGGAAAACTTCATTAAATAACGTTTAATTTTTGATGCAAAACTGCCTTGAAATATAAAGCAGTTTTATGAGTATCAGAAATACGTATACGTTTTTGCAGAATAGTGTTGGCCGGTGTGCGGCTTATTTTTTTAAAAAGCTGGCGGTAATAAATGTAAGCAACGTAAACACCCAAACGCGTACCACGTGGAAGTTGCTTTATGCCTTTAAATGCATCATCAAAGTCTTTTTCAATATCGGCTTCAATGGCTCTTTTGTCCTCTTCATTAAAGCGGTTAAAATCAACAAAAGGAAAGTAGGTACGGCCGCGCTCTTCAAAGTCTGACTTTACATCACGCAAAAAATTCACCTTCTGAAAAGCTGCACCCAAACTGCGCGCCATGGGCACTAACTGCTTGTACATGGCTTTGTCGTTTTCGCAAAATATGTGCAGGCACATTAAGCCAACCACCTCCGCCGAGCCGTAGATGTAGGTTTGATAAGTGCTGCTGTCATAAGCCTTCTTATCTAAATCCATTTCCATCGACCGCAAAAATGCGTCTATAAGTTCGTGTTCGATGTTATAGCGGTTAACAACTTGCTGGAAAGCCTGCAAAACCGGGTTAAGACTTATTTTTTGTGCTATGGCTTCAAAGGTTTGTACTCTAAAGCTGGCTATAAGTTTGGCCTTATCATAATCATGAAAAGTGTCAACAATTTCATCAGCATACCTCACAAAGCCATAAATGGCATAAATAGGGTAACGGAACTTGCGGTCGAAAGCCATAATACCTTTGCTAAACGATGTACTGTATTTAGTGGTAATAATTTTGCTGCATTCAAAGCAGGTCTCGTCAAATAAATTCATCGGTTAGCAGGTAGTATCATCAAATGTACATATTTGAACCTAAATTGTTTGGCTTTGGGCCCAAACAATTTACTTACTTTGCCCTTGTAAACACGGCATGAGTAAAAAGAAGGTTATTGTTATTGGCGCAGGTTTTTCGGGACTGGCCGCTGCGGCTTTGTTAGCAAAAGAAGGTTGCGAGGTGGTTATTTTGGAAAAGAATGATCAACCGGGTGGCCGTGCACGCATATGGCAGCAGGATGGTTTTACCTTTGACATGGGCCCAAGCTGGTACTGGATGCCCGATGTATTTGAAAATTACTTTGCCCTATTTAATAAAAAGCCTTCTGATTTTTATAAGCTCGAACGCCTTGATCCGGGGTACAGGGTGTACTATGCCGAAAACGATTATCTTGATGTTGCTGCCGATATGCAAAAGCTTAAAGACTTATTTGAGCGTGTAGAGCCGGGCAGCAGCAGTGCGTTAAGCGAGTTTTTAAACCAGGCCGAGTATAAATACCGTGTTGGTATGGGCGAGTATGTGTTTAAACCATCACACTCTATTACAGAGTACATGGGTTTTAGCCTGCTTAAAAAAAGCCTGGGTATACAACTGCTTACCAGCATGAGCAAGCATGTGCGCAAATACTTTAAAAACCCAAAGCTTATTAAGCTACTGGAGTTTCCGGTGTTGTTTTTAGGTGCTACACCACAAAACACACCTGCAATGTATAGCATGATGAACTACGCCGACCTGGTGCTTGGAACCTGGTATCCGCAGGGTGGAATGCATCAAATTGTGAAGGCTATGGTTAGCATTGCCGAAAGCTACGGTGTTAGCATAAAGCTTAATACAGAGGTAACTGCTATTGATGTAAAGGAAGGCAAGGCTAATTTAGTGCGTACAACACAAGGTGACTTTACGGCCGGTATTGTTATATCAGGTGCTGATTATGAGCATACCGATCAGGCACTTATTCCAAAACAAAACAGAAACTACACATCAAAATATTGGGATACCCGCACCATGTCGCCCTCAAGCCTATTGTATTACATTGGCCTAAACAAAAGGGTAGAAGGTATTGAGCACCATAATTTATTTTTTGATGAAGACTTTGAACTCCATGCGCGCGAAATTTATACGGAGCCAAAATGGCCTACCAAACCGCTTTTTTATGTCTCATGTGCATCAAAGACCGATAATTCTGTAGCTCCGGAAGGTGGCGAAAATTTGTTCTTCCTAATGCCGCTGGCGCCAGGTCTGAATGATGATGATACCTTGCGCGAAAAATACTTTGACTTAATGGTTAACCGGTTTGAGGCAGTAACCGGGCAAAGTATAAAGGACAACATAGTTTTAAAGCGTAGCTATGCAATGAACGATTTTAAAGACGACTATCATTCATTTAAAGGTAATGCTTACGGTTTGGCTAACACGTTAGGGCAAACAGCTTTTTTAAAGCCGGCTATGCGGGCAAAAAAAATAAGTAACATGCTTTACACCGGGCAACTTACCGTACCCGGACCCGGCGTTCCTCCGGCAATCATTTCGGGACAAGTAGTTGCAGCCGAAGCATTGAAACTTTTGAAATAGGAACAGATTGTTTAACCTTTATTCTTACAACACAACTAAGCGCACTAAGCAATACAAAACAGTATTTGTTGCAACGGCGTTTATGTTGCATGGCCAAAACTTTACGCTTAATACTGGGCGATCAATTAAACAGCAAGCATAGTTGGTATAACAATGTTGACGACAATGTAACTTATATTATGCTTGAGGTGATGCAGGAGCAGCAATATGTAATGCATCATGTACAAAAAATACTGGCCTTCTTTGCCGCCATGCGAAACTTCGCACACCAGTTAACCCAGCATGGGCATAAAGTGATCTACGTTAATCTTGACGATAGGGGCAACAAGCAAGATTTTTCTGAAAACATCAAACACGTTATCAAAAAAGAAAAATTTGAGCGCCTTGAGTACCAGTTGCCTGACGAGTACCGGCTTGATGAACAATTGAAAACGCTTTGCAATGAGCTCGACATTGATACCGCAACGGCCGATACAGAACATTTTTTAACAGAACGATTTGATGTAAAGGATTTTTTTGGAGGAAAAGGGTACCGTATGGAAAGCTTTTACCGCCACATGCGTCAAAAGCATCACATTTTAATGGATGGCGATGACCCGGTACACAACCGTTGGAATTTTGATGCCGATAATCGTAAAAGGTACGATGGAAAAGTGCCGCTGCAGGAGCCGTTGAATTTTGATCATGATGTGTTAGCGTTGAAGGAAATGATAGACGCGGCAAAGGTTAAATACTTTGGAAACGTTGATGCAAAGCATTTTGCATGGCCTCTAAGCAGGAAAGAAGCCTTGAAGGTGCTGCAGTATTTTTGCGAAAACCTACTTCCAAACTTTGGCACCTATGAGGATGCGATGCTACAAAATCACATCAGCCTGTTTCACTCGCGTATATCTTTTGCCCAAAATGTAAAAATGATATCACCTGCTGAGGTGGTGGGTACCGTACTTGATTACTACAAAAAACAAAGCCATAATATTTCCATAGCCCAGGTAGAAGGCTTTGTAAGGCAAATCATAGGCTGGCGTGAATTTATGAGGGGTGTATACTGGGCCCAAATGCCGGGTTATGATGAAAAGAACTTTTTTAAGCATCATACAGAAATACCTCACTGGTTTTGGGATGGTAACACTAAAATGAACTGCCTCAATAAATGCATCGGTCAGTCGCTTAACGAAGCCTGGGCGCATCACATACAGCGCCTAATGGTTATTGGTAATTTTGGTTTACTTGCCGGCATAAATCCCGATGATATGGATGCATGGTATTTGGGCATTTATATTGACGCTATACAGTGGGTTGAAATAACAAATACGCGTGGTATGAGCCAGTTTGCCGATGGAGGGATCATAGCCTCCAAGCCTTACGTAGCATCTGCAGCGTATATCAATAAAATGAGCGATTACTGCAAAAACTGCCATTATGATTACAAGAAAAAGCACGGCGAAAAGGCTTGCCCATACAACAGCCTATACTGGAACTTTTTTGACCGTAATGCCGATAAGCTGGAAAAGAATCCACGCATAGGTATGGCTTATAACAATCTAAAAAAAATGAAGCCGGACGAAAGGCAGAGGATAATGGAGCAGGCCGAAGCTTACCTTGAAAATTTGAATGCATTATAGCGAAGTATCACAGTAAAAGGCAAACTGATTATTACAAACCAATAGCACAGCCGGGTATCATATACAAACATTTTTTACGTTATTAGCTTATATTTGTAAACTAATTGTTTTAGAATGTTAATAGTCCGTTTCCTAATTATAAGTATTTGTGTTATTTACATCATACGCAGTTTGGCGCGTATATTTTTGCCAATGCTGTTTCAGAGTATGGTAAATAAGGCTCAACAACAATACGGCCAGCAACAAAATCCTTTTCAGCAGCAAAATAAATCTGAACGTCGTGCCGAAGGCAAAGTAAAAATAGATCATGTACCTCCCGTAAAGAAATCGCAGATACCGGATAACGAGGGCGATTTTGTTGATTACGAAGAAGTAAAATAGAATAAGTTATGATAGGTCAGCCCGATAGTGTTTTCAAAGACCGCCATTACAGCCTGCAGGCATTAATATCTTTAACTACCGTTAACTATATTGTGTTTGCACTACTGGTACAAGTGTGTGTAAACTGTGAACGTGTTCATTGGTTTTTGTGGGTGGGGATGGCCGGTTTGGCGTGGTACAACTACTACACCATTCGCCGCAATACCGAGGAGTTTGAAGAAAAAAAGACGCAAATAATATATGCCATAAGCTTGCTTGGTATGGCATTGCTGTATTATTTACTTGGCGTTGTGGCACTGCATTGTAAGCCGGTTGCAGCCGTATAAACTATCTGTTTCTATTATCAGCCATTTTTATATTTTTGGGGAATAAATTTTCCCTAAAGATAAATGAGCAACTGGTTCAAGCGCAATGGCATTCATTTTGCCATCTTCGGAGTTTTTTTAGCTATATGTTTCGTGTACTTTACACCTGCATTTCAGGGTAAGGCCCTAAATCAGGGTGATGTTATGCGGGCACAAGCTACGCAGAAAGAGATAATGGATGTGAAGGAAAAAACCGGTAAAGCGCCGCTTTGGACCAATAGCATGTTTAGCGGTATGCCGGCCTTCCAGGTTTGGGTGCCGTTTCCAAGCAATGTTACCACATATATTATTGATGTTTTAAAAACCGTATTTCCAAACCCTGTTGATACCGTTTTGATACTGCTGATGGGAACTTATTTCCTGTTATCGGTATTGCGCTTAAATCCGTGGCTTGCCGCTGCCGGGGCCATTGCATTTACATTTTCAACGTATAACTTCATACTAATTGATGCAGGGCACGCCAACCAGGTGTATGCCATAGCTCTTTTTGCACCGCTTATTGCCAGTATTATTATGGCATTCAGGGGGCAATATCTGTTGGGTTCGGCGCTTACTGCATTTTTCCTGGCAGTTGAAATTCGCTCCAATCACATACAAATGACCTATTACCTGCTGCTGGCATTAATAATTTACGTATGTATTGAATTCTATCACGCATTTAAAACCAAGCAAACTAAATCTTTCTTTAAAAGCTTTGGCTACCTGGCGGCCGCTGCTGCATTAGCAATAGCAGTAAATGCTGGTTCATTATGGACTACTTACGAATATGGCAACGAATCGATACGCGGTAAATCAAATTTAACCAGAAATACCTCTGAGCCATCAAACGGCTTAAGCCGCGATTATGCATTTCAGTGGAGCCAGGGCATAGGCGAGTGTTTTACCTTTTTGGTGCCTAACGCCTATGGGGGCGGAAGCCGCGGCGAAGCCGGCGGTACCGACTCTAAAGTAGTTAAGGTATTGCAGGATAAAGGCGTTGATGCCCAGCAAGCACAAGGCTTTGCACAACAAATGCCTTCATATTGGGGTGGTAAGCCCTTTACCGAAGGCCCTACATACTTTGGAGCCATTGTGTGCTTTTTATTTGTGTTTGGTTTGCTGGTAGTAAAAAGCCGTTTAAAATGGTGGTTGTTAGGCGCATCAGTTTTAACTATACTGCTTTCATTCGGTCACAACTTTTCGCTTTTATCTAACCTGTTTTTTGATTACTTCCCGTTATACAATAAATTCAGGGCACTTGATTCAATATTGGCTATTGCTGAATTGTGTTTCCCCGTGTTAGGTTTTATGGCAGTACACGAAGCCATTACCACAACCAACAAGGAAGATGCCTTAAAGAAGTTAATGATAGCAGCCGGTGTAACAGGCGGTGTATGTTTAATATTATGGGTAATGCCAACATTGTTCTTAAGCTTTAAATCGCCAGAGCATGAGGGCTTTGTTAACCAACTGGCGCAGGCCATAGGTGGCGATGTGTCATTTGCTAATGCTATTGCCAATGCCCTTGTTCAGGATCGCAGTACCTTAGCCAGTCACGATGCTATCAGGTCGCTTATATTTATAGTGCTGGCATTTGGTGTATTGTTTGCTTTATTAAAAGGAAAACTGAATGCAACTGTTGCCTCAATAGCTTTCCTTATTTTAGTAACTGTTGATTTATGGACAGTAGATAAACGTTACCTTAAAGATGAAAACTTTGTTGCTAAAGAGGATGTAATAAAGCCACAGCAGCGTGAAGTAGACGGTTTCATACTTCGTGACACCGATCCTAATTTCCGTGTATTTGATTTAGCCGGCGGCGATCCTTTCAGTAACGCAAATACATCTTATTTCCACAAATCAATAGGTGGTTACCATGCAGCCAAACTTAAACGCTACCAGGAATTGATTGAAAATCAGTTCACAAAGAGCATAAACCAGGATGTATTGGATATGTTGAATACCAAGTACATCATTAATAATGATCCTAAAACAAACGCTGCCAACATGCAGGCTAATCAAACCGCATGCGGAAACGCCTGGTTTGTTAAGAGTATAAAGTATGCTAAAAATGCTGATGAGGAAATGCAGGCAATAAGCAGCTTTGACCCTAAAAACGAAGCTATTGTTGATCAGCAATACAAAAAACTGATTAATGATAAGGCAACTGCGGTTGATGGTGCTGCAACTATCAAATTAACCAGCTACAACCCTGATCATTTAGTTTACCAATCGGGTTCAACCACAGATCAGATTGCTATATTCTCAGAAGTGTTTTATGATAAAGGCTGGAAAATGTTGATAGACAATGAAGAGAAGCCATTTTTCCGTGCCGATTATTTGTTGCGCGCAGCAGCTATCCCAGTTGGTAATCACAAAATTGAATTTATCTTCCACCCGGCATCATACTACACCGGCGAAACAATATCATTAATTGCATCTATAATACTTGTACTGGTTTTGTTTGGTGCATTGTATTTAGAAACCAAAAAGAAAGCGCCACTTATTAATAAAGAAGCGTAACCGTAAGTGATATAATTGATTAAAGGGCTGATTATTATAATCGGCCCTTTTTGTTTTAGGAAGATGATACTATTTGCTACTGCTTATAGCGTGCAAGTATGGTTTTAACTTAAGTAACAATATATATATCGTTTGCGTATAATTGTAATAGCCGGTTTAATTACAGCCAGGCTAATTTAATCTATACCCAAACTCACTATGAAAGCGTACGCCATCATATCAGATGTACATGGCAACTGTTTAGCCCTGCAGGCCGTTTTAGCCGATATTAAAGCAAAAAAAATAAATACAATTATAAATCTTGGCGACCATGTGTTCGGCGCATTAGAACCGGAAGAATGCGCACAGATCATACGTAATACGCCCATGTTTAATATAAGTGGAAATACCGACCGCGAGATATTGGAGAGCCTGGATAAAGTTACTGAAAAGGAAAATATGGAGCGGGTAAAGGGCGAGCTTTCTAAAGACAGTATTATGTGGCTGAAAAGCCTTCCACCGACTGCCGTGTTCGATGAGGTGTTTTTTGTTTGCCATGGTACACCAACCAGCGATAATGAATACTTGCTGGAAAAGGTAACACCAAATGGTGTGTTTGTTTATAACGATGATGAGTTGATAGCAAAGACTTCACACATCACACAAAAAGTCATCTTATGCGGTCACTCACATGTGAACCGTTTGGTGTATCTAAGTAACGGTAAAATTATTTTGAATCCGGGAAGCGTTGGTTTGCCGGCTTATTTAGGCGTTGGTGAGCACCGCTTTGCAATGGAATCAATGACTCCGCATGCAAAATATGCTATAGTTTGTACGGATGGAGTGACAGTTAACATTGAGCAGGTGTATGTAGCATATAACTGGAACCGTGCATCAAATGTAGCTAAGGCAAATGGCAGCGATAACTGGTCGCATTTTTTACTGAACGGACGTATGCCTAAAGATTTAAGAATTGAAAATTAAGACACTGTTTTAAAATTGCGAAAGGCCTGATACGTTAAACTTATGGCTTATGCCAAGCTTTCTGTACAAACCTTTCGCACTAATTTATCTTAATGTCAAAAAGGACTTACAAAATCTGCAAAGGCAGGTAGAACCTCATCTTTGGGTGATAATAATGCCTCACTTTCATTAATACCCCAACCAATACCAAGGGTAGGGTCGTTCCATAACACCCCAATTTCTGAAGCCTTGTCATAAAAGTTGGTTACTTTATAGGTAAATATCGTATTATCTTCAAGCGTTACAAAACCGTGCAAAAAGCCGGGTGGTACCCAAAATTGTTTATGGTTATCACCACTCAATTCTATTGAGAAATGGCGGCCATAGGTAGGTGAGTTTTTACGTATATCAACCGCTACATCAAGAACCCTTCCTTGTAAAACCCTTACCAGTTTGCCCTGTGCAAAAGGATTTGCCTGCCCGTGTAAGCCTCTTAAAGTGCCCTTGTGCGAAAATGATTGATTGTCTTGCACAAAGTCAGCTGTAATTCCTGCTTCTGCAAATTTATTCTTGTTGTAGCTTTCATAAAAGTAGCCACGGTCGTCAGGAAATATTCTGGGCTCAATAATCAGCAGCCCCTCAATGTTGGTAGTGGTAACGTTCATAAAAGTTATTAGTCAACGGTCTTCATAATGCTGTTGAACAGCACGTATCTGTTTTCAAATTGTTGATGGTGGCGAACATGTAAAGCCTGCAAATGCTGATTTTTAAACTCCTCAAATTTGCTTAACTCAGGCGTTTTGTATTGAATGCAAAACGTAGCCCCTTCATTAGGTGAGTCAATAATCTCAAGTATCTGGAATTCCGTAAAGCAAGCAGTTTGCATAGCAGCAGGTATATGCTCCTGCTTCATCCATTGCAGCCACTCGGTACTTGCGCCTGCATCAACCACAAAGGTTTCGTTATAAATAATCATTGTTAGCAAAAATATAAATTAAGAGGAGCTATCAGGTGTATCTCCGCGTAATATTCTGAAATGTTTACGGGCATCGCTTATCCAAATACTGCCGGGGTAATCTGTAATGATTTTTTGATAGTAAGATTTGGCCGTTTCCTTGTCCTGTAACTGCTCTTCGTAAATGGTAGCCAGCATATATACAGCATCATCAGCCCAAAGGTCATATTGATGGTCGGCTACAATTTTTTTTAACGGCACAATAGCTGCCTGATAGTTTTTTTGTTGAACAAATATGCGCGCCTTTGCCATTAGTAAATCATCAGCAAGTGCGTTACCCGGAAACTTTTTGTCAATGCTATCAAGCGTTATAACAGCCTTTTCCGGTTCTTCTTTAAATATCAATAAATCGGCCCGTGCGTACATCTTAAGTGCGTTTCCGGCGGTGTCAGTCACCAAATTATCACCTATTAGTAATGACAAATTCAGGGCATCGTTTGCTATAAGTTGTGATGTTGCAGCTTTCAATACTTTAAGCTGATTTTTGGCCCACTTAAAATCGCCGGTGTAATAGGATAGTTTAGCATTACGGTAGTTTGCTTCCTGAGCCATAGTACTTCCGGCAAAAGCTTTTTCAACCTGGCTGTAAATAAGTGTAGCTTCCCAGGGCTGGTTATTCATCAGGTATACGTCGGCTAAATCAAGCTTGCATGAAGCCAAAGTTTGCGGGCGTAACGCTGGTAGGGCAACTGCTTCTTCAAGAATTTTTTGAGCATCATTAAGCTTATGCAATTTAAAAGCTTGCAGGTTTGCCAGCTTTTGCATAGCAAATGCAGTCCCGGCATTTTTACCAAACTCAGCCAGCAGACTTGTGTAATCTTTTTCTAATTCCAACAAATCGGCCGGTGTGTACTTGCCCGATGTTATTCTTAAGCTTTTGGCGTTAACCAGTTCAATTTTTACGGGAATGTATAAATCGTTTCCACGGCTGTTTTTTGTAAGTAGATATTCATATCCCCTTATTGCGGTTTCATAAGCTCCGTTGGATACCAGTGTTTGACAAAGATCAAATATGTCGTTTCCTTTATCATTAGGCTGGCGGCGGTTCAGAGCCAGCGCCTGGTTAAGCGCCTGATCATATTGCTTCTGTTGTAAAAACTGCCAGGTAAGCAAACTGGTGAACACAATTTGTTGTGGATCTTTCTGAATACGCTTTAACAAAGCAGTACGCAGCATGTCATAATCAGCCTCGCCCTCGTACAATGTGGCAAGTGTGTTTTGAGCCTGATTAATGTAGATAGGATTTACAGACAACAAGTTCAGGTATTCATCAGTTAAGGCTGCTTTGTCGCGCTTTATACGGTAAAGGCTTATCAGCTCCATGCTAAACATCTGTGGGTTGCTGAGCATGGTACGCCCCTTCAACAAAATTTTCAAGGCTACATCAGTATTACCGGTTTGGTAAAATTGTGTGGCCAAACTGCTGATGGCTGCCTGGTTAGCGGGTAGGTTTTTAAGCAGAGTTTCATACACGGTAGAAGCCTTATCGGTTTGGCCCCAATCATTGTATATTTTGCCTAAAGCTATAGCATATTGCGGTTCATCGGGGTGTTTTCGAATTATCTTTTTAGCTAGGCTCTCGGCTTCGTCGTATTTTTTTAAGTTACTGAGCGTTTCAATATACAGGAAGAAATAGGTCTCATTATCCTGCCGGTACAAACGCTGGTAAACATCAGCGGCTTTTTGGTATTCACCATTTTGTGAATACTGCCTTGCCAGTTGCATATCGTTACTTTCCTGCGCCTGCAAGCAAATTGTTACAGCAAACAATGTAAAAATCAGGATAAGTAAACGCTTCATGTATGTCAAAAATAATAAATTGCAACCCAAGCCAATTATATATTTTACTAATAGTTTAGGTTTAATACTAACGGGTAAAATTGTGGTGACATTGTTACTCAGCTTAGTAAATTTATATAATTTAACCTGATTGGAAAAAGAACGCACAGAATTAAGATGCTGAACCGTTTAAAATATTTGATACTTATTGTTATTCTGCTGCCCGCTTTTTTTTCGTGCCAGGAAGAGGATCGCAGGCAGATACCTATAAGCGATTTTTTCAAAACACCTGATAAAAGCTTCCTTAAAATATCGCCCGATGGTAAGTATTTATCGTATTTGAAACCATATAAGGACAGGCAAAATTTGTTTATTCAGTCGCTCGAAGATGGCAAGGAGCGTATGGCAACATCATTTACTGATAATCCGGTGCGCGACTACTTCTGGACGTTCAATAACCAGTTGGTTTTTAGCCAGGATGTTACTGAAATGGATGAGGTGAAGATGTATGCGCTTGATGTAAACACCCTGCAGGTGCGTACCTTGTTAAGCCAAACCAAAACACGTATAAGGTTGCTTAACCGCAGCAGGCAAAACCCCGATGTGGTTACCATTATAATGAATAAGCGTAACCCGGCAACATTTGATGTATACCGGCTTAACGTTAAAACTAACGAGTTAACGCTATACATAACTAACCCGGGAAATATTACTGAGTGGTATACTGATAATAACGGCAAAATACTGTTGGCCAAAGCTTCAGACGGGGTTGATGAAACCATACTTTTCCGGAGTAATGAGCAGGCACAGTTCAAACCCATCATTAAAAACAATTTTAAAAATAAGGTTGATCCGGTTGCGTTTACAAATACAGGTAACACATTCTATGCCTTATCAAATGTAAACCGAGATAAGTCTGCCCTTGTTGAAATAAATGCCCTTACAGGCCGGGAACAAAAAGTGATTTATGCTACTGACAAGGCCGATATAATGGATGTTGGTTATTCGCGTAATAAAAGGCGCCTGGAGTACGCCGGCTGGGAAGATGCAAAGCCACATAAGCACTTTCTAAATACCGAAGCAGGCAATATGTTCAGTGATCTTAAAAAGAAACTGAGCAATGGTGCAGTTAAGTTTGTTGACCGTGATACCGCCGAAACTAAGTTTGTAATTACTACTTATACTGATCGTAACCCAGGAACCTCTTACCTGTACGAAAAAAGTACTGGTAAGTTAACCCAACTAAGTAACCTAAATACCAGTTTTAAGCCCGAAGAGCTGTGTGCTATGAAACCGGTAAGTTTTAAAGCGGGCGATGGTTTGCTTATAAACGGTTACTTAACGTTGCCTTTGGGTGATAAGGACAAAGACTTACCGGTTGTGGTTATGCCGCATGATGGCCCCTGGAATCGTAACAACTGGGGGTACAGCGCCGAGGTTCAGTTTTTGGCTAACCGTGGTTATGCCGTGTTTCAAATTAATTACCGAGGATCTACCGGCTACGGAAAAAAATTCATGAGTGCCGGTTTTAAACAGGTAGGCGGTAAAATTCAAAGTGATATAAATGATGGTGTTCAATGGCTCATAAAAGAAGGCATTGCCGACCCTAAAAAGATAGCTATAATGGGAGCACGGTTTGGCGGCTTCTCGGCATTGTACGGTATGTCGTTTCACCCTAAAACTTATAATTGCGCCATAGTTCAGTACGGGCTTATAAACTTCTTTAACTATTTGAAAGACGTTCCCCCGTTTTTAAAGCCCCGTTTACAAATGACCTATGAAATGGTTGGTAATCCCGAAACGGATGCTGATGTTTTCAGGGCTATTTCGCCGGTATTTCATGCCGATAAAATCAAGAGCCCGCTGCTTATTTTCCAGGGTGCTAAAGATCCGCGCGCAAACATCAGTGAGTTAAACCAATTTGTACGGGCGTTGCAAAAAAACAACGTTTCTGTTAAGTATGTGCTTAAAGATAACGAACGTAATTTTTTCAAGAGTGAGCACAACCGTATGGCCATGTATACTGATATTGAGAAATTCCTGAGTACTCATATGAAGGTTAAGCCTTAATGCTATGGCAGCCAAAGCACACCAGCATATTTACCAAAAAAACTTCTCGCTAATTGGGGCCTTTTTGGTGCTTATATCTATCATGGTGGTGGTAGCGCTTGTTATTGGCTATAACTTTACATCGCGCCTGGTTGAAAACGAATTCGCATCAAAAAAGCTTGATGTGCTTGAGCAAACTATAAAGCCATACAATAGCTTTTTTCAGAACCGCATCCCCGAAATAACATCCTATCAGGGCTTTCTTGATTCATCATCAGCTGCAAATTATGCACGGTCAGTATTTGACGATTTTCCGTTTGTGAAAACTATACGGTATGATGAAATAGCCATAGGCAGTAATCCGCAAAGTACTACCGGCAACTCAATGGGTATTACTGTAAAAGCAGTGTACGAATACAGGCAAGTAAATCAGCGTATACAGGGGCGCAGGCAATCAACAGGTGCGGCTGGTATAGACTTCGCCACCATGTCGGCTAAGTTTAACTATTTTCTTGTAAATGCAGATACCTCCCGGGTGCCCAATCAGGATGAAATTTACCGCACATTTTATGACGTTAAACCCAGTAAGATAAGCTACCTGAACATACCCCGCCGAGAGGAGATAAAGCAATATCGCGAACTGCAAAACGGAGGGCGAAAATCAGCAGTGTACAAGCAAAATATGATGACGTTTTTGCTTGATGTATATACCATAAAACTTAGAAATACGCACCCCGAGCTTTATCAGCATATATCAATTCAGCCAGTTGTTTATGACCCGCTTAGTACCGATAACAGCGAGATTAGAACAGAGGTAGCACTACCCGGGGCATTTTCTGATTACAAGTTATATTTCAGATCTGATAGATCACACCTTGATAATGAAATAAATAAGCACTTTATGCCTACCGCAGCCATTGTGTTATTGATTTATATTTTCCTGGTGCTTATTGGCTGGCTTATATACCGCAACCTAAATGTGAATCTTAAACTGTTTAAGCTGCAGTATGATTTCATAAATAACTTTACCCACGAGTTTAAAACTCCGGTTAGCGTTATTAAAATAGCCGGATCCAACCTGAAAGGCGAAGGGGAGCTTACCGAGCGGCAACGAAAGCATTACGGTAAAATTTTAGATGAGGAGGCAGATAAACTTAACGAGTTAATGAACAAACTGCTTTCGTTTACGCAAATTGAAAACCGGTCAATAAAGCTTAATAAAACGGAAGTCAATCTGGAAGAGTTTGTGCAGAAATACATTAACACCTTTAGTATAAAGTACCCTGATTTTAATTTGAAGTATCGTGTAGAAGGTGTTTATAATTTCTATACCGATCCGGTTTTGTTGGGCAGTATATTTCAAAATTTAATTGAGAACGCCTACAAGTACTCAAACCCTGGGCAAAAGGAACTGTTTATAAGCATTGGCTACGAAAAGCGTAACATTATTTTTTCGTTTGCTGATAAGGGTATTGGTATTCCAAAAAACGAGATTAGTAATATATTTAAAAAGTTTTACCGCATAGAAAACCAGTATAACCAAACCGGAAGCGTAGGCCTGGGTTTGGCTTTTTGTAAAGAACTGGCTAATTTTATGAACGGAGACCTGCAGGTAAAAAGTAAAGTAAACGAAGGTTCGGAGTTTATTGTAACCCTGCCTTATGAAAATTAAATCATGAACACAGAAATTAAGATAGCACTGGTTGAGGATGACGAGAATTTGCGCTTTTTAGTGGCCGAGCGTTTAGAGACTGAGGGTTACAAGGTACTCGAAGCAGCCAATGGTAACGATGCGGAACAAATGATAATGGAGGGTAATCCGGATATTGTGTTGTTAGACTGGATGCTGCCCGGTAAGCAAGGCTCAGAAGTTTGCACGGCCATACGTGAAAAAGGCTTTGATAAATTGGTAATTATGATGACCGCCAAGGCGCAAGACGTTGATAAAATTGAGGCTTATAATTTTGGCGTAAGCGATTATATTACCAAACCCTTCAACATGGATGTGCTGGTAGCTATGATTGATAATAAAATCAAGTTCTCTTTAAACAGTGAAAAATCAGAAGTTCACCGTTTTGCGGATATGGAGCATCATCCCAACACTCACCTGTTGGTAAAGGGCGGCCGCAAGGTTGAGTTAACTATTCTGGAAAATAGGATATTGCTTTACTTTTTAAAAAATAAAAACAAGGTAATTAACCGCGAAGAACTGATGATGGAGGTATGGGGATACAATGCAGATGTTAACACGCGCACGCTTGATATGCACATTGTTCGTCTCCGTAAAAAGATAGAAAACAACCCCGATTCGCCCCAATATTTGCAAACCGTACGAGGCGTGGGCTATAAATTTGCCTACGAGGCATAATTAAATTTCCAAATAGCAGCCACAGAATTCCTGGTGGCTGCTACTTAAATCTCTTAATACTTATACCTGTCGCCCCACAATGTACGCAGCTTTTCACGGGCTTCATTCTCGCGGGCATTTTGCCCTGGGTCGTATAACTTGGCTCCCTTAATAGCATCCGGCAAAAAGTCCTGATCGGTGAAGTTTCCTTCATAGCTGTGGGCGTATTTATATTCTTTACCATAACCAATATTTTTCATGAGCTTGGTTGGCGCATTGCGCAGGTGTAAGGGCACAGGCAGGTCGCCGGTTTGCCTCACTAAGTCCATAGCTGCGCCAATAGCCATGTAGCTGGCATTACTTTTTGCAGATGTTGCCAGGTAAACGGCGGTTTGCGAAAGGATGATACGCGCCTCGGGCATGCCAATTACATTTACTGCCTCAAAACAACTTTGCGCCAGTAGCAAAGCATTAGGGTTGGCATTGCCAATATCTTCGGAAGCCAGTATAAGCATGCGGCGGGCAATAAAAGATGGGTCTTCGCCACCTACCAGCATACGGGCCAGCCAATACACCGCACCATTAGGATCGCTGCCCCGCATAGATTTGATGAAGGCCGAAATTATATCATAATGCTGCTCGCCGGCCTTATCATACAGCGCCATGTTTTGCTGCACATTTTCGAGTACATTATCATTAGTAACAGTAATTTGAGGTGCATCGATGGCGTTTATAAGCAGCTCAAAAACATTAAGCAACTTACGTGCGTCACCGCCAGAAAGGCGTAGCAATGCCTCATGCTCTTCAATAATGATATTTTTATGCTTTAATACCTCGTCCTCCTTCATTGCCTTATTGAGCAAGGCCAACAAGTCATCTTCATGCAAATGCTGTAGTATGTAAACCTGGCATCGCGACAACAATGCTGAAATTACTTCAAACGAAGGGTTTTCGGTAGTTGCGCCAATGAGGGTAACAATACCTCGTTCCACAGCGCCCAGCAGTGAGTCTTGCTGCGATTTTGAGAAACGATGAATCTCATCTATAAACAAAACCGGTAACGTTTGTCCGCCTTGCTTAAGGAGTGCGGCTTTCTCAATTACCTCGCGCACGTCTTTTACTCCTGAGTTGATAGCGCTCAGAGAAAAGAACGGGCGGTTCAGGTTTTGTGAAATAATATAGGCTAGCGTAGTTTTACCCACACCCGGCGGCCCCCAAAACAGCATCGACGGTAAATTACCCGATTCGATTGCCTTGCGCAGTACCGCACCCTGACCAACCAAATGTTTCTGCCCAACATAATCGTCGAGGGTTTTAGGGCGCATACGTTCGGCCAATGGCGGTAAATTGTTCATAAATGCAAATTTCGAAATTGTTGTTATAAACAGCTAATCTATTTAACAGACCAGTAGTTATTACATTTTTTGTGATAGATAGAAAATAATAGATTTAGGTTAAGTTTGACGAATTCATTTGTAATTACCATCAATTTAAAACTAACTCTATGGGATATAAGATTGTATGCTTAAACTGTAGAAAAGCCTTTAGTAATAATAGGGGTTTTAATAATAACTTCGGCAAGTGCCAAGAATGCGGAGAAACGTTCGTATATTATAATCACAAATTTAGGCCGCCTAAACGTAACAATATCAAGGCATGGAGCGTGGTTAAATTTTTACAACAAAACGGGTTCATATATCAGCATGTAAATGATAAATATGTAAAAACAAGACAATACGGCTACTATACCTACACTGTATATCCCAAAAGCATGGCTGAAGCTAAAGAGTTTGTAATCAAGTTTACTAAATAATTGATTTTAGCTTATTCATAACTTTTTAACCTATTCTTTAACAACTGCATCTCTTGCTGCATTATGTCAATACGCTCTAACAAATGCGTTATAGCTTCAACACCTTCTGTGTTAATTCCTAAATCAGTATGTAGTCGTATCATGCGCTCTAACCGTGGTAGTTCATACACCGGAATGTAGCTAACCTGGTCAATTGTATTTAATTCAAGCAAACCTGCATCATGAAACGTGGTGATAACGGTATACTCAATACGGTGATAGGTACAAAAATCGTTTACGGGGGTTAACTGCTCTGTTGTCATATTATTTACGATTAGCCAGTTGCTTAAATAGTTCAATTTGCTCAGGGGTGAGGTTGGTAGGCAACTGTACATTGTAAGTAAGGTACATATCGCCAAAGTCGCCATCTTTTTTATAAACAGGCATGCCCTTGCCCTTTAGTTTAACCTGTGTGCCATTTTGCGTTTCGGGCTTTACTTTTACTTTAACCTGCCCGGTAAGCGTGTCGGCCGTAATTTCGCCACCTAATATTGCTGTATACAAATCAAGTGATACGGTAGCCAGCAAGTCGTTGCCGCGCCGTTTAAAACGTGCATCATCGGCAACCATAAAGGTGATGTATAAGTCGCCCGCCGGGGCTCCATTTACACCAGGGCTGCCGTGTCCTGTAATTTTTATGGTTTGTCCGTTTTCTACACCTGCCGGTATGGTTATGCGTATGTTTTTTCCATTTACCGTAAGCGTTTGCTTATGTGCTTGTGCGGCCTCCTGCAAGGTTAGTTGCAGTTGCGCATTAAAATCATGGCCGCGATAGCGTGCTTGTTGCCGCCTGCCGCCTCCAGCTGCGCCGCCAAACATCGATTGAAAGAATTCTGAAAAGTCGCCACCACCGTCGCCAAATTGCTCAAAGTTATAACCGCCCTGCTGTCCTCCGCCCTGGTAGCCACCATAAGAACCGCCCTGCTGCTGGCGTGCCTGCTCATAGGCATCAGCATGTTGCCAGTTTTCTCCATACTGGTCGTATTTCTTACGCTTTTCGGCATCGGTAAGTACTTCGTTAGCCTCATTTATCTCCTGAAACTTTTTATTGGCTTCAGTATCGTTCGGGTTAAGGTCGGGGTGATATTTACGGGCCAGCTTACGATAAGCATTTTTAATGTCCTTTTCGCTGGCAGTTTTTTCAACACCTAAAATTTTGTAATAATCAACAAAGGCCATGGCTTAAAAATTTATAATAAACTGTAGACTATAACATTTATTTTCCTGCAGTGGTTTGCCGCACCAAACATCATAAAAGGGATGCGAATAATTTTGGATACATTTTGATTGAAGAGACTTACTAAGCTTAAACCTTACAAAGCAGTGTAACATTTACTGTTAATTCACCGTATAAAACAGGGTTAAGTAAAAAGGAAAACGGATGGTCCTTACAACCATTACAATAGCTCAACTTAATTTTTAAGTTAACTAAAGTTTTTACTTAAATTACACTTCAATAGTACTTGGTTTGCTTATAAAACTTAATTTTGCTTATAGCTTAATTCATTAAACCCAACAAAGAATAGATGAGAGGAATTTTACTGGTTTTAGTTTTATGTACAACAGGTTTTACTGCTTCGGCACAGTGGTGGGCAGTAGGTCCTTTAAAAAAGCATGCGCGCTATGCGCAAATGGCTCAGGTGAAACAATACCTGCCAAAACTTGATGGTAAATTGAGCAAAGCCGCTGTTAACAGGGTGGCAATATCACAAACCATTTACAACATCACGCAAAATGAACGTACGGTAATGAAAACCGCTCAGCATCAAATGCGTTTTAGAGAGTATGCCGAGGCCAGCTATAGTTTTAACGAGCTTGCTAAAATTTACCTGCAGCAAAATAAGCTTTCAGAAGCTAAATGGTTTTTTTTGCAAAGCAATAACTTATCGCGCCAGCAAAGTAACGATCGCTTAACCATTGCCAACCTTATTGAGCTGGCATCTATCAAATCAACCATTGGCGATTTTGCCCTTGCCCAGCAAGACTTAGATGAAGCGCAAGACCTTGCCAGCACTCATCACTGGAATGATGATATTGTATCGGTAAAAAGGCATCAGGATAACTTACAGCGTACCAAACTTGCCGCAGTAAAAACCGATGCAGGTTTAGCCAGCGCCGGACAAAATACTTTATAATTTTTAAGCCTGTAGTGTTTAACAGAAAAACAATTTTTTTGCCCCACAATAAAATAATAAGCAGGTAAAAAAACATTGTGTCATAATATTGCATTTGTATATAAGAGACAGCTAAATTGCTGTCTCTTTTTTGTTTACTTTGGCAACTTGTATACTATAGGCACTAATATTGATGTTTTATAATTCAGGCACAGATTTAAAAAATATAAAGGAAATGTTTACAAAAATATATACGTTCCTGGTGTTGGGCGCAACGCTGGCTTGCCAGGCGTCAACGTCAGGGCCGGTAAAGGTTGACGGTTCAACTAATTTGGTACCCGATCAACAACAAAGTATCGTAGCTAAGGAGGTTGCCGGACTTATAAGCAGTTATAATTACAAGAAAGTTGCCCTTAATGATTCGCTTTCCAACCTTATATATACCCGCTATCTTAAATCGTTAGATCAAAATCATAACTACCTGCTGGCATCTGATATCAAAGACTTTGACCGCTTTAAAACGGTGTTTGACGATGACCTTAAAACGGGTAATTTGAACAATGCGTTCTACATATTTAACGTTTATCAAAAACGTTATCTGGAGCGCATTAATTACTCATTAGCACAGGTTGATAAATCATTTGATTATGGTAAAAGTGAGAGCTTTACTTATGACCGTGAAAAGCAGCTCTGGGTTGCTAACCAAGCTGAAATGAATAAGCTTTGGAGCCAGCGTGTGAAGTATGATTTGCTTAACCTTAAGCTGGCCACTGCCGATATGGGTAAAAACAAGGAAACCTTACGTAAGCGTTACCAAAGCCTCATATCGCAATCTAAAAAACTATCAAACCAAGACGTTTTTCAGATATTTATGGATGCCTTTACCGAGTCGGTAGATCCGCATACCAATTACTATAACCCTGCCAACGCGGCTAATTTCAATATTGAAATGTCACGCTCGTTAGAAGGTATAGGCGCAACGCTGGCCAGTGAAAACGAGTATGTGACCATTAAAAGTGTTGTAGCCGGTGGCCCTGCTGATAAAAGCCGTCAAATAAACATTGATGACCGTATTGTAGCCGTTGCACAAGGTAACCAGGGCAGTGAATATCAAGATGTAGTAGGCTGGCGCCTTGAAAACGCTATAGCACTTATACGCGGTAAAAAAGGCACAACGGTGCGTTTGAAAATATTGCCTAAAGGAGTTTCAACTTCGGCACAGCCACGCATTGTTGAAATGGTGCGGGAGAAAATCGTTTTGAAAGATCAGTTAGCCAAAAAAGAAATACGCACTTACAATTCAAACGGTAAAACTTTAAAAATCGGAATCATCAACGTTCCTGCATTTTATATTGATTTTAATGCTTACCGCGCAAAAGATCCGAACTATCAAAGTACCACTCGCGATGTAAAGTTGATACTTGATACCTTAAAACGTGAAAACGTTGATGGTGTAATACTCGATCTTCGTCAAAACGGAGGTGGGTCATTAATTGAAGCTATTGAACTTACCGGCTTATTTATCAAAAACGGACCGGTAGTACAAGTACGTGATACCCGTAACCGTATTGAGGTTGACGAAGATGAAGATCCAACTGTGACTTATGCAGGCCCGCTTGCGGTAATGACCGATCGTTTCAGCGCTTCGGCATCTGAGATTTTTGCAGGCGCTATTCAGGATTATGGCAGAGGTATCATTATAGGTACGCAAACCTATGGTAAAGGTACTGTACAAAGCGCTATTGAGTTAGATAAGGTAATTAACCCATCAATCAAAGAAATGCTTACGGCCATGACTAAAAAAGGAAGCGGTACAGGAGCAGAATCTAAATTCGGGCAGTTGAACTTAACAGTAGCCAAGTTCTATCGCATAAGCGGAAGTTCTACACAGCATAAAGGTGTTATGCCTGATATCAAATTCCCTTCGGTTATTCCGTTAGATAAGTATGGAGAAGATACCGAACCATCAGCTTTACCATTTGATGTAATTAACAAAAGTAATTATACCAAAGTAGGTGATTTGGGCACGGTAATACCTCAACTGAGCAAAATGCATGAAGACCGTATGGCAAAAAATGCAAACTATAAGTATTTGCTTGAAGATATTGCCGACTATAAAAAACGTCAAAACGAAACAAGCATAACGCTGAATGAGCAACAGTTAAAGCAACAGCGCGACAGTGAAGAGCAAAAAAACTTTGAGCGTAATAACTTGCGTCGTGCAGCATTGAATTTACCGCCATTAAAAAAAGGACAGGTTAGACCAAAGAATGAAGACCTTGACTTTTTGAAAATGGAGGCGGGGCAAATTTTAACTGATTACATTAGTATAAGTAAGGATAGCCGATTTACGAATAATCAGGCGCCTACGCAGCCTTAATAAAAGAGAAACTTGTAATTGATGAACGCCCGCCTGTCGGGCGTTTTTTTTGGCCAAATTTTATTCTGTGATGTTCGTGTGCTTTAATCTTGCCATTTGAGCCTTTATTTGCCTTTTGAATGGTGTAACTGAATTATTTTAAAATAAGTGAAAACAATCAAGCCAAAATCATGTTCCCAATCACCGTTCGATAAATATTTACAACAAAATAAAATTCTTTGTAACGTTTGTAGTATTTGTGTTGTCTTATGGGTATAAAAGCAAAAACAACAATTTAAATAACATCAATTTTAAACGATATGAAAACTTTAAAAACTCTTGTATTAGGTATAGCTTTATTAGCAACTGCTCAGTTTGTAAAAGCTGATGAAACCGTTAAAGCAGTAAAATCAACCAAAAATAATGCAGTTGACGCTTACGTAAGCGCCATGACAACAGGTCAGAGCACCGAACTTAATAACGTAATTGAAGAGAATGCCAAATTCAGTATCCTGCGTGGCAACAAAGTAATGAGCTTCAGCAAGTCAGCTATGTTACAGTTTGCTGCCGAAAACAAAGACGTGCGCCAGGACTGTAAAACTAACGTTGAAGAAGTTGAAGGCAACGAAGATATGAGCATTGTGAAAGTAGAAATGAACTATGGTAAATTTGTACGCACTAACTATGTAACCGTTGCTAATACCGGTGATGGCTGGAAAATTACCAACGTATATTCGGTAGTTAAATAAGAAGTTTTGTTCTCAATTATATAAAGCACCAAAGCCGCTCATTTGAGCGGCTTTGGTGCTTTATAGCGTTTCGTCATTCTGGTGGTATAGTAGAGTTAGAAAATATTTAGACGCATAGAAAATCAGTCATTTAAAAATGTCGTAGTTAAATACAGTCTTACTTATGATCTTAACTAGATTATACAGACAAATTAACAAACTTATTGATTTTGATGCCCAAATGTTAAAAGGTTGTTAAATGTGAAAATAGTTGGCAAACAAGTGTAACGTTTGCTGTTAAGCGGTTGTCTTATAGATAGAAAAGCAAACAAAAAACTTTATTCAACATTTAAAATCTCAACGATATGAAAACCTTAAAATCACTTGTATTAGGCTTAGCCTTAGTAATAGTTGCTAACATAGCAAAAGCCGACGAGCCCGTACCAGCAGTTAAATTAACTAAAAATTATGCTGTAGAAGCTTACGTAAATAGCGCCACTTTAGGTCAAAACACTGAGCTGGCATCAGTAATTGAAGATAACGCAAAGTTTAACATTTTACGCGGCAAGGCAGTTATGAGCTTTACCAAAGCCGATTTAATTAAACATGCCGACGAAAATAAAGATGTACGTCAGGATTGTGCTACCACAGTTAGTGAGGTTGAAAGCAATGATGATATGAGCATTGTAAAGGTTGATATGAAATATAGCAACTTTACCCGTACCAACTATGTTACCATTGCCAACACCGGCGATGGTTGGAAAATCACCAACGTATATTCTGTATTCAAATAAATAAGCCCTTCAACTTAATATATCATAAACACAAAAGGCTGCTCACAACTGAGCAGCCTTTTGTGTTTCATAACGTTTTTTATGGTTGATGCCTTGCCATTGTCCTGATGTCTTTAACGTCAAGCGTGTCATTGTTATAGCCGTAAGCAGCGGTGTTAATCATTCCCTCCCCAAGCTCGGTAAGGGTTCCTATAGATCCGGGCATGATGGGCCTTAACAACGGAAACATCCAGGTTATATACTTATAAAATCCGAGAGTATTTTTTAGCCCCGGGGTTGGTTTCATAAATGCCGGCCTAAAGTTGTATACCTGTTTAAACTGAAGCAGCTTAAGGTCATTTTCGGTTTTGCCCTTCACACGGCTCCAATTACTGCTGCCGTTGATGTTAGTGCCGGCACCTGATATATAACAAAGGGTCATATCAGCATTAAGGCGGCTAAGTGTTTGGGCAAAATGCATGGTAAGCTCATAAGTTATCTTGTAATAATCATCTTTACTTACACCAATTGATGAAATTCCAAGACAAAAAAAGCAGGCATTGTATCCAATTAGCTTGTCTTCTATTTTACTTAGGTCATGCATATTATCATGCAAAACTTCGGTTACTTTGTGATGTGTAATGCCGCTTGGTTTCCTGTTAACCAATAATATGCTTTCTACCAGGGGCGATTTCATGCACTCGTAAGCAACACCCTCGCCAACCATACCGGTGGCACCAGTAATTATTTCCCTTAATAATGGTATTGATTTGGAAGTCATCATTTAAATACTATTGCACGCTCACTTTGTTTCATCAGGATGCAATCAGCGAACTTTTTATACTGGTGTATGCTTTGTAATAAATGTCACTTATTAGTATGATTTGGGTCACCCATCTTACAATAACTAAAATCTAAAATTGCATCAATAAGTAAATGATACCATTAAGATTATGTTTAATACCAGTGAAAATGGTACAGTACTACTTAAATTTGTATCATCATGAAGCAGGATATACCGGTTTACGATATTTGTACATTATCTGAATTTAAGCAAGATGATATACTGATAAGCAGGTTTGCGCCTTATTTGCAAAGGCATCAAAACCTGCAAATGGCTCATAAGCACACCTTTTACCACCTCGTATTTTTTACACAAGGAGACGGTAGTCACACCATAGACTTTGAGCAATTTGACGTAAAACCCTATCAAATTTACTTTATGGTACCGGGCCAGGTGCATAGTTGGGCGTTTAAAGGTGATGTTGATGGCTACGTTATAAACTTTTCCGTTCCATTTTTCAACTCCTTCTTACTGAAGCCTGATTACCTGGAGCAGTTTTCTTTTTTTAACGGAAGTACCGCTAATGCTGTAATTGATTTACCACAGCAGGTGCACAAAGAAATCTTGGCTTTGTTTGAACAGTTGGTTACCGAAGGCGAAGCCCCTCAAAGACTTGGGCTTGATATGGTTAGGGCCTTGCTGCTGCAGGTTTTTATAAAGGTTGGCCGCCTGGGCTTTGAGCAACAGGGCGTAAACATAAATCCTTACAACTACACGCTGTTGCGCAACTTTCAAACGCTAATTGAAAAGTATTATAGAACATTGCGCTTACCTAAAGATTACGCCGCAATGCTATACATCACTCCAAACCACCTAAATGCGCTTTGTAAAGATGCTTTGAATTTATCGGCAGGGGAGGTGATACGTAACAGGATAACGCTTGAAGCAAAACGCTTGCTTATAAACCTGCAGTTAGGTATATCAGAAATTGCAGCTCAACTCAACTTTGAAGATAATTCAAACTTTACAAAATTTTTTAAAAAGCAAACAGGCCTCACTCCGGAGGTTTTCAGGAAAGAGGCACTTAAACATACACAACATGAAAACATTAAGCTTAGATAAAACAGCAATGGCAAATCCTTCTGAATTTAAAAGCGCCTTACAATGTAAGTGTCCAAAATGCCGTACCGGTAATATGTTTGCCGGCAAAGGCTATCATTTAGGAGGGCAAACAATGCGTGAAAACTGTCCGCATTGTGGTTTTCACTTTGAAATAGAGCCCGGGTATTTTTATGTGGCAATGTTTGTAAGCTACGCAATGAACGTTGCCGAAATGGTTACACTTGCCGTTGCTACTTACATTTTAACCGGCAATTTAGAGTCGCCATGGTTATATATTACCATATTGTTAGGCGTGGCGTTTGCACTGTGGCCTTTTAACTTCAGGTATTCAAGGGTGATTTTGCTTTACTGGTTAACACCTAACCTGCATTTCGATCCAACCCGTGCTGGTAAGGCTTAAGTTAAAACAAGCCAAACTTATCCATTGTCCAGTTGCTGAGGTACTCATAAATTGAAGGGGGTACCTCATGCGCAAGCTCAGGATAAACAAACAGTTTATATTTAACCTTTATGTTGTTGAGCATTGCTTGCACGTTTGCCGGAGGCGCAAGGTTATCAAGTAAACTCATACCAATAAGGGCAGGACACTTAAGTTTATCTGAAAAGTTTTTCAGGTCAAAGTAATTTAGGTTGTACAGTAATGTATTGAGCGCAATACCTCTTTTACGGCCATACTCGGTAAAGCTTTTCATCGGCCATTCCTTACTGCCAACAGATGCCCTATAATCACAAAACACTGGGTTGTTTGATGAGCAAAGCTTTACACGTTGATCTAAAGATGCAACTGCAATAGATAGATAGCCACCCATACTTGCTCCTGAAACCAGTATTTGAGTGGAATCAAGATCTTTACGGGTTTCTATAAAATCTATAGCACGCAGGCAATCCATTATGGCACCTCTAAATACGTATTTATTGCGGTTTTCAACATCAGTTGTCACGTAGCCTTCGGTAGTGGTGTGTATAACGTCTTTACTGTTTCCATGGCCGCGTACGTTAAATGATAGTACAGCCATTTGCGGCGAGCCATAAATGGGTTTTACACCTTCGCCACCATAGCCCGGCAATATCACCCAAACCGGAAACTTCTCCTTGGGCTTGCGGTCTTTAGGAAGCGTTAGCCAGCCTCGTACGGTAATGTTACCTATTGATTTCATTTCAACCAGGTAAACGTTGGTGTTCTTCTTATCAGAATCGGGCTGTGCGGTTACTTTATAGTTAGGGGCAATTTTGTTAAGCTCATCTTTTGCTTTATCCCAAAATGTATCAAAGTCGGCTGGCTTATTTCCGGCCGAGCTTATTTGCTGTGGGTTGATACCAATTACTCGTCTTATGGTATCATCATACTCATTAGTATTTAGCATAATGTTTACCTTATAAAAGCCTGCAGGCTGGGTTGGAATACTTAACTGATATTTTCCGCTGCTTTTTTTGTTTACCTTAACGCTGATGGAGCTGCTGCTTACTTCCTTATTATTGGGTGAAATAATTGTGTAGCTTAATCTGCCACTTTGATCTGTCCTCAAGTTGTTTTTTATTTCAACTTTATAGGCAATACGGTCGGTTCTTTTATAAATAGCTTCTTTTTTTGATGGTTTGGCATCCCATATAACTTCCTCTTCCTGTGCCGTAGCGTTAAGCGTATTACAGGTTATAAAAACTGCAGCGAGCACAGCGCACTTTAAAAACTTTAGTGTATCCGTAATCAGCATGTTATGGGTAGATTATTAAAATTTTTTAGACACAGAAAACGCAATATTGGTTCCCTTACCTGTATTACGGCCAAACAGGAACTGGTTTACGGTTGCAAAGAAAGATAAATCGCGGTTGAGCAAATAGCCGTAACTTAACGAAAGCTGGTGATAAGCAAAATCGCGGTTTTGAACAAAGTTTACATTAAACTCTTTGTTGGTACTTGATGATATAACGCCCGACAGGCCTGCGCTTAACTGATTATGTAAATCAATATTATAACCAATTACGCCATTATACCTGAACTGGGTGGGGCCGGTATCAGAGAAGTAAAAGCGTCCGCCGGTTTGAACAGTAAAGTAGTACTTTTTGCCCGCGCCGGACATCAGTACAGACAGGTCGGTGCCCGGAGCGCCAAGCCCTAGTGATTGCCTTGGGTATAGCGGCAAAATTGCCGTTGCCTGTAAAGCCAAATAGTATTTAAATTCAATATTTGTAAGATAGTAGCGTAAGCCGGCCTCAACATCACCAAAGCCATATTGTGATATCTTGAGCGAATCTTGTTTTATCTGATTCAAAACGTATGGAAGAGACGCTATGCCGGTAAACCTGCGCGATATGCCATACTCGGCATAAATACCAATGCTTTGCGAAGCAAAATAACCATTACCCGGGTAGCTGCGTGATTTACCTGTAGAATCCCAGGCACTGTTAGCCCTGAAGTAGCTTACAGAAACTGATGTAAGCAGCTTGCCTTTACGAACAGGCCAGCCCCCTGCCGAAGCTTGCTGCACAAGCGTAAACACTAATACTATAGTATAAACCAGCGTTAATGAGTGAGGTTTAAGGATGACTTTTTTTAACATTTGAATATGTAATATTCGCCCGGTATCAATTTTCATTGATGCCCCGAATGTGAGGCAAATTTTCGCAACGTTTATGGCATTAAAATTAAGCATTTGCCTGATTAATAAGGGCTGCAAGTGCCATTAATTAGGCGCCCGCAGTGATTCTTTAAGCCAAAGGAGCTGAAACATAAAATAATCCTGGTTCATTTCGTGTGCTTTATCAGGTGCCACTTTGTATTCTTTTTGCACATCCTTAGCTATTTTGTTGTACATGCCAAAGCTGCAACGCGGAGGGCAGTATTCATCAAGCAGGCCAACACCCATTAATACAGGGCAGCGTATAGAGCTAATGAAATTTTGAGGATCGTAATAATCCCAGATAGACAAAAACCGCTCGGGTGTGAAAGTGCGATGTGCCTTTATGTATTCCTGAAAGCGGTTTATAGGCCATGTCGTTTTAGGGAATGATAAACCTATTGAATATGCGTCGTGCATATCAGCATACAAAGGTAATTCAAAAGTACATGCAGTAACTCTTTTATCAAGCGCGGCTACCATAATCGCCAGTGTGGCACCTTGGCTGCCACCTAGTACTGCAACCCTGTTGGTGTTAAGGCTCATGTTACCGTGCGACATGATGAAATCAAGCCCCCTTATACAATCCATGTATACACCATGATATATATATAGTTCCTTATTATCAATGTTGGTGATGTTGAATCTTTCGGCTTCGGGCGCAACAATATCACGGCTCATGCCGTTGCCTCTAACGTCAATAGCAAACACGGCAAAGTCGGGCTTATCGGTTTCGGGGCGCATGGGTATGTTATAGCCCGGCAGTTTGTAAATCACAGGCCAGTTCTTTCCTTCGGTTGGTATAGTAAGCCAACCCCTTATCTTAGCATTATTCCATGAGCGCATTTCAACTTTGTAAGTGCGCACGTACTTATCTTTTGATTCTACCTCGGTAATCTTATAATCGGGGTTTATTTTAGCAAGCTGATTTTTTGATTTAGCCCAAAACTCTGCAAAGTCGCCTGGTTTGTGTAGTTCGGTATGTATATTCTCCGGGTCAACAGCTACTACCCGTTTAACCGTATCATCGTAATAACTTAAGTTGAAACTGAAGTGTACCCGGTAAATTCCTGCCTTTTGACCCGGGAAATGAACGTTGAAATTCTTTGATGCATTTTTGCCGAGCCTGACTTTGGTACTTCCCGACCAAACCTTCTTCCAGTCGTCGGTCATGATTTCGTAGCTCAGCTTACCGTCTTGACGTACGTTGTATGTGCTTTTAACTTTTAGCTTCCAGCCTATGTTATTGTTGCTGCCGTAAACAGCCGTTTTTTTTGATGGAATGGCATCAATACTTATTTCTCCTTTTGGGTCGTCGTCCTGCGCATTGGCTTTGTGGCCACCAATTAAGGTAAACAATATACTTAGTAATGTAATAGCTCTTAACATCTTGTTTGTAAGCCTTAAAATTTAAATACAGTAAATACAGTACCACCATAACCCTGTGGAGCGTTTTGGCCTGCGAATGTGTAAAAGGCATTACCAAAAACCGAAAACTTGTTGGTGAACTTATGGCCATAACTCACTCCGCCTTTTACGTAATAGCCGTTATATACCAGGTTGGGGTTAACGCTAATAAGGTTTTCATTGTTGCTGTAAGATTTTAGTCCGCCAACATCAAACGTAAGCTGGTTTTTCTTGCGATCATCTAACGCGGTGCCAATGGTTATTGAACCCAGTATTTGGTTAGGCCCTTTATCATCAAAGTAACGGCGGTAGCCGCCTTCAATGTTAAAATATGCTTTTGAAGATATCTCGCCGCTATACATCAGCTTGCCCTCGCCGCCTAATACGCCGTAGCCAAGTGTATTACCGGCACGCTCAACCGTATAAAGAGGAGCTATAACAGTGCCCTGCACCGATAAAAATCTTTTGTATTTAAAAGCGGCAATGTTGTAGCTAAACCCAAGGGTAGCATCGCCAAAACCAGTTGGGGTAGCTTGCGTTATACCCCCAAATTTGCTGCTTTGTAATGCGTAGGCTACGCTGGCCAATAAATCAAGCCTCCTGCTTATGCCCACACCACCGTACAATCCTATGGTTAAAGCGTTGAAAGATGTGCCTGCTGGGGTAATGACCTTCTTTCCGTTTTTGTCCCAATAGTTTTTTGAGCTGTAATAAGTAAGTGAAGGGGTAAAAATATGCCTGTATTTACCTATTGGCCAGCCGGCATACACGTATTGCGTGCTGCAATGCATTATAAAAGCTACTAACGTAAGCAGGTAAAGTTTCTTCATGTATGCTGGAGCAATAGTGTTTATTTAATCAGGGCCGATTCGTTTTCCTGGTTACGGGGTTTGTTCTTAATCAGGAAGTTTGATTTACGTATGTAATGGTTCATTGGCTCTTCAATGGTTTTAAAGAGCAGTATTGATAGCGCATTAAGCAGCACAAACTGGATGATTAAATTTATGATGTCATTTTCAAAAGGGGAGTGTTCCCAAGACATGCCGTGAGCGTCATAGTACTCAAATATCCAATCATTGGCCTTGTTAATCCAATCGTTCAGAAAATCGCGGATGTAACCCAAGTGTATGAGGTAAAATATGTAAGAGCTTTTACCTAACAACTCAACAAACTTAAATGACAGAATGGTTTTAAAAACGGTTGATTCGGTAAGTAAACCGTAAAAGAACATGGCAATACATGGCGGCAACAGGTAGTTATTGGTGATTATACCAAATGGGTTGTGCAAGCCGGCCATCCATCCTTTGGGTATAGCCAACTGTGACATTATGCCTACGCAAACCATCATCAGTAAAAAGCCAAGGTATGTGTACTTGATCTTGTTGGTTCGCTCTATGCCTTTGTTAAGCAGGATAAGCGCCAACTGTATGCCAACAAAAAACTCAAAACACCTGCCCAAAAATGTATAAATCATGGTGAAGGTGAAATTGCCGAAAAAGCCGTACCAGTTAACATTTCGGAAGATGACAACCAACAGTAATCCTGCGCCTGTTAACACAAGTGGTTGTGTATAAAACTGACGGTATTTTTTGTTGATTAAGAAAACGAAAGGGGCAGAAAAATAAAAGCATTCCTCAACGGTAAGCGACCAGCCCTGAGCAATGCCCGTGTCCCAAAGGTTAGCAAAAAAGCCCCTTACAAACGTTACGTGCATTAGCAGCAAGCCCGGAACAGATGGGAACCCTTTGGTAATTTTTTCGTCGTGCGTTACATAGTAATATACAAACGCTAAAACGGTAAGCAAGAAGTACATGGGGTAGATGCGAGCTACCCTGTTTTTGAGGTATTGCTTAAACCAATCTTTGGTTAAATGAAAATTATTATAATACCTGTAAGTAATTAAAAAGCCCGACAAAACAAAGAATATGGTAACGCCCATATGAAACTCCTGTAGAAATCTTTGCACAGCATGAGGAAAATTTCCATCAAATACATACTCAAAGTGAGAAATGAATACAAGATAGGCGGCCAGGGCTCGCACCCCGGTTAGGGCCGGAATGTAGCTTTGCAGGTTTTTTTGCGTCACAATAGTTATAATAAACTCAAACTTAACTATGTGTTTATTACAAAGCAAATACCAAAGCGGTATATTTTACAATGCAGAGCCTTGTATAACGCCACGCGCCAATATTGCGCTATCAATATAATGCTGGATTTCTGACTTTTTTAACTGCCAGTTAGGTGCAATAAGTAACTCCCTGTCTGACAAGCCAAATAACCTTTGTACAACAACATCAGCGCGTACCAACGGTAATAATTCGCATAAAAAGTCGGTATACTCGGGCAGGCTGAAGAGCTTAAACGGTTCGCGCTTGTATTTCACACCCATTACCGAGCCTTCAACAATATGCAGGTGATGGAATTTTACGAATTTAATTTGCGGATGGCGATTGATTTCATCAGCATATTTGAGCATCATCTCGTGCGATTCCCACGGGAAGCCGAAAATGGTGTGTACGCAAATATCAAGTTTGCTGTTTTCAACTAACTTAAGCGCATTAAGTAGGTCTTCATGCGAACAGCCGCGATTGATTTGGTTAAGGGTGTCATTATAAATTGATTCCATGCCCATTTCCAGATCAACATCAAAGCGGTCGGTATAGCTTTCGAGTAAGGCTATCTTTTCAGCATCAATACAATCAGGGCGGGTGCCAATTGAAAGTCCTACGGTATTTTCAGGATCAACACTTAATGCCTCATCATACATCATTTTTAAATAATGCGTAGGGGCGTAAGTATTAGTATTAGGCTGAAAGTAAATTATAAACTTATCGGCCTTGTTGCCATTACGGGCACGTTCAATACCCCTTACTACCTGCTCGCGCAAATTTGGGGTACTACGTGACACTGTTGGTGTAAACGAATCAACGTTGCAATAGGTGCAGCCTCCGTAGCCTTTGGAGCCATCGCGGTTTGGGCAGGTAAATCCACCATCAACTATAACCTTAAACACACGCTGGCCATCATATTTTTTACGCAGCCATGCGCCGTAATTGTTATATCCTTTAAATCCCTGCTTTACTGTGTCTTCGGCCAATTGCATATCGGTGCAAAGATACAGTTTTTGATTTCGGAATTGCTGTTTACCGTTTTGTAATTACAATTTGCCGACAACCTTGCGCATAAAAGTAACCACGTTAAACAAATAATGGCAACCGTTAAAGTTGCCATTATTTAAGGTCTATCTTTTTTCAACCCTGTCATAAAACCCGCCAAACGAGTTCATTTTTACAGCATCTTCTTTGAAGAAGTCGCCTGGAAAACCTAAAGGAATCTGGCTGGCTTCATCAAGCATTTGCATTTGCTGGGTAGTTAAACTAACCTCGGCTGCCTTTAGGTTTTGTTCAAGCTGTTCTAATTTGGTGGCACCTACAATGGGTATGCATGAAAAGTCCTGCTGCATCATCCAGGCCAAAGCTACGTGAGCAGGTTGTACATTAAGCTCATCTGCAATGTCCATCACTACGCGGGTTATACGTTCACTGTTTTCGTTACGGCGATTGCTTTCTGCTTTAACACGACCGTTTTCACCGCGCAGGTATTTGCCGGTTAGGGCGCCACCCGCAAGGGGAGCCCATGGGGTAACCGTCATACCAAAATGCTTGGCCATAGGTATCAGCTCGCGTTCGGGTGTGCGTTGTATAAGGCTGTATTCTACCTGTAAAGCAATAAACTGGCTCCAACCCATCAACTCGGCTAAGGTGTTACCTTTTGCAACTACCCACGCTGGCGTATCACTTATAGCGGCATAGTTAACTTTTCCCTGGCGTATAAGGTCATCAAGGCCGCGCAGTACTTCATCTATCGGTGTAATGTTGTCCCAAATGTGCAGGTAAAGTACATCTATATAATCGGTTTGCAGGCGCTTTAAACTTTCCTCAACACTGCGCATCATATTTTTACGGTTGTTGCCTGATGCGTTTACGTTGGTGATATTATCTTTTAAAGTATACTTAGTGGCCACCACAAACTGATGCCTGTCGTGAATGCTTAGGTACTCGCCAATAATCTTTTCACTGGTGCCCAGCTTATACATGTTAGCAGTATCCAGAAAGTTGCCGCCTGCCTCGGCATAAGCATCCATTATTTCAAAGCTGGTTTGTTTATCGGCTCCCCAACCGGCTTCGGTGCCAAAACCCATAGTGCCCAAGCACAGTTCAGAAACTTTAAGGCCCGAACGGCCAAGTAATTTGTAGTTCATAAACGGTAGATGCCTCTATAGGGAGGCATAACACAAAGTTAGTAAAAGCGCTTATTTACCAAAGTTATTGCGCCAAACAGGGTGGCTACCGTAAGGCAAACAATTAAAATTCTGGCTTGTAGGTTATATACCAGTAATAAACATTGCTTATGAAAATTGTACATACAACTGCACCTGTAAATGTTGAAGATTTAAAGTCTTTCCTTGAAAACGATTTGAATACGAAGTTTAAAGAGCACCGGCATCTTGATGTTGATTTGAAAGTTGTGTTGAGTGGTAATAGTCTTGATATATCTATCCCTGATTTATATGATGATTTCTTGTTCAGGATTGAGGCTGTAAATAACGATGAGTTGCACATCATCAAGTCGGAACATTATACTGATGATGTAAACGTGCTTACCATTGAAGAAATTATGAACAATCTTATGCTGGATTATCCGGGCAGGGATAATATCGATTACGTAGGTGAAAAGTCATAATATAAATCAAGCCCTCTTTTTGGGAGGGCTTGATTGTATAGAGAGTAATATTTTAAAGTGCTCTTTGGGTTGAATGGGTTTACCCATGAATCCAGCTGAACTTATATTCAATAGAAGGGTTTTTCATGCGTTCTGCAATGCGTAGTAAACGATTTGGCAGCGCAGTGATGTAGTCTCTGGCTTTTTCGCCTGCTTCGTTCAACTCGGTGCGGCTTTCAATTTGCCATTCGTCAATCAGGTCTTTCAATATATCAACGTAATCTACCGCGGTATAAACACCCAAACGTTGTGCAGCATCGGTAAAGTGGCCAAAAGTTTGACCAATTTTTAAACCAACCTCACGCAGGAAGTGGGCCGGCATTACGATTTTTTTGCGCATCATATCCTCAAATGCTATCATTGCCTCATTTGCATCTACATCAAATATTTTGTTAATGAAGTGCATATAAGCTTTAGCATGACGAGCTTCGTCTGCCGCAATAACGCCACACATTTTTGATAGCAACGTGTCACCATCCTTTTTTGCCAACGAAGCTACGCGGCGGTGTGATACGTTTGTAGCAAGCTCCTGAAAAGATGTGTAAATAAAGTTACGGTAAGGATCAGTACCGGTACCTATATCAAAGCCATCGGCAATAAGGTACTGGGTTGATACCTCCATAGCGCGCATGTTAACCCGGCCAGACAGGTACAGGTATTTGTTTAATAAATCACCATGGCGGTTTTCCTCCGCAGTCCAGTGGCGGGTCCAGGTCATCCAACCGTTATGTTCTGATTTATCAACTCCTTCAACCATGGTTAACCATGATTCGTAAGTAGGCAATGCTTCTTCGGTAATAGTATCACCAATAAGCACAGCAACCAAATCATAAGAAAGGCCTTTGGCGCTTTCCTGCAAATCTTTTATTTCTGAGAAAAATGTATCGCGGGTTGAGTCGGGCAATAGGTCAGACGGTTGCCAAATCTGGTCAATCGGCTTCAAAAAATCATGCATTTTTTCCAGCATGTATTTTTCAATATGCTTCATTACCTCGCGACGCTTCTCTACAAAAAATTCCATAATTTAATTTGGTGACAAATCTACTTAATTTATACAGCTTTATACAATTAATTACTTTTTAGGTTTATAAGCTATAGCATCAGCCATGCATTGCGGCAAATTATTTACTGCGGGCTTTCCTTCAAACAACGAAAAATTTCCGTTGTAGTCCCAAAGCATGCCCGGTATTTGCATTTGCTTTAATGTATTGCGTACCGTTTTTATGTAACGGCACCTGCTGTCTTGCCGGGCATATTTATTATACACTCCATACTCGCTGCATATAATAGGAACAGCATAATTGCCTGCCCAGTTTTTAACTATTTGTAATTTATCTTTAACTGATTGTTCATTACCATCAGTTTTATACTGGTAATAATTAGTTTCTCCCCACGTGCCTTTTGCTTTTAAATTAAGGGCGGGAAAATTTTCTACATTATAGGGAAACGGAACCCCGGTAGTGGAGACTTGGTTGCCCACCCATAATGCGCCTTGATGGGTAAATAAAAAAGGCTCATAAAAATGAAAGGCATAAATCACATTTTCATCAGCGAGCCGAACCATTCGGCTTAGCTCATAAATACTGTTGTAATTAGAGGCACCCACCAGGAACGTGCGCTTTTTATCCATCTTACGCAGGGCCGTTACTATGTTATAAGCAGCATCTTTCCATACAGATGGGTTGATGGGAGGAGGCTCATTATACAAATCAAAAAAGAGCTGGTCAGCCGGCGCATTGGCGTATCTAACCGTTAACGTGCTCCAGGTTTTTATGATTTTTTGTGTTTCGAGCGTATAATTAGCGTCATTAAGCTTACCATAATGATAATCAATTACCAGTTTTAAGCCCGTTTGGCGGCATAGTTTCCATACGTAGTCCACTTGTTTAAGCACATTACTTAAGGGTATATTATGCTCCTCATAATACCTGAATGCCACAGGCAGCCTAATGCTTTTGAAACCAAGTGTTTTAAGTAGCTTCAGGTCTGTTATGGTAATTGTTTTGCGCTTTAACGCATCGGGATTCCAGGTTTGCTCCAGCCAGGATATGTTAATACCGTTATTTAAAGATGCAGCGCGTTTGAAAGCAATTGCCCTGGTTTGTGCAAATGTTGGTGTACTTTTTGCAAACCCCAAGTAAACAAATACAAATACCAGCCGTATAAGTTTGATTTTTGATAAAATAATGTAGTTTGATTTAGTATTTTCTATATTTAACATCAAATTATTTATAGTTTCAGCAACTTCAATTTTAACGCCTGATAATATTTTTACCATAAATGATTGCCCAAATCAATAAAGAAGAGTACCTGAAGGAAACCCGGAAAAAAGCCTGGTTTATTACAAATAACATCATTTGGACAATAATTTTCCTGTATCCGCTTTTAGGTATCATTGATTTTATATACACCACCAACTACTGGGTTGAAATTATGGTTGTGCGGGTTATAGTTGTTGTAGTTATCTATGGCGTTTATAACTATTTTCAAAAAAATAAGCTCGACTACCGACTACTTCTGCATATAAGCTTCTTTTTACTCTCCCTTGTGATGTCGGTATTGTGTAACCTGGTTGATATAAGCCATATCACTATTTATTTTTTAATGTATGGCATCATTTTCCTGTTTTTTAACCTGCAGGTTTTTTGGGAACCCGTAAACTCGTTAATACAAGCTTTGGTTGCTTTAATGCTGCTCGCTGTTTTTTATAACATCCTTAACAGTTACTCGCTCGATGTGTTTATCAGTAACGGCGGCCAGTACTTCTTTATTATTGCTTTTGCTTCATGCCTTATACCTGCATCACGTTATAAGGTAATTCAACGTGAGGTTACTTCCCAGCTACTTATTGAGCAATCAAACGAGCAATTGAAATCGCAAAACCGCGATATTATGGAGAAGAATAGTATCATTGATATTCAGTATGATAAGCTTCGTCGCCTTGACGAGCAAAAAAACAGCTTTATTAATATTGCCGGTCATGATCTTAAAAACCTTATTGGCTCCATAGTAATGAGTAATAACCTTATTCAGGAAGAAGAATATCGCCTGAGTGAAGATCAAAAGGAATTTACCCGGTACATAAGCGAATCGGCCGAGAAAATGCAATACCTTCTTAAAACGCTGATGGATGTTAAGGAAATTGAGTCTCCTGAAATTAAATTTAACATGGAGACGTTTGATGCCAACACCATTGCACAGCAGGTTTTCAGAGGATTAGTTGATACGGCTAACATGAAGAACGTACACTTGCTTGATAACATTCTGAAACTGCCGCTTAACGTAAGGTTAGATAAAGTTTTTACCAGCCAGGTGTTCCAAAATTTACTTTCAAACGCTATAAAATTCTCACAAACCAATAACAACCTGCGTGTTGTAACCAGCCTGCAGCGTCAAAAATTTGTATTTGAAATTATTGATGAAGGCATAGCCATTGGGCAGCACGAGTTAGATATTATGTTTAACAGGCTTAAAACCCTAAGTGATGCATCGGGCTCGCCGGCTGAAAGCCGTTTAGGCCTCGGACTTTCAATTGCCAAACTAATGACCATTGAAATGGGTGGAGAACTTACTTACCGTAGTGATGACAACGGAAATTACTTTAGAGTAGAATTTTACGCTGTAAACTAAATATAACTGATACTAAGAAAAAATAATCTGCAACTTGATATGAATAAATTTCTGACCCTGCTATTACTCTTAACAACCTTGTTTGCAAAGGTAACGTTGGCACAAACCAACATATCCTTTAAAACTTATGGTCACGATGATGAGGTTATTTATGGTATGAGTGGTGTAAGCTCATTCTACTTCAGAATGGATCCGCTTGTTGATATGAACCGCAGTAAGCTGGTTTTATACTTTGAACCATCACAGGCGCTCATTAAAAATTTGTCATACATCAACATCCTCCTGGCCGATAAGCCGGTATTCAGCGGTCGTATGACCCAGGATTCGATACAGCGTTTGGTTATTCCTTTAAACAGCAGTTACCTTACTGATAACAAGCAGTTTTTAAAAGTTCAGGTAAAAACGTTGCTTACTATTACCGACAATAAATGTAAAGACCTTGATAACCCGGCCATGTGGATAAAGGTTAAAGGTTATTCATTCCTGTCGTTAGTAAAAAGCAGCAAAAACGTTTACAATGATGTAAACATCAGCAACTCTTTTGAAAGCAAAACAGCTATAGTGTACCCAACCAATCCAAGCTTAAATGACTTGAAAGCTGTTGCATGGGCATACAATAAAATTAAGCGCTCATTAGCAGTAAGCGACTTGCATGTATACTCTTATGATAAGGTGCCTGATACCATTCGTAACTATGTAATGGTTGGTACTATGGATCAGTTACCGGCAGACAAAAAGAGCCTTATAACAGTTACTCCGCAGGGTGGGCAGGGCTTAATGTATTTGTACAAAAGCAACGTAACAGATTCGTCTGCTTATCGTCCGCGGTTTGTGTCTTCTATTTCAGCAGCACGCCAGGCGTTTTCAAGTAACGAAATATTGTTTATCACCGGTGCCGATGATGATGGTTACAACAAAGCCATAACTGCATTAGGTAACTATAACATACTCAACTCATCGTTTGGTAATTACCTGGTAGTAAATACGGCCAGCAATGATAATATCAAGAATCTTAATCAGCAGCGTACAAAATTAACCTTCCGTGATGTTGGTGGAGTATCAAACTTCATGTCGGGTATCGGTTCGTTACGCAGCACTTATACCTTTAAAAACAGCGACTTTAGCTTCACTCCAAAAGAAGTTGAGATACGCTTTATAGGTACATATAGTGGTATGAATCCTGCCGATAGGGGATACTTTAATATTTACCTTAACGGTATGCTTATTAACAGTCAAAAGCTGAATGAAACAGGCAAGTTGAATACCTCGGTTGTAGTTAACCGCTACCAGCACCGTAAATACAATTCACTTACTGCTGAGTTCCGTTTTTACCCTTCAACAGGTAACTGTATGAATAGCTTCCTAAATTTCTTTGGTGAAATTGATGTTGACAAGTCATACCTTGAATCAAGAAACCCTTTTGTAAACAATACCCTGAGCTTTTACCAGTACCCAGAGGCGTTTAACGAAGGTCCATCTCAAATTGTAATCAGTAAAAACTACGCTAAATATGCAGCTGGTGCAGTTGGTGAGGTTATTTACGAGTTAAACAACAACTTAAACAGCAATAACTTCCCTGATTTTAAATACTCTGACGAGGTACAAGATGGCGATTTGAAGAAATACAACATTGTTGCACTGTTAGCCAAGGATGATCCGTTGATGGATAAATTCCCCGATGCGCCGATTAAGTTCAACCATGCCTTCCGCCTATATAATAATGAGGATAACAAACTGGTTTATGCCCTGTCAGACTCGGTGTCGAACGGTTTAGCTCAAATTTTTTATGGCAGGGGCAGTAACAACGCCATACTGGTACTCACCGCTACAGGTCAAAATCTCGACGGTGCATTTTTGTCGGCCTCAAAAGCAATTACCGAGCAGCTATCAACATTGAACAGTAACGTGTGTGTGGCCGATTTAAATGACAACAAATACTTATTTAACGTTGATAAGGCTACTGATAATATTGAGTACACCGATGCAAAAAGTGGTTTAGCCCGTTTTTGGGAAAGCTACAACCTTTACGTACTGTTAGGCATATTGGTACTTATATTACTGGCATTCCTTTATGTGCGTTCAAAAGTACAGCGCTCACAAGACATCATAGGCGAGTAATCAGTTCAGGCTTCGCCAGCAAATTAAAGCCAATAGCAGGATAATATTATATCCTGCTATTGTGTGTGAAATGTTCATTGTAAAAAAGGCTTATGCATACAACCGCGAGTGAAGGATTAATTACAGGGAGAACAGAAGGTATCTATTCAGGTTGCCGCAACTCATCGGTTTTCAGGTTGCTGCTTCAGGATGGTTTTCTGGGCGAGGAAGAATGCAATAAAATTGACGACTATTCAACCACTATAGGTGCTTCGCATATTAAAATTGCACTTAACTTTGGTTTTATATCCCGTAAAAACTACGAGCGTTCCTTATCAAATGCCGGTTATGTTTTTGAAAACATACGCGAAGAGGCTCATGATGAGGAGGTGCTTGAAAAAATAGATCTACGCTTTGCTGATGAAAGGCTGGCTATTCCCCTGCGTATTGAAGACAACAGGGTGGTAACCATAATGGCCGATCCGGACGATCAGTTGTTTATTGACTTTGTACGCCTTACCTACGGTTTAGAACCACTGATTATTGTAGCGTCTGACCTTGATATAACCTGGCTTAGCCACAAGCTGCTTGGGCAAAAGTATGTGAAATCTGCTGTGTTTGAGCTGCTGAACAGTGATAACGAGAGTTCGGCACTTACTACATTCACCTCCGGGCAGTTGGTGTTTATATTTACTTTCATAGGGCTTATTGCTGCCGGTTTGGTGCTCAACTTCAAAATGACATCAATCATTGTGAATGTTTTCATGAGCGTGTTTTTCCTGTTTACAATTTCGTTTAAACTTTTCCTTTCACTAGTTGGGTCGAAGTTTGAATTGTACCAGGCGGTAACCAAAAGCGAGATCAAAAATCTTGACGATGAAACGTTACCGGTTTACACTATACACCTGCCCGTTTATAAAGAGGATAAGCTGATTAAAAAGCTCATCTGGAACTTGCAGAGCATTGATTATCCAAGGCATTTACTTGATATTAAACTGCTGATAGAGGAGGATGACGATAAAACGCTTAACGCGGTGCGTAACCTGGACTTTCCGGCAATTTTTGAAGTAATTGTGGTGCCGTTTCACATGCCTAAAACCAAGCCAAAGGCATGTAATTACGGTTTGCATTTTTCGCGCGGAACATATCTTACTATTTATGACGCGGAAGATATTCCTGATACCGACCAGTTGAAGAAAGTGGTGGCTATGTTTAATAAGCTGCCCGAAGACTACATATGTGTACAGTGCGCACTCAACTACTTCAACCGTAACGAAAACTTCCTTACACGTATGTTTACGCTGGAGTACTCATACTGGTTTGATTACGTATTGCCTGGCCTCGATACACTTGATATTCCTATCCCGTTGGGTGGTACAAGTAATCACTTCAAGCTGGCACAACTTGTTGAACTTGGCGCATGGGATCCGTTTAACGTAACCGAAGATGCCGATTTAGGTGTGCGTGCTTATGCAAAAGGACATAAAATTGCTGTTATTAACTCAACTACTTACGAAGAGGCCAATAACGAGTTTTTTAACTGGATACGCCAGCGCTCGCGTTGGATTAAGGGCTACATGCAAACCTACCTGGTACACATGCGTAACCCAATGGCACTCATCAAAAAAATTGGTATAAAAGGTTTCCTTGGCTTTAATTTCTTTGTTGGCGCTACGCCTATCATGTTTCTTATAAATCCTATACTCATACTTATTTTTATATGTTATGTGGTGTTTGATTTAGGAATTATACGCCAGATTTTCCCAGATTGGGTGCTGTTCATCTCCATATTCAACCTAATGGTGGGTAATATCCTGATGATTTATGTGAATATGATGGCCGTATTTAAACGCAGATTTTATGAGCTCATCTTATTTGCAATTGCCAACCCTATTTACTGGCTTATGCACTCTGTTGCCGCTTATAAAGGCTTGTACCAGTTAATTGTAAATCCGTTTTACTGGGAAAAAACCAACCACGGTTTAAGTAAAGTGAACAATCAAAATAACGCGGTTAAGTAAAAAATGACACGTTCTAAAACTTTCTATCTAATCGTATTTTCGTTTATACTAGCCGTATACTATGTATTTATAGCTACTTACCTTAACCAATTAGGTTACACAAACCACGAGCAGTTATTTTATATAGAGAAAGGCAAAATTATAACGCAGGGCTTAGGCAATAAGCTGCGCGTTATGGGTTTAACATCGCCTTTGTTACCTTTTTACGGCTCTTATATTTTTAGCTTTATCAATCCTGTTTTAGCTCCAGTGCTGGCATCGGCCGTTGGTACTACCATTTTGTTTTACATTATGGCTACCTCATTGGTTAAGCGTAATAAAGATAACTTTTACCTGTATCTACTGGCTGCCTTGTTTATTTTGCATCCGGGTTTAATTTACACGGCAGCATCGGGCAAGTCGGTATATATGATACTGATATTCTTCTTTCTGTTCTTTTTAAATATGCTGAGGTTTTATAACTCAAATACTACCTATCACGTAAGTATTGCCAGTATATTCTTTGTGTTACTTGTATTCAGCGATTATAAGTGCATTTGGTTAGCCTTATTTTTTATCCCACTGGTGCTATCCATATCATTGCACAGCTTAAACCTGAGCGAAAAGGAATCCGTGTTCAGGCTGCATTTGAGTTTCAATAACCCTTCGTTAAGGCGTAAGCTCATTAATAAAACGTTTTCTATCTACAGTATCATCTTTATATTGCCGGTTGCCTCAATAGCTATTTATAAAGTGCTTAATTTAACTCATGCCGATGACTTAAATTACTTTCTTGAAAGTCCTTACGCAACCTGGAACATTATTGCCGAAAAGTTTGAGTACAGTGCGGCACAGACAGCAGCACGTTTTGCCATTCCGGAACTATCTATCCTGGTATCCTTAAAGGCAATTGTTTTTTGCCCCATGATTGTGCTGGCAATTTATTTATTCAAGCAAAACACGTATCAAATACTTACGCTGTTAACGCCTTTTGGGCTTATTGAATTTTTAAAGGTAAAGTATGATGGTGTAAATTTGGTTTACCAGTATTACTTGCTGTTTTTGATATTGGCAATGCTATGTATTATCTTTAGAGCAAGGTTTATTAAAAACCAGCAAATGTTAAAGGCAGCACTCACTATTATTGTTGCCGTGCAATTGTATATAGGCTACGTCTTCCTAACCAAATCATACATACCCGAGGAGAGTAACTTTGCAAGTGTGCTGCTTAATCGCACCAGTAATAAGGTTGATGAGCAAAACCATGAAATTGCAGATTACATAAACACCCTGCGTGATACCGACCATATTTTGGTTGATGATGCGGTAGCTTACTCGGTGGCATGTTACGTAAAGAATATCAAAACGCTAACCATGCCTTACCAGGAAAGCTATTTAAGCGCAGTAGAGGCACCTGAAAAATATGATGGTTACGTGCTTATTGCCAACGAGGCTAACCCTATGTTGGGTTATACACAGCTTACCGATTTTTACCTGGACGGTATACGGCGAAAAAACCGCAATTTGAACATCTACAAAATATACGTAACCGATTATTGGACCTTGTATAAGATACTTTAAACACATTAATTAAAGCCCCGGTACGCAGTACCGGGGCTTTCGTTTTTTTAGGTGTATAGCTTTAAATGTAGTGCATGTGGGCAGGGTTGCTTATATTAGTGTGCTGTACTATTAACGTAAATCAATGAACAAATTTTTCTTCCTGCCTACAATTGCCGTTATATGCTGTACCACTGCTTACTCACAGGTAACCGGCAGCTATGCTAAGGACAACTACACTAAAAAAGATTACTACATTACCATGCGCGATGGCGTGAAGCTTTTTACATCGGTTTACACCCCTAAAAATGCATCGTCAGGTAAAAAGTATCCCATTATTATGCAGCGCACCTGCTATAGTGTTGCGCCTTACGGTGCCGATAAATTCCCTGTAAAACTAGGCCCATCTGAGGAGATGATGAAGGCCGGCTACATTGTAGTTTACCAGGACGTACGTGGCCGCTGGAAAAGCGAAGGCACCTGGACCAACATGACACCGGTTATTGATAACAAGAAGAGTAAAAAGGATGTTGACGAAGGATCGGACACCTACGACACTATTGACTGGATGGTAAAAAATATACCGTTCAATAATGGGCGCGTAGGGCAGTGGGGTGGCTCATATCCCGGCTTTTATACGGCGGCCGGTTTACTGTCAAACCACCCGGCATTAAAAGCATCATCGCCTCAGGCACCTATATCTGATTTTTGGTATGACGACTTCCATCACAATGGTGCGCTGCTAGAGTCGTACTTTTTTACCTATCCTGTATTTGGCGTGCAAAAGAAGGATACAACCAGTAAATCATGGTATAATCATCAAATTATAAACCCAACTACGCGCGATGGTTACAACTTTTTGCTGAACATGGGCCCGTTGACCAACGCTGATAAGTATTACAAAGACAACTTTTACTGGCAGGAGACTGTTAACCACCCTAATTATGATGAATTTTGGCAGAAGCGCGATTTACTACGTCACTTTGGTAAGGTTAAGCCTGCGGTAATGATTGTGGGCGGCTGGTTTGATGCCGAAGATCTACGAGGTCCGCTGGCTATATTCAAAACCATTAATAAAACCGATCCTGCTGCTTATAACACTATTGTAATGGGACCGTTTGATCATGGTGGCTGGAGCCGCGAGCAAGGGCACCACCGCCACGCCGACGTATACTTTGGCGATAGCATAGCTACATTTTACCAAAAGAATATTGAGGCTAAGTTTTTTGATCATTTTTGAAAGGTAAAGGCGATAAGAATACAGGTCTGCCTAAAGCTTACTTGTATAATACGGGCAAGAAAGAATGGGCTCAGTTTGCCCAATGGTCTGTACCCAGCGCTATCAGGCAAAAGCTATACCTGAGTGCCGATGGTAAGTTGCCTATGGCACAGCCCTCGTCAGCATCAGCAATGTCATTTATTAGTGATCCGCTTAAGCCGGTGCCTTACACCAATGATAATACAACCACCGTAGGCTTTACACCGCGCAATTATATGAGCGAAGATCAGCGTTTTGCCGGCCGCCGTACCGACGTGCTGGTTTTCCAGAGTGATGTGTTGCAGGATGACGTTACGCTTGGCGGAGAAATTATGGCGCACCTTAAAGTGGCCACCACCGGCACCGATGCCGACTGGTTTGTTAAACTTATTGACGTGTACCCTGATGATGAGCCTAATCACCCGTATCTGCCTAATAAAAACATATTGATGGCTAACTATCAGCAAATGGTACGTTCTGAGATTATGCCGGGCCGCTTTCGTAACAGCTTTGAGAAGCCGGAAGCCTTTGTACCTAACCAAAAGACTAACGTAAACGTTAAGCTACAGGATGTGTTGCATACCTTTAAAAAAGGCCATCGTATAATGATACAGGTGCAAAGTACGGCCTTCCCATTATTTGCCCGTAACCCGCAAAAGTTTGTAGAGAATCCTTACAAAGCTACGGATGCTGACTATACCAAAGCTACCCACACAGTTTACAATGATAGTTATGTGGAAGTGGAGGTTTTAAAGTAACCAGGCAAAGGACTGATGGCCTTAGTATAAAAATGGCCGTTAGAATAAAGCAATATACAAGTTACCTTGTACTATAAAGTCATACTAACAAAAAAACGCCATTGCAAATACAATGGCGTTTTTATTATCTGTAGTCACAAAGCTTTGTGACTAATGAACTTGCTTAGTTAGCAGCTTGTTGTTTACGGATGATGTTTAACGCGCCACCAGCTTTAAACCACTCAATTTGCTGAGCGTTGTAAGTATGGTTAACCGGGAACGAATCTTCGGTACCATCAGCATGATGTAACACTACAGTTAACTGTTTGCCCGGGGCAAATTCGGTTAACCCAATAATGTCAATGCGGTCATCTTCCTGAACTTTGTCGTAATCGGCACCATCAGCAAAGGTTAAACCCAGCATACCTTGTTTTTTAAGGTTGGTTTCGTGTATACGGGCAAATGATTTTACCAGGATAGCACGAACGCCTAAGTGACGAGGCTCCATAGCTGCGTGTTCACGTGATGAACCTTCACCATAGTTTTCATCGCCCACTACAATAGTACCAATACCGTTGGCTTTGTAATCGCGCTGGGTAGCCGGCACAGGGCCGTACTCGCCTGTCAGTTCGTTTTTAACGCTGTCGGCAGTGTTGTTAAAGTAGTTGATAGCACCAATCAGCATGTTATTGCTGATGTTGTCTAAGTGACCACGGAATTTTAACCACGGGCCAGCCATAGAAATATGGTCGGTAGTACATTTACCTTTAGCTTTAATTAACAAGCGCAGGTCTTTGATGTCGGTACCTTCCCATGCCGCAAACGGCTCTAAAAGTTGCAAGCGTGATGATTTAGGATCAACCTGAACCTGTACCTGGCTACCATCTTCGGCAGGTGCCTGGTAACCGGCATCTTCTACCGCAAAGCCTTTAATTGGTAATTCAATACCTAGTGGCTCGTCTAATTTAACTTGCTCGCCGGCCTCGTTAGTTAAGGTATCAGTTACAGGGTTAAAAGTTAAGTCGCCCGCAATAGCGAACGCAGTAACAATCTCCGGAGAGGCTACGAAAGCGTGTGTATTAGGGTTACCATCCTGACGTTTAGCAAAGTTACGGTTAAACGATGTGATGATAGAGTTTTTACGGGTTGGATCATCAGTATGACGTGACCATTGACCAATACAAGGACCACAAGCGTTAGCTAATACTACACCGCCAATTTGCTCGAAAGTGTTTAAGTAACCATCGCGCTCAACAGTGTAACGTACTAATTCAGAACCCGGAGTTACAGTGTACTCGGCACGTGTTTTTAAGCCTTTATCGGTAGCTTGTTTAGCTACAGAAGCAGCACGGCTAATGTCTTCGTATGATGAGTTGGTACATGAACCAATCAAACCTACCTCTAAAGCAGTTGGCCATCCGTTTTCTTTAACGGCAGTAGCAAATTTAGAAAGTGGCCATGCCAAATCCGGAGTGAACGGACCATTAATGTGTGGCTCAAGCTCGCTAAGGTTAATTTCAATAACCTGGTCAAAGTATTGCTCAGGATTAGCATAAACCTCAGGGTCGCCGGTTAAGTGCTCGGCAATTGCATCAGCCATATCGGCAATATCAGCACGCTCAGTACCACGTAAGTAAGCAGCAGCTTTTTCGTCGTAACCAAATATTGAGGTAGTAGCACCAATTTCGGCACCCATGTTACAAATGGTACCTTTACCGGTAGCAGAAAGTGATTGTGCGCCTTCACCAAAATATTCAACAATGTAACCGGTACCACCTTTTACTGTAAGGATACCTGCAACACGTAAGATTACGTCTTTTGCTGAACTCCAGCCCGAAAGTTTTCCGGTTAGTTTAACGCCTAATAATTTAGGGAATTTAAGCTCCCATGGTAAGCCGGCCATAACGTCACAAGCATCAGCACCGCCAACACCAATGGCAACCATACCCAAACCACCTGCGTTAGGTGTGTGTGAGTCGGTACCAATCATCATACCACCCGGGAAAGCATAGTTTTCTAATACTACCTGGTGAATGATACCTGCGCCTGGTTTCCAGAAACCTAAACCGTATTTATCAGATACTGATGACAGGAAGTTATATACTTCGCTGTTAATGTCTTTAGCTGTATTTAAATCTTCTACCGCACCAATTTTGGCTTGAATTAAGTGGTCGCAATGTACGGTTGAAGGTACTGCCACCTGCGGACGGCCAGCTTGCATAAATTGCAACAAAGCCATTTGCGCAGTTGCATCCTGCATTGCTACGCGGTCAGGTGCAAAGTCTACATAGTCAACACCACGCTGATACGTTGCCTGGGCATCGCCTTCAGTAAGGTGGGCATATAAAATTTTCTCGGTTAAAGTTAGAGGTTTACCGGTAGCTTTACGGGCCGCTGAAATGCGGGTGCCATAACGCTCATAAACCTTTTTAATCATATCTAAATCAAAAGCCATTTGATTGATTTTAAGGTAAAAAATGAACAATAGTTTGGTTCGGGGGCTCTGTAAAGAGTGAACGCCGCGAATCTACAAAATTTAACACCTAAAAGGGAACGCAGGTTTGAGCAAATGCTATTTAGATTTATTCTGAATAGTTGAAATTGAGTGGAATAGAGCCGAGGCTAACAAGCTTATAATTGCTTGTATGTGATTATAATTGAACAGTTAAGGTATTTTTGGTTATAACTTATTTAATCAAGCTTTTACGAAGCGTAGGTCTGTAGCGAAGGTGTTTGCGAAATATGTTTGTTTCTTATTTTACTTCACTAATCATTCAATAAGCAACTTTCCCAATAACTTATTTTGAGCGTTACCTGCGGCCCAGCTATACGCTGCAAGTGCTCACTTCGCTACGCTTCATTGTTGGCTTTACGCTACTACCCCTAACGCAAACTGCAACTGAACCTAAATTCAAAAACTGATTTAATCCCAAATGCCGTTGGCTTCGGTTAATATTACAGGTTTGTCGCCGGTAACAATGATAGTATGCTCGTGCTGTGCAACAAAGCCGCCTTTGTTTCCAAACAGGGTCCAGTCGTCGCCTGCAACTGATGCTGCAATAGTTGATTTGGTGGATATGAAGGTTTCAATAGCAACAACGCTATTTTTGCGGAAACGTGTAGTATTAAAGCGGTCGTAACAGTTGAGTATATCATGCGGCTCTTCGTGCAAACTGTAGCCTATACCGTGCCCTGCAAGGTTTTTGATAACAGTTAACCCGCGTTTTGCAGCCTGGGTTTCGATCAGTTTGCCAATGTCGGCTATTTTAACACCGCCCTTAATTTGGCTAATGGCTAACTGTAATATTTCTTTGGATGCCTCAACAAGTGCCTGATGATTGTTAATGTCTTCTCCCAAAACAAAGGAGCCGCCATTATCGCCCCAAAAGCCGTTCAACTCGGCAGATACATCGATGTTAATTAAATCGCCCTCTTTCAAAATAATATCGGCCGATGGTTTACCGTGTGCAACTGCGTTGTTTACGCTGATGCAGGTATATCCCGGAAAGCCGTAGGTAAGTTTAGGCGCCGATTTTGCACCCATTTCTTCAAGCATCTTACCACCAAATTCGTCCAGTTCTAATGTGCTCATACCTGGTTTGCAATGCTTACGCATGGCCTTCAAAACCATAGCCACACATTCACTTATTTTTTGCATTCCGGCTAACTCAGCATCAGATGATATAGACATAATTGTAGTTTCTTAATAAATATATACGGGTTAGCAATAAGGTTTGTTGTTCGGGGCGCAAAGATACAGGTTTAATGTGACCATTATATGTGAAATAAAAATCCCTGCTACGATAGATTAATTCGAGCTTTAATCACCTTATCATTTCGAGGTACAAGAAATCTTATTGGAAGCGAATAAGCTTTGCAACATGAATAAGATTTCTCTCTATCGTTCGAAATGACAGAAGAATAAAAAGTCAAGACTAGTACTCCCTCATCATTTCGTGCTCATAGCACCACAACCAACGTTCACCCGGCTCGGCCGATGCCATTACGGGGTGGCCGCTTCGAAAGCGATGCTTGGTCATGTGTTTTTGGGGCGATGAATCGCAGCAGAGCGTTACGCCACAGGTTTGACAGGTGCGCAGGTGTAGCCAGGTGCCGTTTTGTTTAACGCACTCTTCGCATACATATTCATCACCAATTTTAACTTCGGTAATGGCTGTCAGGTGTTCGCATAAATTTTCTTCGGCCATGTTAGAGATAATTAGTTGTCGTCTTTAAAATTAAATAATTTTTTGCGACCCAGGTCATACGTTATCCTGAATGCCTGCTGGCTGTCACCCAATTGACCGGGCGACTGGTGAAGGCTTAGCACAAACTGCCCTTTAATGTGCTTAAACAAAAACGGCGTATAAATAATATCTAAACGGTTATAAATCTTCTTACGGTAAAATGCATCACCATAAGTAACATCATGGCCCTCACCTTTATAAAACTCATCAAAAATGGCTATATGGTGGTAGCTCGCATATAAACTGGCTACAAAGCCCAAAGGTTTTTGAAAGCCGCTAACACTACGCGTACGTTCTAACGATAGCATACCACCGGCCTCAACCGAGAGCGAATCAAACATGGTTTTCTTGCCAAAGTTATAGCCTAAGCGTATTTGAGCGGCGCCATTGTCGCGTATATGATCGCCCGGGATAGCTACCGCCGGCCCGGCATCATGCAACAACATAAAGTAATGCGATAAGTAGAAAGGCCCGTTAGGGTTTGGGAGGTATTTACCTGCCAGGCCAAACAGAAACTGCTCACGGTCTGTAGGAGTTTGACGGCTGGTCCAGTCGAGCCACAGGGTTTCGTAACCGTACTCGGTTTGATAGCGTGTTAATAAACCCTCTACGTTAGGGCGGTAGTACATCAGCGTGTCATTCAATATAGCACGTGGGTAATTGCTAAGTAAGTCTTTACGCGGAAACATACCTGCATTGAATAGCCATTTATGGCTTTCAAATTTGTAATAAGCCACCGGGTCTACCTTTAAAAAGTAAGGTTTTGCTCCAAACTCATGAATGCCGTTTATACCAATGATGATATGATTTAGGCTATCTATATTTAATCCAAAATCAATTGCGGTGCGCATACCCGAGTAAGTGCGCGAGCGTTCGGTGAATGCTTTATACTCACGGTTGTCTAAAAAACCAAGACCGCTTACGTTAACATCAACGCTATGCTGTGCGCTTGCGGTAATGGCGGCTGTTAAAAAGAAAATAATTAAGTAGAACTTTTTTATCATAAAGTTTATTGAACGATAAAGTTGATTGCACGACTGTTGCGCCCTCCGTTAAAGGGTGTGGTACGTAAAGAGAATATCAATTCGTATTTGCCTTTTTTAAGCGGCGCTTTTGTCGCAAAGGTATAATTTGCTGTTTGATGCGGTGTAATGGTAATGCCATTAAAGTTTGATTCAGCAGTTTCAAAGATGCCATCATCGCCCTGGTAAAAGCACGCTAGTAGTTCTACCTTACTGTTAGCATTATTAGCAAAGTTTAACCGCCGGTTATACGGATTTGATATTTGCAGTTTGAAATTAATTACCTGACCGGGATGTGCGGTAATCTTGTAACTGTCTGTTTTGATATCTACTTTTTGATAAGTACGCACCTTATCAACCCAAAAACCTACCCAGGTATCTTTGTTTGTTTTTATGCTGTCGGTTTCTGCTCCGTTTAAATGTATAGGGCCTGTATAAAAAGCACGTTTGTTTTGCATGCTGTCTTCAATTGGCCACAGGTCAAATTGTGTACGGCGGTAGTTTGACCCATCATAAGAGAAACTTTTAAGACTATGAGTATAATAATTATACTTGGAAGCCGATTGAAAACCCACCGGCATAATAACGTAGGCGTTGCCCACCTTGCGCTTAATTTGTTGCGCCCAGGTGTCGTAACCATAGTACGTTTCTAAAAAAGCCAGTTTTTTTACTGCCGGAAAGCCCGGTATAAGTATAAGCCTGAAAGCTATAACTAATGTTGCATTGGCAATTGTAAGTTTATAAAGCCAGCGTGGTATTTGAGGGGCGTTTGATAACCTAATAAGCACCAGTAAAATTAAAGGTACAAAACCTATCAGCGTCCAATGTGGTTGCACATTGCCTTTAATGGTATTAAACCAAAAAAATACAAAAATGCCCGCACTGTTGAACATTAAACAGCGGGTAAATGCGTCAACGGGTTTTTTGCTGAAACCGTAGTAAAACAAAAACCAGCCAATAAGTGGGCCGGCAATAAGCAGTTGGCCGGGTATAAATTCAAATGTGCGTGATACCCTATAAACGTCAGAAGAGCGTTCAAACAGATGGTAGTTTACTGATGGATAGTTGTGATTTACCTGCCATAAAATATGCGGCAGGTATAGTAATGCAGCTACTACCGGTATGCAATAAAATGATGGCCGGGTAAATAGTTTAGGGTTAGCCACCAAGGTAAGCAGCAGTACTAATACCCCGTGGTATTTGCTGTAAAGCATCAACACAATAACTATGGATAGCATCAATGCATATACAAAGTTGTTCTTCTCGAGATACTGCAGGTAAATGTAGTAAAACAAGATAGTGAATAGCAGTAAGGGCGCATCGGGCGTGGTAATAAAGCCATAAATATGGAATGCAAGCAAGCCTGATGTTAAAAGGATAAACCAGCGCGCATCGGTATGGTATCGTTTAGCAATTAACCAAAGTATATAAACCGATACAGTGCTTGCGATAACAGTAAGCATCCGTAAGCCCAATTCTGTTTTAATGAGACTGTCGCCCACTCTAATAAAGAGCGCCACCATTGGCGGATGGTCATAATAACCCCAGTCTAAAAAGCGGGAGTATATCCAGTAGTAGGCCTCATCGGGGTGAACACCCAGCGTTGCTGCCTGCAGGGTGTTGAGCAAAGTCCATCCGGCTAAAAAAAACAGGATATAGCGGTTGGCCTGGGCGTTACTAAGGGTAGTTTTAAACATACTGATAGGCAGATGCTGCAAAGGTAGCTAAATTGTAGCCTTTTTTATTGCTTACATGCCGGTCAAACTTATTACTTAAGCCAACCCTAAGTTACTGTTAGTTATTTTGCCAGGCCGTTAACTTTAATGTAATAATCAAGGGTGTCAATTTCCAAGTTATCCTTAGTTAACCCCGGAAAGTTTACTGGTGCATACTCGTTATTCAATTTAACAAAATAGAGTTCACCGCCTTTTTTGCCAAGCTTTACGGGTACGTTGAAGTTTTTAACGTCGGTTGTCCACTTAGCATAAATTTTGCCATTTTCAAATTTCAGGTCGAGGGTTGGAATGTCTTTATAGCGCAGGTACTGGTCAAAAACAGGGGAAAGGTTAATACCAGCTTCTTTACTCATATAATTTTCAATTTGCGCCGTAGTAACCGTTTGATGGTAGAAGGTTTTATTTAACCCACGTAATATGGCACGCCACTTATCATCATTGTTAACCAAAGTGCGTATGAGGCCCAGCATGTTGGCTCCCTTAGGGTACATATCGCCCGAACCCTCTTTGTTTACATTGTAAGGGCCAATAATGGGTATATCATTCTGAATTATTTTGCGCAGGCCCTTTAAGTATTCCAAACCTGCCTGTTTGCCCGAATAGGTTTCAATAAAAAGCGATTCAGAATAATTGGTAAAGCTTTCATGCAACCACATATCAGCAATATCTTTGGAGGTTATGTTATTGCCAAACCACTCGTGCCCGCTTTCATGCACTATTATAAAATCCCAGGTAAGGCCAAGACCTGTGCCTGATAAGTCGCGACCTAAATAACCGTTGCGGTAACGATTGCCATAGGCAACGGCGCTTTGATGTTCCATGCCCAGGTGCGGTGTTTCAACCAGCTTGTAACCATCTTCGTACCATGGGTATGGGCCAAACCAGTACTCAAATGATTTGAGCATCCGTTTAACATCACGCCCAAATTGTTTTTCGGCAGCTTGCTGATGATAGGGTAACACCCAATAATCAATAGTAAGGGTGCCTTTTTCACCGGCGTAACTATCTTCCATATGGTTGTAGTTAGCAATGTTGGCGGCAACATCGTAATTGTTTATGGGGTTGGCAACAAACCAATCAAAGCGGGTGTAGCCGTCGGCAAGTTCTGTTACTTTACGTAACCGTCCGTTTGATACATCCTTTAATCCTTTGGGTACGCTGATGCTTATCAGCATACTATCAACCTCATCACTTTGATGATCTTTAGTAGGCCACCAAATGCTTGCACCGGCACCCTGGCAGGCAGTAGCTACATATGGCTTGCCCAGTGAATCTAAAGTGTAAACAACGCCCCCGTCCCACGGAGCCCGTTTGGCTACTGTTGGATTGCCCGAATAGTAAACAATAAATTCCTCTTTACTGCCCTTGGTTATGGTTTTTGGGAACGTTATAAATACTGCTGCAGCCTCGCGGGCAAATGGCAGCTCCCTACCTTTGTATTGTACCTTTTCAACCTTAAGGTTAGCATATAAGTCAAATTGCAGTTTATTGAAGTTTTGAGTAGCGGTAAACTTAAAAAGGTTACTACCGCTTATAAATTTCTTATCAATGTCAAACTTAACATCAAGGTGATAGTAATTAATATCGTAAGCTGTACGCAACGGTGTGAGCATTCCCCGTAATGAATCGGCACGTGTATACGTTTCTTTTTTTTGCATTAATTGTGCCGAGGCTGTTAAGGTGGCAAGCAGTAACAAAGCTAAAGGCAGAACGTTAAAACGGAGTTTCATTTGCGCGAGGATTTATTAAGCAAATAAACAAAAACAATGACATAAAAAAAGGAAGTACCTGGGTTTGTACTTCCTTTTTAATCAGCTCAACATCAGCTAAGCTTTACCAAACATTTTTTCAATAGCTTTTGTGCGGTAGTTAAATATTTCCTCAATTTTATTTTTAACCAGTACCCGGTTTGCTATTAACCCGGCCGGGCCATATCCAATGGCGTAATTTAGTATATCCGTCATCTGTACGCCTCCGTCAACTTCTTTAAAGTGATGCTGATGATGCCAAAGGGCGTAAGGGCCAAAACGTTGCTCATCTACAAAGTAAACCTTGTCTTGCACGTGCGTAATCTCGGTCATCCAGTTTAGCTTAATGCCAAACAGAGGCGATACTTTATAAGTAATGACCATTCCCGGATACATTTTAGTATCGGGCGTGTAAGGCGATGTAACAATAAACTTCATGGAGGATGGGGTGATTTTTTCGAGGTTTAATGGCGACGAAAAGAAGTCCCAGGCTTCATTCAAACTAATGGGTATAAATTGCTCCCAGCGGCGTTCATAAGTTTTCACATAACCACAACCGTAAATTACGGTAATGGTTTTTTTAAACGGCTGTCTAACAAGGTCAGTAGCTCGCTAAAATCTTTATCTGAATATCCAATCGACTGGTAGATGATTTTGCCGTCCTCGTCCAATACTACACTGCGGGGTATTGATTGCGTTGCAAACAAACTGAATATAGCGCGACTTTCATCGGTTAAAATATTGAAAGTGTACTTGTTGCTCTCTTTAAACGGAAGTACTTTCTCCCAGCCTTCCTGGCGGGCAAATGCCATTAAAGCAAATTTAGGATTGTCTTTATATTTTTCCCATATTTCTTTTTGCACGCGAGGAAACTCCTGTCTGCATGGCGGGCACCAGGTGGCAAAAAAATTTAACATTACTATTTTGCCCTTGTAGTCGTTGATAGATGCTGTTTTGTCTTTGTTTAGTTTAAACTCAAACACCGGCACCTGCTGGCCAATTTTGGTTAAGGTGGTGGCATCTGTTGCCGCATCCTGAGCTTTGGAGACAAAAGCTGTCATTCCTAAAACAAGGAACATCAAAAGGTTTTTCATAAGCGAATTCAATTATTCAATCAACTAAAATAGTAAAAGTATACTAAATTGGTAGATTTAATTTAAATGAGCGCTATTGCACCATTTTGTTAGCGCAGTACGAACTGGCAAAGGCCTCGGGTTTAGCTTTAAATACAAAGCCCATGCCCAGTATATAACCCATGGCTTCGTGCAGCGCTTGGTTTGATTTAAACATAGGGTTGGTGTTAATGTCGGCATGCACTTCCAAATCAACATCGTATACATCAAGCAAGTCGCACAGGTGGTAGGCTATGTCAATTGATTTTTGAACCTCATTTAACATGCGCTCCTTGATGCTCATTTTCTTGGTGGTACGCTCCTGATGTATGAACATAAACCCACCGCGCTGCTCTCTCAAAAAAACAATTACGGTAGCAAAGTCGGTTATTTCGCCTTTCACCTGCGAGTCTGTACCAATGCAAACTTTCAGCTTGTTACCAAGTGCGCATTCGCGCTCAATGGCATGTTCAACTTCTTCAATGATGGGGGTGCGCAGTACTTCACCGCTAAATTTTCTCCAGGTCATAAAATTTACGTTAGGTTAAAAATTTATTGATGACCTTTTTAGGGTCTATAAAAGTAAGCGATACATATTCATATAAACGTAACGTGTGTGTGATTTATTTGTTAACATTTAGTTGGTTATCAACAAATTGAGTGTAAGTTTTGATGCTAGGTAAACAAGTGCGGTTATGCAGATTATTAAACAGCTATTGTTTTATTGTAAGAGGTTATTCATCTTTAATGAAACTTTAACTTTATGAAAATAAATAAGTGGTTAATACTGGCCGCGCCTGCACTGGCCGTAGCAGCCTGCAAACAACAGCCCAAGGATAAATCGGCAGAGGTGCCAAAGCGTACCGTGTTTTTCGATAAATCGGCAATGGATACAACCGTAAATCCTGGCGATAACTTTTTTGAATATGCCAGTGGCTCGTGGCTCAAAAAAACTAAAATCCCGGAAAGCCAATCGGGCTGGGGTTCATTTTTTACCTTGTATGATGATAACCTTAAAAATTTGAACAAAATTTTGGTTGACATATCTAAGCAGGAGCACGACAAAGGAAGCAATGAACAGAAGGTAGCCGATATGTACGCCAGTGGTATGGATACAGTAGCTATAGAAAAATTAGGCTATACACCCCTAAAGCCAACCCTTGATAAGATAAAAAGCATAAAAGACTATAAGGACCTAACCGCTTTTATAGCCGACAGTTACAAAGATGGTGGGGGCTATATGATAGGACTTTATGTTGGTCCCGATGATAAAAACAGCACCAAGAACTTAGCTCAGTTTTCACAGGCCGGCTTAGGTATGCCTAATCGCGATTATTACTTTAAAACCGACTCGGCATCAGTTAGTATACGTAAAGCTTATGTAGATTACATAACCAAAATGTTTACGCTTACAGGTACAGATGCTGCTACTGCTGCAAAAAATGCCGGTGATATATTAAAACTTGAAACTACAATTGCCCAATCACATTCAACTCCGGTTGAACTGCGCGACCCTGTAAAAAACTATCATAAGTATACGGTAAATCAATTACAGCAGCAGGTACCTGAAATTGATATTAAAGATGTTTTCAAGCGCATGGGCATCAGCACCGATACAATATTGGTTGGGCAGCCTAAATATTACGTAGCATTAGGCAAGCTGCTTAAAACACAACCTATTGAGGTTTGGAAAAACAAATTAAGCTTTATGGCTCTAAACAGCTGGTCAAGTTATTTGAGCAAGCCATTCAGAGACGCAAGATTTGACTTCTTTGGTCGTAAACTTAACGGGCAAAAGTCACAGCAGGAGCGTTGGAAAGCCATTGTTCAAGAAACTGACGATGATTTAGGTGAATTGCTTGGTCAGTTATATGTAGAGAAGTACTTTCCTGCTGATGCTAAAAAGCGTATGCTTGATTTGGTGAATAACCTGCAGGATGTTTATCGTGACCGCATACAAAAGCTTGACTGGATGGGTGATGAAACGAAGAAGAAAGCGGAAGATAAGCTGAACTCTTTTACTAAGAAAATAGGTTACCCTGATAAGTGGAAAAAGTATGATGATATAGATGTTAACAGGGGAGAGTTTTTCAAAAACGTACAAACGGCAGCTAAACATAATTACAAGGAAAAAATTGACCGGATTAACAAAACTGTGGATAAAACAGAGTGGGGTATGACACCGCCAACAGTTAATGCTTATTATAATCCAAGCTTTAATGAAATCGTTTTCCCGGCTGGTATACTGCAGTTTCCGTTCTTTGATAAAGATGCGGATGATGCGATTAATTATGGCGCCATTGGCGCAGTAATTGGACATGAAATGACCCATGGTTTCGATGACCAGGGCAGCCAGTATGATAAGGACGGTAACCTTAAAGTTTGGTGGACCAAAAATGACGAAACTAAATTTAAGGCTAAAACTGCCGCCATTGCCACTCAGTACAGTGCTTACACCATTTTGGATAACCAGCATGTAAATGGTAACCTTACCTTAGGCGAAAACATTGCTGATAACGGTGGTGTGGCAATTGCTTACCAGGCGTTTAAAAATACCCCTCAAGGCAAGGGCAATACCAAAATAGATGGTTTAACGCCCGATCAGCGCTTCTTTTTAGCTTACGCACAAGTGTGGCGCATTAAAAGCCGCGACGAATCATTAAGAATGCGATTAAGCGTTGACCCGCACTCGCCTGAAATGTATCGCGTAAATGGTCCGCTAAGTAATATTGATGCATGGTACAAAGCATTCAACATTAAACCGGGCGATAAGCTTTATAAGCCGGAGGACAAGAGGATAAAAATCTGGTAGTTTGTTATTTGTGAACTATTAGTCTCTTAAGCTCGTATAACAAAGAAGCCGGAAATTATATCCGGCTTCTTTGTTTGTAAAGAGTTTTTAAATTGCGTTAATAATCAGCTGCTATGTTTTAGTTGCGGGTTGTAGTAACAAAAGGAAGAAGTAATGAAAAATAAAAGTCTTTGCATAGCTATAAGCTGCTTTTTGCTGTTAAGCAGCTGCTCATTGTTTAACCGCAACCCTAATACCGCTCAACGAGGTAAGCGCTTTCCGCATGATAGTGATAAGCCAAAGCATGAAAGGAAGGAAAAGCAATGATGATAAACTAATTGCAACTTATATTAAACAAAAAACGCCGGGAATATATCCTGGCGTTTTTGTTTAATAATTTATGGTTTTACTGGCCTCCCAGCACATTACCAAACTTGCTTTCATAACCTTTAAAGCTGGTTGCAAGCGTTTTATTCAGCGCTGTTTCATGATAGGTTTCAGTTAACTGCATCAATCCATTAAGCATGTACATGCCCAATTGTATATCGCGTTGGCTAAGCTGTCCATTGCTGTTTTGCAACACGTTATAATTATAATCGAGTGAGTTTTTAATAAAGTCATCTAACTGGTTAGTCCATTTGTTGGCTAACTGGGTTTGCCCTAGTTGATATGCATTTTGAACCAGGTAAAACTTACGTAATGCAATTTCTCCGAAAGGAATGTTATCAGGCATTACCTCTTCATAGCGTTTCAATGCTTTTATAGCCAAATCATTGTGTCCTTCTTTTTGAAGGTTGGCTATCATGCTGTTAAATTGCTTTTGTATAATAGGGAAGAACATGGTAACCGATTCATGATCAAGGTATTTAGCTGTTTTCATATTACCCCACTTGTACTTGGTCATCATGTTATTGTACATAATCAATGTGTTGGTTGGCTCGGGTGCATTAGCAGCGGTATCAGGCTTAAGCGGCTGCAGGTGATATGCAAAACCTTCATCGTGCATGTACTTGTCAAGTCCCATCATGTTTTCGTTGCCAACAGTTATTGCAAAGTAAATTGGGCGTTTCCAGTTGTTATGCGCCAATAAATCAATCAAAGCAAGGTTGTCTTTGGTAACATAGTTCGAATTGAACTTCCACTCCATGGCAGGCACTATCTGATCTTTTTGGTTAGCCGGAACAGTACCTGATTTTACTACCTCATCGGCATTAATAGTTAGCTTGAATTGTTTAGTAGGTAAATAATTCATGCGGGTGCCGCTATCATATTCAACCATTGCTTCAGGTTTATCTGATGTAATAAAGTCAAATACTTCTTTCAATTCTACTGTGTCTTTAATATCCATTTGATCGCTGTAGTAAATGATATCACGTATACCTGCTGCAAATTTTTCGTTAGGCATGCTTAACGGCAGCGGCTCTGAGTCGTTCATTTTTTGCTTCATCTGGCGTATATACCAGTCGGTGCCTAATAAACTAAGGTTTACAATGCGCACGTCAGGCCTTACACCTTCTACCTCTTGTGCATACCATAATGGGTAAGTGTCGTTATCACCATAGGTAAACAAAATAGCATTTGGTGCACATGAGTTTAGGTAGTTGCAAGCCATATCATGCGGTGTCATTTTGGTTGACCTGTCATGGTCATCCCACTCCTGGAAAGCCATTAAAACAGGCACAGCCAGTAAACAAACTGTAGTGGCTATAATGCCTGCTGTTTTACGGTTTAATGCTTTGCTTATTAAATCGGCAACAAATAAAACGCCTAAGCCTATCCATATGGCAAACACGTAAAACGAACCTACATAAGCGTAGTCGCGTTCGCGGGGTTGCAGCGGATTTTGGTTGAGGTATAATACAATAGCCAAACCAGTAAAGAAGAATAATACGGCAACCACACCGGCATCGCGTTTACCATTAGTGAAGTGGTAAATTAAACCCAGTACGCCCAAAATGAAAGGAAGTGCGTATAAGCGGTTGTAAGCTTTGCTTTCTGTAACGCTGTAAGGTAGTTGTTTGCCAAAGTTCAGTCCGCTGGTCCAGTTACCATCTAAACCGTTGCTGTCATTCTGGCCATCCATATCGTTACTGCGGCCCCAAAAGTTCCATAAAAAGTAACGGTTATACATTTGCTGTATTTGCCAGCTAAAGAAGAATCCCAGGTTATGCTTCATGGTTGGGGTTTCCTCCGGACTCATTTGCAGCCAGTCGCGGTAAAAGCCGGCCTTACGGGCATCAGAGTCAAATATGCGAGGGAATAGGGTGTTATGATCGTATTTGGTTTTAAGCTTTTTACCCGCAATTTCATATTTGGTAGCACCACGGCGGTAAATGGTGGCACCATCAGTTTGCTCAACAGGCTTACCATCAAAATACTGACCGTACACTAAAGGTGTTTCACCGTACTGGTCACGGTTGAGGTAGCTGTTAAGTGCAAAAGCATCCTGCGGATCACTGTTATTTAAGTTGGTGCCTGCTTTGGCTCTAACCACAATCATTACAAAAGAGCTGTAGCCTAAAAGTATAAATACCGTACATATAAGTACCATATTTAACGAGTAACGTTTTTCGCGTACTTTTAAAACGTACTCTAAAATTGCTAACACAACGCCTGCAGCAATAAAGCCTGCTATGCCCCCGCTTATAGTAAGCGCTATAACAAAACAGGCAACGGCAGTAATTAGGGCAGCAAATGATGTAGTTACAGAGTAGAAAATACCTGCAATAAGCGTTACGATAACTAACAGGTAGAATATGATTGCACCGCTGTTAAAGCTGAAACCAAACTGGTTTACAAACAATAAATCGGCGTAAGCTGCACCTTTAACGGTGTATTGAATAAGGCCCCACAGTACCAAACCTAACACAACTATACCAATAACAAATGCCCATATGGTACCTGCGGTTGTAACGTTTTTCGCCCTGCGGAAGTAAAATATTAGTGCAATAACCGGAATAACCAGTAAGTTGAGCAAGTGAACGCCTATTGATAAACCCATAATGTATGCTATGAAAATTATCCAGCGGTCGGCATAAGGCTCATCCGCATGTGCATCAAATTTTAAAATTGCCCAAAACACAATTGCAGTACATAATGATGATTGCGCATATACCTCCGACTCTACGGCCGAGAACCAAAAAGTATCTGAAAATGTATAAGCCAGCGCGCCAACCAGTCCTGCTCCAATAATGAGTATAGTATTGGTAGTGTTCAGGTCTTCGGCTTTCTTTACCAAAATCTTCTTGGCAAGCATGGTGATACTCCAAAACAGGAATAGTATGGTAGCAGCACTTGACAGGGCCGAGGCCATGTTAGTCCAGTAGGCTACTTTGGTAACATCACCAAATGATAGCAGCGAAAAAGCTTTGCCTATCATAGTAAACAGGGGCGCACCCGGCTGGTGAGCTACCTGCAGACGATATATACAGGCAATAAACTCGCCGCAATCCCAAAAACTGGTTGATGGTTCAAGCGTGAGCGTATAGGTAACGGCAGCAATCAAAAAGGTTAGCCAACCGAACAGGTTATTGGTTTTGGTAAAGTTCATATTCAAATTATCAGAATTTGAGTTACTGTTTAAGCCGACGAAATTAAGAAAACTATGCACACCTTGGTTTAATTAGTTGTGCTTTAACATAATTTTAACAGCTTAAAGGGGCTACTGAACTGATTGAGAAAAATTTTTTTAAAAAATATTTGCGGCTTCAAAAAAACGCCTTACATTTGCATTCGATTTCGGAAGAGGATAACAATTTCGAAAGAGGATTGTCCGATAGTATAAAGGTAGTACGACGGTTTTTGGTACCGTTTGTCTTGGTTCGAATCCAGGTCGGACAACACGAAGAAAATCGAATTTTGGAATACCGAAATTCGATTTTTTTCATTTTAAGTCGTTGTTATTTGTCTTCTGTACAATTAATATTGTCGGCAGGCAAAGTATTCCGGCTCAATTTTGCGATAATAACATCAGGCAAAAACCTGGTAAAATCCGAAATAACAATAAAATGCCTTTACAATTCAATCCGGTTAAATTGTTTGCAGGTTCGGGCACAACCGATCTGGCTGAAAAAATTGCCAAGGTTTATGGCCGCGAGTTGGGCGATTTGACATTATCGCGCTTTAGCGATGGTGAGTTTCAGCCGTACATCAATGAGTCGGTTCGTGGTTGCGATGTGTTTTTCATCCAATCAACCAATCCACCAACTGATAATTTAATGGAACTGCTTATGATGGTTGATGCTGCACGCAGGGCATCGGCACATTATGTAACAGCTGTTATTCCGTATTTTGGCTTAGCCCGTCAGGATCGTAAAGATAAACCACGTGTTGCCATTGGTGCTAAACTGGCTGCCAACTTGCTAACTGCAGCAGGTGTTAACCGCGTAATGACCATGGATTTGCACGCGGCCCAGATACAAGGCTTTTTTGACATACCTGTAGATCACTTAGATGCTTCGATCATTTTTGTGCCTTACATAAAAAGCCTTAACCTGCCTAACCTTACTATTGCATCGCCTGATATGGGCGGCTCTTACCGCGCACGTACCTTTGCCAAGTTTTTTAATGCCGAGGTTGTAATATGTGATAAACGCCGTAAGCGTGCCAATGAAATTGAAAGCATGAGTGTTATTGGCGATGTAACCGGTCAAGACATAGTGCTTATTGATGATATTTGCGATACGGCCGGTACTTTGGCTAAAGCTGCAGGCCTAATTATGGAGCGTGGTGCTAACAGTGTACGTGCGGTGTGTACCCACCCGCTGTTATCTGGCAAGGCATACGAAACAATTGAAAATTCGGCTTTAACAGAGCTTATTGTTACTGATACTATTCCGCTTAAGCAGGAGTGCAGTAAAATTAAAGTACTGTCAACAGCAGAGTTATTTGGTAAAGCCATTGCTAACGTAAACGAGCATGGTTCAATTAGCCAGTTGTTTAAAATAGACTAATTTTTAAGTGGCTTGGTTATGGTAATATTCCATGAGCAGCAACTAAATATAAAGAACTATGGTTCATGGTTAACAGGCTGTGAGCTTTATAGAACAAACAATTTAAATTAAAAAAATGAAATCATTTGCTATTAGCGGTTCTCTAAGAGAGAACGTAGGGAAACGCGATGCTAAAGAGCTACGTTACCAAGGTTTAGTGCCTGCAGTATTGTACGGTGGCGCAACTCAAACTCACTTTTCTGTTTCGGCTGCCGAAATTAAGACTGTGATTTTTACTCACGAAGTTCAGTTTATTGATTTAGATATTGCTGGTACTAAAACTCAGGCTATCATTAAGGATATGCAATTTCACCCGTTAACCGGCGAAACTTTGCACATCGACTTTTTACAACTTGACGAGGCTAAACCAGTAACTATCGAAATTCCAATTCGCTTAACCGGTACTTCTCCTGGTGTTAAAATGGGTGGTAAATTAGTTCAAAAGCTACGTAAATTACGTATCAAAGCTTTACCTAAAGATCACTTAGATACCATTGAAGTAAGCATCGAAGGTTTAGAAGTTGGTAAATCAGTTCGTGTACGCGATATTCAAGTTGAAAACTTAACTATCACTAACACTCCTGAAGACACTATCTTATCAATCACTACTTCACGTGCTCTTCGTCAGGCTGAGCAAGAAGCAAGAGGTAAATAAGCTCATTCATCAATTTTAAATTAAAGCAGCCGTTGGACCATAAATCCAACGGCTGCTTTGTTTTTATACGCCTTCTATGTTAATTGTGCTAGGTACCGAATAAACCTGTTATTTGAGAAGCAAACATGCTCACCTCGAAGTTTTATGGCCACAGTATTTGATGATGCGATGGCAGGAGCCTTGCTACAATACTGGCGCAAGAGTAACCAAAATAGCTTATAAAGAAAAAGCGGTTGGCTTTTTAAGTGCCAACCGCTTCTGGTATTATATCAGTAAATGTTTAAGCTTGAAGCTCAGCCAATACAGTACGGCCACCTTTAACCTTATCGCCAAGGTTTACGTTGATTTTGGTGCCCAGAGGTAAAAATATATCTACGCGTGAGCCAAATTTAATAAAGCCAAATTGTTCGCCTTGCTCAACCTGTTGTCCTTCTTTAACGTACCATACAATGCGGCGTGCCAAAGCACCTGCAATTTGCCTGAACAGTACTGTTACACCTGTTTTGCTTTCAATAGCAATAGTGGTACGCTCATTTTCTGTAGATGACTTTGGATGCCATGCTACCAGGTATTTACCCGGGTGATATTTGAAATACGATATAACACCGGCAATAGGATTACGGTTTACGTGCACATTAACCGGCGACATAAATACGGATACCTGAATGCGTTTGTCTTTTAAAAATTCAGGCTCTTCAACTTCCTCAATTACTACTACTTTACCATCGGCGGGGCAAATAACATGCTCATCATGCGTGGTAACGACAAATTTAGGGCTGCGGAAAAATTGTAGTATAATAACAAAAAGTAAAAACGAGATTATGTAAATGAACCATTTAAGCACCGCTGCTTCGGGGTAGTAAAAATGTACCAGAGCATTCAATACAAAAATGAACAAAATGCACAGGGCCATGGAAGTGTATCCTTCTTTATGAAAAGTCATGATGTGATGCTGTTTTAATAAGTTAGCAAAATTAGTAAATAGGTCTGTTTGCCCAACAATATTTATAATAAAAGCTAATAGTTAGCGGCTTAGCCTAATTGAATATGAAATACAGATAAGCAAATACAATTGGTGCCGCCATAAATAAGCCGTCAAACCTGTCAAGCAAGCCGCCGTGGCCCGGCAGTAAGCCACCACTATCCTTAACGTTAATACTGCGCTTAAACATCGATTCAACCAAATCTCCAAGGGTTCCAACTATGCTTATTAAAATGGCTACTGATACCCACTGCCTCCAAACAAGCTCTTTAAAGTAAATACTTAGAACGTAACCGGCTACAGCACTTATAATAATCCCCCCAATAAAACCCTCCCAGGTTTTTTTAGGCGAGTGGCGCTCAAAAAGTTTAGTGCGGCCAAACTGCCTGCCAACAAGGTAGGCGCCTGTATCATTAGCCCACAACATAAGCAAAAAGCCCATGGGTATGTGGGCGCTAAAACCGCTATTGGTTACAAAGCCCAGCGCATGAAAAAATGTGAAAGGAAGCACTGTAAGTATAATACCCAAAAACGTGTAGGCAATGTTTTCAAACGGCTTGTTGGTGTTGCGGTACAACTCCTGTATAAATATAGCCATCATGGCGGGTACGAGTAAAAATACCAGCTTATGTATGGTTTGAGCCTCGGGGTAAACATCCCAATGAAATAATGCCGCAAATGCAGCATAGGTGTAAACGCCGTTAATTAGGCCTGTTGCAGTGTTTGGAGATGAACCGCTTTGTTTTATAAGGCCATAAAACTCCTGCAAACACAAAACTGCAAGTATGCCGTAAAATACCGAAAATACTGCCGCTCCTGCAAAAAAGGAACCCAGCATTACAATCACAAAAAAGAAGCCTGTTATAGCACGAGTTTTCATAAGGTTATTTGGTTCATTACCATTAGTTCAATGGCTTGGCTAAAATTCTCTTCGTGTATGTACACTTCAATATTGCCAAAGTTTTGATGAGATGATGCCTGCCTGTTAAGCAATACAGCGCCAATTTCATGTTCCAACAGCACTTGCTTTATAATTTCGGCTTGATAGTAGTTAGAAGAAGAGTAAATTTTGACCCAGTTTTTTTCCATTAAACGCTGTCGGCAATTGTTTTGCGGTTAGCCACCCAACGGTAGCCCAGCAGCAAAGTTAAGGTAAAAGCAGCACTTAAAACTGGTAAAAAGTAATTAAACGCATGCTGCGCATCGGGGTTAATATCAATTTTTTTATGCTGATATAAGTAGGTAAGCACAACTGCGGTTCCGTTGTTTAAAAAATGGCCCCATACAGCCGGCCATATACTACCGCTCCATACGGTAAAGTAGCCAAACAAAACACCAAGCATTAACCGGGGTAAAAAACCATAAAATTCCATATGAAAGGCGCTGAAGAGTGCGGCGGTTATCCAAACCGCCCAGTGTATGCTGTTAGTCCACTGTAAAAAAATGGTTTGCAAACACCCTCTGAACATCAACTCCTCGGCTATTGCTGTTACAAGTGCAACCAGGATGAGGGCCTTAAACATATCTGCCAGCGAATCCATTTTAAGCAGTACAGCCGTCACCTTTTGTGCGCTATCCTCAGCGCGGCGAAGCGCATCTTCCAGTCCTTTTAAAAACTCAGGAAGAACCATTTTGCGATTAATGTTGATAAGTGTTTCCATAAAGGGCATACTTACCACCATGGTAGCTAAAACTATTAACATAAGCATGGAAGGAAAGCTTGCCGACACTTTAAGATAATTTGACGGCTGGCGGGTAAGCAGTTTTGCAAAAACTATGGGTATAAGCAAAATTGGTATGGTGGTACCAGCAACCTGCAATATCCACAGGTTTTGGGTAACAATGGGCGAAGTTAAATCGATGCTCACAAACTCCATAAGGCCGTTTGCGCCATATTTGACTGCTATAAAAGCCAGGGCTATAATATTGCCCAGCAGTAATAAAGCTATAGTTATTCCAATAAAAGCAGCAAATTGAAGTGCCGGGCCAAACTCCTGCTTATAATATGGTTTTTTGCTGATCATACAGTTGTTGCAAATTATGTACTTTTGCAGTTGTTAAAGATAGGGCATGTCTGTACAAATTGGAAATATTGATTTAGGAGAGTTCCCGCTGCTGCTGGCGCCGATGGAAGATGTGAGCGATCCGCCGTTCCGTTATGTATGTAAGCAAAACGGGGCCGATATGATGTATACCGAATTTATATCATCAGAGGGCTTAATACGCGATGCTGCCAAAAGCCGTAAAAAACTCGACATATTTGATTACGAAAGGCCTATAGGTATTCAAATATTTGGCAGTGATATTAACAGCATGCGCGAAGCTACCGAAATATCAACCCAGGCAGGCCCTGATTTGATGGATATCAATTACGGATGCCCGGTAAAAAATGTAGCCTGCCGAGGTGCGGGTGCAAGCCTTTTGCAGGATATTGATAAGATGGTAGCCATGACCAAAGCTGTTGTTGAGGCAACGCATTTGCCGGTTACGGTAAAAACGCGTTTAGGTTGGGATGATAATACCAAAAACGTTTATGAGGTTGCCGAACGCCTGCAGGATGTAGGTATTAAGGCTTTAACTATACATGGTCGTACACGCGCTCAAATGTATAAAGGGGTGGCTGATTGGTCGCTTATACGTGATATTAAGAAGAACCCGCGCATCAAAATTCCTATTTTCGGCAACGGTGATATTGATTCGCCCGAAAAAGCGGCAAACTGGCGACTTGAATACGGTGTTGATGGCATGATGATAGGCCGTGCAGCTATTGGCTACCCTTGGATCTTCAGAGAAGTAAAGCACTTTTTTGAAACGGGTACACACCTTGAAGGCCCGACTATTACCGAGCGTGTTGACGTTTGCAAAACTCACTTACAAAAGTCAGTTGAGTGGAAAGGGCCCAAAACCGGGGTTTTTGAGATGCGGAGACATTATTCAAACTACTTTAAAGGCCTTGAAAATTTTAAAGAATTCAGAACCAGGCTGGTGAGTACCGAAAATATAGACGAGCTTTTTGAAATACTTGAACAAATTACCGATCGTTACACTCACGAACTGGCGTGATTATTGATTTACAAGTTTTTTAACCTTAAACATATGGCAACAACTATTATTACAGATGGGGTTAAAGTGTCGGTTGAAACACAATATCAACCCGAATACTCAAACCCGGCGAATGAGCATTTCATGTTTGCCTACAAAATTCATATTGAAAACTTAAGCGATTACACCATTCAGCTTATGCGCCGTCATTGGAGCATATTTGATTCAAATGGTAGCCACCGCGAGGTTGAAGGTGAAGGCGTTGTTGGTTTGCAACCGGTAATTGAACCGGGTGAATCGCATGAATATATATCTGGCTGTAACCTTAAAACTGATATGGGCAGCATGAAAGGCGAGTACCAAATGCTGCGTTTGTTAGATAATACCGTTTTTGACGCGCAGATTCCTGAATTTTACCTTATCGCACCGTTCAAAATGAATTAAGGTGTCTCCAACGCTTACCTGTTTATTTTAAAGCCTGGGGGAACGTAGTCTTTAGGCAAATACTCAGGCGGAGTAGTGGTTGCATTACCGTCTCTTACGGCGTGGTAAGTTGGCGACAACAATTCTACACCCGCCTCATTGAATGTATCTTGCAGGTTTTTATAAAGTTCTGAATATATCAGGGCTTGTTTGCTTGCATGTTTTGTGTAGCCGTTAATCTGGTAAGCTACGCTAAAGTCATCAAAGTTTGTTTGTAGCACAAAAGGTTCAGGTTCATGCTCAATCATGGGAGTGGCTTTTGCTGCCGCTATGAGCAATTCATGCACCTTGCGCCAGGGTACATCATAACCCACAGTAACGGTTTTATAGATGATGAGTCCTTTATCTGCCGTTTCAATTGTGAAATTTACGGTATGGTTATTCATCACCATTGAATTTGGTATTGAAATAACCTCGTTTTTTATAGTGCGTATGCGAGTTACCAGCAATGATTTTTCAATGATGTCTCCTGTAGCATCGCCAATTTTCACGCGATCACCAATTTTAAAAGCCCGCATATAGGTTAACACCAGCCCTGCTACCACGTTGCTCAAAGCACCTGCCGAACCAAAGGTGAAAAGCACGCCCACAAACACAGAAACGCCCTTAAATATAGGCGATTCGGATCCCGGCATATAAGGAAATATAACAATTAGCATAAAGGCCAGCACCAGTATGCGTATAATTTGAAATGTAGGGTTTGCCCAATCTGTATAAAAGCCAGGTATGCGCAATACCCCGCGTTCAATTTCATCCTTTATAAAACGCAGGAAACGTATAATATACCTGAACACCAATACCAATACGATTATGGTAATGAGGTTTGGAATGTAATTCCATATAGCTACCAGTATTCTTTTTACAGGTGTAGTAAAGTAGCTCAGAAGCTTTACCGAGTAGTCTTTGGTCCAGGGGAAAATGCCGAACAAAATAGGTAAAGCAAGGTAGATGATGATAATTATAAATACCCATTTTACTAAAGTTGCAACAACATTTAAAACATATACCGACCGATCGGCCGTTAGCAGTTCATAGTTTTTTATACGCAGCCCTTTTATAAGCTGATCTTTTTGCGCGGCTATTTTCTGTTGTATCCAATTGAAAATTCGTTGCAAAAAGTAAATGATAAGCAGGGCAACAACTATTACCAAAAGTGCAAGTCCGGCTTCCTTGAGTAAAGTATCCCAGCTGGTTTCATTTTGGTAGTTGATAATTGCCTTAGCTATTACACCTTTATACTGCAGAGCCAATACCGAGCGTTTTTTTTCGGCCCATAAGGCATCTATCTCGGCAATACTCATTATAAGCATTTTGCCATACTGCAAGTCAATGGTTTGTTCTGCCTCAGTAATTTTTAATGAGTCTGCAGCAAAAAGATGATCATGACTAATGGTTTCCAGGCGGTCAATTATTGCAGCGGCACGGTCTGAGGCCGAAAAGCTGCCCTGGCGGTTATAGATAGTGAATAAGGTGTCCTTAAAGAATATAACCGGATAACCCTTCACAAACCTACGTAACGAATCTACTTGTCGCTTCTGCTTTGCAGCTCTTACTGAATCCTGACTTCTAAGTTCGACTAGTTCACGCTGTAAGGCCGACTTGCGTGTGTTATCAGACGACTTGAGCATACTTATTTGTATTTCAAGTGCTTCTTTCTTTAATGAATCGGCAACATGCTCGGCCTGTAATTGCTGTAACCTGTTTATTTGCGCACCTAAAACCTTGTTATTTATAGTATCGGTTGTTTGTTGTTTTTTACCTGCAGTGTCTTGTGCTTTGCTTTGGCATATAAGCAAACTAAAAGTTACGGCTAATAATAAAGTGCTGATGCGCATAATAGAGGGTTGGTGTAATTGATAACCAAAGGTAAAGGATAGTGTTTAAAAGTGCATGGTTAAGCAATGGTTGAATTTACTGTACACAATTTAACAAGGAACAAAACTTGCAATTGATGTTACAACCGAGTAACGCTCCAAAATAACTCCGGATACATTAATTAATTATTTATGATCAATTTTAATTTTTTTTCCGATCCTCAGATCACCAAGAAAGACACCGGCGACTTGCAGGCGCTAAATGTTTTGTTTAACTATCAAGCTACTAACCTTGAAGTATTAGATAAAACACAGGAAATTTTAGAGCGGGTAGTGTCATTTCGTAACGCCGGGAAATACGATGGCTATGAACTCAGTAAAAATGGTGAAAGTGGTGTTTTCTTTTTCAAAGCACAAAGCAGTGAAAACTTATATAAAATGATACTTCCTGTGTTAAAGGATATTCCATTTTTAAAAGGTGCCGAAGTGCAGTTGCAAACTCATCCAAATCAAGATGACGAGAACTCAGTAAAGACATTCATTATATAGCTTTTGACGTAATAAATGTCTTTACAGTTTGATTTATTGAGGTTAATTTTAAATTAATGACTATTAGCAATCCTAGTTGCGATTCTTTTAAAATATAGTTTGGAACAATTTCAGATTATGGTCACGAAGCAAAATGGATCGTATAGCTCAAGCGGCCCTTTTAGGCATTATTAAGCTTAACAAAACTTTACATACGAGAAAAATTTTGCCTTGGGATGTAGCGCTTTGGGTAAGAAAGTCCCCTCCAGTTTACTGATTTTTTATATTATTCGCAATCGGAGGTTTAGTTACTTCACAAAAAAAGCTAACCCATTTGGTTAGCTTTTTTTATTTAAAGATATGCTTAGTCTCTGCGACTGTTAAGTATTTGCAGATAGTAAAGCAGCGTTGCCAGGGAGCTTAGTGCTGCAACTACATACGTCATGGCTGCCCACCAAAGCGCATCTTTCGCTTCTGAATGTTCTTGGCGGGTTTGCATTACCGTATAGTTATTTTCTAACCATGCTAAAGCACGTCTGCTAGCGTCAAACTCTACCGGCAAGGTTATAAAGCTAAATACGGTTACAACGCCCAAGGCAATAACACCTATGAACAGTACGGTAGGACTGTTTGAAAAAATCATCAGCATAACGCCAATCATCAAGGTCCATTGTACAAGGTTTGAAGCAAACTGCACCATTGGCACCAGCGCCGAACGTAACCTTAACCAACTGTAGGCTTTAGCGTGCTGAACAGCGTGCCCACATTCGTGTGCTGCTACGGCTGCCGCTGCCACACTACGGCTGTGATAAACATCAGGACTTAAGTTAACAGTACGGTTTTCAGGATTATAGTGGTCAGTTAGCTGGCCTTCAACCGACATAATTTGTACGTTAGTTATACCGTGATCGCGCAGCATGCGTTCAGCCACTTCCGCACCCGACATACCCGACGATAGCGGGATCTCGGCATACTCCTTAAACTTGCTTTTAAAACGCCATTGAACAATTAAACTTATTATGGCTATAGCTATCATTAATAGCCAGCCTGAATTAAATCCGCCAGTACCAATGTAGCCTAAAATCATATTCAAATTCATCATAATCTTTCCTATATACCTGTATACAATCAAAAAGCATTCCGCTTAGCGTTCATGCATTTAACGGTATAACAATGTGAAAATAGCTGTCAAATGTTCAGTAAGGCGTGTAAATGTGTCGCGAATTCTTAAATAATTCTAATAAGATGTAGCGTTTAACCAATCAATTGCGTAGGGTATTTAACTCACCAATATGGCCGGGTACTCGTGTAAACTTTATCACAGGATGCAGCGCTTAGGTGTGCGCTTATTCCAATTATTTAGGTGTAAAGCCGGTGAACATAAGGGGTTGTGTTTACCGGCACATGAGTAACGACTATAAATATTGAACAAGTTGTTCAAGTGCCATGCCTCTTGAGCCTTTAAGCAAAACTGTTGAGTTAGTTATTTGATCAACTTTGAGTGCCTGCATAGCCTCATCTGCGGTTTCGTAAAAGTTGCCTGCCCCGGCATCGTGTTTTATAAATTCCTTGCCAATAAAAATATGCTTATCTGCATTTACTGCTAAAGCAAGGTTTACAATGGCTTTATGTTCTGCGTATGCTTCATCGCCCATCTCAAACATATCACCCAAAATCATTACCTTATTGCTAGCCTCCAGGTTGTTTAAATTGGCAATAGCTACGGCCATACTGCTTGGGTTGGCATTATAGTAATCACATATTAGCGTGTTGGTAGCAGTATTAAGAATTTGAGAACGGTTATTCTTTGGTTGATAACCTTCAATGCCATCGTTAATTTGAGTTTCAGATAGCTCGAAGTAATTGCCAATACAAATGGCTGCTAAAATATTATCAAAATTATATTCACCTGTAAGTTGCGAGGTGATGTAGTGCTCTGTTAAGTTGCTGGCGGTTGCCCACTGCAGCTTAAGGTATGGCGCGTTGCCGGTAAGGTTACCATGCACCGCCGCAGTTGCCGATTGCCCGTAGTAAACCACATTTTCCAGTTCGCGCGATTGCTGCATATGCATTAAATCGGTACTGCTACTGTTTACAAAGGCAACACCATTGGTGGCTTTGAGGTAGTCATACAATTCACCTTTGCCTATTTTAACGCCTTCAACGCCCCCAAAACCTTCAAGGTGGGCTTTACCAACGTTGGTAATCAAACCGTGCGTAGGCTGGGCTATGGTACACAAAAAGCCAATTTCTTTTTGATGATTAGCGCCCATTTCAATAACCGCCATTTGGTGGCTGGCATTAATGCTCAAAATGGTAAGCGGAACGCCAATATGGTTATTTAAATTGCCTTGCGTGGCTAGCGTATTGAACTGCTGCGACAGTACAGCGTTAATAAGCTCCTTAGTGGTAGTTTTACCGTTAGTGCCGGTAAGCCCAATTACAGGTATTTGCAATTGCTTGCGGTGGTAATGGGCTAAATCCTGCAGCGCGGTTAAAACATCTTCAACTAAAATAAACTGTTCAGATACGCGGTAAGCAGCGTTATCAATAACAGCATAGGCAGCACCTGCTTCAACCGCTTTTGCAGCAAAGGTATTGGCATCAAACTTATCGCCCTTTAAAGCAAAAAACAAACTGCCTGGGGCAATTTTGCGTGTATCAGTACTGATAACAGGGTGCTGTTTATAAAGCTCGTATAACTGTTCAATAACCATAAAGCAAATATAATGGAGAAATAAATTAAACGGGTGTCGCCATTTAATGTACCTTAAAAAATATAAGGTAAACCTGCTTGCCTATATGATAAAGTGCAAGCACAAAAAATAGAGCCGCAATACTCTTGTTAATGATTTGTGTGCTGAGCGCAAATTTGCTTTGTATATATTTAGCAAAATGGGCATAAGCGTACAAACATAAAAATGATCCACATGCCGAGCCCAGGCTGAATATGCATAGCGCAAACAACCCGGGTAAAATCCACTCATGGGCAAGGAGGTATGTTCCGGCTATCATCCAAAACGGAATCTGCATAGGGTTAATAAAGCCCATAATAATACCGTAACGAATGCTTTCGCGGTCGGAATACTTAGGTTTGGGTGGTTTATTACGGTTGAGCCAGGTAATGGTACCCATTATGCTGAACAAAAAGATCATTACCCAGTCAATGATTGTGCCTACCCGGGGCTGCCCGGCCAACCATTGCGCGGCCTGCATAATAAATAAGGTAAAGAAAAATTCAACGCAGGAAAATGCTGTAATAAAGCGCAATGCCTGGCGCATACCACGGTTGATGGTAATTTGCGTAAGGGTTAGATTGATATTGCCCGGCGGAATATAACCTATAAAATTGGCTACCAACCCGAGGATGAACGTCAGGAAAATCATTAGGTCAAAAATAAACCGTTTTTTGAGATTAGAGCGACCAATTTATTTTGAGTTACAAATTAAAATAAACTTTCTTTGCACAAAATTTAATTGAGATTGAATGCCCGCTGATAACATCATATCGCTTATCCCTATAACAGACCAATCGGTAATAGAAGAGCTGCAGGAACGCCTGGATATTATAGAGCATAAGCTAAAGTTTATAGATAAGAAGCCTAGTACCTTATGCCTTGAATGGCTAAACCCGTTAACTGTTGCAGGCAACCTGCTACCAGAGCTGGTTGAAATTGCTGGTGGCACGCCTGTATTGGCAACTTTGGGTATGCCATCATTAGTTGTTGATTGGGATGAAATTCAGCAGACTGATCCTGATGTGATTGTGATAGTGGCGCGAGGCTTATCGGTAGAACAAAGCATGCGTCAAATCAGCGCTTTGTTACAAGAACCCGGTTTCGCCGATTTGCAAGCCGTTAAAAACAAGCGCTTGTATATTGCTGATGGCGCAGCGTATTTTTATCAAACCGATGCCGGTTTAGTTGATGCGATTGAAATGCTGGCCGAAATCATTCAACCTAAACAATTCATTTTTGGTAATGAAGGGGAGGGATGGATTAAGTTTGAGATGTAATGGGGTAAGCAGTCTCATATCAAAAGATATGAGAGCCTTGTTTGAAAGTGATGCTAATTTTTAGCCTTACTCCGATAGTACCGTAAACTTAAAGTCTAACGGTTCAAAGTTGCGGATCAACTCGTCTATAAATATCTGACCCCATTTTACGTAGTACAGGCCAAAGTTTTCACTGCGTTCCTGTAAGCTGTTTTTAGGAAATATTTCGGCTTTGATGGCATCAATCTGGCGCAATGATGTTTCGTGGTTGCGTTTTTCGGCTTTTACCAGTTTCCGCTCCAGGTTGTCAATGGCGTGTTTTAATCGGGCCTGTACTGCACTGGTTGAGGGCGATAGGGTAGGGTCGATTTTGTGGGCACGCAGTTTCATCTTTTCGAAAATACACTGCAATTCGCGCCACTCTTCTTTAAGCGATAGGTCGTGCTGGGTATTTTTCTTAACCCATTCGTTTTTTATGCTGTCGGCATCTTTAAACAGTTGCACCGCCTTTAGCTGCATTTTGTTTATTTTAGCTGTGGTTTCCTTGCGGATAACCAACCCCGAATTACGCAACATCAAAATGGGGAAGGATACACCGTAGTGATCGAAATTGGCTTTGAGTTGCAGCCAGTAAACAATTTCTGCACCACCACCTATGTAGGCAAGATTAGGTAAAATATATTCCTGGTAAACCGGGCGCATTACCACGTTAGGACTAAAGCGCTCAGGATTGGTATCTATCTCCTGCTCTAATTGCTCCTTGTTGAATCTAATATCCGTATTCAGCACATGAAACTCTTCGCCCTCCTGTAAAATACGCTCGCGCAGGTTATCTTGTAAGTAAAAGAAATTTATCTCGCGGGGGTTCACTTGTGTATGTACACCTAAAGACTGTAAGGCGGCATTGCTTTCGGTAATATGTTTAAAGCTATTTTGTTCAATAATGTCTTGCTTAATAATGCCCGAAAAATGCTTTTTCAAACGGCTGTCATCAGCATCAATAATCACCAGTCCATATTGGCCAAACAAAGCGTTAACCAAATAGCGCATGGCATCGGCCAGGGTTTGGTGTTGACCGTAGGCCGTTTCAACAATTTGGGCAAGCTCTTCGGCATGACCTTCCAGGCCTAAGATGCCTTTATACTGTATAAGGCAGTTGCGGAAAGTTTTAATGTTTATCCGACCGGTAGCCCCGCTAACCTCCTCGTTCCACTGAATTTTTTTGCCGCCAATGTTGGCATAGTTTATTTCAGCAAAATCATGGTCTTCAGATGCCATCCAGTAAACCGGTACAAAATTTTTATCGGGAAAGGCGTCTTTTAACTGCCTCGATAGTTTAATGGCGGTTACTATCTTATATAGAAAGTATAACGGACCGGTAAACACATTTAACTGGTGACCGGTAGTTACGGTAAAGGTATTATCTTGTTTAAGCAAATCGATATTGCCTTTCACAAAGGGCATAAAAGGCATTTCGGAAGCGCCCGGTTTGCTGTACTGCTCGTTTAAAACCTGGGCCAGTAAAGCACGATTGGCGTGAACCTGCTTCTGTTCCAGCAATTCATGAAAACCTTTCAAATCAGGACGGTAGCTGTAAAATGACCTAAGCTCTGGTACATCCTCCAAATAGTCGGTTACTGTTTTGGAGAAAAAGCCGGTTTCATGATAATCAATACAGGTAGCGTCCATAGCGTCAAATGTAGAAGCATTATTGAAAATGCTCCCATATGCTGATTTTATTTTACAATTTGTCCATAAAGATCAAAGTCCTCGGCACTATCAATCTTTACGTTTACAAAACTACCAACGGTTGCATATTGTTGGGTAGCATCAATTAAAACTTCGTTGTCAACCTCCGGCGAATCATATTCGGTACGTCCGGTTAAATAACCACCGTCAATTTTATCAATCAATACTTTGTAAGTATTACCTATTTTATCCTGATTTTTTTCGTACGATATACCCTGTTGAAGTTCCATAATGGCATCAACGCGCTCTTGCTTGGTTTCCTCAGGTACATCATCTATCAAACTGTGCGCATGAGTTTTTTCCTCGTGCGAGTAGGTGAAACAGCCCAAACGGTCGAAACGGGTTTCTTCAACCCAATCATACATCTCTTCAAAATCCTGCAGCGTTTCGCCGGGGTAGCCTGTAATGAGCGTAGTACGCAAAGCAATATCAGGCACTTTATCACGTATTTGATTTACCAAATCAATGGTTTTTTGCTTGGTGATGCCACGGCGCATCGATTTTAGCATATTATCGCTAATGTGCTGCAACGGCATATCAAGGTATTTGCAAATGTTACTGCGCTCGTTCATGGCATCCAAAATTTCCATCGGGAAGCCGGAAGGGTAAGCATACTGCAAACGAATCCACTCAATACCATCCACATCGCTCAAACGTCGCAGCAGCTCATCCAAGTTGCGCTTTCCGTACAAATCAAGGCCGTAATAAGTCAAGTCCTGAGCAATGAGGATCAGCTCTTTGGTGCCTTGCTTAGCTAAACCTTTGGCTTGGTTAACTAGGTCTTCCATCGGCGTACTCAAATGCTTACCACGCATCAACGGAATAGCACAAAATGAACATGGACGGTTACAGCCCTCTGCAATTTTGAAATAAGCAAAATGCGATGGGGTAGTGAGCATACGCTCGCCCAGTAATTCGTATTTATAGTTTGCACCAACACTTTGCAATATGTTTTGCAAATCATTTGTGCCAAAAAAAGCATCTACGTTCGTAATTTCGGCTTCTAACTCGGGTTTATAGCGTTCAGATAAGCATCCTGTTACAATTACTTTCCCAACCTTTCCCTGCTCTTTAAGCTCGCTGTATTGTAGTATGGTGTCAATAGATTCCTGCTTGGCATTATCAATAAAGCCGCAGGTGTTAATCACTACAATATCATTACTTGATACGCTTTCGGCTTCGTGCACCACATCAAACATGTTGCCCTTAAGCTGACCCATCAGCACTTCCGAATCGTATATGTTTTTTGAGCAGCCCAAAGTAACCACGTTAACACGGGGTTTAGCAGTTAGTATCGGCTTTTTTATGGTCTTGGTATTCATCTATCTACGCTTATCGTTCTCAAGCCCTCTAAATCTCCCTGGTAAGGACGACTTTTAAAGACTTGTCATTTTTATTTTAAAGCCCTCCTTTTATGGGGGAAGTTTGGGTGGGACACTTATTTGTTGAATAAGCTATTAACAAACCCTTTGCGGTCAAATAACTGCAAGTCGTTCATACTCTCGCCTACACCAATGTATTTAACGGGTATTTTGAATTGATCAGATATACCGATTACCACGCCACCCTTAGCAGTGCCATCAAGTTTGGTAAGGGCAAGTGCGTTTACGTTAGTAGCTTCGGTGAATTGTTTGCATTGTTCAATAGCGTTTTGGCCGGTTGAGGCGTCCAGCACCAGCAATATCTCATGCGGGGCACCGGGGATAACCTTTTCCATTACGTTCTTGATTTTAGTAAGCTCATTCATTAAGCCTACCTTGTTATGTAAACGACCAGCAGTGTCAATGATTGCCACGTCCTCACCGTTTGATACAGCTGACCGCAATGTGTCATAAGCAACCGAAGCAGGGTCAGACCCCATGGCTTGGGCAACCACCCGTACGCCTACACGTTCGCCCCAAAGTTGTATCTGGTCAACCGCAGCGGCACGGAAGGTATCAGCAGCGCCAAGTACAACTTTGTTACCGGCTTGCTTAAGTTTATGAGCCAGCTTACCAATGGTGGTAGTCTTACCTACACCGTTAACCCCCACCACCATAATTACATATGGCTTGTGGTTACCGTACTCAAAGTTTTGAAAATCATTACTGTTGTTTTCGGCAAGCAGCGTCTGAATCTCATCACGCAGGAGCGTGTTCAGCTCAGAAGTGCTTACGTACTTGTCGCGCGCTACGCGGGCTTGTATGCGCTCAATAATTTTGAGCGTAGTGGTAACGCCAACATCTGATGTTACCAGCACTTCTTCCAGGTCATCCAACACATCATCATCAACGGTTGATTTGCCGGCAATAACCTTGGTTATTTTTGAAAAAAAGCTGTCTTTGGTTTTCTCCAAACCGGTATCAAGTGCCTCTTGTTCCTGAGGCGTGCTTTCTTTCTTCTTGAAAAAATCAAATAATCCCATTTATAATGTGCTGATTAAAGATGTGCTGAAATACAAATATACCAACTTATGAAGAGAGTCAGGAATCAAGAGTACAGAGTAAAGACAAACATTACAATAGTTTGAGGGTATTGACTCCTAATTCGGCGCTCGTGATTCTTGTTTTAAATCAACAAAAAAAGCCCTCCTGCAAAAACAAGACGGCTTTAGTATATCAACTAAGTGCTAAAACTTATGCTTTAGCTTGTTCAATCGCATCTTTAACGTGATCGTTATGTACGATAGCTTCTTTGAATGAATAAGCACCGGTTTTGGTTGATTTAACCATGGTAATTACTTTAGAGTACTCTTTACCTTTACCGGTTTTCAGGGTTGCAACTACTTTCTTTGCCATATCTTTTTGAGTTACGAGTTGTGAGTTGTCAGTTACCAGCTGGATGTAAATACACGCAACTTAAAACCGGCCTCCCGCAACCAGAAGTTATTACTTAATTTCTTTGTGAGTTGTTACTTTACGTAGTACAGGGTTAAATTTCTTTAACTCTAAACGCTCAGTAGTGTTCTTTTTATTTTTGGTGGTAATGTAGCGAGACATGCCTGGCATACCGCTTTCTTTGTGCTCAGTGCACTCCAGAATTACCTGAACTCTATTGCCTTTTTTAGCCATTTTGTTGCTTATTATATTGTTGGTAACTGAATTATGGTGTGTGAGTTATAAAGCCAATAAAGCAAACAACTCAATCAACTTAAAACCCGGTCAAACCAATAATTATCTACTATATGTATCCTTTTTTAACAAACTTATTCAAGCAAGCGGTAATACCGTTTTTGCTGATGGTTTTTACTGCAGAAGTAGAAACTTTTAAAGTAATCCATTTATCTTCTTCAGGGATATAAAACTTCTTGATCTTCAGGTTAGGATAAAACTTACGGTTAGTCTTAACGTTTGAGTTAGAAACGTTATGGCCATTCAGTGGGCTTTTTCCTGTTAAATCACAAATTCTTGACATGACAAAACTTTTTAATGTGTCTTTTTCTAAAAGAGTGTGCAAATATCAGGAAATTAAGTGAATAATTCAATAGTGCCCATGAAAATTTTTTTAAATAGTTCTGCATTGTTCTTGCGCAGGCACTCAAATCATTTCGGGGTTGTACAAAGTTAACTAAAAGTATTTTTAAACAACGGGCATTTGCTTAGGCAACAGGGTAAATTACTATCTTGCGCGTACCAACCATTATAATCTATAGCATGAAAATATCTTCGTTTGAGCATTACAAGCAGGTATACCAACAAAGTGTTAGCCAACCCGAGCAATTTTGGGAAGGTGTAGCCGAAACTTTCCAATGGCGTAAAAAATGGGATATGGTATTGGAATGGAATTTTAAGGAGCCTGATATTAAATGGTTTCAGGGTGGTAAACTAAATATTACCGAAAATTGCCTTGACCGCCACTTGGAAACTGACGGCGACAGGCCTGCCATTATATGGGAGCCTAACGATCCAACCGAAGATCACCGTGTACTTACTTATAAGCAGCTGCATGACAAGGTTTGCCAGTTTGCAAATGCCTTAAAAAATAACGGCGTTCAAAAAGGCGACCGTATATGTATTTATATGCCAATGATACCCGAGCTGGCAATAGCTGTATTGGCTTGTGCCCGTATTGGCGCAGTGCACTCTGTTATTTTCGGAGGGTTTTCGGCTCAGTCAATTGCCGACCGTATACAGGATGCTGAATGCAAAGTTGTTATTACGGCTGATGGTGGTTTCCGCGGACCTAAAGATCTGCCCCTTAAGTCGGTAATTGATGATGCCCTGGTGCAATGTCCATCAGTTAAAAGAGTGATTGTGCTTACCCGCAGCCGCACTCCTGTAAGTATGATTAAAGGCCGCGATGTATGGTGGGAAGACGAAATTAAGAAAGTAGAAACTCAGGGTAACCCCGATTGCCCAGCCGAAGAAATGGATGCTGAAGACATGCTTTTCATTCTTTATACTTCGGGTTCAACCGGCAAACCTAAAGGCGTAGTGCATACCTGCGGCGGCTATATGGTTTATGCAGGTTTTACTTTTGATACTGCTTTTCAGTACAATAAAGGAGAGGTATATTTTTGTACTGCTGATATTGGCTGGATAACCGGCCACTCATACATTGTGTACGGTCCGTTATCACAGGGTGCAACCGCAGTTATGTTTGAAGGCGTACCAACCTGGCCTGACGCAGGACGTTTTTGGGATATTGTAGATAAGTATAAAGTAAACATTCTTTACACTGCACCAACGGCTATACGATCACTCATGAGTTTTGGTACCGATTTGGTAAAATCGCATGACCTAAGTTCATTAACCAAATTAGGATCAGTAGGTGAGCCTATTAATGAGGAAGCCTGGCACTGGTTTGATGAGAACGTTGGTAAAGGAAATTGCCCTATAGTTGATACTTGGTGGCAAACAGAGAACGGCGGATTTATGATTTCGCCAATTGCAGGGGTAACGCCACTTAAGCCGGGTTATGCAAGTTTGCCGCTACCCGGAGTTCAGCCTGTTTTGGTTGATGAAAACGGAAAAGAGATAGAAGGTAACGACGTAAGCGGAAACCTGTGCATCAAGTTTCCGTGGCCCGGTATGCTACGCACTACTTATGGCGATCATGAGCGCTGCCGTCAAACGTATTTTTCTACCTATGCTGATATGTACTTTACCGGCGATGGTTGCATGCGCGATGCTGATGGCTATTACCGCATAACAGGTAGGGTAGATGATGTATTGAATGTATCGGGCCATCGTATTGGTACTGCCGAGGTAGAAAACGCTATCAATATGCACTCCAGCGTGGTAGAATCTGCCGTGGTAGGTTATCCGCATGATATTAAAGGCCAGGGCGTGTATGCATTCGTTATATCGCCCGATAAGCATGAAAACGAGGATTTAACCCGTAAAGATATACTCATGACCGTGAGCCGCATTATAGGACCGATAGCCAAACCAGATAAAATTCAGTTTGTAAGTGGTTTGCCTAAAACACGTTCGGGCAAAATTATGCGCCGCATATTGCGTAAAATTGCCGAGGGCGATGTAAGCAACCTTGGTGATACCAGTACGCTGTTGGATCCGGGCGTAGTTGATGAGATTAAGGCTGGAGCTTTATAGGAAGCTTTGCTATGAATTTGAGTCCGCATTATTAATGCGGACTTTTTTTTATTTAAAAACTTTAAGCCTTCCTGCACCAAACGCTTGTTTAGTTGTTATGCATCTAACTTTTATGAAATACCTTTTTTTTAGCATAGCACTTTTATTTTGCATACAAGCATATGCGCAGGTTAACCGTTGTGATAGCATAGTATGGCGGGCAGGCAGGCCACTTGTTTGGGCTGATTATAAGGCGCAGCCCGATACTAATTCAATAGTTGCTGCTTATACCAATTCAGGGTTTATCAGAACATGGTCGGCCAAAGATTACCGGTTATATACTTCAATGGTTACCTACTTTTACCCGTGTGTTTCATGGAGAAAGGGAGAGGCTTCGGAGAGGCTGCTTGCACATGAGCAGCTTCATTTTGATATTACAGAGTACTTTAAGCGTATGTATTTTAAAAAAGTAGCACGTGCCAGGTATACGCCTGCAACACTACCCCAGCTTATGGATTACATATACCAGGAAGTTATTGCCGGTTTGCAGGTTATGCAACGCGAGTATGATATACAAACCAAGCATAGCCTTGATGAAAAGCAGCAGGCAATTTGGCAACGTAAAGTAAAGCGCCTGCTTAATAGCACAAAGGCATATGATAAACCGGAGTTAGTTGTGCAGCTGCCGAGGTAACAAGCTTTAATTAAAATGCATGTTCTCTATACGGAGTTTCTTTTGTAAGTCTTGCTTGTAATTGCGGCCAATAGGTAATTGGTGGCCGTTCACTTCAATTGCTCCTGAGTAAAAAGACCCTATTTTATTGAGAGAAACAATAAAAGAGCGATGTATACGCACAAAGCGGCGTTCGGGCAGCATTTCTTCTAAAAAGCTAATCTTTTGCTTACTAATATAAACCTCACTGTCGGTTACTACTTTTACGTAATCGCGTAAGCTTTCAATCCACAAAATATCATTTATATTAAGCTTGATGGTTTTACGGTCAACCTTTATATACAAATAAGCATCAGTATTAACCGCCAGGTTTTCATGAGCCAAATGAACAGTCGATTTGCTGTCATTTAATTGGTATACCTTATCCATCGCTCTCAAAAAGCGCTCAAAAGGAATGGGTTTCAACAGGTAATCAACCGCATTAAGTTCAAAACCTTCTAAAGCATACTCGCTGTAAGCCGTAGTAAAAATTACTTTTGGTGGGTTTTTTATACTTCGCAATAAATCAGTGCCGTTTATTCCGGGCATTTTAATATCCAGAAACATCAGGTCAACATGCTTTTGTTGCAGCATCTTGAAAGCCTGCATGGCATCGCTGCAGCGGCCGGTTACCTCCACATCTCCAAAGTTTGACAGGTACTTGTCAATAATTTCTATGGCGTGGGGTTCATCGTCAACTATAAGCGTGCGTATCTTCATGGGTTAATAATTGCGGTTTGGTTTGGTTCAGTTGTTTTAATTCAATTTGCAGTACAACCAGGTAAGCTTCATCGTCATCAAATATTTTGAGCTGATAAGCCGATGGATAAAGCAAATCGAGCCTTTTTTGCACATTTTGTAATCCAATATGCCCGTGATGTTTGCTGGCATCAGTCGGCGTGTTGTCAGGTTTACTATTAGACACCTTAAATTTCAAAACGTTACCGCTTACTAACAAATTAATATTAATCCATACCTGTCCCTGCGTTTCACTTGTTCCGTGCTTAAATGCATTTTCAATAAACGGCAACATTATTAGCGGCGCTATATATTTATCATCCAAATCGCCTTCAATGTTAAAGGTTAAGTCAAGGCGGTCTTCGTAACGAAGCTTTTCAAGGCTGATGTATTGCTGCAATACCAGTATCTCCTGTTTGAGTGAGGCATTTTCGGTATTGCATTCGTAAAGCATATAGCGTAAAATATCTGACAAACCAAGCACCACCTCCGGCGATTTTGGTGAGTTGGATAATGTTAGGGCATACAAATTATTCAGCGTATTAAACAAAAAATGTGGGTGTACCTGCGCCTTAAGTGCGCTTAACTCGGCCTGCAGCGCAGCTTGCTTACGCTCGGCCCATAATTTTACCATTTTAAGCACAAGCGCAAACCAAACCACCATGTTCATGGCTTTCCAGGCGTTTACAAAGGTTAAAAGGTTAAAAAGTTGTTTATGCAAGGGCCATCTTTGTTCTTCAATAAAGCTCCAATCGGTAGGATGCTCACGTTGTAGTATGTATGGGTTTGCTATATAAATACCGACCAACCTGCTCATAACGGTTGCCACTAACATGAGTACTAAAAGATATATCTCAAACTTTACATATTGGCCGTTAAACAAATACTTGGGTAATAACCAATATGCCAGCGTATAATAGTAAAACATGTGTACCGGCACATAAAACAGATTGTTGCGTAATGATGTGGCATAGGTAAGCTGTATGGCGTAAATACCAGTATACATAAAGTATACAACTGCCCAAAAAGCCAGGTGCAATGCAACCCTTTTAAGCGGCCAGTTACCAATTTTGAGTTCGAGCCAGTTTTTCATACAGCTAAGTTACAAGCAAATAAGCTTGCCAGGCTCTTCGGCATACCGACAACACGATATTGTCGACAAAATGCATTAAAGGTAGGCGTGTACTGCACCTTTTTCATACAAACGGTATTGATAGTCTGTAGCTTACGCTTAGTAGTTAAAAATATACCTTGTATATGCTTTGTTATAATGTAGTTAAATGGCTAAATACATTTGGTACATAATCAAACACAATTTAACGAAACGCCATGAAAAAAATAATCTTAACCTTAAGCCTCGGCCTTATAACATTGGTAACAGTACACGCTCAAGATGTTAATACCGTAAACCAGCCAACCTGGGTAGTTGAAAGTGAAAACGCAAATGCCAAAGTGCAAACTGTAAAGTTTTACGATAGCAATGCGCAGTTGATATATGCAGAAACAGTAAATACTAAGCTGAATATAAGCCGCAAAAAAATACAAAAGGCACTTAACCAGCTTTTAAATAATCTTTTAACGCAGCAAGGCTACCGTGAAAACAAAAATTTGCTTACCGCCTCGTTGAAGTTGAAAAATTAAAGACTTTGTTTTAATGAACGTGAAGGGGGTTAGCGCGAGGCCGATCTCCTTCTTTAGTTAAATTACTGCAGGTTCAACCCAGTTGCCGTCTTCTTGTATAATACCTATCAATTCATCAAGAGCGTTGGCGGTATTAACATTTTTCTTGACTACCTCTTTACCCCTGTATAAGGTTATTTTACCCGGACCCGCGCCAACGTAACCATAATCGGCATCGGCCATTTCTCCCGGACCGTTCACAATGCAGCCCATAATACCAATTTTTAGACCTTTTAGGTGGCTTGTGCGGCTTCTTATCATTTGTGTAGTTTCCTGCAAATCAAATAAGGTACGGCCGCAGCTTGGGCAGCTTATGTATTCTGTTTTAGATATGCGCGAACGGGTGGCCTGTAAAATACCAAACGCGGTTGATGTGATAACGGCTGCGGGCATAGCAGGTGCATCAATCCAAATACCATCGCCAAAACCATCAACTAGTAAAGCACCCATATCTGTTGCCGCGTAAAGCTGTAATTCGGTTACCTCTTCAGGTGAGGCCTGCACACGGTTCACAACACTTATGTTATTTTGGTTTGCTGGTTTTAATACTTCACTTGCCCCGGAAGAGTAACTGCGTTTGATTACAACAGGTGTATCAATACCGGCAGTATTCAGGTTAAAGAAGAATGTGCGTTGTTGGGCCATACCGTGCAGCGCATCGGTTTCCAATACAAAAACAAGTGTTTTATTTTGTGCTAGCTCTACAAAGAGTTCTGCGTTGAAGTCTTTTGGTTTAACGCAAACAAAATTCAGATCAGATAATTGGTCAACGCCTTCAGCAACATACTCGTGCAGGTTAAAAACCGGATGACAATTTTTCTTATTAGCAAGGGTTAACCAGGTTGAATAGTTGTACAACTGCTTTAAGTTACCTGGAAAGGTGAATGACGAAAGATTATCGGCCAGATAGACAAAGTCAACCGATTGGTCGGCCATATTGTACTTATCAAGTGCTGGCGAATAAAGATAACCTGCATCGTTAAGTACTGATGGATCTTTTAAATTACGGTTACTTAGGTCAACCACCACACGCGGAACCATGTGCCCTCCTATAAATGCATTAGCTTCAAAAGTATGGCGTTTTTGATATTCGTAAGGGTTATGGTGAGTAGTGGGTAGTGAGTGGTGAGTAGTTTGCTCAAAAGTCTTGATTCCTTGTTCTTGACTCTTGTCGCTATTTGAAGCTCTCTTTGAGTATCTCTCCACCAATGCAATAGCAACAGGAGCTTCGGCTTCAGGTTCCTCGGTTAATGAAACCCGTACGGTATCACCCAAGCCATCTTCAAGCAAGGTGCCAATACCTACTGCTGATTTGATACGGCCATCTTCACCATCACCTGCTTCGGTTACACCCAGGTGCAGCGGATAATTCATACCCTCAGCTACCATAGTCTCTACAAGCAAACGGTAGGCTTGTACCATAACCTGTGGATTACTGCTTTTCATGCTGATGCACAGGTTATGGAAGTTAAGCACCTCGCACATGCGTATAAATTCCATAGCCGATTCAACCATACCTTGTGGCGTATCGCCATAGCGGCTCATAATACGATCGCTAAGTGAACCGTGATTGGTGCCTATGCGCATAGCGGTTCCGTATTCTTTACAAATATTTACCAGTGGCGTAAATTTTTGAAATATACGGTCAAGTTCGCCCTGGTATTCAAGGTCTGTATATTCTAACTCATCAAATTTCTTTTTATCGGCATAGTTGCCAGGGTTAACACGCACCTTTTCAACAATACGTGCTGCAACCTCAGCGGCATTAGGTGTAAAATGTATGTCGGCCACCAGGGGTACAGTATAACCGCGAGCGCGGAGCTGCTTTTTTATTTCGGCTAAATTTTGTGCCTCTTTTATGCTTGGTGCTGTAATGCGTACATACTCACAACCTGCATCAACCATACGTATGGTTTGTTCTACAGTACCAATGGTGTCCATGGTATCGGTAGTGGTCATACTTTGTATTCTTATGGGATTGTTTCCACCCATAGGTACATCACCAATATTAACCTCACGGGTAACAAAGCGCGAATACTCGATTAACGAATTACAATAACGGCCAGGCAGTGCCTTTACAGCTTCACCATTCATCATATATGCAGAGAGTTGCTTTAAATAAACAAAGGTAAGCATTAAACCGCTATCAAGGTTTCAACTTGGTGTTAATTAATACAACAGTAATGAAATCGTATACATTGGAGTGAGAAAATGATCTCCGGACTAGCTCAAAAAATAAAATGGAATGAAATAAGAAAAGCCATCATAAAGATGGCTTTTTAGTGGAGAATATCGGAGTCGAACCGATGACCTCTTGCATGCCATGCAAGCGCTCTAGCCAGCTGAGCTAATCCCCCGTCGTGGGCTGCAAATATAGGAGTTCGCAGTTAACTTGGAAAGAAAAAAGCAAATTGTGAAACGGTTTTTATTAATTCACTGACTATTAATAGTTTAAATTGACAGCAAGCAGTGTTGTTCAACTTGTTTTGTTTGTGGGAAACTAGTTGAGTCATTATTCAAATATTTGAAGGCGTCTCTAATATATTTTTAATTTTAAGGCCAACTGATTTTAGTTTCAGGTGTTTACAGTGTTGCTATGCTTATAAAAAAACGTATTTCAATTGTTTACTTCCTGCGCAGTATAAGATGGGATGTTATTGCCATTATATGCTACGCCATATTAGCCGGTGCTTTTGATCATTTTAGTATTTTGAGCCAGGTAACTGTCCCACTGGCGGTTACTGCGTTTACAGGTACGGTATTGTCGCTTTTATTGGCTTTTCGCATATCACAGTCATACGAACGCTGGTGGGAAGCCCGCATTGTGTGGGGAGCTATTGTAAATGACAGCCGTACGTTAGTGAGGCAGGTAAAGCAGTTTTTACCGCGAACCCCCGAAGCCCTTGAAGTTGCTAAAGATTTTGCCCGCAGACAAAGTGTATGGTGCTTCACCCTTGCAGAGTCATTGCGCAAATGTGAACACAGTGAAAAGGTAAAAAAATACTTTGATGAAAAAGGGGAGGATGCGGCCAATAAGCCCAATCGTATTATTGATCATCATGCTGATGCTTTGGTAGCTGCAACAGAAAAGTTCAACTTAAACCCTAATAAGCAGGTGCAAATTGATTCAACCCTGGTAAAACTTTGTGACTCAATGGGCAAATGCGAACGTATTAAAAACACAGTGTTCCCGCGTGCTTACAGCGTACTTATACATTTCCTCATTTATGTATTAATGACCATGCTCCCTTTTGGCCTGGAAGATCAAAGTAAGCTGGTTGAAGTTTCGTTAACTATTATTGTGCCGGTACTTTTTATAGCCATTGAGCAAACGGCCATATTTATGCAGGATCCGTTTGAAAACCGACCAACCGATACGCCAATGACCACGCTATCAAAAGGTATTGAGAATACCCTGATGGAGATGGTAGGTGAACCACCGGTAAACGTAATTGAACCGCCTAAAACTTATTATATTATGTAAGGTAGAAGCGTTTTGCACTACCTTATATCAGGCATCAGCAACAAGCTTTTCAATACCAAATTTTTCGGCAACGGCGTTCAAATCGTCAACTACGGCTAGTACCAGCGGTATGCCATTAGTTGTGCGTTCAGCCTCGGCTTCCCTTTCCGGCTCCCCGGGAATAATGACTTTTTGACTGTCATTGATAGTTTCTGACGCTTTAAAGCGTTCAATCCAGTTGTCGAGATTTGTTTTAAAGTCTTTTACCGGGCGAAAACCATCAACGCGCATTGCTCCTACAAAGTGACCAATTCCCTCGCCTGGCGCGTTAGCTGCAGGTTCCATAAATGCTACAAACGGGGGTACCCATGGACCGTAATTAGCACCCGAAAGTACGCCCGACAATATATCAACGGTTGCGCTCAATCCAAAGCCCTTATGGCTTCCATGCTCTCTGTCGCTTCCTAATGGCAATAAAGCGCCACCCGTTTTCAATGCATGTGGATCAGTAGTGTATTCACCGTCCGCGTTTTGAATCCATCCCTCAGGAACATTTTTTCCGGTGCGCTGGGCTATTTCAAGCTTGCCGTTTGCCGCCGCCGATGTAGCCATATCAACAATTACCGGAGGGTATTTGCCTGCCGGAAAGGCATAACACATTGGATTGGTACCCAACATACGTTCATTGGCAAATGTTGGTGCCACTAAAGGGCTGGCGTTAGTCATGGCAAAACCAATCATATCTTTTTCAACCGCCATTAGTGCGTGGTAACCGGCAATACCAAAATGATTTGAGTTTTTTACAGATACCCAACCCGAGCCATATTTTTCAGCTTTTTCAATAGCAACTTTCATTGCAAAAGGGGCTACTACCAAACCCAGGCCGGCATCACCATCAACAGTTGCGGTGGTAGCGGTTTCATGTACAATTTTGATGTTGGGTGTTGCATTTATGCGTTGCTTTTCCCATAACCTAACGTAGCCGCTTAAGCGTGCCACTCCGTGCGAATCTATTCCACGCAGGTCTGACTTAAGCAGCACATCTGCAGCCAGTATTGCATGCTCTTGGGAGCAGCCCATAGCTTTGAATATATTTTGGGTAAAGCTGCGTAACGTTGATTGGGTAAATGTTAAATACATGGCGGTAAAGTTATCGCCTTAACAAATACAAATCAATTGCTTATCAATTTACTTGCGTTGCGCCATTACAGGTTCTACTGCACCAGGTATGGGTTTGCAGTTTTTTAACTCCTGTAATGCAGTTTGTAGTTCCATTTGTTTTTCAGGCTTGTCCAAAAACATCTTTTTCAGTTCAGCGCCTGCAAAATAGGCATTTATGTGCTGCTGAATATCAGGTGTTAAGCAGGCAAAGTTGTTTTGTTTAAGCTTGGTAACCAATTCGCAATAAGTATTGTCGGCAAGGCTGTACTCACCAAATTTAAGTTCATGACCGGTGTCGAGGTTGATATCGTTTAATTTCAGCTGATCGCCATCCCATTGTTTGATAGCGGTTGCATACTTAACTATAATGGTATCAAATACTTTTTCAAATCTCTTTTCGCCTTCCACACCTGGGTAAACAAATTTTAAATTTTTAAGCGGACCAACCTTTGGTAATATATTTACCAGGAATGAGACCATGCGCGCTTTAATGTCAGGCTTTTCGCGCTTGCCGGTAAATTCCTTATTATACATGCGCCTGCTCATTTTATATTTAAAACTGCGTTTGCTGGCGTGGCTGTCATGTTTAACAATGTCACTTTTTTTGGAATTCCATGCGCGCCTAGTCATCGCCGGAAAAAGGTTTTTTACGCCCCAGCGCATGGTGTTTATGCTCGAGTCGAAGTTTTTAAAAATAACACTTAGTTCTTGTCCGTATGTTTTTAAAAAGGCGCGTTCGAGTGGGGCGGTAGCTACGTTAAAGCCAATAAAATCATGATAAGCCACAGATGCATAGTTGCTTCTACCAATTTGAACCACGTCATAAGCAAATTCCATACGGCTGTGCGATGTGTGATCATTATCATAAGTAACCACATTGCCAAATTTGGCTTTTAATTTAGGGTATAGCTGCGGAACAGTAACGTTTGTTGCCATGCTATGGCCGTATTTATCGGCCATGTAGTGTGACATAGCACCCAAGGCGAATGCATATTCGTTTAAGCTTTGAGCTTCATTTAGTAAGTTAATAATGAAGTCGCCGCTGCGCACGTAGTGAAGTAAATCAGTAAAGTAACTGTTACCGCCTGGCATATAACCCATATCGGCTACCAAACTGCCTCCATAGGCAAAAGAGTGCGCTTTTATCAGCTCATCAAGGGTTGATTGTGGATATCGTTTAAGCAGTACCGGTTTTAGAGTCCTGTCCCATTCGGCATCAATAATGGCTTCATGAGCCAATATGGAAAAGCATTGTCCGCCAAAGGGTAACAAAATGCAGGCGGCAACGGCAATAGCCCTAATTTTATATTTTAATTTAAGCAACAGCATATAGTATATCAAAGCACCTATTACAACATCACTTTTACTAATGTGTTTGGTTACGTTTACACACTGCTTGTTTAAACATCTAAAGGCTCATGTAACACTAGCAAAATTTTGGTGTCTATTACGTTATTCACGATTTAACCGTTGCAATTGCTGCGAAATTTAATGCCGTATGGATATGGATAGTTTGCCGGAATTTTTTTTAGCTGTAGTTGCTTTCACGGTAACAGTACTTTTGGGCTTACTGATTTTGACCTCGTACTACAAAAATGGCAGGAAAAAGTCTTTATAAAAGTAAAGCCCGGTACTTCTACCGGGCTTTACTTTTTTGTTTATGATTATAAGCTTTTAATCCAGCTTACCAATTCATCGCGGCCTTTGCCGGTTTTTTGTTGAAGTCTGCCAAGTAACTCATCGTCCTTGCCTTCTTCATGTTTTAAATCATCATCTGTAAGGTCGGCATAGGCTTGTTTTATTTTGCCTTTCAACTCATTCCAGCCACCTTTTATTTCTAATTTATCCATGGTAGTATGTTTTAATTATTATAGTAACATGAGCAGCCTGTTATGGTTTGCTTTAAGTGCAATATCGATGTCATCAAACTAAAGCAATCAGCAAAACTTAAAACTTACTGTGTTGCTAAACGGTTATCCAATAAATTAAATTTTATGGCTAAAAATGTAGCAGAACAAGTGGTTGATATGCTTGCCAATGCAGGCATCAAAAGAATATATGCAGTAACCGGTGATAGCCTTAATGAAATTAATGATGCAGTACGCCGCAGCGATGGTAAGCTTGAATGGGTACATGTACGGCATGAAGAGGCCGGCGCGTACGCTGCCGCAGCCGAGGCTGAATTAAATGGTATTGCCTGCTGTGCAGGAAGCAGCGGACCGGGCCATGTGCATTTGATTAATGGCTTATATGATGCTCACCGGTCAGGAGCGCCTGTTATTGCGCTTGCTTCAACTTGTGCATCGCATCAGTTTGGTACCGAGTATTTTCAGGAAACTAATACCATAAAACTTTTTGACGATTGCAGTCACTATAATCAAATTGCCGTTACGCCTAAACAGCTGCCGCGTATGCTGCAGGCTGGGGTGCAATACGCCATTAGTAAAAAAGGTGTTTCAGTAGTAGGCATACCCGGAGATCTTACCTCCATGGATGCCGAGGAAATTGTGTCATCTACTGCTAATTACTATGCGCAGCCGGTTATTCGTCCGGCCGATCATGATTTGCAAAAAATGGCTTCGCTTATTAGCGAGTGTAGTAAAATTACTTTGTTTTGCGGAATTGGATGCGCCGACGCACATACTGAGGTGATACAGTTATCACAACGGTTGAATGCACCGGTAGGATATTCGTTCCGTGGTAAAATGTACGTGCAGCATAATAACCCTAATGAAATTGGTATGACCGGCTTGCTGGGCTTACCGTCGGCTTATCATAGCATGCATGATTCTGATTTGGTTATTTTACTAGGTACCGATTTTCCGTACGAGCAGTTTATGCCTACCGACTGCAAGATAATTCAGATAGATGCTAAGCCTGAACGTATTGGTAGGCGGGCAAAGGTTGATTTAGGTTTATGCGGAAACATTAATCATACTTTACAGGCGTTACTGCCTTTACTTCCGCAAAAGGAAGATGATAGCTTTTTAAAGGATCAGCTGGAGCTTTATGGAAAAGTGAAAGACAATCTCTTTACCTATGTTAAAGATAGGGGAGAGAGCGGAGCTATACAGCCGGAGTTTGTAGCGCATACTATAAATGAGCTTGCTGACGATAATGCAATATTTACTGTTGATACCGGTATGTGCTGCGTTTGGGGAGCCAGATACATAGCCTCAACAGGGAAGCGTAGTATGCTGGGTTCATTCAATCACGGGTCAATGGCCAATGCTATGCCACAGGCCATTGGTGCAGCTATGGCATGCCCGGACAGGCAGGTTATTGCCTTAGCTGGTGATGGCGGACTTTCTATGCTTTTAGGCGATTTGGCTACTATTTCTCAATATAAACTACCTGTTAAAATTGTAGTTTTTAACAACCGGTCGTTGGGTATGGTGAAACTGGAGATGGAAGTTGCCGGGCTGCCCGATTGGCAAACCGAAATGCACAACCCCGATTTTGCCTTACTTGCCCAAGCCATGGGTATTAAAGGTGTAACAGTAAGTGACCCGAATGATGTTGATGCGGCACTACGTGATGCATTTGCTCACAACGGGCCTGTATTACTTAATGTAATCACTAATCCAAACGCTTTAGCTATGCCACCTAAAATTGAATTTGCTCAGGTTAAAGGTATGGCTCTTTCTATGTCGAAATATATTTTGAACGGCGAGGCCGGCGAGGTATGGGATACCATAAAGGCCAATTACAAACACATTAAAGACGTGCTGTAATAAAAGCAAAATTTGCGTCAGGAACTAAAATAAAAAGCCAATGATTATAATCATTGGCTTTTTTACTACGTATAATTACGATTTGTACTTTTCCCACCAGCCCGAATTATAGTTACTTCCTGTTGCTTCGGTTGGTTTGCCGGGTTCGGGCACAAAAAGGTTGAGGTTTTCTTTGGCAGCTAACTCAAGTAAAATGTCAATTGGTTCGTGCCATGCATGGAGGGCGAGGTTAAATGTTCCCCAATGTATGGGCATCATTTGTTTACCTTTTAAGGCCAGGTGTGCATTTACTGCACTCAACGGACCCATATGTATATCAGGCCAGCTTTTACCGTAAGCGCCAATTTCAAGTATGGTTAAATCAAACGGGCCGTAAGCGTTGCCAATATCTTCAAAGCCATTAAACCAACCCGAGTCGGCACCAAAAAATATATTGTGTGTATGGCCTTTTATTGCGAAGGCGCTCCACAATGTTTGGTTACGGTTAGTAATGCCTCTACCCGAAAAGTGGCGTGTAGGGGCTGTTGTAATTGTGCAATTATCACCTACTTGTGCAACATCGCCCCAATCCATTTCAGTAATTAATTCAGCTGCAACTCCCCATTTTTTTAAATACTTACCTACACCTAATGAGGTGTAAAAAGGAATGTTTTTTGGTGCCAGTGCACGTATGGTTGCCTTATCAAAATGGTCATAATGGTCATGCGATATAATGACGGCATCTAATTGAGGCAATTTATCAAGTGGTAAAGGAGCATCAAAAAAGCGTTTGGGTCCAGCCCATTGTACAAAGGAGGCGCGCTTGCTCCAAACGGGGTCAGTTAATATGCGCTTGCCATCTATTTCAATTAGGAGGCTTGAGTGCCCTACCCAGGTTATGCGCAAGCCGCTTTCAGGTGGCGTGTTATATGTTGCGGCATCGGTAACAAACGGTCCTAATGTTTTCTTTGGTGTACCTTCCGATCTGGTGGTTAGGTATTCCCAAAATACGGCAGGCATCTTGTCAAGGCCGGCATCGTCGGTGGGTATTGGATTAATGAATTTTTTGCCTTGTTTTTTTGCGCCTTTTAGTTGCATTGTAGTTGATATGGTCTTTGATTGCAGTTACTGTTTTAAAAAAGCTATTGCCTTTTCACATAACTGATGTAAGTGTGTTGGCAGCTCCGACTGCAAATATGGATGACCCGCACCAAAAACATGGTCGGCGTTAGGTAATATTAATAATTGCGCATTGGGTTGCATAGCTTTTAATTCATGCGCATGGCTTAAGGTAACCACGCTATCGGCAGTGCCATGTATTAAAAGCCAGGGTTGCGTAACGTTGGCTGCATTGGCAAGTACATTAAGGCGGCCCGGGTTGCGGTCAAGATCATCTAACAATGTTGACTTTACCGGCATTTGTTGCCCTGTGCGATAATTAGGAAAGTGAATTACGCCACTCAACCGCCATTGCGTTTCGGCTAACGGCGGCCAAAGGTTGCGGAATGATGCAACCGATGCCATAGTAATTAAATGACTTACCCGTTTATCTTCAGCTGCTTTTATTACGCTTATGCCACCACCCATACTATGCCCTATAAGCGCAACAGAATGTACTACAGGTATTACCGAGCCGCTGCAAACCCAGTCAATTACGTATTGCAAATCTTCCAGCTCAATACTGAACGTGTTTTCGCTGAAGGCTATTAAATCGGCAAAGTCCGTAGGCTGTTCGGGGGTGGTACCGTTATGCGAAAAATTGAATTTTAAAAACCTGAAACCTTGCGCGGCAAAATAATTGGCAACCAAATGGTGTGTTCCCCAATCTTTAAAGCCCTTAAAGCCATGTACAAATATGACAAGCGGCGCATAGCGATTTGCATCGTCATAGGTCAAATCCATTGACATTATGCGGCCTTTAGAGCCGGGCAGCGTATAGTTTTCGGTAGTAATCATGTAACTAGATAAGTGTTTGGCTTACTTTTTTGTTTCAAGGTGCCACGCCAACCACAGCATTAACAACGGTTGTAAAAAAAGCCTAAGCCACGCCGTTAGTAAAGTTATTGTAGTGCCGTTTACGCGCATAGGGGCCTGCTGTACCATGGCAATATGCACCGGTAAAAATGCAGCCAGCATAATAATGAGCAAGGTTAAGCCTAAATTGCGGCTTTGTTTAAATATAAGCATCAAACCAAACACAACCTCGCAAACACCCGCAATATAATTTAATGCCTGCGGTTGGGGTAAATAATCGGGAATAATATCAATATAGAAATCGGGGTTTATGAAATGGTTTACACCCGCAGCAACGTAAGCTACAATGAGTATAATAAGACTTGCTTTTTTTAACATTTAAGAGTTCATGATTAGTGTATGAAGAAGAAGCTATGGTAAATATATATTAAAATTTGATAAGGAATTAATTGGTAATCACAGCCAAATCAAGTCATCGCTATTAATTTATACTCATTCTAAATTGCGGTGTTTGACAAAGTGTTGACAGTAGCACATTATATAAGATAGTACTTTTGTGGGTCAGAATTTTTGTACTAATAAATAAGCTTTGAAGTATTTAAAGGTAATAGCTTTTACGCACAAGCAAATTGAACTGAAGGAACTTGGGAAGCTGGTGCTTTGTCAGGAAGACCTTACCGGTAAACTACAACAGGTAAAGGAGCAATTCGACATTCCTGAGCTTTTTTACCTTTCTACCTGTAACCGGGTTGAATTTGTAATGGCAACTTCACAGCCTGTTGACAGAGATTTTGCACAGCGTTTTCTTCAGTCATTAAGTATGGGGCTATGTCCTTACTACATGAACACCTTTATTGATGCTGCATCAATTTATGAAGATCAGGAAGCATTAACGCACTTGTTAAGAACATCCTGCTCGCTTGAAAGTTTGGTAGTTGGCGAAAAAGAAATATTAGCTCAACTGCGCAAAGCTTATGAAAACTGCCGCGAAAACGGACTCACCGGCGATTACCTGCGAATGGTAATGAATTGTGTAGTTAAAACCGCCAAAGAAGTTTACACCCACACTAATATTTCACGTAACCCAATTTCGGTAGTATCATTAGCTTACCGTAAATTAAAAGAGTTGAAGCAATGTTCAAACTCAAGAGTGCTGATTATTGGTGCAGGCGAAACTAACCGCAACATATCAAAATACCTGCAAAAGCATAAGTACAGCAACTTTGCGGTATTTAATCGTACGCTGGCCAATGCACAAAGCATGGCTACCGATTTAAACGGAGAGGCATACGATTTAGATGCCCTTAAAACCTATAGCAAAGGTTTTGATGTTATTATTACCTGTACATCGGCCACGCAGCCTATCATTACTGCCGAAATTTATAAATCATTATTAAACGGCGAAACCGAGCGCAAAACGATTGTTGATTTAGCTGTGCCAAATGATACCGCACCTGAAGTATTAGAGCAGTTTCCGGTAAACTTTATTGAAGTTAGCACGCTGAATGAAATTGCTAAAAAGAACTTACAGGAGCGCTACCAGGAATTGGTACACGCCGAGCGTATCATTAACCAAAATATCGACGAGTTTTTGCCTTTGCTAAAACAACGCCGTATTGAGGTGGCTATGCGCCAGGTGCCCGAAACAATTAAGCAAATAAAGCATAAAGCCCTTAATACCGTTTTTGCCGACGAGGTACAGGCTATGGACGAGCAATCGCGCCAGGTGCTGGAGAAAGTGATAGCTTACATGGAGAAAAAGTACATAAGTGTTCCCATGGTAATGGCTAAAGAAATCATGATCAACAACAACTGATCAATCATAATACAAACAGTAATCACCCGCAATGACTCCCTTTTACAAAAAGCCCTGCATGTTATTGCTTCACGGAACAGTGTTTATTTAGCATTGTAAGCGTAATTTTCTTTTCCCAATTTCTTTTCGGGGAATAGCCGGCACAAGCCGGAATTGATTATTTAGTGCGGCCACGCTTTGCGTTATTTATCACGCTTGCTGCTGCTTTATTAACCGTTTACATTATTACGTTTATCATGTTCTCTAACATATTAACCCCCAAACCTATAAAACAACAAAACCAAGGCATTGCAACCGTATTAGCTTTTGCGTTATTGCCATTGTCAGGCTTTGCTACCGATATTTACATCCCGTCGTTACCTTCAATGGCTGCATCGTTAAATGCCAGCAGTATCCAGGTTCAGTTTACTTTAACACTTTTTTTAATAAGCTACGGCTTTGGTCAGCTGTTTATAGGCAGTTTGCTTGATAGTTTTGGCAGGTATAAAATCAGTCTTATATCATTGGTTTTATTTGTGCTGGCAAGTTTAGTTATTGCTAGTACCCAAAACGTTTATTTAATATATGCCATGCGCATAGTGCACGGCCTTACCGTAGCAGCCATTATTGTAGCTAAAAGAGCTTACTTTATTGATATGTTTACCGGCGATAAGCTGAAACATTACCTCAGCATGTTCTCCATTATTTGGTCTACCGGGCCAATTGTAGCGCCATTTGTAGGTGGCTACTTTGAAGTTGCTTTTGGCTGGAAGTCAAACTTTTACTTTTTATCTTTATTTGGGGCAATACTTTTTGTGTTAGAGGTATTGTACAGCGGCGAATCATTACAGCACTTTTCTGAGTTTGCCATCAAAAAGATAACAGGCATTTATGCATCAATGATAACAACAGCTAGTTTTACGCTAGGTATTGTAATGCTGGCTTTGGCCTACGGCATGGTAATGGTTTACAACATGACAGGTCCATTCATCATTGAGCATGCATTGCACTTGTCGCCCATTGTATCGGGCTACAGTTCGCTGGTGCTGGGTTTCGCCTGGATGGTAGGCGGGCTTATTGGCAAGGCTACCATCAACCGTCCATTTTTTGGCCGCATGGTGGTAAACATTGTGGTGCAGGTAATTTTTGTAATTGCCATGCTGGTAGTAATGCCGCACCTGTCAAATCTGTATACACTCATCCTGTTTGCGTTCCTCATTCATGTGGCGGCCGGTTTTACGTTTAATAACTTTTTTACTTTTTGTTTAAGCCGTTTCCCAAAAAATGCGGGCATAGCCAGCGGCCTAACTGGTGGTATCAACTACGTCATCATATCGTTTTTAAGTTACAGTGTGGTAGCTGCGCTGCCTGCAAACGATTGGCACAATTTAGCGCTAAGCTACTTATCTATGGTGGTGCTATCGGTATTGGTAATGCTGGTGCTAAGGGGAAAAAAGGATGGTTTGGCTGCGGCGTAAATAGCTGCTCTTAAACCGGAATTTTAAAAATTTGTTGAATGGGCAGAATTGATAAGTTAGGTAATAATCTATCAACTGTCATTTTGAACGATAAAGTGAAATCTTGTTCGATAAGTAAGGTGAATAGTTTGCTTGGTTTATTGAACAAGATTTATGGACTGTCAAAACCACTGTCCTAGTGCTCTTCCCCCGCGGCATCAGTGTGTTGCGGGTAGCAGAAACCCGAGTCAAACCACAACATCCACTGGCTTACCGCAAGTACATCCCAATGTTAACAAGGCACTGGCAGATGTAAAAGCACCAAACTCAAGCAACGACGTGGTGGCAAGCGAAGTTGCTTCGATAAGATTTCTCTCTATCGTTCGAAATGACAGGTTTAAAAGAGATTGTTAAGAAATAAACACCCCTACGTCAATCAATCCTCACATTCTCATAAAAATTCCTTAAAACTCTATGTAAAACTTATTTTTGCTAGCAAATCAAAATACACACTTGGACAGGACAGTTATTATTGGCACCCGTGGTAGCGAATTAGCCTTATGGCAGGCCAACTTTGTTAAAGATAGTTTAGCTGAAATTGGCGTAACCGCCCAGCTAAAAATTATTAAAACCCAGGGCGACCGTATCCTGAACCTTAGCCTTGATAAGCTGGAGGGTAAGGGTTTTTTCACCAAAGAACTGGAAGAAGAACTGATGGCCGGCACTATTGATATTGCCGTACACTCGCACAAAGATTTGCCTACCGAGCATCCGCCGGGCTTAATTATCGCAGCCGTATCTGAGCGTGAAGACCCGTCGGAGTACTTAATTATTTTGAAAGATTGTGTTGACGTAAAGCAAAAGCTATCGGTTAAGTTTGGGGGTTTGGTTGGTACCTCATCAAACCGTCGTAAAGCCCAGTTGCGTGCCCTGCGTCCTGATTTGGAGATGGACGATTTGCGCGGCAACGTGCCTACCCGTATTGGCAAACTGCGTAGCGAGAGTTATGACGCCATTATGCTGGCAAAAGCCGGCGTGGTGCGCTTAGGTATTGACTTAAGCGAATTTCATGTAGAGGAACTAACTCCAACCGAGTTTGTACCCGCCCCTGCGCAAGGTGCTTTAGCTATCCAAATACGTGAAACCAATACTGATTTGTTTGAGGTTTTACAAAAGCTGCACCACCCAGAGGTTGCAGAGGCTTTGGCTGTTGAACGTACTGTACTTAAAAGCTTTGGTGGTGGCTGCCACATGCCTTTGGGCTGTTACTGCCGCAAACACGAGGGTGAGTACCATGTGTTTACCTCTAAAGCCGATACCGAAAATGACCTTCCCGACCGTATGTTTATCAGCGCCAAAAGCACTGAGGGACTGGTTGACAAAATACTAGCCAAGTTTGATAAAGAGCGCAAACTGGCTAACAAGGTATTTATATCAAGGGAGCTGCCAGCATCAAGTTATTTCCGCCGTGTGTTGGAAAAACATGATGTGGAAATTGAAGCCCGCTCATTGATCCGCACGGTGCCGGTAATGACCATATTGAATCCTTACGTTTTGCAGGGTGTTGATTGGGTTTTCTTTACGAGCAAAAACGCGGTGGAATACTTTTTTCAACTGAAGCCACAGTTTAGTCACCCGGTTAAGTTTGGCGTAATGGGCAGTGGATCAGAAGATATGCTGCGCCGTAACGGCCACTTTGCCGATTACGTAGGCGATAGCGGCGACACGGCTGAGGTAGGTGCCGAATTTGCCAAACTGGCTAACGGCCAACATGTGTTGTTTCCCGGTGCCGAAAACCCGATGAGGAGCATTCACAAAGCCCTCTCGCCCGAAACCAGAGTAGTTGACCTGCCGGTATACGAAACCGTGTTAGAAGAAAGTGCCGAAGGCACCAATGCCGATATATTGGTGTTTACCAGTCCATCAAACGTGGAAGCTTATTTTAACGATAACCTGCTGGATAATAACCAGCGCGTTATAGCCATAGGCAAATCAACCGGCAACAAATTACAAGAAATGAATATCTCTTACACCCTGCCGTTCTCACCTGATGAGGTGGGATTGGCCGAAGCGGTGTTTGGGCTTTAAAATCGAATTGTGGTTCATGGTTCATGGATCATAGTTCATAGCAAAGGTGTTGATAGCTCAGTTCTTTCATGAACCATGAACTATCAACCATGAACTAAAATTATGCTACAACGACCAAGAAGAAACAGAAAGAGTGAAGTGATCCGGCAAATGGTGCAGGAAACACATGTGAGTGCGGCAAATTTGATATTCCCGCTGTTTATTGTAGAGGGAGCGAATCAAAAAACGGAGGTTTCTTCGATGCCGGGCATTTACCGGTACTCAATTGATAATTTACTGCGCGAGGTGGAGAGCTGCATGAAGTTGGGTTTGAAGTCGTTTGATTTGTTCCCTAACATTGATGAAGCATTAAAAGACCAGTACGCTACCGAAAGTCATCGCGATGGTAACCTTTACCTGCGTGCTATCAGTGCAGTTAAAAAGGAATTTCCAGAGGCTTGCGTAGTTACCGATGTAGCCATGGACCCATACAGCAGCGATGGACACGACGGCATTGTACAAAACGGCGAAATACTGAATGATGAAACATTGGAAGTATTAGGCAAAATGGCTTTAGCCCACGCCCGCGCCGGTGCCGATATTATTGCACCATCAGATATGATGGACGGAAGAGTAGGCTACATACGCAATGTGCTTGATGATAATGGCTTTACCGGCGTATCTATCATGTCATATACCGCTAAATATGCCAGTGCGTTTTATGGTCCGTTCCGCGATGCGCTGAATTCAGCTCCTAAGTTTGGCGACAAAAAATCGTACCAGATGAACCCGGCTAACCAGCGCGAAGCACTTATTGAGGCCGAACTTGACGAAGCCGAAGGTGCCGACTTTTTAATGGTAAAACCTGGTTTGCCGTACCTCGACGTTATAAAACTCTTAAAAGATAACACTGAGCTGCCCATTGCTGCTTACAATGTAAGCGGTGAGTACGCTATGATAAAAGCTGCCGTGCAAAACGGATGGTTAAATGAGCAACGTTCGGTAACCGAAGTGTTATTGAGTTTTCGCAGGGCAGGCGCATCGGCAATTTTAACTTACCACGCTAAAGAAGTGTTGGAGAACAAGTGGCTGTAATTTGAAGGTGAAAGGATAAAGGCGAAAGGTAAAAGGTTTCAAACCTCAAAAAGTACCTTTCGCCCTTCACCTTTCACCCTTAACCTAATATAAAGGATGTCTGATAACGTAAAAGAAATAAGCCGTGAAAAATCGGCTGCATTATATGCTAAGGCGCAAACGTTTTTTCCGGGTGGGGTAAACTCGCCGGTTAGAGCGTTCAAATCAGTGTACGGCACCCCTCTTTTCATAAAAAAAGGTGATGGAGCTTACCTGTGGGATGCTGACGATAATCAATTTATTGATTTTTGTGGCTCATGGGGTCCGCTTATTTTAGGACATAACCACCCTGCCGTGCGCGAAAAGGTGATGGAGGTGATGCAGAACGGTATGTCGTTTGGTGCACCAACCGCTTTAGAGAACGAACTGGCCGAACTTATTTTGGGCAATAATCCGTTCATCGAAAAAATACGTTTTACAAGCTCGGGTACCGAGGCGGTTATGTCGGCCATTAGGCTGGCCCGAGGCTACACCAAGCGCGATAAGATATTAAAGTTTGAAGGTTGCTATCATGGCCATACTGATTCTTTACTAGTTAAAGCCGGTTCAGGCCTGGTAACATTTGGCGAAACCTCATCAGCAGGTGTACCAAAATCTTTTGCCGATGAAACTATAGTAATCGCACTTAATGACAAAGAAGCATTGGCTCAGGCGTTTGAAGATTTTAAAGATCAGATAGCTACAGTAATTATTGAGCCGGTACCTGCCAACAACGGTTTGCTGCTTCAACACAAGGAATTTTTACAGTACCTGCGCGAAATTTGTACGGCAAACGGCACCTTGTTAATTTTTGATGAGGTAATTTCCGGTTTCCGTGTGAGCTTCACTGGTGCGGCAGGTTTATACCAAATTCAGCCTGATATTATTACCTATGGTAAAATTATTGGCGGAGGGTTGCCTGTAGGTGCTTACGGTGCATCGGCACAAATTATGAGCAATGTATCGCCCGAAGGGCCGGTTTACCAGGCGGGTACATTGTCGGGCAATCCGGTTGCAATGGCAGCAGGTATAGCTCAAATAAGCGAGTTGTTAAAACCTGGCTTTTATGAAGACTTGTCGGCCAAAACAGAAGCATTTGTGAATGATATTACAACCTTTGTAAACGAGCGCAATTACCCGGTTAACCTTACGCGTATTGGTTCTATCTTTTGGTTTGCGTTTGATACCAAAGAAACCATCCGTAAAGCCGAAGACATTGATCCGCAAAGCATGAGCAAGTTTAAGCAAATGCACTTCGAACTTTTAAACCGTGGTGTTTATTTTGGCCCATCGGGTTATGAAGTTGGGTTTGTATCTGCCGCTCACACTACCGATTTACTTAACCAGGCAAAACAAGCTATATTTGATAGTTTAGAGGTGATATTTGGATAGATAAAGGTTCTTGGTTCATAGTTTCTGAGTGCCAGCTTTGCTATAAACTATGAACCACCAGCTATAAATTGATTTATGAAAAGACCATTTGTTATTTTCTACGCGCTTATCATTTACACCGTTATGGAATTGGTGTGGTGGGGGTATATGCTTTTAAAGCTGCAGCCCGAGCGTACGGGCATGATACTAGGCGAAGGTTCGATGTTTGTTATGGTTATAACAGGCGGGGCTATACTGTTTCATAAATCGCTTACTAAAGAACGCCGCTTACAACATCAAAAAAAGAATTTTTTACTCTCGGTTACGCATGAGCTGAAATCACCTTTGGCTTCCATAAAACTTTATTTGGAAACCATTCAAAAGCGAACGCTGACCAAGCAACAGGTTGAAGACTTTGTGGGCAAGTGCTTGCTTGACGTTGACCGCCTGAATGATATGGTTGAAAATATGCTGCTGGCCGCCAAGATCGAAAACCAGTCTTACACCTTCCCAAAGCAGCAGTTTAACATTTCGGTATTGGTTGATGGTATTATTAACCGCTTACAAATAAACCGGTGCGATATGCATCAGCAATTAATTAACGCCGAAATTGAGCCAAAGCTTGAAGTAACCGGCGATAAGTTTGCCTTAACATCGGTAGTTACTAATTTAATTGAGAACGCAATTAAATACTCAAAACCCTGCGAAACTGTAGATGTAAAACTGTACGCCCGCGGCAACAGAATACACCTTGAGGTGGCCGACCACGGCATTGGTATAGCAGATGAAGAAAAAAGCCGTATTTTTGAACGTTTTTACCGTGTAGGAAGCGAAGAAACCCGTAACACAAAGGGTACAGGTTTGGGTTTATACATTGTAAAACAAGTGCTGGATAAACACCAGGCGGTAATTAATGTACGTGATAACCGTCCGGCGGGCAGTGTATTTGAAGTTATTTTTGGTTAAACCATTTCAACAAACCTGTAATGACAAAAAAAAGAATCCTTTTGGCCGAAGATGAAGAACATCTTTTAGAAGCCATTAAATTAAACCTCGAGTTAGAGGGTTATAAAGTAACAACAGCCAATAATGGTAAAAAAGCACTTCAAAAGTTTAAAGAAGAGCGTTTTAACTTGGTAATTTTAGATGTAATGATGCCTGAGGTTGATGGCTTTGTAGTGGCCGAAACCATCCGTTTGGAAAACTCGGAGGTCCCTATCATGTTCCTAACGGCTAAAAATACCAATGAGGATAAAATTCAGGGCCTTAAAAAAGGTGCTGATGATTATCTTACCAAGCCTTTCAATTTAGAGGAGCTAATTTTACGCGTTAACAACCTGGTTAAGCGTGGCCTCAAAGGCGACGACTTGAAAGAGTTTAACAGCTACAAAATTGGCGACAAAACCATCCATTTCAACTCATTTGAATTAATTAACGAAGATGGTTCGGTTACGCCTTTAACTAAAAAGGAAACCATGCTGTTGAAGCTGTTGATTGAGCGCCGTAACGAGGCCGTATCACGCGAGCAGATATTGGAGACGGTATGGAACTACGACGTTTACCCATCAACCCGTACTATTGACAACTTTATATTAACCTTCCGCAAGTATTTTGAACCCGATCCAAAAAATCCGGTTTATTTTCATTCCATTCGTGGTGTAGGCTATAAGTTTACTGATCATCATTAATGTTTACCAATAAAGCCCGTATACTTGTAGCTATTGCTTTTACGCTGCTTATGATATTTTTTATCTATAAGCAAACGTACCAGCTGGCTGCCGTAGCACTGCTTTTTGTTGCTTTGCTGGTATGGGGGTATTTTAAAGAAGGACCTATTATATTAGCTGCAAAGCAATTTCACCTTAAAGATTATCATAAGGCCGAAGAGTTGCTGCTGCAAATTAAAAACCCTGAGTGGTTAAGCCGTAAACGCCGTGGTTTCTATGAGTTTATGATGGGTGGCATTAGCTTGCATAAGCAGGAGTACACCACGGCCGAACAGCATTACGAGCAGGCGGCTCAATACCCGTTACGCTCAGTTAATGACCATGTTGCCGCCTTGGTGCATATTGTAAATATTAATATAAGGCAAGGCAACTATGAAAAGGCCGAAGCCTATTTGCAGCTTGCCGAAGAAAAAGGTGATAAAATAAGTGCTAAAATGCGCGAGGTAATTACTAAGCTTGAAAGCGAATTAGCCTTGCGTAAAAATTGATATGAAGCAGGCTGTGCAGGCCGGCTATTTTTATATGAAAGATTCATTATTTATTAAAGCCGCATTATCACAGCCAACCGAGCGTCCGCCGGTATGGATGATGCGCCAGGCAGGCCGTTTTATGCCGCAGTATTGGGAAATCAAAAACAAGTATTCGTTTTTGGAAATGTGCAAAACACCCGAAATTGCTGCCGATGTAACTATGTTGCCGGTTGATTTGCTGGATATTGATGCGGCTATCCTTTTTTCTGACATATTAGTTACCGGCGAGGCTATGGGTGGCGATTTAAGCTTTACCCAAGGCGTTGGTCCTAAGTTTGCAAACCCGGTACGTACCAAGGCCGATGTTGACAATTTACAGGTTGATGTGTTAGATCGCCTGCAATACGTAGCCGATGCTATCAAAGTGATACAGCAACGCTTAAATGGCCGTATACCCCTTATCGGTTTTGCCGGTGCTCCGTTTACTGTAATGAGTTATTTGGTTGAAGGTGGTTCATCACGTGATTTTAAGCTCACCAAGTTGATGTTGCATAATCAGCCCGAACTGGCTCATCAACTGCTATCAAAAATTGCGCAGGTTACTGCCGATTATCTTAACCTGCAAATTGAAGCCGGCGTGAATGCCGTTCAAATATTTGACAGTTGGGCACAAGCTTTGGCGTGGGATGATTACAAAGAATTTTCTCATAATTATATTGCGCAAATCATCAGCAAGTTGAACCGTAAAGATATTCCGGTAATATCTTTTTGTAAAGGGAGCTCGGTATTTGCCCCGTTAATGGCAGAGGCTAAACCTGATGTAGTTTCGATTGACTGGAATGTTGATTTGCTTGATATGAAGCAGCGCTTACCACAAGGCATTGCCGTACAAGGTAACCTCGATCCGCATATTTTATATGCCGATAAAAGCGTTATCAAAGAGCGTATTCACCGTCTGTTTAATCGCATGAAAGATGAGCAGGGTTATATATTCAATCTCGGTCATGGCATTATGCCTGATATTCCGTTTGATAATGTGAAGTACGCTGTTGAAGTAATTAAAGAATACAGATATTAAGACATCAATCTCCTCCCGTTAAAAGGAGGAGATTGCCTTTTAAAATAACAAGTAAAGCGCACCAATCAGGGTGCCGTATCTTATGTACCTATACGTAAAAGCCATACATATAATATTTGTAGTCAGCTGGATGGCCGGTCTGTTTTATGGCGTACGTTTGTTTATTTACCACACCGAGGCGCAAGATAAACCGGAGGTTGAGCGTAATGTATTAACCGCGGAATACGTGCGCATTGAGAAACGACTCTTTAATATCATAGCCACCCCGGCAATGATACTTACGTTGCTGGCAGGCATAACCATGGTGTACTTTGATACCACCTTGATGCGGGCCAACTGGCTTATTGTTAAGCTATGCTTTGTGGCTGGCCTGGTAGCTTATCACTTAAAGTGCCAAAGCATTATGGAAGATATGCGCCACGGTAAATACAAATGGACATCTTTCCAACTTCGCCTTTGGAATGAGGTTGCTACCATTTTTCTGTTTGCTATTGCATTCCTGGCGGTACTTAAAAGCGCTGTAGATTGGTTGTATGGCATGGCTGGTCTGATAGCATTTGCGGCTATTATCATGTCGGCTGTGAAAATCTATAAAAACTATAGGGTTAAGAAAGGAATAAAGTAAGGTTGAGTTAATTTAATCGTTATTTTGAAGCAGCGGAAGGGTTAAGCGCCTCCGCCGAAGCAATCTTGGAGTTCCGGTGTGCTGTACTTCCTCATTACTTCGACATCCAATGCTCTTCCTGCATCTGTCTTGCAATGACATGATTATTGTATCGGCACCAATGCCGTGGTTTACATTCTCATGTACAACTTTATTTTCAAATCACCACCCGGTGCACTATACTTTCTTAAACAATAATTCTACCCAAAAAACCCTTATTATCAATATATTTAAACCAGATTAACCTATGGCCGAAAAATTGGAGTTTAATTGCACTCAAGACGATCTGCAAAATCTAATAAAAGGTAACACTCTCATTGCCGATTTTCTGAATGACTTATTTACAGAGCCTGCAAAGTACGCCCAAATGTGCACCGCCCTGCAATCTTATCACCGCAATGATGGTGGTTCGCCTGAGGTGCATTCTTTTACAATTGAAAATACTGCATTTGATGCTAACGCAATGTTGGGCCGCTTCAGGTGCCGATTTAAAGTAATGTATCATTATACCTGTTCTGATGTTCATAACACCGCAGGAGATACTATTGACTGGACCTTTAAAATTACACACCAAACGCTTCAATTAACCGGTGAAGAGGTACTGGAGCGAGATGGCGATGAATTTTAAAAAATATTTATAAAGTGATGCAACCATTTCCCTGCATGTATCATCTTACCTACAAATGCTGTTTTTAAAACATAAATATTCAACCGAAGACTTAATTGCTAAATGCAAAACAGCCGACCGCAAATGTCAGGAGTTGCTTTATAAGCAATTCGCTTCAAAAATGCTTGCGGTTTGTATGCGTTATGCAGTTGACAAAATGGAGGCTGAAGACATGTTACAGAATGGCTTTGTAAGGGTGTTCCAAAAAATAAATGACTATCGCGGTGATGGCAGTTTTGAAGGATGGATGCGCCGTATTATGGTGCATAGCTCAATTGAGTACTACCGCAAACATCATAAGATGACTTTAGTTGATATTGACGAGAGTGGTTATGAGCAACCGGTTAATGCTGCGGCTGCTTCCAGCCTCGAAACTAAAGACCTGATGGCCTTAATACAGCAATTGCCTGCAGGTTACCGTATGGTATTTAACCTTTATGCTATTGAGGGTTACTCACATCGCGAAATTGCTGATATAGCAGACATTACCGAAGGAGCATCGAAATCGCAGCTATCAAGGGCACGCACATTATTAAAGCAAAAGATTGAACAATTGGAGGGAAAGCTATATGAATATGCAGGATAATGAATTAGACGAACTGTTCCGTTCAAAGCTGGGTGGTTTGGAAATGCAACCATCCGCTCATATATGGGATAATATTAATGCTTCCTTGGGAAAGGAAAAAAAGAAGCCTTTAATACACACGCTTAGTATTGCGGCTACTTTACTTGTTATTTTATCGGCCGGAATGTGGTTTGCATCAAATAAACCGGCAAAAGTTGAGCAGGCTCACGCATCTGTGGTAAATAAAAAGGTTAATGCGATAAAACAGCTTCAAGCTACTAATACTAAGTCTGACCTAATCAACCAGCCAGTTGTTAGCGTTAAAAAAGCCGATGAAAATATTGAACAAGTTGCAGTTACGAAACGTAAGCCTTTAGGTAAGCAAGCAACAGTAAATGCGCAGCCGGTAAATGAGGCTATTCATGATGCTGCCACTATTACTAACGAACCTGAACAAATATTAGCTGCAGTTGTAAATGTTCCTGTAAATAAGCCGGTGCTGCCAGAAATGGCTTTAACTACCAAAACCATTGATACTGTTCCTGCTGCCTTGAAAACAACTCATTCTGTTTCTTCTCCAACGCTAATGGCTCAGCAGCCCGAAAAAAGAAGAAGACGTGGGATACACTCGTTGGGAGGTATCATCAATGCTGTAGTTTCGGCGGTGGATAAACGCGAAGACAAGTTTATAGAGTTTACCGAAACTGACGAGGATAATGCTAACGTTACAGGAATTAACCTTGGCCTGTTAAAAGTTAAGAAAGAAAAATAAGATTAAACATATTCAACTTAAATAATCATGAAACGCTCAATTATAATCGCAATAATTACGGCCTGCGCAACCGGTGCGTTTGCGCAAAGTACTACAACAACTACTACCACCAAAACAGTAGTAACAACTAATGACAAAGGTGATACTGTACAGGTGCGTACTGATACTGTTAAAACTAAAAAAAAAGGCTTTAGGTTTAGCTTCGGTAAAGGTGAAGATGCGGCTTCAGTGTCGGTAAACCGTCGAGATACTATAAGAACGGAGGATAAGCCATCTAAAGCTCCGGGCTTTTCATGGGGGCTTACACTATCAAGGTTAGATTTGGGTTTGGCTACACTGGTTGATAACGGGAGTTTCAATTTATCGCCTCAAAACAATTTTCTTCGCTATCGCTCATGGAAAAGCAGTAACGTTGGCTTTGATTTCATTCAGGTAGGATACCGTTTTAACAGTGCGTTCCGTATTTACGTTTCAGGTGGTTTAGACTGGACTCACTTCCGTTTGCGCGAAGACATTACCATACAAAAGGAGCAGCCCGGTGATCTAGGCCTGGTATACACCACAGATAATATTGATTACAGTAAAAACCGTTTTACCTCAAGCTACTTCCGCATACCTTTAACCTTTGACTGGAGAAGCCATGTAAATAGCGAAGGTAAACGCTTCCATATAGCAGGCGGACCAATGTTAGGCGTACTATATAACGGCCGTGTTAAGCAAATAAGCGATGAAAACGGCAAACAAAAGGCCAATGATAATTATCATTTTACCAAATGGCGCTATGGTATGACTGCCCGCCTTGGTTACGGTGCCTGGGGCGTGTACGGTAAATATTACTTTAACGATATGTTTGACACCCCAGTGCAAAATGGATTGCGCAACTTTTCGTTCGGTATTATGTTAGGATTTTAAACATATAACGATATCTTAAAGCAAAACGACCACTCAAATAAAATTACGCCCTCTTACAGAGGGCTTTTTCATTTTTAAAAAGTGGCATTCACGATAGATTTAGATGGGGTTATGTATCTTTACCCCGATGGCAGATTCTACCCCTTTTTTACAAGCTATTTCAGTAAATAAAGTATATCCAGGCAAACAGCAGTCGGGCGTTAAAGATGTTAATGTAACTATACAGCCCGGCAAAATAACTGCCATTATTGGTGAAAGCGGTAGTGGTAAAAGCACACTGCTTAAATTGCTTTTCGGTCTGTTATCTCCCGACTCTGGCGAAATACGCTTTCAGGGTGAACGCGTTTGGGGGCCGGTGGAAAAATTAATACCGGGTCATGATGCCATGAAAATGGTAACCCAACATACCGATGATCTGAATTTGTATGCAAAAGTATGGGATAACGTAGCCTCGCTCATGCCCAATACTAACCTTAAAGCTAAGCAGGAAGAAAGCGAAAAGGTACTCCGCCAGCTCAATATGTTCCACCTGGCCGATAAGCGGGTGGCCGACCTGAGCGGCGGTGAAAAACAACGCGTAGCCATTGCCCGCGCTTTAATTAAACGCCCGCAGGTGTTGTTATTGGATGAGCCATTTAACCAGGTTGATACCACCTTTAGAGACGGCTTGCAACAGGATATACGCCACATTGTAAAGCAAACCGGCATAACAGTCATCATCGTATCGCACGATCCAACTGAGGTGCTTTCCATGGCCGATGAATTGATAGTAATCCAAAACGGAAGTATACTGGAAAGCGGTTCGCCTAAGAAACTGTACAATGAGCCACAAAACCTTTATACAGCACGTTTGCTCTCCAATTGCAACGTACTGCTGCGCGAAGAAGCACGCGCCCTACGCATTAAAGCCGTAAAGGAAAAAGTGGTGATATACCCTGAATGGATAAAGCCTGTAAGTTCGGGCGAAAATATAGACTGGACGATCAAAGAAATTCTTTTCAAAGGCTCACACGAAGCCATCTACTTAGAGTATGGCCCCATTGAAGTGCACTTTACCAACCATGAACCTGGCTTGTTTGACAATTACAGCCACTTAAATGTACGGGTGGCTAAGTACCTGGAATTTTAAGAAAAGCTGTTATTACCAAAATATCCCGTTAGCTATTTCCTCAAATAAAAAATGTCATTTCGACCTAAGGAGAAATCTTTTCAAGGCGATTATCTTGCCAATTTGAAAAGATCTCTCACTATCGTTCGAGATGACATAGTGTATAAGTTTTTCTTAAGAGAATTACACCAAGTACTCAAACAAAGTTTGGTCCTGGTTTACTTCAATAACGTCAAACTTGTAATCTTTCATGCGCTGCAATAGGGCAGGGTATTCATCGGCACTTTTTAGTTCGATGCCTACTAAAGCAGGTCCGCGTTCGCGTTCGGTTTTTTTGATGAACTCGAAACGGGTAATATCATCATACGGGCCTAAAACTTCGTTTACAAATAATTTCAAAGCGCCCGGGCGTTGCGGAAAACGCACGATGAAATAGTGCTTTAAGCCTTCGTATAAAAGTGATTGCTCCTTGATTTCGCCCATGCGGTCAATATCGTTATTGCCGCCGCTTATTACACAAACTACCTTTTTGCCTTTAATCTGGTCTTTAACCAAATCCAACGCCGATACCGATAGTGCGCCTGCAGGTTCAACCACAATTGCATCTTCGTTGTATAACTTTAAAATAGTAGTGCAAACCTTACCTTCGGGTACGTGTAACATATCATCAAGCACCTCGCTGCAAACCTGGTAAGTTAATGCGCCTACACGTTTTACTGCGGCACCATCAACAAAACGGTTAATTTGCGATAGGGTATAAGGTTGCCCTCTGCGTATAGCTTCCACCATTGACGGTGCACCCTCGGGCTCAATGCCAATAAGTTTGATGCTTGGATTAATTTGCTTAAAAAAGCTTCCCACTCCAGCGGCTAAACCTCCGCCACCTACCGGCATTATTATAACCTCGGCATCGGGCAGGTCTTCGTGTATTTCTACACCTACGGTGCCCTGGCCTTCCATAATGCGGTAATCATCAAATGGTGGGATAAAGGTCATGCCGTTGGCTTCGGTATAAGCCAAAGCTTCCTGCAGGCAATCGTCAAAGGTATCGCCAATTAAAACAATCTCCACATTGCCATTACCAAACATTTCGGTTTGTTTAACCTTTTGCTTCGGGGTAATGCCGGGCATAAATATTACGCCTTTAATGTTCAGCCTGCGGCACGAAAAGGCTACCCCTTGTGCATGATTGCCTGCGCTTGCACAAACTACACCCTTAGCTAATTGCTCGTGCGGGAGTTGACTGATCATGTTGTAGGCGCCACGTAATTTATAAGAACGTACCACCTGCAAGTCTTCGCGCTTGAGGTAAACCTCGCATGAGTATTTGTCTGACAACCCTTGGTTAAATTCCAGCGGGGTACGACGAACCACATTTTTTAAACGCTCCTGCGCCGCAGCAAAATCAAGCTGTTTTGTATTGGATTTGGTTTCCATCGTTATGATTGTTTTACCAAACGATGTGCTACTAAACTCAGTAAGTCGGTATCGTTTATATCTAATTTATTATCGGCTAACTTCAAAAAGTTTTGATATACAGTAGCCAGTTCTTCTTTGCCCAAAACATGGCCTAAGCGGTCTAAGTGATACTTTAGGGCATGGCGGCCACTGCGTGCGGTTAACACAATGGTAGCGCTCGGGAAGCCTACATCTTCCGGACGAATAATCTCGTAATTCTCGCGGTTTTTAAGGAACCCGTCCTGGTGGATACCTGAACTGTGTGCAAAAGCATTGCTGCCCACAATGGCCTTATTAGGCTGAACCGGCATGCGCATTTGCGTGCTAATCATGCGGCTTAACTCATAAAAGCTTTGCGTATTAATATTGGTATGTAAACCTAAAGACTGGTGAGTTTTGAGGATCATGACCACTTCCTCAATAGAAGTGTTACCTGCACGCTCGCCAATACCGTTAATGGTACCCTCAATTTGGCGGGCACCGTTTTGTAAGCCGGCTACAGAGTTGGCGGTAGCCAAACCTAAATCGTTATGGCAGTGTACCGATATAATGGCTTTGTCAATATTCTTTACGTTCTCTTTCAAGAAACGGATTTTGCTGCCATACTGGTCGGGCAGGCAGTAGCCATTGGTATCGGGGATGTTTACCACGGTTGCACCTGCGCCAATAACCGCTTCTACCATTTTAGCCAAATATTCAATGTCGGCACGGCCGGCATCTTCGGCATAAAACTCAATATCTTCTACCGATTTTTTGGCGTACTTAACTGCTTCAACAGCACGCTCCAAAATCTCTTCGCGGGTGCTATTAAACTTTGTTTTGATGTGCATGTCCGAAGAGCCAATACCCGTATGTATACGTGGGCGTTTAGCGTATTTTAACGCTTCTACAGCAGCATCAATATCACCTTTGTGAGCGCGGGTTAGTGCACACACGGTAGGGTTGGTAACGGCTTTGGCAATTTCTACTACGCTCTGAAAATCGCCCGGGCTCGATGCCGGGAAACCGGCCTCGATAATGTCAACGCCCAGCGCTTCCAGTTCGCGCGCAATCTCTATCTTTTCAGGCGTGGTTAACTGGCAGCCCGGTACCTGCTCACCATCGCGTAGGGTGGTGTCAAATACATATACTCGGTTTGGATCGTGTAACATAATATTTTTGTTTTTTTAGTAGCAAGTATCAAGTAGTTAGTATCAAGACAGTGCTTATCAAATATGAAAACTACTGTCTTGATACTTGATACTAACTACTTGATACAAAAGACTACTCCTTCACCGCCGTAAATCTTAATCTTTTATAATCTGCATACCATTGGCCGTTCTCGTTGTAGTGCGGCTCTAGTATGTCGGTTATCTCCTGTAATAGTTTGGGTTGTTCTGTTTCGGGTATGCCAGTAAAATATTGGGCGCCGAACATTTTTATCCATTTGGCTACACCCTTGTCGCCATCCTGTAATGGTGTTTTACGGTCAAAGTGAACCGCAAAAGTTACTCTAAAACCATGCAGTTCCAGTAAACTGGTGTACTCGCCTAACGATGGGAAGTACCAAATCTGTGTTTCGGCTTGCATGGTGTAGCCATGTTTTACAAGCACCTGTTTAATGGCCGAGCGTAGCTTTCCAATATTACCTTTACCACCCATTTCGGCTACAAAACGGCCGCCGGGCTTTAAGGCTTCATAAACTGATTTAATTACACCGCCCGCATTATGTACCCAATGCAGTGCAGCGTTAGAAAAAACGGCATCATACGGGTATTCTACGGTAAAATTTGCAGCGTCAGTCACCTCGAAATTAACCGTAGGGTATTTAAAACGAGCCTGCGCTATCATTTCGGGCGAGTAATCAGTTCCCGTTACATCCGCACCTTTGTCCTGAATTTGCTTAGTAAGGTCGCCCGTACCGCATCCAATATCCAGTATGGATTCGCCCGGTTTTACAGCCAGCAATTCAAGCACGTTTTCGCCAAATTGCGAAACAAAGCTGTGTTTGTCGTCATATAAATCTGCGTTCCATTTCATAAAGCCCCTCCTAAATCCTCCTCGGGTGGGAGGATTTGTTATTTGGAAATTTATTCAGTTAATTTTTTAATTCAGTAATTCTGATTCAGAGATTATGTTAATGCCGGTTTTGATAAAAACTGTAATACCATTTCGCCCATGGCTTTAGTACCTAAAATTTTATCGGGCTGGGTTAAGGTATCGGCAATATCGCCGGTACGATAACCTGCTTTCAGTACATGGTCAATAGCCGTAGTAATACGTTTGGCTTCGTCTTTTAGGCCAAAGCTAATCTCCAACATCAGGGCAACTGATAGGATAGAAGCAAGCGGGTTTGCCTTATCCTGTCCGGCAATATCATGTGCCGAACCGTGTATAGGCTCAAAAAAGCCGGTACCATCACCAACCGAAGCTGATGCCAGCATACCCATTGAACCTGCAATTTGCGAAGCCTCGTCGGTTAGAATATCACCAAAAAGGTTAGCGGTTAACACCACGTCGAACTTTTTAGGGTTTTTCACCAATTGCATAGCCGCGTTGTCAATAAACATGTGCTCGGTTTCAACATCTGGGTATTGCTTGGCAATTTCCTGTACTACCTCACGCCACAGGCGTGATGATTCGAGTACATTAGCTTTATCAACCGAACATAAACGTTTGCTGCGCGCTTGTGCTGCCTGGTATGCTTTGTGTGCGATACGCTCCACTTCATAACGGTGATAGATCATCAGGTCAGACGCGGTATTGCGGTCCTCGCTGCGCGATTTTTCGCCGAAATAAACATCGCCTGTCAGTTCACGGAAAAACAAAATATCGGTACCACGCAATACAGCAGGTTTCAGGCTCGATGCATCCAGCAGCTCATCAAACAGCATGATAGGGCGGAGGTTGGCATACAAACCAAGCTCTTTGCGTATTTTAAGCAAACCCTGCTCCGGGCGTACCTTTGCCGATGGATCATTATCATATTTAATATGACCAATGGCACCGAATAGGATAGCATCACTGGCCTTGGCTTTTTCCAAAGTTTCATCTGGCAGTGGGTTGCCTGTGGCTTCAATACCTGCATGGCCCATTAGTGCCTCATCATAAGTGAACTCATGGCCGTATTGTGATGCTATTTGCTCTAAAACTGCTTTGCCCCAGGCGGTAACCTCAGGGCCAATGCCATCGCCCGGGATGACCAATATGTGTTTTTTCATATAATAACTCTAACCCCCCGGCCCCCTGAAGGGGGAGCAGAAGAGTTTGTATATTTAAATAGTGAGTAATTAACTCCTGTTCCCCCTTCAGGGGGTTAGGGGGTTTGTTTTTCAAACTCCTCTACCAAAGCTTTCTTGCTTAAAATGTAATCAATATCATCGTAACCGTTTATCAAACAGGCTTTTTTGTACGGATTAATTTCAAAGCTTTCCTGCTCGCCGGTGCTTACTATTTTGATGAACTGATTTTCTAAATCTACCTCAACTTCGGCGTGCGCATCTGAAAATACAGCTTCAAACAGGTTTTTTAAAAACTCATCGCTTACCTGAATTGGCAGCAGGCCATTATTAAGCGCATTCCCTTTAAAAATATCAGCAAAAAAGCTGCTTACAACTACGTCAAAGCCATAGTCTGATATAGCCCACGCTGCATGTTCGCGGCTACTACCGCAACCAAAGTTTTTACCGGCTACCAGTATTTTACCAGAGTAAGTTGGATGATTGAGCACAAAATCCTCCTTAGGATTATCGTTCTCATCAAAACGCCAGTCGCGGAACAGGTTGTTGCCAAAGCCCTCGCGGGTGGTGGCTTTCAGAAACCTTGCCGGGATAATCTGGTCAGTATCAATATTCTCAATAGGCAACGGCACTACCGAGGTTTGTAAATGTTTAAAAATCTTAGTTGCCATAGCTTTCCTTTGTTCGTGCATTCCGCCTGTGGCGGAAAGGCATTAACTAACTAACTCCTCCTGTTGCAAAAATGAACGTATATCCGTTACCTTACCCGTAATAGCCGCCGCAGCAGCAGTTAACGGACTGGCTAGTAATGTACGTGAGTTTGGTCCTTGACGACCTTCAAAGTTGCGATTTGAGGTTGATACGCAGTATTTGCCTGCAGGTATCTTGTCCTCGTTCATGCCTAAACAGGCACTGCAACCTGGTTCGCGCAGTGGGAAACCTGCTGCTTCAAATATTTTGTCCAAGCCTTCTTCAATGGCTTGTATTTGCACTTGTTTTGAGCCGGGTACTACCCACACAGTAACGTTATCGGCTTTGTGTTTGCCTTTTACAAAGGCTGCAACTTCGCGCAAATCTTCAATGCGTGAGTTGGTACAGCTGCCGATAAATACGTAATCTATAGGTTTGCCTATTAATGATTCATCATCGTGCAGGCCCATATAGTTAAGTGCCTTTGCATAAGAGCCTTGTTCTTTAGCCTCAAAGCTGGCCGTTTCGGGAACATGCTGAGTAATACCAATACCCATACCCGGGTTGGTACCATAAGTTATCATGGGCTCAATGTCTGCAGCGTCAAAATAGAGTTCGCTGTCAAACTGAGCGTCTGCATCAGAATATAGGGTTTGCCAGTAGGCAACCGCTTTGTCCCACTCTTCGCCTTTAGGGGCAAATTCGCGGCCTTTTACATAGTCGATAGTGGTTTGGTCGGGCGCAATTAAACCACCGCGGGCACCCATTTCGATGCTCATGTTGCAAATGGTCATGCGGCCTTCCATGCTCAGGGAGCGGATGGTGTCGCCTGCGTACTCCACAAAATAACCGGTACCGCCAGCGGCCGATATTTTAGAAATGATATACAGGATAATGTCTTTAGCGCCTACGCCTTTTTGAAGTTGTCCGTTCACTTCAATTTTCATGCGTTTTGGGCGTTGTTGTAACAGGCATTGTGTTGCCATAACCTGTTCAACTTGTGAAGTGCCTATACCAAACGCAATAGCGCCAAAAGCGCCGTGGGTTGAGGTATGGCTATCGCCGCATACATATGTGCAGCCCGGGCGGGTGATGCCCAGTTCGGGACCAATTACGTGTACTATACCCTGGTAAGGGTGACCTAAGCCGTAAAGCTCGATGCCAAACTCCGCACAATTCTTAGTCAGCATATCAACCTGGTAACGCGAAAGCTCCTCCTTAATAGGCAGGTGCTGGTCCCAGGTGGGTACGTTATGATCGGCAGTGGCCACTGTTTGTTTTGGCCTGAAAACGGGTAAACCACGGTCGCGCAAACCATCAAAAGCCTGCGGGCTGGTTACCTCGTGTATAAAATGCGTGTCGATGTATAAAATATCGGGGAAGCCTTCGTTGCTGCTTACAACGTGTGCATCCCAAATTTTATCGAATAATGTTTGTCCCATTTCCTCTTTTAGTATAAAGTAGTAAGTATAAAGTAGTAAGTACCTATTAAAGATGGTAAGTTTTCCGTCTTTGTACTAAGTACTTACTACTTTTTACTACTTAAAAATTATGCTTCTACTTCCTGGTTTTCAGGGCGTAAGCTACGTACAGTTTTACCAGCTTGCCATAATTCGCTTTCGCGAAGCTCACGAAGTTCTTCGTTCAGTTTTTCGCGGTAATCTGGCTGGCTGTTGCTGTCGATAGAGCGTTGTGACTCTTTACCGGTAGCTACGCTGTCGTATAATTCTTCGAACACTGGTTTAGTAGCGTCACGGAATTTTTTCCACCAGTCTAAAGCACCGCGTTGTGCAGTGGTTGAGCAGTTGGCGTACATCCAGTCCATGCCGTTTTCGGCAACCAATGGCATTAATGATTGGGTTAACTCTTCAACAGTTTCGTTGAAAGCTTCAGAAGGTGAGTGACCTTTAGCACGTAATACTTCAAACTGAGCAGCGAAGATACCTTGGATACAACCCATCAGCGTACCACGCTCGCCAGTTAAATCGCTGTATACTTCTTTACGGAAATCGGTTTCGAACAGGTAACCGCTACCTACGGCAATACCTAAAGCAATAACGCGCTCAAATGCTTTACCGGTTGCATCCTGGAAGATAGCATAGCTTGAGTTTAAGCCACGACCTTGCAAGAACATACGACGTAATGAAGTACCTGAACCTTTAGGAGCTACTAAAAATACGTCAACATCTGCAGGAGGAACGATGCCGGTTTGCTCGTTAAATGTAATACCAAAACCGTGAGAGAAATAAAGGGCTTTGCCCGGAGTTAAATGTTTTTTAACAGTTGGCCAAAGTTCAATCTGGGCGGCATCGCTCAACAGGTAACAAATGATGGTACCTTTTTCAAGGGCTTCTTCAATTTCAAATAAAGTTTCGCCGGGTACAAAACCGTCAGCTACTGCTTTATCCCAGGTTTTTGAATTTTTACGCTGACCAACAATAACGTTAATGCCGTTATCTTTTTGGTTTAAAGCCTGACCAGGACCTTGAACACCGTAGCCAATTACCGCTACTACTTCATTTTTAAGCACTTCCTGTGCTTTCGATAAAGGAAATTCGTCGCGGGTTACTACGTTTTCTTCGGTACCGCCAAAATTTAATTGTGCCATTTCTATGTTATTAGTTATTGGGTTATTTGTAAGTTATTTATGTTGTTAGTTTAGTTTGCGCTAAAATTATGCACTGCCGCTTGTTCAATATTCAATACTGCACGGCGCAATGCCAGGGCATAACCAAAATGTAAATTATCATGCGTACAGAAGTAGGCAACGGCATTATTGATGTTACTTAAGGTTGCACCAAAAGCTGTGGTTACCGGTTCGTAGTTGTCAAATATATCAGCCTCAATATCAATTTTTAAATCATCAAGCAGGGTGATGGCCTTGTCTTTATAAAAATCAAGCTCTTCTTCGGTAATAAAATCTTCGGGGCGGGTGCCCTTTTGGTATTTAGTTACTTCTTCAATAGCCAATCGAGTAGGCACCTTACCTCTTACGTAGCATAACGTTTGCTGTGCGGCCACAATGTGGGCAAAGTTCCAGGCAATGTTGTTGTTATATCCCTGCGGAATTACGTTCAGTTGCTCAATGCTTAAACCCTCCATCAGTTTGATGAAGTTTAACCTTGTGTGCCGTGCTATTTCAATTGCAAACTCCATAGCCATTACATGGTAAATACCTTGTCGCGTTGGTTTAGGTATTCGTTTTCAATTACGTCTTCGCCCGGTTCGCGTTTTTCAAACTCACGCAGTTTGCGGTTGAAGCCTTCGCTGTCTTTAATAATAGCAATACGAGCACTGCGTACAAACTCAATCAAGCCAAAAGGTTGCAATACATTAATCAAGTTGTCCGTTTCCTCGCGGTGACCAGTGGTTTCAAAAACAATGTAATCTTTACGAATCACTACCGCGCGGGCACCGTTCTCGCGCAGTAAGCGCTCAACCGAAGCCTTTTCGGCAATAATATCGGCCGGTACTTTGTACAGTGCCATTTCCTGCCATATAATATCGGCATTGGTGTGGTAGTATACTTTTAACACCTCTACCTGTTTTTCAATCTGACGGGCCAGTTTGCGCACCACATCCTCGGTTTCATTAATAACGATGTTGAAGCGGTGAATGCTCTCAATTTCTGATGGAGAGGTATTTAAACTATCGATATTAATTTTACGACGGGTAAAAATGATAGCTATACGATTCAGTAAACCAATTTGGTTTTCGGTATAAACCGTGATGTTATATTCCTGTTTGCCTTCGGGCATTGTTTCTTCGGTGCTCATATTTCTATGTTCTTAACTCCCCCTATAGGGGGCCGGGGGGTTATTTCAATCTAATTTCGCTAACGCTGCAACCTTGTGGTACCATCGGGAACACGTTGTTTTCCTTGGTAACAAACACTTCTAAAAGGAAAGAACCTTTATGCTCAAGCATTTCTTTCAAGCTAGATTGCAGTTCGTCGCGCTCTTTAATGCATTTACCGGCAATGCCGTAGCCTTTAGCAACTTGTACAAAGTCAGGGCTTTGAATGTCAACAAACGAATAACGACGCTCGTTAAACAACTCCTGCCATTGGCGCACCATGCCTAAGAAGCGGTTATTGAGAATTAGAATTTTAACATCTACACCACTTTGCATAATAGTGCCTAATTCCTGCAAGGTCATTTGGAAACCACCATCGCCTATAATAGCTACAACCGTTTTGTCTTGTGCACCAAACTTGGCACCTATTGCTGCAGGCAGGGCAAAGCCCATAGTGCCTAAACCACCGCTGGTAATATTGCTGCGGGTGTTGTTAAATTTAGCGTAACGGCAACCCACCATTTGATGCTGGCCTACGTCGGTTACAATAACAGCGTCGCCATTAGTAAGTTGATTTAGTTGATCAACTACCTCACCCATGGTCATTTCGCCGGTTTGCGGACGAAGTTCAGCGTTAATAACTGCTTCTTCTTCCTGGCGGGTGTATTCTTTAAATTTAGCCAGCCATTCGGTGTGTTGCTTTTGCTCAACCAGTTCGGTAAGCATAGGCAGGGTCTCTTTACAATCGCCCCAAACGGCTACCGTAGTTTGTACGTTTTTGTCAATTTCGGCAGGGTCAATATCTAAATGAATAACCTTGGCCTGTTTAGCGTATTTATCTAACCTACCGGTTACACGGTCGTCAAAACGCATACCTATTGCAATTAATACATCACAATCGTTGGTTAATACGTTAGGGCCGTAGTTACCGTGCATACCCAGCATACCTACGTTCAATGGGTGATCAGTTGGGATAGCGCCCACACCCATAATGGTCCATGCGGCAGGAATGCCCGATTTTTCTATGAAGGCTTTAAACTCTTGCTCAGCGCTACCTAACAGTACGCCTTGTCCCCAAAGGATAAAAGGTTTTTTGGCCTCATTAATAACCTGTGCGGCCTGCTCAATAAACTGAGGGCGAACAATAGGTTTTGGACGATAGCTACGAATATGATTACACGGTGTGTAACCTTTAAAGTCGAACTTTTGAATTTGTGCGTTCTTGGTAATATCAATAAGCACAGGGCCGGGCCTGCCTGTACGTGCAATATAAAATGCCTTGGCAATAGCCTCAGGAATTTCATTGGCATCGGTTACCTGGTAGTTCCATTTGGTTACAGGGGTGGTAATATTAATTACATCGGTTTCCTGAAAGGCATCAGTACCCAGTAGGTGGGCAAATACCTGACCGGTGATACATACCAATGGCGTGCTGTCAATTTGGGCATCGGCTAAACCGGTTACCAGGTTAGTTGCACCAGGACCGCTGGTTGCAAAGACGACGCCTACCTTACCTGATGAACGGGCATAGCCCTGACCGGCGTGAATGCCTCCCTGCTCGTGGCGGACCAGGATGTGGTTTAATTTCTCTTTGTAATCATACAAAGCATCATAAATAGGCATAATGGCACCACCCGGATAACCGAAAATGGTATCAACGCCTTCCACAAGTAAAGCTTCTAACAGCGCTGCAGAACCTGTCATTTCGGTTACTGTTTGCGCTTCAGGTGCGGTGAGTACGTCTTGTTGTGCAACTTCCATAATTGAACCCCCTAACCCCCTAAAGGGGAATTTTAGTGTTATTGGTTATTTAGTTTTATATCATTTCAGCTTCCATGCTCCCCCTTAGGGGGCTGGGGGGCTCTATTCCTCGTCGGTAACGCAGCCCTGGCTGGCGTCTTTTACGCTTTTGAAGTATTTAAATAGCAGGCCTTTGCTTACCGGCGGCTTAGGCTGTTGCCATTGTGCGCGGCGTTCGGCCAGTTCCTCGTCGCTAATTTTGAGGTCCATCGTATTGTTTACCGCATCGATAACAATAATGTCATCATCTTTTACCAGTGCAAGGTTACCACCATCAAAAGCCTCCGGGGTAATGTGCCCTACCACAAAGCCATGGGTACCACCGCTAAAACGGCCATCTGTAATTAGTGCTACCGAGCTACCTAATCCGGCACCAAATATGGCCGAAGTTGGTTTAAGCATCTCTGGCATACCCGGTGCGCCTTTAGGTCCAACGTGGGTAATTACCACAACATCGCCGGGGCGAACACGGCCGCTGGTAATACCGGCTATTAATGACTGCTCGCCCTGAAAAACGCGGGCAGGGCCTTCAAAGCGTTCACCTTCTTTACCTGTAATTTTAGCTACGCTGCCTTTAGTGGCCAGGTTTCCGTATAATATTTGTAAGTGACCGGTTGCTTTAATAGGATTTTCAGTAGAACGGATAATATCTTGCGTTTCAAAATCCAGATCAGGTACATTGGCTAAGTTTTCGGCCAGTGTGTTTCCGGTAACGGTTAAGCAACTGCCATCTAACCAGCCAAGTTTTAGCAGGTATTTCATTACAATAGGTACACCGCCAATTTTGTGCAGGTCTTCCATCATGTATTTACCGCTAGGCTTCATATCGGCCAGTAATGGTATACGGTTGCTTAGCTGTTGAAAATCGTCGATGTTTAACTCTACATCAACACTTTTGGCAATGGCTAATAAATGCAATACTGCATTGGTTGAGCCGCCTAATACCATAATAGTGATAATAGCGTTTTCGAAAGCCTTGCGGGTCATGATATCGCTTGGCTTAATATCGCGCTCTAATAATTTGTAGATGGCTTTACCTGCTGCCAAACACTCATCCTGTTTTTCCTGGCTTAAAGCCGGGTTTGATGATGAGTATGGTAAGCTCATGCCCAAAGCCTCAATGGCAGCGGCCATGGTATTAGCGGTATAAATACCACCACAGGCACCAGCGCCCGGGCAGGCATTTTTTATAATCTCTTTAAAGTCAAAGTCATCTAAAGTACCGGCAATCTTTTTACCCAAGGCTTCAAACGCCGATACGATGTTCAAATCTTCGCCTTTATAGTGGCCGGGTTTAATAGTACCACCGTAAACCATAATGGCCGGGCGGTTCAAACGACCCATAGCTATCAACGAGCCGGGCATGTTTTTATCGCAACCGGGCAGGGCTATAACGGCATCATAATACTGAGCACCGCAAACGGCTTCAATCGAGTCGGCAATTACATCACGGCTTACTAATGAATAACGCATACCATCGGTACCGTTGCTCATACCATCACTTACACCAATGGTGTTAAAAATTAAGCCCACCAGGTTTTCGCCCCATACACCAGTTTTAACCACTTTGGCTAAATCATTAAGGTGCATGTTACAGGTGTTGCCATCATAACCCATACTGGCAATACCCACCTGTGCCTTTTTCATATCATCATCGGTTAAACCAATGCCGTAAAGCATAGCCTGTGCCGCAGGTTGAGTAGGGTCTTGGGTGAGGGTTTTGCTGTACTTGTTCAGCTCAGCAGCCTCGGTAGTGTCGGTATTAAAGCTCATTTTTATATAGTACTTCCGTTTATAATTTATTGAATTGAGACTATGCTTAAAATTCTTTCAAATTCGGTGACAGTTGTTTAAACAGCAATGTTAATTTTGGTTTAAACTTAATCCCTCAATCAATATTTGTAAGGTAGAGAGATAGCTTAGAATAGTCAATAGCAATTATTAAAAATTTTAAACAGAACATTATTCTTTATATTCTTTAAATAAAGAACATTATTCTGTTTACTATATAAAAATTAAAATTATCTATTTATAAGATTATACCAAAGTTTAAAACGGTATTCGGTATTGATACTATGCATGCATAGTAGTTTTTGGAATTTCAGCCTGAAATTGCCTTGATGCCTATAAAAATTAAAATGTTATGAGTGAATTTGATGGTTGCAATACTTAAAAAAGCCACGGCTGCTTTGCTTGTGGAAATTGTTGCAGTTGTAACTTATAAGTGGCTTTATTAAAAGACATAGCCTGCATGATTATTATAATGCTGCTGTAGCATACGGAATCCCTTTTGCGTACCGGCAGTTATAAAACCTTATTATGAAAAAGCATTTTATTTTATTGATGTTGGCTTTTGCTACAATGAGCGCCTGCAAAAAGGGAGATCAAAAGTCAATAAGCGGTTTATTTGGGCGCTGGAAGCTTACCGAACAATTGATTGACCCCGGCGATGCTAGCGGCAATTGGCAAAAAGTACAAGGTAACCAATACGTAACTTTTAATGCCGACGGAACCATTAAAGGCGATTATTTATTAAATGCCAAACGATTTACCATTATTGATAGTGTAACCCTCAATGTTAGTCCGCAAATGGACAATACCCAGGCTGTGCAATGGCGTTATAAAATTAATGGCAAAAATCTGGAGATCAATCCTCCATGTTTTGAGCCATGCGGATTCCGTTTGGTTAAGCAATAAATCTGCGCGTATACCAGTACTTTAATTTACTATCTTTCGCACCTCATGATTATAATAATTCAATGCCGCGACCGGGTGGGACTGGTGTCGGCCATATCGGGTGCAATGAGTAAGGCCGGTCTCAACATCATTAATATGGATGAGTACGTTGATAAGGCCGAAAATCGTTTTTTTGTGAGGCTGAATGTCGAACAACCCGAGGGCACCGGTTTGCATGAAGATGATCTGAAACCATTGCTACCTGATGATGCCATAGTAACCATTAATCCATCGCCCGAGAAAAAGATAGTAGTGATGGTTACCAAAGAATACCATTGCCTGGCAGATATATTGGTTCGCAATTATTTTAAAACGTTGGGAGCAACCGTGCAGGCGGTAATTGGTAACCACAATGTGCTTGAGGATATATGCCGTCGGTTTGGCATACCGTTCCATTATATAACACACGAACAGGAAACTAAAGGTCAGTTTGAAGCAGCAATTGCCGATACCATTAACAACTACAATCCTGATTACGTAGTGCTGGCCAAATTTATGAGAATTTTGTCGCCCGAGTTTGTAGCCAGGTTCCCTATGCGGGTTATTAATATCCATCACTCTTTTTTACCTGCCTTTATTGGTGCCAACCCATACAGGCAGGCGTACAATCGTGGCGTGAAAATCATAGGTGCCACCGCTCACTTTGTAACCAATGATTTGGATGAGGGACCTATTATTTCGCAACAAACCATTCATGTAAATCATACCTACACCGCACAAGACATGATGAAGGCCGGCCGTGAAGTGGAAACATCTGTTTTGGCAAATGCATTACAATTGGTTTTGCACGATAGGGTGTTTGTTTACAAAAATAAAACGGTTGTTTTTGAGTAATGCATCACACAAATCCCGAGTTTTTGACTTTAAAGTACCAACACTTTATATGAAAAAGAAAATCTATTATTTGCTTGCATTTATAGCAGTGTTTTTTGCGGCATGTACGGCTCAAAAGGGAATGTCGGTACATGACAAATTGGAAGGCCGCTGGGCATTAACCGAAACTTTGAACGATATTGGCGATGGTAAAGGCAAATATGTGCCCGTAACTGCCGACAGTGCTTACCTTGTATTTAATAAAAGCGGACTTATAAACGGCAATGCTATTTATGGTGCCACTAATTATAAGGTTACTGATAACACTCACCTGGCAATAAATATAAAGGGTAACACGGCGCCGGTAAACTACCGATACAAGGTAGATGGTAACGATTTAGAACTTAATGCGCCCTGCCGTGAGGCCTGCGGTATGCGTTTTAAGCGAATGAGGTAGTTTTGTAGCCACAATTGCTATATTTAGCACATGGATTACTCGCAAAGCTTACCTAAACTTAGTGCAGAAGAAATACGTGTGTTAGGCTCCTTAGTGGAAAAGAGCCGTACCACCCCCGATTATTACCCCATGACTATTAACAGCTTAACGGCGGCGTGCAACCAAAAGTCGTCGCGCAAGCCGGTGGTTAATTATGATGAGGATACCGTGGTGCGTACACTTGATGCTTTAAAGAAAAAAGGCTTGGTATCAACCGCCACCGGCGGAAGCAGTCGCGCTACTAAGTATAAACATAACTTTGCAATTGCCTTCCCGGTAATCCCATCCGAAGTAGCTATTATTTGCCTGCTGCTGTTACGCGGTCCGCAAACACCCGGCGAGCTGAATACTAATTCGGGCCGTATGTACGAGTTTGAAAGTTTGGACGATGTACAGGCAGCCCTGGAAAAATTAAGCAGCGGCGACATGCCGTATCTCACTCAATTGCCACGCCGTACCGGGCAAAAAGAAGTGCGTTATATGCATTTGCTGGGCGAATCATTGGATATTCCGGAGGATGATGAGTCCGACATTGCTTCATCGTCAAAATCAAATACATCAGTTGCTGCGCTTGAAGAACGTGTTGCAAAGCTGGAAGAAGAGCTTGCCACTATGCGCACCGAGTTTGATAAGCTGATGAAAGAGTTGATGGGATAATTCGCCTTTACAACGTTATTTAAATGCTTTTTTTAAGGCAATTTAATAAACAGCAAGACTTTGCCTTAACCCCTCCCCATTCCCGAATGAAAAAACTTTTTATCCTGTTTGCTGCGCTATTTGACGTTTTATTAGCTTTTGGACAAAATACAAATGAACTACCAAAGTTTTCTGCTGATGAGCTTAAGTCAGATCTTGTCTTTCTGAAACAGCAAGTATTTAATGTGCACGCTAACCCATTTACTGAGCTTTCGCAAACGCAATATCAAAAGTTATTCGACGACATTGAATCCCGCATCACTGATTCGCTAACAGCGGTAGATTTTTATCGTTTAGTAAAACCTGTAGTATCTTACCTGTCTGACGAGCATGCGCAAATAGGCTACAACGGAAAACTTATTGGTACCTATTTTACCAGCAGTGTGTTCTTACCTATCACGCTAACAAAAAGAGGTAAGGATTACGTAGTAGATAAAACCCTGACAGATGTTGCAGGTATTGTTAAGGGCAACGTTATAACGCAAATAAACAATGAGCCGGTGAACGCCTTAGTTGATCGCAATATTGCTTATACAACCGGCTTTCGTGGCCAGCGGTTAGACAAGGCAATGCAGCAATTTGGTTTATGGTTCGGCTGGAGCACATCCCAGCCAAAAGTGCAATATGAAGTAAAAACGGGTTCAGGAAAAACTATTGTTGTTCCTGGAGTTGACATAAAGGTTTGGCAAAAATACCTGAGCGCTGCTCCAGTTACTAGTACCGCAAAATTACCGCTGATTTCTTATTCGCTTTATAAGGACGCCGGATACATCAATGCCAATTCTTTCAGCATCCACAACAATAGGGAGATGGACTCAATAAGGAACGTACTCAAAACAGTTTTTCAAAAGATAAATACCGATAAGCCTAAGTACCTCTTTGTTGATGTGAGTAATAACGATGGAGGAAACTCTGAAGTTGGTGATGCAATGATAGATTACTTTTCCGCTAAACCATACCTTAACTATCAATGCAATTGGCGGCGTAGTGATGAATATTTAAAGCTGATGCAAAGGTGGGGAATAAAAGATAGCGTTTACGCAGCGAAAGCAGCAGGCACCTTAATTCATTTTGATGCAGAACAAGTTTTTCCCTCGGCAAACAATCCGCTTCGTTATAATGGTAAGGTTTATATCATTGTAGGCAACGGTACATTTTCGAGCGCTATGATGTTTGCTACTGTAATTAAAGACAACAAAATTGCTGCTTTAGCAGGCCAGGTGCCTAAAAACGGACATCCTTCCCACTTTGGTGAAATGTACTCAGTAACCTTGCCTAATACAAAACTGCCAGTAAGGTTTGGCGTAAAAGAATGGTTGCGCCCTGCCGGAAAATCAGTTGAAAATTTTTTGAGACCGGATATTAATATTGACTTATCAGCGGGTTCAAACCCCGAAAAGCTGTACGGTTTGTTAATTAAGTAACCGTTATGCCGACTGCGCAGTTGACCCGTTTTTACGTTTAGAAATTACCAGCCCTATTATAACCAGCATAGTACCAATAACTGAATATAGCGTAATGCTTTCGCCCAATAATAAATAGCCAAATAGGTAGCCAAACACAGGTACAAGGTACAGCCACGACGCCGCAGTTACCGGGTCGCGCTTTACAAGGTACATCCATATCATATTTGCTACAAATGATAGTACCAGTATAAGCCACGCAAGGCTTAGGAGCAAATTTACATCTACTTTGTAAACCTGGTGTGCATTGAAGAGCCAGCAAAACGGTAATAACATAACCCCACCAACAAAAACCTGCCATATGTTAAACACCATGCGTGAAAGTGACATGTGTGCGTTGGAAAGATAAATGCTGCTGGATGCATAGGCAGTTACATAAACAACCAATAACAGTATGCCAAGCGGTTTAATAGAAGCGTTGGGCAGTGCCGCTAACGAGGCTACAATTAAACCGGTAAAGGATATAAGCATACCCCCAACTTCAAATCGTGTTAGTTTACGTTTTAAAAAAATGGATGAAAGCAATGCAATCAAAAGTGGAGTAACTGCTGTAAACAACATACTGATTCCAGCCGGTGAGTATTTTTGAGCGGCAAAAAAGCTGCCCAAGGTGGCTGTGCTATTTAAAAAACCGTAAATGAAGATGGGTTTCCATTCATTGCGTTTAGGCAAAAAACGATGCTTGGGATGAATTAAAAACAAAGGTGAGAATAGTAAGCCCGTACAAATAAAACGTATAGAAGCCAGCATAAGGCCATCGGCTGAGCGAATGCCAAACTTAGCCCCTATTGCCCCGGTTGACCATAATATGGCAAACATTAACCCAGGCAGTATATTTTTAAACATGGGGCTAAGTTAAGCAGGATGCCGAAAAGTTCATTATCTTAATTATTCCCTTTTTGGCCCTCTAAATATTTCGATGAGAAGCTGCCAATTTTTTGCTTATGCACTTCATCATAAATTACCCAGTCTTCCACCTCTTTTAAAGGAATCGTTACCTCGTCTTGTATTTTGAGCTTTTTTAAACGTATGGCGAGTCAACGAGCATTCCTTGGAGAATATTATTGTTTAACACAAAAACTCTTGACCACATATGTTCATGTTGCCCATCTACAATAAAGTCTGATTTTACAGCAAAAACGTAATTCTTTTCATCGGCGGCATGCAGTTTCAAACTATCAACAAATTGGTTGATCTTCGCTTGAGCAGTATCTTTAAGTGCTAAAAAGGCACTATCTCCGGTTGGTAAATTTACAACCGAATCGGGCTTTTTATTAGCCGAGTTAGTGCACGCTTGTAAGCTTACCATTAACACGCCTGCATAAATAAGTAGATGTTTCATATTACATTACTCGTACTTTCAAAAAGCTCGGATTGTTTTTAGAAGTGTACACGCGGTGCGTTGCTTTCTTAAAATCGGTATCCTTAGCCTTCATTATATCCTGAAACTGCTGAGTATTGCGGTCAATAAGCGGGAACCATGAACTTTGTACCTGTACCATAATACGGTGGCCCTTTTTAAAGGTGTGAAGTACATCCTGCAGTTCAAAGTTAACCGGGCTTACCTTGGCTGGTGCAAATGGAGAGGGCTTATCAAAGCCTGTACGGTATTTTCCGCGCATACTTTCGCTGCGTACCATTTGCTGGTAGCCGGCCATTTGCACCTCTTTGCCCGTAAACTTATTATTAGGGGCACCGTCAGGGTAAACATCAATCACTTTAACAATCCAATCGGCATCGGTGCCGGTGATTGATACCTTGAGGTTAGCCCAAATGTTGCCGGCCAGCGTAACATCACTTGTAAGCACATCCGTTTGATAAGTTACAACGTCAGTACGGTCTTTTAAAAAACGCTGATCTGCCGTCATGTAATCACGCTCCATGTCCATGGTTGGCTTAGCGTAGTAAGGCACGGGTTTGTTAGGGTCTGACACAAATTCGTTAAAGCTTTCTTTAGTGGCAGATGGCGCCGTAAATGATAATTTTCCACCGGGCAAAAAGTAAAGGTTCTTTTCTTTGGCGGGGGCTGGCGGCCATATGTTGTAGTTTCTCCATTTATTTTCGCCTGTTTCAAAGGTGTTTACCTTTGGCAGGTTTAACGGCGTGCCTTTTAAATAATGGCTAAAAAATGCAAACTCAATACTATCACGATAGTAAGGGGCGGTAGCACCACCAAAATCAACATCACCTAAGTGGTCGCCCAGGCCGCGTGCCCAGCCGCCATGTACCCACGGACCCATAGCAAAGTAAACCGGCGTGTTAGGATTTTTAGCTGCCAGCACTTTATAGGTGTTAATGGCGCCGTACAAATCTTCGGCATCATACCAGCCGCCGGTAACCAGTGTAGCAGTTTTGATATCATGCAGGTGGGTTAATACGTTACGGTCTTTCCAATGCTGATCATAGTCGGGGTGGTCCATCATCTCGTTCCACAAGCGTATAGTGTCTTTAAAGTACTTTACGTTGGTATTACGCATCGATCCCATTTTCAAGAAAAAGTCGTACCCGTCCTCACTGCCAGGGTTAGGGTTAAACCTTGCACCGCGGCGCTGGGTAGGCTTATCATCCTGCCTGTTAGTAAAGCCCGGATAGAAGCCAAAGTTAGCTGCTAAAAAGAAGGTGCCGTTATGCCAGGCATCATCGCGCCATAAATCGGCAATGGGTGCCTGTGGCGATGCTGCAACCAATGCGGGGTGACGGCTTAATAATGCTGTTGTAGTATAAAAGCCCGGATATGAGATACCCCACACGCCAACCTTACCGTTGTTGTTGGCTACGTTTTTAAGTAACCAATCAATAGTATCGTAAGTGTCGGTGCCTTCGTCAACATCTTTGTTGGTCTTGTGCTCTTCCAGTTCAGGAGTCATTTCTTCGTAAATGCCTTCGCTCATCCAACGACCGCGGACATCCTGATAAACGAAGATGTAGCCATCCTGCATAAACTTTGGGTTTGGTCCTAATGATGGCCTGTAAGCCTCCGCTCCATAAGGGGCAACACTGTAACAGGTGCGGTCCATCATAAAAGGGTGCTTTTTTGATTGATCTTTAGGAACGTATACCGACGTGAACAGCTTTTTGCCGTCGCGCATGGGTATTTGATACTCATGCTTGGTATAGTGTTCTTTAACATAAGCGGCATCGGCACTGCCGGGCTGTGCAACGGCCGTAAGGCAAAGCAAAGAGAACAGGAGCGTAGTGAGGAGTTTCATAAATGCTATTGAATAGCTAAACATACAAAAAAGGCCGCTTTGGTAAAAGCGGCCTTCGTAATAATATCACTGGGATTTATTGAAGGGTTATTTCCATCGCCAGTTAAGTTCTCTGTTCACCTCAATGTTATTTGTCTTTGCAATATCTTTAAGCAAATTATTTAGTTCCTGATAATCAAAGCTGCGTTTTGGCAGTGTGATTGTGTCTTGCGAATTAAATTTAACAAAAAAGTGATTTCCGGTTTCGGTAATGTTTTCTATCTGTGATGTGTTAAGAGTTACATCTGAAAATATGCTTTTATATATGAATGAGTCAGGTGTTAATGTTATATCAAATGGAGCGTTCTTAAGCTTTTCAAATTTTTCGTTTGTATGCTTATTATAGATTTTCTTATAAATGTTTTTTTGTAAGAAAGGAAGCAGTATAAAAGTCACACAAGCAAGGCCTATACAATAGCCTGTCCATTCCATATCGCCCTCATAAAAACACCAAGCAGCTAAAAGTAAAAACCAAACAGTTAAAAATATTACACCTCTGTTCCTGGTGCGTTTAGCAAGTTTGGATTTTGAAACAACAAATAAACAGTTGGTCAAAAGATCCTCTTTAGTAAAGGTGATAATAGCGTGCATAAGGTTTTTATTAGTAGTAAATATATTACTACAAAACGAAAACGGCAAGCGTAAACACCTGCCGTTTTCCTGTCTAATGAGTTAAGATTAATCGTTTATCGCTTTTACTCCCGGTAACTCCTTACCCTCCATATATTCCAACAACGCGCCACCGCCTGTTGATACATAGCTTACATCATCGTTAAAGCCGAATTTAGAAACGGCAGCGGCCGAGTCGCCGCCACCAATCAGCGTAAAGCCACCGTCTTTCGTAGCTTGTACTACTGCTTCGGCTACGGCTTTGGTGCCTCTTTCAAATTTTTCCATTTCGAAAACGCCCATTGGACCGTTCCATAATACAGTTTTTGATTCGGCTACAACTTTAGTAAATGCAGCTATCGAATCCGGACCAATATCAAGGCCCATCCAGTCTTCTTTAATTTCCTTGTTCGGCGCTATGTCGGTATTAGCATCGGCAGCAAATGCATCAGCAATTACCGAATCGGTTGGTAACAATAAGTTAACGCCTTTGCTTTTAGCTTTCTCAATCAGCTGTAAAGCCAGGTCTAGCTTATCATCTTCTACTAATGATTTACCAATGTTCCCACCTTGGGCTTTGGCAAATGTATAAGCCATACCACCGCCAATAATAAGGTTATCAACTTTTTCCAGCATGTTTTCAATCAGCAGCAGCTTGTCGCTTACTTTAGCGCCGCCCATAATAGCGGTAAATGGTTTGGCAGCACCGTTCAATACCTTTTCGGCATTTTCCAGCTCGGCAGCCATCAGGTAGCCAAAGTATTTAGCCTCAGGAAAGAATTGTGCAATAATAGCGGTAGAAGCATGGGCACGGTGAGCAGTTCCAAATGCATCATTCACGTATACATCGCCTAATTTTGAAAGTTTTTCGGCAAAGTCTTTATCGCCTTTCTCTTCTTCCTTGTAAAAACGCAGGTTCTCAAGCAGCAATACTTCGCCATCTTTAAGAGCAGCAGCTTTTTCAGTTGCTTGTTGGCCTATGCAGTCATCTGCAAATTGTACCTCTTTACCAAGCAGTTGAGATAGGTGCGGAATGATGTGCTTCAAAGAATACTTTTCGGTAGGTCCTTCTTTTGGCCGGCCTAAGTGCGACATCAATATAAGCGAACCGCCATCAGCCAATATTTTTTTTAAGGTTGGCAGCGCAGCGGTAATGCGGTTATCATCGGTTATGTTGTAATCCTTATCAAGCGGAACGTTAAAATCAACCCTTATCAGGGCTTTTTTTCCGGCAAAGTTTAGTTGGTCGATTGTTTTCATGATTGGTTGCATGTCAAAATGAGTGCCCAAAATCAGAAAATTAATTGAGATACTTAAACGTAATTTTAAAAATGTGTGGAAAATACACTATGCAGGCTTAATGGTTTTTAAGTTGAATGTATTTGTGTATGAATTAACTTTTTTAATGATAAGTAAATTTACTCCATACGGTAGAGTTAAAACTCTTTGAAACAGTGTTTTATAAGCACTTTAGTAGCGAGAGTTGTGAAATTTGGCAGCTAAATTGCTTTTACCATTTGACTTTTATTAATTCAGCAAGTCAATTAATTATTAGCATTTACTTAAAACAGTTAATTATGATACAGGTAAAGCGTTTATTGATGGTTTCGGGCGTAGCACTAGGTTTAGTTGCTTGTCATTCAAACCCAAATCAATCTAACACCGTGGCTGCTAAAGTAGACAGCCAGCAAACATCAACCGTAACAATGGAAAAGTCTGATACCGTAGGTCTGGCAGCTTTCAGGGCTCAACAGCAAGCGCGTTATGAAGACAGTCTTAAAAACGTAGGCGCTGCGCGCGAGCGTGAACGCCGCCGTGCAAGAGCAACTACTACTTATGCTTCATCGGGTACAAGGTCGTCGTATGCGGCATCTGGTTACGGTGCAAATACCACAACAACTACCAAAAAGAAAAGCCATGCAGCACGTAATGGTGCCTTGATAGGTGCTGGTGCAGGTGCTTTAACAGGTGCTTTGGTAACCAAGAAAAACCGTGGCGTTGGTGCATTAATTGGCGGTGTAGCCGGTGGTGCAGCAGGTTATGGCGTTGGTAAAATAGTAGAGAAGAAAAAAGAAAACCAATAAGCTTACTTAGCTCAAATAAAAAATGCAACCCTTTGTGGGTTGCATTTTTTGTATAGGCACACTTTATATATGCGGCTTATTGAATTTTAAGATACATAGCATGGTGCGGGCCAATTCCGGGTATATCAAATTCCTTTGATACAATTTCGAAACCAACGTTACTGTAAAAGTTAACGGCTACTTTACGTGCATTGCACCATACATAGTTTGCCTTTTGACCGCGCAGGTAAACCACGGCAAAATTTACAAGCTGCGTACCTAAACCTTTACCTTGGTAGCTTTTTAAAGTAGCCATGCCCCTTAACTGGTAGCCTTTGCCTGTAAAATCACCGTAACCATGCGGGTGAAACGAGGCAATACTTACCAGCTCATCACCATCAACAAAACCTAAGTGAAAGCTTTCGGCATTATCGTCTCCAGGAAAGCGGCATTCTTCCAAGGTAAGTTTTCCCTCTCGCAATATTTCATTGCGGATAGGAAGTATATCATCTTTGCTTATAAATTTTACCACGAGTGATAGTTATTCGTTCTGTAAGTTAGGAAGTGTAAATTATATTATTACTGAAGCTGCATTTAGGAATTCAACAATGCAATTCGCTCAACCAAGTCGGCTAAACGGCTGCTATAGCCCATTTCGTTGTCATACCAGCCCACAACTTTTACAAGGTCGCCAACTATTGATGTTAGCTGAGCATCAAATATACAGCTATGAGGGTTGTCAAGTATATCGGTTGATACTATAGGGTCTTCGGTGTATTCTAGGATGTCTTTCATTGCGCCGTTGGCCGCTTGCTTAAAGGCTGCGTTAATGGCCTCAACAGTTGTCGGCTTTTTCAAAAGGCAGGTAAAATCAGTAAGTGAACCGTTCAGTACCGGCACTCGTATACCTGCTCCGCCCAGTTTACCATCTAAGTGAGGAAATATTGAAGTTATTGCCTTCGCTGCACCTGTTGTTGTGGGTATGATGGATGATGATGCCGCCCTTGCCCTACGAAGATCTTTATGAGGGGCATCGTGCAGGTTTTGATCGCCGGTCATGGAGTGTACGGTGGTGATATAACCTTCGGTTATGCCCCAGTTTTCTTCCAGCACCTTTACCATAGCGGCCACATTGTTGGTGGTACATGATGCATTTGAAATAATGGGCGACCGCAGGTCAATCTGATCATCATTTACACCCAACACCACGGTAGGCACGGTTTTGCCACCGGCAGGTGCCGATATAATGACCTGTTTGGCACCTGCAGCTAAATGCTGGTTAGCGCCATCGAGCGATGCAAATTTGCCGGTAGATTCAATGACAAGGTCAATATCAAGATCTGCCCATGGGAGATTTGCCGGAATGCTTTCGGCCAGTATTTTTATTGATTTGCCGTTTACAAACAGGTGTTGCTCATCAAAAGAAACATCGCCTTTAAAGCCGCGGTGAACACTGTCGTACTTAAATAAATGTGCTAGGGTTTGTGTGCTGGTAATGTCATTAATGGCAACTACCTCAATGCCTTGCCTGTTTAATATATTACGCAAAAAGATGCGGCCAATGCGGCCAAATCCATTGATAGCTATTCTCATTATTTAATGCTTAGTACCCTGCAAAATTATAAAATATAAAGGCTTAAACATGTGCTTTATTACACGGGCGGGTCATATTCATACTATCTTTTAATAATGCTTACTTTTGTAAGTGCATGACCTATACAAGTAACATCAGGGAAAATAAATGGGCCTTCATTATTTTGGCGGTTCCTGTATTGGTAACGTTAATTACCGGAGCTTATAGTTTTGCAGCACCTCCGGCCATATACCCCGATCCAAGCTGGGGGTTCCAGGTAATGCGCTCAATGGAAAACGGCGGTGGCTTTAACATGCTGGTAGGACCTGATACTGCCAACATAGCCAAGGATTCCGGCTTTTTTTTAACGTGGTGGTCGCCGGGGCAATACTTGTTGCCTTATGCCTTTAAGCAGTTATTTGCAGTTAATACCGGGCAGGCTTCCGTACTAACCAGTGTATTATGTGAAATCGCAGGTCTTTTTGGCTTCTTTGCTTTTTTTAAAAAAGTAGGCTTTAAACCGGTTATTGCTGCAGTAAGTGTGGCTTTTATTGCCAGTCAGCTGTTTTACTATATTCCGTTTGCGTTTTATAATGGGGGAGAGGTAATCATGTTTGCTTATGCAGGATGGTTTTTATACGGATGCTTTTATTTTAAAAAAATCAGTCCGCTCATGCTGCTGTTTGTATTGGTTGCAGGATGGGCAGGCTTCTTCAGTAAATCGTCAATGATGCTGGTGTACGCCGCCGGTTTGTTTTGTATGTGGATTAACATGTCGCCGCAACGCAGAGATTATACTGCATGGATTAAAAACGGGATAGCCATCGGTATTCCGTTTGTGATTTCTGTAGCTTGTATCTACATCTTCTTTTTAAGCAGGGGCGAAAACCCGGCGTCAGAGTCAAGCGGTGGTTTCCGTATAATATGGGAAACGTTCTTGTTCCCCATAGGCTCACCTTTGCTGGCTGGTTTCTCGTTAGATGAATTGACGCATGGCTTAATTTATCACCCCGATGGACCTATGTTTTCGCCGGCCGTTACAACCATATTGTTAATTGCAATAGCGGCGGGCAGCGTAGCTCTGGTTTGGGCAATTGTAAGGTGTGTGCCTTACCGCGCCTATATTATCGCATTAATTGTTTTTTATGCCGTCTTCTTTCTTTTCTTTGGGCAGGCCTTTGTGCGCCAGTTAGCAATATCATATGAAGGGCGGCACTTTCGTATTGTGGGGCTGTTAATTGTTCCCGGAGCAATTTATTTGATTGAGAAGAGCAAAATTTATTTCAGGGTAGCCTTTGTATTTGCTTGGATTTTTATTGCCTGGCAAAGCATATCAACCCTACACCGCGAATACTGGTATAACCGCGAGGAAGGGATACACGGCACATCGGGCATTACGCAGCAATTTATAGACAAGCCAACGCTTAAATACATTTTACAGGCAGATCAACAGCAGCGCAATGCTATCTTCGTTTTCATCAGCGCCGATTTAGGTTTAGAAATTCAAAACAACCGGTTTATTACCATTGAACCCATTGGTGCCGATGTTGGTACCAATTACGATGATTATACATTTAAAGGCCACGCCGGACCATTGTATATCCTGCTGCCATCAGAGTATGAAACCAATGGAGGAGCTAAGTTTATCATGCAAAAGTGTTTCCCCGAATATAATAACTTCGAAACTAAAAAGCTTACAAGTGATTATACCGTTTGGATAGGAAAGTAATTATTCAATTCCGTATTTAATCCTTTTCAGAAAAGCTCCCTTTGGATAAAAAGGTTAGGAAATTATTGAATGTTTATATTGATTTCTTTCCATAGCAAATCTTTCAGCGGATCGATGCCTTGTTGGGCTACGGCTGAAATAAATACTGCAGGTATACCTTCCGGAAGCTCTGCTTTCATCTCTTGTTGCAGTTCGTCATCCAGTAAATCGCTTTTGGTAATGGCAAGTACGCGTGGCTTATGAGCAAGCTCGGGGTTGTACTCTTTAAGCTCATGCAATAAAATCTCATATTCCTGCTTAATACTGCGGTTGGTATCAGCCGGAATCATAAACAACAGTACCGAATTGCGCTCAATATGGCGTAAAAAACGGAAGCCTAAACCTTTACCTTTTGATGCCCCCTCAATAATGCCCGGAATATCGGCCATCACAAATGAACGGTTATTGCGGTAAGCTACAATGCCTAAATTAGGTACAAGGGTGGTAAAAGCATAATCGGCAATTTCGGGTTTGGCCGCTGATACTACTGATAGTAGTGTAGACTTGCCTGCGTTAGGAAAACCTACCAAACCAACATCTGCCAGTAGTTTAAGCTCGAGTATGTTCCAATGCTCTTGTCCCGGTTCGCCCGGTTGAGCGTAACGTGGTGTTTGGTGGGTTGATGATTTAAAGTGCCAGTTACCTAAACCACCACGGCCCCCCGAGGTAAGAATTTTGGTCTCGCCGTCTTTAGTAATTTCAAAAATCACCTCGCCGGTTTCTGCATCGCGGGCTATAGTACCCAGGGGTACTTCAAGTATTTCGTCTCTGCCGGTTTTACCTGTGCTAAGGGCACTGCCACCACTGTCGCCATCGCCGGCAATGATATGCTTACGGTATTTAAGGTGTAGCATGGTCCATAGCTGGGCATTGCCTTTTACAATAACATGTCCGCCACGGCCACCGTCGCCACCATCGGGGCCACCTTTAGCCGTATGTTTATCACGGTGCAAATGCGCCGACCCTGCTCCGCCCTTGCCCGAGCGGCAGCATATTTTTACGTAATCAACAAAGTTCGAACCCTGGCTCATGTGTTTTGTATTTCAAAATCCGAATTTTACATTCGAATTTGTGTAACTCTTTAATTTTCTACGTATCATTTCAAACCACGGAGACCTTTTTGGTGTGCTTAGCTTGCACGTTTATTAAAATCTCCCACGGTGGTTAGCGATGACAAAATGCTTAGTAAATCCTAACTTGCTATAAACAACAATTTCGGATTTAAACAGCCCTTAGGAGCACTGTTCAAATCCGAAATCAAAATTCCAGCTAGCGGAAATATTAATATTTTTCTATTACCTCACTAATGGCATCAAAAATACCATCAATGGTACCTACGCCGTTAATGCTGGTAAATTTATCTTGTTCTTTGTAAAACTCTGCTACCGGCGTGGTTTTGCTATTATACTCGTTAATGCGTTTACGAATTATCTCGGGGTTCGCATCATCAGGGCGGCCCGATGTTTTGCCGCGCTCCAACAAACGTTTTTCTAACTCTTCATCATCAACCACCAAAGCTATCATACCTGAAATTGCAGTGCTTTTTTCTTCAAGTAAGGTATCTAAAGCAGCTGCCTGAGCAACAGTGCGCGGAAACCCGTCAAAAATAAAACCTTTGGCATCAGCATTTGCATCAAGCTTATTGCTGATCATGCCAATTACTACTTCATCGGGTACAAGTTTGCCATCATCCATCAGTTTTTTAGCTTCGAGGCCCAGCGTAGTACCTTGTGCAATTTCATTGCGTAATATATCACCAGTTGAGAGATGTATTAAGCCATATTTTTCAATAAGTTTTTGAGATTGTGTACCCTTGCCAGCGCCCGGCGGACCAAACAAAACTAAGTTCAGCATCCTTGTGATTTGTGTTTTAAATTAAAAAAGCCTTTCTGCAATAATACGGAAAGGCTTTGAGATTAAAAAGTGCACTCGAAGGGAGTCGAACCCCTAACCTTCTGATCCGTAGTCAGATGCTCTATCCAATTGAGCTACGAGTGCTTCCTGAAACGGAATGCAAAAGTAGTATTATTCTACATTCCGTTCAAATGTTTTTATAAAAAAATGCTGAATAATTTTAAAAACTGAGTTTTTGAGTTCATAATCAGCATATTAATTTTCAACTTAACATAACACAAGTTGTTGTTTCATGTTCTTATTTGGCTGCCGACTTAGCCGCCGCAAGTTTAAGCGCGTTATAAGCGTTTACAACGCCGCCGGTTTTACACAAGTCGGCAAAGGTAATGCTTCGCTCTTTGCTGCCAACTTTGTAGTTTACTTTATGGTCTATTTTAACAACCGATCTTAAAATAAGTTCTTTAACCTCTGTAGCGGTTAATGAGGGGTAGTATGATCTGATGAGTGCCGCAAGTCCGCTTACTACCGGTGCTGCCATGCTGGTACCATCATGATTGGTATACTCTGAATTTGGCGTGGTTGAATAGATAGCAACACCCGGGGCAAATACATCAACGGTGTTTTTGCCATAGTTTGAGAATGGTGCTTTTAGTGTTTTATCATCTTTAAAGCCCGATGCACCAACTTCTATCCAGGCTTCGGCGGCACCGCTTTTATCTTCATAATTGCGGTTAGGATAGAATATCTTGTCGTCGGTGTTTTCATTGTCGTTACCTGCAGCGTGTATAAGTAGCACATCTTTACTTACAGCGTACTTAACCGCTTCGTCTACTACTTTTTTATCCCATGAGTAGGGTTTGCCAAAGCTCATGTTAATTACTTTGGCTCCGTTATCGGCAGCATATCTTATAGCGTTCGCTACGTCCTTATCGCGTTCATCGCCGTTGGGCACCGTGCGTACCGACATGATTGCAACGTTATTGGCTACACCTTTGATGCCTAAATTATTTTCACGCAGGGCGGCAATAATTCCTGCCACATGCGAACCATGATCTGCGTCAGGGCCGGTAACATCATTGTTGCCGTAAAAATGTTCGTTACTGTTTTCGTAGTTATCGCCCACAAGGTCACGCGCCTCATAGTCCATATTTAAGTGGTAATTCAGCTTTTCGTTATAATGTTGATAGGCCTCATCTACTACGTTCTTTTTAAAATCTTTAAAATCCTTGTATTCAGGCATCATGCGCAGCACAATCTCGCGCACGCGGTTATCAACCTGGTTACGCGGCACAAAATTCATTACATCTTTATACGTTGGGTTTTCAATACCAATGGCTTGTTGTACCGCTTCAAGGGCCTGTTTAAAACCGCTTATATTTTGTAGGCTTTGGGTAGCTTCAGCGCGTTGCTTTTGCAGCTCGGCCTTGTGCTTTTCGTGTTCATTGTAAGCTTTTAGTTCCTCACCTTTTAGTGTTTCGGGTGTTGCATAGGCAAACTTCATCCAGTATTTTTTTAACAGGCGGGTAAGTTCTGTGTTATCATATTGGAGGTTGCCCTTGGCCGATCCTATAAAATTCCAGCCGTGTATATCGTCGGCATAGCCGTTTTTGTCATCATCTATACCATTGCCTGCAATTTCTTTGCCGTTGCTCAAAATTACATCTTTCAAATCTTCGTGGTTCACGTCAACCCCGCCATCAATTACGGCAACAATTACTTTCAACGGCTTTTTGTCCTTCAGTAATTCGTTATATGCTTTTTCGGTGCTGATTCCAAACATGCCATCGGCTTTCAGGTCAAGGTTTTGCCAGTTGGGTTTTGGCTTGGCGGGGGTTTGGGCAAATGTGTTTGTGGCACATAAAAGCAGGCCTGCAACTAACAGGCGTTTTAGGGTGTAAGAGTTAACCATTTAAATTAAAGAGATAGTAAAATTACAAGCGTTAAATAAACCAAAAAAACGCTCATGATACAACGCTGAAAATTTATAAACCGTATGAAAGTTAAAACCCTCGGACAAGTAACATAGTTAACTGACTGATGAAGGCAATGATAATTAGGGAACACGGAGGACCTGAAGTGTTGCAGCTGGCCGAGCGGCCAAAGCCTGTGCCCCGGCCCGGTGAAGTATTGATAAAAGTGTATGCTGCCGGTGTTAACCGGCCCGATGTTGCCCAGCGTAAAGGCAGCTATCCGCCGCCAGCGGGTGCACCTGTTGATATACCGGGTCTTGAAGTGGCGGGCGTGGTTGAAGCAATCGGGCCTGGCGTATTGTTGTGGCAGGCGGGTGACGAGGTGTGTGCCCTTGTAGCCGGTGGAGGTTATGCTGAATATTGCTTAGCTCCCGAAGGGCAATGTTTGCCGGTTCCGGCGGGTGTGAGCATGGTTGAAGCTGCAAGCCTACCCGAAACTTTTTTTACTGTTTGGAGTAACGTTTTTGACAGGGCAGGGTTAAAGCCACGCCATAGTTTGCTTGTACATGGCGGCAGCAGCGGCATTGGGGTGGCAGCTATACAAATAGCTAAAGCGTTAGGTAGTACGGTGTATGTAACAGCTGGTTCAGCGCATAAATGCGAGGTGTGCGAACATTTGGGTGCAGCAAAAGCCATCAATTATAAAACGCAAAATTTTGCTGACGAGATTATGCAGTTAACCAACGGAAATGGTGTTGACGTAATTTTGGATATGATAGGCGGTGATTACACGCCGCTTAACCTTGCCGCACTGGCAAATGATGGGCGACTGGTGCTTATTAATACCATGAAGGGTAAAGATGCGCAAGTTGATTTGTCATTAATTATGCTTAAGCGAATCACCATAACCGGTTCAACTTTGCGTGCCAGAGATATTGAATTTAAGGCTGCAATTGCAAAACAACTTAAGAACCATGTATGGCCGTTAATTGAGCAAGGGAAAATTAAAGCAGTGATTAATCAAACCTATGCTTTACAACAGGCCGCTGAAGCACATTTGCTAATGGAGAGCAGCGAACATATAGGCAAAATTGTCCTCGTAGTGCCTTAAATTTAACGTAAAAGTACGTCCTTATAATGGTCAGCTAAACGCTTTTTATTGTGATATATTATCCATCTGTTATTAATCATTATCAGTTAAGTGTATTACGTTCATATTTTCAGTAAAATTCTTTCATATAAGTAGTTAAAAAGTCATTATAAACCTTAACTTTGCGCTCCGAAATAGTGTCATGTGTTTGTTACAAAACCTGTTTCATTATCAGTTTTAAAAAATTAGGTAAGGTATATATGCCAAACATTGGAAAAATCTCACAAATCATTGGTCCGGTAGTTGACGTAAGCTTTAGCGACGATGCACATCTTCCTAGAATTTATGATGCGCTGGAGATCACCAAAAGCAACGGTCAGAAAATTGTATTAGAAGTTCAGCAGCACTTAGGCGAAGATCGCGTACGTGCAATTGCAATGGACTCAACCGACGGTTTATTACGCGGCATGCCGGTAACCGATCTGGAATCTCCTATCCGTATGCCTATCGGCGATAACATCAAAGGTCGTGTATTTAACGTAGTAGGCGATGCTATTGATGGTTTGGCTGATTTAGACAAAACAGGTGGTCGTCCTATCCACGCTACTCCTCCAAGATTTGAAGACTTATCTACCGAAACTGAAGTACTGTTTACCGGTATTAAAGTAATTGACCTTTTAGAGCCTTACGCTAAAGGTGGTAAAATTGGTTTGTTTGGTGGTGCGGGTGTAGGTAAAACCGTATTAATTCAAGAACTGATTAATAACATTGCTAAAGCATACTCAGGTTTATCGGTATTTGCTGGTGTAGGTGAGCGTACCCGCGAAGGTAACGACTTATTGCGCGAGATGCTTGAATCAGGCATTATCAAATACGGTGAAGAGTTTATGCACTCTATGGAGCAAGGCGGATGGGATCTTTCTAAGGTAAATGCCGAAGAATTAAAAGACTCTAAAGCAACCTTCGTATTCGGTCAAATGAACGAGCCGCCGGGTGCACGTGCACGTGTTGCATTATCAGGTTTAACTATTGCTGAGTACTTCCGTGATGGTGATGCCGAAGGTAAAGGACGCGATATTCTTTTCTTTATTGATAACATCTTCCGCTTTACTCAGGCAGGTTCTGAAGTATCGGCTCTTTTAGGTCGTATGCCATCAGCGGTAGGTTACCAGCCAACGCTTGCAACCGAGATGGGTATCATGCAGGAGCGTATTACCTCAACCAAACGTGGTTCAATTACATCAGTACAGGCCGTTTACGTACCTGCGGATGACTTGACTGACCCTGCGCCGGCTACAACCTTTGCTCACTTGGATGCTACTACCGTACTTTCACGTAAAATTGCTGAGTTAGGTATCTATCCTGCGGTTGACCCTCTGGATTCAACTTCACGTATTTTGAGCGCTGCTGTATTAGGCGATGAGCATTATAACACAGCACAACGTGTTAAAGAAACCTTACAACGTTATAAAGAACTTCAGGACATCATTGCCATTTTAGGTATGGATGAGTTATCTGAAGAAGATAAGTTAACAGTATCACGCGCTCGTCGTGTTCAGCGTTTCTTATCACAGCCTTTCCACGTGGCCGAGCAGTTTACCGGCTTAAAAGGTGTATTGGTTGATATTAAAGAAACCATCAAAGGTTTCAATATGATCATGGACGGTGAAGTGGATCAATATCCTGAAGCTTCATTCAACCTTGTTGGTACTATTGAAGATGCCATTGAAAAAGGTAAAAAACTATTAGCAGAAGCAAATAATTAATTGTTGCAGGTTGCGGGTTTAAGAGTTAACAAACAATGAATTGCAAAACTCTCAACACGCAACCTACAGCACATAACTCAAAAAATGACTTTAGAAATTCTTACTCCTGATAAAAAAGTATTTGAGGGCGAAGTTAGCTCAGTAACCGTTCCGGGTACTTTAGGGTCGTTTGAGATATTAAATAATCACGCACCAATCATTTCAACGCTTGAGGATGGTAAACTTATTGTTCGCGGCGGAAGCAAAGATGGTAAAGAAGGTGTTTACCGCATACAAGGCGGAGTGGTTGAAGTAAATAATAACAAAGTAATGGTACTTGCCGAAGGCATTACCCAGCGTTAATACTTACTTAAACATAATAAAAGCCCCTGTTATTTTATAGCAGGGGCTTTTTTGTATATTGAGGTTTGCGTTTTAAGCGCGCATCCATTTTCTTTTCAGCCATGCGCGCACAGGTTCGTCATATAGCTTAAGTGCTGCGTAAGCAACTGCCACAAACACTATAAATAACCCGCAGCCAACAGTTAGCATTTGGGCAGGTGTTGGCTTTTTTGCTTGTATCCAATATAAAAAGTAGTAAATACCGGGGTAGTGTATAATATAAAGCGGGTAAGATAAGTCTCCCGAAAACTTGCACAACTTGGCCCACTTTCCGCTAATGCTGCTTCCGGCGCCTGCTGCAATAATAAGCGGGAAAACAAAGATGATACACGCAGCCTCAAATAAGCCATTGTATTTAACATACGGTAGCATAAAAAGCACAATTAATACAACCGAACATAGCAGGTAGGCGTTACGCACTTTGAGCAATAATCCTGATCTGAACAATAGTAAGCCTGCAAAGAACGGGAATGCCATACGTGTTAAGCCCATCCAAAAATTGCCGTAGGCCCATCCGCTGGCCACGCTGCCAAGCATATTAGCCGCATACGCTAACCATAAACCGCTTACTATAGCTACAATCCACAATGCTTTGATGCTCAGTAGGCGCCCGAAAGCAACATAAAGAATGTTGGCTATGTATTCCTGCAAAAGCGACCATAGTGGCCCGTTCAATGAATGTGTTTCATCCCATCCCCGTACATCACGAGTGGGCAGTAATGTTAACCCGATTAATGTAATGCCCACCAGCTTCATAAAGTCAATGTGGTATTTGGCATCTATATAAGGGTCAAACCAAAAGCAAATAGCCCCCAGTACTGTGCTGAAAATAACCATAGGATGCAGGCGAATGAGGCGCGCCTTAAAAAAATCCCAGGGTTTCAGCTTGCCCCATCGGTCATCATAGGCATAACCAATAACAAAGCCCGACAACATAAAAAAGAAGTCAACCGCGAGGTAGCCATGGTGAATAGGGTGGATGCTATAATCGATATACAACGACTCGTACAAATGGAAGATAACTACCATAATGGCCGCTGTTCCGCGTAAGCCATCAAGTATAGGATAATGTGGTTTCAAAGGCAATGTAATTGGTAACGGGTTGCAAAGTACCGAAAATAATCAATGAGCTAGTAGTGGTAGCACTATTGACTATTAATGAGATAGTTATAATGATTTTTAGGGCGGTTTATGAAAGTGCAGTAAGGGAATTATAACTGTACAAATAAGCAATTGTTTGCAGTGGTGGGGATAAAGTTATCAAAAGTTGCTGTTGAAAACTTTTTAGTGGGAAAAAGTGGGAGGAAGTGGAAATTCTGTGTTACTTTTACATCTGAAAATTAGGATAAGACCCTGCATGTCTCATTTTTTAGGAGAATTTGATTGTAAACTGGATGCCAAAGGGCGGATGATGATCCCGGCGGGCCTCAAGAAACAGCTTCCAGAAGCTGATAAAGAGGGCCTTGTGATCAACCGTGGCTTTGAAAAGCACCTGGTAATCTATACTCGTAAGGAGTGGGATAAAATAGTGGACGACCTTAGCAAGCTTAACCAGTACGAGAAGAAAACCCGTGAGTTTATCCGGTATTTCACCCGTGGAGCTACCGAGCTATCCCTTGATGCATCGGGTAGGGTATTGTTGCCAAAGGCGCTCACTGAATATGCGGGCATAGGTACCGAAGTGGTGCTGTCTTGCCAGTTTAATAAAATTGAGGTTTGGGATCAAACTGCATATGATGAGCAGATGGATAACGCTCCTGAAAACTTTGCCAACCTGGCCGAGGAAGTAATGGGTAGTTTAGGAAGGAGGGGAGATGAGTAATTATCATAACCCGGTGATGTTGCAGGAGTGTATTGACGCTTTAAATATTAAGCCAAATGGAACTTACGTTGATGTAACCTTTGGTGGTGGTGGTCACTCGCGGGAAATAATGAAGCACCTGGGTGAAAACGGTAAGTTAATAGCGTTTGACCAGGATGCCGATGCGCAGCGTAATAAAATTGATGACAAACGCTTTGTGTTTGTTGATCAGAATTTTAGGTATCTCAAAAACTTTTGTCGCCTGCACGGTGCAACAAAGGTTGATGGTATACTGGCCGATTTGGGTGTATCGTCGCATCAGTTTGATGAGGCAGAGCGCGGATTTTCGATAAGGTTTGATGCCGAGCTGGACATGCGCATGAACCAGCAATCCGACCTTACCGCCAAGCAGGTGGTAAATACGTACAGCGAGGCTGAGTTACACCGCATTTTTGGCATTTACGGTGAAATCCAAAATGCGAAATCGCTTGCAAAAACTATTGTAACAGGCAGGCTTAATGGTCAGCTGAGTACGGTAGCCGATTTGAAAAACACAATTGCGGGATTAATTCCCCGTGGCAAAGAACATAAGTACCTGGCACAGGTATTTCAGGCGTTGCGCATTGAGGTAAACCAGGAGCTGGAGGTATTGAAAGATTTCCTGCAGCAGGCCGCCGAGGTTTTAGGTACAGGAGGCAGGTTGGTGGTTCTGTCTTACCATTCACTGGAAGACAGGCTGGTTAAAAACTTCATTGCTAAAGGCAAGTTCAGCGGCGAGGTGGAAAAAGATTTTTACGGTAATGATCAAAAACCGCTGGAGGCTGTAAGCCGCGGCGCAATAACTGCTACTGAAGAAGAAATAAAGGAAAATAACAGGGCACGTAGTGCCAAATTAAGAATAGCTGTAAAAAAATGAGCAACCGTTTACGTACAGAAATTCAGGAAGAAGAAGCTGAGAAGGAGATTGTGGTTAAAGAGATACCGGCTAAAGAAAACCCGGAAAACTTTTTCACAAACCTCATCAGTAAAGGAGTAATATCTACCGAGGATGTTACCCGTGCTTTGCCATTTGTTTTCTTTTTGGCATTGCTGGGTATGGTGTACATAGGTAACAGGCAATTTGCCGAAAACAATATACGTGACATTGATAAATTAAGTAAAGAAGTAAAAGAATTAAGCTGGGATTATAAAACTACCAAAGCCGAGATGGCTTACCACAGCACGCTTACAGAAGTGGCCAAGCGTGTAGATACCCTGGGTATAAGTGAAGCTGTTGAGCCACCGCAAAAGTTAACCGATAATACGGAGGTTGAAAAATGAATATCAGGACTAACATATTGCTGCGTGTGTACCTGGCCTTTGGGCTAATAGTGGTGCTGGCGTTTGCTGTGTTTTTTAAGCTGTGTCATTTACAATTTGCGCAGGGTAAAAAGTGGCGTAATATGGCCGATAGCCTCTCTGTAAAGTATGTTAACGTTGATGCTGCACGGGGTAACATTTTTGCTGTTGATGGTAGCTTACTAGCAACTTCAGTGCCTGAATATGAGCTGCATATGGATATGCTTGCCGGTGGTATTGAAGATGATAAGGTGTTTTACGATAAGGTAGATTCACTGGCCTACAAAATGTCGGCTTTCTTTGGCGATAAATCAGCCGGTGATTATTCGCGCGCTTTGCGTGAGGCGCGCCGCGAAAAGCGCCGTTATCAACTGGTACGCAGAAGGGTTTCTTATCAAGATCTTAAAAAAATACGCAAGTTTCCCATATTTAATATGGGCCGTTATAAAGGCGGTTTAATCATTGTTCAGCAAAATAAGCGCATTCTCCCTTATCGCTCGCTTGCGGCACGTACCATTGGTTATAAAAATGAAAACATCAAAAACCCGGTAGGTTTGGAGGGTGCATATGCTGATTATATTGAAGGCGAAAGCGGTAAGCGTTTAATGCAGCGTATTGCAGGTAGTGTTTGGATGCCGGTAAACCCCGATAATGAGATTGCCCCAAAAGAAGGTGCAGATATTATATCAACTATTGATGTAAATTTTCAGGATGTTACGCAAAATGCGTTGCTTAAACAGCTCATTAAAAGCAATGCCGATCATGGTGCCGCCATATTAATGGAGGTGTCAACCGGTGAAATACGCGCTGTAGCAAATTACAGCAAGGTTGCCGACGGCGAATACAAAGAGAAATTCAATTATGCTATTGCCGGTAATCAAGATCCCGGCTCTACCTTCAAAATTGCGTCGTATATGGCGTTACTTGAAGATAAGTATGTTGACACCAACACCCTTGTAGGTACGGGTACATATCCCATCCGTGGCCACATCATCAAGGATTCGCATGGAAGTATTGGAGTGGTGACCGTAAAAAAGGCGTTTGAAGAGTCATCAAACGCCGCGGTTGCCTATTTAGTTGATAAGTATTACAAGCAAAATCAATCGAAGTTTACCGACCATCTTTACGATTGGAAGCTGAATGAAAAGCTGGGTTTGCAAATACCGGGTGAAGCTCAGCCGGTGGTAAAAAATCCTAAGAGCAAAAGCTGGAACAAGAACATGTCGTTGCCTCAAATGGCCTATGGCTATGAGATGAATTTGACGCCGCTTAAAATGTTGTCGTTTTATAATGCCATTGCCAATAACGGCAAGTATGTAGCGCCAATTTTTGTGCGCGAAATTCGCAGACTGGGTAACCCCATCGAGCAGTTTTCGGCCCGTGTAGTTAACGATAAAATATGCTCCGAAAAAACCCTGAAAAAAATGCAGGAAATGATGGAAGGGGTAATTACCGAGGGTACGGGTAAAGGCATCATTTATAATCCATTGTACAGAGTTGCCGGTAAATCGGGTACTGCACAGGTGGCCGATGCAAACAAAGGTTATAAAGCCCGCCGTCAATATCAGGCCTCGTTTGCAGGTTATTTTCCGGCCGATAAGCCCAAATACTCGCTTATAGTGGTTATCAATGATCCAAAGAACGGCTATTACGGTGCAGCAGTTGCCGGTCCGGTTTTCAGGGAAATTGCTGATAAAGTATACTCGAGCGATTTGCAGATGGACCAGGCCCCGGTAACTCGTTTAGTTGGCAACACGCAGCTACCTGAGGTTAAGCACGGAAACATTAAAGCCCTGCAGCAGGTGTATGGCAAACTTGGAGTTAAACCGCTGTATGCATCAAATGCATCGCGTTCGGTTGATACCAGCAATGGTTTGGCTCCGCAAGAAGTAAAATACAAACGTGGCACTGTACCCGCCGTAACCGGAATGGGTTTGAGTGATGCGCTTTATGCATTAGGTAATGCAGGATATAAAACAACTGTAAGAGGATGCGGAGTAGTAGCACGCCAGTCGGTAACGGGTGGTAGTATTATTCCTAAAGGGTCACGCGTAACCATTGAACTGCAATGAGATATTTAAGCGAAATAATTGAAGGCTTGGCCTTTACCAAATTGCAGGGCAGTGCCGATGTTGAAATTACTGCGGTAGTGTTCGACTCGCGTAAGGTTGTACCCGGTGCATTGTTTGTTGCAGTGCGCGGTACCCATGTTGATGGCCATGATTATATAGAGCAAGCCATTAAAGATGGTGCTGTTGCTATAGTTTGTGAAGATTTGCCGGGTCATACCGCCGAAGCTGCAGACTTTTTGATGGTACAAAACTCTGCGGAAGCGTTGGGGATACTGGCATCAAACTTTTACGCCAATCCATCCAAAAAAATAAAGCTTGTTGGAGTTACCGGTACAAACGGTAAAACTACTACGGCAACTTTGCTATACCAGTTGTTTCGTGATTTAGGTTACAAATGTGGTTTGCTTTCAACGGTAGAGAATCAGATAAATGGTAGGGTAATACCTTCTACTCATACCACGCCCGATCCGGTTGCGCTTAATGCCTTACTTGACGATATGGTTGCGCAAAGTTGTGATTACTGTTTTATGGAAGTAAGCTCACATGCTGTTGCACAACACCGCATTGATGGGTTGACTTTTGCCGGCGGCATATTTTCAAACCTTACGCATGATCATCTTGATTACCATAAAACCTTTGATAGCTATTTAAAGGCCAAAAAGGGTTTTTTTGATGCCTTGCCTAAAGGTGCGTTTGCTTTAACCAACGTTGATGACCGCAATGGCAACGTAATGCTGCAAAATACCAAAGCCTTTAAAAAAACATATGGCCTTAAAAACATGGCCGATTTTAAGGTAAAGGTTCTGGAGAATCAGTTTGGCGGCCTTTTGTTAAATGTTGATGGCGACGAAGTTTGGTTTAAAATGGTAGGCAGCTTCAATGCTTACAATTTATTGGCAGTGTATGCAGCAGCTATACTATTAGGTCAGGAAAAAAGTGCCGTATTAACCAGCTTAAGCAAATTATCTGGCGCGGAAGGCCGTTTTGATTATTCAATAGCACCCAATAAGATTATTGGTATTGTTGATTATGCCCATACACCTGATGCCGTGCAGAATGTTTTGAGTACCGTACAAGATATACGCAAAGGAACCGAAAAGGTAATAACCGTTATAGGCTGCGGAGGCGACAGAGATAAAACAAAGCGGCCGGTAATGGCAAAAACCGCCTGCGACTGGAGCGACAAAGTGATACTTACCTCTGACAACCCACGCACAGAAGATCCTGCCCAAATTATAAAAGATATGGAGGCCGGAGTTGACCCAGGTAACCAGCGCAAGACAATAAGTATAGTCGACCGCCGGGAAGCCATTAAAACAGCGGTACATCTGGCTCAACCCGGAGACATTATAGTGTTAGCCGGAAAAGGACACGAAAAGTACCAGGAAATAAACGGTGTGAAAAACCACTTCGACGATAAAGAAGAACTTCTAAACGCATTTTCAAAACTATAACAGCAATTATTAATAAAAAGAACCAGTAACCTAAATAACTCAATAAAAAACCAGCCGATGCTCTATTACTTATTTACTTATCTGGATCGTAATTACAATATTCCTGGCGCGGGTGTATTCCAATATCTTACGTTTCGTATGGCCATGGCTGTTATTGTATCGTTGCTGGTTACTACCGTTTGGGGGCGCAGGCTAATTGATTATTTACGCTTTAAGCAAGTTGGTGAAACCGTACGCAACCTGGGCTTGGAAGGCCAGATGCAAAAGGCAGGTACCCCAACCATGGGCGGTATCATTATTTTGCTGGGTATACTCGTACCAACCTTATTATTTGCCCGGTTAGATAATGTGTATGTAATACTGATGCTGGTTACTACCGTTTGGTTAGGCGCCATAGGTTTTCTTGATGATTACATTAAAGTATTTAAAAAGAACAAAGAAGGCTTAGCCGGTAAATTTAAAATTGTTGGCCAGGTTGGTTTATCCATCATCATTGGCTGGACAATGTGGTCAAACACGGGTATCAAAATGCGTCAGGAGGTTAAGCTTCCAGTTAAGTATGACGCTCCGGTAAGTTATCACCTTAAAAACGGATTGCCTGTTTACACGCAGGATATAAAGTCTACAAAAACCACTATGCCGTTTTATAAAAATAATGAATTTGATTACGGCAAGGTATTAAAGTTTATGGGTGGCGATTATGAACGCTGGACACTGTTGGTGTTCATGTTCTTCGTTATCATGATTATCACATTTATATCAAACGGTGCAAATATAACCGATGGTATTGATGGCCTTGCCACGGGTACCTCCGCAATTATAGGTGTTACGCTGGCGGTATTGGCTTATGTATCGGGAAACGTTGTAATTGCCGATTACCTGAGCATAATGTATCTGCCTAACTCAGGCGAGCTGGTAATTTTTGCCGGAGCCTTTGTAGGTGCCTGTGTAGGCTTTTTATGGTACAACTCATTCCCTGCACAGGTTTTTATGGGTGATACGGGTAGTTTGGCTATAGGGGGTATTATAGCCGTGTTTGCCATATTGATACGTAAAGAATTAATGCTGCCTTTGTTATGCGGTGTTTTTGTCATTGAAAATGCATCGGTGCTAATGCAGGTGGGCTGGTTTAAGTTTACCAAGAAGCGCTTTGGCGAGGGCCGTCGTGTTTTTTTAATGGCGCCGCTGCATCACCATTATCAAAAGCGCGGATTTCATGAGGCCAAGATTGTAACCCGATTTTGGATCATCGGAATTATGCTGGCCATTATAACAGTGATAACGCTGAAGTTAAGATAGAATCAAGAGACAAGAACCAAGACAAAAGGTCGATAGCAAGAAGATTAAAAGACAAATGAACGAAACTAATAACATATCAAACCAAACTGCTCCCTCTTTGGAGATGGCTGGAGAAAGGCTTGTTATTCTCGGTGCCGGCGAAAGCGGTGTTGGGGCGGCCTACCTTGCCAAGCAGCAGGGGTATGATGTGTTTGTTTCAGATTTTGGTGTTATTGCAGATAAATATAAGGCTCAGCTTGAAGAGTGGAACATACGCTTTGAGGAGAAGCAACATACCGAAAGCGAAATCTTATTGGCGGTTGAAGTTATAAAAAGCCCTGGAATACCTGAAAAAGCTGCTATTGTAAAAGCATTGCGTGCAAAAGGAACTCCTGTAATATCAGAAATAGAATTTGCAGGCAGGTACACAAAGGCCTGCATCATTGGCATTACAGGTTCAAATGGTAAAACTACTACTAGTAGTCTTACCTACCATATACTTAAAAACGCTGGTTTAAATGTAGGGTTGGCAGGCAATATAGGTAAGAGCTTCGCGTACCAGGTAGCCACTGAAAGCTATGATCATTATGTATTAGAGTTAAGCAGCTTTATGCTTGATGACATGTATAAGTTTAAGGTAAACATTGCCGTGTTATTGAACATTACGCCCGATCATCTTGACCGCTATGATTATAAGCTACAGAACTATGCTGACAGTAAGTTTCGCATAACGCAAAATCAAACTGCGACCGATTATTTTATTTACTGTGCCGACGATGCTGAAACCCTTAAAGGGATGGAGCAACGCACTTTTGAAGCACAACTATTACCATTTAGTATACAAAAAACATTGCCGTTAGGTGCATACCTTAATGGCGAAGAACTAACCATAAATACACCAAATAATCATTTCGAAATGACTATCACCAAACTTGCTTTACAAGGTAAACACAACATCTACAATTCAATGGCGTCCGGAATTGTGTCGAAGGTATTAGAATTGCGGAACGGGGATATCCGTGAAAGCATGGGCAACTTCAGAAACGTACCTCACCGTTTAGAGCACGTGGCTGACATTGCCGGTATCAGGTTCATTAATGATTCAAAGGCTACCAATGTTAATTCAACATGGTATGCGCTTGAAGGTATGCCTAACGAAAAGGTAGTACTTATACTGGGTGGCGTTGACAAAGGAAATGATTATAACGAATTAACATCGCTTATAAAAAGTAAAGTAAAAGCTATTGTATGCATGGGTACTGAAAACGCTCGCATTCATGAAGCTTTCAGCGATGATGTAAAAACGATAGTTAATACAGCATCGGCTAAAGAGGCAGTTGCCGCAGCTTATAAACTGGCTACTAAAGGCGATACGGTTTTATTGTCACCGGCTTGCGCAAGCTTCGATCTGTTTAAAAACTACGAAGATCGCGGCGATCAGTTCAAGCAGGCAGTAATGGAACTGTAATCAGAGTTTGCTGAATTTGATTCAGGAAGTAGTTAGTGATATTGTAAAAATTAAAGGTAATGCATAGGATACTAAGTAAAACCAAAGGCGACAGGTGGATATGGCTCATCGTTATTATGCTTTGCGTAATATCAATGCTGGCTGTATACAGCTCAACCGGTACGCTTGCGTATAAGCGCGGCGTGGGTACCGAATCTATCTTGATTAAGCACTTTTTTATGATGGTGGGCGGTGTCGCGTTGATGTATATAGCACATAAGCTCGATTATCGGTATTACGCCGGCATATCAAAAATGCTTATGGTGGTAACTATTCCTTTGCTGTTTTACACTTTAGCTTTTGGTAGCCATGTAAACGATGCAAGCCGTTGGATAGCCATACCTGGTACTGGCTTAACTTTCCAAACTTCCGATTTGGCTAAACTTGCCCTAATTACTTACCTGGCACGTACATTATCGCGCAAGCAGGAGAATATAAAAGACGTTAAGCAATCGTTTATCCCAATAATGGGGTCGGTTTGTGTGGTGTTTATATTAATTGCGCTGGCTAACTTATCAACAGCTTTAATGCTTTTTGGTGTAAGCATATTGCTGCTCATAATTGGCCGTATAAGCGTGAAGCAAATTGCCGTGGTTTGTTTGGCTGGTGCAGTGTTGTTGGCCGGGGTTATATTTTTAGGTCCGCGCCGTGCAACTTACATGTCGCGTGTTAATACATTTTTACACCCCGAAAAGGTAGATAAAGATAAATCATTTCAAAGCGACCACGCAAAAATCGCCATCGCAACTGGTGGCGTAGCTGGCAAGGGGCCAGGTAACAGTACCGAGCGTAACTTTTTGCCTCACCCGTACTCCGATTTTATTTATGCAACCATAGTAGAAGAGTATGGCCTTATAGGCGGTTTATTCATTATTGTAATATACCTGTTTTTGCTATACCGGTGTATTAAAATCGTAACTAAAGCCCCTAAGGCCTTTGGTGCATTACTAGCCGCCGGGTTAAGCTTTAGCTTAACTATTCAGGCATTTGCAAACATGGCAGTTGCAGTAGGTTTAGGCCCGGTTACGGGTGTGCCATTGCCGTTGGTTAGTATGGGTGGTACATCTATTTTATTTACCAGCGTTGCGTTTGGTATTATACTATCAGTAAGTCGCCATATTGACGAAAATGAAGCGCTTAAGGGTGCTGGTGGTAAAGAAGGTGCAAAAAAAGTAGTGGTTGGAGAAATACTGGAAGTAGCTTAAGAGTGAATCAAGAGTAAAAAGTCAGGCATTAAGATAGAAGATACAAAAATGTTAAACGAGCAAGCAAACAGCACCGAGCAACAACTTCCCGTTACGGGACAGGGAGGGCGTCCGCTTCGCATCATCATTAGTGGTGGTGGTACGGGTGGCCACATATTCCCGGCGGTTGCTATTGCCAACGCGTTAAAGCAACTTGCTCCAGATACCGAGATATTGTTTGTAGGAGCCAATGGCCGCATGGAGATGGAAAAAGTTCCGGCGGCCGGCTATAAAATTATAGGGCTGGATATACAGGGCATACAGCGTAAAGCCATGTGGAAAAACGTGTTTTTCCCCATTAAGCTAATTAACAGTATAAGTAAGGCTGCCAAAATTATCAAAGATTTTAAGCCCGATGCTGCTGTTGGTGTGGGCGGTTATGCATCAGGTCCGTTGTTGTATGCTGCCTCATTAAAAGGTATACCTACGCTTATACAAGAGCAAAACTCATATGCAGGTATTACCAACAAATGGCTAAGTAAAAAAGCTCGCAAAATTTGTGTAGCCTTTGATGAAATGGACAGGTTTTTCCCAGCTTCAAAAATTGTGAAAACGGGCAACCCTGTACGCCGCGCATCAGTTGATATTAAAGGCAGGGAAGAAGAAGCCTTGCACAACTTTCAGCTTTCGCCTAATAAGAAAACTATTTTGGTTACTGGTGGAAGTTTAGGCGCACGCACTTTAAACAACAGTGTACTTGCAGGTTTAGATAAATTGATAGCGGCCGATGTGCAGCTTATATGGCAAACCGGTAAAGTTTACTACAAGGGCATAATGGAACGGTTAGGTGAAAACTATCATCCTAACATACGCATATTGGAGTTTTTAAACCGTATGGATTTAGCCTATGCTGCCGCCGATATAATTATATCACGTGCAGGGGCCGGTACCATTGCAGAGTTATGTATTGTTGGTAAACCTGTAATACTGGTGCCGTCGCCTAACGTGGCTGAAGATCATCAAACCAAGAACGCTTTGGCGCTTGTACAAAACAATGCAGCCATGTTTATAACAGATGCCGATGCACCTGTTAAATTGGTTCCGCAGGCACTAGAGTTATTGAAGAACAGAGAAGAACAAAATAAGCTAAGCAAAAATATCAGCCAACTGGCTCTGCCTAATGCCGATGAAGTGATTGCTCAGCATGTAGTTGAAATTATAAAAGAGAATAATAAAAATTAAATGATATGTCATATCGAACTATGGTGAGAGATCTTTTCAAAGTGATAAAATAAAGCGCTTTGAAAAGATTTTTCCTTGGTTGAAATGGCAAATGAGATTAGAAGGTACAAATAAAAATGATGGAGTTAAGTAACATAAAACAGGTTTACCTGATTGGAATAGGCGGCATAGGCATGAGTGGCCTTGCCCGTTATTTTAATCATTTGGGGTGCGCTGTTTGCGGTTACGACAAAACGCCAACGACGTTGACTGATGCTTTGCAAAACGAAGGTATGGCTATCATTTTTATGGATGATGTAAGTCTTATTCCTTCGGCCTTTAACAAGCCCGATGACAAAACGTTAATTATTTATACTCCGGCGATCCCCAAGGATTCTGCTGTGCTTAATCATTTCCGCTCGGCGGGTTTTGAGTTGTATAAGCGTTCGCAGGTGTTAGGCATTATAAGCCAAAGCATGTTTACGGTTGCTGTGGCAGGTACGCATGGCAAAACAACAACATCAAGCCTTATTACACATATACTTACTGAGGCTGGTAAAGATTGCAGTGCGTTTTTAGGTGGCATAGCGTCAAACTATAACAGTAATGTACTTTACGGCAAATCAAATATTGTGGTGGTTGAGGCCGATGAGTACGACAGGTCATTTTTAACCCTGCACCCTGATGTTGCCGTAATCACGTCCATGGATGCCGATCACTTGGATATCTATGGCAATCATGAGCATTTGACTGATTCGTTTAAAATGTTTGCATCGCAAATAAAAGCAGGCGGTAAGTTAATAGCTAAGCTAGGTTTGCCATTAACTCATACCCTTACCAGCTATACCATAGGTGCCGAAGCGGCAGATGCGGTTGGTACTAACATACATGTTAAAAACGGTAGCTTTTATTTCGACTTTGAGAGTGGTGATACTATCATCAAAGACATTGAAATGGGCATTCCGGGAATACACAATATTGAAAATGCAGTTGCCGCTATACAGGTTGCATTATTTATGGATGTAAGCCCTGCCAAAGCGAAGGCTGCACTTGCTTCTTTCAAAGGCGTAAAACGCAGGTTCGAATACATAGTTAAGGGTGCCGGCAGCGTGTACATTGATGATTATGCTCATCATCCTGAGGAGTTGAAGGCAGCTATTACATCAGTGAAAAAACTATACCCTGAGCGTAAGCTTACCGTAGTATTTCAGCCGCATTTGTTTACACGCACCCGTGATTTTGCCGATGGTTTTGCCGGGGCACTTGATATGGCCGATGAGTTGTTGATGCTTGAAATTTACCCTGCAAGGGAGTTGCCTATAGCAGGTGTTGATTCGTCGCTGATATTAAGTAAAATGCAGCTGAATAATAAACAGCTTTTAAGCAAACAAGAAGTTGTTGACTACGTACAAAGTCAACAGCCCGAATTGTTATTAACCGTTGGCGCCGGAGATATTGACCAATTAGTTGAACCCTTAAAGCAAGCTTTACAGTCATGAATATGGGGAGTAAACAGCTTTGGAAAAAAATAGGTATCGGGTTTGCCTGGGTTGCAAGTATTACCGGTTTAATTGTGCTTATGAGTTTCATTGGCGCAAAGCAAGCGGGTGTAGTTTGTGCAGGGGTTAAGGTTTACATTCCGGGTAATGAATATTTTATTGACCAGGCCGAGGTAGACAACATTTTAGGAGTAAGCAGTAATACGCTTGTAGGCCGTAAAATTGATCAGATCAATATACATGATCTTGAAAACAAATTGCAGCGAAATCCATTTATTGAATCAGCAGAAGTTTATGCCGATATGGACGGATTGATTAGAGTAGAGATCAGTCAACGTCACCCTATTTTACGCATTTTGAACCGTTTCGATCAGGATTTTTATATAGATCAGCACGGCGTTAAAGTACCGCTGTCTAACAATTTTACTGCCCAGGTTTTGGCTGCAAATGGCTTTATCGATGAGTTGTTTGCCAATAGGTTGGATACATTGCACACCAGGCTGGCTAAAGACCTGTTTGCTACCGCAAACTTTATAAGGAAAGATACGCTCTGGAATGCCCAGATAGCACAAATATATGTTGATCAAAATCATGAGATGCAACTTATACCACGTGTAGGCAATCACCGTATCTTACTTGGTAATGCCGATTCGCTTGACAGGAAGTTTCATAACCTTGAAATTTTTTACAAGCAGGCCATGCCGCAGGTTGGCTGGAATAAATACAAAGCTATTAGCGTGAAGTACACCAACCAGGTAGTTGGTGTAAAAAGTGAAACCAGCCTTGCTGATAGTTCAACCGTTAAAAAAATTGCGCCCTCAAAAGCCGATTCATCGATAAAGAAACAGGAAATTTTAAGAGATACAACATCCCAATTTTAATAAGTTATGGAAAAAAGCATACCACAAGAGAAGAGCTCGCCAATTGTTGTAGGGTTGGACATTGGTACAACTAAAATATGCGCAATAGTTGGACGCAGGAGCAAAAACGGAAAGATAGAGGTACTGGGTATTGGTAAGGCCGAATCGGCCGGGGTTACCCGTGGTATGGTATCAAATATTGACAAAACTGTGCAGGGTATAAATGTTGCCGTTGATGTTGCAGGTTCGCAATCAAACGTTGAAATACGTATTGTGAATGTTGGCATAGCAGGGCAGCACATCAAAAGCCTGCAGCACCGCGGCCTTATCACTCGCCGCGATTTAAACACCGAAATTGGCCGCAAGGATATTGACAAGCTGATTGAGGACATGTACAACCTGGTAATGCCTCCGGGTGAAGAAATTATTCATGTATTACCACAGGAGTTTACAGTAGATAACGAGCCTGGTATTAAAGACCCGATCGGGATGTCGGGGGTGAGGCTTGAGGCAAATTTCCATATCATATCAGGACAGGTAACTGCAATTAAAAACATTGTTAAGTGTGTTACCAAGGCCCAGCTTGAAAGCCAGGAATTGATACTGGAGCCACTTGCATCTTCAGAAGCTGTTTTGAGCGATGAAGAGAAGGAGGCTGGCGTAGTGCTGGTTGATATTGGCGGTGGTACAACAGACGTAGCTATATTTCATGAAGGTATTATTCGTCACACTGCGGTAATTCCTTTTGGTGGCAATAGTATTACCGAAGATATACGTGAAGGCTGTTCAGTAATGCGCAATATTGCCGAGCAATTGAAGGTAAGATTTGGCTCAGCGTTGGCCGACGAGAACAAGGAGAATGAAATTGTTTGCGTACCTGGCTTGCGTGGCCGCGAACCAAAAGAAATTTCAGTAAAAAACCTGGCCTACATTATTCAGGCACGTATCGAAGAAATCATAGAGCACGTTTATTACGAAATCAAATCATCGGGTTACGAAAAGAAACTGATAGCCGGTATAGTAATTACGGGTGGCGGTGCGCAGCTTAAGCACCTGTCACAACTTGTTGAGTATGTTACAGGTTTAGATTGCCGTACAGGTTACCCTAATGAGCATTTGGCTAAAAACGAGACGTTGCCTAAAGGAATATATGAAGAGCTGCAAAGCCCTACTTTTGCAACAGGTATTGGCTTGTTAATAAAAGGCATACAGCGCATGGAGTATGATACCCTTACCTCGGTACAACCCGAAGTAAAAGTGCAGAAAGCCAAATATACCGACGAGCGCCGTTTTGGCTTACTTGGCAAAATTTTAGAAACTGGTAAAAAGTTTATAAAAGACGATATCAAAGACGAAGACTTTTTAAAATAACAACTACCAGTGCCTGCGCCTTACAAAGTGTAAATTTTTTAGAAGAAACTTAAAATTGCACGTTTAAATAAGGTAAAGACGGGCACAGGTTTAAGTTATTAACAATTTAGAAATGTTGATAAATTTTAAGCAAAAAGCTTTATAATTACATAGCAGAAAACAGAATATCCATCAATTCACATACCCCTGAAAATAAGTATCATGCAGTTTGAGATGTTAAAAGAAAAATCGTCAATTATCAAGGTAGTTGGTGTTGGCGGTGGCGGCGGAAACGCTGTAAACCACATGTACAAGCAAGGAATTACCGGTGTTGACTTTATTATTTGTAATACCGATGCGCAGGCACTTGAGCTTAGCCCAATCCCTAACAAAGTACAATTAGGTGCCAGTTTAACGGAAGGAATGGGGGCAGGGTCAATACCCGAGGTTGGTAAAAACTCGGCTATTGAAAATATTGAGGATGTGAAGCAAATGCTGGGCAGCAACACCAAAATGTTGTTTATAACTGCAGGTATGGGCGGTGGTACCGGTACAGGCGCAAGCCCTATTATTGCAAAAGCTGCCCGCGAAATGGATATTTTAACAGTGGGTATTGTTACTACGCCATTTTCGTTTGAAGGCAAACGCCGTAAAATGCAGGCCGAAGAAGGTTTGGAAGAGCTAAAAAAGTATGTGGATTCTTTTTTAGTGATCTCTAACGATAAAATGCGCCAAATTTTTGGCAACCTTACTTTAGGTTCGGCATTTGCGCAGGCCGATGATATTTTGACTACTGCGGCTAAGGGTATTGCCGAAATTATAACTCATCCGGGTTACATAAACGTGGATTTTAAAGATGTGCGCACTGTAATGAAAGACAGTGGTGTAGCCATCATGGGTAGTTACTCTGCCGATGGAGATAACCGTGCATCACGTGCTGTTGAAGGTGCGCTTTCTTCACCGTTGTTAAAAGACAATCAAATTGAAGGTGCCCGTTATATTCTGTTAAACATCAGCTCGGGTAGTGAGCAGGAAGTTACCATGGATGAGGTAAGCATCATTACCGATTACATCCAGGAAGAAGCCGGTTTAGCCGCCGACCTGATTTGGGGTAACTGTATTGACGAAACTTTAGGTAACAAACTATCGGTAACCATTATTGCTACCGGTTTCCAAACTAAAGACGAACGCGAGAAAGAGGAAAGCAATAAAAAAGTGGTATCAATGCTGATGCCTGAAAATACACCGCTTGTAAAACCGGTTAACGAGTTTGTAAAAACAACTGTTAAAGAGGAGGAAGTTGTAATGGCAAAAACCACTGCAACAGCAGCACCTCAACAAAGCGATTTGTTTAACATGCAGGTTACTGCACGCCAGGAAGAGCAGGCACCAACCGTGGTTAGGCATAATCTGATGGAGCCTGATCCGGAGCCTACACCTGAGCCTCAGGCTGATGAGCTGGTTTACAAAGTGACTGAAACCGTAATGAACTTTGGCCCGGTAAACGAAGCACCTGTAGCGCCACAGCCACAATATGCACCACAGCCGCAACCCCAGCCTGAACCCGAGCCGGTAGTTAATGCTGATGAAGGTAAAACCAACGAGTCGATAGAAGAGCAGTTACGTAAATCGCGCGAGCGCATTATGCGTTTGAAAGATTTGAGCATGAAACTGCGTAATGGCAACATTCAGGAGCTTGAAAATGTACCTGCTTATAAACGTAAGGAGATATCATTACAACAGCCTGCTGCATCAAATGAAAGCTCTATTTCTAAGTTTTCATTGTCAGACAACGAGGGCAATCCTGAAATTCGCCGCAACAATTCGTTCCTGCACGATAATGTTGACTAATCAAATAAACTTCAACTTGTAAAGTATACGAATAGAAGAAGTGCCCGACTCATAGGAGTTGGGCACTTCTTTTTTATACAGCTTTTATAGTGGTTTTAAACGTTCCCGTAACTGTTTGATTGCCCTCCGTCAATTGCAATTACCTGTCCGTTTACGTAACTGCAGGCATCGCTTAGCAAAAAGCAAACTACTTTGGCAACCTCTTCGGGCTTACCCAGTCGTTTAGTTGGGTTGGCTTGTGCATACTCCTTTTCGGCTGCTGCCGGATCGCTGGGGTTTACTTGTTTAAAAGCACCTGCAACCATAGGAGTTAATATAGCTCCGGGGGCAATGGCGTTGGTGACAATTCCAAATTTTGCGTATTCTAATGCCGTATTTTTGGTTATACCAGCTACTGCATGTTTACTTGCCACATAAGGTGTTTGGTTCATTACTCCGCGTATACCACCAACAGATGCCACGTTCACTATACGTCCGTAGTTTTTGTTTTGCATATGCGGTAACACGTGCTTAATACCATAGTACACCCCGAGTAAATTAATGTCAATAACCTTTTTAAATACTTCGGCATCGTAATCAGCCAAAGGCGCCTGCTTTCCTTCAATCCCTGCGTTATTGTAGAAGCCGTCAATGGCACCAAATTTATTAATGGTTTGTTCCACGTAGTTTTGCACCTGCTCTTCGCTTGACGTGTCGGCAACAATAGTTAATATTTCCGCAGCGGGAGATTGCTCACTGATTTGTGCCTTAGCTTTCTTCAGCCCTTCTGCATTGTAATCTACAAGCGCAAGTTTAGCACCCACAGCTGCAGCTTCAACCGCTGTAGCAAAACCTAAACCCATTGCTGCACCGGTAATTAGTACTACTTTGTCTTTTAAATAATTCATAGCATCTGAAATTAAATAATATATGTTTAAACATATATTTGGGGTCAATTGTTTTGTTATTAATCCTTTAATTATGCGCAACAATAACCTGTCAACGTTATGTTATAAGCTATTATAAAAAGTTATAGGCGTTGATTGCCTGAATGTAATCCCTTATATTTGCGTTTAAATAAATAAATTAAAGACATTGGATTTATTTGACAAAATTTCAAAAAACCTTGGCGGACCTATTGGTCAGCACCAAAAGTGGTCACATGGTTATTTTTCTTTTCCTAAATTAGAAGGGGAGATCGCTCCTCATATGATGTTTAATGGCAAAGAGCACTTAGTTTGGAGTCTTAACAACTATTTAGGTTTAGCAAATCATCCGGAAGTGCGCCAGGCTGACGCTCAGGCAGCTGCGGATTATGGTATGGCTTATCCTATGGGTGCCCGTATGATGTCTGGCAACACCAAATATCACGAGTCGTTAGAGCAGGGTTTGGCCGAGTTTGTGGGCATGGAAGATGCCTTTTTATTAAACTATGGTTACCAGGGCATGGTATCAATTATTGATACGCTGGTTGATCGTAATGACGTAATTGTATACGATGCCGAATCACATGCCTGTATTATAGATGGTGTACGCCTTCACATGGGTAAGCGCTTTGTTTACCAGCATAATGATATTGCCAGCTTTGAAAAGCAAATGGAGCGGGCTACCAAACTTACTGAGCAATCAGGCGGTGGTATTTTGGTAATCACCGAAGGTGTGTTCGGAATGTCGGGTGCTCAAGGTAAAATTAAAGAAATTGTTGACCTTAAAAGCAAGTATAATTTCCGTTTACTTATTGACGATGCTCACGGCTTCGGTACAATGGGCAAAACGGGGGCTGGTACTCACGAGGCTCAAGACTGTATTGAAGGTGTTGATGTGTTTTTTGGTACGTTTGCAAAGTCAATGGCAGGTATAGGTGCATTTGTAGCGGCTAAAAAGGATATTATAGCTTACTTACGTTATAACATGCGTTCGCAAACTTTTGCTAAGGCACTACCAATGCCAATGGTAATGGGCTTGCATAAGCGTTTTGAACTTTTAAAATCACAACCCGAGCTGCGCGAAAAGCTTTGGCTGATTGCTACCACACTGCAAAACGGTTTAAAGGAGCGTGGTTTTGATATAGGCAACACCAACACAATGGTTACGCCTGTGTTTTTAAAAGGCGATTTATTTGAGGCAACAAGTCTTACCCGCGATTTACGCGAAAACTACGGTATCTTTTGTTCAATAGTGGTTTATCCTGTTATTCCAAAAGGACTGATTGTATTGCGACTTATACCTACAGCAACACATTCGTTAGAGGATGTACAGCGTACGCTTGATGCTTACAGCGAAGTTGCCCAAAAATTAAAAGACGGTTTTTACAAGGAAAAGAACTTAGAACTTGCCTAACTAAAAACTTAGCTATACAAAGCCTCCGCTACCACGGAGGCTTTTTTGCGTTTTTCAAGTGCGTTTATACAGCAAATACTATTCAAATTATAGCTTGGATGAGTAAATAATAGCTGTTTGAGCATTTTAACGGCCTAAAAGTTTTCAACATAAATACTGCCTTTTTGAAAAAAATTAATTTATAAGCGATAATTAATAGTATAATTCAATTAAATAAACGGTTTGATTGAAAAAGTGCCTAAACAGCATCAGAAGGGCGTTTTTAGGATATCAAACGTTTTTATATTCAAAAAAAAGATTTTAGATTAGCCTTAGTTAAAACAATAAACCTCAATCTTTAAAAGGAGTAAATTAAAATGGACAAATTTAACCAGGTAAAAGAGCTTATTGCTTCATTAGAAGGCGATGCTGACAAATTCTATAACAAAGGTAACAGCGCTGCTGGAACCCGTATACGTAAAGGAATGCAGGATTTAAAAAACCTTGCTCAAGCAATACGCCTGGAAGTACAAGACACTAAAAACAAAGCCTAAGTTTATATCAGGGCTTAATTAAAAGCTATAAAAAAAGCTGGTTGAAAAAACCAGCTTTTTTTATGTCGTAAATTTACGTTGTATGTATTTAGCAGAGCTTGGTGAAATGCTCAGCTATTACGCAGTTATTTTCTTTAGCTCTGATGCAATTTTATCAGCAGCAGCACTGCTTACCTGTACTAAAGGTAAACGCAGGGTATCGCCGCAAATGCCTAGTTGTTTAAGGGCTGTTTTAATGCCGCCCGGGCTTCCTTCGGCAAACATAAGGCGGGTAAATTCAATTAATTCGTAATGGCCTTTAAGTGCATCTTTAAAGTTGCCGGTTAAGCAGGTACGTATCATGTCTGAAAACTGGCGTGGTACCGCATTGCCAATAACCGAAATTACACCAACAGCACCCATAGCAATCATAGGAAGAGTTACCGGGTCATCGCCTGATATAAACATGAAATCTTCAGGCTTATCGCGCATAATCTGGTTAAACTGTTCAAAGTTACCTGATGCTTCTTTAGTGCCTATAATATTCTTAAAGTCGTTGGCTAAACGTATGGTAGTTTCGGCAGTTACATTACTGCCGGTACGGCTAGGCACATTGTAAAGCAACACCGGTAGCGGAGATGCCTCGGCAATAGCCTTGTAATGCTGATAAATGCCTTCCTGTATTGGCTTATTATAATAAGGGCTGGCCGATAGTATAGCATCATAGCCTGCTGCTTCAAAACCTTTAACAGCTTCAACAACCTCGTAAGTATTGTTACCGGCTATGCCAGCAACAAGGTTAACACGTTTATTTACTTTTTCGGCGGTAAAAGCCCATACCTTCTTCTTCTCCTCCTTGCTTAATGTGGCGCTTTCGCCGGTTGTACCTAATGATACCAGATATTTAACACCTCCGCCAATGAGGTGATTAATCAGGTTTTCGAGGCCGGCGTAATCTACCTGGCCATCGGTAGTAAAAGGAGTTACCATTGCCACTCCCGTTCCGTGAAACATTTCCATCTTATCTAATTAACAGGATTGCTAAGATATGATTTCCGCTGTTTAAATGCCATTTTTATTTAACCAACGTTAAGTTTGTATCAAATTTTTTAAAATTCAAGATTAATACGAAATGCTGTTTTTGAGTTAGGACCACTGTTGAATGACCATCCGTAAAGTGCCTTTACGCCAAGGTAGCTTATGCCCATGCCAAGCTCTGCATAGTTTTTAAATTGTGGTGTGGTAAGATAGCTTGACTTTACTATTTCCTGTAATTTAAGCCGGCGTATCAACGGAATTTTACTTAATACCAAACCGCCAAAGTTATGCTCATAATGTCCTTCCAAATAACTGCTGGCGGTACTATTGGTATAGTAATTTAGCATCAAGAAGGAATTTGGCGCATCATGATGAATCAGTATTTCGTTACCCGAAAAGTGTTTGTAATCGGTAAAGTAAAGTTGCTTGTTGTTAAAAAACTTACCTGCGCCAATGTAAAAATCAAACTTGCCGTACATACCCAGGCTTACATCACTCTTACTTAAACTGGCGGTGAGTAAATCATAGTCTACATCAGAGCCCAGTAGTTTGTTTATCCCTTTAGTATAGCCAATATCAAGCTTAGGATACTTTGATGCAAGATAGAACCTGCCTGTTGGATAAGTTACATAGCGGTTGCTGAAATCATAACTGGCGCGAATGCTCACTTTCAAAGCCTGGTTGTTAGGGAATAGTGGTGTATTTGAAAAGGGAGCCAGCGGGTTGTTTGATGAGTATTCGCGGTTGCGGAAAAAGAAACTGTAATCTGATGTATTGTCAAGCCAGCGCCTGTCGGCAAATTCGGCAACTACGCTTCCCTGTAAGCCTCCTGCAATACGCCTTGATAAGCCAACAGAAATGAAATGCTTGTCATAAAGCTTTTGATAGTTAAGCCGGTAAAATAAGCTTGATATGGTATTCGACAGCGGCCGTACGGGGTAGTTGTTATTCAAATCTACTACATCTGAGCCACCGGCAAAGCTTAGCGTGTAATCATTAATTGGAATTACGCCGTTTATGCTCCCATGTAGCAGTTTATTACTAAAGCCATACCTCACCCGGCCCGAGAGCCTGAGATATTTATTGCGGGCACTATCAATTTGCTTGCTGAACGATGCGCCATAGTTAATAGCTACGCCCTCCACCGTGTTGTATAGCAATGAACCTAATACAGATTCGGTATTAAAATATGTTTTTTTATAACGGTTACGTATGCTGATACCTGACAGTAAAAATCGTGTAGCTGATACTTTGTTATGAACCCTGTCGAGCGAATCAAGGTAAGGCTTTGATTCGCGCTTTTTTGCAAGCACCGCCTTTTTTTCATAATCGGTCATTTCCTCTGCAGTAAGTGGTATTGGGCGTGCCTGCTGCCAGTAAGTTGAGTCTTTTTTATTTACGCCTTGGGTAACCCGCATAACCTCGGCAAACGTTTTGCGTGTAAGTGCAGGGTTAATGTCGTAATTTTTAAATACCGCTACAAAGTAACCGCCAATTTTAAAGCTGAATAAGCCGGCCGTAAACTCAAATTTAACCGATGATGGCATCCATGTGTTAGTGCCAACTGGAACAAATTGCTGTTTAACGGTGAGGGTGTCAACAAAGTTAATTCCCGCCGATTTGGTCAGCATTAAATCGGCGCTGTGCAGGCGCCAGCTATCTTCAATAACGTAAATAAATCCCTCAAAGGTCGGTTCAAACTTACGCTTGGGCGTTACTTTAATACGGTTAATGGTTTCACCGTTTTCTACCGTTTCGCCCATGTATTTATAGTTATAAAACGATAAAGCATTTTCGGCAATAGGTGAAACTAATGGCCGGTTGCTTAATCCGTCCCATTCCTGCATGTTTTCATAAAAGTTTACGTTAAGCTCAGAAGCCCTGTTAAAACTAAAGGCTCTGTTACTACCCGATACTTTTGATGATACCATTTCCTCATGGTAATTATTGGGTTGCATGAAAGCAAGTTTGGATTCAGATTCAGAAAGATAAACAATCCCTCTGCGGTTAGAGTCGAGGCCAATTTCACGTGCCATTTGATCAAGATCACGGCCCATGAACTTTTTTGGCATGTTCAATATTCGCTGTAAACCTTTAATGTAAGTATCACAGGTGTAAGACTTAATTTCGGTTAAATATACTTTACGCTTACGTATGGATTTGCGTATTATAGCATACGCCGGGTCTTCTCCACCAGCCCTTACCACTACGTTTTGTAATTGGAACGCCTCGGGCAAAAGCTCAATGTTTAATGTTTGATTGCCTTGTAAAGTGATTTTCCTGCTTTCCTGCTTGTAGCCTATGGCTTTAAACTGAATTTCGTAGGTGCCGGTTGGAAGCGTAAGCGTATACTGCCCCTCGGCGTTAGCGGGCGAGCCTTTGGTGGTGTTTTTTACCAGCACGGTAGCAAAAGGCACAGGTTGGCCTGTGTTATCTTTTACCGTGCCATTAATAGTAAAGTTTTGAGCCAGCACTGTAACCGATATAAACAACAGGCTGATGAGCGATAAAACAATCTTCATGCGTAGGATAGGGGTTGTGCATAAAGATGCACATAATTGCCTTAACGCCTTGTTAAATTGTGTTAAATAAGGATATTCAGGTTAGCTTACCTTATCTTGTGTAAGATCATAACGTGGCTTAATAATCTGCCAACACCACAATCTTATCTGCCAAAGGCGCAATTTTTTGTCTGCCTTCCAATGCACTCAATCCTACAATAAAGCTAAAGCCGGCAATTACACCACCCATTTGAGTAACCAGGTTTGCAGCTGCAGTTACGGTGCCCCCGGTAGCCAGCAAATCATCATGTATTAAAATACGCTGACCAGGTTTAAATGCATCGGTATGAACCTCAATAACTGCCGAGCCATATTCCAAATCGTACTCCATTTTTTTAACGGTGTATGGCAGTTTCCCTGCTTTACGTATAGGCACAAAGGGTACACCTAATTTACCGGCCAACTGTAAACCAAACAAAAACCCGCGGCTTTCAATACCGGCTACGGCATCAACAGTAGCGTTTTGAAAATGCGCTGCAAATGCGTTAACTATGTTTTCGCACAAAACAGGCTCTTTAAGTATAGGGGTAATGTCTTTAAATACTATTCCGGGCTTTGGAAAATCAGGTATATCGCGAATTACGGATTTGATTTGCTGGTCAATCATAATTTGCCAAAGCTAGCTTTTTTTGGCGATGCATCATAGATGGTAGTTTAACAGTACATTTTGAGCTAAGGGTTTATAACTAATGTAATTCCGCAATGGAACATCCGATATCTAAAATCAAAAAAATTCTATCTTTGACGCGCTATGAGTAAAAGTACCGACGAATTATTTAAAAATGTAATTGCCCATGCTAAAGAGTATGGTTTTGTATTTCAGTCAAGTGAAATTTACGACGGCCTGAGCGCTGTGTATGATTACGGCCAAAATGGTGCTGAACTGAAAAATAACATCAAAACCTACTGGTGGAAAAGCATGGTTCAGTTGAACGATAATATTGTGGGTATTGACTCAGCCATATTTATGCACCCTAAAATATGGAAAGCAAGCGGTCACGTTGATGGTTTTAGCGACCCGATGATTGATAACAAAGATTCGAAAAAACGCTACCGTGCCGACCAGCTTTTAGAAGACCGTATAGCAAAATACGATGCTGATGGCAAAACCGATAAAGCTGAGCAACTGCAGCTGGAATTAGACAATGCCATGAAGGCAGATGACCTTAACCGCCTGCGCGAATTGGTTGTTGAGCACGAGATTGCCTGCCCGGTAAGCGGTACCCGCAACTGGACCGAGGTACGCCAGTTCAACCTGATGTTTAGTACCCAGATGGGAGCGGTGGCTGATGATGCCGATACTATTTACTTACGCCCTGAAACTGCACAAGGTATATTTGTAAACTACCTTAACGTGCAAAAAACCGGTCGTATGAAAATACCTTTTGGTATCGCACAAATTGGTAAGGCTTTCCGTAATGAAGTTATTGCGCGCCAGTTTATTATTCGTATGCGTGAGTTTGAACAAATGGAGATGCAATTCTTTGTTCGTCCGGGTACCCAAAAGGAATGGTTTGATAAGTGGAAGGAAACCCGTTTGCAATGGCATTTGGCCTTGGGAACCGCTCCTGAAAAATACCGTTACCATGAGCACACCAAACTGGCACACTATGCCGATGCTGCTTATGACATCGAATTTAACTTCCCGTTTGGCTTCAAAGAGGTAGAAGGTATTCATAGCCGTACTGATTTTGATTTAAGCCAGCACCAGCAATTCTCGGGCAAAAAAATGCAGTACTTTGACCCTGAGGTTGATCCCGACACTAATAAGCCATATGGTAACTATGTGCCATATGTTATTGAGACTTCAATAGGGTTAGATCGTATGTTTTTACTTACCATGATTAATGCATACGAGGAAGAAGACCTGAGCACCGAAGAAAAGCAGGACAGCCGTACCGTACTACGCCTGCACCCTTGCCTGGCACCGGTAAAAGCTGCTATCTTCCCGCTTACTAAAAAAGATGGTTTGCCTGAGAAAGCGCGCGAGATTATGGACACGCTTAAGCTAGACTTTAATATTCAGTACGAAGAAAAAGATGCCATTGGTAAACGTTACCGCCGTCAGGATGCTATCGGTACACCGTTTTGTATTACGGTAGATCATCAAACACTTGAAGATAACACCGTAACCATACGCCATCGCGATAGTATGCAACAAGAACGTGTACCTGCCGACCAGTTGCAAAAAATAATTGGCGATTTGGTAAGCTGGAGAAACGTATTGAAATAGACTTATCGTTGTAGACATAAAAAGCGGCCTGGATTTATTATTCAGGCCGCTTTTTGTTTATGTTAAAATTGAATTAATGAAAATCAGTTACTTGAATTTAAGTATAACCGTTTTACCCGATATGCCTTCTAGCAAAGGTTTGAATATAACCTGTGCATTCTGCCGGGCTTTACCGGTAATATCCTGTTGTTTGGCATTATCCAGCAAGCGCTTTTCGGCAAGTTTGTAAATATCCTCAACCATAGCTTTGGTGGTGCTTGGCAGTATTACGCCGCTTACGTCATATACTTTGGAGCGTTGATGGTCGAGCTTTGCGTAACAAATTTCGGGCTGGGGCAGCGTTACAGTAACTACGCTGTCGCCGTTACTGCGGGTGATGTTTTGCTTGGTTACTCTTGTAAGGTCAATGCAGGCGGTTACTTCGCCCACGGCTACAAATAATACGCGTTCATCCGGCAAAATGGTGTGTATCTGTTTTTTTTCCAGCACATCTTTCATGCTGTATTTCACCAACTCGAGTTTTCCCATGGCAGTTATTTTCTCTACCATAACATCTTCCTTAACCTCGGTACGTACAGTGCCAAACTGGTGTTTTATGTAAAAAAACAGGAATATCAGGAACCCGGTAATAACGATGACAAATAGAAAAGTAAGCGATAAACGTCTACGCATAGTTTTAATATGTATTTGGTTTTAAACAACAAAGAGCAGACGTTATTGTCTGCTCTTTGTATATTTTACCTGCGCATGTCATTACCGTAAACTATCGGCAATGGTAGCAAGCATGGTAGCATTATTGTTGCTTATACGCCGTAAATTACGTTAAGGGTAAATGGTACGCTTAAAGCTTTTGATATAATACAATTCTTTTTAGCGTCTTCGGCTACAGCCTTAAACTGATCTTCAGATACGCCGTCAATAGCTGTGGCTTTAATTTCAAGGTGAATACCAGTTACGGCAAGGTTAGCCATATCAAGGTCTAATACAGCAGCGGTGTCTAAATCACCAGGCTGAAAACCTTGCTGGGTTAAAGCTGCTCCAACAGCCATAGTAAAGCAACCTGCATGTGCAGCTGCTAATAGCTCCTCTGGATTAGTACCCACGCCCGACTCAAAACGGGTTTTAAACGAGTATTGAGTTTGATTTAAAGTAGTGCTTTGTGTAGTTAAGTGGCCTGAGCCGTCTTTCAATGTTCCGTTCCAGTGAGCAGTTGCTGTACGTTTCATGTTCTTTTTTGGGTTGATTATTAAAAGGTTAATTAGTTTTGCATTCAATTAACGCCATTGTGCGCGTTCGTATTGTGCAGGCCATGCAATTTCATGTTGCAACTCATGTGCAGCGCGTAAAGCAAAATGCGGATCACGCAACAGTTCACGGGCCATCAATACCATGTCGGCCTTGTTGTTTTCTATAATTACATTGGCTTGGAGCGCATTGGTAATTAAACCTACGGCGCCGGTTAATATTCCGGTTTGTGCTTTAATCTTCTCGGCAAATTCAACCTGGTAGCCCGGTTTATTAGGTATGTTTGCTTTCGGCACGTTGCCGCCCGATGAGCAATCAACCAAATCTACACCTTTTTCTTTTAAAACGGCAGCCAGTTTAACCGAATCTTCAATGGTCCAGCCACCCTCGGTCCAATCGGTTGATGATATACGGACAAATAGCGGATAATCCTGAGGCCACACCTCACGTACCACTTCAGTAACCTCAACCAGCAAACGTATACGGTTTTCAAAGCTACCGCCATACTCATCGGTACGTTGATTACTCAACGGCGAGTAAAACTGGTGAAGCAGGTAACCATGTGCGCCATGTACTTCTGCTACTTTAAAGCCTGCGCTAAGCGCACGCTCGGCAGCACTTTTAAAGTCGGCTTTAACCTTTTCAATTCCGGCCTTATCTAACGCTACTGGTGCTTCCTCACCTTCAGTGAAAGGCAGGGCATTTGGTGCTACAGTTAACCAGCCGTTTTCATGATTTGATGTAAACTGCTTACCGCCAATCCAGGGCTTATCATGGCTGGCTTTACGGCCCGCATGTGCAAGTTGTATACCGGCTACCGATCCCTGCGCCTCTATAAAACTTGTTATTTGTTTTAATTTTTCAATTTGCTCATCGTTCCATATGCCCAAATCAGCATAGGTTATGCGGCCCTCAGGTGATACCGCGGCTGCTTCGGTAATTATAAGACTTGCTCCACCTGTAGCAAATGCACCTAAATGTACCAGATGCCAATCATTAGCAAAGCCATCAGTACTGCTGTACTGGCACATGGGCGATACAACAATACGGTTTTTAAAAGTTGTGCCTTTTATAGTTAAGGGTGAAAGTAAATTAGCCATATCATCAAACTTACGGTACAAACATTAACACTGTGTAAACGGTTTGTAAAAGCGTTTTTAGATGATGTGTATATGACATTAAAGCATCCCTTTACAAACAATTTAAGCCAAAATGTTATATTGCTACACAAGTTAATTGCATTTTGACTACCTATACTACATTAATTGTTCTTTGTTCACTGGTTATTTTTTCATACCTGTTTGATTTAATTGCTGGTAAAACCAAAATACCGTCAGTACTGCTGCTGCTGTTTTTAGGTGTAGCCTTACATCAGTTGGTTGATTACTTTAGCATAAAGCTTTTTGATTTAACTACTATTTTGCCCACGCTCGGAACGCTGGGTTTAATATTAATAGTTTTTGAGGGGGCACTGGAATTAAAGTACTCGCCCTCAAAAAATCAGGTAATTAAAAAATCGTTCATGTCGGCATTTTTTGTGCTGTTATTTACCACGTTCAGTATATCAGGGCTAATTTATGTGCTTACCCGGGCCGATTATTACCGCTGCTTTATAAATGCCATACCTTTTTGTGTTATCAGTTCGGCCATTGCCATACCGTCGGCTTCAAACATCAGTAAGCACAAAAAGGAATTCATAATTTACGAATCCTCATTTTCAGATATTTTAACGGTGGTGCTGTTTAACTTCATGCTTAGTAACAGCGTTATTAGCATAGGTTCGTTTGCCAAACTGGGCGTTGAGCTGGTTGCCATACTTATATTGGCGCAGGTGGCTTGTTTGCTGTTGCTGTATTTAATTGGCCGTATAACGCACCATGTTAAGTTCTTCTTAATTATTGCGTTGCTAATTTTGGTTTATGCCATAGGACAGTCGTTTCATTTGTCGTCCCTCATTATTGTGCTTGCACTGGGGCTGTTCTTCAATAATGCCGATCAGATAAATCTGCCCTGGTTTCGCAAACATTTCATTTACCACGGACTAAGTCTTGATCTTAAGCAGTTGCTGCAACTTTCGGCCGAGAGCGCCTTTATCATGCGTACGTTTTTCTTTATCATTTTCGGGTTCAGTATGGATGTGTATCAACTGCAAAAATCAACCGTTCTGTTTATTGGGGCACTTATACTGTTCACAATTTACTTTATACGCTTTGTTTATATTAAGCTGGCATTAAAAACCGACTTAATGCCCGAACTGGTTATTGTTCCGCGCGGACTGATTAGCGTGTTGTTATACTATAATTTGCCGCCGCAATTACGTTTACCTGGCGTTGAAACAAGTTTGCTGTTTGTAGTAATACTTGGCACCAGTATTATTATGAGTTTAGGATTGTTTTTTTACAACCGCAGGGTTAGTGGTAGGGAGTTTGAAAATGTTTAAGGCAAAGTAATGATTGGGTGTTGTTGAAAATTAATTTATAATAAGTTTTTTGATATCATTTAACGATACGGATTGCATTCTTTCTATTAATATTGTTGTAGACACCTTACCATCAGTGTCAATACATACATAGCTGGGGAAACCCGATTTTCCGAATAAGCTCAGTAATTCATTGGTTAAAGGTTGGTCAATGAAAATATGAGTGCCGGACTGTTTTAACTCTGTTATTTTATTTTTCCATTTCTCGATACTCGAGCCGGAACTTGTACACAGATAGACGAACTCAACTGGAAGATTTGCAGCTTCATTATGTAGTTTTGAACTGTAAGGTAAGTCGGCTATGCAAGGTCCGCACCATGTGGCCCACATATCAATAATCATTGCTTTGCCTTTAAATTTATTGTGGAGTTTTGCCAAAAATTGGGTTGCTTTTGTTTTGCTTACACTTGAAAGCTTGGCACCAAACGTGTACTGTGCAACAGGTTGGCCAACTACTAAATCACCTGCTATTACATCCCCTGAATTTAACGCCGCTTTCACTTCATCTAATTTTCTTAGAGCGTTATAGTGCTGTTTTCGTAAAACTTCTTTTACCCAATGAGTGTGTACAGTGCTTGTCAATTCACCAAATTCCTGCTCATTCGCTATTACACCCCTGTTACCGGCTTTTAGCTTTAGCATATCAGCATAATAAATTCCTAATATCTTATCTATCGCTTCATTCTGCGTTTGGGCTTTATAATTGGCGTAATTAAAGAGGTTATAATTAAACATACTTGCACTGTTTGATATCATAAGCGCTTTATGATTTTTTATCTGCTTCCACACAGGTAACTCCTTTTTGGTGATTTGCATATACTTTAGCAAACTTGAGTAGTAATCACAAAGCCTGTCGTTTTCGGATAAGGTGCTTAAAGGTGATGGATTTTTAGTAATGTACTCACTGTAAATGCTTTTCAATAAATTGTGCAGTGAATCTAACTTTACAATATAATCAGGTTGGTGCATTTGAAGTTTATAGAGCTCATCGTAAATTGCAGACTGTTGTTTTCTTTTATATAGCCTTAAATCATTTCGCCACAGATTGAATTCGCCATCTCTACCTTTATATTTTACACCTTTTCCATTAAATTCAACACTGTGCTTTTTAAGCTGAGCCAGGTCAAGTTCCAAATTAGTGCCTTTATTTACATAAACACCGCTGTAAAAGTAGTCTCCTAAATTAATCCACAGTTCCTGGTACGGAAAGGGATATTCTAAATTGAATTTAAAGCTTCCATCTTTATTAATGCTGGCAATACCATTGGTTTGTACTGATAGGAATGGGTTTACCAGGCTATAAGTGATTTTTAATTCGGCTAAATCTTTTTTGGAGGCATTTATAATTTTCCCTGAAACAATCGGCTTAGGTGTCTTGAAAAATTGAGCATTAAATTCTGCATCAGCAATAGATATTGGTGCATTTTGAGAATAAGCTGTTAAAATGTGTAGAGATAGTAAAATAGTGATAATGGGACGCATAGGTTTAAGTGAGTGCTTAATGTATTGCACGTTAGTACAATTGTAAGTCATCGAAACGAAAAATGTCATTGGATGATATTCTCCGAATCTGTATTTAACACAATTTAACAAGGGGGGCAATTGTTACTATATAACATAGTATGACTCATAATTCTTATAATACAAATCATTCATTCCTTCCGCTTACTCCCCTCACACATTAACAAAAAACTTATCTTCGCCTTTATGGCAACAAACCAGGCTAAACAACGCATTACCCAGCTTACTGCTGAACTTAAGCAACACAATTACAACTACTATGTGCTGGCTCAGCCCACCATATCTGACCAAGATTTTGATTTTAAATTGAAAGAACTGGCCGCCTTAGAAGAGCAGTATCCTGATTTAGCCGATTCGGAATCGCCAACGCAAAAAGTTGGCGGCGAGGTAACCAAAGAATTTAAAACAGTTCGTCACCGCTGGCCCATGCTATCATTAGGTAACACTTACAGCGAGCAGGAGCTGCTGGACTTTGACCAGCGCGTGCGCAAAGCCATTGGCGATAATTTTGAATACGTAGTTGAATTGAAGTTTGACGGCCTGAGCATGAGCATTACTTATGAGGACGGCAAACTAGCCCGCGCCGTAACCCGTGGTAACGGAGTTGAAGGCGATGAGGTAACCACCAATGTGCGCACCATACACACCATACCTAAAAAACTACATGCCGATAGCGGCTACCCCGATTTATTTGAAATACGCGGCGAGGTGTTTATGCACCGTAAGGCTTTTGAGCGTTTAAATGACGACCGTATTGAAAAAGGGGAGGTGGCTTACGCTAACCCCCGTAATTTCGCATCAGGTACCATGAAGCTGCAGGATTCGGCCGAGGTGGCACGGCGCCCGCTAGACTGCTTTTTGTATGCCCTGCATATGGAAAAATCACCGTTTAAAACTCATTGGGAGAGTTTGCAAGCTATTAAAAGCTGGGGCTTCCACGTGAGTGAAGATAGCAGGCTTTGCACTGATATTAAGCAGGTGCTGGAGTTTATAAATTATTGGGATACTGAGCGCTTTAACTTAAGTTTTGATATTGATGGAATTGTTATTAAAGTAAATAACTATGGCCAGCAGGAAGAACTTGGCTTTACGGCTAAGGTGCCGCGTTGGGCCATATCCTATAAGTTTAAAGCCGAACGTGTAGAAACCGAGTTATTGAGCGTTGATTATAACGTTGGCCGTACCGGCGCGGTTACCCCTGTGGCTAACTTAAAACCTGTACTGCTGGCAGGTACAACTGTAAAGCGTGCTACATTGCACAACGCTAATGAAATTATCCGTTTGGATTTGCATGAAGGTGATACCGTATTTGTTGAAAAAGGAGGTGAAATTATCCCCAAAATTATCAGCGTAAACCCCGATAAGCGCAAGCCTGATGTTGTAAAAGTAGAATACCGCAGTACTTGTCCGGCTTGCGGTACGCCTTTAGAGCGCAAAGAGGGTGAAGCTGCCTATTATTGCCCTAATGATGAAGGCTGCCCGCCGCAAATTGTCAGTAAAATGCAGCATTTTGTAGGGCGTAAGGCTATGGATATTGATGGGTTGGGCGATGAAACAATTGAAACACTTTATCAGCGTGGATTGCTTAACCATATCAGTGATATATATGAGTTGCATACACATGCTGATGAATTAAAAATAATGGACCGCTTTGGTGAAAAATCAATTACTAATATGCTGGCCGGCATCGAAAAATCAAAGGAAAAGCCTTTTGAAAAAGTGTTATTCGGCTTGGGCATACGTTACGTGGGTGAAACCGTAGCACGGAAGTTGGTGGCTCACTTTAAAACATTAGATAGGCTGCAGTCGGCATCATTAGAAGAGCTTACCGCCGTTGAAGAAATTGGCGAACGCATAGCCCAAAGCTTGGTGGAGTACATGAGCGGGCCTGTACATTTAGCTGAGCTTCAAAAGTTGCAAATCCAGGGTCTGCAATTTGAATCAGCCCAAAAAGAAGTTGTGTTGCAAAGTGATAAGCTGGCGGGCAAAACCTTTATCATATCGGGTGTATTTGAAAAATACTCACGCGAGGAGCTTAAGGAACTTATAGAGCAAAACGGCGGTAAAATACTGAGCAGTATATCGGCTAAGTTAAACTACCTTGTAGCAGGTGACAATATGGGGCCGTCAAAACTGGAGAAAGCTAATAAGCTGAATGTGCCCATCATAACCGATGCAGAGTTGCTGGAAATGTTATAACTCAAAAATCCTATATTTGACCGTTTATAGAGTATAATGAAGATTTCGTATAACTGGCTTAAAGAGTTTATTTCAACTGATAAGTCGCCCGAAGATATATCACAAATACTTACCGGCGTAGGGCTGGAGGTAGAAAGCCTGGAAAAGGTGCAGGCCATTCCCGGTGGTTTGGAAGGTTTGGTAATTGGCTATGTAAAAGACGCTCAACAGCATCCTAATGCCGATCGTTTGCGCATAACCAAAGTTGACGTTGGTGCCGAAAATGATTTGCAAATTGTTTGTGGTGCACCCAATGTTGCTGCCGGTCAAAAAGTGGTTGTGGCTGTGGTTGGTTCAACCGTACACCCAACTACGGGCGAGCCTTTCAAAATAAAAGAATCAAAAATTCGTGGTGAACTATCGCAAGGTATGATTTGCGCGGAGGATGAAATAGGTTTAGGCCATGATCATGATGGTATCATGATTTTGGATGCTGATGCACCTATTGGAGCTTTGGCAAAAGATTTCTTTAAGCTTAATGACGATTATTTATTTGAAATAGGCCTTACACCAAACCGTGCCGATGCTGCTTCTCACCTGGGCACAGCCCGCGACATTGCCGCGTTTTTGCGTATTGGTATAACCAAGCCCGATGTTTCGGCGTTTAAGGTTCAAAATAATGATTTAAACATACCTGTAACCATTGAGGCTCAAGCAGTATGCCCGCGGTATGCCAGTTTAACCATATCAGGTGTAAAGGTGCAGGAATCACCGCAGTGGTTAAAGGAGCGTTTAGCAGTTATTGGCGTACGCGCAATTAATAACATTGTAGACGTTACCAATTACGTGTTGCATGAATTAGGCCAGCCCTTGCATGCGTTTGATGCTAACGCCATTACCGGTGGTAAAGTATTGGTTAAAACGTACGCCGAAGGTACGTCATTTGTAACGCTTGATGATGCTGAGCGCAAACTATCGGCAGATGATTTGATGATAGGCAACGCCCAGGAACCAATGTGTATTGCGGGGGTATTTGGTGGTGCTAAATCGGGCGTAACAGAGGGTACAACGGCTGTTTTCCTTGAGAGCGCTTATTTCAACCCGGTTTCGGTACGTAAAACATCAAAACGGCATGGTTTAAAAACCGATGCCTCCTTCCGTTTTGAGCGTGGCGTTGATCCTGATATTACCGTGTTTGCGCTTAAACGTGCTGCCTTGTTAATTCAGGAGGTTGCCGGTGGTGTAATCTCATCAGAAATATCTGACATTTACCCAGCACCTGTTGAGCCGTTTAGCGTTGAGGTTACTTACAAAAATATTGACAGGCTTATTGGTAAAGTAATAGGTAACGATACCATAAAGGCAATTATACAAGCTTTAGATATTGTTATAACTAACGAAACTGCCGAAGGCTTATCCTTGCAAGTTCCCCCTTACCGTGTTGATGTAACCCGCGAAGTTGACGTCATTGAAGACATCTTACGTATTTACGGTTATAACAATATTGAAATTCCTACGCAGATACGTGCATCGCTGAACACCAGTAACCGTCCAGAGCGCGATACTGTACAAAATGCGCTGTCAGATTTGCTGTCGGCTAATGGATTTAACGAGATGCTGGCAAATTCATTAACCAGTTCATCATACGCACAAAGTTTGGATAATGCGGTAAAATTGCTTAATCCGCTGAGCAGCGATTTGGATATTATGCGTCAAACGCTGTTGTATTCAGGTTTGGAGGCAATTGCTTATAATCAAAACCGTCGTCAGGCCGATTTAAAGCTCTACGAATTTGGTAAAACCTACTTTTTTGAGGATGGTAAATACGTTGAAACGCAACGTATGTCGGTTTTCCTGTCGGGTGGTAACCAGCAGGAGCAGTGGAACCAAAAAGCCAATGCTGTTTCTTTTTACAACCTTAAAGCCATTGTTGATGGTTTACTGAGCCGGTTAAATATTACCGATTACACCACCGACGAAATACATGATCACGAATTTGCTTACGGTTTGCAATACAACTTCCGTGGTGGCAAGACGCTGGTGAAATTTGGCTCGGTGTTACCTGGTGCTTTGAAGAAGGCCGGGGTAGAAAAAGAGGTATTTTATGCCGACTTTAATTTTGATACGTTGCTGAGCATTGTTCGCAAGAACAAAATTGTGAACAAAGAAATTTCTAAGTTCCCGGCCGTACGTCGCGATTTGTCTATGCTGGTTGATACCGCAGTTACATTTGGTCAGTTAAAGCAAATAGCGCACAAAACCGAGCGCAAGTTGCTTACTGAGGTTAGTGTATTTGATGTGTATCAGGGAGATAAGCTTCCGGCAGGTAAGAAATCTTATGCGCTTAGCTTTGTTATACAAGACGAAGAAAAAACGCTTACCGACAAGGCTATTGATGCGATAATGCAAAAGCTTATTTACAACTTTGGCAAAGAGGCAGGAGCAGAAATAAGAAAGTAATTTCAAACGTTTGGTATGAAGCTAAGCCCGTTTCAAAATTAAATTTTAAATGAGGATATTACACAAATTTGAAATTATATTGCGTGGCAAAGCGTTAGTCCGAAATAAAAAAATCCCAAACAGAATATTCGAAATCTGAAATCAAAAAGATGCCATCAGTAACCGATCAGCTGAGTATAGTAGTAGAGAAAACGGAGCGGCTTATAGCGCTTTGTGGTGCGTTGCAGGAAGAAAACGACTTGCTGAAGCTGGAAAACCAGTCGCTGAGCACAGCTTTAGATGTAAGTAAAAGTAAGAATAAAGAGCTTGAAGAGAAGCTTCGTGTATTGAAGCTGGCTAAGTCATTTTCAGAAACAAATGAAAAAAGCCTTGACATCAAGCAAAAAATTAACGAATTTGTGCGGGAAATTGATAAGTGTATCGTGTTGCTTAAAAAGTAACATTGTAAAGTGAACAAGCTCAAATGGGAGAAATCTCAATAAAAATAAACATTGCTGATCGCGTATATCCGTTGAAAGTTGATACGGAAGAAGAGGAATTGATACGCCGGGCTGCCAAATTGGTTAACGACCGCATAAAGGAGTATCAGGAAAACTATGCGGTAAAAGATAAGCAGGATTTGCTTTCAATGAGTGTATTGCATTATGCAACCGCATCATTAAAAGCAGAGCGTAAAGTTACGGTTGAAGATACAACTGTGGCCGAAAAGGCTTACCAGTTAGACCATATGCTGACGGAGTTTTTTAAAAAGCAATAAACGTTCTTATAAATAGAGCAAGATAAATTTAACGCAGTTAAGTTTTAAGTTTCACTGACAGGCACAGGCTTTTTGCTGGTTGGTTATCGGTAGGTAGTAGTTTTTACCTTACTGCCCCATCAGGCATAAAGCAATGTGGGATGGCACTTAAAATTTAGTTGCGTTTTTTTTAACATATATATACATCACACAAACACCAAAATGGACCTTTTATCCACCATTATAGGCCTTCTCGTAGGTGCCATCATTGGCACTTTGATAGGCCGGTTCCTGCTCCGGAAGCTATTTAAGGAACAGGAAGTAGCAGCTCAGAATAAGGTTAAGAAAATTCTGAAAGACGCTGAGAACAACGCTGAAATTCTTAAAAAGAATAAATTGCTTGAGGCCAAAGAAAAGTTCTTGCAGCTTAAGGCCGAACACGAGCAAGAGGTAAACGCTAAAAATAATAACATCAATCAGCGCGAAAATTCTATCAAGCAAAAAGAGCAGTCACTCAATCAAAAGCTTGAAAACGTAAACCGCAAGGATAACGAACTGGAAAACCAGCGTAAGAACCTGGAAAAGCAGAACGAAATACTGCACAAAAAGCAGGAAGAAGTTGAGCACTTAAAACAACAGCATGTTCAGCAACTGGAAACTATTGCAGGACTAACTGCTGAAGAAGCCAAAAATCAATTGGTTGATACCTTACGAGAGGAAGCACGTACCAAAGCTATGATGCAAATAAAAGACATTGTAGATGAGGCTAAACTTACAGCAACCAAAGAAGCTAAAAAGGTAGTTATTCAAACCATTCAGCGTACCGCAACTGAGAGTGCGATTGAAAATACGGTATCAATTTTCAATATTGAAAATGATGAAATCAAAGGCCGTATCATTGGTCGCGAAGGCCGTAACATACGTGCGTTAGAAGCAGCAACCGGTATTGAGATTATTGTTGATGATACCCCTGAGGCTATTATACTTTCGGGTTTTGACCCGGTTAGACGCGAAATTGCCCGTTTAGCAATGCACCGTTTGGTAACCGATGGTCGTATTCACCCTGCACGTATTGAAGAGGTAGTGGCCAAAACACGTAAGCAGATTGAGGAGGAGATTGTAGAGATTGGCGAGCGTACCGTTATTGATTTAGGTATTCACGGTTTACACCCTGAGCTTATACGCATGGTTGGCCGTATGCGTTACCGTTCATCTTACGGGCAAAACCTGTTACAGCACTCGCGCGAGGTTGCTAACTTCTGTGCTACCATGGCAGCCGAATTAGGCTTGAATGTTAAACTGGCTAAACGTGCCGGCTTACTGCATGATATTGGTAAAGTTCCTGATGATAACCCAGAATTGCCGCACGCAATATTGGGTATGCAACTGGCCGAAAAATATAAAGAACATCCTGAAGTATGTAACGCCATAGGTGCCCACCACGATGAAATTGAAATGACATCAATGATATCGCCTATTATTCAGGCTTGTGATGCTATTTCAGGTGCTCGTCCGGGTGCCCGCCGTGAAGTTGTTGAAAGCTACATAAAGCGCTTGAAAGAGCTGGAAGAACTGGCACTCTCATACCCGGGTGTTGAAAAAACATTTGCTATACAGGCTGGTCGTGAGCTGCGCGTAGTAGTAGAAAGCGAAAAGGTAACTGATGCGCAATCAGAAGTACTAGCCGCAGATATATCAAACCGTATACAAACTGAAATGACCTATCCTGGTCAAATTAAGGTTACCGTAATACGCGAAACGCGTTCGGTATCTTACGCTAAATAATTATTTGCAATAAAGCATAACCAAGCGACAGGATGATTCCTGTCGCTTTTTTTAATTAATACTATGCCTCCTAAAGCAGAACTAAGACCGGTTGACAAGCATTTCGATGAATACAGTTTGGTGCAGAAGCAATTCATGCTGCCTGTGCCTGTGCTATGTTTTGCCATAGTTTTAACCTTGTTTGGCCTTGTTACTTTTATATGGGCTTTGCCGTTTCCTTATATCAGCTTTTTGGGGCGTTATAACGGATACATTAACTGGGCTTCCTTTTTAATAGCGTTCAGTATTTATTACCTGTTGCGTTTATCGCCGTTGGTATCATATGTTATGCTTTTTATGCTTTTTGCTTTCTCATACGGTATCATTCAGTTAGAAGGCTGGCAGAAAGCAGGAGGGCCTGAGTTGTGGCTGGTTGGATTAGTCGCCTTAATAGTTGGACTGGCCTTGCAGCTTTTAACATACCGTTCATTTAATTTTAACAGGCGTTTACGTTTGTTAATGTTAGCCCCTTTATGGTTAATTGTTTCCATCATCAAGAAATTGAATTTCAAGCATTAACAGTATTTTAAGATCATAAGTTACTGCCATTAATGACATTAACTTAATCTCAAAAAATTAACTATTGACTTAATTCTCTATTTATCAAGATTTTACAATGGTTCTTAATTTTAATTTAACAATTAGAAATTGTACAGTTAATTTGATGATAACAATGAGCTAATGTTGCGCTAATAATTTTGCTGCATCAAAAATATGCAAGTGAAAAAATTAGCTATTACCTTATTTAAACTAACAGTGTGTTTGTTACTTACAGCATCTTTTAGTTTAGCACATGCTCAAAGCACCGGTAAGCTTACCGGTAAAATAACCGATCAGAAAACAGGCGAAGCGCTGATTGGCGCATCAATTTTGGTTGAAGGCTCTACCCGTGGTGCGGCAACCAATGTTAACGGTGAGTATACTATAAACGATGTTCCTGCAGGAACACACAGCGTTTTAGTGCGTTACGTAGGTTATCAAAACAAGCAGATATCTGAAATACTTATTAAAGCCGCACAGCCAACTACTTTAAATATAGTGTTGACCGAAGCGGCAACCCAGCAGTTAGCTGCAGTAACGGTAAGAGCAACAGCCCGCCAGGAGTCTGCAAACTCGTTATATGCACAACAAAAAAATAGTGCCCGTGTAACCGACGGTATATCGGCTGAGGCTATACGCCGTTCACCTGACCGCAACACTGCCGATGTGTTGAAGCGTGTGAGTGGTGTTACCGTACAAGACAATAAGTTTGTGGTTGTACGTGGATTGAGCGACAGGTATAACAATGCCACCCTTGATGGCGCTCCACTGCCAAGCACCGAGCCTAACCGTAAGGCTTTCTCATTTGACATTGTACCATCAAACATGGTTGATAACCTTATTATCAACAAAACTGCAACTCCTGATCTTCCTGGTGATTTTGCTGGTGGTTCGGTACAGGTTACCACTAAAGATATTCCGGACCGTAATTATACTTCGGTGAGTGTGGGCGCAGGTTACAACACCGCATCAACTTTTAAAGATTTTAAGAGCGGACAGCGTAACACCAGCGATTACTTTGGTTTTGACAATGGTGACAAAAAGCTTCCGTCATCCTTCCCAAGTTCAGAAGCGTTGGTGAATAACTCCTTGTCAACGTCACAAAATACTGCAGCTATCAAAAGCTTACAGCAAGACTGGAACGTTTACAATAAAAAAGCTCTGCCTTCACAAAACTACCAACTAACCGTTGGTCGTGTGAAGGATTTCGAAAAAACCGGCAACAGATTTGGTGCAACAGTATCATTAAGCTACCGCAATACGCAAAACTATTATCAGGATTTATTTCGCGAGTTTTATGGTAACAAGTTTACCGACCAGGTTTATAAATTTTCAACTAACGTAGGTGCACTGGCAAACTTTGCATATACCTGGGGTAAAAATAAAATTACCCTTAAAAATACTTATAACCGCATTTATGATGATCAGTACCTTTCAAGAGCAGGTGTAAATGAAAACATCACCAGCCAGGTACGCTTCTCGGCTTTTGACCTTATACAAAAAGCCGTATTTAAATCAACACTTGAAGGTACACACTCTTTTGGCGAAAAAGGAAGCAAGTTAACTTGGTCTGCCAGCTACAGCAATACCTTAAATGATCAGCCTGACCAACGTAAGGCTAACTATGTGCGTGATATAAACGCTACAGGTAATGCTCCTTTCTTTGCTCAAAACACCACATTAGGTAAGGAGAATGCCCGCATGTTTACCTACATGAGCGAAAACGGTTATTCAGGTAACTTGAATTATTCAACACCTCTGAAAATGTTTAATAACTCGGCAACATTCAAAGCCGGTTTAAATTCATCATACCGCGATCGTGGCTTCACCGTACGCTTTATAGGTTTGTTACCTAATAACGTTGATGATTTAGAGCAAATAAGACAAAGACCACTAAACACACTTTACGGCCAAGATTTGATTGACCGTGGTGATGTTTACCGCTTGAGTGAAATTCCGGGTAGCTACCTTGATGAGTCATACAATGGCCACGCCATGACTAACGCAGGCTACGCCATGTTAGATAATAAACTCAGCGATAAGCTAAGAGTAGTGTGGGGTGTACGTGTTGAACACTTTGACTTAGATTTGCAAAACCTGCGTAAATCGGCGTTATCAAGAGCACAACTAAGCAACGTTGACGTATTGCCATCAGCAAACTTTACTTACAGCTTAACGCCTAAAGCTAACCTTCGTTTGGCATACTATCGTACGCTTGCACGTCCGGAATTCAGAGAGTTGGCGCCGTTTGGTTATTATGATTATGAGCAGGTAAGCTTTATAACAGGTAATCCTAACTTAAAGCGTACGCTCATTGATAACTTTGATTTGCGTTATGAATTTTTCCCTTCTGCCGGTCAAATTATCTCTGTTTCAGGTTTCTACAAAAACTTCCAGAATGCCATAGAAGCCTACAATTTTGATCAGGGCTCAAACAGGCAAATCGAGTATCGTAACTCACCAAAGGTAACCGTGTACGGTGCTGAGTTTGAGTTACGCCATTCACTGGGCTTTATATCAAACACTGATTTCCTTAAAAACACTACGCTGTACACCAACGTATCGTTGATAAAATCAAAAGCAACCAACCCCGACTTAGGTGTAAACCTTAATTATTCAGAAAGACCTTTGGTTGGCCAGGCACCTTATGTAGTTAACGCCGGCTTAATGCATACTTTCCTTGAAAATAAGGTAACGTTCAACGCTCTGTACAACGTTGTTGGCCGCAGGCTCAACGTAGTTGGTGGTCCTATATTCCCGGCAATTTGGGAAGCTCCGCGTAACGTTATTGATTTACAGTTAGGCATTAAAGTGCTTAAAAGCCGTGGTGAGCTTAAGCTGAATGCAAACGATATTCTTAATCAGCGCTCGCTGTTTTACTTTGATCGTGATGGTAACAAGAAATACGATCAGGCTGCCGACCAGACACTTAGCCGCTTTAAATACGGTAGCAATTACTCATTTGTATTCAGCTACAACTTTTAAGGGCTTAACAATAAGTAAACACTTTGCTCATAATAAGTTAAATACAACATAACATTAACGTTATATACAACCGCGATTTTTGAACCGAAATAAATTCACACAAAAGATGAACATTAAGAAATTCTTTTTACTTGCCTCTTTAGGATTGATGGTAATTGCATCAAGCTGCTCAAGTGACGATAGCGCACCTGCAGTTTCGGAAGATAACGTACTGTCTGGTGATATCACTACCAGCAGAACCCTTACTGCCGATAAAATCTGGTTGTTGAGAGGTAACGTGTTTGTAACTAACAATTCAACCTTAACCATTGAGCCCGGAACAATCATTAAAGGCGAGAAATCAACCAAAGGTTCATTAATTATAACCCGCGGTGCCAGAATAAACGCTGCCGGTACCGTAGATAAACCAATTGTATTTACTTCTAATGCTTCTGCAGGTGGCCGTTCACAAGGCGACTGGGGCGGTGTTATCCTTTTAGGTAAAGCAAATAATAACATTGGTGCTTCTGTAGCCATCGAAGGTATATCTGACGCTACTGATAAAGCTAAACATGGTGGTACTGACGATGCCGATAACTCTGGCGTAATGAAATACGTTCGTATTGAGTTTGCTGGTATTCCACTTGGTCCGGATAACGAAATCAACGGTTTAACTTTTGGTAGCGTTGGTTCAGGTACTACAATTGACCACATCGAGGTTTACCGTTCAGGTGACGATGCATACGAGTGGTTTGGTGGTTCTGTAAACGCTAAATATTTATTAGCTATTGCTACCTGGGACGATGACTTTGATACCGATAACGGTTACTCAGGTAAAATTCAGTTTGCTTTAGCTCAGCGTTTAGCTTCAACTGCCGACGTATCTGGTTCAAACGGTTTCGAATCTGATAACAACTCTGGTGGTACTTCAGCTACTCCTCAAACTAAAGCTTTATTCTCAAACGTAACTATCTTAGGTCCGCGTGAGCACCTGCAAGGTACAGCCACTTCGGCTCCAAGCGTAAATGCTAACTACCAAAATGCAGCTCAAATTCGCCGTAACTCTGCTATGAGCCTTAGCAATTCAGTATTGGCAGGTTATACAGTTGGTGTGTTTTATGATGATGCTTTAGGTAATTCAAGCGGTGCATTAACCGGTAACACATCATTGTTCCTTAACAACCTTATATACGGTTGTACTACACCAATCAGAGCAACTAATGCTACTGCATTACAAGCTGTAACTGATAAAATTAATGCTGGCGGAAACGCAATCTCTGCTGATTTGGCTAACGCATTATACAATGAGCCTTACAAATTTGCAGCTGATTTAGCTGGTGGCAGTCGTGTTGGTACTCCTGTATTTACTCAAAAAACCGGTTCGGTTGGTTTAGCAGGTGCTGCTTTCACAGGTGCTTATGCTGATGCATTCTTTGATAAAGTAGCTTTCAAAGGTGCATTCGGTGCTGAGAACTGGGCTGCTGGTTGGGCTCACTTTGATCCTCAAAACTTACCTTACACCACTCCGGGTGCTGTAAAATAATATTAACAACGTATACCTTTCTTAAAACAAACGGCCGCCTGCATTGCAGGTGGCCGTTTTGCTTTTAATGTGTATCATAAAAAAAGGCCAACCAGCATTGCTGATTGGCCTTTTTCAAATAGTGTGTAATGTTATAGATTTCTACCAATCTTCTCCAATACATCTTTAGGCACCTTTTGTAAATCAAGTACCAGGAAACCGTCCAAACAATCTGCAAACTTTGGATCGATATTAAAACAAATAATTTTCGCGTTGAGCGATATGTATTGCCTTAACAGTACCGGCACCTTAATATTATGGGTTTCTATTTCAGATATAAGGTTATCAAGCTTTTTAAAGTTTTCTTCACCGGCCATAAGCAATTCAGTGTCAATGCTGGCAAAGTCAACTTTAAACTTCTTGCGTGGCTTTACATACTGCGCCATATCATGATCAAAATGATGGCGGGTGATGTAGTCAACAATTAACGATTTAGAGAATTTGGAAAAGGTGTTGCTTATGCTTACCGGCCCAATTAAATACCGGTACCTGGGGTTATCAATAACAAACTTTAATATACCTTTCCAAAGCAAAAACAGTGGAAGGGCTTTTTGCTGATATTCTTTCCTGATCCATGAGCGGCCAAGTTCAAGACTGCTTTGCAAAACATCACTAAACTGTGATTTAATTTTAAATAAGTTAGCGGTGTAAAAGCCCTTTTTGCCAAAGCTGTCAAATATTTCATCGCCCATGCCTATACGGTAGGCGCCAACAACTCTTTTGGTGTCAACATCCCAAATAAATAGGTGATGATAGTAAATATCATACTCATCTAAATCGGTGCTGTTATTGGTTCCTTCGCCAACCTCACGAAACGTAATCTCGCGCAAACGTCCAATTTCACGAATGATATTAGGAATAAGCGCTGTTGGGGTAATGAATACCTCATAGTTTTTTTCAGTCCATACCCTGTAGTTTTCCCGCAGCGGAACTAACTCCCTGTCCATGAGCTCGGCCATGGTAGGCGCAACAATTTCTTTCGGCTCTTTTTTTATTTTAAAAAGATTCCGTGGGTTAAAAAGGCGCTTCTCATCTTCAAGACCAGTACCTAACGCATAGGTTTTGGCGCGTAAAAAATTTAGCAGCTGCGTAACGTTGTTATAGTTGGGTATTTCTTCAACCTTAATAGGCTTACCAATACGTAGCTTTATGGTATGTCCCTGTTTGTTGAATAATTCTGATGGTAACTTGGCAGTGCGTAGGGTAGGGTGTATTAAACTAAGCAGGTTAAATAGCAGGCCGTTGTTGCCATGAAAATAAATGGGTACTACCGGTACTTTGGCTTTTGCAATTAGCTTTCCAACCACCGGGTGCCACATACGGTCGGTAACCTGTTTGCTGTTCAATTTATAAGTTGACACCTCACCAGCCGGAAATATTCCTATAGGTGTTCCGTTTCTGAGTAATTCCAGCGTCGACTTAATACCGCTGATGCTTGATGAATGCTCAACGTTTTCAAAAGGGTTAACGGCTATAAAGTAATCGGCTAGATTGGGTATTTTTTTAAGCAGGAAGTTTGCCATCAGTTTGGCATCCTTCCTAACCATACATAATATTTTAAGTAATATCATGCCCTCAATTCCGCCGTAGGGGTGATTGGCAATGGCTATAAAGGCACCATCAGCAGGCAAATTCCGCAGCTCGCTTTCGTCAAAATCTACAGTAACGCCACAGCCCTCCAGTATTGCATCTACAAACTCAGGTCCTTGTTTGGGCTGAGCCTTGGCAAACAAATCATTAACCTGGTTAATTTTCATTAACTCCATCAGTAAAGCTGCCAGGCCGGGCATACGCAACTTATCAAGCTTGGTGGCCTTAGCAAATTCATCTGTGGTTATAATCTTCATGCTTATATACGTAGGTAAATTTATAAAATTACTAATTTAACCTTTTATTTAGGTATAAGTGAAAGCACGCATCAAAAATTACCTGCTGTTAACCAAAACAGAATGGAACGGACTAATTGTATTGGTGTTGCTTATAGCCGGGGCATTGGCGGCTCCAGCAATTAACAGGCGCTTAAATGTTGAAAAGCCGGTTAATTTTAAAAAGGTTGATTTAGCTGTTGCCGAGTTACAGCGTGCAGGCGTAAAGCCTTACTTAAATGAAGAAAGAGAAACAGCAAGTGCACATTTGCAGGTAAAGCCTTTTAAGTTTAACCCTAATAAATTACCGGTCGAAAGTTGGAAACGGCTCGGGTTGTCGGTACGGCAAATTAAGGGGATTAAGAACTATGAAGCCAGTGGAGGCAATTTCAATATCAAAGCCGATGTTAAGAAGATGTACACCCTTAGTGCAGGCGATTATCAACGCCTGGAGCCTTACATTGATTTACCTGCCGGCAAACAGTTAAACATTGCTGAACACCGTTTAGTGGTAGAACTTAATACGGCCGACTCAGCAACTTTAGCTAAGCTTAAAGGTATTGGCCCCGCGTTTGCGCGTCGTATTATCCAATATCGTACACGGCTTGGTGGCTTTTATAAAAAGCAGCAGCTTACAGAGGTGTTTGGCTTAGATGAAATGCATTACAAGGATATACAGCAACAATTTACCGTTGACAAGAAGAGAGTAAAGAAGTTTAATGTAAATACTGCCGAGTACGAAGATCTTAAGAACTTTCCTTACTTAAGCTATAAGCAAATCAATGCAATTGTACAGTACAGAAAGCAGCACGGTGATTATGATTCGGTAAATGAACTAAGCAACGTAGCTATCATTGATTTAGCAACGTTAAAAAAAGCGCGCCCTTATTTAACAGTCCAGTAATTACTTTGATTACTTGTAGTAGTCACGAAAATCTTGTTTTAGTGCTTCAGGTTGTATGATGTTGATTTTCAATTAAAAACATTTGCATGTTGAAATCCTTTATGAAGTCATATTCGTAAGTTGGATTGCATGGGCAGCTTTTTACATAGTACTTCTTTAAGGCAGCAATTAAAATGTGTATTTACACTTACCATTTTATTGTTTGCTTTGAGCGTTGCTTTTAAAACGGTTATGCAATCAGGCAAACCTTACGTCAAAAAAGCTTTAGTAGCTCCGGGTAACCAGGATGGTGACACCGGCGACGCCGATGAAAAAGATGACGCACAATTTGGTAGCAAAAACTTACTGTCTACAAACTATTTAGCAACTGATTTGATGGTGCTTCCAACTGTGCTGCAAGCTAAAAAGTATAGCTTGTTTGTGCCGGTAAGCTTTTCGGCATTTCATTTGGTTGTACCTACACCGCCTCCCAACGCTTAGCAAAAATCTACTGCTGTTTTTTTATTTATGAGGGCTTGTTACAGCCTTCAGTTTAGTTACGTATTTACATAAATTATGAAAAATTATACTACTACCTTTTTTATGAGAGGAATGGCTTTGTGTGGCCTGGCACTTTCTGTATTGTTAAGCTCGTGTTCAAAAGACGACGATGACGATTACCGCAACGACAGCGAAATTGTTGCACCTAATGTTAATGTTACTGCGTTACTGCAAAATAACCGCATTGCCTCTTTCAATGCGCAAACCAGCGGTGCACTTACACAAACCTTAAGCATAACCGGCATGCAAACCGGCGAAAACATGCTGGCTATTGATTACCGCCCGGCCACAGGCGAATTGTATGGTGTAAGCAGCGGTAGCCGCATATACATTATCAATCCATCAACCGGTGCAGCCCGTGCTGTAAGTGCAACGCCTTTTACCCCGGCTATTGACGGAACAGCAATTGGTATTGACTTTAATCCAACAGTTGATCGTTTGCGTTTAGTATCAAACAATGGGCAAAACCTGCGCTTAAACCCTGAAGATGGAACTGCACTTCGCGATGGTGATATCAACGGTGCCGCCGGTGCAAAAATATCTTCAGTAGCTTACACCGAAAATTATGCGGGTGCAAGTTCAACGGTATTATTTGACATCGACTTAACTAACAAAAAACTTTACAAGCAGGATCCACCTAACAACGGTACGCTAGTTGAAGTTGGTTCCCTTGGTGTTGACGCTTCTGCAGTAGGCGATTTTGATATCACTCCCGATAGTAAATCGGCATTGGCTGCTTTAACTGTAAATGGTACACAAGGCCTTTACAGTATTGATATGAGCAATGGTAAGGCTTATAAAGCTTATTCATTTAATACCAATATCGTTGGTTTGGCTATATTTACCAACCCCGTAGCATACGCTGTTAGCGGTAACAACGAACTACTTATTTTTAACCCTGCAAGTATATCACCGGTTGCAAAAGCAATTAGTGGTGTACAGGCTAATGAGCAAATATTAGGTATAGATTTCCGTCCGCTTAATGGCCGGTTGTACGGCTTGGGTAGCAGCAATCGCCTGTATACCATCAATCCATCATCAGGTGTGGCAACTGCCGTTAGTGGTGCTCAATTCTCTACAGCTTTGTCGGGTACATCTTTCGGGTTTGATTTTAATCCGGTGGCCGATTTAATACGTGTAGTTAGCAACACAGGCCAAAATTTACGTATAAGCCCGGTAACCGGCGACATTGCAGGTGTTGATACGCAATTGCCTGCAAATACAGGCTTTGTTAATGCAGCCGCTTATACTAACAACTTTCCAGGTGCTACATCAACTGTGTTGTTCACCATTAACTCTCAAACAGGTAAATTATACAAGCAAGATCCACCAAATGCTGGTACTATGACCGAAATTGGTTCACTTGGCATCACCATAACAGAAGCAAACGGATTTGATATCAGTTCAAACACAGGTAATGCTTACGGTATATTTACTGTTGCAGGTACAACACGGTTTTACGGTATAAATCTGCAAACCGGTGCTGTATCGGCCGGTGTGTCATTCCCGCAAGGCACACGTGGCTTTGCATTGGGCTTAGGTTTTTAACCTTATATAAAAATTATGCTACAAAGGGCTTGTTCGTTAACTGAACAAGCCCTTTGTGTTGTTTTTTAAGTTGTTATGACTAATTTAGTCCGGCTATAGCACATCTTTTATACGCTACTCCAAACCTATTACGCAATAGCAAACCAAATTATGAAGAAGAATGTAACACTGCTTAGTGTATTGTTATTGGCATTATGCGCCTGGGTTTCGCCGCCCCAAAAAATTACCGTTTACATGATTGGCGATTCAACAATGTCCATCAAAGAAAAGCGCTATTACCCCGAAACGGGTTGGGGTATGCCTTTTGCAAACTATTTTGACAGTACCGTTGTGATTGAAAACAGGGCAAAGAACGGTAAGAGTACCAAAAGCTTCATTAATGGTGGTTGGGCATCTGTTAATGAGGGCATGAAGGCTGGCGACTACCTCATTATCCAATTTGGCCATAATGATGAGGTGCCTACCAAAAAAAGTGCAACCACACAGACTGAATTTAAAAAGAACCTCGAAATATTTGTTGCAGCTGCTAAAGCCAAACAGGTTACGCCAGTAATTATTACACCTGTTGCCCGCCGTAAATTTGACAGCACCGGACATGTAATGCAAACTCACGAAGTGTACGCGCAAATAGTGCGCAACGTTGCTAAGGAAACCAAAATTGCACTTATTGATCTTGATATGCAAAGCCAGCAAATGTTTCAGCAACTGGGCGATGAAAAGTCAAAGCTGCTGCTTAATTACCTGGAGCCAGGGCAAAACCCCAATTACCCTAAAGGCAAGGCAGATGATACCCATTTTAGTGAACTAGGCGCCCGTCGTGTGGCCGAGTTAGTCTTGAAAAGCATAATTGATTTAAAGCTGGGTTTAGCCGATCGCATAGTTAAAGCTAAATCTTGATAACTTATAAGAACAAGTTGGGCAACATCAGTCAACCTGTTTAGTTGCCAATTGCCTTATTTTGAAAACCACATAAACCACAGCTTAATGTTTAATATAAAAAAATGTTCAATAGCCGCCTTATTAATAACAGGCAGTGCATTTCTTGCTTCGGCCCAGGTAAAAACCAAGCCCTACAGCTGGAGTAATTTACCTAAGGCAGCTTTGCCTGCTTTTAAAAAAGATACCTTTAATATCATAAAATATGGCGCTAAGCCCGATGGCATAACACTCAACACCGAGAGTATTAACAAAACTATTGACGCCTGCAGTGCAAAAGGTGGAGGTGTAGTATTGATACCGCAAGGTTTATGGCTAACAGGCCCTATAAAACTTAAAAGCAACGTAAACCTGCACGTTAGCCGCGCAGCCCTGGTGCAATTTACGGCTGATAAAAGCCAGTATAAACTTATTGAAGGCAATTGGGAGGGGCATGCGGCCTATCGCAACGAGTCGCCTATATCAGGTACTAACCTCACAAATATTGCTATCACCGGCGAGGGAATTATTGACGGAAACGGCGAGATATGGAGACTAATTGCCAAAGACCGTTTAACCGAACAGGAATGGAACCGAAAAGTAGCATCGGGTGGTGTTGTAAGCGAAAACGGTAAAACCTGGTATCCATCGGCAGCCTACTACAAGGCAGCACGTACACCAAAGGCCGGTTACATCGAGCCTGGCTCTACACCTGAGGCTGCTATGGAATTTAAAGATTACTACCGCCCTAATATGCTTGTGCTGGCTAACTGTAAAAAGGTTTTACTACAGGGTGCAACATTTCAAAATTCTGCAGCATGGTGCCTCCACACATTAATGTGTGAAGACTTAACGTTCGATGGCGTACGCGTGCGCAACCCGTGGAACGCTGCCAATGGTGACGGTGTTGATGTGGAGTCGTGCAAAAATGTGTTGATCAATAACAGTACGTTTGATTGCGGTGATGATGGTATTTGTATAAAATCTGGCCGTGATGAGGAAGGGCGTAAACGTGGCAAACCAACCGAAAATATGGTGGTTAAAAACAGCATAGTTTACCGTGCACATGGCGGTTTTGTAATAGGTAGTGAAATGTCGGGCGGTGCGCGTAACCTCTTCGTAACCGACTGTACGTTCATCGGTACTGATATTGGCCTCCGCTTTAAAACCACCCGCGGACGTGGTGGAGTAGTTGAAAACATCCATATCAAAAACATAGCCATGCGCGATATTGTAACCAGTGCCATCTTGTTTGATATGTATTACACCGGAAAATCTCCAACGGATGAGGAAATGGCAAATGATACCAATGTTCCGCCGGTAACAGAAGCTACACCAGTATTTAAAGATTTTTGGGTGAGTAATGTATCATGTAACGGTGCCGACAGGGCATTAATGATTCGTGGTTTACCAGAGATGGCTATCAAAAATATTAATCTTGAAAACGTAAGCATTAAAGCCAACAAAGGCATTGATATTATAGAGGGTAAAGATATTACTCTGAAAAACTTCTATGTTGAAGCCAAAGCATCAGCGCCTTTGATTAATGTTATCAATTCAAATAATGTTAAGTTTAGTAACCTGCGTTACGGTGCCGGTACAGAACAGGTGTTTGGCATTAACGGTAAAAAAACATCAAATATTGAAGTTACCGCGTCAGACTTGAGTAAGGCCAAGCAAAAGGTGGCGTTTAAAAACGGTGCCGATCAAAAGGCATTTATAGCTAAATAACAGCGGTATGAAAGTGTTTAAGCTGTTAATACTTGCCGTTTTCTTCATCGGTCATGCATTCGCTCAACAGCCTGTATTTCCTGCAGAACTTACCGTTGCTGCCGATGGCAGCGGTAACTACAAAACCATACAGGAAGCAGTTAACGCAGTGCGCGATTTGGGGCAAAAGCGGGTAATTATACATATAAAGAAGGGAACATATCGTGAAAAACTGGTTGTTCCCAGCTGGAAAACTAATATATCTCTTGTTGGCGAAAGCGCGGAAAGCACTATCATAACCAACAATGATTATTCTGGAAAGCCTGTTCCGGGGGGCAAGGATGCTTTTGGTAAAGACAAAATGACAACTTACACCTCGTATACTGTTTTGGTACAGGGCGACGGCTTTGAGGCCAGTAACCTCACCATCGAAAATACGGCCGGCAGAGTAGGACAGGCTGTGGCCTTGCACATTGAGGCCGACAGATGCGTAATAACAAAATGCCGTTTGCTGGGTAATCAGGATACGTTATACACAGCCAAAAGCAACAGCCGTCAATTTTACCAGGATTGTTATATTGAAGGCACAACCGACTTTCTATTTGGTGAAGCAACGGTTGTATTTCAGCGCTGTACTATTCGTAATTTAACTAATTCATTTGTTACTGCGGCAGCTACCACTGCAAACCAGGAGTTTGGTTATGTGCTGATGGATTGTAAATTAATTGCTGATAGTACCCTGAAAAAAGCACTACTGGGCCGCCCGTGGAGGCCTTATGCTAAAACGGTATTAATACGCTGCGAGGTGGGTGCTCATATTGCACCTCAAGGCTGGAATCCGTGGAAGGGAGATGCCATGTTTCCTGATAAGGAGAAAACAGCTTTTTACGCCGAATACAAATGTTATGGAGCAGGCGCCAAAACTACTGAACGTGTTACCTGGTCAAAACAGTTAACTGATAAGGAAGCCAAAAAATATACGTTACAAAATATATTAGGTGGCAAAGACAATTGGAATCCGCTTGCCTTGGCCAGTGTAAAGTAAGTAAAATGGCGTTACGAAAACGTTTGCATTGATTTTTACAGCCATTATCGCCTTTTTATCCTTTCAATATTATAAAATTGTATCCTGAAGATATGCGGGGTACTAACCAAACCTTTGACGGCGACACATTCTGTCATTAACTAATTATCAGAAGAAGAAACTATGAGAAAATTCTTATTTGCATGCCTGTTCCTGATTTCAGGTCTTCAACTTGTTCAGGCGCAAACGCAACCTTGGTCGCAGCGCATGGCTAAAACAGCTATGAAGGTGTGGGCCGATACTTCAAAACCACACTGGACTTATGAGCACGCCGTTGTATGGAAGGGATTAGAAGATGTGTGGCTGCAAACCGGCGATCCGCAATACTTTAAATACATCAAAAGCCGCGTAGATGTTCACCTGAATGATGACGGCACCATAAAAGGCTATAAAATGGACGATTATAATATCGATAACATCTTACCCGGCCGTAGTGTGCTAATGCTTTACCAGGTAATTGGCGGCGAAAAATACTTAAAAGCAGCCCGAACCCTTCGAGAGCAATTGAGTAAGCAACCACGTGTTCCTGAGGGTGGTTTTTGGCATAAAAAACGTTACCCTAATCAAATGTGGTTGGATGGTTTGTACATGGGCGAGCCATTTTATGCCGAATACGCAACTGCTTTTCATGAAGATACTGCGTTTAATGATATAGCCAAACAATTTATTTTAATGGAGCGCATGTCGCGCGATAGTAAGACAGGATTGCTGTACCATGCGTGGGATCAAAGCCACAAAGAGCGTTGGTCAAACCCCGAAACCGGTAAATCACCTAATTTTTGGGGCCGTGCTATGGGCTGGTACGGTATGGCTTTAGTTGATGTGCTTGATAAAATGCCGGTAAATCATCCGAAGCGTGCGGAATTACTGGTTATTTTAAACCGTTTTGCTACAGCAGTAGCTAAATTTCAGGATAAGCAATCGGGTTTATGGTACCAGGTAATGGATAAACCTAATGGAAAAGGCAATTACCTGGAGGCTTCGGCATCGTCAATGTTTGTTTATGCATTGGCTAAAGGTGTGCGCCAGCATAACCTGCCTAATTATTTTAGAGGCGTAGCCGAAACAGGTTACAAAGGCATTATCAAAAAATTTGTGGAAGTTGATGCTAACGGTCAGGTTAATTTTAACGGTACGGTAAGTGTTGCCGGTTTAGGCGGAAATCCATACCGCGATGGCAGCTACGAATATTATTTAAAAGAAAAAGTAGTTACCAATGATGCTAAAGGCCTTGGTGCTTTTTTGCAGGCCAGCGTTGAAATTGAGCGTATTGCCAATTTAAATAAGGCGAATAACAAAACCGTATTATTGGACAGTTATTTTAACGATGAGCGTAAAAAAGACATAACCGGTGCTGTTGTTCCTTATCACTACAAATGGGAAGGTCGTGATAACAATGGCTTCTCGCTTTTAGGGCACATCTTTAATAACTACGGCTTAGAAACTGCCACGTTATACCAGGCACCAACCGCTACCAACTTAAAACCGGCTTCAATCTACCTTATTGTTGATGCTGATATTCCTAAGGAAAACCCTAATGCTAAATATGTTGAGCCTGCACATGTTACCGCTGTAAGTGAGTGGGTTAAGCATGGCGGCGTACTGTTGGTTTTGCATAATGATACCGGCAATGCCGAGTTTAAGCACTTCAATACACTGATGAGCAAATTTGGTATGCCGTTTAAGGAAAACAGCATTAACCATGTGGTTGGTCAGCAGTTTCAGCAGGGTGCGGTAAATATTCCGGCTGGCAACCCTGTGTTTAAAACAGCTAAAAAGATATATATTAAAGAAATAAGCACGTTCAACCTATCGGCCCCTGCCAAATCGGTTTTAAATCATAATGGTGAGGTAGTTGTAGCAATGGCAAAATACGGTAAGGGTACGGTGCTTGCAGTTGGCGACCCATGGTTTTATAACGAATACCTTGATGGTCGCAAACTAACGGCCGACCTTGAAAATTTTAAAGCTGCCAATGATTTAGTGGCCTGGCTGGTAGATCAGATTCCGGCTAAGGCTGCCAAAAAGTAAGTGGCAAATTATAAGCAAATGTTACTATCAAGATATAACTTAAAGAAGATTAATGTACCGGGCTTGGTGCTTCCGCCAGAGGATGTGTTCAACCTGCCCGAGAAAGTTTTACAATTTGGTACCGGCGTGTTACTGCGCGGCCTTCCTGATTTTTATATAGATAAAGCAAACAGGGAAGGGGTGTTTAACGGCCGTATTGTGGTGGTAAAATCAACCGATACAGGCTCGGCTAATGATTTTGACCGTCAGGATGGCCTGTACACACTATCAATTAAAGGTATTGAAGATGGTAACGAGGTTGATGAGCAAATTGTATGTTCATCTATTAGCCGGGTACTATCGGCAGGAGAAGACTGGGAGGAGATTTTAAAGGTTGCTCAAAACCCCGAACTTAAAGTTGTTACATCCAATACCACCGAGGTGGGCATTCAACTTGTTCAGGATGATATATTCAAAAATCCACCTGTGTCTTTCCCTGGTAAATTATTAGCCATCTTATACAAGCGCTTCCGTACATTCAACGGCAGTGCCGAAAGCGGTTTGGTTATTGTTCCGGCTGAGTTGATAGTTGATAACGGCAAAAAGCTGGAAGCAATTGTACTTGAACTCGCGCACTTAAACAACCTGGAACCTGCTTTTATTGATTGGCTTGAAGAGCATAACCGCTTTTGCAACACACTGGTTGACCGTATTGTACCGGGTAAGCCCGATGCAAAGCTAGCCGAGCAACTGGAGGCTGATTGCGGATACAAAGACGGATTACGTATTGTATCTGAAGTATATTCACTTTGGGCTATTGAAGGCGATGATTACGTTAAAGATGTATTATCATTCCATAAAGTTGATAAGGGCGTTGTAATAGTGCCCAATATTGACATATTCCGCGAACTGAAATTACGCCTATTGAACGGTACACATACATTAAGTTGTGCTGTCGCATTTTTATCAGGTTTCCGCACGGTTAAAGCAGCCATGGAAGATGCCGGTTTTACACACTTCATCAATCAATTAATGTTAAAGGAAATAGCTCCGGCCATTCCTTATGACGTTGATCATGACACTGCTGCCGAATTTGCAGGTAAGGTGTTAGATCGTTTCCGTAACCCTAACCTGGAGCACCTTTGGATCAGTATTTCGGCACAGTTTTCGTCAAAAATGCAATTGAGGGTGGTGCCGTTAATTTTAAATCATTTTAAGCATCATACTACGGTCCCGGTACATATAGCACTTGGCTTTGCAGCATTCATCAGGTTTATGAAATCTGTAAAAGATGAGGATGGTAAATACATTGGTACAAACAATGGTGAAGATTACGTAATTACCGACAGCAACGCTGAGGTTTTCTACCACGCCTGGCAAAAGGCTGAGTTGCATGATGTAACTTACAGCATCTTGAATAATAAGGAGCTTTGGGGTGCAGATTTGGCCCAGCTTCCGGGTTTTAAAGAAGCCGTGTTAGATCAGCTTCAGCAAATTGAAGCCAACGGAACAAAAGAGATTTTAGCAAAAGAAGCAACTGTATAACATACAATGAAACAAAATATTTTAAAGATTCACCCTAATGATAACGTACTGGTAGCGTTGGTTGACCTGCCCGTAGGTGAGGTGATAACTTATGATGGAGTTACCATAACAACTGTTAACCCAATTGCCGCTAAACATAAAGTTGCCATTAACGATATTAAAGCCGGCGATAGCATTGTTATGTACGGCGTATTGGTAGGCAAAGCGCAGTTTGATATTCCGTCGGGCGGTGTAATAAGCACACAGAATATTAAGCATGCTGCCAACAGCATGTCAGCCGCAAGCAAACATACCGACTGGAACAAGCCTGATGTTAGTGCCTGGGAAAGCCGCACGTTTAACGGCTATCACCGTCCGGATGGTAGTGTGGGTACAGCAAACTACTGGTTGGTTATACCGATGGTGTTTTGCGAAAACCGTAATATAGAGGTGTTGCAGGAGTCATTGATTAAGCCACTAGGCTACGGTCGTAAAAAAACTTACGAAACCAAGGCTCAGCAGTTAATAAGCAAAATTAAAGCTGGTAGCGGTGTTGACGAGATATTGTTTACCGAGATTAACGCAGGCGACGTAGCTTCACAAGAAAGCAAAGTATTTCCTAATGTTGACGGTATAAAGTTTCTGAACCACTCTGGTGGCTGCGGCGGTACCCGCCAGGATGCTGAAGCACTTTGCGGTTTGTTAGCCGGTTACATTACTCATGCTAATTGTGCTGGTGCTACCGTGCTAAGTTTAGGTTGCCAAAATGCACAAGTTAGCATTTTGGAAAACGAAATTCAAAAACGTTCTCCGGGCTTCAAAAAGCCGTTGTATATATTAGATCAGCAAACGATAGGTAAAGAGTCTGACATGATGGAGCAGGCGTTACGTAAAACGCTTGCAGGTTTAATTCAGGCTAACGAGTATACCCGCCAGCCCGCACCATTAAGCAAACTTACTATTGGTTTGGAGTGTGGTGGTTCGGATGGTTTCTCTGGTATTTCAGCAAATCCGGCTATTGGTTATACTTCTGATTTATTGGTTGCTTTGGGTGGCTCGGTTATTTTGGCTGAGTTTCCTGAACTTTGCGGAGTTGAGCAAAACCTTATTGACCGTTGTATTCAGCAGGAAGACGCAGACCGCTTTGTAAACCTTGTACGCACTTACGCGCAACGTGCTGAAGAAGCAGGCTCTGGCTTTGATATGAACCCATCGCCTGGTAACATTAAAGACGGTTTGATTACCGATGCCATTAAATCTGCAGGTGCTGCCAAAAAAGGTGGTACATCACCGGTAGTTGATGTGTTAGATTATCCTGAAAAAGTGGTAAACCCAGGTTTAAACCTGCTTTGCACTCCAGGTAATGATGTTGAAAGCACCACTGCCGAAGTGGGCTCAGGTGCTAACGTTGTATTGTTCACCACAGGTTTAGGAACGCCAACAGGTAACCCAATTGTGCCGGTAGTAAAAATTGCAACCAACACAAACCTGTACAACAAAATGAGCGACATTATTGATCTTAACACAGGTACCATTATTGAAGGCGAAGAGACTATTGAGCAGGCTGGTGCACGTATTTTAGATTATGTAATTCAGGTTGCCAGCGGTGAGGTTGAAGTGTCTGCCGTGCGTCACGGTCAGGACGATTTTATTCCCTGGAAACGCGGCGTGTCTTTATAATTGTAGATCACTATATACCTGAACAAATTTCAGGTTAATATCCTACATAAAACCTCGTGCGTTTGCCACGGGGTTTTATATTTTTAATCACATTTTAATATACATCGGTTAAAAATGTAATACATTTATACAAGCAGTTGCTTAAATCTACCGGCTGTAAGTTTTCTGTTAATGGCAATATAATATAACAAACAGGCAATTACTGATAAGTATCTGTCTGAATTTTTTAATCTCTTTGAAAATGCCATTTATACATCCGGGCTGCATTGAGGCAGCTGTTAGCAATTAACAACAGGATTATAAACCATACACACACTACCATGTATAAAATTGATGCTCACCAGCATTTTTGGAAATTTGATCCGGTAAGAGATAGTTGGATTACCGAGGAAATGGACGTTATACGCCGCGACTTTTTGCCGCAGGATTTGATGCATATACTTATGCATAACCAAATGCAGGGGTGTGTGGCAGTGCAGGCAAGTCAAACCGAAAAAGAAAATCAATTTTTACTTGAGCTGGCAAGCACCACACCATTTGTAAAGGGTGTGGTTGGCTGGGTTGATTTACAGGCCGAAGATGTTGAAGAGCAATTGAAGCATTACGGTAAAATTGACAAAATGGTGGGCTTTCGTCATGTGTTACAAGGCGAGCCACAGCGCGACCTTATGCTTAAGCCCGAGTTTAAACGAGGAATAAGCCTGTTGCACAAATATGGCTTTACCTATGATGTACTCATCTTTGCCGATCAGCTTAAATACACCGCTCAACTAGTAGCCGAGTTTCCAAAACAGCAATTCGTAATTGATCACATTGCCAAACCCGATATCAAAAATAAGCAGGTAGCTGAATGGGAAAAGGACATTCGCGAGGTAGCTAAACATCCTAACGTGTATTGCAAAATATCAGGTATGGTTACCGAGGCTAATTGGTATGACTGGGAAGAAGAAGACTTCAAGCCTTACATGGACGTGGTTTTTGATGCCTTTGGTATCGACCGTTTGATGTTTGGATCAGATTGGCCTGTATGTATGGTTGCCGGTGGTTATAACCGTGTGGTTAAAATGGTAAGACATTATCTTGAGCCTTTCAGCGATATTGATAAGGCTAAGTTTTGGGGTGGCAATGCCATCAAATTTTATAATCTGGAAGTTTAAAACAATAAATGAAAATATTAACCTGTACTACACCCGGCCAGTTTGATTATGGCCAGGCCAATAAACCCGAACTAAAAAAGGATCACGCCATCATCAAAATAAAACGTATAGGCGTGTGCGGAACCGATTTACATGCTTTTAAAGGAACGCAGCCATTTTTTAGCTATCCGCGTATTTTAGGCCACGAGCTTTCGGGCGAGTTAGTGGAGGCTGATGGTGCCTTGGGATTTGAAGCAGGAGAAGCAGTAACTTTTATCCCTTATTTCAACTGTGATCATTGCGTAGCCTGCCGCACCGGTAAGCCTAATTGCTGCTCAAGCATACAGGTTTGTGGCGTACACGCCGATGGTGGTATGGTTGAGTATCTGCAAGTACCATCGTACTCACTAGTACATGGCGAGGGTTTAACTTACGATGAGCTAGCATTGGTTGAGCCATTGGCAATTGGCGCGCATGGCATTCGCCGTGCAGGTATTAACCAGGGCGATTTTGTGCTGGTAATTGGCGCAGGCCCAATTGGTTTAGGTACTATTGAGTTTGCCCGTATTGCAGGCGGCAAGGTAATAGCTATGGATGTAAGTAATGAGCGTTTGCAGTTTTGCAAGGAAAATCTCGGTATTGAATACACCATTAATCCTTTAGATGGCAATGCAGTCGAACAGTTACGCGAAATAACCGGTGGTGATATGGCGTCGGTAGTGGTTGATGCGACTGGCAACCTGAAGGCAATAAATGGTGGTATTGACTACTTGGCACATGGCGGCCGTTATGTACTGATTGGGTTGCAAAAAGAAGCATTTAGCTTTAACCACCCCGATTTTCACAAGCGAGAATCGACCCTGATGAGCAGCCGCAACGCAACACGTCAAGATTTTGAACATGTAATAGCCAGCATGAAAAAAGGCTTGGTAGATCCTAAAACATACATCACTCACCGCGTACAATTTGGCGAGGTAAAAGACAACTTTGAAAGTTGGCTGAATCCAGAAACGGGAGTAATTAAGGCGATGATAGAGGTATAGCCCCACCTAAATCCTCCCGGGAGGGAGGCCTTTTGGAAATGATAGCTGTTTAATTTTTAAATTTAAACAGCAAACCATTAATCCTAAAATAGCGGTGGCCAGCCACAACACCCGGCCGGGAGCTGGCTTGTGGGATGGAAGGGATTGTTTGTGGATAGGCCTTTTTGTTTCTTTTGTGGCTATGACAAAGAAATAGCCTCCGCGGCAATGAGCGGTAGAAAAGTGAAAGGTAAACGAGGGCACAAGTAGCCATCACACAATACCCTCGCTAAATACTTGCGGCAGAAAATAGGAAGCAAATTCACAATGACATATTGTGGTTTGAGATGAACCAATTATAAATGAAGAAAATACTCACCATACTACTCGCACTAACAGCAACCATTGCTTACAGCCAAACCAAACTCGGCCTTACCAATAATAAGCTGAAATCGTACGTTACCTATTTTAATAAAATAGATACGGAAACGGTTAAAAACTACGTAACTAACGATCAGGCTATTGATTGGATGTCGCAAAACGTGCCACTATTTGAGTGCCCCGATTCTACGCTGGAAAAAATATATTACTACCGTTGGTGGGCTATGCGTAAACATTTAAAGCAAACACCCGATGGCTTTGTGTTTACCGAGTTTATTACCCCGGTTAATCACGCAGGCAAGTACAATACGGTGAGCAGTGCTTTAGGTCATCACATTTACGAAGGCCGCTGGTTGCGTAATCAAACCTACATTAACGATTATATAAACTTTTGGCTGTACGTTGATCCTAAAACGCCAAAGCCGCACTTGCGCAACTTTAGCAGCTGGCTGCAAAACGCCGTTTTTAATTACTACCTGGTTAACGGTAATAAGCCAATGGTGCAAAAGCTGTTACCTGTATTAGATGCTGACTACCGGGCTTGGGAAAAAGACAAAAAACTTCCCAATAACATGTTTTGGCAGTTTGATGTAAAAGACGCGATGGAAGAATCAATTAGCGGTGGCCGTAAGGATAAAAACATTCGCCCTACTATTAACAGCTATATGTATGGCAACGCCGTTGCCCTATCAAAAATGGCAGCATTAGTGGGTAACGATACCCTTAAAAAGATTTACGCTGCTAAGGCAATGGAGTTGAAGAAATTGGTGCAGGATACTCTGTGGGATAATAAGGCATCATTCTTCAAAGTAAAACAGGTAGCTAAAAACCAACTGGCTGATGCCCGTGAGGAACTGGGCTATATTCCATGGTATTTTAATTTGCCTGATGATAAGGCTAAGTATGCCGAGCAATGGGAGCAACTGGTAGATGAAAAGGGGTTCAACGCACCTTGGGGTATCACTACAGCCGAGCGTCGTCATCCGGGTTTCCGTACGCATGGTACAGGCCATGGCTGCGAGTGGGATGGTGCCGTATGGCCTTTTGCCACCACCCAAACTTTAAAGGGGTTGTCAAACCTGCTCACCAACTACAAGAATAAGGATGGGATGAGCGCAAACATATTTTATGATGAACTGCATAAATATGCTGCATCGCATCAAAAACGCGGCTTGCCATATTTAGGCGAGTACCAGGATGAAAAAAACGGATACTGGCTTAAAGGCGATAATCCACGCAGCAGCTACTATAACCACTCCGGCTTTGCCGATTTAATTATCAATGACCTTGTTGGCCTCAAACCACGCGAAGACAATAAACTGGAAGTGTACCCGCTGATTCCTCAAGGGCAATGGGACTGGTTCTGTTTGGACAAAGTAAATTATCGCGGGCGTACCATCACCATCCGCTGGGATAAAACCGGTACAAAGTATAATCAAGGACAAGGCTTTGTGATTTACTCGGATGGCAAAGAGATTGCCAAGGGCAAAGAGTTGAAGCATATTATGGTAAAATTGCCGTTACCTGCGCTTACAAGAGATAAAATGATACAATAGCATGAAAAAATGCTATATGAATAACTAACAGGGTACTTATAGCTTTGAACCTGATAAAATGAGCAATTTTTGTTTTTCGTACCCGCGCAAAAATCCTTACATGGGTAAAGCCAGGAAGTAAACAGAGCTCATAAACTTTTAAAACCAATAATAAACTTTTCACCTGTTTGTTAAGCTGGGTTAAAATCAGTTTCAGCGTGGTTGCATAACCACCGGCCATCAGCAGGTAAATCGTTTTTGATAACTTGATATGGTCAAATTATATAACCGCTGTTTTCTTAGCGTCTTAATCGCTTTTTCTTGTTTTGCTAACGCTTACGCTCAAAAGGCAGCTACTAAGTCTATAGCTATTGTTACGCCGGCTGGCGCGCATGTGCGTATTGGCTACGGTGCTGGTCAGTTAGCAAAAGCACTTCAAAAAAGCGGTTACCAAACTAAAATGCTTAAGCAGGCACCTGCATCAGGTGCAAGCATTGTTATCGGTAGGGCGCAGGATGCAGTTGTAAAAAGTGGTCTTGCAAAATTCAGTATCAAAACCATTGGCAAACCCGGTAAAGAGGGTTATACCATTGGTACCGGTAAAAACAGCATGGTTATATCAGGTGCTGATTTTTCGGGCGCTATGTATGGCTGTTTAGAACTGGCCGACCGTATACTTGACCAGGGCAAGCTTCCGTCAAGCATAAACCTTACTGATCAGCCGGAGATGGTAATGCGCGGGGCCTGTGTAGGCGTTCAAAAACCGGTATTGCTCGAAGGCCGCGGCGTTTATGAGTACCCTTATACCCCTAAAAACTTTCCATGGTTTTACGATAAAGCCCTTTGGCTGCGCTACCTCGACTCGCTGGCCGAAAATCGTATGAACGCCCTTTACTTGTGGAACGGTCACCCGTTTGCCTCACTGGTGCGCGTTAAAGAGTACCCATATGCGGTAGAGGTTGACGATGCCACCTTTAAAAAGAACGAAGAGATTTACAAATTTATAACCGACGAGGCCGACAAACGCGGTATATGGGTTATACAAATGTTCTACAATATCATTGTATCAAAGCCCTTTGCCGAAAAAAACAAGCTGGCCACGCAAGATCGTAACCGTCCAATCATTCCCATCATTGCCGATTATACCCGCAAATCAATTGCCGAGTTTGTTAAAAAATACCCGCACGTAGGTTTAATGGTAGCCTTGGGCGAGGCCATGGAAGGTGTTGGTCAGGATGATATTGACTGGTTTACCAAAACCATCATCCCGGGTGTAAAAGACGGATTAAAGGCATTAGGCAAAACCGAAGAGCCGCCTATTGTTTTGCGTGCGCATGATACTGATGCCCCGGCAGTAATGAAAGCTGCGTTGCCGCTTTACAAAAACCTTTATACCGAAGCCAAGTTTAACGGCGAGGCTTTAACCACATATACTCCTCGCGGTCCGTGGGCCGAGTTGCACCGTACCCTGAGCCGTTTGGGCAGCGTACAAATTGAGAACGTACACATTTTGGCTAACCTTGAGCCTTTCCGCTATGGATCGGCCGATTTTATACAAAAGAGCGTGCAGGCTATGCACAACACTTATGAAGCTAACGGTTTACACCTGTATCCGCAGGCATCATACTGGGACTGGCCTTACACTGCCGATAAAGCCGACCCGCGCTTACTGCAAATAGACCGCGACTGGATATGGTACAAAGAATGGGCACGCTACGCCTGGAAATGTAATCGTGACAGGGCCGAAGAAATTAAATACTGGGGCAAGCTACTGGCAGGAATGTACGGTTGTACCCAACAGCAAGGCGAGCAAATACTAAAAGCTTATGAAGAAGCCGGTGAAATATCGCCACAGATATTACGCCGCGTTGGTATTACCGATGGTAACCGCCAAACCATGACTTTGGGTATGCTGATGGCACAATTTACTAACCCCGAAAAGTTTGGCTTGTTTAGCCTGTTGTATAACTCAGAAGCGCCAGAAGGAGAAATACTAAGCGAGTACGCCGAAAAGGAATGGAAACATGAAAAGCATATTGGCGAAACCCCTTTGGATGTAGCTAACAACATCGTGGCTTTCGGAAAGAAATCGGTAGAGGCTATTGAAAAGGCATCGCCGGGTGTAAAAAAGAACAAGGCAGAATTTGATCGCCTTAAAAATGATATGTACATCCACGAGGCCATGGCTAACAGCTACTCGGCTAAAATAAAGGCAGCCATAGCCATTATGCGCTATAAATATACTGACGATGTAGCCGACTTGGAAAAAGCGCTGCCCGATATGGAGGCCAGCTTGAATTACTACCGCCAACTGGTGAAACTTACTAAAGATACTTACCTGTATGCCAATAGTATGCAAACCAAGCAACGTAAAATTCCGGTAAGCGGCAACGACGGTAAAATGAAGACCTGGGTTGAACTGTTGCCAGTTTACGAAAAGGAACTGGCTAACTTTAAGAAGAACATTGATTCGCTAAAATCGCCATCGGCTAAATCAAAAAAAACAGCGCTTACTACGCTTACTAATGCACAGGTTACGGTTACCGGCGGTGCCGAAGGTAGCTACATTATTGGCGAGGGAGCCAAGCCGTTTGCTGATACTAGCGTAGCTATTACTGATTTTGCTAAAGAACTAAAAGGCTTAAAGGCAGTTCAATTAGATAGAGCCAAACAGCGTAAATCAGGCACCAAAATAACCTTTACCAATGCGCAGCCGGTAAAAGTACTGGTAGGCTATTTCAACAAAACGGGCTTCATTAACCCCGACACCTGGCCTTACCACGTGCCATCGCAACTGGAAACCGACGCCAGCGCTAATGACTACGGCCAAGCCGACGTAAAGCTTTCTAACGGACTATTGATCCCTACACAGCCATCAGTCAACATACACACTTTCAGCTTTAAAGCAGGTAACAACACCCTTACTTTAGGTAAAGGTATAGCTGTAATATTAGGCTTCATCCCCGAAAATCAGCCAATCCCGGTATATGACGCCGGCTTAAGCACCACAGGTAATATTAAAGATTTGAGGTGGTTGTTTAATTAATTTGGTGAGTAGTGAGTGGTGAATAGTGAGTGGTTGAGGATGATAAAAAGGTGCGGGAGCGAAGAGTGAGGATTGGGGAATGAAAAGATCGGTAAGCGAAATGCTTAGAGAAGGTTTAGAACCTATGTAAAAGCACTGTCTTAACAATACCTTTTTTCGCGGCATCAGTGTTTTGCGGGTAGCAGAGCCTCACGTAAAAGCACAGCACTAACGTAGCAAATAAACGTAGCCGCAAGTTTTCTTTTTGGTACCTTTTTCTTTTGTATAAAAGAAAAAGTACATCCATAGGCGGGAGTAAGATCACTTTACCGAGCCTAACGGAGCACAACAATGAGTAAAAGCAGAAACCAATGAGAAGAAGATTTATAAAAGCAGTAATAACAACAACGATATTGTTTTTAACAACAATCTGCTTTACAAACCTTTCAGCCCAAACCCTCAAACTCTGGTACAATCAACCCTCCAAAAAATGGACCGACGCCCTACCCATAGGTAACGGCCGGATTGGCGGTATGATATACGGCGCAGCCGATACCGAACGCGTACAATACAACGAACAAACTCTGTGGACCGGCAAACCCCGCGATTACCAACGCGAAGGCGCTTATCAGTACTTAGCTCAGATGCGTCAACTGGTATTTGATGGCAAACAGAAGGAAGCCGAAGCCATAGGCGAGGCGCACTTTATGGGCCGTAAAGTTAACGAGGAAGATTACGATAAGCAGAAAGCCGCGTGGTTTAAACAAGTGAGTGCAGTAAAGGCACCGGCGGCTACTGCGTACAACGATAGTAAGTGGAAAACCATAAACTTACCCACCGAGAAAGGCTGGGAGGTAATACCCGGATTTGAAGGCGTAGACGGTGCCGTTTGGTTCCGCACTACATTTGATTTGCCAGCCGACTGGAAAGGCAAAGACTTAACATTGAGCCTTGGCCGCATGCGCGACATGGATTTTACTTTTGTAAATGGTGAGCAGGTAGGCTCAGTTGATGGCGCCGATTATCGACGGTACACAATCCCTGCAAAGTTGTTGCGGGCAGGCAAAAACCAGATAGCCGTACAGGTAATTAATTACTGGGATAAAGGAGGTTTAACGAGTAATCCGCGCGAAATGGCAATTTATCCGATGGGGTTAACGCCAACTGAATTAAAAGGGGCTGCTGCCACTACAACACCCAAAGACATGGCCGTTGACCAAAAAACGGGTGAAAAATTCAAAGTAGTAAGGTTAGACGGGTCATGGAAATATTGGATACAAGACAACCAGCCACCGCAATTTCCGCGTTATAATGCCGATTATCAACCCTTTGCCGACCTGTTTTTGCAAATGACCAAAACCGGCTCCATAATCAATTACAAACGCGACCTTGATATTAGCAATGCCACGGCACACGTTACTTATAACGAAGCTGGCGTAAACTACACCCGCGAGTACATAGCCAGCAATCCCGACCAGGTAATGGCTGTGCATATCACGGCCGATAAACCGGGAAAGATATCGTTTACAGCTTTGCTGCATACAATGCACCAATCAGTAACTATACGTAAAGTTGACGCGCATACTTTGGCACTATCGTTCAAGGTGCGCAACGGTGCTTTACGCGGCGTAAGCTATTTATATGCCGATGCTAAAGGCGGCAAACTAACTGTTACTAACACCGGTATCAGCATTAGTGGCGCTAACGAGGCTACGTTATATTTAACCGCCGCTACCAACTTCAAAACTTATAAAGATGTATCTGGCAATCCGGAGGCCATTTGTGCTAAGCAGATAGCCGCTGTTCGTGCTAAAACTTATGCGGCGGTAAAAGCTGCCCATATTGCCGACTACCAAAAATACTTTAACACTTTTGCAGTTACATTTGGTAATGGCGTTAATGATGCCTTGCCAACTGATGAGCGCATTCTAAAATACAACAGCACCGTTGACCCTGGCTTGGTAAGCCTGTTTATGCAGTACAGCCGTTATCTTTTGATTTCCAGCTCAAGGCCTGGAAGTAAAGTTCCTGCTAACCTGCAAGGTTTATGGAACGATTTGCTCACGCCGCCATGGGGCAGTAAGTTTACCACCAACATTAACCTGCAAATGAATTATTGGGGAGCCGAAATGCTAAATTTGTCGGGCTTAACACAGCCACTTTTCAGCATGGTTGATGACCTGATGCAGACGGGCAAGGCAACCGCCAAAGCGCACTACAATACCCCCGGCTGGGTACTGCACCACAATACCGATTTATGGCGCGGAGCAGCCCCGGTAAACGCTGCCAATCATGGAATATGGACAACCGGTGCTGCCTGGATAAGTGAGAGCTTATGGGAGCACTACCAGTTCACACAGGACAAAGGCTTTTTGCAAAGCCAAGCTTACCCGGCCATGAAAGGCGCTGCCGAATTCTTTGTAGCCAATTTGGTCAAAGACCCTGCAACGGGCTATCTCATGAGTACCCCATCAAACTCCCCTGAGCATGGTGGTTTAGTGGCCGGTCCAACAATGGACCATCAAATTATACGTGAGTTATTCAAGAATACCATTGCGGCAGCCAAAGTATTAGGCACCGATGCTGACTTCAGCAAAACACTTCAAGAGAAATATAACCAAATAGCGCCTAATAAAATAGGCAAGTTCGGCCAGTTGCAGGAGTGGATGCAGGATAAGGATGATACCACTGACACTCACCGACACGTATCGCACATGTGGGGTATACATCCGGGCACCGAAATTTCTGCAGCTACCCCTGATCTATTAAATGCTGCTAAAAAATCGATGCATTACCGTGGCGACGATGGCACTGGCTGGAGCATTGCCTGGAAAATAAACCTATGGGCACGTATGCGCGACGGTGACCACTCGTACCTCATGCTCACCAAACTGCTTTCACCTGCCGATGCCGTGCCTAACCACGAGAAAGGCGGCGTATACCATAATCTGTTTGATGCGCACCCGCCGTTCCAGATAGATGGCAACTTTGGCGGCGCTGCAGGTATTGGCGAAATGATATTGCAAAGTCAGTTCGGTACGCTCGATATACTGCCCGCCCTGCCCAAAGCCCTGCCCAATGGCGAGGTTAAAGGCATCTGCGCCCGAGGCGGTTTCGTGCTCAACATTAAATGGCAAAACGGCGCACTGCAGCAGGTTGATATTACTTCTGAAGCTGGTAAGCCTTGCGTAGTAAACTACAACAACAAGCAAATTAAATTTTATACAGAGAAAGGTAAAACTTACAAGCTAAGTGGTTCTCTACAGGAAATATAATATGGCGTTTAGAACACACCCTTTCATTCAAACAGAAAATATAAGTACAACCAAAAGTTCTCGCCCTCGAGAGGGGAAAACGCGGCCTACAAATTTTGCACAGGTGGTTGTCAGGGGTGTGTCCATAGCCATGTTGCTTATTGTGATACTGGTAAACAACAGCTCCGCCCAAACCAACCCTCGCCAGGATATCCTCCTCAACAGTGGCTGGCAAACGGTGGCACACGATACCCAAGCCAATGCCTACAACGGCTTCGAGCAATCAAACTATAAAACAACTAATTGGCAAGCCGTAACCGTACCGCACAACTGGGATGGCTACGAGGGCTACCGCAGGCTGAAACACGGCAACCGCCATGGCTATGCCTGGTACCGCAAAACATTTACCGCAAAGCAGTTAAAGGCAGGTCAGCGTTATTTTCTATGGTTTGAAGGGGTAAGTTCGTATGCAACGGTTTATCTCAATGGTAAAAAAGTAGGCTATCATGCTGGTGGGCGCACATCCTTTACCTTGGATGTTACCAACGCTATCAAACTGAACCAGCCTAATTTACTGGCCGTAAAAGCCGACCATCCAGCCAATATTCAAAACCTACCCTGGGTATGCGGTGGCTGCTCAGATGAAGTTGGTTTTTCAGAAGGTTCGCAACCAATGGGTATTTTTCGTCCGGTACACCTGATCGCTACTAACCCGGTGCGCATTCAGCCTTTTGGTGTGTATGTATGGAACGATACTACCGTAACTGAAAGATCAGCCACGCTGCATTTAGAAACCGAGCTTAAAAACTACGGCAGCAAATTGGCATCGGTGCAAATCATTAACCGCCTAACCGATGCCGCAGGCAAGCAGGTTGCCCTTGCACAATCAACCCTCAACCTGTCATCAACTAAAGAGCAAACCCTTAAACAGGATTTTAAGGATATAAAAAATGTACGGTTATGGTCAGACAAAGACCCATACCTCTACACTCTGCATACACAAATCATTCAAAACGGAAAGGTAATTGACGAATTACAAACTCCCTATGGCATCCGATGGATAAAATGGGGGATGGGCGTTAATGGCGATAACCGCTTTTACATCAACGGCAAGCCGGTGTTCATCAACGGCATGGGCGAGTACGAGCATTTGATGGGCAAGAGCCATGCTTTCAGTAATGAAGAAATTAAGGCCCGGGTAATGCAATTGAATGCCTCCGGTTTCAATGGTTTCCGCGATGCACACCAGCCGCATAACCTCGAGTATCAAAAATATTGGGACAAACAGGGTACCATTTGGTGGCCGCAGTTTTCGGCGCATATTTGGTATGATACCCACGAGTTCAAAGAGAATTATAAGGCCTTGATTGTTGAGTGGATCAAGGAGCGCAGGAATAGTCCGTCGGCTATGCTGTGGGGCTTGGAGAATGAAAGCAAACTTCCTGAAGCTTTTGCCCGTGAGTGTACCGAGCTCATACGTTCTTTAGATCATACTGCATCATCGCAACGTAAGGTAACTACCTGTAACGGTGGCAAAGGAACCGATTGGGACGTGCCGCAAAACTGGACGGGTACCTACGGCGGTAGCCCGCTCACCTACGGTGAAGATTTGAAGCGCCAGGTTTTAGTAGGCGAATACGGCGCATGGCGCAGCCTCGAACTGCATACCGAAGGCCCGTTTAACGCCAGCGGCCCATTAAGTGAAGACCGCATGGCCCAGATGATGGAAACCAAAGTACGCCTGGCCGATTCTGTTAAAAACGAGGTGGCAGGGCATTACCATTGGATATTTTATTCGCACGAAAACCCCGGCCGTATACAAGGCGGCGAAGGTTTGCGCGAATTGGATAGGGTAGGTCCTATTAATTATAAAGGCCTGTTTACACCGTGGGGGCAACCGCTAGATGTGTTCTACATGTTCCGCTCCAACTATGCACCAAAAAATAAGCAGCCGATGGTGTATATTGTATCGCACACATGGCCAAACCGCTGGTTAAAGCCCGGCAAAAAGGACAGCATTAGCGTATACTCCAATTGCGATGAGGTGGAACTATTTAACGATGTAAAAACCGTATCTCTTGGCAAACACAAACGCGGAAAAACAGGCACACATTTTCAATGGGATGGAGCTAATATTCAGTACAACGTACTTTATGCCGTTGGTTACGTAAACGGTAAAGTTGTGGCTGAGGATTACATCGTGCTTAATCATCTGCCTAAAGCGCCTCAATTAAGTCAGTTGTCGGCTGTCGGAAGGCAGATGCCCGGCAATGTAAGTAAGACAACTGGCAACCAGCCTCCTGCCTCTGACCTCACAAAACCGTCCTCAAGCCAAAAATACCTGTACCGCGTAAACTGTGGCGGAGCCGAATACAAGGACAGCCATGGCAATATCTGGCTGGCCGACAAGCACCTGTCAAATCCCCAATCTTGGGGTTCAACCTCGTGGACGGATGATTTTAAGGGCATGCCTGATTTTTTTGCCAGTCAGCAACGCACGTTCGATTTAATAAAAGGCACTAATGATGGCACGTTATTTCAAACCTTCCGTTACGGCATGGATAAGCTTAAATACGACTTTCCGCTGCCTGATGGAAAGTACCAGGTTGAACTGTACTTTAACGAACCATGGTACGGCATAGGCGGTGGTATAGACTGCAAAGGCTGGCGCTTGTTTGATGTAGCGCTAAACGGAAAAACGGTAATTAACAACCTGGATATATGGAAAGAAGCAGGCGTTAACCATGCACTTAAAAAAACACTTACCGCGCAAGTATCTGGCGGAAAACTGACCATCAGCTTTCCGAATGTTGCTGCTGGAGAGGCTATAATTTCGGCTATTGCTATCAGCACGGCAAACCAGCAAGTGAAGGTGCCGCAGTATTCAACTCTGGGACTTATTACCAACTTGAAAGTTCCGGCTAACTGGTCGGCTAAATCATGGTTGGATTTGGGTGATAGGCTTTACGCCGACAATGCGAATGTTATTGTTAACGAATTGCCTTCCACTTTATTTGGCGCCGAATGGCTGCAGACATCGGCCAATTCGGGCAGCGCTATATTCAGCATGAGTGAGGATGGTAGCGTGTACGTAGGCATAAATGCCACAGCCGGTAATCGCCCCGAGTGGTTGAAAGGGTATGAAGTAAGCGGCTTGAAAATTCAAACGGATGCAAGTAACGGTGCGACGCTTAACCTGTATCGCAAAGCGTATAAAAAAGGTGAAACAGTTAATTTGGGAGCTAATGTTGGTACGCAAATGTATACCGTTGCAGTGTTACCTAACGTTACCCTTGCACCTGCTACCGACTTACGCAAAACTATTACCTATCGTGCCGATGATGCCTTAGCGCAAGGCAACGGGGCGGTTAAAGATACCCTGAGCGGTCGCAAGGTTATCCGCTTTACCCAGCCTGTGGGCGGTACAGCAACTTTTGCCATTACCCCCGGTGTGGGCGATGTGTATGCGCTCCGCATTAAATACTACAACTTTACAGACAGGCCACTCACCGGAAAGATGACGCTGCTAGCCGAGGATGGCACCGTAATGAAAGAAGAGGATGTAACCTTTGGTGTTGTTAAAAAAGGTAAATCAGGAACCCATGCTACTACTACGGGTACCAGTATAAATGCAGGTAATTACCGTGTGGTAATTACGGGTGTTGATGCTAAAGACCTCAACCTGTCGGGCGTTGAAATGCAATAAAAATGAAGATCAAGAAATTATATATATGGCTTTTGTTACTGCCGGTACAGGTTTTTGCGCAGGCACTAAAGGTTGCTAACCTACAGTGTGAATACAAGGCTGCGCCGCAGGGGGTAGAGGCAGCTTCACCAAAACTGAGCTGGCAATTGCAAAGTGCCGGACACAATATTATTCAAACCTCATACCGAGTTCTGGTGGCCGATAATATCCAAGCACTGGCTAAAAACACAGGTAACGTTTGGGATTCGAAAAAGGTAAGTTCATCTGCATCTATTCAAGTGTTGTATAGTGGCAAGCCACTGCAAGCCGCCAAGACTTATTACTGGAAGGTGATGGTTTGGGATAATCAGCAGCATACCTCGGCCTGGAGCAAACCCGCCGAGTGGCAAATGGGGCTGTTAACCAAAGCCGATTGGAAAGGCGCGCAATGGATAGGTTATGACAGGTTGCCCGATTCGTCGCATATTACTCCACTTATTCACCTACGTGGGCCTAAAAAGTTAGGCTTAGCCAATGATGTATTGCCTTTGCTACGCAAAACGGTCACCATTAAAAAGCCTGTCAAAAAGGCTACTATGTACATAAGCGGCTTAGGTCATTTTGAGCTGAGCGTAAACGGCACTAAAACCGGCGATCACTTCCTTGATCCGGGATGGACAGGTTATGATAAACAAGCCTTGTACGTACCGCTTGATGTAACCAAACAACTCAAGCAAGGTGAAAATGCCATTGGCGTAATGCTGGGCAACGGGTTCTTTTTTATTCCGCGCGACGTGCGCTACCGCAAGTTGACCGGCGCTTATGGCTATCCTAAAATGATATGCCGTTTAGTTACCGAATATACCGACGGTAGAACCGAAAGCGTAGTAAGCGACCAAACCTGGAAAACCGCACCGGGGCCAATTACCTATACCAGCATTTACGGAGGCGAAGATTATAACGCCAATTTAGAGCAGGCGGGCTGGAACAAACCCGGCTTTAACGATGCCGCCTGGAAAAAGGCAATTGTAGTTGATGGTATCCCGCAGTTAGATGCACAAATAGCAGAGCCGTTAAAAGTGTTTGAACAACTCACGGCAAAAAGCATCAAAAATTTGGGCGAAGGTGTTACCGGGCAGTACAGTAAACCCAAGGACAGCACCATGAAGCAAAAGGTGATGCGCAGCCGGTACTTATATGATTTTGGACAAAACCTATCCGGCATATTTGAGCTGAAGGTTAAAGGCAAAAAGGGCGATACCGTACGCATTTACCCTGCCGAATTATTGGCTGCTGAAGGAACCATTAATCAAAAAGGTTCGGGCAACCCGCATTATTATGATTATGTGCTGAAAGGGAGTGGCGAGGAAGCTTGGCAACCACGTTTTACTTATTACGGGTTCAGATACATACAGGTTGAAAATGCCGTCGCGCAAGGTGAGGTTAATCCGCATCAATTACCTGTGGTAATAGGGTTAAAAAGCTTGCATACGCGTAATGCTGCTCCAGTTGTAGGTGAGTTTTCATGCTCGAACGAGTTGTTCAACAAAACTTTCACGCTTATCGACTGGTCGATAAAAAGCAATATGGCCAGTGTGTTTACCGATTGTCCGCACCGCGAAAAGCTAGGCTGGCTGGAGGAAGCGCACCTGGTAGGTGGTTCGATACGATACATTTATGATATAGCCAACCTAAGCCGCAAGTGCATCAACGATATGAAGGTGGCACAGACGGCAGATGGCTTAGTGCCCGAAATTGCCCCCGAGTTCACCAACTTTGGCGGCATTTTCCGAGATTCGCCGGAGTGGGGGAGTAACTCCATTATTTTGCCGTGGTACGTTTACCAATGGTATGGCGACAAAAAGGTACTGGCTGATAGCTACAGCATGATGCAGCGTTACCTCGCCTATTTGGCAGGTATGGCAAAAGAGAATATCCTGAGTCAGGGTTTAGGGGATTGGTATGACTTAGGCCCCAAATCCCCCGGCTTGTCGCAAAATACCCCTCAGGGCATCACGGCCACGGCCATTTACTATTACGATTTAAACATTGTAAGCCAGATCGCCCGTATGCTGGGCAAACCTGCCGATGCAGCTAAATATGAAAAACTGGCTATTGAGGTAAGAAAGGCATTCAATCAAAAGTTCTTCAACCAACAAACCAAACAGTACGGTACCGGCAGCCAAACGGCCAATGCCATGGCGGTATACTTTGATTTGGTTGAAGCGAAGGATAAACAAGCCGTAATTGCCAATATTGTAAAAGAAATTAAAGACCATAACAATGCGCTTACCGCAGGTGATATTGGTTACCGTTACCTGCTGCGCGTGCTGGATGATGCCGGCCGCTCGGACGTGATTTTTGAAATGAACAACCGCTCCGACGTGCCCGGCTACGGTTACCAACTGGCCAGAGGTGCCACAGCACTCACCGAATCATGGCAGGCACTGCCGGGTGTGTCTAACAACCACCTCATGCTGGGCCACATCATGGAATGGTTTTATAGCGGGCTTGCTGGTATAAAACAGCCCGATAACGTTAATGGCGTTGGTTTCAGGTCTATTGATATTAGGCCCGAGCCAGTTGGCGATGTCACATCGGCACAAGCCAAAACACAATCGCCTTATGGTATCATCAGCACAAAATGGAATAAAAAAGGCGGCACTTTTGTACTGGATGTTGAGATACCGGCCAACAGCCGCGCAACGGTTTACCTGCCAGTTGCCAAAACCGCCAAACTGAGCATGAACGGCAAGGCAGTACAGGCCACAGGGTATGAAAATGGCAAGGCAATAATGAAAGTGGGTTCGGGTGCTTATCATCTTGAAGCTAAGTAGGATTACTAACTATATGTGATTTTTTGAAGGATAAAGTTGAACATGAAATACAAAAACATAGGTTTAATGCTGGTTATGCTGTCATTGGCAGCTAGTACGGTTTGGGCGCAAAAGGCAAAGAAGGAAGTGCCCGAAAGCGTAATGAACGACATTTACGAAAAAATAAAAACACCTCATAAATACGGTTTGGCGCTGGTTCCGGTAGAGAATAGCAAGAAAATGGATTGCCCTACTGTGTTTCGTAAAAATGGGCAGTGGTATATGAGTTACATTATTTTTGATGGACGTGGTTACGAAACGTGGCTGGCTACCAGTGCCGACCTGCTCAATTGGAAAACTACCGGGCGCATCATGTCTTTTACCGATACTACCGATTGGGACAGTAATCAAAAAGCGGGCTATGTAGGCTTGCAAGACCCAAAATGGGGCGGCAGCTACGAACTGCAAAAGTATGATAACAAGTATTGGATGTCGTACTTTGGCGGTAACAGTACCGGTTACGAAAAGGGATTGCTATCCATAAACATGGCCTATACCGAAAAAGATCCTATGGTGGTACACGAGTGGAGCCGTTTGCCAAAACCGGTGTTAATGTCAATCGATAGCAATGTGCAATGGTGGGATAACCACACTATGTATAAAGAAACTGTGCTTTGGGATAAAAAGAAATCGTTAGGACATCCGTTTATTATGTATTACAACGCCAACGGCGACAGTGTAAATAAAAAACGCGGTGCCGAGCGCATCGGCATGGCTTTTTCAGACGATTTGAAAACCTGGACCCGCTATAAGAACAACCCACTGTTAGACCACAATATTGGCATTACAGGCGACCCATACTTGCAAAAAATAGGCGATGTTTGGGTAATGTTCTACTTTGGTGCGTTTTGGAAAGATAAAGGCGGAGCATTTAACAGTTTTGCCTGCTCGTATGATTTAGAAAACTGGACTGAATGGAAAGGCGACGACCTGGTGAAATCTACGGAGCCTTATGATAATATGTTTGCGCATAAATCATGTGTAGTGAAATGGAAAGGTGTAGTTTACCACTTTTACTGTGCTGTAAATAAGGCCGACCAGCGTGGTATTGCCGTTGCTACATCAAAAGATATGGGCAAAAGCAAGCTTAATTTTGTAGCTCCGCCGCCATCAAAGGCTAAAAAGAGTTAATGCAGCTTGCGTTAGGGATAGCAGCGTAAAGCCCGTAGTGCAGCATAGCGAAACGAGGACTTGCAGCGAATAGCCCGGGCCGTAGGCAACGCCTATGTACTAGTAATTGAGTTATTAAGTTGATTTGTTGAGGAGTTGTATCAAGTTTTAGTATTACAACCAAATAATAAAATATACCCATGCGGAAAAAGTTTCTAAGTGTATTAACGATATTGATGATAAGCCTGTTAGCTGCCTATGCGCAGCCGGGGCGTAAGGTAGAGAGCTTTAACACCAACTGGAAATTTTATTTAGGCGACGAAGGCGATGCCAAAAATTTGGCTTATAACGATGGGGAGTGGCGTCAGCTTACGTTGCCTCACGACTGGAGCATTGAAGGTAAGTTTGACGAAAAGAACCCTACCGGCCAGGCTGGTGGTGGTTTGCCTGCTGGCATAGGCTGGTACCGCAAAACGTTCACCATACCGCAAACTGCGCAGGGTAAAAATGTTTTCATAGATTTTGACGGGGTATACTGCAATAGTGAGGTTTGGATTAACGGCCACTCGCTGGGTAAACGACCTAACGGTTATATTTCGTTTCAGTATGATTTAACGCCTTATTTGAACTACGGCGCTCAAAAAAATATAATTGCGGTGAAGGTTGATAACTCAGCACAGCCTAATTCGCGCTGGTATACGGGATCGGGTATTTACCGTAATGTATGGTTAACCACAACATCAAAATCATACATACCGCAGTGGGGAACGTTTGTAACAGCGAAAGTTAATACTGCCAATGCCATTGTGAGCATGCAAACACAGGTGGTGGTTAATCAAAAAGGCTTGCATTTAAAAGCATCGGTGCTTACACCGTCAGGCCAGTTGGTTAACTCAATAACCACTGCATTAGAAGGAAATGATAGTTTAACTACGGTTAATCAAAACATAGTAGTTGGCCAGCCTAAGTTATGGTCGGTTAATAATCCGTACCTGTACAAAGTGGTTTTCCAGGTGTTGGCCGGTAAGCAGGTAATTGATAAGTATGTTACGCCAATTGGTATTCGCAGCTTTAATTTTGATGCAGATAAAGGCTTTTCGCTCAATGGCGAGCGTATGAAAATAAAGGGCGTTTGTATGCACCATGATTTGGGTGCGTTAGGTGCTGCTATAAATGCGCGTGCTATGGAGCGGCAGTTGGAAATACTAAAAGCAATGGGCTGTAACGCTATCCGTACCTCACATAACCCGCCTGCGCCAGAATACTTAGACCTGTGCGACCGGATGGGCTTTATAGTGATGGATGAGGCGTTTGATATGTGGGCCAAGAAAAAAAACAAGCAGGATTATTACCAGTATTTCCCGGCTTGGCACAAGCGCGATCTGGAAGACCAGGTTAAACGCGACCGTAACCACCCATCGGTAATGATGTGGAGCATTGGTAACGAGATACGCGAACAGTTTGACAGCACAGGCATCACTCTTACCCGCGAACTGGTTAAAATTGTTAAAGATCTGGACACAACCCGCCCGGTTACTACCGCATTAAGCGAGGCCGATGGTAAAAAGAATTTCCTGTACAAATCGGGTGCTTTAGATCTGTTAGGCTTTAACTATCACCCCGAAACCTATGCCGATTTTCCTAAGAATTACCCAGGCGAAAAGTTTATAGCGGCCGAAACTATTTCGGGCTATGCTACGCGTGGATATTATGATACCCCAACCGATAGTACACGCCACTGGCCAACCAGTTCAAAAGCTAAGTTTACCCAGGGTAACAGTCAGTTTGCCGTGCCTGCTTACGATAACGTAGCTGCCTACTGGGGTTCGACCCATGAGGAAACGTGGAAGCTGATTAAAAAATATGATTACTTGTCGGGCGAATTTGTATGGTCGGGGTTCGATTTTATTGGCGAGCCTGTGCCTTATCCTTGGCCGGCCCGCAGTTCGTATTATGGTATTATTGATTTGGCTGGCTTCCCTAAGGATGTATACTACATGTACCAAAGTGAGTGGACCGACAAGCCGGTACTGCATTTATTACCACACTGGAATTGGGAAGCTGGTAAAACTGTAGACGTGTGGGCATACTACAATAATGCCGATGAGGTAGAACTCTTCCTGAACGGCCGCTCATTAGGAACCCGCAGCAAGCAAGGCGAAGAGTTGCACATAGTTTGGAAGGTGCCTTTTGAGCCGGGCGTATTGAAAGCAGTATCGCGCAAGGATGGTAAAGTAGTACTTACAGAAGAAAAGCATACCGCAGGTAAACCCGCTAAAATTGAATTGGTGGCCGACCGTAAGCTCATTAAATCTGACGGTAAAGACCTGTCGTTTATTACCGTGCGCGTTTTGGATGCCGCAGGCAATATAGTACCTGATGCAGATAACCTGGTGAATTTTACTATAAAAGGTAAGGGGATTTTGGCCGGTGTTGATAATGGTGCGCAGGCCAGTATGGAATCTTTTAAAGAACCGCAACGTAAGGCGTTTCATGGGCTTTGTTTGGCTATAGTACAAGCCAGCAAAAGCGCCGGGTTGCTTACCGTAACGGCACAATCAGAAGGCTTGCTGCCTGCCACGGTTGTAATCAGAGTAAAGTAGTTACCATCCAGCCCTCCCCGAAAAGGAGGGCTTATAATTGGTAAAAAGCTTAATCTCACATTTCCAAAGTTACCCCTCCCTGGGAGATTTAGCAGGGGCTGGATAATATGCTATAACATGAAGCGAAAATGTTATAGAACAAGCTGTGTAGTATCTGATAGTTTTGTTTTTAAGGCATTGGCATTCCTGGCCAGCCGACCAATTAAACCAAATATCAGTTTTACATAGATGAAAAGCTTACCAGCTCTCGATCTTGGTGTTATTGCTATATACTTGTTGGCCATGTTGCTGGTTGGCTTTTACTTTTCGCGTAAAAACAAAAACGCCGAGCAATTTACCAAGGCATCGGGCTCTATACCCGGCTGGGCTTTGGGTATATCCATATACGCTACCTTTTTAAGCAGTAACACATTTTTGGGGGTACCGGGCAAAACTTTTGGCACCAATTTGAATGCTTTTGTGTTCAGTCTTTCAATGCCTTTGGCCGCCTGGTTTGCGGCTAAGTATTTTGTGCCGTTTTACCGTAATACCGGCGAGGTTTCGGCCTATACACATCTTGAGCACCGCTTTGGCGCATGGGCGCGCACTTATGCGGTTGTTTGCTTTCTGCTTACACAAGTGGCCCGTATGGGTTCCATATTTTTTGGTATTGCCTTAAGTTTGCAGGCGCTCACAGGCTTCAGCATGAAGATGATTATCCTAACAATGGGTATCTGTATCATCATTTATACCGTGCTGGGTGGCATTGAAGCCGTAATATGGACTGAGGTTGTTCAAGGCATTATCAAAACCTTTGGAGCACTGCTTATTTTATACATTATTATCACCAACATGCCGGGAGGCATAAGTAAGGTGGTTGAAATTGGGAAGACTGATAATAAGTTTAGTCTGGGTAGTCTTGCACCCGATTTTACTACATCCACATTTTGGGTGGTATTGCTGTATGGGTTCTTTATAAACCTCAATAATTTTGGCATGGACCAAAATTATGTTCAACGTTACCACACAGCTACATCGTCAAAGCAAGCCGCAAAATCAATCTGGTTATGTGTTTGGCTGTATCTGCCAGCCTCGTTGCTGTTCTGTGTTATTGGTTCGGCACTTTATGCTTACTACCACGTTAATCCCGAATTGACGGAAGCCATTCGCCACCAGGTAGCAACCGAGCGTTTGCCGGGCGCATCGGCTGCTGATATTGCTCAAATGGCGGCGTCTTTGAAACCTGAAGATTACGGCGATAAAGTAATGCCCAATTTTATGGTAACCAAAATACCTGCCGGTTTGGTTGGTTTAATAGTTTCGGCCATCTTATCGGCTGCAATGAGTACCATTAGCTCAGGCATGAACGCATCAGCCACGGTTTTTGCCGAGGATATTTACAAGCGTTACTTTAAGCCCGTCATCACCGTAAAGCAAAACATGACGTTGCTGCATACCGCCACCGTAGTTGCTGGTGTTGCCGGTGTGGCTGCAGGCATAGCAATGATTGGTGTTAAAAGCGTGCTTGATGTTTGGTGGCAGTTATCGGGCATATTTGCCGGTGGCATGCTGGGATTGTTTTTGCTGGGCATCATCAGCAAGCAAACTCGTAACCACGAAGCTGTCATAGCCATTATCATTGGTATCGTTGTTATTTTGTGGATGACGCTGTCTCCGCTTTTACCACCCGATTTGGGCATGCTTCGCAATGTACTTCACCAAAATATGGTGATAGTAATTGGCACTCTGGTTATCTTTTTGACCGGCATTATACTCACCCGTATAAAACAAAATAAGTTAGCGCGTACTTCGGCTACACACTAATTTTTAATACTCATTTATCCCAATATAATGACTACTACTAACACTACACCGGCAAAAAAAGGATTTATCCCGGTGATGCTTACACCGTTTACCGAAACCGGTAAAATTGACTTTAACGCGCTTACAGGCCTTACGGAGTTTTACCTTGAAGCCGGAGCCGCCGGTTTGTTTGCCAATTGTTTATCGAGCGAAATGTTTGAGTTAGACGAGGCCGAGCGCATACAGTTAATTGAACATGTGCTGAAGGTAACTAATGGCAGTGTCCCAGTAGTGGCTACCGGCACCTTTGGCGGACCTATAGCTAAACAAGCCGAGTTTGTAAACCGTGTTGCCGATACAGGTGTACAGGCCGTAATAGGAATAACCGGTTTGTTGGCCGATGAAAACGAAAGCGATGAGGTGTTTAACGGCAGGGTAGAAGAGTTGATGCAGTTAACCGGCAATGTACCCTTAGGTTTTTATGAATGTCCGGTACCTTACAAACGTTTGATATCTCCCGAGCAATTACATCAGTTTGTATCTACCGGGCAGGTTACATATCATAAAGATACCTGTTTGGATATCGAGCAAATTAAAGCCAAGTTAAATGGTACTAATAGTCAGCATGGTTTTGGTTTGTATGATGCTTATATGGTACATGCGGTGGAGTCGTTGAAAGCCGGATCTGCAGGACTATCGTGTATACAGGGGAATTACTTTCCTGAGCTGGTAGTTTGGCTGTGCGATAATTACAACAATGACACATTAGCAACTGAGGTAGACCGTGTGCAACAGTTTTTCATTAGTAACATGGATGTAATGCATAATGTGTATCCAAAGGTTGCAAAATATTATCTTCAAAAGCGTGGAGTTAAAATGACCGGTTATACAAGGCGCAATGTTGGAGACATCAGCTCTGACGTAAAAGAACAAGTTGACAAATTATATCAAGACTACAACGCTTTGCAGCATGAACTGCAGATAAAAAGTGTAATGTAGTTTAACAGTTTTTAATAAAAGTTGGCTGAGGTTTGCGCAAACCAGCTTTTTGTTGGTCGCATTAACATCTTAATAGTTATTTGCGTTGTTTGTTGATAATATTTCTACATCAATTTGTAATGATTGTAATGTTGGTATTAAACGCTTGTGCCATTGATAAATAAGCGTAGAAATTAAACAAACTTAGTATGTAATCGATGCTAACATCCTATAATAAATAGATAACAACTGTTAAAAAAGCCTCTTAGGGTTATCAGATATTTGTAATCTAACCAATTAGTGAAAATTTAAACATATCATTTTTTAAGCTCAGAATGGTGATTAAGTAATTATAAATCAGTTAAATGTGTATATCGTACACTAACATTTAGGTGGTTTAATTGCAATACCTGGACCTCTGACGTTCAAGAAATCGGGTTTAGCTTCAGTTATTGGTTAAAATGCCAAAATATGTCTAATACAAGCAGTAACAAACAAGTTTTATTAGTTGCCAGCGGCGATCTACGCTTATCAGCAAATCAAAATTGCTGGGCAGCTCAACACGAAATGGAGAGCCAGCTAACGGCTGCCATTGAAAAACAGGGTTGGACTGTAAAACGCGCACATGCTTACGACGAGGTTAAACAGCACGGATTTATCGATTCTCAAAAAATGGGTATTGAAATATTTCGTGATATTGATCCTAGTCAACCTATTATAGTTGCCGAAAGTGTTTGGCAATATACCCACCACGTTTTAGCCGGACTAACAACACATAAAGGTCCAATTTTAACATTAGCAAACTGGAGCGGTACATGGCCGGGTTTGGTAGGTATGTTAAACTTAAACGGATCGTTGACCAAGGCAGGCGTGTCATACAGCACGCTTTGGAGCGAGGACTTTACAGATGAATTCTTTACGGCAAAAATTAAAGAGTGGCTGCAAAGCGGTAAAATAAAACATGATCAAAGCCATGTAAAAAGCTACGATCTGGTAAATATTCCTGTAGAAGACGAAGCCATTGGTAAAGCATTCGGGCACAAGCTTAAAAGCAATAAAGCTATTATGGGCGTGTTTGATGAGGGATGTATGGGTATGTTCAATGCTATTGTTCCTGATGATCTTTTACATGCTACCGGTATTTTTAAAGAGCGTTTAAGTCAGTCTACCCTGTATGCTGCTATGTTGCAGGTAGCTGATGATGAAGCACGTGAAGTACTGCAATGGCTGCAGCAAAAAGGTATGCAGTTTAACTGGGGTACAGATGCTGCAACAGAGCTTACCGAAGCACAAACACTGGAGCAATGTAAAATGTACATAGCCGCATTGCGTTTAGCCGATGAGTTTGGTTGCGATACAATAGGTATACAATATCAGCAAGGATTAAAAGACCTGACCGCTGCCAGTGATCTGGTAGAAGGTTTGTTGAATAATCAGGACCGTCCGCCGGTAAAATCAAACGATGGTCGGGAGCTTTATGCCGGTGATGCCTTGCCTCACTTTAATGAAGTAGATGAATGTGCCGGTATAGATGCATTGGTTACCTACCACCTGTGGAAAGAATTAGGTATGCCGGGCGAAACCACGCTGCATGATTTACGCTGGGGCGAGCATTTTAAAGGAGATGGTATTGACGATTTTGTTTGGGTGTTTTTGATATCAGGCGCTGCACCTCCTGCCCATTTTATTTGTGGTTATGAAGGCGCATCAAGCGACAGACAGCCGGCAATGTATTTCCGTTTAGGTGGTGGCAGTTTGAAAGGCATCAGCAAACCCGGTTATCTGGTTTGGAGCCGTGTTTACGTAATGAATAATGAACTGCATTGTGACCTGGGCGTAGGCGAATCTGTGTTATTACCAGATGCTGAAACTCAAAGACGCTGGGATATGACCACTCCGCAGTGGCCTATTATGAATGCTACGCTTAAAGGTGTATCGCGCAACCAGTTAATGGCTCGTCATAAAGCCAACCACATACAGGTAGTTTACGCTACAGATGAAAACAAAGCACACCAGGCATGTCGTATAAAAGCGGCAGCGCTAAGTGAAATGGGTTTAAAAGTCCATTTTTGTGGTGACGTAAATTTGCAAAGTAATTAATTAGTGATGATGATGAGAAAAGTGATATACGGTTTGCTTGCCGTAGTTTTATTGAGCGTTACAAATGCAGTAGCACAAGATAATACCAGCGCTGCCGAAAAGGAAATAGCTTACCGTAAGGTGGTATTTGATCGCGCAGCAAAAATTGTTAAAGGCATCAATCTTCCTGATTCTGCCAGGGCACTTGAAGTAACAAAGGTTGTTGCTAAGCAATATCAGGATTTAAATGATATATATACCTTACGTGATAACCGTAAAGCGGCCATTAAAGCCGAAACCGGCGACAATAAAGAGGCGGCAGCAGCGCAGCTGAAAAAGCTTGACGAAGAAACCACTGCTAAAATTGATAAATTGCACCCGCAATACTTAACACGCTTAAAAAAGGCAGGCCTAACACCTGAGCAAATAAATCAGGTTAAGGACGGCATGACATACAATGTGCTGAATGTAACTACTACGGCTTACAACAGCATGTTGCCAAACCTTACCAACGAGCAAAGAACTCAAATTACTGCATGGCTTATTGAGGCAAGAGAGCATGCAATGGATGCAGAATCATCAGAAAAAAAACATGCGTGGTTTGGTAAGTACAAAGGACGTATAAACAATTACCTATCTGCAGCCGGCATTGACATGAAGAAAGAAGAGGCTGCATGGTTAGCCCGCGTTAAAGAAGAAAAAAACAAACAACAGTTAAATAAATAAGAAACTAAGCATACATGCGCGCTTATAGCGCTGCGTGTATGCCTTTAAGCAATAAATAATAAACATAAATTTTAAGTATGAGATAAACATTACGCTTTTCCCTCCAAACAAAATTTAAATAACAAACCCAATTTGTGAACTATACTAAATTAATAAGATGAAGAAAATTCTACTTTTCTTATCGCTTTGTATTGTCTCAATATCGGTGTTCGCACAAACACGAACCATTACCGGTACTGTAGTAAGCAGCGATAAAAACGAGCCTCTTGTGGGCGTAACTATCCAGGTTAAAGGAAGCCCAACGGCAACACAAACCGACGTTAACGGTAAATACGCCCTCAAAACAACAAACATGCAAAATGTAGTTGTTACCGTTAAATATGTTGGTTACGCGTACCAGGAACGCACATTACGCGTAGGCGAAAACAACTTTGACGTACGTATGGTGCCATCAACCGAAAATCTTGAAGATGTTGTGGTTGTAGGTTACGGTACGCAGAAGAAAGCTTCATTGACAGGTGCTGTTGCACAGGTTAATATAAAAGCAATTGAAGACATTCCATCTACCAACCTTGCTGCTACGTTGCGTGGTCAATTACCTAACGTAAATGTTGCAGGTGGAAGTGAGCGTCCGGGTAATAACGCAACAATTACCATTAGAAATCCGGTGTTTTATGCTAAAGATGGTAAAACAGATCCTTTATATATTATTGATGACATTCAACGTACTGTTAGTGACTTTAACTTGCTTGATCCTTCCGAGGTTGAAAGCATAAGTATTTTGAAAGATGCGTCTGCTGCTATTTACGGTATATTAGGTGCCAACGGTGTAATTGTTGTTAAAACAAAAAGAGGTAAGGCCGGTGCGGCAAAAATTAGCTATAGTGGTTCTTATGGCTTGAGCGACGCAGTTATGTTGCCTAAAATGATGAATGGACTGCAGCAAGCAACTTACTTAAATGATAATTTGCAGGTTGCAAACAATTTTGCTATTAAACCAAACGGCGATTATACAAACCCTAGCACAGGAGTTACTACACGTCTTACAGCTTATTACAGCCCTGATGAACTTGCACACTTCGCAAATAACAATTACGATCATCTTAGAGATGCGTGGCAAGTATCTTATATAACACGCCATGCTTTAAACGTAAGTGGTGGTAGTGATAAAGCCACCTATTTTGCTGGTGGAAGTTACACACAGCAAAATTCGAACTTTGATGGCGTTAATACCAATAAATTAACGTTCAGAGCAAGTTCTGACGTGAGAGTTGCCAATGGTCTTAAAGTATCAACCTCGGTAAGTGGAGCACTTGGCGATAACAAACGTTATTATTTTAAACAAGGCTCAGAAAGCTTAAATAACGATTTTATTTCATTACAAGCAATTCCACAATTTAGGCCTATGTATTATAACGGGCTACCGGTATTGCAGTCATCAAACACTGGTACAACTGAAGGTGCTCACTTTTTCGAAGTTCAGCGCTTAAATAACTATACATCACAACGTTCTACGATGCTTAACTTCTTGGCATCTATTGAGTATGAAGTACCACATGTTAAAGGTTTGAAAGCAACCTTGAGCTATAACCGTAACATCAATAACGATTTCAGTAAGCAGTATGGTAGTCGTTACACCCTTTACAATTTTGAAGGTTTAGGTGAAAACAAGCATATTGTTGGCGGTAATATTGTTAGTACACCAACTGCAAGGAACGGCGATGTCGTACGTTTCACTCCCGGCTATCTGGATGTATACCAATTCAACGGAATTTTAAGTTATGCGAATAAGTTTGGTAAGCATGATATTTCAGCAATAGCACTTTTCGAGCAACAGGAAAATCATGGAGAAAGCCTAGCTGCTTCTCGTGAGGGTACGTTAGTTGGCGGTTTTGACAACATGAACTTTGCTACCGGTCAGCAAGCAACAGATCAAGCAAATGGCCGAATACTTAATTACGGTCGCTTAGCTTATGCAGCTCGTTTAAATTATGCTTATGATAATAAGTATTTGGTAGAGGTTTCTTTACGTACAGATGCTAACAACAACTTTGCCCCAGGCAAGGAATATGGTTTTTTCCCTTCAGGATCATTAGGTTGGGTAATTTCTGAAGAAGGATTCTTTAAAAACAGTGTCAAATTTGTTGATTTCTTAAAAGTACGCGGTTCTGTTGGTTTATTAGGTAATGATAGTTCAAAGCCATTCCTATATCAGGAAAACTATAAGCTGGAAACAGGAAAAGCTGCCGTATTTGGTGGAAATAATGATAGAGGTAACTCATTTGCACCTAACATAGCAATTGCTAACGCAAACACAAGATGGGATGATAACCTGACTACGAACTTCGGTATTGATGCTCAGTTTTTAAGAAACAGATTATCTGTAACCTTGGACGGATTCTTCTCTCACCGTTATAACTTACTGTCAGCATTAACTTCATCTGTTCCTGCAACTATCGGTGTTGCGCCGCCAACTGAAAATTTTGCCTCAGTTAACACCTTTGGTTATGAATTATCTTTCTCGTGGAGAGATAAAATTGGAAAGGATTTTACCTATAATTTCAGTCCATTCTTTGCCTGGAATGATAACAAGCTCTTGAATGTTGATCAACCTTTGGGTGACGTAGGTACATATCTTGATAAAAATGGATATTCAAGTGATCGTGGCTTTTTTGGCTATCACTATTTAGGTATGTGGCGTACTCAAGCGGAAGCTGATGCATTTGCCGCGGCCAATCCTGGTTATACTATTAAAGGTCAAAAACCAATGGCTGGTATGCTTTATTATCAAGACGTGAGAGGACCAAGAGATGCTTCAGGTAAATTCACAGCCCCTGATGGTAAAATCAATGAAGAAGATCAGGACTATTTAACTAACAAACAAGATAACCATTACAGCCTTGGTTTAAACTTTGGTGCGGGTTATAAAGGAATAACTTTAGCAGTTACTATGGGCATGTCTTATGGTGGTCAGGGTAGCTACGAGGGTGATTCACGTAAGCAAGCAACAGCTTTAATTAATCGTCCTGAGTTTTGGTCAGACCATTGGACTCCTGAAAACATAAATGCTAAATATCCTAGTCCATACTACAAAGATACTTATGACCTTCCGTCAAGCTTTTGGTATGTAAGTTCTTATACATTCCGTATTAACAACATCAATTTAGGATACAACATTCCGGCGTCTTTTACCAAAAAGTTAGGTATTGGAAGTGCTAAAGCATTTTTAGTTGCAACTAACCCGGTAAACTTCTACAATCCTTTCACTTATCGTGATAATGGAACGCCGTATAATGTTTATCCAAACCTGAAAACACTATCACTTGGTTTAAATGTTGGATTTTAATAGCAATAAAAATGAAACTATATAAGATATTTTTGGCCGCTTTATGTTTGCCGCTTTTCTTCACAAGCTGCAAAAAGGCCCTTGATAACGTTGATGAAAACTACTCTGTAGCAAGTCAAATATTCAATGACTCAACACTGGCAATTCTTAACGTCAACTATATTTACGATCAAAACCTTCCAACTTGGGCAGGGGTAAGTGCAGGTAGCGCAATTTCAAACCCGACGGGCATATCTGATGAGGCCTATGCCGACGTGAAGTTTTTCAGAGGTACTTTAGGTGTTTCCGAGGTTGGTGATATTGCAACTGCTGTAAGCATTACCAATAACTACGGTAAAATCAGGGTAATAAATACATTTATAAGAGATGTAAATGCAGGCTCGCTTCCTGCTGCCACTAAAAACCGATTAATATCACAGGCCTTATTTTTACGTGCATTCAGATATTTTGATTTAGTGCGATTGTATGGTGGAGTGCCATTAGTTTTAACACCGCTTGAAGCTGTTGGTAATGAAGCAAAAGAAGCAGCTCAAATTCCTAGAAGCAAGACCTCGGATTGTATAAAACAAATCACTAACGACCTTGATACTTGTATAAAGTACTTGCCAAGAAAATGGGCCTCTTCTGCTGACTGGGGAAGAATCACTTCAGGTGCTGCAGCTGCCTTCAAAGGGCGGGTATTGATCACTTGGGCAAGTCCTCAGTTTGTTACTGAAGGTGCTAGCGATCCTAATGCTCCCGCAAGTATTGCTTCACGTTGGGAAGATGCATATAATGCATGTAAACAGGCAGTAACCCTTTTGGGCGCAGATTGGAAGCTTAATACTTCTTACAATAACATGTGGTTTACTGAAGTTAATAACCCTGAAGCTGTTTTGGTTACAGGTTTTAACAATTTAACCACAGAAGTAAGAAAAAGTAATACTTATGATAATAACGCTCGTCCATCTTATTTAGGTACCGGCGGTAGCGCAACCTACCAGCCAACGTGGGAAATGGTTAAAGCTTATCCTATGCTTGATGGTAAAGTACCCGGAACGTCAACTAAATACACTTACAACGATCAGACATTTTATCAAAATCGCGATCCGCGTTTCAATGCAACAATTGCGTTCAACGGAGCTACATGGCCTATAATAGGTAACTCTACCTATAGACTGTGGACTTATTTTATAAACAATAGAACTGTTGAGCCTGGCAACGCCAGTGGAACAAGTTTTTATTGCCGTAAAGCTGTTGATCCAAGCCCACTTCAAAGTGCAGTTCAATTTTCAGGAACTGATTGGATGGAAATTCGCTACGCTGAGGTGTTGTTGAATCTTGCCGAGGCTGCTGCAGCTACTAATCGCAATCAAGAAGCTTATGACAATTTATATTTGATACGTGCACGTGCAGGTATTGAGAAGGGAACAACTGCGGATCAGTACGGCATAACTTCAGGTTTAAGTGGTGCGCCTTTAATCAACGCCGTAATGTATGAACGCCAAATAGAGTTCGCTTTTGAGGGTAAACGTTTTTGGGATCTTCGTCGTCGTAAACTTTTTGCCTCTGTGTTAAATGGAAAAGTAAGGACAGGAAGACAAATAAATCTTAATGCTGGCGCTCCAGCAAGCTTAGCAACTTCACCATACGTTGGTAGAGATGCGCTTACATTAGATCAGGCGTATACTTATTTCACAATTGTGAATAAACAACTTGATAATGGTTATACCATCAATTGGAAAGATGAATACTACTTCTTTGGTATTCCTCAAAGTTCAATTGCTAACAATCCAAAAATACTTCAGAACAAAGGCTGGGGGGGCACATTTGATCCGTTACAATAATTTTATCTCATAAAACAACAAAGGGAGGCCGTTAAGCCTCCCTTTGTTGTTTTACAGCTTTTGTATAATCTTAACTAAACCATTCGCTTTTAAAAGTATCTTAATTCAGCAAAACTGTGTTTGTGCAGCATAAATTTGTAACATATTTGCTATGTATGGCTCATTTGGCCATTTGCGGGGGCAATGCTAACATCTCATAAGAGTTTGTTAATATTTTATATAAAATCGCCCTTGCTACATCGCATCTTTGAAATAAGTATTTAAGAACCAATATTACCTAGGTTTCCTGTTTTTATTTTGGAAAGCTTTTGCAGGTGAGGGCAAAAACTGTTACAGAGATACGCTCTTACTGCCGGGTAGTAACCAATACAATGAACTGAAGATGAAGAAACGAATTTTAATCGCATCTGTTTTTTTAGCCGGCATTACTGCAAATAATGCTTCGGCTCAATATCCTGATATTCCCGCCGATGTTAAGGCAGCAAGCGAGGCCATGATGAAAGAGAATCAGCGTAAGTCTGACTCGGCGTGGCAAATAGCTTACAAACAGGTTGATTATGATATGCGTCATGGTAAACCGTTTATTCCGTGGGCATCACGTCCTACAGATTTACCACAAGCCGATATCAAAGCATTTCCAGGAGCTGAAGGTGGTGGCGCTTACTCATTCGGTGGTCGTGGCGGTAAAGTGTATGTGGTTACCAGTTTGGCCGATAGCGGTCCGGGTACTTTACGCTGGGCTTGCGAGCAAGGTGGCGCACGTATTATCGTTTTCAACGTTTCGGGTATAATCCGTATTAAAACGCCTTTAATTATTCGTGCACCATATATCACTATCCAGGGTCAATCTGCTCCGGGTATGGGTATCTGCGTGGCGGGCGAATCGGTTTGGATCAACACGCACGACGTGGTTATGCGTTACATGCGTTTCCGTCGTGGTGAAACCAATGTAGGTCGTCGTGATGACGCTTTAGGTGGTAATCCGGTGGGTAACATCATTATTGACCATTGCTCAACCAGCTGGGGTTTGGATGAGAACATGTCAATCTATCGCCACATGTTCGACCCCGAAGATGGCAGCAAAGACGAGAAAAAAGGTACTGTTAACGTAACTATCTCGAACTGTATATATTCAGAATCATTAGATACCTGGAATCACGCTTTTGGTAGCACAACCGGCGGCGAAAACAGCATGCTGGTACGTAACCTTTGGGCTGACAATACTGGCCGTAACCCATCAATTGGATGGAATGGTATTTACAATTTTGTAAATAACGTTGTATTTAACTGGGTACACCGCTCAATGGATGGTGGTGATTACACAGCTAAATTCAACATCATCAATAACTACTTTCAGCCAGGGCCGGCTACGCCTAAAAACGAGCCGGTAGGTCACCGTATCCTTAAACCGGAGTCGGGCCGTAGTAAGTTGAAGTATAAAGTATATGGTATGGCTTACGTTAATGGCAACATTATGGAAGGCAATGCCAAAGTAACAGCCAACAACTGGGATGGAGGCGTACAGGTAGAGGGCGAAAAAGGTGAAGAAATGGAAGGCACCGGTAAATACACCGATTACATGAAATGGAATAAGCCTTTCCCTATGCCGGCAACTAAAATCATGGATGCTAAAACCGGCCGCGCGTTTGTATTAGCTAATGCAGGTGCAACATTACCGGTGCGCGATGCGGTTGATACCCGTATTGTTAAACAAGTGGCTACTGGTAAAATTGAATACAAAGACGGCGTTAAGTTACCTGAAACACAGTTTAAACACCGTCGTTTACCTATTGATTCGTATAAAATTGGTATTATAACTGATCCAAGTCAGGTTGGTGGTTATCCTGACTATAAAGGTACACCTTATGTAGATAGCGATAACGACGGTATTCCTGACGCTTGGGAAAAAGCTCATGGTTTAAATCCAAAAGATCCTAAAGACTCTGCAGCCATGGCTAAAAATGGTGGTGGTTACAGCAACATCGAAGTATATTTGAATACACTTGCTCAAAAAGGCGAAAAAAGTGTAGCACAGGTTAAGTAAATGTTTAATTGGATGATAATTGATTCCGCTTTTAAAAGAAACATAAGAATTTTGGTTGGTTGCATGTTTGGGTGCGCGCTTATGTGCGCGCCCGCATGGGCCCAAAAAGCAAACAAAGTTAAACCTCAACCACCGGTTGCCGCTGAAAAGAGCGGCAAACTTGTTTATGCGGTTGATGGTAAAGGCAACCGTATCCCCGATTATTCCTACGCAGGATATAAAGCCGCAGAACAACCTATACCCGATGCCGCGGTAAAAGTTGTTGTTCCCGTAAAAGCTGGCGATGCTACTGTACGCATACAGGCAGCAATTGATTATGTAGCAGCATTACCGGCTAACAAAAGCGGCCTTAAAGGTGCAGTACTTTTACAAAAGGGAATTTATCAGGTAAACGGAAGCCTAATATTTAAATCTTCTGGCGTTGTATTACGTGGCAGTGGGATGGGCAATGATGGCACCACACTTGTAGCCGCAGGTACTGATCGTGAAACTTTCATAAGAGTTGCGGGCAAAGACGACCGAAAAGTTATCGACACTGTTAACATAGCCGATGCCTACGTGCCGGTTAATGCTACCTCATTTACTTTAGCTGGAGGGAAATTTAAAGCAGGCGATCATATCTTCATTCGTCGCCCGAGCACAAAAAACTGGATTGACTTACTAAAAACCGACCATTTTGGTGGCGGCATCACCGCACTAGGTTGGAAGCCCGGTGAGCGTGACGTGATTTGGGACAGAACTGTAACTGCCGCATCTGGCAATAAAATAAGCATTGACGCGCCACTTACTACAGCTTTAGATACTGCTTACGGAGGCGGTTTAGTAAATACCTATCAATGGGCAGGCCGTATCAACAACATCGGCATTGAGAATTTAAAGTTGCAATCGGCTTACGATGTGCAGAATTCTAAAGACGAAGCGCACCGCTGGATGGCTATTACAATGGAAAATGTTCAGGATGCATGGGTACGCCAGGTAGCTTTTGAGCATTTTGCCGGTTCGGCTGTTTTTGTACTCGAAACAAGTAGCCGCATTACGGTGCAGGATTGTAAGTCCACTGCCCCTGTATCTGAGATAGGAGGGCAGCGTCGTTATACTTTTTACACCATGGGTGGTCAAACGTTGTTCCAGCGTTTGTATGCCGAGCATGGCTATCATGATTTTGCCGTGGGCTATTGCGCTCCCGGCCCCAATGCATTTGTGCAATGCCAGGCATGGCAACCATTTGGTTTTAGCGGTACTATCGACAGCTGGTCGTCGGGGGTGTTGTTTGATTTAACGAACATTGACGGGCAGGCACTTAGCTACATGAACTGCGGCCAAGACGGTCAAGGCGCAGGCTGGACCACAGCTAACAGCATGTTTTGGAACTGTACCGCAGGTCGCGTCGATTGCTACCAACCACCCGGTGCTCAAAATTGGGCATATGGTACCTGGGCACAGTTTGCAGGCGATGGTCATTGGGAAGAATCGAACAATTCCATAAATCCGCGTAGCTTTTATTACGCGCAGTTGAAAGAGCGTTTAGGCAGAGAAGTTTCTAAAGAACAATCAGATATTTTACCTTTCGAAGGCGAAGCATCAAGCAGCCCAACTGTTGAGGTGGCTATGGCTTTAACGGCAAACTCAGTTAAGCCGGCAGTAACCCTAGGTGATTGGGTAAATCAGGCATCACAGCGTAACCCAATAACAATAATTGCTGGTGGTGCTAAAACTATTGATCAAATTGGTTTTAAACAGCCTACTACACCTGCTTTAGCTGCTAAAATGGCTATTAATAACGGTTGGTTAGTTAGAGGCAACACTGTACTCAGCGGTTCACGTTCTGATTCACCTTGGTGGAATGGTTCGGTTGATCCTGTATATTTAAAAAAGAATGCTAAACCAGCTGTTACCCGTTGGGTGCCCGGCCGTACTGGCACTGGTTTAACTGATGATTTAACCGATGTGGTTAACTGGATGCAGGATAAACACATTGCAGGTTTTGAGCAAAACTATGCACTTTGGTACGAGCGCCGCCGTGATGATCATGAGCGCATACGCCGTATTGATGGTGATGTTTGGCCGCCGTTTTATGAGTTACCTTTTGCCCGCAGTGGTAAGGAAACCGCCTGGGATGGTTTAAGCAAATATGATTTAACTACCTACAACAAATGGTACTGGAACCGCCTGAAGCAATTTGCCACCCTGGCCGATCAAAAAGGTTTGGTGCTCATCAATCATACCTACTTCCAGCACAATATTATTGAAGCCGGCGCACATTATGCTGATTTTCCTTGGCGCCCGGTAAATAATATAAATAATACCGGTTTCCCTGAACCTGTGCCATACGCAGGTGATAAGCGTGTATTTATGGCCGAGCAGTTTTATGACGAAACACATCCGGTACGCCGTAAATTGCATCAGGCGTTCATCCGCCAAAATTTAGATGCATTTGGCGATAATAACGGTGTAATCCAATTTATCAGTGCCGAGTTTACCGGTCCGTTACACTTTGCAAAATTTTGGGTTGAGACCATACAACAGTGGGAAAAAGAGAAAGGTAAAAACGCAGTTACCGGCATCAGCACCACTAAAGATGTACAGGATGCTATACTGGCTAATCCGGCCCTTTCGGCAGGTATCGATGTAATTGATATTCGTTACTGGCATTACCAGGCCGATGGAAAAGTTTACGCTCCAGCCGGTGGTCAAAACCTGGCACCACGACAGCAGGCTCGCCAGTTTAAGCCAAAGGCAACATCTTTTGAACAGGTTTACCATGCTGTGAGCGAGTATCGCCAAAAATACCCTGAGAAGGCAGTGATTTACTCGGGCGATGGTTTTGACCGTTTTGGCTGGGCAGCCTTTATGGCTGGCGGTTCGTTGCCTAATCTTCCGGCGGCAGTTGATGCCAGATTATTGGCCGATGCCTCAGCCATGAAAATATTAAGTTTAAACGGTGAGCCTAAAGATCAATGGGCTTTAGGTAACACCGCCAAAGGTTTTATTATTTACAGCAATGTGCCTACTGTTGCAACACCTGCGGTTGACGCCAATGCAAACTACGAGGTAAACTGGATAGATACCAAAACAGGTAAAACCATATCAACTACTAAACAAAAGGGTGTAAAGCTTACTGCTTTACAAAGCCCTGCCAGTGGTTCGGTAGTGCTGTGGTTAAAAAGAATTTAAAATACTATGTCTAAGAAAATCATCTGCATTATGCTTTTGGCATTGGTGGGTTTTGCTTTTGTAGCCAACAAACCGGCCGATTTGCCTCAACTTAAAATATCAGCTAACCACCGTTACTTTATGACGGGTAACGACAAGCCTTTCTTTTGGCTGGGCGATACCGGCTGGTTGCTTTTTGCCAAACTTAACCGTGCCGAGGCCGAAAAATACCTGGAAATACGTAAACAACAAGGCTACAATGTAATACAGGTTATGATAATTCATGATATTAAAGAAGTGAATGCTTATGGCGATTCTGCTTTAGTGGCATCAAACATTGCCAATCCTAAAGTTACTGAGGGAAATAATCCCGAAAACGCTGCGCAGTATGATTACTGGGACCATGTTGATTACATTGTTGATTTAGCTGCAAAAAAAGGTATTTACATGGCTTTAGTTCCTGTTTGGGGTTCAGTGGTGAAATCAAAAAACCACGATGTACCAGCCGAGAAAGCCAAAGTATATGCTGATTTTCTGGCTAAACGCTACCAAAACCGTAGCAACATCATTTGGATGAACGGGGGCGATATTGCCGGCAGCGATTCAACCCGGGTTTGGAATACGATAGGTGCAACTTTACGCGCCGAAAATCCCGATAAGTTAATTACTTATCACCCTCGTGGCCGCACCCAGTCGTCAACCTGGTTTCATAATGAGCAGTGGTTAGATTTCAACACTTTCCAATCAGGTCACCGCACTTACGCGCAAGACACGTCTAAAAAAGATTTGAAATACGGTGAGGATAACTGGAAATACGTAAACGTTGATTACAACAAAACCCCGGTTAAGCCCACATTTGATGCCGAACCATCTTACGAGAAAATTCCATGGGGGTTGCACAATGTAAAGCTTCCACGCTGGACGGCTGCCGATGTACGCCGTTATGGTTATTGGTCGGTTTTTGCAGGTGGTTGTGGTTACACTTACGGTAATAACGACGTAATGCAAATGCATAAACCAACTGATAAGAAAGCTGCCTACGGTTCTAAAGATTATTGGTACAAATCTATCAATGATCCCGGTGCTAAACAGATGGTGTACATCAAAAACCTCATGTTATCACGCCCTTACTTCGAGCGCGTGCCCGATCAATCGCTTATTGCAGGTAAGCAAGGTACCCGTTATAATTATTTGCTCGCTACCCGTGGTAAAAACTACGCCTTCATTTATACTTACAATGGCAAAAATTTCTCGGTTAATACCAGCAGTTTGCCGGGTACTAAAATTAAATCATCGTGGTTTAACCCGCGTACAGGAGCAACCACCGCAGGCACCACTCAGGCCAAAGCCAAAACACTGGCCTTTAATCCACCGGGTGAACCTAAAAATGGTAACGATTGGGTGTTGATTCTGGATGCTATTTAAGAAGGAAATGTTCATGATAGAAGAAAATATAAACACCCTGTCATTCCGAGGAACGAGTGATCTTATCAAAGCGATCAGCTGCCCGGCTCTTAGGGTTTTCTCTCTGTCGTTCCGGATGACAAAGCTTGTTATACTGATATACAGTGTGCTTTTAATCACCTCATGTGCCGCTAAAAAAGACGTTTACCTATTTACCTCATTTCACGAACCCGCTAATGAAGGGTTGCGACTGCTGTATAGTAATGATGGTTACCACTGGAACGATTTTAAGCACATATTCCTAAAGCCTGAAGCCGGCGATGCTAAAATAATGCGCGACCCGTCAATGGTGCAGGGGCCGGACGGAACTTTTCACCTGGTGTGGACTACCGGCTGGAAAGGTGATTTAGGTTTTGGCTATGCATCATCAAAAGATTTAATACACTGGTCGCCTCAGCAGCACATTAACATTATGGCTACCGAGCCAACTACCGTTAATGTATGGGCACCAGAGATTTTTTATGATGATGTAAAGAAACAATACATCATTGTTTGGGCATCTTGCATTCCTGGCCGTTTTCCTAACGGACAGGAGGATGCCAACAATAATCACAGATTATATTACACCACTACAACTGATTTTAAAGCATTTAGCACGGCGAAATTATTCCTCGACCCTGGTTTCAGCGTTATAGATGCGCAGATTTTGAAACGCGGAACTCAAGATTATGTGCTGGTAATGAAAGATAATACCCGCCCTAACCGTAACATTTTAGTAGCTACTGCAAAAGATCCACTAGGTCCGTACAGTAACTACAGTAGCAGGTTTACGGAGCTTTTCTCTGAAGGACCCAATGCTACCAAAGTGGGCAACGACTGGCTTATTTATTATGACTCGTACCGCCTAAAGAGATACGGGGCCATGCAAACCACCGATTTTAAAACCTTTACCGATTTTTCGAACAAGGTAACGGTGCCCGAAGGTCATAAACACGGTACCATATTAAAGGTAACCACTAAAACGTTAAATAATTTAAAGAAAGAAACAGGCGTGCAGTAATGCAGGCCCTTTTGTGTTTTTATGAAGTTATTGAATAGTAAAAGTATTTTAACCGTTATAGCGGCTATAGGCATAACAACTGTAAACGCACAGGATACAGTGCACTACAGCGGTAAAACCTTATCTAACGTTGATTACCACCACGGGCAGTTAGTGCCGGTTATAGGCGTGCATAGTCAGCAGGTTTTTCGTGCTAACCGCGAGCACCCCGATCAGGCCGATGGTTTTGGCTTTACATATAACCATGCGCCTATGCTGGCTTATTGGAATAAAACTTTTTATGTTGAATACCTAAGTGATAAGGTAGGTGAAAGTGTTCCTCCCGGTCAAACTTTGGTTGTAACATCTAAAGATGGTAATACCTGGAGCAAGCCAACGGTGGTATTTCCTCAGTATAAAATACCTGATGGTACAACTAAGCCCGGTCATGATGGAGTAGCCAAAAATTTAATGGCTGTGATGCACCAGCGTATGGGCTTTTATACCTCAAAATCAAATCACCTGCTGGTATTAGGCTTTTATGGTATTTGCCTTGATGCAAAAGACGACCCGAACGACGGCCTGGGCATTGGCCGCGTAGTGCGCGAAGCACTGCCTGATGGTAAGTATGGCCCTATCTATTTCATTCACTACAACCCAAAATGGAACGAGAGCAATACCTCGTACCCTTTCTATAAAAAGAGTAAAAATAAAGCGTTTGTGCAGGCTTGTGATGAGCTGATGGCCAACCCGCTTATGATGATGCAATGGGTAGAAGAAACCGATCGTAAAGACCCAATCATTCCCCTGCATAAAGAATATAAAGCTTTTAATTACTATCACTTACCTGATGGTCGTGTGGTAGGCTTATGGAAAAATGCTTTAACCGCTATAAGTAAAGACGGCGGTAAAACCTGGCCTAATGCTACCCGTGCACCACGTTTTGTAAACGCGGCTGCCAAAATATGGGGACAAAAAACCAGCGATGGCAAATATGCCACGGTGTATAATCCGTCAGAGTACCGTTGGCCGCTGGCTGTATCGGTAAGTAAGGATGGCTTGGATTATACAAACCTGCTATTGGTTAATGGCGAAATTTCGACCATGCGCTACGGTGGCAATTACAAATCATACGGGCCGCAATACATACGTGGCATTATAGAAGGTAACGGTACGCCGCCCGATGGTAAAATGTGGCTTACTTACAGTATGAACAAGGAAGACATTTGGGTGTCATCGGTACCTGTGCCGTTGACCGAAGTTGCAACCGCTCATGCTAACGATAATTTTGCTCAGCTACCTGCCGGTAAAGAACTCGACAAATGGAATTACAACAGTGGCTTATGGACTCCTGTATCTATTGATAAAGCGCCTGATGGTACTAAAAGCCTTGCATTGAAAGATTGGGACCGTTATGATTATGCCAAAGCAGAACGCATAGTGCCTGAATCAGAGGTTTTAGAAACCGAATTTGTGGTTGTACCCGCTCAAAACAGCAATGGCCAGCTCGACATCGAGTTTCAGGATGCCAAAGGCCAGGCCGGAATCCGTTTGGCATTTGATTCAACAGGTACCTTTAAAGGGAAGTCAGGCTACCGGTATAAAAACTTCATGAAGTATGAGGCAGGTAAAGAATACCGCATCAAACTTAAATTAAACGTAAAGAACCGCTTTTACACCATGAATGTAAACGGTAAAGAACTGTCGTTATCGTTAATGTTTGCACCGTTAACCAGCGTAAGCCGTATTGTGTTCCGCACCGGCGACGTACGCCGTTTCCCTGATGCTGATACGCCTACCGATCAGAATTTCGACTTGCCTAAGGCAGGTGACCCGGTTAAACAGGCTTCGTTTTACATCAAATCATTTATTACAAAAGGTAACTAATGTTCAGAGGATTTTACAAAGCTTTTGGCGTAATGCTAACCGGCTGCCTAATAGCCGCTAATAGCCATGCTACAGTTGTGCTCCCTAAAATATTGGGTAACGGCATGGTGTTGCAGCGCAATCAGCCGGTACCTGTTTGGGGAACTGCGGCCAAAGGCGAAAAGGTTACCGTACGCTTTGCCGGCCAAACCAAAACTGCAACTGCAGATACGGGCGGTAAATGGCGAGTGTTTCTAAAACCAATGGAAGCATCAGCAAAGGGTAGGGACCTAATGATTTCAGGTACCAATAAAATTGTTCTAAGCGATATTTTGGTAGGTGAAGTTTGGTTATGCTCGGGGCAAAGTAATATGCAATACGAGATGCGCAAGAACAGCAAAGTTGCCCGTCCTGATACCAGCACTGCTAATTCTCCTATTGATGAGCTGGAGCGTGCGCACAACCCTGCTATCCGTATTTTTTTAGTTGATAGAAAACGCCAGGTAAAGCCCGATTCAACTCATAGCGGCTGGAGCATAGCGCAGGATTCGGCTTTACGCGCGTTTTCGGCAGCGGGCTACTTTTTTGCTAAAAAGATTCATGCCGAGTTGAAAGTGCCTGTGGGTATCATATCATCAGCCGTTAGCGGCAGCCGTATAGAGCCATGGATAAACGAAACGGCATTTAACTCCGAGCCCTATTTTAAAACTATTAAAGTTGATGGCGATCCGGGTAAGTTTTATCATCCTATGATTGAAACTTTGGCTCCGTATGCCATTAAAGGTTTTTTATGGTACCAGGGCGAAAGTAACGTGGGCGAAACTATGAGCTACATTTACAAAATGCAGGTACTCATCAACAGCTGGCGTAATCTTTGGGGTAACAATAAACTTCCGTTCTATTATGTTCAACTGGCGCCTTATACAAATTCTGTAGATAAAAAGTTTACCAACGAAACACTGCCTGAATTCCGTGAAGCGCAAGTACAGGTATTACAAATACCCCGCACGGGCATGATTGTAACTACCGATTTGAACGATAACGTGAAGAACATTCACCCACCGTTTAAGTGGGAGATCGGTCGTCGTTTGGCTTTAGTTGCATTAGCTAAATCTTATGGCTTAAAAAATGAATATTCGGGGCCGGTTTATGCTGGTATGAGTGTAGACCGCGATCAGGTCATCCTTAAATTTGATCATGTGGGTAAAGGGTTAATCAGTAATAATGGTAAACCATTAACTCATTTTGTAATTGCAGGTGCCGATAAAAAGTTCGTTCCAGCGAACGTCATGATCAAAGACAATGTTCTGGTTGTTTCATCGCCCGACGTGAAAAAGCCTGTAGCCGTGCGCTTTGCATGGGATGAAGCAGCTCAACCCAATTTTTACAATAAAGACGGCTTACCGGCTATGCCTTTTCGTACCGATAACCCGCTAAAATATAAATCCGTTAATTGATATTGTTTTTAATGAAGTCTTTTTGCCGTTACATTGCTCTTATTGGTCTGCTAACCTTAGCGGGCTTAACATCTTTTGCCCAGCAAACACAAAAAATGTACCTCTCGGGCACCGGCAGCGACAAAACGGTTAACTGGCAATTTCACTGCTCCGCAGGGCGTAACTCCGGCAAATGGACTACCATACCGGTACCATCAAATTGGGAATTGCAGGGCTTTGGCAAGTACAACTATGGCTGGGCTAAAGACACCGCAAGAGGTAAAGAAGTAGGACAGTACAAGTATAAATTTAAGGTTCCTGCATCATTCGAAGGCAAAACCGTTCAAATAGTGTTTGAGGGCGCCATGACCGATACGGAGGTGAAAATAAACGGCAAACCTGCCGGACCAATGCATCAGGGCTCGTATTATGCCTTTAAATATGATATTACCTCACTACTAAAATTTGATGGCACCAACCTCTTAGAGGCAACCGTTGCCAAACACTCGGCCAATCAATCGGTTAATGAGGCTGAGCGCAAAGGCGATTTCTGGATATTTGGCGGCATTTTCCGCCCGGTTTATCTGCAGGCTTTGCCGGTTCAGCACATCAGTCGTGTTACATTAGATGCACAAGCAAATGGCAGCTTTAAGGCTGATGTTTATTTGAAAAGTGCACCGGTAAACAGCACTGCATCGGTACAAATAACTACATTAAACGGTCAAAAAGTAGGTGCCCAGGTGAATGCTGCGGTTGCAGCAGATTCGGTTATGCACCTGCAAGCTAACATAGCCAACCCTAAGCAATGGTCGCCCGAAACACCTGATTTGTATAATGCGGTATTTACCCTGACTCAAAACGGAAAAGTGCTACACACGGTTACCAAACGCTTTGGCTTCCGTACGGTAGAAGTTAAGCAGCGTGATGGCGTATACGTGAACGGTTTTAAAGTGAAATTTAAAGGCGTTAACCGTCATTCGTTTTGGCCTACAACCGGCAGAGCTTTAAACAAATTGCGCAGTATTGAAGATGCCAACTTGATTAAAGATTTAAATATGAATGCCGTGCGCATGTCGCACTACCCACCCGATGATCATTTCCTGGACGTGTGCGATTCATTAGGCCTTTTTGTACTGGATGAACTGGCCGGCTGGCACGGACATTACGACACCCAAACCGGTACCAAGCTCTTGAAGGAAATGATGGAGCATGATGAAAACCATCCATCCATTGTTTTATGGGTGAACGGAAACGAGGGCGGGCATAACGTTGAACTTGATCCATTATTCCGTAAAATGGATGTGCAAAAACGCTCTGTACTGCATGCCTGGGAAGATTTTGGCGGCTTCGATACGCAACACTACCGGGATTATAACTACGGCATAGGCACATATGATAATGGGCACAGCATTGTAATGCCAACCGAATTTTTGCACGGCATGTACGATGGCGGTCACGGTGCCGGTATCGACGATTACTGGAAAATGATGCTCGCTAACCCGCTATCGGCCGGTGGATTTCTTTGGGATTTTGCCGACCAGGGTGTATTGCGCACCGATCAGAAGGGCAGAATTGATACTGAGGGCGACAAAGGACCTGACGGCATAGTTGGCCCATTCCACGAAAAAGAGGGAAGCTTTTTTACGGTGAAAGAAGTGTGGTCGCCCGTATTTTTTGAGCGTAGAGAAATAGCTTCGGGATTTGATGGCGTGTTTCATTTAGAGAACCGCTACAACGTAACCAATCTTAACCAATGTACATTCACCGGTAAGTTGGTGAGGGTGAGTGATACTTATGGCAAAGCCAAGCCGGCCGAGCTAAACATCGCCATTACATCGCCCAACATTAAACCTTGGGAAAAAGGCGACCTCAAAGTTAATATGCCGTCTGACTTTAAAAGCTACGACTTTTTGTACATCACCGTAACTGATAACTATAAGCGTGAGCTATTTACCTGGAGCTGGCCTATTACTAAGCCGGAGAAGGTTGCCCGCAAAATTGTAGTTAAAGATGGCAAGCAAACCATTAATGTAACCGGGGTAGATTCGTTGTATCAGGTTAGCGCCAACGGCATTAAACTATGGTTTAGTAAAACCAGCGGTATGCTTGAAAAAGTGGAAAACACTAAAGGTATAATTCCGTTCAACAACGGTCCCGTATTACAAGAGGGTGCTAACAACTTTAAAAATTTTACGCAAAAGCTGGAAGGTAAAAACGTGGTAATTGAATCAACGTTTGACCGCAAAGCTGCTTATAACACTTTGCAGTGGACTATATACCCAACCGGTTGGGTTAAAATGCAGGTGCGCTATTTTCCGGGTGATTACTTTACCAATTTTGTAGGTCTAAACTTCTCGTTCCCCGAAAAGGAAATGAAATCGGTGGAATACATGGGCAGCGGCCCTTACCGTGTGTGGAAGAACCGTATGAAAGGCACTAAGCTGGGTGTTTGGAAAAAGGACTACAACGACACCGAAACCGGGCAAAGCTGGAATTACCCTGAGTTTAAGGGCTACCATGCTAATATGTACTGGTGTAAATTTATTACTAGTAGTCAGCCATTTACCGTGCTTACCGATGATGAAGATACGTTCTTCCGCCTGTTTACACCCAAACCACACGATGATCAATGGCATAACTACGTGGTGAAATTTCCTTCGGGCGATATATCTTTTATGCAGGGCATTGGTGCCATTGGCAACAAAACTTTAGGTGCCGAAGATACCGGGCCAATGGGTATGAAGCACATTTTTTACGATTACGAAAAGGAGCCTAAACGCGCCAAGGAAATGAACCTTTACTTTGATTTTTCGGGGAGATAACCATGAAGTTACTTAAACATATAAAAGCAGTTTTACTGGGTTTGTCTATCAGCGCAAATGTATTTGCAGCCGATATTCAACTGCAAAACTTGCGTTGCGAAATGCTGGTAAATCCGCAAGGCATTGATGTAGTACAACCGCGGTTAAGCTGGCAGTTAACCGGTACCGGCCGCAATATTATGCAAACGGCTTATGAGGTTATAGTGGCATCATCGCCTGCAAAGTTGGCCGCCGGCCAGGGCAATCTTTGGACTTCGGGCAAAGTGGCTTCTAACGAGTCGGTAATGATAGCTTACAAAGGTAAAGCCCTTAAAAGTGGTACTGCCTGCTACTGGAAGGTAAAAGTGTACACCAATAACGGCGACAGCCAATGGAGCACACCGGCCAAATGGAGCATAGGTTTATTATCCCCTGCCGATTGGAAAGGCAAATGGATAGGCTACGAAAAGGGTTCGCCCTGGGATAGTGTGTCTAAATTCTCGCGCTTATCGGCACGCTACTACCGCAAGGAGTTCTCATCAGCAGCGAAGGTAAAAAGAGCTACTGCCTATATTTCAGGCCCAGGCCATTTCGAATTATACATTAACGGTAAAAAGGTGGGCAACGAGGTGTTGGCACAAATGCCTACCGATTATACTAAATCGGTACAATACAGCACTTATGATGTTACTGCCGATGTAAAGCCGGGCAAAAACGCCATTGGTGCAGTTTTAGGTAATGGCAGGTATTTTACCATGCGCCCTAAATATAAGCCTAAAAAGATAAAGGAGTTTGGTTTCCCTAAAATGCTGGTGCAACTGGATTTGGAGTACGCCGATGGTCATCACCAACTGGTGGTAAGTGATCAAACCTGGAAAATGACCGCCGATGGCCCCATACGCAGCAATAACGAATATGATGGTGAAGAATACGACGCCAATAAAGAGTTAACCGGTTGGAGTAAAGTAGGCTATAACGCTGCCAGGTGGTTTAAACCCGAACTGGTTGACGCACCCGGTGGCAAACTGGTTGCGCAAATGAGCGAACCCATTAAGGTAATGCAAAGCATTCAGCCAAAAAAACTGAGCCAGCTTAAATCCGGTACCTGGATTATGGATATGGGGCAGAACATGACCGGCTGGATAAAAATTAAGGTAAAAGGCAAACGTGGCGATAAAGTAACCATGCGCTTTGCCGAAACGCTGCAAAAAGACGGTAGCTTATATGTTGCCAACCTGCGCGATGCCAAAGTTACCGATGTATATACCCTGAAAGGCGCAGCAGAAGAAACATGGCACCCGGTATTTGTGTATCACGGCTTTAGATATGTTGAAATTACCGGCTATCCTGGCAAGCCTAAAGAAAGTGATTTTACAGGCGAGATGGTGTATGATGCGTTGGCCACCATTGGTGAGTTCGAAACATCTAACGAGGTAATTAATAACGTTTACCGCAATACCTGGTGGGGTGTAGCCGGAAACTATAAAGGCATGCCGGTTGATTGTCCGCAACGTAACGAGCGTATGCCGTGGTTAGGCGACAGGGCAACCGGATCGTTAGGCGAAAGCTTTATTTTTGATAACCAAAAACTTTACACCAAGTGGTTGGATGATATTGAAGAATCGCAAACAGCTGAAGGTGCCATCCCGGATGTGGCTCCGGCATACTGGAATTATTACAGCGATAACATGACCTGGCCTGCTACCTATGTACTAATTGCCGATATGCTGTACAAACAGTTTGGCGATGCTCGTCCGGCCGAAAAGCATTATGCCTCTATGAAAAAGTGGCTTACCTACATGAAAGGTAAGTACATGAAGGACTACATTGTAACTAAAGACAAATATGGTGATTGGTGCGTTCCGCCCGAATCACCTGAACTGATACACGCTAAAGATAGTAGCCGTACCACCAACGGGCAATTGATTGCTACGGCATACTATTACCGTATGCTTTTTCAAATGAAACGCTTTGCGCAGATGTTTGGAAAGCAGGATGATGCTAAAGAATTTTCGGCTTTGCAGGGCAAAATTGCCGATGCGTTTAACGCTAAGTTTTATAATGCTCAAACGCAGCAATATGATAATGGTACAGTAACAGCCAACTTACTACCGCTGTACTTCGATATAACTCCGGTAGCTAACCGTAAAGCCGTGTTCGAAAACATAGTAAGACGTGTGACAACCGTTGATAACAATCACATTGCCACTGGTGTAATAGGTACCCAATGGTTAATGCGCGGACTAACCGAATATGGTCGTCCGGATTTGGCTTACCGCATTGCCACTAATAAAGATTACCCAAGCTGGGGTTATATGGCCGAGCGTGGCGCTACCACCATTTGGGAACTTTGGAATGGCGATACTGCCAACCCAAGCATGAACTCGGGAAACCACGTCATGTTGCTTGGCGACCTGATTGTTTGGTATTATCAAAATTTGGCTGGTATTAAAGCGGGCATTAACCAGCCCGGCTTTAAGCAGGTAATTATGAAACCAACCCTGCCTGATGGATTGAAGTTTGTAAAATCATCTTACAAAACTCCTTACGGTTTGGTAAAAAGCGAGTGGAGAAAAGGAAGCAACTTTGATTGGAACATCAGCATACCGGCTAATGCTACGGCGTTGATTTCCATTCCGGCAAAATCGGCCGGTGGGGTTACCGAGGGTGGCAAAAAAGCTGCCGAAGCAGAAGGCTTAAAGTTTGTAAAAATGGATAAAGGCTACGCGGTTTACGAAGCAGGCTCGGGCAATTACAGCTTTAAATCGGATTTATAAGAAGAGAAGAACCAATATAAACACACCGATATATGAAGAAGTACATTAAAACATCAGTAATTATAGCAGCGGCAACGTTGTTTACTGTAAATGTTTATGCTCAACAAACTGCTGAGGCGAAGCCTGGTATGACGGCTGAAGCAAGAGCAAAATTTGACGAGGAAACCGATAAACGCGCAGCCGAATGGGTGGCTTCGCTTAATTTAAACAACCCTGCAAAAGAAACAGCGGTAAAGGGCATCATTGCTACGCACCTGAAAACCATACGCGATTGGAACAATGAGCATCCGGCAGCAACTGTACCTGCTGGAATTAACCCGGCTACGGGCAACCCGCTAAGCGCGGTTGATAGGCAGGTAATAGCCATATCGGCCATGCCCAAATTAGTACATGAAACGTTGATGACCGGCCTTCGCCAAAATTTAGATGAAGCACAGGTTGAAGCCATACTGGATAAATATACCATCGGCAAAGTGGCCTTTACCATGAATGGTTATCGTTCCATAGTGCCAAACCTTACTCCCGAAGAAGAAAAAGTGCTAACCGCAAACCTGAAGAAGGCCCGTGAACAAGCTGTTGATTATAAGAACATGACTCAGATATCGGCCATTTTTGAGATTTACAAAACCAAGAACGAGCAATATTTAAACACGCACGGCCGCAACTGGCATGACATGTTTAAGGCTTACACTGATGCCGTGAAAGCTAAGAAGGCTGCTGCCAAAGCTGCCGCTGAAAGCAAACCGGCTAACTAATAAATTAATGATGATGTTTACCTCCCTGATAAAAAGATGCGCTCCGGCGTTACTGCTATTTGCAACGTTGAGTGCTAATGCGCAAAGCATAAGCAACCCCTGGCGCAGTGGCATTGTAACCGATGAGTTTGTTTACGAAAAAGCCCCTTATAAAGAGTGTCATTCGTCAACCATTGTTGAAACACCCAAAGGTTTAGTAGCTGCGTGGTTTGGCGGTACTAAAGAACGTAACCCCGATGTATGTATTTGGGTAAGCCGCCATGTAAATGGTAAGTGGACCGAAGGCATCAACGTAGCCAACGGTATCCAAAATGATACCTTACGATACCCAACGTGGAACCCTGTTTTGTACCAAATTCCGGGCGGCGAACTGTTGCTATTTTACAAGATAGGCCCAAGCCCGTCAACATGGAAGGGCTATCTAAAACGTTCGAAAGATAACGGCGTTACTTGGGGAGCGCAAGAAGCTTTACCCGAGGGTTATTTAGGCCCAATCAAGAATAAACCGGTATTAGTAGGTAAAAACCTGTTTTGCCCAACTAGTGTAGAAGGTAAAGGCGGCTGGAGAATTCATTTCGAAGTAACAGCCGACTGGGGTAAAACCTGGAAGCAAATTGAGGTAGCCAAAGGGCCTGATACATTAGAAGGTATACAACCAAGCATTTTAAAGCATAAAGATGGCCGCTTACAGTTATTGGCTCGCAGCCGCAACCGTGCGTTGCTTACTGCATGGTCAAGCGACCAGGGTATGACGTGGACTCCGCTCGAAAAAACTAATCTGCCCAATAATAATTCGGGTACTGATGCGGTAACTTTGAAAGATGGCCGGCAACTGCTGATTTATAACCACGTGTTGCCTCCGGGTAAGCTGGCTAAAGGGCCGCGTACGCCGTTAAACGTATCGCTGTCAAAAGATGGAAAAACCTGGTATGCCGCTTTGATTTTAGAAGATTCGCCAATCAGCCAGTATTCTTACCCATCGGTAATTCAAACCAAAGATGGTATGATTCATTTCATTTATACCTGGCGCCGGTTACGCATTAAACATGCCGTTGCCGACCCTAAAAAGCTGAAATTGGTAGAAATCAAAAACGGCGAATGGCCTGAAGTTAAAGGTTACAAACTGCCGGAGATTAAGGCTGAATCGAAGGATTTATAATATGAAATAGAGACACAAAGTATTGTGTCCCTACGGTTATAAAATGAATTTGTAGGGGCACAATACTTTGTGCCTCTCTTTGAAAAACAAATGTTAAATAACAAGAAAATAAGGTTAATCATCCTGCTCCTTTTAGGGGTCTGCGATGCCTTTGCCCAAAACACTTCCGATAACGAATACAAGAAACCCCTGAAACAGGTTTTGGCCGAAGTTGAAGCCAAATTCAAAGTAAAGGTTAAGTATTCGGAAGACATGGTTAAAGATCGCTGGGTACCATATGCCGACTGGCGTTACAAGCCGACTGCTGCCAAAACACTGGCTGCCATGCTAGCTCCGCTAGATATGAAGGTAAACGAGGAAAAGCCCGGTAACTTTAAGCTGAAATATTACGAATATTCGCGCTTAACGCCGGAGGAGGGTAAAGAAAAACTGGCCTACCTGTCGTCGTTTTATACGGATAAAACCAGTTGGGAAAAGCGCAAGGCGGATTTGCGCCCGTGCATGTACGAGGCTCTGCAATTATCGCCTATGCCGGTTAAGCCTAAATCAAAACCCATTATTACCAATAAGCGGGTGATGGATGGTTATACTATTGAGAACATTGCCATTGAAACTTTACCCGGCGTGTATGTATGCGGATCGTTATACAAGCCGTTGAAAGTTAAAGGCAAAATACCCGTAGTGCTTTGTCCCGACGGGCATTTTGGAGATGGCCGTTACCGTGCCGATGGGCAATACCGTTACGCTATGCTGGCCAAAATGGGCGCTATGGCTATCAGTTATGATCTTTTTGCCTGGGGCGAATCATTACTGCAATTTGATGGCAAAGACCATCGCCGTAGTTTAGCCATGACTATACAGGCGCTTAACAGTATGCGTATACTCGATTACCTCTTGTCGCTTAAAGAAGCTGATACCAGCAGGGTGGCTATTACCGGTGCATCGGGTGGCGGCAGCCAAACTATGTTGATTACCGCGCTTGATGACCGCATTAAGCTAAGCGTGCCGGTGGTAATGTTGTCGAGCTATTTTTCGGGCGGATGCCCATGCGAAAGCGGTATGCCGGTGCATTTGTGCGGCGGCGGTACTAATAATGATGAGTTGGCGGCTATGGCTGCACCTCGCCCGCAACTGGTAATTTCGGATGGTGGAGACTGGTCGGCCAATGTGCCCGATACCGATTTGCCTTACCTTCAAAAAATATACAGCTATTATGGTAAGCCCGAAATGGTTGCCAATGCTCATTTCCCTAAAGAGGGGCATGACTACGGCAAATCAAAACGCCTGGCTATGTATGATTTTGTGGCTAAACAATTTAATTTAAATATAGCTGCCGTTAAAGGTGCCGATGGTAAGGTTGACGAAAGCAAGGTAACGATTGAAAAATACCCTGCTATGTATGTATTTGGTGAAAAAGGCAAGAAATTGCCGGCCAAAGCGATACACGGTTTTGCGGAGTTGGAAAAGATTTTTGCAGCGGCGAAGAAGTAAGTTTGATAGCAGTTTGCGTTAGGGATAGCAGTGAAAAGCCCGGAGTGTAGCCATAGCGAAACGAGGACTTGCAGCGGATAGCCCGGGCGAAGGCAACGCCCAAATAAAAGAATAAAAGAACATGAAATCTATGAAAACTACACGTCGCGGCTTTATTGCCCACACATCAATGCTTGGCGCTGGATTGGCCCTGTCGCAAAGCGGTTGTGCATCGTTATTGGGAGGTGCGGCTAAAGGCGGTCGTTATAAAGTGGCAGTAGTTGATTTGATGATATTGAAGCGTCAGAAATTGGGTGCATTTCAGTTAGCCAAAGACATAGGCGCCGATGGGGTAGAAGTAGACATGGGCGGATTAGGCAACCGGCCGACTTTTGAAAACCAGTTAGCTCAACCTGAAACAAGGCAACAATTTTTGAATAAAGCCAAAGAGCTGAACTTGGAGATATGCTCAATGGCAATGACTGGATTTTTTGCCCAGTCGTTTGCCACACGTGATGGGGTAGACCGCATGGTGCAGGATTGTATTGATACCATGAGGGCTATGAACGTAAAGGTGGCATTTTTGCCGTTCGGTGTAAATGCCGACCTGACCAAGAACCCCGAACTACGCCCTGCAGTAATTGAGCGCCTGAAAATGATTGCTCCTAAAGCTGAGGAAGCAGGTGTGGTAATTGGTATTGAATCATCATTAAATGCTACCGACGAGGCCAAACTGCTGGACGAGGTAGGCTCAAAAGCAATTAAAAGCTATTTCAATTTCTCAAACGCCTGGACTAATGGCCGCGATGTAAACGAGGAGTTGCAGATTTTAGGTAAGAACCGCATTTGCCAGATCCATTGTACCAATACCGACGGTTTTTGGTTACAAAACGATCCGAAAGTTGATTTGAAGAAGGTGAAGAAAACCCTAGATAAAATGAAGTGGGAAGGGTGGCTGGTAATTGAACGCTCACGCGATGTTAAAGACCCGCGCAACGTAAAGTGGAACTTTACGGCAAATACGGCATATGTAAAGTCGATTTTTCAAGGATAGATAAATTACTATAAGCAACTCTTGTCATCTCAAACCAACAAGCTAATCGCTTTCAAAGAGTTTCTCGTACCTCGAAATGACAGAGTTGGGAATAAACTATATATTAAAAACACACATGAATAAAGCTCTACGTAAAACACTCCTTTTGTTATTAACAATAACACTATCGGCAGGCGTGCGTGCTGCTGATATTTATGTGTCGCCTAAAGGAAATGATGCCAATGATGGTACCAAGGGTAGCCCCAAAGCTACGCTGAACGCTGCCCTAAGACAAGCACGCGAATTACGCAGATTGAATGATGAGAGCGTTAAAAACGGTATTCGTATCATAATGGCCGGTGGTGAGTACAGGCTGAACGAGCCGGTATTTATTCGTCCGGAAGATTCAGGAACGGCTACATCTCCAACCTGGATTGAGGCTGCAGCTAACGGGCAACCTGTTTTAAGCGGTGGTATTAATATTAAAGGCTGGCGTAAAGCTGTTGCCAAAGTAGCCGGTTTGCCTGCCTCTGCACAAGGTAAAGTTTGGATGGCCGATGTACCATCGTTGGATGGGCAGGCATTGTTGTTCCGCCAGTTATGGGTGAACGGAAAGAAAGCCGTTCGTGCCCGCGAGGTGGATAACGATAATTTGATGAGCCGCATTTTGTCGGTTGATAAGGTAAAGCAGGAAATGTGGATACCGGCACCCAAAATTAAAACAGGTGCCATAGGCCAAATGGAAATGCTTATTCACCAAATGTGGGCCATAGCAAATTTGCGTATTAAAACTTTGACTGTAGTAGGTGATAAAGCCAAAGTCACCTTTCAACAGCCCGAGAGCCGCATACAGTTTGAGCACCCCTGGCCACAGGCGGTAATAGATAAGGATAAGAAGATGAATGGCAATTCGGCCTTTTATTTGACCAACGCCCTGGAGTTCTTAAACCAGCCGGGCGAGTGGTATGCCGATGCTAAAACTAATAAAATATACTACTGGCCGCGCACTGGCGAAACCATAACCAGCGCAAAGGTGGTTGCCCCCGCACAGCAAACGCTGCTAAAAATGACCGGCACCGCCGACCGCCCCGTGAGCTATGTGTACGTAAAAGGTATAGCCTTTGAGCATGCTACCTGGTTACGCCCATCGCAGCAAGGGCATGTGCCGCACCAGGCCGGTATGTACATGACCGATGCTTACAAGTTGAAGGTTGCAGGTACTCCAGAGAAAAAAGGATTAGAAAACCAGGCATGGGTTGGTCGCCCTGCTGCCGCGGTGGAAGTGGCTTATGCACATCATACCGGTTTTGAGGGCTGCCGTTTTGAGCACATGGCATCAACCGGAGTTAATTACCAGCGCGGAACGCACGATAATGAGATTAAAGGCAATCTTTTTAAAGATATAGGTGGAACAGGAATACAAGTGGGCACTTTTTCTGACGAGGCCTTTGAAGTACACCTGCCTTACAACCCTGATGATAAGCGTGAGGTTTGCACCAACGAGCGCATTATTAACAACCTCATTACCGATGTTACCAACGAGGATTGGGGCTGTGTAGGCATTGGCACCGGCTATGTAAAAAACATCAGCATTGAGCATAACGACATCAGCGAAGTATCATACAGCGGCATCAGCATGGGCTGGGGCTGGACCAAGCTCAACAACGCCATGAGCGGCAACAAAATAACCGCTAACAAAATATCGCGGTACGGTAAACACTTGTACGATGTATCGGGCATTTATACGCTTTCGGCGCAACCTGGTTCGGTTATCTCAGAAAACTATATAGACAGTGTTTACAAAGTACCGTACGCACACGATGTTCACCACTGGTTTTACCTGTATTGCGATGAAGGTTCATCAGGCTTCACCGTAAAAAACAACTGGACTCCGGCTGATAAATTTCTGCAAAATGCAAACGGACCTGATAATAAGTGGGAAAATAATGGCCCGCAGGTAAGCAACAGCATTAAGCAAAATGCTGGTTTGCAGAATGACTATAAGCACCTGTTCAAAAACGTATCAACTACAGCCACATCGCCAATCAATTATGTAGGTTATGATGCTTTTGCCGATAATCCGCAGGTGATTGAAATAGTAAATGCCGATGATAAAGCTGTAGATTTAGAACAGGTGAAAGACCTGTGCATCCGTAACGGTATCCCAAAATCTGCCGTTTACCAGTGGACCAACCGCACGGTGATTTTTGGATACATACCTAACGCCGAAAGCCAGGTAAAAAAGTTGAAGGAAATGTTTCCTAAAGCGGAGGTGAAATTATATACCGATAGGTTTTACACCTTTAACCGCAAAAATAATTGTCCTGATGGCAAAACTGTTGCCGAGTGGGACAACGTGATATTGAGCACAAACCTGGTTGCCGATACGAAAAAACAACAAGAGTATTTGAATTACCACGCCACCCAATTTACTAAGTGGCCCGAGGTAAGCAAAGGGTTCTGTAACGCCAGCTTCCAGCAATTGGTAATATTAAAGAATGGGCGCCAGCTTATGCTCATCATCAGCATACCAAAAGGCGAAGACCTTGACAAGCTAAACCCCAAAACCACCGAAAACAACCCAAGGGTTAACGACTGGAACAAGATCATGAGCCAGTACCAGGAGGGTGTAAAAGGCACCAAACCGGGCGAGGTTTGGGTGTTCTTTCAACCCACAGGAAAATGAGGTTTTAGGTAAAGAATTTGAAGTTTTATAAAGAAATACGAATATATAATTATGCTGAAAATAGGAATTTTAGGTTTGGGCGAAGGCCGCAGCACCATGTCGGCGGCGTTGCACAGTTCAAAATGCGAACTTACCATGGTATGCGACCGCAACCTCGATATGTGTAAAAAGCGTGCCGAGGAGTTCAACTTTCATAGCTATACCACCGAGTATGATGAAATGCTAAACAATCCCGAAATTGACCTGATTGCCATTTACACCCCCGATCACCTGCATGCTACGCACGTAAAGCAGGCACTTTCGGCGGGTAAGCATGTTATTTGCACTAAACCTTTTATTGATGATCTGAGTGATGCTGTAGAGCTTATCCAGCTTTCAGAATCAACCGGTAAAAAGGTGTTTATTGGCCAGAGCTCACGCTTTTTTGAGCCGGCCAAACGTCAGCGTAAAGATTTTGAAGAAGGTTTAATTGGTGATTTAATTACCATTGAAGCTCAATACCATGCTGATCATCGCTGGTTTTTAGAGAAACCATGGGCTTTGGAGCAAGCATTTAAATGGCTGTATGGTGGTTTAAGTCACCCGGTTGATTTTATACGCTGGTATTTACCTAATGTAGAAGAAGTTATGGGTTATGGGATGATCAGCGCTAACGGTCAAAAAGCCGGATTGAAAAACGAGGACACCATGCACTTCATCTTTAAGGCTACCGACGGTCGTATTGCCCGGGTAAGTGGTTGTTATACAGGTCCTACCCAACCTGCGCAGCGCGATAGCGGTATGAGCACTATTTTACGCGGAACCGGTGGCGCTTCACAAGCCGATTACCATGAGTTGCGCTACGCTGTTACCGATAAAACCGGTGAAGAAAAAATTGTGGTTTGGGGCGATTCAACCTTAAAATACTATTTCCGTTTCGAAGGGCAAAGCCATCACGCAGGCGAATATCAGAATTACTTAGAGTACGTAGCCGACTGCCTTGAAAACGGCAAAACTGCATACCCCGACGTAAAAGAAGGTGTTGGAACAGTAGCATTATTACAAGCAATGGACCGCACGCTTAAAACCGGGATGCCGGTAAAAATTAACGATATACTGGCCGAGTTTAACATTTCACCCGATATTTTAAAAGCCTAACCTTACGGCATGGGAAACATTGTACAACATTTAACCTTACTCGATTATGCCATTGTTGCCGCCTATTTGGGGGTACTGATGTTTTTGGGTATACAGGCCAGTTTTAAAAACCGCAAGCGCGGCGATGAAGAAGGAACCTTGTTCCTTGGCGATAAATCATTGGGCTGGTCAAGCATCGGCTTTAACATGTGGGGTACCAACGTTGGGCCCTCTATGCTGGTGGCTTTTGCTGGTGTTGGCTTCAGTACGGGCATTGTGGCCGTAAACTTTGATTGGTACGCCTTTGTGTTTTTAATGCTGCTGGCATTGGTGTTTGCACCGCGTTACCTGGCTGCCAAAGTAAACACCATGCCCGAGTTTATGGGTAACCGCTACGGCGATTCTACCCGTACCATTTTGGCCTGGTATGCGCTCATTAAAATTCAAATCTCGTGGTTGTCGCTTGGCCTTTATGCAGGCGGAACTTTAGTAAGGCAAATATTGGGCATCCCTATGTGGGAGTCGGTTATTGTGTTGGTGGCCTTTGCCGGTTTGTTTACCTATATGGGTGGTTTAACGGCTATTGCTAAGGTGAATGTTTTCCAGATGTTATTGCTTATAGGCGTATCTATTTTACTTACTGTTTTGGGTTTGCAACGCGCAGGGGGCTTATCTAACGTAATTAGCCAAACACCGTCAGGCTTCTGGAATTTACTACATCCAACAACTGATGCCGCTTATCCATGGCATGCCATATTACTGGGTTATCCGGTCGCTGCCGTAGCCTTCTTTTGTACCGATCAATCTATGGTGCAATCGGTATTGGGTGCCCGTAATCTTGAGCAAGGGCAACTTGGTGTTAATTTCATTGGCTGGTTAAAAATTCTTTCGCTGCCGCTGTTCATATTCACCGGTATACTTTGCCGCGTTATTTTCCCTGATTTAAAAGACGAAAATCTGGCCTACATGACCATGGTGACCAACTTGTTCCCTGCAGGATTGAACGGTTTAGTTATCGTGGTATTAATAGCCGTTTTGGTGGGTACCATAGGCTCGTCGCTTAACTCGTTAAGTACGGTGTTCACAATGGATATTTATGCCGAGCGTATCAACAAAAACGCTACCAACAAGCAACTCATCAGCGTTGGCCGCATGTCAATCATCGTGGGTTGTATCCTGTCGGTAGGGGTAGCCATTGCTTTGGATAGCATTAAAGGATTAAAATTCTTCGACGTATTCCAGTCGATACTGGGCTTTATTGCGCCGCCTTTATCAGTTGTGTTTTTGCTTACTGTTTTCTGGAAGCGTACTACCCGTACAGCGGTCAATACCATCCTTTCTGCCGGGTCTGCATTCAGCCTTACTGTTGGCGTTTTATATCTATGGGTTTTCCCTAAAGATGTTTATACTTTTTGGCCGCATTACTTGCTGTTATCATTCTACACGTTTGCTTTCCTAATGGTGGTTGCCATTGTTGTATCGCTGGTTGATCGTAATCCTAAAGTGTACATAGCCGACGAAGACGAAGAACAAAACACGCCGAAAACATCATCCAAAGTTAAAATGGCTTGGGTGCTGTTAACCGTAGTAATGATTGGCTTATACTTATATTTTAACGGACATTAATTGATGAAGAAACAAATCATCTATACCATATTTTCTGTTTTATTGCCCGGCAGTTTATTTGCACAGCTGGTTGATAAAACACCGGCTGCAGTACCCAACGCACCAGCTATTTTTAGTACCGAACCCTGGGAAGACCCGTTGGTAAGCGGCATTAACCGCGATGCCTCGCGCGCTACGGCTTATTCGTTTGCCACAATAAACGAAGCTTTAAAAGGCGAGCGCGATAAATCGGGCCGTATGTTGTTGCTCAATGGTCAGTGGGATTTTTCGTTTGCTGAAAAACCTGCCGATGCACCTAAGGATTTTTACAAAAGCCGTGTTAGCGGCTGGAAGAAAATAAGCGTGCCTTCAAGCGTGGAAATGCTGGGTTATGGTAAGCCTATTTATAAAAGCGCGGTATACCCGTTCCGCCCGGTTAACCCGCCTTATGTACCGCATGATATGAACGGCGTAGGTAGTTACCAGCGCACATTTACCCTGCCTGCCAATTGGAAAGATATGAATGTTACCCTGCACTTTGGCGGCGTAAGTTCGGGCTTTAAGGTGTGGTTAAACGGCAAGTTTTTGGGTTATGGCGAGGATAGCTTCCTGTCATCGGAATTTAACATAACGCCTTATTTACAGGCAGGTGAAAACATTGTGTCGGTACAAAACATCCGCTGGAGCGATGGTTCTTTCCTCGAAGATCAGGATCAATGGCGTTTAAGCGGCATCCACCGCGAGGTAATGCTACTGGCCGAACCTAAATTGCGCATTGCCGATTTCTTTTATCAAACCAAGCTGGATAAGCAGTATAAGGACGCATTGTTAAGTATTCGCCCACGTATAGAAAACCTCACTGGTAAAGCTATCAATGGTTATCAGCTTAAAGCGCAATTATTTGATAAGAACAGCAAAGCAGTTTTTGAGAAGCCATTACAACGTAGCGTTAACGATATTATTAACGAGATTTACCCGCGTTTAGATAACGTAAAGTTTGGCCTGATGGAAGCAAAAGTGAGCGACCCGGCCAAATGGAGCGACGAACAACCGAACTTATATACGCTTACGCTGTCGTTAGAGGACAGTACAGGTAAGGTATTAGAAGTGAAAAGCTGCCGCGTAGGTTTCCGTAGCGTGGAGTTTGCAAAAGATAACAGCAAGCTGCTCATTAACGGCAAGGTGACTTATCTGTACGGCATCAACCGCCCCGACCATCATGCGGTGAAAGGCAAGGCGCTTTCGCGCGAGGATATTTTGGACGATGTGCGCACCATCAAGCGTTTCAATTTCAATTGTATCCGTACCAGCCATTATCCTATGGACCCGTATCTGTATGATTTGTGCGACCAGTACGGTATTTTGGTGATTGACGAGGCCAACCTTGAAACCCATGGTTTAGGCTCTAAACTAAGTAACGACCCTGCCTGGACCAGCGGCTACCTCGACCGTGCTACCCGCATGGTAATGCGCGATAAAAACCACCCGAGCATTGTAATATGGAGCTTAGGCAATGAGGCCGGTCGCGGACCAAACCATGCTGCCATGGCCGCCTGGATTCATGATTTTGATATTACCCGCCCCGTACATTACGAACCTGCACAAGGTACCCCGCAAGCCGAAGGCTATATTGATGTAACCGATGCGCGTTACCTCAAACCAAACGATCACTCGCACCGTTTGCAAAATCCTATTGATGAGCCGTATGTAGATATAGTAAGCCGCATGTACCCGGCCTTATATACAGCGCCTTTGCTGGTTAACCAAAAGAACGGTGATAACCGCCCGATCTTCTTTGTGGAATACTCACACGCCATGGGTAATTCAAACGGTAACTTGAAAAACCTTTGGGACCAATGGCGCTCATTACCGCGCGTAATTGGCGGTGCTATTTGGGAATATAAAGATCAAGGCTTGCTAAAAAAAGATGATGACGGAACCGAATTCTTTGCTTACGGCGGCGATTACGGCGAAAAGTATTTTGACAATTTTACCATTAAAGGAACAGTAGCTTCGGATGGTCGCCCTAAGGCGGCTATGTTTGAGAGCAAGCACGTGTTCCAACCGGTGGTGAGTGAGTTAGTAGATGCTGCCAAGGGCTTAGTAAAAATCACTAATCGTAGTGCTGTACAATCTTTAGCCGGTTTCAGTATTTTGTTACAAATACGTGAAGACGGTAAAGTAGTGGTGAGTAAAGTACTGCCGTCCATGAATCTTGCAGCCGGAAAAGATACCACCATTAGCATTAAATCATACCTGCCATCTTTAAAAACAGGACATGAGTATCTGGCCGATATTCATTTCGGCTTAAGTAAAGATGAACTTTGGGCAGCTAAGGGTTACGAGATAGCATCAGATCAATTTGCATTGACAGGTTTGGTACCAACCAAAGCAGCAACTGCTAACGGTGCTCTTACGTTAAACGATGGTACCGATGCCTACACGCTGAGCGGTAAAGGCTTTAAGGTAAGCATCAACAAGCAAAATGGCGCTTTAAGCTCATACATATTCAATAATCAGGAGCAAATATCGGCTCCGTTCCTGCCTCACTTTACCCGGCCGGTTACTGATAATGATCTTCGTGGCTGGAAATCGAATAAAAAGCTCAAACCGTGGTATACATCAGTTCCTAAACTAAAAGATGTGAAGGCCAATAAACTGGCTAATGGATTGGTGGCGGTAACCAGCAACTATACGGTTGTGGGCGATAGCGCTGCAGTGACCGTGATCTATACTGTTAACGCAACAGGTGTGGTTAAGGTTGATTACCAGTTTGCACCAAAAGTAAGCGGCCTGCCAAACCTGCCTAAGGTGGGTATGCAGGGCGGCATTAAACGCAGTTACGATAATATTAGTTACTACGGCCGTGGTCCGTTAGAAAATTATATTGACCGTAGAAGCGGTTTCGAGGCTGGGATTTACGGCCAATCGATTACCGATTTTATGGAGCCTTACGCCGTACCGCAGGAAAACGGTAACCGCACCGATGTACGCTGGATGTTTTTAGGCGATAAGCAGCAAAACGGTTTGTTGGTAGTAGCCGATAGCCTGCTGAGCATGAGCGCCTGGCCGTACACCGAAGCTAACATTGTAGGAGCCAAGCATACCAACAAGTTAAAAGACGCTGGTTACATAACCCTTAACATCGATTTGATACAGATGGGCGTGGGCGGCAACGACAGTTGGTCGGACGTGGCTGCACCGCTGGATATTTACCAGATACCTGCTAAGCCGTATAGCTATGGTTTCACCTTGTTGCCTTGTAAAGCTACGCCTGCTAATGTAAGTGGTGTGGTGAGTAAGGTGAAGAGTGGTAAATAGTACAGAAGCGTGGCCGCGTTAGGGATTGCCGTGGAAAGCCCGGAGTGAAGCATAGCGGAACGAGGACTTGTAACGAATAGCCCGGCCCGGAGGGAAACGCCCGGATTTAGTTAAAAAAACATGCGTTGTCATTTCGAGTGATAACGGGAAATCTTATAAAAGCTAATAAGCTTGCAATGCAAATAGGATCTCTCACTATCGTTCGAGATGACAGGTGGCTAATAGAATAATAATCATGAAGAAACTCACAAAATATTTATTAATTGGCTGCGTAGGCCTGAGTTCTTCCGTGCATACAGCAATAGGTCAAACAGTCGGCAAAACCACCCAGCGACCCGATCTTGAAAAAATATTCAGAAATCCGCCGTACGCTGCAAAATCGTGGGCTATATGGTATTGGATGCAGGCATCGGCAAGTAAGGCTGGTATAACAGCCGATTTAGAGGCCATGAAGAATGCCGGTTTGGGTGGTGCCTATTTAATGACTATTAAAGGCGTTGCCAACCCGCCTTACATAACGCCGCCTGTTGAACAGCTTTCGCCCTTATGGTGGGATATGGTGAAGTTCTCGATGCAGGAGGCCGACCGCTTAGGCTTGAAAATGGGGATGCACGTGAGCGATGGGTTTGCATTGGCCGGTGGTCCGTGGATTACCCCCGAACTGTCGATGCAGAAAGTAGTGTTCAGCAAAACCATGGTGAGCGGTGGTACGAAATTTAACGATACGCTCCAACGCCCCGAGAGCTACAAAGGCTATTATAAAGATATATCGGTGCTGGCTTACCCGTCGCCTGTGGGTGCGGGAATAAGCAGCAATACGGTTAAGCCTAAGGTAACAACCAGTTTGCCTAGTACAGATGTGCAGTTTTTAGCCGAGGCAGGCAACAAAAAAACCTTTGCCACTACCGATTCCTGCTGGGTTCAACTGGAATTTGCCAAGCCTTTTTTGTGCCGTTCACTGGTGGTGCATACGGCATCGCCTAATTACCAGGCGCAACGTTTACGCATTGAGGTGAGTGATGATGGTAAAGTGTTTCGTAAGGCCGGGCATTTGCTGCCGCCGCGCCATGGCTGGCAGGACGCCGGGATTGATGTTACGCATGCAATTACGCCAACCACGGCAAAATACTTCAGGTTTTATTATAACCGCGAAGGTTCGGAACCAGGAGCAGAGGATTTGGATTTTGCTAAGTGGAAGCAATCGCTTAAAATAACGGGTATTGAGTTATCGTCTGACCCGCGCATTAGTCAATTCGAAGGCAAAACCGGCGAGGTTTGGCGCGTGAGTAAAAATACCACGGCTGAGCAGTTGCCTGCCGAATTGTGTATCAATAAAGATAAAATTATCGACCTTACGGATAAGCTGGACGCCAGCGGTAGGTTAAACTGGAAAGCGCCTGCCGGTAACTGGACCATTTTACGCATAGGCCATACTTCGACAGGGCATACCAATGCCACGGGTGGAAAAGGCGCTGGCTTAGAGTGCGATAAGTTTAACCCGGTAGCCGTTAAAATGCAGTTTGATAACTGGTATGGCGAGGCTTGGAAACAGATTGGTCCTGAATTAGCAAGCCGCGTATTAAAGGTTTTCCATATGGATAGCTGGGAATGTGGCAGTCAAAACTGGTCGGCCGGGTTTGCCCAGGAGTTTAAGCAGCGCCGGGGGTATGATTTGATGGCTTACCTACCTGTAATGGCGGGCGTGCCAGTGGAAAGCGCGGCAAAATCAGAACAGGTACTGGCCGATGTGCGCCAAACTATAGCCGAGCTTATTGTAGATAAATTTTATGTTACGCTGGCTAACCTGGCGCATCAAAAAGGTTGCACATTTACAGCCGAAAGCGTTGCACCAACCATGGTGAGCGATGGCCTGCTGCATTACAATATAGCCGATGTAACCATGGGCGAATTTTGGTTAAACAGCCCAACACATGATAAGCCCAATGATATGTTGGATGCTATTTCGGGCGGGCACATTTACGGTAAAAATATTATACAGTCTGAATCATATACCGAGTTACGTACCATGTGGAATGAGCATCCGAGTATGCTTAAGGCTTTGGGCGACCGTAACCTGGCGTTGGGTATTAACAAAATTGATTACCATGTAAACATGCACAACCCATGGATTGACCGCAAACCCGGTATGACCCTGGATGGTATTGGCCTGTTTATGCAGCGCGACCAAACCTGGTACAAACCCGGCCGTGCATGGGTTGAATACGTGAACCGTTGCCAGGCGTTGTTGCAACAAGGACACCCGGTTACCGATATTGCCGTATTTACCGGCGAGGAAACCCCGCGCCGTTCGTTACTGCCAGATAGATTAATACCTACACTGCCGGGGCTCTTTGGTGCCGAAAGAGTTGCCCGCGAGAAAGAGCGTTTGGCTAACAAAGGTTTGCCTATGCGCACTATTCCTATTGGGGTAAACAGCAGCTCTAACATGCTGGGTTCCGAGGACTTGATTGATCCGCTGCGTGGCTATAAGTATGACTCGTTTAACCTTGATGCGCTGATGCGTTTAGCCAAAGTGAACAATGGCCGTGTTGAACTGCCCGGCGGCGCCAGTTACAAGGTGCTGGTTATACCTGGCAGTACGCAAATGTTGCCTAACGGTGCAGTACGATCGGCTGCGGTGGTTAACAAGTTAAACCAGTTGATAGCCGATGGTGCTACCATTATTTATCACCCGGAGACAGGGCCGGCGTTAAAGCAAAGCGGAAAAGGAAAATTGATTATTGGCCAATATCAGCAACCCGACTTTAGCAGTATTGGTTTAGTAAAAGATTTTGTGGCTACCGAAAAGGGTAGGGCTGCCGATAGTGTTGCATGGACTCACCGTTCGGGAGGTGATTTTGAAGTTTATTTTATTTCAAACCAGTTAAGCGCTAAACGCAAGTTAGAGGTGTCGCTGCGTTTAAGCAACCAAAAACCGGAATTATTTGATCCATTAACCGGCGAAACTTTTGAAGCACAGGGCTGGAAGATAGAAAATAGCCGTATATTAGTTCCTGTGGAATTGGAAGCAGGCGGGGCGGTATTTGTGGTGTTGCGTACGCCAACTAAATCTTTAGCAAATGCGGTAAAGACTAAACCTGCCGTACAAAACGTTCAAACTTTATCAACGGCCTGGACAGTTAGCTTTGATCCAAAATTAGGCGGGCCAAAAGCACCTGTAAAGTGGAACGCTTTGCAAGACTGGAGCCTCTCGGCCGATTCAACCATCCGTTATTACTCGGGAACTGCTGTTTATACACAAAACTTTAATTGGAAGGCTAATGCTAAACCAGGCGAAAGTGTGTGGCTAAATTTAGGCAGGGTAGATAACCTTGCCGAGGTGATTGTAAATGGCGTGCCTTGCGGTGTGGCCTGGACAGCGCCTTACCGGGTAGATATCACAAAAGCTCTTAAACCGGGCAAAAACGAAATTAAAATAGAAGTAACCAACACCTGGGCCAACCGCTTAATGGGCGATCATCGTTTGCCTAAAGAAAAGCAGATAACCTGGACCAACGCGCCTTACCGTTTAGAAGGCAAACCGTTGCTGCCCGCAGGTTTGATGGGGCCGGTGGTTTTGGAGAAGGTTTGGAGATGATGCAAGCCTCTCATGCCGAATCAGGTGCAGTTTGCGTTAGGGATAGTAGCGTAAAGCCCGGAGTGCAGCGACAGCGAAACGAGGACTTGCAGCGGATAGCCCGGGCCGGAGGCAACGCCCTGATTGGATTAATAGTTATTGAGTTGGTAAACGTTATCCGAGGTTTTTGAAAATTTGGAGATATTATGTCGCTAGTTTAAGACTACCGACAACATAATTGTAAATAATGATGATGAAGAGTCTGACTAAAATAAAGTGTGTAATTGCGTTACTTGCTTTTACAGGTACGCAAGCCATGGCACAAAGTAAAGCGTTGGTTAATACCTCGCAAAGTAAGTACGCCAAGCTGGGCAGTTTGGATATGGGCAACGTGGCCTGGACCAAAGGCTTTTGGGCCGATCGTTTCCAGGTGTGCCGTGATACCATGATACCTAATCTGTGGAAGGTATATACTGACCCAAACGTAAGCCATGCTTTTAAAAACTTTGAAATAGCTGCCGGATTGGATACGGGTTCGCACTCAGGTCCACCGTTTCATGACGGCGATTTTTACAAGTTGTTTGAGGCTGTGGCCAGTATGTATACTGTTACTAAAGACCCAAAGCTGGATGCGCTGATGGACAAAACCATTGCTGTTATTGCCAAAGCACAACGTGCGGATGGATATATACATACGCCAACCATTATAGCGCAGCATAACGACCCTAAAAATGCCAAGGCTTTTGCTGATAGGCTGAACTTTGAAACATACAACTTAGGCCACTTAATGACAGCCGGTTGTATTCATTACCGTGCTACGGGCAAAAAAACGTTATTAAACGTGGCTATCAAAGCTACCGACTACCTGTACAATTTCTATAAAAAAGCATCGCCAGAATTGGCAAGGAATGCCATTTGTCCGTCGCACTATATGGGTGTGGTAGAGATGTACCGTACTACTCGCGATCCTAAATATCTGGAGCTGTCTAAAAACCTGATAGACATTCGTGGTTTGATGAAAGACGGAACTGACGATAACCAGGATCGTATACCATTTCGCCAGCAAACTAAGGTAATGGGTCATGCCGTGCGTGCCAACTACCTGTTTGCAGGTGCCGCCGATGTTTATGCCGAAACAGGCGATCAATCTATAAAAGACGTATTAGACCTGATGTGGAACGATGTGGTAACCCGCAAAATGTATGTTACCGGAGGTTGCGGTGCGCTGTATGATGGTGTATCTCCCGATGGAACATCATATCAGCCTACTGATGTGCAAAAGGTACACCAGGCTTACGGCCGCGATTACCAGTTGCCTAACTTTACATCGCATAACGAAACCTGTGCCAACATTGGCAACGTACTTTGGAACTGGCGCATGCTACAGGCTACCGGCAAGGCGCAATATGCCGATGTAATGGAACTTGCTTTGTACAACAGCGTACTATCGGGTATTAGCTTAAACGGTAAAAACTTTTTGTACACTAACCCTATGAGTTTTTCTGACGATTTGCCGTTTAATCAGCGCTGGTCTAAAGACAGGGTGCCATACATTAAACTATCAAATTGCTGCCCGCCAAACGTAGTGCGTACCATTGCCGAGGTGAGCGATTATGCTTACAGCGTGTCAGACAAAGGCTTGTACTTTAACCTGTACGGTGGCAATGCGTTAAACACTGTTTTAAAAGATGGCTCGAAACTGAAACTAAATGAGGTTACCGAATACCCTTGGGATGGTAAGGTGAGTATCATGTTAGAGCAAGCGCCTAAAAATGCATATTCGGTGTTTTTAAGAATACCGGGTTGGTGCAAAGGTGCTTCATTGTCGATCAATGGTCAGGCGGTAAATACCCCGCTTGTTACCGGCGAGTATGCAGAAGTTAACCGTAAATGGAAAGCCGGTGATAAAATTGAATTGAACCTGCCTATGCCGGTACAGTTACTGGAATCGAACCCCTTAGTAGAAGAAACCCGTAACCAGGTGGCTGTAAAACGCGGCCCGGTGGTATACTGCCTCGAATCGGCCGATTTGGCAAAGGGACAAAAAGTATTTAACGTGGCTATACCTGTTAAAAACAACCTTAAGCCAGAGTTAATTAAGATAGAGAACAGCCCCATCATGAGCCTTACCGGCCAGGCTGATCTACTGAATGAAAACAGCTGGAAAAACACGCTGTATCGCGAAATTGGTACCAACAGTTCCAAAGTTAATGTGCGTTTAATACCATATTACGCCTGGGGTAACCGTGGCCATGTGGATATGGCTACATGGTTACCGGTAGATAGGTAGGCACTACTTTGTTTTAATTTATAGTTGATGTCATTTCGACGTTAGGAGAAATCTTAGACGCTTAGGTCATTTAAGGTTTTTTCCTTAGTCGAGATGGCATTTTTGTATTAGAAAGCGGTATAGCATAATTCATTAGCTGATCGCTTCGGTACCGCTCATTGCCGCGGGGGCTATTACTTTTTGTCTTGAAACAAAAAGTAACAAAAAATTCAAGCCACAACAATCCCTGCCACCCCACGGGCAGCTCCCGGCCGGGTGTTGTGGCAGGCCACCGCTCTTTCTAAGAATTGCATTGACAATCAATTCCGGTTCAGATAATTTTTCGTCACCTCCCAGCTTCGGGGCGAAAGCGGGGCAGCACTGATGGCTTGTGCGGCTGGCAAGGGCCTCTTAGATTTTGCTGAAGCGTGGTCAATGCGGGAACGAAGTGGGGTAAAAGCTAAGCAGCCCGTGGTGTTGCCCGGCTTTGCAGCGCAGGCCTTGTGCGACAACGAAGCATAGGGAGGTGACTTGATTTTTGGTTCTTTTTATCAAGAAAAAGAACAAGGAGCCCCCGCGGCTCAGAAGCGGTAGATAAGCGAAAAGTTGACGAATGGCACAAGTGACTGCTTGCACCAGGAAGCGGCGATCCTATTGCATTAAACCTTGCATATGGAGATTGCCATGCTATCGCTCGCAATGACACATTGAAGATAGAGAAATAGATAGTAGTTATTACTTTAACATATTCACCACATCACCCTTCCTACTCTCCGGCCAAACTTTTAAGTCAACCAGTTTACCGGCTTTAACCGTAGCTTCAACTATAGTTTCATAAGGTGCATGCAGTTTAAAATGCACATCCCAGTTTTTGGGCCATGCGGGGAAGAGCATGATCTTTTTGCCATCGGTTTGCAGGAGCATTTCCTGAACGCCAATCATGCCTGAGCCTCCCCAGTTATGGTCGGGTGTCCAGTCGAAACCCGGGCCCCAAAAGGCCGGGAAACGACGGCCGGAATCTTTAAGTTTAAAGATACTAAGTTTGGCGGCTTCATCGGTTAAGCCCAGGCGGGCGGCAAAAATGTTATCCTGCTTCCAGCCTACACCGCTACGGAACTTTACAGCAAGGGTGTCATACTTCCAGGTGTTGAGGGCTACATCAATGTCGGGCTTGCCTACGCCGTAAATTCCCCATGGAAATATGGGGTAAAACTGCATGTTTTCTGTATTGTTAACGCGTTCCCAAGCTTGTGCAGGGGCAATGGTTTTATGGCCGTTTACCTCACGGAAACTGATAGGAGGGATTCGGCTGAGCATCAGGTTCCAGTTCTTTTTTTGCTCGTTGGTTAAGTAGCCGTCAGGAAGATCAAGTAAACGCTTAAGTACGGTTTGCAGGGCGGCAATGGTAGAGTTGGCATTATAAGCCATCTTAAACGTTTCACCTGCCGAACCGGGGTAAAGTACCAGTTTGCCTGCACCATCAAAGGCTTTGCTGCCACGGTTACGAGCTAAGTATTGGTAGTGCTCATTAAAGAAAGTAAGACAGCTTTCAATAAAGGGAATGTACTGTTTAACGTCGTTGCCGGTGTAACGCTCGGTTTCGAGCATCATATAGCAAAACTCAAGCACCGTGTCCCATTCATATTCCAGCCAGGCGTTATACTCCATGCCTTTGTCATAACCGGCAGGGCGTTTCCAGCCGTACTCAGTAACGTTGGGCAGGCCAAAGTTTTCCAGTTGCTCAGTAAAGCTAGCTCCGGCGTGGTTCCAGTAGGTTTGGCTGCGTAGCTCGGCATTTTTGAGCGTGCGAAGGTAAAAGTCAAACTGCGGCTTCATGAGGTCAAAGTCGCCGTTTTTGAGCATAGGGAAGTATACCAGCCGCTGGTTTTGAGCGGTCATTAGGCCGCCACCCCAAAGGCGAAAGTCGGGCGTGAATTTAGAGGCAGTATCGGTAAAATTCGGATCATACGTAAACAAGCCACCGTTAAATTTGGTAGGATATTGCCCAAATGCGTTGCATCCTAACATATAGCGAAACAACTGATAATTGCGCCCTGCCTGCCAGGCTTCCGTTTGCACCGAATCGGAATTTATATGTATAAAACTGCGGTTCCAATATTGTCTCCACCAATTTTGGGTATTTAACTCGGCTTTCCGGGCCAATTGTGCTTCTTTAATTACCTGCTGCAATCCGGCTTGCCATTGGTTTAGGGCAGGTACTTGTGCGGTATGCAGGTAAAGCTCGATGCTTTGTTTTTTGGAGGGCGATTTACTTTGCAATCTCCAGCCCTTAAATGGTGTGTGGTAAAGTGTGCCCGAATACGTTCCGGCTGCAACCATGCCTTTGCCCTGCAGGTTACCACCAAATGTTAGCTGCTTTAGCGGATTGAACATTTGAGTTTTTACACCTTCCATGCCCTCGTGGGCTACCGTTGCATCAAAAACGGTGGTATCGGCATTGCGATGATAAAAAACAATGCTATTGCTGTTAATAATTATCTCGTCTTTGCGGGTACGAATGTCGGGGCGGTTAGCCCATTTCCATGAGCTTTGGTTGTTTTCACGGCCCTTGGTATAGCGGTCTGCGGTTCGCCAGCTTTCATAGGCGGCTTCGGTTTTTACGGGTTGACTGCTGCTTACATCTACATGAATAACCGGACGATGCACATCAACCCAAACCTTAATATTTGCTTTCAGCTTACCGTTGCCCCCTTCAATGTTTACCGCACCGGTTTGTAGGGAAAGCTCCTGCTTAAAATCCTTGCCATCAAACGGATTAGGATACAACTTTACCCGTACGCGACCCAATTTTAAAAAGGTGTTATTCTCATCAAATGTGCCGCTTTTGGATAAGTAAAAGAAGAGTTCACCTTTTTCAACCCAAACATTCAAACCAATATCTCCACCACCACAGGGCATGCTTTCTCCTGAGTTTTGGCTTTGGGTGGTCCATACTATATTATTTTGTTTAAGCTCAGTGTTTTGAGCCCTACTTACGCCAATACAAAGCAGGAGTGTGAGGCAAAAAAGTAAATGCAAACGCTTTATCATACTACCAGTTATCGGTTCTGAATGATGATACCGGCAAGCCATCGGTGCCGTACAATTCGCCTACAACAAAATCGCGGAAGGCGTAGCGTACCGCTACAGGTTGTTTAACATGTGGTGCCGATACATTTACCGAGCTGCCATTGATCACCGCTTTGGCAGGATAGAACTTTTGATCTTTGCCTGCAATTTCAAATTGAGTTAACGGCTTGCTGTATGAGGTTAGGCCGTTTGCTACATTAGTAAACTTTATGGTGGCAACGGTATCTTTAACCGTTATCGATTCATATTCGGGGCTGGCAAAGCCGAAACCTTTTAAGTCGTATGTTTTACCCAAAGCCAGGTAGGCTAAGCGGGTTCCACCCGGTTCCTTGCGGGCGGGGTGAATGCTGAGTTGCTCGCCAATATCCATCAATACGGCCATGGCGCTATTAGGAATGGTTTTTTGCGATTTGCGCTGAGCATCCCTTAAGTAAGCCGAATTGTATTTGCCGCCTTTGTTATACGGTGGTAGCTGTGCATAATCATAAGGTGCTATTTGGGCATAATAAAAAGCAAAATCGCCTTGCCCCCAAAGCTCGCGCCAGCGTTTTACCAACGCCGGGAAAAGTGCTTCATAATTATCAGGGCGCTCGTAGTTTGATTCGCCCTGGTAATAAATGGTACCTTTAATGCCGTAACCCAAAATAGGGTGCAGCATGCCGTTATAAAGCGTAGTAGGGGTACGGCTAACCTGTTTAATGGTATCGCCTTTGGCCGGAATTTTTACTTCAGGGAAGGCCTTCAAAGTCTCCGGATCCAACCATGCTTCGGCATACGAGCCGCTGTAACTGCAATTAATTAAGCCAACCGGCACGTTGAGCATCTCGTTCAGTAATCGGCCAAAGTAATATCCGGTAGCGCTAAAGTTGCTCACAAACTCCGGACTTGCAACCCGCCACTCGGACGGCTTGCTGTTTTCCTGAACCTCGGTTACCGATGAACGTGGAACGGTATATAAACGAATGTTGTTATTTTTTGATTTGAGGATAGCTTCATTCGATCCCATGATGGGCTGGCCTTTAAACCCTTTCATCGGCATCTCCATATTTGATTGGCCGCCGCAGAGCCACACTTCGCCAATTAACACGTTATCAAGTTTGGTAATTTGTCCGTCGTTTATGGTTACAGTATAAGGACCGCCGAAAGATGGGGTGGCCACCTTCACTTTCCACTTGCCGGCATTATCGGTAACGGTTTTATATGTTTTATTGTTCCATGAGGTGGTTACGCTTACAGGCTTGCCGGGTTTATCCCATCCCCAAATGGGTACATCCATTTGTTGTTGCAGCACCATGTTGCTGGTAAAAATAGAGGCAAGTTTAACTTGCCCATTAGCCGCAACATTTAGCGCAATAAATATAATTGTCGCGAATACACTTCTTCTCATATCCCCAAAAATAGAGGATTTATAATGAAGGGCGTAATGTTAAATAAAAAGGATTTTCGATATGCTCACGGCGGTTGTTAATAATCATCTGCGCAACGCTTTCGCCCATTTTCTGAAAATCAGTGCTAATGGTAGTTAGTCCGTTCAGAATAATCTTTTTTACCGGTGTTTCATTGTACGATATAATGCCTACATCCTGCCCAATTTTAAACTGAGTTTGTAATAGTCTTTCAATCAAAACTACCACATCGTTCTCCATTAAGGTGATGTAGCATTCACCTGCGTTTATGGGTTCGTTTTGTATGTTTTTAACTACCTTATAATTGAAGGCATATTGCGTGCAAAAGTTATAAAAGCCCTTAAGTATTTCAGTTGAGTGATAGGTATGCTCAGGGAAGGTTATTTTAATTGTATGGTACTTGCTTAGGGGTTTCAACGCCTGTTCGAGGGCGTTAAAAATATCCTTTTCAAAGTTTTCATAAACTGCAGCATATTGCCCGTTTACTCCTTTAACCATTTTGTCGAGCAATATGAGCCTGTCTTTTGGGATTTTATTGATCACCTCCTGTAAGCCTTCATCACCGCCATCTAAAAAATGACTGATAATTACAAAGTGTGTATAGTCGTTATTAGCGTTTTCAATGAGCTTTTTAAAAAGCAGAAAATTGTTATCGTAGATATAAAAATCAATAGCGGCCTGTTGCTCAAGCCCGGCAATAATAGCATCGTATATAATTTTTTTATGAGTGCTAAGCTTGTTAAAAAGCAAAAATACTTTAAAACGCTGTACTGTTTCAACGCTTTTGATGTAGTAGCCTTTACCCGGTACAGACCCCAATATGCCAATTGATTTAAGGTGCTTGTATGCTTTTTCTGCAGTATCGCGCGATATTTCGAAATTGTAGTTAAGCTCATTGATGGATGGCAGCGTGTCGTTTTTACTTAAACGTCCGTCTCGTACGGCTTTGGCTATGGAGTTGGCCAGTTGCAGGTACTTGGGCGTTGAAGAATAATAATCAATTTCAATGTATTCTAAAAACGAAATTGGTTTCATGTACAAACTATTGCTACGAGTAGTTAACAAGGCATTGGCGGCCTTATAACAGGTTTATAAAATTTAAGTTTGAGCAGGTTTGGTGTGTTGTAAGCGCGGTTTAATAATGAGTACTAAAGCAGCCACAACAGCTTTGCCCACAAGGTAATCACATTTGCCGATATTGACATTTTTATTGTATAAAATTGTCTAATTAATACTTGGTTTAGGTTATTAACAGGTTAATAAAGTATTATTGTAAAAGCTACCTTATGTTGAAGCAAGCATCATTACGGCCAAAAATAACCATGACAGTGCATGATAGCTGTGTAGGTCAGCTTTTCTACTTTCGCTACCAACCAATTATAATATAATTTATCAGAATGCAGGCAATTTTAGGCGTTATTTTTCACTTTATAGGGGGCTTTGCATCAGGCAGCTTCTACATTCCTTATAAAAAGGTTAAAGGCTGGGCGTGGGAGAGTTTCTGGATAGTGGGAGGATTGTTTTCATGGTTAATTGTGCCACCATTGGCAGCCTGGTTAACCATTCCCAACTTTGTTGAAATTATTAAACAAACCAACGGCGGTATATTAGGCCTAACCTACTTCTTTGGCCTGCTTTGGGGTATTGGTGGTTTAACTTATGGCTTGGGCGTGCGCTACTTAGGTGTAGCATTGGGTAGCTCCATAATATTAGGTTTGTGTTCCATATTTGGTTCATTAATACCATCATTATATTATGAACTGTACCCGGCCGATGGTAAAGATTCCATAAGCCTTCTTATGAGTACAAACTGGGGCCAAATGGTGCTTTTGGGTATTGCGGTATGTGTACTAGGTATTGTGATATGCGGCCGTGCAGGTGTGCTAAAAGAAAAAGAACTTTCGAAAACACAGGACGTTGCCGCAACTAATACAGAATACAAGTTTGGCTTGGGTATTATACTGGCTATTATATCGGGTATATTAAGCGCTTGCTTTAATTTTGGTATTGAGGCTGGTCACAGCATGTCTGATACGGCTAACAAAATTTGGATGGCCGCTAACCCGGGCCAGGGTAATTTCTTATACCAAAACAACGTAACCTACATTGTAATACTATGGGGCGGTTTAACTACCAACCTGGTTTATTGTATGATACTTAATGCGCGCAATAAAACATTTGGCAACTACACCGATACAAAAACACCGCTGCTGGCCAATTACTTATTTTCAGCATTAGCAGGTACAACCTGGTTCCTTCAGTTTTTCTTCTACGGAATGGGTGAGAGCCGTTTAGGTAACGGGCCAAGCTCATGGATACTGCACATGGCATTCATTATTTTAATTGCCAACCTATGGGGTTTGGTTTTAAAAGAGTGGAAAGGCGTAAGCCGCAAAGCATATATAACAGTGGTTGCAGGTATTGCTACCATCATACTTTCGGTATTGATTGTAGGTTACGGTAACTCTTTAAAAGGATAATTTATTTAGAAAAGTAAAACACATTAAAATTAATATGTCTGTTAAATCAACCGAATTTAAGCACGTAAGCTATTTATGGGACGATGCCAAAGCAGCCGAACTGGCTGGTGATGAGGTAGCCCTTTTAATATATCGCTCAAACCTATTGGGCGCCGATTTACGCCTTACCAACTATGGTGGTGGTAATACTTCGTGTAAATTAATGCAAAAAGACCCGCTTACCGGTCAGGAAGTGGAAGTAATGTGGATCAAAGGTTCTGGTGGCGACATCGGTACATTGAAAAAAAGCGGCCTTGCTGCTTTATATGTTGACCGCTTACGCAGCCTTAAAAACGTATACCGTGGTGTAGAGTTTGAAGATGAAATGGTTGAACTTTTTAACCACAGCATCTATGACTTAGCTTCAAAAGCGCCATCAATTGATACACCTTTACACGGCTTTTTACCATTTGCCCACATCGACCACTTACACCCTGATGCAGCTATTGCTATTGCAGCTGCTAAAGACGGAAAAAAAATTACCGAAGAGTTATTTGGCGGTACCATTGGTTGGGTTGAATGGAAAAAACCAGGATTTGAGTTAGGCTTACAGTTAAAAGCTTGTTTAGATGCTAACCCTGGCATTCGTGGTATTATGTTAGGCTCACACGGTTTATTTACTTGGGGCGATACTGCTTACGAAAGCTACATTAACACTTTAGAGGTAATTGAGAAATGTGCTGAGTACTTAGAGCAAAACTACGGTAAAAAAGGACCTGTTTTTGCCGGACAAAAAGTACAAAGTTTAGAGGCAGAAGCTCGTAAAAAACAAGCTGTTGCTTTAGCACCAATTTTACGTGGCTTTTGCTCAAGCGAGCGCAACATGATCGGTCATTTTACCGATGATGCTCGCGTTTTAGAGTTTATCAACTCCAACGATTTAGAGCGTTTGGCACCACTGGGTACCAGCTGTCCCGATCACTTCCTGCGCACCAAAATCAGCCCGTTAGTACTTGATTTAGCACCTGACGCTGATTTGAGTGATGTTGAAGGCCTGAAAGCTAAATTAGCACCTGCATTTGAGGCTTACCGCCAAATGTACACCGATTATTACAACACTTGCAAACACGATAATAGCCCTGCCATTCGCGATACCAACCCGGTAATCATTCTTTACCCTGGTGTAGGTATGTTCAGCTTCTCAAAAGATAAGCAAACTGCCCGTGTAGCTGCCGAGTTTTATACCAACGCTATCAACGTAATGAAAGGTGCCGAGGCTATCTCTGAGTACACTTCATTGCCACGTCAGGAAGCGTTTGATATTGAGTACTGGTTACTTGAAGAAGCCAAACTACAGCGCATGCCTAAGCCAAAAGCTTTAAGCGGTCGTATTGCCTTAATTACCGGTAGTGCCGGTGGTATTGGTAAAGCTATTGCCAAAAAGTTTGTTGAAGAAGGTGCTGTTGTTATTTTGAACGACATGAACGCTGAGCGTTTAGAAGGTGCCGGTGAGGAGTTTAAAGCTGCTTACGGTAAAGATTCATACGCTACTGCGGTTATGGACGTTACCAGCGCCGATCAAATTCAGGGTGCTATGGATGTAGCAGCCTTAAACTTTGGCGGTGTTGACTTAATTGTGAACAACGCAGGTTTATCAATCTCTAAAACCATTGCCGACCATACCGAAAAAGACTGGGACCTGTTATATGATGTATTGGTTAAAGGCCAGTTCTTTGTAACCCAGGCTGCTGTTGCCGTAATGAAAAAACAAGCCATTGGTGGTGATGTAATTAACATTGTGAGCAAAAACGCCCTGGTAAGCGGACCAAACAATGCCGGTTATGGTAGCGCTAAAGCCGCCCAGTTACACCTGAGCCGTTTAAATGCAGCTGAGTTAGGTCCTGATAAAATACGTGTTAACGTGGTTAACCCCGATGCCGTTATCAGCGATAGCAACATTTGGGCTGGCGGATGGGCCGAAGGCCGTGCAAAGGCTTACGGTATCACTGTTGCTGAGCTGCCTGCTTACTACGCAAAACGTACCTTACTAAACGAAATTATTTTACCAGTAGACATTGCCAACGCTTGTTTTGCCATCACCGGCGGCCTGTTAGGTAAATCAACAGGTAACGTAATTAACGTTGACGGAGGTGTTGCTGCCGGTTTTGTAAGATAGATATTAAGTTTATGGTTCATAGTTGATGGTTCATGGGCAAAAGCCAAATCATTACTATGAACCATGATCTATTAACCATTAACTACTAAATTATGCAAATAGAAAAATATAAAATTGATGAGTTAAATCATCAGGCCAGCGGCAAACATCAGCGTGCGTTTGAGTACGTTGCTGCCGATGTTAAAGATCTGGATAGTGTACTAGCTAAATTGGAGGCTTTCAACGTAGCTATTCCAAGCTGGGCTTTAGGTACCGGTGGTACACGTTTCGGCCGTTTTTCGGGCGGTGGTGAGCCCCGTAGCCTCGAAGAAAAAATTGAGGACGTAGGCGCTATCCAGGCATTAAACAAATCAAGTAATTCTATCTCCCTGCATATTCCATGGGATATTCCATCAAACGCCGATGCCATTAAAGCAGCAGCTGCTCATCATGGTTTACGTTTTGATGCGGTTAACTCTAATACTTTTCAGGATCAGAAAGACCAGCAGCACAGCTTTAAATACGGTTCATTACATCACGTTGATAAAGCCGTGCGCAAGCAAGCGGTAGAACACAATATCGAGGTGATAAAATATGGCATTGAATTAGGTTCAAATGCCTTGTCAGTATGGTTGGCCGATGGTTCAAACTTCCCCGGTCAGTTAAACTTCCGTGGCGCTTTTCAAAATACATTAGAAAGCTTACAGGAAATTTACGAAGCATTGCCAGATGATTGGAAAGTATGGGTTGAATATAAACCTTATGAGCCAAACTTCTACTCGACCACTATTGGTGATTGGGGTCAATCCTTATTACTGGCTAACAAGTTAGGTCCTAAAGCATCAACACTGGTTGATTTAGGTCATCACTTGCCAAATACCAACATCGAGCAAATCGTATCGTTATTGCTGATGGAAGGTAAATTGGCCGGTTTCCACTTCAACGATTCTAAATACGGTGATGACGACTTAACCGTTGGCAGCATCAATCCATACCAACTATTCTTAATTTTTAACGAACTGGTTGAAGGTATGGACGCACGCGGCATGACTCACGCTACCGATATTGGCTGGATGATCGACGCATCGCACAATTTGAAAGACCCCATCGAAGATTTAATTCAGTCGGTTGAGGCTATCAAGATTGCTTATGCCCAGGCTTTATTGGTTGATACTGCTGCTTTAAAAGCTGCACAAGCTGCTAATGACGCTGTACAGGCACAGGAGATATTACAGGCTGCTTACCGTACCGATGTTCGCTCATTAGTGGCCGAAGCCCGCTTACGTGCAGGTGGTGCAATTGATCCTTTAGCTGCATACCGTAGCCTTGATGTACGTGGAAACTTAATTAAAGAGCGTGGCGCTAAAACTGTTGCCACCGGACTATAACATTGAACATGACGCCAACACCCGTAATAGCCGTATTTGATGTAGGCAAGACCAACAAAAAGTTGTTTTTGTTTAACGAAGATTATAAGATCGTTTACGAAAAATCGGCCCGCTTTAACGAAACGGCCGACGAGGATGGCGACCCTTGTGAGAATATTGATAGTTTACGACTTTCGGTTTTCGATTCCTTGCGCGAGATTTTCAAGCGCAAGGAATTTGATGTGAAGGCCGTGAACTTTTCATCGTACGGTGCGAGTTTTGTGTATGTTGACGAGGATGGCGCACCGTTAACCCCGCTCTATAACTACCTTAAAACTTACCCCGACGAGCTGCACAAGCAGTTTTATGAAACTTATGGGGGCGAGTCTACTGTGGCCCGTCAAACGTCATCACCCGTGTTGGGCAGTTTGAACTCAGGCTTGCAGCTTTATCGTTTAAAACATGAACAACCCGAAATTTTTAGCCGGGTTAAATATGCCTTGCATTTGCCGCAATACTTAAGCTATTTAATTAGTGGACAAATGTTTAGTGATGTTACCAGCATTGGCTGTCACACTAGTTTGTGGGATTTTGAAAGAAATAGTTATCATGATTGGGTAGTAAAGGAAGGACTTGATGAAAAGCTGGCTCCGGTACGTAATGCCGATGCAGTGATGCCGGCTGCGTTTCCAGGCAACAGCTATAGTGTTGGTATTGGTTTGCACGATAGCTCATCGGCACTTATCCCTTACCTGGTAAGCTTTACCGAGCCGTTTGTATTGCTTTCAACCGGTACCTGGACAATAACACTGAATCCTTTCGATCATTCTCCGTTAACAGACGAGGAACTGAAGAACGACTGCCTTAATTACATTCAGTATAAGGGCCAGCCGGTTAAAGCTTCACGTTTGTTTGCGGGCTATGAGTACGAGCAGCAAGTAAAACGGATTGCTGCGCACTATAACCAAAACACTGCGCATTACCGTACAATTAGATTTGATGCCGACATTGTAGCCAAACTATTAGCGCAGGAAACTGTTAAGAAGACCGGAGCTACAAGTTTACAAGCATCTGTGTTTGGTCAGCGTGATTTAAGCACCTTTGCAAATGAAGAGGAAGCTTATCACCGTCTGATGATGGACATTGTTGATCAGCAAAAAATATCGACCGGTTATGTTTTAAAAGACAACTCGGTTAAGCGTATATTTGTTGATGGAGGGTTTAGCAAGAATGCGGTTTATATGCACTTGTTGGCCGCAGCATTCCCTCACACCGAGGTGTCTGCCGCTTCTATGGCTCAGGCTACTGCCGTTGGCGCAGCTTTAGCCATTCACAAGGCCTGGAACTCTAAACCCTTGCCACACGACTTGCTCGAGCTGAAGTTTTACTCAGTTACGCAAGGCATTACAACGTAATTTAGTTATACACAATATAAAAACAGAATAGGAGCGATAGATGCGTGTAGGTTTATTTGTACCGTGTTATGTCGATCAGTTTTACCCTGGTGCGGCCATTGCAACCCTGCAATTGCTCGAAAAGCTTGGCGTAGACGTGGTATATCCCAAAAACCAAACCTGTTGCGGCCAGCCAATGGCCAACTCGGGTTATGAGCACTTAACCGGCGGCTGTAACAAGCTGTTTATTGAAAACTTTCAGGGGTTCGATTATATCGTATCGCCTTCGGGAAGCTGTGTGCTGCACATTCGTGAGCATTTGCATGATGATAAACAACCCGAACTTGCTAAAGAAGTAGCGCATCAGGTTTGGGAACTCACTTCATTTTTAACCGATGTTTTGAAGGTAGAAAGCCTGCCCTCGCGTTTTCCGCACAAGGTAGGTGTACACCAAAGCTGTCACGGTCAGCGAGGATTGCATTTAAGCTCGATGACCGAGCTGGTTGCTCCTGGCTTTTCAAAACCTGGGTCGTTATTGAACATGGTGAAGGACCTGGAACTGGTAGAGCTCGACCGTAAGGATGAGTGCTGCGGTTTCGGTGGTACTTTTTGCGTGGTAGAAGAAGCCGTATCATCAAAAATGGGTAAAGACCGCGTAGCCGATCACTTACGCCAGGGCGCCGAATACATTACCGGTGCTGATATGAGCTGCCTCATGCATATGGAAGGTATTTTAAAACGCCAGGGTAGCAACGTAAAAGTGCTGCATATTGCAGAGATATTAAATAGTCAATAACCCCCTAACCCCCTAAAGGGGGAACTTTTGAAACATTAAAAAGATTTTCAAAATGGAAACTACAACAACTCAAGATAAAAACCCCCCCCTTCAGGGGGCTGGGGGGTCTCACGCCGAACTGGCCGATATATTTAACAAGGACGAAGATCGTGTAAACTGGCATGATGAAACCTTGTGGTGGATACGTGCCAAGCGCGATAAAAGCGTTCACCAATTGCCCGAATGGGAAGCTTTGCGTGAAGCAGCCTCCAATATCAAATTTAACGTACTTAGTCACCTTGATATTTACCTTGCACAATTTGAAGCCGCCGCAAAGGCCAACGGCATTATTGTGCATTGGGCTGCAGATGCTAAGGAGCATAACGAGATTGTACATAAATTGCTTACCGATGCCAAGGTAACACAAATGGTAAAAAGCAAATCGATGCTTACTGAGGAGTGCCATTTGAACGATTACCTGGCTACACACGGCATTGAAGTTATAGATTCTGATTTGGGCGAGCGTATTGTACAACTGGCCGGCGAACCGCCAAGCCACATTGTATTACCTTGTATCCATAAAAAAAAGGAAGAAATTGGCGATCTGTTCCACATGTACCTGGGTACGCCAAGCAACATGTCAGACCCACAGTTTCTCACCGAAACTGCCCGCGGCAGCTTAAGGGAAACTTTCCTAACCCGCAAAGTAGCCTTAACCGGCGTAAACTTTGCCATTGCAGAAACCGGCGAGTTTGTGGTTTGTACCAACGAGGGTAACGCCGATATGGGTGCTCACCTGGCCGATGTACACATTGCCTGTATGGGCATCGAAAAAATAATTCCAAAACGCGAGCATTTAGGAGTGTTTTTAAGATTGTTAACCCGCAGCGCCACAGGCCAGCCTATCACTACTTATAGCAGCCACTTTAAAAAACCACGCGAAGGGCAGGAAATGCACATTGTATTGGTTGACAATGGCCGTAGTATTCAGTTAGGCCGCGAGGATTTCCGTAACTCATTAAAATGTATACGTTGTGGTGCTTGTATGAATACCTGTCCGGTTTACCGTCGCAGTGGTGGTCACAGTTATCATACCGCGGTTGCCGGTCCAATCGGTTCTATCTTGGCACCAAACCTCGATATGAAGAAATATGCCGACCTGCCGTTTGCCTCAACGCTGTGCGGGTCGTGCTCAAACGTATGCCCGGTTAAAATTGATATACACGATCAGTTATATAAGTGGCGACAAGTGTTGGTTAAAGAGGGTTATACCCCAAAAGCCAAAACCGTAGCCATGCATGTAATGGCAACCACGCTGGGTTCATCAACTTTATACCATGCAGCCGGTAAAATGGGACGCTTAACCATTAAGTATGCACCATTTGCCGTAAACAACAAGCTAAACCCCTGGTATAAAAACCGCGACATGCCGGAGTCACCAAAAGAATCATTTGGGGAGTGGTACGCTAAAAACAGGAAGAAATAGACTCAAGAGTACAGAGCCAGGAATCACGAAGTAAATTAGTTCATGGTTTATAGATGATAGTTCATGGTAAGCCATGAGCAAAAAGCTACTATGAACTATGAACCATCAACAATGAACTAAAATGTCTAGCCGAGATAAAATATTAGCAGCGGTAGCTGCAAGCAAACCCGAGGCCAAGCCTTTGCCCGATATTGAGCCATTTAAGCATATTGGTTATACCGATGTATTGGCTCAGTACGAAACGGTGCTGACCACTATTGGCGGCGCGGTACATAGGGTAAACAATTGGGACGAGATTAGGACCATTGTGTCTGAAAAATACAACTCGCAAAATGTGCGGGTATTGAGCTTAGTGCCTGAGCTGGATGACGTAGCTACATCGGCATACGAAATTAATCCCAGTGCCCATCAACTGGCCGATGTAGAGCTATCTATTATTAAAGCGCACTTTGGCGTAGCTGAAAATGGTTCGGTTTGGGTTACGGAGGAATTACTTGGTCATAGAGCTGTACCGTTCATATGTCAGCATTTGGCGGCGGTTATCAGCGCCAGCAGCATTGTTGATACCATGCATCGTGCTTACATGCGTATAGGTGAGGCAGAGTATGGCTGGGGAGCATTCATTGCCGGCCCAAGCAAAACGGCTGATATTGAGCAATCGTTGGTACTGGGCGCACACGGGCCTCGTAGTATGACGGTATTCATCCTTAACGATTAGTCTTTCAAAGCATATCCAAACATTGCCAGTAGCTCACAGTTTTTTCAATTTTTGTAGTGCTGGTAATGTTCTAAAGGTATTGTCTTAACTCAACCATTTTCCGCAGCGTTGTATTGGCACTCGCAGGGTTTTCAAAACACATCCTCGCCTTGTACATCAGTGCGCATAGCACAGGCTATTACAGCTAGTACACCTAGCAGTGCCGCACGCGTCAAAAGAAATAACACTGTTCCCATCATTTTCCTGATTATTAATAAACAACTTGAATTCAATTGTAAGACCTCGCTTTATACCTATTGTTACAGAATAATCAATTTGATGTGTTAAAATATCAAAATTTGCAACGTATTCACCTTGCGCTGTTAACATAATGATAATATTGAATTGATTTTTTCATAACATATCTTTGAATGATTGATAGAAGATACGTTTAGAAATGAAAAAGGAAAGCGCTAAGTTATTAATAAAGGAAGCCCGCAAAGCTGCAAAAAAAGATATAGAAGCAACATTGATTAATGAGTTAAATGAAATGACTTCCAAACTCAGCCAATCATCAAAGAAGCTTGATAAAAAAATTCAAAAAGGTGCTAAGCAATTAGCTAAAGAATTAGCCCGCAATTTAACGATCAGTAAAGAGTCATTGGCTTCTAAACCAGCTGCTGAGGAAGTGGCAGTGCCATCTGCAAGTTAAAGAAGCACTGATGTAACTTAAGGTGTGGTAACTGCCACCGGGAGTATTTTTCCGTTAAAAAACCTATGACCCGTAGTGGCAAAGTCGGCAATGTATTTGCCTATTTCAAAGGCCATCACCGGCGATTCATAGTCGGGGAAGGCCTTTTCGAGCATTTCAGTTTGTGCCGATCCTAATGCCAGGCAGTTTACACTTATTTTTTGGTCTTTTAATTCCAGTGCCAGGCACTCAGTAAGTGTGTGCAAAGCCGCCTTGCTGGCCGAGTAAGCAGCTAACCCCGCAAACTTAACACTGCCCTGAAAACCACCCATGCTACCAATGTTTACAATATGGCTTCCCTGCGCCATAAAAGGTAGCAAATTTTGTATCATACGGGTATGACCTAAAAAGTTGCTTTGCAGCATCTCAATGAAGTCGGTTTCATCGGTATTAACAAATGTTTTATTTACCAAAGCTCCGGCATTGTTAATGAGCACATCAATTTTGCCCTCAAAACGGCTTTCAACAAACTGCTTCAGGCCTACATATTCATCATGAACAATATCAAACGCAATTGGATAAAGCGTACAATCAGGGTTGAGTCCTTTAGCTATCTCCAGCAAACGGGTTAGTTTATCGTGCGAACGGGCCAGGGCGATAACCTGGTTATTATTTTGCAAAATAAGTTCTAAAACAGACTCAAAGCCTACGCCGCTACTGGCACCGGTTATAATAATATTCATAAATTACTATTGTTAAATATCGCTGCTTTCAGCTTTGATTTCTTCTTCAATACTTGGCAAACCTTCTTGCAGGCGGCTTGGCCTAAGTACGTAGTACAACCCAAAAAGAGAAACGATTAGTGAGATGATATAAAATGATATACTCAAAAAAACGGCCAGTGCCACATTCATATGGAAAGGAACCGAGAGCTGAGTAAATATAGCCTCGCGCGCACCTGCGCCACCTAAAGAGATAGGCACAACCGCGGCCAGCGCCGATATTAAAAAGGACAGGAGGTAAGGTGCAAACTTGCCATCGAAGTTTTGACCCAATAGCACACAAAGTATAGTTAAAACCTGTAATGATTGCACTAAAACGGCTTTGCCATGTCCCTGTACAAAATAACGGGTGTATTCTTTAAAAAAACGGTGAGTGATAAAGTAGTATAAAGCAGTCCCGACCAAGAAAACGGAAGCGGGTACGGCAATATGCAACTCAACCTGTGGTACAAAAAGTATAAGTGCAACAATAATTAAACCTATGGCCCACAAGCCGCTTAACCTGTCAAACAAAATTGCCCAAAATACCTTCTTTGCCGGCAGTTTATAATTTTTGGTCAGCAAGTAAATTTTATACCCGTCGCCGCCAATACCGCCCGGTAATAAGAAATTATAAAACATACCCAGCAGGTACAAGCGGAAGTTAAAGCGCGGATCTAACCTCAATTCAATTGAATTAAAGAAACTTAGCAAGCGCCAGGCTGATACAACCGTTGATAAGAAAAACACTGCTACCGCAGTAGCCATCCACCAATAGTTAGCATGAAGCAGCTTTTGTTTAACCTCTTGAAAAGGAACCTGTGTAAAAACGTAGTACAGCAAGGCAGACGTAACTACAATTTTAAGTATCAGCTTAGTGGCACTCCATAAAGTATCCTTCCAGGTTTTTTGCTTTGGAAGAGTTTCCGTATCAGTCATTTGGGGGCAAAACTATGAAAAAGTATTTAAACACAATTTATAGTAACTAAAACCTTACCTGTTGCTGATGTGTAGTTTAATGTCAGGTAGTGTTAAAACACCTGTCGGTTTTTTTACATTATGTCCATATTATCATTGTTTATACAATACGTAATAGTGTATTAATTAATTTGGTAATGCGTATTTTTGCGCAAATTTTTAAAAGCCCATGAGCAAAGTAAAAGTAGGTTTGGTACAAACCACCTGTACGGCTGATAAACAGCAAAATTTGCAGAAAGCAATTGAAAAGGTACGCGAGGCTGCACAAAAAGGAGCCCAGATAGTGTGCCTTCAGGAGCTTTTTACCTCGTTGTATTTTTGCGACGTGGAGGACTACGATAATTTTCAACTGGCCGAAGCAATTCCCGGCCCCTCAACTGATGCACTTTCAAAAGTTGCAGCCGAAGAGGGTGTGGTAATTATTGCATCGCTGTTTGAAAAACGTGCTCAAGGGCTGTATCATAATACTACCGCAGTACTTGATGCCGACGGCACTTACCTGGGTAAGTACCGTAAAATGCATATTCCGGATGATCCGGGTTTTTACGAGAAGTTTTACTTTACCCCGGGCGATTTGGGTTACAAAACATTCCAAACCAAATTTGCCAAAATAGGTGTTTTAATTTGCTGGGATCAATGGTATCCTGAAGCTGCCCGTATTACGTCGTTAATGGGTGCCGAGATATTGTTCTATCCAACTGCTATTGGCTGGGCTTCAAGCCAGGATGTGGATACCAACACCGATCAGTACAATGCGTGGCAAACTATACAACGCTCACATTCGGTTGCTAACGGTGTACACGTAGTAAGCGTTAACCGTGTTGGCGAAGAAGCGGGACTGAAGTTTTGGGGTGGTTCATTTGTTTCAAACCCATTTGGAAAGGTTATTTTCCAGGGTGACCATCATGAGGAGCAAATCAGCGTGGTTGAATTAGATCTAGCTAAATCTGACTATTACCGTACTCACTGGCCGTTTTTAAGAGACCGTAGAGTTGAAACCTACCAGCCAATAACTAAACGCCTGCTTGACGATGAATAATTTTGAGAACAGCCCCGGCAAACAGGGTTTTACCTTTCCGGCTGAATGGGCACCGCACACGGCCACCTGGTTAAGCTGGCCGCATAAGGAAGCTTCATGGCCGGGTAAAATTGATACCATTTACGCGAAGTATTGTGAGTTTATTAAAGAGGTATCAGCAGGCGAACTGGTGCGTATCAACGTGGCTAATGAGCAGATGATTTCATTTGCAAAGCAACATTTAAATGAAGCCGGAGTTGATTTAAACCGCATCCAGTTTTTTGAATTTGCTACTAATGATGCCTGGTGCCGCGATCACGGTCCTGCTTTTTTGGTGAACCCCGAAACGAAACAGAAGGTTGTGGTTGACTGGGGCTATAATGCATGGGGCGGAAAATATCCTCCATATGATTTAGATGATGTAATTCCTACCCGTATTGCCCAACACTTTAATTTGCCGGTTTATCACCCGGGCATTGTTATGGAAGGTGGTTCGGTTGAATTTAATGGTAAAGGTACGTTGTTAACCACAACGGCTTGCCTGTTGAATCCCAACCGTAACCCGCATTTAAACCAAGGTCAGATAGAGGAGTATTTACAAAATTACTACGGCGTAGAACAAATACTTTGGCTGGGTGATGGTATTATAGGTGATGATACAGATGGGCATATTGACGATATCACCCGCTTTGTTAATGAAGACACGGTAGTAACCGTTGTTGAAGAAAACAAGAATGACGAAAACTATCATATTCTTCAGGAAAACCTGCAAGCCTTAAAGGGTATGCGCTTAACAAACGGCAAGCAATTAAATATTGTTGAGTTGCCTATGCCAACGCCTGTTATTTATGAAGACCAGCCGCTGCCCGCATCTTATGCTAATTTTTACATTAGCAATGCTGCCGTCATTGTACCAACCTTCCGTTGCGCCAATGATGACAAGGCACTTAACATCTTACAGCAATGTTTTACCGATCGTAAGGTAGTTGGTGTCGATTCAACTGATATCATATGGGGCTTAGGTAGTTTTCATTGCCTTAGCCAGCAAGAGCCGGAAGATTAACTATCCAATTACATTCTCTCGAGATAGAAGGTTATATAAAACCAAAATCGGCCTGAACAATTGTTCGGGCCGATTTTGGTTAAAGAGCATTTGAGTATTTAGATGCCAAAGTAGTTTAGTCCCAATAATCACAGTCAACCGGTAAAATGCCGGTTAACCGCCAGATGCTATAACGCAAAATGTTTCACCGACAAATTCCTGCCTTTTACCGACTATCTTGCTATGGCTGCCATATAAGTGTAGCGTGATTTAGCTCCATGAATTACTTTTGAATCATAATAACAACTAATACTAATAGTCATGAATAACGAACCATCATATCACAATCAACCACGTAATAATAACGGACGTCCCATAGCAGGCCTTATCCTGTTGGGTGTAGGTGCTATGCTACTTTTGCGCCAGTTTGATTTCTTTTATTTTCCCGGATGGATTTTTAGCTTTCCATCACTGCTTATAGTAATAGGCCTGTTTCAGGGAGCAAAAGATAACTTCAAAAAGCCTTGGCCATTTGCCCTCATATTAATTGGGTTTGTGTTTTTATCACGTCATATACTACCCTGGTTTGATTTACGCGACTTCTTTTTTCCGCTTGCCATCATTGGAATTGGTTTTTGGTTGATAGCTAAACGCAAATCACCTAAACCATGGGATAAAAAAAAAGACCAGTTTTTTGATAAACAACCGGTATTCACAGAAGCCGACTATGTAGTGCGCCCGGAAGGCGAAACCGCAACTGAGCCGGGTACAACCGAGCAGGAGCCGTCACAACAAGGCCAGTCGGCATACAGCTATATTAAGGGTGACGATGTGTTAGACATTGTTTCAGTTTTTGGAGGAGTAAAGCGCACGGTGCTATCCAAGGCATTTAAAGGAGGCGAGATAGTAAACATATTTGGTGGGGCAGAGGTAGATTTTACACGTGCTGATATACAAGGGCCGGTAGTTGTTGAAATAACGCAGCTGTTTGGCGGCACCAAATTGTTGGTTCCCCCGCACTGGCAGGTTGTGTCAGATGTTTCATCGGTATTTGCCGGAGTTGATGATAAGCGCTTTGGCAACGCCACTCAAAGCTCGGATAAAATTCTTTACCTGAAAGGCATCTCGGTATTTGCCGGAATAGATATACGTAGTTTTTAACCTTTAAACTTTTAAGTCATGAACTGGTATCTCATCATCATCAACATTTGTATTATCCTTAAAATGATTATCGGCTTCTTTGGCGGGCCGGTAAGCTAACACCAGGTTAATACCCAATCAACTTCAACTGACCACCCTGTATTTATTTCGCAATGACTGCTTCACCTACTTTTCACAGCAGACTAAAACTGGCTTTTGTATCCGCTGGCTTGATTTGGGCTGTGTTACATGCCTACATCATTTATAGTTTTGGGTTTAACTGGTATATAGCGGCAATTGATAGCGTAGCAAGTGTAATTCCGTTGGCAGCCTCATGCTGGCTTATTGATAATAATCTGCGCTATTATCAACCAGGTAAAGGCAGTTATATTAACCTGTTTATTTGGTGTGTTGCATTAGCCGCAGGTTGTACACTGGTTGTGCGTTGGGCATTGCCTATGTTAGCGCTTGGCGTTACTTATAACTCTTTCCTTAAGCAATCACTAATACTGCGTTATTCAACCAACTTTTTGGCTATAGGCTGGATGGCCATGATTAGCCTTATATGGTATGTACAGCAAGACCAGAAGGACAATGAGAAACGCAAGCTTGAGGCTGAGAAACTTTCACGTGATGCCGAACTTTATAACCTGCGCCAGCAATTGCAGCCACATTTTTTATTCAACAGCCTTAACTCTATAAACGCGCTTATAGGCTTTAAGCCTAATGAAGCCCGCCGCATGATTCATCAGCTATCTGACTTTTTACGCGGAACCTTGAAAAAAGACGACCAGCAGCAGGTATCTTTCAATGAAGAGCTGGCTCATTTAAATTTATATTTGGATATTGAAAAGGTGCGTTTTGGCCACCGTTTACTAACCGAAATTAGTTGCGATGATAAATGCCGCGAAGCCATGCTGCCGCCACTACTGCTACAGCCACTGGTTGAAAACGCTATAAAGTTTGGATTATATGACACCACGGGCGAAGTAACCATAAGCTTACGTGCCGAAATGGAAGATAACTACCTCACGGTTATTGTTCAAAATCCTTATGATCCTAAAACATCGCGCCCGCGCAGAGGCACAGGTTTTGGCCTTAGCGGAGTACAGCGTAGGCTATATTTACTTTTTGCCCGTAATGATTTGGTTGAAACTTTCCCAAATGATGATATATTTACCATCATGATAAAAATTCCTCAGGCATGAAGCGCGTACTTATTATAGATGATGAGCCATTGGCGCGAATGGTTGTACTTGAATACTTGCAGGCCTATAAAGACAAATTAGAGGTAATGCAGGAATGCGGGGATGGATTTGAAGGCATAAAGGCCATTATGCAGTATCAGCCCGACTTGATTTTTTTAGACGTGCAGATGCCTAAAATCAATGGCTTTGAAATGCTTGAGCTGGTTGAGCAGGCGCCTCAGGTTGTTTTTACCACCGCATTTGATGAGTATGCAATTAAGGCTTTTGAAACCCATGCGGTTGATTATTTACTTAAACCATTTAGTCGCGAGCGGTTTAATAAAGCGGTAGATAAATATCTTTCGCAAATACCAGCGGAAAAACCTGTCAGCAAATCAACTGATGATTTGCTGGAAACTGCAGCGCAATCACCTTCCCAGCATGAAAGAGTAGTAGTGAAAACGGGTACTAAGGTTAAAATTATACCGGTGCAGGATATTGAATATCTATCGGCAGATGACGACTATGTAAGTATTCATACCGCAGAAGGAGCATTTCTTAAAAACAAAACCATGAGCTTTTTTGAGCAAACGCTTGATACACGTCATTTTGCACGGGTACACCGTTCATATATTGTAAGTATAGCACAAATTACGCGTATTGATCCCTACGAGAAAGACGCTCATATTGCTATACTTAAATCAGGAGCACGCGTGCCGGTTAGCAAAACCGGGTATGTAAAACTCAAGCAGGTTTTAGGAATTTAAACTGCCGGGCATTTATGTCCTTATTCGGCCAGCAGCGATACCTGTTCTTTTTCGAATACTTCGCGCTGGTCGTCACCATCAATAAGGTCAACAATAATTTCATTGTCAATTATGTCGTTAATGTAACCGTTACCCCTTGGTGTGCTTACAGCATCTCCTATTTGAAATTCCATAACTAAATTCTTATTGGTGTATATGACGCCACATACCAGGGTTATCACGGTAATGGCTTATATGTTCTATAATCTCTTCAACCTGGCCCAGGCTAAGCCTTTGGCTGCCGTCATCAGTATAATTAAATAATTTCCCCGGGTCTTCAAATGTTATAAAGCCCATATAATCAGGGTTCTTTAATTTACCTTCTTCCAGCCCAAACGTTGATGTCGTTTCTGCGGGTTCAGCTGCCTGCTTGTTATTAAAAACGCTATAAGTGTAAGTAATTACCTGATGCCCGTTTTGATGTACGCGCGTATTGGGTATTACAATAATGGCAAGGTTTGGGCTTATTGTAAAAAAAATGGCAGCCATACGTCGGGTTTATATAATTAACCTATTTGAGGGTATAAAGTTTTATTTGAACGTAGTAGGCAGCATTTCGAAAAAGGTAATACGCCAGCCTTCACCTTGTAGCTGGCATCGATAATTCTTCACAAAAATGTTACTTAAACCTATTGTCCGTTAAGTAATCTATCTCATTAAACAAACAAATTATAACAATGATAAAGTTTCTTAAATCAATAGCATTTACAACCCTGATGGTATCGGGTTTTGCAGTAGCCGCCAATGCACAAGTTGCAGATAGTAATAAAGTAGCTCATCGTCAGCATCGTAAAGAAATGCACCAAAAGATGGCTGCTATTTTAACACCTCAGCAGCAGGAGCAATTGAAAGCTGATCAAAAAAAGAGCAGACAGGCTATGGTTGCTTTCAAAGCATCTTTAACAACTGAGCAAAAGGCTATAGCTAAAGATAAGTCGCTTTCACATAAAGAGCGCAGGGCAAAATTAAATTCCTCGTTTACTGATAGCCAGAAAAAAGCTTTGGCTGATAATCGTGCTGTACGCAAGGAAAGCCGCAAAGCTTTCATGGCCAGTTTAAATGCCGATCAGAAAGCTAAGATGAAGGAGTTGTTCAAAGATCGAAAAGGTCATTTTGGAGGCCGTCACTACAAGGCTCAAAAAGCATAAGTTAAGGTTTTGTGTTTGAGTATATGAGGCTGCCCGCAGTATTTGCAGGCAGCCTTTTTTTATTCAAAATACGCCGTTTGTTTATTTTCAATGTGATTGCGGTATAGCATCTCAATCTGGCTTTGCAGTATTCGGTTAGTTGAAAGCTCGGGCAGATTATCTATATTGAAAAATTGTACATCGATCACATCAAAGCCTTTTAATAAGTCTGAGCTTAATGCCTCACACAAAAACACCATTTTATATACATAAAAAGGCTGCGGTGGGTGAGGGTGCAGCTTTTTGTCAAACACGGCCAATAGTTTTACTGGAGTAACATCAAGCCCGGTTTCTTCTTTAAATTCTTTAATTATTGTTTCCTTAGGACTATAGCCAATATCAGCCCATCCGCCCGGTAATGACCATTTGCCGTCGGCGCTTTCACGCACCAGTAAAATCTTATTATCGGCCGATAGTAACAAGCCTCGTATATCAACCTTGGCTGTAGGGTAGTCAGCAGCAGGCGGGAATGCGGCTTGCAGGGTTTCTATGGCTTGTCCTGTTACCTGTTCAAGCATCTCAAAACTTATATCCTGCAGTTCGGTATATCGTTCGCGATTGTACTCGTCTTTAGCATATAACAGGCCAATGTCGGAGATAGATTTGAGGCGTTTGATAAGCGTGAGGAGGGGGGAGGTAGACATGGAGTAGTTTTAATAATGACTAAGATATAAGATTAGTTATCAATAATATAACATTCAGATGCATTCATAATGCGTATTTTTAGCCGTTGATGATACTTTGCTTATCAGATGATTAATTAGACGATGAAAAAACTTTCCTCAACCTCTTGAAAATCAAAAAATAACTGTGTACTTTTGCAGTCCCGAAAACCGGGTTAAAACAAGAGTAAAACAAAAAGGAAGAAATGCCTACTATTCAGCAATTAGTTAGAAAAGGTAGAGTAGCTCTGGAGGATAAGAGTAAATCCCCAGCGTTGGACAGCTGTCCACAGCGAAGAGGCGTGTGTACCCGTGTATACACCACTACCCCTAAGAAACCAAACTCAGCAATGCGTAAAGTTGCCCGTGTGCGCCTTACAAACGGTAAAGAGGTTAACGCCTACATACCAGGTGAAGGTCACAACTTACAGGAGCACTCTATCGTGTTGATCCGCGGCGGTCGTGTTAAAGACTTACCGGGTGTTCGTTACCACATCATTCGTGGTGCACTGGATACTTCAGGTGTTAACGGTCGTAACCAGCGTCGTTCTAAATATGGTACTAAACGCCCTAAACCAGGTCAGGCAGCTGCTGCACCGGCAAAAGGTAAAAAGAAATAATTAAAGGAGGATAGTAACAATGAGAAAGTCGAAACCAAAAAAGAGAATCCTTCTTCCTGATCCACGTTTTAACGACGTAATGGTAACCAGGTTCGTAAATAACATGATGTATGATGGTAAAAAATCTACCGCATACGGCATTTTCTATAACGCTGTTGATATTGTTGAGAAAAAAACAAGCGAAAACGGCTTAGAGACTTGGAAAAAAGCATTAAACAACGTTATGCCTGCTGTTGAGGTTAAATCTCGTCGTGTGGGTGGTGCTAACTTCCAGGTTCCAACTGAAGTTCGTCCTGAGCGTAAAATTGCTTTAGGTATGAAATGGTTAATCAGCTATGCCCGTCGTCGTGGTGAAAAAACCATGATGGAGAAATTAGCAGGTGAAATCATCTCTGCTGCTAAAGGCGAGGGTGCTGCAGTTAAGAAAAAAGAAGATACGCACAAAATGGCTGAAGCCAACAAAGCGTTCTCACACTTCCGTTTCTAATGAGAGATTTTTGAATGAGCGAATGAGTGAATTGAGTGGTTTTAAATCATTCATTCACTCATTTGCTCATTCACTCAATAAAATAAAGACATGTCAAGAGATCTTAAATACACAAGAAACATTGGTATTGCCGCTCACATTGATGCCGGTAAAACCACCACTACCGAGCGTATCCTTTATTATGCTGGTGTAAGCCACAAAATTGGTGAGGTACACGAAGGTGCTGCTACCATGGACTGGATGGCTCAGGAGCAGGAGCGTGGTATTACCATCACTTCGGCTGCTACCACAGTATTCTGGAACTACCGCGGTAATAAATTTCAGGTAAACGTAATTGACACCCCCGGCCACGTTGACTTTACCGTAGAGGTAAACCGTTCATTACGTGTACTGGATGGCTTGGTTTTCCTTTTCTCTGCGGTTGACGGTGTTGAGCCTCAATCAGAAACTAACTGGCGTTTGGCTAACAACTACAACGTACCACGTATCGGTTTCGTTAACAAAATGGACCGTTCAGGTGCTGACTTCCTTAAAGTTGTTAAGCAAGTACGTGAAATGTTGGGCAGCCACGCTGTGCCACTTCAAATTCCAATCGGTGCCGAAGATAACTTCAAAGGTGTGGTTGACTTAATTAACTTCCGTGGTGTGGTTTGGAATGAGCACGATAAAGGTATGACCTTTACCGAGGTGCCAATTCCTGATGATTTGGTTGACGAAGCTAACGAGTGGAGAGAAAAATTACTTGAAGCTGTTGCTGAGTTTGATGATACGTTGATGGAGAAATTCTTTGACGATCCTACAACCATCACCGAGCGCGAAGTATTAGACGCTTTACGCCAGGCTACATTAGCTGGTAAAATCGTTCCAATGACTTGTGGTTCATCTTTCAAAAACAAAGGTGTACAAACCATGCTTGACTATGTAATGGAGTTATTGCCTTCACCTTTAGATTCAAAAGGTGTAACTGGTACTAACCCTGATACTGGCGAAGAAGTATTGGTAAAACCTGACGTTAAAGAGCCATTTGCTGCATTAGCATTTAAAATTGCTACCGACCCGTTTGTTGGTCGTTTATGCTTTATTCGCGTATATGCCGGTAACCTTGAAGCGGGTTCATACGTGCACAACATGCGTTCAGATAACAAAGAGCGTATCTCTCGTATATTCCAAATGCACGCTAACAAGCAAAACCCTATACCTAACGTAGGTGCAGGTGATATTGCTGCGGTAGTAGGCTTTAAAGATATAAAAACAGGTGACACCCTTTGTGACGAGAAGAACAAGATCGTTCTTGAGTCGATGGTATTCCCTGAGCCGGTTATCGGTTTGGCAATTGAGCCTAAAACTCAGGCCGACGTTGATAAATTAGGTATGGCTTTAGGTAAACTTGCCGAAGAGGATCCAACCTTCCGTGTAACATCTGATGAAGAAACCGGCCAAACCGTTATTTCGGGTATGGGCGAGCTTCACTTGGACATCATCATGGACCGCTTAAAACGTGAGTTTAAAGTAGAGGTTAACCAGGGTGCTCCACAGGTAGCTTACAAAGAGGCTATCACCGGTACTACTCAACACCGCGAAACTTACAAAAAACAAACTGGTGGTCGTGGTAAATTTGCCGACATTCAGGTTGTTATTTCTCCGGCTGATGATGGTAAAGAAGGTTTACAGTTTGTGAATGAAATCACCGGTGGTTCAATTCCACGTGAATTTATTCCATCTGTAGAAAAAGGTTTTGCTTCTGCCATGGCAAATGGTGTTTTAGCAGGCTTCCCTCTTACCGGCTTAAAAGTACGTTTAATTGACGGTTCATTCCACGCTGTCGATTCGGATGCATTATCTTTCGAGATTGCAGGTCGTTCGGCTTACCGCGAGGCGTTACCAAAATGTAAACCGGTATTGTTAGAGCCAATCATGAAAATCGAGATCTTAACCCCTGAAGAAAACATGGGTGACGTTATCGGTGACATGAACCGTCGTCGTGGCCAGCTGCAAGGTATGGACACTCGTAACGGTGCACAGGTTATCAAAGCTATGGTGCCACTTTCTGAGATGTTTGGTTATGTAACTCAATTACGTACCATCACTTCAGGTCGTGCAACTTCAACCATGGAGTTTGATCACTATGAAGAAGCTCCACGTAACGTTCAGGAAGAAGTGGTTGCTAAATCAAAAGGTAAATCAAAAGCATCAGTTTAATTGCTGATGAATAGTTGATTGAGTAGCTAGCTGCTGCTAATACTCAATCAACTTAATAAAAATAAATTCAATCCTCACTAATAAATAGCTCTTAGAGGGGATTATTAAACAAACAACAATGAGCCAAAGAATCAGAATTAAACTGAAATCTTACGACTACAACTTGGTTGACAAATCAGCTGAGAAAATCGTTAAGACCGTAAAGCCAACCGGCGCTGTAGTTAGCGGACCGCTTCCTTTACCAACCGAAAAGAAAGTATTTACTGTTTTACGTTCGCCACACGTAAACAAAAAAGCACGTGAGCAATTCCAATTATGTTCTTACAAACGTTTATTGGATATCTACAGCTCTAACTCTAAAACTGTAGATGCGCTGATGAAACTTGAGTTGCCAAGCGGCGTTGAAGTTGAAATCAAAGTGTGATAGTACCGGAAGATACGGATTATACAAAGGCTGCCTTTCAAAAGGCAGCCTTTGTTGTTTTATAGTTTTTGATTTGAGGCTCTCTACACTGTAATGTACTCAGACACCTTACACGTTAAACTATTTGGTGTTATTAAGGGATTGACTTAATTTTAATTGCCAAAATTATTAACGCACGCATCCGCACAAACCTGTATCATAACCGAACACTATAAGACTGAAGTAATTGTCTTATGCAACTGTAAATCAATTAAATATTTGTTCGGCATCGTCTTGGATAACTTGATGGGGAGATCAAAACTTTCGCATTTATGCTCAAAAATTACATTAAAATAGCCTGGCGCAATCTGCTTAAAAACAGGGTATATTCATTTATCAATATATTCGGATTGGCACTGGGCATGACTGTGTCAATGTTGATTGGATTGTGGCTTTGGGATGAGTTATCCTTCAATAAGTACCATGCCAATTACAATACGGTAGCACAAATAATGACAACCCAAAACTTTGACGGTAATATAGGCACGCATCCCGCAACGGCATTGCCTTTAGCGCCAGAGTTAAGGGCAAAATTTGGCTCAGACCTTAAGCGCCTGGCTCAAACAACCTGGCAGTTTGATATGATGATAAGGTTTGGTGATAAAGTGATATCAAACAACGGTTTGTTTGCTGAGCCGAAATTTCCGGAAATGCTTGCACTGCATATGCTCGAAGGCCGGCTTGATGCTTTGAAAGATCCTAATTCAGCTATTATCTCAAAATCTCTTGCACAGTCCCTTTTTAGTGATGGTGCTGCGATGGGCAAAACGGTTGTAATTAATAACCAAAATACAGTAAAGGTAGCTGGAGTTTATGAAGACATGCCTGCCAATACTACGTTTAATGCCGTGAATATTATTACCGCGTGGCAATCTTATGCTGATAGCCAGGAGTGGGTGCGAAAATCTAAAGATGAGTGGGGTAACCATAGCTTTCAACTTTTTGCTCAGATACACGATGGGGCCAGTTGGGACAACATCAATACCCGTATAAAGGACGTTGCCAAATCACACTTTACCGAGGCGGCAGATGAGATCCAATTGTTTCCCATGAGTAAATGGCATTTGTATAGTGAATTTAATAACGGCAAAAGCTCAGGTGGAAAAATTCGTTTTGTTTGGCTGTTTGGCACTATAGGTGTGTTTGTTTTGCTTCTGGCTTGTATCAACTTCATGAACCTGAGTACCGCCCGGTCAGAAAAACGTGCACGCGAAGTAGGCGTACGCAAAGCCATGGGTTCGGTACGCGGTCAGCTTATAGGACAGTTCCTGAGCGAATCATTAGTAATGGCATCGCTGGCGTGTTTGGTAGCAGTTGTACTAGTTATCCTGTTTTTGCCTTATTTCAATAGCTTATCAAATAAGCAAATTGCTTTCCCTTGGTTAAATCCTGTGTTTTGGATATTTACTATAGCGTTCACAGTTATTACCGGTTTGGTAGCAGGTAGCTATCCGGCGTTCTACCTATCGGGTTTCAACACAGTTAAAGTACTTAAAGGCACGTTCAGGGCCGGCAGGTTTGCGGCGCTACCTCGTAAGGTTTTAGTGGTAACACAATTTACAGTATCGGTCACTTTAATTATTGGCACTATAATCGTATTCCGTCAAATTCAGCATGCACGTAACCGGCCTGTTGGCTATCAGCGCGATGGACTAATAAACGTCAGCATTCAAAGCCCTGAACTGAACGGACATTATGATGCCATACGCCAGGAGCTTTTGCAAACCGGCGCCGTAGCAAACATGGCCGAATCATCGAGCAAGGTAACATCAATTGGTAGTAACCAGATAGGGTTTTACTGGAAAGGCAAGCAACCCAATACAACGCCGGTTTTCGGCACTGTAGCCGTTACGCATGACTATGGTAAAACTATAGGATGGCAGCTTAAACAAGGACGTGACTATTCACGCAGTTTCTCTACCGATACAGCGGGTATCATCATTAATGAAGCCGCAGCCAAAATAGTTGGTTTTAAAGAGCCAATAGGAGAAACAATCATATTCAACAGCAAGCCATTGCGGGTTACTGGTATAGTTAAAGATATGGTTATGGAATCACCTTATGCACCTGCTCAGCCTATTGTTTACGTATTGAATTACGGTTGGACAAATGAAATTATTATACGTATCACGCCCGGTATGCCGGTTAACGATGCCTTAGGCAAAATTGAGCAGGTTATAAAAAAGTATGACCCGAAAGGGGCATTTGAATACAGATTTGTTGACGAGCAGTATGCCAGCAAATTTGAAAATGAAAAGCGGATTGGTAATCTGGCTACGCTGTTTGCCATACTCGCCATCCTGATATCCTCATTGGGCTTATTTGGTTTAGCATCCTTTGTTGCCGAACAGCGTACCAAAGAAATTGGTGTTCGTAAGGTACTTGGTGCATCAGTTTACAATCTTTGGAGTTTGCTCTCAAAAGACTTTGTATTGCTGGTACTAATCTCATGTTTTATTGCGGCCCCACTTGCCTGGTACTTTTTAAGCGGATGGCTGCAGGCGTATGAATACCGTACTAATATTTCTTGGTGGATATTTTGCATATCAGGAGTAGGAGCAATGCTGATAACGTTGCTTACGGTAAGCTTTCAGGCTATCAGGGCTGCCATTGCCAATCCGGTGAAAAGCTTACGAACAGAATAGTAATAAAAAGAGAAAGCCACTTAATTAAGTGGCTTTCTCTTTTTGCTATCTTTCAATCAAGGTGCCTGATCTGCCGGAATGTTGACTACGGAAGGTTTGGTAGTAACTTTTTTCCAGATGGTAAATGCTCCGTATGAAAACACACATGCAATAAAAAGGTATATCCAAATAGATATGTTGTAACCGAATATAATAATGTAAACGTACGGTACACTAAAGCATAAACATGCAAAAAGTAATGGTAGCGTAATCGGTTTTTTGTCCCTTAGGTTTTTAAGTACCCAGCCAAGTAGCGAAAAAAAGAATACTTTGCTGGTTAGATATAAGCAGGCCAAAAATAACGGATTTACGCCATGTTCTTCGCCCAGGGAAAACAGCCAGTTTTTTAGCTCTATTAAATAGTCCATTGTTAATTTTAACTGTTAAATAGCCTGCCTGCTATACGTAAGTTTACCTAAATGTTAATTAAGCGCAAGTTTGCTTTGCAAGCGTTGGCTAATGGCTTGTCCAATTAACGGATGTTATATTAAGAAGTTCTAAGATTTAACGGATTAAATTATCCGCGGCCTAAAAGTTCGTCAAGCTTGTTGCGTTCGGTCTGTAACTCGCGCGCCAGCTTCTTTTCCTTTTCATTGGCTTTCACTTTGTAGGCTTTGTATTCCTCATCCAGTTCTTCGTAAAGTTTAATACGATACTTGGCCTCGCGGCGCGCACTGCCCGATTGGAAAATAACAATAGCTGCTACAGCGCCAAACACAATTACCAGGCCCCACATTAAACTGTTATACGCCGATTTTGATACCGGCATACCAAGCAGGCTTATAGAGTCTACCTTTAAGTTTGACTCACTAAGGCTTTGCTCTTTTGCATCCACATCTGACTGCAGGTTTTTAACTGCTTTGCCTTGTTCGGCTAGTTTGGCCTGTAAATCCCTTACTTTTTTTCGCTCGGTGCGTAAGGTGTCGTTTACGTTTTTATAAAATGCTGCAAGTTGAGGCTTTTGATAATTGTAAACCTTTGTAGCAAGATATTGATACTGGCCGTTAAGGCTTTTGTCTGTATTTACAGGAGCGCCTCCGGGTTGTTGTGCAGCGGGAGACTGGCTGGCGTAAGCGTAAGTAGCCGGTTTGGCTTTATATGTTGGTTTAACAACAGTAGCATTGCTTTTTTTAGTTGAGTCTTGCGCCACAGTGGTAACTGTACTGGCTGCAGATAATGCAAATGTTAAAGCGAATGCAATATACCGGTTATTCATAAGCTAATAGTTGTAGAGTAGTAAACAGGTTAGTTTTGTTTAAACGTATAAAAACAAATATGTTTTATTTGGCCAAGCCTAAATAACGAATATAGGATAACCTGACGCAAATTAACAAACCATATTTATATTAGCCCCATGAATATCGGAATTATAGGGCTGGGCGATATGGGCAAAGTTTATGCAAAGGCATTTGCCCGGGCCGGCTATACCGTAATGGGGTGTGATTTACCGCAAAACCGCGACAGGCTTGAAGCAGAATTAGCGCCGTTGAACATTAAGCTGATGGATGACGGTAAACAGGTAGCCCGCCTGAGCGATTTGCTCATTTATTCGGTTGAGGCCGATAGTATGGAACAGGTGGTTGCCCAAACAAGCGGTTCAATTAAATTTGGCGCAATAGTGGCCGGGCAAACCTCAGTTAAACATCCAGAGATTGCCATCTTTGATAAGTACCTGCCGTCCGATTCGCAAGTGATTACTTTTCATGCCATGCATGGTGGTGGATTTGAACCCGCAGGGCAAAAATTAATTCTTATTCGTTACCGTGCCGATGATGCAGCTTATCAGCGAATGCTTGATTTGTTTACAACCATTGGCTCCGAAATAGTAGAGATATCTGATTACCACGAGCACGACAAAATTTCGGCCGATACTCAAGCCGTAACCCACGTAGGTTTCGAAAGTATGGGTACCGCCTGGGCATCTGCCGGCTTCTTCCCCTGGGAAAACGCATCCTACTTAGGTGGAATTGATAACGTTAAAATATTAATTACTTTACGCATCTTCAGTTATAAGGCTCACGTGTATGCGGGCCTTGCTATTTTGAATCCGTATGCGCGGCAGCAGGTTAAGCGTTATGCACAGTCAGAATCTGAACTTTTTAAGCTCATGATTATGGAAGACGAGCAAACGTTACGTGACCGCCTATACAAAGCCCGCGATTTTGTGTTTCATGAAAGCCGTAAGCTAATAATGCTTAATGACGCAGTAATGGATGAGTTTACGTTCCACGGCAGTGTGCAAGACCGCAAGGCTAACTCGCACCTGAGTATATTAAGCATGGTTGATGCTTGGTATCACCTTGGCGTTAACCCATATGATAACCTGATAGGCCAAACGCCACCATATCGTTTGCGCCTGGGTATTGCTGAGTATCTATTTAAAAATGAAGACTTGCTGGAAGAGTCAATCCAAACGGCACTATATGATAAATCAATAAGAGGAGATGATCTTGAATTTCATTCGGCAGTGCGCGAGTGGTCATCCATCATCAACTATGGCGATATTGAAGGTTACAAAAAGCACTTCAATCAGGTGCAGTCGTTTTTTAGTCACCGCTTAGAAGAAGGACAGCAACATAGTGCTGATATGATTAGAAAGCTGATGCAAAAGTAAGAAGTTGATGTTAATCAACTTCTTACTTTAATGTACCGTATTGCTATCCCTTTGCTGCACGGGTAGAGTGCTATTTATACTACTTATGTATAAAAGCCCTGACCCTGATTCATGAAATTTATAAAGCTTATCTGGCAAAAGGCATCCGCACAATCAAGTTTAATAAAAACTTTGGTAAGGTTTTGACAACTGCGCCTGCTATTGCGCTTACATGTGTTTTATGGTTAATAGCCAAAGTTTGTTGTTGCTGATTATCAGGGCTTAAAAACTTTGAAAATAATTAAGTAACTATTTGACAGCTAATTAAAAATACCTATCTTTGCCCTCCCTTAAACCGGGAAAACCGCCTTGAGCGAAGCCCTACTGCTTCGATGGGCATAACAAACAAATTATTAAAATGTCAGGAATTATTGGAAAAAAGGTAGGAATGACCAGCATTTTTGATGAGGCAGGGAAGAATATTCCTTGTACGGTAATCGAGGCTGGGCCATGCGTGGTTACCCACGTAAAGTCTGTTGACGCAGACGGTTATGCAGCAGTACAGCTTGCATACGATGAAAAGAAGGAAAAAAACACTTCTGCTCCTTTAAAAGGTCATTTCCAAAAAGCCGGCACTACGCCAAAGCGTAAGCTGGTTGAGTTCAAATCATTCGAAGACGAAAAATCATTAGGTGACACTGTTACCGTTGATATTTTTGCTGCAGGTGATTTTGTGGACGTAGTTGGAACCTCAAAAGGTAAAGGTTTTCAAGGTGTTGTTAAGCGTCATGGTTTTGGCGGTGTGGGTATGCAAACTCACGGTCAGCATAACCGTTTACGCGCTCCAGGTTCACTGGGTGCTTCATCGTGGCCTTCACGCGTATTTAAAGGTATGCGTATGGCCGGCCAAACTGGTAATGTACGTGTTAAAGTACAAAACCTTGAAGTTGTTAAAGTATTTGCTGAGCAAAACTTGCTGGTTGTTAAAGGTTCCATCCCAGGAGCTAAAGGTTCATTCGTAATTGTGGATAAGTAAGATGGAAATCAACGTATTAAATGTATCAGGAAAAGAAACAGGTGCCAAGGTGCAACTGTCTGATGCGGTTTTTGCTATTGAGCCTAATGACCACGCTATTTATCTGGACGTTAAACAGTATTTAGCTAACCAACGTCAGGGTACTCACAAAGCAAAACAACGTAACGAAATTGCAGGTTCAACCCGCAAATTGCACAAACAAAAAGGTACTGGTGGCGCCCGTGCGGGTAGCATCAAATCGCCTTTGTTTAACGGTGGTGGCCGTGTATTTGGTCCGCAACCGCGCGATTACAGCTTCAAGCTGAACAAAAAATTAAAGCAGTTAGCCCGTAAATCGGCTCTTACTTACAAAGCTCAGGATAACAGCATCGTAGTTTTAGAAGACTTTAACTTCGATAGCATTAAAACCAAAAACTATGTACAGTTAGTTGCTGACTTAAACTTCACCAACGAAAAAACTTTATTGGTGTTACCTGCGGCTAATCAAAATATTTATTTATCAAGCAGAAACCTGAAAAAAGCTAAGGTTGTAACTGCCGATCAGTTGAGCACTTATGACGTGTTAAACGCTGGCAAACTGTTACTTACTACTGGTTCTGTTAAAACTCTGGAGGAAGCGTTCGCTAAGTAATTATGGAGATATTAAAAAAACCTTTACTTACTGAGAAAGTATCTCTGTTGACAGAGAAACTGAATCGTTATGCTTTTAAAGTTGATCACAGAGCGAATAAAATTCAGATCAAAGCAGCAGTAGAAGCAATGTTTGGTGTAACTGTAACTGCAGTTAATACCATGAAATATGCCGGCAAACTGAAGAGCCGCTACACTAAAGCAGGTACCGTAACCGGTAGACCAGCTGCTTACAAGAAAGCGATCATCACTTTAAAGGATGGTGAAACAATAGATTTTTACAGCACAATTTAATTAAGAGAAATGGCAGTTAAAAGATTTAAACCGGTAACCCCGGGTACCCGTTTCAGGGTAGGTGCTGATTACTCTGACGTTACAACCAACGTTCCTGAAAAATCATTGGTGGTATCGCACAAAAAATCAGGTGGTCGTAACAACACCGGTAAAATGACCATGCGTTATTTAGGTGGTGGTCACAAAAAATCATACCGTTTAATTGACTTTAAACGTAATAAATTCGATATCCCTGCAACTGTTGCAACTATCGAGTATGACCCTAACCGTTCGGCTCGTATTGCCCTGTTAGTATATGCAGATGGCGAGAAAAGATATATGATAGCTCCAGAAGGTTTAACCGTAGGTCAAACTGTTCTTTCAGGTGCTGGCTCACCTCCAGAGGTGGGTAATACTTTACCATTAAAGAATATTCCTTTAGGTTCTATCATTCATAACATTGAACTTAACCCAGGTCAGGGCGGTATTATTGCCCGTTCAGCTGGTACATATGCTCAATTGTCGGCTCGTGATGGCAAATATGCTATCATCAAATTGCCTTCAGGCGAAACCCGTATGATCCTGGCTACCTGCCTTGCAACCGTAGGTACTGTATCTAACTCTGAGAAAGCAAACGAGGTGTTGGGTAAAGCAGGTCGCAAACGTTGGTTAGGTCGTCGTCCACGCGTTCGTGGTGTAGCTATGAACCCTGTCGATCACCCTATGGGTGGTGGTGAAGGCCGTTCATCAGGTGGTCACCCACGTTCACGCAAAGGTTTATTGGCTAAAGGCTACAAAACCCGCGACAAAAAGAAAACATCTGATCGTTATATCATAGAAAGAAGGAAGAAATAATGGCACGTTCGATTAAAAAAGGTCCTTATATTGATCATAATCTGGACAAAAAAGTTCAGGTTTTGAATGAATCAAATAAGAAATCTGTTGTAAAAACATGGTCACGTCGTTCCATGATCTCTCCAGATTTCGTTGGTCATACATTTGCAGTACACAATGGTAACAAGTTTATCCCTGTGTATGTAACAGAAAACATGGTTGGTCATAAACTGGGAGAGTTTGCACCAACCCGTACATTCCGTGGTCACGCAGAAAAGAAAAAATAATTAGGTAATGGAAGCAACAACAAAAATCAAAAAGTCTGTACTAATCAGACAGCGTAAAGAGCAAGAGAAAGCTCAGCAAGGAGGAGCTTCGGTTGCCAAATTACAGAACTGCCCAACTTCGCCTCGTAAGATGCGTTTGGTAGTGGATCTTATCCGTGGCGAAAACGTAGTTAAAGCACTTAGCATTTTAAAGTTTACTAACAAAGAAGCTGCTATCCGCGTTGAAAAATTATTGCTTTCAGCTATTAAAAACTGGGAAGCAAAAAACGAAGGTAAAAGCATCGATGATAGCAACTTATATGTAAAAGAAGTTTCAGTTGGTGGTGGCCGTCAGTTAAAAAGACTGCGTCCGGCTCCTCAGGGCCGCGGATACCGTATCCGTAAACGCTCAAACCACGTAACTTTAATTGTGGATAGTAAAACCGAAATCAACTAATTAGAAATGGGACAAAAAGCACATCCAATAGGTAACCGTTTAGGAATCATCCGTGGTTGGGATTCTAACTGGTTCGGTGGCAACAACTACTCTGATAAATTAGTTGAGGACGAAAAAATCCGCAAATACTTATCAGTACGTATTGCTAAAGGCGGCGTATCAAAAGTAGTTATTGAGCGTACCTTGAAACGCATCACTGTAACAATCCACACTGCCCGTCCGGGTATCGTTATCGGTAAAGGCGGCCAGGAGGTTGATAAAATTAAAGAAGAGCTTAAGAAGCTTACTAAAAAAGACGTTCAAATCAACATTTTTGAAATTAAACGTCCTGAGCTTGATGCTCAGTTAGTAGCAGAAGGCATAGCTAAACAATTAGAGGCTCGTATCTCTTTCCGTCGTGCCATGAAAACCACTATCGCATCAACCATGCGTATGGGAGCAGAAGGTATCAAAGTTATGACATCTGGCCGTTTAGGCGGTGCTGAGATGGCACGTACCGAGCAATACAAAGAAGGCAGAATTCCTCTGCACACTTTCCGTGCTGATATTGATTACGCACTGGGTGAAGCTTTAACTACTTATGGTAAAATAGGTATTAAAGTTTGGATTTGTAAAGGTGAGGTTTACGGTAAACGTGATCTTTCTCCAAACATTGGTTCAACCAGCAGTTCAAGTGGTCGTGGCGGTCGCCCTGAAGGCGCGGCAGCTTATGGCAATGAGCGTGGTGGCAATGACCGTCGTGGTGGTAATGATCGTCGTCAGGGTGGTGGTGACCGCAGAGGCGGTAACAACAACCAACGTGGCGGAGGTAACAACCGTCCAGGTGGCCAAAATCGTCAGGGTGGTAACCGTCCGGGCGGAAACAGATAATTAATCAAAGTTGAGATAACATCGTTTAGATATAAAAAGCTAATAAAATGCTACAGCCAAAAAGAACGAAGTTCAGAAAGATGCAAAAAGGCAGAATGAAAGGTGCCGCCACCCGTGGTGCTGAACTTTCATTCGGATCTTTCGGTATAAAATCACTCGAGCCGGCCTGGATCACCAGCCGTCAAATCGAGGCCGCCCGTATCGCTGTAACACGTTTTATGAAACGTGAAGGCCAGGTGTGGATCAGGATTTTCCCTGACAAGCCTGTAACTAAAAAACCTGCAGAGGTACGTATGGGTAAAGGTAAAGGTGCTCCTGAATACTGGGTAGCGGTTGTACGCCCCGGAAGGATCATTTTCGAAGCAGAAGGTGTGCCATTAGAAGTAGCTAAAGAAGCTCTTCGCCTGGCTGCACAAAAACTGCCGGTACAAACCAAATTTATTGTACGTAGGGATTACGTAGAAGCATAATAAGTGTTGCGGGTTGTGAGTTTTGAGTTGATATTAAAGCTCACAACCCGTAACCTGATTTATAAGTTAACAAACAGAAGCAACGCGTGATGTAAGCATCCAACTTACCTCTCACCGTTCACCAGAGAAAAACTCACAAAAATGAAAAGCTCAGAAATATCAGCGCTGTCAACCGAGGAGTTGGTTGCAAGAATTGGCGAGGAGAAAACTAATCTTACCAAACTGAAATTTGCACATGCAGTTTCGGCTATTGAGAACCCTAACCGTATCAAAGTTATACGTAAGGAAGTTGCTCGTTTAAATACTGAATTAACCAAGCGTAAAGCGGCGTCAGCTTCTGAACAGCAATAATTAAAGCGTCGAAACAAAATGGAAAGAAATTTAAGAAAAACACGTACCGGTCTGGTAGTAAGCAATAAGATGGATAAATCTATCGTAGTTGCTGTTGAGCGGAAAGTGAAACACCCGATCTATGGTAAGTTCGTAAACAAAACTGCCAAGTTCATGGCTCATGATGAAACTAATACCTGTGGTATTGGCGATACCGTATTGATTATGGAAACCCGCCCGTTGAGCAAAAATAAAAACTGGAGATTAGTTGAAATTTTAGAAAGGGCTAAATAAGATGGTACAACAGGAATCAAGATTAACCGTAGCTGATAACAGCGGTGCTAAAGAAGTACTGGTTATCCGCGTATTAGGTGGCACAGCAAAGCGCTATGCCTCTGTAGGCGATAAAATTGTAGTAACTGTAAAAAGCGCTATCCCATCAGGTAACGTAAAAAAAGGTACTGTATCTAAAGCCGTAGTAGTAAGAACTAAAAAAGAGGTTCGCCGCAAAGATGGTTCTTACATCCGTTTCGACGACAACGCAGCTGTTTTGTTAAATAACCAGGACGAGCCAAGAGGTACACGTATCTTCGGTCCGGTGGCAAGAGAGTTACGTGAAAAACAATTCATGAAAATCGTTTCATTAGCACCGGAGGTATTATAACCATGGAAAAGAAAATTAAATTAAAGATCCGTAAAGGTGACCTGGTGAAAGTTATTGCCGGCGACTCTAAAGGTCAGCAAGGTAAAGTAACTGAGATTATTGCCGAGAAAAACCGCGCAGTGGTTGAAGGCGTAAACTTAATATCAAAGCACACCAAACCAAATGCAGCTAACCCTAACGGTGGTATCGTTAAAAAGGAAGCCGCAATTCATATTTCAAACCTTGCACTGGTTGATCCAAAAACAGGTGAAACCACCCGCGTAGGCCGTAAAAAGAATGACGCAGGTAAATTAGTTAGAGTAGCAAAAAAATCAGGGGAGGAAATTAAATAATGTCTTACGTTCCAAGATTAAAATCCAAATATAAAGAGGAGATCCGCACTGCACTGAAAGATAAATTTCAGTACAAAAGCGTAATGCAGGTTCCCAAGCTGGAGAAAATTGCTATCAACCAGGGCGTTGGTGGTGCTACTACCGATAAAAAACTTATCGATACTACTATTACCGAGCTATCTACCATTACCGGTCAGAAAGCTGTTGCATCAAAATCTAAAAAAGATATCTCGAACTTCAAATTACGTAAAGGTATGCCTGTAGGTGTACGTGTAACTTTACGTGATAACAACATGTACGAGTTCTTAGATCGTTTAATTGCCGTTGCATTGCCACGTATCCGTGACTTTAAAGGTATTAACGATAAAGGTTTTGACGGTAAAGGCAACTATACCTTAGGTATTACCGAGCAAATCATTTTCCCTGAAATTAACATTGACAAAATCAACAAAATTCAGGGTATGGATATTACCTTTGTAACTTCGGCAACTAACGATGTTGAAGCGTTAGAATTGCTTAAACAATTTGGTTTACCATTTAAAAATCAAACTCCAGTAAACAATGGCTAAAGAAGGTGTAAAAGCACGCGAAGTAAAACGTGCTAAATTAGTAGCAAGATATGCTGAGAAACGCGCAGCCCTTAAAGCCGCTGGTGATTACGAAGCATTAGATAAATTACCTAAAGCATCGTCACCGGTTAAATTGCACAACCGTTGCAAGCTTACCGGCCGCCCACGTGGTTATATGCGTCAGTTTGGTATTTCACGTGTAACTTTCCGTGAAATGGCCCTGGCTGGTAAAATCCCCGGCGTTAAGAAAGCAAGCTGGTAACAGCAATACAGGTAATAAAATTGCCGGTTGCAGGTTGAGAATTAAATTCTTACCTTTGCGGCCGGCAATTTGTAACATATGCCTGTTTGCAGGCGAGTAGTGGGTTTGGAAAGTAGTGATACTTGCCACTAAACTATTTTGCCTTTTTATATTGAATTATTAACCGATGGAAGGTCGTCGTTGTGAAAACGAAGGAAACCGCCGTCATATTTTAACATAAATGAATACAGATCCAATCGCAGATTATCTTACCAGAGTAAGGAATGCTATTAAAGCCAACCATAGGGTTGTTGAAATTCCTGCATCAAATCTGAAAAAGGAAATCACTAAAGTGCTTTTCGACAAAGGTTACATCGCTAACTTCAAATTTGAAGACAATGGCCCTCAAGGTACCATTAAAGTAGCGTTAAAATATCACCCTGTAACCAAAGTTTCGGCTATCCGTACGCTTACCCGTGTGAGCAAACCAGGTTTGAGAAAATATGCAGGCATGGACACTATGCCAAGAGTATTAAATGGTTTGGGTATCGCTATCCTGTCAACTTCAAAAGGAGTAATGACTGATAAAGAGGCCCGTCAGCAAAACATCGGTGGCGAAGTATTATGCTTCGTTTATTAATCGTACAAAAGGAATTAAAGAAATGTCAAGAGTAGGAAAAGCCCCCATTACTATCCCTTCGGGCGTAACTGTTACCGTTAGTGATGCTAACGTAGTAACCGTAAAAGGCCCTAAAGGTCAGCTCGAGCAGGCGTTAGACAGTGATATCACTGTATCACAAGAAGATGGCGTATTAACAGTAGTACGTCCAACCGACCAAAAACGTCACAAAGCATTACACGGTTTGTATCGTGCATTAATTAACAACATGGTTGTAGGTGTAACCAACGGTTACAAAATAGAACAAGAGTTGGTTGGTGTAGGTTACCGTGCTACCAATACAGGTAATACATTAGATTTAGTGTTAGGTTTCTCTCACCACTATGTATTTGAATTACCTACAGAAATCAAAGTATCCACTACTGCTGAAAAAGGTAAAAACCCAACCATCATCCTGGAGTCAATTGACAAACAGTTAATCGGTCAGGTTGCCGCCAAAATCCGTTCGTTACGTGCTCCAGAGCCTTACAAAGGTAAAGGTGTTAAATTTGTTGGCGAAGTGTTAAGAAGAAAAGCAGGTAAATCAGCATCTAAAAAATAATCGTCATGACAGGTAAATTATCAAGAAGAGACAGAATTAAAAAAGGAATCAGAAAACGTATTTCAGGTTCTGCAGAACGTCCGCGCTTGTCAGTGTTCAGAAGCAATAAAGGCATCTATGCACAGATTATTGACGATGTTGCCGGCAAAACACTGGTATCAGCTTCATCATTGTCAAAAGATTTTTCATCTGACGGCAGTAAAAGCGAACAATCAGTTGCCGTAGGTAAACTGATTGCCGAGAAAGCAAAAGCTGCTGGTATTGAATCAGTAGTGTTTGATAGAAATGGATACTTGTATCATGGCCGTATTAAACAACTGGCTGAAGGTGCACGTGAAGGTGGATTAAACTTTTAACCGTAACGAGTAATGTCAACAATAAATATTAAAAGAGTTAAAACCAGCGAGATCGAATTAAAAGACCGCCTGGTAAGCATACAACGCGTTGCCAAAGTAACTAAAGGTGGCCGTACTTTCAGCTTCTCGGCCATTGTGGTTGTAGGTGACGAAAACGGTGTAGTTGGTTACGGTTTAGGTAAAGCAAAAGAGGTTACCGAGGCAATTGCCAAAGGTATTGATGATGCAAAAAAGAACCTGGTTAAAGTTCCAATCATCAACAACACCATTCCTCACGAGCAAATTGGTAAGTTTTCAGGTGGCTTCGTTTTCTTGAAGCCTGCTGCTAACGGTACCGGTGTAATTGCTGGTGGTGCGATGCGTGCTGTATTAGAGAGTGCTGGCGTACATAACGTACTTGCAAAATCAAAAGGTTCATCAAATCCTCACAACGTGGTTAAAGCCACTGTATCGGCTCTGGCGCAATTGCGCGATGCTTATACTGTAGCTCAACATCGTGGTGTTAGTTTAGGTAAAGTATTTAACGGATAATCATCATGGCAAAAATCAAAATAACTCAGATTAAAAGCGTGATCGATAGAAGTGAGCGCCAGAAAAAAACTGTTGAGGCTTTAGGTTTAAAGAAAATTAACCATAGCGTTGAAGTTGAAGCTAATCCTGCTATCATTGGCATGATTAGAAAAGTTAATCATTTGGTAGCAGTAGAAAACATTTAATGTTATGAATTTAAGTAATCTTAAGCCTGCAGAAGGTTCTACTAAAAATAGAAAAAGAATAGGCCGTGGTACCGGTTCGGGCCGTGGCGGTACGTCAACCCGTGGCCATAAAGGTGCCGGTTCACGTTCAGGTACTTCAACCAAGGTTGGTTTTGAAGGTGGCCAGATGCCATTACAACGCCGTTTACCTAAGGTTGGTTTTAAAAACCCTAACCGCGTTGAGTACAACGGTATCAATTTAGATACTTTACAACAATTAGCTGATACTTATTCAGTATCTTCTATTAACTTTGATACCTTGAAAGAGCACGGGTTAGCTTCAAAAAATGACCTTGTGAAAATTCTTGGTCGTGGTACCCTGACTGCTAAAGTTGAAGTTCAGGCCCATGCATTTTCTGCCACTGCGCAAAAAGCTATAGAAGCAGCGGGCGGTTCAATTGTAAAGTTGTAATTCTCAATGAAAAATTTTTTCACCACATTATCCAATATTTGGAAAATTGAGGACTTAAGAGTGCGTATTTTAAACACACTCTTATTTCTTTTAATATACCGTGTAGGTTCATACATTGCTCTACCGGGTGTAGATGCCAATGTTTTGAACAACCAGGCAGCCAAAGAAGGTTTGCTGGGCTTACTTAATATGTTTGCCGGCGGATCTTTTTCCCGTGCTTCTATCTTTGCCCTGGGCGTTATGCCTTACATCTCTGCCTCAATTGTGGTGCAGTTATTAGGTATTGCTGTTCCTTATTTTGCAAAGTTGCAGAAGGAAGGCGAAAGCGGCCGCAGCAAAATCAATCAATGGACCCGTTACCTGACCATCATTATTACTATGGCACAGGCAGTAGGTTACGTACGCTCGCAAATTACACCTGCAGCCATTAATCCGGCTTTAGGTTCGGGCTTATTTACCCTGAGTTCAATTTTCGTTTTAACTGCAGGCACCTTGTTTGTGATGTGGTTAGGTGAAAAAATTACTGACAAAGGTATTGGTAACGGTATCTCACTTATTATTATGGTGGGGATTATTGCTCAATTGCCTGCGGCTATAATTGATGAGTTCAGCTCACGTGTTAGCGGTACTAACGCTACAGGTGGTCCGTTACTGTTTATTGTGGAGATACTTGCGCTGGTTGCGGTAGTTATGTTTACTATCCTGGTAGTTCAGGGTACACGCAAAATTGCAGTACAGTATGCAAAACGCATAGTAGGTAACAAACAGTATGGTGGTGTTCGCCAGTACATTCCTTTAAAAGTGAATGCTGCAGGTGTAATGCCAATCATTTTTGCTCAGGCATTAATGTTTATACCAGCTACCATATCTTCTTTCTTTCCTGACATTCAGTCGAACAGTGTTTTGATGGCATTATCAAATTACACATCTTGGTTACATAACCTGGTGTTTGCGATTCTTATCATCCTTTTCACTTACTTCTACACTGCTATTACGGTTAACCCGAAGCAAATGTCAGACGATATGAAGAAAAATGGTGGTTTCATTCCAGGAGTTGCTCCGGGTAATGCTACTGCTGAGTACATTGATGCCGTAATATCACGTATTACACTTCCAGGTTCAATATTTTTAGCAATTATTGCCATCATTCCGGCCTTAGCTAACATCTTGCACATTAACAGTCAGTTTGCGCGCTTCTTTGGCGGTACTTCATTGATTATCCTGGTGGGTGTAGTGTTAGATACATTACAGCAAATTGAAAGTCATTTATTGATGCGTCATTATGATGGCTTAATGAAAACCGGACGTGTTAAAGGCCGTACTGCTGTTCCTGCAGCTGCCGGTACTGTTCCTCCGGCTATTTAATTGAGGCATGTCAAAGATTATATTCAAGACTGCTGAAGAAATAGAGCTCATACGGCAAAGCGCCCAGTTGGTTGCAAAATCACTGGGCGAAATTGCCAAGATCATAAAACCTGGTGTAAAAACCATCAAACTAGATAAGCTGGCCGAAGCCTACATCCGTGATAACGGGGGCGTGCCGGCTTTTCTTAATTTTCACGGGTTTCCTTATTCTCTTTGTATATCTCCCAATGATCAGGTTGTACACGGCTTTCCAGGACAACAAGAGCTAAAAGACGGTGATATCATTTCTGTTGATTGCGGTGTTGTTCTAAACGGCTTTTACGGCGATTCTGCCTATACCTTTGCCGTTGGTGAGGTTAGTGAAGAAGCTAAAACGCTTTTACGTGTTACGCAAGAGTGCTTAGCCAAAGGCATTGAAAAAGCTGTGGTTGGTATGCGTACCGGCGATATTGGATTTGCAGTGCAGGAGCACGCTGAGAAGCATGGTTTCGGCGTAGTTAAAGAGCTGGTAGGGCATGGTGTTGGCGTTAAGCTGCATGAGAAGCCTGAGGTTCCAAACTACGGTAAGCGTGGTTCTGGTGCTAAACTGGAGGAAGGAATGGTGATTGCCATTGAGCCTATGATTAATGCCGGCAAGGCTGGTGTTAAGTTTTGGAAGGATGGATGGACGGTATCTACTGTTGACGGTAAGCCATCTGCTCATTTTGAGCACACGGTGGCTGTGCGCAAGGGAAAAGCCGAGATCTTATCCTCATTTGAATTCGTTGAAGAAGTTTTAGCAAAAAATAAAAATATTTAAAAAATTATTTTTATTTTTGCATCCCGATTTGCATCGGTATAAAAAAGTAATAATCAGTAAAATATGGCCAAACAATCCTCGATTGAGCAAGACGGTACTATCAGGGAAGCATTATCAAACGCAATGTTTAGAGTTGAACTGGAGAACGGTCATGAGATCATTGCTCATATATCAGGAAAAATGCGCATGCACTACATCAAAATTTTACCTGGCGACAGGGTTAAGCTAGAGATGAGTCCATATGATTTAACTAAAGGCAGAATAACCTACAGATATAAATAATTAAAATGAAAGTTAGAGCATCCATCAAAAAACGTAGCGCTGATTGCAAAATCATCCGTCGTAAAGGAAAGCTTTTTGTTATTAACAAAAAGAACCCTAAGTACAAACAACGTCAAGGGTAATTAAAAACATTGGAATGATTCGTACAACGGTGGCCCGCCGTTCGGTCATTCATTAAAACAAACAAATATGGCAAGGATATCAGGTATTGATTTACCAAGAAACAAAAGAGGAGAGATCGGACTTACTTACATCTATGGCATCGGCCGTTCAACTGCGCAAGCAATTTTGGACCAGGCTGGTATATCATATGATACTAAAGTACAAGAATGGACCGATGATCAGTTAGCTGCAATTCGTGGAATTATTAACGATCAGATTAAAGTTGAAGGTGCTCTGCGTTCAGAAGTTCAACTGAACATTAAGCGTTTAATGGATATTGGTTGTTACCGTGGTACACGTCACCGTAAAGGTTTACCTCTACGTGGTCAGCGTACTAAAAACAACTCTCGTACCCGTAAAGGTAAACGTAAAACAGTTGCTAACAAAAAGAAAGCTACTAAATAGTAAATAATGATTAGGGGCGTGGTAACAGGCCCTTAGGAATATACAATTATCAAACAGCCGAAGGGTCCGGTTACGCGTTAACCCAGTAATTCATCGGTTTAATAATTAAAAGAAAATGGCTAAAGCTAAAAAAGTAACCAAAAAGCGTATTGTAATTGTTGAGCCGATAGGTCAGGCTCACGTTAACGCTACTTTCAATAACATCATTATTACCTTAACCAACAGCAGCGGTCAGGCTATATCTTGGTCTTCTGCAGGTAAAATGGGTTTCAAAGGTTCTAAAAAGAACACTCCATACGCTGCATCACAAGCTGCTGCCGATTGCGGTAAAGTTGCTTATGATTTAGGCTTACGTAAAGTTGAAGTATTTGTAAAAGGTCCGGGTGCTGGTCGTGAGTCTGCTATCCGTACATTGCAAACTTCAGGCATCGAGGTTACTACTATTAAGGACATCACTCCACTGCCGCACAACGGCTGTCGTCCATCAAAAAGAAGAAGAGTTTAATTTATATATTTTTTAAAGCTAAGATTCTGCAGCTACAGGCTGCATGATACTTTAAAAGTCAAACAACAATGGCAAGATACACCGGACCCAAGTCCAAAATTGCGCGTAAGTTCAGAGAGCCGATCTTCGGTCCTGATAAAGTATTAGAAAGAAAAAATTACCCTCCTGGCATGCACGGCGTGTCAAAACGCAGAGGTAAACAATCTGAGTATGCTGTACAGTTAATGGAGAAGCAAAAAGTGAAATACACTTACGGTGTATTAGAGCGCTACTTCGAAAACTTATTTCACCGTGCTTCTGCACGTGAAGGTATCACCGGTACTAACTTGCTTCAACTATTAGAAGCTCGTTTAGATAACGCAGTATACCGTTTAGGTATTGCCCCAACCCGTTCTGGTGCACGCCAGTTGGTAGGTCACAAACACATTACTGTTAACGGAGAAGTTGTGAACATTGCTTCATACACTTTACGTCCGGGTGATGTAATTGCAGTACGTGAAAAATCAAAATCTCTTGAAGCCATTACCAATTCGGTAGCTGGCCGCAAGATCAATAAATATAGCTGGTTTGAGTGGGACGCTGCTGCGTTAAGCGGTAAGCTTTTAAACTACCCTAACCGCGACGAGATTCCTGAGAATATCAAAGAGAACTTAATCGTCGAGCTTTATTCAAAATAATTAATGATATTGAACTGCGAAATGATTGGCATATTATGTCAGTCATTTTCGTGGTTACATATCATCCATCAGTAAACAATAAACAAAGCATATAAATGGCAATTTTAGCATTTCAAAAACCTGATAAGGTTATCATGCAGAAGTCTACCGACTTTGAAGGTACGTTTGAATTCCGTCCGTTAGAACCAGGCTTCGGTGTAACCATTGGTAATGCTTTACGTCGTATCTTACTTTCATCACTGGAAGGTTATGCTGTCACCTCGGTACGTTTCTCAGGTGTAACGCATGAGTTTTCAACCATCAAAGGTGTAGTTGAAGACGTTACCGAGATTATCCTGAACCTTAAACAGGTTAGGTTGAAAAAAACTGGTGAGTCTGGTGATACGGAAAAGATCTTTGTGATCATCAATGGCCAGGATTCTTTCAAAGCCGGCGATATCACTCAGTTCTCTAACAACTTTTCTATCCTGAATCCAGATCTTGTTATTTGCAACATGGATTCATCGGTAACTTTAGAAGTAGAGTTAACTGTAAATAAAGGCCGTGGTTACATACCAAGTGATGAGAACAAAAATCCTGACGCTGCGGTTGGTGTAATTGCTATCGACTCGATTTATACTCCAATAAAGAACGTTAAATACACTATAGAAAACTATCGTGTAGAGCAAAAAACCGACTACGAGAAATTAGTGTTGGACATTGCTACAGACGGTTCAATTCATCCGGAAGATGCACTTAAAGAAGCTGCTAAAATTTTAATTCAGCACTTCATGTTGTTCTCTGATGAGAATATGATGTTAGAAGCTCAGGCTAAAGAAGAGACTAAAGAAGTTGATGAGGAAATTTTACATATGCGTAAAATTCTTAAAACGGAGTTGGTTGATCTTGATCTTTCAGTACGTGCATTGAACTGCTTAAAAGCAGCTGACATCCGTAGCCTGGCTGATTTGGTTTCTTATGACGTTGCTGATATGTTAAAATTCAGAAACTTCGGTAAAAAATCATTAACTGAGATTCAGGACTTAGTCAAATCAAAAGGCCTATCTTTTGGTATGAACCTGTCTAAATACAAATTAGACGAAGAATAATTTCACAACAGAATCAAGAGTCAGGAGTAAAGAGTTAAGAAATCTTGTCTCTTGCTTCTTGACTCTTGATTCTAATATTTCACCCGGCATAATTCCGAGGGCTTGACGGTAACGCCGCCCAACGGTATGCACGTGCCAACAAACAAACAAAAATGAGACACGGTAAAAAACACAACCACTTAGGTCGTACCAAAAGCCACCGCGTGGCAATGATGAGCAACATGGCTTCATCATTAATTCTGCACAAACGTATTACTACCACTTTGGCAAAAGCAAAAGCACTTCGCGTGTATTTTGAGCCATTGGTAACCAAATCAAAAAGCGATACTACTCACTCACGTCGTACTGTATTTAGCTACCTGCAAAACAAAGAAGCGGCTACTATCTTGTTCCGCGAAATTGCTGAGAAAGTTGCTAACCGTCCGGGTGGTTACACTCGTATCATCAAGTTAGAAAACCGTTTAGGCGATAACGCTGAAATGGCAATCATCGAGCTTGTTGATTACAACACTGTATATGGTGCTAAAGAAGCTGCTCCTGCTAAGAAAGCTACACGTCGTCGTGGCGCTGGCTCAAAAGCTAAAGCTGCTGAAGCTGCTCCTGTTGCTGCTGAGGAAACTGTTGCTGAAGCACCTGCTGCTGAAGAAACTGCTGCTCCGGAAGCACCTGCTGCAAACGAAGAGAATGCAGAAAAAGGCGAGTAATTTTAAATTATCATTTATACGCAAAGCGGCCTGTTCACTTGAACAGGCCGCTTTTGTTTTAGCTATAAATACTGGTTTGGGTTTTTTGATAGTCTCTTAGCCGTTCAGTTACTTTTGCAACTCCGGCAAAAAGTGATTTGTGATTGCTAAACGGTTCCATGCGTTTATAGTAAGTGCGGCAATAAGAACCTTTTGTACCAAGCTTTCGCCTAATACGGAAACGGCATTATCATACGTTGCATCGTTAACGTGCCCTTGTATATTGGTAATTTCTTCGGTCAAGGCTTAAACAGCCTGCTCTTCTTGGGTAAAAAAGTTTGTTTCGCGCCAGGCGGGGAGTACGTAAATGCGTTGCTCGGTTTCGCCTGCCCTACGTGCGTCGCGGGTGTGCATGTCAAGGCAGTACGAACAGCCGTTAATTTGGGAAGCACGAATCTTTATTAGTTCATGCAACTTTTTATCAACACCACTTTTTTGTACGTAGGTTTCTAAACCCAACATAGCTTTGTATGCTTCGGGGTCAATTTGGTTTTGTGCAAATCTTGGTTTCATGATTTCTATTTTTTAAGGTATGTGTTATTTGTTTTGTCGTTCCTGACAGTACAAAGGTGCACACCGCCTCCAACCAAAATCTTGACCATGATCAAGAAATGAAATTAGTGTTCCTTGGCTCGCACTCTGCTCAAAAACTCAGGTGTGAAACCAAGGTAAGATGCCAGCATATATTGGGGAATACGCTGAATGAATTCGCGAAAGCGGCTGGCAAAATGATGGTATTTCTCCTCGCCCGACAAATCAGACTGAAATATTTGGCGTGTTTGTAAAGCGGCATAAGCCCTTTGGTAAATCCGCTTGAAATACTTTTCAAGCTTAGGTACTTTATCAAGTAACTCGTCTTGGTTGTCTTGGCTTAGTATAATTACCTTACTTTTTTGAACGGCTTGTATGTAAAACTGTGAAGGTGTATGCAGTGTAAAGCTGGTATAATCGGCCAGCCACCAGTTATCTATACCAAACTGTACAATTTGCTCAATGCCATTTTCTTTAATGAAAAACATGCGTATGCAGCCCTCAACTACAAAGTACTGCGCATTGCACTTATCGCCTTCGCTTAGCAAGTAGCTTTTTTTGCCAATTTCCCGGTACTTCAAATAGTTCACCACCAGTTGCCGTTCATTATCAGTTAAATTAATGAATTTATCTATGTGGTTTAGCAGTGGTTCAAACATGTCATTTTGTTCGATATAAAATTAAAGCAATACGCGCGTTAGTTCATCGCAAATTAGTGTGTTAAATTTACGTTGCTTTGAGTAAATCTATCTTTAGTAACTTCGTAATAAAGTGTACTGCCCTCTATATGGGTATACTTAAAGCCAGTTTTAAGCAGCACCCTTTGTGATGCTTTATTGCTCGTCTGCGTATCGGCTTTCACTTTTTTAAGTATGCTAAAGCCAAAGCCCCAATCAAGCATAGCACTCAAAGCTTCGGTAGCAAAACCATTTCCTTGTTTGTCCTTAAATATCATATATCCAATTGATGTACTGCCGTAATCATCAGGGTAGCCGCCAAAACCTATTGTGCCAATTATGCTGTTAGTGCTTTTCAATACAATTTGCCAGTTTGTGTACCAGTGATACAATTCAGGGTAGGCCAAGGTATTGGGCAGCCAGTATTTGTTCATAGCTTCACTCATTTCAATTTTGAAAGCCTCATCTATTAACGGTGTTGAAGGGTTGAGATCAAGACTTTGTTCAAACTTGCTCCAGTCATTTATTGATAATAAAAGCTGATGATGAGCAAGAGGAATAAGCTTTAACCTTTTAGATTGTGTATTATACATCGATGAATCTATTCAGCATACACTTACCCCAAGTTACCATGCCTGTTTGGCATTGATGCCGATTATGGTTTAAAATTACCTATTACCTATAGCAATGTCAACATGTCACTAAAATGTAAGTACTGGCTGACTAAATGTAGAAGTTTCTGCCATCAGAATATAAATAATACTGACAAATAACATTGGCACAAGCATTGATAAATAGTGCATGTTAAGATTAAAAAATAATAACAGGAAATATCAATCATATGTCTAAAATCATTGGAATCGACTTAGGAACAACAAACTCCTGCGTTGCAGTAATGGAAGGTAACGAGCCGGTAGTTATTGCCAACAGCGAGGGTAAACGCACTACGCCATCGGTAGTTGCTTTTGTTGACAACGGCGAGCGTAAAGTAGGTGACCCTGCAAAACGTCAATCAATTACCAACCCTAAAAAAACTGTATACTCAGTAAAACGCTTTATGGGTAACCAGTTTAACGAGGTTACTAAAGAAGCTGAGCGTGTACCTTACTCAGTTGTAAAAGGTGATAACAATACTCCACGTGTTGAAATAGACGACCGTAAATACACTCCGCAAGAAATTTCTGCTATGATTCTTCAAAAAATGAAGAAAACTGCTGAAGATTTCCTTGGAACCGAAGTAACCGAAGCAGTTATTACCGTACCTGCTTACTTTAACGATGCTCAGCGTCAGGCTACTAAAGAAGCCGGCGAAATTGCAGGTTTAAAAGTACGTCGTATTATCAACGAGCCTACTGCTGCTGCCTTGGCTTACGGCCTTGACAAAGCGCACAAGGATATGAAAATTGCAGTATTTGACTGCGGTGGTGGTACACATGACGTATCAGTACTCGAGTTGGGTGATGGTGTATTTGAAGTAAAAGCTACTGATGGTGACACTCACTTAGGTGGTGATGATTTTGACCAGGTAATAATTGACTGGTTAGCTGATGAATTTAAAAATGATGAAGGTTTTGACTTGCGTCGTGACCCAATGGCACTACAGCGTTTGAAAGAAGCTGCTGAAAAAGCTAAAATTGAATTATCAAGCTCAACTACTACCGAAATTAACCTGCCATATATTACAGCAGTTGACGGTATGCCTAAGCACTTGGTTAAGCAATTAACCCGTGCTAAATTTGAGCAACTGGCCGATAGCTTAATAAAGCGTACAATTGAACCTTGCCGTACAGCATTGAAAAATGCCGGTTACAGCACTTCAGATATTGATGAAATCATCCTGGTAGGTGGTTCTACACGTATTCCTGCTATTCAGGATGCTGTTCAAAAATTCTTTGGTAAATCGCCTTCAAAAGGTGTAAATCCTGATGAGGTTGTAGCTATTGGTGCTGCTATTCAAGGTGGTGTACTAACCGGTGAGGTTAAAGACGTGTTATTGTTAGACGTAACCCCACTTTCATTAGGTATCGAAACTATGGGCGGTGTAATGACCAAGTTAATTGAGTCAAACACTACTATCCCTAGCAAAAAATCAGAAGTTTTCTCAACTGCGTCTGATAACCAGCCATCAGTAGAGATACACATTTTGCAAGGTGAGCGCCCTATGGCATCACAAAACCGTACACTTGGCCGTTTCCACTTAGACAGCATTCCGCCTGCTCCTCGTGGTGTGCCTCAAATTGAAGTAACTTTTGATATTGATGCTAACGGTATTCTGCATGTATCTGCTAAAGATAAAGCTACCGGTAAAGAGCAAAAAATCCGTATCGAAGCTTCATCTGGCTTAACTGATGCTGAGATTAAGAAAATGAAAGAAGAAGCAGAGGCTAATGCTGATGCCGATAAAAAAGCTAAAGAAGAGATTGAAAAGCTGAACGGCGCAGATGCACTGATCTTCTCAACTGAAAAACAATTGAAAGAGTACGGTGATAAAATACCTGCTGATAAAAAAGCACCTATTGAATCGGCTTTAGAGAAACTGAAAACAGCTTATGCTTCTAAAGACTTAGCAAGCATCGAAGTTGCCCAAACAGAATTAAATACTGCATGGAGCGCTGCTTCTGAAGATATGTACAAAGCATCTGCCGAAGCACAACAGGGCGAACAGCCTGAAGCAGGTGATGCTGGTTCAAACCCTCAAAACGGAGGTGACACTGTAACCGACGTTGATTTTGAAGAAGTAAAGTAAGTTTACTGAATTAGCTATAAAGAGGCCCTCTGACAAATTGTTAGAGGGCTTTTTTTGTGCATAAATATTGGGGTTTAGCAATTAGTTGATGATCGTTGTAAATGTTAATACTAAAAATGCATGTGGATATATTTTATTGGCCATTTAAAACAAAAGAATTTAATTGAAGCGATTCTCTAACCTGGAAGCAGCTTGATTTTTATTTTTAAAATGGCATATCAGGTTAAGAGCGAATAAAATTTGTGATTATTTAAAAATCGAGGAAACCATATATAATTTTGGAAGAATGGTAAATTTTTTAGAAATATTTTAAAATAAAGTTTGAATTTTAACAAAAATTTTAAAGATTTGATGCGGAAAGTTTATATTCGCAATTAAATAAAAAACTTAAAACATAAAACTTATATAGTTTTCCTTAATTAGTTAATAACCTACAAAAATGGCATCAAAATTAGAGTACATTTGGCTGGATGGTTACAAACCCACCCAAAGTTTACGTAGCAAAACCAAAATTGAAAAAGATTTTTCAGGAAAACTGGAAGATTGTCCTCTTTGGAGCTTTGATGGTTCGTCAACCGAGCAAGCACCGGGTGGTTCTTCAGATTGTATCTTAAAACCGGTATTTATCTGTGCCGATCCGCAAAGAAAAGATGGCTTCCTGGTAATGTGCGAAGTACTATCTTCAGATGGTAAACCACACGAGTCAAATGGTCGTGCTTTAATTGAAGATGACGATAACGATTTTTGGTTTGGATTTGAGCAGGAATATTTCCTTTGGGATCCTGAAACCAACAAACCATTAGGTTTTCCTGTAAATGGTTACCCAAGCCCTCAAGGTCCTTACTATTGCTCGGTAGGTGCTAACAATGCTTTCGGTCGCGAAATTGTTGAAGAACACTTAGACGTATGTTTAGAAGCGGGCTTAAACGTTGAAGGTATCAACGCTGAGGTTGCTGCAGGTCAGTGGGAGTTCCAAATTTTCTCAAAAGGAGCTAAAGATGCTGGTGACCAAATTTGGGTAGCCCGTTACTTATTAGAAAGAATTGGCGAAAGCTACGGTGTATCAATCAACTGGCACTGTAAACCATTAGGTAAATTAGACTGGAATGGTTCAGGTATGCATGCTAACTTCTCAAACACTGTACTGCGTACAGCTGCAAGCGAAGAGACCTACAAAAAAATCCTTGAGGCTTTCCGTCCGGTAGTAAAAGAACACATCGAAGTTTATGGTGCTGATAATGAGCAACGTTTAACCGGTAAACACGAAACTGCTTCTATTCATGATTATAGCTATGGTGTATCTGACCGCGGTGCGTCGATCCGTATCCCGTTATACACTGTACAAAAAGGCTGGAGCGGTTATCTGGAAGATCGTCGTCCTAACTCGGCTGCCGATCCGTACAAAGTTGCTGCACGTATTATCAAAACCGTTAAATCGGCTCTGTAATAAAAATTATTGTAAATTGAGGCTAAATCCCCCGGCAGCGAGTGCTCGGGGGATTTTTCATTTTAAATCCTATGCGAAACGTGGCTGTAAACAAAGGTCATCAAATCAATCTTTGCAGAGCATAACTATAATAGATTGCCTTAGTCTTTGCAGTATCAAGAAACTTATAATGCAATTTGCGTTAGGGATAGAAGCGAAAAGCCCGGAATAAAGCGATAGCGAAATGAGGACTTGTAATGGATAGCTCGCGCCGTAGGCAACGTACAAGACGTTAATACTATATCAAATGTTTCAATTGTCTTTACACTCAAACGCAATACTACAACTCACATTTGCAGTAGCTTCCTACTGAACTCTATTTTAATTGAATTTAAATATACCATCGTACCTGCACCCACTAAACTGCCCTTGGCTACATCGCTTAGGTAATGCAATTCTCATTTTAAAGTTCCTTACGCATCATAATATCGGTTTGTTCATCATCACCCATTTTGAAAATGTGTTTATCGAAAGCTTCAAACCCATTTTTTTCGTAAAATCTGATAGCACGCAAGTTTTTTTCCCACACGCCCAGCCATACGTAAGTATTTGCTTGTTGGACTGCAGTATCTAAAGCTTTATTTAGCAGTAGTTGTCCAACTTTTTTGCCGAGATAAGCGCTTTTTACATAAATGCGTTCAATTTCCAGCGCATTCGTGTCTTGTTCTTCCGTTTGGGCCAATCCCGTATTCAGTTTTAAGTAACCTACCGCAACGTTTTCATCCCAGGCAATGTAAAATTGTGAGCCTTTGTTATGGAGTTCGTTGGTTAATTTATCTTCGTTAAAACTGGCTTCAACATATTGAGCCATATTTTCGTCTGAATTGCTTTCTGCAAATGTTTCAATAAAAGTTTCTCTACTAAGTGCTTGCAGCGCTTTTAAATTTTTAAAATCCGCTTTTCTAATATCAATATCATTCATAAGTAAGGTAATTGTGGGCTTACTGAATCCGTACGCAGTATGAAGCCTTTTATTTACTGAACTCTGTTTCTAATCGTATTTAAATATACCGCCGTACCCGCACCCATTAAACTGCCTGTGGCTACATCGCTTGGGTAGTGCAAGCCCAGGTACATACGCGAGTAAGCAACTGAACCGGCCCATAGTGCAGCAGGCGCAATCACATACCATTTAGGATATGCAATAGACAATGATGTTGCGGTACTGACGGCTGATGATGAGTGTCCGGATGGGAAAGAGTAATCGCCGGCAATGTAAACAGGTATAATCCTGTAATTTCCTCTGAACGGCCGCGGACGTTTCAATAGCTTTTTGATTAGCAATACGGCACCGTATGATAGTACAGAGCTGCTTGCTACGTAAGCCGCGTTTTGCCGCATTTCCTTATTTCCACTTATAGCTCCTCCAATGAGTAAACTGGCCGGTACTAAGGCATTGCCGTACAAGTTGGTCTTCGACATAAAGTAATAAAAGTCGGTACGCGGAGGAGTACGGTTTTCAGACAGGTTAACCATAATATCGGTATCAATTTGCCGCAAAAACGTAGGTTGAGATAGCTGGGCACTTGCCGAAACACAAGTTGCCAGTGCCGTTGCAATGGTTAAAATATATTTACCAAAATCTAGTTTGTTCATTATAAGTGAGATGATAGGCGTCGCAGTAAAAAGGGTGTTAAAACTGCAATAAATTATAAGCGCATACAGTTAACTAAACGCTAACATAGGCATACTGTTGCATAAATAAAATCGTAATTTATTACCTTTAACAAGCGTTTGTTTTTACAAGCATAACAATCTGAAAACCATATAGCCAAAAAAGTTATTATACAGCAGTTCAACTTCACAAATGGCAACCATAAATTCATCTATCAATTACCAGCAGCTGCTTGAAGATATTAAACAGCAGGTTACTAAATACTTTAAACTTCGTAACAACGAAGATTTGCTTTATCATAATCGTACCCATACTGAAAACGTAGTCAACGCCGCTATACAATTAGCAAATCATTACCAGTTAAATGATCATGACTTTTTTGTAGTAACTGCGGCTGCATGGTTTCATGATGTGGGTTACATGGAAGATAAAAACAACCATGAAGAGCATAGTGCGCGCCAGGCTGAAGATTTTTTAAAGGCCCACTACGTTGACGATAGTACCATTGGCGAGGTAAAAGGCTGCATAATGGCTACAAAGATGCCGCAAAAGCCTGAAGGTTTGTTGCAAAGTATTATTTGTGACGCTGATGTATTTCATTTGGGTACGGCCACCTTTAATGACAATAACAAGCAAATGCGTAAGGAGTGCAAGCTGGCATTTAACTATGATTACAGTAAACAGGAGTGGAGAGAAAAAACCATAAGATTTATGGAAATGCATCACTACCATACTGATTATGCAAAGTTGCTGCTTGATGATCAAAAAGCTAAAAACCTGCAGGAGCTTAAGGCAAAGGTTGAGGCATGGGATCAAAAAAATAAACCGCAGGTGCCTGTAACTAAGGTTACCGAAACAACAACAGTAACTGAAACAGAGCACTCACAACTGTTTTTCACGCCAAGCGAATCGGCCAAGCCAACTGAGGTATACACCGAAAAAAATGTAAAAAAGAAAGATAAGCCCGAAAAAGGTATTGAAACCATGTTCAGGGTAAGTTCAAGCAATCATCAAAGGTTGAGTGACATGGCCGATAATAAGGCCCACATCATGATTACCGTTAATTCCATTATCCTTTCGGCAATAATTAGTTTGCTGCTTCGCCGGCTTGAAGATTACAGTTATCTTATTATTCCAACGTTTATCATATTGATGGTAAGTTTAACCACTATGATATTTGCCATTTTAGCTACACGTCCGTCAATTCCTGAAGGCCGCTTTACAGCGCAGGATGTTGATGAAAAAAAGGTAAATCTGCTGTTTTTTGGAAACTTTTACCGTATGAATTTGCAGGAATATATTGCTGGCATGCGCAATGTAATGGCCGACAGAGAGTTTTTATATGGCAGCTTGATTATTGATGTGTATTCACAAGGTGTGGTTTTAGGCCGTAAATATCGTTTGCTGCGCATCTCATATAACATTTTCATGTTCGGGCTTATTGCATCGGTTTTAGCATTCATTATTGCATCAGCTATAAACGGTAACGGTAAGCACTAATTAATATGTATAGCTATTTCAATCGTGATCTTAGCTGGCTTTCTTTTAACGAGCGTGTTTTGCAGGAAGCTGGTAGAGAAAGTTTGCCTTTACTTGAACGGGTAAATTTTTTATCAATTTACTCATCAAACCTCGATGAGTTTTATCGGGTTCGAATGCCTGTACTGGCGGCGTTGCACAAAATAAGTAAGCGCAAGGGTACCGAAATTGATGCTGAGATTGAAAATGAAGAATACTTGCAAGCCCGCGAGCAGATACAGCAACAGCAGGAACTCTACGGGAAAATCTTAACTCAGGACATACTTCCGCAGTTGAAAAACGAAGGTGTTGACATAATATATAACTGCGATTTACCTGATGCTATACAGCAGCCAACTACCGACTACTTTTTAAGCCAGGTAATGGCATTTTTGCAGCCGCTTACTATTACCGAAACTACCACCTTTTTTCCCGAAAATAATAAGCTCTATTTCCTGATAAGTTTGGGCCAGGATGACGAGCTGGTGGTACTGAACATTCCGTCTGATGATTTGCCTCGTTTTTTTAAGGTAGAAGACAACGGCAGACAATACATTATATTTTTAGATGATGTAATAAGGTATAATCTTGATAAGGTATTTACTCAACAAGTAAACGGTTGCTATAGTTTTAAGGTGACACGCGATGCGGAGTACGACCTTAAAGATGAGTATAACGGCGATATGGCCGATGTGCTGGAGAAGCAGCTTAAAAAACGTGATTATGGCCTAGCTACACGTTTTTTGCATGAGCCTGGACTGCCGCTACGCACCTTGCACCAAATAAGCAGACTGCTGGGCATACGTGAAGGCAGTTTAATGCCGGGCGGACGATATCATAACCTTAAAGATCTTGCATCGTTACCTGCTGAAGGGGCGGGATTAAAAATAAAGCGCTGGCCCGCATTGCGCATGAATGAAATGTCAAACGCGCCGTCGCTTTTAAATGCCATTGGCAACAAGGACTTTTTGCTTAATACGCCGTACCAAAGTTATGATATGGTGTTGCGTTTTTTTAATGAAGCTGCTATACGTGCAGAGGTAGAAGAAATTTACGTTTCATTATACCGTGTTGCGAGTGATTCTAAAATTGTAAATGCACTCATCAGCGCAGCCAAAAATGGGAAAAAGGTAAATGTATTGGTTGAACTTAAAGCACGCTTTGATGAGGCAAATAACATTAAATGGGCTAAAAAACTTAAAGCAGCCGGTGCAAAAATAATATACAGCGTAACGGCGCTTAAAGTGCACGCCAAAATAGCTTTGGTTAAACTGCGTGCAGGCGAGCGTATGCAATACAGAGGATTGCTGGCTACGGGTAATTTTAACGAAAATACAGCCCGTTTCTATACCGATCATATTTTGTTTACGGGTAATCATGATTTGCTACGTGAAATGGAACTTGTTTTCATTTTTCTTGCAAAAAAGCAAAAGCCGGCTGATACCGATGTTATGCCGTTTGAACATTTACTAGTTGCCCAGTTTAACCTGCAGGAGCGTTTTTTGGAGATGGTAGATGAAGAAATTCAGAATAAGCGGCAGGGCAGGGAGGCATTCATTACCATTAAGATGAATAACCTTGAAGAAGAGGTGCTGATAAATAAATTGTACGAAGCCTCAAACGCAGGGGTTAAAGTGCAGCTTATAGTACGGAGTATTTGCAGGCTTATTCCGGGTGTTAGCGGGCAAAGTGAAAACATTAGCGTAACCCGTATTGTTGACCGTTACCTTGAACATGGCCGCATTTTTATTTTTTGCAATAACGGTAGTACCAACGTTTACATGGGATCGGCAGATTGGATGAACCGCAATATTTATCATCGTATTGAGGTTTGCTTCCCTATTAAAAATGAGGAGATCAAAAATCAGGTTATTTCCATGATTAATTTGCAACTCAGGGATAACATGCAGGCGGTTCATTTAGGCACACAATTAACCAACATACCTGTTAAACAAAACGGAGAAGAAGCTGTAAGCTCGCAGCAAATGATTTACAATTTGCTGCACAAATAAACCAAGTGAAGCAATTAAAAGCAGTTTTTGAAATGAAGAATTATACAGCCATTGGCTTGCTGACACTATTTATATTAATGAATTTTTCGTGCGCACAAAATCAGCAAACAAAATATAGCAGTCCAAAGGGATATGACCTTAATAAGCCCGTGAAGTATAAAATGCCCGACGATTTGCTTGAAATTTCGGGAATTACCTTTAGCAAAGGAAATGCTGACAGGTTTTATGCCATTCAAGATGAAGATGGTAAGCTGTTTTACGGCAAACTTGGCGATACCCGCGTAAGCCACACTAAGTTTGGCAAGCATGGCGATTACGAAGACGTAGCCATAATGGGCGATAAGGTAATTGTGCTTAAAAGTAATGGTAAATTATATACGTTCCCGTTAGCCGAAATTGATGAGCAGGAGCTTACTCATGTACAGGAACTGGTTGATTTGCTGCCGGGCGGTGAGTATGAGAGTATGTATGCAGATGAAAGTGCAAAAAAGCTTTATGTGTTATGCAAAAACTGCGATGATGAGCGTACCACAAAAAGCAGCACCGGCTATGTGTTTAATGTGCAGCCAAGTGGCGTAATTGAGCCTGCAGGTAATTTTAAAATTGAAGTAAAGCAAATTACAAAGCTTATTAAAGATAATAAGATCAAATTCCGTCCATCGGCAATGGCACTCAACCCCATTGACAAAAACTGGTACATTGTTTCGGCAGTTAACAATTTACTTGTAGTTGCCGATGCATCTTTCAAAGTAACGGCCGCTTATCCGCTTGAACACAAAAACTTTTTGCAACCTGAAGGCCTGGCCTTTGATTCAAAAGGCAACATGTATATATCAAACGAAGGCGATGAATTTAGCAGGGGTAGCGTACTGAAATTTAATTATTCGGGAGCCAAGTAAAAAGTAATTACGTAATTAATAATGCAATCAATTTTATAGTTGAATTGGTTGTATAAGTTAATTACCAAAGGGTATATGCAAAAAGTATCATATTACATTAATGAGCATTTGGCGGGCAAAAATCCTGTAGAGGCTACTTTGTCATTCACTCCGTTTGTAAACCATCTTGAGCATCATATCCAGTCGGCAGATTCTATCAAGGCTAAATTTTACTCTTTCGCGCTCGACCATTTTAAAGGTACTGCAAATGATGAAGCTACTGCTTCAACTAATGGATACGACACCTATGCGCTAGAATTAATTTACAGTGCACTATCGCCCGTTTTGCAAAGCGAAGATAACTGTCTTTGGGCGTTAAGCACGCCAGTACCCAATGAGATACTATATAGTACCGACGCCTTTCATAATCTCATTACCAGCAAAGGTATTGAGGAAGCATCATCATCAATAATAACCAATGACGATGAACTGCGCCGCCAGCAACTGGAGTACGTTTACAGGCTTATTTTAAAGCGTCTCTATCATTTTTCGTCGGTATTAAGCAGTAATGTATATTACACTTACCATCATCCTGTAACAGGCTTGTGCAGGCATTATCATATACATGTTAACACCAGTTTTATTGACATACAGGTAAAAGGCCCGCTTCCTGATCTTGAATTTGAAACTATTGAAAATTACCTTCAGGATGATAACGGGGGTGTAAGCATATTGGCCGAAATACTTCCTTTGAGCTTGTTTAAACTCGAGGGGTTTTCAGTTATTACCCTGGAAGATGTTACCGCCCGTAGGGCCATTGAAGATATTCGTGATGCAATCAATGAGTCTGCAGAAGACCAAAAAGCACTATACCAAAAGGTAATAGATTCGCTTAAAGTATTAACCGAAAACACAGAGGTTAAATTTGGTTTGCTGCCGTTTTTGAAATTAAACGGGCAACCCTTATTTGATCAGTCATCTTGCTCAGAAAGTATTTTGATACAATCGGCCTCTAAGTATGGTGTTGCCGAGGCTGCCTATCATGCCTTGGTTACGCGTTACGAAAAAGAACCGAAAGCGAAATTTTTTAGTTCAATAACCGAAGCACTCGAAAACAAGTATTTCTTTTTAAAAGTATTGCGCGAGTCGGGTATTAAGTCATACGCCGTCATCCCTGTTTTCCATAACAAGCACATAGCAGGTATTATGGAAGTTTACTCGGAGAAAGAGCTTGTGTTTTATGAGAATCTGTTGTCGCGTTTGGAATTTGCTTTGCCCCTGGTTGCCCAACTACTCCAAAACACCATAGAGTATTTTAACGATTGTATTACTGATGTAATCAAGGAGAAGTTCACTTCTATTCAGCCTGCTGTACAGTGGAAGTTTAATGAAGTTGCCTGGGATTACATCAAGAACCCTAACCGCCGCAGAAAGAAGAAAGAGCAAAATGATATCACTTTTAAAGATGTTTTCCCTTTATATGGTGCTATTGATATCCGTAACTCAACCATGGAGCGCAACATTGCCCTGCAGCAGGATATGCGCCGTGTTACCAAGCTACTACTTAAAATTTTGCTAACGCTTGATGAGCAATACCCTAACGACCGCTGGCAGCCTTTGATTGATAAAGCTAACAACTGGTTGCAGGTGCTGCAAAATCCTATCAACGCCGGCGAAGAGGTAACCCTTAATGCTTTTCTTGAAGATGAAGCCGGTAAGGTGTTGAGTGATTTTAAGAACGGAAATTCGGAAAGTGCCGAGTTGCTTGATCGTTACCTGGAAATGATATCGCAGGAGAATGATGGTCCGGCGTTTACACAACGCAACCGGCTCGAAAATGCTATGCAAACCATTAATCATTGCATAAATAAGTATTTTGAGCAGGCTCAGCATCGTTTGCAAAGCATATATCCTTGTTATTTTGAAAAGTTTCGTACCGATGGTGTTGAGTATGATGTTTATGTTGGCCAAGCCATATCGCCGCAACAGTCATTTTCTCATGATTGTTTAAAGCAGATGCGTATGTGGCAACTAACCTCCATGGTGGAGGTTGCCAGTCAAACCAATCAGCTGCTTGAGCGCTTACCGGCCGTTTTACAAACTACCCAACTCATTTTTATACACAGCATGGCAATTGATATTTGCTTTAGGAACGATGAACGCCGCTTTGACGTGGAAGGTGCCTACAACATAAGGTATGAAGTAATTAAAAAGCGTATAGATAAGGTAATGCTTGCTGATGGATCAGAAAGGCTTACGCAACCCGGTAAAATTGCCATTGTATACTTTACCGAAGAAGAAGCCAAGGAGCAATTAGAATATATTAAGGAGTTGCAAGGCAAAAACCTAATTAAGCCCGAGGTTGAACACCTGCAACTGGAGGAACTTCAAGGAGTAGTTGGCTTAAAAGCATTGAGATTAAGCGTAAATTTTGAAGCTTGATTTAGTAGTAACGCAGTAAAAAGCATGAATAGCGTTGTTACAAAGATTCTACTAAGTAAGTTAGCTACGGGTGTTTAGCCCAAATTGCATTGCTAAGTAAGTAAGGAAAAATATTGAATAATTGTTAAGTTTTTATCGCCAAAACCGTTACTTTGTAACTGAATGGCGCTTTATATAACATCACTTAATTCGGGCAGCAACGGTAATTGTTATTATGTTGGTAATAAGCAGGAGGCTGTGTTAATTGATGTTGGCATATCATGCCGCGAAGTAGAGCGCAGAATGTTGAGGCTAGGACTTAACATACAAAAAGTCAAAGCTATTTTTATATCCCACGAGCATTCAGATCATATAAGGGGCTTAACCGTATTATCAAAAAAATATCAGATTCCGGTTTACATCACCGCAGCAACTATGCATTATGGCCGGCTGTTTTTAGAGTCGCACTTAGTTATTCCCTTTAAAGCTTATGAACCGGTTTTAATTGGCGGGCTCAAAGTAAACGCCTTCCCAAAATATCATGATGCAGCCGAGCCGCACAGCTTTTTAGTTAGTTGCTGTAACGTTAACGTCGGGGTGTTTACCGACATTGGAGCCACTTGTCAGCATTTAATAAAGCATTTTAACCAATGCCATGCAGCGTTTTTGGAGGCAAATTATGATGAGGCTATGCTTGCAAGTGGCAGCTATCCATATCATCTGAAAAAACGTATTAGCGGCGGCCGTGGGCATTTGTCAAATCATCAGGCATTGGAGCTTTTTAAGCAACACCGGCCACAATTTATGAGTCACTTATTGTTAGCCCACTTATCAAAAGACAACAACTGCCCTGATGTTGCGAGGAATATGTTTTTGCCGCATGCTCAGGATACTCAAATCATTGTAACATCACGTTACCAGGAAACGCCGGTGTATCAAATTAAGCAGGAAGCCGTTATTACTGTATCAACGTACATTAGTCAGCCACCTGCAATGCAGGCACAATACTCCTTGTTTTAAATACATGGTAACGTTTTGCCGCGGGCTTTTGCTAGTTTATATGATGTTGACCCCAAAAGCGCTACAGCAGACTTAGCTATAACACAGATAAAAATTTCACAAATATTTTTATTACTTTTGTACTAATTAAAAAATCTGACTTCATAAGCTTTGACTTCCGAGCGTTTGCAGAAATTTCTGTAATGCATCTGCTACTTCCCTTACAGTTTTTTTATAACAACTATTGCAAATTATGCTCAAACGTATACTAGTACTTGACGACAACATGGACATTCTTGACATTGTTCATGAAGTGCTTACTTATGAGCAATTTGAAGTAAAATCAACTTCGGACAGTAGTGGTATTATCACCATAGCAGAAAACTATAATCCCGACTTAATCATCCTCGATTTTAAATTGATGGACACTAACGGCGGTGATATATGCCGTAGCATGAAATCTCACAAAATTTTGCATAAAACGCCCGTTATTATCTTTTCTGCTTACACCACCAATAACGTTGATTTTTACAGTTTTGGCTGTGATGCTGTTATTGCAAAACCATTTGATTTAACTGAGCTAATAAACACCGTTAATCAATGCCTTAGTTTGAATTGATTTTAGTAATCAAACTTGTTAGCGAGTATAGCTGGCATACAGCAAAACCATTATATTAGCAACGCTAATTTGACTCCGTAGCTCAGTTGGTAGAGCAACTGACTCTTAATCAGTGGGTCGAGAGTTCGAGCCTCTCCGGGGTCACCCGAAACGCTGTTTTCATACGCGAAAACGGCGTTTTTTTGTTAATGGGTAAAGCTATAGGTGAAATTTGAGTGATACGGAATGAATGTGATTGAGCCAGTTTGATCATTGGCCAATAGCTTAACACGCTGTTAACCAACTTAGATATAGGGATGGTAAAGACATGATGTATTCTGTGATGTCCTACATCACAGAACTTAAGAGGCATGCAGTGAAGGATGACTACAGCCAATTGAATAGTGACCAAAGCAATAAAGTATTATTTGGGAGCCTGAGCAATGGAAATCGGGCAAACAATGTTAAATGTCTTAAATAGCACAGTTTCGAAAGAAGATGGATATAAATCCATATTTCGTCTTCTGTAAGCATTAATGTGGCAAATTCAGAAAAGATATAGGAAAAATGACCACGTCTATCGAATAAAAGACCGTAACTATAAAGAATTTAGTGCAGGAACAATTGGAGTTGCAATGAAATGGATTAAATATATCTCTTAACGAGAAATATGTGCCACGCATTATGTCAGGTCAATTAAAAAAATGCTAGCACATCAAGGCGGCCATACTGCTGGGATAGAGGCTCCCAAAATTTGATTTTGATTGACCGATAGGGAATGGAAATGGTAAGTCGATCGCTGGAATTTATGGCGAAAACAATAATAAGAAAGCTAACGATCGGTCCAATTTTATGAATTAGGTTTAAATTTGCGGTCAGGTACAATAAATTATAATCAGGTTCAAAGGATGTACAGGCGCTATTGCCTAAATAAACTATATAAAGCTTTAGATGCCAACGGCTACATACTCAAAAACTCTAATAGTAGTGTCATCAATATTAATACTATCCTCTTGCAAAATGTTCAATAATGAAGATAAAACAGTTTTGCATACGTCAGAAATGAAAGAAGCGAATTTCATCGAAATGCAAAGTCCAAAACCTCTTCCTGTTATTCTAAACGCATGGCTTTATTCAAAAAAAAGTACAAGTACGAATATACCTAGTGTAAATACTTACTTATGCCAAACAGCAGAGGGAGACACCGTTATAATTCTTGACGCAAGCCTTAAAAACCTCAATATTAATTTCAGTTCAACAAAACCTTGGGCTGAGGTGAAGCCAAAAAAAAGGTATGAATCTTGCGAAACAGCGGTGCCAAAAGATGAATTGAGTAGGATAATGAAGATGAAGTATAAATATGCAGAATTGACAGTTGTTATTGAAAACTAATATTCGCGTCAAGCCCACAAGCTGGGCCTTTCTATTTCGTAGTTTTGGCATCTAAAACGAGTGCATTTATCACTTTCAACATGTGTTTAGATCTTCGACTATCAAGCCGGTTTAACATATAGGCATCAACCTCCATTAGGTTAAGCCTGTAAGATAACCCAAGGATGTGTTTGATGCTTAGCAATCTGGCCGCAACCTCCAAATACGTTGCAGTATCAATACATAGTATCCTAAATGAACCCATTTGAGCTTTGATATTCATAATTTAATGTATTTTGCACTCAGTATATAGCCTCTCCGGGGTCACCAATAAAAAGCTTCTATATACATTAAGGGGGCTTTTGCATTTCGAATAACATTATAATTCGCAAGTTAAAATCAAAAAAAGCCGCTTGGAGTAATCCAAGCGGCTTTCTAATTCTTATTGAATATGATATTATTTCATACCGTACTGACCTTCTTGCTCCATTGCCAGTGCAAGTGCCTTTTGCCGGCGGTCCATTCTTTTGTTAAACATCATTTTTTGCAGCTTATGTGTTAAGTAAGCCGAGCCGGTACCTACAAGCACTCCTGCCAGTACATCGCTTGGATAGTGCGCACCGCGGTACATTCTAGAATAGGCAGTTGCACCCGCAAAGGCAAAGCTTGGCGCAATAACATACCATTTAGGGTAAGCCAGGCTTATTGATGTTGCCACCGAAAAAGCAGTTGATGTATGTCCTGATGGGAATGAATAATCGGTAGGGGATGTGTTGCCTTGTAAAACAATCTTATCGGCCCAGGTAACAAACGGACGCTGACGTTGAATGGTGTTCTTCATCATCATGGTAATAGCGGTGTTTCCTAACAGGGCTATACCGGTATTCATGGCTGTTTGTTTGAGCTTTTGATCATGCTTGGCAATACCAATGGCCATTAAAGTAAGCGGGGTAGCCGCCGACATGTAAATAGCATGATTGGATACAAATTTCCAGCTCGAGCTTTCATCGCCACGGTTTGGGTTAAATTTGTTTAAAAGATTGACGTCCCAGTTTTGAGCTTTTACAAAAGATGCTTGTATACAAAGCACCAATACAATCAGTTTAAATTTCATTTATAAGTAAGGGGTTATTAAGTATCTATTTTCTCTATAACTAATTACTAAATAATGAAAGGTTGGTTATGATAACTGAAATTAAGAATGTCCTAAAATTGATGTGCTATCAGGACGTTGTTTTATAAAATTAATAAATATTAAGCAAGTTCCAAATTATTTTTACCGAGCCTGAAAGTTACAAACGATTGCCTCGCTGATAAATTGTGTCGCTGTTTATGAATTAACTTTTAGTTTTTGACTTGTTTACGGTGTTGACGTTGCGTTTGTTTCCTTAATAAATTAATTACTGAGTAAGCCCCTATAATGGCTGGAAAGAATAACAAAAAAGAGCGCTGTAAAAGCGTAAAAATTGATAGTAATGCAGCCGGCACAATTTTGCCAAATAACACAGAAATACTTACCTCAGCAAAGCCGCTGCCACCCGGGCTAGGGGCAAAATAAATCATAAACTGAATTAATATTTGTATTGAAATTACTTGCACCAGGCTTGCGTTAACACCAAGGCCAAGTAAAATAACGTACTGCATGCAATACTTATTCATGTAAAGCAACGTAGTTATTATTAAGCTTAGCGGAAACAGAAATGGATGCTGCTTTATAATTACGCTGCAGGTTTGCTGGTATTTTGATATGTTAACGAATGATTTCTCGGCCCATGCTGCAAGTTTCTCTTTGCGCTTTGGGAAAACTGCAGATAAACCTGACGCTATTTTTTTAATAATTACACCTACCCAAACCGGCTTCCAAAAGGCCAGTAAAAAGGCAATTAAAAATAACAGGAAAAAGCTAAAGCCATATTTAAGCATGGCAGGTACAATGCCGCTTACGTAACTGGTATCCATTAACATAATGGCCACAAAGCCGGCCAACGGCATAAAAATAAGCGTTGCACCCATGTTAATAAGGCTTACCGCAAAGGCATCTATAAAAGAAACACCTGCACTGGTATACACATAAATTTGAGCCGGACCAGCACCGCCGTGCGCAGGGGTAACTGCTCCCATAAACATGTTTGCCACATTAGCCCTGAAACTAACCCAATGAGATACCTCGGGGTTAAGTTTGCGTATGTAAATATGATTACGCCAGCTACCCAGCATTAAATCAACAAAAAGCATTACCAAACAAATAGCAATGTATTTGTATGATATATGTTGTAACGCTTCAACCGTTTGACCAGTGTTATTATAAAAGAAAATTCCGGCGATGGTTAAAACGGTTATCAGCGCAAACCAAAGCGAGCCTTTAATGATAATACTTTTATCAAATACCGATTTTACCTCTTGTTTACCCTCGTTTTCTATTTGCTTTTCCTGAGTAGGTGTAACGTTTAAGCTTGAATTTTCTGCTGAATCAGACATGGTTGGTGATGACGTTTGGGTTGATGTTTGGAGATACTAGAAAAGTGATTCGCCTTCAGATGCTTTAGGCGTTATGCCCTTCCATTTAAGTATGGAGTTGAAAAGATCGGCTGTGCGTGCGGGCTGTGTGTTCCAGTTTTTTTGGTTGTAAATAAGCGGCACGTGTATGTGTGATTTATGCAGCGAACCATGCGAACCCAAGTGTTCAGGGTATTCCCAAAAATCGCGCAGGTCATGCCCCACCCGGGCGCTAATCACAATATCACCCGCCCGGCGGCTCCTAAACAGTTGATGTATTTGAAATAAAGAGTCGGGGTAATCTGTTTCAAAAGTAGCTTCCAATGCTGCACGGTGCCCGTTTACTTCAATGTCTCTGCCTTGTTTAAGCGGGTCGGCACTTTCGGGGCGGTATATAAATTTATCGCCATTTACCTGTACCGTTGCTTTACCCTCAGTATTATGCACAATATAGCTTTGTTCAGTATTACCGCGGTAAATTCCAAAATCAACTGCTTGCTCGGCAATCAGGCTGTTTAAGCGGTTAGTGCCCATAGCTGTGTTAATTTCGCTCTCGCGCAGCGGATGATCGCCTTCATGATTAAGCAGGTGTATGCTACCGAATGAGTTACCGGATATCATCACCGCCGATTTCGGATTTGATTTCCAAATGGTTGGGTAGTAAACAGATTTTAAGTCGTTATTAGTCATCCAATCGCCCAAATCAAGGTGCTTATCGGTAGGGGTAAGGCCATGGTCTGATGTCATTACAAATAAGGTGTCGTCCCACCAGCCTTTTTGCTCTAACAGGGCGCGTACCTCACCAAGGCTGTTGTCAACAATTTTGTAAGCCTCAATGGTACGGGCGTCACGTACATCATGATAGTGAGAGTCCCAGTCAACACTCGGAAATACAGCAAACAAGAAATCGAAATCTTTGCCCGACTGCAGCATGTCCATAATGCGCTGATGCCCCTGCAGGTCAACAGGGTGGTGACGTTTCCAGAAATGTGCACGTGTATATAACAACCCTTTACCTTTCTTACCCAAATCATACTCATCCGGTACGTTGCGGGTAATCATGTTATAAAGGTTGTATGACTCGCCCATTAACTCAAAAAGTGTAGGCTTATCAGCTGGCATGTCGGTATTAAACCAGGCCGCTTCAGGCCCGCAGTAGGAGCGCATGGCCATTTTATTCCAACGGGTACGTTTAAATTCTTTTTTATCAAACCAACGTATGCCGGTAATGCCCATAGTGCCCGGAAAGTGCCCGGTTAAAAATGGCAGGTATGCAGGCCCTGTGGTTGACGGAAAACATGTGGTTGCTTTACGGTAGGTACCCTCGTCAATGATGCGTTTTATATTCGGTAAGAGCCCCTGATTTATAAGTTCCGGCATTATTTCGGCATGAGCGCCATCAACCAGGTAAAAAAGGGTTCGTTTTTTATTGTGCATTAATACTGAACTTATAGATGGAGTTTAAAAAAGCTGACAGGCAGCTTTTAACAATCGGTAAATATAATTTTTACATTAAACAATCAGCTTATAAACTTTTACAAAGCTGTATAGTGCATTTGCCTTAAACTATAATAGCCTGCCTTAACAACTTTTTAATAATTATTTTGTAGTTGAGTAAACCAAGCCTCACAAAAACAACTTTTAATGTTATTGATTACTAATTTATTATAACTACAACCGGCCGTTCTATTAAAATGCCTTTGAAAAAACATTACTTATCATACTTATTAGCCGCAGGATTATTAACGCCTGCAATTAACGTATTGGCTCAACGCAAAGCCGATAGTATTACTGTTGCTGTTGCACCCGATTACAACGACGTAAGTGGTGTGCATCGTATTTTACTTGGCGAAAATTACCGAAAGGAGTGGGGCCTGCCGGTAAAGGTGCGCATAATTGATCTTAGCAAAGAAAAAGGTGGCCTGGAGATTGAACAGAAGGGCGGTGGTATGCAAACCAAGTCTTTGCGGTTAAAAGATAAAACAGGTCAGGAGTGGGTACTGCGTTCTGTGCAGAAATACCCTGAGCGTGTTTTGCCTCCATCATTAAGGTCGGGTTTAACCAAAGCCATTATACAAGATCAAACCAGTACTGCAAACCCTTTTGCCGCCCTTACGGTGCCTGTAATGGCTGAAGCCTTGCAAATACCGCATTCAAACCCTGAGATAGTTTATGTGGGGGATGACCCTGTTTTGGGAAAGTACAGTAAGGACTATAAAAACAGCGTGTTTTTATTTGAGGAACGAGAGCCCCTTGAATCAGAAAAAACAGATAACACCAAGAAAGTACAGCGAAAACTGGCAGAGGATAACGATGTAGAGTTTGATGCTAAGCTTACTTTAAGAGCCCGTTTATTTGACCAGGTAATTGGCGATTGGGACCGCCACGACGATCAATGGCGTTGGGATAAGAAGAAGGAGGGAGATAAGACTATGTATACCCCTATCCCGCGCGATCGTGACCAGGTTTATTACAAAACATCGGGCGTTTTACCGTGGATAGTAGCTCACCAGTTTTTGAAGGCAAAATTTCAGCCCTTTAATAATGAGATAAGGGATATAGGCGCCTGGAATTTTAACGGCAGATTTTTTGACAGGTACTTTTTAAGAGAACTTAACGAAAAGGATTGGAAAGAACAGATAACCTATGTGCAAACGCACTTAACTGACGAAGTTATTGATAAGGCAATGCACCGCATGCCCTCAGGTGTTTATAAGCTATCAGGACAAAAAATCACCCAAACGGTAAAAGCACGGCGTGATAACCTCATGAAAATGGGGTTGGAGTATTACCGTTTTATATCGGGCCAGGTTGATGTACCTGCAAGCGAAAAAAATGAGCACATTGAAATTGATCTTAAAGATAGCGGCGACGTTAAGTTGACTATACGCAATATCAAAAAGGATAATTCGCTGGGGCGCGAGGTTTACAAGCGTACCTTTAAGCCTGATGTTACTAAAGAAGTGCGTATTTACGGCTTTGGAGGCGGTGATAAATTTGAAGTAAAAGGAACGGGAAAATCTTCTGTTAAAATACGTATGATTGGCGCTAAGGGCAGCGTTGATACCTTTGCCGTTAATAAAGACGTTGACAATCGCGGCCGCTTGTACGTGTACGACCGCAAAGACGAGCAAAATATTTTACCCGATAAAAGCCTTGCCAAAATACGTACCTCAACAGATACGGGCGTAACTTACTACGAAAGAAAGAACTTTGAATATGATCAACCCCAACCTATTGTATATGCCCGTTATAACAATGATTACGGTGTAATTCTTTCGCTGGGATATGCTTTTACCAAGCAAGGTTTCCGTAAAGTGCCTTATGATTGGCGGCAGGAGTTTTTGGTTAATTACGCTTTCGGCCGTAAATCATTTCTTATACGTTATAATGCCGATTTTAAACAGCTTATTGGTAAAAATGATTTGATGGTGCATATTACCTCCAGGGGGCCGCACAACATCAGTAACTTTTTTGGCGTAGGTAACGAAACATTTTTTGAGAAAGACAGCGAGTGGATCAATTACTTCCGTAACCGGTACGATCACTTGTATGGCGATGTAAGATTAGCGCATACTTATGGTAAGGTTAAACTGAGTGCCGGTGTAACCGGGCAATATTACCATGCTGACGGAGGCGATAATAACAATAAGTTTTTACAGCAATTTAATATTCAGAACCCGGGCGACAATGTATTCAGTAATAAGACCTATGCCGGTTTAATAGCCGGTGCCGAAATTGATACCCGTAACAGTGCTATACTCCCAACCAAAGGTATTTACATGAATACCACTTTGCGTGGTTTGCAGCAGTTAAATCAGGATAACAGCCGTTATGGTCAGCTGCTATCAGAAATTAGCTTTTATAACGACTTAGGACACGACTCAACCTTTGTACTGGCTACACGTTTCGGCGGCGGTACAACAATTGGTCATGCCGAGTATTTTCAACAGCTAAAGTTGGGCGGTTCAGATAATTTAAGAGGATTTCGCACCTGGAGGTTTACCGGTAAAAGCATGGTGTATAACAACATTGAAGCCCGTGTACGAGTGCTAAACTTTAACTCTTTTTTATTCCCCGGAACTTTGGGTTTAATTGGTTTTAATGATATTGGCCGGGTATGGACTCCGGGCGAAAAATCATCCAAATGGCACGATGGTTACGGAGGAGGCTTGTTTTTAGTGCCTGCCGAATTGTTTTTGATACAGGCAACTCTTGGCCACTCAAAAGAAGGAAAGTTTGTATATGTAAATCTTGGATATAGATTTTAAGCCGTTACAATTGAAAGTAAACAAAAGAGGGTTTGTGAAGCAATTCACAAACCCTCTTTTGCTATAACTTAATTAGTTTAAGCGTACATTTCTTCTCGCTGTTTTTGTACAGCATCATTGCTTATGTAGTCATCATAGCTCATCATTTTATCAATTACGCCGTTAGGGGTAATTTCAATAACACGTGTTGCAACTGTTTGGGTAAGCTCATGATCTCGTGAGGTAAACAATATAGTGCCTTTAAAATCCTTCATGCCATTGTTCAGGGCAGTAATTGATTCCAGGTCAAGGTGGTTGGTTGGCTCATCAAAAATAAGCAGGTTAGGCTGTTGCAGCATCATGCGGCTAAACATACAACGCATTTTTTCGCCACCCGAAAGTACAGTGCAATTTTTTAAAACTTCCTCGCCCGAGAATAGCATACGGCCAAGGAAACTGCGGATGAACTGCTCGTCTTTATCACCGGTAGAATACTCACGTAACCAATCAACCAAATTAAGGTCTTTGCCGGTGAAGTAATCGGCGTTATCAATAGGAATATCAGCCGGGTTAATGGTAACGCCCCATTTAAAACTGCCTGTATAGTCCTCGTCGCGGCCGGTTAAAACATCATAAAAGGCAGATGTTGCCAGGCTGTTTTGCGATAGGATAGCAATTTTATCGCCCTTGTTTACCATAAGGTTAACGTTGGCAAACATCACTTCTCCATTTACAGTTTTGCTCAGGTTTTCAATCTGCAATATCTGGTCACCGGCCTCGCGGCTTTGCTGGTTGAACATGATAGCCGGATACTTACGGTTTGATGGCTTGATTTCATCGAGATTGATTTTATCAAGCGCTTTCTTACGGCTGGTAGCTTGCTTTGATTTGGATGCATTAGCGCTGAAACGGCTAATGAATTCCTGTAACTCTTTTACCTTATCTTCCAGTTTCTTGTTCTGATCGGCACGCTGCTTAAGAGCAAGCTGACTTGATTGATACCAGAAGGTGTAGTTACCGGTAAAAATGGTCATTTTACCAAAATCAATATCAACTACGTGGGTACAAACAGTATCTAAAAAGTGGCGGTCGTGAGATACTACCAAAACAATAGCCTCATAGCCGGCCAAAAAGTCTTCAAGCCAGTTAATGGTATGAATGTCCAAATCGTTGGTAGGCTCATCCAGCAGTAAAATGTCCGGTTTGCCAAATAGTGCTTGCGCTAGTAGCACGCGTACTTTTTGCGTACCGTCAAGCTCATTCACCAACTTATAATGCAGGTCTTCTTTAATACCAAGATTGCTTAAAAGGGTGGCGGCATTGCTTTCAGCATTCCAACCGTCCATTTCGGCAAAAATGTTCTCTAACTCGCCGGCACGTTCCCCATCAGCATCGGTAAAATCTTCTTTGAGGTAAATGGCATCCTTTTCTTTCATGGTGGCATAAAGTTCTTTATGTCCCATCAATACAGTATCAATCACCGGAAACTCGTCAAACTCATAGTGATTTTGTTTTAAAACCGCCATGCGCTCTCCAGGTGTAAAGCTTACCGAACCGGTTGACGGATCAATTTCGCCCGATAATATTTTGAGGAAGGTTGATTTACCTGCACCATTGGCACCAATAATGCCGTAGCAATTACCTTGGGTAAATTTTAAATTAACATCTTCAAACAAGGTGCGCTTACCGTAGCGCAACGATAAATTAGATACTGTAATCATGCCGTTCTTTTAAAAAGAATTTGGGCAAAAATACGGTAAAAATGCCACACTTACGCGTTTTGGGCATTAAAATCAACAATTACAAGAGCTTATAAAGCGATTTAACGCCGGAAGGGGATGTTTTAACAATTTGATATTCTTAACTTAAGAATAAATATTTTATTAATTTATTAAAGGCTATGCAGCAATTGCTAATATATTTAGAAAAGTGCTGAAAAACATGCCAAAAAGTAACTTATGGATGTATGATTGCGTTAAATTAGTAACAAATAAAATCAATATTATGTTAGTAGTAATCGCAGGATTGGTAGTTGTAAATGTAATAGTTGCATTATATAACTCACAAAGCAAAAAGGCTTTTTAATTATAATTACAAGCCTGCGGCTTATTAGCCGCATAGCATCAACTTATAAATTGCAAACAGGCTGTCATTGTTAAACGCAGCCTGTTTTTTTATGCTTTTTATTTACCCCATTCAGAAGGGGTTTCGCGCCATTTTTGCAACAGCGCAACACTATCTTTATTAATGTATTGCTGCTCCTCGGCAAACTTTAGCATGGCATTATAATTTGAAAGGGTTACATATCTGCATTTAGCTTTCTTGAAATTATCTTCGGCTACATCAAAACCATAGCTAAAAATTGCAGCCAGGCCTGCTACTTCACATCCGGCCTCACGTAGTGCTTCAACTGCCTGAAGACTGCTTTTACCTGTTGAAATTAAGTCTTCAATAACCACAACACGTTTACCCGGCATAATTTCGCCTTCAATCATTGATCCGGTACCATGCTCTTTAGGCTTTGAGCGTACATATATAAATGGTAACCCTAGCTCTTGTGCTACAAGCGCTCCTTGTGGAATGCCTGCAGTGGCCACCCCGGCAATACACTGTACCGAGCCAAATTCTTCCTGTATTACTAGGCTTAATTTTTGACGTATATAAGTACGTATAGCCGGATAAGACAAGGTTACGCGATTATCACAGTAAATTGGAGATTTCCATCCCGATGCCCATGTAAAAGGATTATCGGGTTGCAATTTAATTGCTTTAATTTGCAGCAGGAATTCGGCCACTTGCTGTTCAATCTCATTTTTATTAAACATGGCGCAAAAATACAGAATTTATATCAACCAGAAGGTTGTTTTAATTACAGAAACGGTACCTGCTCAGCCTGAGCAGTACGAACAGCTTGATCAGCAATCATTTGATATGAAAACTTTGTATCATAAAATTGTTGCCGACAACACCAGGTTGTATTACTATATACTTTGTAATAATGCCAAAGCATACCTCAAAAAGGTAATGAAAAGTGTTACGCTTATTGAAGCGGCAGGCGGCCTGGTTAAAAATGATAAAGGCGATTATCTTTTTATTTTCAGAAACGGTAAATGGGACATTCCTAAAGGTAAACTCGAGAAAGGCGAAAAGCCTAAAGAAGGTGCCGTGCGTGAAGTAGAAGAAGAATGCGGCATCAGCATTGATAAATGCGGAAAGAAAATAGTTAATACTTATCACGCCTATACCAGCCGCGGTGAAGTAGTTTTGAAGAAAACCTACTGGTACAAAATGAAATATTTTGGCAAGGCCAAACTTAAACCGCAGGTTGAAGAGGGAATAACCGAGGTACGTTGGATGAACCGTAGCGACATTAACATGGTAGTAAATAATACCTTCCCTTCAATTATGGATGTTTTGCTTAAGCGCGATTTGCTTTCAGATGTTCCAGCGCCTCTTTCGGAATAAACTGGCTTACATCGCCATTGTGCTTTAAAACCTCGCGCACAATTGTTGAACTGATAGATGAGTAGCCCGGCTTGCTCACTATAAAAATACTTTCAATATCAGGGGCCAAAGCGTGATTCATTTGCGCTATGGCCTTTTCATACTCAAAATCTGATACGGTACGTATGCCGCGTATCATGTAGTTTGCATTAATGCTCTTACAAAAATCAACTGTAAGTCCCTCGTAAGCAATAATGTGAATTTTTGGTTCCATTTCAAAAACGGCCCTTAGCATTTCCTGTCTTTGCTCTATACTTAAAAAGCTTTGTTTTGAACTGTTTACACCAATGCCTATGTAAAGCTTATCAAATAAACCTACCGAGCGTTTTACAATATCAACATGTGCTTTGGTAACAGGATCAAACGAGCCGGGGAAAAGGGCAATTTTCATAGTTACTTTTTGGGGTATGGCAAAGTTAAATTTTTTGCCCGGATAATGTGATAAGCTTTTTGGCAAATACTTGTTGTTTGTACAATCATTTCTTACCTACAACTGTTATGAGTATCAGTTTTCATCAACATACACTCAATGGCAATTATAGGCGAACTTATTAAAGCGGCAATTGATTTTACTGACAAAGTAATAAAGGAACCCGACCCCATAGAGGCACAAAACGAAGTTTTAAAAGAAATGCTGGAAAAAGCAGCCAATACTGCATTTGGCAAGCATTACCATTTCAAAGAAATACTAGAGAGCAACAATGTAGCGCAAGCCTTTGCCAAGGCAGTCCCGGTTTTTGATTATGACCGTATAGAGAAGGAGTGGTGGCACCGGGTGGTTGATAATGAAACTGACGTTACCTGGCCCGGCGCTGTGCATTATTTGGCTTTAAGCAGTGGTACCACCAGTCATAGCAAAACCATACCCGTAACCGATGATATGCTTGCAGCTATCAAACGCTCGGGTATGCAGCAGGTTGCGGCGCTTGCTAATTTTGATTTGCCTGCCAACTTTTTTGAAAAGCAAATACTGATGCTTGGCAGCAGTACCGATTTAAAAGATATAAACGGACACAAAGCCGGTGAAATTAGCGGTATAAGTGCAAGCAATATCCCATTTTGGTTCAGGGGGTATTACAAGCCTGGAAAAGACATTGCATCAATAAGTGATTTTGACGAGAAAATTAAAGAGATTGCCCGACAGGCACCAAGCTGGGATATCGGTAGCCTGTCAGGTATTCCTGCCTGGATTGAACTGATGCTGAAAACAATCATTAAGGAGCATAAATTAAATAACATACACGAAATATGGCCTAACCTGGCAGTGTATACATCAGGAGGAGTAGACTTTGAACCTTACCGTAAAAGTTTGGAAAAGCTGATGGCTCATCCGCTTATTTATATTGACACCTATTTGGCTTCAGAAGGATTCATGGCTATGCAAAAGCGCCCCGAAACATCGTCAATGGCTTTGGTTGTCGACAACGGCATATACTTTGAATTTGTACCTTTTGAGGAAGGTAATGTTACCGAAGATGGCAGCGTTGCCGATGGTGCCGAAGTGCTTACGCTTGGCCAGGTAGAAGAAGGTAAGGAATACATACTGCTTATATCAACGGTATCAGGCGCATGGCGTTACACCATAGGCGATACGGTTACCTTTACTGATGTAAACCGTCATGAAATTAAAATCACCGGCCGTACCAAGCAGTTCTTAAACGTAGCAGGGTCGCAATTATCCGTTCTGCAAATGAACAAAGCCATACAGGAGATGTGCAACAAGTACAACTGTTCAATGGAAGAATTTATAGTTGCTACTGTACACAGGGGTGATGATTTGATTGACCGGTGGTATATAAGTGCTGATAGTGAAGTTGATGATGCACGCCTTGCGAAAGAGCTTGACGAAACATTGCGTAATAACAATAAAAATTACGCCGTAGCCCGAACCCGCGCCCTTAAAGATGTTGAGGTGGTAACCATACCTGTTGAGATTTTTCACCGTTGGGCCGAAACCAACAAAAAGCTGGGCGGGCAGGTGAAAATTCCACGCGTTTTGAAAGAAGAACAGTTTTTGGAGTGGGAAGAATTTGTAAATAAAGCACTTAACTAGTTTTCGGTAATTGGCTTTTTTAATTCCTTAATTAAATCAAGTATTTGCTGCGGCGAAAGATAAAGGCGTTTAATACGTGCAATGTACTCGGGCGGCAAATCGTGATTGTTGAGTATGAAGTTTTTAGTTTTGATGATGTAATCGCCCAGGCCGTGTTGCACCGCATATTTATCTGCATTACGTTCAGCCTGCATCAATGATTTTTCTGAGCATAAATAGCTTATACCAAAACCAATCAGTTGCCAGTTGTTGCGACTATGATAGTCCATAACATGCCCCAGTTCATGGCCTATCCAACCTATCAATACATCTTTTGGTGCGTCCTCAATTGGCATTGACCGGTGAACCATGTGAAACATAGGATTAATTTTGACCACGTAACTCCGTTTTTTTTGACCCCTGAAAAATGTACCAACCACAGGTTGCGACAGCATTATAGATTTACTGGTATTTGGATCAAATATGAAATCAATAGGGGTATCTTTTAATTCTGGGTAATACTTTAAAGCGGCAAGAATTTCCGTTTTGAGCACTATCGGAATAGTTTTATGCTGGTAGAAAACATTTTTTTGGCTGGCGCCAGCCAGTGAGGCTGGTGTTGAGGAAAAATACACCAATGCGTATACATAAGCAGTAACAGTTAGTGCTACCAGTATAATTATAAACAGGTGTTTCCTTTTCATAATTAAAACAACGCACGTATCAGGTTATGGTTTATTTAGCTTTTGTTAATTAAAATCTGTTGTTTTGGTTATTCCTATATTTTAGCAATGCAGCAACAATACAATGATGGCGTAACGTTTGAAAAGTTTAGTTACGCAGGTGAGATCATCAACGGTAAGGAATTTCAGGAATGTGTGTTTAAGCAATGCGACCTGAGTAACGGTAACTTCGGCAACAATAGGTTTATTGATTGTGTATTTGATGGTTGTAACTTATCTATGTTAAAGCTTTCACAGGCAACTTTAAGCAGCACTGTTTTTAAGAATTGCAAACTGCTTGGAATAAACTTTCACGAATGCAGCGATTTTATGTTTAGCGTTGAATTTGAGAACTGCGTGCTTGACTATGCATCTTTCAGCGGAAAAAAAATGCTAAAAACAACCTTCAGCAAATCCTCAATTAAGGAGGTGAACTTTTCACAAGCTAATCTTACAGGTTCCAAATTTCAGCATTGTGACCTTGACCGCGCAGTATTCCACCGCATCGATCTTAGTTCAGTTGACTTTACAACAGCTGCGAATTTTGATATAGACCCGGAAGTGAATACCATAAAAAAGGCAAGCTTTACTGCTGATAGCCTTATTGGGTTATTAAGGCGTCATCAAATAAAAGTTATCTAATTTTTGCTTGGATAAACATCAAGTAAGGCAATATACGGGTTACCCTCTAAGTTTAAGGCTTTGGCAAATGCAGGCTCAGTTTTATAGCCTTGCTGCTTAAGCTGTATAATTTGTTGCCTAAAAGATTCTCCTTTATGTTCAAGTAACTGATGTTCAATAATCATGTGGCGATAGCCAAATTGCTGTTTAACCGGTATGCTTTGTCCAAACACTTCAACTTCCCAATCATCAGCAAAAAAATTAGCAACAACTGCGTCAGTTCCGCCTATTGACGTTTCGTAAATCTTAAATCTGTCAAGAAACGAAAACTCTTTGACTAGCGTATTGATGAAGGAACCTTTATCCGTATAATGGCATAAAATGTCTAAATCACTTCCTTGTATATCAATATTAAGCGGAACTGTTCCGGCCAATACGGCTTCAAAAAGTTGGAGTAGTGATAAAATATTGAGACTAGTTAACGCGCGGTAGGCACTCTGCTGCCGGCTGGTGCCATTAGCTAAATAATCAATGTTATCAAAGTTGATATAAGGCATGCGTTATGATTCTTTATTTACGCATGGATAGCGCTTAAGTTTACAGTTCTTCGCCCGGTGCCTGTTCATCCTCTTTCATCCAGAAAAATGAAAAAGACGAATGACCGTAGCGGCGCTGTTCGGCAAAGTTAGGATGATTGCCCAGGTTTTGCATCGATTGGTGCTCTACTATAAGCAAGCCCCCCGGCAATAAAAGGTTTCGTTCAAATACGATTTTAGGTATCTCGGGTATGCGGCTAAGGTCATACGGCGGATCGGCAAAAATCAGGTTGTAACCTTCAGTCTCAATATCAAGGTATTTAAATACATCTGCCTTAAATGTTTTTATTTGCTCAAGGCCGTGTTGTCGCGCTGTATCTTTAAGGTAGTTAACACAGTGAATACTGCGGTCAACTGCAACTACGCTTTGCGCGTAGCGCGATGCAAATTCAAGCGCAAGATTGCCCGTGCCACTAAACAAATCAAGTACTTTAATGCCTTCCAGCTCAATTTGATTTTGCAGAATATTGAATAGGGCTTCCTTTGCAAGGTCGGTGGTGGGCCTTACCGGTAAGTTCTTAGGCGGATTAAGGCGTAATCCTTTTAGGCGTCCGCCAATGATGCGCATAATGATAGTGCAGTAAGAGACAAAAATTGATGCACAGGCAAGCTTCCAGTTTGCTGTACTACCGATGTATTGTTTAATTCTACCGTTTTAAAAATGCCGGCAAGAATGGTGTGATATCGCATGTCGTTGTGCGCAATACTGCCACTTAAAACAACCGATACAGTACTCATATCAAGCTTTAGTTGCTGACAAACAAAAGCTGTATAGTAAGCCAATTCATCTTCGTGGGTAAAATCAAAGGTGTTAAATAATTGTAGCTTGCCCTGCCTAAAATAGGCAACATCAAATTGCTGATGGTAAATATTAATATATAAATGATAACTAGATGGCTGGCTGCTTGCAATAGCTTGTAACCAACCGCTTGCGCCAAATACTACCCGTTCGTTGCCAAAGCGCTGTATGGCTTGTGTTACTGAAGGTGTCGCCTTAAAGATAACATCATTGCTGTCATCAAGCGGCTGTGAAAATACAGTATCTTCGGGCTTAACATCCAATAATCTTGCAGCATCAATGGTGGTTTCCTCGTTTAGCAAACCTTGCGGTACAAGTGTAAATGCAGCTGATTTGATGCCGGTGACTACGTTGGCATAGTTGAAGTTGAGTACTTCCTGCACCTCGCCTGGCTGTATAAGCTCAGCTAAAGGCGAATCATGCCGCCAAACCATTAACTTATCACCATGCGTTACCGCCAGCGAAAAAGTTGTTTCGCTTAGTTGCAGCAATAGTGTGTAATTTCCAACCTGGGTATAATTAAACTGCGGGTCGATATAATGATACAGCGAATCGTTCATAGCAACGCTCAAAAGTAACTATTTTTTCATTGCTTTGTTAAGGTTTAAGGCCTTTTTTGAATCATGCCAGCAACAGAGCAAATAAGTAAATCATTTCCGCATCAGCCAGCTCCGCAGCAACAAGAACTGTTTAAACGGCTGCATGAGTTTTTATTAAGCAATAATGGCCACGAGTGTTTCTTACTTAAGGGTTATGCTGGTACAGGTAAAACAACTGTTGTAAGTGCTTTGGTAAAGGCTCTTAAAGCCTATGGTTTAAAGTCGGCCTTGTTGGCGCCTACAGGCAGGGCGGCAAAGGTTATTACAAGTTACTCGGGGCGGAAGGCTTATACTATTCACAAGCGTATATACCGTAAAAAGTCGGCCATGAATATGGATGAGGCGTTTATGCTTGCCCCAAACCTTTCTGAAGATACCCTTTTTATTGTTGATGAGGCATCAATGATATCTGATGAGGTTAGTGGCGGTAGTTACAGCACCTTACTGCATGATTTGGTTAACTACGTTTACAACATGAAAAATTGTAAACTGATGCTGGTAGGTGATACTGCACAGCTTCCACCTGTGGGGGCCGATTTTAGCCCTGCGCTTGATGCACGCATACTTAAAGAGGAATTTGCCCTGCAGGTTTTTGGCTTCGAACTTACCGATGTGCTTAGGCAGCAAAAAGATTCGGGCATATTAAACAACGTTACCGCCGTGCGCGAACTCATCCGGCAGGAGCAAGAAGTATTTCCACAGATTATTACTAAAGGGTTTAAAGATGTTTACCGTATGACGGGTGAGCGCCTTGAGGAAGGGTTGAATTATGCTTACAGTAAATATGGGCATGATGGTACCCTGGTAATTTGCCGGTCGAACAAAAATGCCAACTTGTATAACCAGCAAATACGCAACCGCATACTTTACCGCGAAGAAGAACTTACGGGCGGCGATCAGATAATGGTGGTTCGTAATAACTATTTCTGGCTGCCTGAACGCGAGGAGGGAAGTACCGGCTTTATAGCCAATGGTGATATTGCCCGTATAAAAAAGGTGCGGCGTATTGAGGATATGTATGGTTTTAGGTTTGCTGATGTACAAATTGAGTTTATTGATTATGCCGAAGACCCGGTAATTGATTGCAAGGTATTGCTGAATACATTATATACTGATGCCCCTGCCTTACCGCAGGAACATCAGCGAACATTTTTTGTAGAGGCTATGAAAGATTATGAGCATATACCCGCACGCCGCGATAGGCTCAACGAGCTCAAGAAAAACCCTTATTACAACGCCTTGCAAATTAAGTTTGCTTATGCGGTTACCTGCCATAAGGCTCAGGGCGGGCAATGGGAATCAGTTTTTATAGATCAGGGGTATTTGACAGACGAGATGCTGAATACCGATTTTTTGAGATGGTTTTATACGGCGTGCACACGGGCAACAAAGGAGTTATTCCTGGTAAACTTCAGTTCTAAATTTTACCGTGATCCGGCACCGGAGATTTAACAAAAAGCATCTGCATAAAAAATGTAAATAAGATTTATACAGATGCCCGAAAGGTTAGGTTTAAAAAACGAGGTTAATAATGCGGCTCTTTAATCTTAAATAAGATAATTACCAGTAAACACATCAGCGAAAATACCGCTGAAAATAATGTAAACGCCTTTTTCATAACTCTCACATGGTTAGGTAAATAATTAATCAGTACGCTAGTGTACACTTTTGTGATACAATTTAGTAGCCATAATTTAACTTTTGATATAATTGCAAAAGGTACTTGTAACACTGATGTAATGTGTAAAGAAGTGGCTAAACCATTAAAAAACGACGAATTGAAGTAGTTTTAATATTGTTTCAAAAAAAATACACCCTGTATGTTTTTAACTAATAAGGTGGCGTTTAGCGTCTTTAACGAGCCTCAAAGCAATTATACTTTAGCTAACTTGTACTTTAAGTCTATAGTTAATAATTTCTAATTTTTCAGCCTTGGCAGTCGTATACTAAAAGTGGTTCCCTCGCCCTCAATGCTGTGAACATCTATCCGGCCATGGTGCTTCTCAACTATTTGTTTTGAGATGCTGAGGCCCAAACCGGTCGATTTCTCACCTTTTAATCCGCGTCTCCCCGCTTTCGAGAATCTGTCAAATATATTCGGCAAAAGCGGTTCGGGGATGCCCATGCCATGATCTCTGACATCTATTTGTACATAAGTGTCTTTTTCACTCAATAAAATTTCAATTCTCTCTTTGTCTTTTGAAAACTTAGCGGCGTTACTAATCAGGTTATCTATAACACGATGAAATTTTTCCTGGTCAATAAGCGCATGTACGGGCTGTTGCGGGCTGGTGAGTATTAACTCATTGGTGAAGCTGCTTACATGTTGCCAAACCTGCACTATGCCTTGTAAAAAGCTATTCATATCAACAAGGGCTTCAGTCATTTGGTTGCTGTTGTCATTACGGGCAACCTCAAGCAAATCGTTTATTATGGCCAAAGCTTTTCGGCATGATGCTTTAATCATATTCATGTTCTCCTGCATGTCATCATCCAGGTCGTCCATTTCAATAAGTTGAGCAATTGATTCAACTGCACCTATTGGGTTGCGAAGATCATGTGCAACCATTCCTAAAACGTCGTTCTTAAAGGCACTTGCCTTCTCAATTTCAACGTTTTTTTCCTTAATCATTCTAAACTGTATGTACTGGCTGGCCCTGTACGAGTAAATATGCCTTGATACAAAAAAGAAAATACCGGCCAATACTATAAGTAATAGCTCATTGTATAAAATTTCAGTTGGGTCGGCATGGGTATAAAGTAAAATAAGGCTAAATATCAGTACGTTGACAAGCGTAAGTAAAATGCTTTCCTGATACTCAAAAGTGTAAACGCCACCAACCGCAATTAACGCCACCATATAAATTATGATGTTTCGGCTTGGGTCGGAAGTGGCCATAAATGTAAACACAATTCCGCACGTAAGTAAATAGGTACTAAACAGTAAAATATGAGCTAGTGACAATTGCAGCCCATTTCTGTACGTTTTAACTTTTTTAATCAAAAAGGCGCCAGAGAGGTAGAAAAATGGAGTAATGAGTATAGTTGCCCAGTTTGCCGCGCTAAACTCAGGAAAGTTATGAATGCGTGTTAGTGCTGGCGGAAGCAGCGTTATAAACAGCCGTATAGCAACGCTAAGTACAAAGAATATTATGGCAGCAACCTGTGCCGTGCTTAAGTTTTGAAGCGTATAAAACTTTTGATAGCCAACACGGTAAAGCTTTGGAATGCTTTTAAAGTAGTAGGTTTCCAATTTTGATAAAGTCTTTTGGTCAAAACTACAGGTTTTAATCAAAATAGAATAAAAGAGCTGAGCTCTAAGCGGTAATTTTTAACCTAGGTGTTTTAGTTATTAACTGTATGGAAATAATTGACTGTGCCGACAAGTGTTTTGGCGTAGTTAAAATGCACTTGTAATGTATTAAAAGACAAATTGACGTTTAACAATCAATTGTGGCTGACTTTTTTTCAGGAATGTAGTATTGGCAAACAGTTTGAATAAGAGTTAGTACCATGAATTTTAACAACTTTACCATCAAAGCACAGGAAGCTGTACAAAAGGCATCCGAAATAGCAACCGGTAATCAGCAACAGGCCATTGAGAATGCTCACCTGCTGAAAGGTTTGTTACTGGTTGACGAAAATGTAATCAGCTACCTTTTAAAGAAGCTGAATGTAAATATAAGCCGTTTAAACCAAACACTTGATACACAAATTGAGGCGTTTCCAAAGGTAAGCGGCAGTAATATATACTTGTCATCAAACACCAATACGGCACTGCAAAAGGCGCAGAGCTATTTAAAAGAATTTAAAGATGAGTTTGTATCTGTAGAGCATATTTTGCTGGGCATTTTGTCGGTTAACGATAAGGTAAGCAGCGCGCTTAAAGATTATGGCGTTAATGAAAAAGACCTTAAAACAGCCATTGTCAGTTTGCGTGGTGATAGTAAAGTAACCGATCAAAACGCTGAGGCTACTTATAATGCGCTTAATAAGTATGCCCGCAACCTGAACGAGTATGCCGAATCGGGCAAACTGGATCCGGTTATTGGCCGCGATGAGGAGATCCGCCGTGTTATACAGATATTGAGCCGCCGTACCAAAAACAACCCGGTATTGGTTGGCGAACCGGGTGTAGGTAAAACCGCCATTGCCGAGGGTATAGCCTTCCGTATTATAAAAGGTGATGCGCCCGATAACCTGAAGGGCAAGGTAGTGTACTCATTAGATATGGGTGCGCTGGTTGCTGGTGCCAAATACAAAGGCGAGTTTGAAGAACGCCTTAAAGCCGTAGTTAACGAGGTGATTAAAAGCGATGGCGAGATCATCCTCTTTATTGACGAGATACACACCTTGGTTGGTGCAGGCGGCGGCGAAGGCGCTATGGATGCCGCAAACATCCTTAAACCGGCTTTAGCCCGTGGCGAATTGCGCGCCATTGGTGCAACTACGCTTAACGAGTATCAAAAATATATTGAAAAGGATAAAGCTCTCGAACGTCGCTTCCAGCGCGTGTTGGTTGATGAGCCTGATGCTGCCGATGCCATCTCCATATTGCGTGGCTTAAAAGAGCGTTACGAAACCCACCACAAAGTGCGGATTAAAGACGAGGCCATTATTGCATCGGTTGAAATGTCGCAACGTTACATTGCCGACCGCTTTTTGCCCGATAAGGCTATCGATTTAATGGATGAGGCTGCCTCAAAGCTTCGCCTCGAAATGAACTCGGTGCCCGAAGCAGTAGATGAGTTAGAACGCCGCATTATGCAGCTCGAAATTGAACGTGAGGCCATTAAACACGAGGGCGACGACCGCAAGGTAAAAGACCTGAGCGAGGAGATTGCCAATCTATCGTCAGAGCGTGATTCTTTACGTGCCAAATGGCAGGGTGAAAAGGATTTGGTAGACGGCATTAACACTAAAATTGAAGCTATAGAGGCTTATAAGCTGGAAGCCGACCAGGCCGAACGCGCAGGCGATTACGGTAAAGTAGCCGAGTTACGTTACGGCCGCATCCGCGAAACCGAAGCTGAAGTTGAAAAATTAAAAGAGGCCTTGCGTGCAGATCAGGAAGATCACCGTATGCTGAAGGAAGAAGTTACCGCCGATGACATTGCCGGTGTGGTATCACGCTGGACAGGCATCCCGGTATCTAAAATGATCCAAAGCGAGCGCGAGAAGCTTTTAAGTTTAGAAGACGAACTGCACAAACGGGTAGCAGGACAGGAGGAAGCAATTGAGGCCATAAGTGATGCCATTCGCCGTAGCCGCGCAGGTTTGCAGGATAAACGGAAACCAATCGGTTCATTCATCTTTTTAGGAACAACCGGGGTTGGTAAAACCGAATTGGCCAAAGCACTGGCTGAGTTCCTGTTCAACGATGAGCATTCAATGGTGCGCATCGATATGTCGGAGTACCAGGAACGCCATGCCGTTAGCCGGCTGATTGGTGCGCCTCCGGGCTATGTGGGCTATGATGAAGGCGGACAATTAACTGAAGCTGTACGCCGCAAGCCATACAGCGTTATTTTGCTGGATGAAATTGAAAAAGCTCATCCCGATGTGTTTAACATCTTATTACAGGTGTTAGATGATGGGCGCTTAACTGACAATAAGGGCCGCGTGGTAAACTTTAAAAATACCATCGTCATCATGACCTCTAATATTGGTTCGCACATTATACAGGAGAACTTTGTAAACTTTGAAGAAAGCGACAAGGAAGAAGTAATGGCCCGTACCAAGAACCAACTGTTCGAGGTGCTGCAAAAAACCATCCGCCCCGAGTTTTTGAACCGTATCGACGAAATCATCATGTTCACTCCACTGGGTCGAGATGAAATAGGAGAGATTGTGAAACTTCAATTCAGAGGTTTGCAGCAAACGCTAAGCGAAATGGGCATCCACATGGAAGCAACTTCCGAAGCGCTTGATTGGCTGGCGCAACTGGGTTATGATCCGCAGTACGGTGCGCGTCCGCTAAAACGGGTTATTCAAAAGAAGATACTCAATGAGCTGAGCAAGCAAATACTGGCCGGTAAGGTTGATAAAGATAGCAAGATCAAACTGGATATGTTTGATAATCAGTTCGTGTTCTTGAACGAGTAACGTTACGTCTTTGCCTCAAAAGCGAATCTGTTATATGATAAAGGGAATTGCCGGTGAGGTAGTTCCCTTTTTGAAGTTTGTGACTGACTTATAAACACAGATTGCTACGTACCTCGCAATGTCATTTTACTGATTCTGCCCAAGGATTCATTCAAAAAATTTTCTTAATAGTATTTGGACTGCTTCTAAATAATGCTAAATTTGCCTCAGTAAGATGATGACCGGGGTTAAAACTAAAGCTACTGATAGATTTACCGAAGTGTTTGGCACCAAAGCCGGAACTGTATATCAAAGTGACCGTGAAGGCTGCTGGTATATTGATTTTGCCGGTAAACTGGTTAAGTTTGACTACCGTACCTTATTACTCCTCAAAAAATCGATTTACCGCGTTGATATTGAGCAATTGCTGTTAGATAGCAGCAAATCGCCCGAAATTGAAATGGTGTTCATCTGCGCATGTAATCACTGCTATTTTCTGAATCTGCTACAAATCATTGCCCTTAAAGAACTTCTTGAAGGAACCTTTGCCATGCTCGAACTCAATCAGATTCTGCATGACAGATTGAGCCGAATGGTGATTTAAAGAAAGAACCAAGAGACAAGAGCCAGGAAACAAGTTGTTTTCCCGGAACTTTCAAAAAATCTTGGCTCCTGTTTCTTAGCTCTTGTATCTCATCTTCACTAATTTAGACTTATTTCATATTGCCTTTATATTGTACAACCTGTTGTTATAGCACTATTTTTGTATGTATTCAATCGGATACAACAATTCCTAACTATAACATAACATGAAAGATATAATGCGTATTAAGTGTTTGCTGTCTGCCGACATCGAAATGCTTTTAAACCAACAAATAAAGAAAGAAGCACATTCATCAGCTATGTACCTGGCAATGGCTTCATGGTGTAACCAAAACGGCTTTGATTATTCATCTGACTACTTTTTTAAACAGTCGGGCGAGGAACGTGAGCACCAGTTAAAACTTTTTAAATACGTATTGGACATGGGTGGCCGCGCGATATCTCCGGATGTTAACGGCATCAAACAGGAGTACACTACCTTCCGTGAAGTATTTGAAGATGCTTTAGATGCAGAGGTTGCCATTACTCAATCATTTAAAAACATTGCTGCTGCTTGTATGAAGGAGCAAGACTTTGTTACGTTTGAGTTCTTAAATTGGTTTATGAAGGAGCAACGTGAGGAGGAATACAAAGCCCGCCGTGCACTGGAATTATTTGAAGTTATTGGTGAAGAAGGTACCGGCCGTTGGGAAATTGATAAACACGTTAATAAAATTAAGTACGACAGCGAAACTGCCGGGGCATAATTATATATACAGAACTACTAATGAAGAGCCGTTGCATAAGCAACGGCTCTTTTTATTTATGCAAAGGGTTAAATTATCAGACCTATATAGATTGGCTAAGCAACTAATTATGCTGGCCTTAAAAATGTAGGTAATGAGTTACCTACTTATTCAGTTCCAATTTTTGGTTAAAAACTTATTGTTTTAGCTTTGCCCTTCAAATGAGTGATGTTTTATATAATCCGGCCTGGAACGCCTTAGTTACCGGAAACGCGGCTTTAGCTAAAGGCAATGGAGACGTAAGGTATTTTGATGCAGAGGTATCGCCAATTATTGGTTTAGCCAATTTTGACGGACTATTGTTAAATGATTTATACGATCAAATTTCAGATAATACGCCGCGTGTGGTATTTACTCCTGAAGACATTGTTATACCACCATCATGGAAACTGCTGAAGTATATAACAGGCTATCAAATGGTTTGCGAAAAGCCGGTTAATGCAGAATGGGAGGACGATATAATCGAGCCGTTGACGCATGAGCATATACCTCAAATGCTCGAGCTTACTCAACTTACTGTACCGGGTCCGTTTTCTCAACGTACTATCGAATTTGGTTACTATGAAGGAATATTTGAGGATGAAAAATTGGTTGCTATGGCCGGTCAACGTCTTAACCCGGGCATATTCACTGAGATAAGCGCCGTTTGTACCCATCCACAATATTTAGGCAAAGGTTACGCACGTAAACTGTTACTAAGTCAGGTTAACCGTATGCTTGCCGCTGGTAATGTGCCCTTTTTGCATGTTAGAGATGATAATGAACGCGCTGTAAATGTTTATAAGCATTTGGGTTTTAAAATAAGTTCCGTTATGAATTTCCATTTTATGGAGAAAGCATAGACAGACCAGTTTTATACTTTAATCGAAGTTCTGTCCATCTTTTTGAATGTTTTGTTGTTACTATCAAAAAGAAGTTATGACATTACAAGAAAGAATTAAGGAAAAAATAACCGGCCAGTTAAAAGATAACATCAACGAGCAAAATGCCGATACGCTTAGCCAGTTGCTTACCGCAGATGTAAAATATATTGCTACAGCGTTTGCCGAGTATGGAAGCAAGCACCCGGAGCTGGAAGTGCATGAATTATTTGATGAATGGTTCAAAAATCATTTTACCGACCCTCAGATAAAAAATTTTGAATAAGAGAGTTAAATATAAATATTAAAAAAAGGTGGGCAGCTGTTCTGGTTTTCAGATTTAGCTGCCCACCTTCTTATTTCTATTAATATTCAATAACTATTTCATCGTTATTAAAGTTGAGCTTGTTTAAGTGAATGGCATCATCAAAGCCATGTAACACCAATTCAAGAAGATTGTATTTAGACTTATAATTGCCTTCAGCAGCCGAAATTTTTATAGTCTTTTCGTTTGGGCTAAAGGCTATAGAACGTTTGTGATAATTTCCGGCTTCATAATCATAGGTATTACCATCATCCTCGTAATACACAAAGTCATTATCCTCTGTGCTATTCCAAACATGCAAAATTAGCGTGCCATCACCTGAATGCTGTGTACTTTGTGTTACATTTTGCATAGGCACAATTGCTCCTGCTTTTGCAAATACCGGCATATCGCTTAACGGTGCATCAACTACATACTCGCGTCCGCCTGTGTATTTTTCATCAGTGCCAAGCCTGTACCAATCGCCGCAAGGTAGATATACCTTTGCTGTCAATTCCGTGCTTTTAACAGGTGCAACCAATAAACCATCGCCAAATAAAAACTGATTTTGGTAATCCTCGTAGTAAACGGCCTTATCGTGCGTATACTCAATAGCCAGTGTACGGCATACAGGTAAGCCACTTTGTGTAGTTTGGTAAAAGGCCGAATAAAGGTATGGTAGTAAGCGGTAACGGTCTTCAATAAATTTGCGGATAAGATTAAGGTTCTCCTCACCGTATTGCCATGGTTCCCTAAATTCAGAATCTTTGATAGAGTGATTACGGTACATAGGCGTATAAATACCTAAGTTATTCCAACGCACTATCATCTCGGGGGTAGGGTTACCACTAAAGCCGCCAATATCAACGCCTACAAATGCCATCCCGCTTACGCCTAAACTATTCACCAGCCGCGCTCCTAAAAGCAAGTGCTCATCGGTTGCGGTATTATCACCCGTCCACACGGCCGAATAGCGCTGCGTACCCGAGTATGCCGCACGTGTTAATACGAATGGCCTCTTGTTACCTAATATTTTACGGGTACCGTCATAAGTGGCACGTGCCATTTGCATGCCATATACGTTACGTAACTCAGGCATAAATTTGTCGCCAAATTTTACTATCCATGGCATGTTCTGGTTCCAAACGGCGGGCTCGTTCATATCGTTCCAAAACCCTTCAACTCCTGGTTCGATTAAAGCAGTAAAGGCAGCACCCCACCACTCACGTACATCCTCTCTGAAAAAGTCGGGAAAGTGGCAACGGCCGGGCCAAACCTCACCTATATAATTTTCACCGTTAGGGTAGGTGGCAAAATAGCCGCGTTCAACACCTTCGTCATACTGCTGGTAGCCTTCTTCAACTTTAATACCCGGGTCAACAATGGTCACCAGTTTAAAATTCATTGCTTTTAGCTTATCAATGAATGCTTTTGGATTAGGAAAGGTTTCGTTATTCCAGGTGAAAATTTTAAAGCCTTCCATGTAATCAATGTCGCAATACATTACATCGGCAGGCACATTATGCTCTCTGAACTTTGCTGCAACATCTAACACTTCCTGCGCGCTCATGTAACTCCAGCGGCATTGCTGGTACCCCAGGCTCCATAGGGGCGGCATTTCCATGCGGCCTGTTAGCCAGGTATAGTCATCAATAATGCCTGCTACCGTTTGCGCACCAAAGAAATAATAATTCAAATCACCATCATCCGCTCCAAGCCAAATAAACTGATCATCGCAAGATGCGGCGAAATCAAAATAACTTTTGTGTGTGTTATCTAAAAAGAACCCGTAAGTAAGCTCACTGTGTATGCCTATAAAGAAAGGGAAGGTTTCATATAGAGGGTCGGTTTTAGGTGTATGGTCAGATGCATCTGTATTCCAGTTGGTAAAAGAACTGGCACGGCGGTTAAGGTTGCCCACCTTTTCGCCCAAACCAATAAAGTGCTCCTCGGGTTGTAACTCCCTATAGTTAATTACACGACTGTTTTGCCAGTTGGTGCCAAAGCGGTCATCATCTTTACTTAGTAGCTTTCCGTCTGGTGTGTAAAATGCAAAACGTAATGGCGTTTTATTAACGCGCAGGGTAAGTGCCGTTGTTTTGATGATAATCTCGGCGTCTGTCTCTTCGTAAGCTAAGCTGTTTTCAGGCTCTCTGATTACAGCAAACGACTCATCAGCATCTGCTGGCTGGCGGGTAATGTTTACCCTAATAATTGACGGGCTGTATACAGTAACATGTGCCTCAGCTTCGGCGGTTTTAATAATTAACTTGTTGTTTTGCTGTACAACGCTTTGAGAAGGGCCTAATATTTTAAAATCCATAAAGGGTTACAATATTTGGTGAATATAACTACTAACCGGAACTTGAACAGCTAGCAGAACGTGATAGTTTGATAAAAACAGAAAATTGAGCGGTTGCTTATAAAATGCTAAAAACGAACCTCAAATGTTCCGTCTTTAATGATGATGGAATCTTGCAGGTTTTTATCATTATACAATATACCGTTTAGTTTTCCGCCCACGTACGGAACCATACTGCCATAAGGATACTCGTATCTTGTAATTTCAACTTCAAACGGTTTTTTTGCAGTGTTAGCCGAGTACGATACATTACTGTTACGTAATGAGATTAAAGACTTGTAAGGAGGAAAGTCTTTATTTTCGCCGGTTATCAGAAATTTTCCCTTTTTTACATTTTCAACTTGAACGCGAAGTCGTGCCTGTGCCGCAATTGGTGATATATCCGCCGGGAGGATAACGTCAACCGTGTATATTTCTCTTTCCGTGCCATCGCCATTACCTAAGCCCGTCCACTGGCCGGTTAATTGAGTCCGGTTTCTATCCCGGGTGTTTTCGATTGAAACCTCTTTGCCAGCAATATTTGCCTTAAAGTGCTGTACAAACTCTTCCTGTTGCGGTTCAGTGACCTTAGTTTTTGAACAAGACGTGATGCTTAAAGCTGCAAATAAAGATAAGCTCAAATTAAGGAGCGCAATTCGTGTACTGATCATGTGATAGCTATTTCCCGAATATAAAACAATGTTTTAAAAGGCAAAATTAAATTAATTAAAAAGTAATAATGTCAATTTGCTAAGTCAGTAGAATGAAACAAATCAACACAAACATATGATGTTTAATAAAAACATCATATGTTTATGTTTGTTATTGGAACTCATGGACGCCCGTATTAAACTCAGCGACCGCATTAGCCGGTTAATAAAAAATGATATTGAAAAAGGTAAATACAAGCCAGGTGACAAAATACCGGCAGAGCCTGATTTGATGAAGCTTTACGAGGTGGGGCGTTCAACCATACGGGAAGCAATCAAGGCGTTAGCGATGGCTGGTGTGGTACGAGTACAACAGGGGATGGGTACGGTAGTAAATGCTGTTGACGACAGTGAGCCTATTGACAGTAGGTTGCGCCGTGCCGATTTTGATGAAATCAATGCGGTAAGGCAAATGCTTGATAAGGAAATTGTAAGCCTTGCCGTTGAAAACCACAGTCAGGAGCAGCTGAAGCAAATGCACCAACATTTGCAAAGCCGTAAAGAAGCTATTGAGCGCAATGACCGGCAAGCGTGTATGGATGCTGATATTGCATTTCATATCACCATAGCCAGGGCAGCGGGTAACAGCGTGCTCTTTAACCTTTACCAAAGTTTTACCAACGTAATACGCGACTTTTTTTTGAAGCGGGAACCACAGGGAATAGGGCAATTTGCCATGAGTCACCACTTACACGAGCAATTATACAATGCCATAAAATCTAAAAAGCAAAAAGCAGCACGCGCGGCAATGCAACAAATACTCAATAATAACTACTAAATAAATTTATATGACAATACTAACATTCACTATGATATTGCTGTTGGGATCTTACCTGGCAGGGTTGCTTGGCTCGCTTACCGGTCTGGGTGGCGGTGTGGTGGTTATTCCGCTGCTAACTTTAGTTTTTGGGGTTGATATAAGGTATGCCATTGGTGCTGCACTGCTTGCATCCATTGCAACGTCATCAGGTGCTGCAACGGCATATGTTAAAGAGGGTATTACTAACATAAGGCTGGGTATGTTTCTTGAAATTGCCACAACCATTGGTGCCGTTATTGGTGCGCTGCTGGCGGTGTACACGCCTGTCAACATTATTGCTATCATGTTTGGCTCGGTGCTCATTTTTTCGGCAGCCATGACGTTGCGTAAAAAAAACCAGGACGCTTTAACCGAGGGTAGCAAACTTTCTTATTTGCTTAAACTTAATGGTAGCTATCCTACCAAAGACGGCGTGGTTAACTACAAATTAAAGAACATAGGCGCCGGATTTTCTATAATGACGGTTGCCGGGGTAATATCGGGTTTGTTGGGTATAGGCTCGGGTGCACTCAAGGTTTTGGCTATGGATACGGCCATGCGTATACCATTTAAGGTGAGTACTACCACCAGTAATTTCATGATAGGCGTTACAGCTGCAGCAAGTGCGGTAGTGTATCTTCAACGCGGTTATATGGATCCGGGAATAGGCTTTCCGGTAATACTGGGTGTACTTGCAGGTGCCTTTACAGGCTCAAAGTTACTGGCACGCATCAATCCGCAAACGTTGCGAATTATATTTTGTGTAGCCATTGTATTTGTAGCACTGCAAATGATTTATAACGGTATTCAACACAAGTTTTAATCAAAGAATTTTTAAGCATGAAACATATATTTTCGGCCTTGTGGGGCGATAAGGATGTAGAACTGGTTGTGGGGCAACTATTGCGTTACGGGGTTGTTACCGCTAGTGTGGTAGCTTTGACAGGTGGCATAATGTACCTGTTGCTGCACGGTAGTGGCCCTGTACCACAATACGGTAACTTTATAGGTGAAGGAGCAGGCTATACAACCTTCAATGGTATTTTTAAAGGTGCATTGGCATTAAACGCTACCGAGGTAATTCAACTAGGCGTTTTAATTTTAATTGCCACGCCAATACTTAGGGTCATCTTCTCTTTACTGGCTTTCATTCTGGAAAAAGACAAGCTGTACATATTTATTACGTTAATCGTACTCTGCGTAATTATGACAAGTATTTTTGGCGGGCTAAAAGTTTAGACGTATGAATTTTGACAATGGTGCTTAACCAACCTTTTAAAATTTGCGTTATATGACAATATCAAGATTTATACACATTATACTATTCACTTTTGCCAGTTCCATGGCATTTGCGCAAGAGCAAAAGGGTGGTGATGATTTGCGCATCATAATTATGCGCCATGCTGAAAAGCCGGCAAATGGTGATAACTTATCATGTAAAGGCTTTAACCGTGCCATGATGTTACCGGGGGTACTAGTAAAGAAGTTTGGAGTTCCGCGCTACGTTTATGTGCCATCACCATCAACAGGCAAGGCAACCAAAAGCGGGCGTATGCTGCAAACCGTTTGGCCCTTGGCTACCAAATACAATTTAACGGTTAACAGCAAGTTTGATGTAGAAAACACTAAAGCTCTTGCCAAAAATATAAGCAATAAAACCGGGACCGTACTGGTAGTTTGGGAACACAATGCCATTCGTAGTATTATTGCTGCTCTGGGTATAAAAGCGGATAAGCTTAAATGGAAAAGTAACGATTATGACAGCTTATGGATAGTTTCAATTCATAACGGGAAAGCCAGCCTGCAACAAACCGCACAGGGCATTAATGCACCGGATGGATGCAGGTTTTGAATGCTTATTAAAAACATTGCCACAAAAAAATCCCGCCTTATATAGGGGCGGGATTTTATATTTAAAAGTAATTTTTGAAGACTGTTATTCCCAAAGATTAGTTGGGTAAGTACCGTTTTCAACCAGTTCATTAATGCTGGCTTGTACAATTGGCTTATCTTCTTTATAAGTAACACCAAACCACTTGTTACCGGTTGGAATAACTTTAAACGCAGCAGTACCTGTTTTAATTAACTCATCGGCTACTAGCGGAATAAAAAACTCAGCTTTAGGGTTGCTTTCATTAGCGTCAACAAATTTCTTGAACATTTCCTCGCTTTGTTTGAATACAGCAGGAGTAAAGCCCCAGAAGTTCATTGATACACGGGTGTCTTTTGGTAACTCATGCTCGCCGGTTGCGTCTTTGTAAAATACGTCGCCGTCTTTAAAGTAAACTTCGGTACGCTCGTTAATTTCAACCATTTTACCGTCTTCAACCTTACATACACCGCGAGATACCGAACCGTAATCTGATAAAGTACGATCAATTTGGTAACCCATTAATGAGTAGTTATCATCGGCAACTTCGGTAGTTAAAAACTGAGCCATTTTTTCAAAGGCTTCATAACCGTAAAAGTCATCAGCGTTGATAACGCAAAACGGCTCATTAATTTGGTTGCGTGCTGCTAATACAGCATGGGCAGTACCCCATGGTTTTGAGCGCTCAACTGTTTTATCAATACCAAATTGGGTAAGGTCATAGCTTTGAAACACATAATCGGTTTCAATGCGGCCGGCCAGTTTAGGCTCAAATATGGCTTTAAAAGCATCCTGGAACTCTTCGCGAATGATGAAGCTTACTTTTCCAAAGCCAGCTTTTATAGCATCATATATAGAATAATCGATAATGGTTTCGCCATTAGGACCAAAACCATCAACTTGTTTCATACTGCCGTAACGGCTGGCCATACCTGCGGCCAATATCAGTAAGGTTGGTTTCATAGTGATGTAAATATAGAAAAATATATACCCGAAGGTATAAATACGGTTAATTAAAATATATGTTTTAGATTATATTTAATGCTTACTTAATATATCTGAAATCTTGTCCGGGCTTGATATTTAATAACGTTTCATAAATCATACGTATCACATTGTCCACGTCTTCTTTATGAATCATTTCAACAGTAGTGTGCATATAACGCAGCGGCAATGATATCAGTGCCGACGGAACACCATCGTTTGAGTAAGCAAACGCGTCGGTATCGGTACCTGTTGAACGTGACGACGCCTGGCGTTGAAAAGGGATATTGGCTTTCTGTGCCGATTCGATCAGCAGCTTATTTAAGTTATTTTGAACAGCAGGAGCATATGATACTACCGGACCGCGGCCGCAAGCTAAATCGCCCTGAGTAATTTTATTAATCATAGGCGTTTGCGTATCGTGAGTTACATCGGTAATGATGGCTACGTGCGGTTTAATTTTGTGGGCTATCATTTCGGCACCACGTAAACCAATTTCTTCTTGCACGGCATTTACAATGTACAAGCCAAAAGGCAGTTGTTTGCCGTTTTCTTTCAGTAGGCGGGCAACTTCGGCAATCATAAAACCACCAACACGGTTATCAAGTGCGCGGCCAACATAGTAACGGTTGTTTAAAACCATAAACTCGTCTTCATAAGTAATTACACAACCAACGTGTATACCCATTGCTTCAACCTCTTCTTTGCTGGTGCATCCGCAATCAAGGAAGATGTTTTTAAGGGTTGGAGCTTCCTCTTTTTCGCCACCGTGACGCGTATGAATGGCCGGCCAGCCAAATACTGCTTTTACTACGCCTTTATCAGTATGGATGTTTACACGTTTTGACGGAGCTATTTGATGATCTGAACCGCCGTTGCGTATAACGTATATTAGTCCGTCGCTGGTAATGTAGTTTACAAACCATGATATCTCGTCGGCATGCGCCTCAATTACAACCTTAAATTCTGCTTTAGGATTGATGATGCCTACCGCTGTACCGTAATTGTCAACGTAATGTGTATCAATATAAGGTTGCAGGTATTCTAACCACATCTTTTGTCCCATCCATTCAAACCCGGTAGGAGATGGATTATTGATATATTTTTCAAGAAACGTAAGAGATTCTTCAGTTACCACAGGAGTGTGTTGTGGTTTTTCTTCATTTATATTTTCGGCCATAATTTATATGCAAAATTTTTTGATGGGGTTAGCAAATATATAAAAATTCAATTCCGTGCCAATTTAAGGGCATTTGAATGAATTTGTTTTGACAGCTTGTGATGAAACGAATAGAGTTACTAAACTTATTAATGTATTAATGATGAATTAACAGGCAAACTGTTGTTTTGTGGCGAGTAAAATTTTCAGGAGTTAATAGTTTAGAAAGACCGGGTTGTGCAATACAAGCCGGTCTTCCGTTTTCAAAGTGGTTTTTCCATAATAAGGTAATCAATACCATTTTTGCTGAATGTTTCTCCTGATGCAGTAAAATTCGCCTTTGTATAAAACGGTACAGCATTTTTACAAGCGTTGCACCATAGGCGTGCACCATTTTCATTGATGGCAAAGTTGGTGATATACTGTAATAAGGCCGAGCCTACGCCTTGGTGCTGATAATTTACTGCAACGGCCAGTTTGCGAAATTGAAAATTGCAACAATGCTGAAACAATGATACTACACCTACTAAAGCATCGTTATTAAAAGCCGCAAAGTGCCAGCCATTGGTATCTTCTTCCAGTTCCATTTCGTATAACGGAAGGTTTGGATACAAGGCTTCTCGGCGTAGGCGCCATGTTAGTTCGGGTCTTACCTGTTCAATATGTAATGGCATTTTAAATTATTAAAAAACATTAAGAAATTTCACTTGTATGAAATTGACAATTTAATGTCCTAAAAAAGTATACTTTTGCAAAAAATATGAAAAACGGAATTGGTAAGATAGCAATATGTCTGCTGTTTATGATGATCTTTGTTGCAAAGATGATCATATCGGTAGCTCCTGCCTTTCTGTCTCTCAATAATAAAACCGTCAATGCTGTAATTATGCAGCTTGAAGAGGAAACCAAAAACGAAAAAGAGTCGCCTGAAAAAGAATCGGCGAAGGAAAAAAAGTTTTTTGATGAGGACATGCAATGGTTTTCTCACTATGTGCATGAACCCGTTACTATAGAAACCCAGAAGCGGTTAGATTACGGCCATTCCATTTATCAGCCCGGCCATCACCCATCTGTGTTAACCCCGCCACCAAACTCCGGGCTTATTTAACACATCTTTTGTTGCGGTAGCTTTAAACAGTTAACTGTACGCTGTGATACGTAAAAAGGTAAGTTATTAAACTACCCCATGCATTTTGATGTATGTACGTGCGCATAAATCATTGCCGTTACCAATAAAACATTAGCATTGAATTAATTAACATGAAACATAATGCCCGCAGGCTATGTTTCTCATTGCAAAAATTATAAGCCTTTGTGTACCAAATGCAATCTCTTAAAGGGAGAGGTAGCATTTAAATATGCAGTATTTATTGCCGGATGCATTTGTGCCGGCCAATTAAAAACCTGCAAGCATCCACCTATATACTATTGATATACGTAAAGAATAATGAAAAAACATCATCATAAAGAACTTCTTACACCCTGGCAAAGGCTCATGCGCATTTTGCACTACGAGCGGTCTACCATTAATTACATCTTTATTTATGCCGTACTTATAGGTTTAATTGGCCTTACTCTACCATTGGGTACAACAGCAGTTTTCAACCTGTTATCAAACGGTGCTATGTATAGTTCAACCTATATACTTATTGCCGTAATACTGTTAGGTATTGTTATGGGTGGTTTACTGCTTATTGGCCAGCTTTCGCTTGTAGAGGTTGTAGAGCAGAAAATTTTTGCCAAAACAGCCTTAGAATTTGCATTCAGACTGCCGCGCATAAAGCGTCAGGCGTTAGAGGACGAAAACCCGCCCGAACTGGTTAACCGGTTCTTTGATATACTCACCATTCAAAAAGGGCTTACCAAACTATTGGTTGATATTGTTGCCGCTGCGGTACAGATATTTTTCAGCGCTATTCTGCTGTCATTCTATCACCCGTTTTTTATTGCCTTCGGCATATTGGTGATTCTGTTTATAGTAATAATGCTTGCACTATACTTTAAGCCAGGTGTAAATACCAGCATTGAAGAATCGCACCATAAATACGAGTTAGTGGCTTACCTTGAAGAGGTAGCTGCCGATTTGGAACCTTACCGTAACGATACCACCAAGCGTGAGCAGGTAGTTGAGCGTACTGATGAAATTACGGCAGAATACCTGCAGGCCCGTAATGAGCACTTTACCATTTTAAAAAGATTTTTTGCCAGTGCAGTTGTCATCCGTACAATTCTAATGGGTGGACTGCTGTTATTGGGTTCATACTTTGTAGTTACCCGCGCAATGTCTTTTGGCCAGTTTGTAGCTGCTGAAGTAATTATTGTACAAATCAGCTATGCTATTGAAAAATTAATGACCAACATGAATACCTTATTTGATATGGCTACAGGCGCTGAAAAACTTGCCGTTGTAACCGATCTTGAACTTGACGAGGAGGGGCATCATCATGCATAAAAATCCAAGTTACGTAGAACAAATACATAATTGGCAGGAACTTTCGGTAAGATCATGTGAAAAGGTGCTGCCGGCAAAAGGCGCGCGTTTGCTTGGCCGTATACTGCTTATATTACTGTTTTTATTTATCATTATTTTGCTTTTACCTTGGCGGCAAACCATACCCGGTCGCGGTACTGTAACAGCACTACGCCCGCAAGACAGGCCTCAAACCGTACAAAATCAAATTGGCGGACGTATTGAACGCTGGGCTGTAAGTGAAGGCCAGGAAGTAAAGAGAGGAGACACCATACTGGTAATATCCGAAACCAGCCAATCATACTTCGACCCTGAATTGCCACAGCGTCTCAATGAGCAGCTTAATGCAAAACGAGGCAGTGATACTGCCAACCTGCAAAAAATAAGAGCTACCCGCGCGCAAATTGAAGCGCTTAACAAAGGTTTGCGCTTTCAATTACAGGCTGCCGAAAATAAGGTTAAGCAGGCTCAAAATTATGTTGACATCGATCAGGCTGATTTAGTAGCTGTACAAAACTTTTTTAACACTAGTAAAGCACGATTAGAACGTTACGAGCAGGGCTATAAAAATGGTTTGTTTTCACTTACTGATATTGAAACGCGTCGCTTAAAGTTACAGGAAGACCGTGCAAAAGTAATAAGCCAGGAAAACAAGCTAAATAATTCGAAGCAAAACCTGCTTAACGCACGCATTGATTTGGATAATATTAAGGCCAAGTACCAGGAGACCTACGCTAAAGCGCTTTCTGATTTGGGTTCGGCATTATCGGGCCGTGCAGGTGTGCAGGGTGATATTGCAAAACTTCGTAATGATATTGCTAATATCTCTATACGTCGTAACTTATATGTAGTACGCGCCCCGCAAGACGGATTTGTGGTTAAAACCATGAAAGCCGGTATTGGCGAAAACATTAAAGAGGGAGAATCTGTAGCCACGTTACAGCCAAAAAATCCGCAGGTTGCAGCCGAAATTTACGTTAGCGCTATGGATGTTCCACTTATATTGGATACTAGTGATGTGAGGCTTCAGTTTGAAGGCTGGCCTTCAATACAGTTCTCGGGCTGGCCATCGGTAGCGGTTGGTACGTTTGCCGGTAAGGTGTTTTCAATTGATAAGGTTAGCAGCACAGGTGGTAAATACCGTTTATTGGTAAAACAACAACTACCGGTTCCTAAAAACGATGAATCGTGGCCAGAACAGCTTAGGCAGGGTTCGGGTGTGTATGCCCGTGTAATTTTAAGGTCGGTACCGGTATGGTACGAGATATGGCGCCAGTTAAACGGTTTCCCGCCAAGCCTTGAGAAAGAACCTAAGGACGAGAAAGAAAAAGATAAGGACAAAAAATAGTTGGTAGCCGAGACAGGATAAAATATATATGAAGAAACAGAAAATTAGTTGTCATATAAAAAGCTTGTTTTGGATGTTGTTGCTGTGCGTAACCGCAGCATCGGCTCAAAACAAGCGGCCTGCCGATACGGGAAAGGTTTTTTCTCTGGAGGATTTGCAGGTAATGGCTTTCAGGTACCATCCTATTATAAAACAGGCTTCGCTTTTAACTGATGCTGCAAGAGCTAATGTTTTGCAGTCATTAGGTTACTTTGACCCAACCTTAAAAGCCAACTTTAACCGTAAGGCATTTGGTAATACTGATTATTATAATTACTGGACCAATGAGCTTAAAGTGCCTTTATGGCTGGCAGGTGCCGATTTAAAAGTTGGTTATGACCGTAACGCCGGTACGTACACCAACCCCGAAACTCGTACAAGCTTATCAGGCTTATCAGGTGTAGGTTTGTCAATTCCATTAGGTGCTGGTTTAATTATTGATGCCCGCCGTAGTACGTTAAGGCAGGCAAAAATAATGTTGAGGTATGCAGAGGCCGAGCGTGTGAAGCAAATAAACACAACCTGGTATGAAATAGCTAAAGACTACTGGGAATGGTACTACGCTTACAAACAATTAAGGCTTACACAAGAAGGTGTTGATTTGGCTCAAACCAGGTTCAAGGCGGTAAGTAATCAAACCCAGCTGGGCGATAAAGCACCTATTGATTCAGTTGAAGCCTATGTTACCGTTCAGGAGCGTATAATACAATTTGAAAAAAACAAAATTGAACTGGCTAACGCGAGGCTTATACTTTCAAACCACTTATGGAACAACGAAGGTAACCCTATGGAACTGCCCGAAGATGCTGTGCCGGAGTTATTGGATGGTAACGTTCAGCAGGTAAACAAATTGGTACTTGATACTCTGGTAAGCCGTGCTGCCGATCAGCACCCTGAACTTGTTAAACTGCGTGCTAAGGGAGGACAGCTGGCAGTTGAGCGTTTGTACAGGCAGGAAATGCTCAAGCCTAAAATTAACATCAGCGGAACCCTTATTTCAAGCAGACGGTCGTGGAACAGTTATGTACCCGATTACTATGATTTTGGGTGGGCTAACCATAAAATAGGTCTTGAGTTTTCATTTCCATTGTTTTTACGTGCCGAGCGCGGAAAGCTACGCGAAGTAAGAATTAAGCAACAAGAGCTTGATTATGATTTGCAACAGTCAGGACGAGAAATCCGGAACAATGTGGTGGCTTCTTACAACAGCCTGAAAGCATATGAGGCGCAATTAGCGGTACAAATACAAAGCATCCGCAATCAAACGGCCTTGCTTAAAGGTGAAACCACGAAGTTCGACCTGGGTGAAAGCACGCTGTTCCTGATCAATAGCCGCGAAACTAAATTGATTGATATGCGCATAAAGCTCGAAAGTATGATAGCGGCTTATCAAAAAACTTTGGCCGAGCTTTACTATAAAGCAGGTACGCGGCAAACATTTTAAGAATTAGTGTGGTTTGTATGCTTGCGATATCTTTTGTTATTTTAACCAAATTTTAATAGAAAGCATTTACTATGGCACAAGGCAATTTGGCAATACACGATACCAGCCACATCACTTACGAGAGCTTGCTGGAAGGCAACCAAAAGTTTATTGAAGAAGCACTTCAGGAAGATCCGCAGTTTTTTGAGAAACTGGCAAACGGGCAAAAGCCGCCGGTTTTGTGGATAGGTTGTGCAGACAGCAGGGTACCTGCCGATAGAATTACCCGCACCAATCCGGGCGAGATATTTGTACACCGCAATATTGCCAACGTTGTTGTACATACCGATCTTAACTTGTTATCGGTACTGGATTATGCAGTTAACGTACTTAAGGTAAAACACGTAATTGTGGTAGGCCATTATGGTTGCGGCGGTGTACAGGCAGCTATGGGCAATAAGCAATTTGGTTTGATTGATAACTGGTTGCGTACCATTAAAGATGTTTATCAAAAGCACCTGGCCGAACTGGAAACTATAACTGATGAAAAGCAGAAATTTAACCGCATGGTTGAATTAAACGTTATAGAGGGAGTTAATAATCTTTGCAAAACTACCATTGTACAAGGTGCCTGGGCTAATGGCCAGGAGCTGAATATACATGGCTGGGTTTATGCCCTTGATACAGGTAAAATTACCGACCTTAAAGTTGATGCCAGCGACAGCAACAAAATGGGTAGCGTATATAAATTTGAGTAATCGCCGGCCTTTGGAGGCGAAGCATAGAGCAAAGAAGAAAAGCCAAGTTTTACATTAAAACTAGCTACAATAGCCGGGAAGCATAGGTAATGATTTATCTTGTTTTCCGGCTTTTTTTGTTGGCTTTCAGCCGTTAGTTCTTGTCTCTTAAGCCTCTTTCATTGCATATAAATAAAACGTATCTTTGCATTTCATTCCAGATAGTTATAAAACTGGATTGCCCAAACTCATCATGATTCTGTACTGCCTGTACAGCTTTATATATACGTTATACATTTTACATGTTATTTGAAGATTTAAAATTAATTGATCCTATCCTTAAGGCATTAAAAACTGAAGGATACGTTCAACCAACCCCTATACAGCAACAAGCTATCCCAATTGTACTGCAACGTAAAGACCTTTTAGGTTGCGCCCAAACCGGTACCGGTAAAACAGCAGCTTTTTCTATTCCATTGCTGCAATTGCTTTATCAGGATCGTACCCAGCACAAAGAGCAAAAAACCATTAAAGCACTCATTTTAACACCAACGCGCGAACTGGCTATTCAAATTGATGAGAGCTTGGCGGCATACGGGCGTCATACAGGGTTAAAACATTTGGTTATTTTTGGTGGTGTTTCACAAAACCCTCAAACCGATGCTTTAAAGCGAGGTGTTGATATTTTGGTGGCAACACCAGGCCGTTTGCTCGATTTGGTAAACCAGCGTTTTATAAGTCTTGATCATATTAAGTTCCTTATTTTGGATGAAGCCGACCGTATGCTGGATATGGGCTTTGTGCATGATGTAAAAAAGATTATAGCCAAGGTTCCTTCAAGACGCCAAACTTTGTTTTTTTCGGCCACCATGCCAAAAGAAATTCAGCAACTTGCCGATACCATATTACATAAGCCCGAAAAGGTTGAAGTTACACCGGTATCATCTACTGCCGACACCATAGAACAGGAAATTTTCTTCGTGGAGAAAGGTGATAAGAGAGCATTGCTTAACCATATACTACAAGACAAGGCTATTCAAAGCGTGTTGGTGTTTACCCGTACCAAGCACGGTGCCGATAAAGTGGTTAAAGATTTGGTTAGAGCTAATATTACCGCCGAGGCTATCCACGGAAACAAATCGCAAAATGCCCGTCAGCGTGCTTTGAGTAACTTTAAAGCAGGTACAACACGTGTATTAGTGGCTACTGATATTGCTGCACGTGGTATAGATGTTGAAGCGCTTACTCATGTTATTAACTATGAGTTGCCTAACGTTCCCGAAACCTATGTACACCGCATAGGCCGTACAGGCCGGGCGGGTGCAAGTGGCATAGCACTATCTTTTTGTGACCACGAAGAAAAGGAGTTTTTGAAAGACATTCACAAACTCATAGCTAAAAACATTCCGGTTAACGAGGAGCACCCTTACCCAATGAAGCAGTTGAGTACAGTGGAGCGCATACGCGAAGAAATGAAAGGAAAACCTGCACAACAAGGCGGAGGTGGAAACCGTCAGGGTGGTGGTCACCGTAACGGTAAACGCAGGTTTGGCAACAATCGCAATAGCTCAGGAAAGGGTAAGCCTGCGGCAAAAAATTAATTGTAAGTATTTGTAACTTAAAATATTCGGTTTACATTTATAATGACTTTCAAGCCCATCCCTGATATGAAGCGTGTAATCGACCTCATTAAAAATAAATACTTCTTAGTAACCGTGGCGTTTGTAGTTTGGATGTTGTTTTTTGATAAAAACGATTTGTACACCCAGTATGAACACCGGCAGCAGTTAACCAAGCTTGAGCAGGAGCGCGACTTTTATACAAAGGAAACAGCGGAGGTAGCCAAAGAGCTTGATGAGTTAACCTCCGACCCAAAAAAACTCGAAAAGTTTGCCCGCGAAAAGTATTTGATGAAAAAGGCCGACGAAGACGTTTTTGTTATAGTGACAGAGAAAAAAGACGATAATTAATATATCTCAAATAAATTTTAAGCGGCTCAAAACGGGCCGCTTTTATTTTGCTCCGTAGTTTCACCCGAAAAATTATTCAGGTATAAATACGCATACAGGCTAAGCGGCAGTCAGCTACCTTAGCCCTGCGATCAATAAAATTAGAGAAGCTGAAAAGCTAATCAGGCACTCCGCAAGGGAGTGCCTTCTTTATTTATTATATTTCGTAGCCGATGCGCAATATTGCGTTTAAATAATTCCGTGCAAACTGCCACCTTTAGCACCTAAGGCATCTACAGTTCTTTCAACCGCAGGATTTTTAATGAGTTCAGGAGCATGATGGGGTTTTATACGGGCGTTGATGATCATTGAGCCACGGCAGCCCCAGTGCTTGTGCTCTGTAAAACTGTCAATACCATAAATATCATGCGATGGATTGCTGCGTGTAAACGTTACCCATACCAGATTATTGATGGTTTGTGCGGTAAAGCCGGCATCGTCACATAGCACCATAAGCGGCAGGCCGCTCAGATCCGTGTCTTTCACATAGCTGTTCATTATTTCAATTGCACCGGCAATATCATCTTCATGTATAAACTTTGGCACCTCAATAGCCAGCACGCCCGGCATTGCTAGCTTAAATACGTTAAACGGACGTGGAAGGCTGAAACCGGGAGGAAGTTCTGCCCATAACTCGCGCTTTTTTTCTCCGGCTACTGCAATAGCTACCTTGCTGCCGCTGTTTAAACCGCTGCCACTGTAATCAAGCGTATCAATGGTAGTTTTGGTGTAAAAATGCAAGTCGCGTGTAAGGTCAACTCGTTCTAGTGTATGTTTGAGAAAACCCCCTATGTTATGAATGTTTAACGACGGATCATCCTCTTTAGCGGCAATGAAAAGATATTTAGCCAAACTCAATTGATTTTTACCCAGTATATGGTTGGCAATGGTCAATATTTCCTGCGGGCGGCGCTCTTTTAAATAAGGCGTGTACCGCTCACTGCCTATAGCAAATAATAAAGGGTGCACACCGGCAGCATCCACGGCGTTTACTGCATGCAAACCAGGAATTTCCGACGGCAACGCCGAGCCGGTTATTTCATGTATTAAAGCTCCAAAGCTGGTGTCTTCCTGGGGCGGGCGGCCAACTACGGTGAACGACCAAATAGCATCTTTACGATGATATACCTTGTGCACCTTCATTAACGGAAAAGGGTGAACCAGGCTATAGTATCCCAGGTGATCACCAAAGGGGCCTTCGGGTTTATTTTCGTGAGGCATAACAGTACCGGTTATCACAAAATCGGCATCGGCCGAAATGCAAAAACCTTCAGCATCATAAAAATACCGGAACCTGCGGTTACCCAAAGCGCCGGCAAAAGTCATTTCTGAAAGCCCCTCGGGCAGGGGCATTACCGCTGCCACAGGGTGCGATGGCGGCCCGCCTACAAATATGCTTACTTTAAGGGGCTGGCCCTTAGCGTTAGCTTTGGTCTGGTGCACGCCAATACCACGGTGTAACTGGTAGTGCAGTCCAATTTCTTTATCAGTTATATAATCGTTACCGGCTAATTGTATACGGTACATACCTAAGTTGGCGCTCATAATGCCCGGTTTGTCAGCATCTTCGGTATATACCTGCGGCATGGTGACAAAGGGGCCTCCATCCATAGGCCAGTTTACAATTTGCGGCAACTCAGTTATTTGTGTTTGGCCGAAATTGACAGGTGTACCTTTGCCAACTTTCATGGGGAGAGCAGATAGCGCAGTCATGGCTACATTGGCATAACTGAATGGGCGCTTAATTGCCTTTACAGGGTCTGTTTTAATATCAACCAGTGTTTTAACCTTATCCAGTGTATCACGAAAAATAAACTTTGAGCGGTTAAGCGTGCCAAATAAGTTACTTAATGCCGGAAATTTACTGCCTTTTACATTTTCGAAAAGTATAGCCGGACCTTCATTTTCATATACGCGCAAATGAATAGCTGCCATTTGCAAATACGGGTCTACTTCTTCTTTTATACGTACAAGGTGACCATGTTTTTCAAGGTCGGTAACGCAGTTTTTTAAACTTGAATATCCCATTAACTGGCTGTAATTATTGTTCAAAACTACTTAAAAAGAGCCATTAGGTTTGTTTTTTTTGAAACTATATGACGTTTTATATGTGGTTTAATGAAAATTATTTAACCACATGGAAAATACAGCATTGAGATTAGAGGCAAGCAAAAGCTTTGACGTAAGCGTTGGAGAATTGTACAAAGCATGGAACACTCCAGAGGCTTTGAAAGAATGGTGGCAACCATCAGGAAGCAAACTGAAATCTGTTGAACTGGATGTTAAAGAGGGCGGAACCTTTAAATATGAATTTGAAGGTAAAGACGGCGAAACATCAGTAGTAATTACCGGCGAGTACCAGGAGGTAAAAGAAAATGAAAAATTGGCTTACAGCTGGAACTGGAACATACCCAACAGCGAGGTAAAAGAAGCAGAACACGAATTAACAGTAATCTTTGTAGCAAAAGGCGAGGGTAGCGAAATTAAAGTTACTCAAGAGAACTTTGAAAACGAAGAATCAATTAATCCGCACCAGGAAGGGTGGGACAAGGCATTGAATGATTTGCATAGCTATCTAAGCAAATAGATTTTTTTTACGATGATCATGCCTGTGGTGTGATCATCGTAATTTGTATAAGAAGTGTTATTGTGCAAATGCCTAATTTTGCCGTATGACACATGAACAGGTTATTGCTACACTTAAAACCATTGCAGATACCGGTAAGCCGGCAGGAATAAGTAAAGAAGATTTACAAAGCTTAAGGGGCTACAACCTTATTGCACCTGCAGAAGATGAAAAGACAAAAGCTCCTGGCTTTGCACTCACAAAAAAAGGACGAGTAATGCTGAAAGCCAATTCTAAATAGTTAATAAGCTTCTGTTTTGTATTTTAGGTTAACTATTAACGCTTATCTATTTTATGCTCCTCAAAAAAATTGCACGCTTATCGGGCTGTTTGGCTGTTAGCGCCGTATTATCGGCATCTGCCCAACAAAAATTTCAAGGCTTCAGTGCCGAAAGTTATACTGCTTATGTAAAGGCTATTGCGTCTGACGACTTGATGGGCCGTATGCCGTTCTCTGCCGGTGAAACCAAGACAATACAGTACCTTGAGCGAGAGTTTAAAGCCTTGGGGTTAGAACCCGGAAACAAAAAAAGTTTTGTACAGGAGGTGCCTATGGTAGCTATAAGTTGCAATCCGCAAATGAGCATGAGCATAAACACTTCTTCAACGCCAATTAAGCTGGACGGGCTGAAGGACTATGTTTTATGGACCCGCCGTACAGATCCTGACATCGAGTTGAAAAATGAAGATGTGGTATTTGCCGGCTTTGGCATAACCGCACCAGAGTTTAAGCATGATGACTATGCCGGGTTAGACGTGAAGGGTAAAGTAGTTGTAGTGCTGGTTAACGACCCCGGGTATTATGATGCCAGGCAATTTAAGGGCAAAACCATGACTTATTACGGCCGGTGGACATATAAGTATGATGAGGCCGCTCGTCATGGTGCGAAAGGTTGTTTAATTATTCATGATACTGCCCCCGCCGCGTATGGCTTTAGCGTAGTACAAAACAGTTGGAAAACTACTAAGCTATATCTTGATAGCCGCGCAAAGGAAATTTATAAATGCGCCATTGAAGGTTGGTTAACCCTGCCTGCTACTGAGCGCTTGCTGCAAGCCTCAAATACCAATTACAAAACATTATTGGCAAGTGCCCTAAACAAGGATTTTAAAGCAAGGCCATTTCCTCTTAAGTTGAGTACAGGCTTAAGCGTAACAGCTACTTATAAAAAATCACACAACGTTATAGCAAAAATTACAGGCAAGCAAAAAGCCGATGAATGCATTATTTACTCGGCGCACTGGGATCATTTTGGAATAAGTAAGCCTGATGCAAAAGGCGACAGTATATACAACGGAGCAGTTGATAATGCAAGCGGTACAGCAGCACTGCTTGAACTTGCCCGCGTGTTTAAACAAAATAAAGAAGAGCCTGCTCGCAACATTGTGTTTCTATCAGTAACTGCAGAGGAGCAGGGTTTATGGGGCTCAGCTTGGTATGCCGAAAACCCGGTATTCCCGAAAGAGAAAACTGTGGCCGATATTAATATGGACATGTTTTATCCTTACGGAAAAACCAAAGACATAGGGTTAGTTGGATACGGACAGTCAGAACTGGAAGATTATTTAAAAACGGAAGCTGCCAGACAAGGCAGGTACGTTGCACCTGAAGCTGATCCCGCCAAGGGCATGTACTTTCGGTCAGACCATTTTAATTTTGCAAAGGTGGGTATACCGGCCCTGTACACCGAAAGCGGTGTTGATTTGATAGGCAAAGGCCGCCAAGCAGGCCTAAAGATGCATGAGAATTATACGGCTACAACTTACCATAAACCATCTGATGAGGTTACAGCCGAGTGGGATGTAAGCGGAACGATACAAGACCTGGAGCTTTTATACGCTGTGGGAAAAAAAATGGCTTACTCTACAACATTATGGCCAAAGTGGAAGGCGGGCTCTGAATTTAAAGCTATACGCGAGCGCTATAAGAAGTAATTACATCAGAAGCAGGCCGGGAAAGTTTCCCGGTCTTTTTTGTTTGCTCTTTGTTGCAAGCTTTAAATCCAAAGAAAAAGATAGCCAGCCAAATTAATCCCTTAATTAAAAAGAACAAAAATCCGGCAACCCCTAAACGTTTAAGCCACGTTTTCATAAGTGCGGTAAAGGTAAGGGCTACATTTTACATATGAAAGAAAGCAGTGACAGATGCGTGCTATCTTTTTTGAAAGCAATGTTTTCTATTGCGCGGCTGTAGTAAAATCAATTAAATAGGGTTTGATGGATATTCCGTTTTCGTTCATAAACCGCGATCCTAAAAGTAATTGGTAACGACGGCCGGGCTTTAAATCAACTTCAATGGTAATTTGCTTACCATCTTCACTAAAACCTAAAAACTTTTTAACCATCATCACATGATCGATCCCTAACGGACCTGCCTCAAAGTTTCGCGAATGCTTATTCATCTTGTCCGAAAATTCGATAACAACTGTAGTAGTAGAGGGATCAACGTTGTTAGCTCCGTTTATAAATGTTTTAATATTAGTGACTGATGGCCGGCTGGCTTCATATCGTGTTTTTAGCACAGATGCTTTTTGATCAAAGTATTTTGATTGGTCAACAAAGGCAAATAAATCAGCTTCGTTGTTATAATCAAGCTCTATTATTTGTTTAATAGCTTGTTGTTTGTTGCTTGCCCGCTGGTAGTATTGTTCACATATGAGGTAGCCAACATAGTAGCCTAAATCGCGTTGATTGAACTCATTACTTTGATTACTATAAAGCCAGTAACCATAGCCATTATTAAGTAACTGTTGAGCAAAAACTTGTTTTAATCTGTGGTTATCAATACTGTTTATGAATTTGGCAAAAGTAGGCGAGTGCTCCCCCGTAGATTTCACGGCCATAAACTCGGCTGCGCCTTCCATTACACTCTGACCGAGTAGTGTATTAACTTCCGTAGATTTTTGCTGCGTATGAACATATTCATGCACATTGGTAAATACCAACGTTTTTATTGGGTTGGTTTTAAAGAAGCTATGAAGGTTTTTAAATTCATCCGGAAACTCATTGGTAACGGTACGTTCATCTGCCATTGAGATTTCGCTTCCTATAAGCACCTTTCCTTCAGACACAGTACCACCGCTACGAAATACACCCACAGTAAAATATACAGGCGCTGGTTTAAGTTGCGGATAAAGCTTTTTTAACTTGCTTATACCTATGGCAATATCAGCAGCAAAGCCGTCGGCTTTTAATGTGTTTTTCCTCACGGATTTCCAAAATAGCGGGTAGCGGTTAATAGCATCTATGTATTGCTTCGGCGTATAATCGCGAACCTGCATCATTGCTTTTAACCCCGGGGTGCCTTTGTCAATAAAAAGCTCATTAAGGTAAGTGTATTGCAGGTTACTATCTTTTGTAGCGGTTATTTTATCATAGGCACGCCAGAAGTTTTTAATATCGGTACCTACTACCGTTTCTACCTTTACCTGTGCTTGCGAGGTTTGCACAACAATAAGTAAGCAGGTTAACAATAATGTATATCTCATATACATATTAAGTCGCCACATGCTTGCTAAATGTGACACCGAGTTGTTTTTATTTAGCAGCGTCCTTCTTTTTTGCAAGCATCAGTTCTTTAATAAACTTAACAGGTGCACTGCCGTAGCTTAAAAACTTTTCGTTAAAATCTTTAACACTGTATTTTTCGCCCATTTGCTTTTTGTAGGCATCGCGCAGGTCGGTTATTTCTTTATAACCGGTATAGTAACTGGTTAGCTGTACGCTGCTTACACTTACCCGTTTCCATTTTCCTTCGGCCTCGGCTTGTTGCTGAAAGGCTTCCTGCGTAAGCAGTTTAATGGCTTGTTCCTTAGTCATATTGTTAGCGTGCACGCTATAGTCTAATATGGTATTGCAAACCGAACGTAAATTCCACTTATACCACATCAGGCGCATTTCGGGCTCATTATTTCCGTAACCTGCATCAAGCATCATTTCTTCACCGTACACTGCCCAACCTTCAATCATGGCACCGTTTTCCAAAACTGATTTAACTAAGCTGGGTGTTTTGTTTGAATAAACCAGCTGAGTATAATGACCAGGTATGGCTTCATGAATGCAAAGTATTTGCAACATGTACTGGTTGTATTCGCGCAGGTAGCTTTCTGCGCGTTGTGGAGTCCAGCCGGTTAGGCTGCCAACATTAAAGTAGGTATTCCCATTTTTATCATATGGCCCGGGCGATGATACCGATGCTCCGGCCACACCCGCCATGTAAGCAGGCTCTTTGCGTACAATTAAAGGTTTGGATGCATCCTGTGTAAGCAGATTTTTGGTTTTTACAAAGTCGGTTAGTTTAGGTATAAGGTTTTGAATAGCACTTTGAAATTGATCAGGTTTAACGTGTTTTGCTGAAAGCGTATCAATCATCTTGCCTACAAGCATGGGCGAATCTTTAGGCATATCTGCCTTCCCAAAATATTTAGGCCATAGCTGCTTGCTAAGCTTTATCATTTCGCGGTGAAGCAGCCTTTTGCGTTCGGTAGCGGCGTTGAAAGTTTGCTGCGCCGTTAGTGATGATTGAATTTCATACTTAAACTTGTCCTGATAAAGGTTTTGCCCAAGTCTGAAGCTTCGTGGCTTAACGCTTTTGAGCTTGCCCAGCCAATCGGTAAAGCTTTTAATAGCATCTGCAGAAAGTTTTGCCCGTGCAAGCATTTGCTTTTTGGTTGCGTCGGCAATCTTGGTTTTCTTTAACGAGTCGGCAAAGTCATTTTCAAAAACAGTAACACCGCCCGTAAGCTGTTCAATAGTCAGGCTGGTAAGTTCGGGCACCGGGTTTTTAATTTGCTTTTCAGCCTCCTTATAATAAGCCGGAATGTTTTCCATCTTTTCATAAAAATTACGCAGCCGTTTATCAAGCGGGGCGTAGTTTTCATTCAGTATGTGCGCAAACGTTGATATTATATTATATGTATTGGGGTTCCATTCATAATCTTTTAAGCTTTGCACCTCCCATTGCATGCGCTGCAGCTCATTTTGTATTAGCTGAAAATCTATTTTATTGGCATCATTTAATGTGTTGGGGTCATAGCGTAATAAAGAATCCGTTTCCACTTTGCAAAACTTAGTGATCTTATCACGATAACCGGCCGATGGCACTAACAATACACTGTCGTATTTATCATAACCGTTCATAGTACCACGGTCTGGGTCAAGCTCCCAAAGCGCTTCTAAAAAGTGCTGTGTATAGCCTTTAAAAGCTGCTTCGTCTTTATTCATTTCCTGCATGCTTCCGCCGTCTTTTTTACATCCTATTAAAAGAAGCGCTGCAATAACTATTGCCGGTAAAAACTTATATGCCACAGTAAGTATAGTTTATATTTAACGCATAAACGTACGCAATAATGGTTGTTACTACCAACACAGATTTTAATCTTATACCGCAATCATTGTATTGCATTGATTGTTGTTTTGAAAAATGAGTGTTATGGTGAACGATAAAAATGTATTAACTGATGAAATTATAAAGCTGCTAAACGGCGGTACTGCACATGCTACATTTGATGATGCCATTGCAGGCTTGCCAACTCAACACCGGGGGCAAATACCAAATGGCCTCCCTTATAGCATATGGCAATTGGTAGAGCATATTCGCATAGCATTATGGGATATGTTGGAGTTTAGCAAAGATGGCAACCATCAATCACCCAAATGGCCTGATGGGTACTGGGTGAAAGATGAAGCCCCGGAAAATGACGAAGCCTGGGACAAGTCTCTTAATCAAATTAAAACCAATTTGGCCGAGATGATTGATTTGGTGAAAACCGGAGATTTGTTTACCCAGATACCCCATGGAGACGGCCAAACACTGCTGCGTGAAGCACTTCAGGCTGCCGATCACACGGCATACCATGTGGCCGAAATTATAATTATAAGACGGCTTCTTGGCACTTGGGAATCCTGATCTGTTGATATGGTAAGACTATCAGTAAGTTAGCCAGTAAAATATGTTTAAAAATGCTTTATTTATATAAACATAATTATGTACCTTTGCTCTCCCTGAAAGGAGGTATATAGAAGGAATATGATTATTATCAATGTAAAAGACGGCGAATCATTAGATAAAGCCCTTAAACGTTTCAAAAAGAAATTTGAGAAAACCGGTGTATTACGTGAACTACGTAGTCGTCAGGCTTTTGAAAAAAGATCTGTAACCCGTCGTAACGTGGTTAAACATGCCATCTACAAACAAGGCTTAAACCAGGAAACAGTTTAATTTAAACTTCCTGTTTTGATATAATAAAACTATTTGTACTTTGCCTTTCTGGCATTGTTCAAATAGTTTTTATGTTTTTAGAGCAGTTTATAGCGTATATTAAATACGAAAAACGGTATTCCCCTCATACCGCATCTGCCTATGAGTCTGACCTGACTCAATTCTTCACTTTTTTGAACCATCCGGATGCGGTGGTTAATCATCCCGCAGAAATTACACACCATCAAATACGCAACTGGATGGTAGAGCTTATGAATGCCGGCATAGCTGCGCGCTCTATTAACCGCAAAATTGCAACGTTGCGCAAATACTTTAAATTTTTACTTCAGGGCGGGCAAATTTCAGCTTCGCCGGTTGCGCGTATACAAACACCCAAAGTAGCCAAACAATTACCTGTAGTAGTGGAGGACGAGAAGCTATCCAAACTACTGGATAATGATGAGGTGTTTGGTGCCAATTTTCAGGGAATGCGTGATAAGCTTGTAATTGAGCTGCTGTTTGGAACAGGTATGCGCCTTGCCGAATTGCTGGGGTTAACCAGTGAGGATATAAACATGTATGAGGGAACGGTGAAGGTGCTTGGAAAACGTAATAAACAACGCATTATACCTCTTAATACAGAACTGAGGCAAGTAATACTTAAACACGCCGAGTTAAAGAAAAATGAAATTTTTGCTAACAATTCATTAAAATTAATCGTTACAAATAAGGGAGCCGATGCTTACCCGAAGATGATTTACTTAATTGTGCAGAAATATTTGACCTATATATCTACCCAAAACAAAAAAAGCCCGCACGTGCTGCGGCATACATTTGCTACAAGTTTATTGAATAAAGGTGCTGACCTTAATGCCATTAAAGATTTGTTAGGGCATGCCAGTTTAAGCGCTACGCAGGTGTATACACATAACTCAGTTGAAAGACTTAAATCTATTTATAAACAAGCCCATCCAAAGGCTAATTAACACGAAGGAGGAACATATGAAAATTACTGTTCAGGCGATTCATTTTAGTGCAGACAAGAAGTTAATTGACTTTATTCAGAAAAAAGCCGATAAACTCGAACTATTTAGTGATAATATTATTAGTGGCGAAGTGTATTTGAAATTGGAGAATACCGGCGAAGAAGCCAATAAAATAACTGAAATTAAATTGCTCACACCGGGCAACCAATTGTTTGCAAGCCATCAATGTAAAACGTTTGAAGAGGGAACAGACCTTGCCATAGAGAGTTTGCGCAAGCAAATTCAGAAACATAAACAGAAGCAAAGCGCAATTTCGAGCGAAGCGCGCAATGCCGATCCGCTGGCGGTTGAAGACGATGAATATTGATAATCAACCACATAGAAATAAAAAAATCAGCAGGTAAAAAACCTGCTGATTTTTTTTGAAAAAATATTTTGCACGGTACTAAAAATGTGTAGATTTGCATTCCCTTTTGGAGAGGTAGTCAACATAAGGGAAACGGTTCTTTAACACTTAAAATAAACGCCTCCTTAGCTCAGCTGGTAGAGCAACTGACTTGTAATCAGTAGGTCATTGGTTCGATTCCGATAGGGGGCTCAAAGTTTTTAAATTAGAACTTTGCTTTTATAAATAAGGGTGTATATTTGCACCCCGTTTAGGCGGTAAAGGTTAAAGATTTAAAGAACCTTGGAGAGGTACCAGAGCGGTCAAATGGGGCGGACTGTAAATCCGCTGCTTCGGCTACGAAGGTTCGAATCCTTCCCTCTCCACAATTAGTTAGTCAATGAGTGAATTGTTGATTGAGTGAATAAGTGATTAAGATTTGTCTTGTTCGCAGTATTCACCCCTTCATTAATTCACTCTTTGTGCAAACTGCGGAAGTAGCTCAGTTGGTAGAGCGATAGCCTTCCAAGCTATAGGTCGCGAGTTCGAACCTCGTCTTCCGCTCTTTGAATGTCGGATTTCGGATTTCGATTTTGGACATCGGGCCAGGTTTTAATAACAAACGTCTTGAACATGTTCAGGATAAAGTTATTTAAGCCGTTTAAGTAAACAAGCCGACGTAGCTCAGGGGTAGAGCACTTCCTTGGTAAGGAAGAGGCCAAGGGTTCAAATCCCTTCGTTGGCTCAACGTAGTAATAACGTTTAAAAGAGTAAATTAACCTACAAACATTTTATAAATCATGGCAAAAGAAAAATTTGACCGCAGTAAGCCGCACTTAAACATCGGTACTATCGGTCACGTTGACCACGGTAAAACCACTTTAACTGCTGCTATTACTAAAGTATTAGCTGATAAAGGTTTATCAGAAGCTCGTTCTTTCGATTCAATCGACTCTGCTCCTGAAGAAAAAGAGCGTGGTATCACCATCAACACTGCGCACGTTGAGTATTCAACTGCAAACCGTCACTATGCACACGTTGACTGTCCGGGTCACGCTGACTATGTAAAAAACATGGTTACTGGTGCTGCGCAAATGGACGGTGCTATCCTGGTAGTTGCTGCTACCGATGGTCCTATGCCTCAAACTCGTGAGCACATCCTGTTAGCTCGTCAGGTAGGTGTACCTGCTTTGACTGTTTTCATGAACAAAGTTGACATGGTTGACGATCCTGAGTTATTAGAATTAGTTGAAATGGAAATCCGTGAGTTATTATCATTCTACGATTTCCCTGGAGACGATATCCCTGTAATCCAAGGTTCAGCATTAGGTGGCTTAAACGCAGAGCCTAAATGGGTTGAAAAAATTATGGAGTTAATGGATGCTGTAGATAGCTACATTCCAATTCCTCCACGTTTAACTGACTTACCTTTCTTGATGCCTGTTGAGGACGTATTCTCGATCACTGGTCGTGGTACTGTAGCAACTGGCCGTATCGAGCGTGGTGTAATCAACTCTGGTGATCCTGTTGATATCCTGGGTATGGGTGCTGAGAACTTAAAATCAACCGTAACTGGTGTTGAGATGTTCCGCAAAATCCTTGACCGTGGTGAAGCTGGTGACAACGTAGGTTTATTGTTACGTGGTATTGAGAAAACTGATATCCGTCGTGGTATGGTTATCTGTAAACCAGGTTCAGTAACTCCTCACACCGATTTCAAAGCAGAAGTTTACGTATTATCAAAAGCTGAAGGTGGTCGTCACACTCCATTCTTCAACAAATACCGTCCTCAGTTCTACTTCCGTACCACTGACGTAACCGGTGAAATTTCATTAGCAGAAGGCGTAGAAATGGTTATGCCAGGTGATAACGTTACCATCACTGTATCGTTAATCAACGCTATCGCAATGGAAAAAGGTTTACGTTTCGCTATCCGCGAAGGTGGCCGTACAGTAGGTGCTGGTCAGGTAACTGAAATCTTAAAATAAGACCTACCCCTCATTTCTGTAAAAGGAAACAAAAAGGTTAGGTTAATTTAAAAACAAAGTACTTGGTATAAAAGCTAAGTACTTTGTTTTAAACTAATAAACGGGAATAGTTCAACGGTAGAATAGAGGTCTCCAAAACCTTTGATCAGGGTTCGAATCCTTGTTCCCGTGCTCTTAAGTAATTCATACACATGTCTGCAGTAGCCGAATATATTAAAGAATCATACATCGAGTTAACCGAAAAGGTTACCTGGCCAACTTGGCGCGAGCTGCAAAGCAGTGCTATTTTGGTACTGGTTGCTGCCTTAATTATCGCGTTTCTTGTATTTGGTATGGATCAAGTTATTGGTTACGTTTTGAGACTGTTTTATAGTTCACTTGCTTAATAACACCTGGAGAAAAAGATGAGTGATCAATTAAAATGGTATGTAGTTAGAGCCGTAAGCGGTAAAGAAAAAAAGGTTAAACAATACATTGATGCCGAAGTTAACCGTTTAGGCATATCACACCTGGTACCACAGGTATTAATTCCTACCGAAAAGTATTACCAAATGCGCGATGGTAAAAAAATTGCCAAAGAGCGTAACTACTTCCCGGGGTATGTAATGATGGAAGCTGCACTTGATGGCGAGCTAGAGCACATTATTAAAAACATCAATAGCGTAATTGGCTTTTTGGGTGATAAAGCAGGTAATGCAATTCCTTTACGCCAAGCCGAAGTTAACCGTATTTTAGGTAAGGTTGATGAAATGGCTTCACAGGCTGATACAGCCAATGTGCCGTATTACGTGGGTGAGAACGTTAAGGTTATGGACGGTCCGTTCAATGGCTTTAGCGGCGTGATAGAAGAGGTTAACGAAGAGAAGAAAAAGCTGAAGGTAATGGTTAAGATATTTGGCCGCCGAACGCCGCTCGAGTTAAACTACATGCAGGTAGAAAAAGAATAATCAAAAATAATTTGCATTCAGCCCGTAAAGTTAATATCTTTGCGGGCTGAATTTTTATATTCAGTTCTAAATGTTACATAGCTTCCAACTTACTAACATTAAGTACATTAAATTTTATTAAAGATGGCAAAAGAAGTCGGTGCGTTAGTAAAACTACAAGTTAAGGGTGGCGCTGCAAATCCATCACCTCCAATTGGCCCTGCATTGGGTGCAAAAGGTGTGAACATCATGGAGTTTTGCAAGCAATTCAACGCGCGTACTCAGGATAAACCTGGTAAAGTGCTTCCGGTAGTAATTACTGTTTATACCGATAAGTCATTTGATTTTATCATCAAAACCCCTCCGGTTGCAATCCAGTTATTGGAAGCAGCAGGTTTAAAAGGTGGTTCGGCAGAGCCCAACCGTAAAAAAGTTGCCAATGTAAATTGGGAGCAGGTTGAGAATATTGCCAAAGATAAAATGCCTGACTTAAACGCATTCACAGTAGAATCAGCCATGAAAATGGTGGCTGGCACTGCCCGCAGCATGGGTATCACCGTATCTGGTACAGCACCCTGGAATTAACATGATTTCGAATATCGGATTAACTCTACTGGCTGTTTAGCCTGGAAACGTTATCCGGCTTGCGAAATTAACAACATTAACACACAAATCAGTTTAAGACAGTGGCTAGATTAACAAAAAATCAGAAGGCAGTACTATCCAAAATTGAGGCTAACAAAGCGTACTCTTTGCAAGAGGCAACTAACCTGGTAAAAGAAATTACTACTACCAAGTTTGATGCATCTGTTGACATCGACGTTCGTTTAGGTGTTGATCCGCGTAAAGCCAATCAAATGGTACGTGGTATTGCTACCTTACCTCACGGAACCGGTAAAACTGTGCGCGTTCTGGTGCTTTGTACTCCTGATAAGGAGCAAGAAGCAAAAGACGCCGGTGCAGATTACGTAGGTTTGGATGATTACATTGCCAAAATAGAAGGCGGATGGACTGATGTTGACATTATCATCACTATGCCAAGCGTTATGGCTAAAGTTGGACGTTTGGGCCGTATTTTAGGTCCGCGTAACTTAATGCCTAACCCTAAATCAGGTACAGTAACAACTGAGGTTGGTAAAGCTGTAACTGACGTTAAAGGTGGCAAGATTGATTTTAAAGTTGACAAAACAGGTATCATTCACGCCTCAATAGGAAAAGTATCTTTCCCTGCTGACAAAATTTACGAGAATGCTTTAGAAGTATTGCAAACTATCTCTAAATTAAAACCATCAGCAGCAAAAGGAACATATTTCAAGAGCATTCACGTCTCTTCAACTATGTCTCGCGGAATTGAAGTTGAAACCAAAACAGTAGCGGGGATCTAATCATGAATAAAGAAGAAAAATACGAACTGGTTGAAGCTCTAACCGAGCAGATCAAAGAGTATGGTAATTTCTATATTACTGATACTGCAGATTTATCCGTTGCTAAAATTAACGACATCCGTCGTAAATGTTTTGACAACGAAATTACCATGCAGGTAGCTAAAAACAGCTTAATTAAAAAAGCTTTATTAGCAGCCGAAGGTGACTACGAACCAATATTTGATTCACTTAAAGGTGCATCAACTATATTATTCTCTAAATCAGCTAAAGCCCCGGCTAAGTTGATTAAAGATTTAAGAAGACAAGGTGATAAGCCGGTATTAAAAGCGGCTTATGTATACTCAGCAGCATTTGTTGGCGATAGCCAGTTAGATGCGTTGTTGACCCTTAAATCGAAAGAAGAATTGGTTGGCGAAATCATTGGCTTACTGCAATCTCCTGCTAAAAACGTACTTTCTGCCCTACAATCAGGCGGAACTACTATCGCGGGTTTGGTAAAAACATTACAAGAAAGAGAAGGTTAAGCGAACACCTTAAGGTCGCAATTAACAAAAAAGTATTAAAAGTAAAATTTAGATAATCATGGCAGATTTAAAAGCGTTTGCTGAACAGTTAGTAAACTTAACAGTAAAAGAAGTTAACGAATTAGCTCAGATCCTGAAAGACGAGTATGGTATTGAGCCTGCTGCTGCAGCTGTTGCTGTTGCTGCTCCTGCTGCTGGTGGTGATGCACCTGCTGCTGCTGCTGAGCAAACTGCATTTGACGTTATCCTGAAAGAAGCAGGTGGTCAGAAATTAGCAGTTGTTAAATTAGTTAAAGACTTAACCGGTCTTGGTTTGAAAGAAGCAAAAGACTTAGTTGACGGTGCACCAAAAGAATTAAAAACTGGTGTAGATAAAGCTGAAGCTGAATCTTTGAAAAAAGCCTTAGAAGAAGCCGGAGCTGTTGTTGAGATCAAGTAATTATCTCCCCATACAAGCTTAAAAAGCATCAAGACCCCGACCTGTATTTGGCTCGGGGTCTATTGCCGTTTATAACGTTTTCATTTTTGTTTGAAGTTCAGGAACAACTTTAAATAAACCAGTAAGAGTTTAATACATATTAAAATCATAATCCCTTGGCAAACAAAAATAATCAGAGAGTTAACTTTGCAACCAGCAGGCACGTCATCGACTACCCTGACTTTCTGGATGTACAGTTGAAATCTTTCCAGGAATTTTTCCAGCTTGAAACCACTTCAGACAACCGTCATAAAGAGGGCTTGTTTAAAGTGTTTGCCGAAAACTTTCCTATTTCCGACTCCCGCAACATTTTCGTACTGGAGTTTTTGGATTACTTTATTGACCCGCCGCGCTACGATATTCAAGAGTGTATCGACCGTGGCCTTACCTACAGTGTGCCATTAAAGGCAAAGCTTCGCCTATCATGTAACGATGAAGAGCACGAAGACTTTGAAACCATTGTACAGGATGTTTACTTAGGTACCATTCCTTACATGACGCCTAAAGGTACATTCGTTATCAACGGCGCTGAGCGTGTAATCGTTTCTCAGTTACACCGTTCGCCAGGTGTGTTCTTTGGCCAAAGCCGCCACACCAACGGTACTAAATTGTACTCTGCCCGTGTTATTCCTTTTAAAGGTTCATGGATTGAGTTTGCTACAGACGTTAACAACGTAATGTATGCTTACATTGACCGTAAAAAGAAATTCCCGGTAACCACTCTATTACGTGCTATTGGTTATGATTCGGACAAGGACATCCTTGAGTTATTCGAACTTGCTGATGAAGTAAAAGTAAGCAAATCGGGCCTTAAGAAATTTGTAGGCCGCAAGCTTGCTGCAAGGGTTTTGAAAACCTGGGTGGAGGATTTTGTTGACGAGGATACTGGTGAGGTGGTTTCTATACCACGTAACGAGATTATTCTTGAGCGCGAAACCATACTGGATGATAATAATATTGAGATGATCATTGATTCTGGCGTGAAAAGCATTATCCTGAATAAGGAAGATGCTTCTACCAGTGGTGATTATACTATCATATACAATACCTTACAGAAAGACACTTCGAACTCTGAGAAAGAAGCGGTAGAACACATTTATCGCCAGCTGCGTAACGCCGAACCACCTGATGAGGAAACTGCGCGCGGTATTATTGATCGTTTATTCTTCTCAGATAAAAGATATGACCTGGGTGATGTAGGTCGTTACCGCATCAACCGTAAACTGAAGCTTGATACATCTGACGAGATTAAAGTATTAACTAAGGCTGATATTATTGCCATTGTTAAATACTTAATCAAATTGATTAACTCTAAAGCTGAGGTAGATGATATTGACCACTTATCAAACCGTCGTGTACGTACGGTAGGTGAGCAACTGTATGCACAATTTGGTGTAGGTTTAGCACGTATGGCCCGTACCATCCGTGAGCGTATGAACATTCGTGATAACGAGGTGTTTACTCCAACCGACCTCATCAATGCGCGTACATTATCATCAGTAATTAATTCGTTCTTTGGTACTAACCAGTTATCTCAGTTTATGGATCAAACCAATCCATTAGCCGAGATCACTCACAAACGCCGTTTATCGGCCTTAGGTCCTGGTGGTTTATCACGTGAGCGTGCCGGTTTTGAGGTGCGTGACGTGCATTACACTCACTACGGTCGTTTATGTACTATTGAAACACCAGAAGGGCCGAACATTGGTCTGATCTCTTCTCTTTGCGTTCACGCAAAAATCAACAACTTAGGTTTCATCGAAACTCCATACAAACGTGTAGATAACGGTGTGGTTGCTGTTGATGAGCCTGTAATTTATTTATCGGCTGAGGATGAAGACGGTAAAACCATTGGCCAGGCAAACGCTGTTTACAACGACCAGGGTGTTTTCGATACCCCACGCGTTAAAGCCCGTTTTGAAGGTGACTTCCCGGTAATTGAACCTGAGCGTTTGGATTATATGGACATTGCGCCTAACCAAATTACGTCAATAGCAGCATCGTTGATTCCGTTTTTGGAGCATGATGATGCTAACCGTGCGTTGATGGGTTCAAACATGCAACGCCAGGCCGTGCCGCTTTTACGCCCTGAGGCGCCAATTGTAGGTACTGGTTTGGAAGGCCGTGTAGCAAAAGACAGCCGTACTTTGGTTAACGCCGAAGGTGATGGTGTTGTTGAGTATGTTGATGCTAATGAAATTCGTATCCGTTATGATCGTAATGATGATGACCGTTTGGTTTCATTTGACGACGATACTAAAGGTTACCGCCTGATTAAGTTCCAGAAAACAAATCAGAGCACTACCATGAACCTTAAGCCTATTGTTAAAAAAGGCCAGAGAGTTTCAAAAGGAGAGGTGCTTTGTGAAGGATATGCAACTCAAAACGGAGAGCTTGCTTTAGGCCGCAACATGAAGGTTGCGTTCATGCCTTGGCAAGGTTACAACTTTGAGGATGCGATTGTAATTTCAGAACGTGTGGTATCGCAAGATATCTTCACTTCCATTCACGTTGAAGAATTTGAACTTGAAGTTCGTGATACCAAACGTGGTGAGGAAGAGTTAACACCTGATATTCCAAACGTATCTGAAGAGGCTACTAAAGACCTTGACGAAGATGGTATTATCCGTGTAGGTGCTGAGGTTAAAGAAGGCGATATCCTTATTGGTAAAATTACCCCTAAAGGTGAGTCAGACCCATCACCGGAAGAAAAACTTTTACGTGCAATATTTGGTGACAAAGCCGGCGACGTAAAAGACGCTTCGTTGAAAACTCCACCATCAATTGCAGGTGTAGTTATTGATACCAAATTATTCTCACGTGCTAAGAAAACTTCAAAAGCTGAAGAAAAAGCACAGTTAGAAAAATTGGATAATAAACACGATAAGGCTATCAAAGACCTTAAAAACCGTTTGGTTGATAAGTTATTTGAGATAGTGAACGGTAAGACATCACAAGGTGTATACAACGTTTACAAAGAGCTGTTAGTGCCAAAAGGTGTTAAGTTCACTCAAAAAACACTGGTAGAGCTTCCTTACGAAAACATTAATCCAACCAAGTGGACAACTGATGACGATAAAAACGATCAGATCAAGTTGTTACTCCACAACTATGGTATTAAGGTTAATGAAGAGCTGGGTGCTTACCGTCGTGATAAATTTGCCATCAGCGTAGGTGACGAGCTGCCATCGGGCATTGTACAAATGGCCAAAGTTTACATCGCTAAAAAGCGTAAGCTTAAAGTAGGTGATAAGATGGCTGGTCGCCACGGTAACAAAGGTATCGTAGCGCGTATTGTACGTGACGAGGATATGCCGTTCCTTGCCGACGGAACACCGGTTGATATAGTGTTGAACCCGCTAGGTGTACCTTCACGTATGAACTTGGGCCAGATTTATGAAACCGTATTAGGCTGGGCAGGTAAAGAACTGGGTGTTAAGTTTGCTACTCCTATTTTTGATGGTGCAACCTATTCAGAAGTGGAAGAGTGGATTGCCAAAGCAGGCTTACCGGCAACTGGTCGTACTTACTTACACAATGGCTTAACCGGCGAGCGTTTTGACCAGCCAACAACAGTAGGTATTATATACATGCTGAAATTGGGTCACATGGTTGATGATAAAATGCACGCACGTTCAATCGGACCATATTCATTAATTACACAACAACCATTGGGTGGTAAAGCTCAATTCGGTGGTCAGCGTTTTGGTGAGATGGAGGTTTGGGCACTTGAGGCCTTTGGTGCTGCTAATATTCTGCAAGAGATCCTTACAGTGAAATCTGATGATGTTATTGGCCGTGCTAAAACTTACGAAGCCATCGTTAAAGGTGAAAACTTACCAACTCCATCTGTTCCTGAATCATTCAACGTATTGGTTCATGAGTTAAGAGGCTTAGGTTTGGATATAACCTTAGAATAATAAAATTGATTAGTGAGGGGTTGAACGTAAAAGTTCAACCCTTTGTTAACTTTTATGTGCAAAATGAGCTTAGCGGCTCATCACTAAATCATTAAAAAAGCATATGTCTTACAAAAAGGATAGTAAAATTAAAAGCAACTTTACCACCATTACCATCAGCTTAGCCTCTCCGGAGTCTATTTTGGAGCGTTCAAGTGGTGAAGTTTTAAAACCAGAAACCATCAACTACCGGACTTACAAACCCGAGCGTGATGGTTTATTTTGTGAACGGATTTTCGGTCCGGTAAAAGATTATGAATGTCATTGCGGTAAATACAAACGTATCCGTTATAAAGGCATCGTGTGTGACCGTTGTGGTGTTGAGGTTACCGAAAAGAAAGTTCGTCGTGAGCGCATGGGCCATATCAACTTGGTTGTTCCTGTTGCGCACATCTGGTATTTCCGTTCGTTACCAAACAAAATTGGTTACTTATTGGGCTTACCAACCAAAAAACTTGACTTAATTATTTACTACGAGCGTTACGTAGTCATACAACCTGGTATTAAAGAAGCTGACGGAATTTCAAAAATGGATTTCCTTACAGAAGAAGAATACCTTGACGTTTTAGATACTCTTCCAAAAGAAAACCAGTACCTTGACGACAAAGATCCTCAGAAATTTGTTGCCAAAATGGGTGCCGACGCTTTAGAGGAGCTATTAAAACGTATTGATTTAGATCAGTTATCATACGATTTGCGTCACCAGGCTGCAAACGAAACTTCGCAGCAACGTAAAAACGAAGCCTTAAAACGCTTACAGGTGGTTGAAGCTTTCCGTGATGCTAAAACACGGATTGATAACAACCCTGAATGGATGATCGTTAAGATCGTTCCGGTTATTCCGCCAGAATTGCGTCCGTTAGTGCCATTGGAAGGTGGCCGTTTCGCTACTTCGGATTTGAATGACCTTTACCGTCGTGTTATTATCCGTAACAACCGTTTAAAGCGTTTAATTGAGATTAAAGCACCGGAAGTAATTTTACGTAACGAAAAACGTATGCTTCAGGAAGCGGTTGACTCTTTATTTGATAACTCACGTAAAGTTAACGCCGTTAAAACAGAAGGTAACCGCGCCCTTAAATCACTTTCAGACATCCTGAAAGGTAAGCAAGGTCGTTTCCGTCAAAACTTATTAGGTAAACGTGTGGATTACTCTGCCCGTTCGGTAATTGTTGTAGGTCCAAACCTTAAATTACACGAGTGTGGTTTACCAAAAGATATGGCTGCCGAGCTGTTCAAACCATTTATCATTCGCAAAATGATTGAGCGTGGTGTGGTTAAAACAGTAAAATCTGCCAAGAAAATTGTTGACCGTAAAGACCCATTAGTTTGGGACATTTTGGAAAACGTATTAAAAGGACACCCTGTATTACTTAACCGTGCGCCTACGCTGCACCGTTTAGGTATCCAGGCGTTCCAGCCGAAACTGGTTGAGGGTAAAGCTATTCAGTTACACCCATTAACCTGTACCGCATTCAACGCCGACTTTGACGGTGACCAGATGGCCGTTCACGTACCACTAGGTAACGCGGCAATTTTGGAAGCCCAAATTTTGATGCTTGCGTCGCACAACATCCTTAACCCTGCTAACGGTACGCCTATTACTGTACCATCACAGGATATGGTTTTGGGTCTTTACTACATTACTAAAGGCCGCAAAACTGATGAGCAGCGCGTTGTTAAAGGTCAAGGTTTAACCTTCTATTCTGCAGAGGAAGTAATTATTGCTTACAATGAGAAGAAAGTTGACCTGCACGCCTTTATCAAAGTAAAAGGAAGAGTTAAAGAGCGCACTGGTGAAATTGTAACTAAACTTATTGATACGACTGTAGGCCGCGTACTGTTTAACCAGCACGTACCTGAAGAAGTAGGTTACATTAACGAACTGTTGACCAAAAAGTCATTACGTGACATTATCGGTGAGGTTGTTAAAACTACCGGTATGGCCCGTGCAGCACAGTTCCTTGATGATATTAAGGAATTAGGTTTCCAAATGGCGTTCCGTGGTGGTTTGTCGTTCAACTTGCAAGATGTTAATATCCCTGCACAAAAAGTTGATTTGATTCAGCAGGCATCACGCGAGGTTGAAGAAGTAATGAATAACTATAACATGGGTTTCATTACCAACAACGAGCGTTACAACCAAATCATTGATATCTGGACTCGTATCAACAACCGCTTAACCGCGAACGTAATGGAGATCCTTTCGACAGACAACCAGGGCTTCAACTCAGTTTATATGATGTTGGATTCGGGTGCACGTGGTTCGAAAGAGCAAATCCGTCAGTTAGCTGGTATGCGTGGTTTGATGGCCAAGCCTCAAAAATCAGGTTCGGGTGGTGAAATTATCGAAAACCCGATTTTGTCAAACTTTAAAGAAGGCCTGTCGGTATTAGAGTACTTTATTTCTACTCACGGTGCCCGTAAAGGTTTGGCGGATACGGCATTGAAAACTGCGGATGCTGGTTACTTAACCCGTCGTTTGCATGACGTTGCCCAGGATATGATTGTTGGTGAAACTGATTGTGGTACACTGCGCGGTATATTCACCACAGCGTTGAAAGACAACGAGGATATTGTTGAGCCATTATATGATCGTATTTTAGGTCGTACCTCATTACATGATGTTTTTGATCCGCTTACCAATGATTTATTGGTATCTGCCGGACAAGACATTGACGAGGAAATTGCAAAACGTATTGAAAACTCACCTTTAGAAGGCATTGAAATACGTTCGGTATTAACCTGTGAAAGCAAGCGCGGTGTTTGTGCACTTTGCTACGGACGCAACCTTGCAACCGGTAAACGTGTGCAGGCTGGTGAAGCAGTAGGTGTAATTGCAGCTCAGTCAATTGGTGAGCCGGGTACACAGTTAACACTTCGTACCTTCCACGTGGGTGGTACCGCATCAAACATTGCGGCTGAATCGCAAATCAATGCCCGTTATGATGGTATCATCGAGTTTGAAAACGTACGTACAGTATCTTTCGAAACTGCTGAAGATGGTGCAGTTGATGTGGTATTAGGCCGTTCAGGCGAGTTCCGTATCATTGAGCCGGGAAGCAATAAGGTAATCATGACCAATAACATCCCTTACGGTTCGTACCTGTACATTAAAGATGGCAGTACTATCACTAAAGGCGAGCGTATCTGTTCATGGGATCCGTACAATGCGGTAATTATTTCTGAGTTTGCAGGTGTTGCCAAGTTTGATGCCGTATTGGAAGGTATTACTTTCCGTGAGGAATCTGACGAGCAAACCGGTCACCGTGAGAAAGTAATTATTGATACACGTGATAAAACCAAAAACCCTGTAATTCAGATTGCAGAGCGTGGCGGCGATATCATCAAGGGATATAACATTCCGGTAGGTGCACACATTGCCATTGAAGAAGGTGAGAAAATTCAAACCGGACAAGTAATTGCTAAAATTCCTCGTTCTACCGGTAAAACCCGAGATATTACAGGTGGTTTACCACGTGTAACCGAGTTGTTTGAAGCTCGTAACCCGTCAAACCCGGCTGTTGTAACCGAAATTGATGGTGTAGTAACTTTAGGTGGTGTTAAACGTGGTAACCGCGAAATCACTATCGAATCACGCGACGGACAGGTTAAAAAATACCTGGTACCTCTTTCTAAGCACATCCTTGTACAGGATAATGACTTTATAAAAGCAGGTATGCCGTTATCTGATGGTTCAATATCTCCTGCTGATATTTTGGCTATTAAAGGTCCTGCTGCCGTGCAAGAGTACTTAGTAAATGGTATACAAGAGGTTTACCGTTTGCAAGGTGTGAAAATTAACGATAAGCACTTTGAGGTAATTGTTCACCAGATGATGCAGAAAGTTGCTATCGAAGATCCGGGAGATACCCGCTTCCTTGAAAAAGAGGCTGTTGATAGCTGGGACTTCATGATTGAAAACGATGACATCTATGACAAGAAGGTTGTTGTAGAGCCGGGTGATTCAACTACCTTGAAAGCCGGACAAATTGTATCGTTACGTCGTTTACGTGACGAGAACTCAGTACTGAAACGTAAAGATCAGAAACTGGTTGAAGTACGTGATGCGATTGCCGCTACCTCAAGCCCAATGCTGCAAGGTATTACCAGAGCATCGTTAGGTACTAAATCGTTCATCTCTGCAGCATCGTTCCAGGAAACTACCAAGGTTCTTAACGAGGCAGCTATTGCGGGTAAACGCGATAAGATGTTAGGTTTGAAAGAAAACGTAATTGTAGGTCACTTAATTCCTTCTGGAACAGGTTTACGTACGTATGATAACATCCGTGTAGGCTCACAAGAAGAATTTGATCGCTTAATGGCATCAAAATCTGAAGAAGCTGAAGCATAAGTTAAACTATAATAAACTAAATCAAGGCCGTCCTGTTATCAGGATGGCCTTTTTTGCTTAATCAGCAACTGCCTTTTAAAAAGAGATTAAATTATAACCTCAACTATTCAGTAGCTTTAGTATTTTAGTAGCATGGAAGAAGCAAACGAAAATCAGCTTAATATCGAGTTATCAGAGGAAATAGCTGAAGGTGTTTACAGCAACCTGGCAGTTATTACTCATTCTAACGCCGAATTTGTGGTTGACTTTATTCGTGTAATGCCTGGTGTCCCAAAAGCAAAAGTAAAGTCAAGAGTTATTTTAACTCCCGAACATGCTAAACGCTTGCTTACAGCGCTTGAAGAAAACATAGAAAAGTTTGAAGAGGCAAATGGCCGTATAAAACTTCAGCCAGAAAACCCAGGCTTTCCAATGAATTTTGGTGGCACTATGGGACAGGCTTGATGGTTTAGTAATATTAAAAATATGTTATAAAAAGCTTTATTGCTTTGGATTTATTTTAAATATTGTTTACTTTTTTTAAATTTGTTACAACATTTTCTCACTTCTACCTTAAATCATATACTATTAATTAGTATTTGTGGCCTTAATGAAAAACAGAACGATTCTATTAATAAGTCATAACTTTTCACCCGAGCCTACGGGGATTGGAAAATATAATGGCGAGATGATAGAATGGCTCGCTAAAAATGGCTACGATTGCACCGTAATCACCACATATCCTTATTATCCGCACTGGAAGGTACAAGCTCCGTACAAAAACCGTTGGTACAAAAAGGAGGTTTTATCTGTTGCTGAGTCAGCGAGACCAATAACGGTATATCGTTGTCCATCCTTCATACCTAGAAACCCTACTGGCAAAAATCGTATGATTCAGGATATATCATTCTGGGTCACCAAAACGTGGTTAATACTTGGATTGCTTTTAAGAAAGCAAAAGTTTGATTTAATTATCACTATTGCACCTCCATTTCACCTGGCTTATTTAGGTTTGCTAGTTCGCAATTACAAAGGAGGGAAGGTATTATACCATATACAGGATTTACAAATTGAAGCCGCTCAGGATTTACAGATGCTATCAAGCAATAAACTTATTGATAGTCTTTACAAAGTTGAACGAGACATATTAAACAAGGTTGATTTTGTAAGCACCATATCTGAAGGTATGATAGATAAGGTGAAGGTTAAAGTTGATAAACCTATTCACTTTTTTCCTAACTGGGCCGATACCTCATTCTTTTTTCCTTTAGATAACCGCGATACGATTAAGCAAAAATGGGGTTACAATGCCAATGACAAAATATTTTTATATTCAGGTGCGATAGGAGAAAAGCAGGGGCTGGAAAATGTAATTTATGCGGCCGAAATACTGCGGAATGAGGACGACATAAAATTTGTAATATGTGGTTCTGGTCCATATAAGGAGCGCCTCATAAAGCTTGCAGAAGAAAGGCAACTATCCAACATTAACTTTATGCCTGTGCAGGATAAAGAGGTGTTCAATGAGTTCCTAAACCTCGGAGATTTTCACCTTGTATTGCAGAAAGCTAATGCCGGTGATTTAGTAATGCCATCAAAGCTAACTACTATATTAGCAGTAGGCGGTGCAAGCATTGTAACTTGTGTGCCTGACACCTCGTTATACAACGTGGTAGACAAGTATAACTTAGGGTACATTATAGAACCTGAAAGTTACGAGTTACTGGCTGATATTATTTCAAAGATTAAATCAAATCCGGAGGAAGTTATTGTGAAGCGAAGTAACGCTAGGGATTATGCCTTACAATACCTGAATATTGATAACGTGATGGGGACGTTCACCAATAACTTCCTTAATGAAACTGAATACCAACTTAGCAATCAAAGTTAACTATATATCGTGACGGAAAATCCGGCTCGAGATGAAAAACAACCAACCAAAAACATGAAAAAAGCTTTATTAACAGGCATAACGGGGCAGGATGGTGCCTACTTAACAGAATTACTGTTAAGCAAAGGTTATGAGGTGCACGGCATCAAACGTCGTAGCTCTTTGTTTAACACCGATCGTATCGATCACCTTTACCAGGACCCTCATGAGCCGCATCCAAGTCTTGTACTACACTATGGCGATTTAAGTGATTCAACCAACTTGATCCGCATCATTCAGCAAGTACAGCCCGATGAGATTTATAATTTGGGTGCAATGAGCCACGTAAAAGTAAGTTTCGACACTCCTGAATACACAGCCAATGCTGATGGTATAGGTACTTTACGCCTGTTAGAAGCAATACGCATTTTAGGTTTAGAAAAAAAGACTCGCATTTATCAAGCGTCAACATCTGAACTTTACGGTTTGGTGCAGGCTGTACCACAGTCTGAGACTACTCCATTTTACCCACGTAGCCCTTATGCTGTTGCAAAAATGTATGCATATTGGATAACTGTTAACTATCGCGAAGCTTACGGTATGTTTGCCTGCAACGGTATCTTATTCAACCATGAGAGCCCTTTGCGTGGTGAAACCTTCGTAACACGTAAAATTACCCGTGCTACTGCTAAAATTGCAATGGGCTTACAGGATAAGCTATACCTGGGAAATCTTGACGCTCAACGTGACTGGGGACATGCAAAAGACTATGTTGAAGCAATGTACCTAATTTTACAACAAGATACTCCTGAAGACTTTGTAATTGCAACCGGTGTTACCACCCGCGTGCGCGAGTTTGTACGTATGTCATTTGCTGAGGTTGGCATCACTATCGAATTTAAAGGCGAAGGCGTTGACGAAAAAGGTTATGTAGTAAGCTGCAGTAACGCTGATTACCAGTTAGAAGCCGGTACTGAAGTTGTTGCGGTCGATCCAAAGTACTTCCGCCCAACAGAGGTTGAACTATTAATCGGCGATCCAACCAAATCGAAAACAAAATTAGGCTGGACTCCAAAGCACGATTTAGCTTCATTGGTAAAAGACATGATGCAGTCAGATGTGGAGCTTTTCCGCAAAGAAAAATTGCTGCGTGAGTCGGGCTACCAAATCAAAAACCAGTTTGAATAACATTTTTGTAATGGAAAAAAGTGCTAAAATTTATATAGCAGGCCATAGAGGTATGGTAGGCTCGGCCATAAAGCGTAAACTTGAAAAAGAGGGCTTTGAAAACATTGTGGTGCGTGGCTCTGCCGAACTTGATTTGCGTAGTCAACAAGCTGTTGCCGATTTTTTTGAACAGGAAAAGCCGGAATACGTGTTTTTAGCCGCAGCAAAAGTTGGCGGTATTGTAGCAAACAATACCTACCGGGCCGATTTCCTGTACGAAAACCTTCAAATACAGAATAACGTTATCCACTCTTCGTATTTAAATGGCGTTAAAAAGTTAATGTTCCTGGGTTCAAGCTGTATCTATCCAAAACTGGCACCACAGCCTTTAAAAGAAGATTACCTGCTTACCGGACCCTTAGAGGATACCAATGAGCCATATGCGATTGCCAAAATTGCAGGTATAAAAATGTGTGATGCTTACCGTGCACAATACGGCTGTAATTACATATCGGTAATGCCAACAAATCTATACGGTTTTAATGATAACTATCATCCGCAAAACTCTCACGTGTTACCTGCAATGATACGCAGGTTTCACGAAGCAAAGGAGCAGGGATTGCCAAGTGTTACCATTTGGGGCTCAGGTACCCCTAAGCGCGAATTTTTATTTGCCGATGATTTAGCGGAGGCATGCTATTATTTGATGCAAAACTTTAATGAACCAGGTTTAGTAAACATTGGTACCGGTGAAGATTTGTCAATTAAAGAACTTGCTGAACTGGTAAAGCAAACCATAGGCTTTGAAGGCGAAATTTTGCTTGACGCATCAAAACCTGATGGCACCCCCCGTAAGCTGATGGACGTATCAAAGCTACATGCCACAGGATGGAAACACACTATAGAACTACCAGAAGGTATAAAACTGGCTTACGAAGATTTTTTAAGTAAGCAGGTAATTACCGAAAGATAATCAACTTCAAAAAACAACAACCAACCAAACAAAACAAGTATGAAAATAGCCGTAGTAGGAACCGGTTACGTAGGTTTAGTAACCGGAACCTGTTTAGCTGAAACAGGCAACGAAGTAATCTGCGTTGATATTAACGAGAAAAAGGTAGAAATGATGAAGGCAGGTAAATTGCCTATTTATGAACCTGGCCTCGAGCAATTATTTCACCGAAACATTGCACAAGACCGTTTAAAATTCACCTCAAACCTTGCAGAAGGCATCAGCGAAGCTAAAATTATCTTTTTAGCATTACCTACGCCTCCCGGTGGTGATGGCGCGGCCGATTTAAGCTATGTGTTAGGTGCCGCCGGTGATATTGCCAAAATTATAACTGATTATAAAGTAATCGTAACTAAATCAACGGTACCAGTAGGTACCGCAGATAAAGTAACTGCAGCTATGCAGCAGCATGCGGCACCTGGTGTAGAGTATGCTGTGGTGTCAAACCCTGAGTTTTTGCGTGAGGGTGTAGCGGTGGAAGACTTTATGAAACCTGATAGGGTTGTAGTAGGTACTACCGATGAAAGAGCCAGAAAACTAATGGCGGAGCTTTATGGTCCGTACGTTCGTCAGGGTAATCCAATTATATTTATGGATGAGCGCAGCTCTGAACTTACCAAATATGCAGCTAACTCGTTCCTGGCTACCAAAATCTCTTTCATGAACGAAATTGCTAACCTTTGTGAGCTTGTAGGCGCAGATGTTGACATGGTAAGAAGAGGTATTGGCGCTGATGAGCGTATTGGCAGACGCTTCCTTTTTGCTGGTATTGGTTACGGTGGTTCATGCTTCCCTAAAGATGTTCAGGCTCTTGCAAAATCGGCTGAAGAAAACGCATACGATTTCAAGATTCTTAACTCAGTAATGGAGGTTAATGAAATCCAAAAGAATGTACTTACTGAAAAAGTAAAGAAATACTATAAAGGCGATTTAAAAGGTAAACACTTTGCTTTATGGGGTTTGGCATTCAAACCTGAAACTGATGACATTCGTGAGGCGCCGGCACTTTACATCATTGATGCTTTACTTGAGGCAGGTGCAACTGTATCGGCATTTGATCCGGAAGGCATGAATAACGTACAGGCTTTACTGGGCGATAAAATTACTTATGCTCAAAACCAGTACGATGCATTAAAAGATGCTGATGCATTACTGATCGTTACTGAATGGTCGTTATTCCGCACACCTGATTTTGGTAAAATTGAAGAATTGCTGAAAGCAAAAGTTATCTTTGACGGCCGTAACCTTTACGATTTAGATAAGATGATCGACTGTGGTTTCTACTATAACAGTATTGGCCGCAAAGAAGTAAAATAAAGTACTGAATGAGGGAATGAGTGAAGGACTGAATGAAAGCCAAATCACCCGTTCAACATTCACTCATTCTCTAACTCATTCTTTCACTCAAAAAAATATGAACATACAAGGCAAAAGAGTACTCATTACGGGAGCAGCAGGCTTCCTTGGCTCGCACCTGTGCGACAGGTTTATAAAGGAAGGGTGTCATGTAATAGGCATGGACAACCTGATAACCGGCGACCTGAAAAACATTGAACACCTGTTTAAGCTCAAAGAATTTGAGTTTTATCACCATGATGTATCCTCGTTTGTACACGTACCGGGTGAGCTGGATTACATTTTGCACTTTGCCAGCCCGGCATCACCTATTGATTACCTTAAAATACCTATTCAAACACTAAAGGTGGGCTCATTAGGCACGCATAACCTTTTAGGTTTGGCCAAGGCTAAAGGTGCACGTATACTGGTAGCGTCAACATCTGAAATTTATGGTGACCCTAACGTAAACCCACAGCCTGAGGAGTACTGGGGTAACGTAAACCCTGTAGGCCCAAGAGGTGTTTATGACGAAGCTAAACGCTTCCAGGAAGCCATTACCATGGCTTACCATACCTTCCATGGTGTTGAAACCCGCATTATACGTATATTCAACACTTACGGACCGCGTATGCGCCTGAATGACGGACGCGTATTGCCTGCATTCATCGGCCAGGCTTTGAGAGGTGAGCCGCTTACCATGTTTGGCGATGGATCACAAACACGTGCATTTTGCTATGTAGATGATTTAGTAGAAGGCATTTACCGCTTGTTACTGAGCGACTATGTACAGCCAATGAATATAGGCAACCCGGATGAGATCACCATCAAAGAATTTGGTGAGGAGATCATTAAGCTAACCGGCACCGATCAGAAACTGGTAGGCAAACCATTGCCAACAGATGACCCTAAGCAAAGAAGACCCGACATTACCAAGGCAAAAGCCATTTTGGGCTGGGAACCAAAGGTAAGCCGCCAGGAAGGTTTGAAAATTACTTACGAGTACTTTAAGTCACTTCCTCAGCACGTTATCGAGCACAAGGAATTCTCTCAATACAACAGATAGAAATTGACTTTAAGAGCCAATATAAAAGGCGCGCATTTAATGCGCGCCTTTCTTGTATTATGCAATTGGGTTAACCTTTTTTGCAACGCACATTAAAGTAAGGGCGCTGTTGGGTGAGGATGGATTACGGCCCGAAAGAACGTGACCTAAACGATACTTAAATTCAGCTTTACCGGTTTTGCCTTCCAAAACCTCTCTTCCTAAATCATGGTTATGCGGGTATACTTTAACTTCAAAGCCGTGCGGCTCTAAAACGCTTTCAAACATTTCGCGGGTAACACCATGTCCGGGTTGGTGATGTATTTCGCAGGCAAGCCCCCATTTTTGCTGATCAGAAGTTTTATGAAAGCTGTAGCCAATAAGGCGGTAGTAAACCAGCCTTAGATTCCATAAAAGCTTTCCTAAGCCTTTATAATTCCACGCAGAATGTTGCGGGTCATGGTCGGTAACTAATACGCCACCGGGCTTTACAAGCCGCGCAGCTTCTTTAAGTACTGAATCCATGTTCTCGCAGTGGTGTAATGCCGCATTCAAAACTACCACATCGGCAATAGCCGATTTAAATGGAAGATTATTGGCATCTGCCAAAACAGGAGTGTAGCCTAACTTACCTGCAAGCTCTAATGATTTCGGGGCTACATCTACACCTATCAACTGCTTTGGTTTGCCTTGCAGGGTGGCGTAAACGTTACCCGGACCACAACCAATATCAACTACCACTTTGTCGGTCCAATCGCCACTGGCGGCTTCCCAGCGGCTTTTAAAAGTATCGCTACGGTGGCAATAGGTTAAGTACTCTTCTGCCCACTCGGCATTGCCAAAGTAGTAGGCGTTTGCCTTCAGCCCTTCCGACTGGCGTAATATAGGAAACTCAACATAAGAGTCTCTTTCAGTAAAAGTAACTCCATCTTTTAAAAATGGCGCAAGTTGTGAATGCATGTATTATGTAGATGTAATTTTTGAAGTATAAATACCGTAATAGAAGTTGCTGATACTTGAATTATTTTCAACAGAAGGAAGATCGGCTAATGATTTATAAAATTAGCTAAATTGTAAATGATATTCAATTAGTAATTAAAGAAATATTAGAAAATAAAAAAGGCGGTAAGTATGAACTTACCGCCTTAGTGCTAATGTAATATAGCTTAGCTTTTTTTAACTTGTGCCGAAGCATTTTTTGACTCTGCTTTTTGTGCATCTTTCTGAGCTTTTTCAGCATCCTTTTTAGCTTTCTCTGCAGCTTTTTTCTCAGCAGCAGTTTGCGTTTTCTGGATTTCGTAACTCCAAGTTTTGCTCTTGAAGTTCTGAATTTTGCTCTCGATATTTTTTGACTTTGCTGACTTATCTTGCTCTGCGTTTAAAACATCAGTAGCTGAACCTGCTAATGCCGCATTTGCTGAAGCAATTTGAGCGGTAGTACGCTGAGTGTTTGATCCGCTTTCGCGCACAATTGTGCTTGTATAACGTTTTTGCAAAAAGATATCATCTAAGCTGGTGTCATAAAGATTTTTGTCAGGATCAGAAACGTCTTTTGTTGCAAAGAAGTCGCGGCACTGAGGGAAGTATAACCAAAACACCGGAGCTTCGCCCACAGTGGTACCTGCAGCTTGTATTGCTTTTAAAGGAGCAATACCAATAATGCGGGTTACAACCATCGAGCGTTTTTTATCAAAATAGATATCTTCTTTGGTTCTGAACTTGGTAATAGAGGCCGGATTAAAGTCATTAAGTACCATCTTAGAACCAATTTTGTTACCGTTAGCATCAAACTGGTCTACCATGGTGCTATCCTGAAAACGAGACATTGCACCTAACATATTAATACGGGTTGCAAATGTGCTGTCGTTGTTAGTAGGGCTTGGATCATAAGCAGTAAGCTTTCCTGAACGTAAACCTTCCAATACAATTTCGGCCAGTGTTGCACCAGGTACATTGAGTAATGCGTTTTTAGGGTCATTTACATCAATGTCTCTCCAAATACGTTTGTAAAAACGTGCATCGCGTGCTTGTATTGCCGGGTAGTTGTAAGCCTTTGCATTGTTGAACATTTCGCTTTTAAAGAAACCGTCCATTACAGGCAAAGTGTCTGTAGGTAACGAGTCCTTAGGCATAGTGGTTTGAGCATTAACCGGCGGAGATACCACAGGTGTTGCCGTTTCAGTCACCACCGGTTCAGTTTGCGCAGTGTATGCTGGTTTTACAACCGGTTTTGACTTTGTTGTACGAGCTTTCGTACTTCTGCTCTTTCTTTTTTGCGCATCGGCAGTGGTGGTTACTGCCACCATGGCTATAAGGCTAAAGGCAGTTACGTAAAATTTATGCGTTAATCTTTTCATTGTTCTAAGTTGTTGTTGTGATGCAGGCTAATTGCTTACCCTGCATCTGCTAAATCAATCTTATGTGTTGGTTCTTAGTTGCCTTTAGCCAGTTTTCTGGTTTTAGTTTGTTCAATTACAATATCTGGTGCCGGCATAACACATCTGAAACCAATGTATGAGTGAGATACGTTTTGGATTTCATAGTTACGCGTTGATGGTGTAAGCATGTTGCCATTATCTTTCCATGATCCGCCTCTGATAACTTTACGACGCATAGCTTCACTTTCATTATCTGCTGCATCATATAATAATACCGGGTTAAGGTCATGCACTAGCTCTTTGTAAGAAGGGCTGAATGCATCAAGCGTCCACTCAGATACGTTACCCATCATGTTATATAAACCAACTTTGTTTGGAGCATATGATTTAACGTGCATAGTAAAAGTTCCACCATCTTTACGGTAATCACCCTCCTGTTGTTTGAAATTTACGGCAAGCATGTCAACGTTTTTCTTAGTTTTTTTGTCTTTAAGATTAACGGTAGCAAGTTTGTCGAAGTCTTCTTGTTTTTTGTCTGCTGAAGCTGCATATTCCCATTGTGCTTCTGTAGGCAGGTTAAAACGTAAATTATATAAACGGGCAAGTGAACGTTCGCCGGTGGTAGCATAAATCATTTTGCTTCTCCAATCGGTAAACGCACGGGCTTGTTTCCAGTTTACGCCAACAACCGGATGCTCATCATAACTGCGGTTGGTGTAGTAGTTGTTATCCATCATCTCCATTTGAGAGTTAGGAAAGTCGTTAGACCAAACTTTTGTATTTGGCGGTACAGCAACGGTATCAGTAATGTATTTGCTGGCACCTGAGCGGTTTACAGAAAGCCTGTCGAAACGGTAAACTACGGCATCTTTAATAAGGGTTGGCTTACCATTTTCCATGGTATAAAGCTTGCCATATAAAGCACCTTTGATTACCGGATCATTACTTTGCCAAAGTGGTGTTTTGCCACCTACTTTGCTCCAGTCAATAGCACGTGTAGTATCGGCAAAAGTAGGTATATCAACAGTTTGCTGATTTTTACCGGTGCCTTTTTTAGCTTTAACGGTAGAATTCTTTTTCTTCTGGAAGTATTTATCGTCTTTAAGATAATCAGTTACTGCAACTGAATCGGCAACCCAGTCAACAAAAGTTCTGTATTGTTTATTGGTTACTTCTGTTTGGTCCATAAAGAAGGCACTTACGGTAACTGTTCTTGGAACAGTATCAACTGCCATTGATGTGTCGGTAACAACATCTTTTTCAATAATTGAACCTGCAGGAACGAATACCATTCCGTGTGGGGCAAGTGGCGTAAGTGATTGCAAAGTAGTTTTAGATGTACCTACTCTGTCCATGCCGTCCAGGCGTCGGTTGGTTTTACAGGCCGTAAAAGCTACAGCAACCGAAAAGGTGAGGGCAAAATGTGAAAACTTAATATTCATTGACGATGAAATTATGATTCGATTACAAAAATTATATGAACTGGTTGATTATGTGCCTTTACTGAAAATTGAAACAAAATCAAATGATTTGTTTAGAGAGAGCAGGAATATGATACTAAATGAATTGAATAAGTTACAGTTAAACATAAAATTGTAACATTCAATTTAGTAATCTTAACTTACAACTTACTAAAAAAACCACGATATTCATTACAATAATAATAATATTTTGTTTGTGTATAATTAAATTTTACAAAATAGGTGTTTTCAACAAAAAATATTTTAATAAAATAATCTTTAATTAAAAATGTTTATCATTTGTAAAAAAGTTGTTGCCAACTGTCTCTCAAACGAAAATCTAACCAGAAATTAATAACTAATTTTAAACTTCACCTCTTTTGATTCATCAGATATATTCTCAAAAATTTTGCCAATGTTTCATAACAGTTAATTAAAGTTGTCGTGCAGCGATACCTTATCCAATGGTATTTTTATTAATTTCGGCGTAAATAACTGCTATCATGAAAACAACGCTGGTTTTTGGCGGCTCGGGCCAATTAGGACAATGTTTAAAAAAAGTTACCAACGAACGTGGAATCGAATTCCTGAAGTTTCCGGCCGAAGAGGAAGCCAATGTGTTGAATGTAGAGGCGCTTGAAAAGTTGTTTGAAACCTATAAGCCTGAGTATGTTATTAATTGTGCTGCTTATACTGCTGTAGATAAGGCAGAAAGCGACGTAGAGACATCAAGAAAAGTTAATAAAGACGGCGCGGCTAACTTAGCACAATTATGTAAGCAATTTAGTGCAGTGCTGGTGCACGTATCAACTGACTTTGTTTTTGAGGGGAACACACCATTTTTGCTTACCGAAAGTGATGTTGCTGCACCGATTAACGTTTACGGCCTAACCAAGCTTGAAGGTGAGCAACACATTATTCAAAGTTTAGATAAGCATTATATACTTCGCACAAGCTGGCTGTACTCAGAATATGGTAATAACTTCGTTAAAACCATGCTGAAGCTGGGTGCTGAACGCGATGAGTTAAATATTATTGCCGACCAGATTGGCACGCCAACTTACGCCATTGATTTAGCGGCTTGTATTTTGGACATTATTGAAGCTGATAATCAGCAATACGGTATTTATCATTACAGCAATGAGGGAGTAACATCGTGGTATGATTTTGCTGTAGGAATTTTTGATCTTGCAGGTATCAGCGTTAAGGTTAATCCTATACGCACTTCTCAATATCCAACCCCGGCAACAAGGCCAGTTTTTTCAGTCATGGATAAAAGCAAAGTAAAGTTAACCTTTGGTATAAACATCCCATACTGGAGGCATAGCCTGCAGGAATGCATTAACCGTTTGCAGCAATAAAATTGTCAATATAGGTTTTCATCCCTTCAGTATCAGAGGGATGAAACCATTTGTTGTCTTTGTCTTTACGAAACCAGGTGAGCTGCCGCTTTGCAAAACGACGGGTATTTTGTTTAATCAACTCAAAGGCTGTGTTCAAGTCTGTGGTGCCGTCTGTATAATCAAACACTTCGCTATATCCAACCGTGTTTAAGGCATTTAACGAGCGGTAGGGTAGTAGTTGTTTGACTTCCTCAAGCAGGCCTGTTTGCATCATCAGGTCCACACGCTTATTAATGCGTTCGTAAAGCTCCTCGCGGGGCAGGTCAAGTATAATTTTTATGATGTTGAACTTGCGTTGTTTGGAAGCACCTTTATGAAAGGATGAAAAGGGCTTACCAGTACTCTCAAAAACTTCTAGAGCGCGTATAATACGTTGCGGGTTATTTTTATCAACTGTTTCAAAGTATTCCGGATCAACCTGCTGAAGGCGGTTCTGTAAAACATCAATGCCTTCCTGCGCAAAAGTTTCATTAAGACTTTGTCGAACCGAGGGGTCTATGTCTGGGAGATTATCAAATCCATCAGTAATTGCCTTAACATACAGCCCCGAACCGCCAGCCATAAGCACTACGTCATGATAACTGAATAGCTCATTAAGCTTTGCTAAGCCGTCACGTTCAAAATCTCCTACATTAAAGTTTTGTTTGATACTGTGCGACCCTATAAAATGGTGCGGAACAGCTGCCAGCTCCTCAGCTGATGGTTTGGCGGTACCAATACTCATCTCCTGATAAAACTGGCGCGAATCGGCCGAAACAATCTCGGTGTTATAGTATTTGGCAAGTTCAATAGCAGCAGCCGTTTTACCAACCGCAGTTGGACCTGCAATGCTAACTAAGTACTTGCTTTTGTTCAAAACAAATGATTTATAATAAATATGCCGGTTTTATTCAGGCATCTTTAAGGTTTTACAATGTAAACATCAACCTTGCAAAAAGATGCCGCATAAAACCGGCTTTAAATGATTTACGGGTATTTAATAATCGTCATTTCGGCCGCGGCTTCCACCACGTTCATCTTCCTCAAAGCTATCACTATCTGAAAACTCATTGCCGAATTCATCTTCCTCTTCACCACCCTCGTCGTCGCTTTCCTTGGTGCTGCTGCCTGATTCGTTAACCTCTTCAAAATCTTCGGTATCTTCAGGATTATACTCCAACTCGTTTAAAAAGTCAAAGTCTTCATTAGCTTCTGCGGTTGCAGCAGCCGGAGTGTAAACGTTTCCAAATTGCTTAGGTGCCTCCCCTGTGCTTTTAACTACGGCAGGGTAGCTGGTGCCAGCTGTTTCGTCAAGAATTTTAACTAACTCGACGTGAAAGTCAAAGGGACGTTCGAAATTTGACGTATAATAAAATTTTTGATGCGGATCGTCTATAAAACTGCTGAGCTTTGATTTTTCCATTAATGCAATGCCCCGGTCAACTTTGCGGTCGCTGGGTTTAAAAGCAATTTCCTCTCCTTTTGTCCATTGATCATTGCTGATGTAAAAAGAAGAAGAGTAATCAGGATTGTAACCAATTGCTTGATGTATTGCGTGATGCAAATCGGCAAATGTTTGGGTAGATTTAATGTCAATCTCCCGGCTTATATCATCATAATCTTCAAATGTTACCCTGAAACGGTATAGTGCCATTTTTTATAGGTTGATTTAAGTGTAAAAATACAGTTTAAAATTTATTTTGAGTTTTCCACAACTTTTAAGCCAATTTCTTGGCCTTTCTCAATTGTGAATTTTAACGCGGCATCATAGTCGTTAGAAATTTCACCTTCGAGTATGGCTTCGCGTATCTTGCTTTTAATAATTCCAACTTCACGGCCCTCTTTAAGCCCGAATATTTTCATAATGTCGTTACCTGTAATAGGTGGCTGCCAGTTACGTACGCGGTCACGCTCTTCAACATCCTTGAGCTTTTGCTGCACAAGCTCAAAGTTTTGACGATACTTTTTTACTTTGAATTCATTTTTAGTGGTGATGTCGGCCTTGCAAAGCAACATCAGGCTTTCAATGTCATCCCCGGCTTCAAATAATAATCTTCTAACGGCCGAATCAGTTACAATTTCCTGGGTGAGTACAATTGGGCGCATGTGCAGCTGTACAAGTTTCTGTACAAACTTCATCCTGTCGTTAAGCGGTAGTTTTAGCTGGGAAAATAATTTAGGTACCCAGCGTGCACCTTTGTCTTCATGGCCATGAAACGTCCAGCCGTGTCCGGCTTCAAAGCGCTTGGTGGCAGGCTTGGCAATATCATGCAAAATGGCGCTCCAGCGCAGCCACAAATCATTTGTTGTGGCTGATATATTATCAAGTACCTGTAAGGTATGGTAAAAATTATCCTTATGGCCGCGGCCATTCACAACCTCTACGCCATGCAACGCAGCCATTTGCGGAAATATTATTTTTAAAAGGCCGGTATCAAGCATGTATTTGAAACCTACAGAAGGCTGGTTGGAAAGGATAATTTTATTCAGTTCATCAGTAACCCGCTCCTGCGATACAATGTTGATGCGGTCTTTATTGAGCTTAATAGCATCAATTGCTTTTTCATCAATTACAAAATTAAGTTGTGAGGCAAACCTTATTGCCCGCATCATGCGTAACGGATCGTCTGAGAATGTCTCTTCGGGGTTAAGCGGCGTACGGATGAGTTTGCTTTCCAAATCATCCATGCCGCCAAACGGATCAATTAATTCGCCGTATTCGGCGCCATGCAAAGCAATAGCTAAAGCGTTTATAGTAAAATCCCTCCGCTTCTGATCGTCGTCAAGCGTGCCGTTCTCTACAATAGGTTTGCGCGATTGCGAGCGGTATGATTCTTTACGTGCGCCCACAAACTCAACCTCTACGTCCTGATACTTGAGCATTGCCGTACCAAAGCTTTTAAACACCGAAACTTTAACGTTTAGCCTTCTGGCTACAGCCTCGGCAAAGTGAATGCCGTTGCCAATTACCACAACATCAATATCTTTTGAAGGGCGGTGTAAAAAAATATCACGTACAAAGCCGCCTATTGCATAAGCCTCAACCTGCTGCTCTGTTGCCAGTGCAGATATTATTTTAAATACAGGATGTTGCAAATGCTGTTTCATACTGAAGAGGGCAGTTTCCTGCGTTCAAATAAGCCGCAAATGTAATTACTAAAATGAAATTATGAAGCTTAAACTTGCGTGCAATTTTATGAGTTTAACAAAAAAAAGCCGCCCTACGTTTCGTATGGCGGCTCCTCTCCTCTGCATCTATTCTAACACTCACATTACGGCTTAGTGTAATCAAATGATGTGCCAGTTATTATTTACAGGTATAATAATGTTTACAAACAGACTTATGTACAAAATACCGAACGACTATATAAAAACAACGAAGGGGAATTGCTGCGCAGCAATTCCCCTTCGTTGGTAAATGTTTAAGTGTTATTTACCTGTAGCGTACAGTTGATTAAATAACGAGCGGAAAGTTCCGTGTGCTTGCGAACGGAAAGTAATTTCAGGGCCAAATACATAAAGCTTGCCTGCGCCAACAGGGGCAATAAATGAAGCTGCTGCGCCTTTTAAATATTTTTGCCCCCATGCCCAGCCGCTTCTTAACGGCTTTTCGGTAGCATAAGTTGCCAAGGGTTTAATGCTGCTATCATTAATGGTAAAGGCCGGGCTGCTGTCAAACATCACATTGCCGGTTGATGCCATTCCCCAGTTAGCCGGTTGCGTGGTATCATAGCTTACCTCTAATACGCTGCCCGGAATGTAAAACTTATCGCCGCTTAGCGGACGGGTTTGCCCGTTTACAGTTTCAGCTAATGCACTTGTAACCGGAAGTTTTAAGTGATAGGCAAGGTTGGCACTGCTGCCAATAGTAACTATACTGCCGCCTGCTTCTAAAAATGCTTTTAATTGCGGTACAGACTTATCGGCAGTAATGCGGCCGGTTTGATTGCGGTACTCGGCTGGCAGTTCGTCTGCATTAATGTTACGACCACCGCCAAATTCTCCAAAGCCCCCTGCGCGTGGCGTAGCTGATGAAATGGCGCCGCCAACAAATACCAACACATCAAACTTGCTTTTAAGATTGCCGCCATCTATCTCTTGTGCGTACACGCGCTCAAAATCAAAGTGTTGTTGCTCAAGCATCCAACGTACCCAGCCCGATGGTATAGAACCCCCATAGGTGTCCCACAAGCCTATGCGCAATTTTGAAACCTTAACTGCGCCCTTAGGCATCTTTGAAGCTGCTTTTGTTTTTACACCAAGGCTGGCATCTTTATCAAATACCGTTTTAGCCTGGGTTGTTGCAGGTATGTAAAATGCACCCGCCTCAGCAGGTACCCTGTAAACTTCGGCACCGGCTTTAAGCATGTCGTTTACCAGTGTAAAAGCGTTATTAATGCCTGCATCAATCAGGTAGCCTTTGGCGTTTGTGGCTACGGCCTGTGCAGGCGGTGTTTGTAATTGTCCGTAAGGCACGCGGCTTAACGGGCCATCAAAGCCATCAAGTATCCTGTCAAACTTAACACCCATTTGGTAAGCTAAAGTCCAGCCGGCATTGTCATACGGGCGAATAGGAGGGCCTCCGGGGTATTGAAAATCATTTGGGTGGTCTTGCGGTTCAAACATATCTAATATATGCGGGCGGAAAGCCTGATCGGTTTTTACTACATATGAACCTGCCGGGTAGCTTACACCGTTTACCTTAAATTCGGCAGTTGCTTTATGTATAACCAAGCCCGCACGTATAAGGGCGTTTACAAACTTAACCGCAGTTGGAAAATCAGTTTGGTTAGCCGGAATAATGTATCCGCGTGGGTCACGCAGGGTTACATCCTTTAATACCTGATCATAATACTTCACCGGTACCCCACCAAAACCACGGCCGCCAGCAGCGTTGCCTGTTGTGGGTTGATCTTTTTTATAAGCAGCGCTTATGGAGTCGGCACGTTTAGGAGATAGTGTCCAATTGTCTTTATTACCACGGTTAATGGAGTTTTTACCCATTACATACATGTTGTAAAGCATTTGGTCGCGCTGGCGCACGGCATAACCTAATACGGCGTAATTTAACGATAAGGAATAATCAATAGATTGTTTGTAGTGCCATGGCTGCGGTGTTACCGGGAAAGGCGTGTTGCTGCTGGGTATTAACCTTTCAGGCACCAGCGGTACGCTTGCCGGGGTAGGGCTGCCAATAATTTCGGTAAGCAAGCCCACCATGTTATGAAAGTAAGTGGTAGTACGCAAGCCGCCGTTCCACCAGGTTGAAAAGCTGGTGCCGTTACGTTCAGTATAACCCGGCTTGTTTTCGGCATTAAGTCTGCTGCTCATGGCTGCACCTAAAGCATCAATACTTGTTACCAGTAAAGGATCATAAACGTAATTAAACGGATCGCGGTACGGCGGACCAGCTACAACTGAACCTGCCGGGCCTGTTTGATGATGGTTATAAACAATTTGTGGTAACCACTCTAAAAATTGCTGGCGCGTAATATTCTGCGATTCTTTCATGTTCATCATGTAAAAATCGCGGTTGTTATCATGGCCAATATATTTTTCATAAAGGCGCGGAATGTTCATGTTGCGTTTGGCCGGGTCTTTTTGGCTCATATACCAGTTTGACACCAGCTCCTGCCCGTCAGGGTTTGCATGTACCAATAACACCACTGCATTATTTAAAATGCGCATGGTTTCGGCATCGGTGCGGCTTACCAGTTCGTAGGCTGTTTCAATAAGTTGATGGGTGCCCACAGTTTCGGTTGCATGAAGGCCACCATCTATCCAAACAATGGCTTTACCTTGCTCGGCCATTGATTTTGCCTGGGCATCGGTAAGGTTTTCTGCCCTTGCCAGCTTTCTCGATATGTCTTTATACTTATCAAGGTTCTTGATGTTTTCGGGCGAAGAAACAATGAGCATCCATTGGTGACGGCCTTCTTCGGTTAAGCCAATATCAACCAATTTAGTGCGTGGAGATGCCGATAGTTTTTTAAAGTAAGCTTCTGTTTGGGTGTAAGTGGCCAACTGATAGTCATCACCAATGTTAAAGCCAAAATGACTTTTAGGCGATGGAACCGTTTGAGCCTGCACCGTTGAGGTTAGCCATACAGAAATGGCTAAAGTACCAAGTAGTTTTAGTTTCATCAGGATTGTTTAAGCGTAATAGTTTCGATGCCCAATTTAAGTAAAACTCAGTTCGTTACATGTAACTTTTTTGTTGATGCGGTAATAATATAGTACGGCGCAACGTATTACCTGCAAAGCACTTAAGCCTCACTATCAGCCTCAAAGCAATGTGCTTTTAATATTTGAACTGTAAACAAGCTTAAAATGCCTGCTTAATGAGCAAAACAACTTTACTGTAATGGTGGTTAACATTATAACAACGCATTCAGCATTGCCTTAAAACTAACTTAAACACTAAACATACTACTACCATGAAAAATTATGAAACTTTAGTGGATGCCACTAACGACCTGATGCAAAGAGGATATACCGCTAACCTTAGCTTTGAAGATAACGGTAATACCATTGACGATAAAAGCAACAACGTACAAATGAATGCGGAAGACTTTGAAGTGGATGAGTTTTTTCGTTTCGAGGGTCCAAGCAACCCTTCAGATATGTCAATTGTTTACGCAATATCATCGGCAAAATACAACCTTAAAGGAGTTTTAGTTGATGCCTATGGCACATACGCTAACAACAGCTCATCTGCAATTGAAGCTAAGCTGCACCATCACCAGGTAAGTGATAACCTGCATGGCGAAGATCGCCCTAAGGAGTAAGTTATTAACTACTTTGCAATAACTTTAGCAAACGGCGGCCTGTTGCATTAATTGCCGGGCTGCCGTTTTGCATTAAAAAACGCAGCTGGTTTTGTAATTCTTCTGCAACCCAGTCATACCTTTCGCATAAATTATAAAGTACCTCTCCGGCTGATGCTTTTACGGCAACCTTAACTTTAGGGTCTATAAGCCAGTCAAAACAGCGTTCCACCATAGGCTCTAAATCTGTTTGCGCCAGCTTACTTTTAATGTTTAATGATTTATGTGCTGCTTTTGTAAAGTGCATAAATATACGCGCGTAATGCCTCTGGCAACTGTGATTGGTTATGCGGCTGCTATAATGTATAAACTCATCAATGTTTACTACATGTTTTTCGAGGTCGTTTTCAACCAAAGTATCAAGCAGCCATACAGCATGAAAAGCTATTACAGCTTCTTTGTACAGGGTAAGATTAAGCAGGTCTGTGAGTATAAAACCCTTCTCGCTAACTTGAGCGCAAAGTTCCGTAATCCATCCTTTCGCACTTCGGGCGCGCAATGCGGCAATGAGACTGTGCTCGTTAAACATTTACTGTCAAATTTATGGAACTCGTAATCAAAATATAATTTGAATGTGCTTTAAGCGCAGTGTTAAAATTACAAATTTTGCATAGGGTACCATGCTAAGATATTTATTTTGACAGTTACTACCATCATAAATGACGGGCAATCAAGCAACGTATTTTGAATGTAAACTCCCTGCAACATTCGGTAAAGTAACAAAGTCAATCCAACAAATTCGATTTTAAATGTTTTACATTTGACGCTTAACTAAAATTGTTCTTAAAATTACATGGTTAAATTCGATCGTTTTACACTGAGCAACGGCCTGCGGGTAATTGTTCATGAAGACCATACTACACCAATGGCGGTGGTTAACATTTTATATGATGTTGGTGCCCGCGATGAAAGTGCCGATCAAACCGGCTTTGCTCACTTATTTGAGCACCTGATGTTTGGCGGTTCGGTAAATATTCCTGTTTATGACGAACCGTTGCAGCGTGTAGGCGGCGAAAATAATGCCTTTACCAGTAACGATATAACTAACTACTACGTTACCCTGCCTGCCGTTAACCTCGAAACTGCCTTTTGGCTGGAGAGTGACCGTATGCTAAGTCTTGCCTTTAGCGAGAAGAGCCTTGAAGTGCAACGGAACGTAGTAATGGAAGAGTTTAAGCAGCGCTACCTCAACCAGCCGTACGGCGATGTGTGGTTGCGCCTGCGTCCGTTGGTTTATAAAACGCACCCTTACCAGTGGGCTACCATAGGTAAAAATTTGGAGCATATTGAACATGCAAAAATAGAAGATGTGAAAGCCTTTTTTAAAAAGCATTACAATCCTCAAAATGCCATTATGGTAGTTGGTGGCGATGTAACCCTGGAACAGGTAAAACAGCTTTCCGAAAAATGGTTTGCTCCAATACCCGCAGGCGAAAAATATGTGCGTAATTTGCCGCAAGAGCCCGACCAGCATGAGGAGCGCCGTGAAGTTGTTACAGCCAAAGTGCCGCTTAATGATGTTTACATTGCATTCCAGGTTCCGGCGCGTACCAACGGCGACTATTACGCTTTAGATTTGGTATCAGATATTCTTTCACGCGGACAATCATCACGCCTTTACCGTGCTTTGGTAAAAGAGCAGCCTTTATTTAGCGAAATACACGCTTACCTAACCGGTAGCTTTGATAAAGGTATGCTGGTGGTTGAAGGTAAGCCGCTTGAGAACGTAAGTATTGATGAAGCTGAAGCCGCCATTTGGCAGGAGTTGAACAAGATGTGTGATGCGCTCATTCCTGACAACGAGTTAACCAAGGTGAAGAACAAAACCGAAAGCACCATGGTGTTTGCCGAAATGGCATTGTTAGATAAGGCAATGAACCTGGCATATTACGAGCTGTTAGGCGATGCTGACCAGTTTAACAACGAAACAGATAAGTACCTGGCCGTAACAGCCGAACAAATACAGCAAGCTTGTAAAAGCATATTCCGTAAGGACAACTCATCAACCTTAATTTACCTGGCCGAAAAATAGAGCTTATGTTGAACAGAACTGTAGCGCCTGAATCGCAGGCGGTAAATCATATAAATTTAATTGAGCCGGGACATGCCGCGCTGCCAAATGGCTGCCAGGTATACTGGTTCAACTCGGGCGACCAGGACCTGGTGCGTGTGGAGTGGATTTTTAATAATCTTAGGTTTGATAAGCAAAAGCCTCTGCTAAACATGGCAGTTAATACTATGCTTACAGAAGGTACAGCTAATCTTACCGCTGCACAAATTGCTGATAGCATTGATTATTACGGCGCATTTTTGCAGGCAGAATATGGTTATGATCAATCGCAGTTAACGCTATACAGCCTTAACCGCCATTTAGAGCATACGTTGCCTGTGGTAGTTGACGTATTAACTAATAGCCAGTTCCCGCAAAATGAACTGGATACGTTTGTTCGTAACCAGCAGCAAAAGCTACAGGTTAGTTTGCAAAAAAATGATATACTGGCGCGCCGTGCCTTTAATAAGGCAGTTTATAGTGATACTATTTACGGGTTAAGTGCTAATGCTATTGATTACCAGCAGTTACAGCGTACCGATATGCTGTCGCATTTTAAACAAATGTATCAACCGGCCAATTGTACACTGGTTATATCAGGCAAGGTTGATGAAGCTACACTGCAGCAAGTTACCGGTGCCTTTGCTAACTGGCAAAACAGCTTCGAACCGGCCGATACAACGCAACCCAGCATAACTCCTGTAACTGAACGTTTCTTCTACACTGAGAAGCCCGAGGCGCTGCAATCGGCCATAAGAATGGGCTTGCCTATGGTAAACCGGTCTCACCCCGATTTTCCTGCCTTACAGGTATTAAACACCGTACTGGGCGGATACTTTGGCTCAAGGCTGATGGCTAACATTCGTGAAGACAAAGGCTACACCTATGGCATTGGTTCGGGCATATCATCACTTAAACATGGTGCGGCATTCTTTATTGCTACTGAGGTAGGTGCTGATGTTTGTCGTAGTGCTGTTGAGGAGATAGAAAAAGAAATCAATTTGCTGAGAAGCGAGCTTATATCTGAAGAGGAGCTGTCATTGGTGAAAAACTATATGCAAGGCTCTTTACTTGGAAGTTTAGAAAACGTTTTCTCACACGCTGATAAATTCAAAAACGTATATTTTTCGGGTTTAGGTTTTGATTATTATGACCGCTACACCGAGGTTATAAAAAGTATTACCGCCGAAGAACTACAGACACTTGCCAACAAGTATCTGAACTTTGATGAGTTTTATAAAGTGATAGTAGGAAAGTATTAAGGATTTCAGATTTTCGATTTCATTATAACACGTCATTGCGAGGAAGCGAGGGAAGAAGCGCCGATTTCTGAATCAGTTTGGAATATAAATTATACAATTATCCCGACTTTGCTTTGGCAGCACCGCGCAGGCTCTTTGCCTCGCAATGGCGTTTCATAATTTTGAAATCTATTAATTCAGTGATTCAGACCAACTGCAGTTTGCGTTAGGGATAGAAGTGGAAACCCCTGAAACGTAGCATAGCAAAGTGAGGAGTGGAACGGATAGCCCGGGCCGGAGGCAATGCCCGAATGGTAGTTAATATTTATTGAATGATAAAGCAAATCGGTGGTCTCATTAATCTTTATGACACGCTAACGTAAAAAGCCACCAGGTAAACCTAATTCCGAAATCACACATTCGAAATTCGAAATAAAATCATATCTTTGCCCGGCAAATAACAATAATTATTTGCCATGCAGCTCGACCCCTCCAAATTTGTTGCCGAAGGTTTAACGTATGACGATGTTCTACTTTTACCGGCATATTCAGAAGTTTTACCCCGCGAAGTTGATACCAGCTCGTATCTTACAAAAAAGATAAAACTTAATATTCCTATTGTTTCGGCGGCTATGGATACCGTAACCGAATCGCAATTGGCTATTGCTATTGCACAGGCCGGTGGTTTGGGTATGCTGCATAAAAACATGACCATTCAGCGTCAGGCCGATGAGGTGCGTAAAGTTAAACGCTCTGAAAGCGGTATGATACAAGATCCGGTTACTTTAAATGAAGATGCATTGGTATCTGATGCGTTTAAAATTATGCGTGAGTATCGTATTGGTGGAATTCCGGTTATTGATGCTGAAGGTAAACTTAAAGGTATTGTTACCAACCGCGACCTGCGTTTTCAGAAAGATATGAGCAAACCGGTACGTGACGTTATGACCAGTCAAAACCTCATTACCGCTCCGCAAGGCACCACCCTGATGCAGGCCGAAGAAATATTGCAGGATCAAAAAATTGAAAAACTTCCAGTTGTTGATACCGACGGCCGTTTATGCGGATTAATTACTTTTAAAGATATTCAGAAATTTAAAAATTACCCTATTGCCTGTAAAGACGAGCATGGGCGTTTACGCGTAGGTGCTGCCGTTGGCGTTACAGCCGACACCATGGACCGTGTTGATGCCCTGGTTAAAGCAGGTGTTGACGTTATTGCTATTGATACGGCTCATGGTCACTCTAAAGGCGTAATTAATCAATTGAAAGCTGTAAAAGCTAAATACCCCGATTTACAGGTTATTGCCGGCAATATAGCCACAGGCGATGCAGCCCGTGCATTGGCTGACGCAGGTGCAGATGCAGTTAAAGTAGGTATTGGTCCGGGTAGTATTTGTACCACACGTATTATTGCCGGCGTAGGTGTACCACAATTATATGCTGTTTACGAGTGTGCTAAAGCCTTAGAAGGTACAGGCGTTCCGGTAATTGCCGATGGTGGTATAAAACACACTGGCGATATTGCTAAGGCTATTGCTGCCGGTGCAGGCTCAATTATGGCAGGTTCATTATTTGCCGGTGTAGAAGAATCTCCGGGCGAAACCATTATTTATGAAGGCCGTCGTTTTAAATCATATCGCGGTATGGGTTCTATCGAAGCCATGGAATCAGGCTCAAAAGACCGTTACTTTCAGGATGTGGAAGATGATATTAAGAAACTGGTACCTGAGGGTATAGTTGGCCGTGTGCCATTTAAAGGTACATTGGCAGAGGTTGCTTACCAGTTTGTGGGTGGTTTAAAAGCCAGTATGGGTTATTGTGGCGCTAAAAACATTGAAGCTTTGCAAAAAGCCCGGTTTGTACGCATCACAGCTGCCGGTATCCGCGAATCGCACCCACACGATATTACGATTACTAAAGAGGCGCCAAATTACACAAGGTAGTTTCTTTGGTTATTAGGTTATCGTATAACGGTAAAAAGAACTTTTAACATAGGGAAGCTGTCATTTCGACGAAGGAGAAATCTTTTCAAAGTAATTAGCTCATTAATTCAAAAGAATCTTCCCTTCGTCGAGATGACAATGCGTTCAATATCTATAAACCAATTATTAACAAATGAAATCACTCGCCATATTCTGCGGCGCTAACTTTAACGGCGACCCTAAACTGACTGAAGCCGTAGATTTGCTGGCCGATGTAATGGTGAGCCGCAACATATCATTGGTATTTGGCGGCGGAAGGGTAGGAGTAATGGGTATGATTGCCGATGCCGTGATGCAAAAAGGCGGAACCGCTGTTGGTGTGATTCCCGAATTTTTGATGGCTAAGGAGGTTGGGCATACCGGCCTTACCGAACTTCACGTGGTAGAAAATATGCATCAGCGTAAACAACTGATGGCTTCCCTGTGCGATGGCTTTATAATGTTGCCCGGTGGCTTTGGCACTCTCGAAGAGTTTTTTGAGGTGCTTACCTGGTTACAACTGGGCCTGCATCAAAAACCAATAGGCATACTCAATACCGGTGGATTTTACGATTTGTTGCTGCAACAAATGGATGTAATGGTAGAGCAACGCTTTTTAAAGCCTGCCAACCGCGAGCTGGTTTTAACATCGGTAAGCCCTATTGAGCTGGTTGACCTTATGATGAATTTTAAAGCTGAACCAGACGATGTGTGGTTTAAAGATCGTAATCTTACCTAACATATAAAAGGCAGCTATTGAATAGCTGCCTTTTGTTTTTTGAGCCAGGCGGCCACATTGTATCGCTTACACAAATAAATTATCGTCATTATTATCATAGCCGCTCCTTATCCTCCTCGTTGTAATGAATTTAATATAAACCCGTTTACGCATTTATTTCGTGGTTTGTTTTACTATTTGATTTAAACGACTATTATAATCACTTTCTCATAAAAGAGTTGCGCTCAACTGACGGTACAGCGTTTGCGGTATGGCTTTAAAAGCTTATTTTTGTTCGTTAAAATATTTCGCTGATGTCTCAAGATACTGAACACGTTAAATGCCTTATTATAGGTTCGGGCCCCGCAGGGTATACTGCTGCTATTTATGCAGCCCGTGCCGATTTAAAACCCGTTTTGTACACCGGCATGCTGGCCGGCGGTCAGTTAACGCAAACTACCGACGTAGAAAATTTTCCGGGTTATCCTAGCGGCATTATGGGCCCTGAAATGATGGAAGATTTCCGCAAGCAGGCCGAACGTTTTGGTACGGACATCCGCTTTGGATATGTTAGTTCGGTTGATTTTTCAAGTATGCCGCACAAAATGGTGGTTGATGAAGTTAAAACCATAACGGCCGATACCGTAATTATCTCTACAGGTGCATCTGCAAAATGGTTAGGCCTCGAGTCTGAGCAAAAATATAATGGCTTTGGCGTTTCAGCCTGTGCTGTATGTGACGGGTTCTTTTTCCGGGGACAGGATATTGCCATTGTAGGCGCGGGTGATACTGCTGCCGAGGAGGCTACGTACCTTGCAAAACTTTGCCGCAAGGTATACATGCTGGTTCGTAGGGATGAATTCCGCGCCTCAAAAGCTATGGTTACCCGTGTACAAAACACGCCTAATATTGAAATTCTATATAACACCGAAACCAAGGAAATCTTAGGTAATGAAACGGGTGTTAACGGTGTTGCCGTTTTCAACAACCAAACAGGAGAGAAAAAAACACTTGATGTTACCGGCTTCTTTGTAGCTATTGGTCACCACCCCAACACCGATATTTTTAAAGGTGTAATTGATATGGACGAAACGGGCTATATATTAACCAAACCGGGCACAACCCAAACCAACATTGAAGGCGTATTTTGCTGTGGCGATGCGCAAGACAATGTTTACCGTCAGGCTGTAACCGCTGCAGGTACCGGCTGTATGGCAGCTTTAGATGCCGAACGTTATTTAGCCGCTAAAGAAGCGGAGGAATTAGTTTAAATCCCAACAAGCCCTTCTTAAGTGAAGACATAAAACAAAAGGCCACTCTTTTTAAAGAGTGGCCTTTTGTTTTATTCCCATTTCTGCTTTACGTTTTTATTCCAAAGTGCGATAGCATATCGTTTAAAAGCGGGCGCCGACTTTTTAAATGCCGGATCCATAGTGTACTTACCACCATAAAAGTTTTTTGGTGATATTTCAACTTTAGTTGTTCCGCGCATAGCGTGCTTTTTGCCGCCTTCGTACATAATAAGTTTCATATTATCAGGGCTTATATCTCCGCGGCAGGCAGTTTGATATAGCATCCAAACTTCGGCAATACCATTTTTATCTAAATCGGTTACTGCAAAGCTTCCGGGCACAAACTTGGCCTTAATGTCAACCGGGCACTCGTCTACAAAATCTTTTACCTGCCAAACAGGTACCGTTGTATTACCGGTTACCTTGTAACAATAGGCATATAAGGCAGCCTTACCCATATCATCTTCCTTGCTATTAGTAATCCCTGTTTCGGTTGTAAAAGTTACATAGGTGCCGCTTTCATCGGTAAATTGCATGGCTTTAGTCAATTTACCACTGTATTTTATTACCGGTGGTATCATACCCGCAGCTAAAGGTTTGGTTTTAATTTGAGCAGTTGTTGTGTTTAGTGTACCCGTTAATAATAAGGCAGCTATTAATAATTGCTTCATGATTTTATGTTATGTACCAATAACAAGCTTTACAGTAAAAAGTCAGCAGCGCTAATCCATTTTTTACCTTATAAATTTATGGCTAAACATTAAAATCTTTTAACTTCACCATTCGTTATAAATCAAACTGATTGAATCCTTATATGATCATCAAGAAACATTTACTATTATATATATCGGCATTGCTAACCACGGGTTATGTGAACGCACAAACCGCCGCACCCGATCCTAATATGGGCATAATACCTGCACCGGTGAGTGTACAAAAACAGGTGGGAACATTTGTATTGAGTCAGGAAACTGCCATCCAGGCTGATTCTACTGATAATAAAGCTGTTCAATTTTTAAGTAGCTATCTGCAAAATAAGTTCGCCTTAAAAAATAGAGTGCAGCACTACAAAGGGGGTACGGCTACTAATGCAATTATATTAACCACAGCCGGTACGGAAAACCTGCCTGCTGAAGGGTACCGATTAACCATAGCTCCGCAACAAATAACTATTGCCGGTAAAGGAGCTGGTTTATTTTACGGGGTGCAAAGCTTAATACAAATGCTGCCGCTTGAGCGTGCAGCAACAGCAAAATTACCATGTGCCCGTATTGAAGATTACCCGCGCTTTGGCTACAGGGGTTTGCATCTTGATGTATGCCGTCATTTTTTTTCGGTGGAATTTTTGAAGCGCTATCTTGATTTGATGGCCTCTTATAAACTCAACAGGTTTCACTGGCATTTAACTGACGACCAGGGCTGGCGTATTGAAATCAAAAAATATCCACGCTTAACCTCAGTGGGTAGCATGCGTGCTCAAAGCCTTATTGGCAACTATCACGACCGTATGCCACAGCAATTTGATGGTATGCCCGTAAGCGGTTATTACACACAAGATCAAATACGTGATGTTATTGCTTATGCCCAAAGCAAGTATATCACCATTATACCCGAAATTGAAATGCCGGGTCATGCTATGGCCGCACTGGCCGCTTACCCCGAGCTTAGCTGCGATCCTAAACTTGATTACAAGGTTGCCGAAACATGGGGCGTGTTTAATAACATATTTTGCCCAACCGAGAAAACTTTCAGCTTTTTGCAGGATGTACTGACCGAAGTAATTGACCTGTTCCCGAGTAAATACATCCACATTGGTGGCGATGAAGCGCCCAAGGTGGTTTGGAAGTCATCGCCCGATGCGCAGGCACTCATCAAAAAACTGAAGCTGAAAGATGAGCACGAATTGCAAAGCTACTTTATACAGCGTATTGAAAAGTTTGTAAACAGCAAAGGTCGCAGCATTATAGGTTGGGATGAGATTTTAGAAGGTGGCTTAGCGCCAAATGCAACAGTTATGAGCTGGCGAGGCGAGGCCGGTGGTATTGCAGCAGCCAAACAAAATCATACCGTAATTATGACGCCAAGCAGCTCAGGGTATTATTTTGATCATTCGCCGGCACGGTCAGATTTGGAACCGTTAGGCATCGGCGGTTTTGCGCCATTGTCAAAAGTATATGCTTACAACCCGGTATCATCGCAAATACCGGCAGCGCAGCAAAAGTTTGTAATGGGGGTACAGGCTAACCTATGGACAGAGTATATTACCACCGAAAACAAGGTGGAGTACTTAGTGCTGCCACGCTTAATGGCACTATCAGAAGTGGCCTGGACTCCTTTGGCCAATAAAAACTATACCGATTTTAATGAAGCCCGTATACCTAAACACCTGGCGTGGTTTGACGCCAATAAGTTCAATTATCGCGTGCCAACGGCTTTAGGTGCAAAAGATACTGCTTACACCGCACAGCAACTAACGGTTAATTTAAAGGTACCTGTTAACGGAGCCAAAATATATTACAGCATTGATGGTTATGATCCTAACGAAACTAACGAGGTGTATACACGACCGTTCACGTTAAATATTCCGTCTGATCAATACCGTGAGCTTAAAACTATCGTTATAACTCCATCAGGTAAACGCAGTTTAATAACACGAACGCTGGTTACAAATAACACACCCTTACCTGCGGTAACGTTTACAGGTAAACAGCCGGGCGTTAAATACGAGCTTGTTGCAGGCTTATTTACCAGTACAGGGCAGTTAGACGGAGCAAGGGTGCTTGATACCGGCGTAACTAAAACATTTAATACAGCAGCGTTTAAAAAAGCCAACCGTACGTTTGGTGTTACCTATGAGGGATACTTTAATGTAGATGCTGATGGCAAGTACATTTTTTCGACCCAGAGCGATGATGGTTCAGTAATTTACGTTGATGATACCATGGTGGTTGATAACGATGGCAAGCACAGTTTGTATGAGCAGCCGGGGGAGGTACTATTGCAAAAAGGTATGCATAAATTTACCCTTAAGTATTTTGAAGCCGGGGCTTTTAGTACTTTGAGAGTGTACTTAACTATGCCGGGTAAGCCTAAGGGTGAGTTTTCGGCAACATCTTTAGTATATTAGCTGTAGTAACCTTTCTCACTTGGGAAAGGGTTGCTGCAAAAACCTGATTAATTAACTGTAAAATTAAACTTTTAGCTCTTTCACTTTGAAAGGGCTACCAAAGCTTATGAACTTCAAGTACTATTTATACATGGTAGCGGGTTTAGCAACTGCTGTTACCGGCTGCAAAAATACTGCATCTGATAACAAAGAATCAGAAGTTGCAGCACCTGTGGCCACGGCAGCACCTAAATTACAGCAGCCATTCAGGTACCATAAAACTATTGAGGTTGCACCCGGACTGTACTATGACGTACTAGGCTGGGGCAGAGGCTCGGAATTGGTTGGTGCATATCAAATCTTACGGTCTGATTCGGCATCGGCAAAATACACCACAACCACGGGCGATTATGATGGGCGTATAGTAGATGTATTTAATTCTGATATGGACACCGATGGTAACCCTGAAATTTTCATTCATACCCAGGCTGCCGACAGCACTAACTACGCTGAAGTATTTGCATTTGAATATAATGACGACAGATCGCGCAAGCTGGATTTTCCGCGCTTAACCCGTTCGCAGCGTAAGGGGTATCGTGGTAATGATAACTTTTTTATAAAAGACGGTAACCTCATGCGCGAGTTTGACGTTTTTGACGAAGAGGATACGCTTGCCAAAAAGCCCATTCAAAAACGCTTAATTGAGTACAGCTTGCGCGGAAATTCATTATCGGCAAGTCAGGTAAATAAAGATTCAACTGACAATAAGCAAACCGAAACTACAGCTGTTGCCGATCAACCTAAGCGACAAACAAGATCATCATCCAATAACCGATCAAGCACACGCAAATCTTCATCGTCAAAAAAGAAGACAGCTGCTAAGAAGGAAACCAGAAAGAAAAGAAGAAGGCACAGATAGTTTATCCTCGATTTAAGATAAACTATCTGTGCCTCCAAAAAGGGTGGAAACGTCGCTATTAATCTACAATCTCTACCTTTTCTAACTCGCCGTTTATAAACGCAATCTCATCAGCGGTAAGTTTTACTTCAATTGCTTTGGCATTTTGTGAAGCTTGCTCGGCATTGCGGGCACCAACAAGTGCAACGGTAATGCCGGGGCGCTCAATTGTCCATCGTATTACCAATTGCCCTAAGGTTGCATTCTTATCATCAGCCAACGGTTTAATTTTATTCAGAAACTCGTTGGTGCGTTTAATGTTCTCTTCTTTAAAAAACTTTACACCCGCACGGTGGTCGCCTTCACTAAACTTATGCCCTGGTTTTATTTTACCTGTAAGCAGGCCACGTTCCATAGGGCTATAAGCTAAAATGCTCTTGTTGTTCTCCATACAATATGGAACAATATCTGCCTCAATTTTACGATTAACCATGCTGAATGGTACCTGGTTTGACGCCAGAGTTATGGTTTGCTCAGACTCCTGCATTTGCGCAACGCTGTAATTACTAACACCCGCTTCGCGTATTTTTCCCTGTTCTTTAAGTTGTATTAAAGCTTCCATGGTTTCAGCAATAGGAGTGCTTTCGTCGGGCCAGTGAATTTGCAGTAAATCAATATAATCGGTACCCAGGCGTTTAAGGCTGTCTTCACATTCTTTAATTATGCTTTCTTTACCGGCGTATTTATAAATGTCAATGTCTTTGCCCGAGTTATCTTTCGATTTAAAACCAAATGTCCCTTTGGCCAAATCCCAACGCATGCCAAATTTAGTAAGTATTTGCACCTTATCGCGCTGCAAATCTTTTATGGCCCGGCCAACCAGTTCCTCACTTTTTCCCTGCCCGTAAATAGGGGCGGTATCAATGCTGGTAATGCCCAAATCATATGCGGCTTGCATAGCTTCAATAGCCTCCTTATCATCGTTTCCACCCCACATCCATCCCCCGGCAGCCCAGGCTCCGAAAGTAATTGCCGAAACTTTAAGATCGGTTTTGCCTAAATTTCTGTATTCCATAACATTTAAATATAGGTTTAAACATAGCATTGGTATTAAAGTTGCAATAAAAGGAAAATGAGCACATAAAACCTAAGGTTGTGATTCAGTTTTGTTCACATATGAAACATTTACAGTCGTTTAATATTTTTATAGGTGATTACTAAAAGGGTGTTACCAAATTTTATATGGTTAGCATATCAGTTTTTGTAATCTCAAATGACGGCTTGCTGCTTTAAAATGGTGTTATCAACACGGAGTTTAGCAGGTGTTTAAATAAATTTATAACTAACTAAGTACATATTTTATGCGGTTAAGGAACCGTGTGTCTAAATACATAATAATAAAGTATTGCCTGGTATTATGGGGAGCATTTTTGCTCTCGTCTCAGGTTTTCGCACAGCAAACAATACAAATACGTCCGCGTATAGCGGCACATATAGATTCATTAAACGATGTTATTTATCCGCGGGTAAAGCAAGATGCCGGAAAAGCCTTCGCTATTTTAAACGAAGCCGAAATGCTGGCCTCGCAGTATAAATACACTACGGGGCTTGCGGTAGCTTATCTCAATCAGGCTGATTTGCTTAACCAGCAAGGCTACTCTAAAAGGGCACTTGAGCTATATTACCGTTCTATGCAGCTCAGCCAGGTTAATAACGATATTTATAACGCTGCCCGCGCCGAACAATACATTAGCGTTATAAAGCGCGACGATGGTAATTTTGCAGAAGCAGAAAAGTTACTGAATCATACACTTAGCGTTTTCAAGGCGCTCAATAAGCCTAATGATATCATAAACGCTTTATTGAAGCTCGGTTTACTTAAAACCGAACAAAAGGACTACCCTAAGGCGCTTGAGTACTTTAACCAGGCCGAAAAACTCAGTATAAGTTCTAATTACCTGTACGGAAAAAAGAAAAGCTTTTACAATCGTGCATTGCTTTACCAAAAGCTAAGCGAGCCCGATTCTGCAATTGTAAACCTTAATAAGGCACTGGCAATTGATGTTTCATCGGGAGACGAATTGGGCCAGGCACAGTCATACCTGGAGTTGAGCCGTATTTACAAAGGTAACGACAATAAGGATCAGGCTGAAAAGTATGCACGACTGGCTTACGCCGCTGCTGATAGCGCACAGGCTCCGTCGTTATTACGCAACGCAGTGCAGTTGTTGTTGCGCATTAGCCGTGCCCGTTTAAATAAAGATGCCGTTATACAATGGCAGGAAGAACTGATTTTTATTGACAATGAGATAGCTGAACGTGAGCGCCGCGAATCAAATAATTTTATTGACGCTTTACGTGCACAGGAGGAAGAGCAACTAAAGGTACAGCAACGGGTGCTTGAGGTAAGCCGTAAAACCGAACAGCAGAAAACCCTTATAGCGCTTTATACAGGCTTTTTGCTGGTATTTGTGGTAATAGTGTTTATGCTGAGCTATAACTATAAAAAGGCAAAGCGCTACAGTTACGAGCTCAATCTGCGTAAAGAGAAAATAGAACAACAGGTGAGTTTGCTTGATAAGCTCAATAACGATATTATGCAAACCAACAAACAGTTGGAAGATGATAATGAGCTCAAGAGTAAACTACTTTCTATCATAACTCATGATTTACGTAAGCCACTTGCCAATACGCAAAGCATTATTCATTTGGTAAACATGGATTTGGTTACGCAGGATGAGGCGCGGGAATTATTCATTCAGCTGGAGGCGCAGTATAACCGCGTAATTACTTTAACCGATAACCTTTTGTTTTGGATACGCGGACAAGTTAGCGGCGCAGCTGTCGAGCTTAAGCCGGTAAACCTGCACTCCGTAGCCGATGACATAATTGAAGAGCAAAAAATACCATCAAACGACAAGAAGATAACGATTTACAACCGGGTTGATGAAGACATGAACTGGATGACAGAGACGGAAACCATCCGCATAGTGTTTCGTAACCTGCTTAATAATGCCATTAAATTTACGCCAGAGGGTGGTAGCATTGAAGTTTACTCTGCCGTAACTGACACTGAAACCTGCGTTACCGTTAAAGATAGCGGTATTGGTATAAGTGCCGATGTAATTAGCCGTATAAATGGCGAAAATTACTACACCACCAAGGGTACCCAAAATGAAGAGGGAAGTGGTTTTGGTTTAATGCTCATTCGTGATTTGTTAAAAAAACATAACGGCGCGCTTAAAATAGCCAGCGAACCTGGCAAAGGTAGCGCCTTTACCATAAGCTTTCCCATACGCACGTTAATTGCTAATAGCCGGTTTGTAAGTTAAGGTAAGAGGGTTATATTTGTTTACTGCGCCTGTAAAAATATAATCCATGCACTTTGTATCGCCTTACTTTTTGTTTGCACTAACCTCCCTTGCCATACCGGTGTTGGTGCATCTATTTAATTTCAGGCGGTATCAAAAGGTGTATTTCAGCAATGTGCAATTTTTGAAGGAGGTAAAAGAGCAGCAATCATCGCGGCGCAACCTGCGTGAGCGTCTTGTACTTGCAAGCCGCTTATTAGCCTTGTTTTTCCTGGTACTTGCGTTTGCCCGGCCTTACATTGCAGCACAAAAAACCGTTACACCTGGTACGCAGCAAGTAGTAAGTATTTTTGTAGATAATTCTTACTCCATGCAAAGCCTTAACGCCGAAGGTAGTTTGCTTGATGAGGCAAAGCGGCGTGCTAAAGAAATTGCTTCAGCATACAATATTAATGATCGTTTTCAACTTTTGACGCAAGACTTTCAAGGTCGGCACCAGCGTTTGCTTAATCGAGATGAGTTTAATGATGAAGTAGATGCTATTAAAATCAGCCCACAAAGCCGCACGCTTGCACAAATTAATGCAAGGCAGCAAAGTTTACTCAGCACTAACGGGAGCTCACCAAAATCAGCATATATTATATCCGACTTTCAAAAGCTGGCAACAGGAAAGGACGGAATAAAAGGCGATGACAATTTGCATACCCAACTCCTGCAAATACGTGCCAACACCATTGCCAATGTTGCGGTTGATTCGGTTTGGATGATTGGCGCTGTGCATAGGCCGGGCGAAACTGAAAAAATAGTGGTGAAGCTGCACAACTACGCGGCACAAGATGCCAAAGGCGTACCGCTTAAATTATTGATAAACGGTGAGCAAAAGGCCTTGGGCAGTTACAGCATTCAGGCACGTAAAACCAGGCAAGACACGCTTACATTTTCGGGCTTGCAGCCGGGCTGGCAACAAGGTCAAATTCAGCTGCAGGACAACCCCGTAACGTTTGATAACAGTTTTTACTTTACATTTAACGTTAAGCAAAAAATGCCCTTACTGCTGGTAAATGGTGGTATGCCAAACAACTATTTGCAGGCCGCATTTAAAGCTGATGATTTTTTTGCCCCTGTTAATACTACTGACGGAAGTATAAATTACTCTGGCTTATCAGGCTATTCCTTAATTGTGATGAGCGATGTAAAAACTATATCGGCCGGTATGGCGCAACAACTTAAAGCTTTTGTAAGTGAAGGCGGTACGCTAGCCGTTTTTCCGGCTAATGAGGCTAATATGCAAAGCTACCGCAGTTTTTTGCAATCTGCCGGGGCCGGCTACCCCGCATCGTTAAATACCGAAGCAACAAGGGTAAGTACCTTAAACACAAAAAATGCATTGTTTAAAAGTGTTTTTGAAGATGCACCGCAAAACCCTGATTTGCCTGTTGTGAAAAAGTATTACCGCATTGAGGCCTCTACACAAGCCAACGCCGAGGCATTGATGGAACTCCCCGGCCGTCAGCCATTCTGGATTGGGTATCGCAGTGGAAACGGAAAAATATACGTATCGGCAGTGCCGTTGAGTGAAGATTATAGTAACCTGCCGCGCCATGCTTTGCTTTTGCCTGTTTTATTCAGGATGGCGTTGTTAAGTGGGCACGATCAGCCTTTATATTACACTATTGATGATAACCAGGCCATTGAAACTATACCGTTACTGGCAAGTGATAAGCAAATCGTGAAGCTGGTTAACGGCAAACAAACGTTCATTCCTGATGTAAGGCAGCAGGAAGGCGGTACCATGCTTTACCTTGCCGATCAGATACGACAGCCCGGCAATTACGAGCTAAAAAAACAGGATAGTACGGCAGCTGTGTTAGCTTTCAATCACAACAGGAGCGAATCTGACTTAAGCTATTTGGATAAAAGTGAGCTTGAACGCCTCATTCCTAATAACGCAAAAGTTATACAGCCTGGTAAAGCATCGGTTAAAGACACAATATCAGCTTCAAATTTAGGCCTGCAATTATGGAAACTTTGTATAATTTTGGCACTGATTTTTGTGGCAGCCGAAATATTGCTTTTGCGGTATTACCGTGTAAATAACAAGCAGGTTTCAGGTCTGGTATGATACACTTTCAAAAACAAAAGCCAACTCTACATGAATTTGCTCATTAAGCATGCCACCATTCTACACCCCGGTTCAACACTTAATAATCAAACAGCTGATATTTTAATTGAAAATGGCGTTATTAAAAGCATAGGCACCGTCATTAATGCCGATGCCGAGGTTTTTGATGCGCAGGGCTGCTATATATTACCGGGTTTTTTTGATTTGAACTGCAATGTTGGCGAGCCCGGGTTTGAAACCAAAGAAGATTTGGTAAGCGGCCTTAAAGCTGCCGCCGCAGGTGGATTTACAGGCTTAGCTGTAATGCCTCAAACTGAGCCTCCGGTACATTCAAAAACTGAGGTTGAATATTTGGTAAACCGCTCAAAAGGAAACCTGGTTGACGTATATCCGTTAGGTACCATTTCGCAAAAGCGTGAGGGTAAAGACATGGCCGAAATGTACGATATGTTTAAAAGCGGTGCCAAAGCTTTTACCGACGGTAATAACCCGGTAAAAGATGCCGGTTTAATGGAGCGTGCGTTGTTATATGCAAAAGGCTTTGGCGCGTTAATTTTTTCATATCCCGAAGATGTGGCCATTGCAGGTAAAGCAAAGGTAAACGAAGGGGTGGTGAGTACGTTGCTTGGCATGAAGGGAATACCCTCACTGGCCGAAGAGCTTATGATAGCACGCGATCTTTATCTTGCCGAATACACAGATTCGCCTATACATTTTAGTACTATATCAACAGCGCGTTCAGTTGATCTTATTCGCGAGGCAAAAGCTAAAGGTTTGAAAGTTACCTGTGATGTTGCCGTGCATCATTTGGTTTTAACAGATGAAGCTTTGCTTGGATTTGACAGCAATTACAAAGTCAAACCACCATTGCGTACCCAAGCCGATGTTGATGCACTCATTCAGGGTTTAAATGATGATACCATTGATGCCATTGTATCCCAACATACTCCACACGAAATTGAATTTAAAGAGGTTGAGTTTGAAATTGCTGCGTACGGTATAACCGGCTTGCAAACAGTATTGCCCCTTGCGCTAAAAGCCGGATTAACCCCCGAAGCTATTGTCAGCAAACTTGCTGTTAATCCGCGAAGCATACTCAAAGTAGCTTTGCCCGGGTTAGCTGAAGGCGACAACGCAAACTTTGTACTCTTTAATGCTGAAACAGAATGGGAGTTTAATAAACAAACGAACCAGTCAAAGTCAGCCAATTCACCGTTTATGGGCCAAACGCTTAAAGGCAAGGTAATGTTAACCTGCAATAATAACCAGGTACTAAAATTTGCGTAAAGTATTGAGGTGGCTGGTTTATATTTCATTAATTTTTTGTGCCGAAGTAGCGCAGTCACAAAATATTGATGCCAGTAGCCGCAGCAGGCAACTTAAGATTTATTTTGATAAAGGGTTTGTACATAAAAAGAAGGACTCGCTAACCTATCAAAAGCTGTTCTTTAATACGTTCCCGGGTAGTTTTGCCACCTTTGATGACGTTTTTGGATATGACGACAAAAAGGGTGCTGCACCGTTATACAATGAGGCAAATCAATACACCGACAAGCTTTTTAATACTAAATCCGTTAAGGTAAATGATAAAGCGCGCAAGCTTATCCATATTGCTTTAAACGGAAGGTGGGATGCTGATGCAATAAGTCATTTTCAATACAAGCTCCACCAATTTGTTACAGGTAACTTTGCAACTTTTTTGTTTGAGCTTAACAAAATGAACAGTGCCGAAATTGAATCGGTGTGGAAGTTTTGCTTTGATGTAGAGTCGGCGGGGTACCGAAAAAAATTATACGAAGATATGTTTAACCGGCTTGGTAAAAACCAGGCTATGATACAAATTCTGTTCTCGGCATATAAAAAGGCCACTTCAGAACAAATTCACTAAATAAACTGTAGATATTTAACCTACTCATTTAAAAGTAAACCAATGATTGATTCAACTATACAAAACGCTATAAATGCAGCGTTGCAGGCATACACTGCTTACACACCCATAAATGCCGAAGAATTAAAGACCAAGCTGACAGCCGTATTTTCGGCAGAGGAAGATTTTTTGAGCAAAGCCGATGCATTGGATGCTGTTTTTAATGATTATCCGCAGGCCGATGCGTTGCGTGAAGTTTTCTTTGACCTGCTGATGGTTAATTTCTTCAGTGCCGACATTGACCGCTTGGAAGAAGATTACCTTGACTCGCCTGAATGGGCAGACATTGAAGAGCAAACCCTTGATCGTGGTACCGAGCTTCTTAACCTGTTGCTTTATTTGAACGAGTGCCGTGATGAAGCCATTGAGCCGTCATTGGAAGATTATCTTACCGAATTTCTTTTGGTTGAAGATGATGAGTTTCAGGATGAGCATCAGATTTATGAGCCTGTTATTGCCAATCAAATACTGGTTGAAAGCTCACCTGAAGAAGTTCAAAAAGTTGCCTCTAAACTTTCAGAGGATGCAGAGTTGCGTGATATCTTTTATCCGATGATGACTTTCTTCCAAAACACACAACCATCAACCAGCGATGAAGAACTGGTGGCTCAAAACGCTGTTGATAAAGGTTTTGATATGGCTGTTTACAGTATTTTAGTTGAGTTTAACAAGGACTAAGCAAAACTATGGTAGACTTAAATGCAGCTGTACGTAAACAGGGGGCATTACGCGGATTGCTTTTTGGCAGTATTATGCTCATCATTGATGTGCTTAAGCTGTTTTATCTTGCTTACGTGGCAAAGTCTCCTTTGGTGACTTTCATTTTGCTTTATCCTGTATATTACCTCGTGCTGTTTGGTTTGGCTTTGCTGTTTATTAACAACCTGCGTAGCAAAATTGGTAATTACTGGAGCCTGAAACAGGCAATAACTGGCATCTTTGTAATGCTTATTGTCAGCTCGCTTATATGGAATAACGGGGTGACTCTTTACTCAGGAAAAATCAATCCGGTGGTAGCGCAAAAAGCGCACGCCGGATTGGTTGATATGCGCCGCGGTGCAATGCAATCACAAAAGCAACCTGCCGATAAAATTGAGAAAGAAATTGCTGACATGAACAAGAACTTTGTGGCTACCAGCAACTTTACCATAGGCAGCTTCTTTCAATCGCTTACCATATCAATTATTTTGGTTTTTGCCGTGGCTGCTGTGTTAGGCATATTGTTTAAGCGCGAGCAGCCCGCTCAGCAGGCATAACAATATGCTTTGTGTCCTTAAAGCAACAATACGTCAATACGGTGTGCATGTACCATGTTTAACTTTTCCGACCAGGCAAACACGGTAAACTGCCCATCTTGCGATGCTACCAGTGCAATTGAGTCATGCTGGTCGTGCACAAACTGTGCGGCGGCCAGGTGTCTTGTACCACCATTTTGAGCGGGGTGTATGCGCGTAGCCTGTACGCCAGATACAGGTTCGGTTATTATAACCTGCTCAACGGGCACACTTTTTTCAGATCGTGATACTTTGGCTCCAAATGCAAGCAAATCATACTGCTGTGTTATCACGGTAGCACCATCAACCGCAGTAAAGCCGCCTATTATATCAATAGCCTGCAATAAAGCCTCCTGCCACTCAAAGGTACTGCGTTCCTGCTCGGTATGCTGCATTAAGTCGGCAATAACGTGGTAGGGTGGGGTAACCTCGTATTTTATAGGATGTACAATAGAATCGCGCCAGTCATCATTCTCACGCGGAACAATTAAAACCAGTCCTCCGCGGCGGTGCAGGCGCATAGCGGCCGACAGCTGCAAAAGGATATTAAATGTTTCGCCCATAAAAGATGGCAAAGACATATTCATTAGCGATGCATGCAGCGCCGGGCACCCGGCAATACCCATTGATTTTTCATCAAGTACCTTTATCTGATCGCCATGCAGTACTGCAATGTTTACAAACTTTCCAAAGCCGCCCAACCTGCGGTGCTTAATAACAAGCAGGCCCGGCTCTACTACCTCAAGCACAAAGCATATGCCCGGTACCGTATGTGTGGTGCCCCAGATATAAAGTTCGTCGTTTTCATGCCATACGCCTAAATGTATACCTGGCTGTTCAACCGCTGGGGCAAGTTTAACCAGGTTTTGAGGTGTAAGCCGCAAGCGGTTTCCAAAAATAAGGGGTTTGCCAGCCTGTTCGGGTTGCAGCAATGCCAGTGATATACTAACCGAGCGACCTTCCTCACGCCGCAGGCTTGCCCAAAATGCAATGTCAATAACAGCTTCTATAATACCTGAACTGCACGCTGTGGCCAAATCCTGCTCGCCCAGGTTACGTGCAACTTCAATATGTTCGGCAAAGTGTGCTTCAATGGTTTCGGCTACCATGCGGGCTGCCAGGTATGAAGGTTCAGAAAACATAGGCGATTTTTATAAGGCAATGATAAGCATGCCAAGCAACAAACACGAAGGGTTGATGTAAAATTTGTACCATTTTATTTACCAACGTCGCATTCAATTTGTCTGCTTAAAGTCTGTTTGCTGTACATAAGTCATGCTTAATACATATTGGTATCAAAGGTTTCAATTTTGCAATTTTTCGTTCGATAATTGCAAGCGCCCGCCCCTGCAGGTATAGTAAATTTGTACTATTCATAAAATAACACCGTACATGAAACTCAATATATCACTTTGCAAAAAGAACCGTCTTGCTAACCGTAATTTATCGGCATTACCTTTGCCGGCTTCTGTAAGCAAACCGGTTTTGCAGCCGGCAACTAAGGAAGTTGAATCATTACCTGCAACGGTAAATCAAGCGGTGCAACCCCATGAACATATTACCCAGCAAAACATTGCAGGTGAAGAAAAGCAACTTGCGCTGATGTTTTTAGATATACGCAACTTTACCCCTTTTATGGAGCAGCAATCGCCCCATGATGTGGTTTTTGTAATACGTAAACTATTTGCCTTGTTCAATGATTCAATACAGGAGGCAGGCGGCCGTATTGTAGAAACCCAGGGCGATAGTATTTACGCTGTTTTTGGTCTTAATACCGATATTAAAAATGCCGCTCAAGCCGCAATGGATGCAGCAAGGTCAATATTTCATGATTTGCAGGTATTTAACGCAGGTTATGCCCAGCCATATTTCAACATGCCTTTTGAGGTGGGTGTAGGCCTGCACCAGGGCAGCGTTTTAGTGGGCAGGTATGATATTGATTATAGTAACCATACAACCGTTATGGGTTTGCCTGTAAATATTGCGTCACGTTTGCAATCAAAAACCAAAGACCTGAATAATGATTTGCTGGTGTCAGAAGATATGTTTGCACTTTTGGATTTACCTGCTGATGATTACCAGAGCCGATACGTAAAGCTCAAAGGTATAACTGAGCCTGTACAAGTAAGGTTAATGGGGCAACAGTACAACTACAAGCCCGATAATGATGACATGATGGATTACTTCATGGCAATGGCCGGTTAATATTGCCTTATAGCATCACAAATACATGTAAACAAACTGCAGGTAATTGCATTTTCATTGAGTAGTAATACTGTTTATAAGCAAATACAGTATTATTGCTACTGAAATAAATGACCATACAGCAAATATTAAAGCATTACTGGCAGCACGATACCTTTCGCCCTCTACAGCAACCCATTATTGAATCGGTTATGCAGGGGCGGGATACCCTTGCACTGTTACCTACGGGCGGCGGCAAATCAGTATGTTTTCAGGTGCCTGCAATGGCAATGGATGGAATTTGCCTGGTAATATCACCGCTTATTGCCCTTATGAAAGACCAGGTTGATAACCTGCAGGCTAAAGGCATTGAAGCTATGGCCATAGTGTCGGGCATGGGTAAGCGCGAGGTTGACATAGCGCTGGATAATTGCATATACGGCCCGGTTAAGTTTTTATACCTTTCGCCCGAGCGCCTTATGAGTGATCTTGTACGCGAGCGTATAAAATACATGAAGGTAAATCTTATAGCTATTGATGAAGCTCATTGTATTTCACAATGGGGTTATGACTTTCGCCCGCCTTACCTGCATATAGCTGGTTTACGTCAGCTTCATCCAAAAGTGCCTGTAATTGCGTTGACTGCCACAGCCACTGCTGAGGTGCGCGACGATATACAGGACAAACTTCAATTTAAAGAACGCAACGTTTTTCAGCAAAGCTTCGAGCGTAAAAATATCAGCTACCGCATAGTACATGAAGAAAATAAGCTACGCCGTATGCTTGATGTTGCCCGTAGCGTAAAAGGCAGCGGCATTGTTTATGTGCGTAGCCGCAAAGAAACTACCGAGCTTTCCCGTTTTTTTAATGATCATGGCATACCTGCTGATTACTACCATGCCGGTTTGGCTGCTGATGTACGCACGGCCAAACAGGAACAGTGGAAAAGTAATCACATTCGCATAATTGTAGCTACAAATGCATTCGGTATGGGTATTGATAAGCCAGATGTACGGTTTGTAATGCACCGCGATTTGCCTGAAAGCCTTGAAGCTTACTACCAGGAAGCGGGGAGGGCCGGGCGTGACGAGCAAAAGGCCTATGCGGTTTTATTGTTTAATAACAACGACCGGCAAAAGCAGCAGCACAAATTCGAAGTTAGCTTTCCTTCGGTTGATGAAATAAAACAGGTGTACCATTACCTGGCTAATTTTTATCAGCTGGCCTATGGCGCAGGCGAGGGTTTGAGTTTTGACCTTGATTTAGCCGAATTTTGCAGCCGCTTTAAACTCGATGCCTTGAAAACACTAAATGCCTTGCGCTTTCTAGAGCAGGGTGAGTATTTAAGTTTCAATGAAAGTGTGTATCTGCCATCAAGGTTTGAGTTTGAGATATCCCACGAGGAGCTCTACAATTTTCAGATACAAAACCCGGCGTGGGATCCGTTTATAAAAACACTATTACGTTCATATGGTGGTGCGTTTGATAGCTATACCCGTATACGCGAATTTGATATAGCACGCCGTACTAACCTGAGCGTTCAGCAGGTAAGTGAGGCTATGCAGCAGCTTAATGATTATGGAGTGCTGAGCTATCTGCCGCAAACCGATAAGCCGCAGGTTACCTGGCTTAAGCAACGCCATACGGCGGCAAACTTATGGATTGACAGGCAGTACCTTGACACGCGAAAGGCTGTTTATCAAAAGAAGATGGAAGCCATGCTTGCTTTTTGTGAAACCGATGTTTGCAGGAGCCGGCAACTGCTTGCCTATTTTAATGAAGCTAATGCCGCTAAATGTGGCATATGTGATGTTTGCCTACGCCAAAAGAGACAGGAAGGAGCAAGTGAACTTGCTAACCACATTACTGATGAGATTATGCAGCTGCTTGCACAGGCGCCAATGTCGTTAGAGCAATTAGTTACCAGCCTTAAGCATGGTAAGCAACCCGAACGATTAACGGTAATAAGGCAGTTGCTTGATGCAGGAAGACTCAAAACAAACGGCGAGAAATACTACTTATAGGGTTTAAGCTTGTTAAGAGTATGCTGATAAGATCAATGTAAGAAATTGGAAAGCAATTTTATACTTTTGGGCGTAACTTCGGTTTATAAATTTTAGTCTTATCCTTGTTAATCACTCATACATGAAAAATCGTATTGCTTTATTTTTAGTTGCTGTTGCCGCTGTTGGTGCATTTGCCTTATCATCATGCCACATTGGTTGTATTAAAGGCTCGGGTACACCGGCTACCGAAACACGTCAACTGGGAAACTTTAGTAAAATTGATATTTCGGGTGGGTTCAAGGTTACCCTTAAACAGGATACCGGAAAGCAGTTAACCGTTACTACAGATGATAACCTGATGAAATATATACGCACCGAGGTTAGTGGCGACAAGCTGCGCATATACACCCGTAAAAACATTTGTAACGATGCGCCTATAGTTGTCAATCTAAATGTTAAATCGCTGAGTGAAGTAGTTGGTGCAGGTGCAATTGAGTTGCTGTCAGATGGTCGTATCAATACGCAAAACTTAAAACTGCAGTTCTCTGGGGCCAATAAAATTAATCTCGACCTGAGTGCTGCCGATTTGCTTACACAGGCAAAGGGAGTAACAGAGATAAATTTAAAAGGTCAGGCTGCCTCACATAATGTTGAAATAGCCGGAACAGCTCAAATAAAAGCCTTTGACTTTGTTGCAGGTAAATATGTAATTAATGCGGCAGGTGATGCCGAATGTGAAATTAACGTGCTCAAATCGTTAGAGGTTAACAGCCAGGGAGCATCAAACATAAAATATCGCGGTAACCCAACCGATGTAAAGACAGACAAGGCCGGAGCCGCATCAGTTAAAAAGGTTAACTAAACAAATACCCTCTTCAAAAAAGAGGGTATTTGTTTTTTATAACGTTCTTACTAAATATCTTAAACACCGGTGACTCAAATTACATCGGCGGATCAGGTGGCGGAGGGTTTGGTACCGGGTTAGGCCTGTTGTTTGGCACCGGCGCCGGCGTAAGCTTTGGCGTAGGCGATGTACCGCTCGAATCGGCGTTGGCCGGGTTGGCAGGCACAGGATTATTTTTATCAAACTTAGTTTTTGTACCCGTTTTGCTAGCCTTGCATCCGGTTGTTATATTCAACATCAGCATTGCTGCCAGGCTTAACAATGCTATTTTACTTTTCATCATCTTTAGCGCATTTTTTAGTGTAACACTTAAACCTTGTTTTAGTTTAAAGGTCAATGTATGCGTTGCGGCAGTATAGCGCTGCCGATATATTTACTTTCAATGCCAACCTTTCACAATGGATAATAAATTACTACTACTTTTACTGGGAGCTGCCTTATGCTTATTAGTAAGTTGCACCACCCCTCGCATGGCTTTAACCAACGATGCCTGGCAAAATAATGCCGGGCACGCGGTTACGGGCCGCAACCAAACTGTTTTTCAAAAAAAGCCACTTCGTTTTGGCGAGTTCCATACCACAAAAGTTCAAACATCTTCTACACAAAGTTCATCAGCAGCTACAGATATGAACGGCAGGCTAACCGGGCGTAATAATAAAACTGTAGGTATGCTCAGCCAAAAAAGTAAATCGTCGCGCCGGTTTACGTTAAGCAATGGCGAAGATAAAGAGGCGCTTGTGCTTACCTTCAATCAGCTTAATTCAAAGAGCTACCTGGCAGGCAGTGGAGTTGAACTCAATTTTAATTGGATAAACAAAGTTTTGGGAATGCCTTCAACGCTCGAGAATAGCTATTACGTGCAGGTATATACCCCTGATGCTGAAACCCCATGGGAACTGGTACTCGATATGGATGCTGTTGAACTCAATCCTAAAAATTACGCCGGTTACTTTGCGCTTAACCAGCAGCAGTATTACACAATAAGGCCTATAAGGCGTTTAATGGGCAAAAATGGTCCGCTTAAAATGCCGGCAGGCCTAGTAGGTTTTGAAATAAGTAACGCCGCCGGGCTCCCTGTTGCTGCGGTATCACTAATTAATAGCGGGACTGTTTACCTACAGGATAGCCTTACGGCTGATGAACGTTTTTTAATGGCTGATTTATGCGCCGCCCTTTTGCTGTACCAATCAAACGAGGTCGAGCCATAGCACACATAATCTACTGATGATTAAGTGGCTGAAATAAAAAATTAATTACTTACCTTTGCGCTCCAAAACCGCCTATGGCATTGTGTCTTAAGTACGGTGGTTTGTTAAATACTATCATTCAGGTATAAATTATGAATATATCACAGGAAAAGAAAGATAACCTGAACGCGGTTATCAAAATCAACATCAACGCTGAGGATTATCAGGCACGTGTAGATAAAGCTATCAAAGATCAGGCTAAAAAAGCTCAGATTCCGGGCTTCCGTAAAGGTATGGTGCCACCATCACACGTTAAACGTATGTATGGCAAAAGCATCCTGGTTGATGAGATTAACAACCTGTTATCAGATACGCTAAACAACTACTTAAACGAAGAAAAATTAGAAGTTTTAGGTCAGCCTTTACCACAGGTTGATGACAGCAAAACCTATAACTGGGATTTTGCTGATAACTTTGAATTTACCTACGAAGTTGGTTTAGCGCCTGAGTTTACACTTGATTTTTCATCGCAAGATAAATTAAGCAATTACAAAATAAGCGTTGATGACGAAACGTTAGCTTCACGCATTTCAAACCTGCGCCGTAGCTACGGTAAAATGACAAACCCTGACGTATCGGCAGATGGTGACGTACTTTATGCTGAATTAAAGCAACTTTCGCCAGATGGTTCTGTTTTTGAAGATGGAATAAGCAATACTGCATCAGTACGTTTAGACCAGGTTAAAGATGAGGCTATCAAAGCATCATTAATTGGTTTGAAAAAAGATGATGTAGTTGAGTTTGATGTTCAAAAAGCTTTTGATAATGACGCTGCACGTGTAGCTGCGTTACTTAAAATTGAGGAAGCTGAAGCTGCTGATTTGAAATCAAAATTCCAATTAACGGTTAAAAATGTAAACCGTTTAGAAGAATCTGATTTAGATCAGGCGTTCTTTGACAAAATATTTGGCGAAGGTGAAGTGACTACTGAAGAAGAGTTCCGCACCAAAATTACTGAAGAGCTGGAAGGCATGATGGTACAAGACGCTGATCAGAAATTACAGCGTGAAATGTATACTTATGTGCTTGATAAAGTAAACTTTGAACTTCCTGACGAGTTTTTGAAACGTTGGTTAAAAGCAACTAACGAAAAACTTAGCGACGAGGAGTTAGAAGGTGGTTATGCTGATTTTGCTAAGAACCTTAAATGGACTTTAATTGGCAATAAGATTGTAACCGATAACGACATCAAAATTGAATATACTGATGTTGTTAACATTGCTAAAGCCCGTATCGATCAGCAGTTCCGCATGTATAGCCCTCAGCCTATCAGCGAGGAACAGTTAGATCAGTATGCTGTACAGTTCTTGCAGGATAAAGAAAACGCCAACCGCATTTTTGAAGAAGCAAAATCACTTAAAGTATTTGAGCACCTGAAAAGCGTGTTTACTTTAGATGAAAAGCCAATCACTTTTGACGAGTTTAGCAAATTACCACAAGAGTAATTATAACAAAATCCCTTCCTTGCAAGGATGGGATTTTGATACATACAAAAAAGCAACTTCTTCAGGGGAGTTGCTTTTTTGTTTTTAAGAAACTTAGTTTACAAAACGTTGTTTAGCTCGCAGTATAATGCTGAATATTGAATTGTTTGGAAGGGGTAGTATGTTGCAAAGAAAGACACTGCAAACCTTGGTATTGATTTAAGGTGATATTTTTATAATTTGCTCCACTTAGTTATACAACAAGATAAAAACCGCCTGCGCCGGATGCGCAGATTTTTAAATTGAAATCTTTTACAAAATGAGTAATATCGATAAAAACGAATTCCGCAAATACGCGGTTAAACATCACCGCATTAACAGCATTTTTGTTGATAAATTTATTTCAAGCGTTGAGCACAAAATGATGCCTCAGGCCATTGCTCACCCTGTTGACATGACGCCTTACATTATTGAGGAGCGCCAAATGAACGTAGCGCAAATGGACGTGTTTTCACGTTTGATGATGGACCGCATTATCTTTTTAGGTGATGCCATTTATGAGAACATTGCCAACATCATTCAGGCACAATTGCTGTTCTTGCAATCGGCTGATGCTAAACGTGATATTCAAATTTACATTAATTCACCAGGTGGTTCGGTATATGCCGGTTTAGGCATATACGATACAATGCAGTTTGTAACTAATGATGTAGCTACTATATGTACAGGTATGGCTGCGTCAATGGCTGCTGTGCTGCTTTGTGCAGGTGCCGATGGTAAACGTGCTGCTTTACCTCACTCACGTGTAATGATTCACCAGCCGCTTGGTGGTGCTCAAGGTCAGGCTTCTGATATTGAAATTACAGCCCGCGAAATTCAAAAGCTGAAAAAAGAGCTTTATGAAATAATTTCTAAACATAGCGGTACCCCTTACGAAAAAGTTTGGGAAGCATCAGACCGTGACCACTGGATGATTGCTGATGAAGCTAAAGCCTTTGGTATGGTTGATGAGGTTTTGAGCCGTAATACCGAGAAATAATTTTTCAATTTTTTAACACTAAACCGGCTTAATTTTGGTTATAACTAATTAAGTTGGTTTAGTTTTTTATATTTGGTTACCAAATCTTTATCTAGATGAATAAAAACAGCAAGGAAATCAGGTGTTCGTTTTGTGGAGCAGGAAAGCAGGATTCTCTTATGCTGATAGCCGGGCTCGATGCACACATCTGTGACAAGTGCGTAAATCAAGCTAATGAGATTTTGGCCGAAGAGCTGAAAGTGCGTAAGGTGAAATCTACTTCATCTACGCCAACTATTTTAAAGCCTGCGGAAATTAAATCTCACCTTGATCAGTATGTTATTGGGCAGGATGATGCTAAAAAAGTGCTGGCCGTTGCGGTTTACAATCACTATAAACGCCTTAATCAGCGTGTAGATAAAGACGAGGTTGAGATTGAGAAATCGAACATTATGATGGTAGGCGAAACTGGTACTGGTAAAACCCTGCTGGCTAAAACCATTGCCAAAATTTTAAATGTTCCTTTCTGTATTTCAGATGCTACGGTATTAACCGAGGCCGGTTACGTAGGTGAAGACGTTGAAAGTATACTAACCCGCTTGCTGCAGGCTGCCGATTACGATGTTGCCGCCGCTGAGCGTGGTATTGTATATATTGACGAGGTTGATAAGATAGCCCGCAAAAGCGATAATGCTTCCATTACGCGCGACGTATCAGGCGAGGGTGTTCAACAGGCCTTACTGAAAATATTAGAGGGTACCATGGTGAATGTACCGCCGCAAGGTGGACGTAAACACCCAGATCAAAAAATGATTTCGGTTAACACCAGCAATATCCTGTTCATTTGTGGTGGTGCCTTTGATGGTATTGACCGTAAAATTGCCAATCGTTTACGTACTCAAACTGTAGGTTACAAGTTAAAACGCGACGATAACGAGGTTGATACTAAAAACCTATACAAGTATATTACTCCTCAGGATTTAAAATCGTTTGGTTTAATTCCGGAGTTAATTGGCCGTTTGCCGGTTTTAACTTACTTAAATCCGCTTGATCGTGATGCGTTGCACAACATACTCACCAAGCCAAAAAATTCATTGTTAAAACAGTACAAAAAGCTTTTTGACTATGAGGGTGTGAAGCTTGAGTTTGATGATGAAGTGCTTGACTTTATTGTTGATAAAGCTATGGAGTTCAAACTGGGTGCTCGTGGCCTGCGTTCAATATGCGAAGCCATCATGATTGATGCTATGTTTGAATTTCCGTCTAAAAAGGATGTTAAACGACTGAATGTAACTCTTGATTACGCTCACGAAAAGTTTGAGAAATCAGATTTGAAGAAGTTGAAAGTAGCATAGTTGCTTTTTACGCAGAAATGCGTATATTTGTAAAATCTCATATACAAAACATACAACCCTGGTGAAACGCCGGGGTTTGTTGTATCCGCAGATTTCGGTGAAAACCCGTATACCAATTGCTCGCTGATGCCTCCGGTCGCGAACGGAACATTAAAGCAATCTTAACGTTAATAACAAAAATAATATGTTGATTTAAACAATCGCCGGCACGCCCCGGGGCTTTGTCGTACAACTGTAAATCAATATTTTAAAAGGAAGGAGAAAAAGAATATGAATGAAGAGATAGAAATTAAAAAAGACGCAAAAATTGTTGAAAATGCTAAGGATGTTAAAGAGGTACAATCGCCGGTTAAAAGCGGTTTAAAATCAAAAGATTCTATTGTAAACAACTGGTTACCACGTTATACGGGCCGCCCGTTGAATGATTTTGGTAAATATATTATACTTACCAACTTCTCGAAATACCTTCAGTTATTTTCTGAATGGAATGACAACGCGCCGGTAATGGGCTTAGATAAGCCAATGCAAAGTGTTACAGCGAATGGAATTACCATTGTAAACTTTGGTATGGGCAGCCCGGTTGCAGCAACCGTAATGGACTTGCTAACAGCTATAAGCCCTAAAGCCGTAATATTTTTAGGCAAGTGCGGTGGTTTAAAGAAGAAGAACCAGGTAGGTGATTTGATTTTACCTATAGCAGCAATACGAGGAGAAGGTACATCAAATGATTATTTACCACCAGAAGTTCCGGCACTGCCTTCCTTCGCGCTTCAAAAGGCTATATCAACCACCATACGTGACTTCTCACGCGATTACTGGACCGGAACGTGTTACACCACCAACCGCCGCGTTTGGGAGCATGATAAGGAGTTTAAAAAGTATTTAAAAACGCTGCGCGCCATGGCCATTGATATGGAAACGGCTACTATATTCACTACCGGGTTTGCTAATAAAATTCCAACTGGGGCACTGCTGTTAGTTTCAGACCAGCCAATGATACCCGAAGGTGTTAAAACTGCAGAAAGCGACTCAAAAGTGACAGAGCAGTATGTAGAAACTCATCTTAAAGTAGGTATCGAATCGTTGAAGCAATTAATCAACAATGGGTTTACGGTTAAGCACCTTAAATTCTAAAATATCTTTAACAATCGAAGTTGTCATCTCGAACGATAAAGAGTAGTCTCGTTAATAAATCAGGGAATTATTCAGATTGATTAAGCAAGGCCTCGATATTACTCGAAATGACTTTTTTATTTTAAGAAGGATTATAGCTTAACTTGCAGTACCTTTAAAATTGCTTTGGCTTTGAGTAGGCACTCATCATACTCATCCTCAGCTTTGGCATCAAAAGTAATAGCACTGCCAACCTCAAAAGATAAATATTCATTAGCAGCACTGTACAAAATAGTGCGTATCACCACGTTAAAATCAAAGTCATCATCCGGGCTAAAATATCCAACCGCGCCTGAATAAACGCCGCGCCTCGTACGCTCATACTGCTCTATAAGCTGCATAGCACTAACCTTGGGAGCACCGGTCATGCTGCCCATTGGGAATGTATTGCGGATAGCTTCAACCGCTGATAATCCATATTGTAGCTTGCAGGTAACGGTTGATATCATTTGATGAACCTGCTTAAAGCTATAAATGCCAAACAGTTCTTCGGTTTTAACAGAGCCAGATACGGCCGATTTTGTGAGATCATTGCGTACCATATCAACCACCATTACATTTTCCTGCTGTTCTTTAAGGTTATTGCGCAGGTTATGCTTAATAGCATTGTCTTCAACTTTGGTGGCGCCTCGGCGGGCTGTACCTTTAATAGGTTGAGATATGAGTTTATCACCACGCTTAGCTAAAAAACGCTCGGGCGATGCACACAGAATGTACTGCCCATAATACTGGAAAAAACTTGCAAAGGGTGTGCGTGAGATACGATTTAACTCACTAAAAATACTTACAGGATGTATAACTGCGTTTTCCACGTAAAACTCCTGGCAAAAGTTGGTTACGTAAATATCGCCACGGTTTATGTGCTGCTTAATACGATCAAAGGTTTGAACGTATTCTTCTCGACTAAAACGTGCCTGGAGATTTAAATCGTTTGGTTTTTGAATAGAATATAGCTTTTGTTTGTTTACCTCGGCAAATATCTGCTCGGCATTATCTGACAGTATTTCAATCACTTCACCTTTAATAATAATCAGATGTTCAGGTTCAAAAAAGTACAGGTCAGGAAAGTGAAGGTTGTCCGTATGTACAGAGTATAACTGCTCAGTTTCGTTTTTTAAATCATAACCTAAAAAGCCGGTTAGCCAGCCGGTGTGTTGTTGCCTGAATTGGTTGAGTTTATTGAAAGCATCGCCCGCGCTGGCTATCAATTCGCTTTTAACGCCTGCAGCAATAAGTGCATCAAATTTAGAATAACTGTTAGAGTGGCTGTTAGAATCGAGACAGGAACAAACCTCGTGATTTGCTGCCCATTGTAAGGCCTTTTGTTTAAATAAGGGAATGTCAGCTATCTCAAACTTCATACGAGCTGTAAAAATAGCACATAAATAAAAAAGGCCGGAACTTCCGGCCTTAATAAACAACAAATATCTTCGATTTAAAAATACAGTAGCACATTATGCTACCACCTCAAAACCTGCTTTTTTAAAATCGTCCCAAAACGCAGGGTAAGATTTTTCTACCACCATGGCTTCTTCAATCTCTACCTGTGGTATAATTAAAGCCAGTGGTGCAAAGGCCATAGCCATACGGTGGTCTTCGTAAGTGGCAATGGTTATTTTTTCTGGGATGAACTTTTCGCTGCAATCCAGTTTATAAACCTGGCCTTTTTCTATAAGCTTGACGCCCATTTTAGCCAGTTCATTTTGCAAGGCCGCAATACGGTCGGTTTCCTTAATTTTAAGGGTTTCCAAACCAGTAAAGGTAGCTTCGTGACCTAAGGCAGCACATATTACAACTAAAGTTTGCGCCAGGTCGGGGCACGACTTTAGGTCAAATATTTTACGCTGAACAGGCTTAGGTTCTTTTTTGAGATGCACTCCACCATCTTTAAATTGAGAGGTGATGCCAAAATTGGCCATCAGTTCGGTAATCACGCTGTCGCCCTGCAGGCTGTAGGAGGTTAATCCGGGCAGGAAAAGCTCAGCCTCATCAGCCAGTGCCGCTACCGAATACCAATATGAAGCTGCGCTCCAATCAGGTTCAACCCAAATGCTGGTTTCTACAAAATCCTGGTTGGCGATGCTTATTACATTGTCATTCCATTGGTGCTGTATACCGGCCTGTTTAAGCATGCTTAAAGTCATCTCCACATACGGACGAGAGGTTAGCTCGCCGTCAATATGCAGCTCTAAACCCTGCGGCAAGCTGTTGGCTATCAGTAACAAAGCAGTAATGTACTGACTGCTGATGTCGCCTTTAATGGTAATTTGATTAGTCTTTTGCTCAAAGCCGCCTTTAATATGCAGGGGAGGATAACCCTCGTTTTCGGCATAATCAATATTGGCACCTAACTCACGCAGAGCATTAACTAAAATTCCAATAGGGCGCTGTTTCATGCGCTCGGTGCCGGTAAGTAATACTTCTCCATTTTGCAAGGCAAAGTACGCCGTTAAAAAGCGCATAGCCGTACCAGCAGGACCGATGTTCACAGTTACAGGTTGGGAATTGTAACTTGCAAGTGTTTCAGAATCTTGAGTTTCTCCCCGTAATATTCCCGCCAGTAACATGGCATCAGCAGCGTCTGATACATTGGTAACCTGTACCTTGCCCTTGCTCAACGCCTCAATTACTAATGCACGGTTGCACTCGCTTTTAGAGCCGGTGAGTTGGATGGTAGTTTTAACAATTTTATTATTACGGCTAACCGTTAGGTTTGTTGACATGGTATAATTATCAATTTGTGCAGCCCCTCCCAAGCCCACCCCAAGAGGGAGGGGGCTAATAATTCCTCCCTCCCGAGGAGGAATTAGGTGGGGCTTTTACAGCTATTAAGAATGTGTCAATTGTTCCTGTACAGGAGCCTCACCCTGGCCAGCGTTCATAATTTCGGTTTGTTTACGGATAGACTCGCTGTGGATCAATTCTAAAAGTTTCTCTGTGAAGTCAGCGTGCAGGTTTAGTGCTTTACCGTAGTTGCTGCGCTTCTGTAAAATTTCGTCCCAACGGTTAACCTGTAAAATGGTGATACCGTTGTCTTTTTTGTAATTACCAATTTGCTCAACAATTTTCATACGCTCAGCTAACTTTTGGATAACCAGGTCGTCTATTTTGTCAATTTTATTGCGTAGCTCAGCTAACGCATCTTTAACCTGGGTGTTAACCACTTCAGGCTGACGTAGCGTTAAACGGTCAATTAACTCGCTTAAAGCTGATGGAGTAACCTGTTGTTTAGCATCGGTCCAGGCAACAGATGGGTCAATGTGCGACTCAATCATCAAACCTTGCATATCCATATCCAATGCTTTTTGCGATACGTATGGAATTAACTCGCGGTTACCCGATATGTGGCTAGGGTCGCAGATGATAGGCAACTCAGGCGCATGGGTTTTAAGGTTGATAGCTAAATCCCACATTGGTTCGTTACGGAAAGCAGTTTTTTCGTAAGATGAGAAACCACGGTGAATAGCAGCCAGTTTAGTAATGCCCGCGTTGTTGATACGCTCTAAAGCACCAATCCATAGTGAAATATCAGGGTTAACCGGGTTTTTAACCATTACCGGTACATCAGAACCTTTTAAAGCATCAGCAATTTCCTGCACGGTAAAAGGGTTGGCAGTTGAACGTGCACCTACCCAAAGAATGTCAACACCTGCTTTTAATGCTTCCTCAACATGTTTTGCAGTTGCAACCTCAACGGCTGTTGGCAAACCTGTTTCGGCTTTGGCGCGTTTTAACCACTCTAAACCAATGCTGCCAATACCTTCAAACTCACCCGGACGGGTACGTGGTTTCCAAATACCTGCACGCAGGGCGGTAACTTTACCGGTAGCGGCCAGTAAGTGTGCGGTTGCAACCAGTTGATCTTCAGTTTCGGCGCTGCAAGGGCCGGCAATTAATAATGGCTGAGCCTTAGCAGTAATCCAAGAGCTAAGTGGCTGTATTTTTAAATCGAGTTTCATAATTCTTGTTTTGAGTTCATGGTTCATGGATAATAGTTCATGGAACCGTGAATTGTTGTTTAATTGTTTAAATATTGTTGTTTATCTATTTGCTATTTTTAATACTATGATCTGTCAACTACGAGCCATTAACTACGTCATCAATGTACCTTTCGTACTCGCCAAGAATGTTAAAGTTTTTGGTGTAACTGAGTATTTGGCGTACAGCGGTATCATATTGTTGAGATTGCTGCCATTCAACGTCAACATAAAAGTTGTACTCATTGCGCTTACCCAGCACCGGCATGCTTTGTATTTTGCTCATGTTTATTTCCTGCTCGGCCAAAATGTTGAGCACTTTCGCCAGCGCACCAACTTCGTTGCTCACCTGGAAACATAACGATGCCTTATTAGAGGTTACTTTCCTGGCATTTTCATGGCTGGTGAAAATCAGGAAACGGGTGAAATTCTTTTTGTTACTTTCTATACGTCGTTCCTTTACTTCTAACTCGTACAAGTTAGCTGCCAGGCTATTGGCTATGGCTGCGGTATCGGTCAGCTGCTCATCACGTACACGTTTGGCGCAAGCGGCAGTGTCGTTACTTTCTACCACTTTAATGTGCGGGTATTCGTCCATAAAGTCAATGCACTGGCGTAGTGCTATAGGATGCGATATTACCGTTTTGATATCTTCAAACTTTACACCCGGCAGGGTTAGAAAGTGCAGCTGGATGGGCAGGTAAACCTCGCCAACAATAGGGAAGTTATAGCTCATCAACAACGAATAATTGGGTAAAATACTACCGGCAATATTGTTTTCGATAGCCATCACCACGTAGTCGGCCTGCTTATTTTTAAGCGCCTCAAAGGTTTGCTTAAACGAATTGCACTCTACCGTTTGAATGTTGGTGCCGAAGTACTTAAAAGCAGCTTCTTCGTGAAACGATGCGCGGATACCTTGAATTGCCACACGTGGCGTTGTAATTTCCATAACCCTGTTAAATGAAAAAAGTCCCGGCTGTTGGGCCGGGACTTTTTTGTTTTGTTATATGTCTTTGTTAAGCATATCAGTCCCGGCTCTTACTGCTAAAGTAAAAGTAATAGAAACCAAAACCGAATGCGTTATTAACTTTCATGTGTTATTTATCGGGAGTAAATGTACAAGTAAAATTTAACTTGTCAAGATAAAATTTCAAAAAAAGTGTTTTAACCAAATTTTGTTTGCTGCTTAAAGCAGGCTTATATATGCTGTTCTTTTTGTAATGCCGAATTAGTGCATTTCAAGCGTTTGAACTCTATCAGGCCCAACTGAAAGATATTTAACCGGAACGCCTAATTGTTCCTCTAAAAAATTCATGTATGATTGCAATCTTGCCGGAATTTCAGATAATTCTTTAATACCGGTGATGTCTTCATGCCAACCATCAATTTCCTGTAGCATAGGCTCAGGCTTAATGGTACAAATATCATAAGGCATGTAATCAATAGTTTCGCCATTGTAATTATAGTGGGTACAGGCGTAAATTTTTTCAAAACCGCTTAAAACGTCAGCCTTGGTCATTACCAGTTGAGTAACGCCATTCAACATAATAGCGTACTTCAACGCCGGCAAGTCTATCCAGCCGGTACGACGTGGGCGACCTGTGGTAGCGCCAAACTCGTGGCCTAACTGGCGTAGTTCTTCACCCAACTCATTATCTAATTCAGTAGGGAAGGGGCCACCACCCACACGGGTACAATAAGCTTTAAAAATACCAATTACATCGCCAATTTTGCTTGGAGCAATACCCAAGCCGGTGCAAGCACCTGCTGTAGTAGTGTTTGATGACGTAACAAATGGGTACGAACCAAAGTCAATATCGAGCATAGCGCCTTGTGCACCTTCGGCCAGTACTTTTTTACCCTGTTTAAGGTAATCATTTACTAAATGTTCTGAATCAACTAGCGGGAATTGTTTGATAATTTCAATAGCTTCAAAAAATGCTTGTTCACGCTCTGTAAAATCAACCACATCGCCGTAAAGCGCCTCTAACATAGAGGTGTGTTTATGCACAAGCTTGTCGTAACGCTCTTTAAAGTCTGGCAGGGTAATATCGCCTATACGTAAACCGTTACGGCCGGTTTTGTCCATATAAGTTGGACCAATACCTTTTAAAGTTGAACCAATTTTGCCGTCGCCCATTTTCTTTTCATTAGCGGCATCAAGCAGTTGGTGTGTAGGTAATATAAGGTGAGCTTTTTTTGCTATCATCAGGTTGCCTTTGGCCAATAAATCATGACCGGCATCCTTCAGTTTATCTAACTCCTTTTTAAGAGTAATAGGATCGATAACTACACCGTTACCAATAAGGTTCATGGTGTTTGCAAAAAATATACCTGAGGGAATGGTGTTCAATACGAACTTTTTGCCGTCAAACTCAAGTGTGTGACCGGCATTAGGCCCACCCTGGAAACGTGCAATTAAATCATAACCGGCGCTCAGTACGTCAACAATTTTTCCTTTGCCTTCGTCGCCCCATTGGAGTCCTAATAAAACATCAACAGCCATTTAAATTAATTTTAAAATCATCATGCCGAATTTTGTTTCTGCATCTCACTTACAAGTATCCATCGTTGTCTTGCTGTAAGATGCCGAAATAAATCCGGCATGACGTATATGTGTATTTTATTTATATCTAACTTTTTAAAGCGCAAAAGTAAGATTATATCAGCATCTGTCAACACTTATTTTGTTTCTGCTCATTGTATTTCAGAAACATACAGCGTTAAAGGCGAACTTAATTTTTACGGTCGCAAACGCCTTCGCGTAGTTTAGTGCAGTTGCCGTATAAGTTCAAAGAGTGGTGCTTAATGTCAAACTTTAACAAATCGCCCATCATACTTTGTATTTGCTGAATGCGGGGATCGCAAAACTCAACCACCTTGCCACAGTCAATACAAATAATATGGTCGTGCTGCTTGTAACCGTATGATTTTTCAAACTGGGCCATGTTTTTACCAAACTGGTGTTTGGTAACCAAATCACAAGATACCAGCAATTCGAGTGTATTGTATACGGTGGCGCGGCTTACCCGGTACTTTTTGTTCTTCATGTGAATGTATAACGATTCGACATCGAAGTGATCATTGCGCGAGTAAATTTCTTCTAAAATGGCAAAACGCTCAGGCGTTTTACGCAGGCTTTTATTTTCGAGATACGCCTCGAAAATTTTTTTAACCATATCAATGGTTTCCTGTAGAGGCATAATATTAAAACAGTTAAGAATTCAAAGGTAGAAATTATTGAGTAGAATCAAGAGTACAGAGTCAAGAATCAGGAGCAAGCATGAACTAATGACATGCCCATGTTAGTATTAAAACCAAGAATAAAGAGTCACGAATTGAGATATAAAGGCAGAAGTGATGCTTCTTAATATCTGAACTCTTGACTCTGTATTTTATACTCGCTCCTATGATGCCCTTTCAACAGGGGTAGGAGCCGAGTCAAAGCGGGTTACGCCTGTTACCCCTTTAACTTGTTTAAGGCGTTTTATTAAATTATCAAGGTGTATAGTGTCATTTACATACACCATAATAGTTCCTTCAAAAATGCCGTTATCGCTATCAACGGTAAGCGAGCGCATATTCACCTTAAAATCGGTTGATATAACGGTGGTAAGCTTATTAATTAAGCCAACATCATCAATGCCGGTAATACGTAAACCTGTAAGAAATGCAAGTTCGTGCTGATTTGTCCAGCGTGCTTTTACAATACGGTAGCCGTAGTTGGCCATTAGTTTGGCAGCATTGGGGCAGTTAGTACGATGGATTTTGATGCCTTCGTTTACGGTTATAAAGCCAAACACATCATCGCCCGGAATAGGATTACAGCAGGTTGCCAGCTTGTAATCTATCTTTTGCATATCCTCACCAATCAGTAGTATGTCGCTATCTTTTGATTTTATAGTGCGTATAAGGCTTTGTACCTGCTCGTTGTCAATTTTATCCTGAGGCTTGTTTTCAACTACTTTTTCGGTGGCCTGGTATTCTTTAAGGTCTTTAAGGTCAATTACTCCCTTGGCTACATTAAAAAATAAATCTTGGCTCGATAGTAATTTAAAGTAGTTGGTAAGCTTGTGAATGTTGTCAGTATTGTACGAAATCTTAAGCGATTTCAGCTTACGCTCCAAAATCTCCTTGCCGTCTTCGGCTATCTTGCGTTTTGCCTCTTTAAGCGAAGATTTAATTTTAGCCTTAGCCTTGGCAGTAACTACAAAATTTAACCAGTCTTCTTTTGGTGTTTGCTTGCTTGAAGTTATAATTTCAACCTGATCGCCATTTTGCAGGTTATAATTCAAAGGAACCAATTTGTGATTCACCTTGGCTCCAATACAGCTTGCGCCTACATCGGTATGTATCTCAAAAGCAAAATCGAGCGCAGTTGCGTTGGATGGTAATTGTATAAGCGCACCCTTCGGCGTGAAAATGAATATTTCGTCACTGAACAAATTCATTTTAAAATCATCCAAAAAGTCGAGTGCATTGCTATCAGGGTTGCGCAGCAATTCGCGTACCTTATGAATCCACTGGTCAAGTCCGCTATCGCTCGATGATTCTTTGTACTTCCAGTGAGCAGCAAAGCCTTTCTCAGCAATTTCGTTCATGCGCTTGGTGCGTATCTGAACTTCCACCCATTGGCCGCGTGGTCCCATTACAGTGGTATGTAATGATTCATAGCCATTGGCTTTAGGTGAGGACACCCAATCGCGCAAACGATCGGGGTTGGGCCGGTAAGAATCAGTTACTATAGAATAAGCTTTCCAGCAATCGGCCTTCTCGTTTTCAGGCGCGCTATCAAGTATTACACGTATGGCAAATAAGTCATAAACCTCCTCGAACGGGATGGCTTTTTTCTTCATCTTATTCCATATGGAATGGATGGATTTTGGGCGGCCAAAAATGTCGGCTTTAAGTCCCTGGCTTTCTAACGCAGCAGCAACCGGCTGTATAAAATCCTGTATGAACTTTTCACGCTCTGCCTTTTTCTCGTTAAGCTTTTTCTTGATGAACTGGTAGGTTTCTCTTTCCATGTACTTCATAGAAAGGTCTTCTAGTTCTGACTTTATGGCATACAAACCCAGGCGGTGCGCAAGCGGAGCGTACAGGTAAACCGTTTCCGACGATAGTTTAAGCTGCTTATCGCGCGGCATAAACTCCATGGTGCGCATGTTGTGCAACCTATCGGCAAGTTTAATAAGTATTACCCTTACATCATCGGCCAGTGTAAGCAGCATTTTACGGAAGTTTTCGGCCTGTAATGAGCTGTTGGTATCGAAAACGCCCGAAATTTTGGTTAGGCCATCAATTATTTTGGCTACCTTTTTTCCAAACTCACGTTCAATGTCTTCAAGGGTAACATCGGTGTCTTCAACCACGTCATGCAACAGGGCACAAACAATTGAAGTGGTACCCAGGCCAATTTCTTCGGCGGCTATTTGCGCAACGGCTATAGGGTGGTATATATACGGTTCGCCCGATTTGCGGCGCATATCTTTATGACTTTCTACGGCCATTTCAAACGCCTTGCGTATCATTCTCTTGTCACCCTTTTGAAGGGTAGATTTTGATGCACGCAACAGGGCGCGGTAACGTTTTAGTATTTCCGCTTTTTCAGCTTCCAGATCAATCACTAAATCTTTCATTTATAAGCGCTTGTTAACTATTTATCATTTAAATGCGTATAAAAATAAATTCGCACAATGATTTTTATTTCACTAAAAATTAGCACTATTTTTGTAAGTAAGTAAATATATGAAATATATTGTTTTAATGCTATTGTTTTGCTGTTTTGCGGGGCGTGCGCGCTCTCAAAATCAGCTGCCACATCCAAAGGTGGGCAAAAATGATACCATTAAAACTTACTTAACTAATTACGAAGGCGAGCTGGTGCCGTGGGTAATATTGCCCGAGGTGCCTGTTGTAAGCGTGCGCATATGGCCCAGTGAGGCCGACCGTAAAGCTTACTACCGTCTACGTTACAATGTTTACAAGGTTATTCCGTATGCGCGTATAGCGGGCGATAAATACCGCCAGTTACAGCGTGATTTGGCCTTAACCTCTGATAAGCACAAGCAAAAGGAGCTGGTAAAAACATGTGAAAAGGAAGTGAAGGAGCTGTTTAACGCTCAAATCAAAAATCTGACTATTACTCAGGGCGAGATTTTAATAAAGCTGATTGACCGTGAAGTAGGTACAACCAGTTATGAACTTGCCAAACAATTAAAAGGCGGCTTTCAGGCCTTTATGTTTCAATCTGTAGCACGTATATTTGGCCACAATTTGAAAGAAACATACGACCCGGAACAGGAGCGCGACATTGAAGCCATACTGCGACAGGCCGGCTATTACTCCAACAGATATAATTAATAAATGGACGAACAGAGTATTTACCGTTTCAGTGTTCAAAAACTGAATGGTGAAGAAGTGAACTTGGGCGATTATAAAAACAAAGTTTTATTAATTGTAAACACAGCCTCGCAATGCGGCTTTACCCCACAACTTAAAGAACTTGAACTTTTAAGAAGCGAGTTTGAGGGGCAGAATTTTGAGATACTTGCTTTCCCTTCGAATGATTTTGGCGGACAAGAGCCTTTAAGCGGTGCCGGAATAAGCAAGTTTTGCAGCATCAATTTCGGTACGCATTACCCGGTATTTAATAAAACTCATGTTAAGGGTAAAGAGGTGCATCCGTTATTTAGCTTTTTGAGCAACAAACGCGAGAATGGCCGCATACAATCATCACCAAAATGGAATTTTCATAAGTACCTGATTGATCGGAACGGTCATGTGGTTGATTTCTTTTATCCTTTCACCAAACCTACAGCAGCTAAGGTAAAACGTAAAATTAACGAGTTACTGGTGGCTGATAATCATTTGGTAATAGCATGATTAAACTTGATATTTTAGTGTTGCCCGTACACCCCGACGACGCCGAACTTGGTTGCGCCGGAGTTATTTTAAAGCATAATGCTATGGGTAAAAAATCGGGTATCGTTGATTTAACCCGTGGTGAACTGGGTACACGCGGTACTCCCGAAATACGCATTAAAGAAGCTGAGGCTGCAGGCAAAATATTAGGATTGGCTGTTAGAGACAACTTGGGCATACCCGATGGTTTTTTTCAGAATACGCCCGAATACCAGCTAAAGGTAATTGAAGTGATAAGGCGTTATCAGCCTGAAATTGTTATTACCAATGCCTACCATGACCGCCACCCGGATCATGGCCGGGCGAGTGACCTGGTACAAACCGCCTGCTTTTTATCGGGCTTGCGTAAAATTGAAACTTTTGATAACGGGCAACCGCAGGAAGCCTGGAGACCAAAGCAGCTATTGCACTTTATTCAGGATATGTACATTAAACCCGATGTATTGGTTGATGTAAGCGATTACTGGCAAGGTAAAATGGATAGTATAAAAGCTTACGGCTCGCAGTTTCATAACCCCGAGTGGGCCGATGAACCTCAAACTTACATCTCTTCTCCTGAATTTTTTCAGAACGTGGAAGCACGTGCCGGAGAGTTGGGCCGTTCCATACAGGCACGCTACGCCGAAGGTTTCACTTCGCGTAAAATGTTAGGTGTTGAAAGTTTATTTGACTTAAGATAAAAGGAAAGAGCTAAGAGCCAAGAAACAAGATGGAGGCTGGTTAGTCTTAAATATTCAAAAAAAAGAGCCAGGAATCAAGAACAAAAATGTGTCTTGTTTCCTGGCTCTTGTCTCTTAGCTTTATCTTTTACGATGCTTTCACGTATTCAAAGCGGTTATTTTCCTCACTTCTTTCGCGGCGTAATTTGCTTTCGTTTGCCAGCTTTAGCAATATGCCCGACAGTTCAGATGTTTTAAAATCCGAATCGTACTGGTCTTTACAGTGGTTTGCTATATCGGCTATGCTATGCGGACTATCAAAATAATCTGTTTGCAGCAGTTGGTTTAACACTTTAGTTGCTCCCGGTTTACGGCTACCGCTATTGCTACGGCTTTCGTCAGATTGTAAACGCATGGTTTTGCGGTTGTAGCTGTCTTCACTTTCGCGATCCCAGTCAACCATTGTATCCAGTAATCTGTCAATTATTTTAACTTGTACGGCTTCAGATTGAAACGCATTGATTACATCCGAAATTTCAAGAAGCTGTTTCTTCAATTTCTCAGTTTGTTTGCTCATTGTAATTAGTAGTAGTAGATCCCTTATTTGTTTAAAGTTGAAATGGTGGTTTTACCTGAAGAACCAAGTAAAACTACCTGAAAGCAACAACGCTTAAACGCGCAGATATAGTTAAAGTTGTAATTTTTATTAATTAAACTTACTATGCGCAATAATAGTATCTGTAAAAACAAAAAATGTAAGCAAAACGTCAAAGCAGCGCGGCTGTAGCAGTATTATTACATTATAGTTGCTTAAATATATCTTCCATAATATTTATTCCTAAGTCAATATGCTCGGGTTCAATAGTTAGTGCAGGCCTGAAACGGATGGTCTTTTCAGCGCAGCCAAGGAACATGGCATTATGCGTAATTCCACCTGCTATGAATTTATCGCGCGTGGCACGGTCTTCAAAATCAAATGCGGTTAACAAGCCTCTACCTCGTATATTGCTAATAATAGGATACTCGGCAGCCACCTTGTGCAACGCCTGTTGCAGGTAATGGCCGGTTGTGGCAGCCTTATCACATAAATTGTCCTGTTCAATAATCTCAAGTATTTTGCCTGAGCGTACCATATCAACCAAATTGCCACCCCAGGTAGAGTTTATGCGCGATGATACGTTAAAAACGTTTTCTTCGTTTTCTTCAACGCGTTTACCAGCCAGCATTCCGCAAACCTGCATTTTTTTGCCAAATGCAATAATATCCGGGCGTGCCTCCTCTCCAAAGTGCTCATGGCACCAAAACTTGCCGCTTAAGCCAACACCAACTTGTATCTCATCATAAATAAGCATCGCCTCGTTCTCATCAGCCAAAATGCGTAGTTCACGGGCAAACTCAGGCCTGATGTGGTTGTCGCCTCCTTCGGCCTGTACAGGCTCAATAATAATAGCGCATATGTCATCTTTATGGTCAATAAAGGCCTGCTTAATTTGGGCTATTGATTCTGCCTCACGTTTAAGTAAGTCCTCATGGTTGGCTTCTGTTTGCGGGTATTGTACGGTTGGGTGAGTAACCCTTGGCCAGTCAAACTTTGCGTACCACTTGGTTTTAACCGGTAAGGTGTTAGTTAAGCTAAGCGTGTAACCCAAGCGGCCATGGAAGGCTTTTTCGAAGTGCAGTACTTTGTGGCCTTTTTCGGTGGTATGCCCTTTTTTAAAGTTTTTTTGCACTTTCCAATCCATTGCGGTTTTCAATGCATTCTCAATTGCAGGCGCTCCGCCGGCTACAAAAAAGGCATGAGGCAGGTAATTGGGTATGCCCACACGATCAAAAGTTTCAACAAACTGTGCGTACTGTGTTGTATAAATATCGGAGTTCGACGGGTTTGACAATGCCGCCAGCATCAGGTCTTTTTTAAAAGCCTCATCATTAAGCATAGCCGGGTGGTTATAGCCTAAAGGCACCGAAGCAAAGCAGGTAAAAAAGTCAAGCAGGGTACGGTCATTCTTTGAATCGTAAATGAAAACGCCCTTGCTTCTTTCCATGTCAAAAGTCAGGTCAAAGCCATCGGCAATGAGATGCTTTTCTAAAATTTGCTGTACGTTTTTAGGGTTAATTGGCATATAACAAACTTAGGGAAGCCAGAGGCAAGAAACAAGAGCCAGGAAACAAGATAAACAGACAGACGTCACACGAATGTGTTATTTTAAGTTTTAGCTCTAGTGTCTGAGCTTAAAACTTCTCCTTCATTCCCAGTAGTCCAAGAAGTCCGCCGCTGTGAATAGCCAGTATATTGCTGCCCTGCTCAAAGGCATCTTTAGCAGCCAAATCAAGCAAAGCATACAGCATTTTTGCGGTGTAAACAGGTTCTATTAATATGCCGGTTGATGAAGTGAAACTTTGCGAAAAGTTAATCAAATCGGGCGTTGTTTTGGCGTAGCCACCAAAATGATAATCAGTATGTATGCTGTAATCTGCTTCAAAATCGAGGAAGCGATTAATTTCGTTACGCATAAAGCCGCCGTTTTTTAAAACAGGGACAGCGTGAAAGTGTGTTGGTAATTGGTGCTCATGCAGACCGGTGATAATGCCGGCGGCGGTTGTTCCGGTTCCGCAGGCACAAAATATATGTTGATAAATTAATGGTAGCTCACTTATCAATTCAGCGCAGCCCTGTACACCCTCGGCACTGGCGCCACCCTCATCAATAAAACAGGCTGCATCGTCATCGCCAAAGTGTTCTTCAAAAAGTTGTGTTTTGTTACGGTAGGAATCCCTGTTAGTAAATATTAGCTTCATGCCATGCATGCGGCATAAAAACAGCGTGTCGTTTTGCACATCTTCACCGCGTACAAATGCGGTACATTTAAAGCCAAATTTTGCAGCTGCTGATGCTGTAGCCAACAGATGATTGGAAAAGGCTCCGCCAAATGTAACCAGGTGCGTTTTACCAAGCGAATGAGCCTTTTGGAGTGTGTATTTAAGCTTACGCCATTTATTACCCGATATAAGCGGATGTATCATATCATCGCGCTTAATAAAAACATTCAGCCCCTTTTGAGCAAACAGCGGATGCTGCCAGGCATCAACCGGGCTGAATATTTCCAAGTCAAACTTCATGCGGTAAAGTTACCACCCAAAACCTATACCTGCGTTAACCGATTTGTATTTGGCTAAGCTGCCCGAAGCGTAGAAGTTAAAAAAGCCAAGTTCGAGTTGGAAGCCAACATCAACCTTTACATCATTAATGCTGGTTTTATTGATAGAAATGGGATTGGTATAAACGGTGTAGGTTGCCAAGCCACTGGTAACCGGAAAGTTCCCTAACAACCCTACATTTGTTTTGGCGGTGTTATAGCCCACAGCAGCAAATGGTGTAAAAACCGAAAGTTTTTTTGAGAAGAGTGCCTGCAGATTGAAGCCGTTAAAATGGCCTTCCAGGCGTTGGTTAGAAAAGTCGGTTTTTCCTGCACTTCCCGGCTCAGGTAAACGGTTGCCACTTGGGCGTACCTCCAAAGGTAACATATAATTAAAGCGAGTATAACCTGCTGCCAGTGCCAGGTCAAATGGTGCCAATTTGCCGCCTATGCCGCCAAAAATATCTTCCATGATGTTGTGTTTCAAGCCAAAACCTATCATGCCTACGGAGCCTACATTATCGCTCAGCTTAGTTTTAGGAATAAACCTAACGGTTACGTCCGTGTGCTTTATTAAGCCAACCGTTAATTGCAATTGCGGAGCAGGTACGACAGGAGTTACACGCTTTGGTAGTGTAAACTCGTCAACTTTCAATCCATTGTCTGAATATAGTTCAAGTGTTGCCGGTGTGGCGCCTTTTTCACCACCAATAGTGGGCGTAATGGCAGGTGATCCTGGTTTTAAACGTGTGTTACTGGAAAGGCCAATTTTAGTTACATCAAAGCTTTTATCGGCGGTGGGTACAAACACACCTGAAGCTGAAATCCGCAAATCAAATCTAAGAAGTCCTTTTGTTTTTGCGGTGTTTGTCCAGCCGTTATTAAGGCCGGTACCAAAGCCTTTGAAAAGCGGATCGGCATAGGCATTAAGCAGTTTATTAGCATCGCCAGGTGCTGATTTTAATAATTGTGAAATACCATCCTGCGCTTTTGCACTAAAATTGAGTACACAAATAGTTGTAATAGTTATGATTAGGGATTTTTTCATATGTAAATGTAATAAAAATTTTACCTGAACATTGGCGGTCAAAAAAAGCCTTATTTTTGTGCCAATGGCTACAGATAGTATTTTGAACGAGGCAGAAGAGCCGGATTTATTTGAACATATGCGCATAGTGGTTGATAAGGGCCAGTCACTGCTGCGTATTGATAAATTTTTGATGCATAAGCTTGAAAATGCCTCACGCAACCGTATTCAAAATGCTATTGAGTTGGGTAATGTGCTGGTAAACGAAAAGCAAGCCAAATCAAGCTATAAGGTGAAGCCCTTAGATGTAATATCGGTGGTGTTACCGCACCCGCCCCGCGATACTGAGGTATACCCCGAAAACATTCCGCTTAATATTGCTTACGAGGATAACGATGTGCTGGTAATTAACAAGCCGCCGGGCTTGGTTGTGCACCCGGGTTATAACAACTACACCGGTACGCTGGTTAACGGATTGGTTTATCATTTTCAGCAATTGCCTACGCTGCCCGGTAATGATGGCCGGCCGGGTTTGGTGCATCGTATTGATAAGGATACATCGGGCTTGCTGCTCATCAGTAAAAATGAGCGTGCCATGGCTTGGCTTGCCCGCCAGTTTTATGAACATACTATTACCCGTAAATACAAAGCCTTGGTTTGGGGTGATTTAGAGCAGAATGGCACCGTAACCGGCTACATAAACCGCAGCGTGGCCGACAGGCGCGTTATGAGTATTTATGATAGCGAGGATAAAGGTAAATGGTCGGTTACGCATTATAAGGTGCTGGAACGTTTTGGGTATGTAACGCTGATAGAGTGCCAGCTGGAAACCGGCCGTACGCACCAGATACGTGCCCACATGAAGCATATAGGGCACCCGCTGTTTAGCGATGCCACTTACGGGGGCGACAAAATATTGAAAGGCACTACCTTTAATAAGTACAAACAGTTTATTGAAAACTGTTTTGAGCTCATGCCGCGGCAGGCCCTGCATGCACAAACGCTGGGTTTTGTTCACCCTACTACCCGTAAATATATTAATTTTGAGGCATCCCTGCCTGACGACTTTGAAGCCGTTTTACAAAAATGGCGTAAATATATTGCAGCCACTGTAGAGCAAAACGCCTGATTCTTTGTTACCCTTAATCAATGATGCCTCTTTTTGTAAATTTTAATGGCCAGCTTTTAGCGGCCGATAGCGCTATATTACCGTTAAACAACCGTGCATTCAGGTACGGCGACGGTTTGTTTGAGAGTATGAGGCTGATTAACGGTCAGCTTAAATTTGCCGACATGCATGCCGAACGCCTGCAAAATGGTATGAAGGTTTTAAAGCTGGAAGGTTACAGCCTGCTTGATACCTGGTTTTTAAAAGAAAAAGCTGAGGAACTTGCAACATGGAACAAAGCTAAAAACGGCCGTTTAAGGCTAACAGTATACCGCGATGCCGGCGGACTTTACACGCCCGACGATAATAAATCGGGTTGGTGTTTGGAGCTGGTACCCGAGGAAACCTCAGGTTACCGTCTTAACCAAAAAGGCTTAATTATGGATGTTTACACTGAGCTTACCAAGCCGGTAAACTTCCTGTCAAACTATAAAACCTGTAACGCGCTACCTTACGTAATGGCAGGCCTTTACAAAAACCAGCACAAGCTGGACGAGGTATTTATATTAAACCAGCAGGGTTTTCTATGCGAAACCATAAGCTCAAACGTGTTTGTTTGGTATAACGAGCACTTATATACACCTGCCTTAAGCGAAGGGTGTGTAGCCGGTATAATGCGTAAAAAGATTATTGATTTATGCATTTCGCTCGAAATACCTGTTACCGAAGCTCAAATTAACCCCGACATACTTCACCAGGCTGATGAAGTATTTATTACCAACGCAACACGAGGCATTCAATGGGTAATAGGCTACGGTATTAAACGTTATTTCAACGGGTTGAGCAAAACATTGATTGATGAGCTGAATAAATTGGTCTGAACGGAATTTTAAGAATTCATAGAATGAACATAGTTTTTTATACTACGGATAGGTAATTCTGTAAATTATAAAAATTCTTAAAATTCCGGTTCAGAAGAGATAATTTCCTTTACTTTGTCTACTAATTATGTGGAGTAATAATATACTGGAAACTATTGGTAACACACCAATGGTTAAGCTTAACAAAATAACTAAAGACATTAAAGCCACCGTACTGGCTAAAATAGAAACTACCAACCCCGGTAACTCTATTAAAGATCGTATGGCTTTAAAGATGATAGAGGATGCCGAAAGAGATGGTCGCCTTAAACCGGGTGGTACAATCATCGAGGGTACATCGGGCAATACTGGTATGGGTTTAGCTATTGCCGCGGTTATTAAGGGCTACAAGTGTATTTTTACAAGTACCGATAAGCAATCAAAAGAAAAGTTTGACGCCCTGCGCGCCTTTGGCGCCGAGGTAATTGTGTGCCCCACCAACGTTGATCCTGAGGATCCACGGTCTTACTACTCCGTATCATCACGGTTAGAGCGCGAGGTGCCTAACTCGTGGAAACCCAATCAGTACGATAACCTGTCAAACTCGCAGGCTCATTACGAGCAAACCGGTCCCGAAATTTGGGAACAAACCGAAGGTAAAATAACTCACCTGGTAGTAGGCGTAGGTACCGGCGGTACTATATCCGGCACGGCACGTTTCCTAAAAGAAAAGAACCCAAACATACAGGTGTTGGGTATTGATACCTACGGTTCGGTATTTAAAAAATACAAAGAAACCGGTGAGTTTGACAAAAACGAGATATACCCTTACATAACCGAGGGTATTGGTGAAGACTTTCTACCGCAAAACGTTGATTTCAGCCTTATTGATCATTTTGAAAAAGTAACTGATAAAGACGCCGCCCTCATGACCCGCCAGATTGCTATGCAGGAAGGCATTTTTGCTGGTAACTCAACAGGTTCGGCCGTTGCAGGTACCCTGCAAATGAAAGACCGTTTTAAAGAAGGCGACGTTGTTGTAATCATCTTCCCTGACCATGGTACACGCTACCTGGGCAAAATGTATAATGAAGACTGGCTGCGCGAGCGCGGTTTCCTAAAAGATGATAAACTTACCGCACGTGATATCATCAGAAAAAAAGACAATCCCGAAATTGTGACTATTGATAGTGAAAAGACCGTTTTGGAAGCTATCAACGTAATCAAATCCCTTAATATATCGCAAATACCTGTCACTCAAAAAGGTATGGTTATTGGCAAGGTTACCGAAAGCGATATACTGGATGCATTACTCGAAAATCCATCACTTAAATCACAACCGGTGCAAACCATTACCACTACGCCGTTCCCTTTTGTGGATTTGAATACCTCGATAGATAAAATTTCGACCTTGATAAACAAAGAGAATATAGCGGTATTAGTTGAAGACGAGCGCGGCAGAATTGAAATCATTACTCAGTTTGATATTATAAATGCGATATCGCTTTGATGAGTGAGGTGTGAGTTAGTGAACGAGTGAAGGAATGTATCGCGATTACATCAATCCGATAACCCAAGCATTATAAATTCTTACCGTCATGCCGAACTTGTTTCGGCATCCCACAGGATAGGTAGATAAAATTATAGGCTATTTTGCATATGGGATGCTGAAATAAATTCAGCATGACATGAAATTCTGAAAATTATCACATTCTGAAAATTTTGATTCAGACAAAAATCACATATTTGCTTAATCTATATTCTTGAATTTATAATATATATCCTTACACCATGGCAGGCAACTCTTTCGGACAATTATTCAGAATAACCACGTTTGGCGAATCGCATGGCGTGGCCATTGGCGTAATTGTAGATGGTTGCCCTGCTGGTTTGCCCATTGATATTGAATACATACAAGCCGAGTTAGATAAGCGTAAACCTGGTCAATCTAAAATTACCACTCAGCGCAAAGAGGCTGATACCGTACAGATCCTTTCAGGCACGTTTGAGGGTAAAACCACGGGCACGCCTATTGCTATGCTTATTCCTAACGAAGACCAGCGTAGTAAAGATTACAGCCACAACACGGACGTGTTCCGGCCTTCGCACGCCGATTATACTTATTTTACCAAGTACGGCATACGCGATCACCGGGGAGGAGGCCGTTCATCGGCCCGCGAAACCGCTGCACGTGTTGCCGCAGGTGCCATTGCCAAGCTATTGCTTAAAACGCAGGGCATTGAAGTGTTGGCTCACGTAAGCAGTGTAGGCAAAATTGATGCACCTAACATCAGCATCACCAACGCACAGGAGTTTGAAACCATTCGCGAAGCCAACATAGTACGTTGCGCCGACCCGGCTACTGCTGAAGAAATGATAGCCCGCATTGACGAGATACGCAAACAAGGCGATACCATTGGCGGTAAGGTAAGTTGCACCATTACCAATTGCCCGGTAGGCTTAGGCGAACCGGTTTTTGATAAGCTGCATGCCGATTTAGGAAAAGCCATGCTGAGCATTAACGCTGTACATGGTTTTGAATACGGCTCGGGCTTTACCGGCAGCGAAATGCTTGGGTCAGAGCATAACGATATTTTTGCAAAAGAATCGGACGGCAGCGTGAAAACGCTTACTAACTTTTCGGGTGGCATACAGGGCGGCATCAGCAATGGTATGCCTATTGAGTTTAAGGTTGCCTTTAAACCCGTTGCCACCATCATGACCAACCAAAACACCATCGACGCCGAAGGCAATAATGCCCAAATACAAGGCAAAGGCCGCCACGATCCTTGCGTGGTACCACGTGCCGTGCCTATTGTGGAGGCTATGGCTGCGTTGGTTGTTGCCGATCATTGGTTAAGGAATAAAGGAAGTAAGTTATAAGAGGCTTAAATCAAACCGTACTGTCATTTCGACGTTAGGAGAAATCTTGTTCAAAGTTTTCTAGCGCAGGTATTTGCGGACGTGTGTATTGGTTAGCTGTAGAGTAGTTTAGCTTGTCGCTTTTCTACCGCTCATTGCCGCTCGGGCTATTACTTTTGGCATAGCCCCAAAAGTAACAAAAACGCCTATCCACAACAATCCCTGCCCGCGCACAGGCAGCTCCCGGCCGGGTGTTGTGGCGGGCCACCGCTCTTTTATAAAATTAATTTCCTAAAATTTAATTCTGTAAATTCTATAATTTACAATCTCTGAATGGAGAGACTCATTAACTTATTGCTTCAGGTAAAACTAATATCGATTACACTGTACTGCTTATTTTACAGTTGGAATGAAATTTGGTTGATTAACATGTAACCAACATGTATTACCTTAATATTAGCCTAAACAATAACAAACCTGCATGACAAGCTACGAACAACAGGCACACATCGAACTTCAGTTTTGGCAGCACCGTATGCAAAAAAAGCCTTCATTTACCGATAAGGTATCTAAAACTGTGCAAACGAAAATAAACGACCTTATTCCTGATAAAGTCCACGCGGCCATTACCACCACTATCGAAAAAATGATAAAAGCCGTGTTGTTTGGTGCTAAGTATACTACCTCTACATCTCCCGAACTCGATACACCATTGCAGTTACGAGAGTCTTTGGTAAGGCAAAAAATAGAAACTTACCGTAATACTGCCACCGTAGAAGGTGCGGTTACCGGTGCAGGCGGCTTTTTAATGGGCATGGCTGATTTCCCGATATTGATTGGGATTAAACTAAAACTGCTGTTTGAAATAGCAGCGCTGTATGGCTACGATGTAAAGGATTACAAAGAGCGTTTATATATACTCTACATTTTTCAGTTAGCATTTTCGAGCCAGCAGCGGCGTAATGAAGTGTATGAGCTGATGGCTGGCTGGCAAGGCTACAGTGGCTCTTTGCCAGGCGATGCAGATGAGTTTGACTGGCGCATATTTCAACAGGAGTACCGCGACTACATTGACCTGGCCAAGCTGGCACAATTGTTACCTGTAATAGGAGCCGCCGTAGGTGCTATTGCCAATTATAAACTTATTGCACAACTAGGCGAAACCGCCATGAACTGTTACCGCATGCGCAAAATCAGTCCGCTGGAAATTATTAAGGAATAATGGTATGTCGCATAGTGTTTCCTCTTACGTGTAATTTCGAGAGACGAGGAATATTGTACTACACTTGAGTTTGGTTCTTTTATCATCAAAAGAACTAAGAGCCACCGCGGCCCGGATGCGGTAGCACAGCGATATGAGATTTAAGTAAGTAGCAACCGCCGTTACATCATCCACAACATTACTGCACTCATCACAATCATTAATCCATCCTCAATAATGGTAACGGTACTCATTGGCAGGTTAAATACAGCCCCTAAGCAGGCGCATTTTATCACTTTTTTATTCAATACGGTTTGCAGCACGCCAACAATGCTTACACTCATTATTACCAGGGTTACCAAGTTAGTTATGGCTGGATTAAAGTTGGTAGCGTAGGCCAAACCTAAAGCCAGTTCGAGCAAAGCATAAATGTAGCCCCAGGCCTTAAACTTACGGGCAATAACATCATACATGGCATAGCTGTCGGCAAAGCCATCGAGGTTAAGCATTTTAAAGAAAGAGAATACCAGGAAAAACCCCGCCATAAATACGCGCATAAACACCAACTCATCAAAACCCAGTAAGGTTGAACCGGCAATAACCGATACCATAATTATGTAGAAGAAAATAAGTACAATGGGTTTATAAGTTTCAAACCAGGTGCGCTTGTCTTCGGCCTCCATGTTCATACTAATAGGGGTCGATGACGTGACCGGTACATCCGTAAGCTGATATTTTGGATACTCTTTAAGGGCATCCTGCAAAACAGTTGTGTTTACATGTTCGTCCATTTCAACGGTAACATCGCCCCTTTCTAGGTTTACAACAGCTTCATTTACATGTGGAACCTGGCTAAGCAGGTGCTGTACTTTATATTGACAACCGGCACAGGTCATGCCGGTCACTTTATAGGTATGTTTCATGTAGCAAAGGTACAGCTTAGGGTAGCCATAACTTTATACAATTAAGGCTATGCTTTTCAAAATTTACAGTTCTTCAATGTTGCGGCGTTTGTTGTCCTTTATGTTTTTGAAGTGACTTGGCGTTAAACCTGTTTCTTTTTTAAACTGGCTTGACAGATAGGCCACGCTGCTGTAGCCCATACGATTGGCAATCTGGCTCAAAGTAAGCTCATCGTAAATAAGCAGTTCCTTCACCTTTTCAATCTTCTGGCTTATATAGTACTTCTCAACAGTAGTACCCTCGGTTTCCGAAAATAAATTACTTAAATAATTATACTCGTAGTGCAGCTGATGAGCCAGGTAGGCAGATAAATTTATAGCTAGGTTTTGTTCATTATGATGAACGAGGTCTATAATAATATTCTTGATTTTTTCTACCAAACGGCTTTTACGGTCGTCTATCAGTTCAAATCCTAAGTGTTTAAGGCTGGTATTCAGCTTATCAAGTTGACTATTGTTAAGATCTTCGGCAACCGTTACTTCGCCTAATTCAATTTGATGAATGTGGTACCCCTCTTTGCTCAACTCATTTTCAACGGCCGTTATACAGCGCCGGCAAACCATGTTTTTAATATGCAGTTTCATAGTTGTATGCAGAAGAACCTAAATTACATTGTTCAAAATGTAATTCTATAAACAAGTTTTACAATAGGCCAAAAGCTTGGTCATTCTATCAAATAAGATCATGTCTTAGCCAAATTAAAAACGGACAGCTGTAAACAAAAATTGTCATCCCTAACAACTGCTAAGTCTTAATACAGGCGGTATTGCCATAATGTAATTAAGATATTTAGCCAACGTTAAAGATGACAATTTGAAGTTGATTGAAAGCTTTACAGCGTAGCGTAATAACGCAGGCTATCGCAAAGTTCTTCTTCGGTACAAATATGATCTATACTGCACTCACCTATTTTGTTAAGTAAGGTACAGTTAACAAAACCATTCTGATTTTTTTTATCGGTTTTCATTAAGCTGTGCAGCAGCGTGTAGCACGATTCATCAAGATCATACTTTGGATAGAGGTTGTTAAGCACTGTAGCAATCTCACTCAATTCTTCAGCGCTTAGTCCTGCCTTTTTATGTGATAGCCATGCCTCGCAAATCATACCTATAGCTACAGCTTCGCCATGGGTTATGTGTTTGCCGTCGTCGTTTTGCAACGAGTAAGTTTCAACAGCGTGGCCAACGGTATGTCCAAAATTCAGGCACTTGCGAAAGCCTTTTTCAAACGGATCATTTACAACAACGTTGTTTTTTATCGCAACCGAACGGTGAATCAATTCAGGAGCAGGAGCGCCGTTGCTGATACCTTGTTCCTTTAACTGGTTCCAATATACAGCATCCTGTATAAGGCCGTGCTTTAACATTTCGGCATATCCTGAAAGTATTTGGCGTTGTGGCAGGGTTTGTAAAAACGTAGGTTCTATAAACACAGCCTTAGGCTGGGTAAAGGTGCCTATAATGTTTTTAAGGTTATCAAAGTCGATACCGGTTTTGCCACCAACCGAGGCATCAACCTGTGATAACAATGTAGTAGGCACCTGCACAAAGTCAATTCCGCGTTTGTAGGTGCTGGCCGCAAAGCCGCCCATATCACCAATTACACCGCCGCCCAAGTTAATCATGAGGCTGTGGCGGTCGGCGCCAAAATCAATCAGCATCTTCCAAATGCCCGAACAAAAATCAATATTCTTGCTTTCCTCACCGGCGCTAACCTCAATTACATCGTATTTATCGTTCAGGTGTTCTAGGTGGCTTTGCAGTAACGGTAAACAATGTTCGCCGGTATGCTCATCAGTCAATATAAAAAAGCGGGAGTAATTGCCTTTTTCAATCAGATTAACCAGTTGGGTAAGGGTATCGTTAAAAAAAACCGGGTAATCAATACTTTTAATCGTATCCATAAACTAAATCACCACAATTTTTTGCGACCTGAATTCAACTACATCGCCACGTTTTACCTTTAGGCGTTTACGGTAGTCAACCTGTCCATTATACTTAACTTCACCTTCGGTTACTACAATTTGTGCTTCACCACCGGTGTAAACCAGTCCGGTTGCCTTAAGCAACTGTATCAGAGGAATAAAGTCACCGTCAAGTTTAAATTCAATCATGGTGCGGCAAAAATAAACTATTACATCAAAAAATGAGTTATCAGTTTGATTTTCTAATTTTGTGCGATGTTTGACCAACAAGATTCTGTTCCACCCGTTAAGGGAAATTTATCATTCGAAAATACCGAAATAGCTTTTAAACATGCATCTAACGCCGATTTGAACCGCGCGTACTGGTTGTTTAAAGCCATCAACAATAATTTTTTAGTAAAGATAGGTCCGGGTATTACCAATTTTGCCATGGGCATAGGTTTGCCCATAAAAGGAATTATTAAGGCTACCATATTTAAGCAGTTTTGCGGGGGCGAAACCATTGCAGAATGTGATGCTACCATTAAAAATTTGTACAAAGGCGGCGTTGGCACCATACTCGATTACTCCGTAGAGGGTGAAGAAGACGAAAAAGTATTTGATGATACCCGCGATGAAATCATCGGTACTATTGAGCGTGCCACCGGCGACCCGGCAATTCCCATCACTGTATTTAAGGTAACAGGGGTAGGGCGGTTTGGCTTATTAGAAAAGCTTGATGCCGGAACAAAACTGACAGAAGCTGAAGAGCTGGAGTGGCAAAAAGTACAAGCACGCGTTCAGGCCATATGTAACAAGGCTTACCAGGCAGGCATACCGGTAATGATAGATGCCGAAGAAACCTGGATACAATTGACCATTGACCGTTTGGCCATGAGTATGATGCGCCGTTACAACCGCGACAGGGCCATTATTTTTAATACGTATCAAATTTACCGTCACGACAAGCTGGCATCATTAAAGGTTGACTTTGACATTGCCCGTACCGAAGGTTTCTATTTGGGCGTAAAACTGGTACGCGGCGCTTATATGGAGAAGGAGCGTAAACGTGCTGCTGAAATGGGCTATCCATCACCCATACAGCCCGACAAAGCCTCCGCCGACCGGGATTACAATGATAGTTTGCGTTTTTGTGTTGAACATGTTGACCGCATTGCGCTGGTTGCAGGTACGCATAACGAAGATAGCTGCCGCCTGCTTGCCGATTTATTAAACCAGCTGCGTATACCTCATAACCATCCGCATGTATATTTTTCGCAATTGCTGGGCATGAGCGATAACCTAAGCTTTAATTTAGCTAATGCAGGTTACAACGTGGTGAAATACGTGCCTTACGGACCGGTAAAAGCCGTGATGCCATACCTGTTCAGACGCGCTAACGAAAATACAGCCATTGCCGGACAAATGAGCCGTGAACTCAGCCTGATAATTAAAGAAAAGAAACGCAGAAAGATTTAATTTGGTGATGATCTGATGTAAAGATACCATCTGAATTTTTTAGCTGTATTTTAAAGAGCGCCGGCATAAACATGCCGGCGCTCTTCGTTTTCAAAAGCCTGCTTAAGCAGGAGACTGTACCGGAAAACTGCGGTGGAAAAGAAGTTTCACGGATAAAAAGGAGTAGACGTTGATGGCTTTTGTTATCTGCAATGTTATAAAATTGCCCCAAGATTAAATTAGCGCATTCTGATAATATTATCTATAAAATAGGTAGAATTTACTGCAACAAAAGTGTTCAATAAGCCGTTGTAAGTATTGTAAACCAATTATTTAACCTTAAAACGTAACAATATGGCCGAGCTAAATGCATCTCCCGCAAAAAATGATGGCAAAAAACCGCTGCGCAAACCTCAAAGCCTGCGCGTTGACCTTACCGCTATGGTAGATTTGGCTTTTTTGCTGGTGACTTTCTTTATGTTGACTACTACACTGTCAAAGCCAAAGGCAATGGATTTAGCCATGCCTGTTGATGCTGAAAACCAAGCTGTAGCTCAAAGCCGAACGGTAACGCTTTGCCTTGGGGCCGATAATAAGGTTTTGCTTTACCGTGGCTTGCCTGGTAATACAAACGTGGAAGTAATAGATTATGGCAGGGAAGGGCTTCGAAAAGCACTTTTAAGCAAGCAGCAACTTATCAAACAACAAACTGGTAAACCTATGCTTGTTATTCTCAAACCAAGCAACCATTCAAAATACGGTAATCTTATTGATGCGCTTGATGAGTTAAACATTACACAAAACAAGCAATACGCTATTGTTGATATTGACGATAAAGATGTGGACATGCTCAAGCAGCAGTCAATTTATTAAAGATATAGGGTAGTCATTTTACAAAACCGCAAGGCAATTAAAGCTTCTGCGGTTTTTTTGTGCGCTTTAAGCCGCTGCAAACCAATTGAAATACGTTATCTTTTTGCAAATTGAATAATAAAAAAATCAAAGTATAGTTTTACCTTTGTACCCTGAAAATTTTGAGATTTGGCAAGGTATGCACTTGTCAAAAACCTCATTAATTGTGTACAACGGTTAAAACCCAGATGAACAGATGAGTGATAAGGTTGCGGTTTTAAGTTAGGCCATGTACGTTTTTTTAATGGGCTGTAAGCAACAACATTATGGGTTTTAAAGATCAGATTGATATAACGCGGCTTCCTGAGCATGTAGCCATTATTATGGATGGTAATGGCCGTTGGGCTAAAGGAAAAGGCAAACTGCGTGTATTCGGTCATCATAACGGAGTTGTATCTGTACGCGATGTAGTTGAGGGCGCCGGCGAAATTGGTGTAAAGTATTTAACGCTATATACCTTTTCGGCCGAAAACTGGAATCGCCCGAGTTTGGAAGTTACAGCTATTATGGAGTTGCTGGTGAGCACCATCAACAAGGAAATAAAAAAGCTGATGCAAAATAACGTAAGGTTAAATGCTATAGGCGATTTAGAAATGCTGCCGGGTAAATGTCACCGTGAATTGATGGGTGCCATTGAAAAAACCAAAGGTAATACCGGGCTTGTACTTACTCTGGCTTTAAGTTACGGTTCGCGCAGGGAGATGGTGCAGGCAGTCCAAAAAATTGCAGCTAAAGTACAGCAGGGCTTGTTAAAGCCCGAAGATGTAACTGAGGAAGTATTTTCGCAACATTTATATACACACAACCTGCCCGATCCTGAACTGCTTATCAGAACAAGCGGGGAGTTTAGAATAAGCAATTACCTGCTTTGGCAAATTGCTTATGCAGAGTTATATTTCACTCATAAACTTTGGCCCGATTTCAGGCGCGATGACCTGTTTGAAGCTATTTTAGATTATCAAAAACGCGAACGCCGCTTTGGAAAAACCAGTGAACAGGTTAACTAATTTTTCTTTTAACAAATTTTAACAAACGTTTAAATTACTTTAGCGGCACAAAATATTCGGATGAATAAATTCTTTTTTGCAATTCTCTTTTCCCTTATCAGTTCGGCAGCCATGGCACAATTTGGTGGCGGTAACCGTTTAAACCGGTCGGCTGTTTCTACTGATAGCTTGAGCTACCTCAACCCTAAAGATTATATTATAGGTAATATCACCGTGTCGGGTACCAAAAACCTCGACAAAGATGTGCTTATTCAAATTGCCAAAATCAACAAAGGCGACCGCATTAATCTTCCGGGTGAAGCATCTGCTAACATCCTGAAGAACATGTGGAGCCAGGGTTTGTTTGATGACGTTCAATTATACATTACCAAAATTAACCTTGATACGGTTTACCTTGAATTGAGTGTTACAGAGCGCCCGCGTTTGTCACGTTTGCGCATGACAGGTATACGTAAAGGTGAAATTGAAGATGTGCAAAAGAAGCTGAATGATAAAACCGGGAAAATTGTAAACGAAAACCTGCTTAATACCACAACGGCAATTATTAAAAAGCATTTTAATGAGAAAGGCTATCTGAATACCACAGTTGACATTAAACAACTGCGCGACCCGGCCGATTCAAACAGTGTTATACTGAACGTTGCTATTGATAAAAAGCAAAAGGTAAAAATCAACGAAGTTATTTTTGAAGGTAACGAAGCTTTCAGTGATGCCAAGCTGAAAAAGTTTTTACCTAAAACCCGCGAGCGTAAGTTTTATAACATATTTGGTTCAAAAAAATTTAAGCAAGACCAGTACGAAGAAGATAAGCAGGCCCTGATTGAAAAAATGCAGGCCAAAGGCTACCGTGATGCTGAAATTTTGAGCGATTCGGTTTGGAAACATGATGACAATACCGTAAACGTAAAGCTTAAAGTTTATGAGGGCCACAAATACTACTTTGGTAATGTTACATGGACAGGTAATGCCCGCTACTCTGAAACCGTACTGAACAAAATATTACGTATTAAAAAAGGTGATGTATTTAGTGAGGAAGAGTTAAGCAAACGCCTTAACGGTGGTACGCCTGATGGTAATGATGTAAACTCATTATACCTTGACGACGGATTTTTAACATTCAACTCCGAGCCGGTACAAACACGTATTTATAATGATACTATTGACCTTAACATTCGTATATACGAAGGTGCTCAGTATACTATTAACCGCGTAATGGTTAAAGGTAATGATGTTACCAATGACAGGGTTGTAATACGTGAGCTTGCAACTAAACCTGGTCAAAAGTTCTCGAAGGCACTTATTGTGCGCAGTACGCGTCAAATTACCCAGTTAGGTAATTTTGATGAAACTAAAATTGATCCTAAACCAACCAACATCAACCCGCAAGATGGTACGGTTGATATTTTATACAACGTAGTTGAAAAGCCGTCTGACCAAATTGAGCTTTCGGGTGGTTTTGGTGGTGGCCAGTTGGTAGGTACGTTAGGTTTAACGTTCAACAACTTCTCATTGCGAAACCTGTTTAACGGTAAAGCTTACAAACCGCTTCCAAAAGGCGACGGTCAAAAGTTGAGCTTGCGTGGTCAGGCCAACGGTCGTAACTATCAAAACTTTTCGTTCACATTTTCTGAGCCGTGGTTAGGTGGTAAAAAACCTATTTACTTCAGTTTATCAGCTTACACGCAGTTAAGTTCAACCGGTCAATTCTATCCAAAGTCTGACCCACGCTACAACTTCCTCCGCATTAACGGTTTGGGTGTAACCTTGGGTAAGCGTTTAAACTGGCCTGATAACTACTTCCAGTTAAACTACTCGTTAAACTTTGACCACTATACGCTTGACAGATTTTCGGGCTACCTGTTCCAAACCGGTACCTCGTACAACATCAAGTTAACGCAGGAGCTTAGCCGCAACTCAATTGATGCGCCTATTTATCCAACCAGTGGTTCAAACATACGCTTTACATTGCAGGTAACTCCGCCATATTCATTGTTCAACAATACAAACTACCGTATTGCCCCACCCGAGGAGCGTTACCGTTTTGTAGAGTACCACAAATGGAAATTTGATGCACAGTGGTTCACTAAAATTACCGGTAAATTGGTGTTAATGACCCAAACCCGTTTCGGCTTCCTGGGTTCTTACAACAAGCTGGTTGGTCAATCGCCGTTTGAGCGCTTTAAATTAGGTGGTGATGGTATGGCAACCTACCAATTCCTTCAAGGTAGCGAGATTGTTGGTTTACGTGGTTATCAAAACTTTTCATTAGTACCGGTTGGTAGTAACTACAGCGCCGATACTAACCCTGGTAGCCCAATTTATAACAAGTTTACCCTTGAAATGCGTTACCCTGTTATTGCAAGTCAGTCGGCCACAATATTTTTATTAACATTTGCCGAAGGTGGTAATACATGGAACAATTTCCGCGATTATAATCCGTTTAATATCCGACGTTCGGTAGGGGTTGGTGCAAGAATATTTCTTCCTATATTTGGCTTACTTGGGCTTGATTACGGTTACGGGTTTGATAAAATCCCGGGCATTCGTGATGCAAACAAAGGCCAGTTCCACTTCTCTATCGCGCAAAGCTTAAACGGTGGATTTAATTAACAGAAAGATGAAAAAGATAATATTAACTATAGTAATTGCGTTAATCAGTGTTTCTGCATCATGGGCACAACGTTTTGCCTATGTTGATTCCGATTATATACTGAAACATATACCTGAATACGCTTCATCGCAAAAGCAATTGGCAGCACTGTCTGACCAGTTTCAAAAGCAGGTTGATTCAAGATTTCAGGAAATAGACAGGTTGTATAAAGCCTATCAGGCCGATCAGGTTTTAATGACACCTGAAATGAAGAAACGCCGTGAGGCAGAAATTGTAGACAAAGAGAAAGCTGCAAAGGATTTTCAACGCTCAAAATTTGGTCCTGACGGAGAATTATCACAACGTAGCAGTTCACTGGTTAAACCAATTCAAGAAAGGGTGTCTAAAGCTGTACAAGCAGTTGCTGAGGGTGAGAACCTGGATATGATTTTTGACAAAAACAGTGAGGTAATGATGTTGTACGCTAATCCGCGGTATAATAAAAGCGACGCCGTTGTTACCCGTTTAGGTTTAAAACCTGGAGCATTTGCGAGATAAAGTTAATTTGATTAAAATAGCACACGATTAAACACAGAACAATACAAGAGAAATGAAAAATTTATTTAAAGTTGCTTTAGTTGCAGTATTTATGTTAGCGACGGCGGGTTTTGCTAAAGCACAGACTAAGATTGGTTATATTGATTTTAACGGCGTAATTGAAGCAATGCCCGACTTAAAACCAATCCAAACTCAATTGCAGACCTATCAAAAAACTTTTATTGATCAGTCGCAAAGCATGCAGGCTGAGTTTCAGAAAAAAGGTGAAGCTTACGAAAAAGGCAGACAAAGCATGACTGATGCTGCCCGTACAGCTGCTGAATCTGAATTACAGGATATGCAAAAACGCATTCAGGATTATAACAGAAATGCTGAGCAACAAGTACAAGCTAAAAGCTCTGAGTTATTCAAACCTTTGAGCGATAAAGTTAAAACAGCAATTAACGCTGTTGCTAAAGAAAAAGGTTACACTTATGTACTTGATTCAACCACTACTGGTTTAATTGTATCGCCTGCGGGAGATGACCTTATGCCGGCAGTTAAAGTTAAATTAGGTATTAAATAATACAACTGTAAACTTAAAGTATAGAGGCGAGGGTATTACCCTCGCCTTTTTTATTTTTGTGCTATGCAAGTTACAAGGCCCATTGGGGTATTTGATTCAGGAATAGGAGGTTTAACCGTATTGCGTTCTATTATTGAAAAGCTGCCGCAGTATGATTACCTATACCTGGGCGACAACAGTCGCGCTCCTTATGGTAACCGATCTTTTAACACCATCCATCAATATACCTGGGAGTGTGTTCAGTGGTTGTTTAAGCAGGGGTGCCCGTTGGTTATACTGGCCTGTAACACGGCATCAGCAAAAGCATTACGCACCATTCAGCAAAAAGACATGCTTGCTAACTATGTTGACAAAAAGGTATTAGGCGTTATTAGGCCCACTGCCGAAGTAATAGGTGATTACAGTAAAAGCAAACAAATAGGCGTTTTAGGCACCACCGGTACTATTCAATCAGAGTCATATCTCCTCGAGATTAAAAAATTTTTTCCGGATGTTGAAGTACATCAGCAGGCCTGCCCATTATGGGTGCCAATAATTGAGAGTGGTGAGTACAATAAGGCGGGGGCCGACTATTATGTAAAACTTTACATTGATGAGGTGTTGGCAAAATCGGCCGAGATTGACACCATACTATTAGCGTGTACACATTATCCTTTATTGCAAAGCAAAATTGAAGGGCATTTACCACCACTAATAAAAGTGGTATCTCAGGGGCAAATAGTGGCCGATAGCCTTGCCGATTATTTGAAAAGGCATACTGACATCGAAGAGAATGTTACCCAAACTTGCACCCGCCGTTTTTTTACAACTAGTGACGATACCACTGATTTCGACGAGCATGCCTCCGTGTTTTTTTCGTCACCGGTAAAATCTGAATATACGTCGTTAACAAGCGACAATTAGTATATATCAAACTTGTTGTAAACAGTCGGGATGCAGTGTTGATGGCCATCATCTGTAATCATAAATTCATACTCTACCAGTACAATAGAATAATTCCAAATAGTGCCTCATCATCTGCATATAAATAGCTAAGTTTGCAGCCTAATTGCAAATAACTTGCTTTGAATTCATATGTACTTAATATTGTTGTAGCCGTTGGGCTTTTTGCTTTTGCAGCAGCATTTGCACTATTTGGTGTATATGCCGAGCGTAAGCTATCAGCCTTTATACAAGACAGGCTTGGGCCAACCGAAACAGGCAAATTTGGTTCGTTGCAAACCCTGGCTGATATTCTTAAAATGTTGCAAAAGGAACTGATAACTCCTGCTGCGGCTGATAAAGTTTTGTTTGCGCTGGCCCCAATGATAATTTTTATATCGGTATACCTTGGCTTTGCTGCATTGCCATGGGCGCCCGAGGTAGTTCCATCAAAAGTAAATATCGGGTTATATTACGTGTTTGCCATTGTCTCTATTGAAACACTAGGCATTTTGATGGCAGGTTGGGGTTCTAATAATAAGTACTCTATTCTAGGTGCTATGCGTTCAGCGGCACAAATCATATCATATGAAATACCCGCAGGTTTTGCAATTATAGCCGTGGTAATGATCAGTCAAACGCTCGATTTGCAGCAGATATCTTTACAGCAGGGAATACTATCTTCAGAGAAAGTGAAGTTTTTAGGTTTGTGGGATGTTACCCATACAGGTGGCTTGTTAAGCTGGAATGTATTTAAAGCACCGCATCTTATAATTGCGTTTGTTATTTACTTCATCGCATCGCTGGCAGAAAGCAACAGGGCACCGTTTGACATACCCGAGGCAGAATCAGAACTGGTAGCAGGTTTTCATACCGAGTATACCGGCGTACGTTTTGCGTTGGTGTTTTTAGCCGAGTACTCCATGATGTTTATGGTATCGATGGTTGCCGTTGTACTCTTTTTAGGTGCATGGAACACTCCGCTGCCAAATATTGGTGCAGTAAAACTGGCCGACTGGACCACCGGTATTGTTTGGGGCATACTATGGACACTGATAAAAAGCCTTGCGCTGGTTGGCGTTCAAATGTGGATACGTTGGACGCTCCCGCGCTTGAGGGTTGATCAGTTGATGAACCTGTGCTGGAAAGTACTTACACCGCTTGGCTTTTTATGTATGGTTATATCGGGCTTATGGCGCTTATGGGTAATGTAAGTGCAGAAGTCATGATGTGAAAAGATAGGTATTTGTAAATTGTTTATTGAGTTCCGCAAATTCGGAAGGTGATAAGAAAACGTGTTGTTAAAAAATACATATAACGCTTTTATAACTGCCTGGCAAGGCTTAACGCTTACCCTGCGTCATATTGTGGCGGGTAAAGGCAAAAGGTCTATGACGCCTGTAAAAGCAAAGAATTATTTTGCCGAGTTAGAAAATAAAACCAATACCATACAGTATCCTAAGCAACAATTACCAATCCCGGAGGTAGGGCGCTACCAGTTGGATGTTGAAATTGACGACTGTATTGTGTGTGATTTGTGCGCCAAAATATGCCCGGTTGATTGTATTGACATTAAATCAATCAAGGCAACGTCAGCCTACGGTCAAACGTCTGACGGTTCAAAGAAAATGCTTTATGCCGAGACCTTTGATATTGACATGGCTAAATGTTTATACTGCGGCCTGTGCACGGTAGTGTGTCCAACGGAGTGTATTACCATGACCAATCAATATGACAGGAGCGTTTACCAGCTTGGCGATTTAACTTACAGTTTTTCAGATATGAGCCCCGAGCTTGTGCAGGAGAAAAAGCAGGAGTATGAGCAACAACAGGCGGCCAAGCTGGCTGCCAAACAAGCTGCACTCAAAGCAAAGGAGGGAGGAGCATGACTTTGATAACGGTTATGTTTTACCTTATGGCAGCAATCGCATTAGGCTCGGCTTTATACGTTGCAGCAAGTAAAAATTTAGTGCGTTCGGTATTCATGTTCTTTGTTACCTTGTTTGCGTTGGCAGGCCTATACGTACTTTGCCTTGCCGATTTTGTGGCTATTACCCAAGTTGTGGTGTACGTAGGCGGTATTTTGGTACTTATTCTTTTTGCGTTTATGCTTTCGGGCCGCGAGTTGCTTTCGGGGTTACAGCAGCAAACTAATCGTTTAATAGCCATTAACAAGTTACCCGCATTAATGCTGGCAGTGTTGTTTTTTATAGTGTTAGTGAACGTTTTTTTAAAGGCGAATATTGATAATGCCAGTTGGATAAGCCAATCAATAGCTCAAAAAAATGTTATTACCGTAACCGATGTAACAGTAAACGGCATTGGCGTAAATCTCATGACCAACTACCTTTTGCCGTTTGAGGCTATATCAATATTATTGTTGATGGCCTTGGTTGGAGCGGCACATTTGTCACGCAAGGAGGGCGAGGCTGCATGATCACCCTAACGCATTATCTTGTTTTAAGTGGAGCATTGTTCTGCATTGGCTTGTATGTAATACTGGCCAAGCAAAATGCAGTGCAAATATTAATAGGGGTTGAGTTGATGTTAAATGCTGCAATTTTAAATCTGGTTGCTTTTGGCCGGTTCGACAAATTAAACAGCAGCGGACAAACCTTTGCTCTTTTTGCCATTGTACTAGCCGCAGCAGCAACGGCTGTAGCTTTGGCCATTGTGCTTAATGTTTACAGGCGTTATAAAACTATTGATCCGGGCAGAATCAACGAATTGAAAGACTGATGAAAAAAGCAATATTTTACTTGTTCGTACTAACGGTGGCGTTTGGCTTAAAAACACAGGCTCAAACTACGCTATCCAATCAACCTTTGTATGTGGTTGATGGTAAGGTGTTAGAAGGTACTACCAACGACGCATTATCAGCCATTAACCCAAAAGATATTGAATCTATTAACGTGTTGAAAGATGCATCTGCTACGGCAATCTATGGTTCACGCGGGGTAAATGGTGTGGTGTTGGTTAACACTAAACCGTTCACTATTAAAACAGCGCAGGATAAGCTAGGGAAGTTTTCTTCAAAATACAGAAGTTACGTGAAGGATAATCCTGCAGACAAGAATCTTACTTTTTCAATAAACGGAAAAGTAGTAAATGACACTACCCGCATAGTGCCTAATGAGGTTATATTACTTAAGGCCGATGCTATCCACAAAGTTGACTTTGAAAAACCGAAACGCAATAACAAAGGCTCGGTAAAAATCACAACCATTCCATAACCTTGAATCACGCGCTCTCAAATATTGATGTACAAACCATAAACTTTGCCCTTGCAGCAGTTTTACTGCCATTGGTAGCAGCGTTTATTAACCGTTTGCTGCCTGCTAAAAGCGGCAAGGTTTCTGGGTGGATATCGGTGCTGGCTATTGTAGCAGCGGTATCTTTATCAATAGTGGTTTTTAGCCGTGTTTGGAACTTCAAGCAATTGCATCAGCAGTATTTATGGTTTACCATAGGGCAAACGCCGGTCTATGTTGGTATGCTGCTCAATAACCTTTCGGTGTTTATGTTATTGCTGGTTACGGTAATTGCTTTACCGGTGCATATCTATTCAACAGCCTACATCAAGGCTGCCGAGCAAAAGCGCTACTTCACTTATTTAAGTTTGTTTTGTTTCAGTATGCTTGCGCTGGTGGTGGTTGATAGCGTGATCATGCTGTACGCCTTTTGGGAACTGGTAGGCTTTTCATCTTACCTGCTCATAGGTTTTTGGTTCACTAAAGACAACGCTGTTCAAGCAAATAAAAAGGCATTCATCATTAACCGCATAGGTGATATCGGTCTTTTATCGGCCATTATTATCTTGTTTACACAATACCACACTTTTGATTTAATTCAGCTATTTGGTGAGCATGGCTTAGTCATCAAATCTGCAATACAAAATGGCCTTTGGACGGCACCTGCTGGTGAATTGCCTGCAGTGTGGCAATATGTTGCCTTTATTGGAATCCTGCTTGCAGTTGCAGCAAAATCAGCCCAGTTTCCATTACATACCTGGCTGCCAGATGCTATGGAAGGGCCAACCTCCGTATCGGCCTTAATACACGCTGCAACCATGGTTGCAGCAGGCGTATTCTTGCTGGGCAGGGTGTACCCTATGTTCAATAATACCGAGCTTGATATTTTAGCAATAGTAGGGTGCTTTACGGCTTTTATGGCGGCAACAATAGCACTTACCCAAAACGATTTAAAACGTATTCTGGCTTATTCTACCATATCGCAGTTAGGCTATATGATTATGGCAATGGGGGTAGGAGCCTACGCTTCTTCGTTATTCCATTTAGCTACGCACGCGTTCTTTAAATGTTTGTTGTTTCTGTGTGCAGGTGTGATAATTCATGAAGTGCAGCATATAAAAGATGAGCACGCCCTTGATATCGACCCTCAGAATATTTTGTACATGGGTGGCCTTCGCAAAAAAATGCCGGTTACTTTTATTGCAACATTAGTGGGTTGCTTAGCGCTTGTAGGTATCCCCTTAACATCCGGCTACCTATCTAAAGACGGTATTTTAATACAAGCTTTTGAATGGGCCGAAAACCGCAGTTTGGCTTATAAAATTATACCCATAACCATTTTGCTCACCAGCGGAATTACGGCATTTTATGTAGCACGTTTAATGTTTAAGGTATTCTTCGGTGAGTTTAAAATTAAAGAAATATTGCCCAACGTGCACTTGCACATTAGTGATGGCAGCTGGAATTTCAAAGCGCCGCTGATCCTTTTGTCACTGTGCAGCCTGTTTCCATTATTTTCATTAAATCCGTTTTTGTACGAGCATGCATGGCTTTTTGAAGGTTTTTCACCGTCGCAGCACATGGCGCGTCAAAATAATTACCATACCATAATACCAATAGGCGTTAACTTGCTTTGCGTTTTTGTAATGTATTGGGCTTACGCAGTGTACATACAGCAACGCAAGCTGGTATTCGGGCAAAAAAACTTCTTTTTCAAGCTATCATATAACCAGTGGTACATTGATGCTTTTTACCGCAACGTGATAGTCAATACCGTACTTGGCTTTGGTCGTTCACTTTTTATGTTAGACCGCAAGGTTATTGATGGATTCATCAATTTGCTACAGCGCATTACCGCAGCTTTATCATCCCTTAGCGCCTGGACAGACCGTTACCTTGTTGATGGCTTTTTACATAGTGTGGCCTTGTTAGTTAAAGGTGTAGGTAGCTTCTTTCGCTCGTTTCAGGGTGGAAAGGTGCAATACTACCTGTTTAGTATGCTGGCAATTATTTTAGCCGTGTTTATATTTAAATTATTGATCTGAACCTGATGAACGTACTTACGCTGTTTATATTCATCCCCGCGCTATTTGGCTTGCTCATACTGGCCTTACCATCGTCAATGCGGCAAAGCTTCAAGTATATCACTCTTTTTGCTACGCTGGTGCAGCTTGCTTTAAGCGTATACCTGTATGCTAACTTTCAAACAGGGGCAGCACATGCGGGTATAAGTAACGAGAGCCAGTACCAGTTTGTGCAAAAAACCGAGTGGATTGGTATTAACCTGGGTAACGCAGGCCGCATGCAAATTGATTACTTTGTTGGAGTTGATGGCATATCAATACTGCTATTGGTGATGAGTGCCGTGGTGATGGTAATTGCAGTGCTTGCATCATGGGAGATAAAGGACAACTTAAAAGGCTTTTTTGTGCTTTTCCTGATGCTGGATATGGCCGTAGCAGGTGTATTCTGTGCGCTCGACTTCTTCCTGTTCTATTTATTTTACGAGCTGATGCTGCTGCCGCTGTACTTTTTGATTGGCATGTGGGGCGGTGTAAGGCGCGAGTATGCAGCTATAAAATTTTTCCTTTATACACTTTTCGGTTCAGTGTTTATGCTGCTGATTATGGTGGGGCTTTACCTGTCAGTAACAGACCCGCAAACAGGTAACCATACTTTCAACATTATTCACATGATGAACCCCGCAAATTATCAGTCGGGTTCGGTATTTGCACTGGCTGGCAATGCAACGCTGCTGGGGATACCTGCAAGGGTAGTAGGCTTTGCTGTACTCTTCATTGCCTTTGCTATTAAGGTACCTGTGGTTCCGTTGCATACCTGGTTGCCTGATGCGCACGTGGAGGCACCAACGCCTGTATCAATCATATTAGCAGGTGTGTTACTTAAAATAGGTGGTTACGGCATCATTCGTATTTGTATGGGCATCTTCCCCGAGGTTGCTGTGCAGAGTTCGTTTTGGGTAGGCTTACTTGGTGTTGTATCTATTTTATATGGTGCGCTTAATGCCCTGGCCCAACGCGATTTGAAACGCCTTATTGCCTATTCATCAGTATCGCACATGGGTTTTGTACTTTTAGGTATTGCCTCGCAAACACCTGAAGGTATGAGTGGTGCCATGATGCAAATGATCAGTCACGGCTTTTTATCGGCTATGCTGTTCTTCCTGGTAGGCGTGGTTTATGATCGTGTACACGACCGTGATATATACAACTTCAGAGGTTTAGCAACCGTTAACCCAGAGTACACAACTTACGTAATGATTGCGTTTTTTGCTTCACTAGGTTTACCCGGTTTCTCTGCATTTATTGCCGAGGCATTTACGCTGGCTGGTTCATTTAAATCTATATTTATTCCTAAGTGGATGGCAGTTTGTGGTGCTGTAGGTATATTGCTAAGTGCTGCTTACTTTTTATGGACATTACAACGCATGTTCTTTGGCAAAGAACTCCTTAAAGGCGGACAAGCATGGAAGGATGCCTTAACCGGTTTAAAACTTCGTGAAAAGATAGCCTTGTTACCATTGGCTGTTTTTGCGTTGATGTTAGGTGTAATGCCCTCACTGGTGTTTGGTAAAATAAATGATTCGGTTATTGCTTTAGTACAGTTTTTACAGCCTAAATAAAAATGTTGCCTGCATTTAAATTCTTTTATGGAATAATGCACGCTACTGCATCCTGTGGTTGTATAGCGCCTCAAATGGCGTTGGTACAACTCACAAAATGTATTTATTTAAGCAACAAAACCATGTCTAAACAATTTTTAACTTCAATTTTTCTGTTCGTATTAGTTTTTGCTGCCAGGGCCGATCAAAAGGTGCCCACCAAAGTGCAAAAGGTGACCGTGTTTTTAAACGGTGCTCAGGTAACACGCACGGCAACAGTAAATGTAGCCGCTGGTACATCAACCTTAAGGTTTGAAGGTATATCGCCCGATATTGATGTGCAGAGCATACAAGTGAAGTCGGCCGGTGATTTTACTATCCTTTCGGTAAAGCACGAGCTCGACTTTTTGAACCAGCAAACCAGACAAAAGCGTGTAGAAGAATTACTGGCGCAGCAGGCACAGCTACGGCAAAAAATACAGCTGCAAAACAGCACGCTTGCTATCTATAAAGAAGAAGAGAACATGCTCATAAAAAACCAGGTAGTAAGCGGACAAAACAGCAACCTGGATGTTGTTAAACTAAAACAGGCACTTGACTTTCAAACGGCTCGACTTACCGAAATACGTAAAAAAGAGATAATAGTAAATAATGCTATTGCGCAGTTAGATGCCGAAATGCAGAAATACAATAAGCAGATATCTGATGTTAATAAAGGCAATACTCGTGCAACAAGTAATGTATTAGTCACCATATCATCAAAGGCGGCTTTAAACTCAGTATTTACGCTTACTTATGTGGCGCGAAATGCCAGTTGGTTTCCAACTTATGATATCCGCGCTAAAAACATCAATAGCCTAATTACGGTTGCTTACAAGGCTAACGTTAGCCAGCAATGCGGCGAGGATTGGAGCAATATTAAACTTACGCTTTCAACCGGTAACCCAACAGCCAGCGGCAGTAAGCCTGAGTTACAACCTTATTACCTTAATTTGGGTATGGTGTATGCTGGTCAGGCTTTGAGCATTACCAACGTTACCGGCGTTATAACAGGCGTAGATGATGGCAAAGCGTTAGCTGGTGTAACTGTAAAGGTTAAAGGTACATCTATAGGTGCAGTTACTGATGCCAACGGCAGGTACAGTATTCAAATACCGCAGGGAGGCCAATATCTGGAGTATTCTTATATTGGATATGAGGTTGTGGAAAGATTTGTAACCTTACCGGTTATCAATGTATCGTTGAAACCAGCTACCGAATACTTAAACGATGTAGTTGTTATTGGTTACGGACGTTCAAATAACCAATACAAAAAGGAAAACCTGGCCGCACGTACACCAGGGCTTATGCTTCGCGGAACGTCGTCGATCTCTACTAATCCGCTGGTGGTTCAAAAGAGTGAAAATCAAACCAATGTTGAATTTACAATAGCCAATCCTTACAGTATCCCAAGTGATGGAAAGCAGTATTTGGTTGAAATTAACCAGCTAAACATTCCGGCGGAGTATGAGTATTACACAGCACCTAAGTTGAGTACTGACGTTTTCCTTACCGCCAAGCTGACAAATTGGAATCAGTATAACTTTTTATCGGGTGAGGCTAACCTGTTTTTCGAAGGAACATTCATCGGTAAATCATTACTAAATACAAGCTCAACTGCCGATACGCTTAACTTATCATTAGGAACTGATAAAAATATTATTGTAACCCGTACCTTGCAAAAGGATTTAAAAGACAGGGGAGGCCTGCTTGGATCAAACAGGAAAGAAACCCGCGACTGGCTTATCAGCGTTAAAAACCGTAAAGCGCAACAAGTAAAGTTATTGGTTGAAGATCAGCTTCCGGTAGCACAAAACTCGGCCATTGAAGTTGAAACGCAGGAAGCATCAGGCGCAAAGGTGGATGCCATAACCGGTAAAACATCGTGGGCATTTGATCTCAAGCCTCTTGATGAGAAAAAATTAAGGCTTAAGTACCAGGTTAAATATCCTAAAAATCAAAACGTAATAGTTCAGTAGTAAATAAATGCAGCAGTATTTGCCATATATAAGTAACAGTTTAAATGATACACTTGACAGCTTAACACTGTTCAGGCCCGAAATAGCTTTGGGTATATTGTTCCTGTTAGTAATGATGGCCGATTTAATTTATCGTAAAAGTTTTGGAGCCGTAGGGCGCATGCTGGCTTGTGCCGGCATGCTGCTCGTAATGGCTGCCGACTTAGGTGTTGATTTAACGCTTGATAACCGCACGCAGCTCTTATTTAACGGTAATCTTTTAGTGCATCATGATAATATTGTGTTGCGAATGATTATTGATTCGGTTGCATTTTTGTTATTGCTTTATATACCATGGGATGATGATTTAAAAGCGCATCCAAAAGGGCTTGGCGATATGTATACCATTATAACAGGCTCAGTTTTGGGTATGCATTTAATGGTTATGTCGGCCACGCTTTTAACCATGCTCATATCAGTTGAGATGGTTTCGCTGGCATCATACCTGCTCGTAGCATACAGGGGCGGTAATCGTTTAAGCGCCGAAGCCGGCTTAAAGTATGTGTTATTTGGCCTTGCAGCTTCGGCTGTAATGCTTTACGGTATCTCGTTATTTTATGGCTTTGCCGGAACCATTAATCTATTTGATGCCCGCTTATTTGATCAGTTGCAACAAGCTGATAGCGGCATGGTAATGTTAAGTATAGCGCTTATACTGGCAGGTATAGGCTTTAAATTGTCATTAGTTCCGCTTCATTTTTGGGTGCCTGATGTTTACCAGGGAGCAAGCACACCAGTAACCGCATACTTGTCAACCCTACCCAAAGTTGCCGGTTTTGGGTTGCTTATTACATTTTTAACGCCATTTATCTCTACATCTTCTCATAGTGGATTTGATTTCAGGCTGGTACTATCTATAGTTGGCATTATTACGCTGGTTGCCGGTAACTTTGCTGCTGTATGGCAGCAGAACATTAAACGCATGATGGCGTATTCAAGCGTAGGTCATAGCGGTTTTGCGCTCATGGCTATTGTAACCTTCAGCAGCCAGGGTATTGATGCTTTAAACTTCTATCTGGCCGTTTACGCGCTGGCTAACTTAGGCGTGCTTGCGCTGGTTAGCTACTTTGCAAACGCTCACAATGCACACACGCTTGACGATTTGAAAGGCCTTGGCTTTAAATACCCCATAGCATCAGTATGTTTTGTTATTCTGCTTATATCGCTTACGGGTATCCCTGTTTCGGCAGGCTTCAGTGGTAAGTTGTTGGTGTTTTCTTCCGTATACGCGGTATATCAGGATGCGCAAAACCCATGGCTTTTGGCCTTACTCATAACTGGTGCAGTTACCACCGTGGTTTCATTGTTTTACTATATCAAAATACCGCTATACTTATTCCTTAAAAAAGCAGATGCCGATGTTGGTGAACACCCGGCAGTGTCTAAAAACATGCTTTCTATGATTGTAATCATCAGCGTTGCAATTTTACTGTTAGGTATATTTCCTCACTTCCTGTCAAACCTCATGTAAGCATTTTGCCATTGTTTAAGCTGTCGTTAATTAAACATCGGTATCGTTGTTTTAATGCTTTTAAATGACATTTGGCGGCAAAACAACTCAGAAAAAGTGTTACCTTCGTGGCTTCATTTCAAATCATGAGCGATCAGATCAAGCATGAATGCGGTGTTGCTTTTATCCGCCTGAGAAAACCCCTCTCATACTATCAGCAAAAATATGGTACGGCACTTTATGGCTTAAACAAGCTATACCTGCTAATGGAAAAACAACATAACCGTGGCCAGGATGGCGCGGGTGTTGCAACCATTAAACTGAACGTTGAACCTGGTAAACGGTACATTAGCCGTCACCGTTCAATGGCCAGTAACGCAGTGGCCGATATTTTTGAATACATCCAAAAGAAATTTGCCGATGTTGAGAAAGAGTATCCTGAAAAAATGAAGGATGCTGAATGGCTGAAAGAAAACATCAGCTTTACCGGCGAAGTGCTTTTAGGGCACCTCCGTTACGGTACTCACGGTAAAAACAGCATCGAAAACTGCCACCCGTTTCTTCGTCAAAACAACTGGATGACACGTAATTTGGTTATTGCCGGTAACTTCAACATGACTAATGTTGACGAGCTGCTGCAGCAATTGTACGAATTAGGTCAGCATCCAAAAGAAAAGGCAGATACTGTAACTGTTTTGGAAAAAATAGGGCACTTTCTTGATAGCGAGGTGCAGGGTTTGTTTGATCAGTTTAAGCGCGAGGGTAATGACGACAATATCCAGATCAGTAAAATGATTGCTGATAGTATGGATGTTGCAAAAATACTCCGTAAATCGGCCAAAAACTGGGATGGTGGTTATACCATCGCGGGTATTTTAGGTCATGGCGATGCTTTCATTATGCGCGATCCATCAGGCATACGTCCGGCGTTTTACTATTACGATGATGAAATTGTTGTAGCTACTTCTGAGCGTCCGGCAATCCAAACAGCTTTCAATATTCCCTTAGATCAAATTCAGGAGATTAAGCCTGGTCACGCGCTTATTGTTAAAAAGGATGGAAGCGTAAACGAAGAGCAGTTTAGCGAGCCAAAAGAGAAAAAATCATGTTCGTTTGAGCGTATTTACTTCTCACGTGGCAGCGATGCCTCCATATACCGTGAACGTAAGCATTTAGGCCGTTTACTATGTCCTCAAATTTTGGAAGCAGTAGGCAATGATGTGAAAAACACTGTATTCTCGTACATCCCTAACACTGCCGAAATTGCTTTTTATGGCATGGTTGAAGGGGTAAATAAATACGTTAAACAATACCAGCGCGACCGCCTCCTTAATCGCGAGGATAAGATAAGCGACGAAGAGTTAAGCGAAGTACTGAGCCTTGCTCCTCGTGTTGAAAAAATTGCTATTAAAGACGTTAAGCTACGTACCTTTATCACACAGGATGCTGACCGCAGCGAGATGGTAGCTCATGTTTATGATACCACTTATGGCCTTATTAACAAAGGTGCCGATACTCTGGTGGTACTTGATGACTCCATTGTACGTGGTACAACGCTTAAGCAAAGTATTCTTAAAATTTTAGACCGTTTGGGTCCTAAAAAGATAATCGTAGTTTCTTCGGCCCCGCAAATACGTTATCCGGACTGTTATGGTATCGATATGTCTCGTATGGGTGAGTTTGTGGCGTTTGAGGCTGCAGTAAGCTTACTTAAAGAAACCGGACAGGAAGATATATTGCTGGATGCATACCAGAAAGCCAAGGCATCGGCCGAGTTGCCAAAAGAGGACGTGCCTAATTATGTTAAAGCCATTTACGAGCCGTTCACTGATCAGCAGATATCTGACCGTATAGCGAAAATTATAACCCCTAAAGAAATACAGGCAGAAGTACAGGTAATTTATCAAACATTAGATAACTTACACACTGCATGTCCTGATCATTTGGGTGATTGGTATTTCTCCGGAGATTATCCGACTCCAGGTGGAAATAAGGTTGTAAACCGTGCTTTTGCCAACTGGATGGAAGGTAAAAACCAGCGCGCTTACATGTAATTATTGCATTTAAGTATTTAGCTTAATATTATACAGCCCCGGTAGCAATGCCGGGGCTTTTTTGTTAGTATAAGGGAGTTAAGGAATGAACTAGAGTTTGCTTTTTGTCACAAAACTTATTTGTTAATACCAAAAAGTAATTGCGTTGTTATACACCTGTTAAAACAACAAGCACTATGGAAACAAAAAACAAAATAGCTTTAGTAACCGGCGGTAGCCGTGGCTTGGGTAAAGACATGGCCTTGCGCATAGCCGAAAAAGGTTTGGATGTAATTATAACCTACAACAGCAAAGCAGAGGATGCCGAGGCAGTAGTGGGCCAAATAAAGCAAAAAGGGCAAAAGGCCGCAGCCTTGCAACTTAATGTGGGCGATACAGCCAGCTTTAATTCCTTTATAGACAACGTAAGAAAGCTGTTAAGCACAGCTTTTGGCGCCGATAAAATTGACTACCTGGTTAATAATGCCGGTGTGGGCGCATATGTGCCTTTTGAGCAAATGACCGAAGATACATTTGATGATTTGTTGAACATTCACTTCAAAGGAGTTTACTTTTTAACTCAAAAACTGCTGCCTGTATTTAATAATGGTGGCGGCATCATAAACATATCTTCAGGTCTCACCAGGGTAAGTATGCCGGGCTCATCTGCCTATGCGGCCATGAAGGGCAGTATTGAAGTATTTACACGCTACCTGGCAAAAGAACTTGGTGAGCGCGGTATAAAAGCTAACGTAGTGGCACCAGGTGCCATCATGACTGACTTTGGCGGCGGCCGTTTGCGAAGCGATCCGGAGCGCCAGAAAATGATAAGTAGCGTGACTGCCTTAGGGCGCCCGGGCGTGGCAGAGGACATAGGCGGCGTTGTAGCATTTTTATGTACCGAAGATGCAAGATGGGTTAATGGCCAGCGTATTGAAGCGTCGGGCGGTATGATGATTTAATTAGGCTATGAATTATTGCCAGTGCATTGTGGTGAGTATATCATTTATATTGTACTGGCTTTTAATTTTATAAAGTTTTGCCTAATCGCCAATAGGAAAAAATATGTAATGTGTAACCAGCTTATCAAAAATTACAAATGCTGCTATGATAAGCGCCGCTCCGGCCACATAGTTAAGTTGATGAACTAGTTTGAATGATATCTTATCACGCAGTTTGTTAGCGTAAAATGCTTTAAGCGTATCCATACCAAACTGAATACATAGTATGGTTAAAAACATTACACCTATTTTAAGTTGCCTGTTGTGCACACCTGCATGAAACATGGTACTTGCTGTACCAATAACCGTAATCCAATGAAATAAAAGCGTTGGATTAAATATGCACATCAAGAAACCCTTGAAAAAATATCCCGCCCTGTTTACCTTGGCAGGAGTGTGCGAGTCATAATCAATTTCGGGCTTTTTGGTGAGATAATGAGTGCCTATAATCAACAAGATTACGCTGCCTATAACACCCAGCCACACTTTAGCCGAGGCAGGTACCTCAAAAAACTGCGAGCCGAAAATGATGGCTCCTACAAACACTACATCACTGCTAACAACCCCTAATGCTAATGCTGCACCGGCTTGAAAGCCCTTCTCAATACTTGTTTTTATGAGGGCAAAAAATACCGGACCCGTTATAAAGGTGAGTACCAGTCCAATACCTATTCCCGAAATAATAGCTTCAATCATTATACAGGATTAATTTACCCGCGGCGAATATGCAACTTATATGTTAAACAAAAAAAGGTAATAATGTTGTTGCCAAGTTGTAAATGTAATGGCTAAAATTTTCAAAAAATTATATTATGTTAGCAAAAATTAAATCCCAATTAACCACCGCTTAACATGGAATACAAAACCAACAAAAATTATGGCTCAGCCCTTTATACGCTTATAACCGTATTCTTTTTCTGGGGCTTTTTGGCCGCTTCAAATGGTATTTTTATTCCGTTTTGTAAAGCTCACTTCAACTTATCGCAATTTGAGTCGCAGCTTATAGATTTTACTTTTTATGGTGGTTATTTTATTGGCTCGCTCATTTTATACTTTGCATCACAAGCCAGTAAGGTTGATATACTGAATAAAATAGGTTATAAAAACGGCATTATTTACGGTCTTATCATATCGGCTGTTGGTGCATTAGGCATGGTTCCGGCTATTGGTTCGGGTCAATTTGGTTTTATCCTTGCTGCGTTTTTTGTAATTGCCATCGGATTTTCGTTACAGCAAACCGCAGCTAACCCATTTGTAATTGCATTAGGCGAGCCCGAAACAGGGGCGCATAGGCTTAATTTTGCTGGTGCAGTAAACAACTTTGGTGGCTTGATGGGGCCTATAATTGTAGGTGTAATGCTTTTTGGTACAGCATCAAACGCGGGCGGTGGAACAGTTGAAATATCAGCCGTTAACAACCTGTATTACATTTTAGCAGGCCTGTTTGTGGCCGTTGCTATCTTCTTTTGGAAGTCAGATTTACCCAAAGTTACCAGCGATGAGGAGATGGAGCAAAGCACCAAGGCTAACAAGCCCTTACTGGTTATCTTTGTCGCCTTCTGTTTAATTTTAGCAGCCGGGCCACTCAGCAACGCTACTAATTTATCGCAGGCATATTTTGTATACCTTTCTTTAATCATCATTTTAACGGCACTTATAAGGGCTCTTTTAGCCGCACGTAAAGACAGCCGTGGATGGGGTGCTATGCAGTATCCGCAGTTAATTTATGGTATGCTTGCAATCTTCACTTACGTAGGTACCGAAGTAACCATTCAAAGTAACCTTGGCGCGCTACTGGTTCTGCCCGAATTTGGCGGTTATAACGAGTCGGCCATAGCCCCGTTTATCTCTTTATACTGGGGTAGTTTGATGATTGGCCGCTGGGCTGGCGCCGTAGGAGCCTTTAAGTTAAAGCAATCAACCAACTACATATTAACAGTACTGATGCCGTTTGTGGCATTTGGTATAATTTTGCTGGTAAACTACCTTACAGGTGCCAACATTAGTCATTTATACCCTTATGCAATTTGTATAGCTGTAATGATAGCAGCATTCTTTGTAGGTAATCAAAAGCCTGCTCGCACGCTTACCGTGTTCGGCTTGTTGGGTGTTGTTTTTATGCTTATTGGCTTATTTACTACAGGTATTGTGGCTACCTTTGCGTTTATAAGCGGCGGCCTTTGCTGTTCAATTATGTGGCCTTCAATTTTTGCTTTGTCGGTAACCGGCTTAGGTAAGTACACCAGCCAGGGTTCAGCGTTTTTGATTATGATGATTCTAGGTGGATCAATTATTCCGCCGGTACAAGGCATACTGGCCGATACCAGCGGCATTCACTTATCATACGTGGTACCTGTTTTGGGTTTTGCTTACCTTGCATTTTTTGCCTGGAAAGTGAGTGGCGAGTTGAGGAAACAAGGCATTGACCTTGATCATGTGGAGGCGGCAGGCGGCCATTAATAAATAATGAATAAACTTTCTTTCGATCAAATATTTATGAACCTGGCCGGCGATTTGGCCAGGCGTTCACATTGTGTTAAGGCACAGGTAGGGGCGGTGCTAACTAAAGACACGCGCATTATATCAGTAGGATATAACGGCCCCCCGGCAGGTACACATAATTGTGATGAAGAATGGCCGGAAAGCGGTTGCCCGCGTGATGCCCGTGGAAGCTGTTCACTAGCTTTGCACGCAGAAGAAAATACTATACTTTATGCGGTAAAAAACGGGGCTAAATTAGATGGTGCTACCATGTACACCACGCTATCGCCCTGTTTACCATGTGCAAGGCTCATTTATTCGGCCGGTATAACCAAAGTGTATTACCAGCATTCATATGCGCTGTATAAAGGCCTGCCTAGCGATGAAGGGGTTGATTTCTTAAACCGCTTTGGAGTTGAGGCTGTAAGGTTTACGCCTGATGCTGAAAACGCTACTTTTTAAGGAATGGTTCAACCTTAGCTAAGGCAAAGGCTAACTGCTCTTCGGGAGTAATGTTGGTATTATCGAGAATGATAGCATCGGCAGCACGCATTAAAGGGCTTTCTTTACGTGTGGTATCTGAATAGTCGCGGTGTGCAATATTTTCAAATATCTCCTCCAGCGTAACATCCGGATTAGTTGATTGCAGCTCTTTGTAACGGCGTTCGGCACGCACTTTAGGGTCGGCAGTCATAAACAACTTTACTTGAGCATTTGGGAACACGGTAGTGCCAATATCCCTTCCATCCATCACAATGTTTTTTGACTTACCCATGCGTTGCTGTTGGGCAACCATCTCTTTACGCACTTCGCGTATGGCCGAAACAGGGCTAACCATAGTTGATACAGGCATCAAACGAATTTCGTCAGATACTTCCTCGTCGTTAAGCGTAATATGGGTTTGGTAATCGCGCGAATGAAAGTTAAGGTGTATATTCTTTAAAGCTTCAGCAACTTCATCGGTATTGTTGATGTCAACGTTATTACGTAAAAAATAAAGGGTAACGGCCCGGTACATAGCGCCGCTGTCTACATAAATAAAGTGAAGTTTTTTGGCTAAGGCTTTGGCTAATGTGCTTTTTCCGCACGACGAGTAACCGTCAATAGCCACCACAATGTTCTTGCTCATTACAGCGGTAAAGGTACAAAAAACCCAACTAAGTTAACTGTGAAAAAGCAACGGGTGCGTCACAGTTATATAGTACACTATCGATACTGTAAGGAATACTAGTGATGTGTTTTTTTGGTGCGCCGTGTTGTGGAATTAAGATTTTATTATTTGTAGCTGATGTACATTAATACACTTAATTTTGAGTGATGAATATTTTTAAGCCTGATTTACAAAGAGAGATTACCTACAAAGCATCGCGCAGCGGTGGCAAGGGCGGGCAGAATGTTAATAAGGTTTCAACCAAAGTTGAGTTGTTATTTGATATTACCAACTCGCTATTGTTTACTCCTGATGAGAAGGAGCGCTTGTTAATCAAACTGCAAAACCGGCTGAATAAAAACGGTGAGCTGCAAATTATAAGCGAAGAAGAACGCAGCCAACTAATGAATAAGGAGCGTGCTTTGGATAAGATGATTGTAATTTTAAAAGATGCACTTTACATACCGAAAGTGCGTAAGCCTACAAAAGTAAGTAAGCAGGCCAAGGCAAAAAGGTTGGAAGCTAAACGTATACAGTCTGTAAAAAAGCAATTAAGAAGAAGTGGTATGGAGTAGTGTTGTATAGATAAATACAAATAAGTAAAGGCTTAATAAAAAAGAGGCTCATCTGTACAGATAAGCCTCTTTTTGTTGCTTTGGTTTAACTATATCTTTTCTGTAATGCTCCAGTCGGCAGGATTTACCCAATAAGTTTCGCCGCCTACTGACACTACAAATTTAACATCGAAATAAAATTGAATATACCCTTCAAAGTCAAATGAATTGCCATTGTAAGTGCCTTTAGCTTTATATGGAATGCGTGCAGATTGAAAGCCTGTTGGCGCAAAGAAAAGATCCTGTAAGATAAATTCATTGTATTGATCAATATTCTTTGCTTCACCGGTTTTGCTGTCATATTTAACATGCGAATTTTGCTTTCCGTTGATGGTTACAGCTCCAAAGCTTCCTAAGGCAACATAATCTTCTTTAACGGTCATTTCTTCGCGTGCAGCAGCGGTTTCCTTTATGGTGTGAATACTGTCTCTAAGTGCGTATCCATTTAAAACATTATTACCGCCGGTACAAAGGTAAGTAAGCTTTAAAAAGCCTTTTACAGTTTGGGTTAAGCCGTTTGAAGATACGTAGCTGTTGATAACAGAATCGGTTGATGAGCCGCACGCAGGCTGCACAGAACGCTCAGTATAAAGCGACGTTCCTTTTTTTGAAGCAATGGCTTTTGTGCCGGTTTGATTGAAACTTTGATAAAGGCTTTTACCTATCTGCAAGGCAAACTCTTTTTTGCTTATCGTTTTATCATTGGCCTGCTCCCCTTTTTTGCATGATGCTGTAAATAATACAACTATTAGTGCTATGAGCGTAACAAGAACGTTAATTGATTTCATTTTATATATGACAAGTGGTTGATATTAAGGCAAAAATATAAAATAATAATTGAATTTTCCTGCACTCGGTGCAGATGTGTTAAGTGTAGTTATTATTACTTGCCAAATCTGTAGGCCACGTTAAGTGAACCCCATTGATGTGTACTGTAACGCTGTGTTTTTACATCGCGGCTATGCACAGCAACTTCAAAACCCAGGTTTACGCGCTTGCCCGAAAAACCTACACCAATTTGATGACTTAGCATCAAAGGCTTTGGCTCGCTGGTGATTTCCATACTACCAGCATCATCTTTTTTATTGATCAATGCACCTTGGATAGTGGCATCATAAACTACCACATTGATCATAGGTTTATAGTAAAAAAACAACTCCCGCTTATGCAGCGGTGCAATGGCGTTACGGGTAGCTGTACTTTGTGTGCTGTATGAATTAAATAGCTGGTTAAAGTTGCCCAGCCTAACCATGGGGCCAATGCCTGCGTTGTTGAACGCTGTACCTGCATTAACGTAAGCAAAGGCCGTTAAATCGGCCCATTGATTACGCAGCAAAAGGCGGTTATAATCAAGCGACAAATTGATTACCGGCGTGTTCCTTATTTGGTATTCCCAACCGCTTAGCTCATAAAAGCCAAATGTATCATGAATTACCTGTTGCGCCTGTTTGCCTTTTGCCGCCGGACCAACTACGCCTACCTGGGCACCAATTTTAAAGTTACTCTCGTTGCGGTATAGTAAATTAAGTGTTGCCCCTGCGTACAAATAACCGGCAAAGGGCCTGTCAATAAAACTTGGTTGCGGCCTGTTGTTTGCATCATTTATACTGCCCGATATAGGGTTAAATATTTTTTGGCCAACCTCAATACCCAGCACTTTATTTACCAGCTTGCCATTGGTTTTAATTTCCATACCACGGCGATAGTAAATAAATAAGCCGTTGGTGTAATACCTGTCTGAACCTTGCGCCAAGAAAGAGTCATTGTCTGACTGGAAACCAAATTCCAGCGTTCGTATTTGCGCAGATGCTGATAGCGCACAGGCGCCTAATAAAAAGCTAAGAGCTAATTGTTTGAAGTTCATCGGGCCAATTAAGTGTTCTAAAATAACAAAAGCCGGGTACTTTACCCGGCTTTTGTATTTATAATTATGACTTGCTTAAAATGTATAACCAAAACTCAACCCAAAATAGTAAGGAATAAAGTTTGATTTATTAAAAATAGGATTTAAACTGGCCCTAAAATTAAAGCCGCCGTCAATTGGCTGATAACGGTAACCAAAGGTCATGGTGCCAATGGTAGTAGAGGCATCATCAAAAACAAAAAAATTGTCATCGTTATTACTTCCTTTGGTACTAACAAATGTTGCACCCAAGCCAACTTCAAAGTATTTGCCCTGTTTTCCTAACAAATAATTTATCTGAACCGGGAGGGTAAGTATCGAATTATTATCGGCCGATAAGTAACCTGCTCCTGCACGCGCGCCCCAACCATTACGTGCTTTACTAAAACGGGTATCATAATTAGCTGAAAAAAGGAGACCAGGGCCTGCAAGTTCAGCATATACGCTTTGAGCCCTTGGGCCTTCTTCAATTTGAGCTTGAATAGGATTGTTAATCAAGCCACACAACAGCAGTGTAAGTAAAGTGATTTTGGATAGGGTTTTCATTGAGTGACATTTATGCCTAAATATACTCAATGAAAACCAAATGATGTAATTAAAACTGCATGGCCGGTTTCTCGTCTTCTTTAACGGTAAGGTCTATAGGCTCATCAACCAATTCATCAAGCAGGGCCAGTTGAATTACCTCGCGCATTTCTTTTACATAATGGAATTTAAGGTCCTTAATGTAACCTTCTTTTATTTCCAGTATGTCTTTTTCGTTATTACGGCAAAGTATGATTTCTTTGATGTTGGCGCGTTTGGCAGCCAATATTTTTTCCTTGATACCACCAACAGGCAATACACGGCCGCGCAGGGTAATCTCCCCGGTCATGGCCAGGTTTGGTTTTACCTTGCGTTGTGTAAAGGCCGAAGTTAAGGCCGTAAGCATAGTTATACCAGCCGACGGACCATCTTTAGGCGTTGCACCGGCCGGAACGTGAATGTGTACATCCCATTGGTCGAATAGCTTTGGATTGATGTCAAAATAAGATGCATGCGCACGTAAATAGGCAAGTGCAATAGTGGCCGATTCTTTCATTACATCGCCCAGGCTGCCGGTTAAGGTTAAGCGTCCCTTCCCTGGGCTCAAGCTCGCTTCAATGAAAAGTATATCACCGCCAACCTGCGTCCAGGCCAAACCGGTAACTACACCTGCTACATCATTGCCTTCATACAGGTCTTTATCAAACACAGGAGGGCCTAAGTAACGCTCAACGTCTTTTTTGGTTACAGTAGCGTTGTACTCTTCTTCAAGGGCAATGCTTTTGGCTACGCCGCGTACAATTGAGCCTACCTGCTTCTCCAAACCACGAACGCCCGATTCGCGGGTGTAATCTTCAATCACCTTTTCCATCACGTCGTTTTTAATAGCAACGTCTTTGGTTTTTACGCCGTGGGCTTCGCGCTGTTTAGGCAGTAAGTGTTGTTTGGCTATTTCAATTTTTTCTTCGATAGTGTAACCGTTAACCTCTATTATCTCCATACGATCTAGCAGGGCCGGTTGTATGGTGCTTAATGAATTGGCCGTGGCTATGAACATTACGTTGCTTAGGTCAAAATCAAGCTCAACATAATGATCATAAAAGCTGCTGTTCTGTTCAGGGTCTAACACCTCCAGTAAAGCTGACGATGGATCACCTCTGAAATCGTTGCCCACCTTGTCAATTTCATCCAGGATGAAAACAGGGTTTGCTGCACCGGCTTTTTTTACCGATTGTATAATACGGCCCGGCATAGCGCCAATGTAAGTTTTGCGATGACCACGAATTTCGGCTTCATCACGCACGCCGCCTAACGCCATGCGTACATATTTACGGCCTAATGCTTTTGCAATTGATTTTCCCAATGAAGTTTTACCAACTCCCGGAGGGCCAACCAGGCAAAGGATAGGGGCCTTCATGTCGTGCTTTAGTTTAAGCACGGCCAGGTATTCAATTATGCGGCGTTTAACTTTATCTAAGCCAAAATGGTCTTTATCTAAAACCTTTTGCGCACGTTTTAAATCAAAGTTATCTTTAGTGAAATCGTTCCACGGTAGGTCAAGTAATAACTCAAGGTAGTTGATTTGTACCGAGTAATCTGCTGCAGCCGGGTTAATGCGTTGCAGCTTCTCCAATTCCTTATTGAAATGATCGCTTACTTCCTTGCTCCATTTCTTTTTAAATGAGCGGTTGCGCAGGTTTTCAATTTCCAAATCGGGCGTATTTCCGCCTAACTCTTCCTGTATAGTTTTAAGTTGTTGATTTAAAAAGTAATCACGCTGCTGCTTATCTAAGTCAGTACGTACTTTGGTTTGTATCTGGTTTTTGAGCTCCAGCATCTGCAAATCAGTAGTCAGGTGCTCAAGTACAATACGGGCACGATCGCGCAGGGCAGGGGTTTCCAGCAAACGCTGCTTAGCCTCCATATCGGCGTTCATGTTGCTGGCAATAAAGTTTATTAAGAACGATGTGCTTTCGATGTTCTTGATAGCGATGCCGGCCTCGCTGGGTATGTTAGGCGATAGTTGTATAATGCTCATGGCCATATCTTTCACAGATGATACCATAGCCTTAAACTCTTTATCGTCTTTAAAATCGGTTTCTTTAAAAGGCTCTACTTCGGCTTTTATATACGGCGAACTTTGCAGTTTTTCTTTCAACACAAAGCGCTTTTTACCCTGTAAAATTACTGTAGTATTGCCATCAGGCATCTGCAACATTTTAACAATTATGGCTGTAGTGCCAACCTTGTGCAGCTGGTCAAATTCCGGATCTTCAACATTAACATCGCGCTGGGCAACCACGCCTATCATACGGTCACCTTTATTGGCATCACGTATAAGTTTGATAGATTTATCGCGGCCTACAGTAATGGGAATTACCACACCCGGGAACAGAACAGTATTACGTAGCGGAAGAATAGACAGAACATCAGGTACTTGCTGATTATTCATTTCCTCTTCATCTTCTGATGACATGAGCGGAAAGAACTCAGAATCTTCGTTTATAATTGGTAGTGCACTTTTAAAATCAAACGGATCAAAACTCATCAAATACCCTTTCTTAATGATAATGGTAGTAAAAACGTCATATTGTCAGCAATGAGCTAACAGTATGCTTGTAAGTTGGCAAAAATACAATTTCAAGCCATAACGGTGTTACTTGTCAATACATATGCCAATTGCCTGTAAACTGCCACGCTTAGTGCAGATAACCATAGTAAAACAATTTATATTGGAATTTAGTAATGAATTATTATAATTGCCAACGGCGTGAATGAAAAAACGTCATGAGCCGGCTATAGGTGCCGGAGCAAAAAATATTTTTCAGGATAAGAAAATAAGCACAATAAAAGACTTAGTTACAAGTTATTGTATTGTTAAATCAAATTTAACGGCGTAAATAAATGATGAGACTGTCCGTCATATTGTCTTTACTGATTGTTTCTTTTGAAAGTTCGGCCCAGAATGCCTATCTCAAATTAGGCTACCAGGCCATGATGGATAAGGACTTTAAAACCGCCATACGCCAGCTGGAAAAGGCTTGCATTGTTGACTCGAGCAGTACTAATGCGCTTTGGATGCTGGGTTACTCTTATTTCCACAGCGAAAATTACCGCAAGTCAATAACTGCTTATTCAAAGGTTATTGCCATTGATAAAACTAACAAAGACGCTTATTACTTCCGTTCGAAGGCAAAAAGCAACCTGGCAAAGGATGCACAGATTACGCCTGCCGAGCGCGAAAAAATGCTTTTAGGTGCCATTTCCGATTTAGGTAAGGCCATCCTTATAAAATCTGACGATGTTTATTACCAAAGCAGGGGCTTAGCCTATCGTGATTACGCGGTATACAAAATGCACCTTTCATCGTTTGATAAAAATCAGGTATCAAACGCGCTAAAAGCGGCCATTGCCGATTTTGAACACGTGCTTGCCAATAACTCAAGCCGGGCAGATATAGCTTCACTGCTCGACGTATCTAAAGAAAAGCTGGCCACGCTTGTAGGTCACCACTAACTCTTATACTTATTTTATTGATTAGTGTGTCCACATCATTTGGGTGCACCTTTAATTCGTTGTGCAACCCTTACGGCCACATCAGATCCTTTTGCAAAAAAGGATGATTGCGGTTCTTTATTGAGAAATGGCTCAAACTGTTTGCCATACAAGGCGGCTACGTCTGCATCAAACACAGCATTGCTTACAGGTGCAACTTCCCAGGGTATGTGCTCAACAGCATACTCAAGGGTAGTTTGCTGGTTTATTAGGTTATAGCCCCAGTAGTGTTCAAATATAAATTCTTCTGCACTACCATGTTCAATAGGCAAAAAGCTATTATCTACCATAGCACCTAATTTGTTCCAACGCCCGTTCAGTTTCCATTCGTAAACGTATTCGGTACGGCCGTCGGCACTTGGTATAGCGGAATGCCGCATAGGCATGGCTTTATAATGCTCGTTATAAAGATTATTGGCAACAAGAGGTATAATGCGTTTGGGTACAATTTCACTTATAAAAACAGCGCCCCGTTTCCATTCCTTGCCATCAAAGTAGCGTACGTAAAACCGCAGGTTCACTTCTTCAAAGTTTACATGCCCCGGCCATTTAACACCTAGTACGCGCGTGTTCATAAACATAAAACCAACCATGCTTACCAATGCCTTGCCATCCCATAAATCAAGCTGAGTATAGGCAGGCAGGTATGGCTTTAATATCTTAGGGTCTACCTCGTAGTTTAGCATAAGCAAGTTACGCCATTCAGCTTCAAGAAATTTTATTTTTGCCATGTTTTACCAGTAATAAAGCACCATAACAAAAATCATTTTGTTATGAATACTGCATAAAAAAACAAATCCCGCAAAAGCAGGATTTGTTTTGATTGTGTACCAGCAATCTATTAAAAAAACGTTCGGATTAAACTGTGTTATTAAGATTATCTAACCCGGTTCACACCAACATCAGTATAACCTGACGATTCAACTACTACACCTTCCATAACGCCCTCTTCACGCGTAGTGTTAATATCGCGGCCTGCATAAACGCCGCCTGCGTACATTTCATAAAAGTTACCTACACCGCTTATGTCGCTAATTCTAACAGTATAAGTGCCGGGTGGAACATAGGCAGTGCTGCCATTCCATTTCTCGTCTGTGTTAGAGTAAGTAGTCCAGTTGGTAGATGATTCGTTAGTTGAAAATTCGGCAATCACAGCGCCATTTTGCTCAAAGGTTACATGCCAGTCAAACGTGCGGTAAAGGCCGCCTTCTGATGCCGTTTCATGAAAAATTACGTTGTCGTAATTTACATTAACGCCGTGAGTTGAGTGTTGGGCAATGTAGCTTAATGAGTAGGGAATGCCTAACTTTTGCGCTGTTGAAAAAACTGCTTTTGCGGTTGCTTGCCCTGCAAAAAGGGCAATGAAAAACACGGCTATCAGTGATAGCATTTGTTTAGCTGTTTTCATAAAAATATTGGTAATTATTGGTTTATATACCAAATATACCGGACGACAGAACGGCTTAATTATAGGATGTTAGCAACTTTACATACTGTATTTTCATTAAGAGAAAATTAAATTATTGTATAAAGCAATGTTGGTGCTTTAAATTATGTGCTACTTACTCAGGCAATGTCGCTACCAGAAGAAGCGCGATGTTCGTCCGAAAAACTATCATCCCGTATTAAGTGGAAACTTAATTAAACAAGAAATCCCGCTTTATAGGCGGGATTTCTTGTTTGTAATGCTAATTTTTATTTTCCTTTATAGTACTTCATTGCTTCGGGTATACGGTTTTGGATTTCCCGTATGCGGGTAGCGTCTGAAGGGTGAGTGCTTAAAAACTCAGGTGGCGCATTGCCTCCGGCTTTAGCGGCCATGCGTTGCCAAAAACCAACGGCAGCGTTAGGATTATAACCGGCCATTGCCATAAAGGTTAGTCCTAAGCGGTCGGCCTCAGTTTCCTGCGAGCGGCTGTAATGTAAAAGTGCTAACTGGCTACCGGTGCCGTATAGTGCATTAACAATTTTTAACCCTGCTGAATTTGACGTGTTTGATGCAACACCTACTGCAGCACCTAAGCCTTGAGCTACATATTCCTGTGAAATGCGCTCGGCTGAGTGCTTGGCAATAGCATGACCAATCTCATGGCCCATAACGGTTGCCAAACCAGCATCGTCTTGAGTAATAGGCAATATTCCACTGTATACGGCAACTTTACCGCCAGGCATACACCAGGCATTCACTTCTTTACTGTCAATAAGGTTAAATTCCCATTTAAAGTTGTATTGATCGCCGTAGCCGTTTTGGCTTAAATACTGCTGTATAGCGGCAGCAAGTTGGTTGCCTACGCGTTTAACACGCTGCGCATCAGTAGAGCCATTAATTACTTTGGTTTTAGGATCAGATAGCAATTGCTGATAACTTGCCGCAGCAGATTGGTTGATTTCGCTATCGCTTACGGCTAAAAATTGCTTACGACCGGTTAACGGTACAGTAGAACAGGAATAGAACAGTACGGCCGCAAACAGGGCCAGGATCGGTTTTGACATTTTCATAGGTATAGTTGATTTTAAGCTACTTTACTTTTAAAAAGATTTACTTTAGACTCCTTGCCCTTCAACAACCGCTCAATGTTTTTTTGGTGTGTAACCAAAATTAGTACGCATATACACATGCTGTAAATTACGACCGATTTAATATACACCGGAAATATAACCGTTACTCCTGCCAAGTAGGTAAAGCCTGCTATAATTGAGCTAAGCGATACATATTTGGATACAAGTAATACCACAATAAAAACCAACACACATAACAAGGCAGCGTGAAGGTTGATAGCCAAAACCATTCCAAAAAGTGTGGCAACACCTTTGCCACCTCTAAATCCTGCAAAAACCGGGAATAAATGGCCCATTACAGCGGCAATTCCTAACGCCAGCTGGTAGTTGATAAATGCAACCGAGTTATGATGACCAATGGTACTTGTGCCTAATAAATAGGCCAGGTTGGTAGCCGTCCAACCTTTCAAAATATCAATAAGCATAACCGGTATACCGGCTTGCTTGCCCAACACCCTGAAGGTGTTGGTGGCACCGGCGTTGCCGCTGCCATACTCACGTACATCTATTCCGTAAAATGCCTGGCCAATCCATACCGCAGTGGGGATAGAGCCAAACAAGTAGGCCAGTATGAGCACTAAAACAGAGTAGACAGTTACCATATTGCCACAATAATACTAAATCAAATAAAATACACGGTGCTGTTATTGCTTAACAGCTTTTAAACTCAGGTCTAAACTTTTTACCGAATGTGTTAACGCACCAACCGAAATATAATCTACACCGCAGGCAGCGTAATCACGTATGTTATCAGCAGTGATGCCTCCTGATGCTTCTGTTGCGTACCTGCCGGCTACAATGTTAACGGCCTCCCGCATATCAGGAATGTTAAAGTTATCAAGCAGTATTCGGTCAATACCGCCTACGGCCAGTACCTGCTCCAATTCATCCAAATTGCGTACTTCTATTTCAATAGGCAACTTTTTATTAACGGTTTTAAGGTATTCCTGTGTATTATATAAAGCCTCGCGTATGCCGCCCGAGTAATCAACATGATTATCTTTTATAAGTATCATGTCATACAACCCAAACCGGTGGTTAACCCCGCCGCCAATAGCAACTGCCCATTTTTCAAGATAACGGAAACCGGGTGTTGTTTTGCGGGTATCTAAAACTTTGGTAGTAGTGCCGACCAGTAAATCGGTTATCTGGCGTGTTTTGGTAGCAATGCCGCTCATGCGCTGCATGCAATTTAATACAAGGCGTTCGCCCCGTAAAATGCATTGTACATCGCCCTCAACCTCAAGCACAATGTCTTTTGGCTTTATGTCAGCACCGTCTTGTATAAATACTGCAACCTTTAAATCAGGGTTAACAATGTGAAATATTTCCTGTGCCAGTTCTACTCCGGCCAGTACGCCGGTATCTTTAACCAGCAGGCGTGCTTTGCCTTGTGTGCCCTTGGGTATGGTTGCCAGAGATGTATGATCACCATCGCCAACATCTTCGGCCAACGCCCTGTTTATAAAATCGTCAATAAGTTGTTTGTCCAAAACAATAGATATTTGTCGGTTCAAAAGTAAAACAATTAGTGAGTATTTAGTTTTTTGAATTTTATTGTTACGTTGGTGATTTTATAGCTGTAGCTGGTATACTACAAAACTAAAGAGATATAGAGGTGGTTTTACTTGCAACAAGCAAAACACCACCATGTAATTTTCACACTAACTTAACTGCCTAAGCCGATTGCTCATTCAAACAAAAAATTATATTTGCAACGTGGAAAACAAAAAAGTAGCCTTACTGATACTTGATGGCTGGGGTTACGGCCGTCGGGATGAATCGAATGCCATTTACATGGCCAATACGCCTTTTTTTGATGAGATGCTGCAACAGTATCCTAACTCTAAGCTCGTTACGTCGGGAATGGATGTTGGTTTGCCTGATGGGCAAATGGGCAACTCAGAGGTTGGACACATGAACTTGGGTGCCGGACGCGTTGTTTACCAGGAGTTGGGCCGTATACATAAAGCATGTGATGACCACGAACTATCACAGAATAGTGTAGTAAGAGGAGCCTTTGAATATGCACAGCAAAATAATAAGGATGTTCACTTCATAGGTCTTTTGTCTGACGGTGGTGTGCATTCACATACCAGGCACGTAAAAGGTTTATGTGATGCTGCTACAGAGTATGGCTTGAAAAACGTATTTGTACATGCATTTTTAGATGGCCGCGATACCGATCCTAACTCAGGCATTGGCTTTATTACTGATTTCCAATTATCTATAGCTAATCAACCGGTAAAAATAGCTTCGGCTATAGGCCGTTATTACGCCATGGACAGGGATAACAGGTGGGAACGTGTTAAGCTGGCTTACGATTTAATGGTGAACGGAACCGGTACTCCTGCAACTAACCTTGTTGAAGCGGTTAAAACTTCGTACGCCGATGGCGTAACCGATGAGTTTGTTAAGCCAATTGTAATGGTTGACGCCGATGGGCGGCCGGTGGCACAAATTAAGGATGGTGACGTTGTTATTTGCTTTAATTTCCGCACAGACAGGGGCCGTGAAATAACGCAGGCTTTGTGTCAGAAAGATTTTCCGGAGCAAAACATGCACGCACTTAACCTGCATTACGTAACCATGACCACTTATGACGAAACGTTTAAAAACGTTAACGTTATATTTACGAAAGACGACTTAACCCAAACGTTGGGTGAGGTATTGCAGGATGCCGGTAAAAATCAGATACGTATTGCTGAAACTGAAAAATATCCGCACGTAACCTTCTTCTTTTCAGGTGGTCGCGAGCGCGAATTTGAAAACGAGCGCCGCATCATGATTCCATCGCCAAAAGTAGCTACTTATGATTTGCAGCCGGAAATGAGTGCCGAAGGCATACGTGATGCCATACTACCTGAATTGCAAAGCGGGTGGGCCGATCTTATTTGCCTCAACTTTGCTAACACCGATATGGTAGGCCATACAGGTGTGTTTGAAGCAGTTGTTAAAGCTGCCGAAACGGTTGACAGCTGCGTTAAAACGCTGGTTGAAACAGGTACCCAAAATGGTTATTCATTTATCATTATTGCAGATCATGGCAATGCTGATTTTATGATAAACGAAGATGGATCACCAAATACGGCTCATACTACAAACTTGGTTCCGTGTATTTTGATTGATAAAGATTACAAGCAAATTAATGATGGTAAGCTAGGAGATATTGCGCCTACTGTTTTAAAAATTTTGGGTGTGAATGTACCAGAGGCTATGACCGGTAATGTATTGGTATAACTTTTTGCAACATAAAGTTGAGCTTTGCTGCGGCTTGTTGTGTATAGTTGTGCTGGCCTCATGCCGGCCAAATGTGCGCGAAGGTTCAGCTGCCAAGCGCTACTTTGATTTAAAAACATTTATAAATGCCGACTCGGCACGGCTAAATAAGTTGCCGTTAACCGTAGTCAAAACGGTAAGGCATAATAATGATGTTGCACAAACTAAGGAGCTGCAGATAAAAAACTGGGGACAGGAGTTGGCGCCTTTCAGTGCATCGGATATTAATAAGCCTGCATGGAAAGATAGCTACAGCATTATTAACAAAGCCGATTCGGTAGTTTATGCTGCACTTGAGGATGACCTGGTAACCCGCCGGATGGTAATTTACCGTGCAGGTGAAAAGGTTAAACGAATTAAGATTAATAATTACACTAAGAACCTGCTGTATCAAACTGTCGAGCAGCTTGATTATTATCCCGATTCGCTTTATAGTATTGATAAACTACAGAAGGTAAGATTTTTAGGAAGCAACCGGTATACCATAACCGGTAAAATAAAACAGGCGCTTAAGTAGTTAAGCGCCTGTTTTATTCTATGCAGATATTTGGGATAGTATTCCATCCCATAATGCGATACGTGCCTTAAGAGCTTCTTCAACGGCTTCAGTAGCTTCCTGCCATTTGTGTGTATCTGCTCCGCACAACTCAGCCGTCATTTCATATGCAAGTTGCGAATGATGGTCGCCATCTACTTCAATATGTCTTTCAAGGTAATATAAAAGCAAGTCTACCTTACCCGGAAATTGGCTGCTTATCTCCTTTACCATGCTAATAAACATATCAGGGATAAGATCTTCCCGGCCAAACGTAAACACAGCTGCCTGTAGGTATGGTTTGTTGGTGTTAATAACCTCAAAGGTATGTCTTACAAATTCACGGGCAGCATTAGGCATTAGTGCATTGTTAAGAGCCGTGTTTATTTCGTGCGACTTTAAATCATTAAAAAGAGAATCGATAGAGGCTGTGTTACCACCGGCCTGTTCCATTGCACGCAAATAGAGCTCAAAATGGCTTGTACGGTTTCCTTCGTTATCAACGTCGCTTTCTTCGCCGGTTACAATTTCATTAATCAGGTAACGGGTGTTAGCGTTTCCTGCAGGCATCCACGGAACGTTAGTACAGGTAAGTTTTTGCTGTAGCGCTTTAAGTAACGACATAAAGTCCCAAACGGCAAAAATGTGGTGTTCCATAAACACCGTGAGGTTTGGTAAGGATTGTATGTTCTTATATAGCGGATGCTGAATTAGCTGTAACCGTAAGGGTTCAATGCGTTTTTTGAGGGATAGTATGTTTTCGTTCACTAATGACATAAATTCTTTAAAAAATCAGACGAAGTTAAACTGCATTAACGAAGTTAGCCTTTGTATAGATTTTTATGACGAAATTTTGATATGCACGTTTTTTATGTGCAATTCATCCGCATTTCAACTTACCATTATATGAAGCAACAAGTATCACCGCTTTTTACTGTAAAAGAGCATATTAGATGCATGAAAACCTTATTCTCACAATTTTTAATGGCTTTATGTTTATGCCTGGTTTTAGCCGCCTGCTCGAAAGATAAACAGGTAAGTAAGTCAGAATGATTGCAAGCGATGAAGCAGGATTGGATGCCACAATAATTATAAAATCAAAAGCAGGCGAATACACTACGGTTGAAAATAAGCGTAATATTTTTAGCTATGATAAGGAGCTGGACGTTATGCCGGGTGATAGCGTAATGTGCTACATAGATTACGCTGTATCGTCTACTTTTAAGTATGAAATAAAAGCCGACGGTAAATTAGTGCAAACCAAAAGCATTGCGCCCATGCAAGCGCCAATGTATACCCGCAAAAACATTTTATTCGGTTATTTGGTAGCCGATTAATTAATATCCATTTTTATCACGGTTTCATTAGCCTTACCTCATAAACATTAGCCACAGCCGAGCCTTGCGAGGCCATAAACTTTACCTCCAGTGTGGTAGACTTAATAGTGTTTGTAGGCAAGGTATAATCTGCCTCAATAAACTTATCACCGCCTGAGCCGTTAAGCTTAACATGACTTAGTAAAGTGCCATTTATCAGCACATCAAACTCGCGGTTACGTTCACGACCGTGGTATGTGACACGTAATTTTGTAGCCTTACCCAATGGATTTTTAAGCGTGTAACTAAACCAGCCCTTAGCATTGCGGTAATGACGTTCAGCAAAGAGGCCGTTATCTGTGTTTTCGCCTTTAAAGTTATGGTCATTTTCGGGCTGCTGCTCGCCGGTGTTTACAATGTCAACGGTTTGAGCGTCTAAAGCTTGTTTAGCCGCTTCTTTTTCTTTCATGGCTGCAAGTACGGCTGGCAATTTCTGTGTGCTGGTATAAGGCCAGTACATAATGTAGCGCGTATTTTGCAGTGTGTAGAAAGGCACCAGCTTTAAGTTTTTGTAATTATCCTGATAAATCAATTTGGCCGCAGAATAGTTCATCACTCCGTTGGCTGCTTCTATACCGTTCTGTACATTTTTATTAGCTGCTACTATCAATGGCGCTTCATTTAAAGGCATTAGCCGACCAGATGCTATATGACCCATGCGGCTGCCATCGGCCGTTTGGCCTATCAAATCATTTTTACCCATGTCGGCAGCTAATACTATGGGGCCATGCATAAACGCAACCCAGTCCGATCCGTCGGGCAAAAATTCGGCACTGGTATGCATAGGCAAAGTAACGGTTACAACATCGCCAGTTTTCCATGCGCGCTCAACAGAGGTGTAGCCTTTAGCGTTGATTTTGACTATTTGTTGCTTGCCGTTTACTGCAATGCTCATTTTGCCATTTTGTACCCATGATGGGCTACGGAAGTTAAGAGCAAAACGACTGTTTTTTTTCAGCTTAAGTGTTAGTCTGGACGTTTCACTGTAAGGGAACTTAGTATCCTGGATAACAATCAAACCTTTTTGCGTCCAGGTGAGCGTTGATGCTATAAACAGGTTTACAAACAGGTCATTGTTATTATGTGCGTATATCAACTCGCCATATTTGCCATGGTTCTCCAGGCCTGAGCCTACGCAGCACCAAAACGCTTCCTGAGGTTGTGAGTAAGCGCGGTAATGGCCCGGGCGTATAGGAGTAAAGTATACAAAACCACCTTCTGGCCTTTGCGACGATAAGATGTGATTGTACAACGTGCGTTCGTAATAATCCATATACTTACGCTCGGGGTGATTTAAAAACAGCTCCTTGCTTAGCTTAAGCATATTATACGAGTTACAAGTTTCAGGCCCCTCGCGAGATTCAAGCATCGGCATAAAATTATCAGTAGCATTAAAATGCTCGCGCACACTGTTGCCACCAAAGGCAATAGTTCGTTTGCCAACCACGTTATTCCAAAAGTAGTTGGCCGCGTTATCCCACTTTTGGTCATTGCTTAGCTGCGCAATACGCTCAAAACCTACCACTTTAGGTATTTGCGTATTGGCATGTATGCCTGTAAGTGCATCCTTATTCTGCAACAGCGGATTGAGTATAGCCTCGTGTGAAAACTTGCGTGCGAGCGCTAAATATTTCTGGTTACCTGTAATGCTGTATACATTGGCAAAAACCTCATTCAGTCCGCCATGTTCACTACGCATCAGTTGTTGCGCCTGCTCATTTGTTAAATTATGTGTAATGCCGTCAAACCAATCGGTAAGTTTAACTAGCATGATTTTAGCCTTAGCATCTCCGGCTACAGCATAAGCGTCATATAAACCGGCAAAAAGCTTGTGAACGTTGTATAACGGCACCCATTTTCCGTTAAGGCCAAAGGTAGACGCATTAATTTTACCCTGCTCAATTTCATTCCACATGGCTTTACCCCCAGGTATGCCGCTTATGTAACCATCGCCGTTGGTATCCTGGCAGCGTTTAAGTTCAGCGATGATATAATCCAGCCTTTGTTTAACCTCTGCATTGCCTGTTGATGCATACATCAGCGACAGCGCCGATACATAATGCCCACCTATATGACCGTCTAAACCTGTGTTCTCCCAGTTGCCATAGGACTCTGCTTTAGGTTTTAAACCAGCCTCACGCAGGTACGGGGCAAGTAATCTATCAGGGTTGAGCGAAAGCATGTACCGCATGTCTGTTTGCTGCGCCTGCTTAAAAGGGCTTGGCAGCAATTTTACCGATGATAGGGGGAAGCTCTGCAATGCCGTAGAAGATTTAACCTGCGTAAATGAAGGCGCGCTGCAAACGCTGAGCGATAACGCACAGATATAGTTTTTTAACAACATGATTAGGCAATGAGCTGGTTTATAACTGTCAATTATACAATTATAATAAATGTGTACATTATTAGCAATGTATTATGAAAAATTATCTTGTATAGTAGTCAGATAAATTCAAACGTCAGGTGATTGTAAGCTTAATAGTTAGCTGGCCCACCGTTTTTTTATTTCAATGCAAGATGTTATGTTTGTAAAACATACTAATTGGTATTTTTTTATGTCAAAAGCAGCTGTTACCCGGTTAAGTATTTTACAAAAGGCGTTTGAGTTTATTTACCGCAAGGGATATCAGGCTACCAGTATTGACGATATTGTTGCGACCACACAGGTAACCAAAGGGGCATTCTTTTACCATTTTAGAAATAAGGAAGAAATGGGCCTGGCAATGATCAGTGAAGTAATGCATCCGGGTATGATAGAAGCCATGATTAAGCCCTTAGTGGTAGCAGAAGATCCGGCAACGGAGATTTATGCCATGATGAAGGGACTACTGCAATCGCCCATGTTTGATGTGCGATATGGATGCCCGGCAATTAATCTTATTGAAGAAATGTCGCCTCTGAACGCGCAGTTTAATAAAGCGCTTTACAAGCTTTTTAGTGAGTGGACTCAAGCCATTCAGCATGTGGTTGAACAGGGTATTAAAACAGGCAGGTTTAATAAAATTACTGATTCACAGCAGGTTGTATATTTTATAATTTCGGGCTATGGCGGTATACGTAATATGGGTAAGCTGCTTGGTGCCGATGCTTACCAGATTTATTTGAAAGAACTTAAAAACTATCTTAATTCATTAGCTTAATTTTTTTTACTAAAAACATACCACATGGTATGTTTATAATCAACATTTATGCAAGTACTACTTTTTACGCACTCTGTAATGCGCTGGCTGGTTTTAGGAAGCCTGGGCTGGTCTTTTTATAAAGCTTACGTAGCCTACACCAACAACAAGCCGTTTACTAAAACTTTGAACAAACTACGGCACTGGACGGCCACTGTAGCACATATTCAGTTGATGATTGGTATTATACTGTACTCGCAAAGCCAAACGGTTAAAGCTCTTTTTGCAGGGCTAAGCGGCAATGGCCATATTACCGACCCAGTTTTTTTTGGTGTTATACACATTACGCTCATGCTGCTGGCCGTTGTGCTGGTTACCCTTGGTTCGGCCATGGCTAAGCGCAAATCTAGCGACTCCGAAAAGTCAAAAACTATGTACATCTGGTTTGGTGTGGCCTTGCTTGTCATATTTGTTGCCATTCCATGGCCTTTCTCGCCGCTGGCACAGCGTCCTTACATTCGTCCACTTTAAAATTTTGTATATGTTATCTCTACTTAAAACTAATGTAGGCCGCTTGCGCATCATCGGCTTTTTAGAGGGCCTCTCGTTACTAGTGCTGGTTTTTATTGCCGTGCCTTTAAAATACTATGCACATAACCCGGCCATGGTTAAAGCTATCGGTCCGGCGCATGGTGCCCTGTTTCTTCTGTTTATATTCAACACCCTGAGCGTTGGGGTAGAGCAAGGCTGGCAATTTAAAAACACCACCTGGAAAGTACTGCTGGCCTGCATAATTCCGTTTGGTACTTTTTATATTGACAAGCAGATATTGGACAAAATTGTGGTAAAGCACTGAATATGGTGGTGCGGGCATTCAAATGCCTTCAAGGCATTTAATTGACTCAATTGAACACGTGAAGGCAAAGAGGCTTCCTGCGATTTTCTGAAAGCAAGATTGGAACCCATAGTGATAATGAACTGTTGCAAATTTGGTCACCAGTAGGTAAACAACTGTTGCTATAGAACCAATATGGCACAAAATGAGTATATTTATGTAAGCTACGGTGCAGCTATAAGCACTTGAAGTTTACTCACTACACTATATGAAATACAACGAATTAACACCTGAAGAAGAACGCATTATATTGTACAAAGGCACCGAACGTCCGTTTACGGGGGAGTTGCTGAACAACAAGGCGCAGGGCCTGTATGTATGTCGCAGGTGCGATGCACCGCTTTACCGCAGCGAAGATAAGTTTGAGTCGTTTTGCGGCTGGCCCAGCTTTGATGATGAGATACAAGGTGCCGTGCGCCGCGAAACTGATGCAGATGGTAGGAGGGTTGAAATACTGTGTAACAATTGTGGAGCACATCTGGGGCATGTTTTTACCGGGGAGCGGTTTACCTCAAAAAATACCCGCCATTGTGTAAATTCGGTATCAATGAAATTTGTACCGCTTGAACAAGTAAAGTAGTTCAACTTTTTGCTATCCGCATAAAATTCAGTTTACGATTAATTTTTATTTTATTAACAATGCGAGCCTGCTTAAGCAGGCTTTTTTTATGCTTTTTGTTTACAGCACTTTAGCATTTGCCATGCAAAAATTAAACAGTACATTTGCTAAAAATGTTAGCTGTTTATTTTGCTCATGACAATTGTGTGTCATTGTAAACTATTGACTTACAGATAAATAAATTATAAGCTATTTTTAACTTATATATTTACTAATAGCTTTTGTGGATAACTTTTGGCCGTTGTTTATAACTCCTGTGAACTACTTTAAGGGTTGAACTGTACATTTGTTATGCAAATTTTTAGTGCACCGCCGCGAGGTGGTAAGGTAGCCAAACATCCCCTAAGGCTGGCCATGAAAGGTGCGGTTGATCAAGCCATAACCAACGTAAAATATAAGCATAAACAACACCCAATCAGTAGGTTGGTGGTTGGTTAGGCCGCTAAGGTTTGGGGTTACAAAAAGATAAATAAGATACGATATATGAGCCAGGAAAACGAAGTTTTATTAAGAGAAAATAAGGACAGGTTTGTTATCCTGCCAATCAACTACCCGGCGATATGGGAAATGTATAAAAAGCATGAAGCCAGCTTTTGGACTGCCGAAGAGATTGACCTGTCTGACGATATTAAGCATTGGGAAAACCTTAATTCTGGTGAAAAGCATTTCATATCACACGTGCTTGCCTTTTTTGCCGCCAGCGATGGTATTGTGAACGAGAACCTTGCTGTAAACTTTATGAGCGAGGTACAGGTACCTGAGGCGCGCTGTTTTTACGGTTTCCAAATTATGATGGAAAACATTCACTCAGAAACTTATGCGTTGCTTATTGATACTTATGTGAAAGATCCTGTTGAAAAAGATCGCTTGTTCCACGCCATTGATACTGTGCCTTGCGTAGGTAAAAAGGCTGAGTGGGCCCTTAAATGGATTGAAAACGGAACCTTTGCGCAACGCCTTGTAGCATTTGCAGCAGTTGAAGGTATATTCTTTTCAGGAAGTTTTTGTTCAATATTTTGGCTTAAAAAGCGTGGTTTAATGCCCGGTTTAACTTTCAGCAACGAGCTAATATCACGTGATGAGGGTATGCACTGTGAGTTCGCCTGTCTGCTATACAGTATGTTGCAAAACAAGCTGACTAAAGAAGAAGCTACCTCAATTATTACCGATGCTGTAGAAATTGAAAAAGAGTTCATTACTGATGCCCTTCCGGTTAAACTGATTGGTATGAATGCCGATTTAATGAGCCAATATATCGAGTTTGTAGCCGACCGCTGGCTGGTTGAATTGGGTTACGATAAGCATTACAATGCCACCAACCCATTTGATTTTATGGAAATGATATCATTGCAAGGCAAAACCAATTTCTTCGAAAAACGCGTTGGCGATTACCAAAAAAGCGGTGTATTAAATGCCCAGCCATCAAGCCAGGCATTTTCACTCGATGAGGATTTTTAAGATTAGTAAAAAGTAGTAAGTACTCAGTAAAAAGTAGCAAGACTTTAGCTTGGCGACAAAGTAAATACTAAGTACTTATTACTTTATACTTACTACTAAAAAAAAAATATACCTACAATAAAACATTAAACACTTAACAGCTTACCAAGATGTTTGTAATAAAAAGAGACGGCAGAACTGAGTCGGTAAAGTTTGACAAAATTACCGCGCGTATAGAGAAATTGTGCTATGGCCTTAACCCTCATTTGGTTGATGCGGTAGACGTAGCAAAAAAAGTTATTGAAGGTTTATACGACGGTGTAACCACATCTGAGCTGGATAACCTTGCAGCTGAAACAGCGGCATCATTAACTACCAAACACCCCGATTATGCTCAGTTGGCATCGCGTATTGCGGTATCTAACCTGCATAAAAATACTATCAAATCGTTCAGTGAAACCATGCGTAAGCTGTACAATTACAAAGACCCCAAAACCGGCAGAAATGCGTCTCTGATTGCCGATGATGTGTGGGCTGTAATTGAAGCAAACGCCGATATTTTAGATAGCAGCATTATTTACGACCGCGATTTCGGATTTGATTACTTTGGTTTTAAAACCCTTGAAAAATCATACCTGCTAAAATTGGACGGCCGTATTGCTGAGCGCCCTCAGCACTTATTTATGCGCGTTTCAGTAGGTATCCACAAAGAAGATGTTGAAAGCGCCATCAAAACATACAACCTGATGAGCGAGCGTTGGTTTACCCACGCTACACCTACATTATTCAATGCAGGTACTCCAAAGCCTCAAATGTCGTCATGCTTTTTGTTAACCATGAAGGATGACAGCATAGAAGGTATTTATGATACACTGAAACAAACTGCCCAAATTTCGCAAAGTGCCGGTGGTATTGGTTTAAGCATCCATAATGTACGTGCAACAGGTTCATACATCAGCGGTACTAACGGTACCAGCAACGGTATTATCCCTATGTTGCGTGTGTTTAACGATACTGCCCGTTACGTAGATCAGGGTGGTGGTAAACGCAAAGGTGCCTTTGCTATTTACCTGGAGCCATGGCATGCCGATATTTTTGAGTTCCTTGACCTGCGTAAAAACCACGGTAAAGAAGAAATGCGCGCACGTGACTTGTTCTACGCCCTTTGGGTATGTGACTTGTTCATGCAACGCGTTGAGGCTAACGAGGAGTGGAGCCTGTTCTGTCCGCATGAAGCACCAGGCTTAGCCGAGTGCCACGGTAAGGAGTTTGAAGAACTTTACACCAAATACGAAAAAGAAGGACGTGCCCGTAAAAAGGTAAAAGCACAAGAGCTTTGGTTTGCTATACTGGATGCCCAGGTAGAAACCGGTACTCCTTACTTGTTGTACAAAGATGCTGCTAACGGCAAATCAAACCAGCAAAACTTAGGTACCATCAAAAGTTCAAACCTGTGTACCGAAATTATGGAGTACACATCGGCCGATGAGGTTGCCGTTTGTAACCTTGCATCGTTAGCATTACCACGTTTTGTTATCAATGGCGAGTTTGACCATGAGAAACTTTACGAGGTAACCTATCAGGCTACGTTAAACCTGAACAAGATCATTGATCATAACTATTACCCGGTTAAAGAAGCCGAGTATTCAAACCTGCGTCACCGCCCAATTGGTTTAGGTGTACAAGGTTTGGCTGATACGTTCATTTGCCTGCGCATGCCGTTTGAAAGTGAAGAAGCTAAACAATTGAACAAAGAGATATTTGAAACTATCTACTTTGCCTCAATGACAGCATCAAAAGACTTGGCTATAAAAGACGGTGCTTACGAAACCTTCCAGGGTTCGCCATTATCTCAAGGTAAATTCCAGTTCGATTTGTGGAATGTACAACCTGCCAGTACCCGTTGGGATTGGGAAGGCTTGCGTAAAGAAGTAGTTAAAAACGGCGTTCGCAACTCTTTGTTAGTTGCTCCTATGCCAACAGCATCTACTTCTCAAATTTTGGGTAACAACGAGTGTTTTGAGCCTTACACTTCAAACATCTACACCCGTCGTGTTTTAAGCGGTGAGTTCGTTATCGTGAACAAGCACCTGTTGCGTGATTTGGTTGATTTAGGTTTGTGGAATAGCCGCATGAAAGATCAAATCATCAGTGCTAACGGTTCAATTCAGGATATTGCCGAGATTCCGCAAAACATTAAAGACCTGTACAAAACCGTATGGGAAATTAAAATGCGTAACATCATCGATATGGCAGCCGATCGTGGTGCTTACATTTGCCAATCGCAGTCACTTAACCTGTTCATTAACGCGCCTAATGCTTCAAAACTAACATCAATGCACTTCTACGCATGGAAAAAAGGTTTGAAAACAGGTATGTACTACCTGCGTACACAAGCAGCTTCACAAGCAGTTAAATTTACCGTAGAGAACCAGGGCGGTAAAAACATGGACCCGGTTATCCCTTCACAAGTAGCTACCGTAGAGAACGATGTGCCGGCGGGTCCGTCATGCTCAATGGAAGAAGGTTGTGTAACCTGTTCAGCATAATTTAGCAAGTTTTAAGTATATCTATAATTGTGACCCGGCCCTGAAGCTATTAGCTTCGGGGCTTTTTTATATTTGTAACGTTATATGCATAAACAGGTATTTCATAAACACGAGGTAATACAATGCGAACGCTGTCGCACCACCTTTGAGTGCAAGGCCAACTCGTACACCAAATGCCAGTGCAGCAAAGTACAGCTTACCATAAACGAGGTACAGTATGTAAGCGAATTATATGATGGGTGCCTATGTGCTAATTGCTTGCTGGAGTTGCAACAGGAGTATCAGGAACAATAAGCCTCACCTGAGTCCACAGGCGGCAGGTCTTTTAAAGCAAAAGTGTCATTTTGAATGATAGAGAGAAATCCTTTCAAATATATCAGTTGTTCGCTTCAAGAAAGTTTTCGTTGGGTCGAAATGACAAGGTAGAATGAAGCTGCGATACTTAAGATGTGTGCTGCCGAAACAAGTACAACAGCCTTAAATATTTTCACTATTCGACAATTCACACAATCAACCATTCACTACTTTTGATACTTCCAATTTCTCGACTTACCCTCACTTAGCCACTCTACGGAAGTTTGCATGCGTTTTAAACGAGTGGCCTCAGTTTTAGCCTCGGTAATCCATTGTACGTATTCCTTTTGATGCGAATAGCCGTATTGATTAAATTGTGCGGCGGCCTTTGGATGTTGATTAAGAAAGTCAATAAAATAATCAGGAATTACTAAATCGGCTTTAGTGGCAGGTTTGGCTTTCTCAACTTTAACGCCATTGTCGTTGAGCGCTATCGCTTCTTTAATATATTGTATGAGCACTTCATCTGGCGGTAAATCAGCAAGGCTGGTTATACGGCCTAACTGACCCATGGCGTTTTCGTCTTTCATGTTCAAAATACCATGAGGGTCTGGTAATAGCTTACCTTTCCAAAAGCCAAATGTACAGTGTTGTTTAAAAGCAGCCATGTTACAAACCGTTCCTTTATACTCAAAAAATGGCATGCTCCACTTAATAGTTTCCTGTATTTGCGGACAAGCCTCGTGTACCAATGTTCGTAAATGGATAAGCACGGGCTGGGCAAATTCAGCCGATTTAGTAATGTAATCGTCTATACGGATATCAGTTTGTGACATAATTATTAATTGGCGTTTACAAGTTAAGCAGCCTTACGCAAATTATCAAGAACCGGCAAGCGCGGCTAAATCATCAGTAACTTAATTATAAAATATGCCCTAACCTGTTTGAGTCGAGCTTAATAAGGATAAATAGCAGGATTGTAAAGCTCCATAGTGATGAACCCCCGTAGCTTATAAAAGGCAAGGGAATTCCTATTACGGGTACAAGGCCCACTGTCATGCCAATATTAATAATAACATGGAAGAAGATGATAGAGGCCACGCCATAACCATAAACGCGCGAAAAAGGAGATCGCTGTCGTTCGGCCATCATAATAATGCGCATCAGCAAAAACATATATAGCCCTATAACCACTACCGATCCTGCAAAACCCCACTCTTCGCCAATGGTGCAAAAAATAAAGTCGGTGCTTTGCGCAGGAACAAAGGAGTATTTGGTTTGTGTACCTTCCAGGTAACCTTTACCCCATAATTTGCCCGATCCTATAGCAATTTTAGATTGATTAACGTTATAGCCTATTCCACGTTTATCTGACGTTATGCCCAATAACTCATCAATACGCGCCTTTTGGTGCGATGGAAAGTGTGCATATAAGGGCTTAATCACGAATATAAAGGCTATGCAAATTGCTAAAACAGCTACAATGGTGATAACTGTTTGTGGCGTACGCCTGATGAAAAAGAGTATGGCACCAGCCACAGCCGCAAGCGCGCCAATAATGTACCACTCGTTAACCAGCAAGGCTAGTATAAAAAGGGTAATGGCAAGCCCGGCAGCTATGAGGAAGATAGGAGATAAGCCCTCGCGATACAAAATGAAAATGAAAGAGCAGAATACCAGGGTTGAGCCGGTATCGGGTTGCATCATAATCAAAAACATGGGCAAGGCAATGATCGCCGCTGCCGTAAAAAAAGACTTAGGCTCCGTAATACGTATGTTTACGCCGCTTAAATAACGTGCAAGCAGCAAACAGGTGCTGAACTTAGCAAATTCGGACGGCTGCAGCCTGAAAGATCCTAAAGGAATCCAGGCTTGGTTACCACCTACATTTCGGCCAACCACTAAAACTGCAATAAGCAAGAGCACGGTTACCACGTAAAATACCGGCGCAAGGCCATTAAAAAAGCGTGAATCTAAAAGCAGAATAACAGCGCCCAGCACAACAGCCGATATGATGAATATGAACTGCTTGCCGTATTCTGTATCCAGGTCAATAATTTGAGGGTGCGTTTCATCAAACACTGCAGCATGAATATTAAACCAGCCAATGGTACACAAACACAAATAAATTAATATTGTAAGCCAGTCTACATTAAAGAAAAAGCTGCGCTGGTTATTCATCTTCTTTTCGCTTAGGCTGATAGGCCAGTATTTTGTTCAAGGTATCTTTCTTTTTGCGTTCACCGGCCGACTTCAGTTCCTGTTGCTTACGGATGGTGTCAGCCTTACTTTTACGTGCACTGTCAATTTTTACACTGTCTTTTTTGGTTAGCTTTCTAACTGGAGGCTTCCAACCCGGCGGCGGCGGCAGCAAGTTAGCATTAACAATGTATTGTACCTGTGCCTTGGGTTTGGTAATGGTATCACGCAGATACTTTTCAATCATGTAACTTCCTATCGGCGCAGCCCATGATGACCCATAACCGGCATTTTCAACAATTACAGCAATGGCAATTTTAGGCGTATCGCGCGGGGCAAAGGCTACAAAAACGGAGTGGTTTTTGCCATGCGGGTTTTGAACGGTACCTGTTTTGCCGCACATTACAATGCCCGGTATACGCGCAGCAGCAGCGGTACCGCGATCAACCACGTCCTGCATTCCGTCGATTACGGGCTCAAAATACTTTTCGTCTATACCCACGTAATTGCGTTTGGTATATTCTTCTTTGATTATGTTTTTATCACCAATGGCTTTAATAAGATGTGGTTTGTAGTAAAAACCCCGGTTAGCCATTACCGCTTCAATATTAGCCATTTGCAGTGGTGTAGCAAGCAACTCTCCCTGGCCAATGGCTAACGATATAATAGAGCTTGAGCGCCAGCGGTTCTTACCAAATACATTGTCGTAACGCAGCGGTGTAGGTACGTTACCCCTTGATTCAAAGGGCAACTCAATATCCATTTTAACACCAAAGCCAAATTTGTTAACCTGCTCTTTCCACGTTGTTAATGCTGGCCTGATGTTTTTTACACCCCGTGCATTCATTAGCTTATCAAAAACGTAACAAAAATAGGTGTTGCACGATTGTGATATAGCCTTACGTAAATCAGTAACCCCATCAAAGTGCTCGCACTTTACCTGGTGATTGCCCGCCTGATAATAATGAGGGCAAAAGAAGGTAGTTTGCGGCGTTATAATGCCTTCTTGCAAGGCAATGAGTGCATCAAGTGGTTTGAATGACGAACCCGGCGGATAACGCGCCTGAATAGGCCGTATAAACATAGGGTTATACGGGTCTTTATACATTTTTGATAAATTATTTCCCCGCTCACGGCCGGTCATAAGATTAGGGTCATAAGTAGGGCTGCTTACAAAAGCAAGTATTTCACCTGTTGACGGCTCGATGGCAACAATACTTCCAACTTTGTTGGTCATTAACTTTTCGCCCAGTTTTTGAATGCGAAGGTCAAGTGATGATACCAGCCTTTCGCCCGTTACCGCAACAGTGTCAAATTCGCCGTTAGAAAATGAACCTTTAGAAACGTTGCGTGAATCAACCATATTGTAGGTAACCCCACGTTGTCCGCGTAATACATCTTCAAAAGCTCGTTCAACACCAGATATACCCACGTAATCACCCCGGCGGTAGTAGTTGCCCGATTTTTCAATCATCTTGTCATTCACCTCTCCAATATATCCTAAAAAGTGTGCAGCGGTTGAATCAGGATAAGTACGCACAGTACGCGGCACAGCCTCAAAGCCCGGAAAATCGGACATCCGTTCCTGCAAGCTTGCGTAAAGTTGAACAGGTATTTGTTTTTCAAATATTGACTGACGGAATGGTGAAAACTTTTTAGCTTTTTGAAACCGCTTATCAAAACCCTCCTTATCAATGCTAAGCAATTTGCAAAACTCAAGCGTATCGAAAGGTTTTACCTCGCGGGGCGTAACCATAATATCATAAACGGGCACGTTTTGTACCAGTATCTTACCGTTACGGTCAAATATGGCACCACGGGCAGGGTAGCTTATGGTGCGGCGTAAAACGTTCTCTTTGGCCGATAGGAGGTACCTGTCGTCCATAATTTGGATATAGTAAAGACGCCCCAGCAATACCAGTGCAAGGGTTATAAAAATGGCGGTAATTACGTAGCGGCGCTCAAAAAAGCTGTTCATTTATCGTTCTTTCCTTCTGTAAAATAAGAAGCTTGATATCAATACCAAAAATAAGGTAAATACTGTACTTGATAAGAAACGAAGTAAAGTATATTGTATTTCAGATAAACTGAAAACTTCGAGGTTGAACAGGAAGAAATGATGAAAAAGTATAAGTAATGATGAGTAGGTGAAAAACCACCTGAAGCCCATGTTGCCTAAAGTTGGTTCAGGTTCGTTGTCAAAACCCTCTTTTTGTACCGTTATACTTATAAACAAGACTCTTACAAAGGCCATTAGTACACACGCGGCAGCATGCAAGCCGGGCGTATCATAAAATGCATCAATGGTAAGGCCAAGTATAAACGACAGGAAGAAGAGCAGCACGTTTGGCGTTTCAAACGGTAGCAACATAATAAATAATATGTACAGGTACGGAACGGATAGATTGTAAAGCGCAACGTTTTTTAACAGGAAAACCTGCACCAGTACCAGCACCACAAACCGTACAAGATTATATATTAAAACCCTACTCATCTTGTTTTCCTTGTGCCTCCAGTGCCTGGCGTTCGGCCGCCAATTTGTTATTAACTACGTATACATACTGCAGCTTGCCAAAATCTACAGCAAGATTAACTTCCATGTTTAAAAAGAAACCGCCGCCTTTGGCATGCAAATTACTCACCCGCCCCAACGGAATACCTGCCGGGTATAGTTCAGAATAAGTAGACGTTACTACCCATTGGCCAATGCGTGGTTTAACGTGATTAGGTACATCTACAAATAAGGCTTTTTTAGGGTTCATATCATCCACCCATTTAAAGCTTCCTATGTCTTTAGTATCGGCCAGCATGGCGCTTATCTTGGTATCCTTATGAAGCAGAGATTGCACCAGCGACAAGTGCTCTGATGTGTATACAATTTTGCCAACCACACCCGAACTGCTTATTACACCCATACCTTTGGCTATACCGTCTTTACTGCCTTTTTGAATGGTAATGTAATTATTGCGCTTGTTAATAGAGTTGTTGATTACCCTGGCTTCGGTATAGGTGTACTGCTGTTTGTAAACGCTGTCGGTTACAGTGGTTTTGGCCAGCGTATCGGCATAGTAAGCCGATTTAAGAGTGCCTCTAAGCCGTGCGTTTTCACGTGCAAGGCTATCGTTTACATTTTTGAGCGACAGATAGCTGTTAAGCTCGTTAGCACGGGCGTACATGGTTCCTGTAACATCGTTGGCGGTGTTGATATAAGTAGCCCGCTGAAAAGAGTTATACTTAACGTAAATAACCAACGCCCCAATCTCAAATATTAGAAACAAGAAGAATGCGTTATACTTGCTTATGAATATCAAGAGGTTACGCATCGGATAGAGAGTTGTGAGTAGTTGAATGGTGAGTAGTCACTAACTGATGGGGTTAACCAATCAACTACTTAACTACTCACCACTCACTTAGATTATTGCATTAAAAACTTATAATTACCAATATTTTTAAGGGCGGTGCCGGTTCCGCGAACTACGGCGCGAAGCGGATCTTCGGCAACGTGTACCGGTAGCTTGGTTTTTGCGGCTACGCGTTTATCTAAACCACGTAACAATGCACCACCACCGGTTAAGTAAATACCGGTTTGATAAATATCAGCCGAAAGCTCAGGAGGAGTGATCTCCAATGCTTTTAAAATAGCTTCTTCGATTTTAGAGATGGATTTATCAAGGCAATGCGCAATCTCGGTGTATGATACGGTGATTTGTTTAGGCACCCCTGTCATCAAATCGCGTCCCTGTACGGCAAAATCTGCCGGTGGATCTGCTAGTTCAGGTAATGCCGATCCTACTTCAATTTTGATTTTCTCAGCAGTACGGTCACCAATCATAATGTTGTGCTGACGGCGGATGTACTGAACAATATCGGAGTCAAAATTATCACCCGCTACACGGATAGACTGGTCGCAAACGATACCCGAAAGAGCAATTACCGCAATTTCAGTAGTGCCACCACCAATATCAATAATCATGTTACCCATTGGTTCCTCAACGTCAATGCCAATACCTACCGCAGCGGCCATTGGCTCATGAATAAGGTAAACCTCTTTAGCACCGGCAATTTCGGCGCTTTGGTGTACCGCACGTTTTTCAACCTCGGTAATGCCCGATGGTATACAGATAACCATACGCAATGACGGGAAGAACCAGCCTTTGCCTTTGTTTATCATTTTAATCATGCCGCGTATCATGTGCTCTGCTGCATCAAAATCGGCAATTACACCATCCTTAAGCGGGCGCACGGTACGTATATTTTCGTGGGTTTTACCCTCCATTTGCATAGCCTGACGGCCAATGGCAATAACCTTGTTGGTTTTGCGATCAAATGCAACAATGGATGGCTCATCAACCACCACTTTATCGTTATGTATAATGAGGGTATTTGCAGTTCCTAAATCAATAGCAACTTCCTGTGTGAAAAAATTGAATAAACCCATTGAATTTGTATGTCAAATAATCTGCAAAGATTATAAAAATATGTTGTAAGTTGTTAATAACCGTCTTATTTCATCGCCCTCTTAAAATCTCCGCTGGTATGGTAGAAACTTTCATTTGCAACAGGTTTAACAGCCTCCCTTACGCGGATGAGTATGGTACGGCAATTAGTGCTTAAAGTGTCTCACACCAGTTGTTACCATAGCAATGTCTTTTTCGTTAGCCTTATCAATCGAGTCTTGATCCTTAATTGAGCCGCCCGGTTGCAATACTGCAGTAATACCTGCCTCGGCTGCAATTTCCACACAATCAGGGAAAGGGAAGAACGCATCAGATGCCATAGCCGAACCTTTTACATCAAAACCAAAACTGGCTGCTTTTTCAATAGCCTGGCGCAAAGCATCAACACGTGATGTTTGACCTACGCCGCTTGCTACCAGCTGGTTGTTTTTAGCCAGCACAATAGTGTTTGATTTGGTGTGCTTAACCACTTTATTGGCAAAGTAAAGATCTTTCAATTCCTGTTCGGTAGGTTGTTTGGCAGTTACAGCTGTCATTTGCTCAGGCCCTTCAATTACCAAATCTTTATCTTGCTCAATTACACCGTTCAACAGGGTTTTAAATTGCTTGGTTGGCAATTCAACGCGCTGACGAATGAGTATAATACGGTTCTTTTTAGCTTTTAGTATTTCAATGGCTTCGTTAGTGTAAGCAGGAGCAATTAAAACCTCAAAGAAGATTTTGCTTATTTCGGTAGCTGTTTCAGCGTTAACTTCATCGTTGGCAATTATTACACCACCAAAGGCCGAAACAGGGTCACAGGCCAGTGCATCAATCCATGCTTCTTTAATGTGTGTGCGTGTTGCAATACCGCAAGCGTTAGTATGTTTAAGTATTGCTACGGTAGGGTCGTTAAATTCATCAATTAATGCAACGGCCGCATCAACGTCAACAAGGTTGTTGTATGATAACTCTTTGCCGTGCAGCTTGGTAAACATGGCATCAAGGTTACCGTAAAATGTACCTTGCTGATGCGGGTTTTCGCCGTAACGTAAAACCTGACTGGTTTGAATGCTTTGTTTAAATACGGCTACAGGCTCTTCTTCCTGGGCGTTAAAGTAATTAAAAATATGGCTGTCGTAATTTGATGAAATATTGAATGCCTTTAAAGCAAAACGGCGGCGCTGATCATAGGTAGTAGTACCTTCCTGTGTTTTAAGCAAGCCTTCAAGCTCCTGGTAATCATCTTTAGACGCTACAATAACTACGTCTTTAAAGTTCTTAGCTGCGGCGCGGATAAGTGATATACCACCAATGTCAATCTTCTCGATCACGTCGTCGTGCCCTGCACCTGATGATACCGTTTCCTCAAACGGATAAAGGTCAACAATAACCAGGTCTATTTCAGGAATCTGGTATTCTGTCAGTTGCTGCTCATCGCTTTCAAAGTTACGGCGAGCCAAAATGCCACCAAATACTTTGGGGTGCAAGGTTTTTACACGTCCGCCCAAAATAGAAGGGTAAGAAGTTAAATCTTCAACGGCAATTACATCAGCGCCAAGGCTGCGAATAAAGGTTTCAGTACCTCCGGTTGAATAAATGTTTACCCCCAGGCGTTTTAATTCATGAATAACAGGCTCTAAGTGATCCTTGTAATAAACCGAAATTAACGCGTTTTTGATTTGAACAGACTGGCTCATGCAACAATGTTTTTTGGAGCCGCAAAGGTAGTGATTTAGTTGATTTGTAAATAGTGAATAATGAGTTGTTTTAGAGTAATTCTACCGGGAACATCAGCAGTAAATTACTACACTCATTAAGTGAACGTTTCAATCGTCTTAACAGAAAGTCACAGGCTCCGAACCTTAAGTTGTTGCGTAAGGAGCAATCAGCGTTACATTGTACTGGTTTTAACCTTTTTCAACAAGCTTTCAATAACCTTCGGAAAGTGCTGGTGCTCTAACTGCTGGCCTTTAAGTTTAATGCTGTCTAAAGTGTCGTCAGGTTCAATTTTAAATTTGGCCTGATGGATGGTTTCTCCCTCGTCAAAATGCTCGTTTACAAAATGAATGGTTATGCCCGATTCCACTTCGTTATTAGCTAAAACCGCTTTATGTACATGATCACCGTACATTCCTTTGCCGCCGTATTTGGGTAGTAAGGATGGGTGTATGTTAATGATTTGATTAGGAAATGCCTTTAATAATGATTGCGGCACTAACCACAGGAAACCAGCCAGTACAATAAGGTCGGCCTGTACATTTTTGAGCAGTTTAATTACTTCATCGGTTTTGAAAAATTCTTCACGTGTAAAAACGTGAGTAGGTATTTCAAAGTTATCGGCCCTTTGCAGTACATAAGCATCCGGATTATTAGTCAATACCAGTACTACTTCACCATCATTGTGATTTTTGAAGTACTCCATTAGTTTTTGAGCATTTGACCCTGATCCTGATGCAAAAATGGCTATTCTGGTTTTCACTGAAGTATAGTTTAAAAATTATTAAAAAGGATGCCTTATGCTAGACTCAAACTCGCATGTCCCGCAATTTACAGGGCCAAATATACGCAAGCTTAATGAATGAAGCCGTAACGCGTAACTAAACGCCTTTGCACCACCACAGGTGTACGGTATACAGTGTCGAGGCGCGTATGTTCAATTACAAGTGAATTTTCACCCAGGTTAGTTATGCGCACACCTAAAAATGGCCTGGAGTTCCCTTTATTTCTTTTAATTGTGTCTTTACAAACAACGTCGGCGTTGAGGAAAACTGAATCGGCAAGGTTATTATTGTTGGTGTTGTTGTTATTGTTTTGGTTGGTGGTGTTGGCTGTACGTAGCTGCCATCTTCCGGCAGCGTTTTGTTGCAGGCAATGAAAGTTGGCGTAGCTGCAAGTGCCATCATTTGTAAAAGTAAAGGTTTGCAAAAGATTGCAATTGGTATTTAAGGTATCGCGGCGTTTACTGGTATCAGCGTGAAATAATTCTGTACGAACCGAAGCAAGACGCCAAACACCGTTGGTAAGCAAGGTATTTATATAACTATTACTATCTTCCTTTTTACATGAATTTATAAGCAAACCCAGCAACATAATGCCGGGAATAAATAATAGTGGAAGTCTTTTTATAAATGATTGCACGGCGTAAAAGTACAAAAAATACTATCAGGTTATTTACAGTGCATTAACGTGTGTTCGGCTTTGAAATTGCCCGCAAGTAGCCATTTATAGCGCTTTACTATCGAACAACATATAGTATTTGCCGTTAATCATATAACTAAACATAATTTTCATGAAGGTAACATTTGAAAACATGCAGGCCGAATTTAAACGCGTGCTTCTTAATCTCAACTTTGCCCCTCACAAAGCAGAGAAGATTGCCGCAATATTTGCAGAAAATAGTTTGAACGGTGTTTATACGCACGGTCTTAACCGTTTTCCGGTGTTTGTTGATTATGTAAAGCAAGGTTATATAATTCCCGATGCGGAGCCGCAGACGGAGGATAGCATGGGTGCACTTGAGCGTTGGAAAGGTAATAATGGCCCAGGTATGCTTAATGCCGGTTTATGTATGGATAGGGCTATAAAATTGGCCGAACAATATGGCATTGGCTGCGTGGCCATAAGTAACACCAACCATTGGATGCGCGGCGGAACTTACGGCTGGCAGGCTGCCAACGCCGGTTGTATTGGTATTTGTTTTACCAACACCATAGCAAATTTACCGCCGTGGGGTGGCGTTGAGCCCCGTTTAGGCAACAATCCTTTGATTATTGCCGTGCCCAGGGAAGAGGGGCATGTAGTGCTGGATATGGCTGTATCGCAGTACTCATTTGGTAAGCTGCAACAATACAAGGCAGAAGGTAAAGAGTTGCCTTATGTGGGCGGGTATGATAAACAGGGAAACCTTACCACCAATGCCGGCGATATAACAGAAACATGGCGCCTGTTGCCAATTGGTTTGTGGAAAGGCTCGGGCCTATCATTAATGCTGGATTTACTGGCAAGCGTGTTGAGTAAAGGCCGCTCTACAGCAAAAGTTACCGAGGGAAAAGCTGAGTATGGCGTTTCGCAGGTATTTATTTGCATAAAACCATCCGGCGATGAGCAAACCGCACAATTGATAGAGCAGATAATTGATTTTACTAAAACCAGTAAGCTGGAAGATGAAAGCAATAAGGTACGTTACCCCGGAGAAAGCACCTTGCGCACACGCGAGCAAAATTTAAAGGATGGCATACCTGTTGATAAGGAAATATGGGAAAAAGTGATGGCTTTATAGTCCGGTCAAACTTCAGATATAGTACCAGGCATGCATCCTGTTCAACTTGCATGCCTGGTATGATACTGTTGCATTAATCTTTTTTCAATACAATCTGGTCATCCTTATCCTGTATTAATGACGTAAACTTTTCCCAAAAGCCGTCTTTAGGAAGAGGAGCAAGTATGTCAACCGGTTCTTTCTTTACCGGATGGATAAATTGAAGTCGGCGGGCATGTAAGCAAATGCTTTTTTTGAGGCTGCCGCGAGGGTATCCATATTTGTTATCGCCAACAATAGGGCAGTTTAAAGTTGACAGCTGTACACGTATCTGGTGCGGACGGCCCGTAATAGGATTTACCTGTATAAGGTAGTAACCGTTAAGCTCGCCCGCTAAACGGTAATGTAACTCCGAACGCTGGCTGCCCTTAACTTCCTGGTCATGCGCCTTGGTAACGTTTTTTTGTGGATTTTTTACCAGCCAGTGCACCAAATCGCCATATGGCGGGTTTGGGCGGTTGCGTACTACAGCATAGTATGTTTTACGCATATTACGCGTTTTAAACATTTCATTAAGCCGCTCTAATGCCTTACTGGTTTTGGCAAATAAAATAACGCCACTTACCGGACGGTCCAGCCGGTGTACAACGCCCAAAAATGCACCGTTAGGTTTGTTGTATTTAGCAGCAATGTAACGCTTAACTTTTTCGTCAAGCGGCTCGTCGCCGGTATCATCAACCTGCACAATATCGCCAGCCCGTTTGTTAATGGCTATTATATGATTGTCTTCATATAAAACGTCGGCATCGGTAATGTTGGGTTGCGGCGTACTGGTGTCAATTTTGGCCATGGTTTTATTTAGATTGAGGCTGGTACTTAGTTAAAATACGATTGCATAAACAGAAAGTTTTAAGCTTTACGCTACTAAGCCAAATAGGAAGATATGGGCACTTTTTTATTTCAAGCAATATTATAAAGGAAAGACGAGTCTTGGTTTCTTAACTCTATAATATTGACTGTCAAATTAATATTGCTCTTTTTCGCTCGGGAAATCTTTAGCCTTCACATCACTTACATAACCCTGTACTGCCTCGTTCATCACCTCATATAAGGATGCGTACTGGCGCAAAAAACGCGGACGAAAGCCTTTATTCATGCCCAGCATATCATGTATAACTAATACCTGTCCATCGCAATATTGGCCTGCGCCTATGCCTATGGTTGGTATCTGCAGGCTATCGGTAACTTCTTTAGCAAGCTGGGCCGGTATTTTTTCTAACACTACGGCAAAACAACCAAGCTCCTGCAACTTCATAGCATCATCGCGCAATTTTTGGGCTTCGGCTTCTTCTTTAGCACGTACGGTGTAGGTGCCAAATTTATATATTGATTGTGGTGTTAAGCCTAAATGGCCCATTACCGGTATGCCCGCTGTAAGTATGCGGCTTATTGACTCGGCAATCTCAATTCCACCTTCCAGCTTTACCGCGTGCGCACCCGATTCTTTCATAATACGTATGGCCGAGCTCAATGCCTCTTTTGAGTTGCCCTGGTACGAGCCAAAAGGCAAATCAACAACTACCAATGATCGCGAAGCTGCCCGCACTACCGAAGATGCATGGTAAATCATCTGATCTAACGTAATAGGTAGCGTAGTTTCATGCCCTGCCATTACATTTGAAGCCGAATCGCCAACGAGGATAACATCCATACCAGCATCGTCGACAATTTTGGCCATGGTATAATCATATGCCGTAAGCATGGCAATTTTCTCGCCGTTGGCCTTCATTGCCTGTATGCTGTGGGTAGTAACGCGTTTAATTTCTTTATTTACTGACATAGTTTTGAGGATAGAGCCAAGAGCCAAGAGCCAAGAGCCAAGAATTAAGAAAAGATATTAACGATAGTATAGCGATCGTAACGTCCTGGCTCTTGGTTCTTGTCTCTCGGCTCTATTCGCGAGTGCAAAGTTAGAAACTCCGTTCCAATTAATTATTTTAAATTTACTTAGCGTAAACATTAAAATTACTTACCTTTGCGCCGTGAATACAGACGCACCTTTAATGCTGCAATCTTACTGCTTTCACGGAACTGCTCACCAGGCCGACCGGCTTATTTTTAATTCCTTTAATTTTTTTGCAAAATGACCAACTACACCAAGTTACCTGCTGTTTTGTTACTGGCTGATGGTACCGTTTTTCATGGCAAAGCTGCCGGCAAGATAGGCACCACTACCGGCGAAATTTGCTTTAACACCGGTATGACAGGCTATCAGGAAATTTTTACTGATCCATCATACTTTGGCCAAATTATGGTTACCACCAATGCGCATATTGGTAATTATGGCATCAGTAATGAAGAAGTAGAATCTGGCAAAATACAGATTGCCGGTTTGGTTTGTAAAAACTACAATATTGCTTACAGCCGCAAACAGGCTGACGAGTCTATCCAGGATTACTTCCAGGAGCAAAATATTACCTGTATATCAGACATTGATACCCGTCAGCTGGTTCGCCACATACGCGATAAAGGTGCCATGAACGCCATTATTTCATCTGAAATTTTAGATATTGAAGAACTTAAAGCCCGTTTGGCCTCTGTACCTTCAATGGATGGTTTAGAGCTGTCATCACAGGTTTCAACTACCGAGACTTATACTTTTGGTAAAGAAGACGCCACTTACCGTGTAGCGGTTTTAGATTTAGGTGTTAAAAAGAACATCTTACGCAATTTCAGTGATCGTGATGTATACGCCAAGGTTTATCCTGCTAAAACTACTTTTGCCGAAATGGAAGCTGATTTTAAACCAAACGGTTACTTTATATCAAACGGCCCCGGTGATCCATCAGCAATGCCTTACGCGGTTGAAACTGTAAAAGAAATATTAGCTGCCGATAAACCTATGTTTGGTATTTGCTTAGGTCACCAGTTACTGGCTTTAGCTAACGATATTCCAACAAAGAAGATGTTTAACGGTCACCGCGGCTTAAATCACCCGGTAAAAAATATTATTAAAGATCATTGTGAGGTTACTTCACAAAACCATGGCTTTGGCGTGGTTCCGGATGCAGTACATGCATCTGAAAAAGTGGAAATTACTCACTTAAACCTTAATGACCAATCAATTGAAGGTATTCGTGTAAAAGATAAAAAGGCCTTTTCGGTACAGTATCACCCTGAATCATCACCAGGCCCGCATGATAGCCGTTATTTGTTTGATGATTTTGTGGAATTGATGAAGTAAGCGTTCAACATTTTATATATAAGCAAAAGCCGGTGACTTTCGAGTTCCGGCTTTTTTGTTGAAGCCACTAGTGTCAGCCCCGGGCAACTTTATTGATACAAAGTTTGTATTTAACGTTTTGTTGTTGCTATATTCATAATTATAAAATAGCTTTGGTAACAATTAAACCTGATTAATTCCGTTTAGTCTACTTTGTAAAACCGTTTGTTCAAGCATCAACCACTTTGAACTATGAATAAAATTTTATCAGTACTTATTATTTTCCTTTTTTTTACTGCCGTATCTTGTCAGAAATCGGAGTTAAAGGATGTAGTAAATGTTGATAATTTCAAAGAGTTAAAGCAAGCCTCTATTGCAGGGGTAAACGGTCCAACCACAGCCACTATAAATCAGGAGCTTACTTTTAAAGTATCATGGCCTTACAGCGGGAACTGCGAAAAATTCAGCAGTTTTAAAACTGATAAGCTGAGTGATACCATGCGTATACAACTTTACACTACTACAAACCCCATGGAAGATTGTAATGGCAAAGAAGTTGAGCATTCTAAAGAGTTTAAATTTACACCTGTAAAAAGCGGTACGTACTTCCTTAAATTCACTGGCCCTAACGGAGCTAAAGCTATTATTGATACGTTACGCGTAGAGTAGCTTCGGATAAGCTTCCCATAAGTTTTGTGAACAGCGTCTATCAGTGCAATTCCGCACTCCCATTTCTCTAAGTCCCTTTAAAACGCTAGCATACACACCACTTTTGTGTTTATCAATAAATAGTGGCAGGCTAATTGTAACTGTTGGTTCAAAACATCTATAGTTATGAAAAAGGGAGATACCGTACACTGGAAATGGGGAAAATCAGAAGCTGAAGGTAAAGTTGAAGCAAAGCATACTGATACCGTAAAAAAGAAAACTAAAGGCACTACGGTTAAGCGCAAAGCCACTAAAGAAGAACCCGCTTATGAAATTAAGCAGGAAAATGGTACTAAAGTGGTAAAATCAGAAAGTGAATTGAAAAAAGGTGCTAAGAAAAAATAGATACAAGGTTAAGAGCCGGGAAGCAAGAGGTGCCATTAAAATAAATGTTTGGTTCTTGCTTCCCGGCTCTTAATTTAATAACTAATTTTTAACGTATACCTCTCCTTTATAAGGGTGTATGGTGCTGTGAAAATTATAGCCTGCTACGTGTAAAAGGTAGTAAGTCATGATGTCGCACCAGCAAATTTCATCGTGAAACATAGGCACTTTAGGAAACTTGCCCTCTTGTCGGCTTTCTTCTTTATTATAATTGTATTCGCCTTCGTGTTGTTTTATCCACTCCCGAAACCTGTCAAACTCGGCAGGTTCTGAAAATACAATTTTAAAATGCGTTTCTTCTTTCACCTCTTTCAGGTCATCATTCATGTAATGATGAAATTTATGTCGGTGACGTATTATTTTGGCGGTATACATGCTGTTACATTATTGAGATAGGGTAACAAAATAACAATGATGATGTTTAGCAATGGACTGCTTTAAAAGGCCTTTAAATTGTTGATGCTGATTAACTGACGTTAAACTATCATCTATGAACTAAAAACTAAAATTCCTACCTTCACAACCTCGAAAAATCATTTTTTGAATACATGAAATTATTAGAAGGAAAAACCGCTCTCATCACCGGAGCATCAAAAGGTATAGGTCGCAAAATTGCCGAAAAGTTTGCAGAGCAAGGTGCTAACGTTGCATTCACCTATTTATCATCTGTTGAAAAAGGGCAGGCTTTAGAGCAGGAATTGCAGGCGTTTGGTACCCAGGTAAAAGGTTACCGCTCAGATGCTTCAAAATTTGATGAAGCCGATAAACTGATCAACAATATTGTTGCTGATTTTGGTAAGCTTGATATTGTGGTAAACAATGCCGGCATTACGAAAGACGGTTTATTAATGCGCATGACCGAGGAGCAATGGGACGAGGTTTTGAACGTTAACCTTAAATCAATTTTTAACGTTACCAAAGCTGCTTCTAAAATAATGATGAAAGCCCGCCAGGGTGTGTTTATCAACATGAGTTCGGTAGTTGGTATACAAGGTAACGCCGGTCAGGGTAATTACGCCGCTTCAAAGGCTGGTATTGTTGGTTTCTCTAAATCAATGGCTAAAGAGTTAGGCTCACGTAACATACGTACCAATGTGGTTGCCCCTGGCTTCATCAAAACCGAAATGACCGAGGTTTTGGACCCTAAGGTGGTTGAAGGCTGGACACAAAACATTCCGCTTAAACGTGCCGGCGAAACTGAAGACATCGCCAACGCTTGTGTGTTTTTGGCGTCAGACATGAGCACTTACATCACCGGACAAGTAATTTCGGTTGATGGTGGTATGGCTTAATTTGAATAAGGAGTACAAGGTTCGGGATACGTATTGCTTTGTTGCTTGTTTAATAAGATGAGTGAAGAAAATATTATAAGCAATACCGTACTGGCAATGGCCACCGAACGAGGTGCCGATAAGACGATTTGCCCATCTGAAGTTGCGCGTGCTCTGTACGATACGCATTGGCGTAAGCATATGGAGGAAGTAAGGCAAGCTGCTATAGTATTACATCAACAAGGCAGAGTAAGCATTACACAAAAAGGTAAGCCGGTTGATGTGAACCATATTAAAGGCCCTATCCGTATAAAAATCAACAAGGTTTAGCTCAGCATTATCAATTGATACTGCGCTGGCCAAATGAATAAATCAAAATAAAACAGCATATTTGGAATACAGATATGCTGTTTTTGTTTTCAATAACATGGGGAACCGTTTCGGGATGGTATACGCCTTTGTGTTTGCTGCTGGGGGTACTTTATGCCTGGTTGCTGTACCGTAGCCCGGTTACTCTTGATAGTAAAGCGCGTTGGGGCCTTGCCGCATTACGTGCGGTTGCAGTAACTATTATTGCGTTCTTGCTTGTATCGCCGCTTGTAAAATCAGTTTCTTATCAGCCTCAAAAACCACTTGTATTAATTGCGCAGGATAATTCTTCATCAATTAATAGTTTCAAACCTCGAGGCTTCAATTTAAAAGATTTTAATAGCCGCTTAGCAGGCCTCAAAAGACAACTAGGCACTGATTACGATGTACGCGAATTTAATTTTGACAGCAACCTTCATCAGGGCCTTATAACCAATAACAAAGGTAAGCAAACCAATATAGCGGCAGCCATGCGTCAGCTTAATGAGCGCTTCGTAAATCAAAATATCGGGGCAATAATACTGGCAACTGATGGTTTGTATAATCAGGGTACCGATCCGCAATACGAAGCACGGAATCTTAAAACAAGCATTTACACCATAGCACTGGGCGATACCATTCCGCGGCGCGATTTACTGATAAGCAACATAAACTACAATAAAACCGCTTACTTAGGTAATGATTTTATAATGGAGGTGCTTGCCGAGGCGTATCAAAGCCAGGGCGAAACGCTGCGCCTTACTGTTGCCGAAGATGGCCGTGTTGTGTACACCCAAAACATACCAGTTAATTCGCCTGCATTTCGTAAAGTAATACCGGTAAAATTAACAGCTGATAAAAAAGGGGTGCATCAGTTTGCGATTAAGCTGGCTCCGGTTACGAATGAGCTCTCAACCGATAATAATGCCGAGACTGTTTACATTGAGGTGTTAGATGCACGGCAAAAGATATTGCTTGTCTATGCGGCCCCTCATCCTGATGTGAGCGTTATAAAGCAGCTGGTGGAGCGCAACCGCAACTACGAGTTAAAAGCGGTACAAACCGATAAGTTGTCTTCATTGAGTTTGGCCGATTACGGACTTATCATTCTCTATCAAATCACCCCATCTGATCATATAGCCCTTAAAAGCTTTACTGGGGATAGCAAGGTGCCGTTATGGTATATCTGTGGTGCACAAAGCGATATGATTGACTTTAATCAGGCGCAAAATACTATCCGTATAATTGCCGGGCGTACTGATGTGCAGGAAACATTTGCCCAGCCTGCAAAAGACTTTTCCCTTTTTACCCTTACCGATTCAACTTTAAGTAAGCTCAATCGCCTTCCGCCCTTACTGTCGCCGTTTGGTAATTATGGTGCGGCATCGGGCTCATCAGTGCTGCTTAAGCAGCGCATTGGTAACGTAAATACCGACTTTCCGCTTATGGCATTCAATGAAAGTAATGGCCGCAGAACAGCCACACTGGCGGGAGAGGGTTTATGGCGTTGGAATTTAGCCGAATTTGAAACTTTTGGCAATCATAGTGCCTTGGAGGAGCTGCTAAGCCAGAGCATACAGTATCTTACTGCTAACGCTAACCGGCAACGTTTTAGAGCTTACGCCGGCAAAAATGTGTTTGATGAAGGCGAAAGCGTTTTGCTTAATGCCGAGCTGTACAATGACGCCTTGCAACTTGTGAATACGCCCGATGTAAACATCAATATCAAAAATAGTAACGGAAAAAAATTTAGCTTTTTATTTAGCCGTACTGCTCAAAGTTACCAGCTAAATGCTGGTACACTGCCCGTAGGCAACTATAGTTATGCCGCTAACACACAATGGGGCAAACAGCCGTTTACCGTAAAAGGACAATTTACCATAAAGCCGCTCAACCTCGAGAGCAGGCAAAGCACCGCCAATCATCGGTTACTGTATGGTATTGCCAAACAATCGGGCGCACGAATGCTGCAGCCCTCGCAGTTGAACCAGCTGACAGAACTTATTAAAAAGAATGATAACATTAAGACCGTTGTGTACGATGATCAGCGCTACAGTGACCTTATAGATAGCAAATGGCTTTTCATATTTATACTTGTGCTGTTGAGCACGGAGTGGCTGTTACGCAAGCGGGAAGGAGAAGTGTAATAGGTGAAACTTAACGAAGAGATCATCATCGAACTACTCGGCACGGTAGCATTTACCATATCGGGTGCATTTTCGGCTATGCAAAAGCGGCTGGATGTGTTCGGCGTGCTGGTAATAGCTTTTGTAACTGCCATAGGTGGCGGTACCCTGCGCGATGTGCTTATTGGTTACACCCCTGTAACCTGGATGCGCAATATGAATGATGCGCTTATTATATTGGGTACGGCGCTTGCCGCCATCTTTTTTAAAAAGTATATCAAAAACTTCAAAACAACACTATTCCTTTTTGATGCGCTGGGGCTTGGACTATTTACCATTATTGGTATGCAAAAAGGTTTGGATGCCGGACTCAACCCCGTGGTATGCGTTATGCTAGGTACTATAACCGGTTGCTTTGGTGGTGTATTGCGCGATGTGTTGCTTAATAATATCCCCACCATTTTTAGGCGTAAGGAGTTATATGCAACGGCTTGTATAATAGGAGGGATGCTTTATTTGAGCCTTATGCAGTTTTTAGATGCCAACATTGCCCGTTTGGTAGCTATCATATGCATATGCGGTATGCGAATTTTGGCAGTAGTATATGGCTGGAAGTTGCCGGTAAGGTAATCGTTAAAGCGGAGCCCTCTCACAACCCGCTATTACTTCTGAATAGTTTGATAGCAATTGCCAGTAGTATAATACCAAAAGCTTTACGTAGCACGCCCAGTCCGGTTTTTCCCAAGAGCTGTTCAAGCAGCTTTACGTTCTTGAGCACCACGTAAACAATAACAGTATTAAGGGTAATGCCCACAATTATGTTAGCTGTAGCATACTGCGATTTAAGTGAGAGCAGGGTAGTCATGGTGCCGGCACCGGCAATAAGCGGAAAAGCCAGCGGAACAATGGAAACGGTTGCCGGGATGTGATCATCCTCTTTAAAAAACTTAATGCCTAAAATCATCTCCATGGCAATGATGAATATTACCAGCGAGCCTGCAATGGCAAACGAGGATATGTCAAGACCAATAATTTTTAATAGTTCTTCGCCCACAAAAAGGAAGACTATCATGAGAACCAAAACAGTGAAAGCTGCCTTTTCAGATTCGATGTGACCCGCACGTTGCCTCAAATCAATAATGATGGGTATGGTACCCAAAATATCAATAATGGCAAATAAAATCATGGTTACCGACAAAATTTGTCGTGGGTCGAAAATATCAAGCATGGCTTACTGAGGCGTTTTGTTTCTCTTTGGCTCTTAAGCGAAAGGTAAGCAAAAAGCCCGTCAAAATAAAAAATGCCGATAAAAAGAAGACTGCATGTACCGATACAACCGTTATCAATCCTGCTAAAACAGGGCCCAGGGTTTGCCCTAACGACGCATAAGATTGGTTGACGCCTAAAATTTCACCTTGCCGGTTATCATCGTTATGGTTTGCGATGATAGCGTTGAGCATAGGGCCTCTTAAACCATTAAAAAGGCCATAAACAAACAGTCCGCATGCAAACGGAATGATAGCGCCTGTAAACCCTGTAAACAACATGGCAGCCATGCATAAGACGGTAGATAGCAGTAGTATTAATGATTTAGATGAAATTTGCCTGGTTACAAACGGCACCAATAATTGCATAATTATGCCTGTTACCCCAAAGCCTGCATAAAGCAAACCAATCTGTGTAGGTTTAATTTTTAACACATCTGCCGAAAAGGTTTGAAAGCCAAGTATCATTACAAATTGCGCGGTAGTAAGTAAAAAGCCCGTTAAGACCGCAGTTCCTATAACCGGCATTTTCAACGCAGTAACAAGGGATGCAAATGTAAATTCATGATGTTTACTGTCGGCGGTCTGCTGCTTATCATTAGCGTTTTCTGGTTTGCTGCTTTTAGCAACTTTTTCTTTTGTCTCTTTTAATATAAACGTGCTGCAAAGCGCTCCAATAAGCGCTATGCCTGCAGCAAAGTAAAAGGGAATCTGCATGCCGAATTTACTGAGTAAGCCCCCTAAAGCCGGCCCAATCACAAAACCAAACCCAAACGCCGAGCTCAGAATACCGAATTTCTTAGCTCGATCTTCATCAGTTGATTTGTCAGACACCATTGCCTGCGCAACAGATATGTTCCCGCCGGTAATGCCATCTAAAATTCGTGCGGCAAAAAGCATAACGAGGTTTTGTGCAAAGGCGAAAATTAAGAACGAAATACAGGTTCCGGCCAGGCTAATGGCCAGCAGTGGTTTGCGGCCCCATTTATCAGAAAGGCCCCCTAACAGTGGTGTAGCAAAAAACTGTGCTACCGAAAATGAGGCAGTTAGTATGCCTATGGTTTGCTCATTAAGGCCAAACTTTTTTCCATAGTCATACAGTAAGGGTACAATGATGCCAAAACCCATGGAGTTGATTACGCAAATCAGCACCAGTATCCATAAATTTTTATCAGCCTTCATCCCTTGTTCGCACGTTTATGTATTGGTTACGGTAAACAAAAGGATTAAAAGTAAAAAAGGTTCTGCTTATATAGCAGAACCTTTTTTTGATAAAAAATTATACAATTATTTTGTAAACGGAGTAGTGGGCGGGTCTAACGTTACCGAGTTACCCTGGTTGCGTATAACTGAGTGTTTTTTGCCGTATACCAGGTAAATAATTAGGCCTAAAAGCATCCAGCCGGCAAGCCTTAACCAGGTATCGGCGGGTAGGGCAAGCATCATTATAACGCATATAATTACACCCATAACAGGAACAAACGGTACCCAAGGTGTTTTGAAAGGTCTTGGAAGTTGAGGATCGGTTTTTCTGATTACCAATACACCAACACATACCAGTACGAAAGCAAACAACGTACCTATTGATACCATTTCACCCACAACCCTAACCGGTACAAAGGCACCGAATAAGCTCACAAAACCTGCAAATAACAAGTTTGATTTATAAGGAGTTTGAAACTTGCGGTGTAGGTTTGAAAACGCTTTAGGAACCAATCCGTCTTTTGACATGGTATAAAATATACGTGACTGACCCATAAGCATAACCAGTATAACCGAAGTATAACCGGCAAGTATGGCAACAATGATTGCTTTTTGCAACCAGGCATAAGGCGTTTTGGCAATAGCAACCGCCACAGGTGCAGCGCTGTCTTTAAATTCTTTGTAGTTAGCTACACCGGTCATAACGTGCGAAAACAACACGTAAAGTATAGTACATATAACTAATGAACCAATGATACCTACAGGCATACCTACTTTTGGATTTTTAGCTTCCTGCGCAGCAGTTGACACCGCATCAAAGCCAATAAAGGCAAAGAACACCAAGCCCGAAGCACGTAGTACGCCAGACCAGCCAAACTCGCCAAATTTTCCGGTATTTTCCGGAATATAAGGCACATGGTTAGCAGGGTTAATGTATCCCCAGCCCACTGCGATGAACACCAAAACAACAGCAACCTTTAAAACAACAAGAAGATTGTTGATGAAAGCAGATTCTCTTGTACCACGAATAAGTAGTAACGAAAGACAAATAATAATAAATACCGCAGGTAAATTCATCATGCCGCTTACAACAGTGCCATCGGCAAGCGTCACGGTTTCCCACGGCGACATGGTAAGCTGCGGAGGTATAGTTATATCAAAGTAATGTAGGAATTTAACAAGGTATTGCGACCAGCTTATAGAAACCGTTGCAGCGCCCAAAGCATATTCCAGTATCAGATCCCAGCCTATTACCCAGGCCATAAATTCGCCCATGGTAGCGTATGAATAAGTGTACGCACTACCGGCAATCGGAATCATGCTGGCAAATTCTGCGTAGCAAAGGCCTGCAAAAGCACAGCCTATGGCGCCAATCATAAACGAAATAGTAACAGCAGGACCGGCATTGTTGGCAGCCGCCAAACCGGTAAGTGAGAACAAGCCGGCACCAATAATGGCACCTATCCCTAAGGCCACGAGGTTAAAGCTGGTTAGTGTACGCTTCAGTGAGCCTTCGCCGGTGGCAGAGGCTTCTTTGAGCAAAACATCCAAAGGTTTCTTAAATCGCATTTCAGAATAGTTGTTTCTACAATAGTCTAATAAAAATTACCTCCAAACGTACTCAATTTTCTCGGTATTATAAAGAAAATGGCGTTTCAGAGGCTTTGTAAAATAAAAATTACGGCTTTTTGGTTGGAGGCATGTGCCATCGTATAATAATTGTGCCTGTAATGAAGTCATGAATGCTTTTTCCATGCAAATTAAGCAGCGGCAACAGCCAATATATGCCGGTTAAGCTCAACGCAATGTATAAAAGCGGACTTTGGAGGTGATGAGCTACCCAAAATGGTTTAGGATAGCTTAATGCTATATGTGTAAGCTCCCAGGGCACAAGCATAATAAGTGCTCTGAGCATGGCGCCGCCAATGCCAATGCGCCCTGTCGTATTAATTTGTAACCGCGCGGCTCGCATGCCCAGAGTTGCCTGAGCCCTGGTGTTAAACATGGTTACAAAATACATGTATACCGGAATAATAATAGAAGCAAACAGCCATATGTGTAATTCATTACCGCTTATGCTATACAAGTGACGGCCAATGAAGGGGTGCAAGCCTGTAATTAACAAAAACGACTGAAAGCCTGCTATAACAAGTATAAACAATATAAAACTGTCTATCAGGTACGCAATTGTGCGCAACAATAGCATCCTTACTCTTCCGAATAGGATCATTAATCAATAAAATTAGAGCCCGGGCAAAAGCGCCCTTAAGTTACAATTGGTTAAGTTTGCGGAAGTTTGCAACAAGAGGTGCAGTAACCTTCCAAACGTTTAATGCAACTAGCATCAGCGTATAAAACAAACCTACTAAATGAAATTGATAATATCAAAATGAAGAAGGGGCCTGTTAAGCCCCTTCTTTAATTAAATATGTTTATTATGGATAACAGTGTGTTTTGTGCTGCTTTGCGTGTTCAGATCTTTTTGAATGCGGCTGTTTACATTGGTCTCATGATTAAGGTGGGGCGCAATCACCAATGATACTATTGACATCAGCTTAATCAAGATATTCATTGAAGGGCCTGAGGTGTCTTTGAATGGGTCGCCCACGGTATCGCCTGTTACCGATGCTTTGTGCGGTTCGGATTTTTTATAGAACATTTCGCCGTTTATTTCAACGCCCTTTTCAAATGACTTTTTGACGTTATCCCATGCGCCACCTGCATTGCTCTGAAAAATACCCATCAATACTCCCGATACTGTTACACCAGCCAATAGCCCGCCCAAAACTTCAGGCCCAAAAGCAAAGCCTATAATAATAGGTGTAATAAGTGCAATTAAGCCCGGTGCAATCATTTCACGTATGGAAGCTTTGGTTGAGATTGCCACACATTTGTCATACTCGGGTTTGGCCTTGTATTCCATAATACCCGGAATTTCCCTAAACTGTCGGCGTACCTCCTCAACCATGGCCATAGCTGCCCTGCCCACAGCCGATATTGCAAGCGCCGAAAAAATGAACGGTATCATGCCGCCCACAAAAAGCCCGGCCAGTACATCGGCCTTATATATATCTATATGCTCAATGCCCGCCACACCCACAAATGCCGCAAACAAGGCAAGTGATGTAAGCGCTGCCGATGCAATGGCAAACCCTTTACCTGTTGCAGCGGTGGTATTGCCCACAGCATCCAGGTTGTCGGTTCGATGACGTACTTCTTCGGGTAACTGATTCATTTCGGCTATGCCACCTGCGTTATCGGCAATTGGTCCGAAGGCGTCAATTGCCAGTTGCATGGCGGTGGTTGCCATCATGCCTGCCGCGGCGATTGCCACACCATATAGTCCTGCAAAATGGTAGGAGCCAAATATGCCTGCTGCCAGCACAATAATTGGCAGCACCGTAGATTCCATACCTACTGCCAGGCCTCCTATTATATTGGTGGCATGCCCTGTTGATGATTGCCTGATAATGCTTAAAACGGGTCTTTTACCCATTGCGGTGTAATACTCTGTTATAATTGACATAAGTGTGCCAACTATTAAGCCCACTACAATGGAAAGGAATACGCCGGTTTTATCAAACACCAATGCGCCCGCTTTAACGGCGCCGTTTGCATCTTCATCGCGCACCAGGTGAAAGGAGCCTTCGGGCAGCATCCAGTTTACTACAAAAAAGGTAGCTATTGCCGTTAAAAATATTGACGACCAGTTGCCCAGGTTCAAAGCTTTTTGCACACTATCAGTCTCCTTGCTAATGCGTACAAACGATGCACTCACAATTGAAAACAACAAACCTAACCCTGCTATAACCATTGGTAAAAGCACAGGCGCAATACCGCCAAAATTATCTGCCGATACTATTTCCCTCCCTAATACCATGGTGGCAAGAATGGTGGCTACATAGGAGCCAAATAGATCGGCACCCATTCCGGCCACGTCGCCTACGTTGTCGCCAACATTGTCGGCAATGGTAGCGGGGTTGCGTACGTCATCTTCAGGTATACCGGCTTCAACCTTTCCAACAAGGTCGGCGCCTACATCGGCCGCTTTGGTATAGATACCGCCGCCTACACGGGCAAACAACGCAATTGATTCGGCTCCCAGTGAAAATCCTGCCAGCACCTCCAACGCTTTTGACATGGCCTCTCCATTTACACTGCCGCCTGTTTTAACCACATATATATGGTAAAATAAGATGAACAGCGAACCTAAACCTAATACAGCTAATCCGGCAACGCCAAGGCCCATCACGGTGCCGCCGGTAAAAGAAACTTTTAAGGCTTTAGCTAAACTGGTTTTTGCCGCCTCGGTTGTGCGCACGTTAGCTTTGGTAGCAATACGCATACCTAAATAGCCTGCAAATGCCGAAAGAAATGCCCCGATAATAAACGATACGGCAATTACGGGGCTTGAATTTTCGACCGTGGTGCCCGACCATACTAACAACACAACGGCAATTACGGCAAAGTAGCTCAGCACTTTCCACTCGGCACGTAAAAAAGCCATTGCGCCATCAGCAATGTAACCGGCCAACTGACTCATGCCGGCATCTCCTGCGGGCTGCTTTGTTACCCATGCCGATTTGGTTGCCATTGCTAACAGGCCAATAATTCCAACAATAGGAATAAAATAAATCAGATAATCATAAAGTAAGGTCATAATGTTATTGGTTTTTATAATTGGATTGGTATTAACGAATTTGCGAAAAAATAATTTAATAAACCAAAAGTAGTTTGGTTTACAGTAAGTTATATGTTATGTGCGGGCTATTTTGATCGAAAGAAATTGAGGTATTAAGGCATGAAGTTTAAAGAGAAGGTGAATTGAAATAAGCGTTTAATTGCTATATTTAAGGCACTAAACAATATCATGATTAAATCATTCTTCTCGTTACTGCTTGTTTTATTTACAGGCGTATCATTTGCGCAAAATCAATCGCGTATAGATTCGGTTGAAAAGTTGTTTACTTATCAACACGGCACTATCAAGCTACGTAACGGTATCGGGACTATCACCGTACCCAAAGGCTTTAAGTATTTGGAGCCTGTACAGGCCGAGCGTGTACTTACCGAAATTTGGCATAATCCTAAAAGCCAAAACATGTCGTTAGGCTTTATACTGCCCGAGGAACAAGGTATCCTTGCCGATCATGGCTACGTTTTTAACTTAGAGTACGATGAAATTGGTTACGTTAAAGACGATGATGCCGATGAAATTGACTACGATGAGCTGCTTACCAACATGCAAAAGGAAACGGAGGAGACCAATGCCGAGCGTGTGAAGCAGGGTTATCCGCCTATAAGTTTAGTAGGATGGGCAGCTAAACCTTACTACGATGCTAACCGCCATATTTTGCATTGGGCTAAAAACATAAAATTTGGTAATGATAGCCTGAATACCCTTAATTACAACGTGCGGATATTGGGTCGTAAAGGTGTACTGGTACTTAACGCTATAGCAACCATGAATGATTTGAATATGGTTAAGGCGGGGATACCTAATGTGCTTAACATTGTGAACTTTTCGGAGGGCTTTAAGTATACTGATTTTGACCCTAAGATTGATAACGTGGCCGCCTGGACCATTGGCGGACTTGTTGCCGGAAAGATTTTAGCTAAAGTTGGCTTCTTTGCGTTAATGCTTAAGTTTTGGAAAGTACTTGCATTTGGAGTAGTGGCTGCATTCTCTTTCATTAAGAAAAAGCTTTTTGGTAAAAAGGAAGAAGAAGTACCCTTGTTGCAAGAGCCTGATAATGGTGCTGCCGATGATGATGAAAGCAAAAAGGAACCTGCCAACAATACAAACGAAAATTCGGAACGCCCTAAAGGAGAAATTGACTAACCACTTATAAAAACAAAAAGCCGCTTTTTAAGCGGCCTTTTGTTTTTATAACGAAGTAGATTCGGTTTTGAAAATCTTATTGTCTAAAGCTCGCTAACAAAGCTGCCGAGCGCTATGCCTACACCTAATAGCACGGCTATTAATTTTCGACGGTTAAATTTATGATCGGGGCCGGCTTCAAAAAGTATAGTGGTTGATATATGCAAAAAGATGCCAATAACTACACCCATAATACGGTTGAAGTAGCGTTGCAGGTTGCCAATGCCGCCATTACTGATGGCATCACTTACAAAGTAACCTAAGGGAGCCATTATGGCAAAAAGCGCTATAAAGAAAAGCGTATTATTGCGGCTTTGATGGCTAGCCAGCAAAACCGTACCCAAAGCAAATGCAGCAGGAATATGATGCAGGGCAATGCCAAACACTAATTCGTTTTTATAACCGCCGGCAAGAGGCATGCCTTCCAAAAAGCCATGCAGGCACAAGCTTACCATTATGCCCAAAGGAAAAACCGCTTTATCATGGTGGTGCTGGTGCATATGGCCATGCTCAATACCATCAGAAAATTGCTCAAGTACTATTTGAAAAATAAATCCACCCAGTATAAAAACACCAACCATATGGTCATTGACATGGTATGCCTCGGGGATAAGATGCAGTACCGTTATTGCAAACAAGTACGCACCGCTAAAAGATAATACCAGCTTCAGCTGTTTATGGTTGCCGCCTTTAAATAAAAAAACGGCAGCACCACCTAAAAAAGCCGAGAAAAAAAGCAGGAGTAAATACCAGTACATTAAAATTGAGGTTGAATTTTTTTGAACACCTTCGCAAAAATCAGGCCTATAAAAGCCCCGAAGATTGCTCCTGCGATGATGTCAACAGGGAAATGAACGCCTACATATACCTGTGCCAGGCAAACCAGCATTGCCCAGGCTAATACTAAAACCCACGTATATTGCCATTTACGCCCATAAACAAGCCCTAAGAAGACCGACATGGCGAAATGATCACTCGCATGTGTTGAAGGAAAGCTGTAACCTGTTCCACATGATACCCGGCTTTTTATGGTTTGTTGCAGCACGACATCACGGCAGGGCCTGTCGCGTTTTACCTGCTTTTTTATCAGTGTTGCACTGCCAAAATCGGCAACTCCTACCGCCGCAACCAATAATAAAATTAACCACGCTCCGGCCTTTTTGTATTTCCATATACTAAACCCGATGATAAATACATAAACCGGAATCCAAAATTTTGGATTACGGAGCCACGGCATCACCGCATCAAACACCGGGTTGCTTAAAGTATAATTAATGAAATGGAATATCTGCCGGTCTAGCTGCAGCAAAAAATTGGGCATGTGACTATGTTATAGATTTCTTTGTTATAAAACTTCAATTTACCGTTAGGCGAGACCTTCACATAGCGTTTAGGTATTGCATTATGAGCAGGGTTTCTCCGTTGTTTAATATTCCAGCTCCGTTCTTCCTATACCCAAACCTATTGCCTCGTTCCCCGCCAAAACGCCTTATAACAGCGCCGCAAATATAGCCATTTAACGCCCTTAATTTGGTAGTGCTAAATACGACACGCTTTTTACAGAGGCTTAGGTAATAATTTTTATTTTTGTAACCTAATATATAAAGATTTGACGCTTATAAAATCTATATCGGGCATACGCGGAACCATTGGCGGTGCTGCCGGTGATGGGCTTACACCACTTGACATTGTAAAGTTTACTTCGGCATTTGGTGCATGGACGGTTGCTAAAACCGGTATACGTAAAATTGTGGTTGGGCGTGACGCACGTTTATCAGGCGCTATGGTAAACAACCTGGTAATTGGTACGCTGCAAGGTTTAGGCATTGATGTAATTGATCTTGGCCTGTCTACCACACCAACAGTAGAGGTTGCCGTACCCGCCGAAGGCGCTGCCGGAGGAATTATATTGACAGCCAGCCATAACCCAAAGCAATGGAATGCGCTCAAATTGCTTAACGCAACCGGCGAGTTTATCAGCGATACCGATGGTAAGGAAGTATTGGAGCTGGCAGACAATAGTGACTTTAGTTATGCACAGGTTGATGATTTGGGTACCGTTACGGTAAACGATACTTACCTGCAAAAACATATTGATGAAATACTCGCGCTTAAGCTTGTAGATAAGGAAGCTATTGCCGCCGCTGATTTTAAAGTAGTGGTTGATGCCGTAAACTCTACCGGTGGCATTTATGTGCCCGCCCTGCTGGAGGCATTAGGAGTAAAAACTATCAATAAATTATATTGCGACCCAACCGGCCACTTCCCTCATAACCCCGAGCCACTGCCTGAAAACCTTACCGAGTTATCAAAACAGGTGTTGGCTAACGGTGCAGACCTGGGCATAGCTGTTGACCCGGATGTTGACCGCCTTTGCTTTGTTTGTGAGGATGGCAAAATGTTTGGCGAAGAATATACATTGGTTGCTGTGGCAGATTATGTATTGCAGCATACCAAAGGAAACACGGTTTCTAACCTTTCATCAACCCGTGCCCTGCGCGATGTTACCGAGCGTGCCGGTGGCGAGTATCATGCCGCCGCAGTAGGAGAGGTAAACGTGGTAACCAAAATGAAAGAGGTGAATGCTGTAATAGGTGGTGAAGGTAATGGCGGGGTTATATATCCCGAAACCCATTACGGCCGCGATGCGCTGGCAGGTATAGCCTTATTTTTAACGCATCTGGCAAAATATGGCAAGCCGGTATCTGCGTTAAGGGCATCATACCCTAATTACTTTATCTCCAAAAATAAAATTGAGCTTACTGCCGGTATGGACATTGATGGCTTGCTTATAAAGGTTGAAGAAAAGTATATGCAGCAGCCACACAGCACTATTGACGGGTTAAAAATAGAGTTTGACAAACAATGGGTACACCTACGCAAATCAAACACTGAGCCTATCATACGCATTTACTCGGAAGCTGCTGACGAAGCCGCCGCCAACGCACTGGCCCAGCAAATTATAACTGATATTAAGGGGATTTTAAATATATAAGTGAGTTGTTGATTTAGTGAGTGATTAGTAGTTAATACTATGAACTACTAACTGAATCGACTGCTGAGCAATCAATCAATAAATGAAAGTCTATTTCGATAACGCTGCCACCACGCCGTTAGATCCGGAGGTAATGAAGGAAATGGTTAAGGTAATGGAAAGCCAGTTTGGAAATCCATCGTCTATACACGCACACGGGCGCGAGGCGCGGTCGTTGATTGAAAAATCGCGCAAAACGGTTGCTACGTTGCTAAAAACTTCACCGGCCGAGATATTTTTTACTTCGGGCGGTACTGAGGCCGATAATACAGCTATCCGTTGCGGCATAATCGATCATGGCTTAACACATGCCATTACCAGCCATATTGAGCACCATGCCGTAGTACACACCTTAGAAGCGCTTGAAAAAAACGGCGTAATTAAACTTAGCTTTGTTAACGTTGATGAAAAAGGCAGCGTTGATTACAACCACCTGGAGCAACTGCTTAAGGACAATGAGCGCAGCTTTGTATCATTGATGCATGCTAATAATGAATTGGGTACCCTTACCAATATGGAGCGCGTAGGCGACTTGTGCGAGCAGTACAATGCGTTATATCACTGTGATACGGTTCAAACCATGGGACATTACCCGCACGACCTGAGCAAGCTGAAAGCTCACTTTGTTGTATGTGCTGCGCACAAGCTTCATGGACCAAAAGGAACAGGATTTTTGTATGTAAATCATAAAGTAAAAATAAAACCGATGATTTACGGCGGTTCTCAGGAACGAAACATGCGCGGGGGTACTGAGAATATTTACGGCATCGTAGGTCTCTCTAAAGCGCTTGAAATGGCTTATACAGACATGGCTGCTCATCAAGCGCATATTCAGGGTTTAAAAACGTACATGATGGAACAATTAGCACAAATTCCGGGCGTACATTTTAACGGAGAGACGGACGCTGATAAAAGTTTGTATACTGTTCTAAATGTATCGTTCCCTGAAATGGAAATGGCTGATATGTTATTGTTCAATCTCGATATAGCGGGTATATCGGCATCTGGAGGAAGTGCCTGCAGCTCCGGTACCAATATTGGTTCTCACGTTTTAAATGGTATAGGTGCCAATCCAAATCGCCCAGCCGTACGTTTTTCATTCTCTAAATACAACACCCGCGAAGAAGTAGATTTTGCCCTTTCGAAAATCCGGGAAGTATGTGCAGTTAATGCATAAATATTTTTGAATCTTCGACATAAAAAAAGTCATTGCTTATACGGCAATGACTTTTTTGTTCCTGGTAAATATGCAACATCGGCTTGCAAGCTTTAGCGATGTATAACTGTAAGCCTTTCTTAAAATAAGTTACAGTTTATTAACTGATATAATCTCTGTCCTCATCACTTAGTGTATCGGTGCGTTGGTTGTTGCTATGATTTATATAATCGTCATCTTCACTTTCCTCACGCTGCAGCTGACTTTTACGTCGTGGCCTGCTCACTAATATTCCTAACAAAAACGCACTAACGGATACCGATGTAAGCGCCGCAACCTTTGGTACGGTATGTGGTAAAAATAAGATTGTAAACTCTGCTTCGTCGGTATTCTGTAATAACATGGCTGTTATAAAAATCAGAAGGAGGAGAGATACTGTGGTTTTAAAACTCATGTCGGTAAATTGAAATATGACATTTCAAGATGCAAAATTTTATAATCAGTGCCTAACAATTTTTCTATTCCGGCCAAAAATATTGTTGAACAGATAGGGGTGAGGTTAAGAGTTGAGACAGTGTTCATGCCTTCTTTAGTCGGCAGGATTTTAGTGATCTGTATACAAAAACTCAATTAGGTCATGTATAGGCCATAAAACTTCAAATGCATATTTTTTAGTTCAGTACACTATCGGTATTTAGCTCGTTAAAATTCTTGTCAAAAAAATTACTAGATGTGATGTTGTATATACTACTGATTATCAAAACATTATAAGAACTATATTTATCGATTTAACGGTAATGCTAATAATATTAGTAAATTTGTTTGTGTCAGGTAAATTATATATCATAAAAGAGTTTATTAAATGATATATATGTGTTTGAAATTCAGTTATTTATATATTATATTATAGATATCAAAATTCGCTTTTCTTCTTCAAAACTAATGACTTTTATCGGAAAATTTAGTTGTTCTAGAATTGATCAAAACACTATGGTAAAATTGTAAATCGCTCCTGATTGATTTAATAACTGGAGGGTGGCGATTGAGATGCTTAAAAATTTTAATCTCTTAAAAAGGCTTAAAATGCGTGGAGATCGAATTCATAAAAAAGTGCTAGATGGTTGGAATGACTCGATGTACCGGTAAGGATAACCATAAGAAGATGGACGACATGACTTGTGTTTCCAGGTTATGACACAGGCAACATGCAGCTTTCCGGTAATTATCACTAACGATATTTAGCAGCAGGATGACTGAAGAGATTTTCTAAAGTACGCTCAGATAAGAGCATAACTGTTAAGCTCTATTTTCATTAATAAGAGAATGGATTTTCGCGATCCTTAGTTTGCTTATTGGATTTACCTCAGTATAATTTTGTACACTGGCAAGCACTAAGATGGGGCTTAGTGTAAAATCACATAAAAAGGAAACGGGATATTACGCTTGTTGAGCCTGACGTTGCTTGAAGCGGATGGCTTGTTTTTGAACTACCGGAAAAAGAAAAATTGTAGAAAGGATAATGACTGCACCAATCCAAAAACCTATGCTCATGGTATGTAAATCACCAAAAAACATAAATGCCATTATGATGCCGTACACGGGTTCGAGGTTAGTGATGAGCGCTACCTTAAATGCCGAGAGTTCGCGCATTACAGATACGCCTGCCACATAGGCCAGCGATGTACATATGGTGCCTAACACTAATAAATAGGCAATGTCTTGGTTGCTGGGTACCTGCAATGTTTTAATACCACCTCTTGCCAGCATATATAATGTAATCCAAAAGAATGCTCCGCCAAGCTCGTAAAATGATATGATGGTGGGATGTGTATGCTTAACCTGGTTGGAATTGATGATGGAAAACAGGCTGGCTGCTGCAGCACATAAAAGCCCTAAAACTATACCGATGGTATATTGCGTTTCAAACTTAAATATGAGCACAATGCCGGTAATGATCAATAAGCCTGATAGTATTTCAAGCTTTGATATGGGTTTGCGCTTTATAAGCGGCTCAAATACGGCAGTAAACAGTGTGAGTGAAGAGAGGCATACAAGTGTAACCGAAACGGTAGACACCTTAATAGCCTGAAAAAATAATATCCAATGGGCACCCACAAGCCCCCCGGTAAAGAACAGGGTGAGAAATGATTTTCTATTAACCTTAAAGTTCTGCTTGTTAAACTTAAAATATAAAAAAAGCGTCACCAATGCAATGAGTACCCGGTACCAAACAAGGTTTACCGCCGTAATAGTAATCAGTTTTCCTAAAATGCCGGTAAAGCCCCATATAAAAACTGTAAAGTGCAGTATCAGCAGGTTTTTATTAAGCTCGGACGATTTATTGACAACATGCGTCATTACAAAACGGGGTTATTATTTGTGTATGTATTGAGGGGCTGATAAAGTTACTTGCCGCCTATGGTGATTATTATTTTGGAGCCTTTTTAAGCAGGTACAGGCCGGTTAAACCAAACAAAACGTTAGGTATACAAACGGCTATAATAGGCGGCAGACTGGCTTTCAACGAAAATACGTTTGCAAAGCGATCTACAACTATATATAAAAAGCAAAGTAAAATGCCTACGCCTAGCGGCAGACCAATGCCTCCGCGTACCTTGCGAGATGATATCGAGACACCAATAAGCGTTAATACAAATGCCGAAAAAGGGTATATATAACGACGGTATTTCTCTAACTGTAGCTCAACAAGTCTGCCGGTGCCCCGTATATTTTCTTTTTGTATTTGCTTGGTGAGGTCGGCGGTTGCTATGGCCCGGTAAATGTTGGTATTAATGTCTGTATTGGCCTCAAAGTCAGATGGTCGCATATCAATAACCGTGTCCTTTTGCGGCAGTTCAACAAATCTTTCCTTTAATCCATCAACGTACCTGATCTTTGCGTTATGGAAAGTCCAGCTTCGTTTTAATGAATCGTAAGTGATATGGTCGGAGGTAAGCTTTTCACGCATCAGGTCGCCGTCAAACTTTTCAAGCACAAAGTTATATCCTGTACGTACTACGTTATCATATGATTGCAGGTAAACAAACGTACGGTCGTCAAGCTGCATGTGCAGTTCTTTCAGGGTTGGGTCGGTTTTGTTAGTGTAGGTATCATCAAACTTAACACTCAGCTGGTTGGTAAGCGGAATAAAGTACACGTTCCCTAAAAAGAAGACTATAAAAATTACGCCTGATGCAATAAAATAAGGTCGTAAAAAACGCCTGAAACTCACCTTACCACTCAAAATGGGCACAATTTCGGTTTGATTGGCCATTTTTGCCGTAAAAAATATAACCGCCAAAAAGTTAATAAGAGGAAGCAAAATGTTTGCGTAATAGGGCAGATAGCCGCCGTAATATTGAAACACAATAGCGCTTAAGGGCGCTTTGCTCTTCAAAAAATCATCTAAATGCTCCGATACATCAAACACAACAATGATGATCAGGAACAGCGATAGTGTGAATACAAAGGTGCCCAGGTACTTTTTTATAATGTACCAATCAATAATTTTTATGTAGTTATTCAGAAATTTGAACATTACAAGCGCTGGGCTAATTGTGTAACCATGGCATTCTTCCAACTGTAAAAATCGCCATTTATTATGTGCTGACGGGCCTCATTTACCAGCCACAAATAAAAATGCAGGTTATGCAAACTGGCAATTTGTGCGCCCAGCATCTCGCCCGATGTAATTAAATGACGTAAATAGGCTTTAGTATGCTCGCGGTCAACCCACAGGTCGCTATCTTCATCAATGGGTGTAAAGTCATTTTTCCATTTTTCATTACGCATGTTCAATATGCCGTTTTTGGTAAACAGCAGGCCATGGCGTGCATTGCGAGTAGGCATAACACAGTCAAACATATCAATCCCCAAGGCAATATTCTCTAAAATATTAACCGGCGTGCCTACGCCCATCAGGTAGCGCGGCTTGTCCTGAGGTAAAATGTTGCATACAATTTCTGTCATGGCGTACATTTCCTCGGCAGGTTCACCAACTGACAGGCCGCCAATTGCATTACCCTCTCTGCCGAACGAGGCAATTACCTCGGCCGAACGCTCGCGCAAGTCTTTATAAACCGATCCCTGCACAATAGGGAAGAGCGTTTGACTATATCCATATTTTGGTTCGGTGCTGTCGAACCGGTCGCAGCAGCGTTTCAGCCAGCGGTGAGTCATTTCAATAGAACGACGGGCGTAGCCATAATCACAAGGGTAGGGTGTACACTCATCAAAAGCCATAATAATATCGGCACCAATTACGCGCTGAATATCCATGGCAGCCTCGGGGGTAAACAAGTGTTTCGAGCCATCGATATGTGAGCGAAATGTAACACCTTCCTCCTTTATTTTGCGTGCCTGGCTTAATGAATATACTTGATAACCACCGCTATCGGTTAGAATTGGCTTGTCCCATCCGTTAAATTTATGCAATCCGCCTGCCTTTTCTAAAGTTTCCAATCCTGGACGCAGGTAAAGGTGATAAGTGTTGCCTAAAATGATCTGGGCTTCAATATCATTTTTTAGTTCGCGCTGGTGTACGGCTTTTACTGTGCCGGCGGTGCCAACAGGCATGAAAATAGGCGTTTGTATAACGCCGTGGTCTGTAGTGATTTCTCCGGCACGTGCCTTTGAAAGTTTATCTTGAGCGGTTAATTTAAATTTCATTTTTGTAACGGGCAAAGTTACTAAAATAAAATAGCCCCTCCCAAACCCTGCCTGGATGAGTGTTGCCTTTAAATCCGTACAGCTAAGCGGTATTTCTGCTAATAAGTGTGCAGAAATTTACGCTTCCTCGTCGGGGTGTTTTGTTGGTGTTCTTTAAATTTAACTAATTCCCAACTAATTCGCTTAAAATTAACAAATTTGCGGCTTGAAAATAAGTGCCCGAATTTGGAACAATATATACCCTTTGTTTTATTGAGTTTTTTTGCGCTCTGCTTTATTTGGCAAATGGGCTTTTTATTAATAGTGCAGCGTCGTTTGGCAGCTTTCAGCGTGCCCGATGCCGATGTTTCAGCAGTAGACTTACCGGTCTCAGTAATTATTAGTGCCCGTAACGAGGCGGAGAACCTTAAACTGTATCTGCCTGCAATTTTATCACAAGATTATCCAAACTACGAAGTTGTGGTAATTAATGATTGCTCGGTAGACGATACCCGTTGGGTATTAGAAGATTTTGCTAAAAACTATCCACACCTTAAATTGGTTACAGTTACAGAACATCCCCGCTTTAAAACCGGGAAAAAGTTTGCCCTAACCATGGGTATAAAAGCCGCCAGTCACGAACATTTACTGTTTACCGATGCCGATTGTGAACCGGCTTCACCGCATTGGATTGCGCGGATGGCTTCTCAGTTTACGCCTGGTGTGCAAATTGTACTTGGATATTCGCCCTATAAAAAGAGCAGAGGGTTTATAAATGCCTTCACTCGTTTTGAAACGCTTAAAACAGCAGTTACCTATTTTTCGGCAGCCTTAGGGCGCAATGCTTATATGGGTATTGGTCGTAACCTGGCTTACACCAAATCACTGTTTTTTAGCGTAAAAGGGTTTGCAGCGCATTTGCATATTTTAGCAGGCGATGATGATTTATTTGTAAATAAAAATGCTACTGCTAACAATACAGCAATTGAAATACACAAAGATGCTTTTGTATACACTGACTCCAAGCGCACTTTAGGTGGCTATTACCGGCAAAAAAAACGCCACATGGGAGTAGGGGGCTTGTATAAAAATAAGCACCGCCGTATGTTGAGCTTTGAAGCTTTAAGCGGCTTCTTTTTTTATGTGGCATTAGTATTGTGCATAGTTTTTAAAATACAGTTACCAATTATAACCGGGTTATATGCCATTAGGTTAATAACTCAAATTGTAATTTACATAAAGTCGGCTAACAGGCTGACGGGCAAAGATTTGATTTGGTATTTACCTTTTTTTGATTTGCTTTATTATGTGTACTTAAATGTGTTTGGTTTAATAGGAACATTTGTAAAAACCATACAATGGAAGTAAACGCCAACTTTACCGAAAACGCAAAAAACGATTATCAGCTGGTGCTGAAAGCGAGAGAAGGAAGCCAGAAAGCTTTCGCTGATTTAATGCAGCGCTACAAAGATTCTATATACTTTATGTCGCTCAAAATGGTGAACAACCGCGAGGATGCCATGGACATAACCGTTGAGACCTTTGCCAAAGCATTTGAAAAGCTAGACAAATATCAGCCTGATTATGCTTTTAGCACATGGCTGTTTAGGGTGGCCACCAATAATTGCATCGATTTTTTGCGTAAAAAGAAGCTCAATACCGTATCCATCAATAATATGATGGACGAGGAGGATGACAGGCCGCTGCAAATTAAGGCCGATACGTTGAATCCTGAAGAAACTTCAATTAAAAAACAGCAGTCGAACGAAATTAAGCTGCTAATTGAAAGTTTACCGCCTCGTTATCGCAACTTATTGACTTTGAGGTATTTTGATGAGTTATCATACGAAGAAATTGCACAACAACTTGATTTGCCGTTAGGTACGGTAAAAGCTCAATTATTCAGAGCTAAATACCTGCTGGGCAACATCATTAACCGCATTGACCGATAAATGGACGCCGGACTTATCAATAAATATTTCCCCGAAATAACAAGCCAGCAGCAAGAGCAATTTAACCAGCTTTCTGAGCTGTACAATTACTGGAACCAGCAAATCAACGTCATCTCGCGCAAGGATATGGACTCATTGTATGAGCGGCATGTGCTTCATTCATTGGGAATTGCCAAGGTGATGAGCTTTTTGCCCGGCGAACATGTGCTTGACGTAGGTACAGGCGGTGGTTTTCCGGGTGTGCCATTGGCTATTTTATACCCAGAGACTGACTTTCACTTGGTTGATTCCATTGGGAAGAAAATAAAAGTGGTTAGCGAAGTAGCATCGGCAGCGGGTTTGAAAAACCTGAAAGCAACGCATAGTCGTGCAGAGCAAATACCTGGTAAGTTTGATTTTGTTGTATCGCGTGCTGTAACGCAATTAAAAGATTTCTACCCTTGGGTAAAAGGTAAATTTAACAAGGATTCAAAGAATACTTTACCGAACGGAATTTTGTATTTGAAAGGGGGAGATCTTAAACAGGAAATTGCCGAGTCGGGTTTAGCCGTTCAGCAATACTTCCTGAAAAACTACTTTGAGGAGGAGTTCTTCGAGACTAAGCAGGTTATATATGTTAAAATATAAAATGCTGTAAAACAGTGTTTAACACGTGTTAGTTAAATTAAAAATTAATTGCTATCACCTTCTGCAGTTATGATGATTGTACCTGCGGTAGGCCTTTCCAATTCACTTTTATTTTCATAACTTTCAGATGTTTTACCATCCGGGTACTGGAGTTTAAAGCTTAATCGCATGGTGTAATTTCCGGGTTTGGCAATCACTTTTCCTTTGTAGCTAGAAACTGCATTTTTGGCCTCAGAATCAAGAATTGGGTTTGCGCTTTGTTTGATGGCTACGTCTGAAACTTCTCTGTTTTCATCTACCCTAAAGCTTGTTAGCAGCGTACCGGTAACGTTGTTTTTTTGAGCTTGAGCAGGATAGCGCATGTTTCTGTTTACATGCTTAAGCAATTCTTGAAACGAATAGGTTACCAGTTTACCTTCGTTTTTGAGTTGAGTTCGCTCACTTGCTGTTAAGTCTTCATCCTTTAAATTGCCTTCAATTGGTGGCGGTGGTGGCGGAATGTTTTTCTTATTCTTTTTTGATCCGGGTCTCTCAATTGGAGGGGGAGGTGGCGGTGGTAATTTGTATTTAGATAAATTGCGCGCGGTAGCTGGCGGAGGTGGGGGTAGTGCCATTATGCTGGTTGTATTGCTTTCAGCGCTTATTGTTTCCACCTTGATGCCAAACTTTTCTTTTAAGTTTCTTTTGTCGTTTTCGGTGATATTTTGAGCGGTGTATACAAGTTGCTTACCGCTGGCACCATTCACTTTAAGTTGATCAGTTACTGCAGTGGTATTACCACTGGTAACTTTTAAACGTAACTTTTTTAACGAGTCAGCATTTGAAGATACCGCTTTGGCGTTTAACCCGGTGGTTGTAAAAGCAGCTTTTCCCCACTCAACTTTAAATCCGTATTCTTTACTAAATGCGGCCGACGAGGCGCATAGCATGCCTGCACATAATGGCAGGGCCATAAGGTAATTTAGCCTGGCTAATTTACCTGAGCGTTTTTGATAGAGCTTCATTATTCTTGATTTTAAAAGGTTTTTTTCAGAAAAGTGATTGGCAACGCTGAGGCCGCTATTTTGGCAAGCCTGGGCAATCAAAAAGTCAACATAGCTATCTTGCTCAGTTTTTCCCGCCGTAAGGCGGTCGGCCTCAAATTCATGAATTGTTTTGAGGCTGTTTTGCAGCAGATATACAACGGGATTAAACCAGCAAATTACTTTTACTACCTCCAAGAGGAGGATATCATAGCTGTGTTTTTGGTTAATATGTACCAATTCGTGCTTCAAAATTACCGGCTGCATCTGGTCTTCATTAGCTACAAATACATAGCTTATAAATGAAAACGGTGATGGTGTTTCAGGCACCTGCACAAGTATGTAGCCATCGCATTTACTTCTCTTGCCTCCAGATATTAATTTTAAGAGCTTGTAAAGCCTTGAAAGTAATAATACAAGCAAGACTGTCACTGCGGCTAAGTAAAGCGCTGTAAGAGCTTTAAAAGGCTCTAAAGTGGCATCTCCTGTAACGACGGATGTGTCAGAGTGTGTTGCCTGCATTGAACCTTGCTGTATAAGTGCCTGTGTAACCACGCTTGTGTGCCTGGCTTCAAAGCTTATTTGCACCAGCGGAATCATAAAACAAACCACAATAGCGGTAAGCAAATAGGCCCTGTTTGCATTATAAAATGTTTGCCGGCGCAATAGCGCCCAGTAACCTAAATAAGCAAGGGCGAGGTAAACATTTACCTCCAACAGGTATTGCAAAAAATTAATCATCACTATTTTTTTTGCGACTGCGTTCAGCCAATAAAATTAATTCTGCCAATTCGCTAAGGTTTAGCTTTTGCTCTTTTACCAGGTATGATACCAGGCTTTTGTAAGAGTTGTTAAAGTAGCTTTTAATCACCTTATCAAAAGCAAATTTTTTGTATTGGTCTTCACTAACGGTAGGGAAGTACACGTGTGAGTTTCCGTATGCTTTGTGGTCAACAAATCCCTTGCTTTCAAGTACGCGTACCACTGTGCTTACCGTGTTGTAAGCCGGCTTCGGATCGTCAGGCATTTGATCGAGAATCTGCTTCACAATTCCTTCTTTGAGCTTCCACAAAATCTGCATTACCTGTTCCTCGGCCTTAGTTAATTCTTTCATTGTTGTTTCTGGTTAAAAAAGCAAACTATAATGGTAGTTTTATAAAACTATATGAATAGTTATCAAACTGCTTTTGTAGTTTGGATAGCCGAAAGTACTACTATTTTTATAGTTCGCAAACTATTTTGATAGTTTTATAGTTAAAAGACGCTCTATGGCTTCAAATACACTGTTTTCCTAAAAATTTTTTTTTACCCTAACGGGTAAATAGGTATGAGGTATTATCTTGCGGCTGCATCATGACACTTAAACACCAAATAGCTTTATCACTTATCAAGGGCATCGGCCCTACCTTATCAAAATCATTACTGGCTTATTTTGGCAGTGCTGATGAAGTTTTTAATGGATCGGTGCAGCGTTTTAAGCGTGTACCGGGCATAGGTCACAAAACCATTGAAAGCCTAAACCTTAATGCAGCCCTTGATCAGGCTACGCAGGAAATTCAATTTGTTGAGAAAAACGGTATTGATGTTATTTTCTACACTGATGAGCGATATCCAAAAAAGCTCAAGAATTGTAATGACGCTCCTATTTTACTTTACAGTAAAGGAAATGCTGACTTAAACAACAAACGTGTAGTAAGCATTGTTGGAACGCGTAATGCTACTGACTATGGACGGCAGTTATGCAAGGAGCTGCTTGAAGATTTGCAGCAATACGGCGTTTTGGTAGTAAGCGGCCTTGCCCTGGGTATTGACGTAGCGGCGCATAAGGAAAGCCTGAGACTTAACCTGCCAACCATTGGTGTATTAGGCCATAGTTTAGACCGACTATACCCCAGCCAAAACCGGGGCGTTGCGGATAAAATGATACTTAACGGCGGCTTGCTTAGCGAGTACCCATCAGGCACCAAGCCCGATAGGGAAAATTTCCCACAGCGTAACCGAATTGTGGCTGGTATGGCCGATGTTACTGTTGTGGTAGAAGCAGGCATAAAAGGGGGAGCACTTATTACTGCCGAAATTGCCAATTCATATAACCGGGATGTATTTGCGTTTCCCGGGCGTGTATATGATACCTATTCTGAAGGCTGTAACTTCCTTATCAGGAACCATAAGGCTGGTTTGCTGAGTTGCGCAGCCGATTTGGCTTACCTAATGGGGTGGGATGTTCAATCGGGCAGTAAGCCTGCCGCCAAGCAGTTTATGCTACCCATTGATTTAAGCGAACAGGAACAAGCCATATGGCATATGCTGCAAAATAGTAGTGTGCCCGTAGCAATTGATGATTTGAGCATTATATTAAATATGCCTGTTAGTGCGTTAGCCATGAACCTGCTTAACATGGAGATGCAGGGTTATATTAACGCCCGGCCGGGCAAAACTTATGTAATAGCTTAAGCGAGAACATTTTTAACTATTGAAAGACCTTAAAAATTCAAATCCTGTAAAGTTTATGATGGAGTTGCATACCATGTAATTACGCCAGATTCATGCGTTATCTCCTGCCAGCTGTCGGCATCCTCAAATACAACAGTAACGGCAGTGCATGGTGGCACATCGCGTACTTTGCCGGTTAAGTTGAGTAGCAGGTATGCTATGCTAGGGTTATGCCCAACCATAGCAACAAAGTCATATGCATTCGAAAAATGATTGATTTCGCGAAGCAGCGTGTTCTCGCTGGCTTCATAAATTGCCTCCGTTGCCTTAAGGTTATTTATGTTAAAAGCTGTTGCCAGTGTATTGGCAGTAGTCTGCGTTCGCAAAGCCGCACTGCAAATAATTTGTTCAGGCACCAGGTTATTAGCATTAAGCTTTTGAGCCAGGTTCTTTACATCTGCTTCTCCTTTTTGAGATAGCGGTCTGTAATAATCACCCTTTTCTGAATGCGGTAATGCTTCAGCATGTCTAATCAGCAGTAACTTCTTCATTTACTATAAAAATAGCAAATACCCGTCAATCGTTTCAATGCAGTTAAAATAAAATTCAATTGGCAGTACGTTTAATTTACTTAATCTATATAAATTACAAAATCTGATAAACGCAAACGGCCGGCTTTTTTAAAGCCGACCGTTTGTACTATTAAATTTCTTATTAGAACGTAAAACCTACTGATAAACCAATTACGCGGTTTTTAGATGATACGCCAATTTCGTTATCGCCTAAAATATTTGTTAAGCCTAAGTCGTAATTAGCTTTCAAAAGTAAGCCATTATCAAAACGAACACCTAATAAGCCGGTTGCACCAACATCGGTTCTTTTTACGTCGGTACCAAATTCAAGGTCAACGCTTTGGCTTCCACTGGTTGTTTTAGCGTTTAAGCCAATACCAACGTAAGGGCCGGCACCTACAAAAAGCTTACCGCCGCCAAAAGGAGCGTTGTAAAGAAAGTTTACCGGAACCTGAAGGTAATTTAATTTCAGTTTGCCATCGCCGCCATCGTTAGATGCTCCACCCTTACCGGTATAGTATAAACCTGGTTGGATAGAGAAGTTATTTCCGAGTGGGGCATCAGCAAATACACCTACTGAAAAGGATGTTAAGGTGCCGCTTGAACCTGATCCTGATACACCATCAACTGATGCTGTGATTTTTGCAAAGTTAACGCCGCCGCTAACGCCAAAAGTTGTGTTTGATTGTGCCGAAGCAGTAAAGAATGAGCCCGCTAAAATTGCGGCTAAAATGAATTTTTTCATTTGTGTTGTGATAAAGTATGTTAATTGATGTAGTTGAGACTTTAGCAGTATATTAAGGTTTAACGCTTAATGTTTTTTAGAAGGAATAGCCTAAAGAAAGTCCGATGGTGCGGGTTTTCATTTTTTGACTTACAGAATTGTTATAGATGTCAGCCAAACCATAATCATAGTTGGCACTTAATGATATGCCGTTATTGAACCTAACGCCAATAAGGCCGGTTACGCCATAATCCAAGCGCTTAATAACTCCATTGCTGCCAATTTCAAGGTCTTGTTCAGTAGTGTTGCTGCCTGATTCACCTCCGTATTCTTCACCCAATGAGATGTCGCCGCTAATTTTACCTTTGGCTTTTATAGCAGCTGCTGCAAATGGACCTGCTCCAAAAAAGAACCTGCCAAAATTAGCATCAGCATTATAAAGGAAATGAACCGGAAGTTGTATATAAGCCAGCTTTAATGATTCTTCGGCATTGATGTTAAATGCAGATCCCATGTCAAAATTGACTTTGATTTTGTAGCCTTTGCCACTGTAGAATAAGCCTGGTTGTACCGAGAATTTTTCGCCAAGTGGTAAATCAGCAAATACACCTGCCGAAAATGATGTAAGGGTACCACTACCATAATCAGATGATGTGCCGTTTTGTGAAATTGTTACACTTGCAAAGTTTACACCGCCTTTTATACCAAATGTAGGGCTTGATGTGTTACGGAATTGTGCTGACGCAGTAAAACAGCTTACTGCAGCCACAAGGGTTAGTAGAGATTTTTTCATAAAATGCGATAAAGCTTAATTGAGCAAATATAAATAAATATTGGCTGCGTTTATTATTTCATTATTAAGCGTTTAACAGCTTTTAGTGAAATTTATTAAAAGCTCGTTGCTTATTTCATGCATACACTTAAAATGCCCTAGCGGGCATTTTTCCTGGCCAAATTTTGAGCACGGACGGCATGGTAAATCAACACCGGCTACAAGTGCCTTACTTACTTTGTAAGGCTGCACACCCAAAAGCTCGGGCACGGTACTGCCCCAAATGGATGCTATGGGTATATCGAAAGCTTCGGCAATATGGGTAAGGCCGGTATCAAACCCCAGCAGGCAACGCGCTTTCGATACAAGGAAAACAGATTCGTCTAAAGTTGTAGCGCCACAGAGGTTAATTACATGCGAGCCTGCACTGGCGGCAATCTCATTACCGTTACCCTTTACATCGTTTCCGCCTAAGAGTATAACGGGCTGGTTTATGTTTTGACATATTTGCACAACCTTGTGGTTTGGCATACGCTTGGTATTATGCGTTGCGCCAATAACAAAAACTATATAACCAGCTTGATGTGTTGGTGGCAACAAATTTTGTAAAGAATATTCTTTCTTTATATAGTAGTTAATAGGCTTTCCATCATTGCTTATTCCAAGCGGAGCTACAGCTTTGAGGTAGCGGTCAACCAGATGAACAGGAGGTACAAGCTTAAGGTTGAATTTTAAGCTTAGCCATTTGCGTAAGCGTTGCTTATCATACGTGTAGGCTTTAATGCCCGTACGTATTTTAATTATACGGGTTCGCAGGTTCGAATGCAGGTCAACCAGTATGTCATACTTTTCAGCTTTTATGTCCTTTATGGTATCACTCAAGTCAGGCTTTAGTAGCAGTAGTTTGTCAACGTATGGGTTGTTATCGTAAATGTATCTGAATGCCGGTTTAGTTAAAAAATGTACTTCGGCACCTGGAATTTGCTCTTTAAGGCATCGCACTACCGGGGTAGTGTAAATTATATCGCCCATGGAGCTAAACCTTATTACCAGAATTTTCATTTACCTGCAGTTATGCTTCAGGATTGTTGATTCCTGATTTTTTGGATGATTGATGTGGAGGAATAGCCTTCAACAAAGGTTATAGTTTTTACCTCGCCACCGTTGGCAAGAACTTCTTTAGCACCAACAATATTTTCAATTTCATAATCGGCACCTTTAACCAATATATCAGGCAGCAGAGTGCTAATCAAATTGTGCGGTGTATCTTCATCAAACAATACTACGGCATCTACAAAAAAGAATGCTGCAAGCAACGCCGCCCGGCTATCCTGGTTATTTACGGGCCGTGTTTCTCCTTTAAGCCTTTTTACTGATAAATCGGCATTTAGCCCGATTATAAGTTTGCTACCTAATTGTGCAGCTTTGTTGAGATAGCTGATGTGGCCAATGTGTACCAAATCAAAAACGCCGTTTGTAAATACTACCTTTTCGCCTTGCTGCTTCCACTCGTTAACTTTTTGTTGGAGTGAAGACAGGTCTGTTATTTTACTTAAAAGTATTTGCTCAAGCTCAGGTCTCATTTATACGGTAGTGATAGTAGCTTTACGCTGTTCAAACTTCTCCTTAATTTCCTGTAACGATAGTGCGTTTAGGCAATTCTCTTTAGTAACACCACCTTTGCGTGCCGATAATATACCGTAATGCATATCATGAAAACCTTCCACACGGTGTGCATCGGGGTTTATTGATAGTAACACACCTTTTGATATGGCATACTGGCACCAGCGCCAGTCAAGATCAAGCCTGCGTGGATTGGCATTTATTTCTATAATTACGTTATTAGCTGCGCAGGCATCAATAACCTTTTCAAAATTCAGCGGGTATCCTTCGCGGCCCAGCAACAGGCGGCCGGTAGGGTGGCCCAATATGGTAGTGTATGGATTTTCAATTGCTTTTATAATACGGTTTGTTGCCTTATCCACATCCAATTTTAAATTGGAGTGAACGGAAGCAACTACAAAATCAAATTTTTCAAGGATATCATTAGGATAGTCAAGAGAACCATCACCCAGAATATCAGATTCTATCCCTTTAAATATATGAAAGTCCTCAAGAGTGCCGTTTAACCGGTCAACTTCCTCATGTTGCTGCAATACCCTTTCCACGCTCAGGCCTTTGGCGTAAACAGCGCTTTTGCTGTGATCGCATATGCCTAAATACTGCAATTTGAGCTCGTTGCGGCAAAACAAGGCCATTTCTTCAAGGGTGTTGATACCATCGCTCCAGGTACTGTGATTGTGCAAGGTGCCCTTTAAGTCTGAGTAATCAATCAAATCGGGCAAAAAATTTACGGCAGCTTTGTTTATAAAGTTTGTACCCTCGCGTAACTCGGGCGGCATCCAGGGAAGGCTTGCCTTTTTATATATAAATTCTTCGTTATCGGGCTGGTCAATGGCATCTACAATGCGCGATAGCACTGCCTCCACATGCCTGTCGTTACCGGTGTAAGTAAATAAATCGCGATAGAAAAAGCGTTTGTCAGTAACTACTATGGTTACCAGTAAGCCATTTGCTGTTTCGCCGCTTACTTCGCAATTGTTAACGTTAATGTTATTTAATATAGTTGATACCGACAGTGAGCTTATTACCAATTCAGCGTCACGGCTGCCAAGCACAACTACTAACTCAGATATTACTTCGCAGCAACGGCGGTAATCTCCGGCAAACTCTATTAGCGCGCCCGGGAACATGCCTTTCAGTAAAACCATTAATTCTTTGGCTTCATGCTGGGCCTGTGCATACAGAAACTTGCCATTGCTGGCCATTCTAAATTCAAGAGCTTTTAAAATCTCGTCCTGTGTTTTTAAGCCAAAGCCTTTTGCCTCGGCAAGCCGGTTTTCATTACAGGCATAGTAAAGTTCTCCGGTATTTTCAATACCCAGTTGTTTCCATATTACGGCAACCTTTTTAGGTCCGATGCCCTTGATGTTCATTATTTCAATTACACCATCAGGAGTGGCCTTTAGCAGATCTTGCAAGTCAGATAATGACCCGGTTTCCAAAAGCTCTTTAATGTAGGCGGCAATGCTTTTGCCTACACCTTTAATTTGCGTTATCTCTTCGAAGCTTTTGTCGGCAATTTTGTAAGGCAGCTTATCAATGGTAAAAGAGGCATTGGCAACCGAGCGTGTTTTAAACTCGTTTTCGCCATGCAGTTCCATTAATTTGGCCAGTAGTTTAAGTTGACCGGCAATAGGTTTATTTTCCATAACAGCAGAATGGTTGTAAAAATACAAAAGCCATTCTCAATGAACAGCTTTTGTTGGTATTTTGTTGGAACTATTAGAGCATGCTTGGTATTACAAACGCTAGGCAACGCCTACACCCGGGTAGGTAGGTAGGTTGTTAGCCTACCAATGCTCGGCAACAAACGGCAAGCGTGCCTGTGGAACCCTGATCATGCCTTGCAGTGTTTTAAGCTGGTTGTAGTAAGCGTAATTAGTGCCAAGCTCTTTCTGCAGCAGGTTTGTTTTTATACGGGTTTGCACATCATCGCTCATGCTTTTAAAGAAACCTTTTTGCTCAGGGTAGGCAACCAGCTTATAGTTTTTGATTTTGGCCTTTTTTGCTGCGCTGGCAATGGCATCATTGATGTTGCCAAGCCTGTCAACCAATCCAATTTTAAGTGCTTGCTCGCCTGTCCATACCCGGCCTTGACCAATGGTATTGATATATGCTTGGCTTTTTTTACGACCATCGGCAACTGCCTTGGTAAAATCATCGTAGCCATTGTTAATCTGGTCTTGCAAAATGGCGCGTTCATCAGCAGTAAGCGGACGGCTCACATCGCCTAGATCGGCATATTTACCTGTTTTAACGCCATCGAAAGTAATGCCCAGTTTATCATTAAGCAGTTTTTGCATATTAGGAAGGATGGCAAATATGCCTATTGAACCGGTTACAGTGTTTGGCTGAGCAAATATAGAATCGGCCGCACAAGAAATATAGTAACCGCCCGATGCCGCATAAGCACCCATTGATACAATAATAGGCTTTACCTTTTTAGTAAGACTTACTTCGCGCCATATAACATCTGATGCTAATGAACTTCCGCCCGGTGAATTTACACGCAAAACAACTGCTTTCACTTTATCGCTAAGGCGTGCTTTACGCAGGGCTGCCGAAATGCGGTCAGAACCGATGCTGTTGTCATCACCTTCGCCACCGTTAATTTCGCCCGATGCGTATATCATCGCAATTTGGTTTGATGAATCAACATCCTTGTCATTATCATCGGCACCGCTGCTTTTTGCATAAGCCGGTAACTCAACCCCTTTTAAATTCTTGTCTAAGTCGGTATTGGTAAGTTTTTTAAGTTCGTTTAAAACCTCGTCTTTGTATTTCAATCCGTCAACCAGTTTATATTTAAGCGCATCGGCAGGGTAGCGTACTTTAAGTTGGTCGGCTATAACGTATAAGCTGTCTTTGTTAATTTTACGGCTTGCACTAACACCGCCCAAAAATTGGTTGTATAGTGAACCAAGGTAGGCTGTAACCTGCTGGCGGTTGGCATCGCTCATTTTATCAAGAAAAAATGGCTCTACGGCGCTTTTATAAGTACCTACTTTAATTATTTGTGCTTCAATGCCCAGTTTATCAAGGGCACCTTTAAAAAAGGTAACTTGTGAACTCATGCCCGCAAACTCAAATATGCCTTTTGGGTTTATGTAAACCTTATCGGCTACAGAAGCCATGTAATAAAAGCCCTGCGTATACACTTCTGAGTAAGCAATGATGAATTTCTTAGATTTTTTGAAGTCGATGAGAGCGTCGCGTATTTCCTGGGCAGTTGCCTGTCCGGCCATTAGGTAACTATCTGTAATAAAAATACCTTTAATATGATCGTCTGTTTTTGCTTTTTTTATGCTTGACAAAATATCATTTAATCCTAGTTGCTTGTCATCACTAAAGCCCAAAAAGTCTAGCCCGGCAAGGGGATTGTTGGGTGTACGTTCAGGGATGTTAGTTTTAAAAGATACGTTTAAAACAGAGTTGTCCTCAACTTTAACATCACCGTCGCTGGCGGCGGCAGCTATTATGCCTATTACTACAAACAGCATTATTATACAAACTATAACAATGCCCACTACAGTAGCCAGTACGAACTTGAAAAATTGTTTCATTAACTATATTAAATAATTTAACTATGCAAACTTAATAATTGAGTACAATATAATGTTTAGAGCATACAATATAATATTTGTTACAACATGGTAAGCGTTTATTTACTGTTAGGAAGTAACCTTGGCAACAGGCAAATGTTTTTACAGCAAGCGGCCGATTACATTAGTGCACAAGTCAGAAGCATACAAACAAAATCGGGCGTTTACGAAACTCAAAGCTGGGGAAAAACTGATTTGCCCGACTATCTGAATCAGGTGTTGTTGATACAAACGCAGTTAAGCGCTGAAGATTTACTAAACAACATTCTTGCAATTGAGTTATTACTTGGCCGCGAGCGGTTGGAAAAGTGGGGAGCGCGTACCATTGATATTGATATTTTGTTTTATGGTGATGAGATCATTAACAAGCCCAATCTGGTTGTTCCGCATCCCGAGTTGCATAACAGGCGCTTTACTCTTGAACCACTTGCCGAAATTGCACCGAACTTTGTACATCCTTTGCTGCAAACCACAATTAATGAATTGAAAAATGATTTGCAGGATAAATCGGATGTAAAAAAAATATATTTTTGAATAACAATTGTAAATTTATATGGCTGAGAACCAAGCAGACCTTGACCTAACCTTTTTATACGAGATAGCTGACGGCAGCGACGAGTTTATTGTAGAATCAATAGATATGTTTTTACAGCAAACTCCAATGCTTATTACCGAAATTGGTAGCGCTATAAGCAGTCAAAACTGGGCTGCAGCCGGCGCTGCGGCGCACAAGCTTAAACCTAACCTAGGCTTTTTTGGTATGCATACCACGCAGGGTATGATGCAGGATATTGAGCACATAGCCAAAAATGGTGCTCCGGAGCCTCAGGTTTTAAAAGACAAATTTGATAATGCTAAGGTGTTGATTGAAGCAAACCTTGCGGAGTTGGAAAAAATAAGAGCTGAAAAAGGCGCTTAATGTTTTTTAAAATCCAATTTGTAATTTGACGGTGAGACGCAGGTAATGCGTCTTTTTTTTGCGTATGATTAAAGTACACGCGAGCTTAGGCTTTGTGGCGACTGCAAATAAAAAAGTCATTTTGATGAGTAGATGTGTTTCTTAAACGGTGGTATTCCGTTAATTAATTCAACTACTAATCAAAATGACAGTGATTTCGATATTTTATAAAGGTTATGAAACTATACAGCGGTAACTGTAAAGCTATAGCTTTCCATAATAAGGTTAGCCAGTAAGCTTTTACAAGCTTGCTCTACTTTGTTTTCAGCAGCTTCCTGAGTGTCTGCTTCAATCTCTAATGATACGTGTTTGCCAATGCGTACGTTTTGAATCTCGGCCAGTCCAAGGTTTTTCATGCTGCCGGTAACAGCTTTACCTTGCGGGTCAAGAATTTCTTTTTTTGGCATTACGTCAATTTCGGCCTGGAATTTCATACTATTTGGCAAATCTTATTTGAATGATTGATAAGGCGATGTACATTACTATAATCGCCGGAATTGCGGCAAATTTAAAAAACAATATCAGAATTGCCGACAACAGGAGTAAGATATACCGATAAATATTTCGTTGAAAATCGCGGTTTTTAAATTTGAGTGACATCAATGGTAATTCAATTACCAGTAACGTACACATTATAAGCACAAAAAAGGCTAAAAAGAATGGGTTGAGTATAAATGCCGACAAGAAGTCAACATTGTCTTTAAGTATCAGCGGAAACGAACCAATGAGTATAGCATTAGCAGGGGTGGGCAGGCCTATAAAGCTATCAGACTGCCGCTCATCGTTATTGAACTTTGCCAGCCTTAATGCCGAAAATACGGGTATAAGGAATGCTATGTAATTTAAATAGGTGCTTACTCCTGATATTTGAGGCGCCTGTAAAAACAAGCGGTACATAATAAAAGAGGGCAGTACGCCAAAGCTTACCACATCGGCCAGCGAATCAAGATCTTTTCCTATTACTGAAAATGCTTTGAGCACCCTGGAAGCCAAGCCGTCAAAAAAATCAAAAATAGCTGCCAGGAAAATGCAGTATGATGCAAATATAAGGTTGTCTTGAAAGGCAACGAAAACTATTCCCACGCATCCGCTAAACAGGTTGGCACAGGTAATGGCGTTGGGTACATGTTTCTGAACGCGATTCCTCATTTCGGCGTTGAAGATAGCCAAATAATATTAACCATGTATAAACATTGTGGCATTGGCTTTAAATCCTAACGGTATTTTAATGTGGATGTTTGCAGTGTATTTAAATAAGCAATGAATACTAGCAGTGCTTGGCTGGAATTATCATTGCTGCCTTTGTTGAAATTCAAAGCTGTGGGTTTATCAATTATAAATGTTTAACCCGTTGCGGAAGCATTCTTAAACAAAAATGCCATTTCGAACAGTAATCCGAAATGGCATTATATAGCATTTGTTTATGATTGATGTTACCATCAACCTGTCAACCTTACGAGTTCATTGATACCAAAAACTCTTCGTTTGATTTGGTGCCGCGTATTTGTGCCTGTAAAAACTCCATCGATTCGATTGAATTCATATCGGCAAGGTGATTGCGAAGAATCCATATGCGTTGCAGGGTTTCGCGGTCTAACAATAAATCGTCGCGGCGGGTACTTGATGCTGTGATATCAATAGCAGGGAAGATACGTTTGTTAGATAACTTACGATCCAGTTGCAGCTCCATGTTACCGGTACCTTTAAACTCTTCAAAGATAACCTCATCCATTTTAGAGCCGGTTTCGGTAAGGGCTGTCGCAATAATGGTCAGCGAGCCGCCATCCTCAATGTTACGGGCCGCACCAAAGAAACGCTTAGGCTTGTGCAATGCATTGGCATCAACACCACCCGATAATATTTTACCTGATGCAGGTGCTACGGTATTGTAAGCACGCGCTAAACGGGTAATAGAGTCGAGCAATATAACCACGTCATGACCGCACTCTACCATACGTTTTGCTTTTTCAAGCACAATGTTGGCAATTTTAACGTGGCGCTCGGCCGGTTCATCAAACGTTGATGATACCACCTCTGCGCGTACGCTGCGGGCCATATCGGTTACCTCCTCAGGGCGTTCGTCAATTAGTAATATAATAAGGTATACCTCAGGGTGGTTTTTTGCAATTGCATTAGCCACATCCTTCAACAACATGGTTTTACCTGTTTTAGGCTGCGCTACAATCAAACCACGCTGACCTTTACCAATTGGCGAAAACAGGTCCATAATACGGGTTGAATAATTGCTGCCATCAGTAAACAAGTTCAAACGCTCTGAAGGAAACAGCGGCGTTAAGTGATCAAACGGAACACGATCACGCACCTCGGCAGGTATACGGCCATTGATAGCTTCTACGCGCACCAGCGGGAAATATTTCTCACCCTCTTTTGGTGGACGAATGCTACCTCTCACTGTATCGCCGGTTTTTAGGCCGAACAATTTAATTTGTGATTGTGATACATAAATATCATCAGGAGAGGTAAGGTAGTTATAGTCAGATGAGCGCAGGAAACCATAACCATCAGGCATAATTTCTAAAACGCCTTCATTTACAATAACGTTATCAAAATCAAGGTTTATCTCTTCCTTTTTATTTTGATTGTTATCGCGGTTATGCTCGCGGTTGTTTTCGCGTTGCTGACCGTTTTCACGTTGTTGATTATTTTCGCGCTGCTGATGATTATTTTCACGCGGTTGCTGATCGCGTTGCTGGTTTTGTCCTTCGCGCGGGTTTCCCTGAGGACGACGCTCACGCTCAAATTTTTGCGTACGCGTACGTGTTGCTTGTTCGGCAAGTGGGGCCGCAAACGGTGTGTGCGTGTTTTCGGTAACGGTTTCAATTGCCTGCACATCATTTGGTGTACCTGCAATTGCAGTTTCGGCCTGTACAATAGGTTCAGGGGCGGCAAATAAATCAGCAGCGGCAGCAACCTCTGCTTCGGCGACAGGGGTTTTAGCCTTTACGCTACGCGTACGTTTGCGTGGTTTATCGTCGTTTTCTGCTTCAGCAGCCGGAGCGGCGGCACTGTCAGCAGTTTCAGTACCGTTATTATAATTATTATCAAGAGTAGCTTGTTGTTCCCTTGCGGTTTCAATAAGCTGTTGTTGTTCGGTTATGCGTGTAACAAGCTGAGCCTTGCGCAGTTCGTCTGCTTCGGCAATACCCAGGTCCTTGGCCATCTGGCGCAATTCAGACACTAACTTGTCATTCAGTTCGAGTTTATCGGGCATGGAGGTGAATTAAAAATTCAAAAAGGGATAATATTTTGATTGTTTGTTGTATAAAGAAAATTAGTCTTGCTGCTGTAACGCACCTTGATTAAAAAGTTAATGTTTTAAAAGCAACGTGGGATTTTTACAACTTTTCTTTAGTGCAAGAAAAATTTATTTGGAAACGCTGCAATAGTAACTATTAATTTTATTTTATACAATTAATTTAAAAAATAGTTACACAAGGCTAACACTTCGGGCTATTTTTAGTTTTTTTGCCCGGTAAAATATTTTACTTTTCTTAAATATGCTCTCACGTCAGGAACTCATTGATCAAATTAAACAAAAGAAATCGTTTTTATGCGTTGGCTTAGATACCGATTTAGATAAGATACCCGATTTTTTGCATGATTTTGAAGACCCGATATTTGAGTTCAACAAGCGTATTATTGACGCCACCGCCGATTTATGTGTGGCTTACAAACCAAATGCTGCCTTTTACGAAACTTATGGCGTAAAGGGCTTGCAAAGCCTCATTAAAACTTACGAATATCTGCCTAAAAACTGCCTGAGTATTATCGATGCTAAACGCGGCGATATTGGTAACACCAGCGACCGTTATGCCCGCGCATTTTTTGATAAAAAGGCCAGCGGAATGGGTTTTGATGCTATAACTGTAACACCATATATGGGCCATGATAGCATCACACCTTACCTTGCTTACGAAGGGAAGTGGATTATTGTGCTGGCACTTACGTCATCAGTGGGAAGCCATGATTTTCAGTACCTGCAAACTAATGAAGGTTTGTTACATGAGGCGGTAATTAATAAGGTTAACACGTTGGCAGGAGCTGAACGTATAATGTTTGTTGTTGGCGCTACCAAAGGGCAGGAGTTTGAAAACATACGTAAGCATGCGCCCAACAACTTCCTGCTTGTTCCGGGCGTGGGTGCGCAAGGTGGAAGCCTTGAAGACGTATGCCGGTATGGTATAACAAGTGAATGTGGTTTGCTGGTGAATTCTTCCAGGTCAATTATTTATGCATCAAACGGAAAAAATTTTGCCGAAGCTGCCCGTGCTGAAGCCTTAAAACTGCAAACGCAAATGGCAACAGAATTGGAAAAGGCCGGCATATTATAGCCTGAATAAGTTATCCTATTTCAATGTAAATCTGCTTAAAGCGAGGATACTTATTTTGTATACTTTTCTTTAGTGCTCCTATTGCATTACTCAATTCCTCAACAATAGAGCCTTCGGTGAACCTTATTTTCAGTACCAAAATCACTTCCTCGGGAGCAAGGTACATTGATTGGTGAGATAGCACCTGCTTTACTTTGTTATGATTTTCAATGATGCGGGTAATTGCCTGCAGATCCTCTGCCGATGCGCTTTCACCCATGAGCAGGCTGCGGCTTTCGCGTACCAGCAAAATGGCTACCGCTGTAAGAAGCAGGCCTATCATCACCGAGGCAATGCCATCAATATATGGGTTGTTTAAAATTTGACCAAGCAAAATGCCTGTAAAGGCTATGAGGATACCTAAAACATCGGCAGCATCTTCAAAAAGCACCACAAAGGTTGATGGGTCTTTACTTACGTGTACTGCCTTCCAAAAAGGCGTATCTCCGCGCTGACGTTTAAATTCCTTTAAAGCGGTTATAAACGAAATGCCATCGAATATAAACGCTATACCCAATACAATATAATTCCAAACAGGGTTTTTAACGTGCTGCGGATGCATTAAATGCTCAATACCTTCGTATATAGAAAAGCCACCACCTAAGGCAAAAAACAAAAGTGACACCACAAACGACCAAAAGTACAGTTCCTTGCCGTAGCCAAATTGCCTAACATCATCGGCCGGCTTTTGGCTATTACGTATGCCCAGCAGCAATAGTACTTCGTTGCTGGTATCAACCAAGGAATGAATACCTTCCGACACCATTGCTGAGCTGCCCGTAAATACCGCAGCTGTTAACTTTGTAGCAGCTATAAGCAGGTTGGCAGCAAGGGCTGTATAAATTGGAGTTTTAGATGCTGGCATACGCTAATTACACGTTGCAAGTGTATTAGGTTTTAGTTTGAAGCAAAATTGCGGGTGAAGCTTTTACTTTTAAGAGAAGTGATGCTTATTCTTAAATACTTTGTAATAAAAGTGTTGGATTAATAAATAATATGTAAAGCGCACACACTTACACTTTATATTTGTACTGTAATTGCTTTGACCAAACGCGCTGCAAAAATATCGACATCAATATTACTGCTGTTTTTTTTTATAACAGGGCAGGTAATTGTTTTTGCGCATACGCACAAAGTAACCCCGCAATTGCATAAGCATTACGCACAAAAAGACAAGTCAAAAATATCCGAAGACAGTTGTCCTATTTGTGTGCAGCACGGCAACTTGCAACTGTTTTTGCAGCATCATCAATTCTACTTTTTTGCTTTAACAAGCTTTTGTGAAACAGGCGAATATGTGCCCGTTTACAACAGCATTGAATTACTGCTTGCCGGTAACCGCGGGCCTCCGGTAGTGTAAAGTTAAAAATCGAAAAGTGATCGGTTATCCGGTCGCTGTATTACTGCATTTTCCAAAATTACACTTTAGCCCTTTCATTAATCATGAAATTTAAGTTTCTATGCAGCTTAATGCTGCTTATACTACCCGTTTATCTACAAGCGGCCATCGCTGCTTTCAATGGTAAAGTTACCGATGCCAAAACCAACGAACCTATTATTGGTGCTGTTATCACCATTCCACAATTAAGAATAAGTACCAGTACAAATGCTGCCGGTGAATTCAGCTTTGCGCAGTTACCGGCACGTGGCCGTTTTGTGGTGCAGGTTAGTTATTTAGGCTACCAAACCCAGGTTAAAACGGTTGATTTATCCTCGCCAACGGCTTTGTCATTTTCATTAACACCAAGTATAATTGAAGCACGTGAAGTGGTGGTAACGGGTACGGTGCTTACATCAACCAGCAAAAGCAATAGCACATCAGCAACGGTGCTTAATAAGGAAGAACTACAAGGCTCTTACACTAATCTCATTGACGCGTTGGCCAAGCAGGTTCCCGGCGTAAGCCAGATTACTACCGGACCGGGTATATCAAAGCCCGTTATACGGGGTTTAGGTTATAACCGTGTAGTTACCCTTAGCGATGGTATAAAGCAACAAGGGCAACAATGGGGTGATGAACATGGAATAGAGCTAGATCAGTACCAGGCCGATAAAGTTGAGGTATTGCGCGGAGCTGCTTCACTCCAATATGGGTCAGACGCCATTGGCGGCGTTATAAATTTGGTTGAGCCTTTAGCGCCTGCACCGGGTAAGATTAAAGGCGAATTACTTTCAAATTATTCTACCAATAATGGATTAACCGGCTCATCGTTAATGTTAACAGGTAATGAAAACGGGTTTGTGTGGAGAGGTAGAGGTTCGTACCAAAACGCATACTCTTTTAAAACACCTGAAGGGTATTTTCCAAACAGCGGTTTTAACAATACAAACCTGAGTGGTATGCTTGGTTTAAACAAGAGCTGGGGTTACTCGCACTTAAATTTTTCATACTATAAGAATAACATAGGCTTTTACGATCCTGAAACAGCCAATGAACTTTACACCAACGAGCGTTCGCGCAAGCTAGACTTTCCGCGACAAGACATACGTCACTACAAGGTGGCCCTGAATAACAATTTTGTAATAGGTGAAGGATCATTGAAGGTTGATTTAGGCTATCAAAAAAACCAACGACGCGAGCTTGAGGACAGTGCCGATCCTGCCTTGTATTTTGACCTTAATACTTACTCGTTAGATGCTAAATATGCGCTGCCTGCCAAAAACGGATGGGAGCCGGTTATAGGTTTAAGCGGAAGCATAGGCAAGAGTTTAAATAAAGCCGAAGAAAAACTGATACCTGAATATAATGCATATGCTGCAGGTGTATTTGGCTTTGTTAAAAAAACGTTTGGTGATAATACGGTAAGCGCAGGTTTGCGTTACGATTACATACGTAATAAAGGTAAACAGTTATTTGAGGATGAGGAGGAGCGCTTTGCCGGCTTTAACAACACTTTCAACAGCATAAGTGGTGCTTTAGGCTATACGCACATCTTTAACGAGTACGTAAACTTTAAAGCTAATGCGGGTACGGCCTTCCGTGCGCCAAATCCTGCAGAGTTAGGCGCGAATGGCGTGCATGAGGGGACATTCAGATATGAAGTTGGTAACGGCAATTTGCGCCCCGAGCGCAGTTATCAGGCCGATGCAACGCTTGAGTTTGGTACCGGCATACTTACAGGTAGCCTTGGCGTTTACGAAAATTATGTACACAACTATATTTACCTTTCAAATAATAACGAAACCATTGAAGTGCCTGATGAAGACTTAGGTACTTACCCTGTGTACCGTTACGGGCAGGTTAATGCAAACCTATACGGTGCCGAAGCTGCCGTTACCTTGCACCCGGTTTCGTTTATTCATTTTGAAAACACGTTTAATTATACCCATGCGCAAAATCGTACGTTCAGCAAGCCGTTGCCATTTATACCGGCCGGAACGTTACATAACACCTTGCGTTTTGAACCGAAAATTAAAGGTTTGCATGAGTTTTACTTTTATGCGGGCATTGATAATTATTTTCGCCAGGGTAGAGTTGATGCCGATTTTGAAACTACTACCGATTCATATACCTTACTTAATGCAGGTATAGGCACTACTATTAAGCTAGGGTCACAGCCTCTTAAAATATATATTTCGGGTTACAACTTAACTAATAAGCGGTACTACGATGCGCTTAGCCGACTTAAGCCTGGCCGCTTAAGTCAGGAAGATACAACGCTGGGCGTGTTTAATCCCGGTCGTAATATCACGTTCGGGTTTTATCTGCCGTTCAATTTAAAATAATAGTGATACCAAAAAAGCCACAGTCATTAAATTGATTGTGGCTTTTTTATTAGAATACGCTATTGGTAAAATCCATTCGTATTTTGGTTTGAAAATTACCGATTACCTTAAAGATTTCCTTGAGTGTAACCTGCTCAATTTTTGTAAGTGTAGAGAGGTCTATATAGTTATCAGGTGCAGATTTATCCTGAATAATTTGCAGTGCCTGCTTTTTTAAACGCATGCTCATTAAAAAGTAATACGATTGAGAAAGCTCATGATAGGCAGTTTCGTTAAACACTTCCAGCTTGCGTAGCTCCTGCATTCTGTCGCCCGTGTTCACTTCAAACACGCGGTGCTTAAGTGCATAAACCCTAACTAAGTCAACAATAGGGGTCATTGCTTTTTTTATATCAAATACCTCGCGCTTATCTTTGGTAAACGTTCTTATGTTTTTGAAAAACGTGAGTGGTGGCTCGTATTGCAATGCATTTATGGCCATATTGTGAAAAAGCTTCTCCATTGGTTTTTGTAGCTCTTCATCTAAAAACGCCTTTAGTTCGTGCATTATGTTTTCATCGCCATAAACAAACCGGCAATCAAAAAACGTAGAAAAATTAATAACCGTTTCCGGAAGCGACTCAGCCATCCAGCTGGTGTAATTGCGTTTCCAGTGTGATAGGGAGTGTGTCCATTTAGGGTTTTGCGCCATAAACCCACCTGTGCAGTAATCAATACCAATACCATTTAGCCTGCCTGATACCTGGGTGGCAAAATCAAGAAAATACTCCCTTACCTCTTCGCGGTGCTCATTAGCTTTATCTTCATAAATAATGGCATTATCCTGGTCGGTTTTAAAAGTTTGCTCTTTACGTCCTTCGCTGCCAAGCACCATGAAAACAAACTTTGCCGGCGGCGGACCAATTTTTTCAATTACTCCTTCAATTACCTTTTGAGCTATGGTATCGGCAATGGTGCTAATTACCTGGTTGGCAATTTTGGCGTTTACGCCACGTTCAAGTAACTGATTAACGAAGTGAGGAACCGATTCCCATTTGCGTTTAAGCTCATCATCACTTACCGCCGATTTTACTGACTGTATAAATACCAGCGGCGACTGTGCCTGCTCGCTCAACAACCTGTTACGGCTCAGGAAACCAATATACTCGTCATTCTTTTTTACCAGTAAATAACGCGTTTTGGTACTAAACATCATTAGTATGGCCTCATAGATGTAAGCGTCGGCGTCAATGCTAACTGTGTGGCTGTCCATCACCGTTTCAAGTAGGTCGGCGGCATCACGGCGTTCTGCTATCACACGATCGCGCAGCGTAATATCAGTTACATAACCCGCTATTTGCTCATGGCTGTCGGTTACAAACAAGCAGCTTACCTTATGATTAGTCATTTGCCTTGCGGCTTCATAGATAGGAGTGGTTGCGCTGCATTTTACTATAGCACGAAATTCAAGGCTGTCAATTTTTCGTGAGTATAGCTGGTCTGCTGCAAGGTAGCTATCATCAAATGCGGGCGGTTGCTTAAAAAAGTGCACAAATTCCTCATTTTGCATGCGCTTACCAAACTCTGCGGTGAAGTATAGGAAAAAGTCTTCGTAGGCTTTGCAAATAGCGCGAAAGTCTTTACGGTGCAAAAAGTAAACAAGCGTTCCTTTTTTGGCAATAACGGTGCGTAGCGAAAGCCGGCGATTCAGTAAAACGGATACTCCGCCATAGCAAAACCCGGGGTTGTGATATTCAACCAAGCGTTTGTTTTGTACGCTGTCGTAAAAAAAAGATTCATATTCACCCTTAACAATAATATCAACGCCTTTGAGCTTCGATATTTCCTGCTGATAAATAACCTTGTCTTTACTGTAGGTTACTTCTTCTAGCTGTTCGGCTATTCCTTGCAGTACCTCAAGAGGCAATAAGTTAAAAGGTGTTATTTGCTGAAGGTATTTAACACGTTCAGTCATAAGTAATGGGCAAATAGTATAAGCAAAGCCAATATAATAACCGGAATTATAAAAGCAAAAAGTTTCCCCGATTTAGATTTGAGGTTTTTGATGTTAGCAAATTTTTGCTGGCTTTCTATTAGCTTATCGTTAATTTCTCCTCTTTTTCTCAGCTCAAAAAAGCAGTCGGCCGTAGCACCTGCATCTGAAAGTGCATTGTGCTGGTCCTGAAGTGATTTGTAAAAGAGATATGAATATAAATCGGCCAGGCGCAAGTTTTTAGGCATAGGGTTCCATATAAACTGCGACGTTGCCATCATTGTACAAAACACCGGTAAATTAGCCAGCGGGTTTTCAATGCCTGCACGGTGAAAGTCGGCACTTAAAATATGGTAATCCAGTTGTACAAAATGGCCTACCACTAATGGTTTATATTGATTAAGATCGTTGGCCAGTTTTTGCATAACAGGCACTCTTTCTTCGCCTTTTATACCCAAAATTCCCGGGTTTATACCATGAATTTCCATGGCGGCAGGAGTAATGATGAAGTCAGAGTTTTTAATGTAATGATCTTCCTGCTTAAGCTCCTCGCCATCCTTATTGTAAATAAGCCAGCTCACTTGCACGGCTGACGGCCACGCACCTTCTTCAGAATAGGGCGAGTGCCAGTTTATAGGTAGGCCAGAAGCTTCAATATCAATAAAGATCAGATAATCGGTCACAACTAAGCAGTTAACGTAAACTGCTTTAGCTTATAATTGGTTTGTAGCAGCAGTATACAGGTGCAAAATAATAATTTTATAACAAGTAATGCCAAAATAAGTTGGCGCATTATGCATATAAGCTGCCGATTACTTTGAGGCATGTGCAATACGTCTGCTACCAAGAACCGCCCATAAAAAAAGCCCTGCTTAAAGGCAGGGCTTTATATGTACAAATAAGTAAGAATACTTACTTAAACGTCAATACGCGCATATTTAGCATTCTTTTCAATAAACTCACGGCGTGGTGCTACTTCATCACCCATAAGCATAGAGAAAGTATGATCGCATTCTGCTGCGTTTTCAATGCCTGCTTTACGTAAGGTACGGGTAGCCGGGTTCATGGTAGTTTCCCACAATTGCTCAGCATTCATTTCACCTAAACCTTTGTAACGTTGTACGTGTACGCTGTCTTCTTTACCTGCGCCTTTTAAGCGTTGTATAGCAGCGTTACGTTGTTCATCATTCCAGCAGTATTCAAAATCTTTACCTTTTTTAACGAGGTATAATGGCGGCGAAGCAATGTACACATAACCCAGCTCAACCAACTCTTTCATATACCGGAAGAAGAAGGTTAGTATAAGCGTGGTAATGTGCGAACCGTCAACGTCGGCATCCGTCATAATCACAATTTTGTGATAACGCAGCTTGGTAAGGTTAAGCGCTTTACTATCTTCAGGAGTGCCAATGCTTACGCCAAGTGCAGTAAACATGTTCTTGATCTCCTCATTTTCGTAAATTTTGTGCTCCATGGCTTTTTCTACGTTCAGAATTTTACCACGAAGCGGCAGTATTGCCTGGAAATCGCGTGCACGGCCTTGTTTGGCTGTACCACCCGCCGAGTCACCTTCGACAAGATAAATTTCACAAACAGCCGGATCGCTGTTGGCGCAATCGGCCAGTTTGCCGGGTAAACCCGAACCGCCCATTACACTTTTGCGCTGTACCATTTCGCGTGCTTTACGAGCAGCTGCACGTGCAGTAGCGGCTAAAATAACCTTATTAATAATCATGCGGGCCTCTTTAGGGTTTTCCTCAAGATACATGGTTAAAATTTCGCCTACGGCAACGTTTACGGCACCGCTTACCTCACTGTTACCTAATTTGGTTTTAGTTTGGCCCTCAAACTGAGGCTCGGCTACCTTTACTGAAATAATAGCAGTTAAACCCTCGCGGAAGTCGTCACCCGAAATTTCTACTTTGGCGTTTTTCAACAATCCTTCCTTATCGGCATAAGCTTTAAGCGTACGGGTTAAGCCCATTCTAAAACCGGCCACGTGTGTGCCGCCTTCAATGGTGTTAATGTTGTTTACGTAGGAGTGAACGTTCTCTGAGTACGTATCATTGTACTGCAAAGCCAGTTCAACCGGTACACCTTGTTTGGTGCCTTCTACATAAATAGGCTCAGGTATGATAGGTACACGGGTACCATCTAAAAACTTAACAAACTCTTTTAAGCCGCCTTCTGAATAGAAAATCTCGGTCAGGAAACTTCCATCTTCCTCGGTAACGCGTTCATCAGTTAATGATAGCTTGATGCCTTTATTCAGGAAAGCCAGCTCGCGTAGGCGGGCAGCTAAAGTGTCGTATTTATATTCTAAAGTGGTAGTGAAAATCTCCGGATCGGGTTGGAACCATTGAATAGTACCTGTGCGGTCTGATTCGCCAATTGATTTAACATCAAACAACGGTTTACCACGCTCATACTCTTGTGTAAAAATTTTTCCTTCGCGGTGTACAACGGTTTTAACATGGGTTGATAGTGCGTTAACGCAGGAAATACCTACACCGTGCAAACCACCTGATACCTTGTAAGTGTCCTTATCAAACTTACCACCAGCGTGCAACACGGTCATTACAATTTCAAGCGCCGATTTGTTTTCTTTGGTATTGATGCCCGTAGGAATACCACGGCCGTTATCTTCAACGGTAATTGAATTACCCTCGTGTATAATAACCTTAATATCAGTACAGTATCCGGCCAGTGCCTCGTCAATAGAGTTATCTACAACCTCATACACCAGGTGGTGAAGACCTTTAACGCCGGTGTCGCCAATGTACATGGAAGGCCTTTTACGTACTGCCTCCAAACCTTCCAGAACCTGAATGTTATCAGCTGAATAGTTGGATTTATTCTGATTTTCTTCGCTCATGTTTAAGTGTAAAACTAACTAACAAATATACGCATTATAGCGCATAATCTTGTTATTGTTGATAACTTGACGGGTCAGTATCAGGTCATTTAAAAACATTAGAATACTAATAATGAAATTATATATTTGTGAAATTTTTTAATTGAGCACGATGAAGAACCCTGCTTCGATACTATCGAAAATTACTTTAAGCATACTGGTAGCCGCAAGCTTAGCTGCCTGCAATCAAAACAAAACTAATGATAAGCCAGCCACCACGCCGGCTGCTGCTAAAGTTGAAGACAACACACTTAAAAACGGTGATATTGTTTTTGTGAACTCTGACACGTTATTAAACAAGTATCAGTATTTTAAAGACATGGCCGACCGTTTGGAGAAAAAGGGTAAGGCTGCGCAGGCTGATTTGCAAAACAGGGGTCAGGCTTTTCAGCGTGAAGTTGCCGAGTATCAAAAATCAGCAGCAACTATGAGTGCTGATCAGCGCCAGGCTACCGAGCAGCGCCTTGCACGCAAGCAACAAGAGTTACAAGCTTATCAGCAAAATACCGGTGCACAGGTGCAGCAGGATCAGGCAGGCGAGCAAGCTAAGCTTTACGAAAAAGTTGCCGACTTTTTGAAGGTTTATGCTAAAGATAAAGGCTACAAAATGGTTATGACCTACCAAAAAGGTAACAGCGGTATTTTATATGGTGATGCCAGTTTAGATATTACCAGCGATGTAGTTGCTAAGCTTAACGAAGCATACAACAAAGACAAAAAATAAATCTCAATTCTTTCCTTTATATAAAAGGGGAGAATGAAAACACATACAAATGCCTTCTGTTTAAAAGCAGAAGGCATTCTTTTTTACAACTGATTAATAGTTCAAAAGTAGCGCTTTGAATATGCAAGGAGATATGATGAATCATGAAGATTATATGCGCATGGCAATCGCGCTTTCTGAACAAAACGTAGCCGAAGGCTTGGGCGGCCCTTTTGGTGCCGTAATAGTGAAAGATGGTAAGGTGATTGGTGCAAGCGGCAATAAAGTTGTTCCTACTAATGATCCTACAGCTCATGCCGAGGTATCGGCCATACGGTTGGCTTGCTCCGAGTTGGGTAATTTTAGTTTGGAGGGCAGTGTAATCTATACCAGTTGCGAACCATGCCCTATGTGCCTAGCTGCCATATACTGGGCTCGTATAGATAAAATTTACTACGCCAACAATAAGGCCGATGCTGCTGCCATTGGCTTTGATGACCAATTTATTTATGAAGAATTGGAGCGGCCCAAAAGTGAACGTAAAGTGCCTGTTGTGGAAATGCTCCGTGATGAGGCTTTAGGTGCCTTTAAAGCCTGGGAAGCTCACGAAGGTAAAACACATTATTAAATACTATAAAAGAGCCGCGAATCAACAACTGATTCCGGCTCTTTTGATTTTAAGTCTTTTTATCAGAATGTCCCAGGCTCTTATCTGGGTTTACAATGTCTCTAACCAGTTGCTTGAGCTCCTTAACCTCCGGAAACCTTCCTGCTGTTTTACGGTCAAATACTTCTACATCGTTTACACTTACTGTATAGCGCCCGCTTACTTCGCTTGGTTTAAGCATAACGCCGTTTATGTCATCTGTAAACGTAGTGAGTAACTCTTGCGCTATGTAGGCAGCACGCAGCATCCAGCCGCATTTAGGGCAGTATTCAATACAAATGGTTGGTTTCATTCTTCGGTATCATCATTCCCTGTTCCGGTTTGCGGGGGTGGGGGTGTAAAGTATCCGTCTTGTAAATCGTCAATCTCGCGGCGGTCGCGCTTTGTTGGCCGGCCGGTACCACGGTCGCGCCTGAGCATAGGCATGTTAAACATTGATTTAAACGACGGCGTGTTTTCAACAGGGGTGAGGTCGCTGTAAAATTCCACAGCTTTTTTAGCATCCACACGATTTTCAAGCAGGCCGATAACCGTTATGATTTTGCGTTCCAGTCCTTTGGAAATATTATAAGTTTCGCCAACTTTTACCTCGTGCGATGCTTTTATAGTTTGCCCGTTAATTTTAACGCGGCCGGCCTTACAGGCCTCAGAGGCTAATGTGCGCGTTTTAAAAATGCGTATTGCCCACAAGTATTTGTCTATTCGTAATTTTTCTTTTTCCGGCATAACCAAGTATCAATATAATCAATAGCTTATTAAACACTATTGATGCATAGAGTTCTGCAAATTTCCTTAAAATTCCCTTTATTTGCGAAAACTTTTGATATGCCCGCTAACTTAAAGAAAATGATAGAGGATGCCTGGGAAGACCGGGGATTGCTTAACCTTAATGAATATATTGGTGCCGTTGAAACCGTTATTGAGCGTTTAGATAAAGGCGAACTACGTGTTGCTGAGCTAATTACTAACCGCTGGCATGTTAATGACTGGATTAAAAAAGCCGTTATTTTATACTTCCCTATCCGTGAGATGGAGGAGGTTAAAGTAGGTCCGTTTGTGTTTCATGATAAAATGAAACTTAAAACCGATTACAAAAAGAACGGCGTACGTGTTGTGCCTCATGCCATAGCCCGTTACGGCGCGCATTTGGCTAAAGGCGTTATTATGATGCCATCATACGTAAATATTGGTGCATTTGTTGATGAAGGTACCATGGTTGATACTTGGGCTACTGTAGGCTCATGTGCGCAAATTGGCAAGCATGTACACCTTAGCGGTGGTGTTGGTATTGGCGGTGTATTAGAGCCTGTGCAGGCAGCTCCGGTAATAATCGACGACAATTGCTTTATTGGCTCACGTGCTATTGTGGTTGAAGGTGTGCATGTAGAAAGCGAAGCTGTTTTAGGTGCTAACGTTGTACTTACCGCCTCAACAAAAATAATTGATGTAACCGGCGAAACTCCGATTGAGTATAAAGGCCGTGTACCATCACGTTCGGTAGTAATACCTGGTTCATACACCAAAAAGTTTCCTGCCGGTGAGTACCAAGTTCCTTGTGCTTTAATTATTGGAAAGCGTAAAGAATCAACTGATAAAAAAACATCATTGAACGACGCGTTGCGCGATAACAACGTAGCTGTTTAATTGTTAATATAAAACTCGTTATTGCGAGGAGTGAAGTAATTTTAATTGTGGGCTTAACTGCTTATTAACAATGAAATTGCTTTATTTCTCGCAATATTGTTTTAAAATATCTGAAGCATGATAATTGGTTTTGATGCAAAGCGGGCATTTTTAAATAGTACAGGGCTGGGAAACTACAGCCGCTGGTTAATTAAGAGTGTTGCTCAGTATCAACCTCAAAACCAAATAAGCCTGTATACTCCCCGTGTAAGGCAAAACCGTTATAAAGACGAATTTAACAGATTTAAAAACATCACTACCGTAACTCCGGGCCACTTGTACCTGTCATCGTGGTGGCGTAGCATGGGTGTTGTTAAAAATTTAAAGCGCGATAATATAGAGCTGTATCATGGCCTGAGTCATGAATTGCCTTTCGGGCTTAAAGAAAGTGATATAAAAGGCGTGCTTACCGTGCATGATCTTATATTCATGCGTTACCCGCACTACTTTAAATGGGCCGATAGGGTAATTTACCGTGCAAAGCTTAGGTATGCCTGCCGTACTGCTACCCGAATTATTGCTATAAGCCATAAAACCCGCGAAGATTTAATTGAACTGTTTGGTGTAAAGCCATCAAAAATTGATGTGGTATACCAGGGTTGCGATCAAATTTTTAGCTTGTACCACAGTGATGAATACCGGGCGCAGGTACGTAAAAAATACAACCTGCCCAAAAGATACCTGTTAACCGTGGGCACCATTGAAGAGCGTAAAAATCTGATGCTCATTTTAAAAGCACTTGAGCATACCAAAGATAGTATGCGCCTGGTGGTTGTTGGTAAACCTACGGACTACATGCAGCAGGTGAAAGAGTATATTGAGGCAAATCACTTATCTGCCCGCGTAACCTTTCTTCATCAGGTGAGTTTTGAGGAATTACCCGTATTATACCAGTTAGCTACAGTATTTGTATATACATCACGCTATGAAGGATTTGGTATTCCTGTTATCGAGGCATTGAACTCCGGTGTGCCGGTGATTGCAGCTACAGGCTCGTGCCTTGAAGAAGCCGGGGGGCCTGACAGCTTATATGTAAACCCCGATGATGAGCAGGACCTGGCCCGTAAAATTAACAGGATATGGAATTCGCCGTCGGTGAGGCAACACATGATAACTCGCGGATTTGATTATGCAAAAAACTTTGATCACGAGAAGCTGGCCGGCCAGCTTATAGAAGTTTATAAAAAAACATTGAACGATGCTTAGAGACGAGGTACATAAAGCCTTTGAAGTTATTAAACAAGGCGGTATTATACTTTACCCAACCGATACTATATGGGGTATAGGCTGCGATGCTACCAATACCGAAGCCATACAAAGGATATTCGAGCTTAAACAGCGCCCCCAGGAAAAAAGCATGATTATTTTGCTCGATGCCGACCATAAACTGGAAAGCTATGTGGCTGAAGTTTCCTCAATAGCTTACGACTTAATTGAGTTTGCAGAAAATCCGCTTACGCTGGTAATGCCTGGTGCAAAAAACGTATCACCTTCATTAATAAATGCTGATGGCAGTATTGCCGTACGGGTGAGCAAACACCCGTTTTGCCAGCAACTTATTCAGCGTATGCGTAAGCCGCTGGTATCTACGTCGGCCAACATCAGTGGTCAGCCATCACCTCAAAATTTCTCGCAAATTTCGGCCGAGGTAATAGAAGGGGTTGATTATGTGGTAAATATAGATCAGCATGATTTATCCGCAAAAAAGCCATCTACCATAATGCGTATAAACCCCGACGGCTTATTTGAGTTTATCAGGCGCTAGATGTTCTACTTCAATTTTTAAAAAAAATATACAAACACGGTTGCTTTTTACTAAAATTGTAATATCAACTTATCTACCATGAAAATTTTTGTTGCAAAACTTCCGCCTGATTATGATGAGACGGATATCGCTACACTCTTTATTACTTACGGCGACATTTTAACTATCAACCTTGTAACCGATCGTGAAACCGGCCGTAGTAAAGGTTATGCATTTGTTGAAATGGTAAATGACGAGGAAGCACTAAACGCCATTAGCCATTTAGATCAGAAAACCGTAGGCCACAACAAGCAACTGGCAGTTAGCCAGGCAACCGAAAGGCCTAAACCTACAGGTGGCTTTAACCGGAATAACCGTGGACAGGGCGGCGGAGGTGGCTACAACCGTGGTGGTGGTAGCGGTTACGGTAACAACCGCAATGGAAACTATAATAAAGATCGTAACAGTGGTGGCGGTGGTTACAACAGAGGTAATAACAGCAACTACAACAGGGGAGAAGGCGGTGGCTTTAAGCGTAACGACAACCCAAACGAACAATAAACATATTGTTTAATATCACTAAAAAGCCGGCATCAGTCGGTTTTTGTTTTTAAAGCACTTATTAAAATGCTGTACTATAAATAGAACGCTGTACAAATATTTATTCAATAGCTAATAGCTTAGTGTTTTAAATGCTCGACATTGTTAATAACATTTGAGGTTGTTTATAAATTTTATGTACACGGTATAAGTAAAGGCTAATAGCTTAATATAAGTAAGTTGCAACAAGTATTTAAGTCTATCTTTTGTCCAATTATGGTTCATATCAGCTATTAGAGCTTTTTCCTCTTAAAATTCTATCCGTTATTTAATCGCGTTTTAATGTTTGGCTTATTAATTGTTAATAATATTTTAATTGAATTATAAGCAGATACAATACACACTTATATGAACACCATGAGCAGGATATTAGCGGTTGACGATGACAAGGATATTTTAGAGGCATTGCAACTAGTTCTTGAGGATTACGGATATGAAGTTAATACTCTTGCCGATGGTCACCAGTTGTTTGATATGATTAATAAAGAGCAGCCCGATCTTATTTTAATGGATATTATGCTAAATGGCTTAGATGGCCGTGATTTGTGTAAGCACGTTAAACTTAATGATAAAACGCACAGTATTCCTGTTATTATGATTTCGGCCAGCCATAACGTAGGTGATGTACTTAAACAAGAATGCGCTCCTGATGACTTTTTAGCTAAGCCGTTTGATATAAGTATGCTTATCAATAAAATACAGCGCCAACTGGTTGCTTAATCTTTTCTTTTCAAACCGATCATCTTAAAAATAAATAGCTGAGGATAAACCTATTATTACTTTAAGTTTATCGGGTTATACCATCAATTATTTACTTTCGTTTAAAAAAATGCAATCCGGCTTGTTTAAACATGCCGCGGATTGCATTTTTGCATTTGCTTTGTTAACAGCTTTCTGATGATCAAACTCAAACCCATTGCTGCATGTGCTTTAATGTTAGGCACGCTAACCGTTAAGGCCCAGCAAAATGATTCTTTTAATATATATCGCACCTATCATACCGCTACGGAGTTGCTTAACGGCGGGCAGTTTGTAGCCGCAGCCGAGCAATTTAGGCTTATTGAACAAGTACGCTTAAAAACAACTACACAGCCAAAGTTTGAGTCGGAGCTATCTATGCTCAAGGAAAATGCCCAATATTATGAGGCTCTTTGCGCGCTTGAATTGGGTAATGATGATGCTTTGCCCATGTTTATGCGCTTCATTAAGGAGCATCCTGAAAATCCTTTATCCAAGCTGGCTTATTTTCAAATTGGAAAGTCGTATTCAAGGCAGCGCATGTATGGCGATGCATTGCTGTGGTTTAATAAAATAAACGCTAATGAACTTAACGGGCGTGAGTACACGGAATACAAGTTTCGTAAAGGTTATGCCTACTTTGACATGGGCGATTATAAATACGCCCAGCAGCAATTTTTAGATATTAAGGATAAAAAGTCGTCCTTTCAGGAAGACGCTATCTATTATTACGCCTACATAGCTTACCTTAATAAAGATTACCACATAGCTTTAGTAAATTTTGAAAAGCTTAAAAATTCAAAAAAATACGAAAGCAGCTACCCTTATTATATATCAGCGGTTTACTTTTTAGATAAGCGCTACGATGACGTATTGAACTATGCCATACCTATTTTAAATAGTACCAAGCAGCAGCACGAAACGGATATGATGCGTATAGTTGGCGCTTCATACTTTGCTAAAGGTGATTATCCCAATGCAGTTAAGTACTACACACAGTTTCAGGACCGTGACCAGGGAAAAACTCAAAACAGCCAGGACAGTTACCAAATAGGCTATGCTCATTACAAAACCGGTAATAATGCAAAGGCTACTACCGAGCTATCAAAACTGGTAAACGAAAATGATGAGTACGCGCAAAGTGGTAATTATACGCTTGGTAGTATATTTTTAAAATCAGGCAACAAGCAATCGGCGCGTAACGCATTCCAAATTGCAAGCAAGTTAGATTTTGACAAGCAACTGCAGGAAGACGCACTTTTTGAATATGCTAAGCTATCTTACGAGCTTGATTTTAATACGCAGGCTTTAGAGGCTACCCGCCAGTATTTGCGCAATTACCCACGGTCAACCCGTACCGATGAGGTAAAAACCTTGTTAGGCGAGGCGCTGCTGAATTCAAAAAATTACAAGGAAGCAGTGGAAATTTTAGAGCCAATTGTTGCCGCAAATCCAAGCGCAGCAGAAGTCTACCAAAAAGTTACTTATTACCGCGGACTCGAATTTTACAATGAGCGTGCATTCGAAAATGCAATAGGCATTTTCCTGCGTTCACTGAAGCACCCGCGCGATGAAAAAATTGTTGCTCTTACCACTTACTGGCTTGCCGAATCAATGTATGAGGTACGTAAGTATGGCGAGTCTGTTGAACAATTTGAAACCTTCCTTGAAAATCCGCAGTCGCGTTCACTGAGTGTGTACAACTACGCAAACTATGGTTTAGGATATGCAGCATTTGGCGATGAGCAGTACAAAAAGGCTGCAAGTTACTTTGAGCGCTTTTTAGCCGGCGGACCAACCGATAAAAATGCAGTTAATGATGCAGTTGCACGTATTGCCGATAGTTACTTTGTAACAAAGAGCTATAGCTCGGCCATGTCATATTATGACAGGTTGATAGCCAGTGGCAGCCAAAGTCAGGACTATGCCTTATTTCAGCGTGGTATGATACAGGGCTTGCAATCATCACCTGATGCTAAAATTTCAACCCTTAACAGTGTTCTAACCCGCTATCCAAACTCCGATTTTGCAGATGATGCCGCATTTGAGATTGCTTACACTTACTTCCTTAAAAATGAAGGAGACCGTGCTAAGACTGATCTTCAGGCCATGATTCAGAAGTACCCAAACAGCAGTTACGTGCCCCGTGCACTGGTAACAATTGGTTTAATTGATTATAATAACAACCAGGACGATGCCGCTGTAGAATCATTTAAAAAAGTAGTACAAACCTATCCATCGGCCGAAGAAGCCAAACAGGCTTTAAAGCAAATAGAAAAAATATACACCGATAAGGGCGATGCGCAAACTTTTATAAGCTACGCGCAAACTACGCCAATTGGTAACTACAGCGCAGCCGAGCAGGAAAGTTTAATGGCCACTGCCGCCAATAACCTTTACCTCAAAGGCGATTGGGAGGGTACTGTTGCCGCAGTAGGAGCTTACTATGATAAGTTTAAAACTAAACCTATTTATGAAAAGCAAATGCGCTTTATACGTGCGCAGGCATTGGTAAACCTTAACCGCACCGATGAAGCCGTGCAGGATTACAATGTTATATTAAACGATTGGACAAGTGCATACACAGAGAAATCGCTTATTGCTATCTCAAAGATGTATATATCGCAGAAAAAGTACAACGAAGCCGTTGTTTACTTAAAGCGTTTGGAAACCAACTCAGAATACAAAGCCGACTACACCTTTGCAATTAATAATCTGTTAATGTGCTACGCACAAATGGAGATGGCAGACGATGCCCTGCACTATGTAAAACTGGTTAGAGAGAACGAAAAATCGGCAGAGGAGGATAAGTATAAAACCGGTCTTTACGCAGGCGTTGCCCATCTTTCTAAAGGTGATACTGCCGCAGCCATTAAAGAGCTCAATTATACAGTAACTAATACAAAAACAGTTGCAGCAGCTGAGGCTAAATACCGCATTGCCCAAATAGAGTATAAAAGAGGTAATTACAAAGCATCGCAAAAAACTTGCTTCGACATCATCAACAAAATGTCGAACTATGATTACTGGCTTACAAAAACCTTTATACTCCTGGCCGATAATTACCTGGCACTTAAAGATCCGTTCCAGGCTAAAGCCACATTGCAGAGTGTAATTGATGGCTATAAGGCTAATGATGAAATCTTACCGGAAGCTAAAGCAAAACTGCAGCAAATTACTGATGCCGAGAAAACAGCACCCGCCGCAACAGGTACAAAAAAACAAGACAAGTAAGCAACGCCCATACCAGATAAGTACATGACCAGATATAGATATATATTACTGACAAGCATTTTTACGTTTGGCGCTGCGCTTGCACAAGCTCAAACACAGCAACCGGCAAAAAAGCCGGTGCAAAAACCAGCGCAAAAGGTGCCGGTGAGCAAACCGGTAGCCAAAAAGGTTGGTGATGCTGCTGCCAAATTAAAGCAGGATACTACAAAAAAAGGTGGCAATGCACCGGCAAACAATGCCCAGCAAAACGGCGGAAGCTTGTCAGAAGAAATTGTAGTAACCACTATTTACAAACCTGTTTTGGCTGATGCGGTTAAAATACGCCGCAACCCTAATCTTGAAGAAACGCAGCTATACAAGGCTCCGCTCACATACTCTACATTAGATAAGCGCCTTGAGCGCAATAGCGACATACGCCAGTTAGAGGCCATGAAGATGCCTGTTGAGCGCGATTCCATACCTGCCGATAACTTCGTAAGAGCGGGGTTTGGAAGCTTACGTACCCTTTTTGGCGAAGCTTACATCAACAACGGCAAAGATGCCGCCTTGCAAACCGGAGCGTACGTAAAGTACTTTGGGCAACAGGGTAGTGATCTTGAAAAGCAGAACCACAGCAAGCTTGATGCATCTGTGTTTGGAAAAAGTATCGGCGAGGTAAACACGTTGACTGGTCGTATAAACTACCAGCGTCGTAACAATTACTTCTATGGTTATGATAATACGTTAACCACAGCTCCAATTGACCCGGCAAAGCAGCATTTTAACACCATAAGTGCCGAAGGCGAATTAAGCCGTAATTACCAGGACACCGACCGTGTGTTTACTTATGCTGCTAAAATTAACGGTTACTTGTTTAGCAATGCTTTTAAAGCGCGCGAAAATAACGTAGTAATCAGTGGTTATTTAAATCAAACCATTAACCAGTTTTACGCAGGTATTGCTGCATCTGTTGATGTTGCTTCACAAAAAGATTTAGCCTACTCTATAAACAATAGCTTTTTACGTGCCAATCCTTACTTAAAGTTCCAGGGCGAAAATTATAAGATTGATGCGGGAATAAACATTGTTAAAGAGTTCAGTTATTTTACACGTTTCTTCATTTTTCCTGCTGCCAAACTTGAGTTTCAGGTTATACCTCAATACGTGCGTTTATTTGCCGAGGCAAGCGGCGACGTAAACCGCTCGTCGTTACGCGGCTTTTCAGAGGAAAATCCTTTCATCGGTCAAAATATAGCTATCAAAAACTCGGTTGATAAACTTAATATAAGCATAGGCTTAAAGGGAAGGTTATTTGCGGGCCTAGGCTTTAAAGCATCTGTTTTCCGTAACAGTGTATCTGATTTGCCTTTATTTGTAAGCGGTGTGCAGCCAATTGTTGCAGATGCAGCTTACCCAACCGGTAATAACCGCTTTAACGTTATTTATGACAATGGAAAAGCCCGCATAAGCGGCTTTAACGGTGAGCTTGATTACAAGGCATCTGATGATTTGAATATATTCGGTAGGGTGGAGTTTCGCGACTATAAGCTGGCCAGCGAGGCGCAGCCATGGAACTTACCTAAATTTAAGTTAACTGCAGGTACGCACATCCATATCAGTAACAAGGTTGATATTAACGGTTCGTTACTTTTCCGTGGAAGCACAAAAGATTTAATTTCCGGCACGCAGGTGGTTAATATCAAATCATTTGCCGATTTAAGCGGTGGTGTGAGCTACAAGGCCACCAAGAAGTTGTCGGTATTTGTGCAGGCCAATAATATTCTCAATACAAACTATCAAACCTGGTTGTACTACCCTAATTATTCATTTAACATATTTGGAGGCGTAGGCTACAGTTTTTAACTATATTTGCCGCCATTGCGCTAAAAATACTGCTTACAAAAAATGGATCTTTCAGTATATATATCAGAGCTTCTTAACGAACGTGGCAACATTGGCATACCCGATATTGGTGTGTTCAAACAGGTTCGTAAAAGAGGTTATTATAATGCTGAAGAGGGTAAACTATACCCACCATATTTTGCTACCGAGTTTGAACAAACCACTGTAAGCGATGATGTATTGTTACAATACCTTACTGAAAAAAGTAAGGTTTCGGTATCATCAGCGAAGTTTTTTTTAGACAGGTTCGTGCAAAATACCTTGCAGCAGGCCGAAATAGGCGAGGCTAGGATTGGCAACCTTGGTTGGCTGTCAAAAGAAGTTGATACACTTCATTTCAGGTCGGCATCTGAAACAACAGAAGCTACTGCAGCATTCGGTTTTGCACCGGTTAGTTTGCTTAAAAAAGGGCCCGAATCATCTGCTGCCCAAAGCACCGAACCGAAACTTGACGCCGAACCGGAAAACTCCGCCACTGCTAGCGAAGAAACGATACAGCCGGTTCCGGTAACTTTTTCAATTGAAAAGGAACTTGGCAAAGCACCGGAGGCTTTAAATGAATCACCTGTTGCCAAACCGCAGACTACAACTTCAATATCGCCTTTAGTGCGCCAGCCCAAGCCGGTGCAGCATAAGGCTGAACAACCTGCGCCTGTTGTACCTCAACCGCAACCTGAGGTGCCACAGGTTCAAAAAACAGAAGCTTTACCTGTTGCAGATAATAATGATGAGGTTCCTGCCCGTCCGTTTTACATGCGCCTGCCTTTTTATTTAGGGCTTGTATTGGTTATTGCTGCGGCTGCCGTAATAATGATATTAAAAAATACAGCTAACGACAATACTCGCAAGGCAACTGACCACAGCGAAAAGGCATCGCCAAGTATGGATTCGGTAAAGGTTAATACACCTGCACCGTCTGATACCGTTATTATAAAGGCACCGGCCGCTACTGATACTGTGGCCAGGAATACGGCTTTACCCGAATCAACCGAGTACGCGCCTGAGGTTGAAACGCCTACAGTTGGTGCGCGTACGGTAGTTAATTCAAATCACTATAATTATGTGCTGGTTGGCGGCTCATACGGCACGCTTGAGCTGGCAAAGGCTGCATCAGAACGGTACAAGGCAGTTGGCATAGGCGCATCACCGTTTGAAAACTCGCGCAAATTATTTAAAGTGGCATTGGGTTACTATCCAACCTATACCGAAGGACAGGAAGCAAAGAAACAACTGGTTAAGCAAGGAAAAGTACTTAACTGGAAATTATACGTTGAAACTCTTAGAAAGTAAATATAATGACGCTATTAACGCAGGTAACTGACACTGCTCAACAAGTTATTGATACTGTAAATAAGGCCATTCAGCCGGTAACTACGCCTGCTGCACCTGTTGATGATTTACGCTTTGGCGACCTTTTGATAAAAGGTGGCTGGGTAATGATTCCAATTGGTATACTGGCTGTATTGGGTTTGGTGATATTTTTTGAACGCTTTTTTACTATCCGTAAGGCGTCAAAAGATGAGTCGGAACTAATGCGCCAAATTAAGGGAAGCATTACAGCCGGTAAGCTTGACTCTGCCGTGGCCGTGGCACGTAACAGTAACTCGCCGCTTGGCCGTATGCTGCAAAAGGGTTTATTGCGTATTGGCAGGCCTATAAAAGATATTGAAGGTGCCATTGAAAATGTGGGTAAGCTTGAAGTATCAAAACTGGAGAAGAATATTGGTATATTAGGTATTGTTGCCGGTATAGCGCCAATGTTTGGTTTCCTGGGTACCATTGCGGGTGTAATCAAAATATTCTACGATATATCAAAAACTGATAATATCAGCATGGGTGTAATTTCGGGTGGTTTGTACGTTAAAATGGTAACCTCGGCAGCAGGTTTGTTTGTTGGTATCATTGCTTATGTATGTTACCATATACTGAACATGATGGTTGATAAGGTTATTTTAAAACTGGAAACCGACGCCATAGAGTTTATTGATTTGCTGGAGGAGCCAAGCCGATGAATTTAAGAAAGAGACATAAAAGGGCATCGGCCGAAGTGCATACCTCGGCTATGAATGATATTATGTTTTTTTTGCTGCTGTTTTTTCTCATCGCATCTACAGTAACTAATCCAAACGTAATTAAGCTGATGCTGCCAAAATCATCATCGGGGCAGGCGGTATCGAAAAAAACTATTACGGTATCAGTTACGCAGGATTTGCGTTATTATGTAGAAAAGAAGGAAGTTGCGGTTGATGCCTTGCAGGCTACACTTGAAGGCTACAAAAACATAGCAAATGAACTTACTATTGTACTGCACGTTGACCGTACCGTTGCCATACAGGATGTAGTGCAGGTAATGGACATAGCCCAAAAATTAAACATTAAACTGGTACTGGCCACCGAGCCCAAGTAATACATATGGATTACCGTAAGGAAGAGAATAATTATCCTAAAGCCTTTTTAGCAACCGGTGTTATACTGGCTATGCTAATTGGCTTGAGCTATTTTATTGTCTTTCAGCATCCTGAAAAGCAGGAAGACGGCACCGGCGGTATACTCGTAAACTACGGGACTGTAGATGAAGGTATAGGTGACGATTACATGAGCACCGAAGAACCATCAGTTGCCGAACAAGCCAACGGCCAAAAGCCCGATAAGGTAACCACCGCACCTCCAACTGAGCAGGTAACGCCAACAGAAGATGCCAGTAAGCAGGTAGTAACTCAAAACACTGAGGATGCGCCTGAAATAAGCAACGATAAAAAACCAACGCAAGCGGTAGCCACACAGCAGCAACCCACTAAAGAAACACCAAAGCCAACCGTTAATCAAAATGCCTTGTATAAAGGTAAAACGAATAATGGTACCGGCGAGGGCGATGGCAACGGATCAACCCCGGGCAACCAGGGCAAAACCACAGGTACAACGCTCACAAACAACTATAACGGAACAGGCTCAGGTAATGGTGGTAACTTAACCGGTATGCCGCAACGTAATTTTATAAGTAAGCCCGCAGTTACTGATGACGGCCGTCATACCGGCAAGGTAGTGGTTGACATCAGGGTTGATAAGGACGGCAACGTAACTTACGCACGTGGTGGTGCCCGCGGCACAACCATAACCGACCAAAATTTGATAGAGAAATGCGAAGAAGCAGTCAAACGCTCACGCCTTAATCAACTCGAAAACGCTCCCGATATGCAGCAGGGTACGGTAGTTTTTGTATTCAAAGTACAGTAATAAGCTTTTTATCTACTGTTCCATTTTCTTAAGCGCAGTTAATACTATCCTTAAAAACTCTGCCTTAAACTTTATAACTTAACGCATTTTTCAATACTGCATACAACTGCTGGCAATGCCACGAAGAAAATGACTTATCAGGAAACCCTCGACTATCTTTATAATCAACTACCCATGTTTACCCGCGTGGGTGCTTCTGCATTTAAAAAAGACTTAACCAATACTATTGCGCTTTGCGAGCGACTTGATAATCCGCAACAAAAGTTCAAAAGTGTACATATTGGCGGTACCAATGGTAAAGGCTCAACTTCGCACATGCTGGCTGCCGTGCTGCAAACGGCAGGTTATAAAACAGGTTTGTATACGTCGCCGCATCTAAAAGATTTTAGGGAACGGGTGCGTATAAACGGACAAATGATTAGTGAGGAAGAGGTGGTAAGCTTTGTTGAGCAAAACAAACAGGCTTTCGAGCAAATAGAACCATCATTTTTTGAAATGACGGTTGCATTGGCCTTCGACTGCTTTGCACGTCATAAAGTTGATATTGCTATTATTGAAGTTGGTTTGGGCGGTGTGCTCGATTCTACAAATATCATCAGTCCGCTATTATCAATTATCACCAACATTGGTTGGGATCACATGAATATGCTGGGCAATACCTTGCCTGAAATTGCCACGCAAAAAGCAGGCATAATTAAGCCCCATACACCTGTTATTATAGGAGAGTACCAGCCCGAAGTAGCAGACGTATTCTTGAATAAGGCGAAAGAGCAAGATGCAGCCATTGCTTTTGCATCCCAACAATGGAATGTGAGCAGAGATGACCAGGTGGCTGAAAATGTACAAAAAAAAAATTTAGCTTCGATAGTTGTGCAGCGTGTCAATCTCCCGGCAAATATTTACCGCCTGCAACTCGATCTTACAGGAACTTATCAGCTTAAAAATGTTTGTAACGTACTTTCGGCAGTAGATGAATTGCGCGAGCAAGGATTTTTGATTTCTGATGAGCATGTTGCCAGCGCCTTAAAGCAGGTAAACGCGCTTACCGGCTTACAGGGCCGCTGGTACACCCTCAGCACAAAACCGCTAACAATATGCGATACCGGGCATAATCCCGATGGTATTGCCGAAGTATTAAAAGACATTTCGGCAGTTAAGTATGAACGCCTGCATTTTATAATAGGTATGGTGAACGATAAGGATATTACCAAGGTGCTAAGTATGTTGCCACAAAATGCCACCTATTATTTTTGTAAACCCGATATGCCCCGAGGGTTAGATGCTGCATTGTTAAAAGAGCAGGCTGAAGCTATGGGTTTGAGGGGTAGCAGTTATTCATCAGTGCCATTGGCATTGAAAGCAGCACAGGAAGCGGCAACCGAAAAAGATTTGGTATTTGCAGGTGGCAGCACCTTTGTAGTGGCCGAAATAGTTTAATATATTTGGAAAGAGGTGTTCATAGTTGATAGTCCGTAGTTCATAGTAGCTCTGAAAATCAAAAAAAAGCAGTTTCCTGATATGTTTTTCTGTGAATCATTAACCATCAACTAAAATAACTACCAATGACCTATCTACCATCACCTAATCGTTATCAGGGCATGCCTTATCGCCGTTGTGGCAACAGCGGTATTTTATTACCCGCTCTATCGCTGGGCCTGTGGCATAACTTTGGCGGCGTTGATGTTTTTGAAAACTACCGCAGCATTTTGCGCCTGGCGTTTGATAGCGGCATAACCCATTTTGATTTAGCTAACAACTACGGGCCGCCTTATGGTTCTGCTGAAGAAAACTTCGGGCATTTACTTAAAAAAGATTTTGCTGCTCACCGCGACGAGCTTATTATATCAAGTAAGGCCGGTTATGATATGTGGCCGGGACCGTATGGCAACTGGGGCTCAAAAAAGTATTTGGTTGCCAGCTTAAACCAAAGTTTAAAACGTATGGGCCTGGAGTATGTAGATATATTTTATCATCACAGACCCGACCCGGAAACCCCTTTGGAAGAGACCATGGCTGCGCTTGATTTACTGGTAAGGCGAGGTAAGGCTCTATATATAGGTTTATCAAATTACAAGGCCGAAGAGGCTAGAAAAGCCATCAGCATATTAAAAGACTTAGGTACGCCATGCCTTATTCATCAACCCAAATACTCCATGTTTGAGCGTTGGGTTGAAGGCGGTTTACTTGATGTACTTGAACAGGAGGGTGTGGGTTGTATCCCTTTTTCACCGCTTGCGCAGGGTATGCTAACTAACAAGTATTTGCATGGTATACCTCAAGATTCAAGAGCTGCAAAATCAAGCGGACACCTGCAAACGGAGCAAATTACAAGTGAGAAGGTTGAGCAAATTAAACAACTGAACGAGATAGCGCTTAACCGTGGCCAAACGCTCGCCCAAATGGCACTAGCCTGGTTAATGAATGATGCACGGGTAACCTCAGTACTTATAGGTGCCAGTAAGCCCGAGCAACTGGCCGACTCACTAAAGTGTTTGGAGAATACCACCTTCACACCTGATGAACTGAACAGAATAGAAACAATATTACAATACAAACCTTGATGCAAACCATTAACTGGGGAATAATTGGTTGCGGCGATGTAACCGAAAAAAAGAGCGGTCCGGCGTTTAATAAAGTACCGGGCAGCAAGCTGGTTGCCGTTATGCGCCGCGATGCAACCAAAGCAGCCGATTATGCAATGCGCCACAACGTTAGTAAATGGTACGCCAACGCCGATGACTTGTTTAATGATGATGAAGTAAACGCAGTGTATGTTGCTACGCCGCCCTCATCACATCTGAGTTATGCTATAGCTGCATTGCAAAAAGGATTACCTGTTTACGTAGAGAAGCCGGTAACCATGAACGCTCATGGGGCACAACAACTGGCTGATGCCGTAAAGCAATATAACGGGCAACTCATAGTTGCGCACTACCGGCGCCGTTTACCCATGTTTTTAAAGGTTAAGGAGCTTTTGCAACAAAACCGTATTGGCAGTGTACGCACCGTGCAATTACGCTTGTGGCAAAGCCGTAAACCAGCACTGGTAACAAAAGGCGCACCTAACTGGCGTACGCAACCCAATGTATCGGGTGGAGGGTACTTTCATGATTTATCACCCCACCAGTTAGATTTGATGCTTTACTTTTTTGGCAACCCTGTGCACTACTCCGGCTTTAGTCTTAACCAGGCACAAGCCACTGATGCTGATGATCATGTTTGCGGATCTGTTGTGTTTGAAAACAATGTAGTGTTGAATGGATCGTGGTGTTTTAATGTTGCCGAAACCGAGAATTCAGACCTTTGTGAAATAATAGGCAACGAAGGCAAAATCAGTTTTCCGGTTTTTGGTGACAAGGTTACACTTAAAACGGAATCGGGCCAGGAAGTATTCACCTTCGAGCATCCTGAAAATATTCAGTTACCTATGATTGAAAGCATGGTGAACTATTTAAACGGCGTGGAGGCTAACCCATGTACTATTGATGAGGCTGTTACGTTAATGAAGATAATTGATGCCTTTGCAACCAAAATAAATACATAATCACAAATTTTAACATACAACACCATGAAACAATTATTTAAACTATTTGCCGTAACCGGTTTAATTTTAACTGCCTTCACGGCATCGGCACAACAGGCAAAAAAAGTACCTGCAAGTCCGCCTGATACTGTAAAAGCAACAACCAAAGCAGGCGTTGCCATTGAAGTGGCCTATAGCCAGCCTGCTGTTAAGGGCCGTACCATAGGTACAGACATAGCGCCTTACGGTAAAGTTTGGCGTACAGGTGCAAATAATGCTACAACAATCTCTTTCAGTAAAGATGTTAAGATTGAAGGTAAGGCATTGCCCGCTGGTCAGTATGCATTATACTCAATACCTGGTGAAAAAGAATGGACCGTAATTTTTAATAAAGGCGTTAAAAACTGGGGAACCAAATACGAAGAAGGTGATGATGTTTTGCGTATAACCGTTAAAGCTGCAAAAACCAAAGAGTTTGTGGAAAGACTGAAATTTGCCATTGAGCCTGCCGGAAAAGTTCATTTTTCGTGGGGTGATAAGTTAGTGGCGTTTATGGTTAAATAAGTTCATCAATATATTTAAACAAAAACAGCCACATAAAAATGTGGCTGTTCTTGTTTAAATATCAATCCTGCTTTTTAGAAATTTTCGCTCCTTCTTTACGTGCTTCTGACAGGCCTATGGCAACCGCCCGCTTTTTGCTGGTTACTTTTTTGCCGGTGCCGGTTTTCAATTTTCCTTCTTTCATTTCGTGCACAGTTTCACCTACCTTTTCCTGTGCCTTTAACGAATATTTTGCCATAATTTGTTTAATTAGTTTTATAATTTATCTACAAATTGCAGCTTGATTAGTTTAAGCACTAAAGAGGTTAATGACCAGCAAACGGCTATACGCTTTATAAATTTGTAGTTATGGAATACATTTCAGAAACCGACCTGATATTGAATGAGGATGGCAGCCTATACCATATTAATCTGCTGGCTGATGAGGTTGCAGATACAGTGATTACCGTTGGCGATCAGGACAGAGTAGGAGAGGTTAGTAAGCATTTCGATCATATTGAACTCAAAAAAGGTAAGCGGGAGTTTTTAACGCATACAGGCTACATAGGTAAAAAGCGTATAACGGTAATATCAACCGGTATTGGTACCGATAACGTTGATATAGTATTAAATGAACTTGATGCCATAGTTAATATCAACCTGCAAACACGGCAGGTAAACAAAAACCTTCGAAGCCTTAATATTATACGCATTGGCACATCTGGTGCTGTGCAGGCTGATATAGAAGTTGACACGGTTTTGGTGTCGGCAGCTGCCATAGGGCTTGATCCTTTAATGCATTATTGCGATCATGAGCTTACTGCAGATGAAGCCGGTTTATTAACTGCCTTTAAAAGTAGTTTGCCCAAGCATTACCAGTTACATCCTTACGTAGCTTCGGCCGGTGCAAAGTTGATTAACACCATTGCGCATGATTTGCCTCATGGAATCACAATTACTGCGCCCGGTTTTTATACGCCGCAGGGAAGGCAGGTGCGTTGTAAATCATCGACTCCACAACTACTTTCCGTTATTGAAAAGTTTGAGCATAACAATCAACGCATTACCAACCTGGAGATGGAAACGGCAGGCATTTACGGCTTAGCATCAAACTTAGGCCATCAGGCTATTTCTTTCAATGTTATACTGGCCAACCGAGTAAAACACCAATTTAGTAAACAACCATACCATGTAATGCAAAACTGCATTACCAATGTACTCGACAGGGTTGTAAACTACTTATAGTACAAGCCGAAACATATCATAACAACCTGTGTTTATGAGCTAATTAGTTGCCGCACATCACCTATGTTCAACAAATCCATATCGTTGCCTTTTTACGTAAAGTTTGCCTTGGTCCTCATTGGGCTAATGGCACTTGGTTTTCTTATTATTTTAGGAAAAGAGTTACTTGATCCGCTTTTATTCGGGTTCCTGTTTGCAATTCTTTTACTTCCGCTATCTAACTTTTTTGAACAAAAATGTAGAATGCCGCGTAGTATGGCAGCTTTTGCAGCTATTTTACTTATGGTGCTATTTGTAACCGGAATTATGTACCTGGTTGGTACGCAAATAACCAATCTTGCGCATGACTGGCCTTTACTTAAAGAACAGATCAGCAAATCGGCGGTAGATGTACAGCTGTGGATACAGCGTACTTTCCATATCAATGCCGAAAAGCAAATGGTTTATGTGAATGATACCGCCGACAAAATTGTTGCCTCAGGAACCTCAGTTTTAGGTACCACCTTCGGAGCTGTATCGTCATTGCTGTTGTTTTACATCTTCATCATCTTGTTTACATTCTTGATTCTGCTGTACCGTAGATTGTTGTTCCGTTTTATTTTATTTGTGTTTGACGAAGAAGCAACACCGGTGGTACACACTATTGTAGAGAATGTGCAGCGTATATTACGTCAGTATATTGTAGGCCTTTTGTTGGAGATGGTGATCGTTGCTATATTAACCTGCGTAGCGTTTTGGATAATTGGCGTTAAATACGCCATACTATTAGGTATTATAACTGCGCTTTTTAATATCATACCTTATGTGGGTATCTTCTCGGCCTTGTTGCTAAGCACTCTAATTACGTTTGCTACAGGCGCTATAACCAAAGCAATTATTGTAGCTATTGTGGTGGTAGCAATACACGCTATTGATGCAAACGTAGTACTGCCAATGGTTGTTGGCTCAAAGGTGAGGTTGAATGCCTTAATAACTTTCATAGGCATTGTATTGGGTGAGATGCTTTGGGGGTTATCGGGTATGTTTTTGTCAATACCGGTGATAGCTATATTTAAAATAATTTTTGACCACGTTGGTCCGCTCAGGCCTTGGGGGTACCTTTTAGGGGGAGATTATGAGTATGAGCGAAAGGCCAAGGAGGAGATGAAGACAGAGTAATAAATACATTATACTGTGATAAAAATGGCCGTTATGCAATTTGCTTAACGGCCATTTTATTTATTGAGTCTACTTTATAATCAGGATTCCAACCTTAGCCGTTTCTTTTGGTAATCAATTACTGCTTTATACTTCATCAATATATCGCCTCCAAGCACGCCTAAAACCTCCGGATGGTTAAGCTGCGAATAAGCCTGGTTGATGCTCGAAAGATCCAATACTGCTACCTCAAAGTCGGTTAACTTTAGCTTGCCTAATTTTAAGTCTGCAATTACAGCTGTAAATGATTCCATGGTTACCGTACCCAACCCTGCCGATAAGCGGTTAGTGGCCTTAATATCAACGTTACCAGCGTTAGCCAGCGTGTTTTGATCAAACACGGTTTTTGATGCGCCGGTATCAAGTACAATTTTATACTTCTTTCGCCCTATTTTAACATCAGCAAGTAAATGGCAGCCGTCACTTTCCATATCAATCACTTGTAGCGGAATGTTTACTTTCATAATTGTAAAGGTAGGAGATAGGTTTACAAATTGGTTTAAAAACAAAAGTCCTTTTGATTTTAACATCAAAAGGACTTGTTAAGTATATTGTAAGGTAAACTTAAAAGGGATAACCTATAGCAAGGTTGAACACCATTTTATCGTAGTTAATTGCCGGATTACTTTGCGTAAATGGTTTGGTAAGCGGGAAACCAAAATCGGTACGTAGCACTAACACGCTGGCATCAAATCGCAAGCCAAAACCTACGTCGGTTGCCAGCTGTTTAAGGAAGTTGCTGCTGAAAGTACCACCCGGCTGATGACCGCGTGCATTCCATATGTTACCGGCATCAGCAAATAGTGCGCCGTATACTATGCTAAATAAATGCGGACGGTACTCAATACTTGCTTCGAGTTTAATATCGCCTGACTGATCGGCAATAAAGCCTGTATTACCGCTAATATATTGGGTAGGGTCAACCGTGCCCGGGCCCAGTGAACGCGCCCTGAAACCACGTAAACTATTAGCACCGCCAATAAAAAACTGCTGGCTGTACGGTAATATGGTTGAATTGCCCATTGGTATACCTACGCCTGCAATGAAGCGTGCCGCAAATGAGCTCTTTACACCCAGTTTATGAAAGAAACGAATCTCATTCTCCAGTTTTACGTACTGGTTGAAATTGGTACCAAACACTTTTTTTGCATTACCGCCAATAGTATCGGCACCGGTAAGTAAACCTGTTAACATACCCGATGTACTTATGCGGCCATTATAGTAAATCGAATTGGTACGATAAGTTTCGGTAGTGTTAGTATATGTATAGCTATAGCTCGGCCCAAATGTAAACTGCGGATCAATAACGTGCTTAAGCGTAGGGTTACGTGTGGTAACAATACTATCTGTATACTCCTGTGTTACGTTAGTAGGTTTTACATAAGTAACGTTCAACAGGTTTAACTCATGACTTTTGTGCACACTTTGTTTCCAGTTATAACCAAATGAACCATTTATTGAGCTCAAATTATACAAGCCTGAACGATTAATGATTGAGTAACCTGCACTTAGATTGGTGCGGGGTATGTAAGCATTATCGGCCTTAAAGTTAAACGGACTAATGAAGCGCGGCCATGATAAAGTAGCTTGTGCGCCATATTGGTAAAGAGCGTTACCACCACCGGCGTTTCCTGATATCTGTCCGTCGGTGCTGCCAAATAACGTGATGGTGAGCGCTTCGGCACCTAAAAAAGCATTGCGATGGCGCCAGTTTACGTTTACCTGTGTACCATTAAAGTTAGCTGATGTAGTACGTGCCAACGCATCAAATGACAATGATTTTTTAGGGTACTGGGTCAAGAAGTAAAATACATTCAGTTTTGAAGAGTCAGCAGAAACGTCTTCAAACCTGTTTTTCACAAATTTATATGGCCCTAATTCCACAAACCTGCTTAATGAATTAGTATGATCGGTACGGTTATAAACCTCTCCGGGGCGCAACAAAACCGTGTTTTTAAATACATACGGACGTATGGTGCGACGGCGTCTGCTGTCTATTACGTTATACCAGTTGTAAGGTATTTTGTCCTGTAATCTTAAAGAAGTATCTCGCAGGCTGTAAGCAGGGTAAATGTATATGTTATCAATGGTGTAAATTCTACGCGCGCGCTCGCTCACCTCATCTTTAACCTTAACATAGCCATCAATTTCATGGTTGCCAACTGTGCTGTCTACACGTAAAATAAGGTTCTCGGGTGCAAAGTAATAAAAGCCTTTTTCTTTCACCCGTGCGTCAATACGCAGTCGTTCGGCCTTTATAGCATCTAAATTGTAAGCCTCACCCTTTTTCAAAATGGTTTGAGCTGAGGTGCCGGCAATTGCCGTATCAAGCGGATCCTTACTGTCTGACGGCCATATGATGTTACGGTACTTGTAAGACGGTCCGGCCGAAACAGAATACACAGCTTTCGCTACCTTCTCTTTTCCTACGGTATCGCCAGTAACCTGTGCCTGGAAATAACTCCGGTTTTGAAGACGGTTTTGCAGTATGGAGCTGTTTTGTGTAAGATCAACAGCACTAACCAAAACAGGCGCTTCGCCAAACTTGGTGTTAAGCCAGTGCTTAAAGCCTTTGGTTTTGTTTGTACGTGTTTTTTGATAAACCCACAACTTAAATCTGAATGGGCCTATCTTACCATTTGGTTTAGGTCTTAACAAGCTTTGTAAATCGCTTTTAATAAGGCTTTGCTCTTTTTTTGATATGTCTTTATCCGTAAAATTAATATCAGCACCGGTGTACAGCTTTTGTCCGGCTGGTAATTGTTTGGTGGTACTGCAACTGCTTGCAATTACCGTGATTGTTAGAAGTGTATATGCTGATTTTTTAATCATAGTTCAAATGTGGATATGCTTTCGGTTGAGGTACTGTCTGTTGCTGCTTTTTTAGGTTCATCGGCAGGTTGTTGGTCCTTTTCTTTTTGTTCTTGTTGCTCCTTTTTTTCTTTCTCCTCGCGTTTGCGTTCACGTATAAGCGCTCTTTCCTCACGACTGGTTTTTGAGAAGATTTCTTTGAAGCGGTTGTAGTCAACATTTAATGAGAAGCCAACACCTGTTTCAATTACCTGGCCTTGTATTACAATAAACTGGTCGCGGCGGTAGGCGCGCAGCGCGTAGCGGCCATCTTTAGTTAAACGGTAATTAAGCATTACGTTGCCCGCAATGGTGGTGGTACGCTGGCCTGGCTGTTGTTTACCTTCGAGCATAAAGTTATTACCAACGGTAACTGTTAAACGATCATTAAGGAAGCGTTTAGATAAGCCAACGTTTAAATCGGTTCGGTTTTGCTCGGTACCCGTAGAATAATCCTGACCTGATTGCAAATCAAAGTTTAGGTCAACGCCTCCAATTAAATCACCGGCAAGTTTATTTAACTGGTTTGAAAGCAACCCGCTTACGCTGTTACGTATGGTGCCTTCAACACCGGCACTGCCGCCCTGGCTTTGTAAAGGATTATCACCAATAAAATGGCCCAGTACAAGCACACCAAGTACCTGCTTGTTCATTTCATTAGGGTCACGACGTATTTGCTCAAGGCGAGTATTAACGGTATTAACTACCGTTTGCGATACAGTGTAGTTGCTGTCAGGCAGTACAATGTCAAACCCAATTTTAGGGGTAAGCAATTTGTTCTGCATGTTTAAGTTTACGTTGAAAGGAAGCTTTTGCTTGTAAACTGTACTTTGCGCATCAGTACCGCCCGATTGATTTTCGACTAAGTCAATAGGAGGTACGTTGGCTACGTAAATAGCAGTAAGGTCAACATTAGCATCGGTAGGGTCGCCGTTCCAAACAATAGTGCTTCCCTGTTTAAACCTAAACAGGCGATTAACCGGACCGTATGATAGCTCATAAGAACCTTGGTTAACTGTGTACGTACCAGTTAAGTTAATTTTTCCGCTTGGATCAATACCCGCGCTCAACTGTGCATCACCTTTAATGTGAACCACATCGCCGTTGCGCTCATCAATCACAATGTTAAAGTTGGCTTCTTTACTTACATTGATGGTGGCGTTAACGTCCAAACCTGTAAGTTCTGATTTACGTAGCGAATCAAGTCTCTTAGCCAGTAAAATTGAATCAATTTTTGGTGCATCGGCATCGATGAATTCAACAACGCCTTTACGGTCTTCAATGCTTGGGTCGGTTGTTGGCAACACGAAGGTCATATCTGTTTGCGGATCAACGGTCAAGCTTGCATCAACCACGGGTTTAGCCATATCACCACGAATTTTTACGCGTGTATCGATGTAAAGCTTACCGTAAAACAACTTGTTATCGGCACGGGTAGAGTTTACCGCACGGAAGTTGTTGGCGTTAATGTCTAAACCAAAGCTAAAGTCTTTATACGTTTTAGTGTAAACTGCTCCGCTTATAACGGCTTTATTACCGGTGGAATCAACCATGGTAAAGTCATTAAACCGTATACCTTCATTGTTAAAGCTGATGCTTTCCTTTGGCATAGTAAAGTATGAATTCAACATCGAAACATTGAAGCCTACCTGGTTGAAGTTTACATCGCCGCGTACGTTTGGCGCCGAGGCAGTGCCGGTAATTTTCAATCCGCCGGTGATGTTACCGGTTGCTCTCCTGATGCTGCCAAAGCTGAAGCCTTCAATGCTTTTCATGCTTAGGTTAACAATATTCAGGTTCATGTCTAACCTGCCTTCAGGCGTATCAGTGTAATACATGCCGGTCAGATCAACCTGGTTACCTTTGCCGGTTATGTTTACATTGGCTGCATAAGCGTTAGCGGTTTGGTTATTCACCTTTATGGCAATGTTGCCTACGGTATCACCTTTAAAGTTAAAGTCGCCAACATTCATATCAGCTACAAAAACCGGAGAGGCCTGCAGGTTGCTTACCGTGGCGTTTCCGTTTATAGTTCCGCCAACCAACAATGAGTCTTGCTGCGCCAAGCGCGTAAGGGTTTCAATATGGAAATTGTTAAAGTTAACCGTTAATGGTGCATTTAATTGTTGCGGATTGCTGGTAACGCTCAGTACCTGATTGCTATTGGTAATTGAAAAATCGCGCGCTAAAATTCCTTTGCTGCCAAACTGAAATGCATTGTTTGGATTTACCGCCCAAGCCATGTAATCTAACAATAAGCCATCCTGTAAAAAGCTGAATTGGTATTCATTTGGCAACACACTAAACACGCCTGCAATGCGGTAGCGTTCTTTGCGTGCTGCATCGCGCACTTGCAGGCTAAGGTTAAGCTTGTCATTTTGTGCATTACCGGTTAGGCCAGGGTACAGCAGTTTTAAGCTTTCGCCAACTTTTACCTGGTCAAATGTAAGGCCGTAATTAAGAGCATTGTTATTAGTATTAATGTTCAGCTTGCCGTTATCAATGGTATTGGTTCCATAAATAACTTTTGGTATGCTGCCATTTACAAGCAATAAATCCGACTGACTATCAAAGCGTCCGTTTATTATTACCGGGTCAAGCTGCTTTAAATCGGGCACAAACTGCGTTATTAATGGCGTTTTAACCATTTTTAAGTTAAAACTAAACTGTTGCGGCGAATACTTAACCGGCTTTGCCTTGCTTTGAACAGTGGGTGCTGCGGCCAAAGCTGTATTGAAGTACTTGTTTATATTATCCTGTAGTGCAGTGCCAATTTCGGTAAGCTTATACTTGCCACCTAAGCGTGCAGTTAAGAAAGGTGTTTTAAACCGCAGACTGCTGCTATCAGCATTAGCTGTCGATATAACGCTAACTGTATCTAACTGTATGCGCTGGCCTTTATTTACCAACAGCATATCAGTAAGTAAAACACTGCCATTTAAGTAATCAGGGTCGGCAGTTGGCAAATCAGCAACAATTTTACCGTGGAAGCGCATATCATCCTTAACAAAATTGAGGCGTTGTAAATTTATGCTGTCAACCAAAAGCGTTGCATTTACCGACGGATACTTTTTGCTCATGTTGGCTTTAGCATCAAGCGTGAAGTTAATGTTGGGGTCGCGCATGGTGGCTTTGGCTACATAGGCGCCATTGCGGGCACTGCCTTTTGCAACCAGGTTGCGGTAGTTATAGCCTTGTATTTGTGCGCTTGCAACGTTTGCGCTAAAATCAACATTAAGATTTTTAGGATCGGCGCCGGCGCCTTTAACATTGGCACTTAGTGTAAGGCGACCTACCATTTTAGGCTGTTTGGTAAGCGCTCCGGCATTGAGGTTAATAGCTTTTACATTAGCAGCGTAAGATATACGCTTCATGTCCATAGCGTTTTTTACATTGGCCGCTGCAGACAAGTTTCCATAGCTAGAGCGTAAATTAAGCTGAGTAGTCAAATTTTGCATGCTACCTTTTAATTTACCGCTAAGGCTCATTCTCTCGGGTATGCTTACGCTTGGCGGAATGGTGCCACGCGGTGCTAAGCGGTAAATGTCGCGTCGGCTGGTAGTAAAGTCGGCAAGGTTAACATCAAAGTAAGCCTTTTTAACATCAGGCATGCCTTTTAATACGGCCGATGTTTTAATGTGCGTATTTGACAAGCCCCAAACTTCAAAGTTTGATATGCGCAAATCATTCACCATACCGGCTACACGGCCGTTAACCCTGAATGATGCGTTTGGCGTGCTGCGGAATGGTTCCATAGAGGCCATTGTTGGCATAAGCAGCAACACATCACGCAAGCCAATGCGTGTACCATCAACATTGGCATTAACACTTAATAAACCTATGTTTTTGGTTATTGCCTCTATTGAAGGATAGGCAACCTCTACATTACGCTGAATAACTGTATTTGGTGTTTCAACATACAGGTCTTTAAGGTAAGCGTTTTTAGCACCATACATAAATGCGGTGCGGAATTCATTAAGCTTGAAGCCGCTTTTATCAGCAAAGGTAAATTGGTTTACCTTACCGGCAATAGTATCGGGGCTGTATAAAAGGTCTTCTATATCAGTACTCAGGCCTTTAATATCCATGTGCCCAAAATCTAATCCGCGGCGCAGTGGTGCCTGTGCATCATTGTCAAACTTAATGTCATTATTTGCCAGGCTTATTTTACCAATGGTGGCGTACCAAGGCTTGTTGCTTTGTGGCGGCGTAACTAAAGTATCAATCTTTTTAGCAGTTTCAACCACTGCGGTAACCACTGTTTGTGGTTTGGCCAGGCGTAAGCCAGCCTTCGTATCATTAAGTGTGATGCTTTTAACGCCAACGCGCTGATTTTTTAAATCAATATCATTCATCTCCACCAAGAATTTGCCGAGGTTAACGTTGGCTTTCATTTCGTTGGTGCGGTAATCAACTTTAACCCGGTTAACGTCAATAGTCCCTAAATCTAAATCAAGGCTAAGTGGGGTAGTAGCAGTATCAACCGTAGATGCCTGCGCTACTGATGAACCCGCAGGAGTTTGAATGATGCGCGCATTAACGTCTGATAAATTGATTTTAGGGATGCTGAACTTCATCTTATCCAAATCAAAATCCTTAATGCGTGTATCAAAGTGTCCCAGCAAAAATTTAACGTCGTTGCCTGTTGTTAAATCTTTATACGCAATGTTTATTTTATCGAGTACAACTTTATCAAGTGATATTTTGAGGGTAGATGTGGTATCTTCCGGCTTTGGCTCTTTTTTATTTTCGCTTGCAAAGGCTTTTATAATGTAATCGAAGTTGAAAGTACTGTCGGCACCACGGCTAACCTTAGCCGTAATACCCTGCAGATTTATCTCGTTAACTTCAACCTGGCTTTTAAGCAATTTAAGCATGCTGATGTCAACCTTCAGCTTATCACCTGCAATCAGCGTGTCGCGTTTTTGGTCTTCAAAGTAAACCTTTTCCAATACCAGCATTTTAGGGAAGCCAATGGTGATGTATCCGATTTCTACCTTGGTGCCAATTTTGCCTTCTAAAAAATTAACGGCTTTGTTTTTTGCAAACTGTTGTACAGCGGGCACCTGTATAAGAATTACTACAAGTAATACCAGAAATATAACACTCGCAACTATCCATAGAATGGTTTTTAAAGCTATACGTCCAAATTTTCCCAATTTATTATATTTAGTAGATGAAGAATAGTGTGGTGCATGGTATACAACAAAGCACATGCCTTTGTGGCTAAACTGACGAGAGCAACGGCAAATTGCTTATAAAACTTTGAACCGCACGAAATGTTTTTTTTTATAGCTGTAAATCTTAATAACTTACGTTTATTGTAGATAACTTTTGCCGGTTGCACCCTCAATGGGGAGCGCTTTTTCGTACTTTTGTAATTGCTGAAAGGATTTTGTTATGCCCGATTTTTCTCACTTACACGTACACACCCAGTTTTCACTTTTAGATGGCGCCGCCGATATATCAAAGCTGTATAAAAAGGCAGCTGCTGATGGTATGAAAGCACTTGCCATTACAGACCATGGCAACATGTTTGGCGTGTTTAAGTTTGTAGCCGAAGCCGGCAAACACAATGTAAAGCCCATTGTAGGCTGTGAGTTTTACGTGGTAGAAGACCGCCATAAAAAACAGTTTACCAAAGAGAAGAAAGACGTTCGTCACCATCAGCTGTTTTTGGCAAAGAACCCGCAAGGGTATAAAAACCTTATTAAGCTATGTTCTTTAGGTTATATGGAAGGCTTATACAGTAAATGGCCCCGTATTGATAAGGAACTTATACTTAAATACTATGAAGGACTTATTGCCACCACCTGCTGTATAGGTGCATCAGTGCCACAAGCTATTTTGAAAGGTACCGAAGAGGAGGCCGAGGCGGAGTTTAAATGGTGGCTTGACCTTTTTGGCGAAGACTATTACATTGAGTTGCAGCGTCATGAAATACCTGAGCAGGAAATAATTAATAACACCTTACTTAAGTTTGCCAAAAAGTTTAACGTTAAGGTTATTTGTTCGAATGATTCGCACTATGTAGATCAGCAGGATGCTAATGCACATGATATTTTACTGTGTGTTAACACGGGCGATATGCAAAGCACGCCTATTGCAACTGATGATGAGGGCGGCAGGGGCTATCGTTTTGGATTTCCTAATGATCAGTTTTACTTTAAAACTCAAGCTGAAATGGGCAAGCTGTTTCATGACCTGCCCGAGTCATTAGATAATACGAATGAAATTGTTGATAAGGTGGAAGTGTTGAAGCTGAAACGCGACATCATGCTACCCAACTTCCCCATACCACCTGAATTTAAAATACACGACGGACCGGAATCTGACGTGCTAAATCAGTGGGAGTACTTAAAGCACTTAACCTTTACCGGCGCCTACGAGCGCTATAAGGAAATGACGCCCGAGGTAGAAGAGCGCATTAACTTTGAGCTGTTCACCATTAAAACCATGGGCTTTGCGGGTTACTTCCTCATTGTGGCCGATTTTATTAAAGAAGGCCGTAATATGGGCGTATTTATTGGGCCTGGCCGTGGGTCGGCAGCAGGTTCGGTAGTGGCGTACTGTACTGGTATAACCAATATAGATCCTATTAAGTATAACCTCCTGTTTGAACGTTTCCTGAACCCCGACCGTAAGTCAATGCCCGATATTGATACGGACTTTGATGACGCCGGTAGGCAACGGGTTATTGATTACGTGGTTGATAAGTATGGTAAAAACCAGGTAGCGCAAATTATTACCTATGGCTCAATGGCTGCCCGCACCAGTATACAAGATGTTGGCCGGGTATTGGACATGCCGCTAAGTGATGTAAACGCGCTTAAAAAACTGGTACCCGATACCCTGGGCATCAACCTTAAACAGGCAATAGAACAGGTGCCCGAACTTAAGGCTATTAAAGAAGGTAACGATTTAAAAGCTACGGTACTGCGCGAGGCTGAAAAGCTGGAAGGTTCGGTGCGTAACACCGGTGTGCACGCGGCAGGTATTATTATTGCGCCTGACGACCTGACGAACATTGTGCCCGTAGCCACTGCCAAGGACTCTGACCTGCTCGTAACGCAATATGACGGGCGTGTAATTGAGGATGCCGGTGTAATTAAGATGGACTTTTTGGGCCTGAAAACCCTAACCATTATTAAGGATGCACTGCGCATGATTAAGCAGAACCATGACCGTGATATTGATATAGATTACATTCCGTTAGACGACCAGAAAACCTACGAACTGTACCAACGCGGTGATACCAACGGTACATTTCAGTTTGAGAGTGATGGTATGCAAATGTACCTGCGTGAGTTAAAGCCAGACAGGTTTGAAGATTTGATTGCCATGAACGCCCTGTACCGGCCAGGACCTATTGAGTATATACCAAGCTTTATTAAACGTAAACATGGCCTTGAAGATGTAACATTTGACCTGGCCGACATGGAGGAATACCTGGGCGAAACCTATGGTATCACCGTATATCAGGAACAGGTGATGCTTCTTTCGCAAAAACTGGCAGGCTTTAGTAAAGGTGATGCCGACGTTTTGCGTAAGGCTATGGGTAAAAAGCAAATTGAGGTACTCAACAAAATGGAGGCGCAGTTTATGGATGGGGCAATGGCCAAAGGCCACCCTAAAGATAAACTTACCAAGGTGTGGACCGACTGGAAAGCCTTTGCCCAGTATGCTTTCAACAAATCGCACTCTACATGTTATGCGTTTGTAGCCTACCAAACGGCTTACTTAAAGGCGCATTACCCCTCAGAGTACATGGCGGCGGTATTAAACAATCAAAACAGTATCGATAAAATATCTTTCTTTATGGAAGAAACCCGCCGCATGGGTATCAATGTATTGGGGCCGGATGTTAACGAATCGGACATGGCCTTTGCGGTAAATAAAAATGGAGATGTACGCTTTGGCTTAACCGGTGTTAAAGGTGTGGGCGAAAAGGCTATTGAAAGTATAATTGACGAGCGTAATGAGCGTGGCCCTTACAAATCGGTTTTTGATTTTGCCCAGCGCAGCAACACCCGCAACGTAAATAAAAAGGCTTATGAAAACCTGGTGTACAGCGGTGCGTTCGATAGCTTTGGTTTAAACCGGGCCCAGTTTTTTGCCAAAACCGAAAATGGCTTGCTAACCGGAATTGAACGATTAATTAAATACTCCAACGATTATCAAAATACACAAAGCAGTTCGCAATCATCATTGTTTGGTGGTACGGTTGAGGCGTATATTCCCGAGCCTGCCATGCCTGTTTGCGAAGAATGGGCCCTGATTGAAAAGTTGAAGTACGAAAAGGATATGATTGGTATTTATTTAACCGGTCACCCTTTAGATAATTATAAGTTAGAGCTGGAGCGTTATTGCCAGAATACTGTATCTGACTTAAAAGTATTGGTAACTATGCGCGGGGGCGAAGCTCCGGCCGATATTGTGGAGCGCTTTGCGCAACTACGTCGAATGGGGGAGCTGAGCATCGGCGGCTTGATGGCTAACGTACAGCACAAAATGACCAAAACAGGTAAACCGTTTGGCACATTTGTAATTGAAGATTACTACGATAGCTACGAGTTTGCCCTTTTTGGCGATGATTATATTAAGTTCCGTAACCTGCTTGGCGATGGTTTCTTTGTACAGTTGAAAGGTACTGTTGAAGAAAAGTATCGCCAGAAAGACAACTGGGATATGCGCCTTGGTTCCATAAATCTGCTATCAGAAATGCGCGATAAAATGACTAAATCGCTCACTATTTGTATGCATTTGCACAGCCTTAACGATGATATGGTTAACAACCTTAATGAAATGGTGCTGGCTAATAATCAAAAATACGAAGTGAAAAACTGCGCCCTGCGTTTCATGATTAAAGACGGCGAAGATAACCTGTTTATTGACCTGCCATCCAAAACCATGCGCGTTAACCCAAGCGATGATTTAATTGCCGGAATATATAGTTTGACTAATGTGCAGCCTATGTTGAAGTAGGGTGAAAATTAAAAACTTGAAACGTGCAGTTTATTATCTTAAAACAGGCATCTAATTTTTAAACAGATTAAATAAGATATATTGTTATTATAAACTATACCTTTTGGAGTAGTTTATAATAACAATATGAATACTTAAACAATGACAATTTCCAGATAATCCTTTCCTGACAAACAAATAGCAAGCATACTATTAATGTATGTTGTTTAGTGGTTTTGATTGTTAACACTTACTAAGAAAACCTCAAAGTTTGTTGTAATTGCCTGCGTAACTTCCCCTAACTTATAATTTCAAAAAATCAACTGAACTGATTACTATGAACTTGGCGGTAAAATAGTAATTATTTAACTTATAAGATAATGAATTAATTATTTTCAAATCTGATAGTTCGAGATATAAAATTAAAAACTTCAAGCCTTTAAATAATTATTTGGTTAACCCAATACCCAATGCTAGTAAGCGCTGAAATCAAGCAAGAGTCGATTTAATCAAAGAGAAACTTTTTATTAACCACTGATTTAATTATTATTTGTTTTTATTATATTGCTTAAAATTAAATATTATGAAAACCTTTACTTTTATTGCATCAGTTGCTTGTGCCCTTACATTGACGTACGGTTGCACTAAAGAAAAATCAGGAGATTCACAGATTTCCAATTCAATGAAGTCTAATGCTCCAGACAGCGTGAAAAAATCAGTGCTTGGATCAAGTTGCAAGAGAACTGGGGTGTGGGGATATAATCCCTATAATCAAGTGTACACAGTGATTGGTACATTTCCAACTAACGCTAATTACGTTTTACCTAAGCAGATTTGGACATGTGGTAATTATGAATTAAATAATCAATCTGACGGTAATCTTGTTATTTATGATAGAACAAACGGCGGATTAAGAGTGTTATGGGATCTTACACGTGGCTATAATAAAAACCCAAAGTTTGTGTTACAGACGGATATGAACTTTGTGGAGTACGATGGAAACAATAATGCCATATGGGATGCCGGAACTTACGTATTTCAGTGTGGTGGTAAAAGTCCAAGAAATGCAAGGTTAATATTGTCCAATAGAGGCGAACTGCATATTATAGCTGAATCTGATGCCATTACAACTGGCGTTTTGGGTTCAACACTTACTCAAGATGGTCAAGTGCGTACTGGAGGCCAAGGGTACTGGAAGCGCTTTGATCTTGATGAGAATGATCCATATGGTGTTCATTTAGCATACTGATTCATATGCAACGTTTCAGCCAATTGCCTGTGTTACTGTCTATGACAAGCACAGGTAATTGGCTTGATTGCATCTCAATACTATTGATATACTACCTTCCCGAGAACACCAACTCATCATCTACAAAAATCTGGCATTCCACTGAAAAGGTTGGGTGCCTAATGATACTTTGATTCGTTTTGTTTCCTGGCCGGGCGCTTTCAGGCTTCCGTACAAACGGCTGCGCAAAGCAAATCCCAATTGCTCATCTTGCAAAGTTCCATTAACCCAAAGGCGTTCGCCGCCAAACCAGCTGTTTTCTACGGTAATTTTATGTCCATCATAAAGGGTAGTCCAGGCACTCATATTTTCGTTTGTTTAGGTTTAGATGGGGGGCCGCACAATTAGTTACAGTATGTATTGATCAAAGTTCAAGCGTTGGGTTAACATTACCTATCCTTAAAAGTACCGGAAATTTAATCTGCCTTGTATCATTACCACCCCAAAGCTTTTTAATCTCAGGCTTCAACTCATCAACCGGATTATAGTCGTTTTGCTTAATAAAATGCTTAACGGCCGACCATGTGTTCAAATAGCCAATTAAATGCTCGGCAGTCCAGTTCAGTGTGTTGTAAAATTGCGGCGTTTCCAACTCTTCAAAAGGGAATGGTATGGTTTTATAGTTCTCGTCTATATACTTACGTTCGGCATCCCAATAGCTGCCAATAACATTTTTGTAAAAATGTGCTATCACGTCATCAATCTCTTTTGAAACCTCAATCATCCCATAACCGGTAACACACAACAGTGCATTAGCTTTTGCAGTTCTTTCCACCTCGGCATAGAACCTGTCAAAATCAAACCAGTGAATGGCTTGTGCAACTACAATTAAATCAAAAAAGTTGTCACTAAAGTCTGTTATTTCAGCAGGTTGAACGCTGTAAATTATGTTATTTGCCTGCCCGGCGTTATCTATCTGCGCCTGGCTTATGTCGGTTGCAAATACTTGTTCAAAATTTTTAGCTAACTCAAAAGCTACCTGTCCGTTACCTGTGCCGCAATCCCAGGCATTTTTTTTACGGGTAATAAGCTATATAAGTATTCAAAAAACTCCGGAGGATAGGTGGGCCTGTAACGGGCATAGCTGTCTGATTGGGTTGAAAAGTTGTCTTTCATTTAGTAACGGTTTATAAGTGAAATTACTCAAATACCTGTTAACAACAAAGGGCCGCCCTTTTGGAGGCGGCCCTTACAACTTAATTATGTATCGGCTAAAAAATTATTTAGAGTAAATTTTAGAAGCGTCTCTGAAACCAACTCCGGTGTTGCTATACCAGTCAGCATATGAAGTGCCGCCAGATAATGCCCACTCTGAGAAGCGTAAGTAAGCTTGGTTTACAGGTTGTAATTCAACCGGGTATTTGTACTCACCTACAAAGCTGATAGCCCATGGCCAGTTTTCTTTTGACAGGTAAGTTTTGTTGCTGTTTAATACCGAAGCATCATCATCAGTACCGAAAAGTGATTTGGTAGCTTTATCGGTTGGTGCAAAGCCAGGTAAGTGTATTTCATAACCGCGACGCATATCACTGATAAGGAACGGATTGAAATTAGCAACTTGTAGGTTTGATGCCGCAACAGGTGAAGCAAAGGTTACGTTTACAGTAGCTGTGCTGCCGGTAACTTTGTTTTTGTCCATCAGTGTATTGATGAAGAATGCACCATCAGGGTTTCTAAGCAAAGCCTCGTGGTTGTCAAAAGGAACAATAACCGCTTTAGATTGGCCAGCTTCAACACCATTAGCAGCATAGCTGATGTAGTTGCTGATGTTTCTTTGACCGGTAACTGCGCTAACTGCTGAAGCTGAAACTGGTAATTGAACCGCAAAACCATTTTTGAATGAAGCGCCTGAAGCTAAAGGAGTAAATTCACCTTTCATTTCAACAACCTGGTTGCTGGCGTTGCTTACAAATGTGTAGCGGTAGTTAACTACTAAGTCGTTAAGGTCAAAGTCGCCTTTTTTAGGCCAGTTATCTTCAAAAGCAATGCTGGCATAACCTGTTTGTGACGGGTAGTAGCTTACATAAGCTTTGGTAGCATCATCAGGGAAAGCGTCTAATTCGTCCAATACGCCGTCGCCATCTGTATCTCCACCTTTGTCAATTGCAGGCACGCCGCTGTTTGAAATACCGGTTACCGGGTTTGAGGTAGCATATACAACAAGGTCATTAAAGTCCTGGTCAGATCCGTTGTCACGGTTGATGTCTTCAAAGCCCATCAGGAATAATTTGTGAACATCATCCCATAAAGTAACTACGTGTTTCTTTTTAGCTACTGTGCTTTCAGGGTTCAATCTGTAGTCAGAGTAGAATTTAGCGTTACCGGTTAATACGCCGCTACCATTCCATGCATTTTGAATTAATACAAAGCCTATAGAAGTACCTGCGTTAAAACGACCGATTTTTACTTTATCACCCGGTTTTAAAGCACCGCCCGATCCGTTTGCCGAAGCATTAGGGAAAATAAGCGTAGCGTTATCCAAATCATCAACACTTGTAGGAGGGGTGTTGGTTGGGTAAGTGTAGTAAGCAAGGGTGTTAAGATATCCGGCACCTTCAGAAACGAATGTGATCCAAACGTCAGAAGTAGCTGTGATATTTAAGTTAGATACCGCATTGGTAGTCAAAAACTCAGGGTGAGTAGTTGGCAGTGGTGAGCCTTCAGGTAATGAAGCATTGATGTATGACAATAATGAAGCATCAATAGCATCAGGAGTAGCCTCAAGGTAAACCGGACGGCCAACGCTGCGTGGGTACTGAGTAGTGTTGAATGTTGCGTTGGTGCTTGAGGTGTAAGGGCTTGGGTAAGCAAACACCGGACCGCCAATTGCCATTGTACCTTTAGTAGCAGTAGTACCGTTTGAAGTAGATACGGTTATCTCTTCTGGCTGAATGTCGCCGCCAAAACCATCTTTACCACCAATTAAAGCAGTAACGGTATTGCTGGTTGATATTGCTGCCTGTGCATTACGCATTAAGCCAACATAAGCAGGATCAATAATTAATTTATTTACCGAAGTTGGAATAGTAACCAAGCCTTGAAGCACACCGCTTTTATCGGTAACGCCTTTAAAAATTGGTGATGTTGCACCAGGCAGGTAAGCGCTCACTACTACACCGGCTAAAGCCTCATTGTTTGCAGCGCGCAGGGTAACGTTTAATGTTACGTTTTTAGTGGTTGAAAAGTTAAAGCCATCCGGAGCAATTTTAGCTCCTGCTACCGGGTTGGTAGTAGTCTCTTCCGGCTGAGATGCGTCTTTCTTACAAGCCGAGAAGCTGACAACTCCGGCTAATAAGGCACATGTAAAAAGGTGTTTCATATAAATTATTGTGTAATTTCTAATTTGTTTGTATACCCTTAGGCAAAGGGTGTTCCAACGTGCATTTATAGCTGAAACAATACACTTGGCTGTTGAAGTTGAGTAAATGTGTGGTAGTAATTCCCCATAGGCAATCCATTTGTGTAGATAGATTGCCCTTTTTTACGATGAAAACAGTAAAAGGGTTATACCCAATCAGCACATCACCTAAAACAAATAGGAGTGGGTATTTAAATGGCTAAATTCCTGTAGGGTGAGTGGCAATGATTTGAACTTGGCTATTGTAGTTGAACACGCAGCTATATTATGATGTTAACATATACATAAACTTACTACTTTTAGCCAATGATGAACGCTGAGATAAAAAAATGGAAAGTATTGGAAGAAGCTGACGTTTCACCTAGTCCATGGTTCCCGATGCTTAAGCATAAAGTTGAGCTGGCTAATGGTCTTATAGTAGATGATTATTTCTTTTCGCCCTTAGGAGATGTGGTGCAGGTATTGGCGCTCACACCAAAACATGAAGTGATATTGGTACGCCAGTACAAGCATGCGCTGGGCGAAATATTGCTCGAACTGCCCGGCGGCATGCAGCAAAAAGACAAGTCGCTTATACAATCGGCGCTTAACGAGTTGGAAGAAGAAGTAGGTGTGAAGGCGGAGGCCAGTCAGCTGATATCATTAGGTAAAATAGCTAATAATCCTACTAAAACGAAGCAAATTACCTATGGCTATATTATGTTTGATGCCGAATTTAATTCAACGCAAAAGCTTGATGTTACCGAAAATATTGAAGTGCTGACCATGCCTGCCCCAGAGGTTCTTCGACGTGTAAAAGATGGGGAAATTTGGGTAACCGACTCTATGAACTTTATTCTTAAAGCTGCTTTAAGATACCCTGAAATTTTCGGTGTGTAATTATAACTGCCAGCCCATCAGTTGCATTACTTTTTCAAATTCGGGCATCAAAGGTGCTTGTATATAAACAGCTTCACCAGTTATTGGATGATTAAATGCAAGGCTCCGCGCATGTAACAGCATGGTGTTCATTTGCCATTGCTCGGTAAATAGCTTGTTTTGTTTATTACAGCCATGCGTGCGGTCGCCAATTATGGGGTGAAATATGTGCGCAAAATGTTTCCTGAGTTGATGCATACGCCCTGTTTGAGGGCATGCTTCGACCAATGAATACCTTGACGTAGGATGCTTACCAAATGCGACAGGTAACTCAGCCTGAGCCAGCGTTGTGTACCGGGTAAAGGCATCCTGTAGCGTGCCGTTGTCTTTTCTTAAAGCGTAGTCAATCTCCCCACTTGGCGAAGAATGACCGCGTAAAACGGTTAAGTAAGTTTTTTTTACTTCGTTGGCTGCAAATTGCTTTTGCATTGCTACCTCTGTATCTTTATCTAACGCAAAAAGCAATACGCCTGCTGTTTTACGGTCAAGGCGGTGTGCCGGGTATACGGGCTGGCCAATCTGGTCGCGCAGTAGTTGCAAAGCAAACACCTGCACATCGGCAGCTATCGAGGAGCGGTGTACCAACAAGTCGTGCGGTTTATTAATGGCAATGAGGTAATTATCCCGGTATAAAACATCTAGCATGAGGGGCGCAAATCTAGTACAATTATTGCCCGTTTGATAATTTCATATTCAGCAGTTGGAGCAAAAAATATATATTAAATAATTTATCTTATAATATATTATTTATTTACTTTGGTATAACAGCATTCTGATTGCTGTGAAAACCACAGACTTAAATTTTTAATTTTCAAATGAGCGACAGGTTTATGGGTAGTCATGATGTTATGTCATTATTACATAACGCATATTCAAGTCGTGGTCATAATTTAAAGCAAAGCATTGTTGTTGCCGGCCGGGCCCTTGCTTTAAGCCGCAAACGTGATGATAAGCAACTAATAGGTAAAAGCCTAAACCTGTTATCATTATTTTATATGATAAGAGGAGAGTATAAGCGCTCCTTACGTATGGCTAAAGATGCCATCAAATATTTTGAGCAGCTTGATGATGAACGCGGTATAGCCGATGCTAAGTATAACATTGCAGGCGTTTATTACAAAACAGATAACTATCATTTAGGATTGGTTAACCTGATGGATAGCTTACGAGTTTACCGTAAACACAACGACTATCACAACGAGGCGCGTGCGCAAAAATCGTTAGGTACTATTTATGAGTATTTTGGCGATCGTAAAAATGCCATCCGGTCATACACTGGGGCTATTGATGCGGCAAAAAAGGTTAAAGATATTGACCTGATTGCCAATGCTTACAATCCGCTTTCAGGAATTTATTTGAAAATGGATAAAGTACAACTGGCCATGAAAATAGCCGGAAAGTCAATCTCCATTAAAACCAAAAGCGGTGATATACGCGGATTGGCCTTTGCACTATACGCCCGTGCTAAAGTATACGCTGCCCAGCAAAATTGGTCTGCCGCTGAAATCGATTTCCGTAAGGCGCTTGATATACATTACCAGATGGGCGAGAGGCTTGGCCTGGCAATGGTTTACTGCAAATTAGGCTCTTTATATACAAAAACCGGGCAGTTTGAGCGGGCTAAAAAATTGCTTGACAGGGCACTTCGATTTAGTACGAAGTACAATATCATTTATACTAGCTTTAAATCATCATATCAGCTGTATCGCATTTATAAACAGGAAGGCGATACACAACGCTCGCTGGAATATTTAGAGCAATACCTGCATCAAAAAGAAACGGTTATTAATGCGCAAACCCAAAAGGTAATTGAAAATTATGAGCTGATAAACCGTATTGAATCAACCGAGAAGCAGGCGCAAATGGATAAGGAGCGCGAGCGTATAACACAAAATCAGCAACGGGCAGAAGAGGCGGCTTCCATAAAGCAGAATTTTCTCTCAACCATGAGCCATGAAATTCGTACGCCGCTTAATGCTGTAATTACCATTAGCTCCCTACTGGCCGAACGTGTTGATGATGAGGATAAGCAACTACTTGATTCTTTAAAGTTTGCCGCTAATAATCTGCTTTTAATTATAAACGATATACTTGATTTTACTAAGCTTGATACAGGTAAGATGCAACTTGAACAGCGGCCGTCAAACTTACTTAAGCTATTAAAAAACTTGAGTAATACGTATGATAATATGGCCCGTAGTAAAGGCATTGAAACCAGTTTGCATGTAGATGACCGTATAGCAGAGGTTTATGAGTTTGATGAGGCAAAAATATCGCAGATTATAAATAACCTTATTAGTAATGCTATAAAGTTTACCGACGTAGGCAAGGTTTCAGTGGATTTAAAGCTGGTAAACTCAACGGGAGAATTTGACACCATAAAATTTAAAGTAACCGATACTGGTGTTGGTATACCAAGTGAATTTTTTGACGAAATGTTTAATAGTTTTACCCAACCCAAAAGCGTAACAACTCGCAAGCAGGGAGGATCTGGCTTAGGATTGGCGATAGTAAAAAAGCTGGTTGAACTTCATCAAAGTAATATTCACTTCACCAGCGTTGTTGGAAAAGGGTCGTGCTTTTACTTTGAGCTGCGGTTAAAAAAAGCCGGTATTAAAAAGGCAGATAGGGGCAAGCAGCTAAACCGTTTACAAAACAAGGTTGCGCTACTGGCCGATGATAATATGATTAATGCAATGGTAGCACGTAAGCTGTTATCAAATTGGGGTGTTACTGCTGAGCACGCTATAAACGGGGTAGATGCTATTGAAAAGGCGGCTAATAAAACGTTTGATTTTATTTTAATGGACATACACATGCCCGAAATGAACGGTTTTGATGCAACCATTCATATTCGCAATAATCATAACCCCAATACACATACACCTATTTTTGCTTTAACTGCCGATGTTACCGCCGAGCATCATCAAGAGTATAATACCTATTTTAACGGCTTTTTGCGCAAGCCTATTGAGATAGAAAAGCTTTACGAGGCTCTTGCAGGCGTATCATAGCATTTTATCACCATCAACCTATTTGCTGTTTGTTTGTTAAAAGTGCATGGCTACTTTGTATGTACAGCAAAAGCCCGGCGCAGGTAAATGGCTGGCTTTAATATTAAGCATCTTAATAACCGAGGGTATTGCCTTTACAGCTTCCATGTTTACCCGGCCCGAAATATCCGGATGGTATGCAACGCTAACCAAACCATCCTTTAATCCACCCAACTGGCTGTTCGCCCCTGTTTGGACAACACTGTACCTGCTTATTGCCATTGCAGCCTGGCTAGTTTGGAAAAACCGGCATCTTCACCAAGCATTTGGTACAGCGGTTTTCGTTTATGTTATTCAATTGGCCTTAAACTTTTCTTGGTCATTCGTTTTCTTTGGTATGCACCAAATTCTTGGTGGTTTGGTGGTAATAGCGTTATTGTGGTTAAGCATCATTGCCAATATGTATTACTTTTTAAAATTTAGTAAACCGGCTGCGTGGCTCTTATTTCCATATTTGTTGTGGGTAAGCTTTGCGTCGGTATTAAATTTTTATATTTACCTGCTAAACGGGCAATCATAAACCCGTTGCAGGTTTACATATTAAAAATGAAAAAGCTTCTCTTGGCTGTTATTTTGCTTACTACATCGGTGGTGGTTGCCGTAGCTGATACGGTTAGCATCAAAAAGTTTGTTGTAAAGGAAAACCCGTTTGCGCAAAATGAGGTAGCCATTGTTGCTACCGATTCGCTTGAACAAATACAGGAAAATGTTAACGGTAAGTTTGCCTTCACAATCAACGGCTTCCAGTACGAGCTTAATTTTCAAAATGGTACGGGTTTTTATCGCCAAAAGCTTCAAAAATCAACCTTTATGTATGTAAAGCATCGGAATGAGTCGGGTTCATACTCGGTGCTTTATTACATTTTTAAACGAGGGGAAAAGCTAAGCCCATGGAAGATTAGCTGGATGTGGCTTGTTGTTATTCCTTTAGCAATTGTATTTATTGGCTACTTGTTTAAGCGTCTTATTATTATTGCAGCCATAGTGCTTATAATTTTTATATACTTTAATCATAGTAACGGACTTAGTATCCCTACGTTTTTTGAAAGTATATTTGATGGTATTAAACACTCCCTAATAAGCTAGGCCTTGGTTGTATATATGCTTTGAAGGTGTGATGAAGTGCGTGCTTTATGTTCTTAAATAGGAAGCTCCGTTTATATCTATTATACCGCCACTTGTAAACTCAAACCCTTCCGAGGCATAAACAGCTGCCAGGCGAGCTACCTCGTCTGTTGCGGCCACGCGGTTAAAGGGACTTTGCTTTTTAATTTCTTCCCCTTCATCTGCATTCAGTATGGAAGCTGTCATATCTGTTTCAACAAAGCCTGGTGCTATGATGTGCACACTAATATTACTTGGCGCAAGGCTAACTGCTAAAGACTGGCTCATGGCATTGAGGCCCGCCTTACTTGCAGCATAAGCCGGATGATTTGGTTCGCCCCGGAAAGCCCCGCGCGATGATATATTGATTATTTTACCGCCTCCCTGATGCATCATTTGCCTAGAGGCAAAATAACACAGGTTTGCTACGCCGTTTAGGTTGGTATTTATAGTGTCTTGCCAGGTGTGCTGCCATTCATCAAATTCAATTTCTTCTATTTTGTGCTCCAGATATATACCTGCATTGTTCACCAACACATCCAGTTGCGGGTAATGATCTAAAAATTTATCAAAGAAACGTTGTACGCATTTAGGTTTACTTTGGTCTAACTGGTACAGTGCGTGATTACCTCGGTGTGGGAGTTGGGTGATTGTCCTTTCGGCATCATCCAGATTTTTGTTATAAGTAATTATAACGTCTGCATTTAACGATGCAAACAGCATTGCGCAAGCTTTACCTATACCGCGCGAACCGCCGGTTATAAGTACGGTTTTCTCACTAAAATCGAGTAACATGGCTCAATGCTGTTTTTTTCTTTGCGTTAATTATTTATTCACCTATACGCAAAAAATAAAGCAATGTTGCATTTAGATAACAAAATGCAACATTGCTTTATAACATACGGCTTAAGCAAGCCAAAATTCTTGATTATTTTTTTGGAGCTTCCTGAGCTTTCTTCTCCTCTTTTTCGCGTTTTTTGAAAAAGCCTCTCAACAAAAAGTTATGCTGAACAGCTTCAAGGTCGTCATTCAACTTAATGGAACTTTCGTTAAGATAGTGAAGCATGCTTTTTAATTCTTCTGCCGATTTTTGATCGTTAAGCAATGCACCCATAGGGTTATCAGTGCTGTTTAGCTTGGCACTTGCTTTATTTAAATTGTCTGTAAGTACACCGGCGTTAGCTGTTGCTTCCTGCAATTGATTGGCTGATTGCTGTAGTTTGGCAAATACAGCTGTGTCGGTAAGCATTTTATCGGCAAGGCCACCTTTGGTATTCATTTTTACCCCAAAGCGGTTAAGCTCATTAGCCATTTGTGACGTGCGCAAGGTTGTGCTTTGCAGGTTGGCCACAACAGTTCTGAATTGTAAAGCCAATGCCGAGTCGGCCAGTAAAGAGCCTGCTAAGCCTTTGCCCTCAACCATATTTTTAGCCAGGGTTTTAAAGTCGGTGGTAATTGATACAAGGTTTTGATTGTTCTTTTGAAACGTCTTCATAATCTCGTCGGTATTGAGCATACCTTTTGAGTTCATGAGCGTTCCGTTTTCAATTACCGGCGCGGAAGGGGTACCACCATCAATAGCTATAATTTTGTTGCCAATAAACCCTTCAGAACTTATCTCTGCTACGGCATCTTTATGAATGTATTGCTGAATTGATGGGTCTACATTAAAATCAACATCAACCTGGTTAATACCGCTAAAGGTGATTTTTTTAATAGTACCTACCTTTACACCCGAAAACCAAACGTTGTTACCTTTTATTAACCCCGATACGTTTGCAAAACGGGCACGCAGGTGCAAACCATCGTTAAAGCTTTTTTGCTGGTTGCCTAAAGTGAATATGCCTACAACAAAAATGAGCACACCTGCTGCTATAAACAGGCCTACCCAAAAAGCATACTTATTTTCTTTTAATTCCATTATATCAATCGGTAAAGTTATAGTCGTAAAACTGTTTCACGCGCACATCATCAGTATCAAAAACCTCTTCAAACGCACCCTGGCGCTGAAACTGTCCATCTAAAAGCATTGCCACCCTGTCGCCAACCGCCTTAGCGCAGGTAAGGTCATGGGTGATGATGATAGATGATGTATTAAAGCGCTCCTGCACGCTGTTAATTAAATTATTTATTTCCATCGATGTGATGGGGTCTAGACCGGCCGTAGGCTCATCATACAGCATTATTTCGGGCCGTAAAATTAAGGTACGGGCTATGCCAATGCGCTTACGCTGACCGCCCGATAGCTCCGCAGGCATTTGATTGATGGTTTGCTTTAAACCAACTGCTTCAAGCACCCGCTCAACCATACTGTCAATTTCCTTACGCTTTAAGTTCTTTTGGTTACGCACCAATGGAAACTCCAGATTTTTGCGCACAGTCATACTGTCATACAACGCACTGTTTTGAAACGAAAAACCTATACGGCGCCTGAGTTCCTGCAAATCGCGGGTGCTTATGCCAACCACTTCGTTGCCCAATACGCTTACCTGCCCGACATCGGCCCTAAGTAGACCTGATATTATTTTAATTAAAACAGACTTACCTGTACCCGAGCGACCTAAAACAACAAGGTTTTCGTTTTTAAACAAGTCGAGATCTATACCGCGAAGCACGTGATAGCTGCCAAAGGATTTTGTTAAACCCTTTATGCTTATCACTTTCTCGTTGTAATCTATGGCGTGGTGTTGCTTTCCCATTTCTTATTTGTTTAGCGGAACCAGCCGGTTATTTGTACAATAATTACTTCCTCAATAAACACCAGGAACATGGCCGTTACCACTGCGGAGTTAGCTGCTTTACCTACACCAGCTGTACCGCTTGATGAGTTCCAGCCCTTATAGCTTCCCACAATACCAATGGTAAAACCAAAGATGGTTGCTTTAGCTAGTGATGAAAAGAAGTCGATATATCCTAAAGGCTGAAAAAACTGCTGAACATAAGTTGTAAAACTGGTACCCTCGTTAACGTAAACGTTCAAATAACCGCCAAGCATGGCAATTAAACCATTATATACCGATAGCAGTGGGATTGCAATTGTAGTGGCAAGCGTACGCATACAAACCAGGTATTTAAATGGATGCGTTCCTGATACTTCCATGGCATCAATTTGCTCAGTTACGCGCATTGAGCCAAGCTCGGCACCAATACTGGAACCTACGCGTCCGGCGCTGATAAGCGCTGTAACCAACGGAGCAAGGGCACGCATAATAGCTATGGAAACCAAAGACGGAATCCATGAAGTTGCACCAAATTGCAGTAACGATGGTCTTGATTGTTTAGTGAATATTAAGCCTACAATGAAACCTGTTACAGTTATAAGCAGTAAGGAGCGTACACCCACTTCCCAGCATTGTTTTATCAGCTCCCTGAATTCATACGGCGGTGCAAACACTTCTTTAAAGAAGCGGAATATGAAGCGAAATACATCATAAACATCAATAAAGAATTGCTTAAATCCTTTAAAAATTGATGGCTCGGCCTTTGGTAGCTCGGCAGATGTGCTGTTTTGTTGATCCATTTAAGAGGCCGTAAAATTACATCATATTTTTAACTAACCTAAAAATTGCCCTAAAGTTATGTTCGGGCAATGTAAAAACTTTTTAAAAACTCCATATTTGATTTAATGTTTTTCAAACTACAAGCCTTTGGTATTTTGCTGATTATGGGTATGTTAAATTTAGCTAAGGCACAAAGCATTATGCCGTCTGACTCACTTGCCACACCCGAAACCAAATACTTGTTTAACAGTATGCAAAAAATGGCTGGCAACGGCGTAATGTTTGGCCATCATGATGATACTGCATACGGTGTAAACTGGAAACTGAAAGACAGCTCTGACGTGAAAAACGTAACGGGCGTCTATCCTGCGGTTTACGGCTGGGACTTGTCGGGAATAGAGCTTGACAGCTTGTGGGACATTAATCAAATTCCTTTTACCACCCAGGCAAGGCTTGTGCGCCAGGCTTACGAACGTGGCGGTATAAACACTTTTTGCTGGCACATGAACAACCCCTTTACCTTAAAAACATCATGGGATACATCAGCTGTTATTTTAAAACAACTTTTACCGGGCGGCACCCATCACGAGGTTTATTTAACCTGGTTAAACCGCGCCGCCAAATATCTTGGCACGTTGCGTGGCTCGGCCGGTGAACCAATACCTTTATTATTAAGGCCGTTTCATGAGCTTACGGGGAATTGGTTTTGGTGGGGTTATGATAATGGTACACCTGATGACTTTGCGCTGCTATGGCAATTTACCGTTAATTATTTGCGTAACGAGAAGCATCTGCATAACCTTATTACGGTTTACTCGGCCGCCGATTTTTACACCGATTGGGAAATGATGGGCCGTTATCCCGGAGATGAATATGTAGATATACTGAGTTTTGACCGCTACCAGCTTGATAGTGCAGATACCTATCAAACCCATATGAAACGGCAGCTTGATATTATGCAGCAGGCGGCAATTGAGCATAAGAAGTTAACAGCAATTGCCGAAACCGGTTACCAGGGTATACCTGATACAACCTGGTGGACAAAGCAACTGTTGCCTTTGCTATCAGAATACAAGCAGCTTTCTTACGTTTTAATTTGGCGCAATAATGGTCCGGAACATTATTATGCACCTTTTCCCGGGCAGGGTAGTGCATCCGATTTTTTAGAGTTTTATAGAAGTGATAGTGTATTGTTTCAGGACAAGCTGACGCCACTTACTGTGTATGGCCCGCAGCACCAGCAGCGGTACAATAAAAATTTGAGACGAAATGATTAAATGTTGATGAGACCATTATTGCTAATGCTGTTTTTTTTGCACACTTTAGGCCGCAATATTAAATCTTGCACAGGTGCAGGTAACATACATCAAACTAAACCAACCCAAACAAACCAGTTATGATCAATATGAAAAACAAAGGCTTTTACGCCGCTATGCTTGCCGCCGGATTACTATCTTTGGCCGCCTGTAATCAATCAACCCAAAAAACAGAAACCAACATGACAGACAGTACCGCTGCAGCGCAGCTTCCTGTGGCCAAAGATTTTGAAAAATCCGTTGACGGAAAAGAAGTAAAATTATTTACGCTTAAAAACAGTAAAGGCGTTGAAGCCGCAATTACCAATTATGGTGGCCGCCTTGTAAGCTTACTTGTGCCCGATAAAAGCGGCAAAATGGTTGACGTTATTGCCGGTCCGGCTGGTCTGGACGGCTTTCAATCAGAAAAACCTAACTTTTTTGGTGCTACCATTGGCCGGTATGGCAACCGCATTGGCGGTGCTAAATTTACTTTAGAAGGTAAAGAGTATAGCCTGCCGGTTAACAACGGACCAAACACCTTACATGGCGGTAAAGATGGTTTCAACGCAAAAGTATGGGACGCAAAGCAAGTTGACGGACAAACCGTTGAGCTTAACTATACTTCTGCCGATGGCGAAGAAGGATTCCCTGGTAACCTAAAAACTACGGTAGTTTTTAAATTAACTGATGATAATGCAGTTGAAATTCACTACACCGCTACCACTGATAAGGCTACCGTTATCAACTTAACCAATCACTCGTTTTTTAACTTGAACGGAGTTGGCAGCGGCGAAATTTTAAAACATACCTTGCAAATAGATGCAGACGGCATTACCGCTGTTGATGATAAGCTTATTCCAACCGGAAAAATTGCACCCGTACAAAACACTCCTTTTGATTTTAGAAAACCTACCGAAATAGGTTCACGCATTGGCGAAGGAGATGAGCAAATTAAAAATGGCGGCGGTTATGATCATAACTTCGTATTAAACAAGCATGATTTAAAAACTGCTATTGCTACGCTACAAGGCGATAAAACCGGCATCGTAATGAAAGTATTTACCGATGAGCCAGGAATTCAGTTTTACAGCGGCAACTTTATGGCCGGTAAAGTTGATTTTAAAGGCGGTGCTAAAGATGAATACCGTACAGCGCTTTGTCTTGAAACTCAGCATTTCCCTGATTCACCAAACAAGCCATCGTTCCCTACAACGGAGCTTAAGCCGGGTCAAACATACAAAACCACTACTATCTACAAGTTTTCGGCTAAGTAGCATTACCCGTAATACCGAATTGAAACGGGCCGCCTGCATTTGCAGGCGGCCCGTTTGCTTTTTAACTGTGAAGAAATGCTTGCTTATACAACGAAATTATCTTTACAAATCATTTCGTATACAGCGCTTTTTGTAGCATATATTGTATCTTAGTAACCAAAATATTGCCATTATTACAGTTGGCGGTTATACAGTTATCAAGGTTGTATATATGCTATTATTTATAAATGCTTTGTTGGTAAAACGTACATTCATGTTTAAATGGTTTGCATTGGTACTTTGCTTGTGCACAACCTTTGCTTACGCTCAGGAAAGCGAAGATGATGGTGAAATAGCTATAAGTGCAGTACCTGCCAGTAAAGACGCTATTTACAGCGCTAACAACAACATCAATTATAAAATAGATCTTAAAAACACGTTCAACACCAGGCAAACAGGCACAGTTGGCTACAGGGTTTTGGCAATGGATGATAAAGAGATCATTCAAAAAAACGAGAACATAAACATTGGCCGTAAAGGCAGCAAAAGCTTAACACTGCGCATTCCTCCGCAGCAGGCCGGGTTTTATAAGGTACAGTTTATGGTCAACTTTCCCGAGTACGATGATACCGTGCGCCGCACCTTTGGAGTTGACCCTGAAAAAATAAAATCGCAACATGCCGCTCCGGCCGATTTTGACAGCTTTTGGGAAAAAACATTAGCTGATTTGGCTAAAGTGAATGGCAATTTCAAGGTAACGGAAATGCCTGATTCGGCTCAGGACAACAGAAGGGTTTTTGCCATTGAGATGAAATCGTTGGGTGATATTACTGTTCGCGGTTGGATGACCATTCCAAACACCACCAATAAACGCAAACGCTTTCCTGTTTTGCTGGGCTTGCCGGGTTATCAGGTAAATTTAAAGCCTATGTTTGGCTCAGATGAAGACCTGGCCATTGTTGTAATAAATGTAAGAGGACAAGGTAACAGCCGCGACCGCATCAGAACCCTGCGCGACGACTATATTTTCACAGGCCTGGAAGATAAGAACCGTTATGTTATGCGCGGCGCTATTATGGATTGCGTGCGCATGGTAGATTTTATTTTTTCGCGCGATGAGCTTGATCATGATAATATAATGGTTTCGGGGGGAAGTATGGGTGGCTTTTTGTCAATTGCCACTGCAGCGCTTGATCACCGTGTTAAGCTATGCTCGGCACAAAATCCAATTTTGTGTGATGTTAAAGCTTTGCCCGGAAAGGTGAACTGGCCTTTACGCGATTTTAACCGCTATGTAAGAGCTAACCGTGGCCTTACGCTTGAAAAGTTGCTTGATAATTTATCATACTTTGATACTAAAAACTTTGCAGCACGTATTAAGTGCCCTACACTGGTAGGCATAGGTTTGCTTGATCACCTTGCCCCGCCTGATAACGAGTACGCAGCCTACAACAATATACCCGGTAAAAAACATATGATAGTTTTCAGAGATCTGGGACATGAAGTTGCCTTGTACTATAAAAATTATGAGGGTAGGTGGATGCGCGATACGTTTGCGTTATTTTAGATCAGTAATACTTGAAAGTTTTGGCTAAAAGAATATTCTTTATCACATCGTTACTGTGTTTGCTGTTTGGTTTTGATGCCTACTGTGGCTGGCCTACGCGCCCGCGCCGCCTTATTTTGTCGCCTTCGTACTCATACTTTACCGCTAATAAAGACTGGGATTCGGTAGGGCGTAAAGTAAGCAGGCCAAACAACGGCACCTTCAGGTCGCACAGCGTAAGCCTGTATGCCGAGTACGGCATTGTACGGCGACTGGCAGCTATAGGCACATTGCCATTTTTAAGCTATAATATTAAAGATGATACCGGCCGTAGCTTTGGCGTATCGGGCTTTGGCGATATGGAGCTTGGATTAAAATACTACCTGGCTAACATAGGCTACAAATACTACTTCACCTTACAGGGAACAGGCATTGTGCCGTTATATAAAACCGAAGGGCTTGGTTTTGCGCAGGGAGGTGGCGAGTTGCGTCTTGGACTTTCGGGCGCAGGCAACATAGGTAAAAGCTTTTACTCGCTAAGCCTTGAAAATGCCGTAAGAAAGTACCTTGGAGATAACGGGCCTATACAAGACCGTTATAGTGCTTCATTTGGTATTACCCTTGATAAAAAGTTTCATGACCAATTATCAGTAAGCGTATCAGGTGTGTTATCAAAAAGTGATTTTACAGCTTTCACCCGTAACATATATACAGCGCGCGATTTTACATTTACCCAGGTCAGCCTAAGTTACGGGCATACTTTCAATAATAGTTTTTCCATATTTTTAACCGGAGGCAGATTTATAACCGGCCGTAACACCACTATAGCCACAAATGCTTCGGTGGCGTTTATTTATAAAATAGACAACTTTTTAGGGCGAAAAATCTATTATTAAAAGCCTTTACATACAGTCATTATTTATTCGGGTTACATTGGTACAAAACATTAAGCCTTCTTTTGGGCTTTATATAAGTATGAATGCCTATCAACAAAAATGGATTAACGTGCTTAACAGCGCCAATATTAAAGACTGGAAAATTAAGCCACTTGATGATGATGCCATTGTTGTAGACTTACCTCAGGGAAGCAGCATGGACACCATTATGGAAAACCTTCCCGACGTGATAGCTACACTTTCCCTGGATATTACTATACCTGGAGAACGACTTAAGTTTATTTTAAGACACAACGGAGAACACCGCGAGTACATACTCAACCCAACAGACGAAGACTTGAATACGTCTAAAAAGTAGTTGTAATTAGATTTTTAAATTGCGGCTACAGCTTTACCTTGGTTGAAATTGCAGTAACAAAAAGACCCATAACGGCAATAAGCACAAAGCTTACCCTGAGGCTGAATATGCCTGCAACAAACCCAATTACCGGCGGGCCTACCAAAAAGCCTATAAAACCTATGGTTGAAACGGCAGCCAAAGCCATACCGGCCGACATGGTTTTTGATTTGCCTGCAACACTATAAACCATTGGAACAACAGAGGAAACACCAAAACCAACCAGCAAGAAACCAAGCATTGCGGTAGGTATCCGAGGAAATATAACTGCAATAAGTAAACCTATTGCTGTAAGCAAGCCGCTTAACTGCAAGGTTTGTTTAAGCCCAAAACGGTGAGCAAACCAATCGGCAATAAAACGCCCCATAGCCATAGTACACATAAATGCAGTATATCCTGCGCCCATCCATCCGTTATGTGCGTTAAGTACCTTTTTAAAATAAATTACGCTCCAATCAAACATAGCACCCTCACAAATGAGTGAGCAAAACGCAATGATGCCGAGTTTAATAAGTGCTCTATCGGGCATGGCAAAGCCTTGACGGGCTTCTGCTGGGCCTTTATCGTCAAGTAAGTAGCGGTAGGTTATTATCAGTGCAATTATTACAATAACCACCATGCCGGTGAAATGGTAAAAGGGATTAATGTTTTTACCAATCATAAATGTACCAATGCCTGCACCGGTAAAACCGGCAAGGCTCCACAAGCCATGAAAAGATGCCATGATAGGCTTTTGATAAATCTTTTCGGTGGCAACAGCCTGCGTATTCACTGCAATATTAACGCTGTTGCTGGCAAAGCCAAAGGCAACCATACAACCCATAAGCATAGGCACACTTATAGCCGCACCAAGCCCAATTAAGGCAACACCGTATGATATGATGCCAACCAAAGCAAGCCTGCGGCTGCCAATACGTGATATAAGCCAACCGGCCGCAGGCAACGAAACAATAAGGCCAACAGGTATACAAAATAGTATAGCACCCAAAGCCGCATCAGAAAGGTTAAGTGTTTGCTGGATTGTTGCAATGCGCGATGCCCAGCTGGCAAATATAAGGCCGGGCAAAAAGAACGCAATGCTAACTGCAGTGCGCAAATAGTGTTTAGGAAAAGGAAGTAAAGCTGCCTGATCGCTCATGTAGTGTATGGATGGATTCGATGCAAAAATACACTTTTGTTAGTGGCCAAGTTGACAACTTGAAGTTTTGTCGTGTAAAAATTACACTTACGTTATGGAACCGTTATCGATATAGCCTGATAAGTATGTGCGCTAAAGTATCCCAACGCTCCGTTGCTAATGTTTGATGGAGGATTTCCGGGTGTGGTTCCTCCACCGGGACCACCGCGGCTTTGCTGGCGTAATGTGAACCAGTAGTTAAAAATATTTTTGTCGATGTTCTGCATTTCAACCTCGGCTACATCACCGCTTTTTAATTCATTGCGCTCGTCGTCATCCTCCGTATCGGGGTAAAGTTCGTTTTTGCTTAAGTTGCCGTCTTTAAGCCGGTCATCGTAAACGTATAAGCGGTTGGTTTGGCGGCCGTTAATTCTTAAAATATAACGGTAATAATTTGGAACGCCTTTAGGGTCGGTGTAGTGTACGGCAACCAGTTTACGTGTGCGGCTGCCAAAGGTAATATCCGTTAATGTAATTGAATCGGCCCTCACCTGCGCAGGCATGGTAGAGCTTGCCGTGTACACATTATTGTCAACATTAACATTCAACGTGTAAGTGCGGCCCGGGCGTCCGAGTATATTTACCGAACGGTATACGCCCGGCGTTTCTTCTGTAAAATTCCAGCTGTTGCCTGCGTTATCTTTAACATTTACTAAAGCGCCTCTTACAGCAGGGTAAACGTTGGGGTTAGTATAATCAACAGACCTGCTTATTTTTATCGTTTGCTGCTGGCGTATATTGGTGATGTTCCCTTCAATAACCAGTTGTGAGGGCGACGTATCGGTTTTTACATCTATAACCTTTTCGCACGATGTAACAGCTACAGCGATAATGAAAAATATAACCAGATAAAAAAGGCTTTTCATTTCGTTAAAATTTAAAGTTCCAGGTAACAGATGGAATTATACCAAATAACGCAGTTTGCACGGCTTCTGTTCGGGTTGGATCATTAGGTACGTCTCTAAAATCAATAGAATATGGGTTTTTGCGGTTTAAAGCATTGTATAACCCAAACGACCAGCTCGACCTGAAACGCTTGCCGGTATCTTTACCTTCTAACGTTGCGCTTAAATCAAGCCTGCCGGTGTAGGGCATTCTGCTTGCGTTGCGCTGGGTGTAAAAAAAAGACGTTACGCCGCCAATTTCATACTTGCCGGCAGGGTAGGTTACGGCATTACCTGTGTTATAAATATAATTACCTGAAAGAGTCCAGCGTTTATTTAGCTTGTAAATACCAACAACAGCCAGGTCATGAGTACGGTCTTGCCGGGCCGGGAAGTAACTGCCATTATTTAAGCCTGCAAATTTCCGTTCGGTACGTGAGAGCGTGTAGCTTATCCAGCCTGTTAATTTACCCGTGCGTTTTTTTGCGTAAAGTTCAAGCCCATATGCGCGGCCGCTTCCAAATAATAGCTGCGATTCAACATCGGCGTTTGCTAACAGTCTTGCAGCATCTTTGTACTCAATCTGGTTTTGCATCCACTTATAATACGTTTCGGCCGAAAACTCATAGGCATTGTCTTTTATGTTTTTAAAGAAACCAAAGGCCACCTGGTCTGCAATTTCGGGGCGGATGTTATTGCTGCTCATTACATACTGATCGGTAGGGGAGCTTGAGCCCGAGTTAGATAGTATATGTATGTTTTGCGTGTTACGGTTGTATGATGCCTTAATGGAGTTACGCTCGTTTATAGTATAGCTTGCCGAAAACCTTGGCTCCAGATTAAAGTAGTTTTGTACAAACTTTCCGCGTTCGTAGGTTTGTGATGTTGCTATGTCGCCGTTAGCAGTATAAGTGCTGAAAGTGCCCGGTCCAAGCAGGCTAAACCAGCTTGCACGCAAGCCATAAAGCAAATTAAGGCGGTTGCTAACGTTGTATTCATCAGAAATGTATGCCGAGCTTTCAAGACCGTAGCGATTTTCAATTGATAGCGGATTAAAGCTGGAAGATGACCCCGGTGCCAAGTCAGAAGGTGCAATGCGGTGATGCGTAGCCTGTGCGCCAAAACGCAAAGTGTGCTTATTGCTAAAATATTGAAAATCCTGCTTAAAATTGAAATCACGTATAAGCGAGGTAGCCCTGAAATTGTTTACCTCGTCGAGTAATTCAACGCTGTAGCTGTATTTGTTATATATAAGTGAGGTGTTTGAGAATAACCGGCTGTTAAAGATGTGATTGTAACGCAGCGTAGCGGTTGTATTACCCCAATCGTTGGTAAAAAGGTCTTTAATGCCTATGTTGTCCTGCCCAAAGTAGCCTGAAAGGTAGATGGTGTTTTTGTCATCAAACTTATAATTTACCTTAGCATTCAGGTCGTAAAAATTCAAAGTATTACCTTTAATATTACTATCCGGAGCGGCCTTTAATATAAGGTCAATATAAGTTCGGCGAGCACTGATCATGAAAGAGCTTTTATCCTTAATGAGCGGCCCTTCCAGCTTTAACCTCGATGAGATAAGACCAAGCCCGCCCTGCATACTGAAATTTTTGCTGTTGCCATCATTCATCTTCACATCAAGCACCGATGATAAACGCCCGCCGTATTGTGATGGCATGCCGCCTTTATACAAATCGGCTGTCTTTATAGCATCAGCATTAAAGGTTGAGAAAAAGCCTAAAAGGTGTGATGAATTGTAAACTGTAGCTTCATCAAGTAAAATGAGGTTTTGATCAGATGCGCCACCACGTACAAAAAAACCGGTATTACCCTCACCGCCCGATTTTACGCCAGGCAACAATTGGATGGTTTTAAGCACGTCTTTTTCACCAAACAAAACGGGGAGATTGTCAAGCAATTTCATATCAAGCTGTTCAACGCCCATTTGCGGGCTGCGCACGTTTTGATCTTTGCGGTCGCGGGCACTTACAACAACTGCTGTAAGTTCGTTTCCGGCCTTCATATCCAAATTGAGGCTGGTGTTTTTTGATAGTTGTATGCTTTTAGTAACCAATTGGTAGCTTACGTAGCTGACATTTACGGTGTAAGTACCCTCGGCAACGGTAAGTGAGTAAAAACCGTAGCCGTTAGTTGCAGTGCCTGCTTTGCCATTGGGTCCATCAATTTTTACGGATGCGCCAATAAGAGTTTCGCCGGTAGCTGCGTCACGAACTGTTCCGCTTATGGTAAATTTCTTTTGTGCAGCTGCGTTAAAGCAACAAAAAAATAATAGTGGCAGCAGGAGATAGATGGTAGATTTATATTGCATGCGTTGAAGTACAGCAGCGCAAAGCTTACATTTTGGTGCTTGATGAATTCAGTTTAAGTGTATTAGGACTGAAACTGCGAATATCCTTTTTTATTGTGATACTTGCGTAAGTTTATTTTAAACAGCACCTGGTAAAACATAAGCTGTTAAAACGCTTTTTACTAAATATATGAGAAGCATAAAGAGAATACATCAGGCAGCTTACTCGCCTATTGCTGATTTGGTAACTTACAGAGCATTGCCAACACAATCAGTTGAATATATAGATCCGTTTTTATTTCTTAATCATCACGGACCACAGGTTTACGCACCCCATAACAATGGCCTGCCATTTGGCCCGCATCCGCATAGGGGAATGGAAACCGTTACCTTTATATTGGAAGGTGATATAGCTCATAAAGATAGCAGCGGACACGAAAGCGTTATTAAAGCAGGCGGCGTTCAATGGATGCGCGCGGGCAGCGGTTTAATTCATGCCGAAGTATCATCAGAAGAATTTGTTGATGAAGGCGGACCACTTGAAATTTTGCAGCTTTGGGTGAATCTTCCGGTACGGCTAAAAATGGCTAAACCCTATTACATCGGTAAACAGCGTGAAGAAATACCGTTACTGCAGTTTGACGAGGGTAAGGTAACGGCTAACCTAATATCGGGTGAATGGCAAAACATCAGGGGTGCTTTTGAATCAGAAACCGGTATTTTTTTAAGTACCATATATTTTAAACCGGGGGCAAAGCTCGAAATTGAAATACCAGATGCACACCAGATATTTTTTTACGTAATAACCGGCGAACTTATTGTTAACGGAACAGCAGTGCGTTCACTGCACCTTGCTGAGTTTAACAATGACGGCAAAAGCCTCGTTATTGAAGCCAAACCCGACAGTGTTTTATTGTTGGGCCATGCCATGCCGTTTAATGAACCGGTAGTGTCGCACGGGCCATTTGTTATGAATACGGAAGAGGAAATTATGCAAGCCTACGATGATTACCGCAGCGGAAAGTTTGGCAGCTGGAACGGTTAATTTGTTACAAGACTTGAACATACACTGTTTTACCTGGTATTCTTTTTTCGAAACTTTTAATTCAAAATTGGGTTTTATTAACTTAAACTTTTATACACTACATTATTTATGAGCTTAAAGCCATCAGTACCTTTAAATAAACAAACTGTTGTAATAACCGGTGCTACAAGCGGCATTGGCAGGGCAACTGCCCTTGAGTTTGCACGCCATGGAGCAAAACTGGTACTGGCTGCCCGCCAAAAAGATGTGTTGGATGAAATGGTAAACATTTGCGACCGGCTTGGTGGCAAGGCGATAGCAGTTGTGACTGATGTGACTGACGCACAAGCTATGGTGCAGTTAGCTAAAGATGCCTGTTTGTTTGGCGGAAGCCTGGATGTTTGGGTAAACGTTGCGGGTATAGGTGCACTGGGAGAATTCACCACCATACCTATTGAAGTACATGAACAAATTATACGAACCAATTTAATGGGTTATATAAACGGAGCTCATGCAGCGTTGCCTCATTTTAAAAAACAAAAGAGGGGAGTGCTTATTAATTTGAACTCGGTAGGCGGGTTTGTTGCCTTTCCATACTCGGTATCTTACACTGCCAGCAAATTTGGATTACGTGGGTATTCGGAGGCCTTACGTGCCGAATTACAAGATTGCCCGCGCATACATATATGTGATGTATTCCCTGGTTTTGTTGATACTCCCGGGCCAAGCCATGCCGCTAATTACACCGGAAAAGTGTTGAAACCGGCACCGCCTGTTGTGCCAACTTATAAAGTTGCTCACACGGTTGTATCATTGGCGCGTAATCCAAAAGATTCGGTAACGTTAGGTAGCGCAGCTTACTTTGCACGCTTTGGGCAATGGCTGTCACCAAAACTAACACGTTTCAGTTCGGCCAAGTTCATGCAGCTATATCTTAAAAAAGCCGAACCTGCACCCGTTACCAATGGCAGTATTTTTACGCCGACAGGTGCTGATAACCAAATTTCAGGTGGGTATACATCTAAAAAGGTAAGCAGCAAAAAACTGGGTAAATATGCAGGCGTAGCCGGTGTAATAGCCGGTGCATTGTATGTTATTAAAAAGCTGCGCTAATCAGGCAGCTTTAAATAGCAAAGCCACCTCTTTTAGCTGTGGTTCATCAATAAGTGCAGGATTGTTAAACTGTTGCAATATAAGCTGCCGCGAAAAGTTAATGTGTCCGTTTGTGGTTTTTACCATTACACCAAACTCGTGTGGTATATGGTCTTTGTAGGCGCCTATGGATGCATTGAAATCGGCAAGGCGTATAAGTAATTCAACAATAGCGTATGTAGGGAGCGTGTCTTTTGACATGCGGCAAATTTACTTTAACAATTCTATAATCTAATATTAACATTTTGTTAATCACTCGGCCGCGTATTAAGTGGTATACTTAAAAAAATATTAAATTTTGTTGAAGTTTGGCGTATATTGCATAGCCAATAATGTACTATGAGCAGCGTATTAAGTAAATTCCTTCCTGATAATGATCAATTGTTTTTTGGTTTGTTTGACAGCGCTGCTGCCAACTGTGCTACCATGGCAAAACTGTTAAATGAAGCAGTACAAGGTAAATGGGAGCCCGAACAAAAAACTGAGTTTGCTCAAATAAGCCGTCTTAAAACACATTCGGCCGAAATCAAGCGTCAGGTATATTACACGGCCGGTAAGGCGCTGGTATCACCTTTTGAACGTACAGATATTTATGACCTGGCATCGGCTATTAGCGCTGCATCTGATTATGTAGATTCATCGGCGAGGCGTATTAACCTATACTCGTTAAGCAGCATAACGCCGCCTATGCTTGAATTATGCGGTATTATTAATGAAGCTGCACAACAGGCCCAACTATGTTTAAAGGCACTTCGGAACTTATCCGACCGCGAAGCCATTACAACGTTATGTACCCGTATTAAGCAACTGGAGCACGATGCAGATGATGTGTACGACAGGGGTTTTGCTCAGCTAAACGCGCATGAAACCGACTCAATTCAACTCATCAAGCATAGCGAAATTCTGGGTGCACTTGAACGCACAACAGATAAGTTTGAGGATATTGCCTTTGTTGTAGAGAGCATTTTGGTAAAAAACAGTTAATCTATTACATCCTGCTTAGTATTTATCTATTCAGCATATCTTCTTTTTTTAAATAGGCCATGGTTAAAATAATCATCCGGTTATAAGTATGGATGCCTTCAGGCTGGTTATTAAGCTTAAGGAAGTTATCGTAAAATAATCCACTGATTGCATTTAGCTTTGATTCGTATTTATCCCAATACCTGTTATCTGCTTTAAGATCCTGTTTAACACTAGGAGATAACCTGACTTTCAACTGTTTGAATCCTACACTGTCTCGCCTGTAAATATTATGCATAAACTCCTGCATAGCCATATAGTAACCCGAATATTTCAGCAAGGCATGGGGTGATTGTTTTGCCGCTAAAAATCCTACAAAGTTAGCCTCATCCTCGCGTGCAAAACCAATTTGGTGCGCCAGCTCATGGCATGAGGTAAACGGGCGGTTAGTTTTAGGCATGCTGTAATTTACCTGCGCTTCCCCGGTAAGTGGATTGAAATACCCCGCTGTACTAAAGTAATTTATAAGCGGTGTAAACAACGCAGGCTTAACAGACGGGTAATGACTTTCGAAATTTTTGTTTGTGAAAGCCAACTCTTTTATTGCATTCACCGCCTGGTTATACACTTGTGTATTGGTTACCGATAAATCTTTTACAGTAAGCCTTGCTCTTGTTGCGTTCGTGCTATCTATAAGTAAAGCGGTTGCGGCCTTAAGTTCGGTTAATGTGTAAACGCTGTCTGTTAAATTCAAAATTTGAGCAGCAGGTGGGCGCGAATAATTCAATCCCCAAAATAAGTAAAAGACTACAGCGAACGTTTGTAAACCTATAATAAGCCTTAATGAACCACCTTTTAAAGCCGAATAATTTTTAAGGAGTAAATACTTAACAATACTGATGATGGAATATGCTAATGCTGCAATTAAAAGCATATATAAAAGGTCGCCTATGCTTACGGGAAGCCAACCAAATACCAGGTGCAATACAAGGCTTATACCCTGATAAAAACCGTTAGTGTAATACGATTCTACAAAATAAGGGTAGCAGCCTGCTATAAACAGCAGGAACAACGCAGCCGTCAGGCCGGTTATAATAAAAAGTACGTTGTGATTTTTTTTGGAATTGCCCGCTGAGCTAAACATGGTGCAAAATAATGTTGCACCATTTGAATAGCAAATCAACCAGCAAAATATGTAGGTGTTTATTAATCCTCGTTTTCTTTAACTTCTTCCCAATAAACGGTATTCAAAAAAACGCCGTTTTTGCTGGCTACGTCGGCCTTTACTGCTTCTAGCTTTTCTTTGCGCTGCTCATCACTTAGGCCGGCATCTAACGAGTAGTAGAAAATTACGTTGTCTGTTCGGCTATTAATAAACTTATAATGTTTTACAGGCGTTTCCATAGTACTTAAGTTATATGGTTTATATCAAAGGCAAATACATGGGTATAACAAACTAAATCGAAAGGAGTTCTGATTGCTTAGCGCATTCTTAAACATTTCTAACTTTTACAAGTTCATATGTTTAAGATGCTATTATTGATACTTTATTAACGGAGCCACTCGTGTATTATTTTAATTGTAACTTTTAGCTTAAGTTTGCGTTTTAATTTGGATGATAACACGCCCGCGCAGATGGAAGTTTTTGTGGCCGGTGCTAATTTTAGCGCTCGAACTGGCAGCCTATGCGCAAAACAGAAAAGACGATAAAAATTACGTTGCCGGTAAACTAAAAAGCGAGCTTAACAATGAAACCTCGGGCATTGCCGCTTCATCAAAACATCAGAACATATTTTATATACATAATGATAGCGGCGATGAAGGGCGATTTTTTGCTATAAGCCCTGATGGAGCGCTCATGGGAATATTCAAATACTCAGCAGATGATGCGCCCGGCTACGGTGTGCGCGATTGTGAAGATATTGCCGTTGGACCAGGGCCTGATTCAACAAAAAGTTATGTTTACGTTGGTGACATAGGCGATAACGGCGAAAATTACCCAAACATAAATATTTACCGTGCCGAAGAGCCTGACCTTTACTCAAAGGCCGACAGCACCGTGCGAGTAAAGCATGCCAATTTAACGTTAAAATACCCGGATGGACCTCATGATGCCGAAACACTGATGATTGATCCGCTGGAAAAGCTACTTTACATAGTTACCAAGCGTCATAAATCAGTAAGCGTGTATACGGCTCCTTTACTATTCAATAATAATGATACGGTAACTTTAACCAAACGTGCCGACCTGCACTTTAGAGGTTTGCAGCCTTTTAAATGGATTGTTAGCGGTGATATATCAAAAGATGCTAAACAGGTAGTTTTAAAAAGTTATAGCCGTATTTACTATTGGAAAAGAGAGGGCAACGAACCCATATGGCAAACACTGCAGCGCAAGCCACAACAGCCTGCCTATGAGCAGGAGCGTTTGGGTGAAGCCATAGGTTTTGCCGCAAACGGACGCAGCTATTATACCGTAAGTGAAGGTATGAAGCAGCCTATATTCCATTATGCAGTTCCCAAAAAGTAATTAAGCTGTCATTCAATCGTAATACCTACGGGTAGTGCAGCTAAGCATATATAATGCTTACTACATTTGGCTTTATTGTTATTGCTATGAAAATAAAAATATGGTCGGATGTAATGTGTCCGTTCTGCTACATTGGCAAACGGCGGTTTGAGCAAGCCTTAAACGCTTTTGAGTTTAAAGACGATGTGCAAATTGAATGGAAGAGCTTTCAGCTTAATCCAGCTCTTGAAACCAACCCTAATATCAGTATACACCAGTACCTTGCCGATGCCAAAGGCTGGACAATAGATTACGCAAAGCAAGTTGGCCAGCAAGTAACCGAAATGGCCGACCAGGTTGGCTTAAGTTATAATTTTGATAATGCAGTTGTTGCTAACAGTTTTAATGCCCACCGCTTTACTCACCTGGCAAAAAAATACAATAAGAGCGATGCGGCTGAAGAGCAGCTATTCAATGCTTACTTTACTGGCGGTCAAAATATTGATGATGATGATACACTGGCATCTTTGGGTGAAGCCATTGGTATTGACAGCGAAGAGGTAAAAGCTATGCTTAACAGTGATGCTTACAAGCACGATGTTAGCATTGATATAGATGAAGCGGCACAGCTTGGCATAAGAGGAGTGCCGTTTTTCGTAGTGAATGACCGCTATGCTGTATCAGGAGCACAGGCAACGGAAGTTTTCTTAAACACACTAATAAGCGCGTATGCTGAGTATCAACAGCCCGGTTATACCAATAACGGTGACGAGGGTGCAAGTTGCGATACTGATGGTAACTGCTGATAATTTATTATAAAAAAGAAAGGGGATGCGGTAGCATCCCCTTTCTTTTTTTATGACGTTTAAGCTTAAGCTACACTTACCTCAGGTTCGGTAGCATCAAGTGTTTTAGCTTTAGGAGCCGCTATTTTGCCGCGGTTAATGCGGGCTGTACGTGAAAACACAGATAGTTCGCGGTCAAATAAAAATTCAAACAGTAAGCGGGTGTACGATGTATGGTAACCTAAATCCTCGTAATGCTTGCCTGCAATTGCCTTAACTTTTGGAAGATTGTTCCATGGAATTGAAGGAAAATCATGGTGCTCGTTATGAAAGCCAACGTTAAGGTTTGGCCCGTTCAGCCTGCCGTAATAACTTTTTGTTTCCTGTTCGCCGTGTGTTAAGAAATGCTCCTGAACCCAACGTGCACCCAGCGGATGCAAGCCAACCGAGAAGAAGAAACTTAAAACAAGATACAATACAGCTTTCCAGCCTAAAAAGTAAATCACTGCACCGGTAAAGGCAATTTGTACCAACCAGTTAACTGCAGTCCAGCCGTCAACTAAGTTAATTTCTTTTAAACGGAATGGACGTAAAGCTTGGAAAATAGGGTAGAACAGCAACCATATTGCTTTACCAAAAGTTGAATTATTAATAAGTTTAGCTTCCCAGCGAAAAGGCATGTCCGCATCTAAAGCTTCAACGCCCTGAAATGAGTGATGCTTTAAGTGATATTTTTGGAACGATACAGAGCTTGGCAGCAATGTAGGCAAATTGGCAAAGATGCCTGCCCATGTATTAGCAGTCTTATTTTTAAAAATTAAGTTGTGGGCACATTCATGAATGCACACAAACAGGGTATGACAGGCAAAGGCACCTATGCAATAAGCAGCCAGTGCAATCCAGTACCATGCTGCATCTTTAAGAAAATAAGCAGCGGCAATTTGTACCCCAACACAAAGTGATATAACTAAAAAAGTATACGGATTACGACCTATAAGGGTGCGCAATTCCGGATGTTCTTTAATAATGGTCTTCGTCCTGTGTTTGTGCGGTTCGCTCTCATCAGACCATCTAAAACTTTTTTTCTTCATACTTAATGTGGTAACTTAATTTATGTTTGTAAAGATAATAAAGGTAAATAAATTTAAGATTTGCTAAAAATTTATATTTATAAAGTCGCTGATAAGTAAAAAGCCCCATCACCGAGTCTATAACGTTGGGTGTGAGGCTTAATTGCACAAATATTAAGAATTAATTAAGATTCGATGTCAATTGGCTGGGCATTGTACGTCGGTGCATTTTCTTTTTCGTCAATCCAGCTTGATACGGTTTGTAAAACCTCTTCCCAACCAGGTTCATTGCAAATGAAATGACTACGGTTTGCAAACGTTTTATGGTCAGTAAAACTAATTTCATCTGTGTAAGCTTTTGCGTTTTTTTCGCATAGCTCGTAAGGGATAATCTGATCTTCTTCACCAGCAATAAACAGCATAGGCACGTGCGGTAAATCAAGGTCAACTTTACCATCTTCGCCCAAGCAATCGCGTAGTACGTTGCGGCTATCATTGGTGGCTGTATCTTGCCATGCCTGCTTAGCAGCCTCTTCGCTCATGGTATTGGCGAATGAGCCATGAAAGCTTTCTGCATCCATTATAAATGCATCATCGCCTTTGAGTGGGTTTGTTATAAGCGCGCTGTTTTTTACAAAGCCCCAATCAAATGATATCATTGCATTGGGTGCTACTGTACTTACCGGTACTCCAAGTTTAGCTAAACCCTCGTTAACAAGTATTTGAGTAATAAGGCCACCTACAGAGTGGCCAATAATTATTGGCTTTTCAGTTTGTGCGGCGGCAAGCTGGCGGTATTTGTCAGTAATTGTTGCTAAACGTAACTCGCCCAAGCCGTTTGGTACGTTTGCTCTAAGCTCAGCAGGTTCGCCTTCATGTAGCGGCCATGATTCTGCTATGCAATTGTACCCTTTAGCGGTAAAATGTTCAACCCAATTATTCCAGCTTTTAGCGTTCTGAAACATGCCGTGTATAAAAATGATAGTGCCTTTCATAAGTAAATTAATTTTTGAATAAATTTTTGTATTAAAAGTTACAGTTGGGCGTTAATATTGTTGCTTTATAAGCTACAATGCATAGTTGTAAAGGGGTCATAGTATCCTTGAAGTTGCATAACTGAGCAGTGTAAAGGCAAAAACCACTTAGTTGAGTTATTGAGGAACTTACTTATTGCACCCTGTAAATCAGATACCTCGTGCTTTTGAAAACAAAAAGGTAAAAGAATACTTTCATTAAAGGATTTTACAATGAGGTGGTTTGGTTTGATATACACATCGAAACGTTGTTCAATATCATATTAATTGTAAATTTTATGATTAAAAATCGTAATATCACGCCGTTTTTATCACGTACATTGTAAATTGCGCACGCATTTGTACCGTCCGAAAATCGAAAATGACTAACACCGAATATACCCAGAAACCCGTAACTGATGTTGTGCTGATTGGAGCCGGAATTATGAGCGCCACTTTAGGCCTCATGTTAAAACAGCTTCAACCTGATCTTACAATTGAGATATTTGAACGCCTGGATGTAATGGCTGCCGAAAGTTCGGATGCTATGAACAATGCAGGTACCGGCCACTCTGCCTTTTGCGAGCTAAATTATACCCCGCAGCTTGGCGATGGTACAGTTGATATATCAAAAGCTATTAAAATTGCGGAGCAGTTTGAGGTTTCAAAGGAGTTTTGGTCGTTTTTAATTGAAAACAAGATCATCGATTCGCCCAAGTCATTTATATCGGCCGTGCCGCATATGAGCTTTGTTTGGGGCGAAGAGAATGTAACCTATTTGCGCAAGCGTTATGAGGCATTAGTAAAACATCACTTTTTTGCCGATATGGCTTACTCAGAAGATGCTGCTCAACTGCAAAACTGGATGCCGTTAGTAATGGAAGGCCGCAATGCTGATGAAAAAGTGTCTGCAAACCGCATGGACCTGGGTACCGACGTTAATTTTGGCGCGTTAACCAATAGCCTTTTCAACTATCTTAAGCAGCAGCCCGGGGTAAACCTTCACCTGCAGCACGAAGTGCGTGACTTAAAGCGCGACAAAGACGGATCATGGCGCGTGCGTGTAAAAGATACAGCCAGTGGCAACAAAGTAAAATTGAAAGCCAGGTTTGTATTTGTTGGTGCCGGTGGCGGAGCTTTACATTTGCTTCAAAAATCTGATATTCCTGAAAGCCGTGGTTTCGGTGGGTTCCCGGTGAGCGGGCAATGGCTGGTTTGTAATAACCCCGATGTTATTGAACGCCACCAGGCTAAAGTATACGGCAAGGCATCGGTAGGTTCGCCGCCAATGTCGGTACCGCATTTGGATACCCGTATGATTAATGGCAAAAAAGCTTTACTGTTTGGCCCTTACGCAGGCTTTTCAACCCGTTTTCTAAAGAATGGCTCATTAACTGATTTGTTTACCTCTATCAATGCCGGTAATATCTTCCCGATGATGAAAGCCGGTATCGACAATATTCCGTTAACAAAATACCTTATTAGCCAGGTAACGCAATCGGCAGACGATCGTCTGGCAGCGTTAAAGGATTACTTCCCTAACGCTAAATCCGAAGACTGGCAGTTGGACATTGCCGGACAACGTGTACAGGTTATTAAAAAAGACCCTAAGCGTGGCGGCGTTCTTGAATTCGGTACCGAAGTGGTGGCAGCAGCTGATGGCAGTATTGCCGCCTTATTGGGAGCATCGCCGGGAGCGTCAACCTCCGTGTCAATTATGGTGCAGTTGATTGAGCGTTGCTTTAAAGGCCAGGCGCAATCGGCCGAGTGGCAAGCCAAATTAAAAGGCATGATACCGTCATACGGTCAGTCTATGGCTAAAAATGCACAGCTTGCTAACGAGACAAGAGAACGTACTACAAAGGTGTTAGAATTGTAAGCACCACTTTTTTTTAAAAAGGTGAATGAAAATATAAAAGGCAATGTCATCCTATTAGTAGGGTGACATTTTTTGTTGAAACTTGCCGGACACTGGCATTTCGAAGATATACGCTATCACGATGTTACGCTGAACTTGTTTTAGCACCCCATATCCTTAACTATGGAACAGCCAAGCATGAACCTTATTATCTGGTGACGTTCCGAACTAAATTCGATATAACAGGGCGCTGCAACTACCTGGCTCTTGTCTATTGCCGCTATTCAGCCTCTTAATGCTCTACAAAACTACCCTTGTGCCTGTCTTTCTGGAAGCTATAATACAGATAAAACAACGACGGCAGTATAAATAAACTGCCAATGATAAGCGCCCAGGCTAAGGCAGTCATTGTAGCTGCTGGTGCCTGATGTTCAAATAGCGAGAGGTGTTGCCCGTTGCTTAAAATCACAAAGTTGGGGAAGTGAGCATAGCTAACCGCCAATAAAATCATACTTGCCTGAAAGCCTGCCAAAATACGCGGAACTACAGTTTTGCCTTTGTTTATTAGCAGCCATAATACCAACAAAGAAATTGATGCAGCAATTACAGCTGTTGCCCCAACCGGGTTGCCAAATATCCATTGCATGAGTGGTATACTTTCAACAAGTGACGCTATGAATACCAATGCGCCGCAAAATACGGCAATAACATTCCATTGCTTGGCTTTGCGTATAAAGCTGTTCCTGTCATCGCCCGAGGGGGCTTCGCCAATTAAATATACTGATGCAAGGAAGCCGCATAAGGCAACGGTAAATAGCCCAATGGTGAATGAAAACCAGTTAAACCAGGGCCAAACATAAGCTGTTAAAAAATCGTTGGTGTCGGGGTTGATTTTTCCTGCTATAACACCGCCGGCAATCATTCCTAAAAACAAAGGTGTTATAAAGCTCGAAATCAGGAAAATGCGGTTGTAAACGCGTTGCATGTTATCAATTACGGCGTCATAATTTCTAAATACAAAAGCCGTACCGCGCGCTGTAATGCCCAGCAGCATAGCCACCAGCGGAATATGCAGGTAAACAGACATGGTACTATAAATAACCGGGAAGCCAACAAAAAGTATAACTACAGCAATAATAAGCCACATATGGTTGGCCTCCCAAATAGGGCCTATGGCGTGGTAGGCAGTATTACGTGTGCGATAGCGATGCCGTTTTGAGGTAAAAAGCTCAATGATACCTGCGCCAAAATCAGCACCTCCCAAAACAAGATAAAGTAGTATTGAAAGCCATAAAAAACCAATGATAATGTACTCCATAATTATGCCTGGCTTAAGGTTAAATTATCTTGTGGTTTGTCATAAAGCTTCGGTACCATTAATATTTGCCTGTAAAGTAAAAACACCACCACTATGCTTAACGATATATAAATACCTGTAAATAAGTAAAACGACCATGCTATGCCAGGCATAGGGGTAACGGCGTCAGCTGTGCGCATTACGCCCTGTATTATCCAGGGTTGCCGTCCGATTTCAGTCACCATCCATCCGGCCTCCACAGCAATAAAGCCTGTAGGCACAGCTATAATGAATAGTTTAAGCAGCCAGTTGCTGTAAATCCAATGCTTTTTAAACCAAATAGCAATTAAATACAATACCGAAATAAGCATCATAAACATGCCTAAACCCACCATAACCTGAAACGAGTAGTGCGTTATGGCCACGGGCGGTTGATTTTCAACAGGGATTTGATCAAGCGCTTCAACTGGCGTCTTAAAATCATCATACACTAAAAAGCTCAGCAAGCCCGGAATTTCCAGTCCGTAATGCACCTCCTGGGTTTTCACATCGGGTATACCACCTAAAACAAGCGGCGAGTAGGGTTTGGTATGAAAGTAAGCTTCCATTGCTGCCAGTTTGGCTGGTTGTCGCTTAGCTACGCTTTTAGCAGCAATATCGCCAGCAATAGGTTGTAACAGTGCTGCTACTGCTGCAAAACCTGCAGCAATTTTAAACGCCTGCTGGTGGAAGTGCACATTTTGCCGGCGTACAATCATAAGTGCATGTACGCCTGCTACGGCAAACCCTGTAGATGCGAATGCAGCAATAGTCATGTGCAGGGCTTCTGAAAACCAGGCTTCATTAAACATGGCTTTCATAGGGTCAATGTTTAGATATTGCCCATTTACGTAGTCAAACCCTGCCGGGCTGTTCATCCAAGAGTTAGCAGCAACTACCAATATGCCCGATGCCAATCCGCTGATGCCAACCACAACACCTGTAAACCAGTGAAAGTAGGGGTTAAGGCGCTCCCAACCGTACAAAAAGAAGCCAAGGGCTATAGCTTCTATAAAAAACGCCGTACCTTCTAACGAGAATGGCATACCAAATATTGGCCCGGCATGCTTCATGAAATTTGGCCATAAAAGCCCCAATTCAAATGATAGCATTGTGCCCGATACGGCCCCTGTAGCAAAGAATATAGCAACGCCTTTGCTCCAGGCTTTGGCAATATTTTTATGGGCGATGTCTTTAGTTTTTAGCCAGCGGTAGTGGGCTACAGCCATAAAAAAAGGCATCACCATGCCAATGCAGGCATATATAATATGAAACCCCAGCGAAAGGGCCATTTGCGAACGGGCAGCCAAAAAATTATCCATACGGTAATTGGTTTGTTACACAAAGCTAAGGTACTGACGAACAGCAGCAGTGTATATACTTTTTGCTAATTATATTGATTATTTATTGAAAATAATTGCGTTAGCAAATGAGTTTGGCATGAGGGTTAATTCGTTTACGCCGCTAGGGGAGCGAGTTTAAATCAACAAATATTCGGCTTCTTATATTGCTTGTCACTTGTTTTACGTTTACAAATCTATGTTACTGCTTAAGGCAGCTAATTGGGTAAATTAATTACTTTTGCAGCCTTGTTATTGTAAGGGTAACAGTGTTTTAACGTATATGAAGATTTTAGTTACCGGTACCGCTGGTTTTATTGGTTTTTATGTAGCTCAAAGACTTGCAAAGTTGGGTTTTGAAGTTATTGGCGTAGATAACATTAACACTTATTACGATACCGAGTTAAAGCACGGCAGGTTGCGGGCATCGGGTATCGAAACCAATGCGCTGAAAGATAACCAGCCCGTTAACAGCACTGTTTATGCTAACTACAGCTTTATAAAGTTGGATATATCTGACAGGGCACAAATGGAAAACCTGTTTGCAACCTATAAATTTGATGTAGTTTGCCATTTGGCAGCACAGGCCGGTGTACGCTATTCCATTACTAATCCTCATGACTATGCACTGAGCAACCTTTCAGGTTTCTTAAATATATTGGAGGGCTGCCGGACCATTAAAGTAAAGCACCTGGTTTATGCCAGTAGCTCAAGTGTTTATGGTTTAAACAGCAATACACCATTTTCGGTGCACCATGGAGCGGCGCACCCGGTTAGCCTGTATGCGGCCAGCAAAAAAAGTAACGAAATGATGGCTCATAGTTACAGCCATTTGTACCAGATACCCACCACCGGACTACGCTTTTTCACCGTTTACGGCCCTTGGGGCAGGCCCGATATGGCTTACTTTAAATTTGCTGATGCCATTATTAAGGGCGACCCGATTGATGTTTACAATAACGGCGACATGCAGCGCGATTTTACCTACGTTGATGACATTGTTGAAGGAATTATTCGGGTACTGGATAAGCCTGCACAGTCAAATCCTGCATGGAACAGCGGGCACCCCGACCCAGCAACTTCAAGCGCTCCATACCGTTTATACAACATTGGCAACTCGCAGCCTGTTAAGCTGATGAAATTTATAGAAGCGTTAGAAAACTCGATAGGTAAAAAGGCATTGATTAACTTTTTACCTATGCAAGCAGGAGATGTGCTGAGTACAGATGCTGATATGAATGACTTGGAAACGGAGTTTAACTACCAGCCTCAAACTAATATACAGGATGGTATTGGCCGGTTTGTTGCCTGGTTTAAAGATTTTTATAAGGTATAAGTTTATTCAATGGTTTGAGTGAGCTTAACCGAACTTAATAAGTTATTCTTGAAATAGTAGCTGCACTGCACCGTAGAGTCGTCGTTCACAATGTGAAACAAGTTAAACTTTGATTTTTTAAGTTCGAGTAATTGTAAAAACGCAGCCTTATCCATTCCAATTACAACATCTTTGTTAAGCGTTACACCTGCTCTTGTAATTAAGCCGTTTTCAATATAAAATCCTTCAGATGGCTTGTAAAACAAGGTTATTTTATTACCGGGGCTGCTAAAAGTATAAAAGTAATAGGGCTCGGTTCTATTTTCCTTTTTTTCTTCAACGCTTATTTTAACAGGTACGGTAAAGCGCTTTTTGATGCGGTTGGTATCTGCCGCTAATATGCGTCCCAATACTTTGCTGCTTAACTCGTTGTACACAATGGTAGTATCGGCAGGGGCAGGCTCATATCGTTGTATTGTTTGCTCTTTAGGCTTATTTTGGCAATACTGCATTAACATAGCTAAGGCGGCAACTGTTATTAAAACGTACTTACGAGGCATCTGCCAAATGTAATAATCAGTTAAGGAGCGATGCAATTTTTCTTTTTTAAACACCTTAAATCATCAACTTATATAATCATTTACTCAGGTATGTGATTTCGATAAAATAAAGTTATGTATTTGATATTATTAAACTTACCTTTAATTCCCTACCAATTTTTTACCTATGAATACCAAGATTATCAATTCGCTTGTACTGGCAATTTGCGGTATATTATTCTGGATTATTGTAGCCGATATTAACGGCAAATGGACGGGTTATGTTGATTACAACGGTAGCTTGGTACCCATGGCCTTCAATTTTAAAACTGAAGGTGAAAAACTTACTGGAACCACAGAAACTCCGCTTGGTGCAAGCGCAATAGAAGAAGGTAAGGTTGAGCGAGACCAAATTAACTTTAAAGTTGATTTGAATGGCTCAAAAGCAGTATTTACGGGGCATACCTTTGCAGATTCAATTAACCTCAAAATTAGCTATCAAGGTGGGGAATATCAAACTACTCTTAAACGCACCAGCGGCCAGTAACTAAAATAGGCTAATAAGGTAGTGATTGATTTTTTAGCACTCTACTACTTCCTGATCTATCCTTACGTTAGAAAATAAGGTTGACTGCATGATACGGTTAAGCAAAAACACAAACACAGGTGCAGCTAATATATCAATGGTATAATGAACGTGCTGTACCAGCAACAAGCACGCCATAGCTATTGTAGCAACAACAACTAATTTACGATCACTTTTACGGGGAAGGCAAAAATACATGGCTACCAGTGTTGATGTATGGCCTGAGTAGAAAAGATCTTTGGTAATTACCGCATGACCATAAAATATGCCGGTAACAGGGTCAACCAATTCAACTAAATTGGCCGGTGCTGCAAGCGGTACAAGGGTAATGGTAATTAACCGGGTAAGGCTAATTGCAACATAAAGCCATACATAACGCACATAGATGGCAGGGTTTTTAATAGCCCTTATGAGTGTTAAAAGGCCCATTCCCCATTCAATCAAAAATATATATAGCGATACATCATGGCTGGGTATGCGTGCCAATACATAATCATGTAACTGCACACCTGGGCGTTGCTCAATGTGCTGAAAAAACATGGGCATTCCTGAAAGAACGAGCGCAACCAGTACAGACCCAATGATCATGAGTGAACGCTGCGAAGTGCAATTCCAGGTAGCTTTCCAATTTTGCTTAAACGATATGCTTGTATTCCGGTTCAATTTATTACTAAACTAATATGGGTTTGCAAAAATAAGTGTTTTTGCATAATGTTAAATAATTTTTATGCGAATATGAATGTGATGTTAGGTGTGACTATAATTAGGTTTAATAGTTAACTTTGCGCCGCTAATTTTTTGAATATGAAATACAAGTTGGGTGATTTTGTACGCTTTGTGGATGAGAAGATGGAGGGATACGTTACCCGCATTTTTGATGATCAGATGATTGGCGTTACCGGGGAAGACGATTTTGAGATACCTGTACTAGCCAGTAAGGTAACCACTGTGCACGGGCACGTAGCAAAAGGGCAGTCTACCGGTACCCAGGCAGGGGCCGAAGCTGTAGTGCCTGCTGCTGAATTTAAAAAGCATGGCATATATTTAGGTGTAGTTAGTGATAACAAAGCCGCATCTGTGGTGCATTTTAACTTGGTTAATGATACATCGTACCAATTGCTGGTAACGCTTACAACAGAAGGTAAGCAGTTTAAAGGCGAATACCTGGGCATAATTGCGCCTGGAACAGGGGTGCCGGTATACTCTGCACAATTGGCTGATATACAACTTTGGCCAAAGTTTAACTTACAGGTGTTGTTTTTTACCCGACAAGATTTTGAGCCGCAACAACCGCTCACTTTTAGTGAAAAGTTTAAGGCTAAAGACTTTTCAGGAAGTAAAAAGTCTGTTCCGGTAGTTAATCAGCAGGGCTGGCTTATAAGACTTGACGAGCCGGAAATGGTAATAGATGCACAAAAATTAAAAGAAAGTTTTTTTAAGCCTGCGGCAGAAAAGCAAGAAATAGAAAAACCACAGTCGGAGGTAGATTTGCATATAGAAAAGCTGCGGAATGATTACCAGTTTATTAGCAGTCATGATATTCTGCGCATCCAGCTCGAGCAGTTTAAAAAAGCGCTTGATGCAGCAATAGTTCACCAATTGCCCGAGATTACATTTATACATGGTGCTGGCAACGGCATATTACGGCATGAACTGCACAAGCAATTGAGCAAGCATCAAAAAGTACAAACGTTTTTAGATGCCCGTAAAGAGAAGTTTGGTTACGGCGCAACAAAGGTATTATTGAAGTAACTCTTGTTTAATTTCGCTAATGGGAAGAGTGATTCCAACGATTTTGAAAGAATAACGACCGTTCTAATTAAAAGTAACAATAACTAAACTGTAGGTGTAATACAGTCAGTAAAATCACCGCATAAATTTAAAAGCATCGGTAATATCATTTTTTAATCGGTGTAATTTAACATAAAAATGAAAAGAGTAGTAATAACCGGAATGGGTGTAGTATCGGCCCTGGGTACCGATGTAGCAACCTTTTGGGATAATATTAAAAACGGTCGTAGCGGAGCTAAAGCAATTACCCGTTTTGATGCAACTAAATTCAAAACGCAGTTTGCAGCGCAACTGCCAAATGATTTTAGCGCATTGCAATTTTTAGATCGGAACGAAGTTAAGCGCAACGATTTGTACACGCAATATGCGTTAATAGCAGCTAAGCAGGCTATCGAAGATTCGGGTTTTGATGTATCGGCAATGTCGCCTTATGATGTGGGTGTAATATTTGGTTCGGCGCAAGGTGGTATGGAAACCTTTGAGCAGCAGGTGCGCGAGTACGTTGCTACAGACCACGAGCCGCATTTTAATCCATTTTTTATACCTAAAACGCTGGTAAATATGGCTGCAGGCTTAATTTCAATTAAGTATGGTTTTATGGGAATTAACTTTACTACCGTAACGGCCTGCGCAAGCGCCAATACAGCCATTATGGATGCGCTTAACTATATACGCTGGGGTAAAGCCAAAATTATTGTTACGGGTGGAGCTGATGCACCTATTACCGAAGCCTCAATAGGTGGCTACAATGCACTCAAAGCTTTATCAACGCGTAATACAGACCCTCAGGCAGCATCGAGGCCGTTTGATGTGGAGCGCGATGGCTTTGTAATGGGCGAGGGCGCAGGTGTATTAGTGCTTGAAGAATATGAACATGCCGTACAGCGCGGCGCAACTATCTATGCTGAAATAAGTGGTGCTGCCATGACAGGTGACGCTTACCATATAACCGCAACTCATCCAGAAGGTAAAGGTGCTATCAAAGCAATGGAATTAGCTTTACTGGACGCTGGCCTCAACCATGCCGATGTGGATTATATGAATGCTCATGCCACATCAACCCCGGTGGGTGATATAAGCGAAGCAAAAGCTATTCACGCAGCTTTTAGTAACAACAATGCACGTTTATCAGTAAGTGCTACTAAGTCAATGACTGGGCACCTATTGGGTGCAGCAGGGGCTATAGAAGCCATTATATCTGTTAAAGCAGTAACTGATAACGTTGTCCCACCAACAATTAATACAACAGAGTTCGACCCGCAATTACCGCATGATTTGCACATCGTTACCGGTTCGGCTATCGAAAAAACTGTAAACGTAGCCATGAGTAATACCTTTGGTTTTGGTGGCCACAACGCTGTTGCAGTGTTCAAAAAGATTTAATTATTGAAGTTTATAAGTGAAGAGCTGCCTGTTGAAGGCGGCTTTTTTTTGCGCATTTCTCTATGCGTTGAATTCATGAGGCTTTTGTCTTCAAGAAAATAAGTCAATAAGAGCAAGTTGGATTTGGAAACCAATTCAATTCAGCGAATAAAGGGAGGTTTAAGTGACTCAAATTGTCAGACGCTATAATTAATGCCATAAAAAAAGGCTGCCCTTTTGAGGCGGCCTTGAGTGTGATAAGGTTTAGGGAATATTACATAGCGTCAACTACATCCTGGTAGTAATCAAGACCTAAATGTGTAATTAAGTCTTCGCCCATCATGTGGCGCAGGGTGTTTTGCAACTTGGTTAACTGTTTAAATATATCGTGCTCAGGAGCTAAGCCTGGTGCAGTTTGCGGCGATTTAAGGTAGAATGATAACCACTCTTGAACACCACTCATACCTGCACGTTTAGCTAAATCGCTAAATAAAGCTAAGTCTAGTGCAACAGGTGCAGCAAGAATTGAATCGCGGCAAAGGAAGTTAATTTTGATTTGCATTTTGTAGCCTAACCAACCAAAAATGTCAATGTTATCCCAGCTTTCTTTTGCATCGCCGTGAGGAGGGTAGTAGTTGATACGTACTTTGTGGTACATATCGCCATACAAATCCTGGTTAATCTCCGGCTTGAAAATTTCTTCAAGAACGCTCAGTTTAGATACCTCTTTGGTTTTGAAGTTATCCGGATCGTCTAATACATAGCCATCACGGTTACCTAAAATATTAGTAGAGAACCAACCGTTTACACCTAACGCACGTGCTGCTAAACCAGGTGCAACTATAGTTTTCATTAAAGTTTGGCCTGTTTTAAAGTCTTTACCGGCAATTGGAGTTTCGGTATATTTTGCTAACTCCACTAAAGCAGGAATATCAACAGTTAAGTTAGGAGCGCCGTTAACAAATGGAATACCTAATTTTAATGCTGCGTACGCGTAAAGCATGCTTGGTGCAATCAGTTTATCATCATTAGCTAAACCTTGCTCAAATGCAACAACGCTTTGGTGTACTTGTGACTCTTCAAAGTAAACCTCGGTAGAGCCACACCATAGTACAACTACGCGATCCAAGCCATTTTGCTCCTGAAAGTTTTTAATATCTTCCATCAGTTCATTAGCCATATCTAAACGGGTACCGGTTTTAACGTGCGTACCGTCTAAGTTTTTAGCATAGTTTTTATCAAAAGCAGCGGTCATAGGTTTAACCGACTCTAACTCGGCTTTAACCGAATCAAGTAAGCTTCTTTCTAACACCTCAGCGTTAACAGCAGCTTCGTACACGTTATCTGAGTATACGTCCCAACCACCCCAAACAATGTCTGTAAGGTTGGCTAAAGGAACAAATTCTTTAATTTTCGGATAGCGATTTTCAGTTCTTTTACCAAGGCGGATGTTACCCATTTGTGTAAGGGCGCCAATTGGTTTAGATAAGCCTTTGTTTACTGCTTCAACACCGGCAATAAGCGTAGTAGCTACTGCACCTAATCCCGGAATCAGTATACCTAGCTTGCCATTTGCAGGTTTAACGTTGTTTTCCATCTTCTTTTTCTATTGTATTTTAATATAATATAAAGCCGTAGCTGTTTATATTTGTTGTCTGTTTGACAATTGCAAGCAAAAGCCAAAATTTATTTACTTAATCGATTTCGTAATTAAGTAAAATTATATCCCTTATCATAATGATAAGGGATATAATTTTACTTTATAACCACTTATTTTCTTTATACCAGGAAAGCGTTTCGGCTAACCCGCGCTCAAGATCGTACTGCGGTGCAAAATTTAATTCTTGCTGTGCTTTATCAATACTGCAAATCCAGCTTACTGCAGTCAGCTCATTCAGCTTTTCTACATTTAAGGCTGATGCTTTTTTTGTAATCCGGCTTACGCCTTCGGCAATACCAGCCACAACCCTTATTACAGGCACCGGCAAATGTATTTTAAATGTTTTAACGCTAAGTAAGCGTTTTGTAATATTTGCTAATTCATAACGGTCATAACGTTTTCCGTCAGAAAGCAAATAAGCGCTGTTATGTCCGTGTGTTAAACCCAAAACACATGCCTGGGCCAAGTCTTTAACATATATAAAGCTTAAGTATTGGTCTATACGGCCTATGTACGGTTCAAAGCCACCTGCAAATTGTTTAAGTACTATCAATATATCCTTATCACGCGGGCCGTATACAGCAGTTGGTCTTAGTATAACGTAATTTAAACCTTCAATTTGTTTAAACGCTTCTTCAGCACGTTTTTTACTGTTACCGTAAGCGGTAACCGGCGCTTGTATGCTATTTTCAGTAAGGCAACCTTCAGTTGTATTCAAAGGTCCCACTGCGGCTAAGCTGCTTACAAAAACAAACTTTTTAATACGTTTACTTTTAACCGCTGCCTTAGCAAGGTTTACCGCGTAGCCGGTATTAACTGCATCGTATTCGGCTGCAGAATTTGCTTTAGTTACACCTGCGGCGTGAATGATGTAATCATATTGATTTTCTGCAATTTCTTTACTTAAAGCGTCGATATCATTAAAGTTCGTATAAGCGTATTGTATATCAAATTCTTTTAAATGATCTACTTTACTGCTTTTACGTACCGCTGCGAAAACATCAAGGTTGGCTTTTAAAGCTGCTTCAACTAAATGATAACCTACAAAGCCACTTGCACCGGTAATCAGTACACGTTCTCTCATATAGCTTTTTCGTAGATGCGGTATTTCTTGTATGGGTCTCCTTTTATAGCTAGAATAGCATTGTTGATTAAATCATTGCTTTCCAAAGTCCATGAAGCCTCGGCGTAATCCAAACCTTTACGGCGATACTCTTTAATGATGGTACCATATAAACAAGCCTCAATACCCATTTTACGATAGCCGTCAACAACACCAAGCGTAATAATACGAATGCCTCTTATTTTCTTTTTACCTAATAATATTTTGAAAATACCGGTAGGGAGTAGGCGACCGCGTTTTACCTTACGCAAAATTTGATTTAAATCAGGTAGGGCAAGGCCAAACCCAATAATCTTACCTTTCTGCTCAGCCACAATCAAAAAATCAGGATCTAAAAGCATTTTCAGGTCTTTTGCCAGGTAATCCCACTCTTTATCGTTCATGGGTACAAAGCCTAGGTTTTTATCCCATGCAGCATTATACACATCGCGTATTGCTAAAGATTCTTCTTTGAAGTTTTTCATGTTTACGCTGCGTATAATGATGTCGTTACGCTTAAGGCGCTCCTGTATACGGTCTAAAAGCTGGAATGATTTATCATCATATCCTTCCTTGCCAAATTTAAAAGCTAGTAAGTCTACCTTTTTTTGCAAGCCGGCTTTTTCAATCAGCTCAGCGTAGTAGGCTGCGTTGTAGGTCATCATCACCAATGGCGGCGAATCAAAGCCCTGGATAAGCAATCCGCAAGTTTCATTAGTTGAAAAATTGACCGGACCAATAATGGTGCTTACTTTTTTGGTACGCAACCATTGTTCAGCCGTATCAAAAAGTAATGTAGCTACCTTCTCGTCATTTATACAGTCAAAAAAACCAAAAAAGCCATCATTGGCTTTGTTAAATTCATTATGGCTGTTATTTAAGATGGCGGCTATACGTCCAACCACTTTTTTGCCTTCGTAAGCCAAAAAGCATTGAAGTTCGTTGTGCTCGTGAAAGGGGTGGGTGGTTAGCAGGTCGCGCTGGGCTATAAACAACTCCGGAACATAGTTCGGGTCGTTTGCATACAGGTCGTGCGGAAAGTCTATAAAAGCAGCAAGCTCCTTTTTGGAGCTTACTGCGACAATATTTGTCATATTTTTTCTTTTACTGTAGTAACGCCTACTTCTTTAAATACACGCGATATTTTATCAACGGCTTCGTCTATCTGAGCAAACGTATGAGTTGCCATTAACGAGAAACGGAGTAATGATGAATCAGATGGTACAGCAGGAGATACCACCGGATTTACAAACACGCCATTATCTTGCAATAATTTGGTAACCGCAAAGGTCTTATCATTATCACGAATGTAAATAGGAAGAATAGGGCTTTCAGTAGGGCCTAAGTCAAAACCTTCTTCTGTAAGAAGTTTCATGGCATAATTGGTATTATCCCATAATTTTTCAATACGTTCAGGTTCGGCCTCAATAATATCCAGCGCGGCAATAACGCTTGCTACAGATGCCGGTGGCATACTTGCGCTAAACATTAGTGAACGTGCACGGTGTTTTAAATAATCTACTGTTTCATGATCGGCAGCTATAAAACCACCTAATGATGCAAACGACTTACTGAATGTACCCATAATAAGGTCAACATCATCATTCATGTTAAAGTGCGATGCTGTACCAGCACCATTTACACCAATAACACCAAGGCTGTGTGCATCATCTACAAAAATGTTGGCACCGTATTGCTCAGCTAATACTGCAACTTCAGGTAATTTAACAATGTCACCTTCCATGCTGAAGATACCGTCAACAGCAATTACTTTAACAGCTTCTTCGGGCAGCAGGGCCAATTTACGCTGTAAGTCCTGCATGTCATTGTGTGCATATTTAATTACACGTGAAAACGACAGGCGGCTACCGTCAATAATAGAGGCATGATCGTATTCGTCGAGTATTAAATAGTCGTTACGGCCGGTAATACATGATAATACGCCAAGATTAACCTGAAAGCCAGTACTAAAAAGCACGGCAGCTTCTTTACCTACATAGGCAGCCAAACGGTTTTCAAGCTCGATGTGAATATCAAGTGTACCGTTCAAAAATCTTGATCCGGCGCAACCTGTTCCGTATTTATCAACGGCTTTTTTAGATGCTTCTTTTATTTTAGGATGGTTGGTTAAGCCCAAATAAGAATTTGAACCAAACATAAGCACACGTTGCCCATCAATTATCACCTCAGTATCCTGACCAGATGAAATAGGTCTAAAAAATGGGTAAACACCCTTATCCCTCACATCTTTTACGTCTGTAAACTGAGCTATCTTCTCATGTAGTCTTTTACGCATTTATTAACCCTGCTTAAATTTTTTGTAAAAATACCAATCAAAAAGCTTAAAACTTATACTTGATATGTAAATTTTTTTAATGATATGGGTTAGGGCAATATTAATAGTATGCATTAACCCATGCTATCTATCTGGCAAAGTAATCAAAAATTTTAGATATCCGTATTACGCTTTTTAAAATTGTTTTAAAAAATTACATTTTTGAAACGATATAGTGTCTTAATGCTTCATTAATGTAAAATTTCAATTAGGGTTACCTTTTTGCTTTAATTATTGTGCAATATTGCCGCTCCTCTAATTAGTCTCTAATATAAAACTTATGCCCGTGTTGTATGTTCTGCACAAGCACGGTGCCATTACTCTATGAAAAATTTTTATCGGCTTTTATTAATCACAATTTTATTGGCTGCGCCATCCATTATTTTGGCGCAAACAGCAAAAGATACGCTTGCGAGCAAGCTAACCTTAGAGCAGTGTATTGATTTTGCGTTACGTAACCAACCCGCAGTTAGGCAAGCTAACATTGATGAAGAAATTAACGAAAAGGACATTCGCATCAGTTTGGCTGATTGGCTGCCACAGGTTAATTCAACGGGTAGTTTTCAACATTATTTACAGCGCTTCAATGCCTTTGCTGCATCCACAGGGGGAGGAACAAGCGCTGGCGGCGCAGGAGCCGGAACAGGCACTGGTGGTACCGGTGGCACTGGTGGTACCGGCAACGGTACAGGTGTAGGTGCAGGTGGTGGTGCAGTAGGCGGTCAGCAATTAGCCATTGCCAATAATGTATCAAACCTTGGTTTATCAGCCAGTCAGGTTATTTACAACAACGATGTTTTGCAGGCATCAAAAGCTTCTAAGTTTTCGAGACAGTATTATAAGCAAAACACTCAAAGCGCTAAAATTGATGTGGTATCAAACGTAAGTAAAGCCTTTTATGATTTGTTGTTGTCGCAACGCCAGCTTGATATTATTAATCAGGATATTGCCCGCCTGCAGCGTAATTTAAAAGATGCCAATGCCCGTTACCAAGCCGGAGTGGTTGATAAAATTGATGCTAAGCAAGCCACTATTGGTTTAAATAACTCTTTAGCAACGCGCAAGCAATTACAGGAGTCAGTAAATAGTCGTACTGCTTATTTAAAGCAGCTAATGGGATATACGCCTCAAAGGCCGCTTACCGTTACTTATGATTCGGTACGCCTTGAACGCGAAACGCTGATTGATACCAACCAGGTGCTCAACGTAAATAACCGCATTGAGTACAGCTTGCTCGAAACGCAAAAGAATTTAAACAATGTACGTGTAAGCTATTATAAATACGGTTTCCTTCCTTCGTTATCGGCAGTGGGATCATACAACTTGTTATACTTCAACAGTAGCTTATCCGGATTGTATAAAGATGCTTTTCCAACTTCTCTTGTAGGGCTGAATATTGCTATACCGATATTTCAGGGGACCAAACGCTTGCAAAACCTAAGTAAGGCACGCCTGCAGGTTAAGCGTACCGATCTTGATTTGGAAAACACACGTAATGCAATAAATACAGAGTTTACCCAGGCTATTGCAAACTATAAAAGCAACTATACTAACTACAACACGCTACGACAAAACGTTGAATTGGCAAAGGATGTATATAACATTGTAAGCCTGCAGTACAGGGAGGGCATTAAAACCTACCTTGACCTTATTGTTGCGCAAACTGATTTACGCACAGCTTCACTTAATTATTACAACGCGTTGTTCCAGCTGCTATCAAGTAAAGTTGATGTACAGCGGGCACTGGGAACTCTACCTGTACGATAAATTTTAGACTAAACTGATTATATGAAAACAATATATACCTTATCAGCCATTCCATTAGCCTTGCTTTTATGGACGGGCTGCAAAAATAAAGATGATAAGAGTGCAGCCGCTGCTGCTCCGCCAGCAACTCCTGTTAATGTAACCGAAGCTCAAAGGTTAAATTCGGTTTATTATGATCAATATCAGGGTACAGTAACCGCTTTAAGCAGCGTTGAACTGCGTGCGCAGGTTACGGGTTACATTACCGGTATATTCTTCAAAGAAGGTGAAGTAGTACCTAAGGGAAAGTTGCTTTATGAAATTGACCGCCGTAACTATGAAGCCGCTTATCAGCAGGCAAAAGCGAGTTTAGCCAGCTCAGAAGCAAACCTGGTTCGTGCAAAAAAGGATGCCGACCGTTACTCATTCCTGCTTAAACAGGATGCGGTTGCGCGCCAAACCTATGACCAGGCGGTGGCTACTCTGGCTACTGCGCAGGCACAGGTAGCATCATCAAAAGCAGGTGTATCAACAGCCCTTACAAATTTGTCTTATTCACGCATTGTTGCTCCGTTTACCGGTCGTATTGGTATTTCACAGGTAAGGCTTGGAGCTCAGGTAACGCCAGGAACTACCTTATTGAACACCATATCGAGTGAAAACCCCATTGGTGTTGATATAGTGATTAATGAGCAGTCGGTAGATCGTTTTTATGATTTGCAAAAACATACTACCGATTCAACTTTCCGGCTGAAACTTAGTACCGGCTCTATGTATAACCAAAAGGGGCGCATCTACGCTATTGATAGGGGCGTTAACAGTTTAACAGGCTCTGTTAAAGTAAGAGTGCAGTTTCCAAATCCTCAAGATAGTTTGCGCGATGGTATGAGCGGTGTACTGAATGTATTGAATGATCAGTCGGGCGAGCGAGTGCAAATACCTTATAAAGCCGTTACCGAGCAAATGGGAGAGTACTTTGTTTTCTTACAGGCCGATACTGTTGCCAAGCAGCAGAAAATAATTTTAGGCCCGCGTATTGGCGAAAACGTTGTGGTAATGGATGGTGTGAAAGAAGGCCAGAAGGTAATAACCGAAGGTTTTCAGCGTTTGCGCGATGGTGGTAAAATTACCATTGGCATGCCGCCGGCGCAAGGAGCTCAGGGCGGTACAGGTGCACCTGCCGGTGGAGCCCAGGGAGGCGGTGCTGCAGGTGGTGGCAAGGCCGAGGAAAAAAAGAAATAGCTGCCTGCAACGCGCTGTTTAAGGCAGAGAGCTTTGCAATAATGCAAATTAAGGTATAAAAGCCTTATTCAAAATACAGAAAATATCCCAAAAGCCATTCCTTGTTTTAGGGGGCACTTGGGTTAATAATTATACAATGATTGCAGATGTATTTATAAAAAGACCGGTTACTGCTATTGTTATCTCAATAGTAATTGTGGTAGTTGGTATATTATCTATAACCAGTTTGGCTATAGGACAGTACCCTGATATTACACCGCCAACGGTACAGGTAACGGGTAACTATACCGGTGCCGATGCGCTCACCGTTGAGCAAACGGTTGCTACCCCTGTAGAGGTGCAGGTGAACGGTACCCCGGGTATGACCTACCTGCAAAGTAACAGTACCAGCAACGGTCAAATGAGTATGACGGTTAACTTTGAAGTAGGCACTGACATTAACATTGCCGCGCTCGATGTACAAAACCGTGTAAGTATTGCCCAACCAACATTACCGCAGGAAGTGCAGCGTTTAGGTTTAACCGTGCGTAAGCGTAACCCAAGTATTTTAATGCTTGTGGCCATGTACTCGCCTAAAGGCACCCACGATGTTACCTATATTGACAACTATACCAACGTATTTATCAGGGATGCTTTATTGCGTACCAAGGGTGTAGGTGATGTGTTTACCCGTGCCGATGATTTCAGTATGCGTATTTGGCTTAAGCCCGATAAACTGGCCTCTTATGGTATGACTGCTGCCGAGGTTACAGCGGCCCTGCAGGAACAAAACGTGCAGGTAGCTGCCGGTACCGTAGGAGCGCCGCCGCAACTTAAAGGGCAAACATTTGAATATACTGTACTTACCAAAGGCCGTTTAGTTAAGCCCGAGGAGTTTGAAAACATCATTGTACGTACTCAGCCAAACACCGGCGCCTTAGTGCACTTACGAGATGTAGCTCGTGTTCAATTAGGTAAATTTAACTATACAGGTAACTCGTTTGTTGATGGTAAACGCGCCTCATACCTGTTGGTATACCAGGCACCTAACAGTAACTCACTTGAGACTGCTGAGGGGGTGTATGCCACAATGGAGCAGCTTAAGAAAACGTTCCCTGCTGATGTCGACTACGTTGTACCGTTTGAATCGGTAACGGTAGTAAAGGTATCGGTAGAAGAGGTTATACATACTTTGGTTGAAGCGCTGGCATTGGTTGTATTGGTAGTGTTCCTGTTCCTGCAAAGCTGGAGGGCAACCTTAATACCTGTTTTAGCTATCCCTGTTTCAATTATCGGCACGTTCATCTTCTTTATACCACTAGGCTTTACCATAAATACCCTTACACTATTTGGTTTTGTACTGGCTATAGGTATTGTGGTGGATGATGCCATTGTGGTGGTGGAAGCTGTACAGCACTATATGGACGAGGAGGGCATGTCGCCCCGGGAAGCTACAGAACACGCCATGCGTGATATATCGGCACCGGTAATTGCCATTGCGCTTATTTTGGCAGCGGTATTTGTGCCGGTAGGTTTCGTTCCGGGGATTGTGGGCAGGTTGTACCAACAGTTTGCAATCACCATTGCAATCTCGGTGCTTATATCGGCTTTTGTGGCTTTATCACTTACCCCGGCATTGTGTACCATTATGCTTAAGCCTCACAAAATTGATGAAAATTCAAAAGGCTGGCTCGACAGGTTCTTTTTCAAGTTTAATAATTGGTTTGCACGCGTAACCGAGAAATATGGCAATGGCGTACATCGCAGTATCAAAGCTTCGCGGTTTGTAGTCATATTGCTAATTTCTATCATAGTTGGTACTATGTTCCTGTTTAAAGGTAAGCCATCAGGCTTTTTACCTATCGAGGATGAAGGCCGTATTTTTGTGACTTATGATTTGCCCGAAGGTTCATCAACTGAACGTACCGTTGGCGTACTGAAAAATATGATGGCCACCATTGACAGCATACCGGGCATTGGCCACTATGCAGCATTAGGAGGTTTGAACGCAGTTAACTTTGCAAGTAAATCAAACAGTGCTACAGTATTCGTGCAGCTTAAGCCCTGGGCCGAACGTAAAGGCGATGGTGAAGATGCTGCAGGTATAGTTGCAAAATTACAACAACGGCTAGCCCGCTACAAGGAAGCTAGCGTGGTGGTAATTCAGCCGCCGGCAATCCCTGGTTTGGGTAATACTGCTGGTTTCTCATTTATATTTGAAGAGAAGCAGGCAGGCGGCGACATCAAAACATTTGAAAAAACCTTGCAAGGCTTTATTGCCGCATTGGGTCAACGTAAAGAAATATCACGTTCGTTCTCCTTCTTTACTGCCCGTACACCGGCCTACCAGCTTACTGTTGACCGTGAGAAGGCAAAACGCCTGGGGGTGCAGATTTCAGATATTAATAATGCCCTGCAAACCTATTTGGGTAGTGCCTACATTAACGACTTTACTATTTACGGTCGCAACTTCCGTGTGGTAGCACAGGCCGATACATCTTACCGTACCAGCATACAAAACCTGGGACAATTCTTTGTTCGCAATTCATCAGGTACTATGGTGCCCCTTAGTACGGTTACTTCTTACAAAGTTATTGAGAACGCACCGCTTATATCACATTACAACTTATTCCGCTCTGCCGAAATTAACGGTAGTCCTGCACCGGGTTACAGTAGCGGTGATGCAATCAAAGCCTTACAGGAAACTGCCGCGCAGTATTTACCGGAGGGGTATGGCTACGAATTTTCGGGTCTAAGTCGCGAGGAAATGCTATCTGGTTCGAAAACTGTTTACATATTTGCGTTATCAATTGGTTTCGTATTCTTGTTCCTTGCAGCATTGTATGAAAGCTGGTCGGTACCGTTCTCGGTTATGCTGGCTGTACCATTGGGAGCATTTGGTGCAATTCTATTCCTTACCTTTTTACCAAAGCTTACCAACAACGTATACGCGCAAATTGGTTTAATTACGCTCATTGGTCTCTCGGCTAAAAACGCCATCCTGATTGTGGAGTTTGCTAAGGAAAGGTTAGATGCCGGCCATGGGCTGGAAAAATCGGTATTGGAAGCCGTTAGGTTGCGTTTACGGCCAATTATCATGACCTCGCTTGCCTTTATATTAGGTGTAGTTCCGCTTATGATTGCGTCAGGAGCAGGTGCCGAAGCTCGTAAAACCATTGGTTGGACAGTGTTTGGTGGTATGCTCGCAGCAACCTCACTGGCTGTGTTTGTAGTGCCGGTACTATTTTACATTATTACACACTTTGCATACGGCGAAAAGAAACTTGCCGAACTAGAGCAAAACCGTAAGGATGACGGTCAAGAACATCATTAAGAAATAAAAAAGGAGCTTCAATCATTGAAGCTCCTTTTTTTGATAAAAAATTAATCGTAATATTGCGATAGATGGGCGCTAGTAAAACCGAAATATTTACCAATGAACAAAATCAATTAGCTAGTATGCTTAAAGCATTAGCTCACCCGGCCCGTATTGCAATTTTGCAGCACATTATAAAAGCGAATGCATGTGTTTGCGGCCACTTGGTTGATGAGCTGGGACTGGCACAGGCAACAGTTTCACAGCATTTAAAAGAGTTGAAAAATGCCGGTATTATACAGGGCACAATTGATGGAGTAAGTATTTGTTATTGCATTGAGCCCAAAGCATGGAATATACTTGCCGTACAGGTGGACGGCTTATTTGCTTCATACAAGCAGCCAACAACCTGCTGTTAAAAAAAATTATTCAAATCAATCGTAATATTACGATTTAAATTTAAGATTATGGAAATGATGAACTGGAAAGATTTCAAAAATGAATTGCTGGCTAATCCTCAGCTTACGTTACAGTTTAAGTATGCCGACGATAAGTGGGTTGATGCTTCTTATCATATTACGGAAATTAAGCGCACATTGGTCAATTCGGTTGATTGCGGTGGCGTACTTAATGCCTGGACAGAGGTTGTGGTGCAGTTATGGGAACCTGAGGGCCAACAGGAGGAGCGTGCTATGGAAGTGAGTAAAGCGCTGTCAATAATTCAGCTTGTTGAAAAATCTTTACCTCTTAATCCTGATGCTGTGGTTAAAGTGGAGTTTGGTAATTCAACTTATGATACCAGGCAGTTATTGCCAAAGGGCTTTATTGTTGATGGCGATAATTTAACAGTTGATCTGCGTCCTGATTCGGTAACCTGCAAGGCAATTGAACGTGGCGGAAGCTGCGGTACAACATCAACAGGGGAAGAGTGTTGCGCGCCGCCTGTTCAGGTAAAGCCAAAAATTCAATTAGTTAATCTGGCATCATCTGCAACCGCTTGTACTCCCGGATCAGGTTGTTGCTAAATTATAGTTATGAAAAATATTTTGGTGTTATGCACCGGTAACAGTTGCCGGAGTCAAATTGCTGAAGGTTATTTGAGGCTTTATGCAGGTAATAAGGCTGAGATTTACAGTGCCGGTGTTGAAACACATGGATTAAACCCCAAGGCCGTAACAGTTATGGCTGAAGACGGAGTAGATATATCAACACATACATCAAATCACGTAAATGAATATAATGATGTTCACTTTGAGTACGTAATAACTGTTTGCGATCACGCCAAAGAGGTTTGTCCTGTGTTGCCGAACAATGCAAGGCATTTTCATTTTAATTTTCCCGACCCTGCCAAAGCCACAGGTGCTAATGAAGATGTAATCAATCAATTTAGAATTGTAAGGAACATGATTAAAGATTATGCTGCAAGGTTTATTGAACGTGAGTTGAGTTAGCATTCTCAAAAATTTATCCTTAATACATCATGTTTATAAACGTAATTTAAAAGTGGCTTGTTTGTAGCCTTAAACTGACAATGTTATTTGAAATAAATACAGGACAGAATGTATCTATGGCTTGCGCGTGTCATGTTTGGTGTTTATAGCTGTTTTTAACACTTGTATGATTAAACGCAATTATAGCGTAAATGCGATACAAAAATGTTACTGAGCATCAGTTTAATAGCATCTTTGCAATGTTAATAACTTTTGCTGAAAGACTACTTTACGGGTGTAGTTTATTCATAGTACGTATGTTAACATTACGTTAATGGCAAAGTATTTGATAATCGGTGTGTGTACAATTTTGTACGTGACTTAAAATCACAAGTGAATTAAGAAAACGATTATGAAAAAGTTAACTAAAATAGTTGCAGCAGCATCTTTTGCAGTTGCCACTTTGTTTGCATCAAATGTAGTAAAAGCTCAATCACGCACTGGCGCTAATGACTGGCGTTTTGGTATTGGCGTTGAAGCCGGTATACCAACAGGTGACTACAATGATGCGTCTAACTTTGCCTTAGGCGGTACTGCCCGTTTGCAATATGGTGCTGCCCAAAATGTAGCCCTTACCTTAACTTCTGGCTATTACAACTTTTTTACTAAAAGCTACAATGTTGGCAATGTTGAAGTAAATCCTAAAGACCAAGGTATGATACCTGTAAAAGCTGGTATAAAAGCTTACACAAATGGCGGCTTTTACGTATCAGGCGAAGTAGGTGCAGGATTTGAAACTGCTTACGGCAAAAACACTAAACTTATTTTATCTCCTGGCTTAGGCTATTCATGGAGTAATGTAGATTTAGGTGTACGTTACGAAAACTTCTCGGGCCAAAGCAATAACTACGGTATGGTAGCTGCACGTTTGGCATATGGCTTTAAACTGTAATTAAACACAATTTTAAAAGCTTAAAAAGCCCCGGTTTTTTACCGGGGCTTTTTTTGTAAATGAATAACTTTTAGTTAAACAAAACATTTAAATAGTGGTTAATGAACTTGACGATTCTAAATGTTTAATTTTTGATAATATTCTAATTTATAGTTATAAAAGTGATATTTTCTTTAATAAAAATATTTAATTTATGTAAATGTTAATTATAAAGATTATATTCGTCACAATTAAAACTATCACATCACGGCCATGAAAAACACTCTACGTATACTCATTCTAATCGCGACCGTCTTTAGTGTAAGCAATGTTAAAGCCCAGTTATTGGGAAATAACGAGCGTTACAGCCAGTTTGTAAACCACATTAATGTTGGTGTAGACGGCTTCTTAAATATGAACCCTGGAAGCGGTACTTACAACCCGGGCTTTGGTGTATCAGCAAAATATCAATATGATGTTACTCAAAACTTAGGTGTTACCTTTGGTGTGGGTTACTCGGTTATAACAGCTAACAACAGCAAAGTATTTGGTTCAGCTGCATCTTTAACACCCGATTTGAAACTTATACCTCTTCGTTTAGGTGCTAAAGCATACTTCTTACCAGAATTTTATTTAGGTGGTGAGGTTGGTGTGGCTTATGCCGATCCGTACATTGATAAAGAAACCAGATCTCACTTCAGCAAATTCATTGCGCCATCAGTAGGTTATGAGACAAACAAACTTGATTTCTCTTTCCGTTACGAGAACGTTAACCACCAGAATGATTATGTAAGCTTTATCGCGTTACGTGTAGCTTATAACTTCAACTTCTAGTAAGTAGTAAAAAATATTACGAAAGCCCTGAACCGTTTGGTTCCGGGCTTTTTTTGTAATTCAGTATTTATGAATCTAAGAAGTAGCAGAACACTTAAAGTTAGTTGTCATCTCAAACGATAGTGGGACATATTGTTCATAGAAAGCTTATTCGCATTAACAGATTCTTCCTTGAGTCGGAATGACAGGTTGAATTGAATTTGCCCCGTTTGGTAGGTTTGTGTAAAAGGAATCAACTTTACAAAAAAAGCCGGGCTGCAAAAACAACCCGGCTTCCATATATCTTAAATCAAACGGCTTATTGTAATTGCTCTAAAGCGCGTCTTATGCGTTTGCATGCCTCTATCAATTTATCTTCAGCTGCAGCGTATGATAAACGGATTGACTTAGGATCGCCGAACGATAGGCCTCCTACAGTGGCTACGTGTGCTTCCTCTAATAAGTAAATTGAAAGCTCGTCGCAATCGTTAATGGTACGACCGTTGTATGATTTGCCAAAAAATGCAGTAACATCAGGGAAGAAGTAAAATGCACCCTCGGGCAGGTTTACTTTTAAGCCGTCAATTTCTTTCAACAAGCCGTAAACCAAATCGCGACGTTTTTTGAATTGTTCGCGCATTTGTAATACCGATTCCAGGCCGCCTTCATAAGCAGCAGTTCCAGCGCGCTGGGTGATTGAACAAGTACCCGAAGTAACTTGTCCCTGCATTTTATCAAATGCGTTAGCCAGTTCTTTAGTTGATGCAGTGTAGCCAATGCGCCAGCCGGTCATGGCGTAACCTTTTGAAAAACCATTGATGATAATTACGCGGTCTTTAATGCTGTCAAACTGGGCAATTGACTCGTGTTTGTCAACGTAGTTAATGTGCTCGTATATCTCGTCAGACAGGATGTAAACGTGCGGGTGTTTTTCAAACACTTTAGCCAAACCTTCTAACTCGGCTTTGCTGTACAAGCTGCCGGTTGGATTTGAAGGCGATGAAAACATAAACAATTTAGAGTTAGGCGTAATAGCCGCTTCCAATTGCTCAGGCGTAATTTTAAAGTTTTGCTCAACCGTAGTGTCAATAAATACGCTTTTACCCTCGGCAAGCTTAACCACTTCTGAGTATGATACCCAGTAAGGAGTGGGGATGATTACTTCTTCGCCAGGATTAACCAGGCAAAGCACCGCGTTAGCAATAGCTTGTTTAGCGCCGGTTGATACTACGATTTCGGTAAAGTCGTAATCAAGGTTATTTTCGTCCTTTAATTTTTTGGCTATGGCCTTTCGCAGTTCAGGGTAACCCGCTACCGGTGTGTAGTAGGTAAAGTTATCGTCCATGGCTTTCTTTGCAGCCTCCTTAATGTGTTCGGGAGTATGAAAGTCGGGTTCGCCAAAGCTGAGGCTGATTACATCAACACCTTTCGCAGCCAATTCGCGGCCCATTTTGGCCATTTTAATAGTCTGTGATTCAGACAAGTTGTTAATTCTGTCGCTTAGTGCACTCATAGTTGAAAATCAAATTGGGCAAATATAGAAAATTAGTTTACCCGCAATTGAACTCCTTATTATTAAATTTGTCCATTATTTTAATGATTTGAAAGAGACGCGGAATATTATCATTGTAGCATTAGTGGTAAGTGTGGTACTAATGCTGGCCAAATTCAGCGCCTACTTTATCACATCCTCCAATTTCGTACTTACCGATGCTGCTGAGAGTATAGTCAACGTTGTGGCTAGTTCCTTCGCTGTATTCAGTATTTACATTGCATCACAGCCACGTGATGAAAACCATCCGTACGGTCACGGTAAAATTGAATTTTTCTCAGTCTTTTTAGAGGGAGCGCTTATTTCAATTGCGGGTGTCGGTATCCTCTTTAAATCGGTTTATGGTTTGTTCAATCCCGAGCCTATTCATGATTTGCTTACAGGTGCCATTATCATAGGTGCTACCGGGGCAATAAACGGTGCTTTAGGCTACTATATGATTTATAAAGCCAGGCATTTGCGATCGCTTACCCTAGATGCCGATGGCCGCCACCTGCTGACCGATATGGTAACCAGCGGAGGTTTAGTAGCAGGATTGCTTTTAATTCACTTTACCGCACTTAATTGGTTAGATGGGGCCTTATCAATTGCTGTTGGCATTTATATATGCTATAGTGGTTATAAGCTGGTTCGTAAATCGGTTGCGGGGTTAATGGATGAAACCGACTTTGACGTGGTAGAGCACATCATCAAAGTGCTGAATGATGAGCGTAAGCCCGAATGGATTGATGTGCATAACCTGCGCGCACAAAAATATGGGCACGAATTGCACCTGGATTGCCACATGACTTTGCCCAGCTACTTTGACCTCAATCGGGTTCACACCGAAATATCATTAGTTGATAAAATGATAAACGAAAAGGCAGGCGTATCAACCGAGCTGTTTATACATGCCGACCCATGCCTGCCTGAATGTTGCCATTATTGCAGTATGCCTAATTGCCCCATCAGGAGCGAAGCAAAACGAGTTGATATAGAATGGACCATGGAGAACATTCTCCGTAACAAAAAACATTTTGAATAATGTATTTTAATGTACGTGTATACGGCTTGCTGATTAACGATGAGCAGGAAGTGCTGCTTACCGATGAGCAGGTGCAAGGCTACCGTTTTACCAAATTCCCGGGGGGAGGCGTGGAGTTTGGCGAAGGTTTGAGCCAGGCGCTTAAGCGCGAGTTTATGGAGGAGTGCAATACCGAAGTAGACGTTATTAGTCACTTTTACACTACTGATTTTTTTGTGAAGTCGGCCTTTAACGATTCGCAAATCATCAGCGTATACTATCTTGTTAAAGCAATAGGTCCGCTGAACTTTGCAGTAAAAACAAAGGCATTTGATTTTGATGGTGATAGCATGCAAATGCAATCCTTCCGGTGGGAAAAGATAAGCAACTTAACGCCGCAAGACGTAACCTTTCCAATTGACCAGTACGTTGTAGAATTATTGAAAGAACAAAAATGACCCTTACAGAACGTGATTTAAAAGTAATATGGCACCCATATACCCAAATGCAAACTGCAGCACCGCCCGTAGGCATTGTGAGGGGAGAAGGTGCGGTACTTTACGGAGAGGATGGCCGTGAGTATATTGATGCTGTATCATCATGGTGGGTAAACATCCACGGGCATGCTCACCAATATATAGCTAAAAAGGTAGCCGAGCAACTGCAAAAATTGGAGCATGTAATTTTTGCCGGTTTTACGCATGAGCCTGCCGTTGAGCTGGCCGAACGTTTATTGGAACTCCTGCCTCAAAATCAACAAAAGGTATTCTACTCTGATAATGGTTCAACAGCGGTAGAGGTAGCTATAAAAATGTGTTTGCAATACTGGCACAACAAAGGTGAACAGCGCACAAAAATAATGGCATTCAAAAATGCCTATCACGGTGACACCTTCGGCGCTATGGCTGTTAGCGGCCGCAGCGCGTTTACCAATGCGTTTGAAAAGCTGCTGTTTGATGTAGAGTTTATTGATTTACCTACGGCGGATAATATTGAGAATATCAAGTATCAAGTATCAAGTATCAAGACGGAATTAGCTTGCTTTATTTTTGAGCCGCTGGTGCAAGGTTCGGCAGGTATGCTGATGTATGAGGCTGAATATTTAAACGAGTTGGTAGCGCATTGCAAAGCCGAAGACGTATTCACTATAGACGATGAAGTTTTTACCGGCTTTGGCCGTACAGGTAAAGCATTTGCCTGTGAGCATATTACTGAACAGCCAGATATTATGTGCTTCTCCAAAGGACTAACCGGCGGAACCATGGCTCTGGGCATCACAACCTGTACACAGCACATTTACGATGCATTCTTATCTGCCGACAGGCTGAAAACGCTTTTCCACGGACATTCGTTTACGGCCAACCCGGTAGCGTGTGCCGCTGCGCTTGCCAGCATGGATCTGTTTGTGGCACCTGAAACTAAAGAAAATATTGCACGAATTGAAAGCTCTCACGCTTCATTTTCTAACGAGGTTAAACATCATCCAAAGGTTCGTACCATACGTCAAACGGGTACTATAGTTGCATTGGAGTGGGAGACAGGTAACAACACATCCTACTTTAGTAGCTTGCGCGATACCTTATACCAGCATTTCCTGCAACAAGGAATTATACTGCGACCGCTGGGTAACGTGCTGTACATTTTACCGCCATATTGCATAACCAATGAGCAACTCAATTATATTTACAGTGCTATAAAACAGGCGCTCGATACAATTTAATACTTATGGAACTTAAAGATATATTTACTAAAATAGTTAATAACGATAACCTGCACGCCCGTTTTTTGAATACGCTGTCGCTGATGGAGAACACCGGCGCACGTAAAATATCGGCTTGTGAAGACCCGGCTACCGTTACCTATATTATACTTAAACATGCGGCCGAGGAGCATCGTCATGCCTTCTTCCTAAAAAAGCAAATTGAAAAGATTGAAGGGGTGAGCCTGCCAACCTACTCACCGGAGTATTTACTGGCGGCCGCACATAGCAAACGTTATTTAAACCAGTTAGATATTGATGCGTGCCGTTACCTAAAAGATACGTTGTGCTTAAGCGGTAAAGAGCTGCGATTTGCAGCTTACTTGCTGGTTACCTACGCCATTGAAGTACGTGCCGATGAACTTTACCCTGTATACCAGGATGTACTCACCGAAGCTGGAAGCAAGGTGAACGTTAAGTCAATTATACTTGAAGAAGAAGGACACCTGGAAGAGATGATTAACCAGTTGCAGCAGTTTTCGGCAGATTGGCAAGTGCACGCTGATAAAGCTGTAGCTATTGAAGCCCGCTTATTTCACACGTGGGTAAAGGAGCTTGGTAAGGAGTTAGGTGTTCAATAAACTATAAAGCCATTTACAATCATAAAAGGCCTTTGCAAGTGCAAAGGCCTTTTATTGTTTAGCTTAATTTATAGCAGAAATTATCTTCCGCCGCCTAAAGCTTTAAGATCTGTTAAGGTCATTTTATCATAGCCTGCAGGAATGCTAAAAGTGCCTGCCGGAACTTTATCACCAGAGATAGACTTTAAGGTATTAGTTACCGTCATTCCCATTTGGTTCAATGTAAATTCGACCGGGAAACCGCCTGCTTTAGCGTATACTACACCGTAGGCACTTGAAGGTGCTGTAATGTCTTTAGTTACCCACACATCATATGATTTATTGGCTTTGGCGTCTGTAGCAATAACTTTAGTACATTTAAAACCGTTTATAACTTTAGTTTCGGTACCTGGCTTAAAGGTAAACGATGGCATTTGCGACATCATTTCTTCAACCTCACCCGGAGTACCTACTGCAGCCTTTTTCATGTTAGCAACCGGTACGTCAACCAAAACCGTAATGGCTTCGTCTTTAAATTGGATTACTTTGATAGAAGCAGGGCCTTGCTGGCGAGCAGTTGCCGATGAATCTCCTTTGAAGAAAACTTTAGCTTCAATGCTTTGGCCGTTCACTTTGGCATCGTAAATAGCAACGCCTTCTGTGTAAGCCTTTTGTGCGCTTGCTGAAAACGCAGTTGCGCTAAGGGCTAAGCCCACAGCTGCAGATAATAGTTTATTCATATTCTTTAAAAATGTGCAGTTAATAATTAATTAAAGATATTAATTTAATAGTTAGATTCAATAACAAACGATTTGTTACGCCGCAAGGTAATTATATTTATGTGCATACTGTCGGCTTCGTGCTTTAATGTCTGTTGTCTTTTTAACGGTATGCCTGCATCAACAACAAAGTGCTTGAAATTATAAAACTTGCTGATATAAGCCATACTGCTTTGCGGGTTCCCAGTGTAAAACAAGTAATCGATGCTGATTTTATTTGGTAAGACTACGTTTTGCAGCGATGGATTAAAAAGGATAACAGTTTGATTAATGAACTGAATGTAGTTTAACCGCTTGCTTAAAAAGGTGTTTTGTATATCATGTTCAGGCTTGCATATAGTTACACTATCAATGCCTAAACTATCCAGGCAGGGTTGAACGCTGTAGTTAAAATTTTTGTCTGACTTTTGGAGGTTGGTAATCAATACAGCTTTAGTACCATGCTTAAAAAGCAAGGCGGTATTTTTCTTAAGATTAAAGAAGATGATGTGGTCAGTAGTATAGCGGTGAATAATTTTCCAGCTTACGCTAAGGCATAAAATAAATACACAGCATAAGAGCGTAAAAAGTTGCCGGTTCTTTTGGTAAGTGAGCAGATAAATAAAGATCAGTATAACTCCGCAAATCAAAACAATCTCTAAACCTGAAAACCATACACGATCTATACTGGCATAAGGCTGATGTTCTATAAACCTCAGCATGGCGTTAAGGCTTGTAATTAGGTATTGCAATACCAGCCCCGTAAACTTACTTACCATTGCAAACGGCGGGGCAAATGTGCTGGCTAAAAATGCAATGCCTGCAATTACAATAAGTTCGGCAGGTAAAATGATAAGCAAATTGCTTATTAAAAAGTATACAGGGAACTGATGGAAGTAATACATGCTTAGTGGAAAGGTAACCAACTGAGCAGCCAGCGAAAAAGAGCATAATTTCCATAGCTTGTTTAGCCACGTGTTGTGGGGTTGCCATAGTGTATAAATAATGGGTTGTACAACCACCAACCCAAATACGGCAATGAAAGAAAGTTGAAAGCCTACATCGGTTAATAAGTAGGGGTTGTATAACAGCATGGCAAATGCAGCTACCGATAATACGTTAAGTGGATGCACAGGCCGGGTGCTTGTTTTGCTTATTAATAGCATGCTTAACATCACCGCAGCACGGCACGCGGCAGGTGATAAACCGGTTATAATGGTATAGCCCCATAATAGTGTTAATGACAGTAATGCGTTGAGCAGTTTACCATAGCGATGATGCCTGAAGGGTTTAAGCAAAAATGCAATAATGCTGAACAGAACTGCTACGTGCGCACCCGATACGGATAGAATGTGAATAGTACCGGTTTTTGAATAGGCCTGCATTGTTTCATTACTTAAATCGGCTTTGTAGCCTAGCAGCAGGGTCGAAGCAAGGGCTGCCGCTTCAACGTCAGGTATATATTTTTTAATTGACGTTATAAGTTGCTGTCGAATTGAAAGAGCGAATGCAATTACCGGGTTGCCTGTATTGTAGTTGGTTAGCCTGCAATCATCATGGTTGAGAAACAGCTGGTGGTATATATTCTGGTTAGCAAGGTATTTTTTGTAGTTGAACTCGCCGGGGTTAAAAGGCGGATCGATAGTTTTGTACCTGGCCGGTACCACCAATTCGTCTCCATAATTGGCTACATGAGCGTTACTATCAGCCACTAAGGTCACCAGTATTTTGCCTTGGGTTGCTGTATGTGTTCCGCTATTTAATACCTGTTGTACATTAGCGGTAAAGCGTGTGTAAATTCCTTTTTGCCTGGGTTCGCTTATAACCTGCAAGGTTAAGTATTGGGCCTTATAACGGGCAAAATAATTTTTATGGTGTTTATCATCATGTAAGTGGACCAGTAACCAGCCACTGCATATTAATATGATATGCATTAACACACTTCCGGCCCATGAGTATTGTTGTACCCTAAATTTGTTATAGAACAGGTTTAACAGAATGATGACGATTGCTGATGATACTCCGGTTAGTAATACACCATTTAAAAATTGCGGTAGCTGAAAAGATAAAGCTGCAATAATGCCAGCCAATAAAGGCATTAGCCAGTAAAAAAATGGAACTTCGCCTTTATGGGCTTGCAGCATATGAGGCGTGACAGGTGGTGATTATTGCCTAAATATAGAAATGATAACCCAAAAAACACCGGCAAAATGTGGTAGGGTATAAGCGTTTGATTTTGCCGTTATAAGCAGGATGGTTAAATTTTACAATTGATCGCGCACCTCTAATAAAAACTGCTTAAGGTTTTCAAGGGCGTTAATCACATTTTGCTGACTTTTGGCTTCATTACCATTATTTTTCAAGTGGTCTTTAGCGCCTTGTAAAGTGTAACCCTTATCACGAATAAGGTGAAAAATAATTTTCAGATTTTCGATATCTTCAGTAGTGAAATAGCGGTTGCCTTTTTTATTCTTTTTGGGCTGCAGTACATCAAATTCCTTTTCATAATACCTTATAAGCGAGTGGTTAACATCAAACATAGCCGTAACCTCGCCCATGGTATAGTACATTTTATTGATATCGCGTTCTTTGTAAGGCATATGCAAAAGTAGTAAAATTGCCTTACGCAATCATCATTGGCAGGTAGTGCACCAAGTTTTTTTGAAAAAGTGCCACGCCGTCGGGCAACATATTGCTGGGGCTGTTTATATTTGACCACCATGAGCAAGAAAAACATAGCCCTTTTGGCCGGAGGTTATACCGGAGAGTATGAGGTATCTATAAATAGCGCTAAAAATATTGCAGCCAATTTAGATGCCGATGTATACAATGTATATACACTCTTAATTACACGCGACCGCTGGTTTTACCAACACGAAGGCCAGCAGGTTGATGTAGATAAAAATGATTTCAGTATAACTGTAAATGGTACCAAAATTACCTTCCATACCGTGTTTATAACCGTACATGGTACACCCGGCGAAGACGGTAAAATACAAGGTTACCTGGATATGATGGGGTTACCTTACAACACTTGTGACGCTACTACCTCTGCCATTACCATGAATAAGGCTTACACCAAAGCATTGGTGCATGATGTGAAGCATTTAAACACCGCAAAGTCAGTTAAGCTTTTCAAAAGCGATATGCATGACGTAAGCACCATAGCTTCTGCTCTGCGCTTTCCGCTATTTGTAAAACCTAACAATGGCGGTAGCAGTGTAGGGATGAGCAAGGTGCATAACGTAGCCGAATTACCGGCAGCACTGGAGAAGGCTTTCCATGAAGACAGTCAAATTTTAGTTGAAGAGTTTATTAAAGGGCGTGAATTTAGCCAGGGTATAGCCCGCTTAAACGGCAAGCTGGTAGTATTGCCGCCAACCGAAATTATCAGCTCAAAAGAGTTTTTTGATTACGAAGCTAAGTATACTCCTGGCGTAACACAGGAAATTACGCCGGCCGATATTAGTGCTGATAAACAGGAGATAATTGCCGGTATATTAACCGAAGTTTACCTGCGCCTTAATTGCCGCGGCATGGTGCGAATTGACTTTATTTTGCAGGAAGGTACCGGTGATTTTTATTTTATTGAAGTAAACACCACGCCTGGCCAATCGGCAAACAGCCTTATACCGCAACAGGTACGTGCTGCCGGTATGAGCGTGCAGGAGTTTTACGGGATGATTGTGGAAGGATCGAGTAAAGGGCTGTAAATTACTCTCTGTAGAAAGTAGACTGCGAAACTTGTAAAAATGGTAGCAATACAACCATATATAATTTATAAACTGCCGTTAACAAGAATTTTTCAAGCCATCAAAGGTGGTAAGATTGAAAAGGCATGGGATAATATTAAATATTTTGTTGAAGTATGTACAGATGTCGATATTCATCAACCGACCAGTATTGAAATCAATGGCTTTTCGGCAGATAGAAGACATGGAGAGTTGCCCGAACCAGCAGTTAGCTTATTAGAAAGAATTGTAGCCCATTTTGGAGTTGGTGATATAAAACCATTAGGATATCATGTGTATGATAAGCAACCAACAGAGCAAAATAAAACTGAATGGAAGTTAACTCCTGCTGATTTGAGTGACGCTATTGAGTTCATGGTAGCAGGACAGCCATATCCTAAGTATAACTTGGGGCCAATAGAGTTAATATTATCATATGATTTTAAGTTAATTGATTTAGATACCCGAATTGAATTAACCGGTCAGCAATACACATCAATGCTGATTATTAGTTTGTCGAGAAACAATAGTGTTTGCCCGTCATTATGTTTTCCATTTACAGAACCCAATGATGACTTCTGGAAGTATTTTGACAAAATTAAGGAATTAGCACCTTTTAAAATGGATACTAAAGACTTAAGATTGGTACGCTCTAATAAGAAAAGAACAACGAATGTTTTCTCGAAGATTAAATTACGTAAAGCTTGACAGGAGGGAAATGTTATGATACATCATATAAGTTGTGCTAATACTGAGTGTAGTGCCTTGTTAGGATAGGCATGTACTTGCCGTAAGCCAGTGGATGTTACTTTCTTTTTTCTTTAAAAAGAAAGTAACCAAAGAAAAACTTCCGGCTGCACCCTGTTCTACAAAGTTTGGTGCTTTTACTTAGACTTGTAGTTACCAAACAGGCTGATGCCGGTTTTTAAGGTTATGGCAGGCCAGTGCTCTTGTATGATTAAACGTCTTTCTCTCCCTCCAAGAGCTCTCTTAGACACTATAATGTTCAATCACATCCTCCGGTATACGCGCTCCGCGACCCGTTTTAAGGTCTATCATCACATAATCAAACCAGCCGTCGCAGCATAGTTTACCCGTGACTTTGTTGTTGATGGTAAATGCCACCCGGCAAACGCGCTCGGTAATATTATTAATACCTGTGCGCACCAAAAAGTAGTCGCCCAGGTTAAGCGGGCGTTTATAATTCATTTGTACGCTGCTTACCACCCAGCCAAAACCGCGCTCCAAAAATTTTTCCATTGCCATACCATAGTGCTGTTCCATTTGCTCGTACCGCGCAGCCAATACATAATCAATATAGCGGCTGCTGTGTACGTGCTGAAAAAGGTCAATATCATCGGGCCGTACTCTATGTTCAGTTTCAAAAGTGCTGTAGGTAATTTTATTTTCTGTCATTTTCATTTGGTAAAAGCTCAAGATTAAGGAATAGAGTACAACGTTGTTTTAATTTATGACTTCTTAAACTTCAAGTTTCAATTTAAAATAACAGTTTGCGTTAAGGATAGTAGCGGATACCGGCCTGTGCGTAATGCCTGCAGGCGTATGAGCGGATAGCCTGACCCGGAGGGAAACGCCCAAAGGTAGTTGTAGAGTTAGGCACAAGTAGTCATCATTTTCCCGACCCAAAAACTTACGTTAAAAGAGAATTCTTGGTGATGTAAAGCTTTACCGCTCAAACAAGATTTCTCTCTATAGTTTAAAATGACAAAGAGGGGAAGCCTGCCAGCAAATTCTGCAAATCCTAATTAAGAATGCCCATTCCCCTTAAGCCAAATAATCCTTTTATAATTAAATATTTACCCGTACATTTGCACGCAATTAACAAAAGTAATTACACTTTAATATTATTCAAGTAATGTATTTAAGTTCAGAGTGGAAATCAGAGATTTTCGCACAACACGGTGGCGCTGCTACCAACACAGGTTCGGCCGAAGGTCAGGTTGCTTTATTCACTAAGCGTATTGCACACTTAACCGGTCACTTAAAAAAGAACAAAAAAGACTTCGCTACTCAGCTTTCATTACAGAAACTGGTAGGTAAACGTCGTGCTTTATTGGCTTACCTGTACAAAAAAGACATCCAAAGATACCGTGCTATCATCAAAGCTCTCGAGCTTCGTGATATTATCAAATAGTACCTTCCGGTCTTTAAAAAAAGCTATCCTATTTCGGATAGCTTTTTTACTTTTGTAAGTAAAATAAACACAATAAAAAAGCGGTACGCTCTAAAAGATGAAAAGCGTGCCAGATAAACAAAAATGAGTTACAACGCAATTAAAAAGGTTATTGATTTAGGTGACGGCCGCACCATTGAGATCGAAACCGGTAAACTGGCCAAACAAGCCGATGGCTCGGTAGTAGTTAAAATGGGTAACACCATGTTATTAGCTACAGTAGTTTCTTCAAAAGAGGCTAAAGAAGGTATTGATTTTTTACCCCTATCAGTAGATTACCAGGAAAAATATGCTGCTACAGGCCGCATTCCGGGAGGTTTTTTACGCCGTGAGGCACGTTTATCAGACTATGAGGTTTTGATCTCTCGTTTGGTTGACCGCGCTTTACGCCCATTATTCCCAGAGGATTATCATGCTGATACACAGGTAATGATTTCTTTAATATCGGCCGATAAAGATATTATGCCGGATGCATTGGCTGGTTTAGCCGCATCAGCAGCATTATCGGTTTCTGATATTCCTTTCAACGGACCAATTTCTGAAGTTCGTGTTGCTAAAATTGATGGACAGTTGGTAATTAACCCAACCTTAAGCCAATTAGCTAACGCATCTTTAGAATTCATTGTAGCCGGTTCTGAGCATGATATAAATATGGTTGAGGGCGAGGCTAAAGAAATTCAGGAAGCTGAGTTGGTTGAGGCTATTAAATTTGCTCACAACGCTATTAAAATTCAGTGTTTAGCCCAGCGCGAATTAACAATTGAAGTTGGCAAAACTGAAAAACGTACTTACAACCATGAGCACAGCAACGAAGAGCTTAAAAAAGCTATCTACGCTGCTACTTATGATCAGGTTTACGCTATTGCTTCTTCAGCTTCGGCTAAAGAGGAGCGTGGTGCTAAATTTAAAGAAGTACGCGATACTTATATTGCAACCTTAGGCGAAATTGACGATGTAACTAAGTCGTTAGCCAAAAAATATTATCATGACGTTGAGTATGATGCCATTCGTAACCTAGTATTAGATGAAGGTAAACGTTTAGACGGCCGTACTACTACGCAAATACGTCCTATTTGGAGCGAGGTAAGCTACTTACCAACCGCACATGGTAGCGCAGTATTTACCCGTGGCGAAACTCAATCATTAACCAGCGTTACCTTAGGTGGTAAAGACGATGAGCAAATGATTGATGGTGCGTTCATCAATGGTTATAATAAATTCCTGTTACACTATAATTTCCCTGGTTTCTCAACCGGCGAAGTTCGTCCTAACCGTGGTGCCGGCCGCCGCGAAATTGGTCATGGCAACCTGGCAATGCGTTCATTAAAACAAGTGTTGCCACCAGATGATGAAAACCCGTACACTATCCGTGTGGTTTCTGATATCCTTGAATCTAACGGTTCATCATCAATGGCTACGGTTTGTGCCGGTACATTAGCGCTGATGGATGCAGGTGTTAAAATTAAAGAACCGGTATCGGGTATTGCCATGGGCTTAATTACCAACGAAACCGGTACTAAATACGCTATCCTTTCTGATATACTTGGTGATGAAGATCACTTGGGTGATATGGACTTCAAGGTAACCGGTACCAAAAACGGCATCGTTGCCTGTCAAATGGACTTAAAAATCAATGGTTTATCATACGAGGTTTTATCTAACGCGTTAGATCAGGCTAAAGACGGTCGTTTGCACATACTTGGCGAAATGGCTAAAACTATTGATGCCCCACGTGAAGACTACAAAGAATTTGCTCCGCGTATTGTTACCATTAAAATTGATAAAGAATTTATTGGAGCAGTTATCGGTCCCGGTGGTAAAATCATCCAGGAAATGCAACGCGAAACCGGTGCTAACATCAACATTGAAGAAGTTAACAATGTGGGTATAGTACAAGTATTTGCTGATAACAAAACCGCTATTGATGCAGCTGTAAACCGCATACGCGCTATTGCCGCTAAACCTGAGGTAGGCGAAGTTTACGAAGGTAAAGTACGTTCAATTATGCCATTTGGTGCATTTGTTGAAATTATGCCGGGTAAAGATGGTCTGTTACACATATCAGAAATTGACCATAAGCGCTTAGAAACTATGGATGGTGTATTTGAGGTAGGTGAAATTGTTAAGGTGAAATTGCTTGACGTTGATAAGCAAGGTAAACTGAAGCTATCACGCAAGGCTTTAATTCCTAGGCCGCCAAAGCCTGAAAGTGCTCCTAAAAGCGAATAAGTATTTACTTTAAAATAATTTTAAACCACACTATCTGAGATTTTGTCAAAGAAGTGTGGTTTTTTTATTGCCTTTTTTGTTTATTTGTAATTCCCCTTAATGCTTTAGCTATTGGACTATATGAAGTAAACTAAATTGCTGGAACCGTCTAAAGTCCGATCGTTTATATAAAAATGACATCTGCCACAAGTGATGATCCTTTAGATTTTTTGAGCAGCAGTATACATGGCACCAGGCCGGTTGAGCAAACCGATTTGATACAAGCACTACTGTACGAAATTATAAGGGTTAAAGATCTGATAAAATACTATGATGAAATACCTAATGGCGCCGGCCAGTTAGGAGCATCAATACTTAATGAGCTTGTATCTGAAGCTTACCAATCTTTGGTAAACTACGATACCGAGCTAATGCGTAAATATTACGACCTGTTGCAAAATTGCGACTAAGGCTGCCATTGGCTTTTTTTTAAAATTTCCACCGCTTTATTTCTTTTAAAAATTTAATCGTTAGCATAGCTGTTGCGCTTAAAAACGCGTTTGTTTGGTGCAATAACCAAGTTGGTTAACAACCACTTCATTTACAATTTCTGATTGTACTTTTATTGATATGCCTATATTTGGCGGCATGAAGCACTTGATTGCACCTTCTATTTTAGCCGCTGACTTTGCCAATTTGCAGCGCGATATTGAGATGATTAACGAGAGCGATGCACAATGGATTCACGTTGATATAATGGATGGATTATTCGTACCCAATATATCGTTCGGGTTTCCTGTAGTGGAGGCAGTAAATAAACATGCCAAAAAGCCGCTTGATGTTCACCTTATGATTGTTGACCCCGACCGCTATCTTAAAGCTTTTGCTGATGCCGGTGCAGCAGTCATCACCGTTCATGTTGAAGCAACAACACACTTACACCGCACCATTCGGGCTATTAAAGAGCTAGGCTGCAAAGCAGGTGTAGCCCTTAATCCGCACACCCCTGTCAATCAATTAGAAGATATTATTGAAGATATAGACCTGGCACTCATCATGTCGGTTAACCCGGGTTTTGGCGGGCAAAAATTCATTAACAATACTTACAAAAAAATTGTGCAACTCAAAGCCATGGCAACCTCCAAAAATCCAGACTTATTAATTGAAATAGACGGAGGGGTAAACCTGCAGAATGCACCGCAGTTGCTTGCTGCAGGTGCCAATGTATTGGTTGCCGGTAACTTCGTTTTTTCGTCCAATAATCAGCTGGCTACCATTAAGGAGCTGGTAAATTTATAGCAGGCAAATCATTGCCAAAGTCATAATTTTTACCTCTCTTTTAAGCAGTTCTAACACATTATTCACAATTTATAAATAAACTACCAATTTAATAGGCTTATTTTTTAACTTCGGGCGCAACTAAAAAGGCGTTTTGATAAAGCCTTTGGTAAACTAAATTAAAGTTATGAAACATAATTTCGGTGCCGGACCAGGCATCCTTCCTCACGAGGTCTTGAAACAGGCTTCACAAGCCGTGGTTGATTTTAATGGAATTGGTTTATCCATTCTTGAAATTTCGCATCGCTCGGCCGAGTTTGAAGGCGTTTTAGACGAAGCTGTAAAGCTGGTTAAAGAACTCCTGGAAGTGCCCGAAGGATACTCGGTATTGTTTTTACAAGGTGGTGCCAGCCAGCAGTTTGCTATGATACCTTATAACTTGTTGCCTGAGGGTGGCAAAGCCGCTTACCTTGAAACAGGTGTTTGGGCTAACAAAGCTTTAAAAGAAGCAAAGTACTTTGGTAACGTTGAGGTTGTGGCGTCATCGAAAGACAGCAACTTTACCTACATACCTAAAGATTATACTGTTCCGGCTGATGCGGCTTACTTCCACATCACCTCAAATAATACTATTTACGGCACTCAAACGCAGGAATTTAAACCAGCGCCTGTGCCATTGGTGGCCGATATGTCGTCAGATATTTTCAGCCGCACCTTTAACGTTGCCGATTTTAGTTTGATTTATGCCGGGGCACAAAAAAACATGGGTCCTGCAGGTACAACGCTGGTAATTGTTAAAGACGAAATACTGGGCAAGGTTGACCGTAAAATTCCGGCAATGTTCAATTACCAAACCCAAATAGAGGGTGGTTCAATGTACAATACCCCTCCGGTGTTTGCTATCTACGTATCAATGCTTACCCTGCGTTGGTTAAAAGCCAAGGGTGGTGTAGCTGCCATGCAAAAAGAGAACGATGCTAAAGCTGCACAGTTATACAAAGAGATTGACCGTAACCCGCTGTTTAAGGCTGTTGCTGCTGTTGAAGACCGTTCAAAGATGAACGTTTGCTTTGTAATGGAAAACCCAGAACTGGAGAAGCCATTTTTAAAACTTGCTGAAGATAAAGGTATTGTTGGCATTAAAGGCCACCGTAGTGTGGGCGGCTTCCGTGCATCTATTTATAATGCACTGCCGGTTACCAGCATACATGTGCTTATTGATGCTATGCAGGAATTTGCTGAGAAGCACAAAGCATAGCTTTAGTTAAAGGTTGAGTAGTTGGATGGTTGATTAGGATTAAAATATGCCCAACAATCATTTGACTACTTAACTATCTAACAAATCAACTTTTCACTATTTACCATTCACTAAATCATGATAAAATTACTCGCTAACGATGGTATTGATCCGGTAGGCAAGCAGTTGCTTGAAGAAGCCGGTTTTTTTGTTGATACCAACCACATACCTCAGGAAGAACTTCCTGAGAAATTACAAAACTACGATGCTATAACCGTACGCAGTGCCACTAAGGTGCGCAAAGCGTTAATTGATGCTTGCCCTAACCTAAAGCTAATAGGCCGCGGCGGGGTAGGTGTTGATAATATTGATGTAGAATACGCACTTGAGCGTGGCGTTGCCGTGCACAACACGCCGGCTGCATCTTCGGCTTCAGTAGCTGAATTAGTATTTGCACACTTATTTACCGGGGTACGTTTTTTACAGGATGCAAACCGCAAAATGCCTGTTGATGGATCATCTAAATTTAACGATTTAAAGAAGGCATACGCAAAGGGTATTGAACTAAGAGGTAAAACCATCGGCATATTGGGCTTTGGTCGTATAGGCCGCGAAACTGCTAAAATTGCATATGGTTTGGGCATGGAAGTGCTGGCTTTTGATGTTTACCCATCAGTAACTGAGTTAGAGATTACTTTGGGTGGTGGCGTAAATGTTACCATACCGGTAAAATATGCTGACAAGGATGAGGTGATTGCTCAAAGCGATTTTATATCATTACACGTACCTTTTAGCGAAGAACCTGTAATTGGCGAACGTGAGCTTGCATTGATGAAAAAAGGTGCTGGTTTAGTTAATTGTTCACGCGGTGGTACCGTTGATGAAAATGCTCTATTAGAAGCACTAAATACCGGTAAATTGTCATTTGCCGGATTAGATGTATTTGATAATGAGCCTACCCCTCGTACTGATTTGTTAACTCATCCAAAAATTTCTTTAACACCGCACATTGGCGCTTCAACAAATGAAGCTCAGGAGCGTATAGGTGTTGAATTGGCTACGCTTATTATCAATCATTTTAAAACGCTGGCTCAGTAAAGCCTAAGTACTTATAACAAACAAGGCCCGTGCTTAAATAGTACGGGCCTTGTTTGTTTATAAGATTATAGTGGCTGCTACTTCACATTGAACGAGCCGCCAACTTTTATCTTATCACTTTTATCAGCATCATTAACCATAATTACATCGAAAGTGCCTTTTGAGGTAAGCTTGGTTTGGTTAAGGCTAAAAGTATTGAAGTTTATTTTTCCTTCTCCGCCAATGGTGTACGAGGTGCCATCTTCAAACACAATGCTCGCGTTTAAAGCATCGGTAATACCTGTGGCATCAGCCATTGAGCCCAAAAGAAATAGTATACCCTTGCCGTTTGCTGCCGTACCGCCTATAGTAGTTAACGAAAACCCAAATGTAGAAGCAGAAATGCCGTTTAACAGGTAACTTGATGAACTTGTAAGAGTATAAGTTTTACCTTTTAAACTAAAAACAATTGTTCCTTCGCCTCCAATTGCTACCCCTCCATCGCCCGAACCGCTAATTGTTCCCGGGTTAGTAGTTGTACCTCCTCCAGGGTTAGTTGTGCCTCCGCCTGGATTGGTTGTTCCACCGCCAGGGTTAGTTGTGCCTCCGCCTGGATTGGTTGTTCCACCGCCAGGGTTAGTTGTGCCTCCGCCAGGGTTGGTTGTGCCTCCGCCAGGGTTGGTTGTGCCTCCGCCAGGATTAGTTGTGCCTCCTCCTGGATTAGTTGTACCACCGCCACCGGCAATTGTTGTTGAAGATACTTTAATAACTTCCGGATCAGCGTCCTTATCACATGATGATAAAAAACATACAGCAACTAAAGCTTTGTAAAAAAAGCCTTTTAAATTGTTTACAGGCATTGGTTTAAGTCGATGGTACAAACTCAGGATTTTTATCAAATATGCTTAAAATTAAGCACGTTACAAATCATAAGCTAAATCTTTTTCCGGTATAACTACCTCATATCCGTCTTGTTGTAAATCATTAGCCATAGCTACCATGCTCTCGGCCTCGCCATGTACTAAAAATACTTTTTTAAGATTTTGAGGTGCTTGTTGCCTTACAGTGCTAACCAGATCCTCATGGTCGCCATGCGCGCTGAACAGGTCGGTTTTTTTTATAGTGGCATACACTGCCAAATCACGGTCTTTAATATGTACAACAGGGTCGCCGCGCAATAACCGGAAACCTAAAGTGCCTTTTGCACAATACCCAATAAATAGTATGGTACAATAGTAGTTTTGTATATTGTTATACAGATGATCTTGTATACGGCCACCCTCTAACATACCTGCCGATGATATGATAATACATGGTTCAAAGTAGTTAGATATTTGCTGGCTCTCTTTTAGGTTTTCAATGTAGTGCAAGTTATCAAACTCAAATTCATCACCCTGGGTGCGGTAAAAATCCTGCGCTTCGGCGTTTAAAAGGGCGTGATGCTTACGGAAAACATTGGTTGATGCTGATGCCAGCGGACTATCAACAAACACTTTTACCGGCGGTAATTTGCCTGTACTAAATATTTTATTGAGCGAGTATACCAAAGCCTGTGTACGTCCAATACTAAATGCTGGTATAATTAACCGACCCGATTCCTTAATACAGGCTTTCTCAATGGTATCTATCAACACCTGCTCAATAGTTTCACCTTTAGAATGCGAACGACCGCCATAGGTAGATTCGCTCACTAAATAGTCAACTTTTGGTAGTGGCTGCGGATCATCAAGTACAGGATAGTTTTTACGCCCGATATCGCCCGTAAAAGCAATTGTTTTTTCTTCCCCGTTATCATTTACCTTTAAAACCACGGCAGCTGCACCTAGCAAGTGGCCAACAGGTATAAACGTGAGCTCCACATCGCCATTTAAACGAAACGGTTTGTTAAAGGCAATAGTAACAAAACGCTCGGTAGTGTCCATTACATGCTTTTGCAAATAAAGCGGTTGCGGGCGTGGGCCATGGTTGCGGCCACGGCGGTGTCTGCCTGATTTTTGCTGCTTGTTTAAGAAAACATTTACCGAATCCATCAGCAATAACTCGCTTAACTCGGCAGTAGGAGGGGTACACAATATTTGACCATCAAAACCCATACGCACTAACGTTGGCAGGTTGCCAGAGTGATCAATATGGGCATGAGTTAGTATAACCACATCAATATCTGATGGGTTAAACGGAAAGTTTTCGTTTGATTGAACGCTGCGGTCTTTCTCATAATCAAGTCCGCAGTCAATTAGTATTTTATATCGGTTAACCTCCAGCAAATGCATGCTGCCGGTAACCTGACGGGCAGCCCCGTGTATGGTTAATTTCATGATTAGTTTTTTAATTGGTTCATAGTTGATGGTTCATAGTTCATAGCAGAAGAGAAAAGCAAAATGCAACTCTTTTACCATGAACTATCAACTATGAACTACAAGCGTTAAGCACTTGTATCAAACTGTAACTGGCTCAAATAGCGATATAAGCCTTCCTCACGGGTTATCAGTTCTTCGTGTGTGCCGGTTTCAATAATGCGGCCTTTTTCAAGCACTACAATTTTGTCGGCTTCGCGTATAGTTGACAGTCGGTGGGCAATAATGATTGATGTACGGCCTTTCATTAATTCCTCCAACGCTTCTTGCACCAAGCGCTCTGATTCTGAATCGAGCGAAGATGTAGCTTCATCTAAAATAAGTATTGACGGATTTTTAAGCAAGGCCCGTGCAATAGCAATACGCTGACGCTGACCACCCGATAATTTAACGCCGCGCTCGCCTACAACAGTATCATACCCTTCAGGAAAACCTTCAATAAACTGATGTGCATTGGCGCGTTTTGCGGCTTGCATTATTTCTTCATTGGTAGCTGAGCGTTTACCGTAAGCAATGTTTTCACGAATGGTGCCGCCAAATAACAATACATCCTGCGGAACAATAGCTACCTGGTTGCGAATATCAGTGAGCGCATATTCAGCAGCAGGTTTGCCATCAAACAACATACTACCGTTTTGTGGATGATAAAATTGTAAAATAAGCGAGGCCATGGTAGATTTACCCGAACCGCTTGGCCCAACAATAGCTACCTTTTGCCCGGCCTGTGCATCAATGCTCACATCCTTCAATACCTCAATTTCCGGACGGGATGGGTAATGAAAGTTGATGTTTTGGAAGGTAAGATTTCCTTGAATATGTTGTTTTATAACGTTGTCGCTCTCGCGGATGGATATGTTCTCGCCCTCCTCACTTAAAATTTCGAGTACCCGTTCGCTTGCGCCTACTGCTTTTTGTACGTTGGCATATAAATCAGGGAAACTACCCATGGCTGCACCAACGAAGATTGAATACATAATGAAGGTTGTTAAATCGCCGGTGTGCATTTCGCCGTTGCTAACCAGCACAGAGCCATACCATATAACACCTACAAACGTACCAAACATGCAAAACACAATGAAGGATGCAAAAATGCCACGGAACTTGGCGCCTTTAACAGCAATGCCAACCACATCTCGCAGGTTTTTATCATAGCGGCCTGCCTCAAATGCCTCGTTAACAAATGCCTTTACATTGGCAATGCCTTGCAAAGTTTCTTCAACAATGGTGTTTGATTCGGCTAATTTGTCTTGCGCCTGGCGCGACAGGTTTCTTATGAATTTACCAAACACTACAGCAAATGCTACAAGGAACGGTAATACAGCCAAAACGGCCAGCGTAAGTTTTATTGATACCACAACCAGCAAAATTACTCCGCCCGCTAATAGTACCAGCTGGCGTATAATTTCGGCGAAGGTGGTGGTAAGGGTATCTTGTATTTGTGATAAATCTGCTGATATGCGGCTGTTTAGTTCCCCAACACGGCGGTTGGCAAAAAAGTTCATGGGCAGGGTAACCAATTTGAAGTAAGTATCGCGGCGTATATCAGCCAGTGAACGCTCGGCCACCTGCACAAACCAAACCACCCTGAAAAACGATACACAAGCCTGAGCAAACAACAGGATAAAACCACCAATAGCAATGGCGTTTATGCTGCGGGGCATAAATTTGTACTTGTAATTACCTTGCGCGGCATCAATAAGCGCTCCTAGTATGGCAGGAAACACCAGCGCCACAAGGCTTGACAAAAACAGGAAAAACAACCCGGCAATAAACTTACCACGGTAAGGTTTTATATAAGTTAAAAGCTTGCTAACGCTTTTAAGGGTTTGCTTATTTAATTTTGCTTTAGGTAATTCTTTTTCTGCTGCGTTCCCACTATTCAGTCGTGCTCGTGCCATATACGGTTATCCTCTGATAAACTTTGATTAATCTGTAAATTTACGGTTTAACTGTACGTTTACGGGTAAACGCAAGTAAAATTGACGTTATAATGAGAACGGCAATGGCAATTATGTACTTATTGCGTTCTTTACCAATGCTCTTTTCTCGCTCATCGGCCTCCTGCATAAGCTTTGCATTTTGCTCGCGCAGGCGGTTAATGGTGCGCATGTAGTTAAGGTTAGTAGTTTCAACCTCATTCTTTTTGGTTTCTACCTGCTTTTGTTCGAACATGCGGTAGTCAAGCAGCACTTTTATTTGTTTGAAAATTTGATTGTCTGTTTCAGTAATATCCATCAGTATCTCGTTGCTCCTGCGGATATCTTTTTTGGTTTGCAGGCCAAATATGCCGGTGTGTTTGCTCAAACTTTCATCATATTCGCCAAACTTCCGGCTACGCTCGTCCAGCATACCATTTATTTTTTTACGCTGAAGCTCATATACTACCGAGTCGGTGTTGATTTGTGCGAAAAGTGCATAGCTGTTTAGGCAAGCCAGTAGGGCGAGTACAAATGTTTTCATGAGGCTGGCAAGTTACTGAAAATCTATAATTACGCTGTCGCCCAGGTTAAGGCCAAGTAAGCCGGCTGCATTGCCTTTATTTATGGCAATTTCCAAATGGTCGCTTATGCCAAACAAGCACAACTTTTCGCCCTCCGGTACCTCATTATAATGCCAGCTGAGGTGGGTAATGGTTTCGTTGCGTTTAAAGTAGAGCACAAAACGCCTGCCTTCCTGCACGCGGTTAAAAAAGTCTTTGGTGATATTGGTAATAACGTTTTGGAATGAGTCAATATAAATTACCATGCCACGTATCTGGTTACGTTCTACGGCAGGTTGCAGGGTGGTTTTGCGTTCAACTCCCATAACCGGCACGCCAATATCTTCAATAGGCTTGCCTTCGGCAAGGTGGCAGGCAGCCTTCACAAAAATATCGGCCAGCGGGAAGTGCAAAAACTTTAAATCCTGCAAAATGTTAATCTCCATAATCTCCTCAGGCTCATCATCAAAAATAAGCGAGAAAATGCCGTTATCAGCTCCTACAAAATAGTGGTTTTGGTATTTAACAGCTAAAAACTTGGTATCATCATTAAAAACGGTGTCAATACCAATCAGATGCACCGTTTCGGGGGGGAAATAATTAAAACTGTTCTTTAAAATAAAGCCCGCCTGTTGAATATTAAAGGCGGCTACAGTATGCGTAATATCAACAATAGTAACGGCAGGCAATATCTTTAAAATACTGCCTTTAAGCGCGGCCTGATAAATATCTTTATCGCCAAGGTCAGTTGTTAAAGTAATTATTGCCATTCGTATTTATGAGATTTATTGCTAATCTTGTAAAAGCATCAACAAGGTGCAAATATTCAAAAAATTTAACCATAACGAATCAGCAACTACAAAATTCATTTCTGTTGAACGAACTTAAAATATCAATTGAACACATTAATCCTGCCGTGTTGTGGGGGCCTAATAATGATCATTTTGAAATCATTAAAAAGCAATACCCTAAGCTAAAGATAGTTGCACGAGGCAGTGAGGTAAAAGTTTTGGGCGATGAGCAGGAACTATCCCTTTTTAATGAAAAATTTGGGTACCTGTTGCAGCACGTTGAAAAATTTGACAACCTTAGCATTAGCGATCTTGAACGCATACTTGGTGCTAAGAATTTAGAGATTAAACCTGCCGACGGTCAAAACGAAAAGCCGGGCAGTACCGGTGAGGTAATTGTTTTCGGTCATAACGGTATTATGGTTAAAGCCCGTACGGCTAACCAGCGTCGTATGGTTGACAGTATTACCAAAAGCGATATTATGTTTGCTATTGGTCCGGCTGGTACGGGTAAAACTTATACTGCTGTAGCGCTGGCGGTAAGAGCTTTGAAGAACAAGGAAATCAAGCGTATTATTCTTACACGCCCGGCTGTGGAGGCAGGGGAGAACCTTGGCTTTTTACCCGGCGACCTGAAAGAAAAGATTGACCCATACCTGCGCCCGCTTTATGATGCGCTGGACGACATGATTCCGCCCGAAAAATTAAAGACCTATTTAGAAAACCGCACTATTGAGATTGCACCGCTGGCATTTATGCGCGGCCGTACACTTGATAATTGCTTTGTAATATTGGATGAGGCGCAAAACGCCACCGATATGCAGCTTAAAATGTTTTTAACCCGTATGGGCCCTTCGGCTAAATTCATTGTAACGGGCGACGTTACCCAAATAGATTTACCAAAAAAACAGCAATCGGGCTTATATACGGCACTGCGTATTTTAACCGACATTAAAGGCATTGATATTATATACCTTACCGGCGAAGACGTTGTACGTCACAAACTGGTAAAACGTATTTTGGAAGCTTACGGGGATATACAGTAAGGAGAGATTCAAGAGTATAGAGTCAAGAATACAGACTAAGCAAAACTCCTGTCTTGATTCTGTACTCTTGATTCTTTTCTATTAACTTCGCAGTCTGTATTCCTGATTCTATATTCTTGATTCTACTCCATGGAGGCAATAAAACAAACACAATTTAATTTTCCGGGCCAAACGGCTTTTTATAAAGGTAAGGTACGCGATGTATATACCATTCAAGATAAGTACCTTGTTATGGTGGTATCTGATCGTATATCGGCTTTTGATGTAGTACTGCCCGAAGCTATACCTTACAAAGGACAAGTACTAAACCAAATAGCGGCAACTTTTTTGGAAGCCACTGCCGATATTGTACCTAACTGGGTAGTTACCGTGCCTGACCCAAGTGTTACCATTGGCCGTATGTGTGAGCCTTTTAAGGTAGAGATGGTAATTCGCGGTTACTTAGCCGGTCATGCCGCGCGTGAGTACGCTGCCGGCAAACGCACCTTATGCGGTGTTGCTTTACCTGAGGGTTTAAAAGAAAATGATAAACTGCCTGAACCAATCATTACGCCAACAACCAAGGCATCAGTAGGCCATGATGAAGATATTTCACGTGAGGATATACTTGCTAAAGGTATTGTAAGCGAAGAAGACTACTTACAACTGGAGCAGTACACCCGTGCGTTATACGCCCGCGGAACACAAATAGCAGCCGAGCGCGGACTGATTTTGGTTGATACCAAATACGAATTTGGTAAAGCTGATGGTAAAATTTACCTGATAGATGAAATTCACACGCCTGATTCATCCCGTTACTTTTACAGCGATGGTTATGCTGAGCGGCAGGCAACCAATGAGCCACAAAAACAACTGAGTAAAGAGTTTGTTAGAAAATGGTTGATTGAAAATGGCTTTCAAGGCAAGGAGGGGCAATCGGTACCTGAAATGACTCCTGAAATTGTAACGTCTATATCAGAACGCTATATTGAACTATACGAACAAATAACCGGAAAAACTTTTGTAAAACCTGCAAATGGCGAGGTGCTTAAGCGTGTGGAAGACGCTGTGAACCTTTCGCTCAATTCTTTGTAGTTTTATTTATACGTAAATAAATTATATCTTTATCCCTATAATTCTTTTAACATGAAATTCACTGTTGATAAGCATGAGAAGTATGTCTTGATTAAGCTGAACGAGTCAAAGCTGAATTCATTGATTACACCTCAACTTAAGTCTGAACTGATCCTTATAAACACCGAGGGTCAACGTAATATAATATTAGATCTTTGCCAGGTTAAATTTGCCGATTCATCGGGCTTAAGCAGCTTGCTGGTTGGTCACCGTCTGTGTAAAAATGCTGAAGGTAGTTTTATACTTACCTGCTTAAATGATGCAGTTGCACGTTTAATAAGCATATCACAATTAGACAATGTTTTAACCATTGTACCTACTGTTGAAGAGGCTATTGACCATGTATTTATGGAAGAGATAGAAAAAGAATTGAAAAAGGAAGCAAAATAGCCCTTTAGTATGTTTACCCTTTATGAAGTTTGAGGTAACCATACTTGGAAGCAGTTCAGCAACACCTATTTTTAATAGAAATCCTACGGCGCAGGTGCTCAATGTTAATGAGCGCCTGTACCTGATAGATTGTGGCGAAGGCACACAGCAGCAAATGCTGAGGTTTGAGATTAAAGCCAGCCGTATTGATCATATATTCATCAGCCACCTCCACGGCGACCATTACTTAGGACTTATTGGTTTAGTATCATCCATGCATTTAAACGGGCGTGTAAAGCCGTTAAAATTGTATGGTCCTGCGCCGTTGCTCGAAATTATCAATCTTCAGTTCAAATACTCTGAAACTGTATTAAACTATAATATTGAGTTTGTAGCAACGGATGCCTTGCAGCCACAGATTATTTTGGATAATCAGGACGTGGTAGTGGAAACGATACCGCTCGACCATCGTATTGCTACTACCGGCTTTCTGTTCAGGCAAAAAAAGCGACTGCGTAAAATTATTAAAGAAAAGGCTGAAGCCCTTAATATTCCCGTTGAACATTTTCCATTACTTAAACGTGGGGAAGACTACCGGGCACCGGATGGAAAGCTTTATCGCAACCATGAATTAACGGTTGATTCAGACCAGCCCAAATGCTACGCCTATTGTTCAGATACTATTTACAATGAGCGTTATTTTGAGCAAATACAAAACGCCGATCTCTTGTATCACGAAGCGACATTTTTACATAACATGCTCGATCGTGCAAATAAAACCTTCCATACAACAGCGTGGCAAGCCGGGCAGGTTGCATTACAAACCGGCGCTAAAAATCTTCTTATCGGTCATTTTTCGGCGCGTTACAAAAGCTTAACCGATTTGCTGGATGAGGCACGTGGCGTGTTTCCGTCCACCGAGCTGGCTATTGAAGGCAGCACTTTTGAAGTAGGAGAGGACTTGGCATAGGGAATAGAGTGAAGAACCAAGAGAAAAGGTGCAAATGTTTGTTTCAAAAGACTCTTTGTTACTTTTTGTGTCAAAACAAAAAGTAACAACCTCTATGGTATAAGCTGTACCGGAGTATCAGCCCTTTTTTAAAGGCTAATTAACTTTCTGCTAACTTAAATCTCCCTATTCATATCCCAATTTTCAAGATAATCAGCTACACGCTTTACAAATGATCCTCCTAATGAGCCGTCGACAACGCGGTGATCGTAGGATAAAGACAAGTACATCATGTGACGGATAGCAATAACATCACCTGTTGATGTTTCCAATACCGCTGGTTTCTTTTTTATGGTGCCTATAGCAAGTATGGCTACCTGGGGCTGATTGATAATTGGAGTGCCCATGATATTTCCAAACATGCCAATGTTGGTTACGGTAAAGGTGCCGTCAGCAGCATCATCGGGGCGGAGTTTGTTGTTACGTGCCCGGCCAGCCAAATCATTAACGGTTTTTACTAAGCCGGTTAAATTTAAGCCATCGGCACGGCGTATAACAGGTACAATCAAGTTACCGTTAGGCAGGGCAGTAGCCATACCAATATTGATGTCTTTCTTCTTGATAATCTGCGTACCATTTACTGATACATTAATCATCGGCATATCAACAATGGCGCGCGCAACTGCTTCAATAAATATAGGGGTGAAGGTTATTTTTTCGCCTTCGCGAGCCTCGAATTTCGCTTTATTTTTTTCGCGCCAGTAAACCAGGTTGGTAACATCGGCCTCAACAAAAGATGTTACATGTGCCGAAGTCTGAATGCTTGATGTCATATGATTGGATATCAGTTGACGCATTCTATCCATCTCTATAATTTCGTCACCGGCAGAGGTACGGTAAGCAGGATTTGGCGTTAAAGGTGGCGGCGGTAATTTCACCGTAGCGGTAGCTGTTTTTGTAACCTCACGCACTTCTTCCTTAGCCGGTGCTGTACCACGGGTTTCAAGGAAGGCCATAAGATCATCTTTGGTTACTCTTCCATCAGCGCCCGTGCCCGGGATGCTATCCAGTTCCTGCTGAGTGATATTCTCTTGAGTTGCTATATTACGTACAAGCGGCGAATAAAACTTTAAGCCGCCCGACTGTACTGCTTGTTTTGGGTACGTATCAAATTCAGGTAATTGCTCTAAACCCGGTATATTATCAGTAAATTCTGGTTCAGTAGATGACTCGGCGGTTACAACAGGTACTTCCTCATTCGCTACAGCTTGTTGTGAAGCCATTGGTTGTTCAGGAGTAGATTCAATTTCCTCAAGATTTTCCGCTTGCTTTGCAGGCTCATCTGCTTCACCATCAATTTCAATTATGGCAATCACATCACCAACCTGCGCTATCTCATCTTTTTTAAACAAGTGTTCAACCAATGTGCCGCTAACGGGTGATGGAACTTCAGAGTCAACTTTATCTGTAGCAATTTCAACTACAGTATCATCCGCCTCAACTTTATCTCCCGGATTTTTAAGCCAGTTGATTACTGTTGCTTCGGCGACACTTTCGCCCATTTTTGGAAGTAGCAGCTGGTATTTAGCCATATCTTAACATTAACAATTGATCGGCTGCTAAAATACTTATTTATCTTCAGTTTTAGGGGCCGTAAGCAAAGTATTAAGCATACCCAGGGCACTAATGGCAGCACGTTCTATATTTTGCTGACGCTTGTTACCAAATTGAAACTTGCGTACCACGCACTCACCCAATCCGGCAACACCAATCCAAACGGTGCCAACAGGTTTATTATCAGTGCCTCCGGTTGGGCCGGCAATACCGGTTATAGCAATGGAATAGTCCGATTTGAATTTTGAAAGGGCACCCCGCACCATTTCTGTAGCAGTTTGCTCACTTACAGCTCCGTATGCCGCTAACGTTTGTGCGCTAACCCCGAGTATTTCTTGCTTCAACTCATTTGCGTACGATACTGCACCGCCCAAAAAAGTTGCCGATGAGCCCGAGTGTTGTGTGAACAGGTGAGATAAGTATCCTCCTGTACAGCTTTCGGCTACTGATACAGTTTGACCCTGTTGCTCCAAGCGATTCATGAGAGCTTTCTCTAAAGGAATATCGTCGGCAGCGGCAATTATATTACCCAAGCGTTCTGTAAGCTTTGCCGCAAAGGCATCTATTTCGCTTTGGAGTGATTGCTCGTTTTCTGCGTAACCGCTTAATCTTAAACGTACCTGACCAAGCTTAGGTAAATAAGCTAATTTAATGTATGGTGGCAGGCTATCCTCAATGTCAGCAATGCGTTCAGCTAAAAATGATTCGCCTTCGCCTACGGTAAGCAATGTTTTATGTATAATAAAGGGCAGTTTAAATGCCTGCTTCAGCTTTGGTATTACCTGATGTTCTACCATGTACATCATTTCATGAGGAACACCTGGCATTGATACTATGATCTTTCCGCTATGCTCAAACCACATACCGGGTGCGGTACCGTTATGGTTGTTCAATACCTCGCAATTAGCCGGTACCATGGCTTGTTGCCGGTTTACCTCAAGTAACGGGCGATTATACTTAGCAAATATCCGTATCACATTTTGCAAGGCCTCCTCATCGGCTACCATGTCAACGCCAAAATAATCGGCCAGTGTTTTTTTGGTAATATCGTCTTTGGTGGGTCCCAGTCCGCCGGTAATCAATATTATATCAGCACGCTCTTGCGCCTCTTTAAGTGCATTGAGTATGTGGTTACGATCATCACTTACTGATGAAATTTGTTTGATCCTTATTCCTATGGCGTTCAGTGCCTGTGCCATCCAGGCCGAATTAGTATCAACAATCTGGCCTATGAGAATTTCATCGCCAATGGTAATTATTTCTGCAAGCATATTAATTGTTGTAATAATCTTTCCGCTTGGAAAGTTTGAGGTCTTGCAAAATTGAGGCTTTCACACGCAGGTCGACACTGAATGATTTATATAAACCAAAAGGTGTCCACCTAAAAGATAAGTCCCAGCAGTGCAAATCACGATAAATAGAAAACTGTGTAATACCTACCTGCTTGGCCTTAAAGTCATAGTTGGTAGTATACTGCACTTTCCACTTTGGCGATACGTTTACATCGCCGTTTAAGCTAACCGTGCTTGATGTAGTTTTTTGAACGTAGGTATTGCTGTAGTTAAAGTTGAAATTTACGCTTACGTTATAAGGTACATTAAAGTCAACGTAACGGCTTGGATCACTGTCTAGCAAGGCAAGTTGCTGCGCCTGTTGCGGCGTCATGTTTTGCAGGGTTTGACCGGTTGGTGGCTTAGGTTTGTTACTTTGTGAATTTAAGCTGAAACTTACAGAGGCCGATAAATTAGTTAGCGCCGGAAAACGTCCGTTTTGAAAAGTGTACCGGTCTATACGGCGTATGTAGGGTACAAGCGCTCCGTTACTTACCGAGTCGCGTCTTTCAGTTACGTAAGGGTCAAGCGTACCGTTCATACTTACGCTTACCTTTTGATTAAATAAAGCCGTGTGAGCATTAAGTGAAATAGGAGATAGCCTGAACGAGTCAACGGCAAAGTTATAAGATGTGTTTAAGCTCAAACCTTGTAGTAATGACACCTTACGGTCGGCACCTGAGGTGTCGGTGCTGCGTGCGCGCATTTTTGCTTCTATAGTATTATCTAACGCAAAGCTTATACCCGCAAATTTGCCTGCGCTTGGCCCGCCGTATACGGCCCTTTCATAAATTGAATACAACTGCGATGTTGCAGGGTAGGGTACAACAGCATCACTTACAGCCCTGCGGAAATAGCCGTAAGCCGGATCACCAAAATCGGGGCGATAGTTAAAGCTTAATGAAGGTGTCATTACGTGGCGTATTGCACGCAAAGCACCGTTGCCTTTAAATTGCAGGGTGTTATAAACTTTGGTTGAAAAGCCACCATTGAGAGAATATTCGCCTGCGCGTGAAAAGCCCTGAACGGTATCAACAAGCGGCTGTTCATTGTTGCCAATTGCGCCCCGCGGATAACGCTTACGGATGGTTTGAAAATACCAACGTTCGTTATAATTAGCGCTGGTGTTAAATTGAAAGTATTTAAATACGTTAAGGTTTAAACCAATTGGAATTTGGTGCTGTATACCGTTTTGCATTCTGCGGGTAAGTGTTTCGCGCGTAAACAGCTGCGACTCGGGAACGGCGTTAATTTTATTGGTACCCTGCATGGTATAGCTTACCGTAAGGCGCTGATACCATTTTTGCTCGCCCACTCTGTTTTTAGAATCAAACGGGCTTAACGATGTCATGTTAAAATTGAAGGTAGGTAGCTCGAGCGTTACCGTTTTGTTGGCAATATCCTGACTATGGCCTAAGCTGACGTTTAAACTGAAAGGAGTTCCCTGAAAGGTGCGGGCATATGATATTGACGACCGTAAACTGGCTTGCGTTAATTGCTGTATATTGTAGTTGGTAGTTGCAGGGTTATTGGCATAATAGCTTGACGTTGCTGCGTTAACCGATGCACTGAATGTTGTACCGGGGTTGGCATTGGCGTCCTGAGAGTGCGTCCATTGTATGTTATAGTCCCTTACAGAAGGATCACCTTTAACGCCGTAGTTGTGCGAACCGAAGTTTAAAGCCATACTGCCGGTGTATTTATATCTCTTTAGGTAGCGTGCCGTTGTTCCAATTTCAACGGAGCCTTTTGAGTATACGCTGGCCATGGTGGTAAGATCAAGATAATCATTTACCGGCCAGTAATAACCAAAGTTGCGCAGGAAGAAGCCTAAACGGGCATCCTCACCAAACGAAGGCAGCAATACGCCCGATGCCCTGCTGTTAGGTTTTGGAAAAAAGCCAAACGGCACAGCTATGGGCAAGGGTACACCTGCAATTTCCAAATATGCCGGACCTGATATTATACGGTTTTTTTCACCGATACCCTTAGTTATGACAACGCCGAAATGCGTGTGCGGATATGGCATTGAACAGGTACTGAACAAAATATTGTGGTAGGCAACTTCAGTGTCGTTAAGCCTTTTTGCCTCTCCACCGGTAATAAAGTTACCATCGCTTTCGGTTGATGTGTTGTATGAATAAGCTTTCTTGGTTTTGAAGTTGTAAATAATGGAGTCGGCCGTTAGCGGGTTTTCATTGCCATTTTTAGCAATAGGGCGGTTAATGTACCGGCCGGTGCGCATATCACGCGTACCACGGGCAAAAATAAGATGTTGCTTTTGGTCAATCCTTATAAAATCGGCATCTAATGAAAAGTCTTCATAAGTAACGCGGGCGTTGCCAAACAAATAAGTGATTTTTTTGTCAGCATCTGTATAGGTAGAGTCATCAGCAACAGATTTTACAACTGATTGTAAACCTCCTTTGTTTTTTTTTGTCGTATCAGCAGGAGTGTCTTTTTTAGTAGTGTCTGCAGCGGCAGAACGTTTGTTGTTCTTGCGGTCTTTTACACGTAGTAAGCGCTTGTCTTTAACAGAGTCAAGCTTCATGATAGTGTCGGCGGTTAAAGCATGCTTGCGCCAGCTACCATGCCGGGCAACCGCTATTGCATTAACTATCAAAACACTTGCAAACAGAAAAAAAAACCTGATGAATTTCAAAATTGAATATGAATAGTATTTTTGCAGATAAAGTTAACGGCGTTCAAAAATAATGAAAAATAAGGCTTTCAACATATACATTTACGGTTTCTTAGCATTACTTCTTAGTTCTATAAATTTTTCGTTCACAACAAAAATTCCTATTAAGCAAGACACAGTGCCCCCCGGCGGTGGATTCAGGATAAAAACCATCGTAATTGATGCCGGCCATGGCGGCAGGGCAGCAGGTGCTTCAGGAGGTTTTTCGTTGGAAAAAAATGTAACGCTGGCACTTGCACTAAAATTGCAGAAGGCCATGCAAAAAGAATTAAAAGATGTTAATATTTTAATGACGCGTACCTCAGACGTGTTTGTGGCCAACGGTTCGAGGGCGGTTATGGCTAATGATAATAAGGCTAATATCTATATTTCTCTTCATTGCAACTCGTTGCCCAACGTAAGAAAAGTAGTTAACGGAAAAACAGTTTCAGTGCCAAACCGTTCAGGTAAGGGAGTGCTTATACTGGTTAACCGCATTGGCAGATCAAACGAACAGGTTGCCGCCATACGTGAGAATGAGTACGCTGAGGAGGAAGAAAAAATGTCGAAAACCAAAACGGCAGAAATAGATCCGGCTCAGGCCATTGTACTTAATGCCTTGCGCGATACTTATCGTAAACAAAGTATACACCTGGCAAAATTGATTAATAATGAATTTGTATACACTGATAACAGGAACAGCCTGGGTGTAATTGAACAGGGTGTACAAGTACTGGCCAATACTGCAATGCCATCATTGCTGGTTGAAACGGGTTTTATCAACAACCCCGAAGAGGAAGAGTATTTAAATTCAGAAGAAGGACAGGCAGAGATAACCAATTCAATAGTGCGGGCGGTTAAGAAGTATAAGAGCGAGTTGGAACAAAGACCATAGATAACCGTTATATAAAAAACTAATTGCAACTACCTTGAAAGTATCTAACGAAACCAAAATTGGTATCTTAACCGTAATTGGAGTAACTATATTAATATTAGGCTTCAGTTACCTCAAAGGAAACGATGTTTTTTCATCGTCGAATAAATTTTACGCCATATACCGCAACGTTGAAGGATTAACCCTATCGAAACCGGTGCTTGTGAACGGTTTTCAAATTGGTCACGTATCAAACATGACTTTGCAAACCGAGAGCGGCTTTACAGTGGTTGAATTTAAAATTGATCCAAAATATCCTATCCCGGCAAATAGTATAGCCCGCCTTGAAAGTACTGACTTATTAGGAAGTAAGGCCATTGTATTTGAAATGGGCAATAGCCGCGAATTTGCCGAAAACCAGGATACTTTGCGTGCCGATATACAAGGAAGTTTGGCACAAAGCCTGCAGCCGGTACAGCGTAAGGCCGAAATTTTAATGGATAAGGTTGATTCAAGCCTTTCGGCTGTTAACAAAATACTTAACCCTGAATTCCAGCGTAATATTGACCGCAGCTTTTTAAGCATAGCTAATTCATTGCAAACCCTTGAAGGTACTACCAAGAAAATTGATAGACTGGTAGCAGGCCAAACAGGTCACATCAACGGTATAATGACTAACGCCGAAGCACTTACCGCCAGCTTAAAGGCCAGCACCGTAAAGTTGAATTCCACAACGGCTAACTTTGAACGCCTTAGTGCTGATTTGGCTAACTCAAATATTAAGCAAACCCTTGATAACGCAAACAAAACCATGGCCGATTTGCAGCAAACGGTTGCTAAGATTAACAGTGGAAAAGGTTCATTAGGTTTATTAATGAATGACGATAAGATGTATAACAACTTAAACTCTGCATCTGAAAACCTCAATAACTTGTTCATCGATCTTAAAGCTCATCCAAAGCGCTATGTAAGCTTCTCGGTTTTCGGACGCAAAGCTGACTAGGCTCAATCAATAATAAATTTTAAGCAAAGGCATCTCAACAGGGATGCCTTTTGCTTTGTGAGATCTTACCAATAACTCCAAAAGAAAAGGCTTTCATTTCACTGAAAGCCTTTTCTTCTTTATGCTAGTAAACGATATTAAAATATGTCGCGGTTATCGGTTTCATCTTCACGTGTACCCTCTTCAGGTAACAGGCGTTCCGGATTATTTTCAGGACGGCGGCGGTTGTAAATGCGGTTCTGATTAAATTGTTCGTGCTCGTAAAAGTTTTCTGTTGGTTGGGCGGTAACTGCTCCAATACCCATACCTGCTGCACCAAGGCTCGAAAACATGCTGCGTATATGCTGTTCATGTTCGGCCGTTAATTCGCCTTTTACGTATGATGGCAGGCCAACAATATGGTTAACCTCTATTTGAGGCACAACCACAAAGTCGTCATCTTCGTGCAGTTCTACAACGCCTATTGGTATTAATATTTTGCGGGCCTCAAGTTTAAGGTCGTTGGCATCGGTATCAACAATTATATATCTAACCTTTTGTGTTTGCGGGTTAAATAACAGTTCTTCAACATCACCAATTACCTCACCCTGTTCGTTCTTTACGTCCCACCCTTTAATGTCGGGTTGCCCGTCGGCTATTTCAAAGTCGCTGCCTGTAAGCTCTTCCAGGCGGCTATACTCGTTTTCTTCCATTGTGTTTTCTTATTTATATACTTATAGTAAAGTGAATGCACCACTTCACTGTAAGGTTAATTTAATGTGTTAGTAGTGGTATCTGTAACGGCAGGTTCACGCAAACCAGCTTGATTACCGCATCCGCGCATAAAAAAGAATAAAAAGCAAAGTGTAATTATTAACAGAATAAGCCACAGCCACCATGGGGTGCGGCGCTTGGGTTGTACTTTTAATTCGGCCATAAGTTGATTTTAGTTAACCCTTTTATAACCAATGTAGGTACCATATAGTTTTCGTTAAGGCAACTACCAGCTACGTACGCTTGGAACGAGCATTGCGTACCGCAAAACAAAAATGAGGCTAAATTAATTATATACAATTATGAAGATACTTGGCATTGCATTTATCATACTTGGTGTGGTTATGCTAATTTGGACAGGATTTACCTACACAAAAAAGGAAAAAGTTATTGATGCAGGTCCTATACAGGTATCAGCAGAAAAGGAGAAGTCTGTAAACTGGCCGCCTTATGCCGGTGGTATTTTGCTTGTTGGCGGCATTGCGTTGGTTGCTTTAGACAGAAGAAGGTAACCGGTTAAATTAATGTAACCGGTTACTGTTGATTAGTAATAGTAATGAGTCTTTACCAAGCTCAGTGTACACGCCGTTTTTAAAGCCTGCAATCTTTTCGCCGGTTAAGCCAACCGTTAAACTATCGGGAGGGAACTTGTAAGTGGTGGTACGCGAGCCCGCCCACCCATCAACGGTACTTAAGCCGGGCATAAAGTCGGCTTCAGTGCCGTTAAAGGTTGCCTTGCCATCTTTTATTTTCTGCCATGCATACTTACGGTAAGCTATAATGTTACGCTGAACATGGCTCACGAATTCATGATAGTCGAGCTTTAAGTTAATTGCTTTGCAGTAGTCTTTCCATAATTGAACAGATTTTTCGCGAGGTGGTTTATCAAGCTCAGCAGAGCCTTTAAACTTCTTTATAGCTAAGTAATCAACAAAGCCATTCCATATCATGCGCTCCTTTGGTGTTATCACTTGCGCATTGGCATGCAATCCCATAAAAAGAAAGGGTAGTAGAAATAAGTAGATCTTCAAGGTATAGGTCAGTTAATAGTGCATACATTTTGTACGCACTTCAAAGATGGAAAGAAAACACTTCGTATTTTCAGGTAGTTATACCTGTTTTTAACTTTAAGTATATATACCTTTATCTAAGCCTTGCGATGCCTTTTTGAAAAATCATTAAGCAAGAACGTTTAAGTTCAGGCTTAAATTGCAATTATGCATTAATCATATAGGCGAAGTTTAAAGTGAGCATCAAATTTTTAACTTAGCCCTGTTAAACCTATCATCCTTTAAACCTATTATGGTATCACAATTTAAGTTCTTAGCTGCACTTATGCTAGCGGTGCTTTGCTTTACCTCGATGGCCCAGAAACCTGTAGCCGTAAAATCTGAATACGCTATTATTAAAGGTCATGTCGAGAATCACAAGGAAAACTTCTGGGAGTTTTATCAGCAAGGGATTTTGAGATCCATGCTTGTTTCGGTGACCATTGATAAACAAGGAAATTTTACAAAAAGGATTAAAGTAGAAGGGGATGCAATGGATCTGCTGTTGATGCCTGTACAACGTAGGATTTTTGTTAAAAAGAACGATACTATAAACGTAAACTGGGATGCGAATAAAGCAGCTGAAAGCTTTTCTATCACATCGTTAAATAAGGTAAGAGTGCGCGCTTTTAAAAAACTGTCAGTGATTGACAGCGTGTTTGCTCAACACCTCGCTCAGCTACGGCCTGTTTTATACAACAAGCGTTTAACTGATTCTGCAAAATTTACAGCTTTAAATGACTCGTATAACGAAGAAATTCAAATGCTTGTTAAAGATGGTGTTGCTGAAGGATACGATAAAATATCAACCGACATTCATTTTAGGTATGCAGATTTAATGATTAATGCTAAGTTGCTTCCGCGGTATGAATTATATATAAATAAGCCAAGTAAGTTCACTAACTTTCTACTTATAACTACCCAACGGCAAGCCTATGCAACAGAGTCGGAAGAGTGGTTTAACTTAAGCAATGAGTATCGTGACTTTCTATTTAAATATTTAGTATACTTCCAACCCATAAAGTATACAAGTACCAATACAGTTGCCGAAAATAGTGATAATAAATTACAGCAATATAAATATGCCTGGCGGACATACGTTACAGGATTATATTCACTTTCAATACTTGAAATTCGTGATTGGTATTGCACCCAAAGCATTTTTTGGAGCTTTAATAATCATCCATTTGATGAGTGCGTTGAAGTATACAAAGACTTTATTACCAAAGTAAAAACGCCAATGTATGCAGATACGCTGAAGCAATTTTATCAAAACGTGCAACGACTTAAACCGGGTACCCCTGCGCCATCTTTTATGCTTAAAGATGAGAATGGCCGCATGGTGTCATTGAGTAAATTTAAAGGTAAAGTTGTTTACATTGACTTTTGGGGTGTTAATTGTGGTCCATGTATAAGTGAAATCAAAAACAGCGTACCTGCATTGCACGAAAGATACAAGGATAAAGACATTGTTTTTGTAAACGTTTGTGTTGACACTGATGAAAAAACATGGAAAGCAAGTTTAAAAGATTTGAATTTACAAGGCGTAAATTTGATTGCTCCCGGCTGGACAAAGCACCCTATGGTGAAGGCTTTTAACGTAACTGCCATACCGCACTATTTTTTAATTGATGCCAACGGAGTAATTAAAAGTAACAACTGTCCGAGTCCGGGTCAAAGCGGTTTACTTTACAAGTTGTTAGATGAAGCTATAACAAAGTAAATTAATGGACAATCAACCTTGGTTTTTGAAGCAACATAATTGATTTGCTGTAAGTTATAATTGATCTGAATTAAGCAAATAATAAAGGAAGACCCCCAAATTTTAGGCTTATGTTTGGTTGTTTTGAAATGGATATGAGCTGCTTAATTCTTTAATATTTCTTCTATTTGGCGGTAAACCAATGCAGTGCCCTGTCTTTGTGCCGAACTATCTCTTACTGTTCCAGATTGGTCGATGATGATATGCCGGGGCAGGAAAAATGCCCTTTGTAATTTACGTTTACCGTGGCTGCCTCTTTGAACGGAAAACGTTGTATGCAACGTGTTGTTAATTTGTTGATTGGCAAGAATGTGGTAGCCATACATTTCATTTGTCTCAATAAAGTTCTTCCACATATTGCCATTTTTATCGCAACAAATGTAAAGGACGACTACGTTGTTCTTTCTGGCAAAGTCGGCAAATGCCTTAATGTCCTGCTTTAAGGTTAATTCTTTTCTACAAGGCATACACCAGGTGGCCCAAATGTCTAAGTATATTACTCTGCCTTTAAATTTACTTATTAAGCTGCTAAAATCAATTCCAGATTCGGGTAAGTACACAATGTCTTGATGTAGTATCTCCTGTCCCTTGAGTGAAGTTAGTGGCAATAAGCTGAGCAAAGCAATTTTTGTATATAACTTTAATGACAGCATTGATTGAATAACTTTTGATGCGTAGGTGTATAATTAAAATTCACGATCCTGGATAATCTTGTCGAATCACTAAGTTCAGTTATTATATTGATCTGATTTTACTATGATGAACATAGCCTTTTTGACCTGTCGGTAATTCAACTTGAAACCAATTATTAGTATTATCAAGCACTTTTATATGTGATCCGGTTTTTATCCTTTGTATGATTGTCGAACTGCTGCTTTTTGCTTGTCTGAGATTGGTGAAGCCATCACTGTCGTAAATTGAATTAGCATTATACGAAGCAAGAAGCAACTGCATAATTTCATCAATCCTTGAATACTTACTTTCATAAAAAGTAGGATCACCGGCCTCATCCAATCCCTTGTTTTGCTTATTGTATTTAATTAGCTGGCTTGCATTTTCCTTAACTTCCGTAGCCAGTTCAATCTGACGGGTGTCAACAATAAATCCATGTTTTAAAATATTCTTAATCGCTTCATAATCCTCTTGTTTTATGGCTACATCAACTACGGGCGATAGGTCGGCAATATTAAACTTGTACCTGTTCAAAAAATACTTCAGCCACTTGCTGTTAACAAAGGTTTCGGTGTTGCTAAACACTTCATTATTTACCAAGCCTATAAGCTCCTGCGCGTCTAGGGTGTCATTAACGTTATGTTTGTTTTCAAACTGCGCAAGTTTTTGCCTGAACGTACTGTATTTTGGGTCGTTACTTTTTACATCGTCCGGAGTGAAATTAATTTCAACACCTTCAGGGAATAAATCAATCAGCTTATCAGCTTTTACTGGCGCAGCTACTGTAGTATCTCCCGTAGCTACATCCGGGTAAGCAATTGCTGTGTCTGCCTTATCTAATAATGGTTGTGCTGTTTCGTTGTTTGGCTTACCATTATTGGTACATGCTGCCATACAAAGAAGCAACAACGGTAAGAGATTCAATTTCAAATAGGCTTTCATTCAAGCGTAATTAGTATTCAAGCAAAAAGGTTTAAAGTTTGCTTATTAAATAAACTCAAGGTAAGTATAGCATTTAAAATATAACGCTTAATAAATTAAAACCTTCTTGCCAAATTTATACACGAAAATGTGTTCGCTGAATATGCAATACTTTTAAATTGAAAAGCTTATACCTAAGGTTAAATTTTAATTTGTCACCACATTTTTTCACCTTTAATGTGTTTAACAGATAAAATAATCTTTAAACGAGCTTTGGGAATGTTTCTTTATGCAATACTGGCTATCAGATTTGAACCCTTTAAATACTCCCTGGCAAAAATTTAACAAGGATAAACGCACCTTTAGGATTTTGTGCGTGCCGGAGACAGAAAGTTTGGTATCTACGCTGATGAACTCGTCCAGATGGAAACAAGTTCTATACTATGGGTGTCGACAGAACCAACGACTGGATGTATGCAGTTCTGATGGATTTAGATAGGTTTGATTCAGCTGATGAATGTGGTCTCAAATGCAGACAGAATTGGTAACCTATATAAAACACATATGGCGGCAAGGCATCCTTTTTACAGAAATCACAGCACAATCGTTAGAACTAATTGGAGCCATATACAAAAATATTTACTAGGCGAGATTGATCTGGCCACGTTAAACAAAAGCTTGGTTAATAACAATTAACTTATATATGTCAATACTGAAATACTTTATTGTGCTAGTTTTAATATCATTCATTGGTGGGACGCTCGCTTATGTTTTATATCCAATCCTCATAAATGACACGTATAACATAAATAGATATTCCTTGGATCTTGGCTTAGCACTTCTCGCAACGCTAATTACCTATAGCATCTATTTAATAATAACTTCGTTTATCAAACGTAAGCCAACATTAATGTTGGCTTTATTATGCTTAGTTCTATCATCGGCAATTTGGATAATTCCGGCAAGCGCTACCTTTGGATTTCAATTAAATGGTGCGCTCTTATTCATTATGACAATTGGCTTAACTAATGCAATTGCTCCTTATTTAGACAATTTAATTTGTAAGTTATTCAGCAATCAAATCGGCTTGCACAATAAGCATACATAATGTGTTATTTCAGATCATGATCTCGACCACATTCGTTAGCGCTAATTTGTCAATTTTAAACTTTAAAATTTAAGTTTTATAGAAGGAGTTTGAAATTTGAAGTGTGTGGATTGACTGGCAAAAGATGTGTCCGACTGTATCTTTAAAAGTTAACATTGGCAAGTCTGCATTGTCTTAGATTCACACGTTTATACAATAGAACTTATGCCATAGGTTCAAAGAAGATGTGCATTTAATTATTGACCTATAAAGATTTAGGCTGAGTACAAGCTTGATATTTCAAAGCCGGAGGGCGTAAGATTACCTAACAAAATTTGTGCTTCCTGCAACAATGTAAAGCAATCTCATATATGTCCTAAAGCCTGACCCCGATGAAAAAAACCTTTCGAACACTTACTTTCAAATTATCGTTTTTCGCTTCTATATTTTTATTTATATCTGTTATGTATAGCCAAAAGCTATGGAGTGATCTGTGGATGATTTATGGCTTTTTTCAGCTTTTCATTATTGCGGCCTTTCTGATAGTATTGGTAACAAGTACCGTATTCTGGATAAGGCAAGGTGAAATTTATCGTTTTTCTTTCCTTCCTTTTGGCTTGAACATTATCTGTCTCATCTTAGTGATAATGCTCCCCCTCAACTATATCAGGAACCGCATGGCATTTGTAGTTTACAAAGATGATTATCAGGTAGCCTCAAATATAGCTGTGACAGGTCCGTTAGATCCAGGAAGTAGCTTATATAAACTCCCCGGAAAGTATAGCTCTCTGTCAGTAGGAGGTGGCGAAGTGGATGTACTTGACAAGTCGTTGAACCAAGCGGTACTCTTTTTTACTTTCAGAGGTATGCCTGAAGGAAGAAGCGGTTTTGTTCACATTCGTAAAGGGAACGCTTCTTTTTGTATCAAAGAAATGTTTGGAGATGTTTACAAGCAAAAGGAACTAGGTAATCGTTGGTATTATGTTGAGGCAGCATAGAGGGTGATTCCTATTTTTAAGTCTTGTACTGGATTCTCATCTTTCCTATTTTTTGTATATTCTGTATAATTAAGCGATTGGTAAATTTTGGAGAAAACACCATTAGACAAACCATCTCATAACATGACTTTTCCGTTCACAATATGTTATAACAAACTATTGCAAGCGGTTATTACAGTTGATAGTCAACAAATGGTGTTAGAGTACATCGAGAAAAGACTTGTGGAAAGTCAACATACTCCCGCATTTCGTGATCACTCATAAGTGTCCAGCCTGTATATTCTTCATCAAACGGTTCTTCCCGGTACTAATCTATCTAAACAGTTTCGGGAATGCATAGATGGAACTCGTACTCTGTTATATGTGTATAAGCAGTGACTGCTTTTGCTTTTTCATCAGTGACAGTTTTAAATTTTAATTTGTCACCACATTTTGTCACCTTTGAGGTGTTTAAGTTGCAAAAACCGCGTTTAAAAATACAAAAGCACATATTTATGAACTACTGGCTCGTCAAATCCGAACCCTTTAAATATTCCTGGCAAAAATTCAATGAAGACAAGCGCACCTTTTGGGATGGTGTACGCAACTACCAGGCACGTAATAATTTACGTGAGATGAAGGAGGGCGATTTGGTGTTGTTTTATCATAGTAATGAGGGTAAAGAGGTTGTGGGTATTGCGAAAGTAATGAAAGAGGCTTATCAGGACCCAACTACTGATGATAAAAACTGGGTTGTGGTAGACTTATCGCCTGTAGAAGCGTTGAAAACGCCAGTTACTTTGGAGCAAATTAAGGCTGATGAGCGTTTGAAAGACATATCACTGGTACGGCAGGGTCGTTTATCGGTTATGCCGTTAAAAGCTGAGGAGTTTGACCGTATTGTAGAACTTGGCAGCTAAAATATTGGTTTAACACTGCTGCAAAATCTGAACAACATGAATTACAGATTATTTAAAGATACACCTATTGCCGAAGTTGGTTTGGGCACATGGCAGCTTGGTAGTGCCGATTGGGGGGCTATAAATGAAGATGAAGCGCTGAGTATTTTAAATGCTTATATTCAAGCTGGTGGCAATTTCATTGACACTGCCGACGTGTATGGAATGGGAGTGAGCGAAGCGGTGATTGGGCGATTTTTAAAAACGGTAAGCAAAGACATTTTCATAGCTACTAAACTTGGTCGCCGGGGTGACGCCGGAAATGGTTGGCCTCAAAACTTTAGCTATGCTGCAATGAAACAACATACCGAAGCTTCGTTACAGCATTTGGGCCTATCACAGCTATTTTTGCAACAACTGCATTGCATTCCTACTGAGGAGATGCGTAAAGGTGATGTGTTTGACAATTTGCGCCAACTGCAACAGGATGGGCTTATTCGTTACTTTGGCGCCAGTGTTGAAACAACAGAGGAAGCGTTGATTTGCCTGGAGCAGGAGGGCTTAGCTTCGTTGCAAATTATATTTAATCTATTTCGCCAGCATGTGGCTGATGAAATTTTTGCCAAAGCCAGAGAAAAGGGTGTTGCGCTGATTGTACGCGTGCCCTTAGCCAGTGGTTTATTAAGCGGTAAATTTAGTGCTGATACACAATTCTCGTCTAATGATCACCGTAACTTTAACGCCAACGGTGAAGCCTTCAACGCGGGCGAAACTTTCTCAGGCATTGAGTTTAAACAAGGTTTAGATTTTGCCGGAAAAATTAAGTTGCTAATGCCCGACGATCGGATGGCACAATGGGCTATACGTTGGATACTTGATCATCCGGAAGTTACCACTGTAATTCCGGGAGCATCAAAAATTAGCCAGGTAAACAGCAACGTTGAGGCTTCGCAACTTGCGCCTTTGTCAAGTGAAACCCATCAGCAACTAAGGCTGCTCTATGATCAGGATATCAAAGAATCAATCAGAGGGCATTATTGATTTGCTGAGATAACAGCAACAGTCCAAATCTATTATGCATAACGTGGCATTGTTTAAAGTGAGTTAAACAATGCCGCATCGTATGATGATTGATGTTGAAGTAGCTTTTCATACAAGGCAGTTCTCGTCATCAAAGCACACGCCAGTTAATTGATTTGGCGTAGTGTATTATAGATTCAATCCTATAATTACCGACAAGTCGAACCCCGATGCTTGAGCCGGATTCATATTATCTGGTACCATCCGGTTACCTGCAGGGTTAAATTTAATTTGTCGGTAGCGTAAACCAGGTTCAACGGTTACCCGTCTATCAGCATAAGCAACATATGACGCTTCCAGGTTGAACCCGCGGGCCATTTTATAGCTTATTGATGGTAATTTTTGATTATCTTCTTTAAATGCCGCCCGTCCCGGTATACTAAAGTTTACTCCGCCGCCAATGCGCACAATTTTATCTGTGGTGTTAAAAAGCGGAAATTTATAAACTAAACCTGCGTTAAACGTGGTACGGTTAAAAGTAAAATAGCTTTCATTGTCCCAATAATCGTCTCCGTCGGTCATTCTTATGGCGATGTTTTGCTGAAAGCCAATAGTGGCGTAGGGCTCCAAATGTGCAGAAGGCATAACCCTTATGCCGGCTTCAATACCCATACCACCACCCGGACTATAAGGAATAATATCTTCGCCGTAATATAAATTGTTATACTGTATACCAACACCCAGGTTGTAACGCCCAATAAGCTGAACGGGTGTTTGGGCCTTCGCCGCAACTGTGCAAAGCAAGGCAATTGTTGTGATAATAAGTTGTAAAGGTTTCATGTGAGTATGACGACGCTATGTCGCATAAGTTTAATGCTGTAGCAAATGTTTAAACATCATGCTTGGCGGCCATAAACAGCGCTTTCAATTCGGTAGCATCGCTTGGTTCCATTCGGCCGCTGAGTATAAGGCGCAGCTGCCTGCGGCGCAATGCACCACTGTACATAATATGGTCGTCCTCTGTCTCTGGTGCAATTTCAGGTACGGCAACAGGTTTGCCGGCCTCGTCAAGCGCAACAAAGGTATAGTAGGCTTCGTTACTTTTTTCTTTGGTTCCCGATGGAATATTTTGCGCCCAAACATCCAAACGTACTTCCATTGATTTGTTAAATGCGCGGGTTACCCTCGCTTCAATGGTTACAGCATCGCCCAGGCTAATACCTTTTTGAAAAGATACGTTATCAACCGAAGCAGTTACAACCAGGCGGTTGCTGTGTTTTTGTGCGCTCATCGCTGCTGCAATATCCATCCAGTACAGCAAGCGGCCACCCATAAGGTTGTGCATCATATTGGTATCATTGGGTAATACCAGTTCATTCATTATCACTAAAGAGTCCTTTGGGTTTTTGGCTTGCATATTTACAAAGATAGGTTTTTAGCTTCCAGAGACAAGAGCCGAGAAACAAGAGCCAAGAAAAGAAGTGAAAACATGGAACTAAGCGAAGTCAATTTTTTGACGGTATCAAATCTTGAATATTGCCTCTATTTTGTAGACACCAACTTAAAACCCACCAACTCTTCCCACCTTGAGCCGGGTGGGCGGTAGTAAACTAATAGCTGGTACTCGTTTTCGGTTTCAAAATAGCTGCCTTCAATAGGTGTGCTGTCGGGTTTGTTAGTTGCGGGGTTGAGCGAAGTGTATTGATAATCATATACGCCTTGCTTTAGTTTAATGATGGCCGTATAGCGGTTTCGCTGGGCATCAAAAGTAAGTTTGCTGGCATTCGTAAGCTCGTAGTTATTAAATTTTCCGGTGATATAGATGTTGTCTTTCGCGCCGTTAGGGGGGAGAAGGTTAAAATAAACGTAAGCATAATCGCCATCGGTGCGGGCATCGCGGCCGTCCTGGTTTATAATGAAGAAGTTGCCGTCATTATCGTATTCCAGCAAGTAGGCGTTGCGGTTGCGGCTTTCATCGCCCAAAAGTAAAACGGCATTGGCCGTGTCTTTCAAAATGCGGACTACCCGCTCCGAGTATAGCTTTAACGTACGCATATCAAAGTGCCTGAACTCATTTCCACCGGAAAAGTCGTTGCTGTTAAAGTCGTTGTAAATGAGCTGACCGTTGCGTACAAAAGTGGGGCGGGTGTTCAGTTGTGCTGTTTCGGGGCGGCCGTTTTGCATAACCAGTACCTTAATATCGTTATACGGGTTTTGCACATTTAGCCCGCCATAATTAACCTGAAAGTTGAGTTTTTGATTGCTTGCCCGTGCCTGCACGTTGTTCGAAGGAACGAGCTCGGCAGCCACCCCAACGGCCGAGCCGGCTACATATACACGGCGGGTAATAATGAGGCGGCTCTGGTCGCTGTCTTCATAAACCTTTAATAGGTAATTCCCCGCCAACTTGGGCGCCATGTTTTGGTTTGGCAGCTTAACCTCATAATGAATATACTTTTGCATGGTACCGCTCGAGTAGCTATAATCCATAATGCGGTCTTTCATAAAGCCTTGCAGGTACTCGGCAGGCGACAGGCGCGAGGCGTTCCATTCAGCATCGCAATGTTCGAGGGTATAGTAAAAGTTACGGCTGCGGCCTTCTAAATCATCAAAAGCAAGCAGGAGTTGTTCGCTGCTACGCAGTGCAATTATCGGAAACGAACCTTGTTTGTTGGTGTTGTAGCATTCTACGCTTTTAATGGTAGAACGGTAAGTATGATCGGTGTATTGGAGTTTTTGCTGCGCGAATGTAGGTAGGGAGATTAAAACTAGTATAAAAACAAAAATGTCATCTCGAACGATAGTGAAAGATCTTAGATAAGTGGTAAGATTTGCCTGTAATCTAAGATTTCTCGTTATCACTCGAAATGACATGTTGGATATTGATTGTGTTTTATTTACGCCTCTAATTCCATAATTTGCTCAGCCAATGTTTCCCATTGCTGCTGTAATTGCTGTAAAGCGGTTTGCTTATGTTGGTAAGCAGTGTTGGTTTCTTTCAGCTTGGCGGGATTGTTAAAGATCTCCTCGTCGGCCAGTTTATTTTCCAGTTGTTTAACTTCTTGTTCAAGATCGGCAATTTGTTGTTCCATTTTGCCTAAGTCCTGGTTCAGTTTTTTAAGCTGCTTGTTTTTATCTTCGGATGGCTGTTGTTTAACCTGCTCCTTTTTTTCCTCTTTTAAAGGTTTGGGAGCAGGGGCAGCCGCTTTGGGAGCTATCTGACGTTTGGAGTTCCATTCCTCGTATTCCTGGTATGTGCCCGGGTATTCTTTAATCTGGTGGTTTTCAATAAACCATATTTTGTTGGCAATATTATCAAGGAAGTAACGGTCGTGCGATACGGCAATTACCGTACCCTCATACTGCTGAATGGCTTGTATCAAAATATTAACCGACTGCATGTCCAGGTGGTTGGTAGGCTCATCCAGTACCAAAAAGTTGGCATCAGCGGTAAGGGCCTTGGCCAGTGCCACACGCGATTTTTCACCACCCGAAAGTACCTTGATCTTTTTGAACACATCATCACCCGTAAACAGGAAAGAACCTAATATTGAGCGTAACTCAGTATCGGTGTGTTTGGGGGCGAAAGATTGCAGTTCCGCCAGTATCTCGTTATCCAGGTGTAACGATTCTAACTGATGCTGGGCAAAAAACGTTTGGCTAACGTTGTGGCCTGTGGTGCTGGTGCCGGTGTATTCTTTATCGGCCCCGGCAATAATGCGCAACAATGTTGATTTACCTTTACCGTTAGCACCAATCAGGGCAATTTTGTCGCCCTTTTCAATTACTGCGCCTGTGTTTTCTAGTATAGTAAGGTTAGGGTAGCTCTTGCTCACATTCTCGAGCACCACTACGTGGCGGCCTGATGGCTTGCTAAATTTGAAGTTGAAGTTAACTGATGGATTATCATCGTCCACATCATCTACCCGTTCCATTTTATCGAGCATTTTGATGCGTGATTGTGCCATTTTAGCTTTTGATGCCTTGGCGCGGAAACGTTCGATCAGCTTTTCTTCCTGCTTAATTTTGGCTTGCTGATTTTTAAACTCACCACGCTGAATTTCTTCGCGCAGGCCCTTTTCTTCGAGGTAGAAGCTGTAGTTACCCGCGTAAACGGTAAGCTTGCCTTTGCGGCTTTCAACCGTGCGGTTAATTACCTTATCAAGGAACCATCTATCGTGAGATACGATGATAATAGCACCTTCAAAATTGCGCAGGTAATCCTCCAGCCACACAATTGAAGGTAAGTCAAGGTGGTTGGTAGGCTCATCCAGCAGCAAAATATCCGGAGCTTGCAAAAGGATTTTGGCCAGCATTACCCGCATACGCCATCCACCCGAAAAGGTGGCCAGCTTACGGTCTTGGTCGGCTTCGGCAAAGCCTAAACCGGCTAAAATTTCGTGGGCTTTGTATTCAATATTATAACCGTCTAATGCTTCAAACTCAACTTGCTTATCGCTCAGTTTATTCAGCAAGTCTTCGCTGTAGTCGGTTTCAAGTTTTTTTAACAGCGTCTCAATTTCGGTGTGCAGCTGGTTTTGGCGCTCAAAGGCTTCCATGGCCACATGTAAAATTGATTTGTCGGATGAATACGATAATAAATCCTGGTTGAGGTAGCCAATGGTTAAATCTTTAGCCATTGATATAGAGCCCGATGTTGGCTTATAGTCGCCTACGATGATTTTAAGCAGGGTAGTTTTGCCGGTACCATTAGCACCAATAAGGCCAATTTTTTCTCCGGGTTTTATATGCCAGTTAGCTTCATCATACAGGGCGCGGGCACCAATCTCAAACGTCAGGTTATTTATCGCAATCATTATTAGTGCAAAGATACCTTTTTGAGAGCCAAGAGACAAGAGCCGGGAACCGGGACCGGTAAAGAGAAATAAGAACCAAGAGCCAAGAATCAAGACGAAAGTTTATAGTCTTCATAATCCTGGCTCTTACTTGTGTAATTTATTTTACCACTTTTAACCATGCTTTAGCCATCAGTGCGGCTCCAGCTACGCTTGGGTGTACGCCATCGCCGGTCCAGTAGCTGCCAGGGGCTTGCTTAAGGGCTTCATTAAATACCGATTGGTAGGGGATGAATGGAGCGTTGTATTCCTGGGCAATTTCTTTAGCTACCGCACGGTATTCATCAAATTTAGGATACCATTTATCTGTTACTGATTTTACACCCAATACAGCAAACGGTTCACCTATAATCAGCTTTACATCAGGCAGTGCCTGTTTGGTGCGGTCTAACAGTTTTTTATAATCGGTACGGTAAGTTTCAATAGTGCCGGTGTAGCCGTTGGTAAGTGTGTGCCAAAAATCGTTTACACCAATCATAATGCTAAGCACATTGGGCTTAATTTGAAGGCAATCGGCGTCCCAGCGTTCGGCCATTTGGTATACTTTATTGCCGCTTATTCCACGATCCCATATTTGCAGGTTTTTACCCGGATTGTTCAATAGTAAATCAGCCGCTGCTAAGTTAGCGTAACCGTTGCCAAACATACCTGTGGTATTAGGAGTGATGTTGGTGCGGTTGCGCCCCGCATCAGTTATACTGTCACCCTGAAAAAGTATTACGTCATTGTTATCTAACGATATTTTTTTTGGTGCGTTATTATCTGTTTTTACAGCAGCCGATACAATATCGGGTATAGACAAGCTGGCAACAGCGGCCATGGTAGAACCAGTAATAAATTTACGTCTGTTAAATTGGTTGCTCATTGGTTAAAATAGGAATGAGCACCTAAGGTATAATGTTTAAATCATATCTGCAAACTCGCTTTAAAGCCCTAAATTTGCGGCCATGTATCAATTGCTCAAACCCTTACTGTTTAAATTCGATCCTGAAAAAGTTCATTACTTTGTTACCCGCAATTTGAAACGTTTTAATCGTTTTCCCGGCGGTTCGGCGGTAAGCAGGGCAGTTTGGGCAGTAAACGATAAGCAATTAGAGCGCACCGTATTTGGCCTCACCTTTAAAAATCCGGTAGGCCTGGCTGCAGGTTTTGACAAAAACGGTGATACTATTGCCGAAATGGCCAATCTCGGCTTTGGTTTTATTGAAGTGGGCACCGTTACTCCGTTGCCTCAGCCGGGTAATGATAAACCCCGCATGTTCAGGCTACCGCCCGATGGCGCTTTAATAAACCGTATGGGTTTTAATAACCTTGGGGTTGATGTACTGGCTTCGCGTATTGCCACATACCGCAAAACTGCTGAGGCAGTCAAGAATCCGGTTATTATAGGCGGTAACATTGGTAAAAACAAAGTTACGCCCAATGAAGATGCAGTACTTGATTACATTAAATGTTTCGATCGGTTGTTTGATGTAGTAGATTACTTTGTAGTAAATGTAAGCTCGCCGAATACACCCGGCTTGCGTGCCCTACAGGAGAAAGAGCCGCTTATGCACATACTCAATACCCTGCAGCAGCGGAATAGTAAAAATAGTATCAGCAGGCCTATTCTCCTCAAAATAGCTCCCGACTTAACCGACGATCAGCTAAACGATATTGTTGAAATTGTACAGGAAACCAAAATTGCAGGCGTCATAGCCACTAATACTACCATTAGTCGCGACGGCCTTACGTCGAACCCTAAAATTGTTGCTGAAAGCGGCGGATTGAGCGGCAAACCCTTAACCCAGCGTTCAACAGAGGTGATCAGGTATTTATCGCAAAAGTCAGGCGGTTCATTTCCCATCATTGGTGTAGGTGGTATACACTCAGAACAGGATGCGATTGAAAAGCTGGAAGCAGGCGCATCTTTGGTACAGTTGTATACCGGTTTTATTTACGAAGGGCCCGGGTTGATAGGGAGGATAAATAAAAGGTTGTTAGGGAAGTAGGGTTGGTTTCCTAACAATTTTATGTCAACTTGCTGCAGTGCCCTGTCAGGATAAGGATGTACTTGCCGTAAGCCAGCGGATGTCACTTTCTTTTTTCCTCAAAAAGAAAGTAACCAAAAAAAAACTCCCGGCTGCACCCTGTTCTACAGCGTTTAGTGCTTTTACTTATGCCTGTGGTTACCGAACAGGCTGATGCCGGTATTATAGCTTACGTTAGGTCATTGCTTTTGTTTGACTGCCAAACAAGCCAAGCATAAGTTTGATTTAGATAAAAGTACTGCCCTAACGACACCTTTCTTTTGCGGCATCAGTGTTTTGCGGGTAGCATTAACCTTAGTTAAAAGCACGGTCGGTTCAAAGCAAATAAACGTAGCCGCAAGTTTTCTTTTTGGTACTTTTTCTTTTGTATAAAAGAAAAAGTACATCCACAGGCTGTGGTAAAACCACTTTACCTAGGCTAACAGGGAATCGCAATAACGTAGAGCACAAACCATCTACCGCAGAGATTGCTCTCCTCACAGCAATGACGTGGCGGAAAAAAATCCTACTAATAAAAAAATCCCGTTGGAATGACCAACAGGATTTTCTGGATTTTTGATTTAAGACTAGTTTTCTAAAATTATTTAGAAAGCTGAGCTAAAACTTCGTTGTTTTTAGCAATCTGGCTTTTAGCTGATTCTTTTGAACGGCTTCCTGGTTCAAGGTTGGTAGCCAATTTTAAAAATTGTACTTCTAAACGAGATACAGTTTTATTTCTTCTGTCTTTTCTTTTTAAACGTGTTACGCCCATGGTGCTTTATCTTTTACGGTTAACCCTTAAGAGGTCGAGAGCGGATTCGAACCGCTGTACGAGGTTTTGCAGACCTCTGCCTAGCCACTCGGCCACCCGACCATTGTTTTAAACGGAGCGCAAAAATAATAATTTATTATTGATGAGCAATGTTTATTTGAAAGTTTTTCTGCTTATTTCTGAACAAAATAATGCGGTAGCAATTGCCACGTTCAAAGATTCTGCTTGTCCGGCGCGTGGTATTGTAACCGATTTTGTTATCAATGCCTGAATGTCAGGCCTTAAGCCGTTGCCCTCATTGCCCATTGCTATTAGGCCTTCGTTACCAAAATCAGTGCTGTAAATATTTTCTCCGTTCAGCATTGCCCCAAAAATTGGCAAATTAAGTTGAGGAATGAGTTGAGCAAGATTAGCGTAGTGCAAATTTACACGGGCCAGCGAACCCATGGTTGCTTGTACTACCTTAGGGTTGTAAGCATCAACAGTATCCTCAGAGCAGATGATGTTCTTTATGCCAAACCAATCGGCCGTGCGTATTATGGTGCCTAAATTGCCCGGGTCTTGCACACCATCAAGTACCAACGTGAACCGGTTAAGCAGTTCTGCCCGCGTAATTTCAGGCCAATCGGGCAAATGTATCACAGCCAATACCTCCTGAGGGGTGGTGAGGCTGCTCATTTTATTCAGCTCAACAGCCGATATTTCTTCAATGTTGGTTTTCTTTGATAGTTTGTGCAATTTTGCAGCTACAGCCGGCGTATAGTATACCGTATGTACCTGGTATCCCGAAGTAATAAATTCCTCAACGGATTTAAAACCTTCGGCTACGAAAAGCCGTTGTTCTCTGCGAAACTTTTTTTGTTGTAAGGATTTTATTAAACTGATCTGAGATTTTGAAACCATTCTACCCGGAAAATAAGCTTTACAGCCTTGCAATATTAAGTATTCTTTTAGTTTTTACGATAAGCGGATGTAGTTTAACCCGGGGGTTGAAAGAAAATGAGTACCTGGTACGCAAAATTAAAGTTGATAGCGTAGACCAGGAATTTTCAGATGCATCCTTGTTGTATGTTGATCGTTTGCAGCAGCCTAACAGCTGGTTCAACCTGCAATTGTATTACTTGTTTAACAAAAAAGGTAACAAAGATATTGGCGAACCACCTGCAATACTCGACAGCGCCCTGATAGAGTTCTCACGTTTACAGATTGAAAAATTTCTTCGCAATAAAGGTTATTTAAAGGCTTCGGTTGCTAGTGCCATTAAAACCCAAAAAAAGAAAGCTTTTATCACCTTCACGGCCAAGCAGGGCCCAATGTTTCGTATACGTAATGTTCAAGACAGTATAGCCGACCCTAATGTACAAGTACTTTATCGCATAAACCGCAGGCGTTTTTCACATGTTCAACCAGGCGGGCGTTTTGATACAGATAGTCTTGCTTATGACCGCGATGCTTTTTACCAGGTAATGAAGCAGAATGGGTACTATGATTTTTATAGGCAGTACATGAATTACAACTACGACTCAACTTTCAATAGCAGCGTAGTTGATGTTAAAGTGCTGATTGATAATCCGGCTGGTAAAAAGAATCACCCTATATACAAAATCAACAACACACTCATTACCATAGCCACCAGCACAGGGCGTACCACTGGCAACGCCGACACGCTTAGGGTTGATTCGCAGTTTACATTTGTTGACTACTCGCGCAGGTTTAAACCCAATGCTGTACTGAGGTATGTATTTCAGCATAAAGGAGATATTTATAATATAGATCAGCAAACACTTACCACATCGCGGCTTTCAGAGTTAAACGTATTCCGTAACGTACCTAACCCTATTTACACCAAAACGCCCGATAGTGTAAACCACTTGCTTAATAGCCGTATTGATATTATTCCGCTTAAACGTATGAGCGACCGCATAGAGGCGGAGTACCTGCATTCAGGTCCGGCATTTTTCGATTTCTGGTCAGGTTCGGGCTATGGTTTTAATATTGGTAACACATTCAGTAACCGTAACCTTTTTAAACAGGCCGAAATTTTGCAAATTAAGCTGAATTATAGTGTGCTTTTTGCGGGTAACACAACCACCTTGCCTGGTGCAATTCAAAATCAGGATTTTAAAATTGGTGCTAACCTGGTTTATCCACGCATTATATCGCCTTTTAATTTGCCATCATTAGGTAAGTATGGCGTGCCTCATACAACCTTTGCATCCAGCTTTCAGTTGTTCTACCAAAACGGGTTGGTTAAACGGCGTAGCTTTATCAACTCGCTTACGTATGATTGGATGGAAACCAGCCGTAAGCAGCACTCGCTAACGCCTATAAGCATTGAGTTTTCAAACGGTACTATCGATCCTACCGCACGTGATATACTCTTAAGTCAAAACAGGTATTCTTATGTTTATCTTATTGGCCGTACGGTGTTCACTGCAAGCACGCAGTATACTTATCAGCTTAACTTTAACAAGCTAAACAGCCTGGCTAATTTTGTATACTTCAGAGGTACAATTGACTTGGGTGGAAATACACTTGCGCTCATAAGCCGCGTGTTAAATACCAGGCGCGATTCATTAGGCCAGCGTACTTTGTTTGGCCATGCCTTTGCCCAATATGCCAAAGCTGATGTTGACTTACGCTTTTACCGTAATTTGGGCGGAAATGAACAACAGTTTGTATTTAGGTTTAACCCCGGTTTAGGTTTGCCTTTTGGTAATAGCAACCAGCTTATTTTTGAGCGAAACTTTTATGCCGGCGGTGCTAACGATATAAGAGCATGGCTTCCGCGCACTTTAGGTCCGGGAAATTTTAACCGTGCCATTTATAAAGATAACAACATCCGCGACCGCCTTAAATACCTTGACCAATTTGGTGAAATTAAAATCATAGGTAACATGGAATACCGTTACAAAATTGCCAATGACTTTTTTGGTACCAAACTTAAAGGAGCAACTTTTATAGACTTTGGTAACGTTTGGCGTTTGGACGAAACGGTTGAAAATCCGGGAGGGCAGTTTAAGTTTAACAATCTATTCAATTCAACAGCTGTTGGTATAGGTACGGGCTTGCGTTTCGACCTCACGTTTTTTGTATTCAGGCTAGATGCCGCATTCAAATTTAAAGATCCGCAGTTTACAGGTGCCGATCAGTATGTACTCATCAAACACTTTAGCAACCTGTTTAAGCAAGGCGATTTCAAGAAGACTTACAAGGCTACCAACAATGAAGATTACCGCTTTATGCAGCTTAATTTTGGTATTGGCCTGCCTTTTTAAACGCATAGGTTATATAAATGCGTGTAATTGCTGTTTTGACGCTTTAGCATCAACCATTTTGTAAGTTTTACGTACAAGGTTTTTTGTCTTGTATGAAGAATGTACTCCTGAGCTGTTTTGGCCTTGTGGCTGTTTTGTATGCCTGCATGCAAAACAACGACAATAAATCATATGTAACCCCCAACCAGGTAGATAGCGCCCGCATACGATCTTATGAGTTTAAAAGTGCCATGTACCAGGCTAAACGGCCCGATTCGGCAGTGCATTATGCTGCTGCAGGGCTCAAGCTGGCCCGTAAGCTTAATGATGCCAAAGGCGAGGCGCTGATGATGAACAGGTTTGCCCGCATAAATGAACAATACGGCAATTTTGGATTGGCTGTGAAATATCAGCAAGGAGTAATTAAAATTTACAATCATTTACAAATGCACCAAGCTGCAACCGAAGGTAATATTAACCTTGCGGTGCTGCAGGCAGAAGAGGGGCATGTAAAACAAGCAAGGCATTTATTAAACAAGGTCTTAAACGACGTAAAGGAGCAGAAAGATACATTAGGTATTGTCAAAGCGCTTATAGCGCTGGGAGAGGTTGCCGAATTGGCTAACAATCCTAAGCAGGCATTAAGTTACCTCGAAAAGGCTGAAAAGATGCATGGCGGCGACGAAGTTACTGATGCATACGTTAGCCTGTTGGGGAAAATTGGCCGGTTACATAGCAGCTTAAATAATCATGGTCGTGCCATGGATTATTATGCAAAGGGTATTCAGAAAAGCAAAAAAGGCGGCCATTCAAAAGGTCATGCCAAAATGCTGAATCATGCGGGGCGGGTGCTCGATTCTTTGGGCAATAAACGCGAGGCTTTGCAATATCATCAGGAAGGTTTAAAGCAATCTCGTGTATTTGGTTTACCCGAAGAGGAGGCCCGCTCTTTGATGGGTATCGCAAGTTCGTTAAAAGCAGAGGATGCAGAGGGGAGCGTTTTACACCTTAAAAATGCGCTTGGAATTGCACATTCTATTGGGCACAAGCATTTGGCAGCCGAAATTTACCATAGCTTATCTGATATATACCGTCAGCAATCACGATATGCCGATGCCATGAGTGCCCTGCAGGAGCATCATCGTTTACTTGATAGTTTGATGGATGCCAACCGCGCACACAAGATTGCCGTTTTGCAAAGCAGCTACGAGTTGGCGCAGTCGAGGTTGCAGGTAGAAACGCTGGAATTGTCCAATCGGGAAAAAACATATCAGCGTAACTTGCTTATATGTGCCGCAACCGGAGTGCTGTTGATATTAGTTATCCTTGCATGGAATTATCGTAAAAACAAGCTCTTAAATAAACGTCTTGAAGCATCAAATGTGATTAAAGATAAACTGTTTTCTATAATTGGGCATGACTTGCGTAACCCTATAGGAGGTTTAACACAGCTTATTGGTGTTTTGCGCGACGAGGATTTGGGTAAACAAGAGCGGGATGAAATGCTGGCAGAAATGCAAAAGCAGGGAAATATTACGCTTGATATATTAAACGCATTGTTAAAGTGGGGCGAAACGCAATTGAAGGGTATTGATCTTAGTCCGGTTAATTTTAAACCGACTGAAGTTATTGCACGGAACTTTACGGCACTGCAAACACAGGCAGCAGAAAAAAATGTCGCGCTTTTTAATGAGATACAACCGGATTTGCTTGTTTTAGGCGATGTAAATCATTTTGACTTTATAAGCCGCAACCTTATATCAAACGCAATTAAATTTAGTTACAAGGAAAGCAAGGTTGAGGTTTTGGCAACTGTTGATCAGCCTAATAATATGGCCGTTTTTGAAGTTAAAGATTACGGCAAAGGTATAAGTATGCAACAGCAGCAACGTTTTTTTAAAACAGGAATGGAGATTGCCTACGGTACTGGTGGTGAAAAGGGGACAGGCTTGGGATTAATGCTTGCAAAGGAGTTTGTATTGGCAAATAAAGGCCGTATGTGGCTGCAAAGCACTGAAGGAGCAGGCGCTTCTTTTTTCTTTAGTTTTCCGCTTGGGCAGCACTAGTAAAAGCCTGTCGCAAATGCGTATTTTTGCAATGCATGAAGTGGCTACCTGTTAAACAAAATATAGCATTTTTTCTTTCCAGTGAATTTTTTACCGATGCGCTGCGTACAACTATAAGCATTTTACTACCCGCCTGGATTTTATTTACTTTAGGTAAGCCTGATGTTGCCGTTGCAGTAGGGGTGGGTACGTTGCTTACCAGCCTTACAGACAGCTCAGGCACATATCATGATAAAAGAGCCGTATCACTAGTAAGTATATTGCTTTTCTTTTTTGTTGCTTTAATAACATCTTATACATGGCAATACCCTTGGTTAATGGGTAGCGTGCTATTTGTATTTTGTTTTACGCTTTCAATGCTTACCACTTTAGGGAACAGGTTTGCCATGGTGGGCACTACCGCCATTGCATTAAGTATATTTATAAACGGACTCAAGCCACAAAACGGATTTGAGTTTAGTGCTTATATATTAACGGGAGGGGTTTGTTACTACCTGTTAACGCTTGTACATGCTTTGCTATGGCCATTCAGATCATTACGCCAGGCGGTAGCCGAGTGCCTGAAAACTACAGCAATGTATATGAGCGCACGTACAGCTTTCTATAACCCCCATGTGCCGTTGGAAAAAGCTTACCAGCAAATTATACCGTTTCATACCCTTGTAAACGAAAAGCATGAGGCTGTACGCGATTTACTACTGCGTGACAAGCTTGCCATGCGCCCTGACAACCCAAAAGGACAGCGGCTTTTAAAAATAGCTACGTTAGTGATTGATTTATATGAGCGTATCACAACTGTTCACTTTGATTACCGGTATTTCCGTAATGAATTTGAAACCAGTGGAGCACCTGAAGTAATTAGTCGCTTTATAGACATAATGGCTCAGCGACTGGAGCAAGCCGGGAATGCTGTGTATCAGGGTAAGCAAATAAAATCAGATGCTCATACCAATGAGCTGCATTATTTAAGACGCAGGCTGCAATACATCATCGAAAAGGAGAGCGACCGTAACAGAAAGTTGCTGCAACAACTGGAAAGCAACGTAAATGACATAGAGATGCGCATACAAGCGCTGTCATTAACTGTTGTAAATGAAGAGGCAGTTTACATAGCAGATGACGAAGTGTTGAATTATCCTGAATTCATTTCGAATAGTCCACGCATGGTGCAGCAATTTAAGTCGCACTTACATTGGCGGTCGCCATTGTTTAGGTTTTCATTAAGATTGGCTATTGCTTGTTTGTTTGGTTATGTGCTTACACAAATGCTGCCACTTGGCTACTATAGTTACTGGATTATGCTTACCGTTGTGGTTGTAATGAAACCGGCATTCAGTATAACCACACAACGTAACCGGCAAAGGTTAATAGGTACGCTCGCCGGTGTTGCCGCAGGATTTTTGATTATTACCCTTATCAAAAATGGAACAGCGCTACTTGTATTATCGCTCGTATTCTTACTTGGATTTTTTACATATGCACGTAGCCGTTACCTCGTTGGTGTTTTGTTTATAACGCCAATGGTAATAATCTGCTTGCACATTTATAGCGGCGGAAAGTTCATATTTATTATTGAGCGTATTTATGACACTCTTATAGGCTGCGGAATTGCTTTTGCTGCCTCATACCTTTTTCCTGTTTGGGAACGATACAACGTAACCAATTATGTATACAATGTGCTTGAGGCAAACTATGCATATCTTGAAGCTTATTATAAAAAAATATCGGGTGAGCAAATCAGTTTCAACCATTATAAGCTTTTACGTAAAAATGTTTACATGCGCCTGGCCGATTTTTCAGCTGCTTTTAAACGTCTGTTAAGTGAGCCTAATAAAAAGAGCATTCCGATTGACGATCTGGAAAGCTTCCAGGCACTTAATCATCAGCTCTACGGTAATGTTGCTTCTTTATCATTACAAAGTTTTCAAAATAGAGCCAATGATGCTGATAATGCTCAAGCTGCCTTGGCGGCAGAAGCCCTGAACAAACTCAAAAGCTGTCTCACTACATTAAAACAGCTGCCTTCGAATGATGCTTTGGCTCACTCCTTTAAAAATGATAGTCATGACAACAACTATCTATCTAACGAGGAACATGAGCAGCTGCAGTCGATAATTTCGGCAATATCGCAGTTGCAGAAGCTTACTAAAGATATTGCAGAAGGCACTCAAGGAAGTTTATAAACTTTTATGAACTGGCAGGTAGGATTTAGTTACAGCACGGAAAAGTAGATCACCAGTCGCACTCGGAAAGGTGTCTGTATACGTTGTTATATAAATAAGGAAAACGTTAAAATAAGAAAGGCGCAATTTCTTGCGCCTTCCAGTGATCCCGCTGGGACTCGAACCCAGGACCCCAACATTAAAAGTGTTATGCTCTACCGGCTGAGCTACGGAATCATTTTCTATTTTAGACTTAACACCCGGTTGGTTAAGCTATACTTTATCGTCTGATATTTACTCAGCCTTTTGCATCTTTTAAGTTTTTAAAAGCCTTCCGACTAAGTTCGGAAGGCTTTTGTGATCCCGCTGGGACTCGAACCCAGGACCCCAACATTAAAAGTGTTATGCTCTACCGGCTGAGCTACGGAATCAACTTATTTGTTTCCGATAAAGTGGTGCAAATATAGGGCTTATTGCCTTTGCCTGCAAAAGTTTTTTAATAAAATTTAAATATTAAATTAATCGTTTAGTAATCAGAAATTTAAAATTTCACAGTACCTATACGGGCCTTATCACCAGCCTAAATTATTAGATTCCCGCGCCCAGAATTCTGACACACATTGTAGCTTGCTGCATCAAATTGCCTCCAATTAGCTCCTCCATCAGTACTGATATGGCTACCGGCAACACTGGTTGATATGAAGTTCTGATTTTTTATATAGGTTACACATGACTGATAGCCAACAGAAAGAGTTTTAAGCAACTTAAAAGCTGTATTGAAGCAAACTGTTGAATCAGCAATTTTCAAGCGTTTATAGTTTCCACCTATAACTACCTCAATGTCATTCCTAGTTGCATAAGAAAAAGCCCCTTTAGTTGTTGCCATGACCATGAGTTTCCACCATTTGTGCTGATTGCAATATTTCTATTGCTTCCGCTAAGCCACGCCATGCTATCATCAACTATACTAAACCCCTAATGCTGCAATTTTTTAGTGACAGTAACTGGCGTTATAGTTTTTGCACAGCTAACACTTGTTACTAACAACCCAAGGTAGCGCCGATAATTTTTATAAATTTAGAATAAGGCTAAGTTTATAATTTGTTTTCTCGCAGCCAGAGCTTAAAAGTTTGCTTTACCGGCTATTCTAATGCGTCAGGCCTGTTCCGGAGAATTTTCTAATTTGTAGATAGCAATTAACATAATCTACTATATTTGCAGCCTTAGTAACTGACAAGGGTATCGATATACAGATAGCACCTTATAAGTCAGCCCAGGTGGCGAAATTGGTAAACGTTGCGGTCTCAGAAGCCGTTGAGAATTGTCTCTTGAGAGTTCGAGTCTCTCCCTGGGCACATCAAAATTAATATAACTAATAGTTCTTATTAGTAAACACACGAGCCCAGGTGGCGAAATTGGTAGACGCACCATCTTGAGGGGGTGGCATCCGTAAGGTTGTACGAGTTCGAATCTCGTCTTGGGCACATTACATGATAAAGGCAACTAAAATAGGTGCCTTTATCACTACAACAAATCAGGATCTGTTCCGCCAGTATTAGGTGAAGTTATTTTACTTAATGAAAATGTGACTTCACCATCTTGTTCTATGCCCTTAATTAGGCCTTTATCAAAAAGTCCGTTTAAAACTTGCTCAGCCTGACGATGAAGTGTTTGAGGTGCTTCTGTTGGTTCATATTCAGTCAATTTAGCTGCGACGTCTGGAGCGGTACCTTGCCCGTGTTGGGCTAAAGCATATAATACCTTTTCCTGCCATTCAGCAGAAGCATTATAACTTTCTGGAGGTGCAACAGGTTTAAACTCTTCGTTAAATGATTGGTCTGCCTTATTCATGACTTATTAACATTATCAATTGCTATTTGTTCAATCTTACTCTATACATAAATTTAAACGAGATTTTTTGCAGTGCCTTGATTAAAAAGTTATAATTGCGGCATGATTAAAGCTTACAAACTTTACACGGGCGCTGACGGCCATTCATATTTTGAATCAGGAAACGTTTCTGAAGCTGTTATAACAAAAGCAGAATCAATTCGATTTCAAGAATCTCCTCCTGGTTCAGTTTATGACTGGCATCCCGCACCAACCAGTCAGTTTGTTATAAATCTTAAAGGCACTCTTGAATTTACAACGTTCAAACAAGAGATATTTGTGTTGAAACCAGGAGAGATTTTAATAGCGCAAGATATAACAGGAAGCGGTCATAAGTGGAGATTGTTAGGTGACGATCCCTGGCAACGTGCGTATGTAGTATTTGATGAGAATACAGATGTTAATTTTACATCTGAGAATTTAGCGGATGTTTAATTACTTTATTTTTAAATTCATGCTGGTAATACCATTCCATAACATATGCTCCATCTTTCCAATCTAACTTACCGTCTGACGCTAATTGTGAGATAAGTACAGATAGATTATGTAATGTTGCGTTTTTAAGATTTCCATCCATTAATCTCAACTGCTCAATTGCACAACTTACAACTTTATTTGCGTTTTCGCTGTTGGAACATGTATCAGCTAATTTAAGTTCAGTAAGTAGTATAGGCAATTTTTCTCTCAAAATTTTTTTAATACTGTCATCAACATCCCCGGGAATGACTGCTGTTAGCAGATCTGCTATGGGCGACTCAACAAAATTTTTTAAGTTTTCAGTAACAACTACTCCAATTTGCAATGCTGATTTGATTTCAGCAGGAATGCGGTCAAATAGTGCTTTGATTTGTTTCCAAATCTTCTTTAGCCAAGAAGTAAAACTCATGTTTTTCGATTTTTTAAGGAATGATAAATTTTAAGAAAGTAATTGGATGTCCTTATCAGCATAGATAAAGCCGATAAGCATGCAACAAAACATCCTGCACAAGTTGAGATAGAGGCAATTAGCTTAAGTGATTCGTCTGTAAGTATTAAGGTTTTGACTGCAATTAAGTAGCTTGTGGCAGCTGATACTATTCCAATTTGCGGATTATAGTTTAGGTAGTTATAAAGATATCTGACACTTTCTTTCATAAATCAAATTGTTTTAGGTCATATTTTCTGATTAAAGCCACCAGTTTTATTGCATAATTCGGATCTGTAGCATAGCCAGCTTTTAAAAATGCTAAGACCTGTTCTTCAGGAGATATTGAAGTAAAGACTCCATGGACTGTATATCTTTTGTTAACCTGTAAAAATTTTACTCGGTCAGCAAAGCCATCTTTCATTGATGGGTAGGAGCGAAATGGTTGCTTAATTTTAATTGCTATGCCGTTTTGATATTCAGTAGTCAGGTAATGAACTGAATTGCCAGCCCACATTTTTGTTGATTTTATACCGAAGTAGTTATTGTGAAGCATTGCCAATTTAGATTTGCCTGCGTTGCTCTCCAAAATCGCTTGTGCAATCATTACTGAAGGAAAAAGTCTTGTATTTGCACAAGACTTTTTGACTTCATGATTGATTTTTTTTATAAATTCTATTATCGTTGACATACTATTAAAAGTGTATAAGGCGGATTTGATGGGCATTATTTTGAATACATTCTGTAATGAATGATTTTGGCTGCGGTACCTCTTATGTCATTTAAGCCAATTGAAATTCCCTTGAACCCCAAAGCGTTCTCTATAAACTGTTTACGGTCGGTTGATACGGCTATGCCCTTGAAGCCTGAACTGTATTGCAGATTTTGCGTTCGGGAAAAGCTGATACTTATGCTATTCATATCTATTAGATAAGGTTATTCGTAACTGAATCCAGATTGCATTTACTGGCGCCGTATTACCGTTACTATTAAACAGGTGACTACCATTCCCAATTCCCAAACTGTCATATAAAGGCTTAGTATTCCATTCAAAACTTAAATATTCACCTGCAGATATTAAAGGAGTAGACGTCCAGTCAGAGCTCACTGAGGGCATTGCTGGATTATCTGTCCAGCGCATCTCATAACTTAAGCGGTCGGGATTACCAGATGCATCCGAACTATAAGTAGATTTCAAAGATGAGTCTGGTACGTTTTTATTGGTAGGCTGTTCCGGAGCTACACTTTTATTAAAAAGGAAAAAGCCATTGTAGTTAATATTTTGAATCTGTACTACATTAGAACTAATCATAATTGGTGTAGAAGTGATGCTACCGGTTTTCTTACCTAAAGCAAGAGCCAAATCGGTGCCATTAATAATTAAATCAGGACTTCCATCGGAAATGCTTATGCTTCCATTAAGCCATTCAGGCGCAACTTTGGAGCCTAAAGATTTTGCATACAAGCTTCCACCAATGTTATTGATACCATCGCTGGCAGCACCGATATGAGGGCTTTCATCAGTAAGGGTAAAATCTAACGCTGATGGATTATTAAATCCCGGTGGCTTATTGAATGAAGATTGAAAGTAATCGGGGTAAGTCTGTCTAAACGTATCTAAGCTCATCCATTGCCCTGATGGTGTAACTCTGATACGCCCCATTACATTGCTGTACGATAGATTTGATGGTTGAATAGTTGCTAAATTTGCAAGAGTTATATCCGTGTTTGAATTGAAGTAACAACTTATGAAATAAGTATTTTGGCCACTTAATGGGACGTCTACAAATATGGAAGAAGTAAACTGCAACACTGCACTTATACTATTTATACTAATAAATTTGCATCTTAGTACCAAGCTTGTTGCAGATTGAATAATTTGGTTACACGTAACGAAGGTACAATCTGAAACGTTTCCCCTTAAATTTACAGTTCCCATATCGCGAATCGTAATATTACTAAGGCTGATCAATCCACTGTTTGCATTAAAACTAAAGGTAGTCGTGCCTGAGCCCTTTATAACAACGTTTCCATCGCCTATCATACTTGAACCGTCTAGTACTTTAGCACTTCCAGACCAACCCTCTTCGTAAGTTCCGGTTCCAATAATTATTCTTATAGGAGCTGCGTTAGCTATGTTGGTGATAGCATTTCTAACACCTAAAAGCGTTTGCTTTGGTTTGTCAGGTGTTAAGCCATCATTATTATCATTTCCGGCTTTACTTACGTAGAAGTTTACAACGCCGGCACCTCCTGGGTTGACTCTAAAGTTATGTTCCATTTATAAAAGTTTAATGTTTACGGCAGCTAATGCGACCGTAGTATTGGGAAAATCTATCCGCCATATTATCCAACCGGCATCAATCGTTAAAGATCCGGAAAACGGTAAATTGATTGGATAAAAATGTACTCCACCATCTGTGCTGTAACGCAATAGATTTACACCATCACCTACCACTTTAGATATCGTTACTTTGTTTTCAAAATAATCTTTGTAAAAGCGAACCGGTTGTGGAAAGCTCAATGTGAAGTCTCTAGTGACACCCGAAAGTTTTTCCTTATCTGCATTTGTAAAGACATTAGTATCCAAATTTCTCTCATAGGCAGCTTTTATTTGCTGATCACTTAAAGCTGTATTAAGCAAGTCAGGATCTGATACTTTCACATAAGTAGCATTTGTACCTGTTGAAATCGCTTGGTACAATGCCCATTTTCCGTCTCCGTCGTCGGTTACAAATGCTTGAAATGGTAGTTTGGAAACATTAAAGGAATTTCTTTCAGTTGGGCTTGAAAAGCTCTTTTGAACTGGACTTCCAACGAATGCATCGGCAATTTTTTTTAGTGTATCAAATTGTGGATTTACATTGTCTTTGATCGCATCTATAGCATTTGTAATCGCGCTACTTCTGTCAGCAACTTCTTGGTCATGGAGTAACCGTACGGCTCTTTCTGAAGGGTAGTTTGTCGATGTTGCCTGCGTTAGGCTAGATACAGTTTGAACCTTGTTAGCTTTATCTTCCTTGTCCGACACATCTGAAACCGCATTGACCACTGACCAGCCAGCCATGAGATCGTTGATTTTTGCTTTGTTCTTTAAGCGATAGTCTTTGTCTTCGCTTATGACGTACACCCGTGTTACATGTTCTTTTAGTTGATCTAACTTGTTTGTGAAATCCGACAAAAGAGTGCTCAAGTTGGCAGTCACCCTGTTGCCGCCCCTTACAGATTCAGCATCAACATATGCTAAATTAGGGTTGTTGTGTTTTCGTTCGTCTCCTGCGTATAACATTATAAAAATGAAAGTTTAGAGTTAGTAAATGCGTTTGGAGCGTTGGAGCGGGCAACTATCACATTTAGATTGATGCCGGCGTTATTGACTATAGACACTTGTGATAGAAACCTAAACGCCGTAAAGTAAGCTTCTGCATCGTTATAAACCACAGATGTGAATTGGCCAAACGCGCTGTCATATACATAGTAGACGTATTCACCCGGTCCAGTAATTACTGAATTGAAAGTGCGTGAGCGGCCGTCTTGAAATGTTCCCTTATTGTACTCTGGTTCAATATCAGCGGCAGTGAGTATCTCTTGTGTCGAATATAAAAGAACACCTCTGCCTTTAAAACTAATAGTACAGTTGTCGGCAGTGCTGTCATCTCCGCGCGCTACTATAACTTGTGAACCAGATACTATTAACCCGCTTTTGGGTTTACGTAATAGTATTGTATCGGTACGATTTGTACTGATCGATGAAGCGGTTAAAGCCTTCGATGGCTCACCCGCTAAGGGGAGCTCGTCACCAAAGGTTAAACTTACTGCGGAGGATGGTTTTGCTTGAGATGCATTTGGTATTGGATAACTGTATGTTGCAACCAGGTCGGCTTTAACTCCCTTGTCAACAACCAAAGCTTTTGAATTCGATGTTGGTGTAGAATATGAAGTCAAGCCGTCGTTCTCCCAAAGCTTCCATTGCGCAGTTATACTGGGACTTACCAAGGATTTACTATCGAGATCAAGGGTCAGCTTTTTATTGACTATCGTTAACCCTGATCCGATATCCGAAGACTGTAATCCCTTTTGCGAGAAAATCTCGTTAATTGCAGAAACTAAATCATTTTTTTGCGAAGTCTGCAATGTGGAGAGATTGCCCAAGCCTTCAATTTCCTGGGTCATGCTTTTTCCAATTCCCCAGTCTCCGTTTGATTTTGGGCCAAATATCGTCCAGCTGAATGAATTGATATAAAAATCTCCGTCAGAACCAACCGATTGATTGATTGGGTTTATGGTTCCATGTAGCAAAGATTTACCGTTTATACCCGGAATTCCTTGCTCTCCTCTTGGTCCCGGCCCTCCGGGCGGGCCATTGAGCATAGAGAACGCCTTCCGCCAACCATCGGCTTGTTTATTGTAGAATTCTCCTGTACTGGTATTGACGTAGGTATCATTAATACTACCTGTATTGTTCAACGGGGTTGAGTCACCAAATAAAACTTGTCCGCCAGATGGCTGATCTGCTGTGAAAGTATACGCAGTAACCCAAGTGCCATTTCGCTTTTGGTAAAATGTGCCATCAGCTATATTTAAAGACACATCCTGGTTTTTACCCACGTTGTTTTGAGGTAGCGCGTTTACGAAAGTTATACTATTGCCGGTTTGTATATTTGACGCAATGTAGGAGAGAAGGCTTGAAAAATTGTATTGATAGTCCGTATTCCCTTTCACCAATATGCTGGTGTCGTCGCCAGTTATTTGTTGAGTAAGTTCAAGCTCACTAATTTTTTTATCTGGCATTCTAAAATAAATTATCGTAAGCAAAATAATTATCAATCTCAGGTACACCTGTTGGAGCATTATAGCTGGTGCGGTCGATACCGCGTATCCTCGTACCAGATTGTCTCGCGCTTTTGTTTCTTTCATTGTAGCGCCATAGCGGATAATCAGCTTGATTGTCCATCAAAAATTTCTCTACCTCATTAGCATGAGCATTTGCAACGCTACGTTGCTGTTGTACTAACTTTATCTGGTCTTGAGTGCTTACCGACTGAGCGTTGTCATATTGTTTAATAACAGGGCCGGTTGCAGTGTAGTGAACTCCATTGCCTTCAATAAAGCGGGCAAAAGTGAAGTATACTAATGTTGGAGCAATGCCCTCATAAGCAATTAAATTGCCGTAACCATCAGTATATTCGCCGCCGTTGAAAAGTTTCTTATAAACCTGAGGTGCATCGTTTTTAATTAATCCGTCTGTATCAAAATATTTTAATAATTGATAATACAGAGGATAACCTAAAAACGGTTTCACGTCAAGTTCCTGGGCTTTTCTTATGAAAACTGTAAGGCGTTCTGGCTTTATATTTATAGAGATATCCTCAAATTGCTGAAAGGTCTCAGCGGTAATAAGCAAGGAAGTCATGATGAATTTGTTTAAAGATGATGAAAGAGGCAGGTTATTGCGTAACCATTGCCGTTGCCTCGGCTTGTTTAAAGCCGTAAGCATATGTTAAAATGGCAATCTTGTTTTCCTCGGGTAGTTCAGACATTAAGATTTGATTGATACTACTGCCTGACTTCATACCCGCACTATCGTCAGCAACGTTACCAGGTACAGGTAAGATGTTCCAATTCCCTGAGGTATTAAGCTGCTGATGAAAGTTGCCAAATAGCTCAGCAAATATTTCACTTAGTTCCTGCCTGTCTGGAGCTGTGTTGTCATTAAACTCACGTATCGCTTCTTTTTTCTCACCTCCATTGCTCAATCCCGACGCCTTTTCTGCGTTAATGAGTTCTTTAGGTACTGAAAACCCTTTGATAATACGCGCCTCAACCGATCTTTCTGTTGTTTCAAAAAGCTTATCGTTGTTCTGAATGGCATAGGGTTGGAAGTCAGGCTTTGAAGCTTCATCCTCATATTCAATTACGATGATCTTTTGGGCACTTTTTGTACCCTGAAAACTTCCTAAATCCTTTTCAAATTGCGACGGTGTATTTCTGATAGCGGCATCCGGAGAACTGTTGTCCGCTTCTTCGCGTCGCGACTGCATGAAAAGCATTGTCGATGGTAGAAAGCCAGTTGTAACTTCGCGGTTGTTAAAGGTTTTAATACCGGCTTCAGTTTCAAAATCCTCCCAAACGCTGTCGGCTTCAATTAATGGATAGTCATCAACTTCTGGATTGAAGTAATAAAGCTGGCCACAATAGTTTTCCCAGCCACCTGCCTTTAATACTTGACTATCGATCACTTCTGAATCCGGGTTATACTGATCGATAAATGAGATTTTTGAGCGCATGATATGCTTCCAGCTTTTGCGGCCCCAATCGTTGTAAATCGCATATTTTCCGGCTGTATCAGCGTTGTCTGTATCGCCCATGCGTATATCTTCAAACTTTACGTAGTGGGCTGATGCTATTTGGTAATTGGCATTATAATTTACATGGATACCAAATCCGTTAAATAAGGCTTTGTCGGTAGCTACAGCTTTAAGTAATTTAGTAAGGGTAAGCCCTTTAGTATTCACAACTCGTTTGCCAAGCTCTTTGTCTTCAAAACCGTTTCCTCCTATAAATTTTGCACGCTTATTCCAGCAGTCTTTAGCTGTTGGCGATGCTGCAACCAGTTCTAGCATACGCTGGGGGTAGGCGTTATCTACATCATAATTAAGTATGCCAAAGGTTTGATTAGGTCGTACTCTTATTCTCCGTTCTATTTGTGGTAAATAGGATTTCATTAAAATTTAAGTTGTAGGTTGTGAGTTGCAGGTTGTGTGCAGGCAGTTTGTATAAATGCTTAAGTATAGCTTACGGCCTGCAACTCGCAACCTGCAACTAATTACTCAGCGTCTTCAGTTAATTCATTTAAAGCAGTTATGGTGCTTGCATAACTGGCTGTGCCTGTTAGAGGCGCAGTTACTACGGCGCGTGGAGGATATGGTTCGCGCAACTTTTCGGGATTAGTTAATTTTAATTTGTAACCACCTTCCATGCCCTCATCAGCGGCATTGCGCTCAGCTTCGGTAAGGATGAGGCCATTTACGGCACCAAATAATTCTACTGCCGAATTGCTGTCTTTGTAGTTGTTAACAACTACTGCCTTTACACGGCCATAGCCCATGGCGCGTAGTTGTGCCTTAATTTCAACCGACAGACCTGCAATGTTAAAATCAATCTCTTCGGTGTAGCGTGGCCCAACCTGCGTTTTAGCCAGTTTAGACATGGCATTGAAACTGTTATTGGTACCCTGAAACTTGTATAGTTTACCGCCGTTTACAGGCGTAAGCTTATCAATGGTTAACGGATTAGTTGTACTGTATTGGATTGTTATATCATCCTCGTTAAATATGTATATAACATCCTCAATACCTGATGTTACGGGCGAGGCTGAGCTAAGGCTGAAGCCTTCGGTAATTTTGCTGAAAATTGTTGGCATATATAAAATGTGGTTAATTGTAGTTGTAATGTGCAGATATGCTAGTGACGTGTGTGTGCGCCCTCAAAGGAGTAAAAGGGTAGAGCAAACCGGTAACGGCATATCTGCTCATTTAAATATTATACGGTTGCTGGCAGATAAGGCGCCAGGTAGAAGAGTTCGTTTGCAAACTTAAAGTTGACAGCGGCCTTCATGCGTGCTTTCATACGCACAACATTATCGTTGGTATAAGGCTTCATGTAAACGGTAGATAGTTCGCTTTGATCTCCTAATAAATCAACGCCTAAAAACAGGTTTGATGAGCGTGCCCCTAAAATGGTATTTGCCTGCCAGTGGTTCATGAGTTGCAAAGGCAAACCAAGGTAGTCCATCTTCTTTTTGTCGGTAAATGCATTAAGAACATTGGTGGCATTGTTAGCCTGGGCCTGAGCGTAGGCATAACCAACATGTAACGGAATTTGAAGATTGAAATCTTCCTGGCTGCGGTCGGCCGGGTCAAGCTGCGAATAAACGCTGTTTAATACACCCAATACGTTGCCGGCATTAATAAAGCTAATTGAGCCTGATGCAATTGCAGTGCCTGTGAAAGTTGCAGCTTTGCGGCTGTTCATTGCATGGTAGTTGCGAATTAACTTGAAGGTTGTAGCACTTTCAATTTTTATAAAGTACGATTGGTTTAAAAGATCTACCCCGGTTTCGCCGTTTGTAGTGTCTTTAAGTGAGCTGGAGTTTGTTGCCGTAAATGTTACAACATCTCCATCATTAAGTGAGGTGGTACTAGATACGGTTACTATACCGGTAGTGCTGATGCCTGATACGGACATAGATGTGGCAGCTTTGTTTAAGCCAACGCGGTATGTTCCTGCAGTTTCTGCAATACGCGGAATTAATCCTTTAAACGGGTCAGAGAATATTGCTTCGGGAGTGGCGTCTTTACCCAGCCAATACAAACGTTCATTTGCTATTTGTATTTTGGTTAAATAACGCTGAACCATAAAGTCTGATAGATCAACCACGCCTTCATAATCACTAAAGGCACCAGGTGCAAGACGTTGAGATTCCCATGATTCGGCAAGTTTATCCCATTGTTCCTGTTTCATAAACTCGTAAACAACAGGGTCAAGGTAAGTTTCGGTTTGTTGAGTTGTTGTGCCCTGATCAGTGAATATGCCCGACGGGTTTTGCAGCTTTACATCGTCATCTACATCTAAAATAATTTTCCTTGATTTAACATCGTTTACAACAGTGAGTAAACCGCGTTTTACAGAATCGGCCTCGAGCAGTGTGCTGGCCATAAAACCTGCCAGTGCTTCGCCGGCGTAGGTGTTGTTTGTGAAGGTGAATTTAGCCATATGTATAATCCTCCGGCCCCCTAAAGGGAGGATTTTTGAGAATGTTAGTAGCTTTTACTAGGGATAAAAGTTGGCCTTATTGAGCCGAAAAGTTTAGGAAAAAGTATAGGCTTCGAAAGGATGCATATTTATTTATGCCTTGATTTTTTCGATAAGTGAAGCCGGTTGGAAGGATAGATTATTTTACCTCACTCACGGCTTGTTTAACCGCGTTTTTGGCAATTTCAGACTGAGGTGCGAAAAACGCCTGACTCTCTGCTTTGGCTTTACTGCTACGTTTAGAACCATTAGGGATGAAAGTTGACTTGATTTCGTTTTTGATCTCGTAATGGCTTTGTTTTAAACGGGCCTGAGCGTTTTGCAAGGTTGTGCGGGCTTCAATTAATAAAGCGTTTTGAGCGTGAAGTTTAGCCTTTAAAGCAGCAATTTGGTTTTTTACCTGGTGAGGTTTAAAGTTGTTTTTGTTTGCCGGCAATTCTTCCTCCTCCTCATCTTCGTTTTGAATTTCGGGGGCAGAGTCCAGTTTTTTTACCTTGCCTTTTTCAATGCTAAGTTGCTTTCCATCGGCAGTGATATAAACGTCATCTACAGCCGGAGTGCTTAGCTCTTCATCCTGATATACCTCTGTTTCGTGGTCAAGCTCGCCGGTATGATGTAGTGCTCCTTTGTCAGTCATGGTTTGTTTGTTCATTACCTTTTTAAAAAAATTCATCATCTTATCTAAAACCGATGTAGTTTTTTCGATGAGGTCATTGTTGTGCATGTTCATTTGCTGTTTTGGTGAATTATTATGATTAACTAAAATTTTATTTATGCAGCGCTGGTATACTGCAGGAGCAGAGCCGGTACATTTCAACAGTATTGCGCTGTTAGTAATACTGGTTTTATAGTCTTCAATACGATCAATAAATCCTAATGCCAGGGCCTGGTCGGCAGTCATCCAGGTAACGGCGTTAATGAGGCTGTTAATGGTAACATCGTCTAACCCGGTTTTATCGGTATAAATTTGTGCCAGGCGTTGCTGCACTGTATTCAGCATTTGTACGTCTTTTAATAATTCATCGGCATTACCGCCGCTGCCTGCCATTGGCTTATGAATCATGAGCAGTGCGTACTTGCTCATTACAATCTCCTGCCCGGCCATGGCAACCACCGATGCTGCTGAGGCTGCCAATGCATCAATATAAGTTATAACCCGGCCATCATATTTCTTAAGTAAATCGTAAATGGCAATGGCATCGAAAGCTGACCCTCCGGCCGAACTGATATGGAGCTCAACGTCCTGACCGGCAGCCTGTACCAATTGTTGCTGCAAGTAAGCAGATGACAGGCTGCCCGAACCGATACCGTCTTGCTCGGTATCATATAAATAAATTTTGTACATGTTGAAATGGCTTGTGTTAGATGCAGTTGAACTCCTAAGTCCTTGTGCAATTGAATAATTGGTTATTTGCCGCTACGCGGATATCAATTTTGATTTACTGAGCGGAGCCTTGCAGATATTTAAGGCGCTATTAGTTTGATTAGTAAACATCATAAGCTAAATTCCCGACTTATGATGTTGGTGCCGGTTGGCATAATTCAAAGGTGCAAAAATTATTTTATCATAATGGTGACACAACCCTATCAGTACTCGAAAAACTATTTATAGCCCTCCATATGGTACGCTCATCTTTATTAAATTGACCTTGCGCTTCAAATACCGCTTTGTTTTTGCTTATGCCACGGGTTTGCATTTGTACTATTACCCACAAATAAATTTCGCGATAGGTAAAAATTTTTGAACTGATGAATCCTGCTTTAAACATTTGGTTTAACGCGCCGTTTTCAAAAAGTTGGTTAGCAATTTTGATATCCATAAGTGTAAGAATATAATTATTATTTGAGCTTGCAGAACGCTCAAGCAATTTATGTAAAGGTTTGTGCTTAAAGATTAACCCGGTTAACTGTTTGGACTAATATGTTTTGCTGGTTATTTACATCTTTAACATCAACGTAAATAGGAGGGAAGTTGTTGAGCATTTGATAAGCCAGGGTGTTGGCTAAATCTTTCTGATCGTTTACGGGTTGGCTGTAATACCGGCTGGCGTTACCGCCATCAGTAAATACACCACCTATGGCATAACCACTGCCTGCGTTAGGCACCGAAAAATCGCGACCACCGTACGCCACATTTATAGCGCTTACCATGTTGCGTGCCCAAGGGTTACGCATGGCCTCACTTACCACAACTGCCTCACCCGAGCGCAAATAAGCGTTTGTATTATCTGTGCGGCTATAACCGGGTAATACAGCACCCCGACCATCAGATATAAATTGTCCGCCCTGAGCCATGCCAGGCTTTTGTTTAGCAATTTCGGCAATAGATGTTGCACCCTGCACTGCCATAAACGCAGCCTGGGCTATACCCAGCGCCTGACCAATAAATGGAATACCTGAATACGCTTTAAGCGATTCCATTATAGACTGTTTGGTACTTATAATAGTATCAGCAATTGAAGTTGCTTTTTTGGCTAAAAATGCCGCTTTATAAATTGCTGAGTCTTTTTTAGTATTTTTCAATACGGCGTCAATTAGCTTATCACCAGCATGTATTCTTGATGAAGTAAGCTTATCTTCCAAGTCTGCTTTTTGCTTAGCGTATTTAGCTTCAATTAACGTAGTCTCTTTACCTTTAGCCTCTGCTGCGTTTTTTGCTACGTCATGCTGTAATTTTAATAGTTCCTGCTCTTTCTTTATGGCAGCTGATTCATGACCGCCCTCACGTTCATTTGCAATACTTTCTTGAAGTTTTGTTTCTTTTATACCTAAGTCTTGTTTATCAAAATTGTCATTAAGTCCCTTCGAATCAGTTTCATGTTTGGCTTTGAAATCAGTCAACAGTCCGGATGCATCATTGTATATTTTTTGCGCTTCAGATTGTTGCTTTTTTAAACTCTCTATTTGCAGCTTAGATGTTGCTGTTAATGGCGCTGCCTCAAGTTCTGTTAATTTGATGCCTGCGTTTAAAATTATTTCGTCATTTTTTTGCTTAATGTCTTCAATTTTTTTCTTTTTTTCATTGTACTCTTCATCCAGTTGAACTTGTGCCTGCTGCCTTGCACTCATCCCAATGTTTCTGAGTTCCTTATGAAATCCGTCAAGCGTTTTACTATCTTCCTCTCTAAATTTTTTATTGATCGCCTCTATGGAGGCTACATGTTCTTTTTCAATCTGCTCAATTGTTTGTTTATGGCCTTTGTATTTATTTTTAAGTTGCTGAAAATGAGCGTCGGTATCTGATATTTCCTTAGCAAAACCCTGGAGAAGATTTTGAGCCATGCGAGCTTTCGATTCAATCAGCTCATTTTTAGCCTCATCACTTAGTTTTTTTACCTCTTCGTTATGTTTTCGTCTCTTATCTAAATCTGCCTTTCTCTGTGCCTCGCGTTCCTGCCTCCGCTTTTCATTTGCGTCAGCTCTTTTCTTTGCTTCCTCTTCTTGTTTTTTCTTTTTTTCAGCTTCCGCTTTATCGTGTATGGCCTTCTGTTCTAAAGCTTTATCTGAATTATCAGTAATTGCTTTTTCAACCTTTTTGAAAGCGTCAGTTGTTCCGGTAGCAAGTTGTACCATCCCGCTGGCAAATTTTTTAAAATCTTTGTTAATTAAACCCTCGTACATAACACCGAAGGCTTTAAGCCTATTCAATATGTTATCTTCAATTAATTTACCTAGCTTTTTTAGCCCTTCAACAGGGTTGGTGAACGCCTCTACAATAGCTAATTTAAATTTTGAAATATTTTCTTTGACAGTGTTGACAACCACGCCTAAACCAGCCAGAAATTGACGAAATTGCTCTATTCCTTTTGGGCTTTTTGTGAAATACTCCGTTATTGACTCCAAAACAAGTAGCAAAAGACCAAAGCCGGTTGTTTTTATTGCACCACCTACACTTTGGAAGCCGGTTTTAACGTGGGCCAATCCATCTTTCATAGCATTGAATCCCTTTGATGCGTCTTCAATTGTTGATGCAAATTCAGGCCCAAAGGATTTTCCGTGCTCTTTTAAGTCAGAAATATGATTTTTAACTGCGTCCGTCGATTTTTTAACTACGTCTATCGATTTTTTAACTGCGTCTATCGATTCTTTATGATAATCGAAAGTCTTTGAGCTTTTTTTTAATTCATTTTCTTGATCATTTATAACCCCAGATAAATTTACAATTTCAAGCTTCAAGTCTCGTACCGCTTTTGAGTTATTAGCATGAGTTTCTTTCAATTTATCATACTTTTTCAACAAGCCATCCATCAACTCCTTATTATTATTTAAAGTGTTTGATGATGTGTCAATAACTTTTGCTGTATGAGCAATTTTTTTGTTTAGGTCATCAATTGCTTGCTTATTTTTATTGATGCTGGTGACATTCGCTTCAAAATCTTTTGTTGTTTTTTGTAGTGTTTCAGACAGTTCGCTTTGAGAACTTTTCAACTGTTTAATCACTTGATCCAATTCCTTAACGCTTTCATTTAGGTCTTTGGTAGCCTTTTTTGCGTCATCAAAAAATGTATTACTGTCCATTATGTATTATATGTTAATTGGCATAGTTTATGCAAAAGGTATTGCTACCTTAGTTCCTTGAAATTCGTTTCTCTATTTTATTTGATGTATAGTTCCAAACGATGAGATATTCATCATTTACTTTTTTAAAATTGTCAGGTAATTTGTATTCGGAGTTATCATCGAAATCAACTTTTTATCTACCTCCACAGCGTAATAATTGATGTACTTTTTACTAGGATAAGATATATTCATCACCCTATGGTTATAAACTCCGATGCAATGATCTTTACGTTTTAATAAAGAATCGTATAGTATTACTTTGTTGGCAAAGACAATGTATGTTTCACCTCCATAAGGTTCTGGCGCTGTCTACTTTGTACCAAATTGTATTACTAATTAAAGCTTAGTTTTTACTGCTTTTTTAAGTATTGAAGGTTCGCCACCTAATTTAATATCTGCGGGTTTCACATAATACAAGTCATCAGCATAAACGTAGTTTTCCGGAAGTTTAAAGTTCTGGTTAATTAAGGCCAACTTCATGTTTGGTTTAAAACCAAACCATTTTTCTGATCGAGGTACTAGGCTATCTGTTTGCATCATTGCAGTAACACTATCTTTCTTAATACACGAGCCGATGAATGCCGTTTTGTATTTAAAAATCGAGTCTTTTTGAAAACTAAGCGCAGAATAAATCATAACGGGCTTGTTGAATTCGGCACTGGTCTCTAATTCTGCAATTAACCTTTGTTTTTTCCACTCGGGTATATCCATCGTGTTTATCTCTTTAGCATTAATGGGTCTAACTAACCGATAGGTTATATCTTCTGAGACGTGTTTATAACTTAGCCAAGAGGAATCAGTATATATCGGCGTGTTAACATTAACCTTTTTCCAAATACTTTCAGCATGTCTGTTCAACATAATGGTGAATGTCATCAAGCCAACTATGAAAACAACCGCAAATAGAAACGTAGTTTTTGATCTTTCCCAACGATTTCCCCACTTTTCGTGGTAATAAGACACTTTATCTAATTTTTCAAATGCTGGATCATCAAAGTCGTATAAACTCATAAATTTAGGTTGCTAATATTATTGGTAAATATAATAGGGCCATTATTTAAAAGCAATAGTGTGTATAAATATTTAGCCCAATTTTATCAGCTCCACTTTGGTACTTTGCCCTTTACGCCAACTGTCAATTTTGTTAATGTAGTAGTAAGCACCGTCCTGCTTAAGATATATTGGAATCAACAGGTTTAATTCTAGTATATCTCTTGGGGTAAGTAAAAAGTAGCGAACAACTTTTTTCGTTTCGTACAGTATCTTTTCAAGTTCAGGGTAAAACTGCTTCCTTAAATTTTCAAAATGAAGGCTATACTCTCCGCCCGCCTTATCAAAATAGGGTGTACAAATAGCAGTATTTTCAAATTGCTCTGCACCTGTACCATCAACAAACTTCACCCGTTGATTGCTTGTTAAAGCAGCCATGTTGTGTATAAGTAACCGGGGCTGGGTACTTATACTAAAGTCTACCGAATCGGCATCGTTACTTTTATCTATTTTTAAAATCTGAGCGGTGTTTCCGCCTATGTACGGCCTGTTAAGTGTAGGCGCAAACTGGCTTTCAAATAAGGTTCCGGTGGCAGGCAGTGTTTTGTCGTTTACAACAATTACCGAATCGGCTGTACCGGGTGGTATGTTGTCGTCTTCCTTATTTTTGAGATAATTATTTTGAGCATAATTGCCTAACTGAAAGGTGATATTTTTGCCTTGATCGAGGCACTTGTTGGTCCAATCAACCGCGCATGAGATGTTATTCACAATATCGCGAAATGAGGCCAGTGTGATCATACGCCGGTTAGCATCTGTTTGACATATAATGCCAAAGCGCTGCAGCGTATCTTTCAGTAAATCTTTCTGCCCTATATCAGGAAATATACGTTCGCATTGCACCTGGTGCCCATACCGCATATTGCCGGGCTTTTCAGTTACCAGAAAGCGCGCCCCGCTTAACATCACAAAACTTGTTTCTTTTTTAACATCCTGCTCAATGTCCCACCATACACGCAAACTTTCGCCGGTTGTAAGTTTGGTGCTCACGTTAAGCACTTCGTTATCGTAGTTTTTAACGTAACTGAAGCTGTTGCCGTTCATTTGCAATACCGCGCCGTTGGAGTCATATGGCTTACTCACTATCACCTCAGGGGCGCCGCCTTTTGTGCTATACTTTTTTACCGATATGGTGACAAGTCCCTTTGTTTTTTTTGACTGGTAGCGTATATTATATTGTAAGGATACATCTACTTCAACATCTGTTAAGGCTACATAAGCCTTCCCGCCGGCAAATACATTCTGGCCTTTAATAACATTACTAAAAAAGAAATCTTCATTAGCGCCTATCTGTCCGTGTACGTACGATTGGTCTCTGGTGCTAACAGCTTCTAAAGATAAGTTACTGCTTTTTGAGGAATCATACCCCGTACCATGCTCAAAGTTGTCGTTAGCAAACTGTACAATAAGCTTATCATACAAAGGCTGTTTAAGTAAAAAGCTATCTGGATTTATGGTGTACCCTGTTCTTTGTACCATCAATTCAATAAAAGATTTTAAAAAAAATCCTGGCCTAAGATACCTTACATCTATTTCGGGAGTGCCGGCAAATTGTTTAGGTAACATACCGTAATCAACTATGGGCCATATCCAACCATAGGTGTGGTTTTGTGACCTTACTACGTTCTGCAGCGTCCAGTTGTGCAAGTATTTTTCCCAACCTGAGTTATACCATATACTTTTTGGATCGCCGGTTTCATATATTTTTCCATCAATAGCATCAAAAAAGTCAACGTTTCCTGATAGTACCGTTATTGCCGCAGTATTATTTTCAACATTGTTCAGTTCTGCGAGGCCGTAGGGTATAATTTCCATGCCGTCCTGCACTATTTTGGCAGTAAACTGCCTGTAAGGTGCGTCGGTACTAAAGGCAATATCATCAGCAAAACCCAGTATCTTTCGGTTATGTTGAGTAAGTGGTATTTTGAATTGATTGCTGGTGTTACCCTGCTGATTTTTTACTTCGGCAAGGTTGTTTATTTGAAACGTGAGGGCAATTGGACTATCGTCGGTCAAATCAACCAATACGTCATTCAGAAAAAGTTGGATCATAAAATGTTAGCTTGGCGGTTGTGTTTAAGCTTATACAAAGCGGAAGGGTAAACTGGAAGATTACCGAACGGGCGTTGCTTATTGCGTTTGAATATTTAGTGCAGGTAAATTGAAAGTGACGCTGAAAGGTGCCTGGCCGTTACGCGTTTCATACTCGGCAAAGGTAGCCGTGTTAAGTACTACCGTTTGCCATTTTACCGGGTTTTTATTGATGAGCATTTGTACTTTGGGCGAATACTTTAACGATTGCAAGCCTTTGATGTCTGCAATGGCAAGATCTTCGGCTATAACTTTCATCTTTAGCCCGGCGCTCTTACTTATTACATCTTCAATAGCATCGTGATTTGCCCAATCGGTAACGTGCTTTTTAAGTATAACTGCATTTTGCACATCTAAAGTTATTTCCTGGTTGTATACAAAGCGGTAGTAATTCCAAGCCCCGTTAAGACCTATCCAGCGGAGATATACCGATTGCAAATCAATGGCATCATCAATACGAACAATTTGCGTTTGCATAACCTGATGTTCATTATCATCAGCATCACGATATTTTAAATCTAATTTGAAGTACCGGGCATACACGTCAAAGTTTTGGCTTATGTGCAACCTGTTTACGCCAATGCGCTGTGCAAGCCCGGTTACAAATGGTTTGTTTGTAACGGGTGGCCGTACAATTACAAGTTTGCTACTGTCTTGCTGTAAAAGGAATGATCCATCTTCGTTAAGCAGGTATGTGGTAGCAGGCGTGCCCAACGGATTCCTGTTAACATCAAGAGCTGTAATTTCTGCATACAGGTTTAATCCCGCTAAGTCGTCACCGTATATGAAGCCAATATCAAAAGGGTAACCGGCCGAGTAAACAGGCTCTGCAAAATCTGTTAACCATCTGGCGCGCTTACTTGGTGCATCAACTTGCTTAAATGGCACATAAGCAGCCATGTTTCCGCCATAACTATCGCCAAGCTGCCTGGCCGAGTACGTAACGTAGTAAGGCGTATCAATGGCTATACTTGCCGATTTAACATTTGCGCCCGTTGATGGATCTTGCCAGCCTTCTGTATACTTTACATGATAACAAGCACCTAAATTATAATCGCGACTGTTAGGCCTATCTGCGCCCATATCATCTTTGGCTTGCAAAAGGCTCTGTAAAAAATTAGAAATGTCTGCCCGTATTAAGCCTTGGGTGTTTGGCCGGTGTACACAGTTTATTGTGCTCATTAGACCGGTTAGGGTATCTTGATAGGTTATTTGCGTTAGGACTTCATAATAAGGCCGGAATTTATTGATGTTAATAAAGCCGGTGTTATTAAGTGAATCGGTGTAGGGCAGGTCAATCCAAACTTCGCTGGTTGCTTGATTTACATAGTAAACATCATAAACGCCTTTGTAGTAGCCTGCATTAACATATATCTTATCCTTGGCAGTCAACATAATGTTGCCTGTGCTGAGTGCTCCATTTACTTTAAATGATGTTTGACTGCCATAATTTGCAGGCAAAACTGCTGTCACATTTAAATCACGACGTTGATAAGTAAACACAATTGGGTTAAAAGCTGCGCTCCATCTGCTTACATTACCGATGTTTAACATTACAGATGGATCAGATACAAGCAGGCTTAATACCGTATCAACTGTAAGATAATATGAAGCTGGGCAGCCTGCTGCATCTTTACAATAAACAGTGTATCCGCCACCCGCAAGGTTATTAAATGTTTCGCTGGTTTGCCAATTTATGCCGTCAAGACTATACTGTAAATCGCCCGCTCCAGATGAGGCAACAATAGTTACCTGCCCGTCTTTACGACCCGGAGCACTTTCCTTTTTGTCGATTACTACAGTATTTATCCGTGTATCACAAACACCAGGCGGTGTATAGCTACCGTTGTTTTCAATTACATTGGGATAAACTTTCAGCCGATAGTAGTAGTAATTATCTTCACTAGTATCTTCAATAAGTGTTTGTTTGCCAATAATAATTTTAGTGCCCGGTATAGCAATTTCTTGTATATCATTCGAACTACCATTAATTATTTCTTCGTATTGGACGATACAATAATTGCCTTCAACTGCCCTGCCGTTTTCATCAAATAGCTCTATATAAACGTCGGCGTAAGTTTGTAATCCGGTGCTGGTTAAGGGGCGGTCTTCAGTGTCAATTATACCAATTCTTGTGTCTCCAAGCTGAAACGGCTTCTCCGGCCGTATAGACGGGTGAACGGTGCGTTTATTTAAAAAGGTTTCTTTTGCGTATTTAGGCATAGTGTTGGTGTTGGCGTAAATGGAAGTTGGGCAGGGCTAGTTAAATGTTCCGAAGGTTTGCGATTGAAGTGTGAGTGTTAAACCCACGCCCGTTGTGTTTACATCATACTTGTTATAAACCGGAGTGCACTTGGCTTTTGTAGCAGATGTTATTTTAAAGTACCGGCTGTTACCGTCGGTATATTTTGCGGCTTTCACTAAAAACTCATTTGCCAGCGCTAAGGCTTGTGTAACGTAAGTTTCATTATCGGCGGTGTACTGCCCAAAGTCGGTCTTGTATAAAAATTCGAGGTATACTGAGAAAGTATTGCTTACCGAGCCATTTATTGATGGATGCATATCAATACCCTGCAGAGGGTACATAAATACACAAGGGTAGGATTTATCGTCGGCAAGTTGATTGAGTTCATTGGCAGTGCCGTAGGCAAAGCCAGGCGTATTACTTAATGTTTGCGTTATTTTTGAAATATGATAGCGAATTGGCATGATTACTTATTATTAGAAGAAAAGTTGGTTGCTTGTTTAGCCCTGATTGCTTAGCAACTCAGTATATTTTTTTTGAAAGGCGGCTTCCGTTTTGTTTAAAAGTAATTTGGTAAGTACCTTATTATAAGGCAGGTTTAAAATAAGCTGCCACTTGGTTATATCGCCTCCGGCCAATGCATTAACTGTGTTGATGTACCTGAACTTTTCAAAATTTTTAATGCCAGCCCTCTGTTCCAAAGCCGACGAAGGCGATGCCAAAAGCCGGTTTTCGGTTTCGATAAGTTTGGATAGCTCAAAAAAAAATACTTGGCAATGGGTAAAATGGTTGTAATTGGTTGCTTTTCAATTTCCGTGGCAAATTGCTCGGCAAGTTCTTCATCATATGGTAGCTGTGTGGCCCGGCAATAAAAGTAATTGGCTAAAATAAGACTGCATGCTTTAAGTGACGGGGTGAATGATTGCTGCCAGTCTTCGTCATTGTTCGACGCGGCGTGCCTTGTCATTTCCTCAACTATAATATCACGCGCTGCCATGAATGCTCCCGCAGGTTCGATGCTTAGGTTTTTAAATACCTTAACTTTTTTTAATTTGTTGTCAATATTGAACGTTACGTCATCAGGTATTTGGTTGCTGTTATACAAGCTACTGATTTGTAAAGCCAACGTTGCTACAGTTTCATTGAACTCTTCAAAGTCGTTAAAGTCTTGAACCTGCTTTAAGTTTTCCAGCGGAACACCTGAAAGTATTTGGATAGCATCAAGATCAGACAGCTTGCTTGCAGACTGTAAGGCCATCAGCTGACCCAGGCTAATTTCATCCAGCTTTTCAGGAATGGATATGCTAAGTTCGCCAGTAATGGTTTTAAAATATTTTTGAATCATTATAAGTTGTTTTAATACATGGGCTTCCTTTTTAAGGATTTGTTTTAGGAGCTTACATGAACCCGCCAACATCATTAAATGCAGGGTTTTGAGGTAAGTAGGGCAGGCGGGTACGGGCTGTGCTGCTGCCGTTTATGTTTAATTTGTTTAGAGCAACGTAACGCAACGGGTCAATCAAGTGGTTCCAGCTATCGGTTGGTACATTTAATGTTTTGCCTGCACTATCTGTCTTCCACTGGTAACGGCCAAGCTCGCGCCGCAAATTCACACTGCTTCGGGTAACATTAATTCGATACCTGCGCAAAATATCAATAGAGTTTTTGATGCTGTCGTTACCTTTTTTTGCTCCGGTAATGCGCCAACCTAACCGCCTTAATTCTTCAATTGATTTAGGTTCGGCACTATCTGCTATGATCTCCACATTTTTGTTGACATTGGCAGCGGCCATACGCTCACTTATGTCTTGGTTGGTAAGCCCGGTTTCGTACAAAAGTTCATTTACCCACAACTCGCCGTTTTGCTTATATACTTCCAATAAGCCGGTTTCGTCATTGGTAAATCCGAAATCAAGACCACAGGCAAGTTTTTTGGCATCAGTAGGTATAGCTTCGCAAACCACCCAATTGGTTATAACTAAACCGGTTATCTTACCGGTGAGTCCCCGCGCATAAACTTTCCATCGTTCTGGGTCAGACTGCTGTAAGTTTTCAATTTTTTGCCTTGTATGCTCGTCACAAAACGGATTGTGCCTATGGTCTGATATCAATAGTTCAACGCCTGGTTTCCCCAGCAACTCATCATGTACCCAAAATGCAGCGTTAGGGTTGTAATCAAGATAGACACGTTTACGCGTTCGCAGGGCAAGTTCTGTGTATATATCCCAGGTAATACCATTGGCCTCGTTTATAAAGAGATAATCACGTTTACCACTTTTTGCATCTTGCCCGTTGTCGTAACTTTTAAACTCAATTAATGAGCCGTTTTGTAGTTCATATACGCGGTCAGACTTATTGAATGATTTGACAGCACTTTGCAAGGTTGGCCACTGGCTTATTATAGTTTGCGCATCGCGCATAGCGCCAGATTTCAAATTCGGGATGTCCTGCCCAACAATAGTAATTACTTGTTTTGGTTGTTCACAGGCCAATGCCAGCAAAACCTGTATCAAAGCATATGTTTTACCCGAGCTTGTGCCGCCTTGATTTACAATTATCTGAGCTTTGCTGTCATAATTAAATTTAAACAATACTGATGTTTGCATAGCGTGTGACTCGCGTAAATTTTAATAAGAAATAGAGAAGGATACCTAGAATTACGCCACTCAACTACAGTGCTATCCTTAGATTACAAAGTAACTTCCTGCTCGTGCTGAGCAGGGGTAGGGCCGGTTGCTACAATTTCAATACGAAGGGTGTTAAGGGCAGATGTAGAGCCGTCTTTTTCGGCTTGTTTTTCCATCCACCCCAAGCTCTTTAAAGCAAAAATTGCTCCTGTGGCGGGTTGACCACTGAGCTGCTTTTCATATTCAGCTTCAATTTGCAAACGTGCGCGTTTTAAAGTTGATGCATAAGCCCCATTCTGTTCATATAACAGGAATGCTTGCAGGCTTTCAAAACCCAAAAATAAAGCTAAACCACTAAGCGTAGGAGGTTGAGGCTCTCTATCCCAAACACGTTGTTCGCGCATTTCAGGTGTGCTTTTGGCTGTTGCTTTAAACGGAAGTAATTCAATGTGATGAATCCCCTTGATGTAGTTAAAATATTCGGCTACCCTGGCACGTAAATGATGCGCCTTTTGGAACAAAATATACTTATTAGATCGCATTATGATAGGGTTGCCAATTGGCATATTATAATTGTAAATGTATGAATAATTATTGAAAAATGCAAATATTTTTAGCATTAGGGTGAGGCTATCAATCGGGAAGTTTGATTTAATTACCTAAACAAATTTTTAATTTTTGATATTTGCACTCATGAGACCTGGTGATAAAGTTGTTTGTATAAATGATAAAATAGATGCTGACAAAGCGGAAGAGATTCGTCAGGATTTTGAGATATGGATAACCAAAGATAAAGAATACACCATACGCGAAATACTGGACAACAATGGAATTGTAACCGGTATTTTGCTTGAAGAAGTGCATAATTTTCCAAAGTTTTTTAAGCTTATCAACCGCTATCAGGAGCCGGCCTTTGCTATATGGCGATTTCGTAAACTTAACTATGCAACCTCTGAACAGGCCGAAGAACACAGCGAAGAGCTTGTTGGCGTAGGTACACAAGAAATTGAAAAGAATACAGAAGAGCAAAACAAGCAATAGCCTTAATCTTAAATCTTCTGTTAAAACGCCTTTCATAGATTTTTCCTTTTCGATTGGCTTCTTTATAAAATACTATTAAATGAAAGTACGCTTAGCAACAATAAATGATATAAGTTCTATAATGCTACTTGTGCAGCAGGTAGTTCCGGTTATGCAAGCTGCCGGTAACAGGCAGTGGGACAATAACTATCCAAATGCTGAAGTTTTTGAATCTGATATTCGAAATGGGTTTTTATGGGTTGCAGAGTTTGAAAACCAAATAGCCGGTGTCATTGCCATTACTGAAGGCCAGGAGCCGGAATATGCGCAAGTGCCTGGTTGGGATATTACGGAACCAGCAATTGTAGCGCATAGGTTAGCGGTTAGTCCTGCTATGCAAGGTAAGGGCGTAGCTGCTCTGCTGTTGCAACAATGTGAAGTTGTTGCTATACAAAAGCAAATACCGCTGTTAAGGCTTGATACTAATTTAGTTAATCGTCCTATGCAAAATTTATTTCTTAAAATCGGATACCATCCCGGAGATGAAATTACCTTAAATAAAAAGCCCGGTCTTCAATTTATAGCGTTCGAAAAGCGATTGAGCTTATAGTATTAGATTAGGTGTTGCTTTTGCTAAATTAGGCCAAGCTGTATTCGTGGCAAAACACTTCAGTTTCAACGAGCTGTGTAAGTATTAATTTAAGCATGCTTTCACGGGCGAAGGATTGCTCCGTTGCTGTGGCATCGTAATTATACCAATTTAAAGGATTGTTTATAGCTACACGCGTTTTATAAACGTAGTTTTTAACAGGGTGACTTTTGGTGCCTTCATAACTGTTCAAGTTCTCTGCTTTTATAAGCTTAGTAAAGTGTTTAACCGGTATATGCAGTTGAAGGCACTCGTCAAGCGTATTTTTATAGTCCTGCTTATCCTCAAGCCATAAGGTAAGCGTTTGCCCTATCAGCTCATGATCTGCTATGGCAATACGGCTGTAATTGTAATCTACCGAAATAATAAGCCACCAGAGTTCATTCCGGGTTTTTTGGTTCATTGGTATCATTGTGTTGGTGTATTTAATGTGAGCAGTTTATTACATTTCAAAAGCAGGCTGCCAGCCCGGTAAATATTTTTGTATCGCCGCTATTTCTTCGCGGTGTTTGATGCAAGCCGCCTCATAAGCCTTGTGCCTTAGTTTTAAAACCTTATCAATTTCATTTCTTGTACGGTTACGTTTGGAATGGGTATGAAAGTTCGTTAATGACGAATAGGCTATGTGCATCACAATTGATTTTATTTGTTTTTGTAAGAAATAAAGAAGATAACTTGTAAAAATCAGTAAATTTGTATTTCTTTGTTTTGTACAGAACAAATATACAGAAATATCTGTATTAATAAAGAAAAAGTTATCCACATATTTGCGATAAGTATGGACAATAAATCAGTTAAAATAAAAACAATTCGGCCTGAGACACTAGAGTTCATTATTTTATATAATCAGTTGAAGGGGCGGGCATTCAATGGTAACGCAGAGCTGGCTGAAGTTTTAGGCTTTAACTCTGCAAGTTCAATTACAGAAATAATCAAGAGCAGACAAAACATAGATACAGAAAAGCTGAAAATTTTTAAAGAAACTTATAGCTCATATCTGCAGCCAAAACAAGCTACAGCTCAGGCACCACTAAAGGCTCCGCAGGCGCCGCCGGCACGACAGTTTCAGGGAATCCCAATGTATGAGGTAATTGCCACTGCATCGGGTGTTGAGGTATATAATGATATTAATGACAGCCAGCCTGTAGGGCACATGTACTTCCCTGGAATTGAAGAGTGTGACTTTGCCTTACCCGTTTGGGGGCACTCTATGTATCCATACCTGGAAAATGGCTGTTGGGTAGCGCTCAAAATTATACATGATATGAAGATATTGCCAGGGGAGGTGTATTACATTGAATGGGGCGATTACCGTATGTATAAGCGCCTGTTGGCATCTGAAAATGAAGAGGAAGTTATAGCGTACTCTGACAACACAGCCGAGAAGGTGGGCGATCAACTTAAGTATCCACCATTTCCCATAAGGAAGGATGAGATAAAGCGGCTTTGCCTGGTTAAGGATATACATAAAAAGCACAATCATTAATGATTGTGCTTTTTACTTTTTATAACTATAAGTGCCTATTTATTGCAATCGGCAGGTTTAAGTAATATAGAGTAAGGTGAGCTTGTGTCCGGAACCTGGCGGCCGGTAGCTGCATCAACCTTTAAAGGCTGTTGCATTAAGCCTGCGTGGGTAAGCCTGAATGCCACTTTCATGGAATCGGTCATGCCCTCCTGCATAAAGGTCCAGGTAGCTTTAATAATGTTATCTTTTTCGATAGTACCGCTTATAGTTCCCTTACGGCGGTCTTTCTCAAAAATCGTTTCCATCATATCGCCACTTACTTTGTCATTTTCTACATGTAACTTCACAAACAAAGTATCTTTCATTTGCTGGCCGCTAACCTTAGCATAGCATCCATCCTGCGTACGTTTAGTGATCTTGCCGCGTTTAATTTTCTTTTTAGAGTTGGTGGTATCATTAGTGTCTTGCTGCTGAGGGGAGCTTTGGCAAGAAATAACCAAACTTAAAGCGGCTGTAGCTGCAAATGAGGCGCATAAGGCCTTTATTTTTTTCATAAATGTGTATTATAAACTATTGCATACACTTAACCTCATTGTGCGCGTTTTGTTGGAGTACTTCGCAACAAAACGCGCAACAGCTGAGGGTTGTTAAGAAAAGTTCTGATGAAATATTTCTGATTATTGATTTTTCTTAGCAGCAAATTCCTTTATTAAATCGCTCAGGCTAGCTATGTTGAATGGCTTTTCCAAGTAACCATCAGCGCCGCTTTTTTGAGCCAACTGCTCAATGTTTGGAATGGTTGATACCAGTACAACGGGGATGTGTTGCCTGCTTGGATCTGATTTAATAATGCTGCACCACTCACTACCGCGTTTACCGGGTAATAATTCGTCCATTAAAACTAAATCAGGTTTAATCTCGTGAAATTGATCAGCGATTGTACCATCTTCAGATGAGATTACTTCATAACCATCATCCTTCAGTATATAATCCATAATCTCACTGATATCCGGATTATCCTCTATCACTACAATCTTCACGCGTTTTACTATTAATTAATTAATTTTTATAAAAGACAAATATATACTTTATTGCTGTAATTGTCATCTGAGCTAAGCACAATTGCAAAAATCGTAATCATTCTAAACAAGAGGCGTGACTTTCAAGCCAGTACCATATATTATTTGAAAAGTTAAGCAGCCTTTAATCTTATTTATAATTTCCAAATTAATGCATTTGATGTCATATCAATTTCCTAAATGTCATCAAATAGTTGATAGCTTACTTAGTTTAAACAAAAGCAGTGAATCAACGTCCAATTGTTGCTATGCCGTCAAAGGCATTGTATTTGTACATTTAAATATTAGATTTGATTTTTACTGAAACTATTAACTGAACTGCCGAATGGATTTTACAAAGATTTATAAGGTTATTTTACTGTTTGTTTTGCTTTTAAAATCTGCATTAACTTTTGCAGATGGTAACCCTCCCGTTATTTCAACATCACACCTTTACGAAAATTTTTATGTGTACACCTCATATGGTAAGCCTAATGAAGGTGAAGACTTGTTTCCGGCAAATGGGTTGTATGTTGTAACTAATAACGGCATTATATTAATTGATACTCCATGGGATGAGGCTCAAACTATACAGCTGGCCGATACTCTTGAAAAAAAACACCACCAAAAAATTGCTCTTTGTGTGGTAACCCATCATCATAGTGATCGCACTGCAGGGCTTGATTGGTTGAAAAAGCATGGGGCAAAAACTTACAGCAGCTTATTAACTCAAAGTTTAACCTCCGGAAGCGATGAAAAGCAAGCTGCTTATACTTTTAAGGGCGATACGACGATCACTCTAGGGAATGTGAAGCTTGAGACATTTTACCCGGGGGCTGGGCATAGTTTAGATAATCTGGTGGTTTGGTTTCCGGATAGTAAAGTGTTGTTTGGAGGCTGTTTAGTTCGAAGTTTCGACTCAAAGTCAGTCCCTGATACCCCTGGCAGTAACATAGAGCAGTGGGCACAGGCTGCACGTAAATTATTTACCAAATATGGCGATGCCGCTTTCGTTATTCCCGGGCATGAAGGCTGGGAAGGTGGTACTGCTATGCTAAGCCATACCATGATTATACTCTCAAAGAATCGTGGACGTTAACTTTTTGTTAATTTATAGTATAAAAATTACTTCAAAATAGCTCATTTGTAGTGGTTTAATGACAAAAATCGTAATTCGTCAAAAAATAAATTTTTTATCACGATGAATATTGAACAAATGCAGAAATTTTTATGTTAATTGCGGTGTTAAGCAAGCATGCTTGATAAAATGATAATTTAAAATTGATGAACATTTTTGTAGGAAGCCTTCCTTATCGCTTAGAGGAAGCAGATTTAAAACAACTCTTTGAAGCATACGGAGAGGTAAACTCAGTAAAACTTATTATCGACAGGGAAACCGGTCGCAGTAAAGGCTTTGGCTTTGTTGAAATGGCAGATGATGAAGCCGGTCAGCAAGCAATTGATGGTTTAAACGGAACTGAAGTTGGTGGCCGCAGCATTGCAGTTAGCCAGGCTGAGCAACGCAAACCAAGCAATGGCGGCGGCGGTAGCCGTGGCGGCTTTGGCGGCGGTGGCAACCGTGGTGGTGGTTACGGCGGTGGTGGCAACCGTGGTGGCGGTGGCGGCTATCAAAAAGATAGCAACCGCGGCGGTGGTCGTTGGAACTAATAAAATATATAAAGCGCCGGTTGATATTATATCTTCCGGCGTTTTTGTTATAGCCTGAATTTTACCTCTGTCTTTAAGCTTGTAGATGGTCATTGGCTGTTTATCGAGCTATGATAAATCTGAATTTTATTCGGACCGGTATCTCTTTGCCATAAGCGTATTACCATTCTCTCGCTGCATTCGATGCAAGTAAGGTGATTTGTATCCTGCGCAATAATTTTCTCTTAGCCGTTTCGCTGTTGTCAAATTTCGGTAACTTCAGCTTAACCAACTTTGCTGTTATTAGTACTCCTTGTAATCATTTCCTATTTTAGCGGTGTTAATCTTACACTATGAAACCGCTGGCATTTTTTCTATTCTTATTTATTGCTTCTATCAATGCATTTTCACAAAAGTGGAACGTTGAGAATACTCCCGGCCAAAGCAAAAAAATAAGCATTAATACAGATGAAGGCACATGGATTAATTTGGACGTTAGTCCGGATGGGAAAACAATTGCCTTTGATTTACTAGGCGACATATATAGCATACCAATAACCGGCGGAAAGGCAACCTTATTAACAGGTGGTAAATCATGGGAGGTGCAACCGCGGTTTAGTCCAGATGGTAAAAACATAGCCTTTACAAGTGACCGCGACGGCGGTGACAATATTTGGGTTATGGGAGCCGATGGCGCAAGCAAGCATCCGGTAACCAAAGAGAGCTTCAGGTTGCTTAACAACGCTTACTGGACGCCCGATGGCCAGTATTTTGTAGCGCGAAAGCATTTTACTAACACCCGCTCTTTAGGCGCAGGTGAATTATGGATGTATCACAAAACAGGAGGTGAGGGTATACAACTAACCAAACGTAAAAACGATCAGCAAGATGCTGGTGAGCCAGTGGTATCGCCTAAAGGTACGTATGTTTACTGGAGCGAAGATGTTACTCCCGGTCCTGCCTTTCAATATAACAAAGACCCTAATCAAGGTATATACGCCATTAAGCGGCTCAACCGTACCACCGGGCAAATTGAAACTGTTACGGGTGGTAGTGGTGGAGCATGCCGACCACAAATTTCACCTGATGGTAAGCTGATGGCCTTTGTAAAGCGTAACCGTTTAAAATCAGTTTTATATATACACAACCTTGCCTCGGGCGAGGAGTTCCCGGTTTACGATAATCTAAGCCACGACCAGCAGGAGACTTGGGCTATCTTTGGAACATATCCAAACTTTAATTGGACGCCTGATAATCAGCATATCATCTTCTATGCAAAAGGCAAAATATGGAACCTTGATATTTTGACACTCAATGTTGTAAATGTTCCATTCGAAGTTACATCGCAACAAACTATCACCGAGGCGCTTCATTTTCCGCAACGCGTGTTTCAAGATGAAGTTAACGTTAAAATGATTCGTCAGCTTACCACGTCGCCCGATGGTAAGAAGGTGGCATTCAACGCAGCCGGGTATATTTATATTAAAGATCTCCCTTCGGGTAAGCCCGAACGTATAAGCGCCACACCCGAGTTTGAGTATGAGCCGAGCTTTAGTGCCGACGGCCGCCAGCTTGTTTACACTACATGGAGCGATGAGTTAAAGGGCTCGGTAAATTTGATTGACCTTTATACAAAGCATATTACCCGCTTAACTACCGAACGAGGATTTTACTATTCACCGCTTTTTAGTAACAAAGGCGATAAGGTGGTATATCGTAAAGGCGAAGGTAATGATGTTCTAGGTTTTGCTTTTGGTAAAAATCCGGGAATTTACATTGTTTCATCTTTAGGAGGTGTGTCGCAATGTATTTCAAGTCAGGGTGTTAAACCGCAATTTAGCGCTGATGATACCAAGTTGTTTTATCAAAGTACCGAGGGCGATAAAAAAGCTTATAAGATGCTTGATTTAAACAGCCCCGGGGTTGCTCCTAAAACACTCTATACTTCAACTTATGCTACACAGTTTTGTCCAAGTCCTGATGGCAAGTGGATGGCTTTTACCGAGTTATTCAATTGTTATATAACGCCTATGACGTTAAGCGGAAGCGCACAGGAGTTATCATCGGCAAATAAGGCTTTACCACTTAGTAAGCTTACACGCGATGCCGGAACTTACTTACACTGGAGTAAAGACAGCCAGAAATTGATGTGGACCTTAGGGCCTAGGTACTATGTGCGCGATATCCGCTCTGCTTTTTCATTTATTGATGTTGGAAGTGAAAGACAGCAAAATGCTGACACTACCGGCCTTGATATTAATTTAAAACTGAAAGCTGACATTCCGGGTGGCAAAATTGCTTTTACCAATGCGCGTATTATTACCATGAAAGGTGAGGAAGTGATTGATAAAGGCACCATAGTAATTGACCGCAATGTAATTATGGCTGTAGGGAAGGATGTGCAGCCGCCCGCTGATGCTAAAATATACAACGTTGCAGGCAAAACTATTATGCCGGGTATTGTTGATGTACACGGCCACTTGGGTATAAGTCCCGATGGTATATCTCCGCAGCAGGACTGGCATTATTTTGCAAACCTCTCATACGGCGTTACTACATCTCACGATCCATCGAGCAATACTGAAATGGTATTTAGCCAGGCAGAGATGTTAAAAACAGGGCGTATGGTAGGGCCAAGGGTTTACTCTACAGGTACTATACTTTACGGGGCCGATGGCGATTCAAAAGCTGTAGTAAATAGTTTGGATGATGCGCTATCACACTTGCGCCGGTTAAAGGCGGTAGGCGCATTTTCGGTAAAAAGTTACAACCAGCCGCGTAGGGAACAACGCCAGCAAATAATTGAAGCAGCGCGCCAGTTACAAATGGAGGTAGTACCTGAAGGCGGATCAACGTATTTTACCAACATGACTATGATTGCCGATGGGCATACGGGCATTGAACACAACATACCGGTGTGGCCTGTTTATAAGGATGTAAAATCTTTTTGGAATGCCAGCAAAACTGCTTATACGCCAACTTTAATAGTAAGCTACGGAACCCAGTTTGGAGAAAACTATTGGTATGACCGCAGCGAGGTGTGGAAAAATGAACACTTGTTGAGTTTTACACCGCCATCAATTGTAGATGGCCGATCGCGCAGGCGTACAACAGCTGAGTATGGTGATTACGGTCATATAAACATAGCCCGGGCGGTAAAGCAAATTGCTGATGGTGGTACACGCATCAACCTGGGTGCTCATGGGCAGTTGCAAGGTTTGGGTGCCCACTGGGAACTTTGGATGCTTGCACAAGGTGGCTTTACGCCTATGCAGGCCCTGCGTTGTGCAACTATCAATGGCGCCGCTTATCTTGGTATGGATAAAGAAATAGGCTCATTGGAAACTGGCAAACTCGCCGATTTGATTATACTTAACCAAAACCCGTTAGATGATATACGTGATAGCGATAACATCAAATATGTTATGGTTAACGGTCGCCTGTTCGACTCCGACTCGATGAACGAGATAGGAAATTCCGACAAACCCCGCCTGCGTTTTTGGTGGCAATTAGGAACCGGCAATTTGATGAATCTTCCCGTGGGCAATACCGAAACGTATTTGTTTGGAAGCAGTGATGGAGAGCAGTAGATGAATGTAAGTGAGTGAACAGGAATGTACTTTTAGACCTACCGCTTGGAGGTGTAGAGGCAACACCTTGTAGGGAAACTCGGTCGAATTTCAATCAGGAAATACCTTTTAGAGTTTCCTGTAGTATCAATGCGCGAGTATGGCTTACCTTCAAGCCCAGAAATTGGTATGATGACAGTTTGCTTACTTTGCCTTGCCAAAATTTTTTTTTGGCACTTTAAATTAAAAACCATAGCAACCAACTTGATCAACTGGTTATACCAACGTTATCAGATACCGTATAAAGATATTTTTTGCAAATTCAATACAACTCGACATGCTATTAACCGAAATTATGGCAGGGTACAAGGCCCAATTTTGAACAGATCTTTGCCTGCTAAAACAGAAACGGATATAGGCGTGACCTTCAACATAGCGCAGCAAGCCTTTCCTAAATGGCGCAGGTTCGCCTGGTAGTGCAGGCGACTCTTTCTAAATAAGCTATGTAACTTGGTACTCATTGTCCGTCCGGGTAACTACACCCGAACAGATATTTAATGTCAGGTTTTTAGCCTGTTTGGATTAAATGCAACCAAATACTGCTGATCGTTGCTGGCTACAGAATTCATTTCACTTTTTTTACCATCAGCCACCAGAGTCTTAGCCAATATTAATTGCGATTTAACGGTTATAAATAACTCGGCCAGCATTTCGGGCAGCACTTTGGCCCATATGGTTAACTGATACTTTTTCTCCAGCTCCGTTTTTTCTTCATGTGTGGCGCGGCTTACTTCCCACCCTTCGTTAGCTTTAAAGCCGTTTTCGCGTGCCGAATTATTTAATTCGTACATGTAGATTTTAGCCTGCATGGCAATTGGCTGGTCTTTTATAATCATTGTTTCTTCTTTTTAGTTACTATAGGTTCTGATACGCTTGATTTACCCGACTGGTAATCTGACGGTGCTTTCTTTCCCTCTGTACTTGGCGCCTTTTTGTCGCTCTTCACTACGTTTTTTCCTTTACTCATGGTATGATGTTATTTGATATTCATTAGTTTTTCGACCCGCCTGATGTTGGCATCTAAAAGATTAATATTTAAATCTTCATAATGGCTCACGCGATATGCCTTGAGTTTAGCTATACCATGCTCTATATCAGCAATCATTGTATTGATATAAATAAGTGCGCCTGACTTTGCCTTTTCCATTGCTTTGGCTTTAGTGAGATAACCATAAAACATGTTCTCGTCGGGCGGTAGGGAGTATTTAAAATAAGGGATGCTGATAAGTACATCTATAGGTTCGCCTATAGGTAAGCCGCGTTTAAACTGTACAGGTGGTACGCGCACGAAATTATTTGCCGATACCTCTGTAACGATGGTGGCGTTTTTAAAAACGCGGTAATATTTGAAAAAGCTATTTCTTAGCATAACCTGTTTGCGGGATTTTGTAAAGCGTGAAGCTTAAATATCACCGGATCAAAGAGGCAGCAACGTCTAAGTAGAAAGGTATTAATTGTGGTGGTTTATAAAGGTAATATTAATTAACTCATTTACAGCATGTTTTTTAATTATTTATTAATTAGTTCTAATTGCTTACTCGCACTACTATTATATCAAAGTGAGAAAGACCTTACAGCTTACCTCTATTTAAGTAAGTAAAACTCATTTAAAAAAATCGCAGCTAAACTCATAAACATCATCTGGTAGCAATAATATGGTTATTACTAAAAATCCACCATAGCCTTCCCGGTCATTTTTACTGGTAAAATGTGTCCCTCGCTGTCAAATTTCATTTCATCAATACATACCACGCGTTCGTGAGCACTTTTTTTGTTAAGCGGACGACGATGGTATACGATATAGTATTTATTGTCTTTAGCAGAATGGATAACAGAGTGATGTCCTGCGCCAGTGGCCACGGCTGGGTCTTGTTCTAACACGGTATTAAGGCGCTTAAACGGACCAAAAGGTGAATCGGCAATGGCGTAAGCAACTTTATAGTCAGGACCCGTCCAACCACCTTCTGACCACATGAAGTAATACTTTCCATCACGAATAAACATGTAAGGACCTTCCACATACTTATCAGGCGTGATTTCTTTATACAACGAACCATCAGGTAAGGGTTCAATACCGGTAAAGTCTTTCTTAAGTTTTACCACGTTACAGTGGCCCCAGCCACCATAATACATATAATAAGTTCCATCTTTATCTTTAAAAACAAACTGGTCAATAGGTTGAGCGCCATTTACAATTTCCTGAATGAGTGGTTTACCTAATAAGTCCTTATACGGGCCCTCCGGTTTATTGGCTACCGCAACCCCTATACCGCCAACTTCACCCTTATGCACATCATTAGCGCCGAAAAACAGGTAATACCTTTTATCTTTTTTTAAAACTGCAGGAGCCCACATTGCACGCTTAGCCCACTTTACAGCGCTTGTATCTACAATCCGTGGGTGCTTGGTCCATGTTTTTAAGTCTTTCGATGAGAAAGCATCCAACAATACCTGGTCTTCATACTTTGCCGAGAATGTAGGAAACACCCAGTAAGTGTCACCATACTTAATACCTTCAGGGTCGGCGTAGTAACCATTTATAATAGGGTTTTTTTGAGCGTACAGGCTGCTGGCTATTAGTAATGCTGATAGTGCGCCAATGGTGTTTTTAATGGTTGGATGCATGTTTGAATAAGTATTACGCTTGTTGTGAAGACAACCTCATTTTTTAGATCAAAATCGTGTTTAAATTAACGACATCTGCTATTTATTTTCAATAACATTGGTTGGTAAATTAATACTTTTTTAAATAAAAAAGGGCTGATATTTCTATCAACCCCTTGCAAAATATGATCAAGCTTAGCGGCCTGAAATATCGGTATAATCACGGTCGGTAGCACCGGTATAAATTTGACGTGGGCGACCAATCGGCTCTTTATTTTCTTTCATTTCTTTCCATTGGGCAATCCATCCCGGCAGGCGGCCAAGAGCAAATAATACGGTAAACATATCAGTTGGGAAGCCTAACGCACGGTAAATAATGCCTGAATAAAAATCAACGTTTGGATAAAGCTTGCGCTCAACAAAGTATGGATCTTTCAAAGCAACTTCTTCCAGGCGTTTGGCAATATCCAATACCTCATCATTTACACCCAGGTTCTCTAAAATATCATCACATGCTTTTTTGATGATTTTAGCACGAGGGTCGAAGTTTTTATACACACGGTGACCAAAGCCCATTAACCTGAATGAGTCATTTTTATCTTTGGCTTTGGCAATCCATTTATCGGTATCGCCACCGTCTGCCTTAATTTTTTCCAGCATTTCAATAACGGCCTGATTGGCACCCCCATGTAGCGGACCCCACAAAGCAGAAATACCGGCAGATATTGATGCATATAAATTAGCATCAGATGAACCTACAATACGAACAGTAGAAGCAGAGCAGTTTTGCTCGTGGTCGGCATGCAAAATAAGCAACTTATTCATGGCACTTATAACCACCGGGTTAACCTCGTAATCTTCGGTTGGTTGGCTAAAGGTCATGTACATGAAGTTTGTTACATAATCGAACTTGTTTTTAGGATAATTAACCGGATGACCCAAAGATTTTTTGTAGATCCATGATACTATAGTGCTCATTTTAGCAATAAGCTTATGTATCTCCAAATCCACTATTTCTGGGCTCAAACCTGGCTCTAAACTTTCAGGATTGAAAGCAGCCAAAGCTCCTATAAGGGATGACAACTGACCCATTGGGTGTGATTTGGATGGGAAACCGTCGAAGAATTTCTTCATATCCTCATGCACCAATGTGTGGCGGTTTATTTCGGCCTGAAAGCTTGCCAATTGTTCGTTGGTTGGCAATTCGCCATAAATAAGCAGGTAAGCAACTTCAATAAAGCTCGATTTTTCGGCAAGTTGCTCAATCGGATAACCGCGGTATTTTAAAATGCCTTGTTCACCATCCAAAAATGTTATAGCGCTTTTGGTTGCACCGGTATTTTTATAACCAATATCAAGGGTGATATAGCCTGTTTGATCGCGAAGTTTCGAAATATCAAGAGCTTTTTCGTTCTCTGTGCCTTCTAATACAGGCAAATCATAGGTTTTATCTCCAATTTTTAATTGTGCGTTTTCCGACATAGAAATAATTAGTTGTATCCGTGGCAAATGTAATTAATTAAGCCATTAATCATATTTACGGATGCGTTTTATCACTTAAAATTTACCTTAAATCAATACGTGTTATTAATACCAATTTAGAGGCTTGATAGTTTTTAGCTCAAAGGCAAAAAATTATAAAATGGCTTTATTTAATTTCCTCTTTAACCTCGCCGCAATCCATCATATCTTTACCATAGTATGGATTTTTGATTTCTTTTTGTGCCGATAGCCAGTAACCTCCATTGCCCTCATTTGCCATAGGGCAGTAAGCAATGTATATAGGTGCTGATTGGGTTTTCAAACCTTTAACTAATGGAATTACATCCTGACTTAGTTGCAAAAAGTTTGTACGCTGCGATTTAACATCGTCCGTTTCAGCAATTTTTTTTGATAAACCCTCAGCTTCGTCACATCCTTTGATAGGGCTTAGGGCGGTGGTTAATTTTGTAGCAGCTTGTTGCGCGGCTTTACCATCTGTTTGTACCAGGGCATCTTTTACTGCCAAATACGCCTGGTAAACTTTAGCTGTGTCATTACCGGCTACTTCGGTTACTGTTTCTACAGAGGTAACTTCGGTGCTGCTTTCCTGCTTGTTTGATTGATTACAGGCGCCCAATAGGGCCGTAACAGCCAACGCACCAATAAAAAAATATTTTTTCATGATAGATTGTATTGCATTAAATACAGGCTAAGGTAGTAATTTGTGTTTAAACGCCAAGTTAACGTGTAACCCAAAGAGGTGCTTACAAAAACAAAAAACCCTTCAGTAATGCAACTGAAGGGCCGAACTATTATTAATCTTCTATAAAAAATTACCATCTTCCGTGGCCATGACCATGACCATGTCCATGCCAGTGGCCTCTGCCGCGGCCAGGGTTAATTACCACTACTCTGCGCGGGGCAGGACGGTAATAACTGCGACGCACAACTACCGGGCGCTCGTAATATACATGCCTCACAGGACGGTGATATACCACCGGGCGATCAACCACCACCACTCTTGGTGCCGGGGCGTAATAAGCCGGGCGACCGATGTTGATACCAATATGGGCGCTAACCTGGGCCTTTGCCGAATCGTTAAATGCTATAAGTGCTACAATAAAAGCTGCAAAAAAGGTTATTCGTTTCATAAGTGTAATTCTTTGTTAGTAATTATGCTCTTTACATTGTTGTTATGATTGATAGACAATCAGCGAGCCGGAGGGTTTAATAGTTCTTCAATCGCAAAAGTTGTAAAAGTGTTCATGATTATTCAACAACTTAAAAATCAATTAGATATTTTACAGGCAATTGCTTTGTTGCACTATAATTCATGTTTTGTTTCGTTTTTTTAAATAAACTTTACGCAAGAATGAACAGATTTATTGTACATGAATATTCAGATTTTAATGTAATTGACGCCGCTAAGTAACAACCTCATGATATTGAAAGGGTGTTTAAATTGTATTACATGTAATTAGTACTTTTAACCAACAACCAGTCATGAACAATTTCTACAAAAATTATAAAGGCATTATATGGCTTCTAACGGGCATCATTGCAGGGAGCATTGCAGGTCTTGTTTTAGGTGAAAAGGTAAACGTGCTGAAGCCAATTGGGGATATCTTTCTTAATCTTCTTTTTACAGCGGTTATACCACTCGTGTTTTTCGCCATATCATCGGCCATTGCAGGTTTGCAGCCAGGTAAAAAGTTGGGTAAAGTATTGGGCGTAATGTGTGCGGTATTTTTAGGCACCGTGCTCATATCGGCATGTTTAACTATACTGGCAGTATGGATTTTTCCCATTCATGAGCAGCTAACCAGCGCACCACTCACTGAGCAGGTAAGCAAGCAACCTGTCGGTGATCAAATTACACAGCTGTTTACTACCGGCGAGTTTTACCAACTCTTATCAAGACAGAATATGCTTGCCATGATCATCTTCTCAGTTATTATTGGTTTTGCAGCATTGCGCAGCGGAGAAAAGGGGATGCCATTTACGCGTTGTCTGCTAGCTGGTAATGAAGTATTCAAGCACGTATTCATTATTATAATGAAGCTTGGTCCGGTGGGGCTGGGTGCTTATTTTGCTTATCAGGTAGGTGTATTTGGTCCGCAGTTGTTTGGAGCGTATGCACGTTCATTAGGACTTTATTATGGCGTAGGTGCGTTTTATTATGTTTTTGGGTTTAGTGCTTATGCGTTTATAGCAGGAGGAGTGAAGGGCTTTAAAAAGTTTTGGCCCAATAACATTATACCGTCTGCAACGGCAGTTGGTACGTGCAGTAGTATTGCCACCATACCTGCAAACGTTGATGCAGCCAAAAAAATAGGTATTCCTGCTGTTATTGCAAATGTTACCATTCCGCTAGGTTCAACGTTACATAAAGATGGATCAAGCATATCTTCAATAATAAAAATGGCGGTAGTATTCGCTCTTTTTGGTAAAGGTTTTAACAGCGCCGATGTAATCATACTTGCTTTGGGTATGACTGTTTTAGTAAGTCTTGTTGAAGGCGGAATTCCCAATGGCGGTTATGTGGGAGAGTTGCTTTTTATTGCAGCCTACGGTTTTCCGCCCGAAGCCTTACCACCTGCAATGATTATTGGAACCCTGGTAGACCCTATGGCAACGCTTTTAAACGCAACCGGCGATAATGTTGCAGCCATGCTTATTGCAAGGTTTACTGAAGGGAGTAATTGGATGGAGAAAGACTATAATGAATATAAGCCTGAAAATGGCTAATTATCATCACTCACAACCAACATTAGGTTAACGTGCACCTGTGAGCTTTATTAGTTCGAGTGCGTTTTTAACTGCAGCTGCACCAATATCATTGTTGAAATATATATAACACTGATTGGCACCGGTGGCCTCAACATGTTTAACCAGCTGCATCAATTCATCATGTGTGTATTGCGATGTATATAGCTGCCGGTTGCCATGTAAACGGTAATATAAATCAGATGTGGTTGCAATTACATCATCAGGCAAATCAGGGTGGCTCATGCCGCAAAAGCTAATGTTGCCTTTAGTAAATTCATCATAAACTTCAGGTATCCACCAGCTGTTATGCCGCAGTTCAACCACGTTATTAAATGATGGATTTAGTGACGTAACAATGCTTTTAAGGCGTTCATCTGAATAAGCGAAGCTTGGCGGTAATTGAAATAGTACAGCTCCTAATTTATCGCTTAATCCATTTTTTATTAATTCATAAAAATCGCTTACACGCTCATGTATGTCGTTAAACCTCTTGTAATGCGTAATTCCTCTGTGTGCCTTTACAGCAAAAGAAAAATCAGCGGGACTTTCATCATACCATCTTTTTAATGATAACGGTTTTGGAAAGCTATAAAACGTGCCATTAAGCTCAAGCGTGTTAAAATGCTTGCAATAGTGTTCAAACCAACTTTTCTGTGGTAAATCAGCCGGGTAAAACTCGCCCTTCCAGTGTTTATAGTAAAACCCCGAGCAGCCTATGTGCCATTTCATGTGTTATAGTACTCATATGCAGTTATATTGGTTTGTAACAAAGTGTTTGCATTTGTACTTATCATGTTTGCAGGCGTTGCCATATACAACTACTTAACAAGATTACTGAAAAGAAAATTGTTATTATATTTACAGTCAACAACATACTCAAATATGAAAGGATTAAAATTACTTACTGCCGCCCTTTTAATAAGTGCAGCCTCATATGCTCAACAAGCTGACATTAAACCCGCCGCGCCCGGCGTAACTTACGGTAAAACAATAAATAAGGACAAGGCAATCAGCCTTTCGGCTTTAAATAAAAAGTTAAGTCATGATACCGTTTACAACGGAAAAATTAGTGGTAAGGTGACTGAGGTGTGTAAAAAGAAAGGCTGCTTTATGAAACTGAAGCAGGATAACGGTGAAGATATTATGGTTAGGTTTACCGACTATGCTTACTTCATGCCTCAAAACATAGTAGGTAAAAATGTAATTGTTGAAGGTAAGGCATCAGTAAGCGAAACTCCTGTTGAACGCCTGCGCCACTATGCTAAAGATGCCGGTAAAAGCAGCCAGGAAATTGCTAAAATTAATAAGCCTAAAAAAGATGTAACCATAATGGCCGATGGGGTTTTGGTTACCGAATAATTTCTAAAAGCATAACAAAAAATGCTGTGGTTGATAACTACAGCATTTTTTGTTTTAGGTTAAAAGATCCGATTTCCCTTACTCATTTACACCGTACAGGTAGGGCTGCATTTTAGCACACGAGCAATTTGCAGTATCAGTCACACCTAATTTTTTCAGGAAGAACTGATAAAACTTTATTCGGTCTTTCATGCTGTAATTATCTTCCCCCTTGTTGCACTCCACTTCGCCATTAACAATGTTAATGGTCATACCAAAGCCTGGTGCCCGGCCTTTGGCTTTGTCGGCGGCTTTAGGCTGCCAAACGCCAATCATTACATCATGTGCCGATGGTTTGTGCGTTTGTGGCGTCATCCAAAAATAAATGGCGGTTTTAAAAGCAAGTACAGCATCGGTTTCAATCAAGTCGGGGTTTTTAAGCAAAATGTTATGGTCGCCCAAAATACAGTCGCCGGCATAACCATAATTTCCATTGTAACTCAATTGAACCGGGCCACGGCCATAGTATTTTTTGCCGGCAACAGGAGGGTACTCATCATTTTCGGCAATGTAAGCTGATGATGTGTTTTTTTCATGTATGTACATCAATCCATCGGTAAATGTATCATCTTCGCCACCACGGGTTTCATGTGCTATGTGCGCAAAAAATGCAGCCAATTCTTTTTTATTTAAAGTGGCATCCTTCTCGTTGCAAAATTTGCTGTAATCAACTTCATAAGTGCTGTCGGGCTTCATTTTTTTAGCCCAGTCTTCATTCCAGTCAACATCCTGGCGCACAACTGCGCTTTTTCCGGTAGAACGGTCAGTTCTTACAATCTGGTAAACAGAGGTTGCCCGGCGGGTAACTTTTATTTTAATTTGCCCCAACTCTTCGAAGGCCTTTTTGAAGGCGCTGTAAGTGTAAAACTTATTACGTTGAGGAAATAGTTCGTTAAACTGTTTTTCGGTAATAAGCTTACTGGCAACTGGTGCTTCATAAACCGGTTGCTGTGGTACATATTCCTTTTTATTCTGTGCCGATTTATCAGTATTACTACAGCTTAAACATAACAAAGCTATCGACGCAGCAGCTACAGATAAGTTTTTTGTGTACTGAAAATATTTGGTGTTTTTTTGTTGAAACCTCATATATGAAGATTGTATTTTATGTAAACATCAAAAATTATTCATATTGCATCAAATCATTATTAAATAATTTATAACAACTAATTAATGAAGATATATACTAAAACCGGCGATAAAGGTTTTACCGGACTTATAGGAGGTACGCGTGTTACCAAAGCACATATACGTATAGAAAGCTATGGTACGGTTGATGAGCTTAATGCTTACCTGGGGTTGATTACCGATCAGGATATTGCCAGCGAACATAAACAATTTATAAAGACAATTCAGGATACCTTGTTTACAGTAGGTGCCTCGCTTGCTGCCGACCCTGATAAACCGCACCGTATGTTGCCCGACCTTACCGACAGTGATGTATTAATGCTGGAAGAAAAAATGGACGAAATGGAAAAACAATTGCCTCCGCTAAAACATTTCATACTTCCGGGTGGTAATAACGCTATATCATTTTGCCATGTGGCGCGCTGCATTTGCCGCCGCGCCGAACGCATAGTGGTTAAGCTAAGTGAAGAAAGTTTGGTTGATGAATTGGTAATAGTGTACCTGAACCGTTTGAGTGATTACCTTTTTGTGCTGGCCCGAAAAATTGGCAGTGAACATGAAATTGCTGAAAACAAATGGCTTCCAAAAACGTAGAACTTTTGAAAAAATAATTTGATAAACCAATCGTAAATACTATATTTTTGCAAAAATTGGAATTTAACCCAAATCATAAATAATAAACATATGTACTGGACCCTTGAACTGGCTTCACATCTGGAAGATGCACCATGGCCTGCTACTAAAGACGAGTTGATTGATTACGCTATCCGTTCGGGTGCACCTGTGGAGGTAATTGAAAATTTGCAAGCTTTGGAAGATGATGGTGAGCCTTATGAAAACATCGAAGAAATCTGGCCCGATTATCCTACCAAGGATGACTTCTTCTTTAACGAAGACGAATATTAAAATGATTTAAAACCTGCAATAACGTAGGTTTTTTTATTTTATTACAACAATTCGGAATTGCGTTGGTTATTTAATCAAACAAATACATTATCTAACTAAAAAACACATCACTATGAGAGGCTTATTGTATATCATTGCCGTTATCCTGATTATCGGTTGGTTATTAGGCGCATTCGTTTATAACGTAGGCGGTTTAATTCACATCTTAATTGTTATTGCTGTAATAGCTTTACTATTAGGCATCATCCGCAGGGCATAACTTATTTTACTTTAACAAGTAAGTCTGAGCCGTTTGTACTTTGTGCAAACGGCTTTTTTTATTATTAACTTATTGCTTTAACAATAATTCTGCAATGGCTATATCTTCCGGGAAAGTAATTTTGAAGTTTTGATAGCTGCCTTCAACAATGTGAACGGTATGGCCGGCGTGTTCGGCTACGCTGGCATCGTCGGTAAAGTTCTCGTGGTACGGATGCTCGTATGAAGCTTTAAGAAGCGATGCTTTGAAGGTTTGAGGGGTTTGCACCAGGTATATTTCATCACGCACAAGGCTTTGCGTAAAAGGTCCTTTAACCTGCCTTACCGAATCTCTGCTTTTCACTGCTACAACTACGGCCCCTTGTATGCCGGCCTGCTTGTATGCTGCATCAATAATGCTTGGGGCAGTGAGCGGTCGTACGGCATCGTGCACTGCTACTAGTGCATCATCGGGTACTAACTTCAATCCATTTTTAACAGAGTGAAAACGGGTAGGGCCGCCGCTTACTAACTCGTGGGGTATTGTAAAGGCATGTTGGCTGCATAACTGTGCCCAGTAATCATGATGGCTATCGGGCAGTACCACTATCAAATTAGGGGTATACTGGCTTTTTCTAAATGCTAGCAAGGTATGCATTAATACGGGTAAGCCGTTTACAGGTAGAAATTGCTTAGGCACTGCCGATTGCATGCGCGTTCCCGAACCTCCGGCAACAATGATAGCATAGCTCTTTTGAACTGTATGATGTAAGTTGTGCGTGGTATGAGGAGCAGCGTGTAGCATGGCATCAAATATGCCAAAAAAGATAATGAATAAAAAACGCCGTGCATAAGCACAGCGTTTTCATATTAAGACAGTAACATAGTTTTTAACTATGAGCTTACTATATAATTAACATGGCATCACCATAGCTGTAAAAGCGGTATTTTTCTTTTACGGCAATTTCATATGCATTCATTACATGCTCATAACCACCAAAGGCACAAATCATCATCAACAGGGTTGATTCAGGTGTGTGAAAATTTGTAATCATTGAGTTGGCAATGCTAAATTCATACGGAGGGAAGATAAACTTGCTGGTCCAGTCGTTAGCAGATTTTAACGTTTTGTTAGCCGAAACCGCCGACTCGATGGTGCGCATTGAAGTGGTACCAACAGCACAGATGCGTTTTTTGCGCTCAATACCACGGTTTACAATATCAGCTTGTTTTTGCTCTATAATAAATTGCTCCGAATCCATTTTGTGCTTGGTAAGGTCTTCAACCTCCACCTGGCGGAAGGTGCCTAAACCAACGTGTAATGTTACCTCGGCAAACTCAACACCTTTTAGCTCCAGGCGTTTCATTAACTCACGGCTAAAGTGCAAACCTGCAGTAGGAGCAGCAACTGCACCTTCGTTTTTAGCAAAAATAGTTTGGTAACGCTCTTTATCGTCGGCGGTAGCTTTACGTTTAATGTATTTAGGAAGCGGAGTTTCACCTAAAATTTCAACGTTACGGCGAAACTCTTCGTCGGTTCCATCAAATAAAAAGCGAATGGTACGGCCACGTGAGGTAGTATTGTCAACTACCTCGGCAACCAACAGGTCATCGTCGCCAAAGTATAACTTGTTACCAACACGAATTTTACGAGCCGGATCAACCAAAACGTCCCAAAGGCGTAGCTCTTTATTAAGCTCGCGCAGTAGAAAAACCTCAATAGTAGCACCGGTTTTTTCCTTGTTGCCGTACATACGGGCAGGGAATACTTTGGTGTTATTAAGGATCATAACATCCTGATCGTCAAAGTAATCCAAAACATCCTTAAATATCTTGTGCTCAATTTTACCAGAGTCGCGGTGCAACACCATCAGGCGAGATTCATCACGAACGTCAGACGGGTTGTGAGCAATCAATGATTCGGGAAGATTGAACTTAAATTGAGATAATTTCATATTTTATACAAATAGAATTTTAGGGCGCAAATGTACGCATTTATTTATGTATATGTCAACGTTTTAAGCGTTGCATTGTGTCGGAGCAAAGTAAATTAAAAAGTTAAACGCTTAAAATGCCATTATAGGATGGTATAAATAAGAAAACCGGATATCGCATCCGGTTTTCTAAATCTAATAATTTACTTATGAAAACAACAACCCAAGATTGTTGCTTCAGTTACAAAAATATTCTTTAAAGTTTTATAAGTCAAGTTTTTTAACATTTAGTTACTCGTATCACATCGTAACTTTCTTGTTAACGAAAGGTATTTTTAGGCATATTTGTGCTTTATACCGCTAAAATGAACATTAAAGTTATCGCATTTGACGCCGATGATACGCTTTGGGTTAATGAGCCTTACTTCAGGCAAACCGAGGAGAAGTTTTGCAGCCTGTTTAGTGAATTTATGCCTCACCACAGTTTGGAACGTGAACTTTTAAAGACAGAAATAAACAATCTCAGTCTTTACGGTTATGGCATCAAAGGCTTTGTACTTTCAATGGTTGAAACTGCGCTCAGCGTAACTGCCGGGCAAATAAGCGTAGAAGCTATCGGCCGTATATTGAATCTTGGAAAGGAGATGCTTAACCAGCCCATTGAGTTAATTGATGGTGTTGAGGAAGTGCTTCAATCTTTACAAAACAGGTACCGGCTGGTGGTTGCCACAAAAGGCGATTTGTTAGATCAGGAACGCAAATTGAAGAAATCCGGTTTAAGCGGTTATTTCCATCACATTGAAGTAATGTCTGAAAAAGACGATGCCAGTTATCTTAAACTGGTTAAGCATCTGGATATTCAACCCCATGAATTGCTTATGATTGGTAACTCACTTAAGTCTGACATTATACCGGTACTTAACATAGGTGCGCATGCGGTACATGTGCCTTTTCACATTACCTGGGTGCACGAGATGGTGGAGAGCCAGGTTGAGCATCCTAACTTCAAAAGCGTTAATTCGATTACCGAAATTTTACAATATCTCAATTCATGAAACACATACTTGACCTTGATAAATGGCCGCGTAAGCAACACTTTGAATTTTTTCAGCAATTTGAAGAGCCTTTTTACGGTGTAACGGTGAACGTTGATTTAACTCTGGCATATGAGCATGCAAAGTCTGCAGGAATTTCATTATTCATTTACTATTTGTACCAGGCATTAGGAGCTGCAAACATGGTTACGCCGTTTCGCTACCGTATAGAAGATGATGAAGTGGTAGTATATGATGAGGTGCATGCTTCGGCAACCATTAACAGGCCTGATAGTACATTTGGCTTTTCACATATTAATTATCATCCGTCGTTTGAAAGGTTTTTAGAGGGCGCCGAATTGGAAATTGCGCGGGTACAAAGCACAACTGAATTGTTTCCCCCAAGCGGAGGAAACGATGTATTGCATTTTTCGGCCTTGCCATGGATCAACTTTACGTCCCTCTCACATGCACGCTCGTTTAGCCGGAACGATAGTGTACCTAAGGTGAGTTTTGGTCGCATAACCGATATTGAGGGTCAAAAAATTATGGCGGTGTCTATCCACGTGCATCATGCACTAATGGACGGCCTGCATGTTGGACAGTACATACAGGTGTATCAGGATTTGCTTAACGGCGGTCTTTAGTATCAATGACTTAAAACTTAAGTGAATGCATAGCCAAATTATGCATCCACTTAAGTTCCAGTATTTTGTTCTTATTCGCTTCTTAAGCTTTTAACCGGGTTGGCAAGTGCAGCCTTAACAGTTTGCATACTCATTGTGATTAGTGCTATTGAAACAGTGAGTAGTATAGCCCCGCCAAATATCCACCAGCTAATTGGTGTGTGATAGGCAAAGCGCTGCAACCACTGATGCATAGCGTACCAGCCAAGAGGCAACGAAATAATAAACGCTATCACAATCAGTTTCACAAAATCGGCGCTTAAAAGCGTTACAATTTGGGTTACCGAAGCACCTAAAACTTTGCGAACGCCAATTTCTTTTATGCGTTGGTTGGTACTATGTATAGCCAAACCTAACAAGCCCATGCAGCTTATTAGTACTGATAGCGCGGTTGCCCAGTTAAGTAATTTAGCGGTGTCTTGTTCGGCTTTATAAAACCTTGCTACGCTCTCATCAATAAAGGTGTAGCTAAATTCTTCATCCGGATACAATTGTTTAAATATATCTTGCATTTGCTCAATTGACTTTGACCACGACTTGCCTTGTTGTGGCTGTAATGCAACGTGTACATTGTTATAGTTCATACGATTGTTTAGAATGACGGCTACGGGTTTTATGGCTGTGTGTAATGATTTTTGATAAAAATCTCTTACCACGCCAACCACGGGTACTTTTTTATCATTATAATCAATCATAACTCCGGTAGCTTTGCGGGCATCTTTAAAGCCTAATGTATGCGCATAAGTTTCATTGATAACAAATGTTTTTGAAGCACTGTCACGCGGTTCTAGTTTTCTGCCTGCCAATAAGCGGAGCTGATATACATCAATATAATTTTCATCGCCGTTTTTAAGAAACACCTCAGTCTCTGTTTCCTTCTTACCATCTTTATATTGCATATAGCTGCTCCAGGTACCGCTTGCCGATGGGGCAGGGCCGCCCACCGCAACCAGTTTCACCTGTGGCAGCGCCTGGATTTTTTTGGCTAATAGTTCCTTTTTATTTGATGCTGATTGTTTCCAGGGGGTGCTTATGTATAATATGGCATCTTTTGAAAAGCCAAGATCTTTACTTAATACATAACTAATTTGGCTGCCAACCATCAGCGTAGCCATAATGAAAAACTGGGCTATTACAAATTGAGTAACTGTAAGCGTTTTGCGTAAGTAAGTACCGCGGGTTTTGCCATTTGCCTCATGCCCTTTCAACACGTGTACTGGTTTAAAGGATGACAGCATAATAGCTGGGTACAAGCCTGAGGCAAGTGTTATGACAATGATCAATGCAAATACAAATAAAAATACCTCGCGTGTAAAAAGCATGCTGTAAGAAATTTCTTTGGGAATAAAATCACCAAAGAGTTGCAGCAGGTAGTAAGCTATTAATGCCGATATTAACGTTGCAATAACGGTAAGAACAAATGTTTCGGTCAAAAATTGCCCTATAAGCTGCTGCCTTGTACCACCAATTGTTTTACGTACACCAATTTCTTTAGAGCGCTGTACAGATTGAGCCGTAGTAAGATTAATAAAGTTTATACAACCCAGCGCAAGCAAAAATGCTGCTACACCAAGCAAACTGTACAACACGGTTTTATTAGCCTGGCGTCCGTCAAAAGCATCATACCTGCTATTAAAATGTATATCGTTTAAAGGCTGTAAATCAAACTCATGAGTTTGGCCTGAGCTACTGTACTTCTTGTCACGGTTTTTTTCATATAGCGCATTAATTTGTTTTTTGATGAGCGCTATTGATGCATCTTTTCTTACCTTTATAAGGAGCTGATTTGATGAAGATGTGTTTCCCCAATTTGAGTTGGTGTATTCTTCAATCATGCGTTTATGCGTGTCCGCCGTTTTCAAACTTATAAAGTCGTGAAAAACAAAGTCGGTTTTTACCTGCAGGTCTTCTACAATGCCCGCAACTGTGGTGCGCAAGGTATCTTCATAAGTTACCTGCTTGCCCATCATGGCTGCGTAGCTCAAATGCGGAAAATATAGTTTAGCCTGTTTGGCAGTAAGGACTACCTGGTTTGGAGCCTTAAACGCCTGAGCCTGCGAGCCGGCCAACCATTTGTAATTTAGCAGGTCAAAGTATGAGCCATCGGTAACGACAATATGCTGCTGCTTTTTTATGGTTTTAGGAGTACCGTTAGCACTGTCAACAGTTATTTTTCCTTCATAGCCATAACCGTAAAAAGGAGCAACCACATCAACGCCGGTTACCCCGGCCTTTACAGCAGGACCTAAGGGAACCGGTACGCCCGAATTATAATTGTCTTCGCCCTGGTATGAAAAGTTTGATACTACCCTGTAAATACGTTCATCATCTGCCTGCAGTTTGTTAAAACTAAAATCGTAACTTACTATCAGATAAATAACCATAGCAGCACTTATGCCTATGGCTAAACCAATAACATTTATAACACTAAATACCTTTTGCTTCAGTAAGCTCCGTATTGCAGTTTTTAAGTAGTTTTTAAACATGGTGTAGGGTTAACGTTATACAAAATATATGATAACATTATGCCAAGTATGTATTTGTTTGATTGTCAGATATATAAGTTTCGTTTGATACTGTTAGCGTTCGATAGCGTACACCTGTTGTTCGCTCCCGGCACGCTATTTTACCTTCTCAAAGACAAATGGTACGTTTTTTAATTTATAGCCTTTTGCTTTTAATAACGTAATTAAGCCATCTTTTCCGCCTAAATGGCCGCTGCCAACTGCTATCATCGTACTTTGCTTGCCTAAAACCTTATCTATGCGGTTGGCCATAGTTATATTACGTTTTACCAATAACGCTTCGTTAAAACTGGCGTCAATAGGTGCATTGTTATTTAATTCTGTTAAAAGGTTTTCAATGTCTTGCTTAACGTAAATTTCAGTAAGTTTTTTGACAAGCTCGTCGGCTGTAGTATAGCTTTTAATAAACTCTTGCATCATTTGTACTTGCTTGGCAATTGATACCGCATCTAAGGCCTGCATTTGTTCGGCAACGGTTTCCAGGCCGCCTACACTATCATTTAAAGCAACTGCACGTTTTTGCATTTCCATATCAATGGTAACGGCTTTGCCATTGTTAAGCAGGAGGGTTGTTAAAAATAACGGTTTAAATTTATACAGCATTGGCCCCATACCCTGCATCATGGGTGAGGTTTTTGTAATCTCTTTTAGTTTGGCCAAAGTGGTTGCGTCAAATAAGTTATCAAGTTGCTGTGTGCTGTCTTTAATCATAATGTAGGGCAGCATTTCGGCAGGGTTAATTTTACTGAAGTCAAGCTCAAAATAAACTTTTTTGGTTTGGGTAAGCTTATTCATCACCGCATCGGGTAGGCGATAAAGGGTAGTATCGAACAGATGAATGGTACCGAAAAGGTAAGTTGGTTGGGCGATGTTTTTACCGGTTATTTGCCAAAGCAATCCCTTTTGTTGTGCATGAGCACTGGCCGAAAGCAATAATGCGGTAGTAAGGCAAAAGAGCTTACTGATAAGGTTTAAGTGTTTCATTTGAGTTGGTTTATATATTATACACCATGGTTGCTGTATAGGCGTAAAATATACATTTAAGGTAAAAAAATGTATGGTGATGCACTAGCAAGGGCAAATTCTTACCAAATAGCAATACTTTTATTACTTTTGGTTTTAATGCTTACCAATACAAATCATACCCTTGAAAAGCTTGAAAACTTGTTGAAGGCTGCCGAGTACAAAGTAAGGTACGAAAAGGGTAACTTTAAAACTAATGCCTGCCTGTTGCAAAACAGCCGCATGATTGTGGTAAATAAGTTTTCAAACCTCGAAAGTAAGATACAAGCCGTAACCGAGCTGATAAGGCAGTTGGAGATTGATGTAAAGCAGCTTGACGATAAGCAATTAGGATTATTAAATCAAATTAAACAAACCGAACTGGAGCTGTGATTATTACTTTTTTAGGAACAGGAACATCACAGGGCGTACCCATCATCGCCTGCGATTGCGAGGTGTGTACCTCCACTGATAAGCATGATAAACGCTTACGCAGCTCTATTATGATTGAAGCGGAGGGAAAGGTTATTGTTATTGATAGCGGACCTGATTTTCGTTACCAAATGCTGCGCGAAGGCGTAAAGCACCTGGATGCAATTATATATACTCATGAGCATAAAGATCATACCGCTGGCTTGGATGATGTAAGGGCATTTAACTTTGTTCAGCAGGCTCCGATGGACATTTATGCAACCGATAGGGTGCAGCAATCACTTAAGCAGGAGTTTGCTTATATTTTTGCTTCATTTAAATACCCGGGTATACCGCAGCTTAACCTGCATACCATAAGTGACCAACCATTTAATGTTGGCCTGGTAAATTTTATACCTATTGAGGTAATGCATTACCGCTTACAGGTGCTTGGCTTCCGTATAGGTGATTTTACATATATAACTGATGCTAAAACGATAGCACCGGCTGAGGTTGAAAAAATTAAAGGCACAAAAGTTTTAGTTATAAACGCATTGCAAAAACAGCCGCATATATCGCACTTTACTTTTGATGAAGCTATTGCTTTCGCTAAAATGATTGGTGCCGAAGAGACTTATTTTACGCACATAAGTCATAGGTTGGGCAAATATGCCGATGTATCACAAGAATTGCCTGAAGGGGTTAAGCTTGCCTATGATGGACTTAAGATAACCTGCTAATCAGTACAATGTGTAAGTACCTTAGTTACTTCGTATTGTTGAAGTATCAGTAGGGGCATGCCATTTCGTTTTCCCTCTCCGTGCCACCGGTGCTCTTGGCATTTTTGCACTTAAAAAAAATCCCTACATTGCGCCATCTACATTTTTATGGAAAACACAGACGTGCTTATCATTGGAGCAGGTGCTGCGGGTTTAATGGCGGCTTATACTTTAAGTAAGGCCGGCAAAAAGGTTGTTGTACTTGAAGCCTGCAACCGCACCGGCGGGCGTATACATACGCTCCACAACGCATCATTTTTTAATCATGCCGAGCTAGGCGCCGAATTTGTACATGGCGACCTGCCTGTTACTTCTGACTTATTGAAAAAGGCTCAGCTTACTTATCACGCTGCTAGCGGGCAAATGTGGCATTACAGCAATGGGCAGTTTAAGCAAGAAAATGATATCACTGAGGGCTGGGATGAGCTTATTGAACAACTGCATAACCTTGAGCATGACTTACCGCTCAATGAATTCTTACAACAATACTTTCCTGATGAATCACATCAAAAGCTATGTGAATCGGTTAGGCGGTATGCAGCAGGGTATGACACTGCCGACCCTGAAAAGCTCAGCGCTTTTGCCATGCGCAATGAATGGGAGAGTGAAGATGATAGCGCACAATACCGTATTGATAACGGCTATTGTTCACTTATCAATTATTTGACCGGAGAAATAAAGCATTCAGGTGGTCAGATATTTTTAAACGCAGCAGTAAACCAGGTTACCTGGAATACCGGAACGGTTAACATAATAACTACTGATGGCGATACTTACGAAGCCGAAAAAGTAATTCTTGCTATTCCACTTGGTGTATGGCAAGCTTCACCAAAGGCAAAGGGTAAAATTACAATACAGCCCGAAATACCTAACCATTACGCCGCTTTACAAAAGCTTGGCTTTGGGTCCATAGTTAAAATACTCTTACAGTTTGATGAAGCCTTTTGGGAAAATGTTGATGTGAGTGCTCCACTCGGAGGAAAGCTTGATAATGCAATGTTTTTATTCTCTGATGAAAAGGTACCTACATGGTGGACACAGTTACCTCAGCATTCATCGTTACTTACGGGTTGGTTAGGCGGGCCCGCCGCTGTAAAACTTAGCGGTTATACAAATCAGCAAATAATGCATGAGGCCGTTGCTTCGCTTGCGCATATATTTAACTATGACGTGGAAGTGCTTAAGGATAAGCTCCTGACATGGCATGTAGCGAATTGGACAGCTGAACCCTATGTATACGGGTCTTACGCCTACGATACTGTACATACAACCGAAAGCCTAAAGCTGCTGAACAAACCGATTGATAGCACACTTTATTTTGCTGGTGAATTTATGTATCAAGGCCCATCAATGGGAACCGTAGAAGCTGCATTAACAAGCGGGCGTGATGTTGCAGAGCATATGCTTTTATAACCTTGAGGTTACTGGAGAAGTGAGCATTCGACATGCAATGAGGCGAAAGCATAGAACTATTGATTAGATATAGCTTAGTCATCAGTTAAATCTTATCCAAGCATTTAAAAATGGTGTATTGTCATCTCAATGTCTTTGCCCGGCAACAATGGCTTTACAATAGCATGAACGCATGTATATGTTTTAAATTCCTTTTAAAACGGACTACATTTGCCTGTCTCTATTGTAATTTCCCTACCTGATGTTTAGCAAAATATCAATCTATTTAAGCTTTTGTACTTTAGGCTTAGTTGCTGCCTTAAATGTGAATGCACAAGACATTGTGGCCTTAAGCATGAAAGAAGCTGTGCAACTTGGCGTAGATAATCATCCGGCTATAAAGGCAAAAAAAAATCAGCTTGGCTCATCAAAAGCTTATTTGAAGGAAACAAAAGCCGAATATTTACCCGACCTTAATTTTTCGGCTCAAAATGCTTACGGAACTATTAACGGACAGAATGGTCCGCTGATTGGCTACCGTGGCCTGGCTGTTTCATCATCGGGGCCGGCATTGCCAAATCAAAGCTGGAATGCTGCATTCGGTGCGCTGTATCTCACCAACGTAAACTGGGATTTTTTTGCTTTTGGTCGTGCTATGGAGCGCATAAAAGTGCAAAAGCAAATTGTTAACCGTGATGAAGCCGACTTAGGTCAGCAGGAGTTTCAGCATAAGGTTCGCATAGCTGCAGCTTACCTCAATGTGCTGGCCGGGCAACGCCTGGTTAAGGTACAACAGGATAATCTTAACCGTACGCAGGAAATACGAAAAGTAATAGTAGCGCGTGTTAAAAATGGGCTTAACCCGGGTGTTGATTCTTCGTTAGCTAACACAGAGGTTTCCAACGCTAAAATCCAGCTTACCAACGCACAGCAAAATGAGCAGGAGCAGGTCAACCAACTTTCGCAATACCTGGGCTATGCAAATCCCCCTCGAGATTTTTCGCTCGATAGTACCTTTTTAGTGCGTAACCCCATGATGCCTGATAAGCAGGCATCAGTTGCACAGGGAGCCCACCCGGTTTTACAGTACTATAAAGATCGTATACAAGTAAGTGACGAACAGGCAAGGTATCAGAAAACCTTTGCTCTGCCTACATTTTCATTCGTAGGTACATTACAGGGCAGGGGGTCGGGCTTTACGCTTGCTCCCGCTATTAACACCCCGGTTGCACATACAGGAAGTTATATTGATGCTATTAATCCAACACGCTATAACTATTTGGTGGGCATAGCAACTTCGTGGAATTTCAGCAGCCTGTTTCGTACCAAATATCAGGTGCAATCACAAAGGTTAATATCAAGGCAATACCAGGATGAGTATGATTTAGTTGACCAGCAGCTACGTAACCAACAGGTACTTGCCAATACTCGTATAAGCAACGCACTGAAAAACGCGGCCGAAGCACCAGGACAAATACGCTCGGCAAATGAAGCATATTTGCAAAAAACAACGCTGTATAAAAACGGCTTAGCCACCATAACAGATTTTCAGCAGGCATTGTACACACTTTACCGGGCCGAAACCAGCAATTACATTGCCTATAACAATGTTTGGCAGGCACTGCTATTTAAGGCTGCCTCAACCGGCGATTTTGACGTTTTTATAAATAATTTTTAAGCTAACATCTGCCACACATAAATGGGACTCATAAGATTTGCACTTCGTAAACCCATCACCATACTTGTATTAGTTGCCGGCCTGTTCTTTTTTGGGCTAAATGCTATACGCAGTATTAAAATTGATATTTTCCCCGACTTAAATTTGCCGGTAATTTATGTGTCGCATCCGTATGGTGGTTACACACCTACGCAAATGGAATCATATTTCGGCAAGCAGTATGTTAACCTCTTGCTATATGTATCAGGCGTAAAAAGTATCGAGACGCGTAATATTCAAGGCTTAACGCTTATTAAATTATCGTTTTACGAAGGTACTAACATGGCGCAGGCCGCCGCCGAGGTATCAGCTTATACCAACCGTGCCCAGGCCATATTTCCGCCTGGTTCGCAGCCGCCGTTTATTTTACGTTTTGATGCCTCTACCTTACCGGTTGGTCAGTTGGTTTTAACCAGTCCTAAGCGTACCAATAATGAATTGCTTGATTTGGCTAACGTTTACGTACGTTCGTCATTTACATCCGTTCCGGGCTTGGTGTCTCCCGCACCGTTTGGTGGTAACACTCGTACGGTGGTGGTAAAGGTAGATCCTACTTTGCTGCGTTCGCACAACTTAACGCCCGACCAAATTGTTACCTCAATACGGGAGAACAACCTTAATTCACCCGCAGGTAACGTACGCATAGGTGATTACAATTATCTCACACCGGCTAATACTTCAATGAAAGCCGTAAAAGATTTTGGTGACATTCCGCTTTATCGTAATAACATCCAAACCGTATTTTTAAAAGATGTAGCCACCGTAGAAGATGGTGCCGACATCACCAGTAGTTATGCCTTGGTTAACGGCAAACGTTCGGTTTACTTGCCCATAACCAAATCGGCCGATGCCTCTACCTGGGAAGTGGTGCAGAACCTGAAAAAAGCTATTCCGCGTTTTCAGGCATTGCTACCCGAGGATGTGCAGCTTTCATACGTGTTTGATCAATCAACCTACGTAATTAACGCTGTTAAAAGTTTAGCCGAGGAAGGTGCCATAGGCGCTATACTTACGGGCTTAATGGTTTTATTGTTTTTGGGCGACAGGAGAGGAGCGCTTATTGTTATCCTTACTATACCAGCATCAATTGTGTCGGGTATACTGTTTTTAAAGCTATTTGGTCAAACCATTAACATCATGACGCTAAGCGGCTTGTCGCTCGCCATAGGTATTCTGGTAGATGAATCAACTGTTACCATCGAAAACATTCACCAGCACTTTGCCATGGGCAAACCTAAGGCTTTGGCTATATGGGATGCCTGTAAGGAAATCGCTTTCCCCAAGCTGCTTATCCTCTTCTGTATATTGGCGGTATTTGCGCCGGCTTTTACCATGACGGGTATTCCGGGCGCGTTGTTCCTGCCCCTTGCGCTGGCCATTGGCTTTTCCATGATTACATCGTACTTTTTAGCGCAAACATTTGTGCCCATCATGGCCAACTGGCTAATGAAAAACGATCATGAAAATCCAGCATATAGTCGTGGCGAAGAAGACGAACATGAAATGAAGGAAGCCTCGGCAAGGCATGCCTTGCAGGAACATGGTGTTAAAGAAAGCAAATTTGACAAATTCAGGCACTGGTTTATGCGTTGTATGGATGCCATGCTACCAAAAAGCAAGTGGATTGTAAGCCTTTATATTTTAGTGGCGGGTGGTTTAGCTGTACTAATGTTCAACGTGATTGGCCGTGATGTATTGCCAAAGGTTGAGTCGGGCACGTTTCAAATGCGTTTACGCTTGCCCGATGGCACCCGTTTAGAACGTACAGAAATGGCAACCGTAGAAGCGCTTAAAATATTAAGTAAGGTTGTTGGCAAAGATAAGATATCGGTAACGTCGGCTTTTGTAGGTCAGCACCCTTCACAGTTCTCAACCAGCCCCATTTACCTGTTTATGGCCGGGCCACAGGAAGCTGTAATTCAAGCCGCATTGACAGAAGAGTATGAAGGCTCGCTTGACGGCCTAAAAGAAAAGTTGCGGCGTGAGGTTAAAAGGAGTATTCCAAATGCTAAAATATCTTTTGAGCCAATTGACCTTACCGACAAAATTTTAAGCCAGGGATCGCCAACACCTGTTGAGGTGGCTATTACTAGCAAGAACAAAAAGCAAAATGTGGCGTACGCTTACAAAGTGCTACGCGAGTTAAAAAAAATAAAGTACCTGCGTGATGTGCAAATTGCGCAATCGTTCAAGTATCCGGCAATAAATATTAATATTGATAGAGCCCGTGCTGCACAGTTGGGCGTTGGGATTGGCGAAATATCACGCTCGTTAACTGCCTCTACATCGTCATCACGCTTTACCGAAAAAAATGTTTGGCTCGACGAAAAAGTAGGTTTAAGTTATAACGTGCAGGTTCAGGTGCCTGAATATCAAATGGCCAGTGTTAATGATATCAAGGAAATTCCGGTTATGGCTAACCAGCGCCGCCCGGTATTGAGCGACGTTGCAACCGTTAAAGTAGATACCACTTATGGCGAAAACGATAACATCGGTGCAATTCCTACGCTGTCGGTAACGGCAAATCTTGATAATAAAGACTTGGGCAGTGCCTTGGGTGAGGTAAAAGAAGTAATTAAAAACCTGGGCGAACTGCCACGCGGTTTAACCATTGAGCCACGCGGTTTAGGTCAAACTCTTGATGATACTTTGGGTAGTTTGCAAAGCGGCTTGTTGGTTGCTATTGTGGTTATTTTCTTAATGCTTACCGCCAACTTCCAGTCCTTTAAAGTTTCACTGGTGGTGTTATCAACCGTTCCGGCAGTTATATTGGGCTCATTATTGCTGGTTTGGGGTACAGGGGCTACGCTCAACCTGCAATCATACATGGGTATGATTATGGCGGTTGGTGTGGCTATATCCAACTCGGTGTTGTTAATTACCAATGCCGAGGAGTTGCGTATGGTTAATGGCAATGCCTTAAAATCAGCTCGCGAATCAGTGGCTTTAAGGTTACGCCCAATTTTAATGACCAGTTTAGCCATGATTGTAGGTATGATACCTATGGCATCGGGGCTTGGCGAGGGCGGCGATCAAACATCACCCTTGGGACGTGCGGTTATAGGCGGACTTATTTTTTCAACCTTTGCCTCGCTAATCATACTTCCGCTGGTATTTGCGTGGGTTCAAGGAAAAACCACTACACAGTCTGTATCGCTTGACCCTGAAGATTCGGAAAGCAAGTATTATGTACCAGAATATGTTCCGGCGCGTGATGCCGAATAACCGAGCTGCTGAATTAATAATAGATAAATTGCTACCTGTATAAATACAAAATGAAAAACCTACGAAGCCAAATTATTGCACCAGTATTACTGCTTAGTTTAGCCGGTGTTTTGAGCTTAAGCGCCTGTCACAACGAAAAGAAAGAAAATGCAGCTGAAGAGCAAAGTGAAACCGGCGTACCTCCGGTAGAAACTGTTGTTTTGGAGAAAAGCAAAATGATGTCTTCTTTACAAGTACCGGGCGAACTTAACCCTTATCAGCAGGTAAGTATTTATGCCAAATTAAACAGCTACGTAAAAAAATACCTGGTTGATGTGGGTTCGGAAGTGCGCAGAGGACAGTTGATGATCATTTTAGAAGCACCCGAGATAAATTCGCAACTGGCATCGGCACGTGCGCGTGTTAAGCAGCAGGAAGCAGTATACCTGGCTAGTAAAGCAAACTACGACCGTTTGGTAAATACGGCTAAAACTCCGGGCACCATTGCACAAAATGATATTGATTTGGCTAATGCCCGTCAAAAGTCTGACTATGCAAATGTTGAGGCTGCCAAGGCAGGCTTACAGGAGGTTAGCCAAAACCTGCAATACTTGCAAATTCGCGCGCCGTTTGACGGCGTTGTAAGCGAGCGTAACGCCAGCATGGGTGCTTATGTAGGACCAAATGGAAAAGGGTCGGATTTGCCTTTATTTGTAGTTCAGCAACAAAAGAAATTACGCTTAGTGATATCCGTGCCCGAAATGAGTACTGGTGCTTTAACAGGAAAAGAAGAAGTTAGCTTTACAGTGCGTGCTCTGCCCGAAAAGGAATTTACAGCTAAGGTAAAACGTGCTGCCGGTGCGCTAGATGCCCGGTTGAGATCAGAGCGATTAGAGATGGATGTGGAAAATCCAAAAAAGATTCTTCTACCTGGCATGTATGCCGAGGTGAGTATTCCATTAAAGTCAAAAGACAGTTCATTTGTGGTGCCCAAAACAGCGTTGGTGCAATCAACCGAAAAGATGTTTGTAATACGTGTGGCTGGTAATCATAAAGCTGAGTGGGTTGATGTGCAAAAAGGACTACAAAGCAAAGACGGCGTACAGGTGTACAGCAAAGATCTTAAAGCGGGCGATAAAATCATTCTTGCAGCCACAGATGAAATACGCGACGGTGGTACAGTTGATGACAAAGCTGCTGCAAATAAGGAAGAAACGACTAATTAGTTAGCTGAAACTTTAAACTAATTAGTCTTAAATTGTTGCAGAAAGATTGCCGGGTAACTAAGGCGTTGTCGGCGGGGAAGTTCTAGTGATTGTATTCAGCAATTATAGCTTTTCCAGCTTTTCAAGCAAATCTCTTGAGCCTATGGTACCAATTACTTCGTCGTTTAAGTAAACGGTAATGGTGCCTTTCTTTTTGCTTAGCCGTAAGCGGCCCTTAAATAGGTGTTCCTCGTTGTTGTATAAAAAATCAAGCAGCGGGTTCAACCCTTCCTTACGGCAAACGAGTTCTTTGCCCATTTGCTTCACAATAAGCTTAAGCCGGCTAGCCTTCTCTTTTTCCGGCTCAATTTTTAAAACGTAATTGTTAAGCAGTTGGAATGTTATCATACCTTATAATTATGCTCCTGATTGGCCCGCTAAAAGGTATAGTACAGCCATGCGCACCGCAACGCCATTTTCAACCTGGTCTAAAATGAGTGATTGCTTGCTATCTGCTACATCGCTGGTAATCTCAACGCCGCGGTTAATAGGGCCCGGGTGCATTACCAGTATCTCTTTATCAAGGCTATCTAATATCTGCTTATCAAGACCATATAGCATAGTGTACTCACGTAGTGATGGAAAGTATTTAATATCCTGACGTTCCAGTTGTATACGCAGCATGTTGGCTACATCGCACCAATTAAGCGCTTTCCTTAAATCATGCTCAACCTTAACACCTAATGAGCCTATGTATTTTGGTATAAGCGTTGTAGGCCCACACACCATTACCTCGGCACCTAATTGCTTTAGGCATAAAATGTTTGAAAGGGCAACGCGTGAGTGCAAAATATCGCCTACAATAACTATCTTTTTGCCTTCAACATCACCCAGTTTTTCACGTATCGAGAAAGCATCTAACAATGCCTGTGTGGGATGCTCGTGAGCACCGTCACCCGCATTCACAATCTGTGCCTTTACATGTTTTGACAGAAATACACCGGCACCGGCGTAAGGGTGGCGCATAACAACCATATCCACCTTCATGGCCAGTATGTTGTTTACCGTATCAATCAAGGTTTCACCCTTGCTTACCGATGAGGATGACGCCGCAAAGTTCAACGTATCGGCCGAAAGACGACGCTCTGCCAATTCAAACGATAAGCGTGTACGGGTTGAATTTTCGAAGAAGATATTGGCTATGGTAACATCACGTAGTGACGGCACTTTTTTTATAGGGCGGTTTATTACATCTTTAAACGTATCGGCCGTGTTAAAAATGAGCTCAATATCGTTGCGGTTTAAATCTTTAATGCCTAATAAGTGTCTTGTGCTTAGTCCCATTTTTTATTTTCGGATATCGAGTTTTCGATTTCAGATTTGATTCAGTCTTGTTGTTTTGAGAGAAGATAACGTTCAGATTCCGAATTGAACTTCGAAACCCCACATCATTTATAACTCTTCAGATAGTAACACTATCTTGTCTTCGCCATCGGTTTCTTTCCAGCTTACAACAACCTTTTGTGATGCAATGGAATCCACCTCAATGCCAGTATAGTCAGCAGTTACAGGTATGTGTCTTGAATATCTACGGTCAACCAGTGTGAGCAATTCAACCTTACCCGGACGGCCAAACGCCAGCATGGCATCCATGGCAGCCCTAATAGTACGGCCTGTCCAAAGCACGTCGTCCATCAATACTACGTTCTTGCCTTCAATAATAAAATCTATTTTAGTTTGATTGGGCACCAGCGGACCTTCGCGCCTGCGAAAATCATCGCGGTAAAAGGTAATATCCAAATCGCCCTGAAGAATTGGCTTGTTCAAAATTTTACGCAATTCATCAGCAACCCTGCGGGCCAGGTAAATACCCCTTGGCTGGATCCCAATTAAAATAGCGTTTGAAAAGTCGTTATGATTTTCTATCAGTTGCCTGCAAAGGCGCTGAATAGTAATTTGAAACTTAGGGCCATCAAGCAACGTCAAATTCTGCATCGTTGAAGTAGATTTGGGCAAAGGTAAAAAAAATGGTAAGCAATTAGGTAATTGATTGTACGCTTATGACAGATACTTGTATATCATAAAACGAATTACCCTGAAAATGCGCCAGCTACGTGGAATATCAGGAGGTATATAACCTGCAAAAGGCGTTTTTACCAGGTAATGGTAATACAGTTTTTTAAGCGGATGTTGGTTATGAAATAACCATGGCTTATTAGGGCCTGCCCCGGTAAAATGAACAATTGCCGGGTTAGTGGCAACTTCTATAAATCTTTCATTACAATTTTTATCAAAGTGCCAGGATTGCGCGTTGTACTTTGGTTCCAGCACATAAAAATTGCCTTTAATAACGCCGTTGAACGCATCCTGATCCCAAAACTCACATAATTGCGGAAAATTGGTTATAAATTCTGATAGTTTTTGCGTTAGGTCATGTTGCCTGAAATAAACCAGGTTCATTAACATTACACCTGAATTGAAATAATGCGATGTTGGAAGTATGCCAAGCGTTGCCTTTTTCTCCTCACTCATGCTGTCTGGAATGGCAGCCACAGGATAGGCGGAAATATCCAATTGTAAGGGAGGACTTATATCTCCGTTAACTATCAAATCGGTATCCAGAAACAGTACCTGTTTTTCTCCGGGCAGCAGGTATGGTAACCATATTCTGAAAAATGCAGCTTCAGACACATGATCATTTTCCTTGATAGGTAATAATGGCAAAACTGCTTTATCAAACTCAATAAACTCAAGTTTGATTTTACTACCAGCAAAATGTTTATTAAGGAGCTGCCTGCTTTTTTCTTTAAGATTGTTGTATATACAAAATACCCTAACATCGCTGGTTAGGTGAGTGTTTAATGATTGCAACATAACGCAGGCGTGCTGCATGTAATTATCATCAAACGTAACGGCTATGGAATGTGTGTTCAAAGGCTTTTTAACCAAATTAGGCATTGGTTGCAAAAGTATGCATTAGCTGCAAGATTGAGAATATATGATAACATACAATAAGCCGTGCCTTAACCGGGCTTGTTATATGTTATCATATTAAGATTATCGGCCGGTATCGGTTGCTAACTGTTTGTAAGGCAATTCGGCAGTGTAGCCTTTTAAGCGGCCTATGGCAGCCATTATTTTGAATGCTGCTTTTTTGAGCAGTGTCCATTTGCCGGCTACTACGTACATATCTGAGTAATGATCAAGCATAACGGCAAGGTGTAATAAATTCGGGCCATTTGCCGAATCGTTGTGTTTGGCTTGCGCAAAAGCACATGTAGTTCTGTACAGTTGCTCTGTTTTTAGAGCAGGTCTTACTTCAGTAATCAATGTCAGTTCCTGAGTTGCACTTGCGTTCCACCATTGGTGGGCATCGCCCGGTTTTATAACTAGCATTTCGCCGGCATCATACCGAACCTTTTTACCGTTCACAACAGCAATCATGCTTCCCGATTCAACGGTTATAATTTCTGTTTGCGAAGGGTGTATGTGTACAAAGCCGCTTTTCTTTTTGCTTTCGGCATTAGCCACACATTTAAAACGTACGTATTCGCCGCCGGTATCTTGAGCGCTGTGTAACACATGAAACGTTTTTTGGGTTAGGGGGTTGTAGAGTTTTGTCCCTGTAGGCATAATATATTCTTATAATAGTAAATGTGTTAAGGCGTGGTAAAATTACGCATTTACTGAGTTAAAGTTTATTATAATACGATTAAAAAGGGCTTACTGATACAACATACAGCAAAAAAAATACCAAAAAAAAGCCTGTGCTTTGAGGCACAGGCTTTTATAAAAGGGAGAATTTAATGACTATTTAGAATCCTCGTTAGATTTGCGTGCTTTGTTTTCAGCACCTTCCATCTGCTCTTTTAATTGAGCTAATACGCTCAGGTCGCCAAGGGTTGATTTCTCAACAGATTCTTTTACTTTTTTAACAGCACTGTTAGCAGCTTTCGCTTCTTTTTTGCGGTTTTCAAAGTCTTGAACTCTGGCTTCTGCACGTACATCTTCCCAAATACGAGAGTGAGAGATAACGATACGCTTGTTGTCTTTTCCAAACTCAATAATTTTGAATTCAGCAGTTTCTTCAGCTTTTAAAGATTTGCCGTCTTCTTTAACTAAGTGTTTGGTAGGAGCAAAGCCTTCAACACCGTAAGGAAGAGCTACAACGGCACCTTTATCAGTTACTTTTAATACAGTACCTTCATGAACTGAATCTACAGTGAAGATAGTTTCAAAAGTATCCCAAGGGTTTTCTTCCAGTTGTTTGTGGCCTAAGCTTAATTTGCGGTTCTCAACATCAAGTTCTAAAACAACCACGTCTAATTTTTCGCCTACTTTAGTAAACTCGTTAGGGTGATTTACTTTTTTAGACCATGAAAGGTCAGAGATATGGATTAAGCCGTCAATTCCGTCTTCCAGTTCAACAAACACACCAAAGTTGGTCATGTTTTTAACTGTAGCAACGTGCTGAGTACCTACAGAGTAACGCTCAGCAGCATTTTGCCATGGATCAGGAGTTAATTGTTTAATACCTAAGCTCATTTTGCGCTCCTCGCGGTCTAAAGTTAAAACCTGAGCTTCAACTTCGTCACCAACTTTAAGGAATTCCTGAGGGTTACGCAGGTTTTGTGACCATGACATTTCTGATACGTGGATCAAACCTTCAACACCAGGGGTGATTTCAAGGAATGCGCCGTAATCAGCAACGGTAACAATTTTACCTTTTACTTTAGAACCTACCTGGATAGCTTCGTCAAGGTTTTGCCAAGGGTGAGGAGTTAATTGTTTTAAGCCCAGAGCAATACGTTTTTTCTCGTCATCAAAGTCAAGAACAACAACGTTGATCTTCTGATCCAATGCCAATACTTCTTTCGGATGCTCAATACGGCCCCAAGAGATATCAGTAATGTGAAGTAAGCCGTCTACGCCACCAAGGTCGATGAATACACCGAAATCGGTAATGTTTTTAACGGTACCTTCCAATACCTGACCTTTTTCAAGGCGGGCAACAATTTCAATTTTTTGGTTTTCTAAATCGTCTTCAATCAACACTTTGTGTGATACCACTACGTTTTTAAACTCGTGGTTGATTTTAACAACTTTGAACTCCATAGTTTTACCAACGTACACATCGTAATCGCGAATAGGCTTGATATCGATTTGTGAACCTGGTAAGAAGGCTTCAACGCCCATTATATCAACAATTAAACCACCTTTAGTACGGCTCTTAACAAAGCCTGTGATGATTTCGTCGTTAGTTAATGCATCATTAATGCGCTCCCATGATTTTTGTGTTTTAGCACGTTTGCGTGAAAGTACCAACTGACCGTTAGCATCTTCCTGCGACTCAACGAATACGTCAACAGCATCGCCGATTTTCAAATCAGGCATATCACGGAATTCAGACAATGAGACCATACCATCAGATTTGAAACCGATGTTTAATACCACGTCTTTGTTATTGATGTTTACTACAGTACCTGTGATGATTTCGCCTTGGTTAATTGAGTTGAAAGTACCATCGTACATTTGCTCAAATTTTTCACGCTCAGCATCGCTGTAGTTACCAAATTTTTTGTCGTCTGCATCCCAGTCAAAGTCTGCCTGTGCTGCTGCGATTTTTGATTTGATTTCATCAATAGAAATTGAATCAGCTTCTGACTCAATGTTTTCTTTCTCTTTTACAGAACCAACTGTCTCCAGCTCAGCCTGTTTAGATTTCAATTCTTTTTCTGCTTCTTGTTTTTTTGCCATTAAATAAATTGTCTCCTTTTCCCAAATCAATTGGGATTGCAAAGGTAGATATATTTTTCTTTTATAAAAAAATAAAATATGCTGATATTGAACTAAATGTGTTTTTTATTTCCACATTAATAGTGGTTTTATTATATCACAAACAAGGCGTTGGTAGTATGATGATGAGGAGAAGCCTTATTAAGACAGGCCTGATAGTTTAAAAGTTGTGTTTACTGTGAACCAGAATCTTTAATCAAGGTATCTATTTCATCAAATACCGATAAAAATTCAGGTAATAGTAACTCGCGATAATTGATAATAACCTGGTTTATGGCTTCTTCCTGCTCTGGTAAAAACGGATTGTTCCAAATGCGCATGCAAATGCGTTTAAGTGCATACGCAACTTTTTCGGTTTGAGCGTAAGTGTGAAGATATCTATCAGTTTTAAACCTCTGAAAGAATTGAATAAATACTTCAGGGTTTTTAAAACCGCTTATCACCAAAAACTCTCTGATTACATTATCATCGCAGTTTTGCAAATGATCATAAAAGTTACTGGCCGAAATTTGCTGAGTGGTGAGGAGGAGATTGTCGAGGATGAGCTCAAGGGCAATGTGCCCTAAAAAAAACGGTTTAACGGGCGATCCCGTGATGGCCGGTCGGAGGTGTAGTTTTAACTGGTGCGAATGATGTTTGAAAAAATCCGAATTATGAAAATGCCTGTCAACCTCTAAATGTTTCATCCAGCCATCGTACAGGTAACGTGTTGGCGCATTTGGATAGGAGTGCTTCTGGGGATGTAGCATTGCTGATTTATCAGCATTTTTGAGCAAGTCTGGCAGCACTGTGCCCAGTACATGGTAACAGTTGGCGTTGTTGCGGTCAAAATAAAAATGCGACAAAAAGTTCATATGCAGAGCGTATTGCAAAATACACCAAATTTTGCATACACCGAAATTTTTGTCGCTTAGATTAAATGCCTTTTAACGTCTGTGTTGATATTGCGTAACAACGTGAGCCGGCTTTTTATATTTGATGGCGGCATCGGCACGGTTATCACATTTACCAAGTAAGGTGTATATTACAATAAATATTACAACGGTTGATAAACATCCGCCACCTAATTTTTTTGCGCCCCAACCGGCTATTAATGCTTTGAAGAAACTGTTCATATGATAGTGATTTTGCACATATAACTCTTATAAGCACATTTGGTTTGACCTTAAAGCGCTATAATACGTGAAATAAAGCTACCAGCCTGTGTTGTGTGCTATTACTACCGCAAGTTGTTTTGATAGTGCGGTAGTTATTTTACCTGCATTGCCGTTGCCTATCAAACGTCCGTTTATTTGAGTTACCGATAAAATGTTTTTGGTTGTACTGGTTATAAAGGCTTCTTTGCAATTGAGTACGTCATCTAAAGAAATATCCTGCTCCTTAATAGTGAAACCTGTGTTAGCAAGACTAAGAACTTGTTTGCGGATAATTCCTTTCAAAACGTCTGTTGCTGTTGTAAGTATTTCGTTGTTTTGAGTTACAATAAAAAAATTAGCGCGCGGGCACTCGCGCACTATGTTGTTGTGATGATATAATAAATCGTCTGCACCTTGTTCGCGCATATAGGGCTGCAGCCATATGGCCATTTGGTAGTCAATAGTTTTAGCCTGAGCAAACTGACGCTGGTGTGAATAGGTAGCAAGCTTTATGCCTTCAATATTTAAAGGTTTAACCTTAATAGCTTGCTGCGTAATAATCATATTGCTCTTTGCAAGGGTATAGCCGTCATCTGCATATCCGCCGGTTAAAGTAATACGTATACCCGAGTAAGGTAGGTTATTTTTATCCATTAACTCCCGTAACAAAGCCTTAAGCTCATCACGCGTGTGGTTTATATCCAGGTGCATGAACCGGGCCGACTGGTAAAAGCGATCAAGGTGATCCTCAATAAAAACCGGCTTACCATTTTGCGTTTTGAAAAAATCAAATATGGCATAGCCGCGGTTTACGGCCAGGTCGCTTACATGTAATTGAGCCTCATGCGCCGGGATAAACTGATCATTAATTACGGTGTATAACATGGTAGATAGTTATTTGGTAAATGAACACGGTAAAGTTAAGTGTGTTTCAAATTGGAGGCCACGGTATGACTGCAACTGTTGTAAATGGTTTCTTTTACAGGTATTATTTTATATTTGCTCACTTAAAATAATTGTACTGAAATGAGTTTTGTTGAAGAATTACGCTGGCGGGGCATGTTACATGATATTATGCCCGGAACCGAAGATTTACTGAATAAAGGTATGGCATCTGGCTATATCGGCTTCGATCCAACGGCCGATTCATTACATGTAGGTCATTTAACGCAAATCATGACCCTCATTCATTTTCAACAGGCTGGTCACAAGCCTTACGCCCTTGTGGGTGGTGCCACCGGTATGGTGGGCGATCCTTCGCATAAATCGCAGGAACGTAATTTATTGTCTGAGGATGCGCTGCAGCGTAATCTTGATGGCATTAAAAAGCAGTTGGAAAAGTTTTTAGACTTTGGTGCCGATGCTGCCAACGGAGCCCGCATGGTTAATAATTATGATTGGTTTAAGGAGTTTTCATTTTTAGGCTTTATACGTGATGTGGGTAAGCATATTACCGTTAACTACATGATGGCCAAAGATTCGGTTAAAAACCGTTTAACCGGCGATACCGGCATGTCATTTACCGAATTCAGCTACCAGTTACTCCAAGGCTACGATTTTTACTACTTGTGGAAACATGAAAACTGTGCTATACAAATGGGCGGCAGCGATCAGTGGGGTAACATTGTAACCGGCACCGAACTTATACGCCGTATGGAAGGCGGTGAAGGCTTTGCGCTTACCACCCAGCTAATTAAAAAGGCTGACGGAACTAAGTTTGGCAAAACTGAAAGCGGAGCTGTGTGGCTTGATCCGGAGCGTACATCGCCTTATCAGTTTTACCAGTTTTGGCTAAATGCCAGCGACGATGACGTGAAAAAATTCATCCGCATATTTACGCTTTTAGATAGGCAAACCATTGAAGCTTTAGAAGCTGAGCATGAAGCTGCGCCTCATCAGCGGGCTTTGCAAAAAGCTTTAGCCAAAGATATTACCACTCGTGTGCATGGCGAAGCGGCTTACAATAAAGCCATCCAGTCATCAGAGTTTTTGTTTGGCAATACCGGAATAGAGTTTTTAAATGAACTTACCGACGCCGAAATTAAGGGTATTTTTGAAGGTGTGCCTAATTACACTATCAACAAAACCTACTTACAGGAAGGTATTAATGTTCAGGATTTACTGGCCGTGCAAACCAGTGTGTTCCCATCAAAAGGTGAAGCTAAAAAGATGATACAGGGTGGGGGAGCCGCTATAAATAAGGCAAAAATTGCAGCACCCGATGCATTGTATACCATTGAGAACTTGATAAACGATAAGTTTTTGGTAGTGCAAAAGGGTAAGAAAAACTACTTTTTAATAGTTGCAGAATAATTTGCTAATACGACAAATGTGTTTTATATTTGGATAAATGTCGTATAGTAAAAAACATATTGATAAAAATGAGGTTCATGAACCAATGGCTGCTTATATAACCACTGATAGTGTAACCTCATTTTATAGTTTGCTTACCGGCGTTAATCCGGGTAAAGCATCTTCTGATTTTGATGTTTTGCGTTTAGCCCGCCAAGGGTTGCCAAAAAAGGTTTTAACTACGCTGGCACAAAAAATTTCCTTAACGCTACAGGAGCTTGCCGGTATTATGCACATTAACGAGCGCACATTACAGCGTTATGATGATGATACTGTTGTAAAAACCGAGTATGCCGAAAAGGCTGTTGAGCTTGCACGCCTGTACACACGAGGGCAGGAAGTTTTTGGCTCTATGGATAAATTTAAACGTTGGATGAAAACTCCCAGCCACGTATTTAAAGGCGAAGCACCGGTATCACTTCTTGACACTTCTATAGGCTTTGATTTGGTTTTGCGCGAGTTAGGGCGTATTGAGCATGGTGTTTTTGCATAGCCATGTTGCTTTATCGAATATCAAAATGTACTTACATTGATGATTTAAGCGGTACAGGTGCCCGCCTGTACGGAGGACGTTGGAATAACATAGGCCGTGCAATGGTTTATACGGCCTCGTCACGCTCCCTTGCCGTTTTGGAAGTTTTAGTGCATCTGCCACCAACTTTAATACCCGATAATTTCTGTCAGATAACGTTAGACGTGCCTGATGATACAGAGGTTTTAGATATGGATGCGCTGCCTAGAAACTGGCAGGATTATCCTGAACCATCGTCACTTAAATCATTGGGCGATGCATTCCTGAAAACAAATAAACACCTTCTTTTAAAAGTTCCTTCAGCCATTGTTAAAGAAGAGTTCAATTATCTTATCAACCCATTACATCCTAAAGCGAGGCATATAAAAATTGTTGATCAAAAGAATTTTACTTTTGATGAAAGGTTGATAGGATAGTTTTGGTTCTATTTACTTTTTGTTACTACTAAAAGAAAGGGCCCGTTTGGATTCCCTCTTACAACTAGCGTCGGAAAGGGTCGAATATTGTTAAATTTTGTTAAAACAACTAAATGTTTAGTTTTTAACTAATCTCTTAGTTATATTTGTGAAGTAATGTTGCGCTACTGACCCGCGACTAAGTAAATCATCACTCTAATTACAAAATTTAAACATCATGAAGCTCAAACCTTACTTAGCAATTATTTTGGCTGTAACAGCATTCACAGCCAAAGCTCAAAAAGCTGACACCGCCCAAATTATTGTACATTACAAATTTACTCACGTGCGTGATACGCTTAACCGCGATAAGCCGCTTGTAGAAAATATGATGCTGCTTGCCGGACGTAATGCAAGTGTTTACAAAAGTTATGATCGCAAATTGCGCGAGGAACAAATGCGTAAAATGGTAATGGAACAAGTAAACACAGGTTCTGCAAACATTAATGTACGCAGTGGGGGAAGTCCTCTTGGTCCAAACATCGATTACTACCAATACCCTAATGCCAATAAATTTTACAGCAGAGAGAGGCTGGTGAACAACTATGTAATTGAAGAAGCACTGCCAGCACCAGTTTGGAAAATATCTGCCGACACTGCTACCATAAACGGTTTGCAATGTCAAAAGGCAGCTACACACTTCAAAGGACGCGACTATACCGCTTGGTTTTGTGCTGATTTACCATACCGAGTTGGTCCGTGGAAGTTGAATGGTTTACCCGGTTTGATTGTAGAAGCCTACGACGCGAAGAAAGAAGTTGAATTTAAGTTTGACGGACTTGAAAAGGTTGATCCTAAAGCGAAAAAGGAGACAAACCCAATTGCATCATCTGCCACATCAGCACGCACTATCATATTTGGCGGCGCTGATGATAGAAATCAGGCCCCCAATGTAATTGCCTTACCTGCTAACGCAATAAAAACCACTCCTAAAGAACTCAACGAGTTAAAGGAAGTTATGCGTAAAGATCCGGAAGCATTTTTTCAATCGCAGCTGGCAGCCATGCCTGGCAACCGTAGTTTTACATTCAGCGGTGGTACTAACTCTGCATCTGGTATAAAAAGCGTTAACGTACAGCGTAACGACGATGCAAAAATAAACGTTACAAATAATCCTATTGAGCTACCTGAAAATGGCAATAAAAAATGATAAGGGCTATTGCAATTGCAGTAAGCTGTATTTGTATCTTGTTTTTAACTCAAATGGGTTATGCTCAAACCATTAAAGGTACAATTACTGACAGCCTGGGTAAGGCGGTGCCTTATGCCAACGCTAAACTAACCACCGGCAGCAACCTTATTATTGCGTTTTCTACTAGTGATAACAAAGGAAACTACAGCCTTGCGGTACCTGCCGATGCAGACAAAAGCAGTTTAAAGGTTGAAATAAGCTCTGTAGGTTATAAAAAGCAAAGTAAGGTTATTACAAATGTTACGGCCTCGTATAACTTTAAACTGTCATCAACCAATAATGCACTTGAGGCCGTCACAGTAAAAAATAAGCGGCCACGTATTACCGCACGTGGCGACACTTTGAATTATAGTGCCGCTGACTTTACCTCGCCGCAAGACAGGGTAATAGGTGACGTAATCAAACGCTTGCCTGGTGTAGAGATGGATGATAATGGTAAAATCAAATACAATGGCAAGGCCATATCAAGTCTTTACATTGGGGGCGATAACCTGCTTGATGACAAGTATAATATTGCAACAAAAACTATACCTAATGGAGTGGTTGACAAGGTGCAAATTATGGAAAACCACCAGCCCATAAAAGCACTGAAAGACAAGGTAGTGAGTGATGACGTGGCCATGAATTTGACCATAAAAAGCGATGCTAAAATGCAAATGGTAGGGCAGGGCAACATGGGAGGTGGGTTACCCGGCAAATATGATGGAAACATCAATGCCATGATGTTTAAGGATAAATATAAGGCCATTAATTATGTAAAAGGTAATAACGTAGGCATTGAAGTGCAGAATGATCTGATATCGCACAATTTATCTGCTTATTTAAGCAGGCTTGATAACAACAAGCCTGATAACCTGCTAAGTCTTGGTGCTGCGGGTAATCCTAATTTGCCTACCAATAGGTATTTGTTTAACAGATCAGGTTTGGTGAACTTAAATAATCTGGTAAACATAAAAAAAGATGTGCAGCTCAAAGCAAACCTATCTTATCTGCATGACCGGCAGTTACAGCAGTACTCCAAGGTGAGGGAAACATATCTTCCAAACGATACTATAAGATTTACTGAATTGCAGGACAACCGGCGCAGACCAGACCTGTTACGGGCACAAACCACACTTAACATCAATAAAAGCCAGTACTACTTAAACAATAATTTAATTGCCGATTATGAACATAATGCCTCATACTCGGGCTTAAATGCAACTGGCACTCCAGGCTCTTTGCAAAATTTAGCCAACCGTAAGTTCGACTTGTCAAATGAGTTCAACATCATGAAAACGGGCAACGGGGGTAATGTTTACGAGGGATATTCATACATCAACAGACTGTCGAACCCTGAGCGTAGGATATTAGAACCCGGCATCAACCAGGATATTTTTAATAACAATGAGCCGTATACACAATTGGTGCAAACTGTAAATATCCCAACCTTTTTCACTAATAACTATGTTTCTTTAAAAAGATCGGGCAATACGTTCACACAGTCGTACAAGGCCGGGTTTAGTTTGCAGTCGCAACAATTGGAGTCGGCATTATCAGTTGTACAAACAGATGGAGATGTGGCACAAGCCAGCAACACGGCAACAAATAATCTTGACTGGTTTAAATCGAAGGTTTATGGTGAAGCGGCCATTGACATGCCAGGCGAAAAGTTTAAGCTTAACATGCGGTTGCCCGTTAGTTTGCAAAACATAAATTTTTCTGAAGCTAAGTATGCGGTTGACCAAAGGCTTACCAGGCTATATTTTGATCCGCATGTATCGGTTAGGTATAATACATCAGCAGAGCAGTATGTTAGTGCAGCTTATAATTATCGTAATGATATAGGCGATATAACCCAAGCCTATCGTGGTGATATTTTACTTAATTACCGCACGCTGCAAGCAAACAGTGCCGACTTAAGCGAGCGTAAAACGCAAACCGCCATTTTAGGCTATACTTACCGTAAAGCTATCAAAATGTTTTTTTGGGGAGTGAATGCGATGTACAGTCATGTAAATCTCAATAATATTACTTCAAGTCAGATAACAAGCACTTTTCAACGGCAAATTGTATTGCCCTATGCAAATGATATGGATATGTTTACCCTGTCGGGTAACGTTAGTAAATACGTGTATCCATTGCATACCACTTTTGCTGGAGGTTACACTTGGCAAAATAACAAGCTGAATCAGTTTTTAAACGGATTGCTTTTGCCGTACAATACAATTGCAAACAGTATAAACAGCAGTGTGGAGACCAAAATAAGTAATAGAATAAACGTTAGCTACAAGATTAATGCGGTACGCACATTAAGCCGTTCATCGGTAGCAGGGGCTGGTAGCACAAATGTTACACAGCTGCAGCATCAGGGTGCTTTTAACTACAATCCTACTTCTAACCTGTTTTTAAAACTCTCTGGCGATCATTATTTTACATCACAAGCAATAGGTTCAAACCTTAATTATTCATTTGCCGATTTTTCGGCACGTTTTAAGGTCAATAAATTTAAAAGCGATATAGAATTGAATATTCTGAATATATTTGATACCAAAACCTACAGCTCGCCCTTACTTACTGCAAACAACTATGTAAACAGCGTGTATACACTACCGGGGCGCATGGCTACAATGAAGGTTTCTTTTAATTTTTAAAAACACCCTTAGTGGTATAAAGCATACCGCCGCAAGAAGCATGCAGCGTTATCATCAGTTAATAGTTTAATATTGCTTCAAAAAAAACTCCTGTTTGGCGAGCAAACAGGAGTTTCTTGTTGTATGAGAATTAACGAGATGGTACTCCCTTTACTTCTTGGCAAGGTTGGTAATTATTCTGTCTAACACCTTAACTACCTGGTTATACTCATCATCAGTAACGCCTAACATCATTTGCCTCAGGCTCATCATGTAATCGGCTTCAAGAGCATTATATAATTTTTTGCCGTTATCAGTTAGCGCATATTCATCTTTCTCAACAGCCTTTATCCAGCCTCTTGTTACCAGATTTTCAGCTACTCCGTTCAATCTTTCGGGAGTGAAGAAGTATTTATTGTCGGGTTGAAAAATTTTAACGTTTATAGTTTCTTTATCAGCAATGGCGCTCAAAAGCATCCAATGGTAACGGGTTATACAATGCCTGTCAAATACCTCTTCAAAAAAATCGGTAATGCGCTGATCGGCTTTTCTAAGGTACCATCCTATGGGTTTTTGTTCACCAGTTTTATACGGCATAAGCAAATTAGTTATAATTCGCTTAACAACTCCATCTTCTTTTGGTTGTACTCTTCTTGTGAAATAAGGCCGTTATCAAACAGCATTTTTAGCTTTTTAAGCTTTTCTGTTAGCTCATCGGGCTTGGTTTCAATTATTGGAGCAGGGGCAGGTATTGCGGCCGGAGCGGGTTCAGGCGCCGGAGGTGCAATGGTTGCAGGTTGCGGCGTAGGTGGTGTTTCTTCATTTGGTTGCTTTACCGGCTCATCAATTGGTTTATCGGTTAAACGTGCTGCAGGGGTATGTTGTACTCTTTGCAGCTCTTCGCGTTTACGTTCATTTTCGCGGCATTCCTGCGAATACTGGTAAAGCTTGCGGCCCTGAACTTTTGGAAGATAATCAACGCCCATTTCGGCGCCTTTAGTAGTTTTTATGATGAACACCGAGCCAATAATTTCCTCTTTCATGCTCACATCTGCGATATCTTTCCAGGTAAAGTCAATAAACTTTAATGAAAGTCCTAAATTGGCAGGCGTAAAAAACAATACCCTGCGATTGGTAATCACTATGGTATCGGGTAATAAGTTTACCAAAGGCTTTTTTTGGGTAGCAATATATAAGGTTTCCTCGCCTGCGGGTAATAGCTCAACCAATCGGGAATAAACTTTTTCAACGGCTTTAGGATCTTGCTGATCGTTTAAAAATTTTTCAATCATAAAAAGATTAATTTTCAGTATCAAATGTAATAAAAATAGCCTCTTAAAGCATCAACACCTAATACATGCAAATGTTATTGCACTAGCAAATTGCACCCTCTGATGTCAGATGAATCAAATCGGCCTAAAATTTCAAATGAGCCATCGTTATAAACCTTTCCTAAATCCTGGGTGGCAATAAAAGAACAGGAATTTATGTTAGCTAAATCTATAATATTTACGCCGCCGGTTTTGCCGTTCTCTACAATGCTAAGCGGGTCATTGGTGTCGCGGGTAATAATGCGCATCCAGGGCGGACAGTTAAATATACCGTCGCCTTTAGAGTATGCTTGTGATAGCAATTCCGTCATTCCGTATTCTGAGTGGATGGCGTTCACGCCAAATCCCTTACATAAAATGTCATGCAGCTCTTGTCTTATCATCTCCTTACGCCGGCCTTTCATTCCTCCTGTTTCCATAACAACAAGGTTGGGGAAGTTTATAGCATGCTGCTCGGCAAAATCAAGGAGGGCAAATGTTACGCCAATAAGTAAAGTTGGGGTTCCTGCCTTTTTCAGTTCAAGTAACTGATTATGCAGCTCGGCATGATTGTAAAGATAGAAGCCGCTTTGCGGGTGATCTGAGAGTTTAATAAAATCATCGGCCATATAAACTAATGATGAGCCTTCGCGCTCAAGGTAAGCAGGCAGCAAAGCCAAAACGCAGTAGTTGCTTATACCACCATAAAAAAGTTTAAATGCGCGCCTAAAACTTTCTTCATACCAGCTCACGTCGCTTACATAATGCCTGCTGGTTATCATACCCGTTGTGCCCGAGCTACTAAATGTTATTTGAGGTTGTGCCGAGGTGCTTACCACGTTGTGGTTCTTAAAAAACTCAACAGGTAAAAAAGGAATTTGCTTAACGTTCGTAACTTCCTCGGCTTTAACCTGCAGGCCGTTAATAAATTCTTTGTAAACGGCGTTATGATGGGCTTGATACCTGAAAATTTCAAGGGCAGCATGTTCAAACTGCTGATTACTATTTATAGAGAAAATTTGTTGCTGCAACGGTTTTTGCATGTGCAAAGATAACAAGGCTGCACAGTAAACGTTATGTTACCACTTATTGATTACAGTTACCCGACAAACAATACCGCCCTGAGGTAAACTTTAACCTTTTGGTGGTGTTTAAAGGTTAACCGCAATTATAATTGCACTATTTAAATTCTACCAGAATGAGATTTTTTAGATTTTTTTTAACACCCGCACTATTGAGTTTAGTGTTGGTGCTTGCCTCGGCCGCGGATGCCGGGAAGGAAACGGAGCGTATTCAAAATTCAACCAAAGTGCTTAAAACGTTTACCGAAATGGATGAGACCATACCGCAGGAACTACTTAAGCAAACAGAAGGTATTGTTGTTATTCCTAAATTAATAAATGCAGGTTTCGGCATTGGCGGCAAACGTGGTAAGGGTATTGCCACGGTTAAACTCGCTGATGGAACGTGGAGTAATCCTGTGTTTATTACACTTACAGGTGGCAGCATTGGTTTTCAAATAGGTGTTCAGGCAGTTGACCTGGTGCTTATTTTTAAAAATAAAGGTGTACTTACCAAGGTGAAAAACGGCGATTTTACCATTGGCGGAGATATATCAGCGTCTGCCGGGCCGGTAGGGCGCAGCTCAACAGCCAGCACCGATCATAGTTTTGAGGCCGAGGTTTATTCATATTCACGCAGCAAAGGTTTGTTTGCAGGAATAAGTATAAACGGATCAAACCTGGCTATTGATAAAACTTCACTTGCTAACTTTTACGGTTCTGGCACTACCTCACAAAAAGTTTTCGAAACCAATAAAACTGCATCAACCGCCGTAGTTGAGTTTAAATCAGTTTTAAAAGGTATGTAACAAGGGGTGTTTATAGAGCTCGCTTAAATTATTGTGAAGAGTAAATCAGATAGAGCATTGCCAAGTATTCAGTTGGCTGCAAAAGCTGTTTTACTCTTCGCATTTTTATTTAAACTGCTTTATGTTCAGTTGCCGGTTTTTCAAATATACGTTTAACATACAGGCCGGCAAGTGATGCTATTCCGCCTACCAGCCCACCTATTAGCGCAGTTATAAACAGCAGTAATAGCCAATGCGGTAAGCCAAATAGTTGCGCCACACGTGTAGCTAAAATATGATTGTTAGGTATGCTTTTAAATAAAGCCAGCACTACCCAAACAAGAAACACCGACCCAAACCCCGACCAAAATGCCTGCGCTGGTTTTGTACCGGCGTAAATACTAAGCACAAACGCTATGGCAGCCGCGGCCCACCATGGCAGCACATAACTTGTAGCAAGGCTTAGTATAAAAATGAGTATGAATAGCATAGGTTATTTAAAGTATTTTTATTTTTTGTCTTAATTGAATAGCGTTTAAATCTCTACTTTTTATTCAGGATAAGGGTACTCTTTACTTTGTCTTCCTTGTCTGTAGGAGATTTTAAGAGAAGTAGTTCATTAAGTTTTCCGTCTTTCCAGGTTTGAAGCAGGTTTGTGTAGTAGAAGCTACCCGGGTTGCCCGATTGTCCGCCCGGATAAATACCATAACCTTTAACTTCAGGTCCCATTTGCACCACCATACGCCATGACGGGCCAGCCTCACCACTCATGGCGTTGATTATGCCGCTGTTACCACCAGAAGCAAACATATCCGATCCGAAGCCAGGCAATTTGGCTATATGATTAATAGCAACAGGCCTCACTGTTCCCCATGCCCAGCGTTCGCCCGGGGTGCCGTACTTTTTAGTAAGTTCATCAACCGTTACGTTAAAGGCCCTGCTCACTAAATCGGCACAGCTTTCAACCGTAGGCGTTCTTACATCATCAAACCACTTTGCATTAGGCTGGGTGAGCAAAAGTTGGATTGTTCTATCTCGCGAGGGTCTGCGTAACGCCTTATCGGGTGTATCAAATTCATCTTGCCATATTAAGTTATAAAGACTGTTCCACCAGTTGTTAAAAATGGTAGCACCCACTGATTTTGCATCATATTGCAAATTCCACCGGGAAACACTTCTTAATGCCGATTTTTGCGTCCCATCTAGTTTTGTAGAGTCAAGATAGCTTAATAAAGTTGGTAACACATCATGTGCTGTAACACTGTAATTATCCGTTTGTAGCAGTCGCATACTATCTACAGTAATTTTGCTCATGGCAGTAAGCCGGTCGTTTATACGCTTGCCACGCTGATAACCGCCGAATTGCCAGTTAAGGTAATACGGATACGTTTTATCAGTGGGGGATTGGTTAGCAGAGCTTACAAAACCACGCGCCGGATTTTTAACTGTTGGATTTTGATTGGCCGGTACACGTTCATGCCAGTCATCATCAGGGTCAGTACCATCGAGTATAAATTTTCCCTGCCCCGGGTACTTAAGCGGAAACTCGCCGTTTGGCGTGATAGCTATATCGGTGTTGCTGGCAAAAATAAAGTTTTGTGCCGGTGCAGAGTACGTGCTAAGTGCTTTGCGATAGTCACCATAATTTTTACCACGGTTAAGTAGATAAAAGGTAAGTAAGTCGTTCGACTGTTTATGTGCTATCCACTTCATGGCCATGCCTGCCGGCACCTTGTTTATAATGGTAGGTGCTTTAGTTCCTTCATCATACACCACAGGCCCAAAGTGAGTATAAATCACCTGCTCGGTTATATCACTTTGCCCGCGTACCTTAATCACCTCTTTACGTCGTGTGGTTTTATTCCACTGATTTTTATACCAGTACTCAGTTTTAGCGTTGTCTTTGAATTTGAGTTGATACCAGTCAAGCACATCGGCATCAACGTTGGTAAAGCCCCAGCTGGTTTGGGAATTGTAGCCAATAATGACAAACGGTGAGCCGGGTAACGAAACGCCCTGTACATTTACCCCGGGTGCATGTAATTGCACCTGATACCAAATGGATGGAAACGTAAGGTTTAAATGCGGGTCGTTTGCCAATAGCGGGTAGCCCGTAGCACTTTTACTGCCCGCTACAGCCCAGTTATTGCTGCCAATGCCTTCGGTTTTTGCCTTCGGCCGCATTGCGCCGGTTTGCATCATTCGTTTAAAACCTGATGATGGTTGCGGAATTTTTAAAGGAGTGAAATTCCATCTGGTACCTGACGGAATTATCGGATCTTCCTGGTAATTTTGATCGGGGAAAAGATCACGGGTTACTGCTGCACCAAATTTGTTAAGTACCGCCGTCATCTCCATATCATCCGATCCCCCGGCCAGCGTTTGTGACATCAGCTTAAGTAATAGCGCAGTATTGAGTGTCGTCCAGGTTTCGGGTTTATAGTCAAGCAGCTTAAATTCAACCGGATAATTACGAATGGTTAAGTTATTTATAAATTGATTAATGCCAGCTGAATATGCTTCAACCGCCAATTTGGTTCGTGAGTCTTTCTTTATGCCTTTCAAGGCCTCTTCGGCACCGTATACCATACCTGTACGGCGGTTATAACGGTCGACCTCCAAAACTGATGGACCTATAACCTCGGCTAGTCGCCCAGCCGCGTTACGCGTTTGAATATCCATTTGCCACAAGCGGTCGGTAGCTGTTACGTAGCCTTGGGCCATGTATAAGTCGTGATCATTTTTGGCAAAAATATGAGGTACACGATTTTCATCATACCTGATAATTACTTTGTCGTAAAGTCCGGTAAGTTCAAGGCTTTCCTCTTTTCTAATGTTTTTGCTTTCAGCATTTTGCCAAAATCCGGTTGCCGGGTTAATGAATTTACCTATTGGCGGCACAGGCCCAAACTTGGTTTGTAAAGCCCATATAAGCACTGCTAAAAGTGCCATGGAAAACACGGCTCTGAGAATTTTCATGTAAGGATTAACAGATGCATTTATGAAGTTTGATAATTGCGACGTTTCAATTATGCCGACGTCATTTGCGGTAAGCTTTGTAGGTTGAGCAGGCATAATACAAGTTTAACCATTTTCAATCAATTATGTTAGGCAGCTTAGGGTTTGAAAAAATGAATTATTATTTGCTGATGCAATGCACATTAACAATGTATATTTTTGTTAAACACTACAACTACCATGCATAAGCATATCATATACCAGTTACTGCCCCGGCTATTTGGCAACGCCAATACCACCAACAAGTTTTACGGCTCAATTAAAGAGAATGGCTGCGGCAAATTCAATGACATTGATGATAATGCCCTTTCCCAAATAAAGGCCATGGGATTTACGCACGTATGGTATACCGGGGCAATTGAACATGCAACCATGACCGACTACTCAGCCTATGGAATTAAACCTGACGACCCGGATGTGGTAAAGGGACGTGCTGGGTCGCCATATGCTATTAAAGATTACTATGACGTAGCACCCGATCTTGCTGTTGATGTAAGTAAAAGGATGGTTGAGTTTGAGGAGTTGATAAACCGTACTCACGCCGCCAACTTGAAGGTGCTTATTGATTTTGTTCCAAATCATGTGGCGCGAACATATCAATCAGATGTAAAACCCGATGACGTACGTGATTTTGGTGCGGACGATGATACGTCGCAAGCATTTAATCCTGTCAATGACTTCTATTACATCCCGGGCCAAGCCTTTACAGTACCTCAAGGTTATGAGCCTGGTGGTCCGGAACTTCAAAGTCAGTTAAAGGATGGGCGTTTTGATGAGTATCCGGCAAAAGGAACCGGCGACGATGTGTTCACGGCCAGCCCGTCTATTAATAACTGGTTTGAAACAATAAAGCTCAATTACGGGGTTGATTTCAATGGCGGATACCACATGCATTTTGAGCCCGTTCCGCCGCTATGGCACAAAATGCTGCACATTTTAAGCTATTGGGCAGGCAAAGGAATAGATGGTTTCAGGTGTGATATGGTTGAGTATGTCCCTATGGAGTTCTGGGCATGGCTAATACCGCAGCTTAAAGCAAAATATCCTGATTTGATTTTCATTGGCGAGGCATATCAAACCCATCAGTATGGTAACTACCTGTTTAATGGTCAGTTTGATTACCTGTACGATAAGGTGGGGCTGTATGATGCAATTAAGCGTTTGGTACGTAACGAACAAGGCGGTAGTAGTTGGCAAATTAACGCCGTTTGGAATAATGATTGCCGCGGCTTTGATGAACGCATGCTACGTTTTATGGAAAATCATGACGAGCAGCGTATAGCATCGCCTTATTTTGCAGGCGATGCCCTGTTAGCCATTCCGGGCATGATTATAACTGCAACCTTAAATTGCGGACCTGTAATGGTTTACTTTGGGCAGGAAGTTGGTGAACCTGCTACAGGAGCAAGCGGATTTAGCGGAGATGATGGCCGTACAACCATATTTGATTACTGGGGCGTTCCTGAGCATCAAAAGTGGCTTAATAATGGTAAGTACGATGGGGCGTTGTTAAGCGAAAGTCAAAAGCAGCTACGAAACTTTTATAGCAGGTTATTAAACCTATGCACCAATTATGAAGCCATAAGCCAGGGCAAGTTTTACGAACTGATGATGGCAAACGAACATAACGAAGGTTTCAGCGACAAGGTTTATTTCTACCTACGTTACACTGGCAACGAGCGTATTTTAGTAGCAGTAAACTTTAATCGGCACGAGCAAAGCGTAAGGGTCAATTTGCCATTCGACCTATTAGGTGAAATTGGCTGCATGGGCCCTGTAACGTTTACCGATTTACTAACAGATCAAAAGTTACACACCGTAGAAATAGGGGAAGGGGTAAGATTGAACTTACCCGCAGCAGGCGGAATGATATTGCAATTTTAGAAACGTAGGCTTTGATTATTAAGGGTAATTGGCTATGCTTTCTTGAAGCTTCTAACGGCTATTACTACGCTTATCAACATCAGGATAGCCCCTAGTAAATAGGGTGCACCCGGAAAATAAATGGATGATGTTTTAGGGTTAGTGAAGTGAGCGAATAGTGTGCTCATAAGTAAAGGCCCTATAACGGTTGTAATGCTTACCAGTCCGTTTAGTCCGCCTTGCAATTCGCCCTGTTCATTAGGCTGTAGCTGGCTTGTAATAAAGCCCTGCAAAGCCGGTCCGGATATTCCACCCAGGCAGTACGGTATCATATACACGTACATTAACCAACCCTTGCTCGAAAATAAAGCAATAAGTATTAACCCTAAAGCATAAAATAACAAGCCAGCGATGATGCTTTTTTGCTGGCCCAGCTTTGGTATCACAATTCTTATCAGGCCTCCTTGTATAGCTATCAGTAAAACACCAATAAAAATACCCAAACTGCTTATTGCGCTTTTACTCCAGTCAAACTTCTCAACAAGGAAAAAGGCCAGTACGCTTTCCACAGCCTTGGAGGCAATGTACACTAAAAAGAAGGCGCTGATTAATCCTGACACACCCGGATAGGTGCCTAATTTTTTTAAGGTGCTTATTGGATTAGCCTGTTTCCAGTTAAACGCACGCCGGTTTTCCGCCGATAGCGATTCGGGTAGTACAAAGTAGCCGTACAATGCATTAAGCAAAGCCATGCCGGCAGCTGCCATAAAAGGTATTTTCAGGCCAACTTCTCCAAGATATCCTCCCAAGGCAATACCCAAAATAAAGCCAAGACCGGTTGCCGCACCAATAATACCAAAGTTAGCAGCACGGTTATCGCCCGTACTAACATCGGCAATGTAAGCTGTAGCGGTAGTGCTGCTTGCACCCGCAATACCAGCTATTATGCGCCCAACAAAAAGCCAAAAAACTGTAGGAGCAAAAGCCATAAAGGCATAATCAATACCAAAGCCAACCATTGATATGAGCAATACAGGCCTGCGGCCATACCGGTCGCTCAGGTTGCCTAATACCGATGAAAATAGAAATTGCATGAGCGCATAAACAAACGTTAGGTAACCGTTTATTTGCGATGCCTGGCTTACATCATAATGGCCAAGGGTTTCAAGTAACTCGGGTAAAACAGGAATTATAACACCAAGACCAAGCGTATCGATCAGTACGGTTATAAATATAAAACCAAGTGCCGCGGGGCGTTTGGTTTGGCTATCGTTGGTCATGTTATTAGTGTATCACTTTTAAAAAGCGATTTAATGAAAATTGTTTGAATCTGTCTTTGCCATATCAGCAGCAGCAACTACCCTTGATTTTTTGAAGCTACGTACCGCTAAAATGGTACTTGCCAGCATAAGTACTGCACCCATTAAAAATGGTGCCCCCGGGAAAACTATAGGCGAATTCTTATTGGTAAAGTACGCAAACAGCGTTGTCATCAACGGCGGGCCTATAATAGAGGTAACACTCATTAAGCTGGTCAAGCCGCCTTGTAGTTCGCCTTGCTCGTTGGGAGGTACATGTCCGCTGATAAGTCCTTGCAGGGCAGGGCCTGCTATACCACCAAGGCAATATGGAACCAAAATGGCATACATCATCCAGCTTTGGTTGGCAAACGAGAACAAGAAGAGTCCGATGCTGTAAAGGGTTAAGCCAATTACAATACTTTTCTTTTGACCAAGTTTAGGTATGGTCACACGTATCAGCAAGCCCTGTACAAGCCCTGATAATAAGCCAACAAAACCAAGTGAATAACCCACCAACGCCTCGCTCCACTTAAAGCGTTCCATAGTAAAGTATGACCATGTGCTTTGTACTGCATGCGCAGCAATATATATTAATATCAGTGATCCTATAAGACCGCTTATGGCAGGATACTTTTTTAATTGCATCAACGAACCCACAGGGTTTGCACGTTTCCACTCAAAAGGCCTGCGGTGTTCTTTTGCCAAAGACTCAGGTAGTATAAAGTAACCGTAAGCTGCGTTTAGCAAAGCAAGGCCTGCAGCGGCCAAAAAAGGCAATTTAGTGCTGTAATTTCCTAAAATGCCGCCTAATACCGGGCCTATAATAAAGCCTAAGCCAAAAGCTGCGCCTATCATACCAAAGTTTTGTGCGCGTTTTTCAGGTGTGCTTACATCTGCAATATAGGCTGATGCTGTTGTAAAGCTGGCGCCTGTTATGCCGGCAATAACACGGCCAACAAACAACCACCAAATATTTGGTGCAAAGGCCAGGAAAGTATAGTCGATACCAAAACCGAGCAAGGAACCCAACAACACCGGGCGCCGGCCATATTTGTCGCTCAAGTTGCCAAGTACGGGTGCAAATAAAAATTGCATAACCGAATAGGCAAATGTTAGCCAGCCGCCGTAAACTGCCGCATCACTTAAGTTGCCGTGTATTAGCTTTTCAATAAGCTTTGGAAACACAGGTATAACAATGCCAAAGCCGGTTATGTCAATAAGCAGTGTTATGAAAATAAAGCCCAGGGCAGCCTCACGTTTAGGTTGGTCGGGTTGGTTCATGCCTGCAAAATAATAAAAAATAATTGGCTTGTTTTAAGCAGTGTGAAATGATAAAGTAACTAAAATAAGTTAAAATTTATGTTTGGTATTATGATAACATACGGGCTTACAAAACAAACTAAATTTTTGCAGCTTAATATTTTATGTATTTTTAAGCAGTGCTTTTCCTAACCATCCCTTTTTAGGTAAAGCCAACCAATTATAAGCTATTGATTTTGAAAAAGCGTGTTTGTTTATGGCTGTTTTTTTGCGCGTGCCTGTGCAGTTGCTTAACTGCGTTTGCTCAAAGCAATAAAGGAACGGAATTTTATACAGCATGGATGGATCATGTTGATGGCGCCACAGGAGACAGGCCCAGCCGGATGAACCTGTATCTGGTATCAACCATAAACACATCAGGTATCGTCAGCATTGCCGATAACTCTTTTGCACCAATTAATTTTACCCTTACTGCCAATGAGCCGCAAACTATTGCTATACCTGCAAGCGCTTTTTTGGTAGAGAGCACCAATGATAGCACGTTACGCAAAGGTATTCACATTGTCTCAGGCTATCCTATATCAGCGTTTGCACATATATACAGAGGAAGTGTATCGGGGGCAACGTTGTTGTTGCCGGTGAACAGCATGGGTAAGGAGTATTTTTCTATTAATTATACCCAGGTATCAAACTCCAATATCTCAGGAGGTAATAATTCTGAGGAGATTAAGCCATCTTATTCGGCATTTAACGTAATCGCTACCGAAGATGCAACAACAGTTGAAATTACTCCTAAAGCAGCGTTAATAAGCGGCCGGCCGGCAGGGGTTAAATTTCAGGTGCTGCTAAATAAAGGAGAGGTTTATCAAGGCCTGTCAAGCAGCGATTTAACAGGGACTTCTATACGCTCAGTTTCATCGGGTACAACATTGTGCAAAAAAATCGTGGTGTTTTCGGGCAGCAGCAAGATTGGCATTGGTTGTAACGGAAACCTCAATACAGGTAACATCAGTGCTACATCTGATAATCTTTTTCAGCAAGTATATCCTACAGAAACCTGGGGCAAAAATTACTACGCTGTTCCCCTTAAAGAACGTAACTACGATATTTTCAGGGTTATATTCAGCGATCCTGGTACAAAAGCAACCAAAGATGGAGCACCCATTCCAACACCGGCCAACGGCTATTACGAATTTAAAACACAAACTCCTGTTGTTATAAAGGCTGATAAACCCATACAATTAGTACAATACACCCCATCACAAAACGAAACAATAAACTGCTCATCAAACAATAACGATATAGGTGATCCCGAAATGATCTTTCTCCCGCCTATTGAGCAGGGCTTAAGGCAGGTCACAGTGTATTCTCCGAGCGAGGCAGCCATAAGACCAAATAAAAGCTTTATTAATGTTGTAATTCCAACCAACGCCGTATCAACTTTTAAAATTGATGGACAGGCTTATGCCGGTTTTAGTGCCATGCCTAATGATGCCACGTATAGTTATGCACAAATAAACGTTGGCTTTGGAAAACATAGCTTGTCGGCCGGTAGCACGTTCAATGCAATTGCCTATGGCTTTGGCTCGGCCGAATCTTACGGCTATGCAGCGGGTATCAACCTGCAAAATTTAAATGAGTACATCGATCTTGGAGTGCCGGGAGTATCTGCTTCATCATTAGCTAATGGCTGCGCAAACGTAAATTACAGCGTTCAGTTGGTGGTGCCGTTTCAATCATTAAGTTTCATCACGTGGCGCTTTAGCGATGGCGCAACGGTTACCAATCAATCGCCCCAATATGCCGCAACACGCCTTGCTGCCGACGGTACCACATTATACGTTTACCGCTATAACGGCATCTTAAAGAAAACCGCGGGTTACTACGGCATAATTGCTACTATACCTAATCAAGGCTCAACAAGCGGGTGCGGGCCAACACGCGATATTGAATTCAATTATAACATAGCTGATTACCCCGAAGCTAAATTTGGTACATCAACCAATAACTGCCTTGGTTCTACTACACAATTTGTTGACTCAACAGACGCTAAAGGTAGTTTGATAACAGCCTGGTTATGGAATTTTGGCGATCCGCACAGTTCAAGTACAAACCCCAATATATCAATCGAGCAAAATCCGTCGCATACCTACACCGTGCCGGGCGATTATAAGGTTACACTCATCACTGTAAACGAAAACGGATGCAACTCTGACGTAAAGGAGGGCAAAGTTCACATTAATGCTTTGCCGCAGGCTAAGTTTGAGGCAGTGCTTCCAAACTGTCAAATGCAGGCAGTTACTTTTCAGGACAAGTCCACATCGGCTGACGGAAAAATTATTCAATGGGCCTGGGATTTCGGAGATGTGAACAGTACCACGTCCAACCCCAATTTTTCAACTGCACAAAGCTCATCTCATACCTACACTGCTGCGGGCCTATATACCGTAAAATTAATTGTAACCTCAGTTACCGGATGCGCTAGTGAAGTTTTCTCAAAGGTGATAAAAATTAACCCCTCACCGGTGGTTGATTTTGTACTGCCTGATGCCTGCCAGCTTGATATGGTTAAGTTTGAAAACAAAACAACTATTGCTGATGGTAGCGAAAGCCTGTTTACCTATGAGTGGGATTTTGGCGATGGATCAGCTAAAACCTTTACCAAAGATGGCCTGCATCAATACAGTGCACCCGGCGTTTACATGGTAAAACTCAAGGTAGCCTCAAAAGATGGCTGTGTAAACGTAACCGAGCCCAAACAATTTACACTGAATGGTATAAGGCCTAAGGCAATATTTAACATTGCTAATAAGGAAATTTGCAGCAGCGAAACGCTTGTCATCGAAAATCAATCATATGTATCAGGCGGTAGCATTATACGTTATGATGTGCATTATGATTACATCAATCATCCTAATGATTTTATAACCTACGACGCTGCAAGCAACACCATTCCTGCCGATAAGCTGTTCAAGCACAATTACGGACTATCAACCGTAACCAAAGATTATAAGATAAGGATTGTAGTATACACAGGGAGCTCAACCGACTGCCAGGATATCTTTTTAGATGATGTTAAGATTAAGGCAAACCCGGTGGTAACCATTGCCAAAAAAAACTACATCACTTGCCAGGAAGCAACGGCTTTTAATCTTGAAACCAACGAGGGTGCCTTTACTGGTTTGGGTACGCCTGCCTTTACCGGTGCCGGTATAACCAACGCGTCAAGTGGTTTATTTGACCCTAAAAAAGCAAGCCCCGGTACACATACCATTCACTATGTATTTACTTTAAACAGCACAGGTTGCGTTTATGAGGATGATATTACGGTAGTGGTAAATCCAACACCAGTAATTAACGGTAAACGTAATTATACAGTTCGTGAGGGAGAGGGTGTGACCTTGCAGCCACAGGTGCTATCGCTCAATCGGGCGCGCATAAAATACACCTGGACGCCCAAGCAGGGCTTAAGCAATTACAACGCCGATAGTCCTACCGCATCACCCAGTACCGATACGAATTACATGCTCACCGTTGAATCTGAGGACGGATGCACAGCCTCCGCTATATTTACTGTGAAGGTACTGCAGCAACCAATTGCTTACAACACATTTACACCCAACGGCGATGGGCGCAATGATACCTGGATGATACCATTTATGAGTGATTATCCTAAAGCTACTGTAGAAGTATTTAACCGTAACGGCGAAAAGGTGTTTAATTCAATAGGTTATCCCATTCCCTGGGATGGGCGTTACCGCGGTGCCGACCTGCCTGCCGGTACTTATTATTATTTGATTGATTTAAAAAACGGCAAACCGGCGCAATCAGGGCCTTTAACCATTATCAGGTAAGTAAAATGAAAAAAATTCTTACCTCATTCACGTTCTGGCTTTGTTGCACAACACTACTTGCCCAACAAAAACCACAATATACGCAGTATGTATTTAACCAGTATTTGCTTAATCCGGCGTTATCGGGCATTGAAAATTATACTGATTTTAAGGCAGGTTACCGAAGCCAATGGACCGGACTAAATGGAGCTCCTGTTACCAGCTATTTATCAATAAATGCCTCTTTAGGCCAAAACTTTATTTATAATGATGCTACCAGCATGTCCGCCGCAACATCAAACCCTTTAGGGCGACAGGCAAACCGCGACTATATTTCTGCTCCGGCGCATCATGGCGTAGGTGCAACGGTTATAAGTGACAGGGCAGGGCCCTTAACCCAAACAATTGTTAGCGGCACTTATGCCTATCATATAGGCATTACAGGGCGGCTTAACCTGGCTGCCGGAGTTTCGGTTGGGGCAAACCGTATAGCGCTTGATGTAAACGAAGTGCGACTGCAAAACCCCGATGATCCGGCAATTTACAATGGTAATACCAGTCAGTGGCGCCCTGATTTAAGCCTGGGCATATGGGCTTACTCAGGCAATTTTTACGCCGGTGCATCGGTTCAGCAGCTTATTAAGCAAACTATAACATTTGGCAACAAGTCGGCCTATAACCAGGGTAAAACCGTACCACATTACTTTTTTACGGGCGGTGTAAAGCTTTTTGTGGCTGATGACGTAACGCTCATGCCGTCGGTATTATTTAAATTGATAGATGCTGCTCCGCTTAATTACGATGTTAACTGTAAATTGGCTTTCAGCAATAAGCTTTGGGTTGGTGTGGCATATCGACATAATGATTCAAAATCGGCAATGGCCGGGGTGAATATAAGCTCGGTTATCAATTTAGGTTACTCCTATGATTTTACAAGTTCAAATTTGCGCACTGTTAGTAATGGTACACATGAAATTGTGCTGGGTATTTTGTTAAATAACCGTTACACGGCAAGCTCGCCGGTAAGGATGTGGTAAAATACTTGGCTATTTACCAATTAATTAAGCGCAACAGGCGTTTAAGATTGAAAAACTACAACCGATAAACCGCCGATTAGCTTAAATTTGTAGTGCAAATGGCGTACAAGTTTATTGATAATTACCGCGAGAAAGGTGCCCGCAAAAGGCTGGTTGAAGTACTCAAGAAAAAAGGTATTGAAGATGAGCAGGTACTTCAGGCTATAGGCAAAGTTCCGCGTCATTTCTTTTTTGATGAAACTTTTTGGCTGCAGGCTTATAAGGATATAGCTTTCCCTATTGGTGAGGGTCAAACTATATCACAGCCATATACAGTAGCTTATCAATCAGAACTCCTCCATATTCATAAAGGACAAAAAGTGCTTGAAATTGGTACTGGGTGCGGTTACCAAACCTGCATATTAATGGAGCTTGGCGCCGAGGTGTTTACTATTGAACGCCAGGAAAAACTTTATGAACGCACTATACAGGTACTGCCTTACATGGGATATCGGCCGCATTTCTTTTTAGGCGATGGCTCAAAAGGGATTGAAGCACATGCACCATACGATAAAATTATTGTAACCGCCGGTGCACCCACTGTGCCCGAAATTTTGCTTAGACAGTTGAACTTAGGAGGGCTGTTAGTCATCCCCGTAGGGAATGAGCAAGAACAAAAAATGGTTACCATACTTAAAGTGGGCGATAATGACTACGAAAAGGTGGTGTTAGATACCTTTAGGTTTGTGCCTTTGGTAGGCGATAAAGCATGGTAAGATAATTTTGGGCGTTACGTTGTAGAACTTCTGCTCGACAACTGAAAATAGTGGCTGTTAGCAACTACCTTTTCATTACCCTGCTCAGTTCAATTTTTGTATCGCGTTCTTTCATTGTTTCCCGCTTATCAAAAGTTTTCTTGCCTTGTGCAAGCGCTATTTTTAGTTTAGCAAAGCCTCGCTCGCTAACAAACATGGCCAGCGGTACAATGGTAAGGCCCTTCTCTTCTGAACGGGTCTTAAGCTTTTTCAGTTCTTTTTTTGTTAGCAGTAGTACACGGTCGCGTTTGGCCTCGTGGTTATAAAATGAACCATGTGAGTACTCCGAAATGTGCAAGTTGCGCACATAAAGCTGCTCATTAATGAAAGTGCAAAAGGCGTCATTTAAATTAGCTTTTCCTTCCCTTATCGACTTAATTTCGGTACCCAGCAGTTTTATACCGGCTGTGTATTCATCAAGTATATGATACTCAAAATATGCTTTCTTATTTTTAATGTAAAGTTGTTCACTCATGGCAATGTAGCCTGCAAATATGCAAATTATTTTTTGGCCTGTTTAACAACCAGCACGGGTATGTTCACCAGGTGCCTTACCGTATCAACAGTAGTGCCATAAATTAAATCTTTAACAGCTTTGTGCCCGTGCGAACCCATCACCAAAAAGTCTATTTTTTCATTGTTAACTACTCCGGCAATGGCGTTAGCCCGGCTACCGTAACCTATGCTGGCAACTGATTTGTATCCAAGTGCCTGCAACGCCTTAACATACTGCTCCATGTTGTCATGGTCGCTCTGCGTTTCAAAATCCATTACCTGCTTGCCATGGTAGCGGGCGCCGGCAGTTTCTACAACATGTATAAGCGTATAAGTTGCCTGTTTGCCACCCTGCATTATGGCATGTTTAATAGATGCTTCATCGTTCATTGAAAAATCTATTGCCACTCCAATATGGTTGTAGTGAATACTGTCAATATTTTGAATGGCCGACGCAATACCATGCGGAACCACAACATCGCGCTGCGGTTTGCTGATGAAGGGCTTTACAAATACATAAACGAGCAATAAGCCTATGGCAATAGCCAGCGGTGTTACAATGTAATGTATAAGATAGGCCGAATCTGGGTTAGCTGTAGTCCATTTGCTGATTTCTTCAATAACCAGGCGGGCATTTAAGCCCACAATAACAGCCGCAATAAGCCAGGCCAAAACTTTTACGTATGGCTTTATAGCAAAATTACCCATCGACCGTTTGTCAGACGTAAAATGGATAAGCGGTATAACTGCAAAGCCTAACTGAAGACTAAGCACAACCTGGCTTAATACCAGCAAGCGGCCTAAACCGTTTTCGCCGGCATAAAGCAGTGTGAGGTACGCCGGTACTATTGCGAGCATACGTGTAAGCAAACGTCGAAGCCATGGCGCAATGCGGAGGTTAAGGTGTCCCTCCATTATTATTTGTCCGGCAAGGGTACCGGTAATAGTAGAACTTTGGCCTGCGGCTATCAAGGCAATGGCAAAAAGTTTAGGAGCCATGTTGCCAAATATGTTAGTGAGCAGCTTGTATGCATCTTCAATTTCGGCAACTTCATGATAGCCATTGCGGAAGAAAGCGCTGGCGGCCAAAATTAAAATTGCTGCATTTACCAAAAAGGCAAGGTTTAGTGCAATGGTAGTGTCCCAAAGATTAAATTTAAGGGCACTGCGTATGCCCGCATCGCTGCGGTCTATTTTTCGGGTTTGCACAAGTGAGGAGTGCAGGTATAAATTATGCGGCATTACCGTTGCGCCTATAATGCCAATTGCTATATATAAGGCATCATGATTTAACGTCGATGGAACAAACCCTTTAGCCAGTTCAGGCAAATCGGGTTCAACAATAATCATTTCTATAAAGAATGATACCCCGACAATGAATATCAGTGATACAATAAAGCCTTCAAGCCGGCGCATTCCCTTATTTAAAAGGAATAAAAGCAGCAACGTATCTAACATGGTTATTGATACGCCCCATATTAAAGGCAAGCCAAAGAGCAGCTGCAAACCTATGGCCATGCCAATAATTTCGGCAAGGTCGCATGCTATGATTGAAATTTGCGCAAGTACATAAAGACAAAAGTTTACAAAAGGAGGGTAGGTGTTTTTTGATGCCTGTGCAATATCAAGGCCGCGTACAATGCCTAAGCGGGCACTTAACGATTGGAGCAGTAACGCAATCATGTTTGACATCAGCAGCACCCATACCAGCTTATAGCCAAACTGGCTGCCTGCTTGTAAATCTGTAGCCCAGTTACCGGGGTCCATGTAGCCCACGCTGATTAAATACGCCGGACCAATAAATGCAGCTATTTTACGCCAGCCCGTTTTACCCTGAGTATCTACAGTACCGTGTACGTTACTTAATGATTCGCGCTGTGTGCTCATACCAGTATCAGTAAATTTTTAGCCACTTCGCGGCTAATGTTAAATTCGTTTTGTGAATTGTTTAATACTAAAGCCATATCATAATCGGTCAATTCGGTAACGGTTATGGTTTGACCGATAGTTAGTTGTGTTTTTTCAAGATATTGCAGAAAGGCAGGAGAGTGATCTGCTACCGCGGCTATTTTTCCGGTTTGATCTTTTTTAAGATGCAGTGCTGATTGTAAATGCTGGTTGTTCATACGTCCATTGCAATCAGGTATTGGGTCGCCATGCGGATCAAATTGTGGACGCCCCATAAACTCATCAAGGCGATTAATCAATTCGGTTGAGGAGATATGTTCAAGTTCTTCGGCCATCTCATGCACCTCATCCCATTTAAATTTAAGTTTATCAACCAAAAAATGTTCCCAAAGGCGGTGTTTGCGTACAATGCCAACGGCTATACGCTCGCCACTATCAGTAAGTGTTACGCCTTGGTAGCGGGCATAATTAATCAGCTTTTTTTCGGCTAGTTTTTTAAGCATATCAGTTACTGATGCTGCTTTTGTGCCGGTGGCCGCCGCAATTTCATTTGTTGTGGCACTTTGCGTCTTGAGCAACAAATGAAAAATTGCTTTTAAGTAGTTTTCCTCTGTGAATGAGTGCATTTACACAAACCTAATAATTAATTTAGACAAGTCTAAAAAAAATAACTTGTAGAATTAACTTTTGTTTTTCTTTGTCAATAAAAAATTTTATTTTGTGCCTTTGTGAGCATATAATTGTAACCCATGGGTGCCGAATTAGATAAGATTGATCTTCAAATACTTAAAATCCTTCAGGAGAATGGAAGGATTACCAACCTGCAGTTGTCAAACGAGATTGGCCTGTCGCCTGCACCAACATTAGAGCGTGTTCGTAAACTGGAAAACGCCGAATACATTAAAAGTTACCATGCCCTGGTAGACGAGGAAAAGTTAGGACTGGGAATAAAAACTTTCATACAGGTATCGCTTGATTTTCATAAAAGCAATACCATTGATGTGTTTTTACAGGAGATACAAAAGATAAAGGAAATAACAGAGTGTCACCATGTAACCGGGCAATGTGATTTTTTATTGAAAGTTTACGTTCGTGACATTAAGCTTTATGAGCAGCTCATTATGGATAAGATAAGCCGTATACCTGTTGTAAAAACCTTTCAAACCATGATGATTATGTCAACCAGTAAAAAAGAGCCAACAGTGCCGTTGGAATATTAAATTATAGATACAAGAAATAAGAGCCAGGAACCAAGAGGCCTGGCTTTATTGTTAGGCAGATTGCGTCTTGTTTCCTGGCTCTTAGCTCTTACTTCTTACTTAAACTTGCCAGTCAATTTCTTTCTTTCCTTCTTTTTTTAAGATTTCGTTGGTTTTACTGAAATGATGACAACCGAAGAAGCCGTTATCAGCTGAAAAGGGTGAAGGGTGCGCTGCTTTTAAAATGTGGTGTTTGCTTTCGTCAATAAGTTCAGCTTTTGCTTGTGCAAAGCGTCCCCATAGCAAAAAAACAATTCCTTCTTTTTCGTCAGATATTTTGCGGATTACTGTATCTGTAAATATCTCCCATCCCTTTTTTTGATGGGAACCTGCAATGCCCGCCTGCACCGTAAGCGTAGCATTAAGTAGCAGCACGCCTTGGTCGGCCCATTTAGTTAAATCACCATGTTGAGGTATGGTAAAGCCGGGTACATCGGTTTGTAATTCTTTGTAAATATTGTTTAAAGAGCGCGGTACAGGTATGCCACGATGAACGGCAAATGATAAACCCATAGCCTGGTTAGGGCCATGATAAGGATCCTGCCCAAGTATAACAACTTTTAAGTTATCAAATGTGGTGTGGTTAAACGCGTTGAAAATGTCACTACCCTTAGGATAAACCTTGTGGCCAGCTTCCTTTTCGTGTTTCAAAAAATCTTTAAGCTTGCGCATATAGTCTTTTTCAAACTCATTATGCAGTACTTTAAGCCACGAAGGTTCCAAATCTATTGCCATATAAATATTTGTGCTGTTAATTGCTTAAACGTATAAATAAACGGATATTTGCACATTATTACAAAATACAAACGATGTCGAATATTGTTAGGTTAATTATAGCCTGTGTTATTATGGGTGCGGGCGTTACCTTATGTGCATTTGGTTTTTGGGGCTGGGGTATATTGTTATTTATTTTAGGAGGTTTGGTATTAGTAACCTACTTCTTTAATGAAAACATGCTGGTTGCCCAATTTTATTTAAGAAAAGAGAATGCAGACGAGGCAGAAAAATGGCTGCTTAAAATTAAAAACTACGAGAAGGAGTTATTTAAAGCCCAGCACGGGTATTATAATATGCTTATTGGGTTGATTGAGTCGCGCAAGGCTCCTTTGAAGTCTGAAAAATATTTTAAGAAGGCTTTATCTCTTGGTATGACTATGTCACACAATACTGCGTTAGCGAAATTACAGCTAGCTGGTATAGCCATGATGAAACGTAATAAACGTGAGGCACAGCAGTACCTGTCTGAAGCTTCAAAAGACGATAAGAATAAATTACTGGCCGATCAGATAAAGATGATGAAAGGACAAATGGCGCAGATGGATAAACAACAAGTTCAGCGCGGCGGTTACAGAAACTTTTAAGAAAAGAGTTTGAATACTGAAAAAGGCTTGAATGAAAATTCAAGCCTTTTTTTATTTCTCGTCTAAAGTTCCAAAGTATCCGGGCTCTGAATTGCGATTAGCGCTTGGCTGAATATGGCGATCGGTCACCATAAAATCATCCTCAGATGGATTAGAGAATTCTACCATTTTAAGTAACGACCTTACGAAAGATACATTGAACTTCGTACGATCAAGCTTGATCAAAAATTCGCGATCTGTAATTTCGAGCGTTGAGTTCATATTTATATTATCAATTTTCATAAAAGTAAAGTTCAATTGTAAACCAGAAATTATTTGTGTTTTAAATTTTGGTTAAGAGATTTAACGCAAAATGCCATTGTGGTCTTATTAAAACGACACACAATGGCATTTGTTTTACTGTTTATGTAAATAATGACCTAAATACTATTCAAACCAAGCCATTACACTTTCTTTTGTTGGGATAGGCAAATCCAGCTTTAGCTTTTTACGCATGCCGCCCAAATCATTAAATACTTTATTAGGGTTGGCTGCTTTTAAATCTTCAACTGTATTGAAACCCATCTTGTTTATTACCGGAACCCATTCGGCAGGTATGCCAATGTTTACAAAATCGTCGATGGTAACTACCTTGGCCTTCTTTTCGGGACGCATTTGTGGGAAGAATAATACTTCCTGTATGGTGGTTTGGTTGGTCATGAGCATTACCAAACGGTCAACACCTATACCCAAGCCCGATGTTGGTGGCATGCCATACTCTAATGAGCGCAGGAAGTCCTCGTCCATAGCCATAGCCTCTTCATCGCCACGGCCAGCCAGTAATAGCTGTTCCTCAAAACGCTCACGCTGATCAAGCGGATCATTCAACTCGCTGTAAGCATTACCTATTTCTTTGCCTAAAACAAACAGCTCAAAACGCTCAACCAACCCTTCCTTGGTGCGGTGCTTTTTAGCAAGCGGAGTCATTTCAATAGGGTAGTCGGTTATATAGGTTGGCTGTATCAAGTTGGCCTCTACCTTGGCGCTGAATATTTCATCAATTAATTTGCCCTTACCCATGGTGCCATCAACTTCAATGGCTAAATCGCGACAGGTTTGGCGCAGTTGCGCTTCGTCCATTTGTGATACATCGATGTCGGTATATTTCAAAATTGAATCATACATCGACAGCTTCTCGTACGGACCGGCAAAATTGATTTCGTGTTCACCAACTTTTACCACCGGCGAACCATGCACAGCAACAGCTACGCGTTCTAAGCACTCTTCAACCATGGCCATCATCCATATATAGTCTTTGTAGGCTACATATATTTCCATAGCGGTATACTCAGGGTTGTGAGTGCGGTCCATGCCCTCGTTACGAAACATTTTGCCAAACTCAAACACACCATCAAATCCTGCAACAATTAAGCGTTTTAAATACAACTCGTTGGCAATGCGCAGGTAAAGCGGCATATCAAGCGTATTGTGGTGTGTATTGAACGGACGGGCTGCTGCACCACCGTGTATAGACTGCAGTATAGGCGTTTCAACCTCCATCCAGCCTTGCTCGCTAAAGTAATTACGCATAGTGCTGATTACTTTTGAGCGGTTGATGAATATTTGCTTATACTCGGGGTTAACCGTTAAGTCAACATAACGCTGGCGGTATCTTAATTCCGGATCGGTAAAGCCATCGTATATATTCCCTTCATCATCGCGCTTAACAACAGGTAACGGTTTTAATGATTTAGCCAAAACGGTCATTTCCTGTACATGCACCGAAATTTCACCTGTTTGTGTTAAAAACACGTAGCCTTTAACGCCAATGTAATCGCCAATATCCAACAGTTTTTTAAATACGGTATTGTACAGTGTTTTGTCTTCGCCGGCGCATATATCATCACGCTTAATGTAAACCTGTATACGGCCGGTTGAATCCTGCAACTCGGCAAAGCTGGCACTACCCATTATGCGGCGCGTCATAATACGGCCTGCTATGGTTACCTCCTTATATTTATCGGGATTGGCATTAAAGTTTTCGCTAATGTCATTTGCCCAGGCGTTAACAGGGTAGGCTTCGGCAGGGTAAGGGTCAATTCCTAACGCGCGCAATTGTTGTAACGATTCGCGGCGTAATACTTCCTGCTCAGATAAAGCTGCAATACTCATAATAAAAAACGGTATTTTTTAGAGCGGCAAAGATAAGCTTTTTTAGCGAGTAGTTGAATGATAAGCGTTCACAGCACGCACTTGGTTCATTCCGAATTCTATCATACAAAAAAGCCCCAAAGCAAAGTTGCTTTGAGGCCGTCTTTAAAATCTGTAATTTATTTATTGAAAATAAGCATTTACCTGAGTTTTTGCAGTAAGCTTTTTAACATCATCAGTTGCACTGTTAACACCTTGCAGCCAAATTGTATAAACCGCTCCGGCAACCAAATCTTTGTCGGTAATGGTAGCTAACACCGTTGCTGTTCCTGCCTGGCGTACCTGCATAGTATATTTACCGGCATTAATGCTGGTAAAGCCCGATGCCGTTTTATATGCCTTGTTAACTGCTATGTTAGTACCTGTGCTGGTAACCAAATCAACGTTTGGTGTATTAGCGCTAACATGCACAAACCTAACCAGCGCCGAGCCTGCTGTAGGACGATTAATAGTGTCTTTAAGTAATAAATACTCAGGATTGGCAACAAGGTTGGTTAAATACAAGGTATAGGCCCTGTTGGCAACCAAAGTCATGGTATCTGACTTAATTTTATTGCTTGTGCCCGATATATTAAAGCTTGCGGTACGTTTACCAGTAACTGCATTTCGGTAATCCAATCCACTGCCATATACAATACCTGTCGAATTATTAACACGGTTTTGATCAAGGTAAAAATCTAAAGGTTGTGAATCGGGCGAAGCGTTTACAACTGAAATAAGAGCTGATGGCTGTGTTACTACATCATCGTTATTGTCTTTTAAGCATGAGCTGAATGCTGTGGCCAGTACAAACAATACCCCTGCAATCTTCATCTTTCCACTAACCATTTGTGTAATGTTTTTCATCGTTTTAAATTTAAAAATGAACTATACTAAACCTTACGTAAGATTTAGTATAAACGCTACCAATGGTTAAAATATTTTTTTCTTTTAAATTTAAAGTGTCAGATTTATAAGGATTTATATTTAAACTTTCAATATTAGATCTTTCATTTAAGAGGCCTTTGTTAGTCAATAATAAGCTTGATAAGATGAATCTTTAATCTTCTTCGTCAACAATGTAAGCAACCCTGCCAATTTGCCCGTCTTCAAGCCTTACTTTAATACCGCGCGAATGGTAGGCGGCACTGGTGAGTAAATTCTTTACCACTCCACGTGTAAGCTCGCCGCTACGCTGATCTTTTTTCAATATAATATCAACCAGTAACCCGGGGTATATGTCTTTTCGGTTTTGTCCGTTCATCTAAAATTATTTTGTGAAGTATTGCAAGGTTAATGCATAACGTGAACTGTTTAATCAGCATCTATTTCCTGCGCGTACATTTCCTCAATAGCTTCGGCGTATTTTTTTTCAATTACCTTACGTTTAGCTTTCATGGTTACGGTAATTTCACCATCCTCCATACTGAATGGATTGCGTTTAACCTTAAAGTTTTTTATGCGTTCAAACTTAGCAAGGCCATTGCTTAGCTTGCGTATGTCTTGCTTAAGCCAGTCAATAATCTCTTTGTTATCTACAAATATTTCAGGGTTTTTAAACCAATCTTCGCTCAAATTAAAAGTTTCCTGTAGCAATTCTTTAGGGGGTATAATAATGGCGGTTACATATTCCCTACGATCGCCAACTAAAAATATCTGCTCAATTTTAAGGCTTTTCAGGTAAGCGTTTTCAACAGGTGTTGGATATATGTTTTTGCCATAAGCGTTTACCAGCATATTTTTAAGCCGGTCGGTGATTTGCAGATAGCCTTTATAGAAGCGGCCAATATCTCCGCTATGAAACCAGCCGTCTTTATCAATTGCAAGGCTTGTTTCTTCGGCTTTATTCCAGTATCCTTTCATCACCGCCACACCTCTGATAATTATCTCGCCCTCGGGAGAGGTAAAGTTTGCATCACACGAGTTGTGTGTTTGTACAGTATGTATTTTCTTGGTTTCAATATCCTGTATGCCAACTTCTGAGCCTGGCAGTATACGCCCGGCGGTGCCATAAACCTGGCGCTGAAATTCAGTAACACATACCGGGCCGGTAGTTTCCGTGAGGCCGTATCCCTCTAACACGGGTAAGCCAATGTTGCCAAAAAATTCACCCACATTTTTAGGCAATGCACCACCGCCCGAAATAAGGAATTTTAAACGACCGCCGGTTTTCTCCTTAATTTTTCTGAATACCAGCTTTTCGGCCAGTTTATGTTGATTGCGAAGAATGATGCCTGGTTTTTTACCGCTTTCACGCACTTCACGATGTTTTTGACCGATGGCAAATGCCCAATTAAATATTTTAGTTTTCATGCCGCCGGCATCGGCGCCATTCTTCATGGCCTTATCATGTATACGTTCAAGCAGGCGAGGTACGCAGTTCATAATGGTTGGTTTTACCTCGGCCATATTGCGGGCCAATAAATCCAAACTCTCGGCAAATGCAATGCGCGCTCCGGCACCCATACATATATAATAGGTAGCCGCACGTTCAAAAACGTGCGATAACGGCAAAAACGAGAGGAAGCAATCATCTTTATTAACGTTTGATATTTGCTCTAAACCTGCCCAAACCGTTTGTACAAAGTTGCTATGCATCAGCATCACACCTTTAGGCGTCCCAGTTGTACCCGATGTATATATCAAGCATGATAAATCAGAAGGGAGTATGGCTTCACGGCAACTGTTTATGGTACCACGGTATTGTTCTACAAGGGTTAATCCTTCGTTTACTACATCCTGCAAGCTTATTACTCCGGCATTTAAAACAATGTTACCGGTGTGTTTTTCATAATCTTCAAAAGCAGGTATAATACGCTCAAGTGATGCGCAGTTGTTAGCTACCTTAAGCACTTTACGCAGCAAAAAGGGATTGCCCACCAGCAATGTTTTTAAGCCGGAATCATTTATGATGTATTCTGTTTCGGCTTCGGTAAGGGTAGGATATATTGAGGTGTTAATAGCACCAAGTTGCTGCAAAGCCTGATCGTAATAAATATAGTCGGGCCCGTTTTCTATAACCAAGCCTATACGGTCACCTTTGCATACGCCAACATGTAATAACCAGGCTGTTATTGCGTCAATCTTTTCAATGGCCTCACGGTATGATATGTTTACCCATTGCTTATTTACTTTATCTGTTAAAAACGGATGGGTATCGGGATGAATATGTTCAACAATGTGGCGAAGAAGCTGAGGTACGGTTTGTGGCTTTTGAACCTGATTCATTAAGTTTTATTGGTATAGTGGTTAAACAAACTTAAGTATTTAGTAATAAATACAAAAAAGCAGCTTAGTGTTTTAGTGACAAGTGTGTTTAACAAGTAACAAAAAAGGCGCTTGAAAGCGCCTTTTTAATATTTGAAAGAAATAAAATGAAACTATACCGAGAAGCTTTCGCCGCAACCGCAGGTGCGGCTGGCATTAGGGTTTATAAAATTAAAACCTTTACCATTTAACCCGTCTGAAAAGTCAAGTTCGGTACCGGCCAGGTATAAAAATGATTTCATATCCAGCGCAATGCGTAATCCTTTATCTTCAAAAAACTGGTCGCCTTTTTTCTCCTCGTTATCAAAATCCATGTTATAAGATAAGCCCGAGCAACCGCCACCCTGAACCGACACGCGTAAAAAATACGACGAATCGAGATTAGCATCCTGCATCAGGTGATCAATCTTATCTTTTGCTTTATCTGTTACGGTAACCATAATTATAGAGTCAAGATGTTAGAGCCAGGAGCCAAGTCACTTTTCTAAAGCCAACACAACATATTCTTGGCTCTTGTTTCTTGGTTCTTGCCTCTGTAATATTAATGGTGCGATTTTTCAAGCTCAATAGGAGCCAGGCCGTTTTTGACGCGGTAATCGTTAATGGCAGCTTTAATCGCATCCTCTGCTAAAACCGAACAGTGAATTTTCACTGGTGGTAAAGCAAGCTCTTCAACAATATCCATATTGTCGATAGCCATTGCATCATCAATTGATTTACCTTTTAACCACTCGGTGGCTAAAGATGATGAAGCGATAGCCGAACCACAACCAAATGTTTTGAATTTAGCATCAGTGATAACGTTGTTATCATCAACCTCAATTTGCAGGCGCATTACGTCACCACACTCAGGGGCACCAACTAAGCCGGTACCAACTTTGTGGCTGCTTTTATCTAAAGTACCCACGTTACGTGGGTTGGTGTAATGGTCAATTACTTTATCTGAATAAGCCATAGCTTTATTTTTTATTATCTGTTATCAGTAGCCGGTTTAAATTTCCCTTACGCCGGTTTTTATTTTACATCTAAACTTGTGCCAACCTCAAAATCCGAAATCTAACATCCGAATCCTGAAATTAACTATTAATGTTCTGCCCACTCAATTGAGTTAAGGTCGATACCCTCTTTGAACATTTCCCATAGCGGAGAAAGGTCGCGCAGGTGAGTAACAGCCTTTTTAGTTACCTCAATAGCGTAGTCAACTTCTTCTTCGGTAGTAAAACGGCCTAAGCCAAAACGAATAGAAGAGTGTGCCAGATCGTCAGACAGTCCTAAGCTTTTAAGCACATAAGATGGCTCCAAAGATGCCGAAGTACAAGCTGAACCTGATGATACCGCCAAATCTTTCATAGCCATCATCAAACCTTCGCCCTCAACATATTTGAAAGAGATATTAGCAACGTGTGGTAAGCGGTGTTCAACGTTTCCGTTAACGTAGCTTTCTTCTAAAACGGTTAAAGCCGATTGCAATTTATCGCGCAATGCTGATAAACGGATAGCTTCGCTTTCCATTTCGTTGTAAGCAATTTCACATGCCTTGCCTAAACCAACAATGCCCGGAACGTTAAGTGTACCTGAACGCATACCGCGCTCATGGCCGCCACCGTCCATTTGGGCAGTAACTTTAACACGTGGTCCTTTACGGCGAACGTATAATGCACCAACACCTTTAGGGCCGTACATTTTATGAGCCGATAAAGCCAAAAGGTCAATGCCATCACGGTTTACATCAACCGGAATTTTACCTACAGCCTGAGTAGCATCAGTCATGAACAAAGCACCGTGCTTGTGAGCAATGTCGGCAATTTGCCTAACCGGCTGAATAACGCCAATCTCGTTGTTACCATACATAATTGATACCAGTATGGTTTCAGGAGTCATGGCAGCTTCTAGTTCAGCTAAGTCAACCAAACCGTCTTCTTTAACGGGAAGATAAGTAACCTTGCCACCAAGTTTTTCAACGTGCTTGCAGGCATCTAAAACAGCCTTATGCTCAGTAACCGCAGTTATAATGTGGTTACCTTTATCTTTATACATTTCAAACACACCTTTAATAGCCAGGTTGTCTGACTCGGTTGCGCCTGATGTAAAAATGATCTCTTTTTCGCTGGCTCCAATTAATTTGGCCACCTGCTCGCGCGCATAATCCACACCCTCTTCAGCAACCCAGCCAAAATGGTGATTACGGCTGGCCGCGTTACCAAATTTCTGAGTAAAGTAAGGTATCATAGCCTCCACTACTCTTGGGTCAGTAGGTGTGGTTGCGTTGTTATCTAAATATATGGGAAGATTCATATTCCGTTGAAATTATCTTTACAAAGATATACAAACTTTTATTTTAATAATACACTAAGCGGGTAGAGTACGTCATGTTTTTGCAATAAGATACTCACATAATTATATATAAGCCATTATAGTTTCAATAACGACCGATGCATCAATTTTATATATTTGCATTCACTGGAAATTATATTCGTTAACGTTAAACCCATATTAAATTGTATTTACAACTAGTTTGCGTTTAGCGTTAAAGTTGCAAGTAATGATGAGTATAAGGGTGAAAGAGAAGCAGTTTGCTTATATGCAAAATGTTGAAAATAAATTAAGTTCTCTATTTACACCAATATAATATTTTGCTATATTTGCACCTCTTTTGAAAGGAAAGTAAAACAAGATGAAAAAAGACCTGCATCCATCAAACTATAGATTAGTGGTTTTCAAAGATATGTCTAACGAATATTCTTTTATCACTAAATCATGTATTGATACCCGTGAGACCATTAAATGGGAAGACGGTAACGAATATCCGTTAGTGAAATTAGAGATTTCGCACACTTCACACCCGTTCTATACCGGTAAAATGAAACTGGTTGATACCGCGGGCCGTATCGATAAATTCCGCAGCCGTTACGCTAAAAAGTAATCAGCAGCACGATAAAATATTCAAAAGTCTCCTAATACATTGGGAGACTTTTTTATTTTTGGCCCATGCCTATTATATTGTTTGACGATAATGCCCATCTAACGCTAAGGCCATTAACCTTCACCCGGCCGGTAGCCGATTTGCGCATAGGCATACTCACCATAGCTCAAAAATGGGCTAAGCATTTGCATACTACTTTTTCATACCATACGCAACCCTACTTGCATGGTAAATACCCCATTGAAATAGCCGGCGATAATTTATTCATCAATGGTTCGGTTTGTCCGGATGAGTATTTGCTCGAGGCAATAGAAAAATTGCAGACAGGGGAGGCCTTATATTATCGGGAAACGCTTATAGCCGTACGCTTAAATGAGGCCGATGCGCTGAGGTTCAATATCAATCAAAAGTTTGACCGGCAGCATCAGCATGAGCGAGCCTTGATAGCTGTACGTCACCCCGAAGATATTTTTCAAAAGAATGACATTGAACTTCGGCGAGACTTTGCACTGCTAACCAAAGGCAGGAGCAGTGCTACACTTAGTTCAACCAACACCATCATTGGAGAAGATTTTTTTGCCGAGGATGGCGTCAATGCCGAGTGTTCGACCTTTAATACACACCGCGGACCTATTTATTTAGGTGCCAACAGCGAGGTATGGGAAGGTGTGAACATACGTGGTGCATTTGCCCTATGCCATGATTCGCAAATTAAAATGGGTGCGAAAATTTACGGTGCCACCACCGTTGGGCCTAAATGCCGCGTTGGAGGCGAAATAAATAACTCCGTGTTATGGGGCTACTCATCAAAAGGACATGATGGCTTTTTAGGCAACTCGGTAGTGGGGCAGTGGTGCAATTTTGGTGCCGACTCCAATAACTCTAACCTCAAAAACAACTATGGCGAGGTAAAGCTGTGGGACTATAATACTGGACATTATCGTAAAACCGGACTTCAGTTTTGCGGATTAATTATGGCTGATCATGCCAAATGTGGCATAAACACCATGTTCAATACCGGTACAGTAGTTGGTGTGAGCGCCAATGTTTTTGGAGGTGGATACCCGGATAATTTTGTCCCCGATTTTTCATGGGGTGGTTCACTGGGATTTGAGGTTTATCAACCAGATAAGATGTTTGAAACCATAGAACGTGTTTATGCCCGCCGCGATAAAAAGCTTGATGATACCGACAAGCAATTACTACAAGATGTTTTTAATTTAACCCAACCATACAGAAGATTTTAATACTATGAGAAAAAAAATAGTTGCAGGTAACTGGAAAATGAACATGGATTACAACGAAGGCTTAGCCCTTTTCTCTGAAATTGTAAACATGGTAAAAGATGAAGTAACCGGCCAGCAGCAAGCGGTAGTTTGCTCTCCGTTTATTCACTTACATAGCCTGGCACAGTTAGCCAAAGGGTATGATAAAGTTGCTATTGGCGCACAAAACGCACATCAAAACGAGTCGGGAGCTTTTACGGGCGAAACATCGGCTAAAATGATCAAATCAACAGGTGCGGCTTATGTTATTTTAGGGCACTCAGAGCGTCGTCAATATTTTGGCGAAAACAACGAGTTGTTAGCTAAGAAAACCGATACAGTATTAGCAAACGGCCTGAAGCCAATTTTTTGTATTGGCGAAACTTTAGAAGAGCGCGAGGCTGAAAAGCATTTTGATGTTATTAAAACTCAACTGGCGGAAGGCCTTTACCATTTAAGTGCAGAGCAGTTTGGACAGGTAGTAATTGCCTATGAACCTGTTTGGGCTATTGGTACCGGTAAAACTGCAACTTCAGACCAGGCGCAAGAAATTCACGCGTTTATTCGTGCCGAAATTACTGCCAAATATGGCCAGCAAGTGGCAGATGACACCACCATTTTATACGGTGGCAGCGCAAACCCTAAAAACGCTCCTGAACTTTTTGCCCAGCCAGATATTGACGGCGGCCTTATAGGCGGCGCTTCATTAAAATCGCGCGACTTTTTAGACATTGTTAAAGTGTTTAATTAATAACCAGTATTGAGTAGTTAGTATCAAGTATCCAGATTTTTGCGTCACTTGTAATGCAGAACTCTTGATACTAACTACTTGATATCAGATACTCATTATATGAACTACTACGAGCTGATATTTACCATCCTTGAGGCAGAAAGCCATCATCAGGATTTATTGATTGATGAGCTTGCATCATTAGGCTTTGATACCTTCGAAGAAACTGACCTGGGGTTTAAAGCCTATATACCGTCTGATGATTTTGACAAGGCCGAGGTTGATGAGCGCCTGGGATATTACAGCGATATGGTTAGTTTTTCATACGAGGTAAACCTTATACCGCAGCGCAACTGGAATGAGGTTTGGGAAAGCAATTTTAAGCCCATTGAGCTTGGCGATAAAATACGCGTGAGGGCAACATTTCATGAAGCTAAGCCTGAGTTTCCGTATGAAATAGTTATCGATCCTAAAATGGCGTTCGGCACAGGCCACCATGATACTACCTGCCTCATGATGGAAACCATGTTGGATAACCGGGTTGAAGGCAAAAAGGTGCTTGATATGGGTTGTGGTACCGGTATATTAGCTATACTGGCGGGCATGCTGGGCTCAGGCAGTTTAACGGCAATTGATTATGATATGCTTTGTTACAAAAGCACTATCGAAAATGCTGCCCTTAACAATATAAAAGGCGTACATGTGCTTTGCGGCTCCAAAGAAGAAATACCTGATGAGGAGTTTGACCTCATACTGGCAAACATTAACCGTAACATTTTGATAGATCAAATGGATCGTTACGCTGAGGTCTTAAAAGCGGGTGGACACGTTTACTTCAGTGGATTTTACGAAACTCCCGATCTGGCAATTATCAAAGAAGAAGCTGCTAAGGTTGGTTTAAGCTACGAAAGCCATAAAGTAAGTGCTAATCATTGGGTTGCAGCAAAGTTTGTAAAGGCTTAGCTTTAAATAAGCATTCTTATTATCTTAAAACACCACAAAACTTAAAACAAAGGCTGGCAGATGTAAAATTTGCCAGCCTTTGTTTTTACTTATGTAAGGAGATTTTGTGCAATAGCGTGATCAAGCTTAATAGCCCAGGGTGAATCTAGCTTTTACAAATTCATTTTTCTCTACTTCGTTAACTAATGCCACGGCTAAGTCTTCGGCCGAAATTTCGCTTTTACCTTCGGCGTTAAACACGGGTTGCTCGGTACCTAAACGGAACACGCCGGTACGGGTGCCTGGGTGCAAGTTAATTGCAGGGCTTAAAAAAGTCCAGTCTAATTCATTTTCGGTACGTAGTTCAGCCAAATAGTCGCGGGCTGCAGTTGCTCCGGCTTTGTATTCAGCCGGAAACTGTGGCGTATCAACCAATTGTACGCCAGACTCAATTTCAAGGCTTCCGGCACCACCTACAAAAAGATATCTCTTAATTCCAGCCTTTTTAGTAGCTTGTTGTATTGATCTTGATCCTTTCAGAAAATCATCATAAAGGTTTGGATTGCTCCAGCCGGCATTAAATGTACTAATCACAGCATCGTATCCCACTAATAAGTTAGCAAGTATGTCAGTGTCAAATATATCTGCCGATTGCTTAATGAGTTTTTCATTCTCTACTTCAAGCTTTTCAGGTTGGCGGGCTATGGCTATAACTTCGTGTCCGCGGTTAAGGGCTTCAGTCACTACTTTAGGGCCTACAAAGCCCGTTGCTCCAATGATTGCGATTTTCATGATATTGTAATTAAAAATGTTACAGTTTGTGTTGAAAAAATTTACTGATCAAATTGTTTATAAAAGTCTGCAAGTGTTTGCTTTGCTAATTTGTTATTAATAGTGAGTGTAATATCTGCATCTAATTTGTTTAAATGTCCGCCAATTTTCTGTCCAATAGGACATTTAGGATTTGGTTGATTACGCGCTTTGCCCAAAATTGGGTTTTGCATGGCTACATTATAAATATCGGCCATAGTTATTTGATGGGCATCTTTATTAAGGTAGTAACCACCAGCTTTACCCTCCTTGCTGGAAACCAGCCCAGCGCCACGCAAGTTACTTAGCTCCTTACGTATCAGCACAGCGTTTGCATTTACACTGCCTGCAATATAATCTGATGACAGCAGCTCATTTTTTGCGGCATGTAATAGTGTTAATATGTGTACGGCTATCTGAAAGCGTCCGTTCATAACTGTAATTTTTATTATTACAGTACAAATGTATAAAAATTATTTTCGGCATACATAAAACCAAAAAACTGTGACAATAGTGTTACAAAGGGCTTTTTGTTGAAACATTACTATGAATTTAAGTTAAACTTATTAACGATATTATAAAATGTTTGCGGCCTACGCTGTTTTTACGTTAATTTGCAGTGCTTTGCTTAATAGCCAAACATTTACATGAAGGTACATTTTATAGCCATAGGTGGCAGCGCAATGCACAACCTGGCTATTGCATTACATAAAAAAGGTTTTAAGGTTACCGGGTCGGACGATGTTTTGTTCGAGCCATCAATTTCGCGCCTTGCGAAATATGGTTTGCTGCCCGAAAAAAATGGCTGGTACCCTGAAAAAATTACAGCTGATTTAGATGCTGTAATTTTAGGTATGCATGCCCGTGCAGATAATCCCGAATTGATTGAAGCACAGCAAAAAGGAATCAGGATTTTTTCGTACCCCGAATATGTTTACGAGCAATCGGTTAACAAGTTAAGGGTGGTAATTGGTGGTAGCCACGGTAAAACCACTATCACATCTATGATACTGCACGCATTGCAGGCAGCAGGTAAAAACTTTGATTATCTGGTAGGGGCTCAGCTTGAGGGCTTTGATACCATGGTTCAATTAAGCGATGCACCGCTAATTGTAATTGAGGGTGATGAATACCTATCATCGCCCATTGACCGCAGGCCTAAATTTCATTTATATAAAGCAAATATTGGTGTTATAAGTGGCATTGCCTGGGATCATATCAACGTTTTCCCAACGTTTGAAGATTACACCCGGCAGTTTGATGTTTTTATAAATACCATTGAAAATGGTGGCGTTGTGTTTTATGCTAGTAATGATGAAGTGCTTAACGATGTAGTGAGCGCTAATCAATCAACAGTAACAAAAACAGCGTATAAGCTGCCTGAATTTGAGGTTCAAAACGGTATAACTTCGGTAGTGTATAATGGGCAAACTTATCCGTTACTGGTTTTCGGAGAACACAATTTGCTCAATATGGAAGCGGCCCGCTCCGTTTGTGAAGTTTTAGGAATTGATGCCGCTGATTTTTACAGCAGCATGGTTACTTTCAAAGGCGCCGCACGAAGATTGGAATTGCTTGGAAAAAACGAAGTAACCAACATCTACAAAGATTTCGCTCACTCCCCATCAAAATTAAAGGCAACTATAAGAGCTGTAAAGCAACAGTTTCCCTTCAGAAAACTGGTAGCATGTATGGAACTTCATACATTTAGCAGTCTTAATAAAGACTTTTTGAAAGAATATGCCGGTTGCATGGACGAGGCCGACGAGGCTATAGTATTTATAGACGCTCAAACCTTTGTACAAAAGAAAATGGAGCCTTATGATGCAAAGGTAGTGAAAGATGCTTTTGATAACACTGACCTGCTGTTTTTTGACCAGCCGCAGGAATTACAGCGTTATTTAGAGCAGACAGAACTTGCCGAAAAAAATCTTTTACTCATGAGTTCGGGTAACTTTGGCGGACTAAATTTAAACCAATTATCATCAGATATTTTAATTAAATAATTGATTTTTAATATCTAAAATTTTATTTTAACTTTATTAACTATTGCGAAATCCCTCATCCCTAAATTTAAAAAATGAAAACACTGGGCAAAAAAATTAGACTGTTGAGACATCAAAAAGGTTGGAGTCAGGAAGATGTAGCCAAAAGGCTCGATATTTCGATACCTGCATTTTCAAAAATTGAAACGGGTATAACAGACATCAACTTATCAAGATTAGAGCAAATAGCTAATTTGTTTGAAATGTCTGTAGTACAGCTACTTACATTCAATGATGCCGAATATGAGCAAAAGTACTTGAACGAACTTGAAAATGTAAACAAGAAATTGATGGACAGGGAGACGGAGGTAATTGATTTACAGAAAAAGGTTATTGAATTGTTTGAGGAGCTCAGACAAAGCAAGGCAACAGCCTAAAAAACTCAAATTTATACGTAACAGCCGGTAAAATATGTCAAGATTTTTTCCGGCTGTTTTTTTATGCCTTTTTTTAACTGCCAGCGTAAGCGGACAGCGGGTTGTGATTAATCAGGTAGGAAGAAAAACTTCGGCTGATGATACAGCCATGTTAAGTAATTTAATACGTTACGAAGCATTTGTTTATAACGGGCTGTTTGATCAGGTTATTCCGGATTCATTGCCTGTTGTTATTAACTTGTACGGTTCGCGTAACGACTTTTTAAAAGAGCGCGACAGGCAGCAGGCAAAATTCACAAAAACCGGTTTTTATTCGCCGGTTACACGTGAGTGCTATATATACAAAGGCGAAGATTATCAAAACGTAATTGTACATGAAGCCAGCCACTTTTTTATGCATTATTATAACTTTTACGGCGTACCCAGGTGGATTAACGAGGGAATGTCGACTTTTTTTGAAGGCTTATATCTTGACGATAGAAAACGGGTATACATTGATCCGCAGCGCTCACGTTTAATTGAAGCACGAAACTTGCTTAACGAAGGCAAACTGAGCATTCCCCGGTACTTAAGTGAGGCAAATGACGAAAGCTGGCTTCAAAAAGAGAAGGCATCCGTGCAATACAGTATAGCTTACGCTATAGTATATTACATCATAAAAACTAACCCGCAATACATTAAATATCTTTTAAACCAGCTTAATAACGGTAAAAACTCAGCAGATGCGCTTTCCCTTTGTTACGGTAGCGTAGAGTTGTTTGAAAACAGGTTTAGGCTTTGTTACCGTAATTTTAAGTGATATTAATTTGAAGTCGTTCCAGCGGAGTTCAAGTTTAAAATATACAACGCATGGTGGCGTGTTTTTTACCAAATACACCGCCCATTGCCTCATGCAGTGCCAGCATTTTGTCGTTAAAATCTCCAACCCATGATAGCTCCATCTCGTCGTATTGTTTCAGTGGTAACACATATTCTTTCAGCTTAACAAACATGGCCGATTCCAGTCCGTGTTTTTGATACTTGGTTTTGGTACCCATTACAATGGCCCGCATGCGGTTAACACCTTTCCATTTATTGTACAAAAAGCGTACTTTATTTAATAACGTAAGCTTACCATTAAAGCCTTTAATCATTTGGTTGGCATCGGGTAGCACTACCACAAAAGCTGCGGGTTCATCGTCTACGTAAGCAAACCAAATAAGATTTTCATCCATGATCATCTTCATCTTACGGAAGGTTTCCAAAATAGTGTCTCGTTTAATAGGAACAAAGTTTTCGAAGTCTTTCCAGGCATCGTTGTAAACTTCCATAAAATGACTGGCAAAGCTTTCAATCTCTGATGATCTTAAGTGTTCAAATCTGTATCCGGGCTTTTGGGCAACCCAGTTGGCTATTTTGGTAAAACGCTCCGGGAAAGGTTTATGTGCATCAATGTGATTAGTTATTTGCTCGTACTGCGTTTTAAAACCGTAAGCATCAAAAAAATTTTTGTAATAAGGAGGGTTATAGTTCATGCCGTATGATTGCGGTACAAAGCCTTCAATAAGCAAACCCCAAAACATATCGTTTTCACCAAAGTTAATAGGGCCGTCCATAGCCTGCATGCCATGTTGCTGTAACCATGCCTTAGCGGTGTCAAATAGTAAAAAGGCAGCCTTTTCATCATCAATACACTCAAAAAAGCCCATGCCACCGGTAGGCTGCTCATAATTGTATGCCTTCTTTTCATTAATGAATGCTGCAACCCGGCCAATTAAATTGTTATTACTATCGGTTAATACCCATCTAATGGCCTCACCAAACCCAAAAAACGGATTCTTTTGAGCAGCGAAAACAGCCTCAATGTCATCGTCCAGTGGGCAAATGAAATTGGTGTCGTTTTCATAAATTTTACGGGCGGTATCTAAAAACGCCTGGCGGGTGCGTTTATCGGTAACTTGGGTAACGGTCATTTAACAAAGATAGGGCTTAAAACAAAAGCATCCGGCTCTTTTTTTGAGCCGGATGCTGACAATATTTTGATTGCTTGTTATTGATTAAAAATCGTCGTCTTCGTCATCATAACTGCCTGCACCATCATAGTCCAGGTCGTTTAATGATTCATCATCAAAGTCGTCATCAAAATCTTCGTCGTCATCAAATTTCTTTTGCTCAGCCGGCTCGTTGGCCGCTTTTTTGGCAAAGTCGTTTTTAGGGGAAACGCGTTTGCCTGCAGTTAGTGTTGGCGTTTGCATAGTGAATGTTGTTATGTTAATTTTTTGTTCCTAAACGATATTTGAAGATAGCGTTTTGCAATAGTTTATGATTCAAAAATAATTAAAATTCAAATTCGGCAAAAAGGCAACAAAAATTTATTCCTGCTCATTTCCAATGCTATTTGTAGCATTAGTTGTTTCGGTGAGCAAAGGCAGGTCGCTAATGCTGTTAATTCCCATATAATCGGCAAACAAGTTACTGGTTCCATATAGCAACGGTTTGCCAACGGTATCGGCTTTTCCGGTAATGCTGATCAGTTCTTTCTCCAGCAGCTTTTGTATAGAGTAGTCGCAGTTAACACCTCGTATTTGTTCAACCTCTAATTTGGTTACGGGTTGTTTGTATGCAATAATAGCCAGCGTTTCGAGCGCTGCCTGGCTCAGCTTCTTTTTTGAACGTTGTAACTGGAGCTGGCTTATTACTTGGTGGTAACTCTTTTTGGTTAAAAACTGATAGCCACTATTAATTTTCACTAACTCAATGGCAAGCAGTTCATCATCATACTTTCTTTTAATAGCCTCAATTGCTTTGGCTATTACGGCTTCATCAACCTCGGTATTTAAAGCGGCCTGAAGACAAAAAATTATTTCCTCAACACGTATTCCTTGCTCGGAGGCAAATATCAGTGCCTCAACGTTTTGTTCAATTAACATCGCATCAAATATAGGTAAAACACTGTGGTTGTGAGAAATATTTGAATTGTTAGAAAACTGTAAAACTTTGTACCGCGTATCTTGTACTATAACTAATCTAATAATTAACGTATTTCCTTATGAAAACAACAACACAAGAAAGTTTTCTTGCTGGGCAAGGTATGGCCCGGCGGTCCTTTTTAAGGTTTGCCGGTGCCAGTGCGGTAGCGGCGGGATTGATGACCAGCATTTCATCTTGTAAAAAAAATGATGGTACTGATTTTCAACCGGTAGATATTGGTTCGGGCGATTTGGCAGTTTTAAACTATGCCTATGCCTTAGAGCAGCTCGAAGCAGCATTCTACACTCAGGTTATTTCAAATCCGTACAACGGTATCAGTGCTGATGAGCGCGCCCTACTTACCGAAATTCGTGATCATGAGGTTATTCACCGTGAGTTTTTCAAAAAAGCATTAGGTAGCAACGCTATCCCTGAACTAACCCCGAATTTTTCTGCGATCAATTTCTCTGACCGTGCAAACGTGTTAGGCGCTGCTAAAACATTCGAAGATTTAGGTGTAGCAGCCTACAATGGCGTAGGTTACATGATACAAACTGTTGATTACTTGGTATTAGCAGGTAAAATTGTATCGGTAGAGGCTCGCCACGCAGCTTTAATCCGCAATTTACTGGGCTTGAACTTTGCCGATTCAACCATTTTGGACATGAATACCGGTTTAGAAAAATCACAAACTCCTGCACAGGTAATTCCTCAGGCTAACGCCTTCTTGCAAGGATTTAAAATATCAGCTCCGGGATTAGGCGCATAATTGTTTACCTTATTTTAGAAAAACACAACATGGATATTCTTAATTTATTCAACGATATTCAAGCAGCTGATCCGGAGTTTGCCGACAGAATCAGTCCGCGCCGCGCTGCTATAAAAAACATTACCAGCTTTGGCTCAAAGGTAGCAGTGGCTGCATTGCCATTTGCTTTCGGTACCTTATTCAAAAAAGCTTACGGTCAAACTGCTACTTCATCGGTAAATGATGTGCTTAACTTTGCACTTACTGCTGAATTAGTTGAGGCTACGTTTTACAATACAGCCGTTGCTCGTGCAACTGCAGGCACATTGGCTATTCCAACCAATGATTTAAACGCTATCAAATTAATTCAGGCTGATGAAAACAACCACGTTACTTTCTTAAGAAGCGTATTAACCTCAGCTAATGAATCGGCCGCTAACAAGGCACGCAGCACTGCAGCTATCCCTGCAGGTACTTTCTCAACCAGCTATGACTATTCAGGTGCTGCTAAAGGCGTACCGGGTGCTGGTCCGTTTAGTGCAGTATTTACTAACTACGATATTTTCTTAGCAGTATCTCAAGCATTTGAAGATACCGGTGTACGTGCTTACAAAGGCCAGGCTGGTTTCTTAAAAGGTAACCAGGTAGTACTTACCGCAGCATTAAATATTCACTCGGTTGAAGCACGTCACGCTGCTTATATCCGTCGTTTACGTGCAACACGTGCCGGTGCGCCTGCAAACTTCCGTTCATGGGTAACAGGTGATGGTACTACAGCAAGTGGTATTACCGTTACAGCTGCCGCAACTGCTGCAACTAACCCAATTTATGCTAACGAAGCTACCACAGCTCAAGCAGGTGCCGAATTATCAGGTATTGCTGGTGCTAAAGCAGCCACAGAGGCATTTGACGAAATATTGTCAACTAATGATACACTAGCCATTTTAACTAACTTTGTTAAGTAAGCTCAAATAGTGTAAAAACAAAAAGCAGCTCATTGAGCTGCTTTTTGTTTTATGTATCAGAGCGGAAATATTAGTAGTTAATTACCTGCTCTTCCAACTGTTCAGGCATTTCTCGCCATTCATATTTCTGATTACGTAACTGAGGTTCAAAACCTGCTTCGCGTATCGAGTTTTGTATACCCTGCGCGGTGAAACGGTGCGGTGCGCCTGCTGCCGATACCACATTCTCTTCAATCATAATTGAGCCAAAGTCATTGGCACCTGCATGTAGGCATAATTGTGCAACCTGTTTACCAACGGTAAGCCACGATGCCTGTATGTTTTTTACATTTGGTAGCATTATGCGGCTCAAAGCAATCATACGTAAATATTCATCGCCGGTTACCGTGTTGGTTATGCCACGAACCTTACGTAAAAGCGTTCCGTCATCCTGAAATGGCCACGGAATAAATGCCGTAAAACCATAATTACCTTCAGGCTTTTCAGATTGTACTTCTCTTATCCAAACTAAATGTTCGAAACGCTCATCAATGGTTTCAACATGCCCAAACATCATAGTTGCCGATGTTGGCAAGTTGATTTTGTGCGCCGCACGCATAACACCCAGCCATTCCTTTCCACCACATTTACCTTTAGATATCAGCCTGCGTACGCGGTCGTTCAAAATTTCGGCTCCTGCACCCGGAAGGGAGTCGAGCCCTGCTGCTTTCATGGCAGTAAGCACCTCAATATGGCTTAGTCCTTCTAACTTCGATACGTGTGCAATCTCGGGCGGACCTAATGAATGCAGTTTTAAAGCAGGGTATAGCTCCTTAAGCTCTTTAAAAAGATCAGTATAGAATTTCAAACCTAAGTCGGGGTGATGTCCGCCCTGTAATAAGAGCTGATCGCCACCGTATCGGAACGTTTCCTCAATTTTGATTTTATAAGTGTCAATATCCGTAATGTAGCTATCCTCATGACCCGGACGACGAAAGAAATTGCAAAACTTACAGTTTGCTATACAAACGTTAGTAGTATTAACATTACGATCAATTTGCCAGGTAACTTTGCCATGTGGAACCTGAATTTTCCGCAGCTCATTAGCCACGTACATCAATTCTGGAGTGGTTGCATTATGATACAGATAAACGCCTTCGTCCTTGCTCAAAAAATCGAACCGGAGCGCGCGTTGCAACAAATCGGCAGTATTCATGTACAAAGATACGTAGTTGATTGCTTGGTTAAGCTATTGTTAGGGTAAGATTTGACACTTTGATGAGTGATACTTATTAAGCATGGCTATCATCAAGGTACCTTTTTATATAGTGGCCATTTTTAATAACCCAAATTACTGTATATCCACCTGCTCCGTCGCCGTTATCCATTTGAATATATATTGTCTTCTTGTTTTGAAAAACTTGTATACTATTCAAAACTGGTTCATAAAGGTCACTAAATGCGCTTGTTGGAATACTTACCAGTAAGCCTTTGAAAGTCATATTTAACGATTTAACAGCTTTTTTGGGAGCTCCACCATCTGTGCCCCACAAAAACCTATTGTCAATTTTACTTAAGATAAGTATACAATTTTTGCATTGGGGATAAGGATTTTCAAACTTTAATTTGTGATTTTTAGCATTGAAAGGTTTTGATGTAAGCTTAAGTGTCATGCTCCCGCTCATAACAGTTACACTATTATTTGTGATCGAATGACTCGTTGTACTTTTGAACAAGCTCAGAGGCAATAACTCGCTTTTCTGTATATAACCTTCAAGTCCTGTGTTTCTACTATCTTCCCGGTAAATTTCAACCCATTCTGCTTTTGAACTGGCATCATAACTGAATATTTCATTAATGTGTAGCTTACCTCTTACTTTTGATTTAACATTGGGATTTTCACGTACAATTACAAAATCATCGGTATCATTAATAATAGCAAATGACTGGGCTGATACCGGTCCGTAAATATTTAATAGCAGAAAAAGATGAATTAGTTGTTTCATGCCTTAATGTAACCCTTTATACCATAGCTGCATCCACAATCTCACCATTTTTTAAGGCCAGTATTTTGTTAATACAGGTGGGCAGCTCATTAGCATAATGCGTAACGTAAATAAGGGTAGTGCCGGTGTTAGCCATTATTACATCAATTAGCTGATTGAAATGAATACGCTGTTGCTTATCAAGCCCTTGGCATGGCTCATCTAAAATTAACAAGTCGGGCATTTTTATAAGCGCACGGGCCAGCAGGCACAGGCGTTGCGCGCTGGCAGGTATATGTTTTAGCAGCTGAGTGGCGTATTGCTCAATATGTAATGCCTCCAACCATTCCATAGCCTTATTTCGTTTACTTGCACTTGATGGCCTGAATAGCCCTTGTGTGTCATAATATCCCGATTCGATAACCTGTAAGGCGGTTTGATCTGTAGGGAAGTACTGGTAAAGCTCTGGCGATACAAAGCCGGTTTTCTTTTTTATATCCCATATGCTTTCACCTGTGCCGCGTTTTTTGTCAAATAAAATAATGTTGTTAGCATAAGCCTGTGGGTTATCGCCGTTTATCAAACTTAATAGCGTTGACTTTCCGGCACCATTATGTCCAAACAACGCCCAATGATCGCCAGGCTTAACTTGCCAGTTAATGTTATTTAAAATAACATGCTCATCGTACTTTACATGAACATAGTTCATGTTGACAATCCAGTTATGTTGAGACAGGGGAAACTCTTTTACAAGTGATGATAAAGCAGTTATGTCGGGATTATTATCCTGATACTCCTTTGAAGGGCTATATTCATGAGCGGGTAGGCTGTTAACTATAGTTCCCGCTTTTAAAACGGCAACGTGCGTAATAACATCCGGAATTTCATGCCCACTCCCCGACATAATTACTGTTATGCCTGAATCTGTTAAAGCTCCTAAAATTGTGTTGAAACGCGATTGTGTTTGCTGATCAAGGCCCGACAGTGGATCATCTAACAAAAGCACCTGTGGTTGCGAAAGGAGTGCCGCAGCCAGTCGCAGCCGTTTTGTTTCTCCATTTGAAAGCTTAATAAGTTCTTTACTAAGCAGCGGTTGCAATGATAGCAGGTCAGTAACTTTGTCAATGGTCCAATAACCATTTTCAATATTGTCGGGTTGTTTGCTTTCCAGGTGTTGTGCTACGGTTAAAGCCTGGTCAGCGTCTGACGAGTTATAACGTTGCTGATAGTACATATTGGTACTGGTGTTGGTTTTGTCTTTGAAATGATGGCGAGAGGTAACCAGTGTTATATTCTTACTGCCAAGTCCTTCCTTTAAAGCAATAACTCCGGCAAACGGCTTCATTAAACCAGCCAGCACATTCAAAATAACCGTTTTGCCCGAGCCGCTTTGGCCGGTTATGAGCCAGTGCTGTCCTTCTTCAATAGTAATGCTCAAATTTTGCAACAAAACATGCTGCAAATATTTAACTGTAATATTTTGAACCGAAATAATGTGCATGCAAACGGATTGATGTTTGCGCAATATTAAAAATTATAGTGTGTGAACCGAACAAAAACTGCGTTTTGTTTATTCTACAGTTAAATAAAATACTCCTCATGAAAGTATTACACGCATTAATTGGTGGTTTGGCAGGTGCTTGCGCCGTTACCGTTTTACATCAGGTAATTAAGAAAAAAGATGAAGAAGCTCCTCGCATGGATTTGCTGGGGATGGAATCGTTAACTAAGTTATTTGATAAAGCCGGTGTTAAACCACCAGAGGGTGATCAGCTATATTATCTTACCCTTAGCGGAGATATTGTTAGCAATACAATTTACTATAGTGTTGCAGGCTTAGGTGATAAAAAAACATGGCTGAAAGGATCGGCCTTGGGTCTTGCTGCCGGGTTAGGGGCTGTATTTTTACCTAAACCGTTAGGCCTTAATGAAAAGCATAGTAACCGAACTAAGCAAACTCAATTACTATCAGTGCTATATTATTTCACAGGTGGCGTTATTTCATCAGCGGTGATTAAATTGCTGGATGGTAAACAGCAAAAAGATGCTGTAAGCTTGAAAAGCGTTGCCGAGAAAATTAAACAAGCGTTTTAAAACTATTGTGTTTGCATTATAAGTTGATTTTAAGCTAAGATCATCAACAAATAGTTCAAAGATTAGTTAAATAAGTAAATATCTATTATTTACTTATGAAATCTTTAGTGAACAACATTAAAAAACAAAAGTGCAATAGTTTGGCGGCTTTAGCCATTCTTGCTGCAACAAGCTTTGCCTCGTGCAGCAACCCCACGGGTAACAGCACGCAAACAGACAGTACGGTGGTAACCACTGAGACCAAGACCGACAGCATGGCCACCGGTTCGGTTGACAATGTAAAGCCAACCGGTGCAAAACCATCTTGGGCGCCTGATATTCAGCCGCAGATGCAAGCTGTGCTGGAAAAACTGCAAAGCTACGGCGACAAACCTATTCCGCAATTAACTGCGGTTGAAGCGCGTAAAAACCATACTCCAACTGATGCAGTCATGGCCTTAATGCAGGAAAATAAAATTGCCATGCCCGTAATGAAGGTTGATACCATGGGCAAGGAAATTCCTGTTAAAGGCGGTAGCGTGCATGCACGTATTTATACACCTCAAGGAGGTAACGGTCCGTTCCCCGTTATTGTGTATTACCATGGTGGAGGCTATGTAATTGCGAACCTTGATGTTTACGATGCATCAGCAAAAGCACTGGCCGATCAGGTTGGAGCTGTTGTTGTTTCGGTTGCTTACCGTTTAGCACCCGAGCACAAATTTCCTACAGCGCATACTGACTCGTTTGACGCTTATCAATGGGTAGTTAAAAATGCTGCTTCAATAAAAGGCGACCCTAAAATGATTGCGGTTGCAGGTGAAAGCGCAGGTGGTAACCTGGCAGCAAACATGGCTATTATGGCGCGTGATAAAGGCGTTCAGGCTCCGGTACACGTATTGAGTGTGTATCCAATTGCTAGTGCAGACATGAATAGCCAGTCTTATACAAAGTATGCCGATGCAAAGCCGTTGGATAAGCCAATGATGATGTGGTTTACCAAACAGTATACTAACACCATGAGCGAAGCTAAGGATCCGCGTTTAAACCTGGTAGCTGCCAACCTAAAAGGTTTGCCCGCTTTTACCATCATCAATGCCGAGCTTGACCCATTAGCCAGTGACGGTGAAATGCTTGAAAAGAAGCTAAAAGATGCGGGGGTTACCGTTGATAGAAAAGTTTATAATGGCGTAACGCACGAATTTTTTGGAATGGGTGCGTTAGTGCCCGAAGCTAAGGATGCGATGGGCTATGCCGCCGGTCAGTTAAAATCGGCATTTAAAAAGTAATTCAATCAGGTTAAATATCTATAAAATAATAAACCCGCAAACAAAAGTTGCGGGTTTATTATTTTATAAGCATCTACATTTAAAAACATTCACTATGAAAAAATTAAGTTTATTAACGCTAACAGCTTTGGTGCTTACTTTAAGCAGTTGCGATGCAATAGCAGGTATATTTAAAGCGGGCGCTTACGTTGGTATTATTGGCGTTCTTTTAGTAATTGGTATTATTTGGTGGATAGTTTCATCTTTCAGAGGCAGAGGTTAATTCTGTAATCTTTTAAATGATTTTACACTAAATGTTATAAACTAATCTATAAACGTAATGGAATATACAGAGCAAACGGTAGAAATTTTGAACGATTTGGTCAAAATTCATAATGATAGAATTGCGGGCTATGAGCGCGCTATTAAAGACACGCCTGAAGAGGAGAGCGAACTGCGCCAGCTTTTTACCAGCTACATAGCAGACAGCCATCAGTATAAACTGGCATTGGCAACAGAGGTGCAAACCTATGCCAAAGACATCGAAAATACTACCTCATCAGCAGGTGATATTTACCGGGGATGGATGAGTGTTAAAGCATTTTTCACTGGTCATAGCGTAAAATCGGTTTTGGAAGAGTGCGAGTATGGCGAAGATGCAGCTCAAAAGGCTTATCGTACCGCACTTAATGATGAAAACCTACCGGCTTACATCATTGATATGCTTACCGAGCAGGAGATCAGGCTTAAAGCGGCTCACGACCAGGTAAAGGCACTGCGTGATGCAGCACGTGCCGAGTCATAAGATACTTGTTTAATCTCAATTGAGGTCGTGCCATTGTTAAGGCACGGCCTTTTGTTTTAAGTTTAAATTTAAGGCTTTATCAACAACGCCTTATTCGTATATTGGCCCTCGGAAAACAACCAGCAGCTTTTTAGCTGTTTACATATCATCAATAAGCATATTAATGAAAAAAGCTATTTTACTTTTGATGCTTGCCGGAAGCGTTTCGGCTTTACAATCATGCAGCAGCGGTGCAGGAAGTACAGGTGGTGCCGATTCGGTAATCAATAACCACGATGTACCATCAAACCGCGATACGTCTAAAACCGAAACTTCAATTGGCGGTGCAAGCTTGCTTGATTATACAGGGTCTGGCGGTATAACTATGCCTAAAGGTACGCCGAGTGCGCGCAAATCAATGGCAGCACCAACCACAACTGCTGCACCGGTTGCAGCCGCAGATACTGCCGCAAAAGCCGATTCTACCAAAAAGTAAGCATCTCAAAAAAATATCAAGCCGCTATGTAACGCATTACGCGTAAAACATAGCGGCTTTTTTATGTGCTAGAAATGTTATGAAATAAAAAAACCTCACGGACAGCCGTGAGGTTTTTTTATTTGCTTTTAAGCAGATATTACATTTTGTGAGTAGTATCAGCTTTAAGTGAATCAGAAGCAGCTGAATCAACAACAGCAGCAGTATCAACTTTAGTAGCAGCTGAATCAACCATAGCAGCTGAATCGGTAGCAGCTGAATCAGAAGCTGAACCAGAACCGTTACCTTTACAAGCAACCATAGAAACAGAGATAGCAAGAGCTAAAAAGCCAAATTTGAATGCGTTTTTCATTTTAATTTCTTTTAATAAGTGATTAATAGTTTCTCTTTAATACCTGTAATAGGCAAAAGGTAACCCGCTACTTTGAAAAAAAATTAAAAAAGATTACAACTGATTGAAAATCAGCTAAAAATTATTGCTTTTGTGTAACTGATTTTTTTACAACAGTCTTTTTTGTAACTGTTTTTGAAACCGTATCGGCGGTTGCAGGTGTCATGCCGGTGCTGTTGGTCATTGCGGTATCAGTTTGCGCAGTGTCAACTTTGTAGGTAGTATCAACACTGGTTTGAGATGATGAATCAACCATTAGCGAATCCTGGTTGTCATTTTTAGCGTTACTGTTGCAAGCCGTTAACAATCCGGCGGTAGCCAGTGTGCAAAGCGCTAACATAATTTGTTTTTTCATTGTGATTAATATAATGTTTGTGTTAGTTATTGATTTGATTTGTTGATGCTATAAGTGCATCAATGAGCTATACCAATTAAAATAGGAATTTTATCTGGCTGAATCAGCTTTTGCAGTATCAATCGTTTTAGGTAAAGTATCAACTGTAGTGGCGCCACCAGCTTCGTGGTTATCATGGTTGGCTACAGAATCGGTTTTGCCATCAGGCGAACCACCGTAACATGAGGCAAGGCTGCCTAAAAGGCACATGAGCATTACTGCTTTGATTACGTTTTTCATATTTGATTTTGTTTGCGATTACAAATGATTGCTTACATGAAAGTGGCGGGGTAACTTATTTGTTTTAAATTTTTTTATCTGAATAATGGGTTACATTTTCGCATAAATTGTATTAATAGTGAGTAAAGCATTGAATAGTTCGGCACCAACAGACAGCGAGGTAGTATTCGGGATACTGAATAACTCCGAAAATATACTTAAACGTGTTTACGTAGCATATTTTCCGATGGTGTTGCAACTTATCATAAATAACAACGGAACTGCTGATGACGCTAAAGACGTTTACCAGGAGGCCATTATAGTTCTTTATAATAAGGTTAAAAGCGGAAACTTTGAGTTGAGCAGTAAACTGAAAACATTTTTATACTCAGTTTGCCGTAAGCTGTGGCTTAAAAGATTAAGTCAGATGAGCAGGTACGGCGGAGATGTAAAAGATTTTCAGGACCACTTGCCGGTAGAAGATGAAGCTGATTTGCATTCAGAACGTGATATACAGTTTACTAAGATGGAAGGAGCGCTTAAGCAATTGGGTGAGCCTTGTAAAACCATTATTGAAGACTTTTATATTCATGACCTTTCCATGCAGGAGATTTGTGAGCGCTTTGGTTATACCAATGCCGATAATGCCAAAACTCAAAAATATAAGTGTTTGCAACGCTTGAAAAAATTGTTTTTTCAGCAGGAGCAACGTGATCAATAAGTACAGAGCCATGAGTGATTTACAATTAACCGAACTAATTGAACGCTACCTTGCAGGTGACTTGAGCAACGAGGAAAAGGAGCGTTTTGAAGCGCTTAGGAAAGAAAATGCAGCTGTTGACAGCCGCATTACTGAGCATGCCCATTTCACCGGTTTAATTAAGCAGTATGGCGAGCGCGTTGAGTTGGAGAAGCGTTTAAATGCAATTCATCAGGAAATAGATGTTGATACACTTGTGCAGGAGCTCACCGTGCATCCAACCCTTATTGTAAGGTTGTGGCGTAATCATCACTCCAAAATATCTGTAGCTGCTTCAATTGCGGTGTTTGCTATTTTGAGTACGTTGTATTTCACCGGCAGGTTTAATAAAACAACTGCATCTAATTACACTGCACTTAGCCGTAAAATTGAGAGCGTACGCCGTACCGCTGAGAATGCGCAACGCACTAACCAGGCATTATTAAACAGCCTAAAACCCGGCCATCGTGTAACCAATCCGGGCACAACAGGCGGATCAGGATTTGCGCTTACACAAAGCGGATATATTGTCACTGCATTTCACGTGGTTAACAATGCCGATTCATTATATGTTCAGAATGCTTTGGGTGAATCATACCATGCCAAATTGATATACACCGAGCCAACCCGTGATATCGCAATTATCAAAATTGATGATAAAGAATTTACTGGTTTAGATAAGCTACCATACAATTTCAAGCGTACCAAGCTTGATGTAGGTGAGGAGGTAATTACCTTAGGTTTCCCGCGCGACGATCCATATTATGCTAAAGGCTATATAAGTTCGGCTACGGGCTTAGAAGGTGATACGGCAGCTTACCAGGTTTCATTGCCTGTATATGCCGGTATTAGTGGCGGTCCGCTGTTAGATACCAAAGGCAACGTTATAGGTATTATAAGTGGTAAGCAAACCCGTACCGAGAGTGCTGCATTTGCTGTAAAATCATCATATATATTTAAGGCAGCGCAAAACGTGTCAACTGATTCTACACAAAATGTAATTGCATTAAAACCTAATAAAGCTGCTAAAAGTGCTTTGGCTGGTTTAAGCCGTACCCAGCAAATTAAAAAGCTGGAAAGCTATGTGTTTATGGTTAAAGTATACAATTGATATCAATAGCGTATTCTTTTAAAGCCTTCCATTAAAACTGGGAGGCTTTTTTTATTTATTATATTTTGTAAAGTAATTTTGCCTCTGTAATTAGCATAAACATATTTTGGAGCTAAGTCAAATTATAAACAGCATCTATCCTTTACCGCAACAATCGCTTTCAAAACTAAACCTGATTGCCGAAGAAGTTACGCTGCCTAAAGGGTTTTTACTCATCAACAAAGAGCGACCAAACCATAACCTGTTTTTTATTAAGCAAGGCATTGTGCGGGCTTACACTTACAGGGGCGATAGTGAAGTAACCTTTTGGTTTGGCACTGAAGGTGATACCGCTATATCTATAAAAACATATATAAATCATGAGCCTAGTTACGAGAATATTGACTTACTGGAAGATTGTACTTTGTATAAAATAGATAGCCGTAAGCTTAAGATGTTGTATGATGAAGATATTCACATTGCCAACTGGGGGCGTAAATTTGTTGAGTTAGAGTATTTACGAACTGAACAACGCCTTATTAGCATGCAGTTTTTAAGTGCTGCGCAACGTTATGACGAATTGTTGAAACACAACAGGCAATTAGTTCAACGGGTGCCGCTGGGTTACATAGCATCCTATTTAGGTATAAGTCAGGTTAGCCTCAGCCGCATCCGTGCTGGCCGTTGATGCATTTTTTAACATATGTAAAATTTGCTTGATGTATTTATGCAGATTTTTGCCTGCATGAATTGGATACTACTAGTTATTGCAGGTATAATGGAAGCAGTTTTTGCCTTTTGCCTCGGGAAAGCCAAGGATGCATCGGGTAATGATGTGTATGTATGGTATGCTGCTTTTGGCATTACATTGCTGCTTAGCATGTCGTTACTTATGAAGGCTATACAAACCCTCCCTATAGGTACCGCATATGCCGTTTGGACGGGTATTGGTGCTGTAGGTACCGTTTTGGTTGGCATAATGGTTTTTAAAGAGCCTGTCAATTTTTGGCGCATATTCTTTCTAGTCACGCTCATTGGCTCAGTTATAGGGCTCAAGTCAGCGTCACATTAGTTGGGAAACGCAATTCCCCACCAGCTGAGTAAAGTTGGGAAAACTTAACCACAAGTTAACCGCTGTTTGGCTTACTTTGTGTTTTTGGCACGATGCAAAAAGTGTGTTTTTGTGTATTTGAGGGCTGTTTTTGCTTCGTTTGCTGTTTTCAGCGGCTGCTGGTACAGCAGTTGCCTAATACTTATCAAACAACAACAAATTTACACACACAACAACGCACACCCTTTCCCCCTGACC